>CAVRCA010000001.1:0-935000 GCA_963719345.1 uncultured Alphaproteobacteria bacterium
CGCTGCGCAACCTCGAGCGCGACCTCAAGGCGATGGTGTTCGGTCAGGACAAGGCGATCGAGGCGCTGGCCGCTGCGATCAAGCTGTCGCGCGCCGGCCTGCGGGAGGCCGAAAAGCCGATCGGCAACTACCTGTTCAGCGGCCCGACCGGCGTCGGCAAGACGGAGGTGGCGCGTCAGCTCGCCTCGACCCTCGGGATCGAGCTGATCCGCTTCGACATGTCCGAATACATGGAGCGCCATTCGGTCTCCCGGCTGATCGGCGCTCCGCCGGGCTATGTCGGGTTCGACCAGGGCGGTCTGCTGACCGACGCGATCGACCAGCATCCGCATGCGGTGCTGCTGCTCGACGAGATCGAAAAGGCGCATCCCGACCTGTTCAACATCCTTTTGCAGGTGATGGATCACGGCAAGCTGACCGACCACAACGGCAAGACGGTCGATTTCCGCAACATCATCCTCATCATGACCACCAACGCCGGCGCCTCGGACATGGCGAAGGAGGCGATCGGTTTCGGGCGGGATGTGCGCGAGGGCGAGGACGGGGAAGCCATCAAGCGGCTGTTCACCCCAGAATTCCGCAACCGGCTCGACGCGGTGATTGCGTTCGCCGGCCTCACGCCCGAGATCGTCGGCCGCGTCGTCGAAAAGTTCGTCATGCAGCTCGAGGCGCAGCTGGCCGACCGCAACGTGACGATCGAGCTCAGTTCGGCGGCGAAGGAGTGGCTGGCCGAGCGGGGCTACGACCGGCTCTACGGCGCTCGCCCGCTGGCCCGGGTGATCCAGGAGTACATCAAGAAGCCGCTCGCAGAGGAGCTTCTCTTCGGCAAGCTGGTGAAGGGCGGCTCGGTCAAGGCGACGCTCAAGGACGGCAAGCTCGATTTCGAGATCATCGAGGCGTCCGTCCCGGCGCTGCCGAAGCCCGATGACGAGGAGGGCGGCTCCGACAAGGAACAGGAAATCGTAGACTGATTTTCCCCAGCGGGACCGGCAAAGGCCGGTCCCGCTGGCTGTCCAACGATCAGTCCTGCGGCGACCGCCCGAGCCGTCGCGCGGTGTACATCTCCGCCCAGTCGATCTCTTCCTCGACGGCTTGATAGGCATCGTCACCGATCTCGCCGGCTCGACGCAGCCGCTCGATCTCGTCGCGCTCAGCTCTCAGGGCCTGGGTGCGCGCGGCGGCAACCAGCCTCATATCCGGCCATTGCTCAGTATTTTCGGCTCGCACGTATTCCATGCCGAGGATGGGCGCGGTGAGCCGATCGTCGGTCCCCAGCGTGGCCAACGCCGCGTCGAGCGCGCGGCCACGCGCATGCCGGATTTCGCGGTCCACCTGGTCGTCGCTGGGCAGATCGAGCCACCCGATGAGTGGCCGTAGCGTCAGACCCTGGACCACAAGCGTCCCGAGCACGACCGCGAAGGCGGAAAACAAGATCAGGCCGCGAAACGGAAATGCTTCCTCTGGCAAGGCGAGCGCCGTCGCCAACGTCACCGTGCCGCGCATGCCGCACCAGGCAATCACGGTCCCGGTGCTTGCGGTGGGGCGCATCAGACCTGGGCGGAGATTGATGCCGAACCGCCGGTTCTTCCATCGCACGGCACTGTTGTAGCCCATCACCCAGGCGAGCCGGCCGAGGATGGTCGTCACCAGGATGACCGCGCCGAAGCCTGCGAAAACCTCCCAATCGCCCCCTGGCAGCGCCTGCAGAATGATCCGCAACTGCAAGCCCATCAGGATGAACGCGAACACGTTGAGGGCGAAAACCACTACGTCCCAGACGGCGTAGGACGGGATGCGCAATTGGGCACTCATGCGCTCCGCAGGCCAATGCGCGATCGTCACCGCGTAGCAGACTATCGTGATGATGGGCGACAGGTCGAGACGGGTCGCCAGGATCCACACGGCAAACGTGCCGATGAACTGGAACATGACGGAGGTTGGCACGTCACTCACCTGCCTGATCAGGCGCGGGAAGAGGATTCCGAGGACTATGCCGAGGACCGCACCGCCGACAACGGCGAGCCCAAGCAGGGGAACGTCGCTCCAGCCGGACCATGCTCCGAGTGCCGTCGCCAGCGCTGCCCGATAGATCAGCAGAGCGGTGACGTCGTTCAGCAGGCTTTCGCCCTCGAGGATCACCAGCACGCGGTGCGGCAGCCGCAATGCGCGGAGCACCGCGGTGGCAGCGGAGGCGTCGGGCGGTGCGACGATCGCGCCAAGCACGAGCGCGACCGGCCAGGGCATGTCCGGTCGCAGCCAGCGCGCTACGACGGCGACGGCGACCACGGTCAGCACCACGGCAACCACGGCACCGCCGGCGATCGGACGCCAATTATCCCGCAGGTCGCGCGGCGAGGTGTCGTAGGCCGCGTCTAGCAGCGTCGGCGCAACGAACAGGGTGAGCACGAGATCGGGCGCGAGGGTCAGTGAAGGCGTACCCGGCAGCAGCGCCAGGCCGGCGCCCGCGATCGCCAGGAAGGCGGGGTAGGGCGCGCCGACCCGGCGGGCGAGCGCCGCCAGCAAGGCCCCGGTCATCAGCAGCGCGATGGTGATTTCAAACAGCGCCATCCGGCGTCCTTCATGATTGCAAGGTCACCGGGCTTGCGCGTCGCCCGACGCCCGGTAGTTTGGCCGGACATGGTAGAGTTGACGCAAGCCCCCGCGACCCTTCCCCTGGGCCGCCGTATCTACGCGATCGGTGACATCCACGGGTGCGCTGATCGATTGCTCCATCTGCACCAGGAGATCGCCGAGGATCTGGCCCAGCGCCCGGTGGAGGCCCCGCTGCTGGTCCATATCGGCGACTACGTCGATCGTGGTCCCGACAGCGCGGCCGTGGTGCGCCGCCTCGCGTGCGGCGAGCCGCTGCCGGGCGTGGCCACGGTCAACCTGGTCGGCAACCACGAAGAGACCATGCTGCACGCCCTCGACGGCGAGCGCGCGGCGGCGACCGACTGGCTGTTCTCAGGCGGCCGCGAGGCGCTGGCGAGCTGGGACATTGAGCCGAACTCGCCGCGTGATGGCTGGCTGCCCGCGCTGCCTCCGACTGATGTGGCGTTCCTGCGCGGGCTCGCCTTGTGGCATCGCGAGGGCGACTACCTGTTCGTCCATGCCGGGCTCCGGCCGGGCGTTCCCCTCGACGAGCAGGCCCGCCAGGACATGCTGACGATCCGCCAGCCTTTCCTCACCTACGAGCAGTCATTCGGCATGGTGGTGGTCCACGGCCACACGCCCACGTCCAAGCCGATGGTCAAGGCCAATCGGATCGGCATCGACACCGGCGCGGTGTTCGGCGGCCGGTTGACCTGCCTGGTCCTGGAGGGCGACCGCCTGGGCTTTCTGCGAGCCTAATTCCTACCAGGGGATCGGCTTGCCCTGGAAATCCAGGAACTTGTGTCCGCCGGCGCCGCGCTCGCGGTCCAGCACGTCGACGATCCCGCGCACGCTATCCTCGACCGAGACGGCGGCGTTCGGGCCGCCCATGTCGGTGCGCACCCAGCCGGGATGGAACGAGAGGACGGTCAGCTTCCTGCCTCCGAGACCGGCGGCGAAGCAGCGGGCGAGCGCGTTCAAGGCCGCCTTGCTGGCCCGGTAGGCGGCGCTGTTGCCGACGTTCATCTCGGCGATGCTGCCCATGCGGGACGACATGAAGGCGACCGTGCCGTCCTCGGAAACCCGGTCGAGCAAGGCGAGCGCAAGCTGCACCGGCGAGAGGGCATTGGTGGTCATGATGGCGGCGAACGCGGCTTGCGAGAGGTCCGGCAACTCCGCCCGCTCGCTCACGCCGGCGTTGACGAACACGAGATCAAGCGGCGTCCCGCCCAGCTTGCCGGCAAGCGCCTTGACCTGTCCGGCGTCGTCGATGTCGAGCGTTTCCAAGCGGAGCCGTCCGGGCCGGTTGCGGGCCAGGTCCGCCAACTCCGACGCGCGTTGCGGCTGCCGTGCCGTGGCGATCACGTTCCAGCCGCGATCCAGCAGTTCGCGGGCCAGCCCCAGTCCGAGCCCTCGGCTCGCACCCGCGACAAGGGCAACAGGTTCGGCCATGATCGTCTCTCCTGGTGGTCGGTCAGCGTCGCTCTCGCGCCGACCCGTCACACGTGACAAGGCACCAGGGAAAGGTCAACCTGGGCGTCGTGGTTTTCGATGGGGAACGCATGAGTACCGACAGACCGATCACCCTGTTCCACTCACCCAACACACGATCGACGGGGACGCGCATCCTGCTCGAGGAGCTGGGTGTCCCCTACACGCTTCGTGTCCTGAACATGAAGGCCGGCGAGCATCGCCAGCCGGCCTATCTGGCAATCAATCCGATGGGCAAGGTGCCGGCCGTACAGCACGGCGACACGGTCATCACCGAGCAGGTCGCCATCTACACCTACTTGCCGGACCTGTTCCCCGAGGCGGGGCTGGCACCGGCGTTGGACGATCCGCAGCGGGGCGCCTATCTGCGCTGGCTGGCGTTCTATGCCGCGAGTTTCGAGCCGGCGGTGGTCGACCGCGCCTTGCAGCGCGAGCCCGGATCGCCGGCGATGAGCCCGTATGGTGATTTCGACACCATGCTGGGAACGCTCACCGGCCAACTGGCGAAAGGCGAATACATCCTCGGCGACCGCTTTTCGGCGGCCGATGTTCTGTGGGGCACGGCGCTGGGTTGGACCACAAGCTTCAAGATCGTGCCCGCGACACCGGAGATCAGCACCTACGTGCAGCGCGTGGGCTCGCGCCCGGCGGTGGCGAAGGTGCAGGCCCAGGATGCGGAACTGGCGGCCTCGCACGAGGCGGCCGCGCAAACCGGCTGAGCGGCGCGGCCGGATGCGGCGCGGCTTGTTCCTACTCGCCGGCGCGGCGCTGCTGGTGCTGTCGCTGGCGGCGCCGGCCCAAGAGCGGGTGGTGAACGTCTACAACTGGACGGACTACATCGACCCCGCCGCGATCGAGCAGTTCCAGCGCGAGACCGGCATCCGCGTCCAGTACCGACGTCTACGACAGCCTCGAGACGCTGGAAGGCAAGCTGCTGGCCGGGCGGTCGGGCTACGACGTGGTGGTGCCGACCAGCGAGCCGACGTTCTCCCGGCTGATCCGCTCGGGCGCCCTGCAGCCGTTGGACCGGGCAAAGCTGCCGCACTGGGACGGGCTCGACCCGGCACTGATGCAGCGGGTGGCGACCTCCGATCCGGGCAACCGGTACGGCGCCATCTATCTCTGGGGCACGATCGGCCTCGGGTTGCTGCCCGATCGGGTCCGCGCGTTGGCGCCCGACGCTCCGCTGGAGAGCTGGGATCTGTTGTTCCGGCCCGACAACGCCCGGCGCCTTTCCCCATGCGGCATCACGATGCTCGACTCCGCGATCGACGTCATCCCGAGCGCTCTGCATTACGCCGGCCGGGACCCCAACAGCACCGACCCCGTCGATTTGGCGGCGGCGGAAAAGGTGCTGCTCGGCATCCGGCCGTTCATCCGCAACTTCGTCTCGGCCGCGGCGGTGAACGTGATGGCCGGCGGCGAGGATTGTCTCGCCTTCTCGTATTCGGGCGACATGGTGCAGGCCGCCGCCCGCGCCGACGAGGCCGGGCGCGGCGTGCATGTGCGCTACGTCGCGCCGCGCGAAGGGGCGCAGCTGTGGTTCGACATGCTGGCGGTTACGAAAGACGCGCCCCACCCGGCCGAGGCGCTGGCGTTCATCGATTTCCTGCTCCGGCCCAAGGTCATGGCCGGGATCACCAACCAGGTACGCTATGCCAACGCGGTGCCCGCCAGCCGCCCCGACATCCGCCCGGAGATCGCCGGCAACCCGGACATCTATCCCTCCGCCGCGCAGATGGCGCGATTCTTCACGGTGAGCGCCGTCCCTCCCGCCGTCGAGCGGGCGCGAAGCCGGATGTGGGCGCGGTTCAAGGCAGGGCAGTAGGCGGCTTGACGCTGCTGCGGATCGAGGGGCTGACCAAGCGCTACGGTGCGGTTGCGGCGCTGGACCAGGTTGATCTGGACATCGCCGCCGGCGAGATGTTCGTGCTGCTCGGCGCCTCGGGGTCGGGCAAGACGACGTTGCTGCGTAGCGTTGCCGGGTTCATCCGTCCCGATGCCGGCCGCCTGCTGCTCGACGGGCGGGACCTTGCCGGTCTGGCGCCGCACCAGCGTCCGGTGAACACGATGTTCCAATCCTACGCGCTGTTCCCGCACATGACCGTGGCCGCGAATATCGGGTTCGGACCCCGGCAGGACGGCCTCCGTCGCGCCGAGGTCGCGACCCGGGTCGAGGAGATGCTCGAGCTTGTGCAGTTGCCCGGGTTCGGCCGGCGGCGGCCCGACCAGCTCTCCGGCGGCCAGCGCCAGCGCGTGGCGCTGGCGCGGGCGCTGGCGCGCCGGCCGCGGCTGCTGCTGCTCGACGAGCCGCTGTCCGCGCTCGACCGGGGATTGCGCGAGCAGACCCGCGCCGAACTGGTCGGATTGCAGCGTCGGCTCGGCACCACGTTCGTGCTCGTCACCCACGACCAGGAGGAGGCGATGACGATGGCCTCCCGGATCGGGATCATGCGGGAGGGCCGGATGATGCAGGTCGGCACACCGGCCGTGCTCTACGAGACACCGGCCAGCCGCTTCGTCGCGACGTTTCTGGGCTCGGCCAACGTGCTGGACGCGGTCGTGCGGGAGAACGGCCCGGATGGCGCGCTGCTCGATGTGCCCGGCATGGGTGCGGTCCGGACAGGCGGGCCGGCGCCCTTGGGTCCAGGGGCGCGGGTGTTCCTGGCGATCCGGCCCGAGCGGGTGGCGCTCGGCGTGGCCGGTCCGCCGAACGGTTATGACGCCATCGTGCAGGACTGCGCCTACCGGGGCGACGCACTGACCTGCGTGCTGCGGCTGGCGGCCGGCGGCACGTTCCGCGCCACTCGGCCTTTGTCGGACGGTGTCGCCGCGGTCGGCCTGAAGCCGGGTGCGGCGACCGGCGTCTCGTTCGCGCCGAGTGCCTGCATGCTGCTGGCCGAGTGATGCGCCGTGCCCTCGTGCTGGCGGTGCCCTGGACTTGGCTCGGCCTCTTCCTGCTGCTGCCGACCACGATCGTGGTGGCGATCGCCTTCGCCCGACCGTCGGACGGCGTGCCGCCGTTCGAGCTGGCGGCCGACCCGCAAAACTTCGCCACGCTGGCAGCTGACGGTTATTATCTCGCCGCCT
Organism: uncultured Alphaproteobacteria bacterium; assembly: GCA_963719345.1. Classification (GTDB taxonomy): domain Bacteria; phylum Pseudomonadota; class Alphaproteobacteria; order Acetobacterales; family Acetobacteraceae; genus CAVRCA01. The sequence goes on from CAVRCA010000001.1 coordinate 7,174, forward strand.
TCCTGCTGAGCCTGCGCGTCGCGCTCGTCTCGGCGCTCGCCTGCCTGCTGATCGGCTACCCCATGGCGCTGGCGATCGCGCGCGCGCCGGAGCGATGGCGGCCGTTGCTCCTGATGCTGGTCATCCTGCCGTTCTGGACCGGTTTTCTCCTCCGCATGATCGCCTGGATCGGGCTGCTGCGGGACGATGGCTGGATCAATGGAGCCCTGTTGTGGGCGGGCGTCGTCCGCGCGCCGCTGCGGCTGCTCTACACCGGCTTCGCGATGTACGTCGGCATCACCTATGCCTATCTCTCGTTCATGATCCTGCCGCTCTACGCCCGGCTGTCGAGGCGCGACCCGGCGCTCGAGGAAGCGGCGGCGGATCTCGGGGCGCCGCCCTGGCGCGTGTTCCTGCGCGTCGTCCTGCCGCTCTCGATGCCAGGCGTGTGGGCGGGGCTGCTGCTCGTGTTCATCCCGGCCATGGGCGAGTACGTCATTCCGGAGCTGCTCGGCGGCCCCGGCGTCGCGACGATCGGCCGCGTGCTGTGGGCCGAGTTCTTCCAGAACCACGACTGGCCGACGGCGGCGGCCCTGGCGGTCGCGCTGCTGGCGGTGCTGGTGGTGCCGGCGGCAGTCTGGCAGTGGCGGCAGGGCAGGGCGGCTTGAGGCCTGGCTTTCTCCTCAGCTGGCTGATCGCCGGCTACGTTTTCCTGTACGTCCCGATCGCGCTGCTCGTCGCCTTCAGCTTCAACGAGTCCCGGCTGCTCACCGCTTGGAGCGGGTTCTCCTGGCGCTGGTACGGGATGCTGTGGCGCGATGTTCCGCTGCGCGACGCCGCCCTGCTGTCGCTGCGCATCGCCGTGCTGTCGGCGACGGTGGCGACGCTGATCGGGACCGCTGCCGGCTATGCGCTCGCCCGGTTCGGCGCCTTCCGTGGCCGGGGCGCGTTCGCGGCCGCGCTGGCCGCACCGTTGGTGTTGCCGGACGTCATCGTCGGGCTCTCCTTGCTGCTGCTGTTCGTGGCACTCGAGCGTGCGACCGGATGGCCGGCGGGACGGGGAGCGGGCACGATCGCGCTGGCGCATGCGAGCTTCGCCTTCGCCTACGTCGCCGTGGTGGTGCAGGCCCGCCTGGCCGACGCCGGGAGCGACCTCGAGGAGGCGGCCGCCGACCTCGGCGCGCCGCCCTGGAAGGTCTTCCTCGTCGTCACGGTTCCGCTGATGGCGCCGGCGCTGGTGTCCGGCTGGTTGCTCGCGTTCACGCTGTCCCTCGATGACGTGGTGGTGGCGAGCTTCGTCTCCGGGCCGGGCGCCTCGACCTTGCCGATGGTGCTGTTCTCGGCCATGCGCCTCGGGATCACGCCGGAGATGAACGCCTTGGCCACCGTCGTCCTCGGCGTCGTTCTTCTGGCACTCGGCGGCGCATGGCTGGTTCGCCAGGCGCCGGTTGCCCGCCGGTCGGCGCTTCGCTAGGTTCCGCCGCTTCCCGCGCAGCACAACGGGCCTCCCATGACACTCACCGCCGCCCGCCTCGACCGCATCAGTCCGAGCCAGACCATGGGCGTTGCCGCCAAGGCGCGCGCGCTGAAGGCGGCGGGGCGCGACGTGATCGGCCTTGCCGCCGGAGAGCCGGATTTCGACACGCCGCGCAACATCAAGGACGCGGCGATCCGCGCGATCGAGGCGGGTGAAACCAAATACACCGATGTCGCCGGCGCCCCCGCGCTGCGTCGTGCGGTGGCCGAAAAGTTCAGCCGTGAGAACGATATTCCCACGGTCCCGGAGGAGGTCATCATCTCCTCGGGCTGCAAGCAGGTGATCTTCAACTGCATGGTCGCGACCCTCGACCCGGGAGACGAGGTGATCATTCCCTCGCCCTGCTGGGTGAGCTATCCGGACATCGTCTCGCTCGCCGAGGGCACGCCCGTGCTGGTTCCGTGCGGGCAGAACAACGGCTTCAAGCTTCGCGCCGAGGATCTGGAAGCGGCGATCACGCCCCGCACGAAGTGGTTCATGCTGAACAATCCGTGCAATCCGACGGGCGCCGCGTACAACGCCGAGGAACTGCGGCCGATCTGCGACGTGCTGCTGCGCCATCCCGACGTCTGGATCGCGACCGACGACATCTACGAAAAGCTCGCCTATGGCGGCTTCAAGCCGGCGACGATCGTGCAGGTGGAACCGCGGCTCAAGGACCGCACCGTCACCATGAACGGCGTCTCCAAGACGTACGCGATGACCGGCTGGCGCATCGGCTACGCGGCCGCACCGGCGCATCTCATCAAGGCGATGGACAAGCTGCAAAGCCAGTCGACCGCGTGCGCCTGCTCGATTAGCCAGGCCGCGACCTTGGAGGCGCTCAAGGGACCGCAGGAGTCGATTTTGCCGATGGTCGCCGAATACGAGCGGCGCCGTGACATGGTGGTGGAGATGCTGAACGCGTCGCCCGGGATCAATTGTCACAAGCCGGAGGGCGCATTCTACGTCTATCCCGCCCTGCACGGCTGCATCGGCAAGACCAGCAAGGGCGGGACGAAGATCGTCGACGACGAGGCCTTCGTGACGGCGTTGCTCGACGAGGAAGGCGTCGCCGCGGTGCACGGTTCGGCGTTCTGCTATCCCGGCCATTTCCGCATCAGCTACGCGACCGACACCGCTTCGCTGCGCGAGGCCTGCGCGCGCATCCAGCGTTTCTGCCAGCACCTGCACTGAGATGCCCGCTCTCGCACAGCGGCTGAACCGCACCCAGGTCGCCTCGTCGGTCCAGATGTCGATCCGCGCGCGCGAGTTGCGCGCCGAGGGCAAGGACGTGATCTCGCTGGCGATCGGCGAGCCCGATTTCGATACGCCTCGGCACGCGATCGAGGCCGGCTATCACGCGGCGCTGCGCGGGGACACGAAGTATCCGCCGCAGGACGGCACCCGTCCGCTGAAGGAGGCGATCGCACGCAAGTTCAAGCGCGACAACGGCCTCGACTACAGCCCGGACGGCGAGATCATCGTCAGCAACGGCGGCAAGCAGTCGCTCTACAGCGCGTTCATGGCAACACTCGACGACGGTGACGAAGTGGTGATCCCGGCGCCGTACTGGGTCGCCTATCCGCTGATGGTGCAGCTCATCGGCGGCAAGCCGGTGTTCGTCAACTGCCCGCAGAACAACGGCTTCAAGCCCCGCCCCGAGGACATCGAGGCCGCGATCACGCCGCGCACCAAGTGGCTGATGCTGAACCTGCCGAACAATCCGACCGGAGCCGCCTGCTCGCGCGAGGAGCTTGCCGCCATCGCCGCCGTGATGCGCCGCCACCCCGAAATCTGGATCATGGCCGACGACATGTACGAGCACCTCAGCTACGAGGGGTTCGGCCATCCGACGCTGGCCGAGGTCGATCCGACCCTGCGGGACCGCACGCTGACCGTCAGCGGCGTGTCCAAGACCTACGCCATGACGGGCTGGCGCATCGGCTTTGCGGGCGGCCCGAGGCCGCTGATCCGCGCCATGGCCAACGTGCAGGGCCACTCGAACGCGGGCATCTCGACGGTCGGCCAGGCGGCGGCGGCGGCGGCGCTCGACGGGCCGCAGGACGAGGCCCGGGCGATGGTTGCGGCCTACAAGCGCCGGCGCGACCTGGTAGTGGAGGCGCTGAACGCCTGTCCGGGCCTCGCCTGCCACCGACCCGAAGGCGCGTTCTACGTCTTTCCGAACATCGCCGGCTGTCTCGGCAAGACATCGGCGGGCGGCCGGGCGATCGCCACCGACCAGGATTTCTGCATTGCCCTGCTCGAAGAGCAGCTTGTCGCGACCGTCCATGGCGGCTCGTTCGGCATGAGCCCGTACGTGCGGATCAGCTACGCGACCGACGATGCGGCGCTGGTCGAGGCGTGCCGGCGCATCCGCTCGTTCTGCGCGGAGCTGCACTGACGCAACGGTCCCGGCTATGCCGCCGACGCCGACGGCTCGTTCTGTGACATGACTCTTGTTCTGAAAGGCGCTGGCTTGAGGGGCGTCCTCCGGTTGCTTCTCGCCGTCGCGCTCGGCATCGGCGTCGCTCGTGCGGAGCCGCCCGCCGATCGCCTGGCGGTTCTTCGCCGAGGCGTGAACCTGACCAACTGGTTCCGCTACCCGCCAAGCCAGAACGCCGCCGCCGTTCTGTACCTACGTGAGCGATGCCGCGCTCGATGATCTGCGGCGTGCCGGTTTCTCGTTCGTGCGCCTTCCCGTGCAGCCGGAGTTCCTGTCCGGTGCAATGACGGAGCGGCTGCAGTTGCTGGCCGACGCGGTCGGGCGATTGCAGCGTCATGGCTTCGGCGTGATCGTCGAGGTGCATCCGACGACGTGGCACCTCGAAACCTCCGCGGCCGACCGCGCCCAACTGCTCGCCTTGTGGCGGCAGCTCGCGCCGCTGCTCGCCCGGTTCGACCCGCGCGTCACGTTTCCCGAGGTGGTCAACGAGCCGGTGTTCGCCCACGACAGCGCGGGATGGGAGGCGCTGCAACAGGAGGCGCTCGCCGTCATCCGCGTCGGCTTCCCGGCGGCCACGGTGGTGCTGACGGGCAACGACTGGGGTGACTTGGACGGTCTGCTGCGCCTGCATCCGGTGGCGGACCCGAACGTGATCTATAGTTTTCACTTCTATGAGCCGACCATCCTGACCACGCTCGCATCGTTCGAGCCCGCGCTGGACACGCCGGCGCTCGCGACGTTGCCGTTCCCGGTCGCCGAGCCCTGCGTGCGCGGCGGCGCGAGCGGGCGAACCGCTTCGGTGATGCGCTACTACTGCAGCGGACAATGGGACGAGGCGCACGTTCGCGCCCGCATCGCCCTTGCGGCGGAGTGGGCGCATCGGAACCACGCTGCCGTTCTCGCCGGCGAGTTCGGCGCCGACAGCCGGCTCAACGAGGGGGCTCGCTTGGCCTGGATGGCGGCGGTACGCCGGGCCGCCGCCGATCAGGGACTGGGATGGGCGCTGTGGGGCTACGACGATTTCATGGGTTTCAATATTGCCCGGTCGCCGCCGTCACGGCCTCGTCTCGACCCGAACGTGCTTCGCGCTCTCGGACTTGCCGGCTAGGCTGGTTGCGCGCGGCGGCATCGACGCGGCGCGGCCGATCCGCTGATCCATGCCGCTCCGACCCCTCACCCCTGGCCCCTCCGACAAGGGGAGCGTTCTTCTCCCCCGTGTGGGAGAGGGCCGCGAGGTGAAGCGTCCTATCGGGTAAACCCCTCCAGTTCACCTTGTGCCCACGCGACCACCTGCGGGATCTTCTGGCCGTCCTTGAGGCGCGCCAGCATCCCGGTATGGATGGCGCGCTGATAGATCTGCACGGCGACGTCCGGCGAGGCCTCCGAGGCGGCGAGGCTCGGCTCGGCGTGGTGCGACGGACGGATGGGATAGTTGTAGACCGTGCCCTTCGGCGGCTCGACCTCCTCCCACACCTTGAAGTCCAGCATTCCCGCGTACGGCGACAAATCGTAGCCCTCGACCACCGTGGTGCGCGGCTCGACCTGCTCGCGTTGCAGCAGATAGGTAATCAGCTCCTTTGCCGCCGACTTGTTCTGGCTGAACGACCAGATGCCCCAGAAGGCGGTGATCGTCGGTGTGAAGCGCCCCTTTGGTCCGGCCGGCGGCGGAAACGTCCAGCAATCCTCGGCCACTGCCGGGGCGTCGCGCTTGGCGACCGCCCAGGCCGAAGGCGGGTTGAAGATCAGTGCGCTCTTGCCGGAGATGAGGGCGCGGTTGTTTGAAGCGTCATCGTAGCTTCCCGCTTCCGGCGGAAAGAACTTGACCAGCCGTTGCGAGTATTCGAGCACTTGCCGCACCGCATCCGATTTGACCTGGATGGTGCCCTCGCGGTCGATCAGCGATGCGCCGAACGCCTGGAACATCGCACCCACCTGATCGATGCCGTCCGTGTTGTTGAAGCCGCCGAGGCCGAGGCCGAAGGTCAAGCCGTCCTGCTGCGCGAGCTGGGCGTATCTGAGAAAGGCTTCGTAGTCCCACGCGGCCTGCAACGCGTTCTGCTCCGGGTGGGCCGGATACATCGCCTGGACATCGAGGCCGTGCTTCTTGAAGAAGCTGATCCGGGCGCAGGGCGGCTTGGTCTGAGTCCCGGTCGTGGTGGGAATGGCGATCCAGTGGCCATCCGACTTGCCGAGATACTCGGCCGCGGCGTTCGTCGCCCCATTTGCCGCGACCAGCTTCTCGACCACGTCATCGACCGGGGACAGCGCGCTCGCGACGTTGTGGACGTCCCAGTTGCCGAACGTCATTACGTCGTGCCCGGCCTTGCCCATCGCCTCGGCAACGCTCGTGTTCTGCAGTTTCTGACCGCTGCTGGTGATGAAGTCGACATGCACGTCAACCTGGTTCTTCGCTGCCCAGGCATCGATCTGCTTCTGCATCACCTCGTTGCCCTTCGGCACCCAGTGGTCCCAGAGGGCAAGGGAGAGGTTGCCAGCCGCGCGGCCGCTGCGGATATGCACGAGCGGCAACGCGGTCGAAACGGCTCCCAGGGTCAGGGCTTTGCGACGCGACAAGCCGGCGAAATCGGTCATTGGCGGTCCTCCTGGCGTCGCGCGATGACGCGCGATCGTGTTTTTGTATGGAATTGGCGTGTTCAGCCGAGCCCGGACGCTTGCCGGGCCGTGGGCACGGGCAGCCATTGTCGGCGGCGCGGTCTTGCGGCGAACTGGCCGCCGAGCGGGACCATACGCCTTGACCCGACGGCCCCGAAACTATTTCGTACTCGGCACTTCGGGGGCATAGGTGCCGCCTCCCTTGCGTCGTGGCTTCACGCCAGTAGCATCGCCGGTGGTTGGAGAAGCGGGGCGCGCATGATCCAGTTTCGCATCGATCGCGTCGAACCGTTTGCCGGCGGCGCCGTGTTCGGCCATGTCGGTGCTTACGAACGGGTGATCGGTGTGGCGCGCGGCGCGCTCGATCCGCTCGATGGGCGCAATGCGGGGATCGTCGGGCTCGACCGTGCCCCGCGCAATCGCCAAGGTCTGGTCGAATACGAGACCGACATTTTTCTCCTGCGCCCGGCCGACCCTGATCGCGGCAACCGTCACCTGCTGTTCGAAGTGCCGAACCGCGGCAACAAGCTCGCGATCCATATGCTCAACCAGCTGCCTCCGCCGGAGACGGGCAACATCAACGACCCGATCCTGCCGGAGCACGCCGGCGACGGATTGGTGTTCCGGCAGGGCTACACTTTGGCGTGGTCAGGATGGGAGCCGGACGCACCCGCCAAGGGCGGCGGCATGACCGCACGCATCCCGGCGCTGGACGATGTCGAGCAGGAGGTGCGGGAGGAGTTTGTCTCCCTGGCGCGCGGACCGGCGATGGAGCGGTTTCGTCTGAGCTACGCGGCGGCGGACCCGGATAGCGCCCGGCTGACCATGCGCTACCAGGCGCACGAGCCGCCGCAAGAGATGCCGCGCACCGCCTGGCGGTTCGTCGACGGGCGCGGCGTGGAACTGGTGGACGCCTTGCCGGAGTCCGGCGTGGTCTATGACTTTACCTACCGGGCGCGCAGGCCCTGGGTGAGCGGCATCGGCTTCGCGATCATCCGCGACGTGGCGGCCGGTCTGCGCCGGGCCGGGTCGGACAATCCCGCGCACGGCATCAGGGCCGCGCTCGGGTTCGGCATCTCGCAGAGCGGACGGTTCTTGCGCGACTTCATCCGAGGGGGGTTCAACCAAGCCCTGTCCGGCGAGAAGGTGTTCGACGGCGTGCTGTCGCACACCGCGGGCGTCGGCACGATCTTTCTCAATGCACTGTTCGCCCAACCCTTCCGCACCCGCACGCAGCACCAGGACCACGGCTTCCCGGAAGCCTCTTTCCCGTTCGCCACCGCGCCGGCCCGCGATCCGGTGAGCGGCGGGGAGGGGAGCCTGCTGCGCGGCGATGGCTTCGACCCGTTGCTGATCGAGAGCAACACCAGCAGCGAGTATTGGCAGAAGGGCGCTTCGCTGCTCTCGACCGACCCCGCCGGCACGCGCGATCTCGAACTGCCGGAAACGACGCGGCTCTACCTCGTCGCCGGCACCCAGCACGGCGGCCGCGCGGGGACGCCGGCCACCCGCGGCAACTGCCAGAACGCGCGCAATCCGCACAGCGCGGCCCCGGCGGTGCGGGCGCTGCTGAGCCTGCTGGACCGCTGGGTTAGCGAGGGCGCGGCGCCGCCGCCCAGCCGCATCCCGCGCCTCGATGACGGCACGCTGGTCGCCGCCGAGCAGCTCGACTTTCCCCACCTGCCCGGGTTTGCAGTCGCGCGCCATGCCAATCCTATCAGGCACTTGCCGGACTGGCTTCGTCCGTCGTGGGAGGAACCACCCTACCGGGTGCTGGTGCCGGCGGTCGATGCCGACGGCAACGAGCGGGCCGGCTTGCGGCTCCCCGACATCGCCGTGCCGGTCGCGACCTACACCGGCTGGAACGTCTATGCGGCGCCGTTTCCCACCGATGCGCTGTGCGACCGGGACGGCAGTTCTTTACTCATGGCGGCAACCGATGCCGCGCGATCGCCGGACGATCCGCGTCCCTCGCTGGCCGAGCGCTACGGCAGCCACGACCGCTACGTGGCGCTAGTCCGCGCAGCCGCCGATCAACTCGTGGCCCATCGGCTGCTACTGCAGGAGGATGGGGATGCCGCCGTCGAGCGGGCCGAGGCGCGCCGGCTGGCGTGGGTTGCCGAGACGCCTCCCCCTGCCTCTTCCCACAAGGGGAGGGGGAAATAGGCTTTTCTCCCTTTCCCCTTGCGGGAGAGGGTTGGAGTGAGGGTGCGGGGAGGAAACATGAACTGCAAATGGCTCGCGGGGGCTTTCGGCGCGCTCGTGCTTGGAGCGTCGGTGGCGTCGGCGCAACCGACGGTGCGGATCGGCGTGCTGACCGATATGAACTCGGTCTATGCCGACTATGCCGGCCAGGGCTCGATCGACGCGGCCAGGCTCGCGATCGAGGACGCCGGGATGGCGGGCAAGGTCGACCTCGTGTTCGCCGACCACCAGAACAAGCCGGATGTCGGCGTGAGCATCGCCCGCGACTGGTTCGAATCGAAGGGAGTGGACGCGATCTTCGACGTGCCGACCTCCTCGGTCGCCCTGGCGGTGAACGGCGTGGCGGGGAAGAGCCACAAGCTGGTGTTCTTCAGCACGGCGGTGATCGACCGGCTCACCGAGGAGGATTGCAACGGCTACGGCATCGCCTGGACCTGGGACATCTACTCGGTCTCCCGCAGCGTCGCCGCGATGCAGCTCAAGCGCGGCATGGATACCTGGTTCATCATCGCCCAGGACTACGCCGCGGGACACGCCATGCAGGCGATGATCCAGGACCTTGTGACCGCGAGCGGCGGCAAGGTGCTGGGCAGCGCCCGCCCGCCGCTCGGCGAGACCGAGTATTCGTCCTACCTTGTGCAGGCGCAGGCCTCGGGAGCGAAGATCATCGCCTTCACCGCCGGCGGGACCGACCTGCTCAACGCGATGAAGCAGGCGCACGAGTTCGGCCTCGCCCAGCACGGGCAGGCACTCGGCACGATGTACACGATCATCACCGATGTGAACGCGATCGGTTTGGAGACCCTGCAGGGGCTCAACTTCGTCACCGCGTTCTACTGGGACCGCGACGACCCGAGCCGGGCGTTTGCCAAACGCTTCATGGCGGTACACCACGCGATGCCGACGATGTTCCAGGCCGGCGTCTATTCGGCCGTGCTGAACTACCTTCACGCCGTCGAGGCGACCAACAGCGCGGACTCCGACGCGGTACGGGGCTGGCTGCGCGAGCACCCGATCGACGACGCCTTCGCCCGGCACGGCAGACTATTGGCGAACGGCCGCTTCATCCACGACATGCTGGTGGCCCGCGTCAAAACACCCGCGGAGTCGAAATACCCCTGGGACTACTACGACCTCCTTGGCACGGTGCCGGCCGCCGAGGCGTTCCGCTCGCTCGAGCAGAGCAAGTGCAAGCTGCGCTGACGCCCGAACGCCCATCACCCGAACGCACACCGGCCGAACGCCCGGCGGTCGAGCGTCCGACGGTTGGCGCACTGTTCACCGGCTTTCTGAGCGTCGGTGTCTATGGGTTTGGAGGGGTGCTGCCCTGGGCGCGGCGGATGATCGTCGAGCAGCGACGGTGGATGAGCGCCGGGGAGTTCACCGACCTGCTGGCGCTCTGCCAGTTCCTGCCGGGGCCGAACATCATCAACGTCTCGGTCGCCCTCGGCTCGCGGTATCGCGGCCTTGCCGGCGCGCTCGCCGCCTTCTCCGGCCTGATGGCCGCGCCGATGGTGATCATCATCCTGCTCGGCCTCGTCTACGGCCGCTACAGTGCGTTGCCGGAAGTCCGGCACACCTTCGCCGGTCTTGCTGCGGCCGCCTCCGGGCTGGTGCTGTCGACGGCGCTGCGGATTGCCGCCCCGTTGCGGAGCAAGCCGCTGGCGCTCGGGCTGGCGACGCTGACCTTGGCGGCGGTAGCGTTGCTGCACGCGCCGCTGGTGCCGGCGATGCTGGTTGCCGCGCCGCTCGGCATCCTGCTCGCCACCCGAACCGTGCCGTGAGCCAACTGCCCGCGCTCGCCGGGCTGTTCGGGCAGCTCTCGCTGGTGGCGGTCGGCGGCGGCAACACGATCCTGCCGGAGATGCAGCGGCAGGTCGTGGCGCATGGCTGGATGACCGGGCAGGACTTTGCCGCCCTCTACGCCCTCGCCCAAGCCGCCCCCGGGCCGAACATGCTGGTCTCGACGCTGATCGGCTGGCGGGTGGCCGGGCTGCCCGGAGCACTGGTCGCCACCGGCTCGCTCTGCGGCCCCTCCAGCGTGCTGACCTACTTCGTCTCGGGCGCCTGGCACCGCTTCCGCGAGGCGCGCTGGCGCCGGGTGGTGCAGGCCGGGCTGGTGCCGGTGACGGTCGGGCTGATCATGTCGGGGGCGACGCTGCTGACCGAAGCGACGTCGCGCAACTGGCACTATGCGGCTCTGACGGCAGCGGTGGTCGTCGCGTTGCTGGCGACCCGGCTGAACCCGCTCGCGGTTCTCGCGGCGGGTGCCTTGCTGGGCGCGTTCGGGGTGCTCTAACGGTTCCCCCGGCGGCGGGGCGCCGGGACCTCGGCGACCTCCTCGAATGCGGGAGCACCGGCCTGCTCGATCGCCGGTCGCAGGTCGGCCGGCGCCGGGTTGAGGACCGGCGGCGGCACGGGGACGGTGTTGGCGGTGACTAGGTTGCCGCGGTCCGGCCGGGTATAGATGAAACCGCTGGTCGGATAGATGCTGCCGAACTCGCCGGGCCGCCCCATCTCGACGCGGACGGCCGTCCAGTCGTTGTTGGGTGAGACGTCGACCACCGAGACGCCCCGCGTGATGCTGCCCCGATAACGCCAGTTGGCGTGGTCGACCAGGATTTCCCGCGGATTGATGACCCGACTGACGACGGCGACGTGACCGAGCCGCATGAAGCGGTTGGCGCGGAACGCCAGCACGCTGCCGGGCTCCGGCGCGGTGCCGCGTTGGTAACGACCCGCGGCCTGGTCCCACCACGTCCAGGCGTTGCCCACCAGCCCGATCCCCGACGCAGCGCGGGCAAACGGCACGCATTGCAGCCCGCCGCCCACTCCGGCCCAGCGCGACCAGCGCGCCGGCCGCGTGCGGCTAATGCTGGACCATCCTGCCGGCCCGTAGCCCCAGGACACCAACTGCGGATTGGCGCCGAGCCTCTCCTCCAGCGCAGACGACCGCGGGGCCGCGGCGGCAGGGAAGAAAGTCAAACTCGCTGTCGAAAAAACGGTGACGAGCACGAGTGCCCTGCAGCACAGGCGGCCTGAACCCATCGAATCGTCCCCTTTTGGTCGTTCTCAGACCTTCGATGCGGTGCCATCGGGTCGCCAGCCTGGCAACCCGGTGAGCCGGTGGGACGATTGTGGCAAGCGAAGTAGCAAACCCGGGCATGTGCATAAGCCGGCTTGCTATGATTATGATCCTAATTTCTACAGTTTGGTTCGAAGTCGCAAGATACCACCCGGCAGCAGGCCATGGAGACTCGCTCCACCGGCCGCATCACGGCGAAGCACTCGCTATTTGCAGGCGGTCACCATGATCTCGACCAGAATACGTGGGTCGGCCAGCTTGGCTTCGACGCAAGCCCGGGCCGGGGCGCCGCCAAGCGGCAGCCAGGCTGACCAAATCTCGTTCATGGCCTCGCGGTCGCGAATGTCCTGCAGCCAAATCTGCGCCTGCAGCAGGCGGGTCTTGTCGGTGCCGTGCGCCTCCAGCAGCGCGTCCAATTCGGCCAGGATTTCCGTGGTCTGACCTTTGACGTCGTGGCTTAGCGTATGGGGGGTAAGCCCCTGGACATAGACGAACCCGTGATACTCGACGACCTTGGAGAGGATCTTGTTGGGCTCGGTTCGGACGATCTTGCTCACGGGTGCCTCCAGGATGTGCGACCGGCCGGTTCTACGGTTGCAACGATGCCTCGGCAAGCGCGGCGCCGGGCCGTCACATTCGAGCGACCGCTTGATCGGTGCGTCCCGTTCGGCGTTCGACCGGCATCCCTAGGAGGAGCGCATGGGTCTATTCTCCAAGCCGATCAAGACGCTGGACGATCTGTTCGTCCACACGCTGCAGGACATCTACTATGCCGAGCAGCAGATCACGAAGAACCTGCCGACGATGGCCAAGAAGGCGTCGAACGGCGAGCTGAAGGCCGCGTTCGAGCATCACCTGACGGAGACACAGAACCAGGTGAAGCGTCTGGAGCAGGTCTTTGAAATGCGCGGCCAGCCGGCAAAAGGCGTCGCGTGCGCGGCGATGGATGGCATCCTTGCCGAAGCCAAGGAGATCATGTCCGACTGCAACGATGCTGAGGTTTGCGATGCCGCCATGGTCTCGGCCGCACAGGCCGTCGAGCACTACGAGATCACCCGTTACGGCTCTCTGATCGCGTACGCCAAGCAACTCGGTCACCACGACTGCGCCGAGGTGCTTCAGCAGACGCTGATGGAGGAGAAGGCAGCCGACCAGAAGCTCACGGCGATTGCCGAAACACGGGTCAACAAGCAGGCGGCATAGCCCCGCGCCGCCACCGCGATTTGGTTGATCGATGTTGATCAACCAAATCGGCGGGGAGGCCTCTCATCTTGAAACCGGGGTCATCGTCGGGCCCGGATTGGCTTCCGGCTGGCCGGTCGAGCCTTGGCGCAGACAATTGGATAGATTGGTGCCCCAGCCAAAGCGGTCGGCCAGGCCGCTCGACGTGATGCCGGAGTTGTAGGCGCCTGACTCGGGCAAGTCCCGGGTGTCCTGGGTGTAGAGCGAGCCCCGATTCTGTCGGGCGAACACTTCGTCGGCGCGGGTGCGGCAGGCAGCGAGGGTCGCCTGGTTCGCCCGGCTCTGCGCCGAGGGGGGCGGGGCTGGGGTGCAAGCCGCGACCAGTAACGCCGCGGCGAGCCAGGCACGGGCGCGGGGCGGGGTCATGCGGTGGCTCCGGTAAGGCGCATCGATCGGCCTCGAGGCAGGCCCTGGTTGCGGAAAATGTCCGGATCTCGGGCCGGGTCTGCGCCGCCCGGCAGGACGAAGCAGGGGAGCCGGGCGCAGAACGCCGCCTCCTCGAACCGGCCGTCGTCGGTCATCGGCGACACGGCGGCAGCACGCAGCAGCGACGGGTGCAGCGCCGCCCCGTCGCGCCCGAAGCGCAGCACGTCGCGCGCCCAGGGCACGCGCGCCAGCAGGTCGACCAGGGCCAGGAGACGCATGCAGATCGACATTCCGGTGCTGGTGCCGATCCCCACCGTAGCGTCGACCGCGCCGGCCCAGCAGCGCGCGTCGCGATCGGCGAGGGTGAGGTCGGCCACCGTGCCATCGGGTCGCTCGAAGCGGAAGCCGCGTACCGCGCCCGACCGCGCCGACAAGCCGGCAGCGTGCGCGGCATCCCAGGCGTGCTGCATGTCGCGCCCCCGTACCGGCGGCAGCGCCGCCGGCGAGCGGTCGATCCAGTGTACGAGCACTCCGTCGGGACTGACCCCGGTGCGCACCAAGAGAGGATCACTGCTATCCATCAGCGGCAGGATGGACCGGCGCCGCCCAGTGCGCCAGCCTCCGATCGCCATCGCAGGAGATGCCCGCCATGCCGGACCCGTATCGCCTGACCGCCACTGCCGCGGCCCGCCTGATCGACGCCGGCACCCTCGATGCCCGCCACCTGGTCGAGTCGTGCCTCGAGCGGATCGCCGCCCGGGAGGGCGTGGTGCACGCCTTCGCCCATTTCGATCCCGAGCAGGTCCGACGCGAGGCCACCGCAGCGCCGGGAGGCCCGCTGCGCGGATTGCCGATTGGTGTGAAGGACGTACTCGACACGGCTGACATGCCGACCGGCTACGGCTCGCCGATCTGGGCCGGGTGGCGGCCGCGGGCCGATGCCGCCGCCGTGGCGTGGAGCCGCGCCGCGGGTGGCGTGGTGATGGGGAAGACCGTGACCACCGAGTTCGCCACCCGCAAGCCGGGGCCGACCGGCAACCCGCACAACCTTGGCCACACCCCGGGGGGTTCGAGCAGCGGCTCGGCGGCCGGAGTCGCCGACGGGTTTTTCCCGTTTGCCTTCGGCAGCCAGACCGCCGGCAGCGTCATCCGGCCGGCGGCGTTCTGCGGCGTGGTCGGCTACAAGCCGAGCTTTGGCCTGATCGGGCGGTCCGGGATGAAGCTGATGTCGGAAAGCCTGGACACCGTGGGCGTGCTTGCCCGGAGCGTGGCCGATTGCGCGTTGCTCGCTCAGGCCGCGAGCGGCCGCGACCTCGGCGACCCCGACCGCAGGCGCGAACGCGCTCCCCGCATCGGGCTGTGCCGCTCGCCGATGTGGGACCGTGCCGCGCCGGAGACCCGGGCGCTGTTGCCGCAAGTCGCCGACAGGCTGGCGCGGGCCGGGGCGGCGATTGTCGAACGCGAGCTGCCGGCGGGGTTCGCCGAACTCGAAGCGGCGCATCCGGTGGTGATGAACGCAGAGAGCGCCCGCTCGCTGGGATGGGAACTGGCGCATGTGCCCGAGCGGATCAGCGATCAGTTGCGCGAACGGCTGGAATTCGGCCTTGCCCAGGGCGAGGATGCCCTGGTCGAGGCGTACGCGGTCTTCCGCCGCACCCAAGCGATGTTTCCAGCGGTGCTCGACGGGCTGGACTGCCTGCTCACGCCCTCGGCTCCCGGCGAGGCGCCGCAGGGCCTCGATTGGACCGGCGACCCGCTGTTCAACTTCATATGGACAAGCCTGCATGTGCCTTGCGTGACCGTGCCGGCCGGTTCCGGCCCGCACGGGTTGCCGCTCGGGGTGCAGATCGTCGCCCGCGAAGGCGAGGACCCGCAGGCGTTGGGTTGGGCGCAATGGGTCACGGCGGCGATCGGCTGAGCCCATCAGGAGGGTCGGGTGGCAGGCGACGTGGAGGCCGGCCGGAACACCCGGTCGGACAGGTCGTCGAGAAATCGGAAGACGCCATCGACATTATAGCCGGCGAGCAGCGCGAAGGCGGAGAGCCCGAGCCCGCTGATCGCATCCGCGCTCCCGAAGTAGCTGGCGAACAGCCCGATGACGCCGCCGCACAATATTCCGAGGATCCAGCCTTGCTGGATGCGCGCGCGGTCGGTGTAGCTGAGCAGTGAGGCATCGACCTTCCGACGCAAGGTGCGGAGCGTCGACGCCATCGCGCCGAGGAACCCGTAGAGCACTGGCAGCACGTATTGCGTGATGCTGCCGAGGATCGCCCGGGCGACGTTGCGGGATCGGTTGATCTCGTCCCAGAAGACGGTCTCGCAATCCGGGGGGGAGCTGACCGTGCGTCTGATCTGTCGGCAGAGGCTGCCGCCATCCTCCGCGGCGAACGTGCGGAGGGTCGACGGCATGACGCCGAACAGTGGCGCGAGCCGCAGGGCACCGAGGCCCTGCGTCACCACGCTGCTCCAGCTTTGCAGGTGCATGGTGACGACAAAGAGATCGAGCAGCATCTTGGCCCGCTCGGCGCAGAGATGGGCCTGCCGTGCCGACACGTAACGCGACGTCTCCCGGTCGGCCGGCACGGTGCCGGTCGCGTTCTCTGCTACCTGGTACGTCGTCTCGCCCGGCCGCGGAACCGGGGGCAGATCGCAAAGACCGCCGACCGAGGTGCGATCGTCGGCGGCGAGGGGCAGCGACGCAGACCTGAAGATCTTGTCTTCCTGCGCCTCGACCTGTTCGTCGAGCTTCGACCAACCCCCTTCGAGATCCTGCGCGTTGGCCAGGATGAGGCGGCCCGACAGAGCATAGATCGAGATGCAGACGGCCAGCACGAGGGCGGCGATCGTCAGGCCAATCAGCCGCTGGACCCGGTTCGCGAGCTTGCGCGCGAGCTGCTTGCGTGTCGCGTCGGCCGGGTCGTTCCGCACGACCGGCGTGGCCGAGAGGGCCGGCGGCCGCCGCCGCGCCACACACCAAGCCGTGTGCAGCCACCGTGTTCGGACCCGGCGAACCATGTAGTCGCGGGTGAGGCGGATCGACTCCGCGGTTGCCGGAGCGGCAATCGCCGAGAGAAAGTCGCGGCTCCAGTACACGAACCCCGTCGGGGAAAGGCCCTCGGGCGTGCCGGGAGACGTGGCGGGAATTGGCGGGAGCCCGTCGGACCGACCCGTCTGAAACGCCGCATCGATCTCGAACAGCCGGTTCAGGAACATCGGATAATTGGAGCAGGGCGGCACGGACCGTCGTGGGCCGCCGTCTGCCATGTGCGTCCGGGTATCATCGAAGTAGGACAGCAGCCGCGCGTCGGGCAGCTCACCGAGATGCTGCAGAAGGGTGGAGATGTCCTGCAACGCGCAGTTCATCTCGTGCCAAGTCTTCGGCTGGTCCGAGAGCCAGGGGGGCGCCGACATGGATCGCTCCGTTCGTGGACGATTGCGAGTGCATGTCGCTTTACGGCAGGTTCGATACGGCCAGCGGTGATTGCGGTCACAAGCGTTGTGGGACGAGGGTGGCCGGTTCCGGTTTATGCGCCTCTTTGAGCTCGTGCAGGGCGAGGGCCTGGAACAGCCTGTCCGGCCAGGCGACACGCGGCGTGCCGTGGACGGCGATGTGCCGTCTCACCATGTCGTCGGCGTCCTCGGGCAGACCCTCGTAGTTCTTGCGGTAGACGATCTCCTTCAGGGCGGCGTTCTGCAAACGGCCACGCATCTGGCGGATCTTGCGGCGAAACTGGCGTCGAACATCGTCCGGCCGGAAGCGACCGCGTCGGCGGACGCCGCTTGGCGGGCTTTGTCAGACGCCGAACTGCGCGCGCAGCCGGTCGCGTGCGGCAATCCCGGCCTCGAGGCTGGTCGCGTTCACGATCGCGAGCCGGAAGCCGCCGGGCGGCATCGAGTGCAAGGCAGCGGGTTTCTCGGCGTGGAACGTGATCTGCACCGAGGAAACGCCCGGCATCGCCGCAGCCTCGCCGACCGCAGCCTCGGGCGGGTGGCGGTAGGCGCGCTCATGCGGTCCGAACAGCACGACGCTGAACCCGTCCGTTCGGGCGGCGTCCTCGAACGCCCAGCGCCCGGTCTCATAGAGGCGGATCACCGCCTCCACCCAGCCGGGTCCGTAGAGGTCGGGCCATTGGTCGGCGAACCGCAGATGCGCCTCGATGATGCGACCGCCGATCGTCTCGAAATTGGCCATCCCGGTGTAGCCGCGCAGATGCTCGGCCGCCCAGGCGCCGCAATATCCCTCGATGTCCGGCCGGTGCCCCGCTTCGATGTGCCAGTGATCGAAGGTGCCGGCGGGAGCGGTTTCGCCCGTCGCGTGCCGCCACCACTGCGCCCGCCCGTCCACCAGCGCCACGTCGGTGCTGACATGGTCGCCCGTGAGCAGGGTCGACCAGAAATGGCCGCCGGCGAGCGACTCCTTATACTCTGTCTCATTGGCGACCACCCGGCTGCCGGCGCCCATGCCGCGGAGGTTGATCATCGGCTTGGAGAAGACGGGGAATTGTTCCGGGATCACCCCGTGCGGGGCCGCATCCAATCCCTGCGACAAGGCGACCTGCAGCTTGTCGTAGACCCAGCGATGCTCGGGATACCAGCACCAGGCGTCGGCGTCCTCGGTGGGGACACGCACCTCGTCGGGGCAGGGAATGCCCTCGAAATACTGCATCCGCCAGGGATCGACCTCGCAGACCGGCATCAGACCGGCTCCGCCGGCTCGATGCTCGCCGGCCGTAGCTTCCCGGGCAATGTCGCGAGCGACTCGGCGGTGTCGAAGTCGCGCAGCACCGCATCCTCCCCGACCTCGACTTCCGCCACCGCCTCCGGATGGCGCGAGAGCAGGAAACGCGCGCCGCTATCGCCGGATATCTGCAGGATTTCTGGAAAAAACCGCCGGTCCCAGACCATCGGGTTGCCCTGCTTGCCGCGGAACGTCGGCAGCACGATCAGCCGTCCCTCGTCGCGATCATAGGCTCCGAGCAGCCGGTCGATGATGCGCCCGGTGACCAGCGGCATGTCGCCCAGGCAAACGATGGCCGCGGCGCATTCGGGCGGCACCGCCGCGATCCCGGTCTTCAGGCTCGCCGCCAGCCCCTCGGCGTAGTCGGCCGCGTGTACGAAACGCACCGGACGGCCGCCGACCGCCGTCTCGACCTCCGGCCCCATGTGGCCGGTGACGACGAGGATGGGACGCGCGCGGCTCGACAGCACGTTGTCGACCACCCGGGCGATCATCGGCTTGCCGGTGCGATCGGCGATCAGCAGCTTGTTGTGGGGCGCCATGCGGCGCGACCGTCCGGCCCCCAGGACCACCGCCGCGATCGTCGGGGCGCTGCGCGGCGCGGCACCGACCCGCGCGACGGAAGGGGCTTTTTCCCGGGGCAGCGGCCGCGTGTCGATCTCCTTCAGCAGGCCGCCGACGCCGAGGCGCGCAATTTCCCGACCGCCGACCGGCAGCCCGGCGAACAGCCGGGGCAGGACGAAATCGATGCCGTTGAGCGTCGGGCTGCGCGCACAGCCGGGCAGCACCAGTGCCGGGCGGGCGCCGATGCGACCCAGGCAGATCAGGTTGCCGGGATCGACGGGCATGCCGAAATGCAGGATCTCGCCGCCAGCGCGCACGATCGCCGCCGGCCCGACATCGCGCCGGTCCACGACCGCGGAGGCGCCGATGATCAGCAGCAACTCCGCCCCGTCCGCGACCAGCTGCTCCAGCGCCTCGGCGATCGCCGGTTCCTCGTGCGGCACGCGCAAAGAGGGCAACAGTGAGCCGGTGAGGGCGGTGATCCGGGCTTGCGTGACCTCGATCGTCTTCTGGGTGACGCTCTCCTTGAGCCCCGGCAACTCGCTCGCGACCAGCCCGACCCGGAGCGGTTTGAAGGGGTGCAGGGTCATCGCCGGCGGCCCCTGCCGGGCCAGTGCGACAGCTACATCGAGCAGCGCGCCGGGCACCGCGAACGGGATCACCTTGATGGTCGCGACCATGTCGCGCGTCTTCACCACCGAATAGTCGGGCAGCGTGCCGACGGTCAGCGATTCGTCGACGGCGTTGATGCGGTCGATTTTTTCCACCGAAACGCGCAGCAAACCGGGCGCCTCGGCCGACAGGTTGGCTCGGCCGGTCGCCGCCCGCGAACGGGCCAACAAAGGGGCGACGAACGGATCGGTAAGGCGGTCCGCGCAGACATCCTCGGGCACGTCACCCGGCTCCAGTCGGGCCGCGATCACCTCGGTCCGGCCGGTCTCGCGCAAGGCGGCCAGCGCCGCCTCGTCCAGCATCGAGCCCTTGCGGATCACCTTGCCGGGCAGCCGGGTGGTGTGCGCCATGATGGCGCCCTTGGCCTCGGCCAGCGGCGTTGGCCCGAACCTCACGCCGCCTGCTTCTGCGGCGCCAGCGGCGAGCCGCGCCGGGCGGCGACGATCTCGGCCACGATCGACAGCGCGATCTCGGGCGCGGTCACCGCCTCGATGTCCAGCCCGACCGGCCCCTTGATCCGCGCCAGCGCGCGCTCATCGTGGCCGAGTTCGCGCAAGCGACCGAGCCGCGCCGCATGGGTCCGCCGCGAGCCGAGCGCACCGATGTAGAAGGCGTCGGACTTGATCGCGCGGTCGAGCGCCGGGTCGTCGAGCTTGGGGTCGTGCGTCAGGGTGACGACGGCGGTCCGCGCGTCCGGCGCGCAATGCGTCCAACGCCTCGTCCGGCCAGTCGGTGGAGACCGTCACGTTGGGAAACCGCTCGCCGGTGGCGAAAGCGCGGCGCGGATCGACGACGGTGACGGCGAACCCGGTCTGCTCGGCGAACGGCACCAGCGCCTGCGCGATATGCACCGCTCCCACCACGACCAGCCGAAGCGGCGTGTTGTAGACGTGCAGGAACCAGTTTTCGCCGTCCACCTGCACGGTGTCGCTGGTGTCCTCGCGCAGCGCCCTGGCCGGCCGCCTCGTTCAGCGCCGGCGGGGCGCGCGGGTCGGGCAGCAGAAGCTGCTCGCCCGAGGGCAGGCGGGTCGCCAGCACCACCGGGCGCAGTTCGCGCCGCGCGGCCTCGAGGGAGGCGAGCAGTTCGGGTGTCACGTGAGCTTTTCCACGAACACCTTCACCTTGCCGCCGCATGCCAGGCCGACTTCCCAGGCGCGCTCGTTGCTGACGCCGAAATCGAGCAGTTGCGGGCCGCCGGTGTCGATCGTCCGCATCGCCGCCTCGGCGACCGCGCCCTCGATGCAGCCGCCGCTCACCGACCCCGCCATCCGGCCGGATTTGGTGACCGCCATCTGGCTGCCCGCCGGACGGGGCGAACTGCCCCAGGTTTCCGTCACCGTGGCGAGCGCCACCTGTTCGCCGGCCGCACGCCAGCCGGCGGCGACCGAGAGAACGTCTTCCGCTTCGTTGAGGCTCATGATGCGATCCTCCAGCGCTCTTCCAGCCGCGGCGAGGGGCGGGAGAGCAAGTCGACCAGTTCGCGCAGGCTGGCCAGGTTATGCACCGGGCGGAACTCGTCCACGTGCGGCAGCATGGCGCGGATGCCCTGGGACTTTGGCTCGAAACCGGCCCAGCGCAACAGCGGATTGAGCCATACCAGCCGCGCGCAGGAGCGGTGCAGCCGGTCCATGTTCTCGGCCAGACCTGCAGCGCGCCGTCGCGGTCGAGCCCGTCGGTGATCAGCAGCACGATGGCGCCCTGTCCCAGCACGCGCCGCGCCCAGTCGCGGTTGAACTGCTCCAGCGCCTCGCCGATCCTGGTGCCGCCCGACCAGTCCGGCACGACATGGGCAACCATCTGGAACGCCACCTCGGGGTCGCGGTGGCGGAGTTGGCGGGTGATGTTGGTCAGCCGCGTGCCGAACAGGAAGACGTGGACGCGGTCGCGGTCGTTCGTCACCGCATGGAGGAAATGCAGCAGGATCTGCGCGTAGCGCGCCATCGAGCCGGAGATGTCGCAGAGCACCACGAGCGGCGGCGGCCGGGTCTGCCGGCGCGCCCGCGCGATGTCGAGGATCTCGCCGCCCTGTCGGCGGCTCTCCCGGATCGTGCGCCGCAGGTCGACGCGCGGGCCGAGCGGATCGGGCCGTAGCCGTCGCGTCGGCCGCAGGTCGAGCGGCAGGACGAGCTTGCGGATTTCGCGATTTGGCGGCGGCGATATCGGCGGCGCTCATCGCCTCGAAATCCATCCGTTGCAGGCGTTCGTGCTCGCTCACCGTGAGCACCGCATCCACCGTCGGCGGCTCCTCGCTCGGGCTTTGGCCGCGCCTCGCGCGGCTTGGCGAACGCCTCGGCGATGCGGCGGCTCGCCGGCGGCGGCGCGCTCGGCCGGCGGCTTCTCCTTGCCCGCTTCCATCAACGCCATGACGGCGGCCTGCCGCGCCGCGGTCGGGATCGCGCCAGAACAGCGCGAACGCCTGGTCGAACACCTCCTGGTGCTCGTGCCGGTGGACCATGGTGGCCGCCAGCGCGGTGCGGAACTGCGCCTTGTCGCCGACGTCGATCAGCGGCAGCGCGCGGTGCGCGGCGATCGATTCCGACGGTCCCACCGGCAGCCCCGCCCGGCGCAGCAGGCGGGCGAAGTGCATGACGTTGGCGGCGAGATGCCCGACGCGAGCGCCATGCGCCGCGGTCACGCCGCGTCGGCGGCCTGGGCCTCGGCGACCAGGCGGGCTGCCTCCGCACCGCGGACCTTCGCGATATCGTCCTGATATTTCAGCAGCACGCCGAGCGTTTCGTTGACCGCTGTCGGGCGTCAGCTCGTGCTGGTCGAGGTATTCAGCGACTTCGCCCAGTCGATCGTCTCGGCCACGCCCGGCAGCTTGAACAGCTCCTCCCCGCGCAGCCGCTGCACGAAGGCGACGACCTGGCCGGACAGCGCGGCCGGCACCGTCGGCGCCTTGACGGCGAGGATGGCCCGTTCGCGCGCCGCGCTCGGATAGTCCACCCAGTGATAGAGGCAGCGCCGCCGGATGGCGTCGTGGACCTCGCGCGTGCGGTTGGAGGTGAGCACCACGACGGGACGCGTCCCGGCCCGGATCGTGCCGTATTCCGGGATGGTGAGCTGGAAGTCGGCCAGCACCTCGAGCAGGAACGCCTCGAACGGTTCGTCGGCGCGGTCGAGCTCGTCGATCAGCAGCACGGCGGGCGGCTGGTCGGGGTCGATCGCCGACAGCAGCGGCCGGGCCTGCAGGAACTCGCGGCGTGTAGATGTCGTGTCCCAGCGCGGCCCGGTCGGTCTGGCCGGCCGCCTCGGCCAGCCGGATCGCCATGAGCTGGCGGGCATGGTCCCATTCGTAGGCGGCGGCCGACAGGTCCATGCCGTCGTAGCATTGCAGCCGCACCAGCCGCCGGCCGAGCCCGGCCGCCAGCGACTTGGCGATCTCCGTCTTGCCGGTGCCCGGCTCGCCTTCGAGGAACAGCGGTCGCCGCATCGACAGCGCGAGATGCACCGTGGTGGCCAGATCGCGGTCGGCGATATAGCCCTGCCCGGCAAGGAGGGCCGCCGTCTCGTTCGACGGTGGCGGGCAGGGCGCTCACTACAGAACACCCCGAACAACAGCAGCAGGATGACGATGAAGATCGCGCCACCGATCCACGCGACCAGCGGCAATCCGAACGGCTCGCGGGGAATGACGGAGAGGGGCTGATACTGGCCGGCGCCGGCGGCGGCGATGGCGGAGGGGCGGTCGGCCTCGGCCGCCAGCGGCGCGACGGGCGCGGTCTCGGTGCCCAGCGGTGAGCCGCGGTGGTGAACCGGTCGAAGAACTGGTCGGCCATGTTCTTTGCCGTCGCATCGACCAGGCGGGCGCCGAGCTGGGCGATCTTGCCGCCGACCTGCGCCTGCACGCCGTAGTGCAGCAAGGTCGCACCGGCATCGTCGACCAGGTTGACCTTGGCGCCGCCCTTGGCGAAGCCGGCGACGCCGCCCTGGCCCTCGCCGCTGATCGTGTAGCCGTTCGGTGGGTCGAGGTCGGCCAGTTGCACCTTGCCGTTGAAGCGCGCAGCGATGGGGCCGATCTTGACGGCGGCGGTGGCCCGCATCTCGTTTTCGGAGGTCTTCTCGAGGGTTTCGCAGCCGGGGATGCAGGCTTTCAGCACCTCCGGGTCGTTCAGGGCATCCCAGACCCTCTCGCGGGGCGCGGGAATGCGCCGCTCGCCGGTCATTTCCATCGAGGCTGTTCTCCGTTGCGCGCGGCGGACGTTACTTGCAGGGTCAGGGGCATGCAACCGAGCCACCCCTGTGTCGTCCCGCCATGCGGGGCGTGACACCGCCAAGCCGCGCCTGCCTCATCGGTTTCCTCAGCGTGCTCCTGCCGGTGCCGGCCTGGGCCGCCGCGAGCGCTGCCGTCGCACCCGGGCTGCAATGGGGACTGCCGTTCCTGGGCGTGCTCCTCTCGATCGCCCTGATGCCCATCCTCGCCCCCCGCTTCTGGCATCGCCGGATGGGCGCCGTCGCTTTCGGATGGAGCCTGGCCCTCCTGCTGCCGCTCGCCGCCACCGCCGGGATCGGCGGCGGCCGCGACGGCGGCGTGGCACGCGCTGCTGATCGAGTACCTGCCGTTCGTGACGTTGCTGCTGGCGCTCTACACGGCCGCCGGCGGCATCCTGGTGCGCGGCGGCGTGACCGGCTCGCCCGCCGGCAACACCGGCATGCTGGCGCTCGGCACCGTGCTCGCCGGACTGATGGGAACGACCGGCGCGGCGATGGTGCTGATCCACCCGCTGCTGAGCGCCAACGCGCATCGCAGCCGCAAGGTGCATATCGTGGTGTTCTTCACGGCGCTGGTGGCCAACGCCGGGGGAGCCACGACGCCACTCGGCGACCCGCCGTTGTTCATCGGCTTTCTGCAGGGCGTGCCGTTCCTCTGGCCACTGCGCCATCTCACCTTGCCGCTGCTCGTGCTGGCGCTGCCCATGCTGGCGGCCTTCTATCTGTTCGACCGGCGCGAGGCCGCTTCCGATCGGCCGGCTCCGGCACCCGAGCGGCTGCACATCCGGGGCTGGATCAATGTCGCGCTAGTCGGCGTCGTGGTGGCCACCGTGCTGCTCACCGGGGTGTGGCGCCCCGGCAATGCCGTGCTGCTGGGCCAGCCGGTCGGCTGGGAACGCCTGGTCGCCGATGGCGTGTTCGTCGCCGTGGCGCTCGTTTCGTCGGCGGTCACGCCGCGCGCCGTCCGGCAGGGCAACATGTTCTCCTGGCACCCGATGCAGGAGGTCGCGCACGCTGTTCGCGGCGATCTTCATCACGATAGGGCCGGTGCTCGCCATGCTGCAGGCCGGGTTCGAGGGGCCGCTGGCGCCGGTGCTGCGGCTGACGCTCGACCGCCACGGTGCGCCGTTCCCGCTCGCCTATTTCTGGCTGACCGGCTTGCTCTCGGCGTTCCTCGACAACGCGCCCACCTATCTCGTCTTTTTCGGACTGGCGGGCGGCGATCCGGCGCGCTGACCGGGCCGCTCAACCATATCCTGACCGCGATCTCGGCCGGCGCGGTGTTCTTCGGCGCGCTCACCTATATCGGCAACGCCCCCAACCTGATGCTGCGTGCGATCGCCTCGCACCGCGGCGTGAGGATGCCCGGCTTCTTCGCCTACATGGCGCTTGCCGGCGCCCTCCTGCTGCCGGGGATGCTGCTGCTGAGCGCGGTGTTCTTCCTGTAACCGGCCGCATCGGCTATTCCGGGCAAGCCGCCTCCTGGAGCTTCCGCCATGACCTACCTGGTCGCGTCCGACCTCCCGTCCGCAGCCGCCGGCGAGCGGTTCCGCGCCCTCCTGTCCCGCCCCGGGATCTTGCAGATGCCGGGCGCGCATAACGGCATGGCGGCGCTGCAGGCGCGGGCCGCCGGGTTCGACGCCCTCTATCTGTCCGGGGCGGCGATGACCGCTTCGATGGGCATTCCCGATCTCGGCATGATCACGGTCGATGAGGTGTGCTTCTTCGTCCGCCAGATCACCCGCGCTTCCGGCCTGCCGCTGCTGGTCGACGGCGACACCGGCTATGGCGAGGCGCTGAACGTGATGCACATGGTCCGCTCCTTCGAGGATGCCGGCGCCGGGGCGGTGCATATCGAGGACCAGCTGCTGCCCAAGAAGTGCGGCCATCTGAACGACAAGAAGCTCGCCGACGCGCACGACATGGCGGCGAAGGTGGCCGCCGCCGCCCGGGCGCGCCGCCACCTCGTCGTGGTCGCCCGCACCGATGCCGCGGCCAGCGAGGGGATCGAGGGCGCGGTGGCGCGCGCCCGGCTCTACATGGAGGCCGGCGCCGACGCCATCTTCCCCGAGGCGCTGAACACGGCCGAGATGTTCCGCGAGTTCGCCCGCCGCATGGAGGGGGTGCCGCTGCTCGCCAACATGACCGAGTTCGGCCGCACCCCGTTCTTCACCGCCGCCGAGTTCCAGGACATGGGCTATAAGATGGTGATCTGGCCGGTCAGCAGCCTGCGGGTCGCCAACAAGGCGCAGGAAGAGTTGTACCAGTCGATCCGGCGCGACGGCGGCACCCACAACATGGCGGACCGGATGCAGACCCGCGCCGAGCTCTACGCCGCGATCGGCTACCACGATTACGAGGCGCTGGACGCCTCGATCGTGACCACGGTGATCCCGCAGGCGATGCCGCAGCGCTAGCGCTTCGTTTCGGGAGGAAGGCTCATGGATTGCTGTTGCACCTGCGGCGTTCCGCACACACGGCGAGGCTGGATGTGGGGCACGGTGCTGATGTCCGTCGGCGCTATGCTGGGCGGCGGCCTTGCGCCACCAGGCTCGACGGCGGCCGCGCAGGTGGCGGAAGGGGCGTCCGCCGCACTCGATGTGCTGCGAAAAGCCATTTCGGTGGATGTCCATACGCATGGCGGCACGACCGGGATTACCTCGAACGCGCCGCCGAGCGATGATCTTTCCAAGGGGATGCGGGCGGGATCGTTGGCGGCGGTGTGTCTCGCCGACGTCCCCGACGGACCGATCCTGGGGCGGAACCAGGAGGGCGTGCTCGCGGCGCTGCGCACGCCGGCACCGGGCGAACTTTTCCGATACCATCTCGGGCGCCTCGCCTGGATGGACGAGATGGCGGCGCGGCACGGGCTGCGCCGAGTGCTGACCGCCGCCGAACTCGAGGCGGCGCACAACGCCGGGCAGCCGGCCATGATCATGGACATGGAAGGGCTCGACTTCCTGGAGGGCAAGCTGGAGCGGCTTGAGGAGGCCCACCGGCGCGGGGTGCGGCACGCGCAGCTTGTCCACTACACCCCGAACGACATCGGCGACTTCCAGACCGGCGCGGTGACGCATGACGGCTTGACCCCGTTCGGCGCCGACGCGATCCGGGCGGTTCACCGGCTCGGCATGGTCTGCGATGTCGCGCATGCGACGGAGGCGACGGTGAGGCAAGCGGCCAAGGTGGCGACGAAGCCGCTGCTGCTATCGCACACCGCCATCCTGGATTCGAAGGCGATGGGCACCACACCCTTAAGGGGCCGCCAGATCACCCGCGACCATGCGCGGGTGGTCGCCGAGACCGGCGGCTCGGTCGGCATCTGGCACTTCTTCCCGAGCCTCGACGGATATGTCGACGGCATCAGGGAAATGGTCGATGTCGTCGGCGTCGATCACGTCAGCATCGGCACCGACCAGCAGGTCGCCCCCGGGAGCCTGCAGGATTATGCGCAATGGGTGCAGCTCGTCGCGGCCATGCTGCGCGCCGGGTTCTCGCCGGAAGAGGCGGGAAAGATAGCGGGCGGCAACTACATGCGCATTTTTCAGGTCGCCGTCGGGTGAGCCGGCAGCGCTGAAGGGAGCTGGCGCGCGCGTCCGTGAGGGTTCGCTAGGTGATAGTTTGAAGTCACGGGCCGAGAGATATCATCTCGCTCCTAACTCGGTTGCATACTGGAGGGCAAAGATCCGAGGAGGGCACCGTTGGCTCAACACCCGAAATCCGGCCGTCGCACTCCGACGCGCCAGCCGACCCCGAGCCGCCGGGCTGTCGAGACGACTGGAGCGCCAACCGAAGCCGACCGCCCGCAAGAGGTGGGCCACCCGGTGTTCGCGCAGCCGCGACCGACCCCCGACCCGACCAAGTTCGAGATCCCGCATCCCTCGGACACGGCCGCTTACAAGGAGATCGACCAGCTCAACGCCGAACACAAGCTCACCTCCATCCCGTTTCCGCCGCCGCGGGGCGGGCCCGAGCCGAAGCTCATGCTCGCCGACGTGTTCGGCCCCGACGGGGCGCGTGTTGCGAAAGCGATCGAGGGCAATGGCCAGCTCGTGTTCCATGCGGTCGGGGACACCGGGAACACGCGCGGGCCAGACCCGCAGAACCTGGTAGCGGACAAGCTCGCGAGCGACTTCGAGGAAGCCGACCCCAAGGAACTGCCTCAGTTCTTCCTTCACCTCGGGGACGTCATCTACAATTTCGGCGAGGCCCAGTATTACTACGACCAGTTCTATGATCCGTACCGGGATTACCCGGCTCCGATCCTGGCCCTCGCGGGCAACCATGACGGCATGGTCGCACCCGAATCGAATACACCCACGCTGAGGGCTTGGCTGGAGAACTTCTGCGCCCCCAGCTTCGAGATCACGCCCGAGGCTGGTGGCTTGTCGCGGACCGCGCAAATCCAGCCGGGCGTGTTCTTCACCTTCGAAGCGCCGTTCGTGCGCATCATCTGCCTCTACAGCGGCACGTTGGAGGACCCCGGCGTCATCGCCGACCCGGCGATCGGGGACTCCCAGATCGCCTTTCTCGCGGCCGCGCTGAAGCGGGCGAAAGACGAGAAGTTTGAGGGAGCTCTCATCCTCGCGCACCACCACCCGGCCTACACCGCGGGCAGCAAGCACGGATGGAGTGTCGAGATGACGCAGCAGATCGACGCGGAATGCAACAAGGCCGGCGTTTGGCCGCATGCGGTCCTGTCGGCGCACGCGCACAACTACCAGCGCTTCACCCGCGTCCGGGGCGGAACGCAGATCCCCTATGTCATCTGCGGCAATGGCGGCCACGGCTTGGCCCGGCTGTCCCGCCGCAACGCGCCGGCGCTGCGGACGCCCTCCGTCATAGAAACGGCCGGCAAGGACCAGGTTATCCTGGAGAACTACGACGACGCGGACTACGGGTGTCTCCGCCTGGTCGTCACCGCGGGCCAGCTTCGGATCGAATACCATCCGGCAAGCGACGGGGCCGGGAGCAAGACGCCGGACGATTTCGTTACCGTCGACCTCGCGACCCGCCGACTGGTCCACTTCGCCGGCACGGCCTGAGCCTGAACGGCACGGAGGCACCGGCTGGCGGCCCCGCCGAGGAGGGCGGCCCTGCCTTACGCCGGGGTCTCGGCGGCTTTACGTGAGCAGCCATGCGGGCCATGGGCTGGCAGCTCGATGACCGGCATGCTTTTCCGGTCGGCGTGGGCTAGCGCCCTGGGTCCGAACCCGGGTCATTGCAGCACGTATATCCAGGCCAGCAAGGTCGGGACGGAAAATAGCGTCGTCATGGAAACGGTGGCGGCCACCACGTCGTGCTCCACATCGTATTCGCTGGCGAGCACATAGGCCGTCTTCGCAGTCGGCACTGCGGCGCAGACCACGGCCGCCAGCGTCTGAAACGGGTTCAGCCCACAGGCGTGAGCGACGATCCACACCACCCCAGGCACTAGCACGAGCTTCACCAGACTCAGTATTGCGGAAATGCGCCAGTCGTGCCGGAGCGCTGGCAGTGAGAAGCCGAGCCCGATCGAGAACAATGCGCACCCCGTGAGCGTGTCGCCGAACATGCGGGCGAGGGCGCCAAGCGGCGCAGGTACAGGGAGGCCCGACAAGGACCAGGCGAGCCCAAGCACGGTCGAGATGATCAACGGATTGAGCAGGATGATCCGAATCAGCGTGCTTGTACTGCGCCGACCGCTCGCCGCCTCGCGGTCCCGCTCGAGCAGCCCGATCAGTGGCGGGAACATCAGCACGGCGACGAGCACCGTCGCGACCGCCGCCGCGAGCACGCCGGGCCCACCATACAAGGCCTGCAGCACGGGGAGCGCGACAAAGCCCGTGTTTGTCATGGCGGCGCTCGCTCCGATGAGCGCGCTTGCTCCCTTGCCGCGATCACCGCGGACCCGTGCCGCGGCATAGACCGCGCCAAAGCAGAGCATGGACCCGCCGCCGAATGCCGCGATGAACCCCCAATCGAGCAGCGCCCCGAGCTTCTCCTCGGCGATGGTGATGAAGACCAGCGCCGGCATCGCGACATTGTAGGCAAACTGCACCAGGGGCCCGGAGAGTGAGCGCGGCAGGTACCCACTTGCTCCTGCCGCCCATCCGCTCAGGATCACCGCAAAGACCGGCAGCACGAGGGCGGCAATGGTCATGAGGCCGACAGGCTCCGAGCGAGGTTTGGCATCCAACGAGCTACCAAGCCGTCATCGCCCACATGCTCCGCTTGTGCAATGTTACGACCGGTTCTGGGAGGTGAGCACGAGGGCGGCGCGCCGTAGCAGGGCCGGCAACCGGACCTGTGACCGAGGCGCGGCTGGACGCTCGGTTGCCACCCAGCCACCGGACCATGGGGGGAAGAGGAACTCGAATGTCGAACATCACCGAAGTCGCCAAGCAGTTCTTCGAAGCGTGCGAGGCCGGGCGTGGCTGGGGAGTGTGCAAGGAATATTGCACGCCAAATGCGAGTTTTTCTGCCCAAGCCGAGCCGCTGGCCGAAATCCGCACGCTCGAAGGCTATGCCGACTGGATGAAGGGCCTGCTCTCCTTCATGCCGGACGGAGCGCTATGACCTGAAATGTTTCGCGACCGACGAGGAGGGCCGGTCCGTCGCCGCCTACGCGGTGTTTGCCGCCACCCATACCGGCGAGGGCGGCCCGTGTCCGCCGACCGGCAAACGCACGAACACCGATTACGTGTATGTCATGGCGTTCGAGGGCGAGAAGATCCGGCATATGACAAAAATCTGGAACGCCGGATGGGCGATGCGGGAGCTCGGCTGGGGCTGACCGGAGTTGTCGGGGGCCGCGCAAAACGGTATCGACGCGCTCGACAGCGCCGCCCGGGCGCCCACGTGATGCGCCCATGCACCCTGACCCGCGCCTGGCTCCCGTCTACATCGGCAGCGAGATCTACCGGGGTTCGAGCTACGGCCCGAAACACCCGCTGGCGATCCCGCGCGTTTCCACCTGCACCGATCTGTGCCGGGCACTCGGCTGGCTGCCGGACGACCGCTATGTCGAGGCGCCCCTGGCGACCGACGCCGAACTCGCCCGCTTCCACGATCCCGCCTACGTCGCGGCGTTGAAGCAGGCCGAGGCCAGCCAGTCGGTCAGCGACGCCGATCGGGCCCGCTTCGCTCTGGGCGCGCAGGGCAACCCGGTCTATCGGGAAATGTTCCGACGACCGGCGATCTCGGCCGGCGGAGTGATGCTGGCGGCGCGGCTGACGCGCCTGGGCGGCGTGGTGCATTGTCCGGGCGGCGGCACCCACCATGGCCGCGCCGATCGCGCCTCCGGGTTCTGCTTCATCAACGATCCCGTGCTCGGGCTCTTCACCTGGCTCGATGCCGGCCTGACCCGCATCGTGTATCTCGACATCGACGCCCATCACGGAGACGGCGTGCAGGATGCTTTTCACGACGAGGACCGGGTGTTCACCATCAGCGTCCACGAAGCTGGAAGGTGGCCGTTCAGCGGCGCGGCGGCCGATCGGGCGGGCGGGGCGGCGCGCAATTTTCCGGTCCCTGCTGGGTTCAACGACACCGAGATGGACTGGCTGCTGAACCAGGCGATCCTGCCCCTGATCCGCGCCGTGCGGCCGCAGGCGATCATGCTCCAATGCGGGGCCGACGCCCTGGCCGAGGACCCACTCGCCAAGCTGACCCTGTCCAACAACGCGTACTGGTCGGTGGTGCGGGCCGTGCGCGACCTCGCGCCCCGCCTGGTCGTGCTCGGCGGCGGTGGCTACAACCCCTGGAGCGTCGGGCGTTGCTGGGCCGGCATCTGGGCCACCCTCAACGACCTGCCGATCCCGGACCGCCTGCCGCCGGCAGCGGAGGCGGGGCTGCGCGCCCTCCGCTTCGATCGCGCTGCCGGGCGCAACCCGCCGGAGCAATGGTTCACCACCCTGCGCGATCCGCCGCGTCCGGGGCCGGTGCGCGACGACATCCGCGCCTTGCCCGAATTGGCGCTTTCCGAGCAGGTTCCGGCATGAACGCCCGTCTCCCTCTCGCTGTCCTGGCCCTGCTCGCTCTCGCCGCGCCGGGCGTGCGTGCGCAGGGGTGCGCCGACCCCGCGACCTTGCACGCCCCGCAACCCCCGCTCGCCAAGGAGCCGCTGGTCATCGTGTCGCGGGACGGCAAGGAGCACCGCTTTTCCGTCGAAATGGCGCTGACGGCGGCCCAGCAGGAGATCGGCCTGATGTCGCGGCCCACCGTCCCGGCCGATGGCGGGATGCTGTTCGACTGGGGTGTGGTGCAGCGCTCGCAGATGTGGATGTGCAACACGATCGCGCCGCTCGACATGGTGTTCATCCGGTCCGACGGAACAATCGACTCGATCGCCGAGAACACGGTGCCCCACAGCCTGGCCGAGATCGACAGCCAAGGCCCGGTGCGCGCCACCCTGGAGCTGGCGGCGGGCACCACGGCGCGGCTCCACATCCGGGTCGGTGACAAGGTGCGGCAGCGGATCTTTGGCACGGCGTCCTGACCGGCGGCGGCGGGCGCTTGCGGCGCTGCTCCTGGGTGTCGTCAGCCTTGCCGTCGGCGCCCCGGCGCGGGCGATGACGTTCGAAGAAATCCCGGTGCGCGGCGGCGAGGGGACCGCGCTGCTGCTCCAGGGCCGCATCGTCGAAGGCGATCCCGCCCGGCTGAGCGCGGCACTGCGCCGGACCCGCCCCGCGGTCCTCGTGCTCAACAGTCCGGGCGGCAGCGTGCTCGCCGCGCGCGACATGGCCCGCGTGATCCACAGCTTGCCGGTGCCGGTGGTCGTGCCGAACCGCGCGGTGTGCGCCTCGGCCTGTTTCCTTCTTTATGCCGCCGCGCTCAACAAGGTGGCCGAGCCGGGGGCGATGATCGGCGTCCACAGCGCGTCGGTGTCCGGCGGCAACGAGACCATGGATACGCTCGGCGTCACCACCCTGATGGCGCGCGAGGCGGCGCTCTACGGCGTGCCCGCGGCGATCACGGGGCGGATGGTGACGACCGCGCCGGGGCAGATGGCCTGGCTGTCGCGGCAGGAGCTCAAATCGATGGGCGCGCGCATCGGTCCGAGCCAGACGACGACCGCGGACCGCGTGCGGCCCGGCTCGGACGTGGACCGCAAGTCGGACTGGACGCGCGGCTTCGAGCAGGGACAGGCGGCGGGCGGAGGCGGCAGTTGCGCCGCGCCCGCGGGGGTCGGCAACGCGGCGGATTTCGAGCTGGGCTGCTGGTCCGGCCAGCGCTCGGGCGGCGCCCGGGTCGCCGGCCCGGGGGCGCCCGCCGCCGGCGAGCCGTCCGACTGGACGCGGGGGTTCGAGTATGGGCGGGCGCAGGGGGCCGGCGCGTCCTGCGATGCGCCGGGCCAGCCGGTCGGCAACCGGCGCGACTGGTCGCTCGGCTGCGCCTCGGGTCGCCGGGCGGCGGGCGGCTGAGCGCTTGCTTCGGGGCTGTCCCGCCCATAGGGTCCGCCCCGTCGGGGCGTGGCGCAGCCTGGTTAGCGCGCGTGTTTTGGGTACACGAGGCCGCCGGTTCGAATCCGGCCGCCCCGACCATTATCGTGGGTGCAGGACGAGAGGATTTTGCCGGATGCGAGCGCGGATCTACCAGCCTCCGAAGAGCGCCATGCAATCGGGGCGCGCCGGCACCGACGAATGGGTTCTGGAGTTCGAGCCGGCGGCGCCGCGCCGGCCGGACCCGCTGATGGGCTGGATCGGCAGCGCCGATACCCAGTCTCAGGTGGTGCTGCACTTCGCGACGCGCGACGAGGCGATCGCCTACGCCGAGAAGCAGGGCGTCGCCTACGATGTGGAATTGCCGCACGTCCACACGATCAAGCCGAAAGCCTACGCCGACAATTTCCGCTACGGCCGCTTCGAGAACTGGACCCACTGAGAGGTATGCGCCCTTAGCTCAGTTGGATAGAGCAACAGCCTTCTAAGCTGTGGGTCGCTGGTTCGAATCCAGCAGGGCGCGCCAATATTAGCGGATTATTCGCCAGTCCGGCGCGTCATTCAGATTAGTAAAAATTCGTGTGCGAAGGGTGTGTCCGCAGCATCAGCTTTCCGGGCTGAGTGATCTCTGCTTCTGCTTCATGCCATTGTCAATCCTCGACTTGCCCATCCGCGAACAAAAAAGGCATGTCATCCTGATCTTCCGACTTGGCTGTTCCCGTCCACCTTCGCCAAGCCGCCTTATTACCCAGCTTGCCCGGCACGCGCTCCAACATCTGGCGGCGATTGAGGCTCAAAAAAACATCCTTCATCGTGTTCTCTGACTTAATACCAGTCAGCGCACGGGCAATACTGTTCGTGATCTCGTCATGTTGGCCCAGATATGACATGACCGTTTGCTGTGGCGATGCCAACGACGTGTGCCGGATGTGGACAATGACCGAGCTATCTGTTTCCTCAATTTCGGGATCTTTTAGCCGTAGCGCCTTCATAGCTTCGAACGCGGTGTTTAAGCCTTCACCGACATCCTTGTTTGGGGCGTTTGGAAACTTGTTGATGAGGCGGACAACACGGGGATTCCGCGCGGCCTGCTCGTCTAGGATGTTTTTCGTTGTCACATGACCAGGAAGCTTACCGGGGCTTTGCACTTCAACGCGGTTGTCGTAGATGCGAATGTGAATGTCCGATGCGAGGCTATAATCCCGGTGCACCACGGCGTTTGTGATGATCTCGTGGAGCGTCTCGTCAGGATACGACACCGGCTCCAAACCATGGTCGGTGAGCTTGCTGATACTTTGGATGATCTCTTTGGTTTTCGCTACCGCCGCATAGATAAGGTCGTAGGCGCAACCCTCGACGGTGATTGGATCCCCAGCGAGCTGATCGCGAGTACCTTCCTCACCGCGTGTCTTGTAGCGATAGATTTTGACGGCCGAGCGTTTTGGCAGCGCGGATTGAGGTTCATCATGAAACAGCATCACACCGGCTACGGTCGGCCTGTCAGCGATGATAAGCGACTGCTTCCGCAGCCAAGGCTCCGGGTCGCCGGTGGGAATGACGCCCAGCATGAAGTTGATGACCGTGATCGAGTTAGCCACGCTTTCGACGGCTGCGTTCACTACATCGTCCTCGAAACTGACAATGCCCTTGTCTAGCCGGAGTCGGTGGAGAGCATCCGGTGTGTCGATCTTTAAATTCTGTGCGCCCTTGCGGGTATAGGGCAGGTCATCGGAAGCCTTAAGGATGTCCTTTGCCTTTGGGATTTCGACGTGAAGGACGTATCCCAGGAAATTAGAGCAAAACATGAACGTGGCTTCATAGTGTCCACCCAGAGGTTTCATCACTTCGAGGACCTGGAGATGGGCGTTGGCAGCCTCTACATCACTGAAGCCTCGCCGGTACCGGGTCTTGACGCCGTCGTTCTCCCTTTCATCGACCCCGATATAGATCTCTCCGCCCGAAGTGTTGGCGAATGCCGAGACCGACCGGGTGAGTTTTGCAGGCGCGATGTCAACTGCCTTTAGATCGTAAAAATGGCCTTCCTCGACGCCGGCGTAATCTCAATTTTGACGGCCATGGAGAATCCGAGTCTAGGGCGGGGCTACCCTGGGGCGCACCGCCTCAATCGACAAGCCCCCTCGACCAGGGTTGTGCAGGTAGTCCTAACGGCGCGGAAATAGGGCGGCCAAGCAGCCCGATTCTCAATTCGGAGAACGGTTCAAATATAGAATGCGCCGTGGTGCCAATTAATGCACGGAAAGCTAATTTGGGTGCATGACCACGAAGATCTGTGAACAACCAAGACGTTGAAAAGCCGGTTTTCCACAAACCATGAGTCTTTCAGAGAGCTTCTGATTAGCCTTCTAAGCTGTGGGTCCCTGGTTCGCGTCCAGCAGGGCGCGTCACTTCGGTACAGACACGGATGCGAATCCTAACGTTCAAGCCGCCTTCCCGTTCTTCGGGGCGGGCGCCGACCGCCGTGAACCTTCAGTACCAGTGATCCCTGCCAGAACGCGGCCCTTCCCCCCGACCCCCTTCAGCCTGATTTCCCCTTCCCCCTAACCCCCCCCTCCCCGTTGTCCGGCACCTGCTCGAGCCGCATCGCCGTGCCGAGCGCCTGCTGCACCGTCGTGGACAGCGCCGCAGCCGAGCCTGGACGGGCGGTCCGGTGCGATGAGACGGCGCGCATCGCCTCGGCGAAACTCCGGTGCGCGCCGGTCCCGGCGCTCCGATGATGGCGATGGTGCGCGTGGTGGGCGTGAGCGTGGCCGTGGGCGTGGTCCGTCGCCTTGCTCGCCCCCGCCTTGGTCAAGATCGCCTCGGTCAGGGTGTCGGTCACTCCGCAGCTCCGTCCGGCGGCGTATCGGCGGACGCTAGCAAGGAAAGATGACCGGACCCTTTCGGTGCCCGTGCCGGGCTGCGTCAGGCGCCGCGCCACTCCGGCGCGCGCTTGTTGAGGAAGGCGTCCATCCCTTCCCGGAAATCCTGGCTCATGTAGCACATCAGGATCAGGTCCTGGCCTTCGTCGGGCGCCATCTTCTCCTTGATGCGCCGCAACGCCTCCTTGGTCGCGCGCAGGGTCAGCGGTGCCTGCCCGGCGACCAGGCGGGCCAGCGCCTCGCCGCGCGCGAGCAGGGCCGCATGGTCGGGCAGCACCTCGCTGAGCAGGCCGAGCGAGCGCGCCTCCTCGGCCTCGATCAGCCGCGAGGTGAAGATAAGCTCCTTGGTGCGCGCCGGGCCGATCAGCGTCGCCAGCCTCGTGTAGTTCGAGATCGACAGGCAGTTGCCGAGCGTGCGGGCGATCGGAAAGCCGAACCGGGCGTTGGCCGCGCCGACCCGGATGTCGCAGCAGGCGGCGATCGCCGCCCCGCCGCCGGTGCAGGCGCCGGCGATGGCGGCCACCGAGGGCAGCGGGCAGCGCTCCAGGGCACCCAGCACGCGGTCGATGCGCGCCTCGTAGTCGATCGCGTCCTGCGGCGTCTCGAAGGCGCGGAACTGGCTGATGTCGGTCCCGGCGGCGAACGCCTTCTCCCCGCGCCGGTAAGCAGCAGGGCACGCACCGACCGGTCCTGCCCGACCTGGTCGCAGATCTCCGCCAGCCGCTCATACATCGCGAAGGTGAGCGCGTTGCGCGACTGCGGCCGGTTGAAGGTGATGCGGCCGATCCCGTCGCTGACCTCGTAGAGCAGGTCGTCACTCATCGCAGGACACTCCTCGGGTTGGGGCTGGGCAGACCTTGCCGCTGTGCCCGAGCGCCCGCAACTCAGGCAACCGTGCGGCGCAGGGCCGCCCTCCGGCGACGTTGTTGCTGGAAAGGGGGTTTTTGAATAGGGTCGCCCTCCCATGGAGGAGGAGGACGGCCGCTCGCGCGCCCCCCCATCCGTCAATCGACAGGGTCCGTCAAAGCCCCCCGGAGGGACTGTCTTGCAGCCTACCGACATTCGGGATCCCGACTACTTTCATAAAGTCGTGGATTGTCAATGGGCGTGCCCGGCCCACACGCCGGTTCCAGAATACATTCGCCTGGTCGCAGCCGGCCGCTACACCGACGCCTACATGGTGAACTGGAAGTCCAACGTCTTTCCGGGGATTCTCGGGCGCACCTGCGACCGGCCCTGCGAGCCCGCCTGTCGGCGCGGCCGGGTCGAGGAGGAGCCGGTGGCGATCTGCCGCCTCAAGCGCGTTGCCGCCGACAACAAGGATGACATCTGCCCCGTTCCTGCCGCCCCGTGCGGCGCAGTCGAACGGCAGGCGGGTGGCCCTGGTCGGCGCTGGGCCGGCCTCGCTGACGGTGGCGCGCGACCTTGCCCCGCTCGGCTACGAGCTGGTCCTGTTCGACGGCGACGCCAAGGCGGGCGGGTTCATCCGCAGCCAGATCCCGAAATTCCGGCTGCCGGAGTCGGTGATCGACGAGGAGGTCGGCTACATCACCGGCCTCGGCATGGAACTGCGTCTGGGCCAGCGCGTCGACAGCCTCAAGGGGCTGCTGGGCGAGGGCTACGACGCGGTGTTCGTCGGCTCCGGGCGCGCCGCGGGCGCGCGACCTCGACCTGCCCGGCCGGCAGGAGGCCGCGGCGAATATCCATCTCGGCATCGACTGGCTCTCCTCGGTCTCGTTCGGCCACATCACGCGGATCGGCCGCCGCGTAATCGTGCTTGGCGGCGGCAACACGGCGATGGATTGCTGCCGCTCGGCCCGCCGGCTGGGCGGCGAGGACGTCAAAGTCGTGGTGCGCTCCGGCTTCGAGGAGATGAAGGCGTCGCCATGGGAGAAGGAGGACGCGATGCACGAGGACATCCCGATCCTCAACTTCATGGTCCCCAAGGAATTCGTCCACGAGGCGGGCCGGCTCACCGGCATGACCTTCGAGCGGGTGCGCGCCGAGTACGACGAGAACAGGCGGCGCCGACTGGTGCCGAGCGGCGATCCCGACGAGCTCATGCCCTGCGACGACGTGCTCGTCGCGGTCGGCCAGGAAAACGCGTTTCCCTGGATCGAGCGCGACGTCGGCCTGGAGTTCGACCGCTGGAAGATGCCGGTCGTCGACGAGACGACGCTGCAATCGACCCATCCGCGGGTTTTCTTCGGCGGCGATGCGGCGTTCGGCCCCAAAAACATCATCTGGGCGGTCGCGCACGGCCATCAGGCGGCGATCTCCATCCACAAGCTCTGCGAAGGCGAGGACGTGCGCGAGCGGCCGCCGCCGATGGTCACGCTGGTCAGCCAGAAGATGGGCATCCACGAGTGGAGTTACGACAACAACATCTCCAACGATCTGCGCTTCAAGGTGCCGCTGAAGGACAAGACGGTCGCGCTGCGCGACATCAAGGCGGAGGTCGAACTCGGCTTCGACCGCACCCTGGCCTACAAGGAGACGCAGCGTTGCCTGAACTGCGACGTGCAGACGGTGTTCACGGACAGCCTCTGCATCGAGTGCGACGCCTGCGTCGACATCTGCCCGGTGGACTGCATCAACTTCACCGAGGACGGTCCTGAGGCGGACCTGCGCGAGCGGCTGCTGGTGCCGGCGCACAACCTCACGCAGGAACTCTACGTCTCCGGCCATCTGAAGACCGACCGGGTGATGGTCAAGGACGAGGACGTCTGCCTCCATTGCGGCCTGTGCGCCGAGCGGTGCCCGACTGGTGCCTGGGACATGCAACGTTTTCTTCTGGACATCGCCCAGGCAAGCAAGGGCGGGAGGCAGGCATGGTCCAGCCGCTAGAGCGCGTCAACGACTTCGTCGTCCGCTTCGCCAACGTCAACGGCTCGGGCTCGGCCAGCGCCAATACGCTGTTCGGCCGTGCGATCATCCGCATGGGCATCCCGGTGGCCCCGCGCAACATTTTCCCGTCCAACATCCAGGGGCTGCCGACCTGGTACGAGGTGCGGGTGACGGAGGCGGGCCATCTCGGGGCGCGCGGCGGCACCGACCTGATGGTGGCGATGAACCCGCAGACCTGGGACCAGGACGTCGCCGGCATCGAGCCCGGCGGCTACCTGTTCTACAATTCGACCAAGCCGATGCGGCCCGAAAAATTGCGGCCGGACGTCAACGTCATCGGCGTGCCGCTGACCGAGATGTGCAACGCCGAATACAAGGACGCGCGGCAGCGGCAGCTGTTCAAGAACATCATCTATGTCGGGGCGCTGTCGGCGCTGCTCGACATGGACGTGGGCGAGATCGAGCGGCTGCTCGCCGAGCAGTTCAAGGGCCGCGACAAGCTGGTCGCCGCCAACATGCACGCGCTGCACATGGGGCGCGACTACGCGCTGGCGAACCTGCAATGCCCGATCGGGCTGCGTCTGCGGCGGGCGGATGCGGTCGGCGACCGGATCTCGATCGAGGGCAACGCGGCGGCCGGCCTCGGCGCGGTCTATGGCGGCGCCACGGTCTGCGCCTGGTATCCGATCACCCCCTCCACCTCGCTCGCCGAAGGGTTCACCAAATACTGCCACCAATTCCGGGTCGACAAGGAGACCGGGCGAAAGAAATTCGCCATCGTGCAGGCGGAGGACGAGCTTGCCTCGATCGGCATGGTGATCGGCGCCGGCTGGAACGGCGCGCGGGCGTTCACCGCGACCTCCGGTCCGGGTATCTCCCTCATGCAGGAGTTCCTCGGCCTCGCCTATTTCGCCGAGATCCCGGCGGTGATCTTCGACGTGCAGCGCGGCGGCCCGTCCACCGGCATGCCGACGCGCACCCAGCAGTCGGACGTGCTGAGCTGCGCCTATGCGTCGCACGGCGACACCAAGCACGTGCTGCTGTTCCCGGAAGACCCGCACGAGTGCTTCGAGTTCGGCGCGACCGCTTTCGATCTCGCCGACCGGCTGCAAACGCCGGTGTTCGTGCTGCTCGACCTCGACATCGGCATGAACGAGCGGCTGTGCCGGCCGTTCCAGTGGGATGACAACCGCCGGATGGACCGCGGCAAGGTGATGACGGAGGCGGAGCTGGAAGCCGGCCGCGAGTTCGGCCGCTATCTCGACGTCGACAACGACGGGATCGCCTACCGCACCTATCCCGGCACGCATCCGACCCGCGGCGCGTTCTTCACCCGCGGCACGACGAAGGACCGCTTCGCCCGCTACACCGAGGAGGGGGCGCACTACGTCGACAACATGCGGCGGCTGGTCAAGAAGTTCGAGACGGCGAAGGGATTGGTGCCGCGTCCGCTGCGCCGCGACGCCGGCGAAGGCAGCCGGATCGGGGTGATCTATTACGGCTCGACCAGTGCGGCGATGGACGAGGCTGCGGACATGCTGCACGAGCAGGGCGTCGGCGTCGATCTGCTGCGGGTGCGTGGCTTTCCGTTCCACCACGACGTGCTGGATTTCGTGGCCGAGCACGACCAGGTGTTCGTGGTCGAGCAGAACCGCGACGCCCAGCTGCGCACCTTGCTGATCAACGAGGGCGAGATCGACCCCAAGCGGCTGACCCGCGTGCTGCATTACGACGGCACGCCGATCACCGCCCGCTTCATCGCTGACGCGATCGCCGAGAAAGTGCCGTCCGAGACTGTCGTTCCGCTCCGCAAGGTGGTGTCATGACCTTCGTTCCCAAGCCCAAGCTGCATCACCCGGACCTGCGCACCAACGCGCTCGGCTACACGAGGCGCGACTACGAGGGCGCCGTCTCGACCCTATGCGCCGGCTGCGGGCATGACAGCATCAGCGCCGCCATCGTTCGCGCCTGCTTCGAGTTGGACCTGCCGCCGCACCGCATCGCCAAGCTGTCCGGCATCGGTTGTTCGTCCAAGACGCCGACCTACTTCCTGGGCGCCTCGCACGGCTTCAACTCGGTGCATGGGCGGATGCCGTCGGTGCTGACCGGGGCCAACCTCGCCAACCGTGACCTGATCTATCTCGGCGTCTCCGGCGACGGCGACAGCGCCTCGATCGGGCTCGGCCAGTTCGCCCACGCGATGCGCCGGGGCGTCAACATGGTCTACATCGTCGAAAACAACGGCGTCTACGGGCTGACCAAGGGCCAGTTCTCCGCCACGGCGGACCGCGGTGCCAAGAGCAAGCGCGGCTTGGTGAACAGCGACGAGGCGATCGACCTGATCGGCATGGCGCTGCAGCTCGGCGCTACCTTCGTCGCCCGCAGCTTCTCGGGCGACAAGGCGCAGCTCGTGCCGCTGATCGAGGCGGCGATCGCCCATGAGGGTGCGGCGTTCATCGACTGTGTTTCTCCGTGTGTCGCTTTCAACAATCACGAGGGCAGCACGAAGAGCTTCGATTACGTACGCGAGCACAACGAGGCGGTGAACCGACTGGACGTCATCACCGGCCGCCCCGAGATCACCGTCGAATATGCCCCCGGTTCGGTCGAGACGGTGCGCCAGCATGACGGCTCGCTGCTGCAGCTGCGCAAGATCGCCGACGACTACGACGTGCACGATCGGGTCGCGGCGATGGCCTACTTGCAGCAGCGGCAGGCGCTCGGCGAGATCGTCACCGGCCTGCTGTTCGTCGATCCCGAGCCGCGCGATCTGCACGCCTACCACAACACGGTCGAGACGCCGTTCAACGCGCTCGACGACGCGGCGCTGTGCCCCGGGTCGCGCGCGCTCGACAAGCTGAACGCGTCATTGCGGTAGCTCAACACGTCTCAGTCGTCATGCCCGGACTTGATCCGGGCATCCACCCTCACCCACGAAGTCGGCGCGGACGGGTGGATTGCCGGATCAAGTCCGGCAATGACATCGGTGCGGTCGGCGGCGGTGGCTGCGTTTGACGGGAGGGTAGCGATCAGCCGCTGACCGGGTGCAGGCCCTCCTGCTTGCGGACGTCGTTGATGATCTGCAGCACCCGCTCGCGATAGGGCCGGTATTGCACACCGAACTCCTGCACCAGCCGGCTGTTGTCGATCAGGTGGTTGCCTGAGGTTTCCTTGCCGCCGGTGCTGTGCTGGAAGTCGATCTGCGCATCGGGCAGGAATTCGCGGACCAGCTCGGCGAGGCTGCTCAGGCTGATCGAGGTGCCGCCGGTGTTGTAGACGGCGTGCTTCGGGGTGTCGCTCACCAGCACGCGGGCGAACACTTCAGCGGCGTCATCGACGTGGATCGGACAGCGCATCGCGTCACCATACGGAAAGCTGACCGGCTTGCCGCGTGCCGGCTGCGTGATGACGTTCACATGATCGACCGAGCCGCGCACCTTGTCCGGGCCCGTCACGTTGGCTGGACGCACGCCGGTGATCGTCATGCCGTATTTGTCGGCATAGTCCTTCGCCTGCCATTCGTTGAAAATCTTGTGGACGGCGTACTGGTAGTCGCCATGGCGGAAATCATCTTCCGTGACCGGCCGCTCGCCGAAATGTTTCTGCATACCGTTCACCGCCAGCGAACTCGCGTAAACGACGCGGTTCACGCCGGCGAGACGCGCCGCCTCGAAGCAGTTGTCCATGCCGAGCACGTTCAGCTTGAGGGCCAGGTGGGGCGCGTGCTCGCTGCCGAGCATGTAGGAGAGATTGATCGCGCGCGACGGTTTTGCCGCGACGAAGGCGGCCATCGTGTCGTCGAACTGCGTCACGTCGCCGCGCATCACGCTCACCTGCTTGCCGAGATCGGCAAAGGAGTGCGCGCCGGGATTGATGTCCATGCACGCCACCTCCTCGCCGCGCGTCGCCAGCAGGCGAACCAGCCGGCTGCCGATGAAGCCGGTGCCGCCAATCACGAGTATGGACATGTTTCCCCCATTGCTTGGTAGCTACTTTCCATCCTCACCCAACCCTCTCCCG
Organism: uncultured Alphaproteobacteria bacterium; assembly: GCA_963719345.1. Taxonomy (GTDB): domain Bacteria; phylum Pseudomonadota; class Alphaproteobacteria; order Acetobacterales; family Acetobacteraceae; genus CAVRCA01. The sequence continues at coordinate 49,980 of CAVRCA010000001.1, forward strand.
GAGAGAGAGGGTTGGGGTGAGGGCGTCACACCGGCTTGTACTGCCGGTCCATCTCGACGTCGATCAGCACCGGCCCGCCGGACGCGATGGCGCGCGGCAGCAGGTCGCGCAATTCCGCCACCGTGCTCACCTTGTGCGCCGTGAGGCCGACGCTGGTCGCCAACCCGACGAAGTCGATGCGCGGATTGGTGAGATCCATGCCGACATAGGTGTCGGTCTGCGCGGCGACACCTTTGATCGCATTGGTGCGCTGCTTGAGGATACGATACGAGCTGTTGTTGAGGATGACGAACACGATCCCGAGTTTTTCGTGCGCCGCCGTCCACAGCGCCTGGATCGAATACATCGAGCTGCCGTCGCCGATCAGCGCCACCACCGGCCGGTGCGGCAAGGCGAGCTTGACGCCGACGGCGGCCGGCAGACCCCAGCCGATGCCCCCGCCGCGCAACCCGAAGAAACTCTGCGGATCGGCGCTGCGCAGCAGCCGGCGCAAGCCGGCGCCCGACGAGATGGTCTCGTCGATCACCACCGCATCATCGGGCAGGATTTCGCCGATCGCGGCGAGCAGCGCCAGCGGCTGCACGGGCGACGCACCCGCGAGTTCCTTGGCGCGTGACTTGAGCTGGGCCAGTTCCGAAAAACCCTCCGCCTGCACGGCGTCGGCGCGCGCCCGCGCATGGTCGCGCTGGCCCAACGTCATCGCGCGGCTGAGCGCGTCGGAGAGATCGGGCAAGGTGGTTTTCGGGTCGGCGAGGAGGGCGACCCGAGCCGGATGGTTTTTTCCTAGTTCCCACGGATTCGTGTCGAGGTGGATGAGCGGCATCCCCTCCGGCATCGCCTCCACGGTAGCGGGCAGCGACATGGTGAACAGGTCGGCGCCGACCGACAGCACGAGATCGTGCTGCGACAGCACGCCGCGCACGCCCGGGGCGGTGCGGACCAGGCTGCCGCGATACAGCGGATGGGTGGTCGGAAAGCCGCAGCGGCTCGGCACGGTCTCGTCGTAGACCGGCGCGCCGAGCTGTTCGGCCAGTGCCACCAACTCGTCATGCGCGTCGCTCTGCGCCACGGCGTCGCCGGCGAGGATGACGGGACGGTCGGCGCGGGCCAGCAGCGAGGCCGCCTCGTCGACCGCGCGGGGGTCGCCGCGCAGGCCGGAGGCGATGCGGGTCGGTTCGCCGAGATCGAGATCGGCCGAGGCGTTCAGCACGTCGCCTGGCAGACCGATGAACACCGGCCCCATCGGCGGCGCCAGCGCCACCTTTGCGGCGCGGCGGACGATGCGCGGCAGGTCCTCGACGCGATGCACCTCGACCGCCCACTTCACCAGCGGGCGCGCCATCTCGACGATGTCGCCCCACAGCAGCGGCTCGGTGAGGGAGAAGGTCTGGTCCTGCTGGCCGGCGGTGACGAGGATCGGCGCACCGGCCTTGGCGGCGTCGTACAGCATCCCCATCGCGTTGCCGAGGCCGGGAGCGACATGGAGGTTGCAGAAGGCGAGCTCTCCCGACGCCTGGGCGTAGCCGTCCGCCATGCCCATGACCGTCGCTTCCTGCAGGCCGAGCACGTAGCGCAGCTCGGTCTCGCCCGCCAGCGCGTCCATCAGCGCGAGTTCGGTGGTCCCGGGATTGCCGAACAGCACCTTCACGCCTTCGCTCTTGAGCAGCGCCAGCAGCGCCTGCTTGCCCGTCATGACCGGCATCCGCGTTCCCTCCGTCCTGTGCAGGATTCTGTAGCAGGGGTTCCGGGGGGCGGCCAGTGAACGGCAGGCCCTGTCCCCGGACAGGATACTGCCCGCGCCGAGCCGGAGGGCGAAGTCTCCGGCGGGTCAGGCCGCCAAATTGCCTCTCTTGAGCCACCCGGGGAGGGTCTGGCGCGATCATGCGGAAACGTATAATTACCGGCCGCTTCGCCCTTGTCCCGTTCGTCTAGAGGCCTAGGACACCAGCCTTTCACGTTGGTAACACGGGTTCGAATCCCGTACAGGACGGAATCGACTGGACGCGCCTTGCTGGGTGACCGCCCTCCCGGCAGCCCGGTCATATCCAGGATCTGCGCAGGCCGTCGACCATTACGATAGCGAGTGACAGGCCTGCGCCACGCAGAAAGGCGTTGTTATGGGGCCGTTAATAGATGTAGACTCGTTTCTTGCGGGGAACCAATCGGTGCGGTCATCCCGAGGAAAATGGGAACGAAGCCATGCGGGTTGCACTGTTGTTGCTTGCTCTCGGGTTGGCCGCATGTACCGCGCCGACCCAGTCGACGCTCAATTCCGCGACCGCGGCTTGCAGCTACGGCGATCGAAATGCTTGCGCACAGCTTCCCGCCCTGAACGCGCAGGTGCAGTCAGAGAACCAGAACAACCAGGTTGCGACGGGTGTGGCCGCGGGGTTGGGCGGGGCGGTCGGTGGTGCCCTGATAGGCGGCGCCGTCGCCGATCATAATTACTATGGCCACGGATACTATCCGTATGGATACCGCCGCTGCTGGAATTGTTGGTAGCCTCGCCCACGCGCGATAATTGCCGAACCAGCACTGGACGGACCGCCCATGCAACGATATGTTCGCAGCCGCATTGGACGATCCGTTCCGGCTTTGGTGCTGTTCTGCTTTCTGCTGCCGTCCGGTTCAGTATCGGCGCAGGAGGACAAGGCGGCCGATGCCTGCCATTACAAGCAATCGACCCCTGAGATCACGGACTGCCTGGACAAGCTGACCGCCGCTTGGGACAAGCGTTTGAACGCCGCATATCAGGCGGCGATCAAACGGGCCGATCCTGCGGCAGTCGCCCCGTTGCGCGCCGCCGAGCGGGCTTGGCTCGAATACCGCAAGCAGCGCTGTCTTTACAGGGGTACGGTCGAGGGTACAATCGGGAGCGTCATCGCATCGGACTGCTTCATGCAGATGACAAAGGCGCGGACCGAGGAACTGACCGCGGACGCCAAGGGACTGGGAGAGTAACCGCTTCTCCAACCACGATCGGTTCGAGAAGTCAGTCGGAACCTTATACAACTCCAATTCGTCGGTGTAGCGCTCGTTCTCACGCCATTCGCGTCCACTCGGAGCTGCGTCCGCTGATCGCCGTCGAGCCAACTTGTTTCTCGAGAAACACACTGGTCGCAATGGAGTGCGGCGCCATCCGGGCATAGGCGCCGAAGGCCGGACAGCGCCGGAATCCGGCTCGCGCGTAAAATCGCAACGCCGCAACTTGGCGCTCTCCCGTCTCCAGCCGCAACAAGGACTGTCCGGCATCGCGTACCTCCGCCTCGATGCGCGCCAGGATTGCCTGCGCTACGCCCTGTCCCCGCGCGACATCGCGCACGTACATGCGCTTGACCTCGGCAAAATCAGGAAAGAAGGCCACGCCGCCGCAGCCCACCGGGGCACCGCCCACCTTTGCGACGAAGAACCGCACATGCGGCTGGAAGATCGCCTCGAGCAGCAGTCCATGCCGTTGTTCCGGCGGATACTCGGCCGAGAGAACGGCCTCAAGCTCATCGATCAGGGAGCGCACCTCCGGTGTCGCAGTCGGCGCAACCTCGATCAGTACGTCAGCATTACGGCTCATTACCGTCTCTCCGTCGGTTCGTTGATCCGGGAGTTGCCGAATCCGCCCGGAAGGCAACACTCCGGGCTATGCCGCCGCCCGACCCAGTCTCGCACCCACCACCCACCTCAAGGGAGAGGGCCGGGGTGAGGGCGCGGCTGTGGCATATGGCGGCGTTCGGGTTCGTCGCCGGGCTGCCGCTGCCGCTCTCGGGGTTCACCTTCCGGCTCTGGCTTTCCGAGGGCGGCGTGTCGCTGGCCGCGATCGGGTTGACCGCCAATATCGGCCTTGCCTACACCCTCAAATTCCTCTGGGCGCCGCTGCTCGACCAGGCGCGGCCGCCCGGTCCGCTGGCGCGGTTCGGCCGGCGCCGGGGATGGCTGCTGGCGGTGCAGCCGCTGCTCGTCGGTGCCTGCGTGCTGCTCGGCCTGTCCAACCCGGCCGCAGCGCTGCTGCCGGCGATCGCGGCCGCGGCGGCGGTGGGGTTCCTCTCGGCGAGCCAGGACATCCTGATCGATGCGTGGCGTATCGAAAGCTACCCGACCCGTCGGCAGGGGGCAGCGATGGCCGCCTACGTGTGGGGCTACCGCACCGCGCTGCTGATCGCCGGGGCAGGGGCGATCAAGGGGGCCGATCTGCTGGGTTGGAACGGCGCCCTGCTGGTTGTCGCGGGGCTGGTGGCGATCGGCCCTATCATCTCCCTGCTGGCCCCGGAACCCGACGGCGAGCCGGCGGTCCGTGTACCCGGCGGCCTCGTTGCCAGGCTGCGCCTCGCGGTGGTCGAGCCGCTGCGCGAGTTCCTCGGCCGCCCCGGCGCGGGCACCATTCTTTCGTTCGTCGCGCTGTTCAAGCTCGGCGAGGCGATGGCCGGGGTGATGAACGCGCCGTTCTACCACTCCCTCGGCTTCGACCGCGCTGCGATCGCGGTCGGCAATTCCTGGTTCTCGCTGCCCGCCACCTTCGCCGGTACCGCGCTCGGTGGTTGGCTGGTCGCCCGGCTCGGCGTCGGCCGCGCCCTGCTGCTGACCGGTTGGGTCCAGACCCTGGCGATGGCGATGTACCTCGTGCTCGCGGCGTCGGCCGGCGAGCACCACGTACTCTACGCCACCGTGGCGACCGAGGCGTTCGCCGAGGGGATGGCGGACGCCGCGTTCATCACCTACCTCTCCGGGCTCTGCTCGGTGGCGTTCACCGCGACGCAGTACGCGCTGCTCTCCTCGCTCGCGGCGATCGCGCTGCGCACGGTGGGCGGCCTCTCGGGCTTCCTGGCCGCGGCCCTGGGCTGGACGCAGTTCTATGCCGTCTGCCTGTTCGCCGCCGTGCCCGCCATGCTGGTGATGCTGCGCATTCTTCGTCGCTTTCCGCCGGGCGACAAACCCGTCGCCACCGAAGTTCGGGGGGTGTGAGCTGGCTCATACCGGTCGTTGCGGCAGCCAGACGGACACCGTGGTGCCGGCGCCGACCTCGCTCGTGATGGCGAGCTGGCCGCGATGGCGGTTGACGATGTGCTTGACGATCGCGAGCCCGAGGCCGGTGCCGCCGATGCTGCGCGAACGGCCGGCATCGACCCGGTAGAACCGCTCGGTCAGTCGGGGCAGATGTTCGCGGGCAATTCCCTGCCCGTCGTCGGCGACTTCGATCACCACACCCGGCCGCACGGGCCAGCGGTCGCCGCCTGCCACGGTCTCGACGCCGAGGCGCACCCGGCCACCCTCCCGGCCGTATTTCAGCGCGTTGTCCAGCAGGTTGTGCAGCACCTGGGTCAGCTGGTCGGCGTCGGCAGTCACGTCGGGCAGGTGCGGCGCGACCTCCACCGCCAGGGTGATGCGCCGCTGCACGACGCGCGGCTCGAAGGCGGCGGCAATGCGCGGGATCAGCTTGGCGAGATCGACGGTTTCGGCAGGCGGCTGGTGTTCGGCCATCTCGACCCGCGACAGGCTCAGCAGGTCGTCGATGATGCGGTTCATCCGGGCCGCCTGCTCGCCCATGATGGCGAGAAAACGCTGCTGGGCCGGACGATCGTCGGCGGCGGGGCCGCGCAGGGTCTCGATGAACCCGATCAGGCTGGCGAGGGGGGTCCGCAGCTCGTGGCTCGCATTGGCGACGAAATCGGCGCGGGTCCGCTCGACCGCCCGCTCCCGCGTGCGGTCGGCGAGCACGATGATCGCCTGGCTGCCGTCCGCCAGCGTTGGGTCCATTACGAAGACGGTCGCCTGCAGCTCGCGCGCAACCGGCACGGGGATCGACAGCTCGGCTTGCTGCGGCGTGCCCTGCGCGTAGGCGCGGTCGATCGCGCCGCGCAGCGTCGGGTGGCGCAGCACCGCCGGCACGTCGTCACCGAACGCGGCCCGCGCCGCCGTATTGGCCCGGCGGACGCTGCGATCGGCGGCCAGCATGATGAGCGGGTCGGGCAGGTGCTCGACGATCGCCTCGTCGGCGCGACGCAAGCGCCCGACCAGGGAGCTGCGCGTCGTCATGACGCGACCCAGGCGCTCGATGTCCCGGGCGATCCGCTGCACCGGCGGCAACAGAGGGGAATGCAGCACGGGACCGGAGAAGGGGGGTGGGACGCCGGGGGCAACCAGGTCTGCCGTCGGTTCCTGCTCAGCCGCGTGCTGGACGGCCCTGGCGAGCCGGCCCAGGTCGCGCGCCCAGAGCAGCGCGAGACCGGCGGCGGCGGCCACCGTCAGCCCGACCCCGACGAGCGCCGGCGCGGGCGACGCCAGCCTGAAGGCAGCCATCAGTAGCAGCGCGGCGACGGGAACTGCCGCGAGGGTGGCCGTGGTGGCGAGCAGCGGCCCCGGTCGCATCCGGGGGTGGCCAGGTCAGGCGCCGGACCCAGTCGGCGAGGCCGGCGGCGACTGGATCATCTGCGCCGGGCCGCCGCCGCGCTGGATCTCGAACACGGCAAGTCCGCGCCGCACCTGCCCGTCGGGCTGCAAGGCAAGCACCCCGTCGCTGCCGTCGAACCCGGCCGGCTGGGTCAGGCCGGCGGCCGGGGCGGTCGAGCCCTGGCCGAGGACCCGGGCGATCGAGGCGGCGTCGAACGCAAGGTCGGCGATGGCCGGCGGCGGTGAGCCGTATCGGCCGGCATAGGCGTTGCTGAACGCCGCGCGGGCGGCCGGGTCGGGAGCGGCGTACCAGGCGCCGGGAAGCTGGCCGGAGCCGCTCGATGGCGTCGCCCACAGCGCCGGGCCGAGCAGGCGGACCGAGCTCGGGATGGCGTAATAGGGCAGGAAGGACGCGATCTCGGTCAGCGCATCGCCGGTGTCGGCCAGCAGCAGCGCGTCGAACGGCGGCGGTCCGATCGGGGCCTGGCTGCCCGTCCCCTGATCGCCGGTGTCGCCGTTCGCCTCGCCGCCGCCGGTGGCGGCCCCGCCGCGCGGTCGCGGGGGACGGGCATCGGGACCCACCCGGCCGCCGCGCGCTTCATATTCCGAGAGATCCTGCATGGCGGCGCCGATCGAGCCGATCCCCTTGGCATATTGCTGCAACCGTGGGGGTGGCAGATCCGCCGCCGCCGTCGCGGCCAGCAGCGCCGAGGCCATCGAGCGGCCAAAATCGCTGTCCGGGAGCAGGGCGGCAATTTGCGAGCGGCCTTCCGACTGCACCGCCGCGACCAGACGGAAAACCTGCTGGCGTGGCGTGATGCCGAGCGGCCAGACGCCGGGCTGCGCCTGAGCCGGGTCGTTGGTGAAGGCGAGCACCGGGATGCCCGCCTGCCGCGCCACCGGCGCCACGGCGGCGGTTTCGCCGGAGGTGAGCGGGCCGAGGATCATGATCGAGCCGCCGGCAATCGCCGCCTGGGCGGCGGCGGCGGCACCGGCCGGCGTGCCCCCGGTGTCGCGGGCGTCGAGCCGCGGTGCGCCGGGCTGGTCAAGCGCGAGCTGGGCCGCCTTCAGCATGGCCTGGGCGATGTCGGCGCGCTGGCCGGAGAGAGGCAGCAGGATCGCGACCGTCATCGATTGCACCGGTGCCAGCGGTCCCGGTACCTGGGGCATAGCCATAGGGCGCGCGGTAGGCGCCGCCGGGCACGCAGCCGGCGAGCGCGAGCAGGCCGACCAGGAGCGGGAATGTCCGACGAAGCATGCGATCTGCCCCCCAATGAACCGCAGCCCGAGGGTGCTTCCCCGGCCGCCGGTCTTGTGCTCGTTTCGACGCCGATCGGCAATCTCGGCGACATGACGTTTCGGGCCCGCCTGGCGTTGCAGGCCGCGCATGTCGTGCTCTGCGAGGATACCCGCCGCACCGGCCGGCTGCTGGCCGCATGTGGCCTGGCGGCGCGGCTGGAGACCCTCAACGAGCAGACCGAGGATCTGAGAATCCCGCACGTGTTGGCGCTGCTGCGGCAGGGGCGGGTGGTGGCCCTGGTCTCGGATGCCGGCACGCCGCTGGTCTCCGATCCCGGCTTCCGTCTGGTCCGCGCCGCGATAGAGGAAGGGTTGCCGGTGACGGCGGTGCCGGGGCCGAACGCGGCGGTGACCGCCCTGGTGTTGTCGGGGCTGCCGCCGCTGCCGTTCCTCTCGCTCGGCTTCCCGCCTCCCCGGCAGGCGGCGCGCCGCGCGGCGTTCGGGCAGTTGCGGGCCGCCGAACAGGCCGGGCTGTCGGCCACGCTGGTCTGGCACGAGGCCCCGCATCGATTGGCCGAAAGCCTGGCCGACATGGCCGAGGCATTCCCCGGCCGGCCAGCGGCGGTCGCGCGCGAGTTGACCAAACGCTTCGAGGAGGTCCGCCGCGGCCCGATCGAGATGCTGGCGGCCCATTACTCGGCCGAGCCGGCGCGCGGCGAGATCACGGTCGTGGTCGGGCCGCACGCGGCCGGGGCGCCGGACGCCGAGGACCTCGACACCCGACTGCTCGCCGCCCTGCAGGCGCATTCGGTGCGTGACGCCGCCGCCCTGGTCACGGCGGCGACCGGCCTGCCGCGCAAGCTGATCTATGCGCGCGCGCTCGCCCTGTCGTCGCGTACCTGAATAGGGGAGGAGCGGCCGGCGAGCCGGCGGCCCCAGTCGCGCGCCGGCCGCTCGACGGCCAAGTGGAACAGCCAGGCAGCCGCAAGCGAGAGAGCGATCAGGAGGGGAAGGAGAAGGGTGGGGAGGAGGGAGGCACCGACCCGATCCAGGCCATACACCACGACGAGAAAGATCGGCACGTGGATCAGATAGAGGCTGTAGGAGATCGCTCCGAGCCACAGCACGGACCGCCGGCGCAGCCACCACGTCAGCTTGTCGCCGCCCAGGACAAGCACGATGAGACCGGCGGCACCGAGCCCGTAGCAGAGATCGTTGCCTGCGAGCACGCCACTGAGGACGACCACCGACAGGCCGAGCGCGGCCACGTAGCCCCAGCGCGGCAGCCCGATCATGCAGCGTAGGAGCTCGTCGCGGTGGAGGGCGATGCCGATGCCGATGACAAAAAACACAATGAAGTAGGCGCTGACCATCAGCGAGCCGGCCGGCGTCGCACCCCAGAACGGCTTGCAGGACCACCATGCCTGGCAGGCGTGCCCGGTGCCGGCATCAATGCCGAATGGTGCGCCGATCCAGTGCAGCAGGAGAGCCGCCGTCAGCAGGGCGGGGAACCGGTGCCGACCGAGCAGCAGCAGGAGCGGTAACAGCACTGAAATCCGGAGTTCGTGGACCAGGCTCCATACCACGGGGTCAAGATCGTCCCGCCGGTCGCCCAGCATGAGCAGATGGCGCGCGACCGCTGCCGGCGCGTGCCCACTCTGCCAGAAGGCGCCGAACCAAGCCCCGAGCGGCCGCACCGATCCCGGCTCGAACAGCGCATACCCCGTCGCCGAGAGCAGCATGGCAGCGGCGAACGGCAGGTAGATCCGTGCCACTCGTCGCGCCAAGAACACCGGATAGCCGGTCGGCGCGCGCATCAAACCGTGCGCCAGGACGAAGCCGGAGAGCACGAAGAACAGGATCACCGGCGCACGGCCGTCGAGGATCATGCGCAATGGCGAGTAGCGCAGCAGCCGCCAAGCCCAGGATGCGCTCGGCTGGCTCAAACCCAAGAGCCACACATGGTGGAGCACGACGACCAGCGCCGCGATGCCGCGCAACGAGTCGAGCGCGCCGATGTGTCCTCGTGCCGGCTGGCCGGCGGCGGGGAGGGGCGGGGAAGCCATGCCCCTCCATACCGGGCGAAGATTTAGGTTTTCATACGAGCAGCGCCGCGAGCAACGGATCGAGCCGAAGCCGGCCTTCCGCGGTGGCGCGCAACCGGCCATCCGCGCGGACAAGGTAGTCCGCCCCGATACATTGATCGAGCACATCAAGGTTGATCGCCGAATCAATGTTCATTCCCGTGCGGGTGACGAAGCGGGCTTCGTCCACCCCCTCGGTCAGTCGCAAGCCCATCAGCAGCATCTCGCGGGCCCGGTCGGCGGGCGCGACCGGCTCGTCGGCGGTCGTGCCGTGGCCACTCGCCTCGACCCGTTCGGCCCAGATTTCGGGGGCCCGGTGGCGGCGGGTCGCATACAGTGCGCCTGCCCGCGTCACCCGGCCGTGCGCCCCGGGTCCGATCCCGGCATAGTCGCCGTATCGCCAGTAGGCGAGGTTGTGCCGGCTCTCGGCACCCGGACGGGCGTAGTTCGAGACCTCGTAGGGCGCGAGGCTGAGCCGCGCCGTCTCCTCGCCGGTGATGGCGTAGAGCTGCGCCGCCAGCTCGTCGTCGGGCAGGACGATCTCGCCGCGCCGGTGTCTTGCCTCGAAGGCGGTGCCGGGCTCGATGGTGAGCTGATAGAGAGAAAGATGGTCGGCGGTGATCGCCAGCGCCGCCCGCAACTCCGCCCGCCAGCCGGCCGGGTCCTGTCCGGGCCGGGCATAGATCAGGTCGAAGGAGACGCGCGGAAAAATGCTGCGGGCAATCTCAAGCGCCGCTGTCGCCTGGGCCGCCGAGTGCTGCCGGCCAAGCAGCGCCAAGGCGGCACCGTCGAGGCTCTGCACGCCCAGCGACGCGCGGTTCACCCCGGCCGCCCGGAACCCGGCCAGCCGGCCGGCCTCGACGCTGGTCGGATTGGCTTCGAGCGTGATCTCGGCGTCGGACGCCAAGTCGAACAGGCGCGCGGCGTCGTCGATCAGGGCGGCGACCCCCTCCGGCGCCATCAGGCTCGGGGTGCCGCCGCCGAAGAAAACGGAGAGGAGCCGCCGCCGGCCGAGCCGCGCCGCCTCCCAGGCCAGTTCGGTGCGCAGCGCGTGGATGAACCGGCTTTGATCCAGCCTATCGCGGACGTGCGAGTTGAAATCGCAATACGGGCACTTGGCGAGACAGAACGGCCAGTGAATATAGAGGGCGAGCGGTTCCATACGGGGACATATAGGGCGATGGCGGTTGATCTCGGCAGCTCGGTGGAGCGCGTGCGGATCGCGCTGGCGACGTTTGACCATCCCGACACGATCATCGCCGTGCCGGAGACCGCACGAACCGCCGCCGGGGCAGCCGAGGCGGTCGGGTGCACGGTGGCCCAGATCGCCAAGTCCATTGTGTTCCGCACGACGGACGAGACGCCGTCGCGCCCGGTGCTGGTCATCACCTCAGGCGCCAACCGGGTGGACCCTAGTCGGGTCGAGGTGGCGCTCGGCCTGAGCATCGGGCGCGCCGACCCCGTTTGGGTCCGCCAGGTAACCGGCTTTGCAGTGGGCGGCGTAGCGCCAGTCGGGCATCTGACACCGCCGCTCACCCTGTTCGACGAGGATCTTTTGGCGCTCGACCCGATCTGGGCGGCGGCGGGCTCGCCCAGCCTGGTGTTCAGGACGACGGCGGCCGAGTTGCGGCGCATGAGCGGGGGGCCGAGCGCGCGCGTGCGCCAACAAGACTAGCGGCCACTCATCCCTCGAAGCAGGCAGCGGTCAGCTGGACGAAGGCGCGAGCACGATGGCTCGCCGCGTGCTTGTCGCCGCGGCCCATCTCGCCGAAGCTGAGGGTCGCGCCCGCCGGGACGAACATCGGATCGTAACCGAAACCCTGGCCTCCGCGCGGCGGCCAGATCGCCGTGCCGTCCACCCGTCCGACGAAACTTTCCGTGTGGCCGTCGGGCCAGCCGAGGCAGAGCGCGCAGACGAACCACGCCCGCCGGTCGGCCGAGGCGCCAAGCTCGGCCTGCACCCGCGCCATCGCGGCGGTGAAGTTCTTGTCCGGCCCGGCCCAGCGGGCGGAATGGATGCCGGGTGCGCCGCCCAGGGCGGCCACGCAGAACCCCAAATCATCCGAGAGCGATGGCCAGCCGGTCGCCCGCGCGGCTGCGAGCGCCTTGATGCGGGCGTTGCCGACGAAATCGGCGGCGTCCTCCGCTGGTTCGGGCATTCCAAGCGTGCTCACAGAGACCACCTCGGTCCCGTACGGGCGCAGAAGGGCCGAAATCTCCGCGAGTTTCCCCTGGTTATGGCTGGCCAGAACCAGACGCGCGCCAGCCGGCAAACGCCGCGCCATCAGGCCAGCCCGGCCGCTTCGCGCTGGTGCAGGAACAGCGCCGCGGTGCCCTGCCGGGCCAGGGCGAGCAGGGACAGGAACTGCGCGTCCGAGAACGGCGCCTTCTCGGCGGTGCCCTGGATTTCCACGATGCCGGCGTCGGTCAGGACAAAGTTGGCGTCCGCCTCGGCCGTCGAGTCCTCCTGGTAGTCGAGATCGAGCACCGGCCCGGCTTCGGTCAGGCCGCACGAGACCGCGGCGACTTGGCCGACCAGCGGCATGCGCGCGAGCACGTTCATCTTCAGGAGGTGCTTGAACGCGAGATGCAGCGCGACCCAGGCGCCGGTGATGGCCGCGCAGCGCGTGCCGCCGTCGGCGTTGAGCACATCGCAGTCGAGCGTCACCGTCATCTCGCCCATCGCGGCGCGGTCGACCACAGCGCGCAGGCTGCGGCCGATCAGCCGCTGGATTTCCTGCGTCCGGCCCGACTGCTTGCCGCGCGCCGCCTCGCGGTCGCCCCGTGTGTGGGTGGCGCGGGGCAGCATGCCGTATTCGGCGGTGACCCAGCCCTGTCCGGCGCCGCGCAAAAATCCCGGCACGCGGCCCTCGACGCTGGCGGCGCACAGTACCTCGGTTTCCCCCATGCGGATCAGGCAGGAGCCCTCGGCGTGCCGGGCGAAGCCGGTCGTGAGACTGACGGGGCGCAGCGCGTCGTGGGCGCGGCCGGAGGGGCGCATGGGAATTTCCTGTCATGTCGAGCACGGGCTCCGAGCGTTATCAGGAACGTCGCGGATTGTCATCGCGCGACCCCCCCGCACGGCAAAGCCAGAGCCCTGCCGGCCTGCTAAACCGGCCCGATGGAAGCCGCCCCGCTCGATGCCTCTCTCTACAAGGAGGCGCTGGTCGTACTTGGCGCCGCCGGGGTCGTCATCCCGTTGTTCCATCGGCTCCGCGTCAGTCCAGTGCTCGGCTTCATGCTCGTCGGCGTCGTCGTCGGCCCGTTCGGGCTCGCCTCGCTGGCGCCGCGCCTGCCTTGGCTGGCGGCGATCACCATCGGCGAGCCGGACCGCATCGAGCCGATCGCGCGCCTTGGCGTGGTGCTGCTGCTGTTCATGATCGGCCTCGAACTGTCCTTCGAGCGCCTGTGGCTGATGCGCCGCCTGGTGTTCGGCCTCGGCTGCCTGCAACTCGTGCTCAGCGCCGCGGTGTTGGCCGGCGCCGCATTGCTGCTCGGGCAGGGGCGGATCAGTGCCGTGGTGATCGGGCTGGCGCTGGCGATGTCGTCGACGGCGGTGGTGATCCAGGTGTTGTCGGAGGAGAAGCGGCTGAACACCGCGACCGGCCGCGCCAGCTTCGCCATCCTGTTGTTTCAGGATCTGGCGGTGGTCCCGGTGCTGTTCGCGCTGGCCGCGCTCGACCCCGCCCACCGCGCCGGCAGCGCCGCCGATTTCGGCTGGGCGGTCGGCCAGGCGTTGCTGGCGGTCGCCGCGATCGTCGGAGCTGGCCGGCTGGTGCTGCGCCCGCTGTTCCGCAGCGTGGCACATACGAATAGCGCGGAGCTGTTCGTGGCGGCGTGCCTGTTGGTGGTGATCGCCGCCGGCCTCGTCACCGCCGCCGCCGGCCTGTCCATGGCCCTCGGGGCGCTGATCGGCGGGCTGCTGCTGGCCGGCACCGAGTATCGCCGGCAAGTCGAGGTCACCATCGAGCCGTTCAAGGGCCTGTTCGTCGGCGTCTTTCTGATCTCGATCGGCATGAGCCTGGACATCCGCACGCTGGCCGCCTCTCCCACGCTTATCGTCGGCGCTGCCGTCGCCCTGGTGATGCTTAAACTGCTGGTCATCGCCCCACTGGCGCGCGCATCCGGGCTGACCTGGGCCAATGGCCTGCGCGCCGGCCTGCTGCTTGGCCCGGGCGGTGAGTTCGGGTTCGTCATCGCCTCGGTGGGAATTGCCGAGCACATGCTGGCGGCGGACGCCGCGAGTGCCGTGCTGTTCGTGACCGCCCTGACGATGGCGACCATCCCCTTGCTGTCGAAGCTGGGCACTCGGCTCGCGCCGCCCCACAGCTCGCGAGGGGCGGTGGACCCGCGAATCCTGGTGCCGGAGGTGTCGGACGTGCTGCCGCGCGTGATCGTCGCCGGCTTCGGCCGGGTCGGACAGATGGTCGCGGCGATGCTGGAGACTCACAAGGTGCCCTATGTCGCGGTCGACCGCGACCCCGACCGGGTGGCCCGTCAGCGCGCGCAGGGCAAGCCGGTGTATTTCGGCGACATGACGCGCATCGAGTTGCTGCGCCGCCTCCATCTCGACACCGCCCGCGCCCTGGTGGTGACGCTGGACGCCCCGGCGGTGGCCGACGAACTGGTCGTGGGCGCGCGGGCGGAACGCTCGGACCTGCTGATCGTGGCGCGGGCGCGCGACGCCGCGCACGCTGCCCGCCTCTATCGGGTCGGCGCATCCGACGCGGTGCCGGAGACGATCGAGGCGAGCCTGCAACTGTCCGAGGCGGTGCTGGTCGATCTCGGCGTGGCGATGGGGCCGGTGATCGCCTCGATCCACGAGAAACGCGCCGAGCTGCAGGCGACGATCAAGGCGATGGCGCCGGAGGCGGAAGTGCGGCCGCTCGGGCGGAGGCGGCTGCGCGACAGGTTGTGACAGTTCCGGGGCGGCAGCGTACTACGCCAGCACGTCCCGGCGCCGCAGCTCGGCGATCACCTGCTCGGCCAGTTCTTCCGCCCGGGCCTGCTGCGTCGCGAGCCGGATTTCCGGGTCGGCGGGCGCCTCATAGGGCGCGTCGATGCCGGTGAAATTGCGGATCTCCCCGGCATCCGCCTTGGCATACAGCCCCTTCGGGTCGCGGCGGCGGCATTCCTCGATCGATGTGTCGACAAAGATCTCGATGAACTCGCCTTCCTCGACCCGTTCGCGCGCCAGCATCCGCTCGGCGCGGTATGGCGAGATGAACGAGACGAGCACGATCAAGCCGGCATCGACGAACAGCCGCGACACTTCTGCGATGCGGCGGATGTTTTCGACCCGGTGCGCCTCGCTGAAGCCGAGGTCCCGGTTCAGCCCGTGCCGCACGTTGTCGCCGTCGAGCAGCATCGTGTGCCGGCCGAGGCCATGCAGGCGCCGCTCGACCAGGTTGGCGATCGTCGATTTGCCGGCGCCCGACAGGCCGGTGAACCACAGCACGGCCGGGCGCTGCCCGGTCAGCGCCGCCCGCGCGGCCTTGTCCAACGTGGTCGATTGCAGGTGGATGTCGGCGGCTGCCCGCGCCGCGCGCTCGATCATGCCGGCGCCAACGGTGTTGCGGCTCAGCCGGTCGATGAGGATGAAGCCGCCCATCTCGCGGCTGATCTGGTACGGCTCGAAGGCGACCGGCTGCGTCAGGCTGAGCGTGATCCGGCCAATCTCGTTGAGGTGCAGCTCGCGCGCCGGCATCTCGGCCAGCGTGTCCACGTCCACCCGGTGCGCAATCTCCGTCACGGTCGCCGTCACCGTCCGGGCCGCAAGCCGCAAGAGGTAGGATCGGCCCCGGAACAGCGGCGTATCGTGCATCCAGGCGACGCGTGCGATCAGCTGGTCGGCGATCTCCGGCATCGGCGTCTCGGTCAGCACGTCGCCGCGCGAGACGTCGATGTCGCTATCGAGCACCAGCGTCACCGGCGTGCCCTCGCGCGCCTCGGCGCGGTCGCCATCCATCGTGACAATTCGGCTGACCGCGGCATTCACGCGCGACAGCGCGTTGGTCACGCGATCGCCCGGCCGGACGGTGCCGCTCGCCACCGTCCCGGCGTAGCCGCGGAAATCCGCGCTGGAGCGGTTCACCCACTGCACGCTCATCCGGAACGGGCGTCCCTCGGGTGCCACACGCCCTTCGGCACATTCCAGCGCCGCCAGCAGGGTAGGGCCGCGATACCAGCCCATCCGGCCGCTCGGTGTAATCACGTTGTCGCCGTCGCGGGCGCAGACCGGAATCGCCGTCACCTCGACGGCGCCGAGCCGCTCGGCGAAAGCCCGGAAATCCTGCACGATGTCGTCGAAGACGGCGCGATCGAAATCAACCAGGTCCATCTTATTGACCGCGAGCACGACCTGGCGGATGCCGAGGATGGCGGCCACGTTGGCGTGCCGGCGGGTCTGCACGAGCAGCCCCTTGCGCGCGTCGACCAGCAACACCGCGACATCGGCCAGCGAGGCGCCGGTCACCATGTTGCGGGTATATTGTTCGTGGCCGGGTGCGTCGGCCAGGATGAAGCGACGGCGCGGCGTCTCGAAATACCGGTAAGCCACGTCGATGGTGATGCCCTGTTCGCGCTCGGCGGCAAGCCCGTCGACCAGCAGCGCGTAGTCGATCCCGCCGTCCAGCGTGCCGTATTTCCGGCTGTCGCGCTCCAGGGCGGCCATCGCGTCGTCGGGGATCTGGCCGCACTCGTAGAGCAGACGGCCGATCAGGGTGGACTTGCCGTCATCGACGCTGCCGCAGGTCAGCACCCGCAGAACGGATTCGGGCATCAGAAATAGCCCTCGCGCTTGCGCTTCTCCATCGCCGCTTCCTGGTCGGAATCGATCAGCCGCCCGGCCCGCTCGGATTGCCGCGTGCTGCGCATTTCCGCGATGACGGCCTCGAGGGTGGTCGCACGGCTCGGGACGGCGGCGCTCAGCGGATAGCAGCCGAGCGAGCGGAAGCGCACCATGCGCAACTGCGTCTGTTCGCCGGGCCGCAACCGCATCCGCCGGTCGTCCACCACGATCGTCGCGCCCGCCCGCTCGACGGTCGGCCGCAACGCCGCGAAATACAGCGGAACCACCGGGATGTTTTCGGCCTGGATGTACGACCACACGTCAAGCTCGGTCCAGTTCGACAACGGGAAGACGCGCACCGTCTCGCCGGGGGCGAGCTCGCCGTTGTAGAGATTCCACAACTCCGGGCGCTGCCGCTTGGGGTCCCACACCTGGTCCGGGGCGCGGATCGAGAACACTCGTTCCTTGGCGCGCGAGCGTTCCTCGTCACGCCGGGCGCCGCCGATCGCGAAGTCGTAGTCGCCTTCGCCGAGCGCCTGCTTCAGCGCGTCCGTCTTCATGATCTGGTTGTAGGTGATGCTGTCGTGGTCCAGCGGGTTGATGTTGCGCCGCCGCCCTTCGGGATTGGTGTGGACGCGCAGATCGAGCCCTAGCTGCCGCGCCGTCGCGTCACGGAACGCGATCATGTCGCGGAACTTCCAGAGCGTATCGATGTGCAGGAGGGGGAACGGCAAGCGGCCCGGGAAGAACGCCTTCCGCGCCAAGTGCAGCAGCACCGACGAATCCTTGCCGATGGAGTACAGCATCACCGGCGCACGCGCCTGCCCGGCGACCTCGCGCAGGATGTGGATGCTCTCTGCTTCCAAAATATCGAGGTGCGCCCGCGATGCGGGGGCGGCGGTCCGTCCGTCCCTCATGCCGCTGGTGTTCGCCTCGAGCGTCGATCGGGCCTCGGGGCGCCGGCTCCTGGTCGCCGCATCCTGCTCCATGCTCGGCTCTCTCTCCTACTTTTGCTGCGGAACGTCCAGCGGTCAGCCGCAACCGGCCGGCACGGGACGGCCGACGATCCGCCTTAGACCCCGTACTCCGGGCACAGCGCCCCGAGCGTCGTCTGCTTCGCTACGGCAATGATTCGCTGCTGGTCGTCCGGCGGCAGGTCCGTCCGCCAACGCTGCCTCGCCGCCTCCGAGTTCTTGTAGACCTGGTAGTAGCGGTCGGGCGCGTTGGACCGGGTGCTCCGCTCGACGAAGGTCTCGGTCTGCCGGTTCCAGGACAGGCCGGTGAACCCGAAAAGCTGCTTCGCATGGGTCATCGGGTCGGTGCAGAGATCCTGGTAGCGCACGATCTTGGCCGTGCCGACGCCGGCGAGATCCTCGATCGCCTTCTCGTTCAGGATCGCCCAGTGCCAGGCGAACTGCTCGCTCCGGGGCATCGCCTGCAGCTGCGATCCGGTCAGGCCGTAGCGCTTCGCCTGCTCGGTTTCCAGCATTTCCTCGGGATGCAGCTCGCCCTCGAACTTGCCGAGTGCCGCGCCGCGCAACATCGAGGCGACCTGGCCGCAGGGATCGCGCAGGATGTAGATGATCCGGCAGCCCGGCAGCGCCTGCGCGAACAGGCCCGCCCGGCCGCGCGAACTCACCGATTTGACGACGATGCGCAATTGCGGGTGCCGGGACGGATCGAGCAGGTCGGGAACCGGCACATGGCGCAAGCGACGCCGCGCCGCGCTGACCTGCTCGGCCGCCCGCATGGCGTAGATGATGCCGCGCCGCACGCCGAGGGTCGCGGCCGAGTAGTAGCTTTTGCGGAAGATCGGCAACGATCCGGCGGTCTTGATGGTGCGGGTGTCGATCAGTCGCCGCAGATAGGCTTCGGCCACGTCCCTGACGGGCGGGATGTCCTCGGGACGGAAGAAATGCTGCAGCTGCGGGTCGCGCAGCACGGTGTCCGGCTCGTGCCGATAGAGCACATCCGGATGGCTGTCGAAGATCTTCGCCAGCCAGGTCGTCCCCGAACGCGGAGCGCCGAGCAGCAGGGTGATGTTTTCAGCCGCAACCGACGAGAGCGTCATAATCCGCCGTAAAAACATAATTCTCGGTCTGCACGCCCGGCTCCGGGAAAGGTAGGGTGTGCTGCGACTGGTCAATGCACGTATTCAGTGTGGCGTTCAACAGATAAAACACCCACCTCGAACCGCCCGAGGCGGCCATCGATGCGGGTAGTTCGTCGAGTTGGCGAGGGTGGGCGACGGGGCGATCCACGTCTCTCGTCAGCGTGGATCGCGGCGTCGGGAACGCCTCGCAGCAACGTTCGTGCGAGGCGGTTTGCCAGGGCGCAACGGCATAATGCGGCCGTCGTGCGACGGCTGCCGGTCAGGCGAAGGAGCACCTCGTCGGCGTGCGGCCGCCAGCGATCCGGCTAGGGCGGCACGCAAGCCGTCGGGGCGTCAGGCGCTACGCGGCGAGCGGTCCGCGACGCGGATGGCCATGTCGAACGCGGTGAGCACCTGGTTGTGCGTGCAGCGGTCGTTCATGCCTTCCACGCTCTGAAAGCCCCGTTCACGGGCGACTTCGCGGAGCAGATGGTGTGCCCGGGCCCGAACCCGCCGTGGATCGGAGTGCCGCGCGGCTGCGCGCAACGCGCCCATCGCGCACCGACGTCCGTCCGATGTCGAGTAGTAGCCCTGGACCCACCGCTCCTCGGTCTCCACCAGCGATCGGGCGCGACGCAGCAGATGGGCGCTGGACGGCTCGATAAGCTCGGGGGGATTGCCGGTGAACAGATATTGGATCCGGCTGACGCGCAGCACCTGGTGGCACAACGCTTTTGCCGTTGCGCCCCAGCCTTGCGGGCTGCTTGACGCAGACGGCTCGGCGGTGGACTGCAAGGCGGGGGAGAAGTCGCTACCATCAAACGGCACGGTGTCCTCCAGTTCGACTAGAAAGGTCCTGACCCAAACACTCCTGGCGACGCCCGGCCGCTGACCGCGAGCCAAGGCGAAACGGTAGCCTAGCACGACACATGTGCCCGTCGAGAAGGCCTATTCGTATCCCGCCGATGACAAGATCTCGCCAGCTTGCGGGCGCGCGGCCGGCGTCAAACGGCGAGATAGCCGCCGTCGACGTACAGCTCGGCGCCGGTGATGTAGGACGCTTCATCGGACGCGAGGAACAGCACGGCGTTGGCGACCTCGTCGACCTCGCCTGAGCGCCCGAGCGGCACCGCTTCGAGCATTTTGGCGCGGAACGCCGGGTCGGCGGTCAGGCCGGAGGTCCGCATCGGCGGCATCAGGCCGGGATGCACGCTGTTGACCCGGATGCGCCGTTTGCCGAGCTGCACCGCGGCCGCCTTGGTCATCGTCCGCACGGCGCCCTTCGAGGCGTTGTAGGCCATGTGGATGCCATCCTGCCCGACGACGCCGGAGATCGAGGAGAAGTTCACGATCGCGCCGCCGCCGGCCTGCTCCATGGCCGGCACGGCATATTTCATGCCGAGGAACACGCCCGTCGCGTTCACCCCCATCACGGTGTCCCAGGCGGGTCGGCTGAACAGGTCCTGGTAGCCGCTGCCGCTGATCCCGGCATTGTTGACCAGGATGTCGAGCCGGCCGAACCGCCCGACCGTCCGGTCCACCACCGCCTGCCAGTTTGCCTCGTCGGTCACGTCGAGGCGTTCGAAGGCCGCCGCATCGCCGAGCCCATCGGCGACGCGGCGCCCCTCCGCCTCCAGCAGATCGGCGATCACCACCCGCGCCCCCTCGCGGGCGAACACCCGCGCCGTGGCGGCGCCCATGCCCGACGCGCCACCCGTCACGATGGCAACCTTGTTGGCCAGTCTCATTGTTTCCCCCTCGACTTTCTATGCGACCGCTTTCTCATGCGACCGCCGCCGGTCGGCCGAAGCGCCATTGCAGCACAAGCCGCTCGAAATCCCGAGCGCGATGAGCAGCCGTATGCTCGGCCAGCACGCGCCGCCGGCCGGCCGCGCCGATGGCGAGGCGGTGCGACTCGGGCGCCCGCAGCGCGTCCAGCACCTGCTCCGTGGTCGCGGCGACGACGATCTCGCCGGCCGGCTCGAACAGCGTGTCGAGCCCGGTCCACTGGTCGGAGATGATCGGCGCGGCGCAGGCCGCCGCCTCGAAGAGGCGCACGCTCGGGCTGTAGCCGGCCGCGATCATGTCGGCGCGCGTCACGTTCAAGGTCCAGCCGAGGCTCGAGTAGAACGAAGCGTGCGACGACGGCGGCAGGTGCTGGATGCGCTCGACATTGTCGGGCCAGTCGATGTCGTCCGGGTACAGCGGCCCGGCGACGACGAAGCGCAGATGCGGCGCCCGCCGCGCCGGTTCGAGCAGCAGCCGTTCCAGCACCGGCTGGCGGTCGGGGCTGTAGGTGCCGAGATAGCCGAGGTCCCAGCGCCGGGCGGCCCCGGTCGGCCGATAGAGCTGCGGATCGACCGAGCAGTACAGGGGATGCGCACTGCGGGCGCCGAACTGCTGCTCGATCCGCCGCAGGATCGGCCCGCCGGTGAACGACAGGTAGAGATCGAAGCCGCGCACGGCCTCCGGAGTCGAGGTACTCGTCATCCCCGGCGACAAGCTTCGCCAGGGTGATCGGCGTATCGATGTCATAGAACGCCGTGACCCCGGTCGCTTCGCGCTGCACGAAGGCGGCGACCGCGACGCCGTCGGGCACGTAGGAGCCGACCACGACAACATGCGCGCCGGCGATCTCGTCGCGCCAGAAAGCGAGATCGGCAACGCTGTCGTAGAGCGAGAATTGACAGAAGTCGGGCTGCGGCAGGTCGCGGTGCTCGGCATACCAGGGCCGGTCGCGTTCGAGGAACAGGATGCGGTGCCCCCGCTTGGCCAGCGCGCCGATCAGCGCGCGATAGGTGGTTGCGTGGCCATTGCCCCATGACGAGCTGAGGCTGAGGCCGAGCACGACGATGCGCAGCCGACGGCTCATGCCGCAGCGGCTTCGCGCTTGCGCGCCAGTTCGGCGGTAAGCAGCCGATGGACGTCCGCCGCGCGCTGCGCATAGGTGTGCTCGCGCAGCACCCGCTGGCGCGCCCGCCGGCCGATCGCGCGTGCCCGCCCCGGTGTCAGTGCGGCGAGATGGTCGGCGATCTCGGCCCCGTCGCGGGCGACCAGGATCTCCTCGCCGGGCGCGAGAAAAAGCTCGAGGCCTTCCCAGGCGTCGGTGATGAGACAGGCCCCGGCGCCGGCCGCCTCGAACACCCGGGTCGCCGGCGAGTAGCCCACTTCGGCCATGCTGTCGCGCGCCACGTTCAGCACCGCGAGTGCGGAGGCGTTGAAGCTGTTGTGCGCCGCGGTCGGGACGTGGCCGATCGCCCGCACGTTCGCCGGCATCGGCTTGTCGCCCCAGCCGGCGCCGCCGAGCAGAAAAGTTTGGTCGGGCCGCAACGAAGCGGCGCGGAAGAAAAAGGCGTCGATGCGCGCCTCGCGATCGGGCAGGCGATTGGCGAGCAGCGACAGGTCGGCGATGAAGCGCGGATCGGGCGGGGCGGGGTGATGCGTGTCGGGATCGAGCGCGTTGTAGACGGGAACGCAGGCCCGCGCGCCCATGCTCTGATAGGCGCTCACCACCGGCGGTCCACCGCCATAGGTGAACACGAGGTCGAGCTTCGGCAGCACGCGGTGCAACGTCTGGCCGGGGTCGGCCCGCAACGCAGCCAGGGTCGCCGGCGCGTCGACATCCCAGAACACGCGCAGCGCTTGGGGCTGCGCGGCGGCGACGATGCCCGAGAGCAGCGCATCGTCGAACACGCCGACGCCGCTCGCCTTCACCACCACGTCGGCCTCCGCCGCCTCGGCCAACACGGCGGCGACGGCGGCCTCGGTCGCCGGATACACCACGACCCGGGCCCAGTCTGGCGGCTCGATGTCGCGATGGGACTGACGATCGAACGCATCGGGCTCATAGAACGTAATGGAATGGCCGAGGCCGGCGAGCGCGCGCAGCAGCCCCCGGTAATAGGTCGCCGCACCATTCCAGTACGATGACAGCAGGCTCGAGCCGTAGAACGCGATCCTCATCGGACCGGCACCGGCTGGCGCAGCGTCGCGACGATGCCGAGCAACTCCTCGACGCGATGGGCGCAGGTGTGCCGCGCCCGGATGGTCGCAAGCCCGTGGGCGGCGAGGCGGGCGCGCTGCTCCGGGTCGGCGGCGAGCGCGCGGAGATGCCGTTCCATGGCCTCGCCGTCGGCGGCGACGAGGAAATCCTCGCCCGGCCGGAACAGCCCCTCCGAATCGTCCCACGGCGCGGAAACCAGCGGGATGCCGCAGGCCAGCGCCTCGAAGACGCGAATGGTCGGAATGCCGGGCAGCGCGGCGGCGTAATAGCGGCGCGGGACGTGAACGGTCGCCAGATGCCGGGCGAAGACGGAAGGCGCGTCCGCGTTCGCCAGCCAGCCGTGATAGCGCGCGCCATGCCGGTCGAGCGTTGCGAGCGCCTCCGGCGGGTAGCGCACTCCATACACGTCGAGCCCAAGGCCGGTCCGCGCCACCGGTTGCAGCAGGAAGGTGCGCAACTCGTCGCTGCGCTCCTCGTCGCCCCAGTTGCCGATCCAGACCACGCCGCTGCGCGGTCCCTGCACCGCCGGCGGCCGGAACAACGCCGTGTCGGCGGCCTCGTGCCAGACGAAGACGCGCCGACCCCAGCCCTGGCGCCGGTACACCTCCGCCAGCGAAGCGCCGAACGCGAGCACGCCGTCGTAGCCCGACAGGTCGAGCGCCCGCAGCGCCGCGGGATCGCTGACGCCGCGGTGGTGCGTGTCGTGGAACAGCAGGACGAAACGGCCGCCCTTCTCTCGACATCGTCCGATGGCGCTGATCAGCGCCGGCGACGTCCATTCATGCACGATCACCACGTCGGCGTCGTCCGTCGCCGCTTGCACGTCCAGATCGGCGCCGTAGGTGTCGGACGACAATCCGGGAAAATCCCGCGCGAAGCGATCCAGCGCCGCCGGCCCGTGATCGGCCAGCAAATTGGCGCGGCTCCAGCCGTCCGCGGGCTCGAAGGTGCGCACCTGATGGCCTTGCGCGTGCAGCGCCCGGACCACGCCGCGCAGGAAATGCGCGTTGCCGTGGTTCCAGCACGACACCAGCGAGTGCGCGAACAGGACGAACCTCATCGGTGCGCTACGCGACGGAGGCGAGCGGCCGAGACCGCAGCACGGTCCGATGCACCGCGACCGTGCCGCGCGCCATCGCCTCGGCGGTGTAGCGGCCGGCCCGCTCGCGGGCGCGCGCCCCCATGGCGGCGCTCGCTCCCGGCGCGGCGAGCAGGTTCGCGAGCACCTGCACCATGCCGTCCTCGTCATCCACCGACACGAACACCGCCGCCCCGTCCCACAGCTCGCGGAAGGTCGGGATGTCGGAGAGCACGAGAGCCATGCCCGCCTGCGCCGCCTCCAGCACGCCGAGGCCGAACGGCTCGTAGCGCGCCGGCGAGGCATAGATCGCGGCCGACGCGGCAACCCGGCGCAGCGCCGCCGGGTCGAGCGTGCCGAGGTGGCGGACGCGGTGCAGGCGGATCGCGGCGCCGTTCGGTCCCTCGATCGGGCCGGCGGCCAGGACCGGCGCGGCGATCCGCATGGCGATGCGGTCCAGCGCGGCGATGTTTTTCCCCTCATCCCAGAGGCGCCCGACCGTCAGCACGGCGGCTTGCCGGGGCATGTCGGCCGGCTCGGCGTCGCGGGTGCCGTTGTGGACGACGGTGATTTCGCCGGTGCCGTACTCGGCGCGCAAGGCGTCGGCAAACGACCGGCTCGGGGCGATGACGGCGTCCGAGGCGGCCAAGCCGCGCGCCGTGGCGGCGACGCGCCAGCGGAAATCCTCGGGCAACGGGGTGGCCCGGACGGCACGCCACCAGGTTGCCAGGCAGGAATGGGCGACCGAGACGACCGGCACCGGCCAGGCGTCGAACCCCGCCAAAGCCGGCGCGTGCAGATGCACGAGATCGACGGCTTCGCGCTCCGCCAAGGCCCGCAGCGCCGCCGCCGCGCCGTGCAGCGTCGCCTCGTCCTCGGCCGTCCAGTCGAGCGCGAGGTCGGTCGCGATCATCGGCGCCAGCGCGTTTGCTTCCGCAAGCTGCGCCGTGCTCGGGGCCGGACCGAGCACCGCGATGACGCTCTCCACGTCGAATTCCGCGAGGCCGCGGACCAGTTCGAGGGTGTAGCGCCATACGCCGCCGACCGCGTCGGCGGTGACCAGAACGCGGGTGCGGCGACTCACGCCAGGCACTCGCTCTCCAGGACCGGCAACGGCAGCGGGCGATCGTCCTGGATGTCGCTCAAGCGGGCGAACTGCCCGAGATAGCGGTCGTGCGCCCGTTCCCAGGCAAGGTCGTCGGGGGCGCCGAACAGCCGTCGGTAATCGGGCGAACTGGGGTAGGGGAACAGCGGCACCGGATCGTTGGCCCATACGTCGTGATGCAGCAGCCGCTCGCGCCAGGGTTTCACCAGGGCGGGATCGTCGCCCTCGCTCGCCAACAGGTTCGCTTGCACGAACGGCACGTGCCGGCGCGCGAGGATCAGCAGCTCGGCCAACTGGTCGGTGGTCTTGCGGCACTTCTTGTCGAGGGCCGCGCGTCCCTGCTCGGTCAGGCTCTCGACCCCGGCCTCGATCGAGACGCAGCCGGCGCGGCCGAGCAGTGCGATCATCTCCGGCGTCCACAGGTCGATCCGGGTCTGCACGCCGAATTGCAGGCCGCGCGGGACGAGGGCTTCCAGCAGTGCGCGCTGCGGCAGAAAAATCTCGTCGATGAAGTAGAGGTAGGTGATGCCCTGGGCGCGCAGGGCGTCGATCTCCTCCAGCAGCGGCGCAAGATCCCGCCGACGGTAGCTGTCCCGGTAATCGATCTTGGCGCAGAAGGTGCAGGAATACGGGCAGCCGCGCGAGGCCTCCACCTCGGCGCCGGGAGCGGTCGGCGGCGCATCGAAGCGGTGATGGTGGTGGTGGTGACGCGCCACCCAATCATCCGGCCAGACCAGCGCCGGCAGGTCGGTGAAGCGCGCCGCGACCGGCCTCCCGTTCACCCTCACCACGCCGTCCTCGATCCAGCCGATCCCCGCCACCGCATCGCGCGGCGTGCCGGCGGCGAGGTCGGCGATCACCTCGTCGCATTCGCCGCGCACGACGATGTCGACGCCGAGCTTGCGCAGCGTCGCGGCCGGCGTCGCCGACCCGTGCGGTCCGACCGCGACCGTGGTGCCCCCGCGCCCCCGGAGCGCCGCCACCATCGCGCGCGGCACGCGCAGCTCCGGGGGCGCGCAGCGCCAGAACAGGTAGCTCGGCGCAGTGGTGACGACCGTCATGTCGGGCTCGAAGGCGACGACCTCGCGCGCGACCGAGTCCGTGTCGCGGCCGAGCAAGTGGCCGTCCACCAGCAGCGTCTGGTGACCGGCGCGCCGCAGCAGCGCCGCCGCGTAGCCGAGTTCCAGCGGCAGATGCGGCTCGCGGCAGCCGAAATAGATGCTGCCCGAAAAACTCCACGGCGGATTGACCAGCGCCACCCTCATTGCGCGGCCTCGATCGGCGCGACCGCCCCGCGTTCGGCGTCGAACCAGTCGGCCAGCAGCGCCAGCCCGCTCTGCCAGTCCCGGCGCGGTCGCCAGCCGAGTGCGGCGTGCGCGCGCCGCGTATCGGCGACGAAATAGCGCTGATCGGCGGGCCGCCAACTCTCGAACCGGACGGTCGGGGTCCGGCCGAGCAGGGTGCCGATCCGGTCGAGCACTTGCAGCAGGCTCACCGCATTCGCCGGACCGCCGCCGAGATTGAACGCCTGCCCCGTCACATTGCCGATACGCTGCCACGCCGCCAAGTACGCATCGACCGCGTCGTCGATCCACAACACGTCGCGCACCTGCTTGCCGTCGCCGTAGATGGTGATCGGCTCGCCCTGCAGCATCCGCAGGAGGAAATGGGCGACCCAGCCCTGGTCCTCGGTGCCGCGTTGCCGCCGGCCGTAGATGCAGCTCATGCGCAGGACCGCGGTCGGCACGCCGAAGCTGCGGCCGTAGTCGATCACGTATTGGTCGGCGGCTCCCTTCGAGCAGCCGTACGGCGTGTGAAAGCTGAGCCGGCACGCTTCGCTGACACCATGCGCGCGCACCTGCAAGTCGCGCGGGGCATAGCCGGCGCCGGTGTCGAACAGCTCGATCCCGTCGAGGTCGCCGTAGACCTTGTTGGTGCTGGCGAAGATCGCCGGCGGCGGGTTGCGCCGCCGCCGCAGCGCTTCCAGCAGATTGACGGTGCCGGTCAGGTTGACGTCGAAATCCTCGCGCGGATCGCGCATGCTCGTCGTCACTGCGACCTGGGCTGCCAGATGGAACACCACGGTTGCGCGGGCCGTCGCGTCGGCGAGCGCGTCGCGGTCGCGGATGTCGGCGATCAGTGTCGTGATGCGGTGTGGGTGGCGGCGACGCAGCCAGTCGAGGTTTTCCTCGACGCCCGGCCGGGCCAGCGAGTCGAACACAACGACATCGTGGCCGCTGCCCGCCAGGCGGTCGGCCAGGTTGCTGCCGATGAACCCCGCTCCTCCGGTGATCAGCACCGGCTCGCCGACGCTCATGTCACCAAGCCTCGTTCCTCAAGCTCGCGCCGAGCCTGGGCGACACGGTCGACCGCCCGTTGCCGGCGCACCCAGTCCGACAATTCTTCGAGGCTGTCGTGGAAGCTTCGCCGGGGCCGGAACCCCAGTCGCATCCGCGCCTGCTCGATGTCGGCGAAGCAATGCCGGATGTCGCCGACGCGGGCCTGGTCGGTGATCTCCGGCCGCAGATGCGGCTTGCGCATCGCCGCGGCAACCAACTCCGCGACTTCGCTGATGCTGACGTCGCAGCCGCTGCCGATGTTGAAGACGCCGCCCGCCGCGTTCGGGTGATCGAGGGCGAGCAGGAACGCATCGGTCACATCCTGCACATGCACGAAGTCGCGTCGTTGCTCGCCGTCCTCGAAGACCAGCGGCCGCTCTTCGTTCTGCAGCCGGGAGGCGAAGATCGCGAGCACGCCGGTGTACGGGTTGGAAAGCGCCTGGCCGGGGCCGTAGACGTTGAACAGGCGCAAAGCCACGCCCTCCATGCCGTAGGCCGGCGCGACCGTGAGCGTCAGCCGCTCCTGCACGTATTTCGTCACGGCGTAGACCGACGCCAGCTCCGGCCGTTTCCACTCCGGGGTGGCGACCGGCGACAGCGGCGTGCCGTCGGGGCCGGCGGGGTCCCATCCGGTGCCGGACATGCGCTGCACCGGACGCACCGCGTCCTGCGTCACCTCGCCTGTGGCGGTGCGGTACAGACCCTCGCCGTAGATGCTCATCGAGGACGCGACCACCACGCGGCGGACCGGGTCACGGATCAGCGACTGCAAAAGCACCGCCGAGCCGTGGTCGTTGGTCGAGACGTAGCGATCGATCGCGTACATGCTCTGCCCGACGCCGACCTCGGCGGCGAGATGGACCACGGCCTCGACGTCGCGTACCGCCTCCGCCATCACGGCAGGATCGCGGACATCGCCATGGATGAACTCGACATGGTCCAGAATCGGATCAGGGTCGGCGCCGCAATGCACCTGCTCGATGAGGCTGTCGACCACGCGGACAGCGTCGCCCCGTTCGAGAAGAGCCCGGACGACGTGCCGACCAATGAAACCCGCCCCTCCGGTCACCAGGACTAATCCGGCCATTCGGCTGGCTCAACTCCGTTTCAAGTTCGCCTAAAGGCCGGGGAGAATCGTCCCCGGCGGTAGAGGAGGAACCTGCCTTAGCGCCTCTCGCCGTTTGGGCAAAGCACAGCTTTAACGTCGAGCAGGAACTAAGGTTTCGCTCTCTGGTGCGACAAGCCGAGGGCGGCCACAATGGGCGCGGGTGGAAGGGAGGCGAGGGCCGATGCCGGCGAGCAGCGAGGTGCGGCGAACCCGCACCGATCACCTCGAGATCGCCTACGAGCAGAGCGGGCCGGACGACGGGCCGGCGGTCATTCTGCTGCACGGGTTTCCTGATGACCCGCGGTGCTGGGACGGCGTCGTGCCCGGCCTGGTCGAGTTCGGGGTGTCGCGTCCTGACACCGTGGCTGCGCGGCTACGGCGAAACCCGGTTCCTCGACCCGGCAACGCCGCGTTCAGGCCAGCAGGCGGCGCTCGGGGCTGATCTGCTGGCGTTCATGGACGCGCTCGGGCTGCGGCGGGCGACGCTCGCCGGCTACGATTGGGGCGGCCGGGCAGCCTGCATCGTCGCCGCGCTGTGGCCGGACCGTGTGCGCGGCCTGCTCTCCGTGAACGGCTACAACATCCAGGACATCGCCGCCTCGGTCCGGCCGGCGGCCGCCGCCCAGGAGCACCGGCACTGGTATCAATGGTATTTTCATACGGAACGAGGGCGGGCGGGGCTGGCCGAGAACCGGCGCGAGCTGTGCCGCCTGCTCTGGGCGCTGTGGTCGCCCAACATGGCGATCGACGACGCCGGCTTCGCCCGCACGGCCGCCAGCTTCGACAACCCGGATTTCGTCGACGTGGTGATCCAGTCCTACCGCCATCGCCACCGGGCAGCGCCCGGCGATCCCGCGCTGGAGCCGATCGAGCAGCGTCTGGCCGCCCGGCCGCCCATCCGGGTCCCGACGCTCGTGTTGCACGGTGCATGCGACGGCGTGGATCCGCCGGCCAGCAGCGAGCCCCACCGCGACCGGTTCGCGGGCGCCTACGAGCGGCGGATCGTGCCGGTTGCCGGGCACTTCCTGCCCCGCGAAGCGCCTGAAACGATGCTGGGGGCGCTGATCGAACTACTGCGCGCGGGCTGATTACGGGCGCGGTCCTGCCTCGCTCGCGATTCGCATGGCAGGCGCGCTCGAATCACTTGTTCCTGGCGCGTACGTGTGATTCTGTGCGCGAACAGTCGGATCTCCCGAATCGAGCAACGAGGCGCAGTCCCATGGTCAAGAAACCCTCGCCGGCGAGGAAGCCTGCCGCCGCCGGAGCGGCGAAGAAGGCCTCGCCGAAGGGGCGGCGGCCCCGAAGGGAAAAACCGCAAGAGGGGCAAAGACGGCGGCTCCCGCCCGAGGAGCCAAGGGAGCCGCCAGCGCAGCGGCCCCGGCAACCGTCACCCTGAAGCACCTGGCCGGCCGGCTGGCGGAAGACCACGAAATGGCCAAGCGGCAGGCCGACGCGATGCTGGCGGATCTCATCGGGATGATGGTGACGCATCTCAGGAAAGGCGACCGCCTGCGGATCGGCGGACTCGGCATCCTTCAGGTCCGCCAGCGGGCGGCGCGGATGGGGCGCAATCCGGCGACCGGCGAAGCCATCAGGATCAAGGCCAGCAAGAAGATTGCGTTCCGCGCCGCCAAGGAACTCAAGGAATCGATCTGATCGTCCCTCGATCCGTCCCGCTACGCGACCAGCACAAGTAGGCTGCCACTCACCGCCACCGTCATGCCCGGACTTGATCCGGGCATCCATCCCAAGTCGCATCGATCGGGCAGATGGATTGCCGGCACAAGTCCGGCAATGACGGGCAGGAGTGGTCTCGTCGCGCCAAGCGGCTGTTTTCAGTCGAAGTCAGCCGGATAGCAGTACGTTTCGACCCGGCGCGACGTGAGTAACGGCTCTAGTAGCCCGGCGGCGGCGCGTAGTAAGTCGGGGGCGCCGAGTAGGTACGCCGGCGGCGGTGCGTAATAGACCGGCGGCGGCGGATAGTAGGCGGGCGGCGGGTGCGGAACCAGGGCGCCCGCCACCAGCGCGCCGGCACCGAGCCCGAGCAGGGCGCCGCCGATCACCGCACCCGGCCCCCAATGCGGGCCGCCACGGTAGGGACCGCGGTAAACGTAACCCCGATGCCAGCCGCCTGGGCCGTGCCAATCGGCATGCGCAACGACCGGCGCCGCCAGCAAAGCGGCCGCGAGCGGCACGGCGACAAAAAGCTTGCCTTTGAAGGTCATGGTCCACCTCCGAATGGAAGGCCAGAACCGGCCCTCCTGATGGGTCTTAGATAGGCGCCCGGTGTGTCATTTTTTAGGCGCGCGCGTGATCATAACGCGGCGCTACCGGTTTCGACTCCGGCCAGGTCAATGCGCTCCGGATGGCAGAAAATCTCGAACCCGTCGTCGCGCGCGATCCCGATGACCGTGATCCCCGCCGCATCGGCGACCCGCAAGGCAAGGGCGGTGGGCGCCGAGACGGCGAGGATCACCGGCGCCCCGATCCGCGCCGCCTTCTGCACCAGCTCCACTGAGACGCGGCTGGTGAGAGCGATCGCACCGCCCGACGGGTCCAACCTCGCCCGCGCCATGGCTCCGGCAAGCTTGTCCAACGCGTTGTGCCGCCCGACATCCTCGCGCACGAGCACCAATCCCTGCCGCTCCGTCCAGAACGCGGCAGCATGCACGGCGCGGGTCGCCTGGTTGAGTGCCTGGCGCGCCGCCAGGGCCGCCGGGAGTTGCCCGAGCAGGCGGGCGGGCAGTCGCGGGCCGGGGCCGATCGCGGGCGGCTGGCGCACCGCTTCGGCCAGGCTCTCGAGCCCGCACAGGCCGCAGCCGGTGGCGCCGGTGAGGTGGCGGCGCCGGCGCAGCAGGGCATCCATCCGCAGGTCGGCGACGTCCATCCGCAGCTCGATGCCGTGCTCGACCGCGACGATGTCGAGCGTCTCGATCTCCCCGGGATGGGTGACGATCCGCTCGGTCAGGCTGAACCCGACCGCGAAATCCTCGAGGTCGGCCGGGGTGGCCAACATCACGGCCTGCGTCACGCGTCCGTAAGTCAATGCGATCGGGGTTTCTTCCGGAACGGCGCGGGTCGCGCACGCCGCGTCCCCTCGTCGCCAGGACCGCACGCCGACGCGCTGCTGCGGCGCCGGCAAATCCCGGTTTCGGTCTTCTGCGTCTGCTTCGGTCACGTCTCGCCCTATGCCGAGCGGTCATCGCCGGCCCCTCAACGGCGCTCCCGTAAAAATCGTTCCGTCGTTGGAGCTGGCCGGGACTGCGGTTCCGCCCGATACTGGCGGGAACTTGGGGAAACGGAGGGGTGCGATGCGTTTCGGCTTCAACCTGCCGATCAGCGGACCGATGTCGTCGCCCGCGGTCATGGGCCGCCTCGCCGAGGAGGGCGAAGCGCTCGGCTACGACTACCTGACCCTCACCGACCACCTGATCCTGCCCGACCTGGCGGCGCCCGGTTATCCCTACTCCGAAAGTGGCGAGTTCTACGGCTCGGGGCCGACGAACCGGCACGAGCTGCTGGCGGCGGTCGCCTGGATTGCCGCCAAGACCAGCCGCATCCGGCTGGTGACTGCCGTGCTGGTGGTGCCGCACCGCCCCGCCGTGCTCGCTGCCAAGACCCTGGCGACGATCGACGTGCTCTCCGCCGGTCGGCTGGTCGTGGGCATCGGCGCCGGCTGGCTGAAGCCCGAGTTCGACGCCGCCGTCACCACGCCGTTCGCCGAACGCGGCGCCGTCACCGACGAGTACCTCGACGCCTTCGTCACCTTGTGGACCGAGGCGGCGCCGCGCATCGCCGGCAAATACGTCCGCGTCGAGAACCTGGTGTTCGAGCCCAAACCCATCCAGAAGCCGTACCCGCCGATCTGGGTCGGCGGCGAGAGCGGACCGTCCATGCGCCGCGCCGCGCGGATCGGCGACGCCTGGTATCCGATCGGTAGCAACCAGAAGCACCTGCTCGACACGCTGCCCCGGCTGCGCGCCGGGATCGAGCGCCTGCGCGCCCTGACCGTCGAGGCGGGTCGCGATCCGGGGCGGCTGGAGGTGGTCTACCGCGTCAAGCGCTATGGCCCGGCGGTGCCCGCGCGCGCCTCGGACGGCGAACGGCGGTTGTTCTCTGGGTCTGATGCGGACGTGCTCGACGACCTCCGGCGCTTGCAGGAGATCGGCGTGACGGCACTCGACTTCGATTTCGAGTGGACCGAGAGCGGCGACGCGGCGCTGGCCGAGATGCGGCGCTTCAAGGAGACGGTGCTGGCGCGGGTCTAGCAGGCCCGCAACGACGCCCTCGGCTTTGCCGCCCGCTGGCGCCTGCCGAGCGCCATTCCGATCAGCCCGGCCGCGAGTGCGCCGATGCCCGCCGGCTCGGGGACCGGAACGGGGGAGCCGCCGATCACGAGCGGACTGAAGTAGCCCGCCGCGTGGTTGGAAGACTCGAAATTGCTCGGCCCGTTGTTGGTGACGTCGATGCCGGTGAAGTAGCCATTGACGTCGTAGAAGTTGACGTAGGCGAAGGGTTCGAGTGGATCGAGCCCGTTGTCAGGGTTGCCATAATACTGCGACCCGTTGGTGGTATCGGCAGAGATGTAGTTCTTGAGCACGGAGGAGTTGAAGTTGAGAACCTGGCCGCTCGCGGTGTGCAGCCGCAACAGGTTTGACGTATCCATTGCCGTAATCCAGATACCGAAATAGTTGACGCCCGGCACGCCTGTCCCCGACAGCGCGAGGTTGTATTCGCTCGACCGAATGGCGGCCGGGTACGGGGCGGTCCCGTTCGTTCCGCCAAACGTGTTGTTCGTGTCGTAGGAGATCGCCCCCGAGTAGATGCCGGTCAGCGACGTGCCGGCGGGGAAATTGTGATCGCCGGTCATGAAGGCGGACGTGAACCCGCCGCCGGTCCAGTTCTGGAAGGTCTCGGTGCCATAGACACAGGTGCCCTGCGGCGCTGCCTCGTCGCAGATTCCCGGTCCGCCCGTCGGACTGGTGTGGAACTGCGGGAACTCCGCGTGTGGCTCTCCCAGGGTTACGACGATGTGGTCGGCGTAGGCCGGCGCGGACAAGGCCGCCAGGACAGCCCCAGCCAGGATGGGGTATCGCAGGCGGAGCGCTGCAATGACAGGTGCTTGGCTGGTGCGGCGCATGGCTTCTCCGGTCACAGACGCTCGACAGTGACCGGTCAGGTAGCAGACCATCGCGTGCCAAGCAACCATTGGTTGCCCTGATCCGGGTCAGGAGCGGTGTCGCCGGTTGTGACCTCGCGACCGATCTGGTCCATAGTCGCACCAGATCCGTCCAAGGAGCAGGCGAGTGCTGGAAGTCGAGAAGCCGGCCGACATGGCGCACCATGTCGGAAAGAATATCGGCGCGAGCGAGTGGGTCCTGGTCGACCAGGACATGATCAACAAGTTCGCCGACGCCACCGGCGATCATCAATGGATCCATGTCGACATCGAGCGGGCCAAGCGGGAGATGCCGGGCGGCAAGACGATCGCGCACGGCTTCCTCACGCTGTCGCTGGTGCCGATGCTGTCGGCCTCCATCTACCGTATCAAGAACACCTCGCGCGGCATCAACTACGGATCGGACCGGGTGCGCTTCACCTCGCCGGTGCCGTCGGGGTCGCGCGTGCGGCTCGCCCAGACGCTGAACAAGGTCGAGCCGATCGAGGGCGGCCAACGGCTGACGCTGGAGAGCAAGATCGAGATCGAGGGCCAGTCGCGCCCGGCGCTCGTCGCCGAAACCATTTTCCTCGCATACGACTGAGGAGCCCAAAATGCCCGACGCCTTGCCCGAGACGACCGCGGCCGCCCCGGATGCGAAGACCGTCGCCGAGCTGGCGGCGCAACTCGATCAGTTGCTGCGCTTGCGCACCCTGCCGATCGGCATGAAGCTGTTCGAGAGTGTGGACGAGATGGCGGCCGTGCCCGGCCTGCGCCGGCCGACGAAAGGAAAAACCTTTTCCACCTGCCAACTGGTCACGCAATCGCGCATGGCCGGGTTCACACTCGGGATCACCACCGAGAACGTGCCCGAGTTTTCCAATTGCAGCGGCGTGATCGGGCTGAGCCAGCCGAGCGACCTGTTCCTCTCCGGCCGCAAGATGGAAGGCGTGTGGTTCGAGAACCGCGAGGCGTCGGCCGCGCATCAGGCACAGATGCCGCGCGTGCCGTCCGGCCGCTACAACGGAATGGCGATCTCGCCGCTGCGCTCGGCGCGGCTCGATCCGCCCGACATCTGCCTGTTCTACGGCAATCCGGCGCAGATGATCCTGTTCATCAACGGCCTGCAGTGGAAGAACTACCGGCGCTACGATTTCAGCATCACCGGCGAGAGCGCCTGCGCCGACAGTTGGGGGCACGCGTTGAAGACGCGCGAGGTGAGCCTGTCGATCCCCTGCTTTGCCGAGCGGCGGTATGGCGGGGTGGCCGACGACGAGATGCTGATGGCCTGCACGCCGGCCGACCTCGCCCGCGCCGTGCAGGGTCTGCAGGGGTTGTCCAAGGCGGGCTTGCGCTACCCGATCATGCCATACGGCCCGCAGGCGGAGCCCGCCGAGGGGATGGCGAAGAGCTACGCGGGCAAGAGCTGATCTCCGGCCGGCCGCGCGTCAGGCGAAGTCGGTCCAGACCGTGTAGCCGGTGCTGCGGCCGCTCGCGGAGTGCGTGATGCAGCGCCCCTCGACGCGGCAGGTCTCGCGTGGCACCCCCCAGGACGCGGCGATGGCCCGGATCGCGAGTTCGTGCGCGCGGCGGGCCGCCGACGCGGGCGGCATCAACGGCAGGCTTTCCGCGGCGATGGTCCGGACCGGCTGCGACCGGGAATCGACCTCGACGAGGCGGACGACACCGCCTTGGTCCAGGTCGAGCACCACCCACGCCACGAGTGGGCCTGTGAGCGCCGCATTCGCCGGCTGCAAAGGAGGCGCGGCGCGGCTCCGGCCGCCGCCGAGACTGGTCAGGGCGAGGGTTCCCGCAGCGATGCCGCCGGTCGTCAGGACCGTGCGCCGGGGGATCGGAGAGGACGGCATGGCGGGCTCCCGACGTCAGCGCCGCTCGGCCGGCGCAGGCGTCCGCGCCGGTGCCCCTGACTGGCCGGCTGGCGCCATCTGGATCTCGTTCGCCTGCCCGGGCTTGTTGCCGTGTTCCTGCATCTCGTGCTGTAGCGGATCGGCGACATACTGGAACGCCGGCTCGCTGTTCCATGGCCCGCGCTGGTCGGCTCCGGGCCCGGACGCCAGATTGAAGTAGAGGTTGACCGTGTTGTCGGGCTTGAGATCGCCGAACAGCGGCGTATCGAGCGCGTTCATCGACTTCAACGCTTCCATGAACATGTGCGTGTGGGACACCTCGCGGGTCGCGAGGTGGACCAGCGCCTCGCGCGTCCCGTCATCCGTCGCCATCCGGATCAGCGCCTCGTAGGTGGCGAGCGCGCCCGCTTCCGCCGCGACATTGGCCCGGAGGTCGCGGACCACGTCGCCGCCTTCGTTGACGTAGCGCGAATCCCAATAGGAACCTTTCGAAGTCGACCAGGTGGGCGCCCGGGCCGCGGATTGCGAACAGGGTGCTGGTGTAAGCCTTGTCCCGCAAATCCTGCGAGGCGCGCTTGGTGTGCTGCTCGATCAGCATCGCTACGATCTCGAGATGCCCCAGTTCCTCGGTTCCGATGTCCTGCAGCATGTCGCGGATGCCGGGATTGTCGGTATGGAACGACTGCGTCAGGTAGGTGAGGGCAGCGGTCAGCTCTCCGGTGGCCCCGCCGTACTGCTCCAGCAACTTCTCGGCGAACACCGGGTCCGGATTCTGGACGCGGACTTCATGCAACAGGACTGACTTATGGAGGAACATCGGGGACCCTCGCGCAACAGGCGCACGCAGATGCAAGCTGATGGCCCCCTATTAGTTCCGATCAAGAATGAGTGCCTTCTTGTGTCGTCGCGACCAGGCGGGCATTACCGGCGGATGGACCTTCCCGGACTGCTGCATCGCGTCCTTCCCGCCGTGCTGCGGGCGGGTGAAATGATCCGCGATGAATTCTTTCGCCCGGACGGGCCACGCGGCACCGGTCACAAGGCTCCCGTCGACACCGAGATCGAGATTTTCCTCCGCGATGAACTGCGGGCCGTGCTGCCGGTCTCGTTCGTGGGGGAGGAGACTCCGCCCGTGCTGGAAGGCGATCCCGCGTCCTGCTGGTT
This sequence comes from uncultured Alphaproteobacteria bacterium, assembly GCA_963719345.1. Classification (GTDB taxonomy): domain Bacteria; phylum Pseudomonadota; class Alphaproteobacteria; order Acetobacterales; family Acetobacteraceae; genus CAVRCA01. The sequence goes on from CAVRCA010000001.1 coordinate 86,386, forward strand.
GGTCGATCCGCATGACGGCACGTCGGAGTTCCTGCGTGGCGCGCTTGGGTCTTCAGTGTCGGTAGCCTTGATGCGTGACGGAGTGCCCGTGCTCGGCGCGGTACATGCCCCGCTCAGTCCCGATCTCGGTTCCGACCTGATCGGCTGGGCCGAGGGGATGGACCATGTAATCCGCAACGGCGCGCCGGTGCGGCCCGACCTGAGCGCACGCGGCCTCGGGCCGGAGGAAGTGGTGCTGCTCGCCTACCGCAGTTATGCGCGGCCGGCGACGAACCTGCGGCGGGTCGCCCCGGCGCGTTTCATGTCCAGCAACAGCATTGCCTACCGCTTGGCGCGCGTCGCCGCCGGCGATGCGGTCGCCACCGCGTCGCGCCAATCCAAGCTGTCCGCCTATGACTATGCCGGCGGCCATGCGCTGCTGCGCGGCGCGGGCGCGGCGTTCGTGGACGGCAACGGCCGGCCGCCGGTCTATGGGCCGAACGGCACCGGTGGAATGGACAAATGCTTCGCCGGCGCGCCGCGGGCCGTGCAGGCCCTCTTGGGCAACGACTGGTCGATGGGCAGCCCACCGGAGACGCCGCTGCCGGAGCGCATCACGCTCGGTTGGCCGCGCTCGGACCGGGGGCTCGACCGGGCGATCGGCTGCCTGGCCGGCCTCGTGCTCGGGGAGGGAAAAGTTCCCGGCCGGCTCCCCGGTCAATGCGGCCCGGCGGCCGAGGCGGCGATCGCGCTGGCACGCCGCCTGATTGACCACGAGCCCGTCCCGTCACAGCCGGGCGGCCCGGGGCTCGACGAGCCGTGGCTTTGGTGTACGCCCCTCGCGATCGGCGCTGGTCCGGGCGAGGCCGCCCGTCTCGCCATGGACGCCGCGGCGCAGGCGTCGGCCGCACCCGGGTCGATCGCCGCGTGTGCTTCCTATGCCGCGGCGATCGCGGCGGGCGTCGATGGCGGCGACCATGCGGCGATGGTGCAGGCCGCCTTCGACGCCGCCCGTGCGCTGCCGGACGCCGCCGCGGTGGTGCGTGCGCTGCAGGCTGCCCGCGACGGCCAGCCCGGCGACGGCGGCTTCCCGCTCGGGATGCTGCAGCGCGGTTTCTTCCACCTGGGACGCCGGACGGAGCTGCAGCACGTGCTCGGCGAGAGTGGAGTGGCGGGCGCCCTGCTAGGCGCGGTCGGGGGCAGGGCCGCGTTGCCCCGAAACCCGTTCCTGTCCGTGCTCGCCTGCCGTCCGCTCGTGTCCGCTGGTGCCCTGGAGCCCCGACCTCCGACATACTGGGCCGACGACCTGCCCCTCGTCGCCGAGGCGCTGCTGCGCGCCAGATAAGCATTGGGTGAAAGGGCTATTATAGACCCGTGGTCCGTGCTCGGATTGAGCGCCAATGCGCTGAGCCGTGATCTGGACGTGCCGCCCAATCGGATCACCGGCATCCTCGCTGCCGAGGCGCCCCGCTCGGTGACACCCGACACCGCGCTCCGGCTGGCACGCTACTTCGGTACCTCGCCCGAGTTCTGGCTGAACCTGCAAGCCGGCTACGATCTATCCGTCGCCGTAAAGGAGACCGGTGCGCGGATCAATGATCGGGTCCGGCCACGCGCGGCGCAACGCTAACCCGCCAGCGGGTCGCGCGGCAGGACACGGTGCTGCAGCACCATGCGCGCCAGCGTCAGCCGGTCCTCGTCGCCAAGCCGTTGCGCCTCCCACGCCATCGCTGCGGCAGCGGTCACGTGATAGATCGCCGATGCGGCCTGGCGGACCAGCGCGCCGCCGCCGGGCCGACCGGCCTCGCGCGCCAGGGCGATAGCGCGGTCGAGCAGCGCAGGCGCCTCCGGCAGCGTCGCCGCGATCTCCAGCCCGGCGAGATGACGGCGCAGCACGTCGAACGCGCCCTCCCGCCGGTCGGCGCGCAGCACGTCGAGTGCCACGACGTTGCTGGTGCCCTCCCAGATCGAGCCGAGATGGGAGTCGCGCAGCAGCCGAGCGTCCGGCCATTCCTCGATGTAGCCGCAGCCGCCGCGCACCTCCATGGCGTCGCCCGTCACCTTGCGGGCGTCCCGGCAGGCGCGGAATTTCAGTAGCGGCGTCAGGACGCGCAGCAGGGCGTAGGCGCCGGGCTCGCCGGCGTCGGCGCGGCGCAGCGCCTCGGCGGTCTGGAACATCATGCTGCGCGCCTGCTCGGCCCAGACGCGCATCTTGGTCAGTTGTCGTTGCATCAGCGGCATGTCGCCGATGCGGGTGCCAAAGGCGACCCGGCGACTAGCCACGAACTCGGCTTCGGTGACGGCGCGGCGCATCATCCCGGCTGCCCGCACACCGTTCGACAGGCGGGAGTTGTTCACCATGTCGGCCATCTGCCTGAACCCGGCATCCGGCGCGCCGACCAGCCAGGCGGTCGCACCCTCCAGCCGGATCTCGCCGCTCGCCATGGAGCGGGTGCCGAGCTTCGATTTGAGCCGCACGATGCGGTAGTGGTTGCGTCGCCCGTCGGGCAGCGTTCGCGGCAGCAGGAACAGCGCGACGCCCCCCAGCCCGGCGGCCGCGCCGGTGGGCCGCGCCAGCACCATCGCCAGGTCGGCATCGGGGTTGGAGCAGAACCATTTGTCGCCGGTGAGCGCCCAACTGCCGTCGGCGCGCGGCTCGGCCTGCACGGCGGTCGCGCCGACATCGGAGCCGGCACCCTGCTCGGTCATGAACATCGCCCCCTGGTGCAGCGCGTCCATGTCCTGGCTGGTCAGGGCAGGCAGGTAGCGGGCCACCAGCGCCGGGTCGCCGAACCGGCGCAGCGTGCGGGTCAGGCTGTCGGTCATGCTGACCGGGCACATCAGGCCGAACTCGGCCTGCACGAACAGGTAGGTGATGAGATACTTGGCCGCCGGCGGCATCGGCGTCGGCCACCCCAGCACGCCGCTCCGGTGCGACAGCGCGGCGAGACCGAAGCGACCGAACGCCAGCCGCTCCATCTCGGTATAGGCGGGATGCTTCTCGATCCACTGCACATCGTCGCCGGTGCGGGTGCGGGGATGGAGCACCGGCGGATTGCGGTCCGCTTGGCCCGCCAGCTCGTCCAGCGCGCCCCCCGCCAGTGCCCCGAGCCGGTCGAGGTGCGGATGGAGGTGCTCCAGCAGATCAGGCGGGAGATAAAGCGAGGCGATGGGCAGCAGCGCCGGGTCGGCGTGCAGCAGATTGATCCCCCGGCTGTCCGGGATCGCCTCGGCCCCGGTGGGCGGGCCGGTCCGATCGTTTAGCGTTCGTGTCATGGGCTCAGGCCGCGAGAGCCTGCTCGAGGTCGCGGATGAGGTCGTCGGCACTTTCCAGCCCGATCGAGAGCCGGATGACCTCGGGGCCGGCGCCTGCGGCGACGCGCTGCTCGTCGGAGAGCTGGCGATGGGTGGTGGAGGCGGGATGCAGGATCAGGCTACGCGTATCGCCGATATTGGCGAGATGCGAGAACAGCCGCACCCGCTCGACCAGTCTGATCCCGGCCTCGAAGCCGCCCTTGACCCCGAACGTGAAGACCGCTCCCGCGCCGAGCGGCAGGTATTTCTGGGCAAGTTCACGATACCGGCTGTCCGGCAGTCCGGCATACGACACCCAGCCTACCGATGGGTGCGCCGCCAGGTACTCGGCCACGCGCTGCGCATTGGCGGCGTGGCGCTCCATCCGCACGTGCAGCGTCTCGATCCCGGTGATGGTCAGAAAAGCGTTCATCGGCGCCATGGTCGGCCCGAAATCGCGCAAGGCGACCGCGCGCGCCTTGGTCGTGAAGGCGAAATCGCCAAAATTCTCGAAGAAGCGCAGGCCGTGATAGGCGGGCTCGGGCTCCGTCAATGACGGGAACCGTCCGCCTGCCGCCCAGTCGAATTTTCCCGAACTCGACGATGACGCCGCCGAGGGAGTTGCCGTGGCCGCCCAAAAACTTGGTGGTCGAGTGGGAGACGAGGTCGGCGCCCCACTCGATCGGGCGGCACAGGTACGGCGTCGCCAAGGTGTTGTCGACGATCAGCGGCAAACCGGCATCGTGGGCGACGCGCGCGATCGCCTCGATATCGACGACGATGCCGCCGGGATTGGCCAGGCTTTCGACGAAGATCGCCTTGCAGCGCGGCGTCAGCGTGCGGCGGAAATTGTCGGGATCGTGCGGATCGACAAAATGGCAGGTCCAGCCGAGTTTCTTGAACGACAAGCCAAACTGGGTGAGCGATCCGCCATACAGGTTCTTCGAGGCAAGGAACTCGTCGCCCGGCTCCAGCAAGGTGGCGAAGATGAGAAACTGCGCGGCGTGGCCGGACGCGGCGGCGAGGGCGGCCCGGCCGCCTTCGAGGCTGGCGATCCGTTCTTCCAGGACGGCGACGGTCGGGTTGCTGAGCCGGCCGTAGATGTGACCGAACGTGTGCAGGTTGAACAGCGAGGCGGCGTGGTCGGCGTCGTCGAACACGTAGGCGGTGGTCTGGTAGATCGGCGTCGCGCGCGCTCCCGTCGTCGGATCGGGGGCGGCTCCGGCATGGATCGCGCGGGTCTCAAACCCATAGTCGATGTTTTCCTGCGGCATCTCGAACGGGCGGGCGCGGCGTGCGGTCGGCGGCTCGGCGGGACGGTTGCGCACGATGCCGGAATTGACGCCGCTCCACGACAGCTCGCCGCCGAGCCGGCCGAACTCTATTTTCGGGCAACGGTTCATCACTACTTCGAGCCCGGCCGCCTCGGCGTGCGCGGCCGCCGCGTCGTGTCGGACGCCGAGCTGCATCCACACCACCCGCGCATCGGCTGCGATGGCGTCCTCGACGATCGGCCCGACCTGATCGGAGGCGCGGAAGATGTCGACCAAGTCGATCTTTTCGGGGATGTCGCGCAGCGACGCGTAGACGCGCTCGCCCAGCAGGTCCTGGCCGGCAAGGCCGGGGTTGACCGGGATGACGCGATAGCCCTTGCCCTGCAGATACTTCATCACGAAGTAGCTGGGCCGGTTCCAGTTCGCGGACGCGCCGACGAGGGCGATGGTGCGCGTCTCGGCCAGGATGCGGCGCAGCTTGGCGTCGGGATAGGGGATCAGGTCCAGCGCGCCCATCGTCAGCCTCCTGCTCAGGCGAGCGCCTTGTAGACTTCGGTCTCGAACGCGTCCAACAGGGCGAGCACGGTAGGGTCGCCGAACGGCAGCGTCTGGGTGAGCAGCACGCCGGCGATCCGCTGCTTCGGATCGACCCAAAAGTAAGAGTTGCGCAGGCCGGCCCAGGCGAGGCTGCCGGCGCGGCGGCGGCCCGGTACGTCCTCGGTGTTGATGAGGAAGCTCAGGCCCCATTTCTTCGGGACGCCGGGCAACAACTCGACATCCTGCGACAGGGTGTGGTCGGAGGTACGCATCGGCAGCACGTCGAGCGCTCCGATGTGGTTCTGGCCCATCAGCGTCACGGTGTCGGCGGCGAGCACGCGCGCCCCGTCGAGGCTGCCGCCGTTCAGCAGCATGCGCAGGAACCTGATGTAATCGGGTCCGGTGGAATGCAGCCCACCGCCGCCGGCGAAAAACTCGTTTTTTACGGGATTGGTGAACGGGGTGGCGATCAGCGCCTCGTCGGCGCCCCGTGCGTGCATCCCCGCGCCGCGCTCGCATTGCTCCGGCGTGAGGAGGAAACCGGTGTCGCGCATCCCCAAGGGGTCGAACAGGTTGGCGCGCATGTAGGTCTCAAGATCCTGGCCGCTGACGAACTCCACCAGCCGGCCGATCCAGTCGATGTTGATGCCGTATTCCCAGCGCTCGCCCGGATCGAACACCAGCGGCGCGTCGAGGGCCGCGAGCTTGCCGGTGCGCCCGGCCGGCAGTCCGACCAGCTTGGCGTAGCGGTCCAGCGCGGCGTTCCACAGATCGTAGGAAAAGCCCGCCGTGTGCGTCATCAGCAGGCGCAGGGTGATCGGCGTGCGCGCCGGCCGCAGCCGGGGCTTGCCGTCGTCGTCGAACCCTTCGAGCACCTGCGGCTCGGCAAGCTGCTTTGCGAAGCGGCCGAGCGGTTCGTCGAGCGACAGCTTGCCCTGCTCGACGAGTTGCATGGCGGCGGCGGCGGTGATCGCCTTCGTCATCGACGCGATGGCAAAAATCGTGTCCATCGTCATCGGCGCGTGCGAACCGAGCTTGCGCTGGCCGAACGCGCCTTCGTAGATGACGCCGTCCTTGTCCGCCGCCAGCGCGACGACGCCGGCGACGCGCTCCGTCTCGGTCGCTGCCCGGAGCGCGGCGTCGATCGGGTCCCGCGGGATCACGGCGCGCTTCTCGCCCGCTCGCGGTTGTCGCTGCGCTCGGGAATCCCGGTCTGCTCGAAGCAGACACGGGCAAGTGCGGTGACGCCCTCGCTGATCTCCTGCTTGCTGGCCAGCCCGAAGCAGAGCCGCAGGTGCGAGCGCGAGGCCTCGGCGTCGCACGCCCATTCCGGGCCGGGATTGAATGCAACGCCAGCCGCCGCCGCCGGCTTGACCAGCGTGCGCACGTCCACCGCGTCAGGCAGTTTGATCCAGAGGAAAATGCCGCCCTGCGGCTTCCACAGCTCGGCCGCGGTGCCGAACTCGCGCTCCACCGCCTCCACCATCGTGTCGAGCTTGCCGCGCAGCGTGTCGGACAGCGCCTCGACGTGTTCCTCGAAGTGCCGGGAAAAAAACTCGGCGATGACCATCTGCTCGATGGCCGCGGTGCCGCCGTCGTTCTTGCACGCGATCATGCGCGACAGCACCGGCCAGGCGGCGACCGCGTAACCGACGCGCAGCGCCGGGGCGAGCGACTTCGAGAACGAGCCGATATGGATCACCGCCGCCGGGTCGAGGCTGTAGAGCGACGGCGGCACGTCGTCGCGGCTCCACAGCAGGTCGGCGTAGCACTCGTCCTCGAACACCGGCACATCGTATTTGCGCGCCAAGTCGAGCAAGGCGTGGCGACGGGCGAGGGGCAGGATGGAGCCGGTCGGGTTCTGGATCGTTGGGATCGTGTAGATCAGCTTGGGCGTCTTGTTTTCGCGCGCGAGCGCGTCGAGCTGCGAGGCCAGCGCGTCGGTGTCGATCCCCTCTTCATCGAGTTTGGCACCGATCACCTCGGCGCCGAGCGCCCGGAAGCGGTTGATCGCGCCGGCGTAGCAGGTACTCTTCCGCAATCACGGTGTCGCCGGGTGCGACGAGCAACCGGCTTACGAGGTCGATCCCCTGGCCTGAGCCGGACGTGATGAGCACGTCCTCTTCCGTGCAGTCGATGCCGCGATGTCGCCTCAGCTTGTCGCTCAGAAACCGGCGCAGCCCCGGATAGCCCTGCGGCCCCTGCCCGAGATTGTACATCGCCAGGCTGGCGCCCTCGCGACGCAGCACGGTCGCGGCGGCGTCCGCCAGCGCCTCGGTCGGGATGCGATCCGGGTCGTTGTGGCCGCCGATGAAATTGTAGCGCGGGAAACCGGTCCAGCGCGGCGTCGGGGCGGGCAGGGCAGGGACGAAGTGCCGGGTTACGTCGAACGCGGTCTGGCTCATCTTGCGTCTCTCAAAAACTCTGCACCCAAGGCTCCGGCACCAGGGAAAAACCATCCCCCGTGCGCGCGAGGCGGGCGAAGCCCGGGAAATGGACGTGCATTCCGGCGAACAGCAGTTTGTCGGCGGCAACCATGTCGAAGGTGCGCCGTCGCGTCGCCTCGGCCTTGGCCGGGTCGACGTCGAACGCCAGCGTCACCTCCGGCCGCGGCACCTGGATCTCCGGCACATGCACGATGTCGCCCCAGATCAGCAGGCTGTCGTTGCCGGACGCGATCATGTACCCGGTATGGCCGGGCGTGTGTCCGGGCAGCGGCATGGCGGTGACGCCCGGCAGTATTTCGCCGCCCTGGATCAGTCGGGTGCGCGCGCGGTACGGCGCGAGCTGCCGGCGTCCGGCCAGAAAGTTGCGTTCGCGCGACTGCTCGTCGGCGCGGCTCATCGCCGCATCGTCGTGCCAATACGCCATCTCCGCCTCGTGCAGCACCAGCTCGGCATTCGGGAACCATAACGCGCCCGAGTTCGTCGACCAGGCCGTTTGAGTGGTCCGGATGCACATGGGTCAGCAGCACCGTGTCGATGCTGGCGGGCTCAACTCCGGCGGCTGCCAGATTGGCCGGCAGCCGACCGACGGAGGCACCCATGCTGGTGCCCGATCCGGTGTCGATCAGCGCCGTCCGGTCGCCGGCGTGGACGAGGAACGTGTTGATCGAGGTGAAGCGGGGCAACGGGCGGAAGGCCGCCGTCAACAACCGTTCCGCGTCCGGCAGGGCGATGTTCTGCAGCACCTGCAGGCTGCCCTGCAGCACGCCGTCGCTCACGGCCGTTACAATGATGTCGCCGATCCTACGATGGTAAACGCCCGGAATCTGCTGCGTCGGCGCCGTCGCCATGAGTGTCCTCCCGCTGTGCGGCCAGTGAAGCAGAGAGCGTGCCCACGGGGAAGCATCACCGGTTTGTGATAAGGCCGCCCGATCGTGCGGGCATCCGATCGGATGGACCGCAAGTAACCCGGCCGACGGCTTTGTCCGCGGGCTGCTTGCCCCAGGTCGAACGCTGTCCGGGAAAAAAGGAAAATCCGAATGTCTCAGGACACGACCATTCTCGGGGCTGCGGCAAAAGCGAAACTCGATCGACGCCGGTTGCTGGGCTCGGCCGGGCTCGGCGCCGGAGCGCTTGCGCTCGCCACCGCCACGGCCGGTCTCGGCTTCAGCCGGAGCGCGCGGGCAGACACCGATCCCTCGTTGCTGACCGACGTCAACATCCTCAACTTCGCGCTGAACCTCGAATATCTCGAGGCCGAGTTCTATCTGCGCGCCGTCAACGGCACCGGCCTCGACCCGAGCAACACGACGGGCACCGGCAACCAGGGGACCGTCAGCGGCGGCTCTCAGGTGCCGTTCGCCACCGCGGCCGTGCAACAGTATGCGGAAGAGATCGCCAGTGACGAGCAGGCGCATGTGTTGTTCCTGCGCGCAGCCCTTGGCGAACAGGCGATTGCGGAGCCGACCATCGATCTGACCGCGAGCTTCACCACGGCGGCGGTCGCGGCCGGTCTGATCAGCGCCGGCGACACGTTTGATCCGTTCGCCAACGAGGAAAACTTTCTCCTCGGGGCCTTCATCTTCGAGGATGTCGGCGTGACCGCCTATCACGGGGCCGCGCCGTTCATCCAGAACAAGGACTACCTGCTCGCTGCCGCCGGCATCCTGGGCACCGAGGCCTACCATGCCTCCGAAGTCCGGCTGCAGCTGTTTCAACGCGGGCTCGGTGCCGCGACATGGAAGATTGCCAAGGCACGGGCGACGCTCGACGGCGTGGGCCACGATGACCAGGGGGTGACGCGCAAGGGCATGGCGAACATCGTGCCCACCGACAAGAACGGCATCGTGTTCGCCCGCACGCCGCAGCAGGTGCTCAACATCGTCTATCTCGGCGGCGCGGCCAGCAACTACGGCTTCTTCCCGAACATGCTGAACGGCGCGATCGCCTGAGACCGACGCTCCGGCTCCTAGTCGCTGCGGCTTCGGCGGGCGCGACCGCCCTCGAAGTCGCAGCGGTCGGCTCGCCGGAGGCCGACGTGATCCCCGCCGGATCGCTCGGGTTTCCCTGACGCATCGCCCGACCTATAAGCGGTCGCGGACGGGGAGGGTTGGATGAGCGAGCCGAAAGGGCCTCTGAAGGGCTTGCGGGTGTTCGATCTGACGCGGGTGCTGGCCGGGCCGACCTGCGTGCAGATGCTGGCGGATTTGGGCGCCGACGTCATCAAGATCGAACGGCCCGGGGCGGGCGACGACACGCGCGGCTTCGCCCCGCCTTTCATGCCTGGCACGCAGGAGAGCGCCTACTTCGTCGGCGTCAACCGCAACAAGCGCTCGGTGACGCTCGACATCAGCAAGCCGGAAGGCCAGGCGCTGGCGCTGCGGCTGATCGCCCAATGCGACATCCTGGTGGAAAACTTCAAGGTCGGCGCACTCGCCAAGTACGGGCTCGGCTACGGCGACTTGCGGGAAAAGTTCCCGGGCCTGATCTATTGCTCGATCACCGGGTTCGGCCAGACCGGCCCGTACGCGCCGCGTCCCGGCTATGACAGCCTGATCCAGGGCATGGGCGGCGTGATGAGCCTGACCGGCGAGCCCGGCGGGCTGCCGCAGAAGGTCGGCGTCCCGGTGGCCGATCTGTTCGCCGGTTTGTACGGCTGCATCGGCGTGCTCGCGGCGCTCCGCCATCGCGAGCAGACCGGACAGGGCCAACAGGTCGACATCGGCATGTTGGACACGCACGTCGCCTGGCTCGCCAACCAGGGCATGAATTTCTTGGCGACCGGCGAGAACCCGCCGAGGCTCGGCAACCAGCATCCGAACATCGTGCCGTATCAGGTGTTCCCGACCGAGGACGGCTACATGGTGCTGTCGATCGGCAACGATCCGACGTTCCAGCGCTTCTGCACCGAGTTCGGCCTCGAGCACCTGCTGGCGGACGGGCGGTTCGCGACCAACGCCGCACGGGTGAAGAACCGCCAACTCGTGACGGATACCCTGACGCCGGTCGTGCGCCAGCATCCGACCGCGTGGTGGATCGAGAGACTGGAGGCGCTGAAGGTCGGCTGCGGTCCGATCAACACGCTCGAACAGGTGTTTGCCGATCCGCACGTGCAGGCGCGGGGCGTCGTGGTCGAGATGGCGCACGCAGCCGGCATTCCGGTAAAGACCATCGCCAACCCGGTGCGCCTGTCCGACACGCCGCCCGAATATCGCCTGCCGCCGCCGCTGCTCGGCGAGCACACCGACGCGGTCCTGCGCGAGCGACTGGCTCTGGACGATGCCGCGCTGGCCGGGCTGCGCGCCAAAGGCATCATCTGAAGCCCTGAGGCCAAGTGTCGGCGGGAGGACGAACGTGCAGCAAAATCTGCCGCAATACGAGCTTTTCGCAATCAAGTACGCGACCCGCGAGGCTCGTCGGGCCGACCACTTCATCGGCGGCGACCCGCATGACGGGCCGATGCCGATGGACTATTTCGTCTGGGTCGCGGTCGGAGCTGAGCGGGCCATCGTAATCGACATCGGCTTCAAGGCCGAGGTCGCGGCGCAACGCGGACGCACCTTTCTGCGCTGTCCCGATCGAGGCCCTCGGGTTGGTCGGCGTCGATGCCAAGGCCGTGCGCGACGTGGTCCTGACCCACATGCACTACGACCACGTCGGCAATTTCGACAAGTTTCCGGCGGCCGAGTTCCACCTGCAGGAGCCGGAGATGCAGTATGCGACCGGCCGTTACATGCGCTACGACAAGCTCGCCCATTCGTTCGAGGTCGAGGACGTGGTCGGCCTCGTGCGGCTCAATTTCGGCAAGCGGGTGCGCTTCTACACCGGAGACGCGGAGCTTGCGCCGGGGATCACCCTGCACGCCGCCTATGGCCATTCGGCCGGCCTGCAGTTCGTGCGCGTACACACCGCGCGTGGCTGGGTCGTAGTGGCCTCGGACGTGACACATTTCTACGAGAACATGGAATCCGGCCGGCCATTCACCACCGCCTTCCATATTGGCGGAATGCTCGAAGGGTTCGACAAGCTGTATGCGGCAGCGCCGACGCCGCAGCATATCGTGCCGGGCCACGATCCGGAGGTGATGCGGCGTTACCGGCCGCCCCGGCCGGACCTGGAGGGGATCGTCGTCCGGCTTGACGAGCCGCCCGCGCGGTGATCGGGCCGGCGTAAAGGCTGCAAGCGAAGGGAGTGTTTCGCGATGTGGAGTAGACGGGCGGTGCTAGTAGGCGCAGTGGCGGCCGCGGCCTATCCATGGCGTCAGCCGCTGGCCCAGCCGCTCGGCCCGCCGCCGGGACCTCCACCGGGTCCGCCTCCGGGCGGACCCGTGGCCCCGCCGCCCGAGGAGCGGCCGCCGCCGCCCCATTATGGACGACGGCCGCCGATGCCGCCGCCGCCGCACGAGCACCGCCCGCCGGCTCCCTACGGTGGACGCTGGGTGCCGGGGCACTGGCGGTGGGACGGCTACCGCTGGGTGTGGCGTCCCGGCCACTGGCGCTAACCCGCCGCGTCAGCCGGCCAGCCAGTCAGCTCCGGGCGCGCAGGAACCGCCCGAAGGCCCGGAGCGTGATGTCCGAGACGTGGTGCTCGATGCCCTCGGCGTCCTGCTCGGCCGCCTCGTTCGGCACGCCGACGGCGACCAGCAGGGCGACCACCAGCCGGTGGCGCGCCCGCACGCGCTCGGCCAACTGCTCGCCGGCCTCGGTCAGGAACACGCCACGATAGGGTTTGGCGACGGCCAGGCCCTCCCGCTTGAGGCGGCCGATCGATTTGATCGCGGTCGCGTGCGAGACGCCCAGCCGGCGGGCGATGTCGGTGGCCCGGGCCTCGCCGCCGGCGCCGATCAGGTCCGAGATCAGTTCGACATAATCCTCGAGCAGCGCCGTCGACTGCGCGCTGCGGGCCTTGCCGAACCGTTTCGCCTGGGTCGGCTCGGTCGGCAGCGCAGCATGCGCCTGCCGCACGCTTGCGGGTGGGATCACCACGGCCGCTCCTCGCTCGCTATGGCCGCCGACCATGGCTTGCCGGCGGTGCGGGATCAAGCTCCCGTGCCGAGAAACGGCAGTGCGATGCCGAACGTCTGCAGGACCAGGATGACGTTGAGCGACAGCACCAGCACCGCGGCCGCGATGGCGACGGCGCGGGTCAGCCGCGAGGTCGCAAAACTGCCCATCACCTCGCGGTCGCCGGTCAGGCGCAGCAGCGCGATCATCGGCACCGGCAGGATCAGGCTCAGCACCACCTGGCTGAGCACCAGCGCGCGAGTGGTATCGACGCCCATCGCGACCACGATCAGCGCCGGTGCCATCGTCACCGTCCGCCGCACCCAAAGCGGGATGCGGAAGGCGACGAAATCCTGCATGATCCCCTGGCCAGCCATCGTGCCCACCACCGAACTCGAAAAGCCCGACGCGAGCAGCGAGACCATGAACGCGCCGGCGGCGCCGATCCCCATCAGCGGCACCAGCGTCGTGTAGGCGGTCTCAATGGTGGCAATGTCGGAATGGCCGGGATGGAACATCACCGCCGCCATCGTCATCATCGCCATGTTGACCAGCCCGGCCAAGCCGAGGGCGATCAGCACCTCCCGATTGGAGAAGGCGAGGATGCGCCGGCGTTCCGCGTCGGTCTGCGCCGGCACCCGCTGTTGCATCAAGCTGGAGTGCAGATAGAGCGCGTGCGGCATCACGGTGGCGCCGACGATGCCGACCGCCAGGGTCACGCTGTCTGGACCGGCAAGGCCCGGCACCAGCGAGTGGTAGGCAACAAGGCCCCAATCGGGCGGCGCTATCAGCAGTTCGACAAGGTAGCTGATCCCGATGATGGCGACGAAGGCGCTGATCAGCAGCTCCGTCGCCCGGAAGCCGCGCGCCTGCGACAGCAGCATGGCGTAGGTGGCGACGAAGGTGATGAGCAGGCTGGCAAGGATGGGCAAGCCGAACAGCAGCGTCAGCCCGATCGCGGCGCCGAGCGTCTCGGCGAGATCGGTCGCCATCGCGGCGATCTCGCTGGCCGCCCACATGGCGTAGACCACCGGGCGCGGGAAACGCTCGCGGCAAAGCGTCGCCAGGCTCCGTCCGGTGACCACGCCGAGCCGGGCGGACAGCGCCTGGAACAGCATGGCGACCAGGTTGGCGACCACCACGACCCATAGCAGCAGATAGCCGAACTGCGCGCCGCCCTGGATGTTGGTCGCCAGGTTGCCGGGGTCCATGTAGGCGACCGAGGCCACCAGCGCCGGACCCGCGAAGGGCAGCAGCGCGCGCCACCCGCGGCGACGGCCGGACAGCACCTCCCGCCCTGCGAAAAGGGTGCGGTCGGACAGGGTCGAGCGAGCGGTCAGCGCGTGTTCCATCCTCTCCGGGCGACAATCAGATGGTGCGGCATAAAAGTGTAGCCTTGGTTACAGACTGTGGCCAGAGCTGGGATCGCCGCGGCGGTCGTCAACCCCGGCGGCCTGCGGCCGGGGCGCCGAGCCGCAACGCCGTCTTCACATGACGGTGCAGGCGATGGCGAGCATGGCGAGGCCGGCGGCGATCCAGGCCGCGTAGTCGCCGACGACGCCGCTGTGCAAAGCGTTCAGTCCCTCGAGCGGCGGGTTGGTCACGCGGTCGCTCGCTCTGACCAGGGCGGCGGGCAGCCTGTCGCGTCCGAGATCGAAGGCCGCGACCATCAGGGCGAGTGCGGTCGTGATCCAGGGCAGCCAGGGATGCGCCGGCGCCGCGGGGAGAGTGGCGCCATCCGCGTGGACGAAGCCGCCGATGGCGCGCTGGGCGAAACTTCGGGCAAGCTCGCCCGGCAGCAGCGCCAGCAGGAGCAGCACGAGGCACGGCGCCAGCATGAGCCAGAGCGGCCGGTCCGCCTTCTCCTCCTCCTGCTCCGTTGGCGCCCGATCCTCCTCCCCCGGCGATTTCCCAAGCCCCAGGAACACCCGTCCGGCGGTGCGCAGCACCGCGCCGCCGGTGAGCACGGCGCCCATGGGCACGGCGAGCGCCGCCCAGCGCGCCCCAGCTTGGGCCCCCGCCTGCGCGGCGTCGCCGATCTGATGCGCGCCCTCGTCCATCAGCCCGAACGGTAGCCCGGCCAGCAGCAGCCCACCTGCGGCCAAGGCGATTCCCGCGGGCCAGATCGACACGCCCTCGGCCGCGCAGCCCGATCTCGTCGATGCCGCCCAGCGTCGCGAGCAGGATGCCGGCCACCATGAACAGCGCGCCCTTCACCAGGCCGTGCCCGACGCAGATAGACCAGCGTCCCGGCGGTGCCGGCGGGCGAGAGCAGGGCAAACCCGACCAGCATGATGCCGACATGCGAGATCGTGGAGAAGGCGAGCAGCCGCTTGATGTGGCGCTGCCCGAGCGCCATCACCCCGCCGAGGACGACGCTCGCCGCGCCCAGCCCAGCAGCAGCGTCCGCACGACCGCAGCGATCACCGGCGCCCCGGCAAAGACCTGCCAGCTCCAGTTTGGCGATGCCGAACACGCCGATCGCCACCATCGCACCCGAGAAGATGACCGACACCGGGCTCGGCGCGACCGCGTGGGCGTCCGCCAGCCAGAAATGGAACGGCACCGTCGCCGCCTTGACCAGCAGCGCCGTTGCGATGCAGGCAGAAGGCGCCCAGGATGACCGGGTCGCTGCCCGAGGCGGCCACGCTCCGCGCGAGGGCGGCGAAATCCAGCGCGCCGGCGCGGGCATAGACCAGGCCGATGCCGCCCAGCATGAGGTAGCTGCCGATCGCGTTCGTCACCGTGAAATTGAGCGCGCCTTCAAGTGCCGAGGCCTCGAGCCTGATAGCCGGTCAGCGCGAACGCCGCGACGCTCATCACCTCGAACCACACGAACAGGTTGAACAGGTCGCGCGTCAGGCAGAACCCCACCATGCCGGCCAGGAACAGCAGCATCAGCACGTGGAAATGCGCGTGGATTTCGTCGAAGTAGCCCCAGGCAAAGACGAAGCGTCGCCGCGAACAGCGAGGCCGATGGCGGCGCCGATCGCGGCACTGGCCGGATCGGCTGCGAAGCCGATGCCGAGCGCCAGGCCATCGCGCGGCATCCAGCCGCCGAACCAATAGACGAGCGGCGCGCTGTCGCGCGGCCTGCGACCGCCATCGCACGCGCACAGCCCGGCGACCGCCAGCGCCATCAGCACCGCGATGACGTCCGGCACCCGCCGCGGCAGCGCATGGCCGCGATCAGCAGCAGGCCGGCGACCAGCAGCGGCAGCGCCACCGGCAAGCGGCAGCAGGCTGGCGGCCGTCATCGGCTCGTTCCGCATCGTCCGCAGCTCGTCCGGGTCGAGCGTGCCGCGCCGCTTGTGCACCTGCAGCGCCAAGGCGAGCAGCAGCGCCGTGACGGTCGCGCCCACCACGATGTCGGTGAGCACGAGCGCCTGCACCACCGGATCCACCGCCGGGGTGCCGGGCGGATGGGTGTAGAAGATCGGCGCTCCGGCGTCCCAGCGAAAGCCGACCGCGAGCAGCAGCACATAGGTCGCGGATTGCACGACCGAGAGGCAGCCGATGAGGTGGACGAAGTGGCGGCTCGTCACGACGCCATACAGCCCGACCCCGAACAGCCAGGCCGCGACGAGCCCACGGCAGCAGGCGTTCATCCCCTCGTCGTTCTCCCGGCGTCTCCTCGAGGAACTCCACGAACAGGATGGTGAAGCCGCCGGCCGACGGCGAAGGCGACGCCGGCGTTCTCGACCAGCATCAGCCCGCCCGAGAGCATGTCCTTGAGTTGGCCGAGCGGCAGCACGTTCTGCAGGAACGCGGCTCCGACGAGCATCGGCGCAAGACCCGCCAGAGCGAACAGCGCCGCACCGCCGCCCTCGCAGGTGTCGAGCAGGCGCGAGCGCACCAGCCGGCGCCAGCCTCCATAGCCTTCCCCGAGATAGAGGAGCAGCAGACCCGACGAGGTGATGGCGCCGCCCTGAAAGCCGCCGCCCGGCGTCACCGTCGCGTGCAGGGCGACGTAGATCCCGAAGACGACCACGACCGGCGCGAGCAGGCGGCACGCCAGCACGGTCGCATCGGCGCGCTCCGCCGGGCGGCGGCCCGGCAGCCGGGCCGGGGCCGCGTCCGCCCGCTCGCCGCGCTTGCCGCGCAACAGCATCACCGCCCCGGTCACGGCGCAGACCAGCATGAACTCCTCGCCGAGCGTGTCGAAGCCGCGGTAGTCGAAGTTGACCGCCGTGACCGCATTGGTGACGTGCCGCTGCTCGGGTGCGTTGTGGTTGATGGCGTCGCCATAGGGCATCGGGTGGGCGCCGAACCGGGGCATCCTTGCCGCCACGACCCAGGCGGCGGGCGCCAAGCAGAGCAGCGCCAGCACCAGCAGGACGAGTCTCGATCGGGCCGTCACCCGGCCGTGTCCTCGCTGCCCTCGTCCTTGCGGGCCTTGTCCACGCGGATGCTGGCGAGGGTCACGACGAACAGCAGCGGCAGCGCCGCCGTGCCGACCGCGATCTCGGAGAAGGCCACGTCGGGGGCCTGCAGCGCCATGAACAGCAAGGTCAGCACCAGCCCGTTGGCGGCGATCGCAAGCACCTGCCGCCGCGGGTCGCGCGTGAGCACGACGCCCGTTCCGGCGGCGGCGGCGAGGAGCAGGAGCGCGGCGATCAGAACGCTCACCGCTCCTCCGTCGTCGCCTCGGCCGAGCCGCGCAGCACCAGGGCGCGACCCGTCGCGTGCGCGACCGCCGCCCCCGAGAACAGCGCCGCGATCACCAGCAGCAAGGTTTTCAGCGCCCGGTCCGACAGGCCGTCCGCCACGAAGGCGACCGCGACGAGCGCCGCCCCGCACGCCGCGTTGACGAAGGTGACACAGTGCAGCCGGTCCAGTGGCGAGCGCAGCCGGGCGAACCCGACGCAGCCGAGCCATGCCGCGAGCACCAGCATCGCCAGCAGGGCGTCGACGACCCCCGCTCTCATAGCCAGCGCTCCAGGAAAAGCGCGAGGACGAGCGTACCGGGCAGCGACAGCAGGGTGAGCGCCAGGGCAAGGTCCATGAACGACGGCTGGTCGAAGGCGAAGCTGGTCAGCACGAGGACCATCGCGGTCAGCGCGGTGGCAAGCTGCACGGCGATCAGCCGGCGGCCGGCATCCCCCCGCATCGCCTCGGTGAAAGCGATCGCCAGCGGGGGCAGCAACGCGACCAAAGCGGCCGTCCACGCGAAGCCGCCGCTCATAGCGGCCAGTCGCGATTGTCCGACGGCTCTCGCGGTGCGAGCCGATGCACCCGCATCGCATCGCGCCCGATAGCGAGAGCATAGCTGTTCGGCGTGAGGCAGACGCAGAGCGTCACGAGCGCCCGCCGGGTGGCAGAGTGGGCGTCTTCGCTTCCGGGTGCGAATGGCTGCCGTGTCACCGCACCTCGGACACGATCCGGCCCGCGTACGACGGCCTGCGCGAGCACGCTCGCGACCCGCGCCGTATCGGTGGCGAGCGTCACGGCAGAGCGCGTCACGAGAAGCACCCACGGCACGCTGCGAAGCCGGAATTGCCGTTTCCCGGTGCGCCGCGCCGCGACCCAGAGCAGCGTTGCCGCAAGCCCCGCCGATAGTCCGGCCACGACCTCAACGGTGCTTACCTCTCCGGCCAGCACCATGTAGAGCCCCGTCAGAAGTGCAAAGGCGACGCCTCCAGCCACTACCGGCGCACCGTCCCAAAAGTCTCGGGAGCATCAACCGTTCACGCGATGCCCGGTTCCTCGGGGTCGGCCGCCCTCACGCCGGCGTCGTGCCGTCCCGCTCGCGGATCAGCCGCGCCGCGACCGGGGCGAAATAGGTCAGGACGCCGTTGCAGCCGGCCCGCTTGAACGCCGTCAGCGCCTCGATCACCACCCGGTCGTGCTCAAGCCAGCCGTTGTTCACCGCCGCCATCAGCATCGCGTACTCGCCCGACACCTGATAGGCGAAGGTGGGCACCCCGAACCGGTCGCGGACGCGGCGGATGATGTCGAGATACGGCATCCCGGGCTTCACCATCACCATGTCGGCGCCTTCCTGCAGGTCGAGCTCGACCTCCCGCAGCGCCTCGTCGGTGTTGGCGGGATCCATCTGATAGGTCTTCTTGTCCCCGCGCAGCGACTTGGCCGACCCGAGCGCATCGCGGAACGGCCCGTAGAACGCGCTCGCGTATTTGGCGGCGTAGCTCATGATCCTCGTGTGGATCAGTCCCTCCGCATCGAGCGCCGCCCGGATCGCGCCGACCCGGCCGTCCATCATGTCGGAAGGGGCGATCACGTCGATGCCGGCTTCGGCCTGGACCAGCGCCTGCCGGGTGAGCACGGTCAGGGTCTCGTCGTTGGCGACGTAGCCGTCGCGGATGACGCCGTCATGCCCGTGATCGGTGTAGGGGTCGAGGGCGACGTCGCCGACCAGCCCCAGGGCGGGGAACTCGCGCTTGAGCAGCCGGGCGGCCTGGCACATCAGGTTGTCGGGGTTGGTCGCCTCGGTGCCCTCGGAATCCTTGCGCTCGATCGGCGTCGCCGGGAACAGGGCGATGGCGGGGATGCCGAGCCGCACCTGCGGCGCGACATGTGCCGCCAGCCCATCGATCGTCACCCGGGAGACGCCGGGCATCGAGGCGACATCGGTGGCTTTTCCACGACCCTCGATCAGGAAAATCGGCCAGATCAGGTCGTCCACGGTCAGCAGGTGCTCGGCGACCAGCCGACGCGTCCAGGCATCGTGCCGGTTGCGTCGCAGGCGCGTGGTGGGGAAACGGCCGACGCTCATGCGGGCACTTCTCCTGGCATTCTGCTTGACGTGTGGCGGTCGAGTTATTGAGGTTCCGGTGTAGTCGCCGCTTGCCGGACTGCCAAGCGGACCGGCTGCGCCGCCCGACTCTTCCACCTGAGACGTTTGTTCAGGCCGCCCGGCATGGTAGAGGAACGCCATGCGATGAGCGGCCGCGGCTCGAACGCCGGAGGACGCGCAACCCAGCACGAGGTGCCCTGAATGAACGAGCAGTCGCCTTCCGCGAGCCGGGACCGGTTCTTTGCCGCACGGCTGGCTGAAACCGATCCGGAACTGGCGGCTGCGATCGGCCACGAGCTGCACCGCCAGCAGGACGGCATCGAGCTGATCGCCAGCGAAAACATCGTCTCCGCCGCGGTGCTTGAAGCGCAGGGCAGCGTGCTGACCAACAAATACGCCGAGGGCTATCCCGGCCGGCGCTATTACGGCGGCTGCGTGTTCGTCGACGTCGCGGAGCAACTCGCCATCGACCGGGCCCGCCAGCTGTTCGACTGCGCGTTCGCCAACGTGCAACCCCATTCGGGCGCCCAGGCCAACCAGGCGGTGTTCCTGGCCCTGCTCAAGCCGGGCGACACCTTTCTCGGCATGAGCCTCGACGCCGGCGGCCACCTCACCCACGGCGCCGCCGCCAACCAGTCCGGCAAGTGGTTCCGCCCGCTGCACTACGGCGTGCGCCGGGAGGACGGGCTGCTCGACTACGACGGGCTGGAGCAGACCGCGCGGACCGAGCGGCCCAAGCTCATCATCGCCGGCGGCTCGGCCTATTCGCGGTTCATCGACTTCGCCCGCATCCGCGCCGTGGCCGACGAGATCGGCGCCTTCTTCATGGTGGATATGGCGCATTTCGCCGGACTGGTCGCCGCCGGGCTGTTTCCAAGCCCGCTGCCGCATGCCCACGTCGTGACGACGACGACGCACAAGACGCTACGCGGGCCGCGCGGCGGCATGATCCTGTCGAATGACCCGGAACTCGGGAAGAAGCTGAACTCGGCGGTGTTCCCGGGCTTGCAGGGCGGTCCGCTGATGCACGTGATCGCCGGCAAGGCGGCGGCGTTCGGGGAGGCGCTGCGGCCGGAGTTCCGCACCTACCAGAAGGCGATCGCCGACAACGCCAGGGTGCTGGCCGAAACCCTGATCGAGCGCGGCCTGGCGATCGTCAGCGGCGGCACCGACAGCCACTTGATGCTGGTGGATTTGCGGCCCAAGCGGGTGACGGGCAAGGCGGCGGAGGCCAGCCTGGAACGCGCGCTGATGACCGCGAACAAGAACGCGATCCCGTTCGACCCCGAAAAACCCGCGATCACGTCGGGCATCCGGCTCGGCAGCCCGGCGGCGACCACGCGGGGGTTCGGCAAGGAGGAGTTCCGCGAGATCGGCGCTGATGATCGACGATGTGCTCGAGGGCCTGGCACGCTCGAACGACGGCTCGAATGTGGCGGTGGAGCAGGCGGTCGGCGTGCGGGTCCGGGAGCTGTGCGCGCGGTTTCCGATCTATTCCTTCTGATCTTCCGGGGCTTGCTCGTTTGGTCACTCCGCGTCGCGCTACCGTGTCATTGCCGGACTTGATCCGGCAATCCATGAGCAGCGGGTGGATGCCCGGATCAAGTCCGGGCATGACGATCATGTGCGAAGGTACGCCCGGACCAAGTCCGTTCTCAGCGGTGCCCTAGATGCGCTGCCCGTTCTGCGGTCACGAGGATACCCAGGTGAAGGACAGCCGGCCGACCGAGGACAGTTCGGCCATCCGCCGGCGCCGATTCTGCGGCAATTGCGGTCAGCGCTTCACCACGGTCGAGCGGGTGCAACTGCGCGAGCTGGTCGTGGTCAAGAGCGACGGTCGCCGCGTCGCGTTCGATCGCGACAAGCTGTCCCGCTCCATCCACGTGGCATTGCGCAAGCGGCCGATCGAGGAGGAGCGGATCGAGCGGATCGTCAACGGGATCGTCCGTCAGCTCGAGGCCAGCGGCGAGAGCGAAATCGCCAGTAAGCAGGTCGGCGAACTGGTAATGGACACGCTGAAGGAACTGGACTCGGTGGCCTACGTCCGGTTCGCCAGTGTCTACCGCAACTTCCGCGAAGCCAAGGATTTCGAGGAGTTTGTGGGCACGCTGGGTGAGGCGGGGTGAGGGGCCTGGGACCGGTTCGTGGACGCTGACGCCGCCCACATGCGGGCGGCCCTGGCGCTCGCCCGGCGCGGGCTCGGCAACACGGCCCCCAACCCCTCGGTCGGCTGCGTCGTGGTCAAGGACGACCGGGTGGTCGGCCGGGCGGTCACCGCGCCGGGTGGGCGGCCGCATGCCGAGCCGCTGGCGTTGGCGATGGCGGGCGAGGCGGCGCGCGGCGCCACTCTCTACGTCACCCTGGAACCCTGCAGTCACTGGGGCCGCACGCCGCCCTGCACCGATGCCGTAATCGCTGCCGGCGTGGCACGGGCGGTCATCGCCACCCGCGACCCGGACGGACGGGTGAACGGGTCCGGCATCGCCCGGCTCCGCGCCGCCGGGATCGCGGTCACCGAGGGGGTGCTGGCGGCCGAAGCCGCGGAGGTGCTCGCCGGGTTTGCCACGCGCGTCCGGCTCGGGCGGCCGCTGGTCACGCTGAAACTGGCTTCCACCCTCGACGGCCGGATCGCCACGCGCACCGGAGAGAGCCAGTGGATCACCGGCGAGGCGGCGCGCCGGGCGGCGCATGCCCTGCGCGGGCGGCACGAAGCCGTGATGGTGGGGGTCGGCACCGTGCTCGCCGACGATCCCGACCTGACCTGCCGTATTCCCGGCTTTCGCCCGCTGGCGTCGGTGCGGATCGTGGCGGACAGCCACCTGAGAACCCCGCTCACCAGCCGGCTGGTCGCGACCGCCGGGCGGACGCCGACATGGCTGCTGCACCGCGACGGCACCAATTCCGGGCGGCGTCGTGCCTTGACGGAGATCGGGGTAAAGCTCATCGAAGTACCTGGCGCTGAACCCGGCGTCGACCTCGCGCGGGGGCTGGCCGCGCTGGCGGAGAACGGGATCAACCGGGTGATGGTGGAGGGCGGTGCGCGGCTGGCAGCGGCGTTGCTGCGGGCCGATCTCGTCGATCGGATCGCCTGGTTCCACGCGCCGGCGATCATGGGGGCGGATGGCTGGCCCTCGGCCCAGGCCTTCGGCGTGGAGCGGTTGGCCGACATGCCGCGCTTCGTCCGCCAGTCCGCGACCGCTATCGGCGACGACGTGCTCACCTCGCTGCGCAGGGCGACCACCTGAATGTTCACTGGCATCATCACCGCGCTCGGCACGGTGCGCGAGATCAACCCGATCGGCGGCGGCCGGGACATGCGATTGGTCATCGGCGCGCCCTGGCCGGACACCGCCGCGATTGCGATCGGCGCCTCGATCGCCTGCTCGGGCTGTTGCCTGACCGCGGTCGAGGTCGGCGAGGACTGGTTCGCCGTCGATGCCTCCGCCGAGACGCTGTCGCGCACGACCCTCGGGCGCTGGCGGGTGGGCAGCCGGGTCAATCTCGAACGCTCGCTCCGGCTCGGCGACGAGCTTGGCGGTCATCTGGTGTCGGGCCATGTCGACGGCCTGGGCGAGGTTGCCTCCAGCGTGCCGGAGAACGCCTCCACTCGTTGGCGCTTCCGGATACCCGATGGGTTGGCCCGCTTCATCGCGCCGAAAGGCAGCGTCGCGATCGACGGCGTGTCGCTGACCGTCAACGACGTCGAGGACGGGAACCAGGGTTCGACATTCGGCGTGAACGTCATTCCACATACCGCATCCGTCACCACCTTCGGCACATTGCAGCCGGGCGACGGCGTGAACGTCGAGATCGACACCCTGGCCCGGTACGTCGCCCGACTGGCGGAGGTCCAATGAGCACGTCGATGCGGACTGCCACTCTCTCCGACTATCTCTCGAGCGCCGAGGAGCTGATCGAGGAGGCGCGCAACGGCCGGATGTTCATCCTGGTCGACGACGAGGACCGGGAGAACGAAGGCGATCTCGTCATTCCGGCGCAGTTCGCGACGCCGGATGTGATCAACTTCATGGCCCGTCACGCGCGTGGGCTGGTTTGCCTCGCGATGACCCGCCAGCGCGTCGAGCAGCTCGGTCTGACGCTGATGAGCCAGTCCAACGGCACGCGACACCAGACCGCGTTCACCGTGTCGATCGAGGCGCGTGACGGCGTCACCACCGGCATCTCGGCGGCCGACAGGGCGCGCACCGTCGCCGTGGCGATCAACCCCGAATCGGGCCGCGACGAGATCGTCACGCCCGGCCATGTCTTTCCCCTGGTGGCACGCGAGGGGGGAACCCTGATCCGCGCCGGCCACACCGAGGCGGCGGTGGATATCGCGCGGCTGGCGGGGCTCAGCCCGGCCGGCGTGATCTGCGAGATCATGAACGACGACGGCACCATGGCGCGGTTGCCCGATCTCGTGACTTTCGCGCAGCGCCACAACCTCAAGCTTGGCACCATCGCCGACCTCATCGCCCACCGCCGCCGCACCGAGCGGCTGGTGCGCCGGGTCGAGGAAGGCGCCATCGAGCATGTCGCCGGCGGCGAGTGGCGCACCATCGTCTATGCCAACACGGTCGAGTACATGGAGCATATCGCGCTGGTGAAGGGCGACATCGGCAGCGGTCCGCCGCCGCTGGTGCGCATGCACGCGGTCGATCTGCTCGACGACATGACCGGCGGGCCGCACTGGATTTCGCTGCACGGCGCCATGCGGATGGTCGCGGCCGAGGGCAGGGGCGTGATCGTGCTGATCCGCGAGCATCGCAAGACCGCGCTGTCCGAGCGGGTGCGGATGCTCGCCGGTGACGCCAAGCCGCCCCGCGAGCTGCGCGACTATGGCATCGGCGCGCAGATCCTGCTCGATCTCGGCGTCAAGGAGATGGTGCTGCTGTCCAACGTCCGTCGCCCGGTGATCGGGCTCGAGGGGTATGGGCTGAACATCGTCGACTACCGGCGGATCGTCGATCCCGCTGGAGGCGGCCTGCCGCCCGCCAGCGGCAACGTCGGCACCGGTGCATGAGCACGGAGGATGCGCCGCTGCCGAGCGCGCCCCGGGTCGAGGGACCGCCGCCGCACCTGCTGATCGTGCGGGCCCCCTACTACCGCGATGTGGTCGAAGGGCTGTCCGACGGCGCGGGACGGCTGCTCCGGGAAGCCGGGGCGTCCTTCGAGGTGGTCGACGTCGCCGGCGCTTTCGAGCTGCCGCAGGCACTGCGCATCGCCACCCGCGGCGGCAAGCATTTCGACGGCTTTGTCGCCCTCGGCTGCGTGGTCAAGGGCGAGACGGACCATTACGACTTCATCTGCCAGGCCACCATGAACGGCTTGATGCAGGTCGCACTGCAGTTCGGCCTCGCCCTCGGTTCGGGTCTGCTCACGGTCGACAGCATCGAGCAGGCAACCGCGCGGTCGCGGCTGGACGGCTTCAACAAGGGCGCCGAGGCCGCCGCAGCGGCGCTGTTGCAGATCGCGGCAGCGCGCCGGTTGGGAGCGTCGTGAGCGGCGGCTCCCGAGAGGGATTCTTGCGATGGCTAGAGCCAGCAGCCGGGGCCAGGGCCGGCCGCGGACGGCGTCGCGCGTCGCCGCGGTGCAAGCGCTGTTCCAGAGCGAGCAGGGACAGGACAACCCGGAAGCGGTCATCGACCAGTTCGTCCGCCATCGGCTCGGCGAGCTGCCGGGCAGCGGCGGTTTCGAGGAGGGGCGCATTCCGGAGGCGCAGGTGCCGCTGTTCGCCCGCATCGTGCGCATGGCGGTGGCGCGGCAGGACCGGATCGACCGGATGCTGGCCGAGGCGCTGCCCGGCGAATGGCCGCTGGCCCGGATCGACCCGGTGCTGCGGGCGCTGATGCGCGCCGGCGGCACCGAGTTGATGATGGACGACGGGCCGCCCGCGAAAGTGGTCATCAACGAATATCTCGACGTCGCGCACGGGTTCTTCACCGGCGACGAGCCGCGCATGGCGAACGGCGTGCTCGACCGCCTCGCGCGCCTGCTGCGTCCGCGCGAGTTCGCCGAGTAGTCCGCAGTGCCGGGCGTCGGGCTACCCGAGGAGTTCGCCCGCATCGCGCGGCACTTCCGGCCGCTCGCCGGCCCTGGCGGTCTCGGTCTTGGCGACGACGCCGCCCTGTTGCAGCCCGAACCCGGGCGCGAGCTTGTCCTGACCTGCGACGCGATGGTCGCCGGGGTGCATTTCCTGGCCGACGATCCGCCTGATCTCGTCGCGCGCAAGCTGCTGCGGGTGAACCTGTCCGATCTGGCCGCCAAGGGCGCCGCCCCGCTCGGCTACCTGCTCACGGTCTCGGTGCCGCGCGCCACGCGAGACGATTGGTTCGCCACCTTTGCGCGCGGGCTGGCCGAAGACCAGGTGCGGTTCGGCGTGGCCCTGCTGGGCGGCGACACCACCAGCACGCCCGGACCGGTTTCGCTCTCTCTGACGCTGCTCGGCACGGTGAAGGCGGGCGCCATGATCCGTCGTGCCGGCGCGCGCGCGTCGGACGGCGTCTGGGTGACCGGCACGATCGGCGACGGCGCGCTCGGCCTGGCGGTGGCGCAAGGCCGGCTCGCCGACCCGTCCGGTTATCTCGTAGGGCGCTACCGGTTGCCGGAGCCCCGCCTCGGCCTTGGACTGGCCGGGATCGCTTCGGCCGGCATGGATGTCTCGGATGGCTTGGTGCAGGACCTTGGGCATCTCTGTCGCGCCGCCGGCCTCGGTGCGGAGATCGACGCCAGCCTCGTGCCGCTGTCGGAGGCGGCCCGGCGAGCGGGTCCGGACTGGCTGTCCCTCTGCCTGACCGGCGGCGACGACTACGAGCTGCTGCTGGCAGTGCCCGAGCGCGCGGCGACGGCCCTGGTCGCAGCGGCAAAAGACGCCGGCGTGAGCGTTACCCGCATCGGCCGCTTCGTTGACGGCGCCGCCGAGGTCGTCGTGCGCGGGCCGCAGGGTACCGCCATCGCTCTCGGTGCGGGCGGGTGGAGCCATTTCTGATCTGACGCGCCGTCTGCCATGATGCCTCGGTCGCCGTGGGCGAAGAGCGGCGACAGGGGAGACGTATGAACCGGAACGTATGGCTGCTGTTCTGCTGCCAGGCCCTGATGAACGCCATCATGTCCGGCCAGGTCGTGATGGCATCGCTGATCGGCCATTCGCTCGCCGTCGACAAGGCGCTCAACACGTTGCCGATGGCGATCCAGATGGCGGCGACCATGGCGGCCTCGATCCCCGCCGGCATCATTTTTTCCCGCCTCGGCCGCAAGCCGGGGTTCTTCCTGGGGTGCGTCTGCGCCCTCTGCGGCAGCCTGACCTTCGCGCTCGGCGTCTCGCAAGGAAATTTCTTTCTGTATTGCCTCGGCGCGATCCCGGGCGGGCTCGGGTTCGGCATCTCGCAGCACCTGCGGTTCGCCGCCGCCGAGGTCGCCGCCCCCGAAGCGCGGCCTCGGGCCATCTCCCTGGTGATGGCCGGCGGCGTGCTGGCCGCCATCATCGGTCCCGAGATCGTCAAGCGCACGAATGGGCTGCTGCCGACCACCTTCCTCGGCACCTATTTCAGCCTGACGATCCTGCCGGTGCTGACCGGGTTGCTGCTGATCGTCACCAAGCTGCCGCCGGCGCCCCCGCCAGTGTTCGTGCCCGTGACCTTCCGCGCCATCCTGAGCCGCCCCGGCTTCATCGTGGCGGTGATCGCGGGGATGGTGGCGTACGGCACGATGAATCTCGTCATGGCCTCGACGCCGCTCGAGATGATGCTGTGCGGTTTTGGGGTGAACGCCAGCGCCGACGTGATCCGGGCGCACTCGATCAGCATGTTCCTGCCCGGCTTCGTCACCGGCCGGCTGATCCAGCGATTCGGGGCGCATCAGGTGATCTGCGCCGGCGCGGTGCTCACGATCGGCTGCGCCGTCTCGAACTGGGCGTTGGGCCCAATCTATATGACGTTCTTCCTGGCTCTGATGCTGCTCGGCGTAGGCTGGAACTTCATGTTCGTGGGCGCCACCGCGCTGCTGGCGCTGGTCTACGAGCCGCACGAGCGGGTAAAGGTGCAGGCGACCAACGACTTCATCGTGTTCGGCACGGTGGCCTGCACCGCGTTCGCGTCGGGCTACATCCACGCCCACGCGGGTTGGCTCGCGCTCAACATGACGATCGTTCCCCCGGTCATCCTGGCAACCGCGCTGGTCCTGTGGCACCGGGCCGTTCGCCATCGGCTGGTGCCAGTCCAGGCCCGGTTGGCTCAGTAGTTGCTGCCGGTCCGGTTCTCGGCCGGAGCGGCGCCACCGACCGCGGCGCCGCTCGAGGCGGCGCCGAGCGCACCGCCCGGATTGAAGCGGCCGATGTTGCCGAGCAGTTGCTGCAAGATCGAGGCCTCGCTGCCCGGCGAGGGGGTCGCGCGTGCCACGACGTCCACGGGCAAGGCGTCCTTGCGGGCGAGTTGCTTGACATCCTGAAGAACGCCGGCGTCGTTGAAGCTGAGAACCACCACGCGTTGGCTCAACACGCCCTGGGTGCGGCCGATCTCGGGACGGGTCAGTTCGCCGATGTAGATCCACTGGTTGTCGTCGAACGTCGCCCTCGCGGTGGGCGAACCCAGCAGCGCAGTGGCGTCGGCCCGGGTCGAGGTGCCCGGCGTCAGCTCCTTCAGCAGGTCCGCATCCACCCGGTTGCCGCGTACCTGGGTCGGGAACTCGAACACGCTGCAGGCCGACAGCAGGAACAACCCGGCCAACAAGGGCAGCGTCCGCCGCAGGCTTCGCGAACGACGGCGACGAGGGGCAGAGATCGGCAAGCGGCGCGGTCCTTCAGCACGGCCGGCGCGACGGCCCGGACTGGTCGATTGACCCCGGTTCCCGACGCGCTATGTCAGGAGGGGTGTCACGGCGGTCCTGACGTGTCAATTGCAGGCGCCAGACGGCCGGGGAGGGGCGGAGCGTTGGGATTGCTGAAGCTGTTGCGTCCGGGCCGCCACGATCGCGCCGGCTTCGCCCTCTACGGGGCGGCCGTTGCCGCCGCCCGCGACCCGCACCTCTACCTGGCACTTGGAGTGCCGGACACGCTCGACGGCCGGTTCGACCTGGTCGGGCTCTACGTGTTCCTCCTGATCGGCCGGCTGAGCGGTCTGCCCGATCCCGGGCCGCCTTTGTCTCAGGCCGTGTTCGACGCCATGTTCAGCGACATGGACACCAATTTGCGCGAACTCGGGGTAGGCGATCTGAGCGTCGGCCGGCGGGTCCGGGCGATGTGGGAGGCGCTGCACGGCCGCGCCCGCGCCTACGAGGAGGCGATCGCGGCCGGGGACGACGCGGCATTGCGGGAGGCGCTCGCGAGGAACATCTGGCGCGGCGCTCGGCCGCCTGCCGGCAGTGAGACGGCGATGGCTCGGCTGGTGATTGCCCAGCGCGCGCACCTCGCCCAGCAGCCGGTTGCCGCCCTGGCGGCAGGCGACGTGACTTTCCTGCCCGCGGCGGAGGCGGCCCGATGACGCGGCCGGAACTTCATCGCCCGATTGCCGTCGACCGTATCGGACAGGCGGGGCTGGAGATCACCGTCGAGGCCAGCCCCGAGGAGTGCGCCGCGCTCGCGTCACGCTACGCGATCCCGGCGGTTCAGTCCCTGCGCTGCTGGTTTGCCCTCCGGCCCGGACCGGGAGCGACGATCGAAGCGCGCGGCCGGCTGACCGCCGAGGTGACGCAGACCTGCGTGGTGTCCCTGGAGGACTTCGCGTCGCAGGTGTGCGAGGCATTCACCCTGCTGTTCGTCCCCGAAGGCTCCGAGACCGACGATCCCGATCCCGAGGCGGAGGATGAGATGGCCTACGAGGGGGGTATCCTCGATCTCGGCGAGGCGGCTGCCCAGCAGCTCGCCCTGAGCCTCGATCCCTATCCGAGGCGGCCTGACGCCGAGCTGCCCCCGACCGGGACCGATGCGCCGAGCGGTCCGTTCGCCGGCCTGGCCCGACTGCGCCGGCCGAATTGATGCAGGGCAGGACGCGTCCGTTGCTGGAACCGCCGGGCTCTCCCTTGCGGGGGGGCACACGCTCTGCTAGAGGCCGCGCCTCACGTTGTTGCCATATTGTGACCGCCCCCGTCCCGCGTTCCAGAGCTGCGGGCGTCACGCAGATCGGAGGGGCGCAGTCCCATGGCCGTTCCCAAAAGAAAGACCTCCCCATCACGGCAAGGAATGCGCCGCAGCCATCAGGCGCTGCCCCGCGAGGCGCACGCCGAATGCCCCAATTGCGGCGAACTGCGTCGGCCGCATCACGTCTGCAGCCATTGCGGTCACTACGACGGGCGCGAGGTGGTAGCGGCAGGCAAGCCGCTGAAGGCCGCGGTCCGGGCCTGACACCGAGGACTGGTGTGCTGGTCCTCCCGCGTTGACCGAGACCTTCACGCTGGCGGTCGACGCCATGGGCGGCGATCGTGCGCCGGACATGGTGGTGCAAGGGCTCGCCATCGCTGCCGAACGGCATCCTGACGCCCGCTTCCTCGTGGTCGGCAACGACGCGCAGATCGGTCCGCTGCTGCAACGCCATAAGCGGGCAGCCAACGCCTGCGTCGTGCATCATACGCCCGACGTGATCGGCAACGACATGAAGCCGACGGCCGCGCTGCGCAGCCGCAACGCGTCGATGCGTCTGGCGATCGACGCCGTCGCGGCCGGCCGTGCGGCCGGGATCGTTTCGGCCGGCAACACCGGCGCGCTGCTGACCTTGTCCAAGATCGTTCTCAAGTCCCTGCCGGGAATCGACCGCCCCGCGATGGCGGCGATCGGCCCGACGGCGCGCGGCGACATGGTCATGCTCGATCTTGGCGCGAACGTCTATTGCGACGCCCGCAACCTGGTCGAATTCGCCATCATGGGCGACGTGTTCGCCCGCACCGTACTCGGACTGACCGCGCCCAGCATCGGCCTGCTCAACGTCGGCTCGGAGGAGGTCAAGGGCGACGACCGCATTCGCCAAGCGGCCGACATCCTGCGCCAAAGCTACATCGCGGACCAGTTCCACGGTTTCGTGGAAGGGCACGACATCGCCGCAGGCACCACCGACATCATCGTGACCGACGGGTTTACCGGCAATGTTGCCCTGAAGACGGCGGAGGGCG
Source organism: uncultured Alphaproteobacteria bacterium (assembly GCA_963719345.1). Lineage (GTDB taxonomy): Bacteria > Pseudomonadota > Alphaproteobacteria > Acetobacterales > Acetobacteraceae > CAVRCA01. The sequence continues at coordinate 116,771 of CAVRCA010000001.1, forward strand.
CGCTCAAGCTCATCGGCGATCTGCTGCGGCAGGTTTTTCGGAGCAGCATCCCCGCCCGTATCGCTTATCTGCTGGCCCGTCCTGGCCTCGAACGGCTGCGCGAGTGGCTCGACCCGCGGCGCTACAACGGCGCGGTGATGCTCGGGCTCAACGGCGTGGTGGTCAAGTCGCATGGGGGCACCGATCCGCAGGGGTTCGCCCACGCGGTCGATGTCGCCATGGACATGGTCGTGCATCGGTTCAACGACCGGATTCGCGACGGACTGGCGCTGATCGTCGGGCTGAACGGCGATCCGAAGGAAATCATCGCCGCAGGTGTGGTGAAGAACGGGAACGCGGTCGGGCAACTGGCGCCCGAGCGCCTGGGGGAACATGCCGAACCGTAGTCTGCTCACCGGCGTCGGCGCCTATCTGCCCGAGCGCGTGGTCAGCAACGACGAGCTGGCGCGCAGCCTCGAGACGTCCGACGAGTGGATCCGCGAACGCACCGGCATCCGCCAGCGCCATTTTGCCGCCCCGCACGAGACCTGCGCGTTCATGGGCACCGAGGCCGCCCGTGGCGCCTTGCGCAGCGCCGAGGCCGGCCCCGACGAGGTCGATGCCATCATCCTCGCCACGGCGACGCCGGACCAGGCGTTTCCGGCCACGGCACTGCGGGTCCAGGCGGCGCTCGGCGTCACAAGGGGGTTCGGGTTCGATCTCTCGGCGGCCTGCGCCGGCTTCATCTACGGACTGTCGATCGCCGACGGGCTGATCCGCACCGGACAGGCGACCGGCGTTCTGGTGATCGGCAGCGAGGTCTACTCGCGGATCATGAACTGGCAGGACCGTGGCACCTGCGTGCTGTTCGGCGACGGTGCCGGGGCGGTTTTCCTCCGCGCCGGACCGGACGAGGGCCCGCGCGGCCGCGGCATCCTTTCGACCCACATGCACGCTCAGGGCACCTTGGGCGACATCCTTTATGTCGACGGCTCGGTGGGCTTGCCGGACCGGCCCGGCCACCTCGTGATGAACGGCCGCGAGGTGTTCCGCCACGCCGTCGCGCGGCTTGCCGAGGCGGTGCAGGAGGCGCTTTCCGCCAATGGGCTGCGCGGCACCGATGTCGACTGGCTGGTGCCGCATCAAGCGAACCAACGGATCATCGACGCGGTCGGTCGCAAGCTCGGCTTGCCGCCCGAGCGGGTCGTGACCTGCGTCGACCGGCATGCCAACACGTCGGCCGCCTCCGTCCCGCTTGCCCTCGCGGCGGCCCATGCCGACGGGCGTATCCGGAAGGGCGACCTCGTGCTGATGGAAGCGCTTGGGGGCGGGTTGACGTGGGGCTCGGCTCTCGTGCGCATGTAAGCTGCGAACCATCTGATCCTCTTCAATTATTGACGATCAGGCATCGGGTTGCCTAGCTTACTGCATGAATACTTTGACCCGGGCGCATCTTGCCGAGACGATCTACACCCAGGTCGGTCTCTCCCGCAACGAGTTGGCCGATCTGCTCGAGAGCGTGCTGGAGACGATGTCGGCGGTGTTGGAAAGCGGCGAGTCGGTCAAGATCAGCGGCTTCGGGACGTTTTCGGTCCGCCAGAAGGGTCGCCGGATTGGCCGCAACCCGAAGACCGGCAAGGAGGTGCCGATCCTGCCGCGCAGAGTGCTGGTCTTTCGCCCGAGCCATGTGTCTGAAGGCGAATGTCAACGGCATCGCGCCGGACGTCGGCGGCGACGAATGAGCAATCCCCCGGAAGCCGCTCGCGACGGTCCGGAGAAAAGCGCTTCGGACGCACGCAGCCGACCAAGAAAGGCTCCCAACGCTTTCCGTACCATCAGCGAGGTAGCGGACGAGCTTCATATTCCGCAGCACGTGCTGCGCTTCTGGGAGACCAAGTTTCCGCAAGTCAAGCCGCTGAAGAGGGGGGGCGGCCGGCGCTACTACCGGCCGGACGACATCGCCCTGCTCCGTCGCATCTCGGACCTGCTCTATATCGAAGGATACACCATAAAGGGCGTGCAGCGGCTGCTGCGCGAGGGCGGCGGGCAGCTCTCGGATGATATTCCGCCGCCGACGCCCGACGAACGGGAGGCGGCGGCCGCCGAGCACGCGACCCCGTTTGCGCTGGAACCCGAGTTGCCGATGCCGGAGCCGACGATTGCGGCGGCCGGGTCGCCAACTGCTGCACCGCAAGCATCCCCGTCGGCATCGGACCCGGAAGCCAAACGTCTTCGGCTGGTGCTCGAGCAGGTCCTGCAGGAGCTGGAGGCGTTGCGGACGCTGCTGGAGTAGGGGCATTGCGCCGCGTTGCGGCCCGCGTTGCCGCCTGCTACACCCGTTTGCGGTCAAGCCTGTCGGAGCGTAGCGCAGCCTGGTAGCGCATCAGTCTGGGGGACTGGGGGTCGTGGGTTCGAATCCCGCCGCTCCGACCAGATTTTTCAGCACGTTGTTTATTCCTCTGCTGCTCGAAGGTCGGCCAGGGTAGCTCATGGGTAGCACTGCGGATGATCATCTTCGATGGCGTCCCCTGGGCGAAGCCTATGCTGCAGGTGTCTCAAGCTCCTTGCGCCCCCCCGAGATTGGGCGTGGCCTTCACGACTCTGGAACCCGATGCCTCACGCACTGTCGCAGGTGATGGCGGCGCTCGACGGAGTGGGTTCGTTCGTGTTCGCTTTGAGCGGCGGCCTCCTCGCCGTCCAGAAAAGGTTCGATCTGTTCGGCGTGCTGCTCCTTTCGTTCGTGGTGGCGGTGACCGGGGGCATCACGCGCGACGTGCTGATCGGCGCGGTGCCGCCGGCCGCGGTCGCGAGCTGGCACACCCTCGCCATCGCGATTGTCGGCGGGCTGCTGACCTTCTACGTCTTCCCAGTCGTGCAGTCGCACAGGCGCGACGTCCTGCTCTTCGACGCGATCGGCCTCGCCGTGTTCGCGGTCACGGGCGCGCAGAAGGCGCTGCACTACGGGATCGACCCCGTGATGGCTGCCGTGCTCGGCATGGTGTCGGGGATTGGCGGAGGAATAATGCGCGACGTCCTCGCCGGCGATGTTCCCACCGTCCTGCGCGCCGACCTCTACGCGGTGGCGGCGCTCGCGGCCGCGGGGATCGTCTCGCTTGGGCAGGTGCTGGATGTGCGGCCGCTCTACCCGATGCTGCTGGGTGCCGCCGCCTGCGTCTTCCTGCGCTTGATGGCGATCTATCGTGGCTGGCGGGTCCCCGTCGCTCCCTGGCGCGCGGACGGGAGCGAATGAGCACGCTGGTGCGTTAGCCGCGAGCACCGACCTGCTCGGCAAGACCGCCGGATGGCCAAGACGGTGCTTGATGCGGGCGGCCAGCGCCGGCGAACAGCTACCCGCCGAGCACGATCGTGATTAGCGTGGCGCGGCATTGGGCCTGTCCTGCTGAGGGTCCCACCGGGAGGGAACGCAGATGTGCGTGCTCTGCGAAGCCGGCTCAGGATGCGCTGGAGACTTGGCGCGTCGTGCCCGCGTGCTGCAGCTCCTGGCGCTCGTCGAGCACCCGGACGCCCTGCCTGCGGATGCCGCGCTGCGCCTCGGCCGGGAGATCATGGCGCTGATGCGCCCGGAACCAGGCTTGCGCCGGTGCGACCCCGTGGCGCCGCCTGGACCGGGCATCGAGTAAACCCGCTGCGAGGAGAAACCTCATGCCTGCAGACGCCGCGCCGGCCGCCGCGCCCACCGCCCTGCCCGACCCCTCGGGCGACCTGCTGGCCGAGCTGGAGAAGACCTACAAGGACATCCACGCCAATCCCGAGCTTTCCATGCAGGAGCACCGCACCTCCGGCATCGCCGCGGCGTGGCTGAAGAAGCAGGGCTACGAGGTCACGGAGGGCGTCGGCGGCACCGGCGTGGTCGGGCTGCTGCGCAACGGCGACGGGGCGACGGTGCTGCTGCGCGCCGACATGGACGCGCTGCCGCTCAAGGAGAGCACCGGGTTGCCGTACGCCAGCGACAAGACCGGCACCGACCGTTTCGGTCAAACCGCCTCGGTCGCGCACGCCTGCGGGCACGACATGCACGTGACGTGGCTGATGGGCGCGACACGCATCCTGGCCGAGAATCGCGACAAGTGGCGCGGGACGGCGATGGCGGTGTTCCAGCCCGGCGAGGAGACTGCGCAGGGCGCGCGCGCCATGATCGAGGACGGCATGGTCAAGCGCTTCCCCAAGCCGGACGTCACGCTGGGCCAGCACGTGATGCCGCTCAGCGCCGGCCGGATCGGCTACCGCTCCGGGACCATGCTCTCCGCCGGGGACAGTTTGGAGGTGACCCTGTTCGGCCGCGGCGCCCACGGGTCAATGCCGGAGAAGAGCATCGATCCGGTGGTGATGGCGGCTTCCTCCGTGATGCGCCTGCAGACGGTGGTTGCGCGAGAGGTCGCGATGACGGACAGCGCCGTGGTCACGGTGGGCACGCTGCGGGCCGGGATGAGCGACAACGTCATCCCGGACCAGGCGCTGCTCCGGCTCAACATCCGCACCTTCAAGGATCAGGTGCGCGCCCGCGTGCTGTCGGCGATCAAGCGCATCCTGGAGGCGGAGGCCTCCGCCTCGGGCGCGCCGAAGCCGCCTGAGACCTCCGTGTTGAGCCAGTGGCCGCTGACCCGCAACGACGATGCCGCCACCCGAAAACTGGTGGCTGCCTTCACGCGCCGGTTCGGCGCCGATCGCGTCCAGGAGTTAGCAGGCCCCTTCGCCGCCAGCGAGGACTTTGGCCTGTTCGGTGCGGCGTGGGGCGTGCCCGCGGTATTCTGGGTGATCGGCGGCGTCGATCCGGACAGGTACAAAGAGGCCGAAGAGGCGGGCAAGCTGGATGAGTTGCCGGTCAACCACTCCCCAAACTTCGCGCCCGTGATCGAGCCGACTTTGCGCGCCGGCATCGAGGCGATGCTCGCGGCGGCCGGCGCTTGGCTGACGGGCGAGGGGGCGAAGGCGTAAGCGCGGGGGACAGGGCGTTCACCTGGCGTTCTTGCGCGGCGCCTGGATGCCTCAACGAGGCGTGGAGCAAAGGCATGAACTGGAAAGCACCCTGTGCGGCCATGACCCTTGCGGCCGTGACCCTTGCGGCCCTGGCGACCGTGCCCTGCGCGGCACAGGCGCCGGACCGGGTTGTCCAGCTCGCCCCCGCGACGATGAAGCGTGTGGGAACGGTGGACGAGCGCTACCAGTCTTACAATGTCGAGATGCTGGAGGTGACCGGCGGCCGGTTCTGGAAACCTTACAAGGACATCCCGACGTCGACGGCCAGGGCCGCCGGCCAGGCCGCCAGCGATGCCCAGGGGAGCAGCGCGCCCGCCGGGATGAGCCCCGACCTTTACCAGTATCGTCCCCCGATCGACCTCACCAACCCTAGGCTGCGCGCCATGGCGCGCGCACTCGGCCCGGCCTACGTCCGGATCAGCGGCACGTGGGCCAACACGACCTACTTCGCCGACACCGACACGCCGCCGAAGGACCCGCCAGCGGGCTATGGCGGCGTCCTCACGCGCCAGCAATGGCTGGGGGCCATCGACTTCTCGCGCGCGGTGGACGCGCCCATCGTCACCTCGATGCCGAACGGCGAGGGCACGCGCGGGTCCGACGGGGTTTGGCGGCCCGACCAGGCGCGCACGTGGCTCGCCTTCACCAAGACGCATGGCGGGACGATCGCCGCCACGGAGTACTTCAACGAGCCGACGCTCGCTTCGATGGGCGGCGCCCCCAAGGGCTACGACGCGGCGGCGTTCGGACGCGACTTCCGGCTGTTCGACGGCTTCATGCGCCAGGAGTACCCGGGCACGAAGCTGCTGGCTCCCGGTTCCGTCGGGGAGACGACCGACGACTGGGGCGTCGCCCAAGGCGGGTACGCCAGCATGAAGGTGCTTCCTGCCGCCGGTCTGGCTGCTTCGACGGGTGACGCCGACGCGTTCTCCTATCACCACTACGGGGCGGTGTCGCAGCACTGCGTGGCTATGGACCACCAGACCAGTGCCGACCAGGCGCTGTCCGAGGACTGGCTCGGGCGCACCGACCAGACACTCGCCTATTACCGCACGGTGCGCGACCGGTTCATGCCCGGCAAGCCGTTCTGGAACACGGAAACGGCGGACGCCGCCTGCGGTGGCAATCCCTGGGCCGGTACCTTCCTGGACACGTTCCGCTACCTCGACCAGCTCGGCCAACTCGCGCGTCAGGAGGTGGCCGTCCTCATCCACAACACGTTGGCCTCCAGTGACTATGGTCTCCTGGATGAGAACAGCTTCGAGCCCAGGCCCAATTTCTGGGGGGCGCTGCTTTGGCGCAGGAACATGGGAACCATCGTCCTTGATCCCGGCGTGACGAACGGCCCAGGGCTGCACGTCTACGCGCACTGCCTGCGCGGCCAGCCTGGCGGTGTCGCGCTGCTGGCGATCAACACGAGCCGGACGCAGCCGGCGTCCGTCGCCCTTCCCATGCCGGCGGAGCGCTACACGCTAGCGGCAGCCGGGCGGGAGCTGGAGGACGCCCATGTCCGGCTGAACGGGGACGAGTTCACGCTCGGGGCGAACAACGAGCTCCCGAGCCTGCGGGGCAGCCGCATTCCATCCGGACCGGTGGAGCTCGCGCCGGCGACCATCACCTTCCTCGCCGTCGTGGATGCAGGCAACGCGAGCTGCCACTAACCCAGCGATGGCGACCGCGTGGTTTGGCGGCTACCGGGCGCCGCCGCCTTGGTCGTCTCGGCTTGCGTGGTGTCAGACATTGCCGCGGTCCTCCCGGAACAGGTGCAGCGCTTCCTGGATCGGACGGTCGGAGAAGGAGAACAGCACGGCGTCCTCCGCCGCCTCGTGGCGGACCCGGTACCAGGACGGCACCACGAACAGGTCGCGCTTGCCCCAATCCACCACGAAGTCCTCGCCGCCTGGTGCGGAGATGACGCTGCGACCCCGCCCCTCGATGGGCGCGAACACGGTCGCGTCGGTGGAGCGGTAGGCGGTGGTGGCGAAACCCTCGGGCAGCAGCTGCACGAAGGTGCCCATCGTCGCCATGGCGTGGTTGCCGGTGACCGGGTTGGTGTAGCGCATTTTCAGCCCGTGGCAGGGGTCCCAAGCCTCGGCTCGGCGCAACCGCTCCAGCGCGTCGCGGGTGCGCGCGTAGGGATAGTTGAACACGGGCGAGCCGCCGCCGCCTGGCTTATGGTCTATCGGCAGCAGGTTGGCGCCGTAGCGGGCGTCGCTGTCGCCCACGGGACGGGTGATCGGCTGCTCGTCCACGTCCGCGTGCTCGGCAAACGACGCGTCCAGGAACTGGACGACCGGGATGTCCAGGCCGTCCAGCCAAAAAATCGGCGCATCGCTCGGGTTGCCGTGGTCGTGCCAGGCCCAGGGCGGGGTGATAATGAAGTCGCCCTCGCGCATGATCGTGCGCTCGCCATTGACCGCGGTGTAGGCGCCGTCGCCTTCCAACACGAAGCGCAGTGCCGATTGCATGTGGCGGTGGGCGGGCGCGACCTCGCCCGGCAGCACGAGTTGCACGCCGGCATAGAGGTCCGTGGTGATCTTGCTCTGTCCCCGCAAGCCGGGGTTTTCCAGCACGAGCACCCGACGCTCGGCCTCCTTGGCGGTGATCAGGCTGCCCGCCTCCATCATGGCGCTGCGGATGTCGTCGAAGCGCCAGCTCGCCGGCTGGCAGGGGCTGCGCGGCTCCGGCGTCACCAGGTTGGCGAGCGAAGTCCAGAGCGGCGTCAAGTTCTGCTGACTTATGCGGTCGTAGAAGGCCCGGCGCTCCGGCGTGTCCGCCGCGGGAGCCATGATCGTATCGGCTGGCATGTCGTTCCTCCTTTACGCGTTGATTGACAGCATACCAACTATCAGCATACTGTCAATTATCGGAGTTGGCTCCGGGGTCTACCGGTCACAAGCCACCCAGGAGGAACGCGCCGTGTCTGCACCCCCGTCCCGCGCTCCCACGTCGCCCCGGCCCACCGTCCTGCACGGCTACTTCCGAAGCTCAGCCTCCTGGCGCGTGCGGATCGCGCTCGGCTTGAAGGGCTTGGCCGTCCGCCAGGTTTCTTACCACCTCCGCCGAGGCGAGCAGCAGGCCCCCGCCTACCTCGCCCTCAATCCGCAAGGCCTGGTTCCGGCGCTGGAACTGGATGACGGCCGGGTGCTGACCCAATCCCTCGCCATCATCGAGTGGCTGGATGAGGCTTTCCCAACACCCCCTCTGCTGCCGGCCGATCCGCTGGAGCGTGCCCGCGTAAGGGCGTTCGCCCTCGTGCTCGCCGCCGACACGCACCCGCTGCAGAACCTCAACGTGCTTCTCCGCCTGCGTCGGATGGGTCGGCTGCAGGAAGAGGTGCAGGCCTGGGCGGCCGAGGTCAACGCGACGGGCCTGGCAGCCTGCGAGACACTGCTGGCGGACGCGACCGGTCCGTTCTGCTTCGGTGCCGCACCGACGCTTGCCGACATCTGCCTGGTGCCGCAGCTTGGCAACGCCCGGCGCTTCGAGGTCGATGTCGCCCGCTTCCCTCGCCTGCTCGCCGCCGAGGCAGCCTGCATGGCCTTGTCCCCTTTCGCAGACGCCGCCCCCGATCGCCAGCCGGATGCGGAGTAGGCGATGCGCTCCCTGCCGAATGACTCTCCTTGCACAGCAACGATCCTTGGGCACGTAGAACGACGTCATGGACAATTTGCACGACATGCCCGGCCACCTCATCCGTCGGGCGCAGCAGATCAGCACGGCCGTGTTCGCCGAGGAGTGTGGAGGGTTCGATCTGACCTCGGTTCAGTATGCGGCCCTGGTGGCCATCCGCGCGCATCCCGAGGTGGATGCCACCAGGCTGTCGCATCTGATCGCCTTCGACCGCTCGACGATCGGTGGCGTGCTGGAACGCCTGGAGGCCAAGGGCTGGGTTTTGCGCACGGCCAGTCTGACGGATCGGCGCGTCAAGCTGCTGCGGATCACCCTGGAAGGCGAGCGGCTGCTGCGCCAGGTCGCGCCCGCGGTGCAGCGCGTGCAGCAGCGCTTGCTGGAGCCGCTGACGCAATCGGATCGCGCCGCCTTCCTGCGGCTGCTCGGGCAGCTCGTCGACATCCACAACGACGTCACCTCGGTACCGCTGCGGGCCGCCGACCAGACCTGACCCGTCCCGGGCACTGCGGCATAGTCCCAAGCCACTGAGCCAAGACGTCGCATCCAGCGGGCCGCGCGCCTGCTTGGCTGCGCTTGATCACGGGAGGAAGCATCATGGACCAGGAAAAACCCATCCTCATCGCAGGCGGCGGCATCGGCGGCTTGGCGGCCGCTCTCGGCCTTGCCCAAAAAGGGTTCCGCGTCATCGTGTTGGAGCGCGCGCCGGTTCTCGGCGAGATCGGCGCGGGCATCCAGCTAGGGCCCAACGCCTTCCACGCCTTCGACTATCTCGGCGTCGGTGACGCCGCGCGCGCCATGGCGGTCTACGTGGACCGGCTGCGGCTGATGGACGCCATGACTGCCGAGGACATCGCCAGCATCGACCTTACCGAGCCGTTCCGGCAGCGCTTCGGAAATCCCTACGCCGTCGTGCACCGGGGCGACCTGCACGGCGTGTTCGTCCGCGCCTGCCAGGCCAATCCGCTGATCGACCTGCGCACCGGCTGCGCCGTCACCGGGTATGAGCAGGATGGCACGACCGTCACGGCGCGGCTGTTCTCCGGCGAGACGGTGACCGGTTCCGTGCTGATCGGCGCGGACGGGCTGTGGTCGCGCATCAGGGAGCAGGTGGTGGGCGACGGGGCGCCCCGCGTCACCGGCCACACCACCTACCGGTCCGTCATTCCCACCGAGCGGATGCCCGAGGACCTGCGCTGGAACGCGGCAACGCTGTGGGCCGGGCCGAAGTGCCACATCGTCCACTACCCGCTCTCCGGCTGGAAGGTGTTCAACCTCGTCGTGACCTACCACAACGATGCGCCGGAGCCGGTCGCCGGCAAGCCGGTCCCCGAAGAGGAGGTGCTGGAGGGTTTTCGGCACGTCCATCCGCGCGCCCAGGACATCATCCGCTACGGCACGGATTGGAAGCTTTGGGTGCTGTGCGACCGGGACCCGGTGGAGAAGTGGGTCGATGGCCGGGTTGCCGTGCTGGGTGACGCCGCGCATCCGACGCTGCAGTACCTCGCCCAAGGCGCCTGCATGGCGATGGAGGACGCGGTCTGTCTGTCCCACGAGATGGCCAGCCGTCCCGATGATCCCGAGGCGGCGTTGGAGGCCTACCGCCGGCAGCGCGTGCTCCGGACAGCCCGGGTGCAGCTCCAATCCCGCGCCGTCGGCGAGCACATCTACCACCCCGCAGGCGCGCACGCGGCACTGCGCAATGCGGTGATGTTCGCGAAGACGAACGCCGAGTGGTACGACACCCTCGCCTGGCTCTACGGCAGCACCGGTCTCGGCGAGGCCCAGAGCGGCGCCAGGCCAGCCGCGGCAGCCGCCTGATCCGCGGCAACCATGACAAGAAGGCAGGAGGCGTCCGTGACCTCGGCAAAAACGATCGACGTTCAGGAGTTCATCAACACACACAAACTTTCAGCCGTGCAGGTCACGTTGCTCGTGCTGTGCTTCCTGATCGTCGCCATCGACGGCTTCGATACCGCTGCGATCGGCTTCATCGCGCCGGCGATCCGGGCCGATTGGAGCCTCACGCCGGCGCAACTCGCTCCCCTGTTCGGGTCCGGCCTGTTCGGTTTAATGATCGGCGCCTTCGCAATCGGACCATTCGCCGACCGGCACGGGCGGAAAGCCGCGCTGATCTTCGCGGCGGTGTTCTTCGGCGTCGCGAGCTTGGCCTCGGCCTACAGCCCTAATCTGACGGTGCTGATCCTGCTGCGCTTGCTTACCGGTCTCGGGCTCGGCGGCGCGATGCCGAATGCGATCACGTTGACCTCGGAATACTGCCCGGAAGGCCGCCGGTCCTTCCTGGTCACCCTCATGTTCTGCGGGTTCACGATCGGCTCCGCGCTGGGCGGCATCGTGGCGTCGCAGATCGTCGCCGATTACGGCTGGCGCTCGGTTCTCATCGTGGGCGGCGTGTTGCCGCTCGTGCTGGTGCCCGTGCTGTGGTGGGCGTTGCCGGAATCCGTCCGCTTCCTGGTGATGCGGGGTGGCGAGACGCAGCGCATCGTGGCTGCGCTGCACCGCATCGCGCCGGAAGCCGACCTGCGGAACGCGACCTTCACCGGCGCCCGCAAGCCGCACGGCTCTCCCGTGCGCCAGCTATTCGGGGGCGAGCTGCTGGGAGGCACGCTGTTGCTGTGGCTCGCGTTCTTCATGAGCCTGCTCGTCGTCTACTTGCTCTCCAGCTGGCTGCCGACGCTGATCAACAGCTCCGGCGTGCCGCTGCGCACGGCCTCGCTGATCACCGCCATGTTCCAGGTTGGCGGCACCATCGGCGCGGTGTCGATCGGGCGCCTGATGGATCGGCTCAACCCGCACCACGTACTCGGCATCGCCTATACCTCGGCCGGGCTCTTTATCTACCTCATCGGCCATGCTGCGGCCGCGCCGTGGTTGATGGTGATGGCGGTGTTCGGCGCCGGGTTCTGCGTCTCGGGCGGCCAGGTCGGCGCCAACGCGCTGTCTGCCGCCTACTACCCCACCGCCAGCCGCGCCACCGGAGTGAGCTGGGCCAACGGCGTCGGCCGCATCGGCTCGGTGCTGGGCTCGATGCTTGGCGGCTTTATGCTCTCGCTCGGCTGGGGCCTGCCCACCGTGTTCGCGATCGTCGGGATCCCCGCGGTCCTTGCCGGCCTGGCCATCTTCGCAATGGGCCTCGTTCGCCGCCGTGTGCCCCAGCTCCAGCTTCAGGCCTGATCGGCACCCGCGATCGTGGCAGATCCGGTGCGCCACGTTGGCCTGAGCGTCGCGTCGCGCCGTCTGAGGGACTGGGGTCGTGGGTTCAAATCCCGCGCTCCGACCAAATTCTCACCCGTCCCTTTAACGTCTAAACCCCTGCACCAGCGCCATGCCCTGGGCGATGCCAGCCCGGACCAGGGCAGGACCGGCGAGGAGCGGGCCAGTCAGTGGTCCCACCGTGAGGGTCCGCTGGCGCCCAAGGGCGCCGAGTGCCGCGCGGGCCACCACCGCAGGGTCCTGCGCCCCTGGGAAATTCTGCCCGAAACCGGAGCGCTCGCCGAACCGCGAGCGGGTCGCCGTCGGGCACAGCGCCAGCACGTCGATCGGCTCGCGCCGAAGTTCGGCCGCCAGAGCCTCGGTCAGCGACAGGTCGAACGCCTTGGTCGCCGCATAGGTGGCGAGGTTGGGGACGGGGAAGAACCCGACCTCGCTCGCCGTCACGATCAGGCCGGCGCGGCTGGCATCCGTCCCTGCCCGTGCCAGCATCCCCGGCAGCAGCGAACGCAACAGAGTGAGCACCGCGGTCACGTTCACCGCGACCGTGTCGCGCAGAAATGCCGGGTCGGTCGCCAGAAAGGACCCGTACGGACCCTGACCGGCATTGCAGACGAAAAGGTCGATCCCGAACCGTTCCGCCGCCTCGGCGACCGCGGCGCAGCCTGGATCGGTCGCAAGGTCCGCCTGCACCGTCTCGATCGGGCGGCCCGGCTGGGCAAAGTCCTGCCCGAGCTGGGCCAACACCGCCGCATCGCGTCCGGTGAGCAGCAGCCCTGTCGCCTCGGGCAGGGCGTGGGCGAAGGCGTTGCCGATGCCGCTGGTCGCGCCGGTGATGAGAGCCCGTCGGTAGGAGGTCGGATGTGAGCGCATCACCGCCACCTGATGCGCCCCGGCCGAGGCGCAAGTCCGACGGATTGACAACCGCGTGCGGCCGGTAGGGGACGCTGGTGGGTGCGACAGGGATTGAACCTGTGACCCCCGCCGTGTGAAGGCGATGCTCTGCCGCTGAGCTACGCACCCGGGTCCGGCGCGGGTGATAAGGGGCCGTCGCGCGGCGGTCAACATCGCCCGCAGCATCACCGGCTCGTGGTGTCCCGGAACGTTGCGCCGGCTACGGGACCGCCTAACATGCCCGCGATGAATGGCCGGATGTCAGCGCGGATCGGACTGGTTCTGCTCGCCGTGCTGTGCCGCTTGCCGGCGCACGCCGAGCCGCCGCAGGTGCATGCGGCCTATGATGTCTATGCGGTCGGCGTGCGGGTGGCCCAGCTCAGCACCGGCTTCGTGCTGGGGCCGCGGGACTACCGGCTCGACCTTGCGTTCCACACCACGGGCCTGGTCGGGGCGTTGTTCAGCGGCCACCAATCGTCGAGTGTGCAGGGACAGTGGGAGGGCGATCGTCCGGAACCGCTCCGCTTTCTCGGTGACGGCGTCTGGCGCGGACAGAGCCGCAAGATCCTGATCGACTACCACGATGGCCGGCCGCTGATCCGCAGCCTGGTCCCGCCGAACGACACCGAACGCGAACCGGTGCCGCCCGAGCTGCAGTTGCGGTCGGTGGACACGCTGAGCGCGCTGGCGCTGCTGATCCGGCAGGTGGCGCGCAGCGGGCGCTGCGAGGCCGAGGTCACGACGTTCGATGGGCGGCGGGCGGTGGACATTGCCGCCCGCACCGGTGCCGAGGAACAGTTGACGCCCAAGGGCCGCTCGAGCTTCGCGGGTCGCGCGCTGCGCTGCGATTTCGAGGGAAAACTGCTCGCCGGTTTCCTGCACGACGGCGACCGGACCGCGATGGAACGCCCGCAGCACGGCTCGGCGTGGCTGGCCCAGGTGGTCCCCGGCCAGCCGCCGGTGCCGGTGCGGATCAGCTTCGAGACCCGCTGGTTCGGCCCGGCAACGATGTATCTAACGGACGCCGGTCCCGGCCCGGCCGCGGCGCCCGCGCCCTAGCTGCTCACGCCGCCGCTTCCGTCCGGCGCCTCGCCGCCCTTCGGCCGCGATGTCCGTGACCGAACACGAAGCCGAAATTCAAGCGGCCGGACGAGCCGCGACGATCCATGTCGCGGTCCAAAGCGCCACCGCGCCATCCTGTTCGCGATCGGCAAGGGCAGCCCGCAGCCGGGGCTCCGCGATTCGCGCGCAGATCGGGGTTCTCGCGAAGAATTCTTCCGAGTGGCCCCACTCTGAGAAGCGCCGTAGCCATGGCCTCAAGGCTGCCACTCGGAACTCGCTCATCGTTGGCTCGAACGGTCACGTCTTCGAAGCCTGCTGCTTCGAAGGGTGGCATGCAGGAACTCGGCATCGGCGAAGCTGAACGGTGTCGTGTCGGCCATCGCTTCGAGGCCGGTAGCTTGGAGGGGCAGGAGGTCCAATTCGTTTTCCACCAGAGCGCGCCAACACACGAAGGCCAATCTCCCTGACGGCTTCAGGATGCGCTGGAAGTTGCAGAAGGCGGCAAGCGGATCGGCGAACGCCATCACACCGAACCGGAGAGAAAACGCCATCCGCGCTCCGGTCCGGCAGTGCGACGCTTTGCGCATCGGCTTCGAGGAAGCTTACCTGCTGAGAGCCCATTGGCCCGGCGCCGGGCCACGTCGAGGAGAGGGCGTGCGATGTCGACCCCGATGACGCCCCCCTCAGCGGCCGACCCGCTCGGCCAGCTGCAGAACCGATTGCCCAGCGCCGCAACCGACGTCTACCCACCACGTCCCCGCGCATTGGAGACAAGGCGTCGATCGCGCGCAGCCCAAGGTGAGACAGCTGAAGGTCCGAGAGCTCGCAGACATCGGCCCATGCCTGAGCCCGCAAGCTCCGCTCGCGTAGTCGCATCCAGTAAAGGCCGTGTTCAGCAGAGGAGGTATGGCCTGTTCAACGTCCCAGCGTGGCACCAGGGCGTTAGCGCGGATGCAGACGAAAAGCTAACTCGCGAAGGACCACCGCCACCACAAGCCGGCTGCGCATTGGTAACGCGCGTCCGATCTAGTCCCACTAGACCCCTTGCGAGAGCAGCCGGCAGGCGATCCGCGGCAGGTCGGCAAACGTATCGGCGATCGCCGCGGCGCCCTCGGCCATGCTCGGCGGGCCATAGCCCCAGGCGGCGAAGATGCAGGGAATGCCGGCGCCGCTGCGCGGCCGGCGACGTCGTTGCGGTGGTCGCCGACCATCACCGCGCGCCGGCGGTGCCGCCGGCCGCCGCGCATGGTCGCCAGCAGATGCGCCGGGTCGGGCTTGCGGGCCGGGAAACTGTCGCCGCCGCCGATCGCGCGCGAAGAAGCCGGCCAGCCCGAGCGCGCGAGCAGCCGCGCGGGCCAGACGCTCCGGCTTGTTGGTGCAGACCGCCAGCCGCCAGCCCGGCCTCGCAAGTGGCCGCAGCGTCGCCGGCGACGCCCGGGAAAGGCCGCGAGGCCACCGCGCGCATGCGCGCCGTAGTCGGCCAAGAAATGCCGCTGCCGCGCCGTCGTCGGGCGGCCGGCCGCGCGCGGCGAAGGCGCGCTCGACCAGCCGCCGCGCGCCGTCGCCCACCATGCGGCGCCACCTCGGCCGGCGTGAACGGCGGCAAGCCGCGGCTCGCGCATCAGCCGGTTGAGCGCGGCCGCCAGGTCCGGCACGGAGTCGACCAGCGTTCCGTCGAGATCGAGCACCAGGTCAGCGCGCCACTGCGCTCGTACTCCAGAAATGTGTTGACGCGGACGCACACGCTGTTGGCTTTGACAACCGGCTCGAATGCGCCGTACGCGAGCACGCTACGGGATAGCTATGACCCATGCACGCAACCGCCATCATCCTCGCCGCGGGCCTCGGCACCCGCATGCGGTCGGCGCTGCCGAAAACGCCTGCACCCGATCGCGCGGCCGGCCGATGCTGCGCCATCTGCTGGCCAACTGTGCGCCGGTGTTCGAGCGCATCGTGGTGGTGGTCGGGCCGGACATGGAGGCGGTGGCCGCGCCGCGGCGCCGCACGACGTGCGTGGTGCAGCAGCGAGCGGCTGGGCACCGCGCACGCCGCCCTGCAGGCGGCGCCGCTGTTCGGCGACGGCGAGGTCGCGGTGCTCTATGCCGACAACCCGCTGATCCGGCCGCGACACGCTGCGCCGCCTGCTGGAGCGCCGGCGCGCGCGGCGATGTCGGCCTGGCGCTGCTGGCGATGCGCCCGCCCGATCCCGGCCGCTATGGCCGCGTGATCGGCGGCGACGGGTATGTCGAGCGGATCGTCGAATGGGCGGACGCCGACGCGCGGCGGAGCGCGCGGTGGGCCTGTGCAATGCCGGGCGTGCTGTGCGCCGCGGCGGCCGACATGCGCGCGCTGGCTGCGCGCGGTGCGCAACGACAACGCGAGCGGCGAATACTACCTGACCGACGTGGTCGCGCTCGCCGGCGCCGAAGGCCGGCGCGTCGCCGCGGTCGAGGCGCCGTTCGAGGAACTGCGCGGCGTCAACTCGCGCGCCGAGCTGGCCGAGGCGGAGGCCGTCCTGCAGGGCCGGCTGCGGGCCGGCGGCGATGGAGGGCGGGCGTCACCATGACCGGCGCCGGAGACGGTGTTCCTCTCCGCCGACACGGTGCTGGCGCCGGACGTGACGATCGGGCCGAACGTGGTGTTCGGCCCGGGCGTGACGCGTCGAGAAGCGGCGTCGAGATCCGCGCCTTCAGCCATCTCGAGGGCTGCGTCGATCGGCGCGGGCGCGATCATCGGCCCGTTCGCCCGGCTGCGGCCGGGGACCGCGGTCGGCGAGCGCGGCGCATGTCGGCAATTTCGTCGAGCTGAAGGCGACGAGCCTCGGCGACGGCGCCAAGGCCAACCACCTGAGCTATCTCGGGCGATGCCGAGATCGGCGCCGGCAGCAACATCGGCGCCGGCACCATCACCTGCAACTATGACGGCTTCGCCAAGCACCGCACGGAGATCGGCGCGCGGCGTGTTCATCGGCTCCGACACCGTGCTGGTGGCGCCGGTGACGGTGGGCGACGGCGCGTTCGTCGCTGCCGGCAGCGTGATCACCGCGGACGTGGCACCCGATGCGCTGGCGTTCGGCCGCGGCGCGGCAGGTCGACAAGCCGGCGGCGCGCGGCGGCGTTCCGGGACGCGGGCACGGCAACGGCAACGGCGAGGAGACAAGGCTGATGTGCGGCATCGTCGGCGTGATCGGCGCGCGCGCCGGCCGCGCCGGTGCTGCTGGATGCGCTGCGGCGGCTGGAATATCGCGGCTATGACAGCGCCGGCATCGCGACCCTGGTCAACGGCCACATCGAGCGCCGCCGCGCCGAGGGCAAGCTCGGCAATCTCGCCGCGGCGCTCGACCGCGACGCCGCTGCCCGGCACCACCGGCATCGGCCACACGCGCTGGGCGACGCATGGCGCGCCGACCGAGAGCAACGCGCATCCGCACGGCACCGCGCGGGTCTCCGTCGTGCACAACGGCATCATCGAGAACCACGCCGAGCTGCGCGCCGAGCTGGAGGCGCGAGGGCCAGGAGTTCACCACCGAGACCGACACCGAGACGGTGGCGCAGCTGGTCGACCTGCAACCTGCAGCCGCGGCATGGACGCCGATCGAGGCCGCCGGGGCGGCGTTGCGCCGGCTGCAGGGCGCCTACGCGCTGGCGATGATCTTCGCCGGCCATCCCGAGCTGATGATCGGCGCCCAGCACGGCGCGCCGCTCGCGGTCGGCTTCGGCGAGGGCGAGATGTTCGTCGGCTCCGACGCGCTGGCGCTGGCGCCGCTGACCCGCCGGATCGCCTATCTGCGCGACGGCGACTGGGCCGTGGTCGACGCGCCAGGGCGCGCGGTTCTTCGACGCCGCGGGCACGCCGGTCGAGCGCGAGGTCAAGCTGACCCGGCTGACCGGCGCCGCGATCGGCAAGGGCAATTTCCGCCATTTCATGGAAAAGGAGCTGCACGAGCACCCGGCGGTGATCGGCGATACGCTGCACCGCATGCTCAACCCCGCGCACCGGCGCGGTCGCGTTGCCCGACCTGCGGTTCGACCTCGCCGGCTGTCCCGCGTCACGATCAGCGCCTGCGGCTCGGCGTTCTATGCCGGCCTGGTCGGCGCGCTGGTGGTTCGAGGCATCGCCCGCATGCCCGACCGATGGCGATGTCGCCAGCGAGTTCCGCTACCGCGACGCCGCCGCTGCCGCAAGGCGGGCTCGGGCTGCTGGTCAGCCAGTCGGGCGAGACCGCCGACACGCTGGCCGCGCTGCGCTACATGCGCGAGCAGGGCCAGCACATCGCTCTCCGTGCTCAACGTGCCCGAAAGCAGCATGGCGCGCGAGAGCGACGCCGTGCTGGAGACCGTCGCCGGCCCGGAGATCGGGGTCGCCAGCACCAAGGCGTTCACCGCGCAGCTTGCCGTGCTCGCCTGCCTGGCGCTCGCCGCCGGCCGGGCGCGCGGCACGATCACGGCCGAGCAGGAAGGCGGCGATGACGGCGGCGCTGCTCGAGGTGCCGGGCCGGGCCGCCGAGGTGCTGGAGCATGACGGGCCGATCCAGCGGGTCGCGGCCCGCGTCGCCGAGGCGCGGGACGTGCTCTATCTCGGCCGCGGCACCTGTTTCCCGATCGCCATGGAAGGCGCGCTGAAGCTGAAGGAGATCAGCTACATCCACGCCGAGGGCTATGCCGCCGGCGAGATGAAGCACGGCCCCATCGCGCTGATCGACCAGCGCGTGCCGGTGATCGCGATCGCGCCCTCCGGACCGCTGTTCGAAAAGACCGCCTCCAACCTGCAGGAGGCGGCGGCGCGCGGCGGGCAGGATCATCGTGTTCAGCGATGCGGCCGGGGCGGCGAGGCTGCGCGGGCATCGCCGCCGAGACGGTCGGTGCTGCCGGACGGTCGACCCGTTCGTCGCGCCGATCCTCTATGCGATCCCGGTGCAGATGCTGGCCTATCACGTGGCGGTGCTGAAGGGCACCGACGTCGACCAGCCGCGCAACCTCGCCAAATCCGTCACGGTGGAGTAGCGGCAGGGCCTTCGATGGCGTGACGACGCGGGTGGCGACCACGGCGCCGGCGCAGCGGATCGCCACGCCGGCACACGGCTCGTGATACGCGGTGTCAGCCCTTGGCGGGGAAGCGGGCGATCCGGTCACCCCGGAACGTGCTCACCCAGAGTTCGTCGCCGACCTTGATCGCCCCGGTCCCGGCGCCCATCACGCCGTAGACGGCGGGCTTCACGAGGGTGGTCAGCTTCATCGTCTGCGGGTTCATGCTGTCGACCTGGAACGGCACGTTGCCGCAGTTGACGTTGGTCAATTCGAAGCAGCCGAGTACTTCCTTCACCGACGTCGCCTGCCCACCGGCGTAGATCGTGCGCCGGTCGGGGGACCAGCGGAGGTTGTCGGTCAGGAACCCGGTGCTGACCTTGTCGGTCTTGGCCGGGTGATCATTGAGGTTGATGCGGGCGATCTCGCGGCCCGACCACACGGCGACGTACACCATCTTTCCGTCCGGCGAGGCGATCACGCCGTTTGGCCCGGAGAGGCCTTGGCTGCCCGGAACCTCCGACCACCCCTTGCCCGGCGCCCACTCGAACAGCCCGCCCACGGGCTTGCCGTTGCTGAGCTTCTCCATCCGCTGGGCGTCGGTCGGGTCCCACAGGCTGGTGACGATCAGCGCGTCGCCGGGCACCGCCACCACGGCATCGGGCCACGCGCCCTTGGGGGCGGTGAGGCATCCCGTCCAGGTGAAGGCGGGCTTGTCCTTCGAGAGATCCACGTCGAACACCTCGATCCCCTCGCGGCCGCCATGGTTGACCGCATAGAGCGTGCGCCGCGCGCCACTGGCGGGCGTGATGTCCAGTCCGTGGGGGCCGAAGATCTTCATGTCCGGCGCGCCGGGACAGTCGGGGTATTTCGCCTTGTCCGGCCGGATCGCGATCTCGTCGGGCTGCACCGCGCTTACCGTCGCGTTGCGCGTGTCGAAGAGGTGGAGGTAGCCTTGCTGCCCGGCGGGGGACAGATCGCTGCCGATCACCCAATGGGTGCCGGTGACGGGCGCCCAGTCCTCCACGTTGTTGGCGCCGCAGATGAATTTGGCGCCGTCCGCCGGGGTGCAGGCATCGGCCGCGCGGGCCGGGCTCCAGGCGGCAAGCCCGGCCAACAGCAGAGCCGCGACGCCGAGCGGGCGTGCGGCGGCGCGCATGCGGTCCCCCGCATGGTCATGGACGTGCATCGTTTTCCTCCTCGTTTCGCATCCGTCCTCCGGCGACACCGGGGCGGATCAGGCATGGTTTCGGCGCGGAGCCAGGCTGTCAAGCAGACCAGGGCGTGCCACACCCCCCGCTGACACCGGGGCCGCCGGTCCTTATCTTGGGTGGCACCTCCGGGAAGGAAAAACGGCCATGCTGAACCCGACCGCTCCAATCGAGCTGAAAGACCCCAGCCTGTTCCGCCAGGCGAACTGCATCGACGGCAAATGGGTGCAGGCCGACAGCGGCAAGACGATCGCCGTGCCCAACCCCGCCACCGGCGAGATCATCGGCGAGGTGCCCGCGCTGGGCGCCGCCGAGACGCGTCGGGCCATCGAGGCGGCCGACCGCGCGCTTCCGGCCTGGCGCGCGATGCTCGCCAAGGAGCGCGCCGCGATCCTGCGCAAGCTCTACGACCTGATGCTGGCCAACGCCGACGACCTCGCCGCGATCATGACCGCCGAGCAGGGCAAGCCGCTGGCCGAGAGCCGCGGCGAGATCACCTATGCGGCGAGCTTCATCGAGTGGTTCGCCGAGGAGGGCAAGCGCATCTACGGCGACACCATTCCGCAGCCCGCCAAGGGCCGCCGCATCCTCGTGTTGAAAGAGCCGATCGGCGTGTTCGCCGCGATCACGCCCTGGAACTTCCCGGCCGCGATGATCACCCGCAAGGCCGGCCCGGGCTGGGCCGCCGGCTGCACCGGCGTGATCCGCCCGGCCAGCCAGACGCCGTTCTCCGCCCTCGCGCTCGCGGTGCTGACCGAGCGGGCCGGGATGCCGCCCGGAGTGTGCAACGTCATCACCGGCCCCTCCGGCGAGACTGGTCGTGAGCTCACGTCCAACCCGCTGGTGAGGAAACTGTCGTTCACCGGCAGCACCGAGGTCGGCGCCAAGCTGCTGGAGCAGTGCGCGCCCACCATCAAGAAGACCAGCATGGAGTTGGGCGGCAACGCGCCGTTCATCGTGTTCGACGACGCCGACCTCGACGCCGCCGTGCAGGGCGCGATGGCGAGCAAGTACCGCAACACCGGCCAGACCTGCGTCTGCGCCAACCGCATTTTGGTGCAGGACGGCGTGTTCGACGCCTTCGCCGCCAAGCTGAAGGCTGCGGTCGAGGCAATGAAGGTCGGCAACGGCTTCGAGGAGGGCGTCACGCAGGGTCCGCTCATCAACGCCGACGCCGTGAAGAAGGTGGAGACGCACATCGCCGATGCGGTGGGCAAGGGCGCCCGCATCGTCACCGGTGGCCATCGTCACAAGCTTGGGGGCAATTTCTTCGAGCCCACCATTCTGGCCGACGTGCCGACCGATGCCGTCGTGTTCCATGAGGAGACGTTCGGCCCGGTGGCGCCGCTGTTCCGCTTCAAGACCGAAGAGGAGGCGATCCGTCTCGCCAACGACACCGAGTTCGGCCTCGCCTCGTATTTCTACGCCCGCGACATCGGCCGCATCATCCGGGTTGCGGAGGCGCTGGAATACGGCATCGTCGGCGCCAACGAGGGCATCATCTCCACGGAGGTGGCGCCGTTCGGCGGCGTGAAATCGTCCGGTCTGGGCCGCGAAGGCTCGAAATACGGCATCGAGGATTATCTCGAAATCAAGTATCTCACCCTGGGCGGTATCGGGACGTAACACGCCACTCGCCCCTTCTCATTGGGAGGGGCGAGTGAGGCCAGGGGAACAGTATTGAGCGATCAACCCGAAAACCTTGTGCTATATCGGCTGGATCTGATTCACCGGCAGAACAACGGTGTGCTCGAGACGCTGGACGGGATTGTCGATGAGTTGCGGGGGCTGAAGGTGCGCACGACGGCGGTCGAGGAGGCGTTGGCAGGAGTAAACCGGCGACTTGATCGGCATGAGGAACGCCTCGATCACATCGAGCGCCGGCTCGATCTGGCCGATGCGAGATAATGAGCCTACCAGGGCCAAGGAGGGACTATTGTGCGGGCGCAACAACTCTTGGAACTCGGGGAACGTTGATGCCACATGACTTCGACCTCTTCGTCATCGGCGGCGGCTCGGCCGGCGTGCGATGCGCCCGCGTCGCCGCCGGACACGGCGCCAGGGTGGCGATCG
Source organism: uncultured Alphaproteobacteria bacterium (assembly GCA_963719345.1). Taxonomy (GTDB): domain Bacteria; phylum Pseudomonadota; class Alphaproteobacteria; order Acetobacterales; family Acetobacteraceae; genus CAVRCA01. Next base: position 138,873 of record CAVRCA010000001.1, read on the forward strand.
CCGAGGAGCGGTTCTGGGGCGGTACCTGCGTCAATGTCGGCTGCGTGCCGAAGAAGTTGCTGGTGCAGGCCGGCGAGTATGGTGCCTGGGCGGACGACGCGGCGGGCTTCGGCTGGACCATCAAGAAGGGCCCGCATGACTGGGCCAAGCTGATCGCCGCCAAGGACCGCGAAATCAGCCGGTTGAACGGCATCTATCGCCGCCTGCTCGAAGGTGCGGGAGCCACCATCTTCGACGCGCGCGCCACCTTCGTCGATCCGCACACCCTGGACGTCGCCGGCCAGAAAGTGACCGCCGAACGCATCGTCGTCGCGACCGGCGGCCATCCGGTCCGTCCGGCCATCCACGGGGCCGACCTCGGCATCGTCTCCGACGACGCGTTCTACCTGAAACAGATGCCCCGGCGCGTCGCGCTGGTCGGCGGCGGCTACATCGCGGTGGAGTTCGCCGGCATCTTCGTCGCCCTCGGGGCGCAGGTGGACCTGATCTATCGCCAGCCGCTGCCGTTGCGCGGCTTCGACCAGGACCTGCGCGATGGCCTGGCCAACGCCCTCAAGGCAAACGGCATCAGGCTGCATCCTGGCTGCCAGCCGCATCGGATCGACGCGTCGGAGGGCGGCCGCCGCGTGACGCTGTCGAACGGCCACATGCTGGAAACCGATCTCGTCTTTTTCGCCACCGGTCGCCGGCCGGCAACCGATGGGCTGGGCCTTGACGCGGCGGGGGTGGCGACCACGCCGTCCGGCGCGATCAAGGTGGACGCGCAGCTGCAGACCAGCGCCGCCCACATCTATGCGATGGGCGACGTGACCGACCGGCTCAACCTCACCCCGGTCGCCACCGCCGAGGGGCACGCCCTGGCCGACACCCTGTTCGCCAAGCGGCCGCGCCGCGTCTCGCTCGACAACGTGCCGACCGCGGTGTTTTCCAGCCCGCCGCTCGCGACGTGCGGCCTGCCCGAGGAGGTCGCGGCGGCGCACGGGCCGGTCGACGTCTACGTCACCCATTTCACACCGATGCGGCACGCCCTGAGTGGGCGCGACCGGCGGACCATGATGAAGCTCGTGGTCGATCAGGCGACCCAGGTGGTCGTGGGCGCGCACATGCTGGGCGAGGACGCGCCCGAGATCATGCAGGGCCTCGCGGTCGCCATGATCTGCGGCGCGACCAAGGCCGATTTCGACCGCACGATCGGCATTCACCCGACGGCGGCGGAGGAGTTCGTCACGCTCCGCACGCGCAGCCGCGTTGCCGGCGTGGCGCACGCAGCCGAGTAGCATCGGCCGGGGTTTTTGGCGATAACGTGACCGGTTGAGGGCCGCCTGCTCCTCCGCTGCCCGGCTGGCCCGGCGGGACGTAGCGGGCGGGCGATGGAGAGTGCGATGACCGCCACACCGACGAACGACCGCCAAGCGAAGCCCAATTGGACCCCGGAGTTCTGGCGCGCCCGGCCGATCCGCCAAGTGCCCCTCTATCCCGACCCGACCAAGCTCGAGGCCGTGGAGGCGCGGCTGCGCCGCTACCCGCCGCTGGTGTTCGCCGGCGAGGCACGGCGGCTCAAGGCGGCGCTGGCATTGGCCGCGGAGGGCAGGGCGTTCGTCCTCCAAGGCGGCGACTGCGCGGAGAGCTTTGGCGACTTCACCGCCAACGTCATCCGCGACACCTTTCGCGTGCTGCTGCAGATGGCGGTGGTGCTCACCTTCGGAGCCAGCGTGCCGGTGGTGAAGATCGGCCGCATGGCCGGCCAGTTCGCCAAGCCGCGCAGTTCCGACAACGAGACGATCGGCGGCGAGACCCTGCCGAGCTATCGCGGCGACATCGTCAACGGCCCCGAGTTCACCAGCCAGTCCCGCGTGCCCGACCCGGAACGCATGGAGTTCGCCTATTTCCAGTCCGCCGGCACCCTCAACCTGCTGCGCGCCTTCGCGTCGGGCGGCTACGCCGACCTGCACGAGGTGCATCGGTGGAACCTCGACTTCGCCGCCCGCTCGCCGCTCGCCGGCCGCTACCAGGACCTTGCCTCGCGCATCGACGAGACGCTCGGTTTTATGGCGGCGTGCGGCATTAGCAGCGCCAACACGCCGCAGATCCGCGAGGCGGATTTCTACACCAGCCATGAGGCGCTGCTGCTGCCCTACGAGCAGGCGTTGACCCGGGATCAATTCGACTTCGGGTGATTGGTACGCCTGCTCGTCGCATTTTCTCTGGGTCGGCGACCGCACCCGCCAGCCGGACGGGGCGCACATCGAGTTTCTGCGCGGCGTGCGCAACCCGGTTGGCATGAAGGTGGGACCGACCACGCAGCCGGATGAGCTGCTGCGCAACCTCGACACGCTGAACCCCGACCGCGAGGCGGGCCGCATCACGCTGATCAGCCGGATGGGCGCCGACAAGGTGCGCGAGCGCCTGCCGCCGCTGTTGCGGGCGGTGCGGCGCGAGGGGCATCCCGTCGTGTGGCTGTGCGACCCGATGCACGGCAACACGGTCTCCACCGCGGCCAAGCTCAAGACCCGCGACTTCGACGCCATCCTCGCCGAGGTGCGTGGCTTCTTCGATGCCCACAGCGCCGAGGACACCTGGGCCGGCGGCGTCCATGTCGAAATGACCGGCCAGGACGTGACCGAGTGCGTCGGTGGGGCGCATCGGCTGACCGAAGCGGATTTGGGAGCGCGCTACGAGACGTTCTGCGACCCCCGCCTCAACGCCGAGCAGTCGCTTGAACTCGCCTTCCTGGTCGCCGAGGAACTCAAGCTGCGCCGCCGGCCGAACGGCCACGTGGCGGTCCTGGCCGCGCAATAGGTGCAGTAGGTCACGCAATGGATCACCCGACGTCGGCCTGCATGGAAGCGACGCTGGCGGCCGACATCGCGGCGCGCACCGACGCCTACTTCAATCGGACCAAGCAGATCGTCGAGCGGTTCGGCGACAAGCGGGTCACCTACGCGATGTTCCTGCGCCGGCCGGTGATCTCGGCGCCCCGCCTGATGCTCGACTGGCTGGCCACCGTCGCCGCGGAGCGCAACACGAGCTTCGAGCTGGACGTGGTGCATCCCGAACGCGCCTGGGTCGGAGCGGGCGAACCCATCGTCTACGTCACCGGCAGTTTCGTCGCATTGTCGGACCTCGAGACGATCTGCCTGCAAAAACTCGGTCCGGCCTGCGTCGCCGCCCACAACGCCTATCAGATGTCGATGGCGCTGCCCGCGGTGCCGTTCCTGGCGATGGAGGCGCGGCACTGCGCCGGGGCGGAGATGCAGGAGATCATGGCCTATGCCGCCTCGGTCGGCAGCGCCGCGGCGCAGGCCGAGGGTGCGCGGGGCTTCGTCGGCAACGCCAATGACGGCACGGCGCACTGGTTCGGCGCCACGCGCGGGCTCGGCACGATGCCCCACTCGCTGATCGGCTACGCCGGATCGACGGTCCGCGCGGCGGAGATGTTCCGCGAGACGTTCCCCGATGAGCCGATGACGGTGTTGGTCGACTATTTCGGCCGAGAGGTCAGCGACGGACTGGCGGTCTGTGCCCGCTTTCCGGACCTCGCGGCTTCGGGGGAGTTGGCGTTCCGGCTCGACACGCATGGTGGCCGGTTCCTGGAGGGTCTGAACCCGGCGGAGAGCTATGCGGCGCTCGAGCGCCATGCGCCCGGTGCGATCCGCCGCTACCGCAGCGACACCGAGCTTCGCTATCTCGTCGGCACCGGGGTCTCGGCCGCGGCGATCTGGCGAATGCGCGAGGCGCTGGACGGCGCGGGATATCCGAAGGTGCGTATCGTTGCCTCCTCGGGCTTCGGGACCGACAAGTGCCGGGTGATGGCGGATGCGCGCGCGCCGATCGACGTGGTCGGCACCGGCAGCTTCATCCCGGACGCCTGGCCCGAGACGTACGCCACCGCCGACATTGTCGGCTACGACAGCGCGCCGATGGTCAAGGTTGGCCGTGAGTTCCTGCTGCGCCGGATCGGCGCTGACGCGCGCGCTGCCGGCTAGCCGCTTGCCGGGTTGGCGCACCAGGCTGTCGGTACTGGACAAAGATCAGGCGGCTCGCGCTGTCGCTGAACCAGGCCTCCTGCAGCGCGCTCCACGGCAGGCCCCGGAAAAGACTTGCTGGTATTGATATTCGGCGAGATTAATTTTCATCTATAATAAACCTTATACTTTCGACAGTGCCGTCTTCAAACGTCGATAGTTGAATAGTCTTCTTGTTTTTGTCTCGATCAACAGACCCGGTGTACGTACCGTTTCCATATGGACTTGTTTGCGGAGGGATTATCCGCTCAGGTTGCGGGACGAGAGGATGCTCGCGTTGGAGGGGGGATCTCGACTGCGCGCTGAACCACATCAAAACTCAAGGAATTCCCGGGAGATCTAAGGGAGAGGTCTACGATGCATCGGACCCGTCCAGATTCGTCGCTTGATCGCCAGATCGCGATCTGGCATCCTCCAATGCCTTGGCGTCGTTCCGAGTCCGTTCAGATACTGCCTCGAATCCCGTTAGGCCGACGAATTCTTCTCTCGGCTTCTGGAATTCGGAAGAAGGACGCCGTACCTTCGACGCTCCGAACGCTGCCTCAAGCTGCTGGTCATCCAGGAAACTTGGTTCAAGGATTGCCTCTGAGTGAAATGCTTGGCGAATGTTCTGCAGGACATCCACAAGGCTGGCGGGATTTGCTAAAGTCATGCCTCTACTCACCATGCTCTTGCCGTTACATGCCGCGCTGCTCAGTGCAAATGCCAGCGCGGTGACAAGGAGTGTGGGTTTCGTGCTAAGGAATCTACCGTCTCTATACAAGAGCCTCATCGTTCTCTCAACAAATAGTGCTTGCGACCTCGACAGGGGACACTCCACATAGCTGATCAAAACCGTCTTGAGGCGGGCGAACTCGAAGGTCCCGGTTGCTTCGATCAGCAGTCTGGTACATACGAACCCACCGTCGCGGTTCTCGATATCGGTATCCTTGCCTGCTTCATACACACTGGTGTTGTTTGAAAGCACATCTCCTGCTATCCGTTGGCGAGATTTGAAGCAACTCAATCTAAGTTCGGCATCGGCGCAACTCCCCTAAAGCATGATCCCGCCAAAAACAGGACTGGTTTGTCGGTGAATTATCCGAATACACGGCGATGGTTGTTGGGATTGGGATTGCCTTGGGCATTTGCCCTTTTGGTTAGCCAGTGGTCGTTCGGCCTTTTTTTCAGCGCCAGTCTGCATCCTTACTGATGATGCAGCGCGTGGCCGGGTGTGGGCTCCGGCTTGCAAATCATGCCATGACATAAGTCCAGTCGAGCCCGATCTCAAACACTCCAGCGGCGGGCCAAATCTACAGAGAGTTTACATGTCGCTCGCGGGAACTCGGCCCGCACCGGAAAATCCGACTGCCGCTTACCAACAGCCTTATCCCCCACTGGCTGCTGCTCGCGATGCCGGTGTTGTCTGGACTGATAAAAATCTCCTTCTCTATCTTCAAGATCCAAAAGGATTTCTCGATAAAGTAACAGGTAAAAGTTTTGACCTCCCTTTATTCTACATGAATTTTTCTATTGGCCAGGAGAGAGAGCGCCAAAACGTGATTGCGTACCTTTAATGGAGTGACCCCCTCGGGGTGGACACCGTCATGCGGGGGCTCTGACCACCTGGCGAGCGCGTTGTTGCTCCTCGAAGTGCGCCGGGCTGCGGTATCCCAGCGCCGAATGCAGTCGCCTTGTATTGTAGACCTCGTCGATGAACCTCGGCAGATCTTCGGCGACGTCACCGAAGGTCTGGTAATCCATCCGGTAGACCGCTTCGACTTTCAGCGTCTTCATGAAGCTTTCGGCTTTGGCGTTGTCGTAAGGGTTGCCGCGCCGTCCCATCGATCTCTTGATGCCGTGATCAGCCAGCTTCTTGCGGTAGCGTTCCGCGGCATACTGGCTGCCGCGATCCGAATGATGCACGCAGCCTCGGCCCGGGCGCCTGGTGGCGATCGCCACTTCCAGCGCCCGCCAGGGTCAGCCGCGCCTCGATCGTGCGTCCCAAAGCATACCCCACCACGCGGCGCGACCACGCATCCAGTATGACAGCGAGATAGACGAAGCCGGTGGCAATGGCGACATAGGTGATGTCCGCAACCCAGAGCTGGTCCGGACCGTCAGGCTCAATGTCCTTGGCCAGATTGGGAAAGATCGGGTTATCGTGGTCGCTGTTCGTCGTGGCCACATAGCGCCGCCGCGGACGGACCTGCATGCCGTGCAGGCGCATCAGGCGGGCCACCCGCTTGCAATTCACGAGCGCGCCCTCGGCACGCAACTGCGCCGCAATCCGTCGGTAGCCGTAGACTGGAAAGTCGGCCCGGATCGCGTGCATGCGCTCGACCAGCGCCGTATCGTCTCCAGCATCACCGCTGGCGACATCGTAGAACGAGCTGCGCGCCACCTCCATCACGCGGCACCCCTCGGCGACGGGGAGACCGGCGGGCCGGTGATCACGGACGGCCTGGCGTCTTTCGGCGGCCGGAAGGCTTGCGAGGCTTTTTTCAAAAGCCCGTTCTCGAGCGCAAGGCGCCCGACCATCCGCTCAAGAGCAGCGATGCGGGCCTCATACTGCTCCAGCAGATTGGCGGCCTCGGCATCTTCGTCGAACTCGCCGCGCTCATACTTCTCGACCCACACGCGGATCAAGTTGCGGCAGATGTCGTTGCGCTTGGCAAGGCCGTGAAGGCTCACCTCACCGGACAGGAATTCCTGGGCCATCTGCCGCTTGAAGGCGATTGGATATGAGCGATGCCGTGCCATGGTCCCTCCTCATGGCCCAGCCAGGATGGTCAATCCAAGATCCCCAACCTGTCCACCCCGAGGGGGTCACTCCATTCGCCCATTTGCTTGCGTATGAGCGGAAACGTCATGCCTGTCATAGCTTTGGCGAAAATATTGACCGTCGATGTGACTTGACGATCTGGTTCAGCAAGCTCCGTGAGAGCCTTAAACAGATTATTTCCGCCAAGTTTATCAGGTTCGAAAGATGGTTGCCCCACGAGCAACGAGCATGCAACAACAATGACGGCCGCCGATGCTAAGGAGAGAAATCCTATCACGGCTAATCGATGTTTTCTTTCTGCTGCGCTTGACCGTCCCATCACCCTACAATACCTCGCCGTGGTCTTCTCCCACCACCACACTCTCACGCGACTGCCAAGCCGCCGTGGCATTATGATGGCCTCCGGAGTTCGCTCATTTGCAGCCTCCTTGTTCATATTCAGAAGCGTCGCTCATGTCGGTCAGCCGAAAGGTATCGAGCAGCTTGCAGAATTTGTAATCAATGTCCCTGGCGTTCTGCAACGATCGGTCGATATAAGCGCGACTGTATCTGTATTCCAAGAGAACGGTGCCCCATATCCGCTCTCTGGTACTGAGCATTCGGGGAAAGGGATATGGCCGTTCTTCCGGCACTTTACTACAAATAGAGGGTCTGAGTTTTTCAAGACGAACAAATCATCTTCGGAGAAGCGATCGTGGTACTTCAGAAAACCGGTGCCGCTGGCCATATCGAGAATCTTTGAGCGAGATGCGGATCGTGCGCGGGGACGTCAGATCCGACATACGCCTCTAGCAGCTCCTTCCCAGTTAGATTGCTAGAACTCGACTCGCTAGCCCGCATTTCTCACAGGCACCAAGCCTGACGGTTGTTTCTGGGGTTTGGGGCGGACGGGAGGCAGGGCGGGTGGTTATGCGGGACGGTGCGGGCTGGTGACCGCGGATTGGGGCGCGGTTGTCCGACGCGGCCACGCGCGGCTGCGTTGGTCGGGGTGATGTGGCCTTGCGGTGTCCGGTTCGTGGCGGCGCCAGATCATCGCAACCTGGCGTGCGCCAGCGCGAACTCGTGCTGGCATGGACAGCCCGTCGCCATTGCAACGCTGATCCGGCGCACACTGACGCGCACCAGCGCGCCGATCTTGAGCAGCCGCAGGCGGATCGTGCCGCAGGTCGCGGTGGCGAACTGGGTGTGCGCCAGCCCGATGCGCCGCAGCGCGCACAGCAGCACGTAGGCGGCGGCGGCAAACCACAGACGCAACTGATTGGCGCGCATCGTCGCCGTCGAGGTGCGATCGGCGAACAGGTTAAGCTGGCATTCCTTGATGCGGTTCTCCATCTCGCCACGGGCGCAGTAGATCTCCTCGTAGAGGTGCCGCGGGTGGGCGGCGGCGGCCTTCAGCGAGGTGACGACGAAGCGCGGATTGGCCTTGTCGCCGAGCCACTCGGCCTTGCCGACGACCCGCCGGCACCGCGTCCAACTGTCCAGCGTCGACCACAGGAAATCGCGAAACCGGCGCGCCGGCTTGCCGGTGCCCTCGGCCTCGGTGCGCGCCTGGGCAAGCTCGCCCGCGATCGCCGCTTCGAGGCGCTCGTTGCGTGCCAGGCCGAACAGGAACTCGACGCGGTTGGCCTCGCACCATGCCATCAGCGCGTCACGGGCAAAACCGCTGTCGCCACGCAGCAGGATGCGGACGCGCGGCCAGCGGGCGCGGATGTGGCCGACAAGGCGGGCGATCTCCTCGGTGGCCCCCGCCGAGGCATCGATGTTGGAACGGCGCAGCCTGGCGGCGAGCAGATGCCGGCCGCAGAAGACGTAGAGCGGCAGGTAGCAGTAGCAATCGTAGTAGCCATGAAAGAACCTGCCTTCCTGATGGCCGTGCAGCGGGTCATCCGTGGCGTCGAGGTCGAGCGTGATCTGCTTCGGCCGGCTGGTGTGCGCGTCAAGGAACAGGTCGACGAACAGCGCCGCGATGGCGTCGGGACCGGCGGCAAGTTTGGCGTAGCGGGTCGGTTCGGGCCGGCTCAGTTCCAGCCGGTTCAGCGTCGATTTGCCGGCCAGCGGCGCACAGCCGGCGCGCCGCGCGGCGAGCTTGCCCGCGAGCGTGGCCATCACCGGGTCGTGGCGCAGCTGATCGTGGTCGGTCAGGTCTTCGTAGCCGAGCGCGAGGCCGACCACACGCTGCATCACCAGCGTCTCGACGTCATGCTCGATCAGCGCCGGATCGCGGGCGTCGGCGAAACAGGCGGCAAGCCGCCGGGTCAGCCCGATGACGCGATCGGTCGCCCCCAGCAGCAGCGCCCCCGCATCCGAGGTGATGCGCCCGCCATCAAATCCGGCGACCACCGCGCGGCCTTCTACGCGTGCAAACTCGAACAGCGGCGGGTTACACTCTGTCGGCACCGGGATCGCCTCCTGACCAGCGATAAGTCCTTCTCGCAAAAGAACTTTCGCCGATTTTAGAGCCCCGATGCACCTACCCAGTGTGAGAAATGCGGGCTAGGTTCGACTCTGAACTCATGTGCAACGAGCCATGCGCCGGATCAGCAGCATCGCGGATGCGGCGTAGAGGAAGCGGTGGCGGACGCGATCGTGGCCTCGAAATCCTTGGCCAGTCGGCGGTTGCGGTTGAGCCAAGCGAAGCACCGCTCGACCACCCAGCGTCGCGGATGGACGGCGAAGCCGACCTGATCGGCGGGCTTGCGGACAATCTCGACGGCGATGCAGCGTCGCGTCGGCGACGCGCTCGGCGGCATAGGCGGAATCGGCGAAGGCACGCTCGACGAAAGGAAAGCTCGGCGAGAGGCCTGCAGCAACGGGACTGCGCCGTCGCGATCCTGGACCGAGGCGGGATGGACCTGCAGCACCAGCGGCCTGCCGTCGGTGTCGACCATCGCGTGCCGCTTGCGGCCCAGCACCTTCTTGCCGGCGTCATAGCCGCGCGGGCCGCCGGCCTCGGTGGTCTTGACGCTCTGGCTGTCGATGACGGCCGCACTCGGGCTCGCCTCGCGTCCGACCCGCTCGCGGTCGAGCATCACCAGTCAGTGCGTAATGGCCTCCCACACATGGCCGCGCCGCCATGCCGCGAACCAGCCATAGACCGTCTGCCGGGCGGGAAACAGGGCGGCAGCATCCGCCACGCAATGCCGCCGCGCAGCACGTAGAAGATGGCATTGACGATCTCGCGCATCGGCCACTCCGGCGGTCGCCCGACCGGCGAGGCGGCGGCAACAGCGGCTCCAGCACGGCCCATTCGGCGTCGGTCAGGTCACTGGCGAAGCGGAGCCCGTCGCGCATATGCTGCGCGCGGGTGGTTGCGGTCCACATGGCCGTGTTCATCCGACTCGGTCTCGACAACCCGTTGGAAAGCATCCTGCCGTGGCCACCCAACCCCCATTCCGCTAGCGTTCAGAGACAGCCTCTAAGGACAGCCCTAAGCACGTTGCCCCAGGTATTGGTGTGAAATTTTCCCGTATTTTTAGGATTTTCCGGCAACAAGCATGGCAAAAGTGCATGAATTGCCACATACCCGGAATAACCATTGAACGAGTTGACGTATCCCCTTGGGATGAACAAGTCGACATCCCTGATCGATTTATGAACTACTTGCGGTTCTTGCGATGGCGGGGTGGCGTTGCCGGGGACGGCTCGTAGGCTGTTACTACCAAAGTCCGCCTGGTTAGGAAATCCCTCCGACCCAGTGGGGAATATGGTTGGGACCGCGCTTCCAGCTCGCTTTGCGTCCGGCACGGGTGGAGAGGGTGTCAGATCGCCGGTCGATGGCGGATGAACTCTTTCCTGCTCGGGCGGCGCAATGGATAGGAGTGGATCGGCGGACGTGTGGTTAATCGACAGGCTTGCAACGAAAATCTGCGATAGCAGCCTTAGGATTTTTCCTCTTACCCGAGCCTCCGCACAACGGCCAATCTCTAGGCGAACTTGCAGCCATTTGCCCGATCGTCGCCTCGGATTGCCCCGGCTCGGCCTGCCGTGCCGCGATCTGCTGCTGCTCGTCGCGGCAGGCAGCGAGTTTATCGGCCAGCTGCAGCACAGCGGGAGACATGAGGTGTGATCGGCCCGTCATGCCTTTTTGGTAACACCCAATCTTCTTGCCCACGCATAAGCTAGATATAAGGATAGAATGATCTATCCTTTCGCGAGAGCTGAAGCAATCCGGTAAGACCTACTGGACCGAGAGGGTGAGCCTGATGAGCTGATGCCGGCCGTCGCGGGTGACCTCCTCGATTGCGATGCTGTCCGCGCCGGTAAACCCCTTGACCGGGGCGTAGGTCACGCCGACGGCGGGGACCCGTGACGCATTGCACACGGCGAACGGACTGGCCGGAGGGAAGGCCGGGTTGGCCTCGCGCGGGCCGGCGGCCGCCGTGCCGTGCGATGGCGGCTCGCTGATCCGGACGGTGGGCAGGCCGCGCGGGCTGCAATCGGGGTTGACGGCGTAGAACACGCCAAGGACGGTGGTGGTCTCGGCGGGGACCGTCCTGCTATAGGCGCGAATAATCGGCTGGCCGGGGTTTTCCTGCTTGGGGCCGGTCCAGACCACGGCATCGTTCACGGCATAGGGCCGGCAAGCGCCGCCGGCTTTCTCGGCGCAGGATCGCAGGGCCAGCCGCAACGGATCGTATCCGCCGCTGATGAAGCCGGCCCCGTTAGGTGCGACGACAAAGACGCGGGGGAACGACGCCGCGAGGAATTTTCGATACAGGGCGCGCCCTTGATCGTTCATGAACGGCACCGATCCCACGTCGTCGAGCGCGGCCCAATGCGTGGCCGGCGGGAAGGGCATCGGCAGGTAGTCCGGGTTCACCACCGTCGCGGGCAAGCCGATCCGGGCGAGGAAGGCGTCGACCCGGGGCGTCCACAGGGGAAGAGTATCCGAAAAGCTCAGGAGCTGGTGGGAGTCGGCCCCGTAGCTGCCGAACGCGACGAGTTCGCCGTGGCCGCCGGCCTGCTGGTAGCGTCCATACATGGCCTGCCAGGTCGCCTTCGGCATCACGTGGTCGTTGTCGCCGTAGAACCACAGCGAGGGCAGCGAGGTCCGGGCGCCGAAGCGGGCGGCGGCGGCCACCATGCTGCTGTCCTGCGCGGCGCAGTCCGAGGCGCGGAACGCGGCGTTGAAGCTGATTAGACCGCGCGCCGGGACACGGTCGAGGGTGCCGAGTGCGAGCGTGTTCCAGGCGCCGAAACTCTGGCCGGCGACGACGACCCGGGTGCGGTCGATGTCCGGCCGAGCCGAAAGCGCCTCGATGACGGCGCGGATGTCGCGGGCGTTGCTGACGCCGACCGCGTCGAGGTCGCAGCCGGCGTGGACGAGGTTGCCGCCCGAGCCGGCGAAGCCACGCATCATCGGCAGCGCGACCGCGTAGCCGCGCGAGAGAAAATAGTAGGCGGCGATGGTGAAGCGATACCGCTCTCCTCGATTGATTCCCGACGCGCTGTCGGCGCCGTGGTTCATGACCGCAAGCGGGAACGGGCCGGGGCCGCTTGGCGTGTAGAGCGTCACCTCCAGGCTGACCGGTCGCTCGGGGTCGCCGGGCAGGCTCAGCACGCGCTCGTGCAGCGGGGCGCCGGGCAGCCGCGCCTCGTCTCCGCCGGGCTCCGTCGTGCCCGCGGCGGCGGCCTGAACGAGAAGAAACCCGATCGCCAGGGCGGCGCGCAGCGTGGAGCCGAGCCGATCGCGGCGAGTGCTGGCAAGCTGGGCAGAGGCGCGGTTCGTCGTGATCGGTCGCTTCTGCCTGTCCTGTCTACGTTATGTGTAGAAGTAGCGACTTGATCTGACGGTCGTTTGATCTGGCGTGGTGGGTGTCCGCCGGATCGAACGTGTCAGCTGTTCTCGTCAGGCGGCCTTTGCCGGGTTCTGCTTTTCGCGCGCGGCGTCGGCGCTGTCGAGGAAAGTCTGCATCGGGGTCTTGCCGAAGCACCAACGGCCTTGATGCGTGCGCTGCTCATTGTAGCCTGTCACCCAGATATCGAGGTCGGCCTGCAGCGCGTCCACCGTGTCGTAGACCTTCTTGCGGAAAGCGACGCGATAGAACTCGTCCAGCAGCGTCTTGTGGAACCGTTCGCAGATGCCATTGGTCTGCGGGCTCTTCACCTTGGTTCGGGTATGGTCGATGTCTTCGACGGCGAGGTAGAGCTCATACTCGTGCCGGTCGTGGGCGCCGCAATACTCCGTGCCGCGATCGGTCAGGATCCGGTCAACCCGGATCCCGTGCTCGTCGAAGAACGGGATCACCCGGTCGTTCAGGACATCGGCGGCGGTCAGCGGCGTCTTGCGCGTGTAGAGCTTGGCGAAGCCAACCTTGGCGTAGGTGTCGATCACCGTCTGCTGGTAGACCCGCCCGACGCCTTTCAGCGTGCCGACGTAGAAGGTGTCCTGTGCCAGGCAGTAGCCTGGATGCTCGCTGTCGAACTCGCCGTGGGCCTCCTTCTCGACCTTGGCCTTCTCCAGCGCGACCAGCTGGCTTTCGGTGAGCACGTCGCCGTCCTGGGCGACCTTGGCTTCCAGCGCTTTCAGCCGCTTCTTCATCGTCTCGAGATCGTGGCGCAGCCAGATGGAGCGAACGCCAAAGGCGGAGACGTCGGTGCCCCGCTTCTTCAGTTCGTTGGCGGCACGGGCTTGGCCCCAGGCAGGTTCTTCGATGGCCATCGCCGCCACAGCAGCCTCCACCTCCGGCGAGACGCGATTCCTCAGGTTGGGCTTGGACCGGGTGATCTCGGCCAGCGCCAGGTCGCCGCCCTTCTCGTAGAGATCTCGGAAGCGATAGAAGCTGTCCCGGCTGTAGCCCATGACGCGGCAGGCCTGCGTCACGCTGCCCAACTGCTTGGCCAGCTCCAGCAGGCCCACCTTCGCCTTGATCACCTTGCGCTCGGTCATCGTCATGACGGTCTCTCCAGTGGCACCGGCCGGGGCGCTGCGCTTCGCATGGGCTCCGCGCCCCGGCCTCCAACCCCACCGATTTTGGGGTGACCGTCAGATCACATCAAGACTTCTACACGTTATGGTTGTATGGAAGGCTAGTTGGAGTATCAAGCCAGGAGCAACCTAGCCGCCTACTGTAGTACGCCTTGCGTTGATTCGGGGTGCCGTCGCGCCTAGCTTCGGTCGATGATTCCGTTTGTGTTCCCCCGATCGCCTGCGCTCTTCAGGCTGCCGAGCAGGCCCGGCATGTTCGGCCCGCGCTCGTGAGTGACCTTTTCGCACCCGAGGGTGGCTGGCGCGTCCGCATCCTCGACCTCTCGGGCGGGGCGGAGGACAACATCGTCGAGGAGATCGACGGCTTTCCGACCCTGATGCACGCCAACGCCTTCGCCCGCGCCTACGTGCGGGATTCGGTCGAACGGTGCCGGATCCCCGGCATGGACGCCAAGCAGCTGCTCGATACCTGGTTCGCCTTTGGCGAGGATGCGGAGATACCAGGGGCCGGCGAGGCCGGCTGGCGCAGCGGCAACGAACTCGGCGATTTCGTCGATCGCCCGGCCGGCGTCGAGGAGCGGGATTGGCGCGCTCTCGATCCGCGCCGCCTCGGCGACGACGCCGACACCGACGAATGACACAACCGGTCGTTCGCTTCGCCCCGAGCCCGACGGGCCTGCTCCACGTGGGCAACGCGCGCCTGGCGCTCGCCAACTTCCTGTTCGCGCGCCGGCACGGCGGCCGCTTCCTGCTGCGCCTCGACGACACCGACCGCGAGCGCGACAGGCCGGAGTTCGAAGCGGCCATCATGCAGGATCTGCACTGGCTCGGCCTCGCTTGGGACGACCTGTTCCGCCAGTCCGACCGGCTGGACCGCTACGAAGCCGCCGCCGACCGGCTTCGGCGCGATGGCCGGCTCTATCCCTGCTTTGAGAGCGAGGAGGAACTGCGGGCCAAGCGCGAGCAGCGGATCAAGCGCGGTCAGGCCCCGGTCTACGATCGCGCGATGCTGAAGCTGACCGCCGAGCAGCGTGCAAGCGCAGAAGCGGGGGGAAAGCGGCCCTATTGGCGATTCCGGTTGTCCGATACGGCGCCGGCCTGGACCGACCTCGTGCTCGGCCGGCGGCAGGTCAAGCTGCCTTCGGTGTCCGATCCCGTGCTGATCCGCGCCGATGGGACGCCGCTCTACACGTTCACCAGCGTCGTCGACGACATCGAGAGCGGGGTGACGCATCTGATCAGGGGTGAGGACCACGTGACCAACACGGGGGTGCAGATCGACCTGTTCGCCGCCCTCGGCGCACCTGCACCGGCGTTCGCTCATTTGCCGCTGCTCACGAATTCCGACGGCGGCAAGCTGTCCAAGCGGCTCGACAGCCTCTCCCTGCGCGGCTTGCGCAATGACGGGGTCGAGGCTTCGGCCATCGTGGCCTATCTAGCCCGCCTCGGGTCCTCCTCCGACCCCGAGCCGCTGCCTCTGAGCGGGCTCATCGAAAGCTTTGCTTTCTCGGCATTTTCGCATTCCGCCGCCCGGTTCGACGGCCGCCAGCTGCTGGCGCTCAATCGAAAGGTGCTGCACGGGCTGCCGTTCGAGACGGTCGCCGGCCGCTTGCCGCCGGGCGCGACCGAGGCGTTCTGGCTCGCGGTGCGCGGCAATCTCGACCTTTTGGGCGAGGCGCGCGGCTGGTGGGATGTGGTGGCCGGCAGCATCGTCCCGCCGGTGATCGAAGGCGAGCAGGCGTTCTTTCACACCGCCCTGGAGCTGCTGCCGCCGGAGCCGTGGGACGGGCAGGTCTGGAAGGCGTGGACCGACGCGCTGCGCGCCGCCACGGGGCGCAAGGGCAAGGTGCTGTTTCATCCGCTTCGCCTCGCTTTGACCGGCGAGGAGCAAGGGCCGGAACTGCGCGAGCTGCTGCCCCTGATGGGCCGCACACGGGCGGCGAACCGGCTGCTGGTCGCCGCGACTTGACTGCCATCGGAACGAGTTAGCCCGGCCATTGGGAGAGTTTTGCTTATCACACCTTCGCTTGGCGACTACAGTTCGCTGCAACAGCGATTGTTTCCGGCCTTTTCGTGCCCACTTGGGTCGCTGACTGTTGAGCTGAACGCGTAGAACCACGCGAAGGAGAGCGACATGAAGTTGTTACCGATCGGCGCCAGCGCGGCCTTGGCCGTCGCCCTCGCGGCTTGCGCCCAGGTCCAGCCTGGAGCCCAGGCGAACCAGGCGTCTCCTCCCCCGCCTGGCGTCCTGGTGCAGGCACCCACCGTGCTGAACGGGACGGGCCCCGCCAAACCGCCCGCGACGCCGCCGGCCAACCAGCAGGCCGGGTATGACACCACGTATCGCGCCCACCCGACCGCCGGCGAGCAGACCGGGGTCCAGACCAACTACCGTCCGACAGCGGGCGAGCAGACCGGCGTGGGCACGAACTACAGTGCGCGTCCGACCGCCGGCGAGCAAACCGGGGTCCAGACCAACTACCGCCCGACTGCCGGCGAGCAGACTGGCGTGGGCACGAACTACAGTGCCCGCCCGACCGCCGGCGAGCAGACCGGGGTCCAGACCAACTACCGTCCGACCGCCGGCGAGCAGACTGGCGTGGGGACGAACTACAGTGCGCGTCCGACTGCCGGCGAGCAGACCGGGGTCGCTACCAACTACCGTCCGACCGCGGGTGAGCAGACTGGCGTAGGCACGAACTACAGTGCGCGCCCGACCGCCGGCGAGCAGACCGGGGTCGCTACCAACTACCGCCCGACCGCGGGCGAGCAGACTGGCGTCGACAACGGCTACACGCGGCAGGTTGCCGGCGAGCAGACCGGGGTGGACAACGGGTATGCCCGCACGGTGGCCGGCGAGCAGACCGGCGTTGGCATCAACTACGGCCTTCGCCAGTAGGTGAATACGCCGTGGCCTTGCGCCGCGGCTGACGACTGAGCCTGCAAGCGGCGCCGGGTTTCTACGGCGCCGCTTCCTTATGTCTCGACGGTTGCGCGGAGTGGCTTCGCCCGGCACCATTTGGCGCGGAGTTCCAGGGGGTCCGTCATGCGCTTCGCGGGGTTTCGGCTCTGTCTTGCTGCCGTTCTGGCGGTGATGATCCCCCATGCTGCCGCGCGGGCCAACTCGCCGGATGCTGAGGCGCCGCCGCACTCGCGCTCCAACTGGATCGCCGCGGCGCTGCCGGCGGTGGTCAGTATCTTGACCGCGAAGTTTGTCGGCGATCCCGAGCACGGGATGGCGCTTCGACGCATCAACGGCTACGGCTCCGGGTTCATCGTCGATCCGGGCGGCGTCATCGTCACCAATCGTCATGTCGTGGAAGGAATGAGCGACGTCATCGTTACGTTCCACGACCAGCGACGTGTGCGCGCACGCCCGATCTACGTCGGAGAGGGGATCGACCTCGCCCTGCTGAGGGTGGAGGCGCACAGCCCGTTGCCGACCCTCACCTTCGGCGACAGCGACAAGGTGGAAGTCGGTGACGAGGTGGCCGCCGTCGGCAATCCGCTCGAGCTGGGCGGGTCGGTAAGCTCCGGCATCGTCAGCGGGTTGAACCGCGACATCCATTCCGGCCCTTATGACGATTTCATCCAGACCGACGCGGCGATCAACCACGGCAACTCGGGCGGGCCGCTGATCGACACCCTCGGTCAGGTCATCGGCGTGAATACCGCCATCTACTCGCCGAGTGACACGAGCGGCTCGATCGGCATCGGCTTCGCGGCACCGTCGAACGATGTTCGGTTCGTTGTCGAGGAGGTGCTCCGGTACGGGCGCATCAGGGCCGGATGGCTTGGGTTGGACGCCCAGACCATGAAACCCGCCATCGCGGAGGCGATCGGCGCACCCCAACTGCGCGGGTCCATCATCGCCCACATCCAGAAGGATGCGCCGGCGCTGGTGGCCGGGCTCCGCGTCGGGGATGTGGTGACGAAGGTCGGCAATCGAACCCCGCAGGACTCCCGTGCCCTGGCGCGAGCGGTGGCGGAGACGCCTCCGGGCGGGACTGTCGCGATCACCGTGTGGCGAGACGGCCAGGAACTTACCATACCAGTCAAGCTGGGCGAATGGCAGGACCATCCGATGATGGGCAAGCCGAACCCCGGTCAGCAGGTGGCCGTCGTCCGCGAGGACATGCAGAACTTCGGATTGAAGTTGGCCCGCATCGGCGACGACGTGCGCCGCAAGCTGGCGCTCGATCCCGGTCAGAAGGGGGCGGCTGTCGCCTCCGTCGCGCTCAACAGCCCAGCCACGGATGTCGGCTTGCAGGCCGGCGACGTCATTCTTGCGGTGCAGATGAAGCCGGTCGACGGTCCGGAGCAGGCGCAGCGGCTGCTCGATGAGGCTCGCGAACAGAAGACCCGCTACGTTCTGCTGCTCGTCCAGCGGCCCAACGGCTATCACTACCTGCCGATGCCGGGGTTCGGCGACCAGCTCTGACGCACGGGTTCGGCCAGGACCGGGCTGCGACATTCTGACAGCCGGCCCGACACAAGCGGCGCCCTGACACAAGTGGGCGACAGAGGGGGAACGAATGGATTTCACCGGCAAGGTTGCGCTCATCACCGGCGGCGCTGGCGGGATTGGTCGGGCTGCGGCGCTCGGCTTCGCGAGCAGGGGAGCGAAGGTCGCCGTCGTCGACAACGACCAGTCGGGCGGCCAGGCGAGCACCGATCTCGTCCGACAGCGGGGCGGCGAAGCCAGCTTCTTCCCGGGCGACGTCACCAAGTCGGCGGATGTGCAGGCCTATGTCCACGCCACGCTCAGCGCGTTCGGCAGGATCGACTGCTTCTTCAACAACGCCGGTATCGAAGGCAGCGTCGTGCCGACCCAGGACTACGACGAGGCGATGTTCGACCGGGTGATCGCCGTGAACCTCAAGGGCGTATTCCTCGGGCTGCGCCATGTTCTGCCGGTCATGCTGCGGCAGGGAGCAGGGGCCATCGTCAACACCGCGTCGGTTGCCGGCGTGAGCGGCGCACCGGGGATGCCGGCCTATGTCGCCTCCAAGCACGGCGTGCTCGGCCTGACCAAGGTCGCTTCCGTCGATGCCGCCCGCGGCGGGGTCCGGGTCAACGCGGTCTGTCCCGGTCCGGTCGAGACCCGGATGATGCGTTCGTTGGAGCAGCAGCGGAACCCGGCCGACCCACAGGGGGTCGCCACGGCGATCAGCGGCGGCATTCCCTCCGGCCGCTACACGCTGCCCGAGGAGGTCGCCAATTTGGTGATCTATCTGTGCTCCGATCTCGCCGGCAACGTGACAGGGACGCAGGTGGTGATCGACGGCGGCCGCGTCGGATCAGGCGGCGCTTCGGCGCCGGTCGCGCGCTGATCCGGGCCGGCCGCCGTGGCCGATGCCATCCTGACGCTGAACGCCGGCTCGTCGAGCCTGAAGTTCGCCGTCTATGTTCACGGGTCCGGCGGTCTGACGCCACACGCCAAGGGGCAGGTGGAGGGGATCGGCGGGTCGCCTCACCTGATCGCCCGCGATGCCGAGGGAAAGGTAACCGCCGAACGTCGCTGGGCGAACGGTGACGGACAGACCCACGAGGATTTCCTGAACCAGATACTCGGCATGGTGGAGCCCACCCTTGGAGCGGACCGGCTGGTCGGGGTGGGCCACCGCGTTGTCCATGGTGGCGAGCGCTTTTCCGAACCGGTGCGCATCACTCCGACCATCCTCCAGGCACTGGACGCTTTGGTGCCGCTGGCGCCGCTGCATCAGCCGCACAATCTTGCACCGATCCGCGCCCTCGAGGCGGTGCGGCCCGGGCTTGCGCAGGTCGCCTGCTTCGACACCGCGTTCCATCACGACATGCCCGAGGTGGCGCAGAGCATCGCCCTGCCGCGCGACCTGACGCGCGGCGGCATCCGCCGCTACGGTTTTCACGGCATCTCATACGAGTACCTGACCGGCCGGCTGCGCGAGATCGCGCCGGACCTCGCCGAGGGGAGAACGATCCTCGCGCATCTCGGCAACGGGGCCAGCCTCTGCGCCATCCGGGATGGTCGCAGCGTGGATACCACGATGAGCTTCAGCGCGCTCGACGGGCTGGTGATGGGAACGCGCTGCGGCGCCCTCGATCCCGGCATCTTGCTCTATCTGATGCAGGAGCGGAAGATGAGCGCCGCCGAAATTGCCCATGTGCTCTACACGAAATCGGGCTTGCTCGGCGTGTCCGGCATATCGAGCGACATGCGCGAGTTGGAGACGAACGACGACCCGCCTGCGCGCGAGGCCGTCGCGCTGTTCTGCTATCGCGCCGCATCGCAACTGGCCGGGCTCGTGGTCTCGCTCGGCGGACTGGACGGCCTGGTGTTCTCGGCTGGCATCGGCGAACACTCGGCCGAGATACGCGCCCGCATCTGCGCGCACCTCGCCTGGCTCGGCGTTCGGCTTGACGAGGCACGGAACCGCGCCGACGCGAGCCGCATCAACGCCGAGGACAGCGCCGTGCAGGTCTGGATGGTTCCCACCGACGAGGAAGCGATGATCGCCCGGCACACGACCATGGTGCTCGACGACGGGTGATACGCAAGTCGGCGAGATGCCGGATGTGGGCGGCGGATCGGTTTCCCGGTATCACCATCAGCGCTTGGACCAAGCCGCCGCGGCCGGTCCCACCACCAATAAGGAGAAATCGCGATGGATGAGATCAAGGCATCGGCGGCGAAGCACCATGAGGACGCCGCGCACCAATATGAGACGGCCGCGAAGATGCATCACGAGGCGGCCAGGCACTGCGCGTCGGGTAACTTCGAGAAGGCTGAGCGCCTGACCACGTCCGCAGCCGATGCTGATGCCGAGGCCAACCGACACGTCGTGGCGGCGATGGACCTGTATCGTCATCACGCCCAGGAAGTTGCCGACAAGAAGGCGGAGGCTGCCGCCGAGGAGACGGCGCGGTCGGCCAAGCGCGAGGCGCGGTCTGCTGCCAACGAATAACCGCCTGCTCCGTCGGGTGGACGACGTGGGGCCGACCGCACCGGCGATCCGTCCCCGCGTAGCAGCCACGCTCACGCGAGCCGCAGCAGCGAGAGGACAGCACCGTGCAGGTCTGGATGGTTCCCACCGATAAGGAAGCGATCCGTCACACAATCCCGTGCTCGGCGCGGGCCATGCGTCGATTTGCCGCTCTCGCAATGATGGTGCCGTTCGCGTGGACGCCGGTCGCCGCCCAACCCGACCATCGCCTGGTGGTGGTGGAATTGTTCACCTCCCAGGGCTGTTCGTCCTGTCCCCCGGCCGACGCGTTCCTCAAGGATCTCGCACGGACCCGCCCCGACGTGCTGGCACTGGGCTTCCATGTCACATACTGGAACGGGCTGGGCTGGCGCGATCCATACTCGCTCGATGAAGCGACGCAGCGGCAGCGGCGATATGCCAGCCTGCTATCGCTCGACAGCGTCTACACGCCGCAGATGGTCGTCGATGGCCGTCGCGACGTGGTCGGCTCCGACCGGTCCGCCGCCGCCGCGGCAATCCGCGAAGCCGTGGCATCCGGTCCGGCCGGTCCGGCACTGCATCTCGCGCCGGGTCGGGATTTCGTCACGATCGACGTGGGTGACGGGGCAAGGGACCGCCGCGCTGTGGCTGATCGGCTATGACGGCGAGCACCAGACGGTCGTTGGCCGCGGCGAGAACGGGGGCCGGACGTTGCCGGAGGCCAACATCGTGCGCGACATCGTCAATGCCGGAACCTGGACCGGCGGCAAGCTGCACCTGCAGGTCGCCTCCCCGAAAGGGGAGCGCATGGCCGTGATCCTGCAAAGTGCCGACGGCAGCATCATCGGCGCCGCCCGCGCCGACGATGCTGCGCCCGGTTAGGACCTACGCAGCGGCGAACTCGCCACGGCCGAACACCTTGTCGAGCGTCTCCGGCTTCGCCTTGTCGAACTGCGTCGTCCTGCCGCGTACTTCATCGACCGCGGCGAGCGCCTTGACCACTGCCGGGCGCGCGGCGATCTTCTCGACCCAAGCCGCGAGCTTCGGATACGCCTTGGCCGCATCGGCGCCGAGCAGTGCTGGAATGTTGCGGGCCCAAGGAAACCACGCGATATCGGCGATCGAGTACTCGCTGCCGCCCAGGTACTCCGATTGCCCCAAGCGCTCCTCGGCCACCTCGAACACCCGATGGACCTGCGTGCGGTAGCGGCTCAGCGAGTACTCGTTGCCCGGCGGGGCGAACCGCACGAAGTGAACGTACTGGCCGAACATCGGTCCGAGCGTCGTCACCGCCTTGATCAGCCACTGCACGGCGTCGAAATGCGCCGCCTTGTCGGCGGGCAGCAGCCGGCCGGTCTTGTCGGCGAGATAGAGCAGGATGGCCGCCGAACTCGAACACCGTGTAGGGCTTGCCGCCGGGGCCTTCGTGGTCAACGATCACCGGCACCTTGGCGATCGGGTTCAGCTTGCGGAATTCGGCGCTGAACTGCTCGCCGCTGAACACGTCAACCGGTTTCACCTGATACGGCAAGCCGAGTTCGTCGAGCGCGATGTAGATGCGCACCACGTTCGGGCTGCCCATTCCGTAAAGGTCAATCATTGGTTTTCCCCCTTGCGTCGTCGTCAGACTAGCACGGTCCGGTCGGCACGCCATCAGCCGCCGCGGAGCACGGCCTCGCCCAGCCGGACCTGACGGGCGAGGCGCGCCGTCCGGGCGACGCCGAGCGAGACATCCAGGGTCTCGAACAACGCCTCCATCCGGGCATTGCGGTCGCCGTGCGCCGCGTGGAACTGTCGCGCCCGTGCCAAGACGTCGGCTGCGAGCACGCGGATGCCGACCAACGCGGGACCGGGCGGTTTCCCGGTCTCATCGAGTTGCGCCACCAACGCTGCCGAGCCCTCTTGCATCAACGCGATGAGGGCGGCGATCGCGCCCAGCGCGGCGGCCTCGTCCTCCGTCGCATCCTCGCCCGCACCGTGTCCCAGGCCCTGCAGCACCGCCCGAAGGGCTCCCACTGTCGCGGCGCTGCCCACCGCGTCCTCGATGTCGCGGAACGGCAACGCCATCTGCTCGTAGGCCCCGCCCTCCCGCCCCAGCAGGTTGCCGGCCGGCACGACACAATCGCTCAGCCGCAGTCCGCAATGCAGCGCCGGTCGGAGCGCCGGCATGTCGGGCATCGGCACGCGCTCCACTCCGGGCGTATCCGAAGGAACCAGCAATGCGCTGTAGCGCTTCCGTCCGTCCTCGACCGCGGTGATGGCGAACACGACGAACACATCGGCGATCGGACCGTTGGTGAGATAGGCTTTCTCGCCATTGAGGACGAAAGTATCGCCGCGCCGCTCGGCGCTGGTGCGCAGATGCTTGGGATGGGCGCCCGCGCGCGGCTCGGAAATCGCGACCGAGGCGGTGATGCGCCCTTCCGACAGCGCCGGCAGCCACGCCGCACGCTGCGCGGCGTCGCCGAACCGTTCGATGAAGCACCGCGCGACCATCTGGTGCGAGGCGAACGCGCTGCCGAGACCCGGCGATCCACTGCCCGCGATCAGCCCCGTTTCCGTCAGGGCGATCGCTGAAAAGCCGCCGCCGGTGCCGCCGTGCGCGGGATCGAGCCCGATGCGGAACAGCCCGGCCTCGCCCATCGCGTGCCAGAGATCGTGCGGGAACCCGGGTTCCGCGCGCAGGTCGCGACCGGCAACCTGCGCGCGCGCGAACGCCCCAATGTCCACGGTGCTACTGCGCCACCCAGCCGCCGTCGACCACCAGTTCCGTCCCGGTGATGAAGGATGCCTCGTCGGAGGCGAGGAACAGCACGCCATAGGCGACCTCGATCGGCTCGCCTAGTCGGCGCAGCGGCGTGTTGGCGATCTTGTCGGCGCGTTCCCCGGCGTTGGTCGAGTTCAGCATCGGCGGCATGTAGCCCGGATGCACCGAGTTCACCCGGACGCCGTGCGGCCCATATCGCACCGCCGCCTGCTTGGTGTAGAGCCGCACCGCACCCTTGGAGGCGCCGTAGGCAGGATGGCCGGTGGCGCTGCCGACCAGACCCAATATGGAAGAAATGTTGACGATGGAACCGCCGCCGGACTTGGTCATCGCCGCCGCGGCACCGCGCGTGCCGAAGAAGACGCTGGTCTGGTTGACGGCGATGATCCGGTCCCAACCCTCGGTGCCATCGATGTCGTTGAAGGTCGATGAGCCGATGCCGGCATTGTTCACCAGGATGTCGAGCTTGCCATAGGCGTCGAGGGTCGCGGCGAGCACCCGCTCCCAGTCCGCCTCGCTGGTGACGTCGAGCCGCTCGAAACGCGCCTCGCCGCCGTCGCGCCTGATTTCCTGGGCGACATTTTCGCCCATGTCGGCCAGGATGTCGGCGACCACCACTTTCGCGCCCTCGCGCGCGAACAGCCGCGCCTCAGCCTCGCCCATGCCGTGCGCGCCGCCGGTCACGATCGCCACCTTGTTCCTGAGCCGCATGATCGCCCCTCCCGTTGCCTTGCCGGGAGCGTAGAGCAATCACGCCGGGCGCGTCATCCCGCCCGCGGCTTCGACGAAGCGCGCCACCGCGTCCACCCCCTCGCCGGCACGGACATTGGCGAACACGAACGGCCGCTCGCCGCGCATCCTCCGCGCGTCGCGGTCCATCACCTCCAGGCTGGCGCCGACGAACGGGGCGAGGTCGATCTTGTTGATGACCAGCAGGTCGCTTCGCGTGATCCCCGGTCCGCCCTTGCGCGGGATCTTGTCGCCGGCGGAGACGTCGATGACGTAGATCGTCAGATCCGCCAGTTCCGGGCTGAACGTGGCGGCAAGATTGTCGCCGCCGCTCTCGATGAGGATGAGGTCGAGCGTGGGAAAGCGCGCGCGCAGTTCGGCGACGCCGGCGAGGTTGATGCTGGCATCCTCGCGGATGGCGGTGTGCGGGCAGCCGCCGGTCTCGATGCCGAGGATGCGCTCGGGCGGCAGCGAGCCCGCGCGCGTCAGGAATTCGGCGTCCTCCTTGGTATAGATGTCGTTGGTGATCGCCGCGATCTCGTAGCGCCCCCGCAACCGCTTGCAGAGCGCGTCCATCAGCGCCGTCTTGCCGGTGCCGACCGGGCCGCCGACGCCGACGCGCAACGGGCCGTGGGGGGAGCGGGTCATGAGCGGAACAGCCTCGTGTACTGCGTTTCGTGTCGGATGGAGGCGATGTCGGCGCGGAACGTGCAGCCGCCGATGTCGTCGAGGCCGGCCGTGTGCGTGTCGCGCGCGACGGCGAGAAGCGTCGGCTCGAGCGCAGCCAGCACGGCGAGCCCCGTGCTTTGCCCGAGCGGCACCAGGCGGACGGCCGCGGAAATCAGGTTGGACGTGACGGCGTGCAGGTAGGCCAGAGCCGCGTCGTCCTCGGCGATCGCGTGCGCACCGGCGAGTGCGCCGACGGCGACGGGGTAGGGGGGGGCTCTTGCGACCACGGCACTGCCTGACCAAGCCGCCGCCGACGCCGCGAAAGCTGCCCCTTGCGCCAGCATCTCGATCCGCCGCTCGCGGCCTGGCACCGCCGCAGCGGCGAGCGCCGCCAAATCGGCAAGCGCATCTGCATCATCCCAGCTCCGATGCGCGTGGCGCAGCACGATCGCGTCCGTCCGTCCGCTGCCATGCGCAAGCACATCGACCAGCCATTCGCGCAGCATAGTGCCGTCGCGCACGTCCCCGGCTTCGACCGTCCATTCCAATCCGTGCGAATACGCGAAACCGCCGGTCGGGAACGCCGGTGAAAGCCAGGTCAGCAGCCGCAACAACGCGGCCGGTTCAGTCATGGTCGTGGTCGTGCGTGTGGCCGCCGGCATAAGCGCCGGCCTCCGGGTCGAACGGCGCCTCGATCTGTTCGACATGGCCGCCAAGCAACTCGATCATCTCCTCGATCACGTGGTCCGCTCGGATGCGGAGGCGGCTGCCGATCAGCTGGATCGGCAGGTGGCGGTTGCCGAGATGCCAGGCGATGCGTGCCAACTCGTCACCATGCGCGTGGATTTCGAGCAGCCGCTCGGGCCGCGCGCAGACCCGCACGATCCCCTGCTCGGTCTCCAGCCCATCGCCGTCGCGCAACCGCGTCGCCTGCGCCAGATCCAGCAGCAATTCGCGGCGGCTCTCCGTAGTGAGGACGAAGCGGCGGCGGTGGCGGCGGTCGAAATCGAGCAGCACGCGGTCGGTCTCGCGTGCCGCGTCCCATTCGCCCGCCGGGAGCACGCGTTCGGCGCGCACTAGAAGAGAAAAAAACGCTGCGCCATGGGCAGCACTGTGGCGGGTTCGCAGGTGAGCAGGGCACCGTCGGCGCGCACCTCGTAGGTCTCCGGGTCCACCTCGATGACCGGCGTGGCGTCGTTGTGGACCATGCTGCGCTTGCCGATCCCGCCGCGGGTGTCCGATACCGGGGCAAGCATTCGATGCAGGCCGAGCGAGCGACCGATGTCGGCTTCGAGCGCGGCGGCGGACAGGAACGTGATGCAGCTTGCCGCCAGCGCGCCGCCCAGGGCGCCGAACATCGGCCGGTAGTGCACCGGCTGCGGCGTGGGGATGGAGGCGTTGGGGTCGCCCATCGCGGCCAGCACGATGGAGCCGCCCTTGATCACCAGATCGGGTTTGACGCCGAAAAACGCCGGCGACCAAAGCACCAGGTCGGCGAGCTTGCCCCGCTCGATCGAGCCGATCTCGCGCGCCAGCCCCTGCGCGATCGCCGGGTTGATGGTGTATTTGGCGATGTAACGCTTGATCCTTGCGTTGTCCGCGGGACCGTCGCCGGGCAGCGACCCGCGCTGCTGCTTCATCTTGTGCGCCGTTTGCCAGGTGCGGATGACGACTTCCCCGACGCGCCCCATCGCCTGGCTGTCGGAAGAGATCATCGAGAGCGCGCCGAGATCGTGCAAAATATCTTCGGCGGCGATCGTCTCGCGCCGGATGCGGCTCTCGGCGAACGCCACGTCCTCCGGGATCGCGGGGTCGAGGTGATGGCAGACCATGAGCATGTCGAGATGCTCGTCGAGCGTGTTCGCGGTGTACGGCCTTGTCGGGTTGGTGGAGCTGGGCAGCACGTTCGCCAGCCCCGCCACCTTGATGATGTCGGGCGCGTGTCCGCCGCCCGCACCCTCGGTGTGGAAAGCGTGGATGGTGCGGCCCTGAAAGGCGGAAATGGTGTCCTCTACGAAGCCGCTCTCGTTGAGCGTGTCGGTGTGGATCATCACCTGCACGTCGAATTTTTCCGCGACCGACAGGCAGCAATCGATGGCGGCGGGCGTGGTGCCCCAATCCTCGTGCAGCTTGAGGCACGACGCCCCGGCGCGGATCATCTCCTCCAGCGCCGCCGGTCGCGAGGCGTTGCCCTTGCCGGCGAAGGCGAGGTTGACCGGCAATCCCTCGGCGGCCTGCAGCATGCGCGCGAGGTGCCACGGACCCGGCGTGCAGGTGGTCGCCGCCGTCCCCGTCGCCGGCCCGGTGCCGCCGCCGACCAGCGTGGTGACGCCGGATGCGAGGGCATCGTCCACCTGCTGCGGGCAGATGAAGTGGATGTGCGCGTCGATGCCGCCCGCCGTCAGGATTTTGCCTTCGCCGGCGATGATCTCGGTGCCCGGGCCGATGACGATATCCACGTTCGGCTGGATGTCGGGATTGCCGGCCTTGCCCACGCGCGCGATCCGCCCGTTGGTGATCGCCACGTCGGCCTTGACGATGCCCCAATGGTCGATGACGAGGGCGTTGGTGATGACGGTGTCGACGGCGCCCTCCGCCTGCGACGCCTGGCTTTGCCCCATCCCGTCGCGGATGACTTTTCCGCCGCCGAACTTCACTTCTTCTCCGTACGTGGTGAGGTCGCGCTCGACCTCGACGAAAAGGTCGGTGTCGGCGAGGCGCACGCGATCGCCGGTGGTCGGACCGAACATGTCGGCATAGGCGGGACGGGTGATGCGCGCCATCAGTCGAGGCTCCCCATGACCGCGCCACGGAAGCCGGTGACGGCGCGCGCCCCGCGATAGGGAATCAACGTCACCTCGCGCGACTGACCGGGCTCGAACCGCACCGCGGTGCCCGCGGCGATATCCAGGCGCTTGCCGCGCGCCACCATCCGGTCGAAGGTCAACGCCGGATTGGTCTCGGCGAAATGGTAGTGGCTGCCGACCTGGATCGGCCGGTCGCCGCTGTTGGCGACGCTCAGGACCGTGCGCTCCAGGCCGACGTTCAGCTCGACGTCGCCGTCACCGGGAATGATTTCGCCGGGAACCATCAGCGGATCGGCGCGTGCACGGTGACCAGCTTGGTCCCGTCCGGAAACGTTGCCTCCACCTGCACGTCGTGGATCATGTCCGCTATTCCTTCCATCACCTGTGCCCGGGTGATCACGTGGGCGCCCTGTTCCATGAGATCGGCGACGCTGCGCCCGTCGCGCGCGCCCTCCACCACGAAATCGGTGATCAGCGCGACCGCCTCGGGGTGGTTCAGCTTCACCCCGCGTTCCAGCCGCCGCCGCGCGACCTGCGCCGCCATCGCGATCAGCAGCTTGTCCTTCTCGCGCGGCGTCAGGTTCACGCCCGTCCTCCGGTCAGCACAGCCAGACGCGCGGCAGCGGACGCGGCTCGCGCAGCGCCTGGATGCCGGCAACCAGCGCTGCGCGCAAGGCCGCCCCGTCGGCGGCGACGATGCGCCCGACCAGCAGCCCGTTCCACGCGCTGGCGCCGCTCTCGGCTTCACACCCTCAAGCGCATGACGCAGCAAGCCAAGCCGCTGCTCGGCATCGGGGGCGGCGTGCAGGATCGTGGCAATTCCCCGGGCGCCGTGGGCCACCGCCACCCGCGCGAGCCGGTCGGCGATCGCGCCCTCAAGCCGGATCGCGTCGTGCAGCACCACCACGCCGTCGCGGCGGATACGCACGGTGTCGCGCAGAAAACCGTGCGAGACGGCCTCGCCCATGGCGGCGCGGCCGAACACCAGTGTCTCCACGCCGAGGAACCACGCATCGGACGCCAGCGACACGTCGAGCCGCCGGTCGAGCGCGCACCGGTCGAACAGGATGGTTTCCTGGGGCAGCCACTCGGCGCCGCCACCGGCGCCGATCTCGACGCGGTTGCGCACCCGCGCCGGCGGCGTGTCGGGCAGGGCACGATAGAACCGCTCCGCCGCCTGGGCCGCAACGGTCGCGCGGGCGCCGTCGCCGACGCGCACCGTGGTCGAGAGCGCGTCGCCGCCGGCCACGCCGCCGGAGCTGTTCAGCATCACGGCACTCGTCCAAGCATTACGCTCGGGCCGGGGAAAACGCGCCTTCAGGCAGCCTTCCTGGCGCAAGCCGTCAAGCACGGTCCCACCCTCCCCGCGCCGCCAGGAGATGCGCAGTTCGCCGCGCGCACGTTGCAGGTCGACGGGGAAAAGGTCAGACCGAGAGGCGGCGTCGTACATCCTCCTCGTCGAGCTCCCCCTGCTTGCCGGCGAGCACGACATCGCCGCGATCCATCACCACGATGGTCTGGGCGAGCTCGCGCGCGAAATCGTAGTATTGCTCGACCAGCAGGATGGCCATCTCCCCGCGCGACCGCAACAGCGCGATCACCCGCCCGATGTCCTTGATGATGCTCGGCTGGATGCCCTCGGTGGGCTCGTCGAGCACCAGCAGGCGCGGGCGCGTGACCAGCGCGCGAGCAATCGCGAGTTGCTGCTGCTGGCCGCCCGAGAGGTCGCCGCCGCGCCGTCCCAGCATGGTTTTAAGGATCGGGAACAGCTCGAACGTCTCGTCGGGCACCCGCCGCTGGCCGCGCGGCAGGAGGGCGAAGCCGGTTTCCAGGTTCTCCCGCACCGTGAGCAGGGGAAAAATGTCGCGCCCCTGCGGCACCCAGGCGATGCCGCGCCGCGCCCGCTCGTAGAGCGGCAGCTTGTTGATACTCGCCCCCTCCCAGCGGATGTCGCCGCGCGTGATCGGATGCGCGCCGACCACCGCCCGCAGCAGCGAGGTTTTTCCCACCCCGTTGCGGCCGAGGATGCAGGTGACGGCGCCGGACTCGGCGCTGAGCGAGACCTGCCGCAGCGCGATCGCCGCGCCGTAGTGCAGGTCGACGTTGCTTACCTCAAGCACGCGGGCTTGCCTCTCTCGTCATGGTGCGCGTGACGTCATCGCCCCAGATACACCTCGATCACCCGCGGGTCGTCGCTGACGTGGTCGATCGTGCCCTCCGACAGCACCGAGCCCTCGTGCAGCACCGTCACCTTGACCCCGAGCGCGCGTACGAACGCCATGTCGTGCTCGACCACCACGACGCTGCGCGTGCGGTTGATCTCGCGCAGCAATTCTGCGGTCTGCTCGGTCTCCGCGTCGGTCATGCCGGCCACCGGCTCGTCGACCAGCAGCAGCTTGGGTTCTTGGGCGAGCAGCATGCCGATCTCCAGCCATTGCTTCTGGCCGTGCGAGAGGTCGCCGGCGACCCGCGCCCGCTGCTCGGTCAGGCGGGTCGTCGCCAGGATCGCCTCGATGCGCGTCCGTTCCTCGGCGTCTCCCGCGCCCACAGGGTCCGCCGCGCCATGCGCTTGCCGGCGAGCGCGAGCAGCAGGTTGTCCCACACACTGTGCTGATCGAACACCGTCGGCTTCTGAAACTTTCGGCCAATGCCGAGACTGGCGATGGCGGGCTCGTCGAGCCGGGTCAGATCGATGTCGTCGCCGAACAGCACTTTGCCCGTGTCCGGCCGCGTCTTGCCGGTGATCACGTCCATCATCGTCGTCTTGCCGGCGCCGTTCGGACCGATCACCGCGCGCATCTCGCCGGGCTGCAGCGCCAGCGACATGCCGTTGAGCGCGCGGAAGCCGTCGAAGCTCACCGAGACGCCGTCGAGATACAGCAGGCTGTCGCTCATCCCGTGATCTCCTGGCCGATGATTTCCTCCTGGGCCGGCGGCACCTCCGGCTGCGCCTTTCTCCATACGGGCCGGAACAGACCCATGATCCCCTTCGGCAGAAACAGCGTGACCAGGACGAACATCGCGCCGAGCGCGTACAACCACAGCTCGGGCAAAGCGCCGGTGAACACCGTCTTGCCGAGATTGACCAGCACCGCGCCGAGAATGGCGCCGGTCAGCGTGCCGCGGCCGCCGACGGCGACCCAGATGACCGCCTCGATCGAGTTGCCCGGCGAGAACTCGCCCGGGTTGATGATGCCGACCTGCGGCACGTAGAGCGCGCCGCCGATCCCGGCCATCACCGCCGAAAGGGTCCAGACCACCAGCTTGTAGTTCTCCGGCCGGTAGCCGAGGAACCGCGTCCGGCTTTCCGCGTCGCGCACCGCGATCAGCACCTTGCCAAAGCGCGAGCCGACGATCCAGCGGGCGAGCAGGAATTGGCCGCAGACCAACAGCGCGGTGATCACCAGCAGGGCGCAACGGGTCCGATCCTCGTGCAACGGGATACCGAGCGCGTCCTTGAAGTCGGTCAGGCCGTTGTTGCCACCGAAGCCCATGTCGTTGCGGAAGAAGGCGAGCAGCAGCGCATAGGTCAGCGCCTGCGTGATGATGGATAGGTAAACGCCGGTGACGCGCGAGCGGAACGCCAGCCAGCCGAACACCAGCGCCAGCAGTCCCGGCACCAGCATCGCCATCAGCACCGCGAACGGGAAACTGTTGAAGCCGTGCCAATACCAGGGGAGCTGGTGCCAGTTGAGAAAGACCATGAAGTCGGGCAGGTCGGGATTGGCGTAGACGCCGCGCGCGCCGATCTGCCGCATCAGGTACATGCCCATCGCGTAGCCGCCGAGCGCGAAGAACGCCGCGTGGCCCAGGCTGAGAATGCCGGCGAACCCCCACACCAGATCGACCGCCAGCGCCAGCATGGCGAACGAGAGATACTTGCCGGCGAGCGACACGGCGTAGGTCGGAACATGGACCGCGGACGACGGCGCTGTGCCGAGATTGAGCGCTGCCAGCAGCAGCGCACCGCCGAGCACGACCACGACGGTCAGGCTGGTGGAACGGGCGGGGCGGGGCCTCACGCCTCCACCGCCCGGCCCTTGAGCGGAAACATGCCGCGCGGCCGCCGCTGGATGAACAGGATGAGGAGCACGAGGACGACGATCTTGCCGAGCACCGCACCGGCGATCGGTTCCAGAAACTTGTTGACGATGCCGAGCGTCAGCGCGCCCACCGCCGTTCCCCATAGATTGCCGACGCCGCCGAACACCACCACCATGAAGCTGTCGATGATGTAGCCCTGGCCGAGATTGGGGCTCACGTTGTCGATCTGGCTCAGCGCCACTCCCGCCATGCCGGCCACCCCGGAGCCGAGGCCGAACGTCATCGCGTCGATCCACGGCGTGTTGATCCCCATCGCCGCCGCCATCCGCCGGTTCTGCGTCACCGCCCGCATGCGCAAGCCGAGCGGGGTGTAGCGCAGCGCCGCCATCAAGGCGCCGAGCACCAGCAGCGAGAAGATGATGATGATCAGCCGGTTCCAGGTGATCGTCAGCTGGCCGAGCTGAAACGCGCCGCTCATCCAGGCGGGCGTGCCCACCTGCTGGTTCGACGGCCCGAAGATCGACCGCACCGCCTGTTGCAGCAGCAGGGACAATCCGAACGTCGCCAGCAGCGTCTCGAGCGGCCGGCCGTAGAGGAAGCGGATCAGGCCGCGTTCGATCGCCATGCCGAGCAGCGCCGTCACCAGGAAGGCGAGCGGGACCGCGAAGAACAGGCTGGCGCCGAACAGGCCGGGGGAGACGGCGGCGATCACCTGCTGCACGACGAAGGTGACGTAGGCGCCGATCATCACCATCTCGCCATGCGCCATGTTGATGACGCCCATCACGCCGAAGGTGATGGCCAACCCGGCGGCGGCGAGCAGCAGGACGGAGCCCAAGCTCAGCCCGTAGAACACGCTCTGCCCGTAACTCCAGAGCTGCAGCGAGAAGTCGATGGACTTGACCGCCGCAGCGGCCGCCTGGGCGACCGCCGGCGGCTGGCCGGAGAGCGAGGCGAGCAGCGAGCGCGCGTCGAGGTCGCCGCGCCCGGCGACGACGCCGACGGCGGCCAGCCGGTCGGTTGGCGCAGTGTTCGGCGAAGACAGAATCACGGCCGCGCGCGCGTGCATCATGGCGCGCTTCACCGATGCGTCGCCCTCCTTGGCGATCGCCCGGTCGAGCGCGGGCAGTGCGGCGGGATCCCGTGAGTGGAACACGGCGTCGGCGGCCTCCCGCCGCGTCGCCGGGCTTTCGGCGAACAGGCGCAGGCTGCCGAGTGCCGCGTCGATCGCCACGCGCACGTTGTTGTTGAGCCGGATCTGCTTGAGCCCGCTCGCCATCACGTCCGGCGCGGGCGCGCCGGTAGCGGCATTGGCCACGCTGCCGTCGGCCGTCTTGATGAACAGCGTATGATCCGCCCGCGCGTAAAGCCTGCCCGATTGCAACGCAGCGATGACCGGGATCGCGCGTGGGCTGCCCGATTGTGCGAGCAACTCCACGCCGTGCTTCGTCTCGTCGAAATTACCGGCCCCGAGTAATGCGAAAGCATCGTCCGCCGGCTCGGCGCGGACGGCCTGTGCCCCCAACCCAAGCAGGATCAGGAGCAGAAACAGGCCGGCGAGCCGGGCGTGCACGACGGGCCTACTTGCTCACCTGCTTGGTCTCACCGCCGCATTTGCCGAGCTTGACGTTGTAGTTGCCGCAACGCATCGGCGGCAGCCAGTCGGCGATCAGGTCGCGCGAGCCTTCGAGATACGGCGACCACGCCTGCGCCACGATCAGGCCCGGTGTCTGCGAGACGATGTTGAACTGCCCGTCACCCTGGATCTCGCCGATCAGCACCGGCTTGGTGATGTGGTGGTTCGGCATCATTGCCGCATAGCCGCCCGACAGGTTCGGCACCGCGACGCCGATCATCGCGTCGATCACCTTGTTGGGGTCGGTCGTTCCCGCCTTCTCGACCCCCTTGATCCACATGTTGAAGCCGATATAGGCGGCTTCCATCGGGTCGTTGGTGGTGCGGTTCGGCTTCTTCGTGTAGTCGTGCCACTGCTGGATGAACGCCTTGTTCTCGGGCGTGTCGACGCTCTCGAAATAGTTCCAGGCGGCCAGATGGCCGACCAGCGGCTTGGTATCCACGCCGGCGAGCTCTTCCTCGCCGACCGAGAAGGCGATGACGGGAATGTCGGTCGCCTTGATCCCCTGGTTGCCGAGCTCCTTGTAGAACGGCACGTTGGCGTCGCCGTTGATGGTCGACACCACCGCCGTCTTCTTGCCCGCGGAGCCGAACGACTTGATCTGGGCGACAATGTTCTGCCAATCGGAATGGCCGAACGGCGTGTAGTTGATCATGATGTCCTCGTCCTTGACGCCCTTCGACTTGAGGTACGCCTCGAGGATCTTGTTGGTGGTGCGCGGATAGACGTAGTCGGTCCCCGCCAGCACCCAGCGCTGGATGCCGTTCTCGTTCATCAGGTAGTCCACTGCCGGAATCGCCTGCTGGTTCGGCGCCGCACCCGTGTAGAACACGTTGCGGCTGCTCTCCTCGCCCTGGTACTGGACGGGGTAGAACAGGATGCCGTTCAGCTCCTCGAACACCGGCAGCACGGATTTGCGCGAAACGCTGGTCCAGCAGCCGAACACGGCCGCGACCTTGTCCTGGCTGATCAGCTCGCGCGCCTTTTCGGCGAACAACGGCCAGTTGGACGCGGGATCGACCACCACCGGCTCAAGCTTCTTGCCGAGCAGGCCGCCTTTCTTGTTCTGCTCGTCGATCAGCATCAGCATGACGTCCTTCAGGGTCGTCTCGCTGATCGCCATCGTGCCGGACAGCGAGTGCAGGACGCCGACCTTGATCGTGTCTTGCGCCCGGGCCGGCTCGGTTGCGGGACCGAGCAGGGTGGACAGAGTGGCCACGGCGATCGCGAGTTCCGCGACCCAGCGGCGGACAAATGACATCGTGGTGTGTTCCCTCGTGACGTCGTTGTTGGCGAGCGCCGACCGGCCCCCGGGACGGATCGCGCTGCAACCGTCATGCCAACCAGGTGCTCGCCGTTGTTCCCCTGAGCCGCAACGGTACCTCGGCGCTGCTCTGCTCGCGCGCGGCGCATGTGCCGACAAAAGGCGCAGCGTCTCAGCTGCGGGACGCCGCTTCCTGTGATACGGTTGTATTTATGCGATCGGCACACGCAACCTGGACCCGCGCCGCCCGCCAGGATCACTCGGGCGTCCTCAAAACCTCGGCGGCGCTGCTGGCCCTCGCCGGGCTGGGGGCGGCGCTGCTCGAACCCTGGCTGCTCTGGGCGCTCTTTGCCGCCGCCGCCCTGCTGGCCGGCCTGGTCCTGACGTTCCGCTTTCCGGTGGCCGCCGGGATCGGCTGGTTGGTGCTGGTCGCCAGCACGCCGGAGATGTGGCTCGGCGACCTCGTCGGGGGCGGACCGATGATCCTCGGCGTCGTCAAACTCGCCGGGCTGGCGCTGGCCGGGGTCTGCGTGCTGCGTTTCGGCCCGGTCGCGGATGCCTGCAACCCGGGTCTGGCCTTCCTTGCCATGTTCGTCGTCGGCCTCGCGCGCGGGCGGCACCCGAGCCTCGATCTTTCGGAGAGCCTGCGGTCGCTGATCGGGTCGGTGGCGCCGTTCGCGTTCTCGTTCAGCCGCTTGTCGCGCCCCTGGGCCGGGGCGATCATCCGGACCACGCAATGGGTGCCGCTGCTGCTGATCGGCTTGGGGCTCGCCTTGGCCGCGACCGGACTGCGACCGGTGTTCATCGAGGATGGCGGCTTCCGGCTATCGGCGACCGGTCATCCGGCCTTCCTGGGCGGGTTCGCGCTGGCGGCAATGGAGGCGTCGCTGCTCGAACTGTTGCGCGAGGGCCGGCGTCTCGATTTGGCGCTGCTTGGGCTCAACCTGCTCATCCTGGTGCTGACCGGCGCCCGGGCGCCGCTGGCGATCGGCCTCGGCCTCTGCGTCATCGCGGTGCTCGCCATCCCGTCCGACCGGTTCAGCCTGTCCCGACGGGTGACGCTGGCTCTTGGCACCGCATGCCTGGCGCCGCTGCTCCTCACGGCGGCCGGCCTGCTGGGCGAGATCCGGCTGTTCAACGTGCTGTCGAACGAGGCGGCCAACCTGAGCGGCCGCGACCTGATCTGGCCCTGGTTCCAGGATGCCTGGGACGAGTCGCCCTGGTTCGGCTGGGGGGTCGGCGCCGGCAAAGTCATCGTGCCCGAAGAGTCCACTCTGGCCCACCTGCTGGGCACCACCGCGGCCCATAACGAGTATCTGCGCATCGGGGTCGAGGGCGGCTGGTTCGGCCTGTCGTTGCTGATTGCGCTGTTCGTGCTCTGGACCATCCGCCACACCCGCGTCATGCCGCGCGCTGATCGGGTGCTGATCCGGCTGGTGCTGATCGCCTTCGCCATCCACGCCTATACGGACAACGCCCTGATCGCGACGACCTCCTCCGTCCTGTTCACCTGGGTCTCCGCCGTCTTCGCGCGCGGCGCCCTGGAGCGGGCGCAATCCACCGCCGAGGAATTGCCGGTCCCCTCGCTGGCGGCGGGAGAGTAGAGTGCGGCCAATTTGGACCGAGGCGGCGTGGCTGCGATGCGAATAGGAACGGGTTTCCTGCTGATCGGGCTGCTCGCGGCGCAGCCGGCCGGCGCGACCGGGCTGGCGTTCGTCGTCAACTCCGGCGGCGCGTCGATCAGCATCGTCGACATGGGCGCCGAGAAGGAGGTGCGGCGCATCCCGGCGCTGCGCGAGCCGCATCATCTGGCGCTCAGTCCGGACGGGCGCGAATTGCTGGTCGGCGACACGGTCGGCAACGAATTGCTGTTCCTCGATCCGGCGACCGGGGTGGTGAAACGGCGAACCCCGGTGGCCGATCCCTACCAGCTGGGCTTCAGCCCCGACGGACGGTGGCTCACCGTGAACGGCCTCGCGCGCAATCAGGTGGACGTCTACGACGCCGCGACGATGCGGTTGGCAAAGCGCTTTCCGCTGTCCTCCATGCCCAGCCATCTCGCCTACGCCCCCGATTCCAGCATGGTCTATGTGAGCCTGCAGGGCACCGACCGGCTGGCAGCGATCGATCTCACCCGAATGGCGGTGGTCTGGGATGTCCCGGTCGGGAAAACCCCGGCGGGCGTCATGTGGCATCTGGGAAAGATCCTGGTGGCCGACATGGGCGCCGACGATATCGCGGTGGTCGATCCGATCGACGGCCGGGTCGAGCGCCGCATCCACGTGGGGAAGGGGGCGCACCAGCTCTTTCTCTCCCCCGACGGATCGTTGATCTACGTCAATGCGCGGGTGGACGGGAGCACCACGGCGCTCGATGCCCGCACGCTCGAGGTCAAGCGCGTCTACAAGATCCCCGGCGGCCCGGACTGCATCGATTTCGCCCCTGACGGCAAGCTCTGGATCACCCGGCGCTGGGCGGAGAAGGTGGCGGTGCTGGACCCCAAAACTGGAGCGACCGACACGATCGACGTCGGCCGCTCGCCGCACGGCATTTTTCTCAACACCAGGGCGGAGTAGCGGTCGTGTCGCAGAGCCTTGTGAATCCCGATCCGGCGGCTATGGACTTGCGCATGTCGGCGCTGGAGCGAGGCATGGACCGGCTTGATGCAAGACTGGACGGAATCGAGAGCCGCCTGCGAGACGTCGAGCGGTCCCTTGCGGAGATTGGCGCCAAGGTGGACCTGTTGGTCACGCAAGTGATCGCAAAACTTCCTTCCTGGTGGCAAATGCCGGCCGTCATCGGTGCGACCGTCGTATTGCTGGTCGGGCTTTATGGCGGGGTGCGTTACCTGCAGTCTCACGGGTTGCTTTGATGACGGTTGCCGGAGTGCGCGTTGCTCGACCCCTTTGACCTTGCTGCCGGCTGGTTGCAGGAGCACCTGCTGATCCCGCTGCTCTTTCGGCTGGACTGGATGGAGTGGGAAGACCTCGCCTATGGCTGGGCGCTGTTCGCCGTCTATGGCGCGGTGCAGGTGGCCACCACGTTCGCGGTCTGCCTGCCGCTCGAACGCTGGCGACCCGTCGAGCGCTGGGCCGATAGCCGCGCCATCGGCGTCGACGTGCTCTACACGGTTATCGCCAGGGTCGGCATCCTGCCGCTCGTCACCTTCGTCGGGTTCTACCAGGCGCAGGTGGCGCTGAACGGCTGGCTCGCCGATCACGGCTGGGTGCCGCCGACCTTGGAGCGGTTGCTGCCCGACCTGCTCGGGCATCCGGTGCTCACCTTCGCGCTCTACGCCGTCATCCTGGATCTTTCCGAGTACTGGCGGCATCGGCTGTCGCACAGCCTCCGCTGGTGGTGGGCGCTGCACTCGCTGCACCACGCCCAGCGCCAGATGACGTTCTGGTCGGACGACCGCAATCACCTGTTCGACGAGATCATCTCCTTCCTATGGTTCACCGCGGTGGCGCTACTGATCGGCATCCCGCCGCTGCAGTTCCCCTTACTGGTGCTGCTGCTGCGGTTCCTCGAAAGCCTGTCCCACGCCAACGTCCGGCTCTCCTTCGGTCGGATCGGCGAGCGGCTGCTGATCTCGCCCCGCTTCCATCGCGCCCATCACGGGGTGCTTGCGGCGGGACAGCGGAGCTGCAACTACGGCGCGACGTTGCCGTGGTGGGACATGCTGTTCGGCACCGCCGATTTTTCCCGCGCCTATGTCCGGACCGGTGATCCCTCGGGCGAGGAGGCGCTCGCCACCGGCAGTTACCTGGCCCAGCAACGGGCCGGCTTGCGCCGCCTGGGCCGCACCCTGCGCGCCAGGCCGGTTCGCCCGGCGGCGAAGTTGCGCTTATAGTCGCCCTCGCTGGTGCCGGGCCAGCGCAGAAGCGGGAGGATCAAGATGCAGGATCTCGACGAGAACACGGTCACCGACGCCGCCATCGAGCAGATGGCGACCACCGCCAATCCCCGGCTCAAGCAGATCATGGACGCCGCCGTCCGGCATCTGCACGCCTTCGCCCGTGAGGTGAACCTCACGCCCGCCGAGTGGATCGACGGCATCAAGTTCCTGACCCAGGTGGGCCACGCCTGCACCCCGATCCGCCAGGAGTTCATCCTTCTCTCCGACGTGCTGGGCCTGAGCGCGATGGTCAACGCCCTCAATGACCGCCGCGTCGAGGAGCAGGGGACGCAGAGCAGCCTGCTTGGTCCGTTCTTCCGCGCCGACGCGCCGGATTACGAGCTGGGTCAGTCCATCATCCGCGACATCAACGCGCCTGAGATCGTGCTGTATGGCCGGGTCACCGACGAGACCGGCGATCCGGTGCCGAACGCCACCATCGACGTTTGGCAGACCAACGAGAACGGCGCCTATGACCTCCAACTCGGGGGCGGGACGGACACCGACATGCGCGGTCGGTTCCGGACCGACGGCGACGGGCGCTACCATTTCCGCTCCATCCGCCCGCTCGGCTACACCATCCCGCTGGACGGCCCGGTCGGCGAGCTGATCAGGCAACAGGGGCGGCACGGCTGCCGCCCGGCCCACATCCACTTCCTGATCGGCGCCCCCGGCTACCGCGAGCTCGTCACAGCGCTCTACATGGCCGACGACGAGCATATCGGTTCCGACACCGTGTTCGGCGTCTCGGGCTCGCTCGTGGTCTCGCCGAAGGCGAACGACCCCGATGCCCCCGTCCGCGGCCTGCCCGGTCTACGCTACGACTTCCAGCTCGCCCGCGCCGCCAACGACGCGACCGGCCGCGTCGGTGCCGATCCCGCCCAGATCGTCGCTGCTGCCGAGTAGCCGCGTCAATGGCGCGCACGCTGCTGCCCACCACGGTGGTGGGCAGCTATCCGCAGCCGGACTGGCTGCTGGATCGGGCCAAGTTGAGCGGCAAGGTGCCGCGGGTGCGGGCGACCGACCTCTGGCGTATCCCGGAGGCGTGGCTGGAGCAGGCGCAGGACGACGCCACGATCCTCGCCATCCGGGACATGGAGCGCGCCGGGATCGACATCATCACCGACGGCGAGATGCGGCGGGAAAGCTACTCCAACCGCTTCGCGAGCGCTCTCGACGGGATCGACCTTGAGCGGCCCGGCGAGGTCATGGGCCGCACCGGCGGGACCACCATCGTGCCTCGGGTGGTGGGGCGGATCAGCCGGCGTGGCCCGGTCGAGACGCGCGACGTGGCGTTCCTGCGCGCCAACACCGAGCGCACGGTCAAGATCACCTTGCCCGGCCCGTTCACCATGGCGCAGCAGGCGCAGAACGATTTTTATGACGACGAGGCGGACATGGCGATGGACTACGCCATCGCCGTCAACCAGGAGCTGCGCGACCTCAAGGCGGCCGGCGCCGATATCGTCCAGCTCGACGAGCCCTGGCTGCAGGCGCGGCCCGACGCCGCAAGGCGCTACGCCGTGCCGGTCATCGATCGCGCCCTGGCGGACATCTCTGGACCGACCGTGATCCATATCTGCTTCGGCTATGCCGACATGGTCCACGACAAACCCAACGGCTACTCCTTCCTGCCGCAGCTTGCGAACAGCCGAGCGGCCCAGATCTCGATCGAAGCCGCACAGCCGCGTCTCGATCTCGGCGTCCTCGGCGAACTCGGCGACAAGACCGTGCTACTCGGCGTCATCGATCTCGCGGCGGAGGCGGTCGAGACGGCCGACGAGGTGGCCGCGCGGCTGCGCGCCGGCCTTGCGCATCTGGCGGCTGAGCGGCTGGTCGCCGCTCCCGATTGCGGGATGAAATACATCCCGCGAGCGCGGGCGTTCGCCAAGCTGAGTGCGCTCGCCGCCGGCGCCGCGATCGTCCGCCGGGAGTTGCAGGGGTAGCTACCGCCCCAGAAACGCCCGCATGTGGGCCACCACGTCCGCCGCGGTTGCGGCGACCGTCGGATGCGTGGAGACCGGGTCGGCGACGTCGGCGATGCGGCGGACATGGGCCGCGATGTCGGCGCCGGCGGTCGGCAACTGCACCGCCGCGCTGTAGAGGCTCCGCTGCATGTCGTTCGGCGGCTTGTCCGCCATAACGGTGACTTGCGCCGCCGCCGGCTCGACGGGATGGGCCTCCACCGAGGCCGGCCCGTCGTTCGACGGCTCGTCGGCGAACGCGCCGAGCAGGTCGGGTGCCGCCGCGTCGCGCGGGGTAAGGGGTGCAAAGCCGAACAGTCGGCGCAGGGTCGCGATGATGGAAGTGTGGTCGAACGGCGTCGATCCCGCCGGGCGCAGGATGGTCCCGGGCCGCACGTAGGGCGAGACGATGACCGCCGGCACGCGCACGCCGAACGAGTTCGAACGCGAACCCGTCCGGCGTCGGCCCGCCGGGCGGCGTGGCGGACGGCGGCACGACGTGATCGTAGCAGCCGCCATGCTCGTCATAGGTCACGATCAGCAACGTCTGGGGCCACCCCGGTCCCTGGCGCAGCGCGTTGTACACCGAGGCGATCAGCGCCTCCCCCTGGGCCACGTCGTGCGGCGGATGCTGGTCGTTCGGCACCTTCCGCGCCACTTGGTCGGTGAAGTAGCGCGGCTCGATGAAACTGTAGGCCGGCAGTCGCCCGGCCGCGGCATCGCGGGCGAAATCCTCCTCGAAATGGTGGAAATGGGTGAACACCTCGGTCCACAGCCGCGCCAAGGTGGCCGCCTGCGGGATGTCGTGATAGTAGATCCGCCAGTCCTGGCCGACCCCTGACAGCCGATTGAACACCGTTTCCATCGAATACGGGAAGTGCGTCGGCGAGTTGTTCACCCAGCCGTTGGCCGTCGCGCAATGGACGAAGAACCGATTGGGCCAGGTCTGGCACGGCGCCGAGGCGTACCAACGGTCGGATACTCCGAATGCCCGCGCGAGCTGGCTGAGGACCGGCACTTGGTCGGGGGTGAAGTAGTGCATCACCGCGGCGGGGTCGGGCTGGGTCGCTCCGGCCGGCTGTCGCATGTAGCTGTCCACGAAACCGCCCATCGTCGGCGCTCCGGGGTTCGGCTGCCCGCTGTCGGTGAGCCCCTGGATCTGCATGTGGATGTCGGTGAACAACTCGCCCGGGTCGGGATCAGGCACGCGCAGCGCCTCGGCGGTCAGCTCGGGCGATTTCCAGACCTGGAACGGTTGCTGCGAGCCGTCCGGCTTGTGCCAGACGTTCTGCTCCGTCCCGGCGAGGCCGTCGAAACCGGGACCACTCTCGTAAAGCGCGCCGAGCATCGAATCGAACGAGCGGTTCTCCAGCATCAGCACCACGACATGCCTGATGTCCATCTTGCCCCCGTGTTCGACGTATGAGGCCATTATATAACCGAAACGAGGACGATTGTAACCTATCTCATGCCGGCGCCCGCTCTGGATCACCGGCGCCGAGGCGGCCTAGGCTCCGCCGGGACCAGGGAGGACGCTGCAATGCCGCGCCGTTTGATCGACATCTCCGTGCCGCTGAAGGCGGGGATCGCCAGCGACCCGCCGCACATGCTGCCGCAGATCCAGTATCTGGATCACCATCAGACCGCGCCGCAGATGGCCGAGCAGATGGGCGTGCGGGTCGACCAGCTGCCCGAAGGCGAGTACGCGGCGGTCGAACGGGTCGAGATCAGCACCCACAACGGCACCCATCTCGACGCGCCCTATCACTATTTCTCCCGGATGAACGAGCGCCTCAAGCCGGGCGGCGAGCCGTCCTGGCGCATCGACGAGGTGCCGCTCGAATGGTGTTTTCAGCCGGCGGTGAAGCTCGACTTTCGCCATCTCGACGACGGCTATGTCGCCACCCCGGACGACGTCGAGGCCGAACTCAAGCGCATCGGGCACAGCCTGCGCCCGCTCGAGATCGTCGTGGTCAACACACGGGCCGGGTCGCGCTACGGCGAAGCCGATTTCATCGACAGCGGCTGCGGCATGGGCAAGGCGGCGACGCTATGGCTGCTGGAGCGCGGCATCCGCCTGGTCGGCACCGACGGCTGGAGCTGGGACGCGCCGTTCTCCTTCACCAGGCGCCGGGTCGCGGAAACCGGTGACGCCGGGCTGATCTGGGAGGGCCATCGGGCAGGGCGCGAGATCGGTTACTCGCACCTGGAAAAGCTCCACAACCTCGAACAGCTGCCGGCCCACGGGTTCGAGATCGCCTGCTTCCCGGTGAAGGTGCATCGCGGGTCGGCCGGCTGGACCCGGGCGGTCGCCGTTCTGCAAGACTGACCGGCGAGCAGCGCGGCGATCAACGTATCCGCCCGCCAGGTCGTTCGGATGGGTTGATTCAGTTGATTTGGCGCGGCGTCGGCCCGGTCGGCGCCGGCGCATGGCTCCCGTCGCGGGCGCGGCGCGCGGGTGGGGCAAGGGCCATGCCCTCGGGCGTGCGGCCGCTGCGCAGCCGCTGCCGGCTCGCCGCCGGCTCGTCGGCCGACAGCACGGCGCGCAACAGGGCGGCGATGAACGAGCGTCCCCAGGCGAGCGGCGAGGTGTGCTCGATCGCCTGCCAGAGCGCGCTCCAGCGATCCTGTCGCTCGATCAGCCCCATGCGCAGCGCCCGATCCAACGCGTCGGCCATGCCATCGGTGTCGTGCGGGTTGACCATCAACGCCGCGTCGAGTTGGCGGGCGGCGCCGGCGAACGGCGACAGCACCAGCACGCCCGGGTCCTGCGGGTCCTGCGCCGCGACATACTCCTTGGCGACCAGGTTCATCCCGTCGCGCAGCGGGGTGACCAACCCGACCCGCGCCTCGCGCATGAAGCCGGCCATCATCCGGCGGGCGCCGGCGCGGGCGACGATACGCAGCGGAGTCCAGTCGGGGTCGCCGAACTCGCTGTTGATACCGCCCGCCTCCCGGTCGAGCGCCGCCCGCAGCGTCTGGTAGGCGGCCACGTCCTTGCGCGACACGGCGGCGATCTGCAGCATGGTGGTCTGCCGCCGCCACTCGGGCCGCGTCTCAAGCAGCCGACGGAAGCCGGTCAGGCGCTGCAGCAGCCCCTTGGTCGGGTCGAGCCGGTCGACCCCGAGAATGAGCCGTTGTCCCCCAAGGCTGCGGCGCAGGCGCTCGGTGGCCGGCGACCGGACGGCAGCGGCTGCCGTCGCCGCGAACTCGCGAGGCTCGATCTCGACCGGGAACACGCCCAGCCGGATCCGCCGGCCCGGCATGTGCAGCCAACCCTCGGAGAAATCCAGCGCTCCGGCCAGCGACTGCGCCGCGTTGGCGAAGTTCTCGACGTCGCGATCGGTCTGAAAGCCGATGAGATCCGACGCCAGCAGGTCCTTGATCAGCGCCGCCGCGTCCGGGACGTTGGCGAGCAGGTCGGTGCCGGGGAAGGGGATGTGCAGGAAGAAGCCGATCGGGCTGCGCACATGGCGCGCCCGCAGCAGCGCCGGCATCGCCATCAGGTGGTAATCATGCACCCAGATGAGGTCGTCGGGCCGCAGCAGCGGCAGCAGCGCGTCCACCATGCGGCCG
The DNA here is from genome assembly GCA_963719345.1 of uncultured Alphaproteobacteria bacterium. Classification (GTDB taxonomy): domain Bacteria; phylum Pseudomonadota; class Alphaproteobacteria; order Acetobacterales; family Acetobacteraceae; genus CAVRCA01. The sequence goes on from CAVRCA010000001.1 coordinate 182,891, forward strand.
TTGACCTCGCGATAGACCTGCGCGTCGCGGCGGTCGAACGCCATCAGTTCGGGCATGGTGTGCAGCAACGGCCAGAGCAGGCCGTTGGAGAAATTGCTGTAGTAGCGGTCGTGCTCCTCCTGGGTGAGGTCGACGGTGGCGAACGCCACCTTGTCGACATGCTCCACCTTTGCTCGCGCCGTGGCGGCCTCCGGCGACACCGTGCCGCTCCAGCCGAACCACACGCCGCCCCGCTTGGCCATCAGCCCCTCTAGGGCGACCGAAAGACCGCCGGCCTGGTTGCCCTGAGCCCCGGGGGCCGGCACCCTGTTGGACACGACCACGAGCCGGTTCATAGTACCTCCAACAACGCGACCGGTAGCTTCGCAAGCAGCTCGCCGCACCGGGACCTCCCCTGAGCCCTCGGCGTAGCCAGGGCCGCCAAGCACGTCGTTCATTCGTCGTCCGCATAATTTACGCGGCAAAATTAAGGCAGTTCCCTGCCAAGCTGACTCCGAAACTCGGAGTTGCTCCGCCACGCCGTCGAGCCGCGCCGCCAGACGCGAAACGATCGTGACCATAGCTCGGCCTTCATGGGTGCGAGCGAACGCAACTGCGTGATCCGCCAAGTCTCCTGTTAATTGCAGCGGAACATAGGAGCCGCTGGCGAACAAGCCCGGCGCACGCCGGCGGTAGGCGAGCGTCCGGGCGATGATGGCCTGCTTCACCCTCCCGTCGCGCCAGTGGGCGACCAGTTCGGCGGGGCCGGCGTTGGCGGCCAGCGCCGACTGCGCGGTCGCCGTAGTCCACCGGCCGGCGGTTGTCGGGGTCGACGAGCGAAAAATCCCAGAACTCGTCGCCTTGGTAGAGATCGGGGATGCCGGGGCTGGTGAGCCGCAGCAGGGTTTGCGATAGCCCGTACACGGCGCCGGCGGGCGGCGATCCGGGCCGCAAACTCGGCGATCTCGTGGACGACGTGCGCCGGACGCGAGGCGTCCAGCACCTGATCGAGAAAGTTCTGGCAGGCGGTCTCGTATTCAAGGTTGGGGGCGGCCCATTCGGACTTCCGCTTGGCCTCCCGAAGCGATTTTTCCTGCCAGGCCGCGACGCGCTCGCGGAACACCGCCAGCCCCGCCGCGTCGTCCGCGCCAAGGGTAAGCGGCCACGCCGCCACCAGCGTCTGGTAGAGCATGATTTCGTCGGCCGCGTCGGGTGCCGGCGCGCCCTCGATGTCGCGGCGCAACGGCGCGTTCAGCCGCATCCAGCGGGCGAGCGCGGCCTCCCACTCGTCGGGGATCTCGCTCAGCACCGCCAGGCGCACCCTCGTATCCTCGCCGCGCTTGTGGTCGTGCGTGGCGGTGGCGAGCAGGGCGCGCGGGAAAATGCCGGCGCCGCTCGCCGTTGGCGGCGTGGAACGCCGCGGGCGAGAGCGCGAACTGCGACGGCTCCGAGCCCACCTCGTTGCGGGAGAGCAGCCGGCCGTAGCGGTAAAAGGCGGTGTCCTCGACCGACTTGGCGGCGGTCGGCGACGAGAGCTGCTGGAAGCGCACCATGGCCCGCAGACGCTCCTGCCGCCGCGGGCCGGCGCGGCTCGCTGCGCACATCGGTGCCGCTCAGCCAGCCGCCGATGAGCTCAAGCAGCGGGAGGTCGGCGGCCCGCACCGTGCGCCGTGCCCCGTCCATCGCCCAGGCGAGCACGGTCGCATCCGCCTCCGAAATGCCGCCCATTCCGGCATAGATGCGGTAGACCGGGAAGTGGATCAGCAGCTCCTCGAGCGCCCGGCGCAGCGCGGTGAGCGTGTAGTCGCGCGTCGCGAAGGTCGCGCCGCGCCATGCGGTTGAGGGCGGCGGCGGTGGCGTAGAGCTCGCTGAACAGGCTTTCGCGCAGGATCTGCCGGCGCGCCGGCTTCGCCTCCTCCTCGAACGCAGCGGGCCGGCCGGTCAGCGTCGGACCAGAGCGCGTCAGCGGCGCCTCGCCGGCCGGGTCGTGCAGCACGCCCGGCGACGTCGTTCATGAAGTCGTAGCCGGTCGTGCCGTCGGTCAGCCAATCGGTCGGCAGCTGCTCGTGCGGCGCCAGGATCTTCTCGACCCAGATCACCGCCGGGTCCGTCGGGCAGCGCCTTCGGCCGCGCCGCGCCGGCGGACTCCAGCCGCCGTCGCAGCTTGCGGCAATAGGCGCGCGGGTCGGCAAGGCCGTCGACATGGTCGATGCGCACGCCGTCGATCAGGCCTTCGGCATAGAGCCGCAGGACGAAGTCGTGGGTGTCGTCGAACACCTTCGGCTGCTCGACGCGAATGCCGGCGAGGCTGTTGATGTCGAAGAACCTGCGCCAGTTGATCTCGTCGGCGGCGGCCCGCCACCAGGCGAGCCGGTAGTTCTGCCGTTCCAGCAGCCGGTGCAGCCGGTCGCGGCCCTTCGGGTCATCGGCGCGAAGGCGCGCCAGCACCGCCTCGATCGCGCCCGGATGCGCCCCGGCGGCCTCGCCGAAGCGCGGAGCGGGCCTCCGCGCGCGGCGGCGCATGCCCTCGCGCCCGCCGGAGCCGGGACCGATCGCCGTGAACGCGTTCCGCGAGGTCGTCGAGCGCCGCCGCCTCCCGGAGCACGGCGGCATACTGCCGCGGGTCGATCGGAAACCGGTGCGTGTCGTAGGCCGAGACGAACAGGCGGCCGTCCTCGGGATCGAATTTGAGGACGAGGTCGCCGGCGGCCAAGCGCCTCGCCGTAGGCGTGCCGAGAAACGGGGCCAGCAGCCGGCCGCGCAGCGTCGCGTCGGGCGGGTCCCAGTCGATGTCGAAATATTCCGCGTACGGACTGGCGCGGCCCCATTCCAGCACATCGAGCCACCAGGCATTGTCCGCGCCGCCGACCCCCATGTGGTTCGGAACGATATCGAGGATCAGCCCCATGTCGTGCCGGCGCAGCGCCTCGACCAGGCGGCGGAGCGCCGGCTCGCCGCCGAGCTCCGGGTCGATCGCGTGGTGGTCGACGATGTCGTAGCCGTGCGTCGAGCCCGGCCGCGATTTGAGCAGCGGCGAGGCGTAGAGATGGCTGATCCCGAGCCGGTCCAAATAGGGAACCAGGTCCAGCGCGTGGTCGAGGGTGAAGTCCTTGTGGAACTGCAGGCGGGCGGTGGCCCGCAGACGCGCTCATGCGCGCTTCCTCGCGTCGGCCAGGCCGCGAGCCGGCGCGGCGGTCGCTTGCTCGTCGAGCACCCGGTCGGCCGTGTCGGGAGACGCCGCCGCCAGTTCGGGTGCTCGTCGAGCGTGCCCGGAAGGTTCGGCTGTTCCCGCATCGCCAGCGCGTCTTCGACCGGGAGAAGCACGAGCTCGCAGGCGGCGCGGCCGACGTGGGCGATGGCCGCATCGACTGCACGCGGCCGGCTCGTCGGGGGGCGGCGGATCGCCTTCCGCGGCGCCGCTGTCGCGGAAAGCGTTCCAGAGCGCGGTCCGGTCCGCTCGCGCGTTGCGCGCGCTCCTCCGGGCTCGTCCCTCAGCAGTCCGAGGCTGCCCGCCAGTCGAGATCCGCGCTGCTCCACCAGCCGGCAACCGTCGGCAAATCATGCGTGCTGGTCATCGCGACGGCATCGCGGGTCCAGCTCGAGGGGCGGGTGAACCAGCCCTCGTCGCGCTCGAACCAGAGCACGCGCAGGCCCAGCACGCCCGGCCTCCGGCAACCGTCTCTGAGAAACCCTCGGGCACGGTGCCGAGATCCTCGCCCAGAACGATCGCGCGATGCCGCAGGATTCGAGCGCGATCAGCCGCAGCAGATCCTGCTCGGGCATGGCGAGGTACGCGCCCTCATCCGCGCCTGTGCCTTCCGGCATGACCCAGAGCCGGCTAACCCCATAGCGTGGTCGATGCGCACGCCGCCCGCATGCCGCAGGGCCGCGCGGATCATTTCGAGGAAGGCCGATAGCCGCTCTTGCGCAGCCCGCGCGGCGAGAAACCGACCAGGCCCCAGTTCTGTCCGTGCGGGCCGAGCGGGTCAGGGGGCGCGCCGACCGAAAGCCCGATCAGCATCTCGTCCTGACGGCTCCAGGCGTGACTGCCGCCGGAATCGGTGCCGACCGCGAGATCGGAGATCAGTCCGATCGGCATGCCCGACGCTCGCGCCGCCTGCTGCGCCGCCGGAGGTCCGCTGTCGGCAAGGAACTGGAGCCAGGCATGGAAGGCGACTTCTCGCGGGTGGTCCTGCGGCAAACCGCGCCACGCCGGGGCTGTGCGGGTCGCGAAATTCCTCCGGCCAGTCCCGCCAGTGCCAGCGGCGGGGTCCTCGCCGAAGAAATGAGCGTGCAGCGCCTCGAATCGGGCGTGCAGCTCGAGACCGTCACCCTGCTCGCGGCGGAATTCGGCAAGCTCGGCGCCGTCCGGTCGCGCTCCTGCGAAAGCGCGGCGGAAGGCGCGCAAGCGGGCGCGCGTCGCGGCGGGCCAGTCGATCAGCGGCAGGCTTCGAGCCGCGCCCGCTCCGCCGGATCGGGCTCGTCGGGCAGCTCCGCGTGCATGACGTTGAGCAGCGAGCGGCTGGACGGCGCGTACGGGCTGAACCGGTCGGGGTCGGCCGAGAACTGCGCATGGACCGGGCTGATCGCGACGGCGTCGCGCCATGCGCGGCGGCGGAGCGGACGAAATCGCGCAGGGCGGCGAAATCGCCGATGCCGCCATCGCCGGCGCGGCGAAGCGAGTAGAGCTGTGTCGCCAAGCCCCAGGCCCGGTCGCGGCCGACAATTTCGCGAACGCAGACGCAACGTCCGGGCGCGACGGCGAGCGTGACGAGAGTGCCGTCATCCAGCTCGAGGCGGTGATAGCCGAGTTCCGCAATCGCCGGGATGACGCTGCCGTGATCCTCCGGCTGCGGCTTGTCCCTCCGAGACGTCCGCCGTCCTCGCGATGGATGCCGGAAACGGCCGGTTCGGCGCCGCAGTCGGATCGGCTGACCGGCGAGGCGGTTATCAGCGGAGGCAAGGTGGCGCCGGATTCTGCTCGCGCACTTTTGGCGACTCTCGGCAATCTCAGCGTCGCTGCCGGCCGGCAAGCCGAGTGCCGGCGAGCACCGCCCGCAGCGTATCGGGGGCGACGTCGTGCATCTCGCCGAAAGCATCGCGCCAGCGCGGCGCGATCCCCGCTTGCTCGGCCAGCGGCCAGCAGATCCCGTCGCTCATGACGCGGTCGCCGGCAAGGAAGGCCACGGTGCTGCGCGCGGGCAGGGCGCCTTCGCGGGACCACGCGGCCCATCTTGTCGCCGGTGCCGTACAGCATCTCGCCCGTCAGCGGGCCGATCGGGACGGGCGACTCGTCAAGATTGATCGCGATCGTCAGCAAGGCGCCGTCGCCGATCCGCCAGCGCGCGACCACCGCCTTCGGTCCGATCGCTTCCGCTCCCTCGCTGACGCAGCCGGGAATCCGCGGCATGACGAAGCGGTGGCGCAGCGCGAGCAAGTCCTGGTGGAGTGCCAGCGTCTCGGCGTGCGCTGGCTGCTGGCACTCGGTCCGGCTTGGCACCGATTGCTCGAACGTCTCGCGAGCGTTGGGATCAGGGATCGTCTCGCGGCGTGCCGGGTCGGTGAACGCGGCGAAATGCTGAAACTCGCGGCGGCGTCCCTCGCGCACCAGCTTCGCCAGCTCCGGATTGTGGTCGGTGAAGAACAGGAAGGGCGCCTTCGTGCCCCACTCCTCGCCCATGAACAGCATCGGGATGAACGGGCTGAGCAGCAGCAGCGCGGTGGCCGCCCGCAGCGCCTCGGGGTCGGCCAAGGTCGTGAGCCGGTCGCCGAACGCGCGATTGCCGATCTGGTCGTGGTTCTGCAGGCAGATCACGAAGGCCGTCGTCGGCAAATGAGCACTCGGCTCGCCGCGCGGCTCGCCGTGATGCGGCGACATTTCCCCTTGATAGGCAAAGCCCTCGGCCATGCAACGGGCGAGCAGTCGCGCCGCGTCCTGGAAATCCTCGTAGTAGCCTTCGTGTTCGCCGGTCAGCAGCACGTGCAGGCAATGATGTACGTCGTCGGTCCACTGCGCGTCGAACTTTCCGGGGGCGAGGTGGGAAGCCTTGTTGCCCTCATGCTCCAGGATGAGATGCACGTGCCGGCCGGGCTCGACGGTGCGGCGGATCGTCGCCGCCATCTCGTCGAGGAAGTCGGGCTCGCGTGATCGCGTGAACCGCGTCGAAACGCAGCCCGTCGAAGCGATACTCCATCAGCCAGTAGAGCGCGTTCTGGATGAAATAGTCCCGCACCTCGGGTCGCCGGAAGTCGATCGACGCACCCCAAGGCGTGGTGATGTCATTGCGAAAGAAATTTTCCGCGTAGGCGTGCAGGTAGTTCCCGTCCGGGCCGAAATGATTGTACACCACGTCGAGAAACACCATGAGGCCGATCCCGTGCGCCTCGTCGATCAGCGCCTTGAGCTGATCGGGCGTGCCGTACGCCGCGTCCGGCGCGTAGGGCAGCACGCCGTCATAGCCCCAGTTGTGCTTGCCGGGGAAATCCGCGATCGGCATCAGCTCGATCGCCGTCACGCCGAGCTGCTTCAACTCGGGCAGGCGGCTACGGATGCCCTCGAAACCGCCCATCGCGCCGGGATGCAGTTCGTAGACGACCGCCTCGTGCCACGGGCGTCCCAGCCAGCCGTCGTTGCGCCAGGCATAGGCGCTCGGCGTCGACCACGACGCTGGCATCATGCACGTCACCGGCCTGCCGGCGGGAGGCCGGGATCAGGCACCGCAAGCCCATCCGGCAGCCGGAAGCGGTAATGCGTGCCGGGACCGCACGGTGCCTGCGCGGCGAACCAGCCGTTCTCCTGGCGCTGCATCGGAAGCGGGCTCTGCCCGTCGATCTCGAGCGAGACGGCCTCCACCGACGGCGCCCACAAGCGGAACCGGGTCGCGCCGCGATCCGTCGGCTCGGCGCCGAACGGCAGCGCGTGCCTGAAATGCTTGGTCATAAGGAAGTCCCTCGGGCGTCAGGGTGCGATCAGCACCAGCGTGGCCAACGGTGGAATTGTGAGCAGCACGGAGGCGGGCAGATCATGCGCCGCGACGTCCTCGGCCTTGGCGCCGCCGCGGTTGCCCAGGTTCGACCCGCCATAGACCGCCGCGTCGGTGTTGACGATCTCGTGCCACAAGCCGGTCTTCGGCACGCCGATCCGGTAGCCGGTCCGTGGCATCGGCGTGAAGTTGCTGACGACCAGCGCCGGCGGATCGTCCGGCCCGCCGAACCGCAGCCAGGCGAACACGCTCTGATCGCGGTCGTCCACCACGACCCAGCGGAAGCCCTCCGGCTCGCAATCGCGCGCATGCAGGGCGCCGATCTCGCCGTATGCGATGATTGAGGTCGCGCATCAGCTTCTGCATCCCGGCATGACGCGGATCGTCCAGCAGGTGCCAGTCGAGACCGCTGTCGTGATTCCACTCGCGCTCCTGCGCGAACTCGCCGCCCATGAACAGCAGTTTCTTCCCCGGCATCGTCCACATGAAGCCGAAGTAAGCGCGCAGGTTGGCGAAGCGTTGCCACTCGTCGCCCGGCATCTTGCGGATCAGCGAGCCTTTTCCGTACACCACCTCGTCATGCGACAGCGGCAGCACGAATTTTTCGGAGAAGGCGTACATCAGCCCGAACGTCATGGCATCGTGGTGCCAGCGACGATTGACCGAGTCTTCGTGCATGTAGTGGAGCGTGTCGTGCATCCACCCCATGTTCCATTTGTACGAGAATCCAAGGCCGCCCTCATCGGCCGGCCGGGTGACGCCGGGCCAGGCGGTGGACTCCTCGGCGATGAGCACCGCGCCGGGACAGCGTTCGGCGACGACGCGGCTGAGTTCCTGCAGGAACGACACCGCTTCGAGGTTCTCGCGCCCGCCGTAGCGGTTCGGGATCCACTCGCCGGCGCGCCGGCTGTAGTCGCGGTAGAGCATCGAGGCCACCGCATCCACCCGCAGCCCGTCGGCATGATAGTGCTCGAGCCAGTGCAGCGCGCTGCCGATCAGGAAGCCGCGCACCTCGTTGCGGCCGTGATTGTAGATGGCGGTGTTCCACTCGGGATGAAAACCCTCGCGCGGGTCGGCGTGCTCGTACAACGCGGTGCCGTCGAAATGCGCCAGCCCGTAAGCGTCGGTCGGAAAATGCGCCGGCACCCAGTCGAGGATCACGCCGACGCCGGCGCGGTGGCAGCGATCGACGAACCGGGCGAACGCCTCCGGCGGGCCGAGCCGGGCGACCGGGGCGAACTGGCCGAGCGGCTGGTAGCCCCACGAGCCGCCGAACGGATGCTCCATGACGGGCAGCAGCTCGACATGGGTGAACCCCATGCGCGCCACGTAGGGGACCAGCCGCTCGCATAGCATGTCCCAGCCGGAGCGGTCGTTCGATCCGCCCGGCAACCATGATGCGGGATGCACCTCGTAGATCGAGATGGGCGCGCGCGGCCCCTGCTTTTCCGCCTGCGCGCGGCGCCACTCGGCGTCGCTCCAGCGGAACGGCTCGGTGTCGGCGATGACCGAGGCGCTGTCCGGCGGGACCTGCGCGGCCCATGCCACCGGATCGGCCTTCAGCGGCAGCATCCCGCCGTCCGGCCCCAGCAGCTCGTATTTGTAGAGCGCGCCGGGTGCGAGGCGCGGGATGAACAGCTCCCAGATGCCGGCGCCGTAGCGCTGCCGCATCGGATGGCGCCTTCCGTCCCAGCCGTTGAAGTCGCCGACCACGGACACCCGCCGCGCGTTCGGCGCCCACACCGCGAAGCGCACCCCGCGCACGCCCTCGACCACCATCGGGTGCGCCCCGAGGCAGCGGCCGAGATCGTGATGCCGGCCCTCCGCCAGCAGGTGGAGGTCGATGTCGCCGAGCAGCAGCGGGAAGGAGTACGGGTCCTCCGTCTCGCGGGTCATGTCGCCGGTGTCGATGCGGAACAGGTACGGGACGGCACCGGTGTGGATCACGCCATGGAACAAGCCGGCCGGATGGATGCGGGCCAGCGTGCCGAGAACGTCGCCGGTCGCCCGATCGACGACCTGCACGGTCTGCGCATCCGGCTGGAAGGTGCGGATCGCCACGCCGTCGGGCACCGGATGCGGGCCGAGGACGGCGAACGGATCGCCATGCCGCGCCTGCACCAGTCCCTCGATCGTGGCGGGATCGGGCAGCCATTGGCCCTGGCCCGGGGTTTGGCCTCGGCTCTGGCTCGGGCCCGTGCTGCCGCTCATGCCGGCGCGTCTTCGGTGGCGTTGGTCAGCACCTGGCCGACGATCCGGTGCAGACCCTGCAACGGAATGGCGAGCCAGGTCGGACGGTTCATCGCCTCGTAGCGGATCTCGTAGGCCGCCTTCTCGATCAGGAAGAGGTCGAGCAGGTCGGGTTCGGCTGCGGCCGACACCCAAGGCTGCGGCACCTGCGCCAGGACGCTGCGGTAGGCGTCGATGAACGTGGCGGCGGCGTTGGCCCGGAACCGCTCGAGCAGCGCCGCCCGCCGCTCCGAGGTCTGCGCCGAGGCCGCCGTCCGCCCGGGAGCGGCCGCCGCCGCGGCGTAGTCGAACGAGCGCAGCAGGCCGGCGACGTCGCGCAGCGGCGACCCCTTCATCCGCCGCTGCTCCATCGGCCGCGCCGGCTCGCCCTCGAAATCGATGATGAAGGCGTCGCCCTGCACGACGAGAACCTGGCCGAGATGGAAATCGCCATGCACGCGGATACGCAAAGTCCCGCGTCCACGCTCGGCAAGCCGCTGCACCGCGCGGCGGATGTCCTCCTCCCGGTCGAGCAAGTCGGTCGCCAGCGCGCCGGTCGGCGCATCCGGCCACTCCCGCACGCCGCGCAGCACCGCGAATGCCTGGTCAAGCTGGTCGATGACGCCGTCCGCCCAGGAGGCGGCGATCGCCGCATCCACCGGCTCCGGCGCGAAATCCGGATCGTCGGTCGGCCGGGCCAGCACCTCGTGCAGTTCGGCCAGACGACGCCCGACCGCGCCGGCGAAGCTGGCATAGGCGGCGAACGCCTCGGCGCCGGTGTTCTCCTCCTGTCCGGTGACGGCCAGCTCCTCCGCCTCGCGGGCCAGGAAGTCGAGCGTCCAGGTCCATCCGTCGCCTTGGTTGCGCACAAAACCCTGCACCAGCCCGAACGTGTGCGGCGTGCCGTCGTCGTCGACCCGGACCAGCTCGCCGAACAGCGGCGGGCTGTTGGAAAACCCCTGCTCGGTCAGGTAGCGGGTCACTTCGCCTTCGGGATGCACGCCCGCGACGACTCGACGGACGATCTTCATGACCAGCCGATCGCCGATCACCAGCGAGCTGTTCGACTGCTCGGCCGACAACCGGCGGACCTCGGCGTTGGCGGCGAGTTCCAGCCCATCCATGCGGGAGGTCGGCAGGAAGCGGATCTCGCCGCCCTCGATCGGCAACCGCAGCCGGTTGCGCAGGCCGGCGACAACGCCGTTCGCCAGCGCGTCGATCGCGAACGCGTCGGTGAGATAGCCGACCTGCCGGCCCCGGCGCAGCCGCGACAGCGCGAGCTGCTGCACCAACGCGCCCGGCTCGTCCTCTTGGGCGGCGCCGAGCGGCAGGGCGTAGTTCTCCACCCGCTCGCCCACCCCGACCGAGACTTCGGCCAGCAGCACCGCCTCGCCGGCCTCCGGCAGGCGGACGGCGTAGGCGATCCGCACGTCGTGCAGCGTCTCGCCCTTGGCGGCGAACCATCGCCGCTTGGGCAGGTAGGCGGGCAGGATCTCGCGCTCGAGCATCTGGATGCTCGGGGTCGTCAGCAGTTCTTCGAGTTGGCGTCGGACGACCAAGGTGGCGTACTCCGGCAGGGGTTCGGGAGCAGGAACGTGCCAGGCCGGCAATTGTGCTTCGGCGGCGAGCAGGAACCAGAAAAACCCGTAGGGCGGCAAGGTGAGCAGATAGGAGAGTTGCCCGACCGGCGGGAACGCCGAACCGCCCACGATGTCCACCGGCACGCGGCCGCCGAACGCCGAGAGGTCAAGCTCGACCGCCTGCGCCGAGCGCGACAGATTGTTCACGCACAGGATCGTCTCGTCGCTTCCGTCCTCGTGGCGCAGTTCGCGCAGAAAGGCAAACACCTTGCGGTTGCCGGGATACAGGAAGCGCAGCGTCCCGCGTCCGAACGTCTTGTGCCTCCGGCGCACCGCCAGCATCCGCCGCGTCCAGTTCAGCAGCGAGTGCTGGTCGCTCGCCTGCGCCTCGACGTTCACCGCCTCGTAGCCGTAGATCGCGTCCATGATCGGCGGCAGCACGAGGCTCGCCGGATCGGCCCGCGAGAAGCCGCCGTTGCGGTCGGGCGACCACTGCATCGGCGTGCGTACCCCGTCGCGGTCGCCGAGATGGATGTTGTCGCCCATGCCGATCTCGTCGCCGTAGTAGATCACCGGCGTCCCCGGCATCGACAGCAGCAGCCCGTTCATCAGCTCGATGCGGCGGCGGTCGCGCTGCAGCAGCGGCGACAGCCTCCGGCGAATGCCGAGATTGAGCCGGGCGCGCCGGTCGGTGGCGTAGGTTTCCCACAGATAGTCGCGCTCGCTGTCGGTCACCATCTCGAGCGTCAGCTCGTCATGGTTGCGCAGGAAGATCGCCCACTGGCAGTTGGGCGGGATCTCCGGCGTCTGCCGCATGATGTCGGTGATCGGGAAGCGGTCCTCGCGCGCGATCGCCATGTACATGCGCGGCATCAGCGGAAAGTGGAACGACATGTGGCACTCGTCGCCGGCGCCGAAATACTGCTGTGCGTCCTCCGGCCATTGGTTGGCTTCCGACAGCAGCATCCGCCCCGGCGCGTGCGCGTCGAGCTCGGCCCGGATGCGCCTCAGCACCGCATGCGTCTCCGGCAGGTTTTCGTTGTTGGTGCCCTCGCGCTCGACGAGATACGGCACCGCGTCGAGCCGCAGCCCATCGACGCCGAGATCGAGCCAGAAGCGCATCACCGACAGCACTTCCTGCAGCACGCGCGGGTTGTCGAAGTTCAGATCGGGCTGGTGCGAATAGAAACGGTGCCAGAAATACTGTCCGGCGACCGCATCCCACGTCCAGTTGGACTTTTCGGTGTCGATGAAGATGATGCGGGTTCCCGAATACCTCTGGTCGGTGTCCGACCAGACGTAGAAGTCGCGCGCCTGCGACCCGGGCTTGGCCTCGCGCGCCCGCTGGAACCAAGGGTGCTGGTCCGAGGTGTGGTTGACCACCAGTTCGGTGATCACCCGCAGGCCGCGCGCGTGCGCCTCGCTGATGAACCGGCGCACGTCGGCCAACGTGCCGTACTCGGGATGCACCCCGCGGTAATCGGCAATGTCGTAGCCGTCGTCGCGCCGCGGCGAGGGATAGAACGGCAGCAACCAGATCGCCGTGACGCCAAGCTCGGCGATGTAGTCGAGCTTCTGCAGCAGCCCCCGAAAGTCGCCGACGCCGTCGTTGTTGGCATCAAAGAACGATTTCAGATGAAGCTGGTAGATCACCGCGTCCTTGTACCAGAGCGGGTCCTCGATCGGCGGCAGCTTCGACGCCTTCTCGGTCGCGTGCTTCATCCTGCGGGCCGGGCGCGCCAGATCGCGTAGGGCAGCGATGGGTCAAGCCGCAGGTGCTGTCGCTTGCCGCTCCAGATCGCCTGTGTCCCTGCCACGAGATCCTCCACCACCAGCCGTCCGTCGTCGGTCAGTCCCCAATCCCACAGCGGCACTTCGAGATCCGCCTCCTGCGCGTTGAACGGGTCGAGGCTGACGGCCACCAGCAGCACGTTCGAGCGGTCCGGCGTCGCCTTGCTGTAGAACAGGATCGCGTCGTTCGTCGCCAGGTGGAACGCGACGCCGAGATGGGTCTGCAAGGCGGGATTGGTCTGCCGCAGGCGGTTGAGCCGGGTAATCTCGGGCACGATGTTGCCCGGCCGATCCCAATCCCAGGCACGGATCTGGTATTTTTCCGAGTCGATATACTCCTCGCGTCCCGGCAACGGGGCTCCCTCGCACAGCTCGAACCCGTTGTAGACGCCCCACAGCCCCGACAGGGTCGCCGCCAGCGCGCCCCGGATGAGGAACCCGGGCCGCCCCGAGGTCTGCAGGAACACCGGATTGATGTCCGGCGTGTTGACGAAGAAATGCGGCCGGAAAAAATCCTTCGGCGCCGTCGTCGAGAGTTCGGTGAGGTACTCGGTCAGTTCCCGCTTGGTGCTGCGCCACGTGAAGTAGGTGTAGGACTGCGAGAAGCCGACCTTCGCAAGCCGATACATCACCTTGGGACGGGTGAACGCCTCGGCCAGGAAGATGGCGTCCGGGTAGCGTGCCTGCACCTCGCCGATCAGCCACTGCCAGAATGGCAGCGGCTTGGTGTGCGGGTTGTCGACGCGGAACAGCCGCACGCCCTCGCCGCACCAGAACAGCACGACTTCGCACAGCGCGATCCACAGCGCCGGCATCGCGCCGGGAGCGTAGAAATCGACGTTGACGATGTCCTCGTACTTCTTGGGCGGGTTCTCGGCGTAGCGCAGCGAGCCGTCGGGCCGCCAGGCGAACCAGTCCTTGTGGTCGCGCAGCCACGGATGATCGGGCGAGCACTGGATGGCGAAGTCGAGCGCCAACTCCATGCCCTCGCGGTCCGCCGCTTCGCGCAAGCGGCGGAAATCCTCGAGCGTGCCGAGTTCCGGATGCACCGCGTCGTGACCGCCCTCCGGGCTGCCGATCGCGTAGGGGCTGCCGGGATCGTCCGGGGTCGGTGTAAGGCTGTTGTTGCGGCCCTTCCGGTTGGCGCGCCCGATCGGATGGATGGGCGGGAAATACAGCACGTCGAAGCCCATGTCGCGAATGCGCGGCAGATGCCGGATCACGTCGGCGAACGTGCCGTGCCGGTCCGGATCATCGCTCATCGAACGGGGAAAAATCTCGTACCAGCTGGCGAACCGGGCGGCCGTCCGCTCCGCCTGGATGCGCAGCGGCGGCTCCCATTGCACGCCGAACGGCCGCGGGTCGGCGTCCGCCATCAGCCCGGCCATCTCGGGCGACAGCAGCATTTGCCGCCGTTCGTCCTCGCTCGCCGCAGCAAGCCGCTCGACCATCTCGGCCAGCCCGCCACCCGGGGACGGCGCGGGCGGTCTCGGTGACCAGGTTGATCCCCTCCTGCACCTCGAGCCGGGTGTTGACGCCGGCCGCGTGCTTCTTGGCGAGCTCGTCCCGGTAGGTGCCGAACGCGTCGCGCCACGCGTTCACCGTAAATACGTAGGGTCCCATCTGCGGCAGCGCGAAGCTGGCCTGCCAGCGATCGTTGCCGAGCGGGCGCATGCGGACCTGCTGCCAAGCCGTCTCGGTCTCGGCGCGCCACAACAGCGCGACGCCAAGCACGTCGTGACCGTCGGCGATCACGTCGGCCTCGACGATGACGTTCTCGCCGGCGATCCGCTTGGCGGGGAACAGCCCGTCATTGACGCTGGGGGTGACGTTCTCGATGGCGATGCGCGGCGCCCGCGTGGCGGCCCGCGCGGTCTCCGCCAGCGGCGGCCGCTTGATCGGCCTCGGCTGGGCTTGCCGGCCGCGATAGACCAGCACCTGGCCCGGCTCGAGAACCGTGGACACACCCGGCGCGAGCCGGGGACCGCTGCACGGCGGCACTGGATCGAATTGCGCGAAGCCGCCGGTCGATTGCATCAGGGTGGACGCCGCGACCACCTGCCGGTGGGCGGGATCGGCGTTCACCAGCACCAGGGCGGCGCGATCCCCCTTGTGCGGATGCCGCGTGGTGCCGCGCAACAGGGCGATCGCCGCCGCGCCGGCACCCGCGAGCATGACCGGGGTGCCGCGCGCCGCCAGCACCGGCTCGGCCTGACGCGTGCGGTTCGCCTTCGTGATCGCGTCCGAGAGGTCGAACGGCGCAGCCTGCCGCATGCGCTCGAAATCCGCCGGCGTGTCGCCGGCCGGCTGCATCGGATGCACGGCCGCATACTCGAACCCCATCGGGACCATCCAGCCCGACCCCGCCATCGCCGCGAAGGAGAGATTGCGCTCGTAGGTCGGGCGGACCAGGGCAGGGTCGTGGCACGCGCCGATCAGCCGCGGCCCGAACGGCGCCTCGGGGGCAGTGATCACCGGCGCGATCTGGCTGAGCGCCTCGAACTCGGTCCAGAACCACTCGGCCCGGTAGTCCCACCAGGGCAGGGACGAAAACACGTAGTCGAAGCCAGCGCCGTCGAGCGCGCTCAACGGGGTGCCTGGCGCCCAGGCGAAGAATGTCGCCGCTCGTTCCTGCCGGCGCGTGCCGTCGATCACCGAGCGCAGCACGGCCCTCGGCAGCGCGCCTGGAGCAACGACGCGAAAGCCGGCAAACCCGCATCGCGACCACTCGACGAGCCGTTCGGTCCACCATGACGCCAGCCGCGGGGCATCCGGGCGAACGCGCGCAGCCTCGAAATTGCCGCCGGCGCCGCGCGGGTCCAGCGCCGCGCCTTCCTCCAGGCTTTCGAACAAGTCCGCGTTCACGGTGGCGGCGCGAGATCCGGCGGCGACCTGGTCGAGCACCACGTCCAGCAGCGGCCGCAGCCCCGCCGATCGGCAGGCCTTGGCAATCTGGGCGAGGGCGACCCGTGCGGGCCCGGTCGCCACTAGCTGGTCGTTCAGCCGATCATAGTCGGCCGGCAGGAACAGGTCGCCGCTCGGCCCGGTGGCGAACACCGGCGCCATCAGCACATGATCGAACCCCAGCTTCGCGATCCGTTCGAGCTGGGCCGGCCACCCGCCGAGAGGGCCGGCGAGCAGCGGGCTGAGATAATAGATTTTTGGGGCATCGCCGATCGGCAGGGCGCCCTCGGTCTGGTCCGACGCATCTTGCGTTTCGGTCTGGCTGTCGCGTTCCACTGGTTTGTCCCACGCGCGGTGATCCGTCGCCCTCGAGCTGGGGCGGCCGGCAAAATCAGGCCGGCAACGCCAAGCCGTGCGTGGCGCTTCCGGGGGCAGCCTTGCCCGACTCGGGCAGGCTCAGTCCAGGTGTACGCCGCCGGTCACCGCTTGGTAAGTGGCAACGGCGAGCGTCATCGGCTCGAACGGCTTGGTGATGACGAACGCGGGTTCGACCTCCTCGCCGGTGAGCAGGCGCTCGGGGTAGGCGGTGACGAAGATCACCGGCGCAGGATGGCTTTGCAGGATGCGCGACACCGCCATCGCCCCATCGCCGCCGGCGCCGAGATTGATGTCGGCGAGGATCAGGCCGGGACGGGCACGACCGGCGATCTCCACCGCCTCGCGCTCCGTGCTCGCGACGCCGATCACCCGATGGCCGCAATTCTGCACCAGTTCCTCGATGTCCATGGCGATGATCGGCTCGTCCTCGATGATCAGCACATCGGTAGCCGCCGCCGCCCGCAAGCGGCTGCGGGCATCGGTCAGTTCGGCCCGCGCACCCTCCTGCTCCATGGTGAGCACCCGGGCCGCCGCCTCGACGCTCAGCCCTTCGAGAGAGGTGAGGAGCAGCAGCTGCCGCTGCCGCCCCGACAGGCCCCGTCCACCGTCGTCCGGAGCGTTCGGGCCGTCAAATTGACGAGTGACACAGGCATACAGCAGCAGTCGCGGGTCGGCGGCCTCCGCGCCGCGCGCCAGCAGCTCCTTCAGCGCTGCCGCGACGAGCCCGTCGCCGCGCCCCTGACTTCCGGTCAAGGCACGGGCATACCGCCTTGCGTATGGCAGCGCCCGAACCAGGGCGTCGTGACTGGCCGCGGTCATGGACTCGAACCCTCTTGCACTAATCCGATCGAAGCCAGACTTTCGCACCACGGATGGACAGCATTTCCGCCCCGGCGTCCACGTCGCCCACGCTGCGCACCCAGATCATCGCGCTGCTGCCGGACCTGCGCGGGTTCGCCCGGTTCCTCGCCCGCGAACGCGCCGAGGCCGATGATCTCGTGCAGGACACTGTCGTGCGGGCGCTTGCCGCGCTCGACCAGTTCCAGCCTGGCACAAACCTGCGCGCCTGGCTGTTCACCATCCTGCGCAACTCCTATTTCGAGCAGGCCCGCCGCCGCCGGACCGAGCGCGTTGCGCTGGAGCAGGCTGTGTCGGCCGAAACCTCCCAACTCGCCAATCAGGAGAGCCGGAGCGCGCTGGCCGAGCTGCAGCGCCAACTCTGGCAGCTCCCGCCACTGTTGCGGGAGGCGCTGGTGCTGGTTGGCGCCCAGGAACTCAGCTACGAAGAGGCGGCGGCGATCTGCGGCGTTCCGGTGGGAACCATGAAAGCCCGCGTGTCGCGTGCGCGCAGGAAGATTGCCGAACTCGTGGGGCGGGCTCCGGAGCACCGTGCGTAAATGGGTGGTCAAGGCGCCTCGCTGAGGTTGAAGATCGTCAGTCAGCCGTAAACGACGCGAGCTCCGAACCGCGTGAGAGGTGTAAGCATTACAGCTACGGCTGCAAGACCGCATCCGTGACGGGTGCCGCCCCTCGCGCAGTCGTGAGTTTGCCGATGCAACCTGTTGCCGGGCGCTTCATTGGTCGATTGACTCGCGGCTGACAGCGGGGCAATCGGCAAGGAGCGCGTTCGTATGACTGAGGCCCCCAGCTTCCACGATCAGGTCATCGGCATCCTGCCCAAGTTGCGGGTGCAGGCGCTGGCGCTGACCCGCAATCGCGCCGCGGCGGAGGACCTCGTGCAGGATGCTGTGTGCAATGCCTTGTCGGCCCAGGACAGCTTCATCCCGGGCACCAATTTTTCGGCCTGGATGCATCGTATCTTGCGCAACCGGTTCATTTCCAACCTTCGCAAGCGCCGCGACACCACCGACATCGACGACGTGCCGTCGTCCGCCTTCGCGACCGACGCGGCGCATGAGGACCGGCTGGCTCTCAAGGAGCTGGGCCAGGCGATGACACGGCTGCCGGCGGACCAGCGCGAGGCGCTGGTGATGGTCGTGGTCCACGGCATGAGCTACGAAGCGTTGGCGTCAGCCACCGGCTGCGCGGTCGGCACGGCGAAAAGCCGCGTGTTCCGGGCCCGGCGTCAGCTCGAGGCATGGCTGCTCGGCGAGGACAAGGCACGCGGCGGACATCGGCCGCAACTTCAGGCGCCGAGCGCGGTTTCACGGGAGCCGGCGACGGCGGGGCATCTGCCTTCGTCGGGCTGATCCGTCCAGGTGTTGCGGCGGTTCAGCATTGGTGTTGCGACGGGTACAGCTGTGGGGTCGGCCTCGACCGGATCGTATAGATGAAACACATCCCGATGAAGCAGCGCAAAGACAAGCCGGTTCCCGTCCGTTCGCCGAACGACCGGAAGGCGGAGGCGGCTTTTGATCTTTGGCTCCAGCGTGGGCTGCACACGCTCTACGACGAGATTGCACAGGAGCCGATCCCGGAAGAGCTGCTGAAGTTGATTGAGCAGGATCGAACCAAGTGAGGCGGCCAACACAACCCGGACCGTGACGGCGGGGCGGTTCCTTGGGTCCGTCCGGGCCCGGGTCGCCGTGTTGCTGGCGTTGGCCGCGTTCCCGCTCCTCATCACGGCAGCGGGACTGTCGTACGAGGCCTACCGGCAGGATCTGAACCGGGCGGTGCGTCCCGACATGCGGACGTGGAGTTTGCACTCGGATGGTCACGCTGTCGGGACCGGGGAGGATCGCCCCGGCGATCTGCCGCCGGCCGGCCGACTGCCCTCTATCGTTGCCGACGCTGGTGCTGCCTCGACCATGCTGTCCCGGTCCGGGGAGCCGTTCGCGTACGAGGTGCGCCGCTTGCGCGACGGCCAGTTGCTGCTGGTCGGCAACCCAGCGGACGGGGGCGCCGCGGCCCGCTCCGACCTCATGCGCCACGCCGCCGTCATCGGGCTGACCCTGCTGATCGGGATGGCGATCGCCTATGCCGGGACCAACCGCACCATGGTGCTGCCGCTCCGTCGCCTGACCGACGCCGTCGAGCACTGGCGCGACACCGGCGTGTTTGAAAGCGGCCCCATCGAGGAGATGCCGGACGAGTTGGCGACTTTCTCCCGTGCCTTCGCGCAGGCCGCAGGAGCGCTGGCCGAGCACGAGCGCGAGTTGGCGGAGGCAGGCTCGCGGCAGGAGCTGCTCATGCAGGAGATCCACCACCGCGTGAAGAACAACCTGCAGATCGTCGCCAGTCTGCTCAATCTGCAAGCCAGCCGGATCAGGGTGCCGGCAGCCAAGGCCGAGTTCCAGGCGGCGCGTGACCGGGTCCGCGCGCTGGCGACGTTGCACCGGCATCTCTACACGGAGGGCAAGCTGCGCACCATCAACATGCGCATATTCCTGCTGGAGCTCTGCGGCCAGCTGTTCCAGGCGATGGGCGAGCGGGAAGGCGACCGCATCCAGCTTTTGGTCGATGCCGTGCCGCTCGAGATGGCCAGCGATCAGGCCGTGCCCCTGTCGCTGATCGTGACGGAGGCGGTAAGCAACTCCGTCAAGTATGCGTTCCCTGGCGGTCGTCGAGGACATGTCGCGGTCCGCTTCTCGGTGGAGGGGGATACGGCCCATCTGGTCATCGAGGATGACGGCGTCGGCACGTCCACGGAGAAGGGCGACAGCGAGACCGGGCCGCGCGACGGGCTGGGGATCCAGCTCATCCGCGGGTTCGCCCGTCAGCTCAAGGCCGAGTTGCGGGTCACCGACGGCAACGGAACGCGCTACGAGGTCGACATCCCCACCCAGCCTGGGACACACGACGGCGCTGCCACGCAAGAGACGGCCGGCTCCGCCGCATTGCGCCAGGCGGGCTGACCGCGGCGACACCGGCGATCCGGAGCAATGCGACTGCGGCCGCCGCTATGTTGCGTTGGCAAATCGTATGTTGCCCCCGATTGGTAAAATTCTCGGTAGGTTCCGGTAAAGTTGCCGAGATGATCCGCGCCGCCGGCTGCTTCGAACCCCTTCCGAAATGATCGGCGAAGAACAAGCCGAGAACGCCGATGGCTTGGCGACGGCGCGCGGAGGTTTGTCCCTCCCCGATTTGGCAATGGGTGTCATTTTCCCGAATCGTGCATTAATCCCCCCGCATGGCTGACGATCGAACCGGAGTGCGCAAGCGCGCCGCGCGGGACTGGTTGAGGGCGCAGGCCCGTCAGGGACGCAGGACCGCTCGCCCGGTGGTCGCGATG
Source organism: uncultured Alphaproteobacteria bacterium (assembly GCA_963719345.1). GTDB lineage: Bacteria > Pseudomonadota > Alphaproteobacteria > Acetobacterales > Acetobacteraceae > CAVRCA01. The sequence goes on from CAVRCA010000001.1 coordinate 202,927, forward strand.
GGGCTGCTCTCCACCGCCTGCGCCGTGGGACAGGCCTATTGTGCGGCGCAAATCCTCTATCGCGCGTTTTCCGGCCGGCCCGCGCTGGGACTGATGATCGGGTTCGCGCTCCTGGCGCTCGGCCGCGCCGCGGTGTCGCTTGTCTCCGAGCGCGCGGCGTTCGCGGCGGGGTCGGCGGCGCGTCGCCGTCTGCGGACCGATGGGTTGACGGCGATGCTGCATGCCGGGCCCGAGCAGTTGCGCCTCCGCCACTCGGGCGAGCTCGCCGCCACGATCGTCGACCGGATCGAGGCGCTGGACGGCTTGTTTTCCCGCTGGCTGCCGGCGTCCGTGCTGGCGATCGCCGCGCCTTGCCTGGTTCTCCTGGCCGCGCTCTGGGCCGATCCGGTCGCGGCAGCGGTGTTGGCGCTCACCGGGGCGCTGGTTCCGGTGGCGATGGCGGCCGCCGGTCTTGGCGCCGCCGCCGCCTCGCGTCGGCAGTTCCTGGCCTTGGCCCGGCTGCAGGCACGCTTCCTCGACCGCATCCGCGGCATCACGACCATCGTCATGAGCGGGCGTGCGGAGGACGAGGCGCGCGCGCTCGCTGCCTCGGCGGACGAGCTCAGGCGGCGGACCATGCGCGTCCTGCGGGTCGCCTTTCTCTCGTCCGTGGCGCTCGACCTCGCGGCGGTGCTGGCCCTGGTCGTGCTGGCCCTCCGCTATGGCATCGGATTGCGCAGCGGGCATCTGGCGAACCCCGGCTTGGCCCTGTTCGTGCTGCTGTTGGTGCCGGAATTCTTTGCGCCGCTGCGCGCGTTTGCCGCCGCCTACCAGGATCGGATGCAGGCGGCCGGGGCAGCCGAGGCGTTGCTCGACCTGCCGCCGCCCATCGTCGAGGAGAACGCCCGGCCGCGCGTGGTCCGCACCGTGGCGGCGCAAGGTGTCAGCGTCGCCTTCGAGGACGTGCGGCTGACCTGGGATCCGGCACGCGGGCCGGCGCTCGACGGTCTGTCGTTCCGGCTGGCCGCTGGCGAAACGCTGGTACTGGCCGGCCCTTCGGGCGCCGGCAAGTCCACCGTGATCGAGATCCTGCTCGGGTTCGCCAAACCCGATTCCGGCCGCGTCACCCTCAATGGCGCCGACATCGCCGACCTCGTGCCGCAGGCCTTGTCCCGGATCACCGCCTGGATCGGTCAGCGTCCGATCCTGTTCGCCGGCTCGATCCGCGAGAACATCGCCTTTGCCCGCCCCGAGGCAAGCGGGGCCGAGGTGGAGGAGGCGGCGCGGGCCGCCCGCGTCGACAGCTTTGCCCAGGTGCTGCCGGCCGGCTTGGACACCGTCATCGGCGAGGGCGGCTACGGCTTGTCCGGCGGCCAGGCGCAGCGGATCGCGATCGCGCGCGCGTTCCTGAGGAACGTGCCGCTGCTGCTGCTCGATGAGCCGACCGCGCATCTCGATCCGGCGACCGAAGCGGAGGTGCTCGACAGCCTGCGCCGTCTCGGCATCGGGCGGACGGTGATCCTGGCCAGCCATGCGGCCGCCGCGCACGCCTTTGCCGGCCGTCGGCTGGACATCGTCGCCGGTCGGGTCGCCGCCGCCGCGCGAGGGGCCGCATGAGGCCGCTGCTGCGGGTGCTGTGGCTCTGGCGCGGCGAGGCCGGCTGGCTGATCGCCGGGGCCGTGGTCACCGTTGCCGCGCTCGCCTCGGGTGTGGCGCTGATGACCCTGTCCGGGGCGATGCTCGCCGCCGGCGCGGCCGGGGGGCTGCTGGTCGCACCGGTGCTGCTGCGCCGCGTCGGCATCGCCCGCGTGCTGCTGCGCTATTTCGAGCGGCTGACCACCCATCAGGCGACGTTCCGGGCGCTGGCGTCGCTTCGGGTGTGGTTCTTCCGCGGTCTGACCCGCAGCGCCGCCGGCGGTCTCGGTTTCCGCCGTGCCGGCGACACGTTGAGCCGACTCGTCGCCGACGTGGAGGCGCTTGATGGGCTCTATATCGGCGTCCTGCTGCCGCTCGGCTGCGCGGTGTTGCTGCTGCCTGCCCTGGCCGTGCTGATCGGCCGGCGGGAGCCCGCGCTCGCCGGGGTGATCGCCGGGCTGTTCGTGCTGGGCGGCTTCGGCCTGCCGTGGGTCGCCATGCGGATCACCCGCGGTGCCGCCGGCCGGATGCGCCAGGCGGCGGCCGGGCTGCGTATCGCCGCCCTCGATGCGTTGACCGGGTTGCGGGAAGTGCGCGCGTTCGGCGCCGAAGGCCGCATGCTGGCACAGGTGCAGGCGCGGGAGGGGACGCTGCTGGCCGCCCAGCACGAGGTCGCCGGCCGTCTGGCGTGGGCCACCGCCGGGGCATTCCTGTGCAGCCAGCTCGCCATACTGGCGGTGCTGGTCGCCGCCGGAGTGGATCTGGTCGGCGCCGTGGCGGCGGCGTTCCTGGTGGTTGCCGCTTTCGAGACGATGGGCGGCCTGGCCCGCGCCGGCGCGCTTGCCGGCAACGCCGCCGTGGCCGCCCGCCGGGTGCTGGAAGCGGCGGAAGCCCCCGCCGCCGTGCCCGACCCGGTCCGGCCGGCTCCGCTTCCCGCCGGTTCGGCGCTGCGGTTCGAGGCGATCCATTTCGGCTGGCAGCCCGAGCGGCCGCCCGTGTTCGACGGGCTGACCCTCGACGTGCCGCAGGGCAGCCGCGTCGCCATCCTCGGCCCCTCGGGCGCCGGGAAATCGACGCTCGCCGCCCTGGCCTTGAAACTGGCGGCACCGCAACAAGGGCGGGTGCTGCTCGGCGGGGTCGACGTCGCGACCCTGAAAGCGGCCGACGTGCGCGCGCGCATCGGCTGGATGAGCCAGGCGACCCATCTGTTCGACGACACAATCCGCGCCAATCTGCTTCTGGCCCGCCCGGACGCGGACGACGCGGCGCTGTGGGCTGCCCTGGATGCGGCACGGATCGGCGAACTGGTCCGCGCGCTGCCGGTCGGGCTCGACTCCTGGGTCGGGGAGGGCGGGGCGCGGTTCTCCGGCGGCCAGGGTCGCCGCCTCGTCCTGGCCCGCGCCCTGCTGTCCGCCGCCCCGGTGCTGATCCTCGATGAACCTTGCGCCGGTCTCGACGAGGAGACCGAGCGCGCCTTCCTCGCGACGCTGAACGAGGTGGCCGGCGACCGCACCGTCATTCTGATTCTGCACCGCATCATCGGGGTCGAACGGCTCGACCGGATCTGGCGTCTCTCGGCGGGACGGGCGCTGGCCGCGGCGGCGTGACGTGGTTGACGACGCAACCACCGGGCGGCAGGTAGGGTGCCAACTTACCTATTTGTAGGGAATCGGTCATGCGCCGCCTCGCCGTCTCGCTCCTGTTCTGCCTCGCCGCCTGCACGGCGAGCCCGCCGGCGTCGCAGCGGCTCGTCGTGTTCTTCCAGGAATGGTCGGCGGCGCTCGACGACAACGCCCTGGCGACGATCTCCACGGCGGCGCAGTGGGCCAAGGAGCATCCTGGCGAACTGGTGAAGGTTACGGGCTACGCCGACCCGACCGGCAGCCAGCAGGCGAACGTCGACATGTCGCGCGCCCGCGCCCAGGTCGTGCTCGACCAACTCATGCGGGACGGCGTGCCCCGCGGTCGGATCGTGACCGCCGCGCGCGGGCCGACCGACTTCACCGTGAGCAGCCAGGAGAGTCGCCGGGTCGAGATCGCCGTGCAGGGCATGTGACATTCCGGCCGGCCGCGTGCTGACGCGCCAGCCCGGCGACCCCGCCGAGATCGTCCGCCGGGTCTTCGGTTTTCCGGGGTTTCGCGGCCTGCAGGAGCAGGTGATCCACCGCGTAGTGCAGGGCGGCGATGCGCTCGTGCTGATGCCGACCGGCGGTGGCAAGAGCCTGTGCTACCAGGTTCCCGCCTTGTCCCGGCCGGGAACGGCGGTGGTGATCTCGCCCCTGATCGCGCTGATGAACGATCAGGTCGCGGCACTGCGCCAACTCGGCGTGTCGGCTGCGGCCCTGCACTCCGACCTCGATCCCGAGGAGGCGCGCCAAGTCGTGCGGGATCTCAACGACGGACGCCTCGACCTGCTCTACGTCTCGCCCGAGCGCCTGCTGACCGATGGGACTTTGGAGCGCCTGTCGCGCCTCACACTCGCCTTGTTCGCGATCGACGAGGCACATTGCGTCTCGCAGTGGGGACACGAGTTCCGACCGGAGTATCGCGCACTCGCCTGTTTGCCCGTCCGCTTCCCCGGCGTGCCGCGCCTCGCCCTGACCGCGACTGCCGATCCGCGTACGCGCGCCGACATCCTCCAGGCGCTTGGGATGGCCGACGCTGCGGTGTTCACCGCGAGCTTCCATCGTCCGAATCTGGCGATCGCCGCGCAGCCCAAGGTGGGCGAGACCGCGCAGCTCATCGACATGCTTGAGCAGCATACCGATGCGTGCGGCATCGTCTATTGCGGCAGCCGGGCGAAAACCGAGCGCGTCGCCGCCCGGCTGCGCGATCGGGGACTACCGGCGATCGCCTTCCACGCCGGGCTGGAGCGCGAGGAAAAGCGCGCCGGGCTCGACCGCTTCCGCTCCGGCGAGCCGGTGATCGTGGTCGCGACGATCGCCTTCGGCATGGGCATCGACCGGCCGGACGTGCGTTTCGTCGTGCATCTCGACATGCCGGACAGCCCGGAAGCCTACTACCAGCAGATCGGCCGCGCCGGCCGCGACGGCGACCCAGCGCACACGCTGCTGCTATACGGCGGCGAGGACATCGCCCGCGCGCGTCACTGGCTGGCGCAGTCCGCCGCTCCCGAGGCGCAGAAACGGGTCATGCGCGAACGGCTCGAGGCGATGATCGCGCTCACCGAGACAACCGTCTGCCGCACGCAATCGCTGCTCGCCTGTTTCGGCGAGGCGCTGGCCGCCCCGTGCGGCCACTGCGACAACTGCGCCAACCCCGTCGGCGTGTTCGACGGCTCGACCGAGGCGCAAAAGGTGCTTTCGGCGGTCTACCGCACCGGCCAGATGTTCGGCGCCTTGCACATCGTCTCGGTGTTGCGCGGGCAGAAGACGGACATGGTGCTGCGCCATCACCACGATGCGCTGCCGACGTTCGGCATCGGCGCCGACCGGTCGGTGGCCTTCTGGCGCGGCGTCATCCGCCAGCTCATCGCGCTCGGCGCGTTGCGTACCGAGGCCGGCGACTTCGCCAGTCTCGCGCTGGTGGCCGATCGCGCCCGGCCAATTCTGCGCGGCGAGGAGCGGGTGATGTTGCGTCAGGAGACCGAGCGCGCCCCCGCCGTCCGCAAGGAAAGACGTGCCGCTGCCGTCCTCGCCATGCCTGCCGAAGCGAGCGGGCTGTTCGAGAGCCTGCGCGTCTGGCGCGCGGCCGAGGCAAAGGCGCAAGCCATCCCGCCCTACGTCATCTTCCACGATGTCGTGCTGCGCGAGATCGCCGCTGCCCGCCCACGCAGCCTGGCGGAGCTGGCGCAGATCAAAGGCGTGGGTTCATCCAAGCTGCAGCGTTACGGTCGCGCGCTGCTCGAAATCCTGTCCAGTGTGGCGGCGTAGCCGACTGATGCGGGACGGCAATGCCCGGACTACCGTTGCACGTCGCCGTACGGATACGTCACGTCGCCGTTCTTGAACTCCTGCGGCCAGAGGATGACCTCGGTTTTCGGGTCCTTGAACTGCTCGACGTCGTTGCCCTTCACGTTCTGGAATTGCACTTCAAGAACGCGCTCGTGCGTCCATTCGCCGTTGTCGCCGAACTTGACTTCTCCCGCGACCGTCTTGAACGGGTGGCTGCGGATGTAGTCGGCGAGCTTTTCCTGATCGAGCGTCTTCGTCGCCTCGATCGCTTGGCCCAGCACCTGCAGGTTGGAGTAGGCGAATGGGGGCAGGTAATAGCCGAGCAGGTCCACGCCCGCCGCAGCCGATTTCGCTTGATAGTTCTTCAGCAACGCCATTGCCTCGGGGCTGGCGAAGCCGGACACCGGCAGCCAGAAATCGTAATCGACGATGCCGTTCAGCAGCGGCCCGAGCTGCGTCTTGATCGCCGTCGCCTGTAGCCCGACCATGCCGCCGCCGAGCATTTTTGGCTTCAGGCCGACCTCGTTGGCGGCCCGGATCATGCCCACCGTGTCGGGCGGGTAGGACGCGACGAACACGAGATCCGGGTTGGCTGCCTGGATGGCGCGGACAATGGGGGTGAAATCGGCGGTGCTGGGCGGATAGGTACGATCGTAGACGATCTTCAGCCCGGCCTGCTTGATCAGGTTGTGGGCGCCGTCAATCGCGTTGCGCGCGAACTCGGCGTCGGCGCCGACCACCGCGACGGTCTGCGGCTTCGGGTTCTGCTGCATGGCGACCGCGAAGAAGCCGCGCGAGAACGCTTCCCGCGGTTCCGTCCCGCCGGTCGGCGTCATCGAAAAGTATTTTGGGTATTTGAACTCGGTGTTCACGGCCAGGCCGAGCAGGCCGAGGAACAGCGCGTCGTGCTGCATCACCACGGGCAGGGCGGGAGCGACCATGTTGGTGGCATAGCCGCTGACCACGAAATCGACTTTGTCGACGTCGAGCAGCTTGGTGTAAATGCCGGGCACCAGCGACGGATTGCTCTGGTCGTCATAGTAGACCGAGCTTCACGGGTCGCCCGAGCAGGCCGCCGCGGGCGTTGGTGTCGGCTTCCCAGATCTGCATGGCGAGCAGCGCCGACTTGCCGTTCGGCGCCAGCCCGCCGGTCTCCTCGATGCCGAAGCCGATGGTGATCGGATCGGCGGCCCGCGCACTCCCTGCACCGCCGGTCGCCAGCAGCAACGCTGCGAGCAACAGTTTCAGCCGGCGATGTCCGAGACGCATCCCGCTTCCCCCGTGAAAGATATCGTTGGCCTCGATGCTAGATCGGGCCGGCCGGGGGCGCCAGAGCGTCACGAGAAAATCAGTCGGGCTGGGTCGCCTTGTGGGCGAGCAGCGCCATCAGCCGACGATCGCGCCATTCCTGGCGGACGGCGTGCAGGTTCCGCGGCAGTTCCGCCCGACGCGCCGCCTCGAGCTCCGCGATCAGCCTGGGCGTCCACTTGCGCGGCTTCATCTGCTTCTGCAGGTCGGCGTAGAGCGGACCGTAGCGCTCGCAGTAATCGGCCAGGCCACCCGGAGCGTTGAGGTCGATGGTCTCGAGCGGCCCCATGAACGCCCAGCGCAGGCCGAGTCCGTGCTTGATGGTGGCGTCGAGATCGGCGGGCGAGATCACCCCGTCGGCGACCAGTCGGAACGCCTCGGCCAGCAGCGCGCCCTGCAGCCGGTTGAGCGCGAACCCCTGGACTTCCCGGTTGACCGTCGCCGGCACCTGACCGGCCTGGACCATAAGGGCGCGGGTGCGCTCGACGATTTCGGCGTCGGTCCACGGGGCCGGGCAAAGCTCGACCAGCGGGATCAGATAGGGCGGGTTCACCGGGTGGGCGACGAGACAGCGGGCGCGGCCGGCCAGGGCCTCGGTGTAGGCGCTGGCGGGGATGCCGCTCGACGAGCTGGCGATCACGGTTTCCGGGGCGGCGGCACCGTCGAGCTGGGCGAACAGGGCCTGCTTGTCGGCCAGCCGTTCGGGGCCGTTCTCCTGGACGTGCGCGGCACCCGCCACCGCTTCGTCGAGCGAGCGGACCGGCTGGATGCGGTGCAGGACGACCTCCGGCAGCTCGGGCAGCAGGCCGGCTTCGTGCAGCTCAGGCAGCCGGTCGGCGATGAACTGCAGCGCGGCGGGGATGGCGGCGGGCACCTTGTCCCACAGCCGGACGGCGAACCCGGCGCGGGCGAACACGATCGACCACGCCCGGCCGATCAGGCCCGCGCCGATGATGGCGACTTCGGTCATGTACTGGTCCGTCTTGGGTTGGACGGCGGATCACACCATCGGCGGCCGCTGCCGGCAACCGGGGAGGGGGGCGAGCGGCTTGCGTGCGCAGGCCTCGCGTTCCAGGCTGGGCGGAAGCAGGAGGAGGGGCGCATGACGCGGATCGCGGTGCTGGACGACTGGCAGGGCCAGGCGCGCAAGCTGGCGGACTGGTCGGCGCTGCAGGCGCGGGCCGAAATGGTGTTCTTTCAGCGCGCCTTCGCCGACGCCGATGAGATGGCGGCCGAGCTCGCCGACTTCGACCTCCTGCTCACCATGCGCGAGCGCTCGACGATTCCCGCCTCGCTCGTCGAGCGGCTGCCGAAATTGAAAATGCTTGGCATCACCGGGACGCGCGCCGCCTCCATCGACCACAAGGCGTTGCAGGCGCGCGGCGTCGTCGTCTGCACCACCAGCTACGCCGACCCCGGCAAGCCGTCCGGCTCCGCCGCCACCGCCGAGTTGGCACTCGGGTTGATGATCGCCGCCATCCGCCGCATCCCGACTGGCGACGCCGAGATGCGCGCCGGCCGGTTCCAGGAGAACGTTCCGCAGGGCTTCATCCTTGCCGGCCGCACGCTCGGGCTGATCGGCCTTGGCCGGATCGGCGGGATGATGGCGCGCTATGGCGCCGCGCTCGGGATGCAGGTGGTCGCCTGGAGCCAGAACCTGACCGAGGAGCGGGCCCGCGAGGCCGGGGCAACGCTGGTCGGCAAGGACGAGCTTTTGGACCGTGCCGACGTGGTCAGCCTGCACGTTGTTCTCTCCAAGCGCACGCGCGGCATCGTGGGCGCGGCCGAACTGGCCCGCATGAAGCCGGGCGCGGTGCTGGTCAACACGTCACGCGGGCCGCTGGTGGACGAGGCGGCGCTGGTCGAGGCGCTGCACGGCGGCCGACTGATCGCCGGGATCGACGTCTACGACCGCGAGCCGCTGCCCCCCGACCACCCGCTGCGCACGGCGCCCAACTGCGTGCTGACGCCCCATGTCGGCTACGTGGTCGCCGAGGTGATGGCGGATTTCTACAAGGAAAGCGTCGAGAACGCGCTGGCGTTTCTGGATGGCAAGCCGGTGCGGGTGATGGAGGGGTAGGACGCGGCTGCCGCCGGCTTGCCTGTATCGACACTGTTGATGCATTGATCGGTGCAGGGGTGACGGTGATGAAGGTTTCGGTAAAAAAATGGGGCAACAGTGCGTCCGTGCGGATTCCCGCCCCGGTGATGGCCGCGGCTGGATTACGTGTCGATCAACTGGTTGATGTTCGCGAAGAGGGAGGACGGGTCATCGTCGAGCCGGTTTGGCAGGAGGCTTTCGACTTGGCCACGCTGGTTTCCGGCATCAGCGACGAGAACCGGCACGAGCCGATTGATACGGGTGCGCCGGAGGGCCAGGAAATCTGGTGACGGAATTGGAGTACGTCCCGGAGGCGGGGGGCGTCGTGTGGCTCCAGTTCAGTCCACAAGCCGGGCACGAATAGGCCGGCCACCGTACGGCGGTGGTGCTAAGCCCGGGCAGCTACAATTCCCGATCCGGTATGATGATCTGCTGCCCGGCGACGACACGAATAAAGAAATATCCGTTCGAGGTTCTAATCGCCGGAGAACCCGCCAGCGTGGTGCTGGCAGACCAGGTGAAAAGCCAGGACTGGCGTGCGCGCAAGGCCACCCGCAAGGGGCGGGTGAGCCGGGAAGAACTGGCCGAAGTCAGGGCGAAGCTGCGGGCGTTGATCGGCTAAGCAGCTAGCCTAGGCCTTCACCATTGGGCAGCCCGCCGGTGTGATGGTTGCGGCCTGGTTGCGCGCCAACTAGGCGGCACAGCGCGGCGGTGCGCAGCGAAGGTGTTTGGTCACGCGCAACCACGGTCGGGGTAGGGATTAGGTCGCGATCTCGTTCAGCTCGCGGCGCGCGAATTCCGGGCTGTAGATCCAGATGATGATGATCTGCAGCACCATCACGACCGGGATGATCAGGAACGCCGCGTGGAACGAACCCGTCGCCTGCTGCAAGTAGATAGTGACGAACGGCCAGAGCACGTAGCCGGCGAACAGTCCGAAAAACCAGGAGAACCCATTGCCGACACCGCGGATTCGCGTCGGATAAATCTCGGCGGTGAACGTCGTGATCGGGCCCCAGACGCCGAGGAAGCCCCAGCCCCAGGCGATCCCCAGCCAGAACAGCATTGTCTTGTCGGTGGCGAAGACCCACCACGTCATGAACACCGTCGCCTCGAGCAACATGAACGCGAAGCCGAGTTGGCGGCCGAGCTTGTCGATGAACCAGCCGGCGAAACAGATGCCCGTCACTCCGACCAGGCCCCACCAGATGTAAAAATTGCCGTACTCCGCCGGCGTGAAACCGTGCTCCTGCTTGAGGAACAGCGGCATCCATAGCCCTACGGTGCTGAAGGCGACAACGGAGCTGACCGCGACGAAAGTTGCGAGGAGCGTGTTGGCTAGCATGTCGGGCAGGAAGAGCTGGCGGATGCCGCCCTGGCCGGCCTTGCCGATCCAGGCTTGATCCTCATCCGTCAACGAGAGCCCTTGAGTAACCCGACTGCGGATACGCTGTTTGCGATCGATAAGACGCACCCAATACGGCGACTTCGGGCACCTCACGCGCACGTAGATGGCAATCAGCGCGACGATCGCTGGCGGAACGAACGCCCAACGCCCCCCGAACTCCGCGACGATGAACGCAGCGATGCCGCCCGCGAGGGCCGCGCCGATGCCCCAGGCTGAACGGTCCGCGCTGATGATGGACCCGCGGTAGCGTGCCGGCCAAGTCTCGGCGACCAGCATCGATCCGATCGCCCACTCGCCGGCCAGCGCAAACCTGACGAGGCCGTAGAAGCCGATGAAGAACCAGAACGTCGGCGACAATGCCACCAATGGCATCGCCAGCGAGAACACGGCGATGTTGATTGCCAGTAGATTGCGCCGTCCGAAGCGGTCGGCAAGCCACGGCCAGACGTAGTAGCCGGCGAGTTCAATCAGCATGGCAATCTGCAAACCCGACCGGAATGTGGTCAGTTTGACCGACCATTCCGCGATCACCATGGGGGTCACGACCGAGAAGATTACCCCGTCCATGCCATCGAATCCCCAGCCAAGGCCGTTCGCGACTGCGATGTGCCAATGCGTGCTGGTGACGCGAGTGCTGTCGGAGGCGTTGCGAAAGGCCGCCGAGCGCATGTGCCGCTGTTCGAGGGTTCCGGGTCCAGCCAGCTCGAAGCTGGTGCCTGACGAGGCGATCCCGACCGCCTCCGCCCCGGGGACGCCCAAAGCGGGCGACGATGGCGCCATCATTTCCTCCTACGGGCGGCGTGCTTTCTGCGCGCATTACCGAGGCGGCTCGGTGCGGCGTTCCTGCCTTCCCGTGCGTAGGCTAAGCAGAGATCCCGTGGCTCGCAACGGCGCATATGTCCGTCTCAGGCACGGTGCGGTGCTATCCTTGGTGTCGTGGGACTTGTGCGAATTCTGCTTGCCCTGGTCGATAGGCAACCTACGCCTTGACCAGCGGGCAGCCGCCCTCGCTCAGCGGCCGCCAGGCATCCTCCGGCGCGATTGTCGCAAGTTGCTTGCAGAAATCGTAAGAGTAGCGTGCCTCCGAGGCCGGCTTGACCTGCCACAAGTAGCAGACATGCATCACCCGGCCGTCCTCGCGGATTTTGACATTCGTGTTGTACATGTCGTTCACCGGCAGCGCCTTCATCTGCGCCACCACCGCGTCGGCGTCCGTCGTCCCGGCCGCCTTCACCGCCTTCAGCCAGTGCGTCGCCGCGCAATAGCTGCCGGCGTGCAGCAACCCGGGTGGCGTGGTCATCTGCGCCATGTAGCGCTTCGACCAAGCGCGCGTGCTGTCGCTCATGTCCCAGTAGAAGGAGTTGGTGTAGACCAGCCCTTCGCACGTCTTCTGGCCGAGCGCGACCACGTCGGTGATCTGCATCAGCAGGGTGGCGATCCGCACGCCGCCATGGGTCAGGCCGAATTCCGCACCCTGCTTGATGCAGTTCTGCAGGTCGGTGCCGGCATTGGCCATGCCGATCACCTTGGCGCCCGATGCCTGCGCCTGGATCAGGAAGCTCGAAAAGTCCGAGGTGGCGAGCGGCGCGCGCACCGCACCCAAAACCTTGCCGCCCGCGGCCTTGACCGCCGCCATCGTGTCGCGCTCCAGCGCATAGCCGAACGCGTAGTCGGCGGTGATGAAGAACCAGCTGTCGCCGCCGGTCTTGGTCAGCGCGTTGCCGGTAGTGTGCGCCAGGGCATAGGTGTCGTAACTGAAATGGATGCCGTAAGGCGAGCACTGCTTGCCGGTGAAATCGGAGCTGGCCGGGCCGGTGACGAGGTAGATCCGTTTCTTTTCCCGCGCGACCTGCTGGATCGCCAGTCCCGACGAGCTGGCGGCCCCGTCGGCGAGCACGTCGACGCCCTGGTCGTCCACCCATTGCCGCGCCAGCGCCGTCGCGACGTCGGGTTTGTCCTGGTCGTCGGCCTGCAGGATCTCGATCGGCCGGCCGAGCACCGAGCCGCCGAAATCCTGCACCGCCATCTCGGTCGCGACACGGTTGCCGGGGCCGCCGACGTCGCGATAGGGGCCGCTCATGTCGCTCAGCAGCCCGATCCGCACCGGCTTCGACGTGCTCTGCGCCCGCAGCAGCCCCGGCCTTGCGAGCGGCGCGGCGACCAGCCCCGCCAGTGCGGTACGTCGCCCGATATGCGGCATGGATGTTTCTCCCGAGGGTTGCTCAACCACCGACAGTCTGACGGATCACGGGCGAGCGGGGAAGCGATCAGCGATTGCGGACGCGCCGCCGCCCGCTTGACCCCCCGGCTTGACCCCCACGGGTCGCCGGTGCCCATATCGGGCCATACGCAGCCAGGGAGAAAACCGCCATGCGCGCATGGGCCGTCATCGAGAACGGAGCGCCGCTGCAGGAAATCGAAATGCCGACGCCGGAGCCGAAGGGCACCGAGGTGCTGGTGGAAGTGACGCATTGCGGCGTCTGCCACTCCGACCTGCACATCTGGGAAGGTTTTTACGATCTCGGCGGCGGCAAGACGATGTCGCTGGTCGATCGCGGCGTCACCCTGCCTCTGGCGATGGGCCACGAGATCGTCGGCCGCGTCGCCAAGCTCGGGCCGGACGCCACCGGGGTGAAGGTTGGCGACCTGCGCATCGTCTATCCCTGGATCGGCTGCGGCCAGTGCGAGAAATGCCTGTCCGAGGAGGACAACATGTGCACGGTCGCCGCGCGCAGCCTCGGCGTCTACCAGAACGGCGGCTACGGCACGCACGTGATCGCGCCGCATCCGCGCCACCTGATCGACCCCGGCACGCTCGATCCGGCGGTGGCGGCCACCTACGCCTGCTCCGGCATCACGGTCTATGCGGCGATCAAGAAGGCGATGCCGCTGCCGCCCGATGCGCCGATCGTGGTGGTCGGCGCCGGCGGCCTCGGCCTGAACGCGATCCAGGTTCTCAAGGCACTCAAGCACCGCAACATCATCGTGGTCGATGTCAGCGCCGAGAAGCGCGAAGCGGCCCTGAAGGCTGGTGCGAGCAAGGCGGTCGACGGCACCGGCGAGGGAGTGACGCCGCGGATCGTCGAGGCGGCCGGCGGCCCGGTGCCGGCGGTGATCGACCTCGTCAACGGCACGCCGACGGCGGCGTTCGCACTCGGCGCGCTGGCGAAGGGCGGAAAACTGATCCAGGTCGGCCTGTTCGGTGGCGAGCTGATGCTGTCGCTGCCGCTGATGGCGATCCGCGCCCTGACCGTCCAGGGCAGCTACGTCGGCAACCCCAAGGAGCTGCGCGAACTGGTGAAGCTGGCGCAGGAGGGATCGCTGCAGGCGTTGCCGGTCGCCACCGTGCCGCAGAGCCAAGCCAACGACGCCCTGATGCGGTTGCGCGACGGCAAGGTCACCGGCCGCGTCGTGCTGAAATCGGCCGCCGCCTGACCGGGAAGGATCGAAAGACATGCCTGACACCATCCGCCGTTCGGTGATCCTCAAGCGCCGCCCCTCCGGGAGCCCGCGCCCGGAGGACTTCGAAATCGTCGAGCAGCCGATCCCGGCGCCGCAGACGGGCGAGGTGGTGACGCGCACGATCTGGCTGTCGATCGACCCCTACATGCGCGGCCGTCTGAGTGACCGCGCCTCCTACGCGGCGCCGGTCCAGATCGGCGAGGTGATGACCGGCGAGAGCTTGGGCGAGGTGATCGCTTCCAATTCGCCCGGCGTCGCGCCTAACGACGTCGTTCTGGGCTCGCGCGGCTGGCAGACCCATTCGGTGACGCCCGCGCAGCAGCTGACCAAGGTCGACCGAGCCGGTCCGCCGCTGTCGACCTATCTCGGCGTGCTCGGGATGCCCGGCACCACCGCCTATTCGGGCATGAAGGATATCGGCCAACCTAAGGCCGGCGAGACGGTGGTGGTGTCGGCCGCCTCGGGCGCGGTCGGGTCGGTCGCCGGCCAGATCGCCAAGCGGGCCGGCGCGCGCGTCGTCGGCGTCGCCGGCGGCCCGGACAAGTGCCTGTACGTGCAGGAAACGCTCGGGTTCGACGATTGCATCGACCACCGCTCGCCGGACATGGAGACAGAACTCGCCAGCGCCTGCCCATCGGGGATCGACGTCTATTTCGAGAACGTCGGCGGGGCGGTCCAGGCGGCCGTGTTCGACCGGCTCAACCCGTTCTCCCGCGTGGTGATGTGCGGCATGGTGTCGCAGTACAACGAGGCCCGGTTGCCGCCGGGTCCCAATCTCGGCTTCGTGGTCGGCAAGCGGGTCCGCATCCAGGGGCTGATTGTCAGCGACAAGCCCGAGCGGTTCGCCGAGTGGCGCGAACTGGCCAAGCCCTGGGTGATGGACAAGAGCCTGCGCTACCGCGAGGACATCTATGACGGGCTGGAGAACGCTCCGGCCGCGCTCGCGGGCCTGCTGGCGGGGCAGAATTTCGGCAAGCTGCTGGTCAAGGTCGGCGCTGATTAAACACCTGAGCGGCGTGGTATGCCGCGGCCGAGATGCGGGCCGAAGGATGAGACCCCTGCCTTGTGATCGCGCGGCGCGGCAACCCGGGGAGCTTCGCTGCGTCGGCGCGAGATGCGCGTCCATCACATCAACTGCGGCACCGAGTGCCCGTATGGCGGTCACCTGTTCGACGGCCAGACCAAGGGGTTCGGCCCGTCGCGCCTGACCTGTCACTGCCTGGTGATCGAGGCGGCAAGCGGCCTCGTGCTGGTCGATACCGGCTTCGGCACCCGGGACGTGCGCGATCCGCGGAGCCGCATCGCCGGCTTCTTCCGGGGTCTCAACAACATCCGGTTCGATCCGCAGGAGACGGCGGTCGCACAGCTGCGCCGGCTCGGGCTGCGGCCGGAGGACGTCCGCGACATCGTCCTGACCCATCTCGACTTCGACCACGCCGGCGGCCTCGACGACTTCCCGCAGGCGACCGTCCACCTGTTCGCGCCCGAGGCCCGGGCGGCGCGCGAGCGGCGTGGCCCGCGGGCGCGCCGCCGGTTCCGGCCGCAGCAATGGCAGGATGGCGGACCCTGGCGCGAATACCCCGTGTCCGGCGAGCGCTGGTTTGGCTTCGAGGCGGTGCGTGGCCTGGAGGGCCTGCCGCCGGAGATCCTGATGGTGCCGCTGCCCGGCCACACCGAGGGACATTGTGGCGTTGCGGTGCAGGCCGAGACCGGCTGGAAGCTGCTCGCCGGCGACGCCTATTTCTACCACGGCGAGATCGACCCGTCCGGCCGCCGTTGCCCGCCCGGCGCGCGGTTCTATCAGCGCATGATGGAAGTGAACCGGACGCAGCGGCTGGCCAACCAGGCCCGGCTGCGCGACCTCGGTACGCGAGCACGGACGCGAGGTGGACGTGTTCTGCTCGCACGATCCGGCCGACCTGGAGCGGCTAGCCCAGGTCTGACCCGCCGGGTCCGCCTGGCACGTCGGCCCCAAACAACAGTTTCGCCTGATACGTTCGGATGCAGCCTCTCCGTAGTTCGCCTCCGTGGCGAGTTTTGCCGCGTTCCGCCTGAGACTGCCCCCCATCTCGCGAGCTGAGCCACCGGATTGGCTGCCGGCCGGGGGGCTCGCGGGGGGGGGCGATCGCGATGACGTGGGTGCCGGCATGGCCTACAGTGGCTTCCGCCTTAACCGGGCCAGAGGAGCGATCGGCATGCAGGACATCGACGCGATCACGAGCTATCACGCTCACATCTACTACGACGAGGCCACGCGTCCGGTCGCGGCGCGCATCCGCGAGGACATCTCGGACCGCTTCAGCGTGCAGATGGGCCGCTGGCGCGACGAGCCGGTCGGGCCGCACGTGCGGGCGATGTTCCAGATCGCCTTCGACGTCGCGCTGTTCCCCAAACTGGTGCCCTGGCTGATGCTTAACCGCGAGGGCCTCGCCGTGCTGGTTCACCCCAACACCGAGCACCCGCGCGACGACCACGTGCTGCATGCCCTGTGGATGGGCGAGGTGCTGGACATCAAGGAAGACGTGCTGCGAGAGGCGCGCCCGGATCGGGAGACCATCGTTCCGAACACGGCGCCGACGATCCGGTCGGCTTGACAGCCGGCGAGCGGGCTTCATGCTTTCGCAAGACAAGAAGCGGTAGGCAGGCGGGGGGAGCGGATGGCGCGGCTGGCCGGCAAGGTGGCCTTCATCACGGGAGCGGGCACCGGCATCGGCCGCGCCGCCGCGCTGCTCTTCGCCCAGGAGGGCGCCCGGGTGTGCGTCGCCGAGATCAACGCCGCCGCCGGGGAGGAGACCGCCCAAGCAATCGGCGGCGATGCCATCGCGATCCGCACCGACGTCACCGACCCCGACAGCCTGCAGGCCGCCATCCGCCAATGCGTGCAAAAGTTTGGCGCACTGCATGTGGTGTACAACAACGCCGGCGGCTCGACGGCGCAGGATGCCACGGCGGTCGACGCGCCTCTGGAGGAATTCTGGCGGGCGATCAAGCTCGATCTGTTCGGCACCTTCCTGGGCTGCCGCTTCGGCATCCCCGAACTGATCAAGTCGGGCGGCGGCTCGGTGATCAACATGGCGTCCAATGTCGCCCTGATGGGGTTTCCGGGGCGCGACTGCTACACCGCCGCCAAGGGCGGCATCGCCTCCATCACCCGCTCGCTCGCCGTCTGGTACGCGCCGCAGAAGGTGCGCGTGAACGCGATCGCCCCGTCGGTCACGCGCACCGATCGCGCGGTGAAGCTCATGGCGGGCAATGCGACGGTGGCGAAGATCGCCGATGCGCATCTGCTCGGGCTCGGCGAGCCCGAGGACGTGGCGTACGCGGCGCTCTATCTCGCATCGGACGAGTCGAAACGCACGACAGGGTCGATCATGCTGGTCGACAGCGGCGTGACCATTGCCTGAGAGGATCTTGCCCCGATGACCAACCTGTCCCGGTGCTACAACATCGCCGACCTGCGAGAGGCGGCCCGGCGCCGGTTGCCGAAAGGCATCTTCGAGTTCGTCGATCGCGGCACCGAGGACGAGATCGCGTTGCGCGACAATCGGGCGGCGTTCCAGGCGCTCAAGTTCAATCCGCATGTGCTGGTCGACGTGTCCAGGCGCAGCACCAGCACGACCCTGTTCGGCAAGAGCCTGCCGCTGCCGATGGCGGTGGCGCCGACCGGGGCCGCCGGGCTGTGCTGGTTCGAGGGCGAGTTGCAACTCGCGAAGGCGGCGGCCAAGGCCGGCATTCCCTTCGCGATGGCGACCGGCTCGATCACCGCCATGGAGAAGATCGCCCAGGAAGCCGGCGGGCAGCTCTGGATGCAGCTCTACATGTGGCGCGACCGCGAGCTCTCCTACGAGCTGGTCCGGCGCGCCCATCGCTCCGGCTGGGAAGCGCTGCTGCTCACCGTCGACACCGCCGTGGGACCCAACCGGGAATACAACAACCGCAACGGCTTCGGGCTGCCCTACCAGATCAGCGCTCGCTCGATCTGGGACATGGCGCTGCATCCCGGCTGGACGATCGGCACCATGGGCGCCTATTGGCGCGATCGCGGGATGCCACGGCACGAGAACTATCCGGCCGCGTTCCAGCGCTCGATCACCAGCGACCCGAACAACAAGACCGCGATGCGCAACAACTCGCTGTGCTTCGACGACATCGCCCGGCTGCGCGACATCTGGCCGGGAACCTTGATGATCAAGGGGGTGATGCGCGCCGACGACGCGGATCGCTGTGCCGAGCTTGGCGCCGACGCCGTCATCGTCTCCAACCACGGCGGCCGCAACCTCGACGGGGCGCGCCCGACGATCGACATCCTGCCCGAGGTCGCCAATGCCATCCGGCGCCGCATCCCGGTCATCCTCGACAGCGGCGTCCGGCGCGGCAGCGACATCGTCAAGGCGCTCGCGCTCGGCGCCGACGCGGTGCTGACCGGCCGCGCCACGCTCTACGGCACGGCGGCGGCAGGCGAAGCGGGCGCGGCGCACGCGATCAGGCTGCTGCACACCGAGATGGATCGCACGATGGCCTATGTCGGCGTGAACAATGTGGCCGAGCTGGGTCGGGATATCCTCCATCTACCCGGGCAAGGAATGGACGTACCGCGGCGCACGCCGGCGTACGAGGCGGCCTGACATGGCGCGCGTCCCGTATCTCGAAAAAGCCGGTCTGGCCGAGGCCGATCAGGACCTGCTGGCCCGCAACATCAACCTGTTCCGCGCCCTGGTGAACTCGCCCAACGCGGCGCGGGCGTTTTCGACCCTGGGCGGCTTCATCCGCCACAAGAGCAAGCTCGATCCGCGGCTGCGGGAACTCGCCATCCTGCAAGTGGGCTGGCTTGCCCGCTCGCCCTACGAGTGGTCGCACCACGTCAAGATCGGCCATGATTTCGGGGTGACCGACGAGGATATCGGCGCGCTGATTGCCGACACCGCGGGCAAGCCGACCAGCCTCGACGAGACGGCCCGGCTCGTGCTGCGCGGCGCCCGCGAGATGACCGAGCAGGGCGCGATGGCGGAGGCCACGTTCGGCGCCTTGCAGCGCCAACTCGGCAACGAGCAGGTGGTGGACCTCGCCATCACGATCGGCTTCTACAACGCGGTCGTGCGGGTGCTCGCCACCCTGCAGATCGACGTCGAGCCCGACTACCAGAGTTATCTGGATCGCTTCCCGCTGCCCGCGTAGGCTGTCGCCTCGCCGCACGCGAGGAGACCGCATGAGGATCGGTGTGCCGAAGGAGGTCAAGACGCACGAGTATCGCGTCGGCCTCGTGCCGGCCTGCGTCCGCGAGCTGGTCGCGCACGGCCATCGGGTCGTCGTCGAGCACGACGCCGCGAGCGCGATCGGCCTGCCCGATGCGGCCTACGCCGCCGCCGGCGCGACCGTGGTGGACGGCGCCGAGGCGGTGTTCGCAGCAGCCGACATGATCGTCAAGGTCAAGGAGCCGCAGCCGGCCGAGATCGGCATGCTGCGCCCCGGCCAGGTGCTGTTCACCTACCTCCACCTCGCCGCCGACCGCGCCCAGACCGAGGGGCTGATGGCGAGCGGGGCGACCTGCATCGGCTACGAGACCGTGACCGACGCGCGCGGGGGATTGCCGCTGCTCTCGCCGATGAGCGAGGTCGCCGGCCGGATGTCGGTGCAGGTCGGCGCGCATTGCCTCGAGCGCGAGCAGGGCGGGGCGGGCATCCTCCTGGGCGGCGTGCCCGGCGTGCCGGCGGCCCGCGTGGTGGTGCTCGGCGGCGGCGTGTCCGGCACCAACGCGATGCGGGTGGCGATCGGCTTCGAGGCCTCCGTCGTGGTCATCGACAAGTCGCTGGCCCGCCTGAAGGAGCTGGACCTGCAGTTCGGCGCCCGGGCGCAGACCCTGTTTTCCACGACCGAGGCGATCGAGTCAGCGGTGATCAACGCCGACCTGGTGATCGGCGCCGTGCTGGTGCCCGGCGCGGCGGCACCCAAGCTCGTCACCCGGGCGATGGTGCGGAGGATGCGCCCCGGCTCCGTGCTGGTTGACATTGCGATCGACCAGGGCGGGTGCTTCGAGACCAGCCGGCCGACCACGCACTCCGATCCGATCTACGTCGAGGAGGGGGTCGTGCATTACTGCGTCACCAACATGCCCGGCGCGGTGGCGCGGACGTCCACCTTCGCCCTGAACAACGCCACCCTGCCGTTCGTGCTGGCGCTGGCCAACAAGGGCTGGCGGCAGGCGTTGCGCGACGATGCGCATCTGCGCGCGGGGCTCAACGTCCATGCCGGCCGGGTCGCGCATTCGGCGGTTGCCCAAGACCTCGCGCTGGCGCACCAGACGCCGGAGGCGGTGCTCGCGGGGGAGTAGGCGAGGGCCGACCTATCCGCGTCCGGCGGCGTAGCTGCGGAAGCGGACATGCGCGGCGGCCATCTCGGCCGCCGTCAGCAGCCGGGGCGTGCCGGCCGAGCGGGCGAGCAGATACTGGCGCGCCAGGGTCTCGAGCTGGCGGGCCAGCAGCAGCGCGTGACCAGAACTCCGGCCCTGCACGATCATGCCGTGATTGGCGAGCAGGCAGGCTTGGCGTCCCTCGATCGCCTGGACGGCGGCGGCGGCGAGCTCAGGCGTGCCGAACGTGACGTATGGGGCGCAGCGGACATCGTCGCCACCGAACGCGGCGATCATGTAGTGAAACGCGGGCAGGCCCTCACCGAGACATGCGAGGGCGGTGCAGGCATCGGCGTGAGTGTGGATGATGCATTCCGTGTCCGGCCGGGCGCGATAGATGCCGGCGTGCATGGCCCATTCGCTGGACGGCGGCCGGTTCTCTTGTGTCGCCCCGCCGAGCGTGGCGGCGACGACGCCCTCCGCGCCGGCCGCCGCCGCCGCTTCGCCCGAGGCCGTGATCAGCATGCCGGGCGGGAACCGCAGGCTGACATTGCCGGTGCTGCCGGTGTTCATCCCCAGCCGGCCGAGCGTGCGGTAGGTCTCGGCAACCTGCTCGCGGGCTTCCTGCTCGGTCACGATTTTCGGTCAACGGCTGGGCGGTCCTCGCCCGGCGAGGGCTTGTCCGGGTAAATCCCGAGCAGCGGAAAGGAGCTGTGGACGTGCGGCTCCGTCACCCGCGCGCCGAGATGCAGGTAGGCCGGATTGAGCGCGTCGAGGCTGGTCGCGCCGAGCAGGGCGAGGTCGACGCCGGTCTCGTGCTCCAGCAGTTCGAGCAGGCGGGCGACGCCGGACGCGCCGCCGGCGGCGAGGCCGTAGCAGTAGAGGCGGCCAACGCCGACCGCGTCGGCGCCGAGTGCCACCGCCTTGATGACGTCGCTGCCCCGGCTGAAGCCGCCGTCGATCACCACCGCGGCCCGGCCGCGCACCGCCGCGACCACCTCCGGCAGCACCTCCATGGCACCCCGCCCGTGGTCGAGCTGGCGGCCGCCATGGTTGGAGACGTAGACGCAGTCGACGCCGAGTTCGCAGGCCAGGGCGGCATCCTCGCCGGTGGCGATGCCCTTCAGAATGAGGGGGATGTCGTGCTTGTCCTTGAAGCGACGGACGTGGTCCCAGTTCAGCCCGGCCTGATACTCGATGCCGGTGGCCGAGGTCCGCCAGGGTTTGACGAAGCGCTTGGTGATGTCGCGCTCGCGGCGGCTGTAGGCGGCGGTGTCGACGGTCAGGCAGAAGGCGTCGTAGCCGCTGCCGATCGCCCGGCGCACATACTCATCGACCCAGGCGTCGTCGCCGCGGACGTAGAGCTGGAAGATGCGTGCCCCGTCACCACACGCCGTGGCGCTCTCCTCAAGGCTCGGCTGGGTGACGGAGCTGACGATGATCGGCACGCCGAACTCGGCCGCCCCGCGCGCCGCCTCGGCGGCGCCCGCCGGGTGGAACGACTCGAGCGAGCCGACCGGCGCCAGCATGACCGGCAGCCGCATCGGCCGGCCGAGGAATCGCCCGCGGCAGCTGACCTGCGAGACGTCCCGCAGCACGCGCGGGCGGAACGCGATGGCGTCCAGCGCCAGCCGATTGCGCCGCAGCGTGGTCTCGGTCTCGGTGCCGCCGACCAGGTAGTCCCAGATATTGTCGCTGAGCTTGCGCCGGGCCGCCTCGACGAACTCGTGCAGGCACTGCTCGTCCCCGGTGGGCTCGGACAGATGGATGTCGGCCGGCATAGGTATCGCTCCCTCGCTTGTTCCCGTGCGAGGCAACACGTCGCATCCGGAGAGGCCGGCTGCAATCCGGTTCCGCGCCAGTTGCGCGATGGCCTCAGTCGCCGACGGCGCGCAGCTTCGGGCTGCCGGCGAGCAACTCGTAGATCTCGAGGTAATCCTCGGCCATGCGACGGGCGGTGAAGCGCTGCTCGAACCGGCGGCGTACGCCGCCACGGTCAAGGCTGTGGAGCCGGCCAAGGGCGGCGATCGCGGCAGCCTCGTCCTGCACGACGAAGCCGGAAACCCCGTCGTCGATCACCTCGGGCACCGATCCGTGGTTGAAGGCGATCACCGGCGTGCCGCAGGCCATCGCTTCGATCATCACCAGGCCGAACGGCTCGGGCCAGTCGATCGGGAACAGCAGGGCATGCGCTCCGCCCAGGAACGCGGATTTCTGGGCGTCGTTGATCTCGCCGATGAACTCGACATGGCACTGATTGAGCAGCGGCCGGATTTCGGTCTCGTAGTACTCCTGATCGGCCCGGTCGACCTTGGCCGCGACTTTCAGCGGCAGGCCGGCTGCGCCGGCGATGCGGATGGCACGATCAAGCCCCTTCTCAGGCGCGATGCGGCCGAGAAAGGCGAGATACTTCGGTGCGACCGGCTGTGGCCGCAGCAGGTGCTCCGGCAATCCGTGCAACACTGTGCCTATCCAGTTCAGCTGCGGCAACGCACGTCGCTGCGCATCCGAGATCGAGACGAGTGGAACGTCGGGGAACAGGTCGTACATCGGCCCGAATTCCGGCAGATCGAGCCTGCCGTGCAGAGTCGTGACGAACGGTGTGCGTTGCCGTGTGAACAGCGAGAACGGAAAATAGTCGAGATGGAAATGGATGATGTCGAACTCGCTGGCCCGCCGGTAGACGAGTTCGAGCATCCGCATAGTGAGCGCAATCCAATCTTTTACCGAGGGATCGAGCCGAAGAGCGCGCGGACAAACGGCTTCAAGGCGCGCATTGGTCACTGAGTCGCCAGAGGCGAACAACGTGACATCATGGCCCAGTGCAACCAACGCCTCGGTCAGGTTGGAGATGACGCGTTCGGTACCTCCCGTACAACTTCGGCGGCACTGCCTCGAACAACGGCGATACCTGTGCAATACGCATAATCTCTCTGTCCGTCCTCAATCAGTGCCGCCATCACGAGCGTGATGGCCAGCCGAAACCGGTTCGCTTGGACCTCCCGCCGTGATCGCTTCGCCTATATAGTCATTGCCAATATGGCAGAAAATAGGTTGGGTTCACGTTGACGCGCATTTACGTCGTGCGGTGCCCGATCATACTCGCAGCGCCACCCCGTCGTGACCGGGATCGGCGCCGCCGTCCAGTCCGTCCGACGTGATCCGGATGCCGTGTACTGCTGCGAAGCCGAAATTGTAGGCGCTCCGAACGATCTCGTAACCGCACCGTTCCATTTCGGCCGTGACGCCGCGCGGAATGCGGTTCGACACATCGATCGCGTTGCCGGTGGCAGAAAAGCGCGGCGCGCTCACGGCTTCGGTCATCGTCATGCCGAAATCGAGGACGTTCAGGATCGCCTGCAGCACACCCATCGCGATTTGCGTCGCACCCGGCGCGCCGATCACGAGCACCGGCGCGTCACCTTGAAACACGATGGTTGGGCAGATCGAGGAGAACCGCGCCTTTCCGGGCGCGATCGAACCGGCCCGGCCCGGACGCGGATCGAACACGCCCATGCAGCCGTTGTACATGAAACCGAGGCCTGGCGTGATCACGCCGGAGGGCATGCCGAGCGAGTGCGTCATCGTCACGCAGCCGCCGGCGCGATCAACCACTGAAATCTGCGTCGTATCCTTGCCCGGTCGGCCGGTGGTGAGGCGCGGGACATCGGCCTTGATCCCCGCCCGGATCTCCGAGGCCATCGCCCCTGAATAGGATTTGCTCGTGAGATGTTCAACCGGAACCGGCACGAAGTCGGGGTCCCCGACATGGCGGTCCTTGTCGATCGTGGCGCGCTTCATTGCTTCCGCCACGACGCGCACGTATTCGGGAGTGTTGTGGCCGAGTGCGGTAAGGTCGAAATGCTCCAGGACGCCGAGCATCTCGATGAGCATGATGCCGCCGCCTGGCGGGTTGTTGGTCGCGATGCGCCAGTCGCGATAGCGGCCCCATAGCGGCGGCAAGTGGCGGGGCCGATACCGGCGCAAATCCTCGCCGGTCAGCAGCGCCCCGTTGCCGCGCATGTCCTCGGCGATGCGGTCGGCGATCTCGCCGGTGTAGAACACGTCAGCTCCGTTGGCCGCGATCAGCCGCAGCACCGCCGCAAGATCGGGGTTGCGGACCACGTCGCCGACCCGTTTGGGAGAACCGTCCGGGCGGCAGTAGAGTTCCCGCGACGAGGAGCTGAAGCGCAGCCGCTCGGGACCCGGCACGCTGCCGTGGAAATCCTGTTCGGCCCAGAAGAACCGCACATGCGGGCGGACGGTCCAACCGGCCTCCGCCCACGCGATGGCGGGCTGCACGATTTCGGCCCAGGGCAGGGCGCCATGCTCGCTATGGGCCGCGTGGTAGGCCTTCAGGCTCGCCGGCACGCAGATCGACTGGTAGCCGACATCGTTGACGCGGTCTTCGAGCACGAAGCCGTAGCCGTCGCGCGCCTCGCCGACGATCCGCCGTTCCCACATGTCGGGCCGGGCGGCGAGCGGGGCGGGGGCGTGGAAATCGATGTATTCGTGCCGGCCGCGGTCCGGCAGGTAGAGGCCCATGCTGCCGAAACCGGCCAGGCCGCACATCAGGGGATCGACCACGCCCTGCACCAGCGCGCAGGCGATCGCCGCATCCACCGCATTGCCGCCCGCGCGCAGGATGTCCGCGCCCGCCTCGGCCGCCTCGGGTTGCGGCGCACAGATCATTGCCTGGTTCATGCCGGACCTCCCTCCCTTGCTCATGACAGGCTACCCCGGCGGCGATATGCTTGCCTATGCAAGGAGCGGACCGGGAGCGTGGCATGAGCCTAACCATTCGTCAGATCCATCCGATGTTCGTGGGCGAGGTGTCGGGCGTCGATCTCACCTCGCCGCTGTCCCGCGAGGAGGCGGCGGCGATCGACGCGGGGATGGACCGCTACGCCGTGCTGGTGTTCCACGACCAGCGACTGACGGATGAGCAGCAGGTTGGGTTCAGCCGCAACTTCGGTGAGATCGAGCGCGCGGTCGGCAGCAACATCACCAAGCCCGGCGAGCGTCGCTTGGCGGTCGAACTGGCGGACGTCTCCAACCTCGACAAGGACCAGAGGCCGCTGGCGCGCGACGACCGCAAGCGGCTGTTCAACCTCGGCAACCGGCTGTGGCATTCCGACAGCTCGTTCCGCGCCATCCCCGCCAAATACTCGCTGCTGTCCGGCCGCATCGTCTCCGCCCAGGGCGGCCACACCGAGTTCGCCGACATGCGCGCTGCGTACGACGCGTTGGACGACGCGACCAAGGCGGAAATCGAAGACCTCGTCACCGAGCACTCGCTGCTGTTCTCGCGCGGCGCGCTCGGCTTCACCGAATACTCCGAGGAGGAAAAGGTGACGTTCCGCCCGGTGCGCCAGCGCCTGGTGCGCACGCATCCGGTCAGTGGCCGAAAGTCGCTGTATCTGTCGTCGCATATCGGCACGATCGTCGGCTGGCCGGTGCCGGAGGCGCGCGCCTTCATCCGTGACCTCGCCGAGCACGCGACGCAGCGCCGGTTCGTCTATTCGCACAAGTGGCGGGCGAACGATCTGGTCATGTGGGACAATCGCCAGACCATGCACCGCGTCACCCGCTTCGACGAAAGCCAGGTGCGCGACATGCGCCGCACGACCGTCGCGGGCGAGGCGCCGACGGTCGAGCAGGTGCAGGCGGCTTGAGGGTCGCGGCTTCGCACCTTTCACTGGAAAATTCCAGCATTTGACGTGACCCGCCGACCTCCACACAGTCATTGCCGGGCTTGTCCCGGCAATCCATTCTGCCCGCTCGGCGGACCGGAGATGGATGCCCGGAACAAATCCGGGCATGACGATGCGGTTTGAACTCGCAGCGTACTCGGCTGATCGCGCGGCGAACTGGACAGCAGTCAGTCAAGCCAGGAACGACGGCGGAAGGGTGTCAGGGGGGATAAGATGGCGACAGCACGCTGGACACGGCGCCCGGAGGGCTCGACCTGGGGCGATTTCGGGCCGGACGACGAACTCGGCCGGCTCAATCTCGTAACCCGGGAAAAGGTGCTGGAGGGCATCGCCGAAGTTCGGGACGGAAGGACGTTCTGCCTCAGCCTGCCGCTCGACGTGCCCGGCAAGGCGATCCTTAACCCGCGCCGCCATCCGCCCGAGCTGATGCCGACCCAGCGCGACGGCCGGCCGGTCATGGGGTTCCCGATGCGCTGCGTCGATCCGACGGCGCTCGACGTGGTCTGCGACGACAAGGTGCTGCTTACTCTGCAGTATTCGACGCAGTGGGACACGCTCGCCCATGTCGGCCAGATGTTCGACGTCGATGGCGACGGCAAGCCGGAGGACGTTTTCTACAACGGCTTCCGGTCGGGGAGGGACATCGTCGGGCCCGTGACCTGGCAGGGCACCGACGCCGGTGCCGCGCGGCGAGCATGTCGGCGCCAAGCATCTCGGGGTCGAGAACATGGCGACGCACGGGGTGCAGGGCCGCGCCGTGATGATCGACCTCGCGGCGCATTTCGGCGGCACCGGCCGGGGCGTCGGCTACGACGACCTGATGGGGGTGATGCAGCAGGACGAGGTGGTCGTCGAGCCGGGCGACTTCGTGTTGCTGCGGACCGGGTTCGACCGGGCACTGCTGGCGATGAACAAGACCCCGATCCGGCCGAGCTGTTCCGCACGACCCCGGCGCTCGACGGCCGCGACGATCGCCTGCAGCAGTGGATCACCGACAGCGGGCTGGTCGCCCTGATCTCGGACAATTACGGCGTCGAGAGCACGCCCGCCAAACCCTGCCTGGACGATTATTGCGCCATGCTGCCGTTGCACGCGCACTGCCTGTTCAAGCTCGGCGTCTATCTCGGCGAGATGTGGTTCCTGTCCGATCTCGCCGACTGGCTGCGCGCCAACCGGCGCTCGCGGTTTCTGCTGACCGCGCCGCCGCTGCGACTGCCCGGCGCGGTCGGCTCGCCGGCGACGCCGATCGCGACCGTCTGACCGGCCCGGGCCGGTCAGCCTGTGGGGTGGTTGGTGAGTACGGGCACGGCGGCGACGACGTGCGGGTTGTAGAGCGCGCTGGCCGCCGCGCTCGGCTGCAGCGGGGCGGCAAAACCTGAACCGGTCGCGCTCACCGGCGACGTGGAGGCGAACGCCGCCTGCATGGCGGAGGGCGCCAGGCTGGCGAGGCTCACCTGCGTGCCGCCGGTGCCGTCGGCCGAGACCAGGAACGAGGCGGAAGCGAAATTGCCCGCCAGGTGCAGCTTGGCGACCCCGACATTGTTCTCGGTGAGCGCAAGCGTCCCCTCGGACCAGTGCGCGCCGTTGGCCTGCACCGCCTTCAGGTCGATAACGTCCGCAAAAGTGGTGCCGCCGGAGCCGAACCCGGCGATCGTCGCGCCAACGACGTAGCCTGATGCCGGTGCGCCGGCGTCGATCTGCAGCACGCCGCGGCTGCCGGTGAACTCCAGCGTCTCGGCATTCGCTCCGCCCGTCAGCTCCAGCATCGAGCCGTTGCCGAGCGTGACGGTGCCGCTCAGCCCGGCGGAGGCCGTCACGCTGCCGGCGCGCAAGGTCGCGTTGTCGCCGACGGCGATCGTCCCGTCGTTGACGAGATGCACGCTGGTTTCGAGCGCAACCGCAGCGCCGCTGTGCGGCCGGGAGAACCCCTGGATCCGCATGGTGCCGCCGCCGAGCACATGCAACCCGCCGCCGCTGACGTCCGTGTTGGTGGTCCAAGTCAGCCCGGCACCCGCGCCGACGGTGACCTGTCCCGCCGCGCCTTGCCTGAAAGTGGACGATTGTTCGGTGAGCGTGCTGGGTCCGGCGAGCGAGATCTGGCCGTTGTTCTGCACCGTCGGCGCCGCGACATCGATGGCCACCAAGCCGCTGCCGGCAAGTGTGCCGTTGTTGATGAACGTGGCGCTCGCATTGCTCGCTCCCGCCGAGTTCTGGTCGATGACCAGCCTGACCGGCGTCGCCGGCGCGCCCGCAGCGGCGACGTGGTTCGCCGTGATCGTGCCGTTGTTGGTCAGCACGGTGCGACTGTAGAGGAAAGCGCTGCCGGCCTGAGCGTTGGCGGCGCTGCCGAGCGGCAACTGGAATGCGCCCACCGCGAGGTGCAGGTTGGCCCCCAGCGTGAGCGCTCCGGCGGAACCAAGTGTGGCGCCCTCGTCGAGGAACGGCGCGATCGCCTCGCCGAGATCATAGGTAAACCCGTTGAGCGTCGCGGCGGTCGAGAAAAGAACGCTGTCGCCGGCCTGGTTGACGATCGTCGCCGCGTGGAATGTGCCGCTCACGGCGAGCGTGTCGAACCCGGGCTTCAGCGTCAGGCTACCGACCACGACGTTCGTGGCGGCGAGGGTGGCGCCGGAGCCGTACACCGTCGGCTGCGGGTCGATGACGACCGCGTCGGATGCACCCGGCGCTCCGCTCGGGGTCCAATTCGACGCGACATTCCAATCGCCGCTGGCGGCGTTCCAAATCTTGGTCATGAAAGGTTTTCCCGAGAAAAGCCTGTGAAGGGCTAAGCCGGCCGTGCTCGTGGCCGGCTCAATGCGTCATTAGTAACACACGGCTTCTCAATTCCGATAGTTATTCAACTTATTGGCGAATACACGTTTGTGTGTGGTCGGCTGGAACGGGTGACCGGTCGGTCAGGCCAGGAACGCGCCGCCGTTCACATGCAGGGTCTGCCCGGTGATATAGCCGCCGGGCTCGGCAAGCATCCGGACCGCCGAGACGATCTCCTCGATCGAGGCCTTGCGCCGGAGCGGGATGGCGTTGTTGCCCAAGGTGTCCGGCAGCCGCCCGGCGGAGGCGCCGCGCACCGTGTCGACGGCGCCCGGTGCCACGCAGTTGGCGGTGATGCCGTGCGGGGCGAGTTCGATCGCCAGAGCCCGGACCAAGCCCTCCAGCCCGGCTTTCGAGGCCGAGACGTGGCACCGGTTCGGGGTGCCGACATGCGTCGAGATGCCGGACATCGCGACGATGGCGCCGCCGCCGCGGGCGACCATGTGCGGCACGACGGCGCGGGCGACGATAAAGGCGCCGTCGAGCGCCACCGACAGGATCTCGCGCCATTCCTCGACCGTCATGTCGAGGAATGGCGTCTGCCGCCGCAGGCCGGCGTTGCTGACCAGGATGTCGATGCCGCCGAGTGCCGCCACGGCGGCTTCGACCATGGCGGCGACCGCGGCAGGGTCGGAGACATCCGCGATCCGGCCGATGGCGGTGCCGCCGACCGCCTCGATCTCGCCCACCACGCCGTCGACGGCGGCACGGTCGCTGCGGCCGTTGACGATCACCGCGGCGCCATCGAGGGCCAGCCGCAGCGCGATAGAGCGGCCGATGTTCTTTCCCGCCCCCGTCACCAGGGCCACCTTGCCCGCAAGCGGCTTGTCCATTGCGTCCTCCCGTGTTGGCCTACGGGATAAACGGTCCGCGCGGTCGATACGACGGGGAGATGGTCTATGGCGCCAAAAATCGGCTACCTGCTGCCGACGCGTGAGCAGGTGATGGAGGGCCGGCATGATGCGGTATCCCTGCTTGCCCTGGCCGGGCGCGCGGAGGCACTGGGCTACTCGTCGGTCTGGGTCGGCGATTCGGTGCTGGCACGGCCGCGACACGATCCGCTGACCCTGCTCGCCGCCGTGGCGGTGCAGGCGCCTCGCGTGGAACTCGGGACCGCGGTGCTGTTGCCGGCGCTGCGCAATCCCGTCCTGCTGGCCCACCAGGTCGCGACGCTCGACCAGATCAGCCAGGGACGTTTCATCCTGGGGGTCGGGATCGCCACCGACGTGCCGAACATCCGTGCCGAGTTCGAGGCCTGCGGCGTGCCGTTCGACAAGCGGGTCGGGCGGATGCTCGAAGAATTGCGGCTGTGCCGGGCGCTGTGGACCGGCCAGAAGGTGGATTGGGAGGGGCGCTGGACCATGCATCAGGGCGTGCTGGCCCCGGTGCCGCATCGCCCCGGCGGACCGCCGATCTGGATCGGCGGCAACCGGCCGGCAAGTCTGGAGCGGGTCGGCCGCCATTTCGACGGCTGGTTCCCGACCGCGCCCGATCCGGCGCGGTTCGCCACCCAGATGGAGGAGATCCGCGGGATTGCGCGGGCACGGGGCCGGGACGCGGACGCGCTGACCGGGGCGATGTACCTGACGCTGACGGTCGATGACGACCGGACTCGCGCCGATGCCCGGATGGATGCCTTCCTGGAGGGCTATTACGGTCAGCCCGCCGCGGTGATCCGTGCCCGCCAGGTGTGCTACGCGGGCTCGGCCTCGGGCGCGGCCGACTGGATCGCCGAGTACGCGCGGGCGGGAGCAAGCCATATCGTGCTGCGGTTCGCGGGCGACCACGAGCGACACCTCGAAGCGCTGGCCGGAGTACGCGAGGCGCTGGCGGGATGAGGGAGCGGCCGTTTCGCGCTTGTAATCTCGGCGGGGGTTGAACATGGCTCGGCTCAGGCCACGTCCTCCGATTATGTCAAACCGCAGACCTCTCCAGCTCGACATGACGGCCGACGGCGGGTTCCGCCGGCCCGTGCGACCCTCGCTGCCCGCCCGCATCGGGGTGGTCGCGGTCATCGTCGCGGTATTGGCGGGCGCCATCGCCGCCGCGGGCCTGGTGCTGTGGGCCGCACTGTCCCTCATCCCGGTCGCGATCGCCGCGGCGGCCGTCGCCTGGGTCGCGTTCCGCATCCAGATGTGGCGGGTGCGCCGCGCCGCCGCGGGGCACCGCTCGGTCTATCGGCGCTAGCCCGAGGCTACATCCCGAACTCGGCTGCCAGCAGCGAGTACGAGCGGCGTCGGGCCGCGGGATCGTGTACCGTGGTCAGCACGGCCATTTCCGACACGCCCTGTTCGGCGGCGAGCGCCCGCAGGCGCGCACCGACCACGGACGCGGTGCCGTAGATCGCGCGCTCCCGCAGGCGGGCTACCCGCATCTGCTCGCTGTCGCTCAGCCGCTGCGCGGCGGCCTCCTCGGGCGATTGCAGCGGCGCGAAAATGCCGCGATCGCGATTGAGCCGGGCAATCTCGCGCGAGCGGAACAGCCATTCGGCCTCTTCCCGGGTCTCCGCCGCGAGCGCCCAGACACAGGCCGCGGCGTGCGGGGTCGGGTGGGCGGTGCTTGGCCGGTAGTTCTGGCGGTACACCGAAAACGCCTGCTCGGCGCCGCGCCCGTCGGTGATGAAGTGCGCGAAGCAGTACGGCAGGCCGAAATAGCCTGCGACCTGGGCGCCATAATCGGAGCTGCCCAGGATCCAGACTTCCGGGACCGTCGGCCCCTGCGGATGGGCGACGATTTCGCGGAACGGATGGCCCTCCACCAGCTTCTCGCCGGCGACCCAGGCGAGCAGGTCGCGTATTTGGGCCGGAAAATGGTCGGCCGCCGTGTCCGCGTTCGGGTTCAACGCATAGGCGGTCCGCCCGTCCGAGCCGGGCGCCCGGCCCAGGCCGAGGTCGATCCGGCCGGGAGCGATCGCTTCCAGGACGCGGAACTGCTCGGCGACCTTGAGGCTCGAATAGTGCGGCAGCATGACCCCGGCGCTGCCGACCCGGATGCGCGGCGTGGTTGCCGCGATCGCGCCGATCAGCACCTCGGGCGCGGTGCCGGCGATGCTGGCGGAGTTGTGGTGCTCGGCAAGCCAGTACCGGCTGTAGCCGAGCGCGTCGCAATGAGCCGCCAGCCCCAGGCTCTCCCGGATCGAGGCGTCGGGCGAGCGGCCGGTGACCACGGTGGACTGGTCGAGCACGGAGAGGCGGATCTCTGGCGACATCGGCGTGGGTTCCGCTTCAGAAGCTGGCGTGACCGAATGTCGCGCGCAGCAGCGCATAGACAAGGCCACCGACCAGGAAGCCGACCAGCGTGCCGTTGACCCGCACATATTGCAGGTCTTTGCCGACGTGCAGTTCCAGCTTGTCGGTG
The DNA here is from genome assembly GCA_963719345.1 of uncultured Alphaproteobacteria bacterium. GTDB lineage: Bacteria > Pseudomonadota > Alphaproteobacteria > Acetobacterales > Acetobacteraceae > CAVRCA01. Next base: position 234,983 of record CAVRCA010000001.1, read on the forward strand.
ATCGTGGCGGTATCCCAGTTGGCCACCGTGCGGGCGATGAACTCGGAGAGATGGAGCTGCCCGGCGGGCAGGATGCGGGCCACGATCCCCTCCGCCCCGTGCTGCACCCGCCGGCGGGCCGCCGGATCGGCGTCCAGCATGGTGCCGAGATTGCCCAGCGCGCCCTCGATCAGGGCGACCGTGTGACCGTGGGGCTTGGTCGCATCACGTTCGAGCGCGAGCCGGAGCCGTGTCCAGACGTCCCACAGCCACGCTTGCACCGTCTCGTGCGCCACCACGCCGCGGATCGCGGCCCCGACCTCCGCCGCCCGATGCGGGTCGGTCTCCATGCGGTCGATCTCGTGGCGAACCCACTCGTCGAACGCCTCACGCAGCTCCGACCCGTCCGGGCTCATCTTGTCGAGCTCGGCGTTCACCATGCTCAGCACGCGACGCGCCACCGAGGCTCCCACCGCCCAGCCGACCAGCCGGCCGCCCTGCTCGCGCACGCGGTCCTCGATCGCGGTGCGCAGCGCGCCTTCCTTGCTGGCCAACAGAGTCCGGAACTGGTCGAGGATGAAGCCGAACACTTCCTGATGCCGCCCGCCCTCCACCAGCCCGCGCAGCGCGCGCGCCACCACGGCGCCCGCCCCGGCGCCGCCGAGGATGCGCGGGGCGAGGCGGGAGATCAGGCGGCGTGCGCGGCCGTCCTCCACCGTCGCCATCATGCGGGGCAGCATGCCGGCGAGGGCTTCGGCGGCGGGCCGGGTCGCGGATGGGTCGGACAGGAAGCGGCGAAAGATCCCGGCAAGATCGAGCTGCCCGATGACGCGGGAGACCTCCTGTTCGGTAAACACGTGGTTGGCGACGAACCGGCCGAGCGCGGCACCGAGCCGCGCCTTCTGGTTGGGCAGGATGGCGGTGTGCGGGATCGGCAGCCCGAGGGGGTGGCGGAACAGCGCGGTCACGGCGAACCAGTCGGCGATGCCGCCGACGAACCCGGCCTTGGCCGACGCCTGCAGCAGATCGGCGCCCCAGCCTTCGGGAAGGGCGTAGCTGGCGAGGGTCAGGACGGCCATCAGGACCAGCAGCCCGGTGGCGAAGGCACGATGGGACGCCAGCGCCCGGCGGCGCTCGAGATCGGGATCGGAGGTTCGGTCGCTCATCGCGCACTCATAGGAGCGCGAATGGCCGGAGCCCAGACCGGGAACGGTCATACCGGGAGGCACTTGCCGCATTGCAGCATACCAGGGCAGAGTTCGGCGCATGCCCGACACGCCCGCATCCGATCTCGCCCTCTCCTCCGTCGCCGAGCTGGCGCGTGACCTGCTGGCGGTCACCGAGCGGGAGACCGGACGGCGGGATGAGGACCCGTTCGGCGATCCCGTGCTCTCGGTAGCGCTCGCCATCACCCGCCGCCTGGACGCCGAGGAAGTCAGCGAGCAGCAGCTCGGCGCCTTGGTGCGGCTGCTGCGCGACCAGGCGTTTGCGGACCGGGCACGCCGCATTGCGGCCTATGTCGGGGGTGCCGACATGCGGGCCAACGATGCCGTTCTTGTCGAGCTGGCGCGCCACCTGCACCGGCCGGACCCGGCGGACAGCCCGGTGCGCTGGGCGGAATACCGGGCACAAGTCGAGCGGACCCGCTTCGCCGCCGTGTTCACCGCCCATCCCACCTTCGCGCTGCCGCCCGACATCAACCGGGCGCTCGCCGAGGCCGCGACCGGGCACGACGTACCGCACTTCGCCTCCCATCGGCCGCCGCCGATCACGCTGCAGGCCGAGTTCGATCAGGCGCTGGTCGCGATCCGCAACGGGCGCGACGCGATCGACCGGCTGAACGCCGTGCTGCTGGACGTGGCGCGGGCCGCCTGGCCGGACCGCTGGAGCGAGCTGGTGCCGCGCCCGGTGATCCTGTCGAGCTGGGTCGGCTATGACACCGACGGGCGCACCGACATCGGCTGGTGGGACACCCTGCGGCTGCGCCTCGAGATGAAGCAGTTGCAACTGCAACGGCTGCGCGGCCAATTCGCCGCAGTGCCGGGCGGCGAGGCACTGACCGAGCGCACCCAGATCGCGATCGAGGCGGTGCAGGAGCAGATCGCCGCCTGTCCTTCCGAACCGGCGCCGGAGCCGGTCGCGCGCTTCGCCCAGGCGCTGGTCCGCAAACGGGAGGCGGCGCTGGTCTCGCCGGAACCGCTGCTCGCCCTGCTTGGGCAGGCGATCGCCACGGCGCCGGACGACGAGGCGCGGCTCGCCCTCTGCGTCGCCCGGGCCGGACTGGTCTCGCACGGCCTGTCGCTCGCGCACACGCATGTCCGACTCAACGCGGCACAAGTGCACAACGTCATGCGTCAGCGCCTCGGTATTTCCGACCCGCCGGAGGACCCGGCGCATCGCCGGGCGCTGCTCGCGTCGATCAATACGGCGCTCGACAAGGTCGAGCCGGTGCCGGTCGATTTCGGGGCGCTGCGGGTGGAGCAGGCATCGGCCGCACGCCTCATGATGACGGTCGCGCAGATCGCCAAGCACATCGACGGCTCGAAGCCGGTGCGTTTCCTGATCGCCGAGACGGAGAGCGGCTACACGTTGCTCGCCGCGCTGTGGCTGGCCCGGCGGCTCGGCGTCGAACGCCACATCGAGATCAGCCCGCTGTTCGAGACCGCCAGTGCGCTGGAGTCCGGGGCAACGGTGCTGGAGGAGGCGCTGCGCAGCCCGCATTACCGGGATTACCTGCAAAAGACCGGCCAACTTGCACTGCAGTTCGGCTACTCGGACTCCGGCCGCTACGTCGGCCAGCTCGCGGCCAGCTACCTGATCGAGCGGCTGCGCCTGAAGATCGCCGACACGCTCGCCCGCTTCGGCGTCACCGGGGTCGAGGTGATCCTGTTCGACACCCACGGCGAGGGCATCGGGCGCGGCGGCCACCCCGGTTCGTTGAACGACCGGCTGAAATATCTTTCTCCCACGGCCAGCCGGCAGGCGCTCAATCGGGCGGGGCTGACGGTGCGGGAGGAAAGCGCGTTCCAGGGCGGCGACGGCTACCTGTTGTTCGGCACCCCGGAGCTGGCGCTTGCGACGGTCGCGCGGATCGCCGAGCACACCTTTCACCCCGCCGCCGGGCCGATCGAGGATCCGATTTACGCCGATCCCGATTTCGTCGCCGACTTCTTCGCCACCATCAAGCAGGGCATGGAGCACCTGGTCGAGGATGCGGGCTACGCCGCGCTGCTCGGCGCCTTTGGCCCGGCGCTGCTCGACAGCACCGGCTCGCGCCCCTCGGCACGGCAGTCGGAGGGGGTCACGGCTGCCGGCCGCATCCGCCACCCGCGCGAGCTGCGGGCGATCCCCAACAACGCGATCCTCCAGCAGCTCGGCTGGTGCGCCAATACTTTGCAGGGGCTCGGGGCCGCGGCGGCCCGGCATCCCGAGACGTTCCGCGACATGAAGGCGAGCAGCCGGCGGTTCCGCCGCGCGCTCGACCTCGCCCAGCACGGCCTCGCCCACTCCGATCTCGACGTGCTGCGCGCGGTGGCCGGCACGCTCGACCCCGGATCGTGGCTGGACCGCGCCGCGCACACCCGGCGCCCCGGCCGGCGCGAGGCGCTGGTCGCCGTCGCGCGCGCCCTCGAGCGGCTCGACGTGTCGGCGTCGGTCCACGCGATGTTCCGGCGCATCCAGTCCGATCATCTGGCACTCAGGGTCGCCTGGCCGGACGCGCCGCACATGCAGCCACGCGAGGTGCTGCTGCACGCGGTTCGGCTGGCGCTCGTCCAGCGGATCTGGCTGCTGGCGACGGAAATCCCGGATTTTTCCCCCCGCCACAACGTCACCCGATCGATGCTGGACGCCGCCATCCTGCGGCTCGACATCGAGCCGGCTCTTTCCCAACTGGCGGAGATATTTCCGGCCTCGCCCGACCCGGCGGCCGAAGGCGACTACGCCGAGCCTCCCGGCCCCCGCGAAACGGGCGCCTATGCGCGCGAGCACACCGAGATTTTCGATCCGATGCGCCGCATGTTCATGCTGGTGCGGGAGATCGCCACGGCGGTGACGCACGAGGTGGGCGCGTTCGGCTGAGTGCCGGACCGGCAGCCACAACGGGAGGCCGGTTTGGGCGTTCACGACGGACGGGAGGAGACCCCGGATGCCCGACGCCGACCTCGACCGCAACAAACCCGACCTGATCGTCCACTCCGCACACCCGTTCAACGCCGAACCGCCGCTCGACCGGTTGCGTGCGTCGTTCGTGACCCCGCAACGCGGCCTTTACGTTCGCAGCCATGGAGCCATCCCGGCGCTCGACGCGGCGTCGCACCGCGTGTCGGTGGGAGGCAGGGTTGCCAGCCGGCTTGAACTCTCGGTCGCCGATCTTCGCCGCCGTTTCCCGGAGCGGACCGTCACCGCGGTCCTGCAATGCGCCGGCAATCGACGAGGCGATCTGGCGCAGGTGCGTCCGGTCTCCGGCGATCCTTGGAGTGCAGGGGCGATCGGCAACGTGGCGTGGACCGGGGTCAGCCTGGCCGATGTGCTGCATGCGGCAGGGACCGAAACCAGCCCGGCAATGCATGTCGCGTTCGCCGCATGCGACGAGTGCGAGGTGGAAGGCGAGCGGTTCCGCTATGGTGCGTCCATCCCAATGAGCAAGGCACTCGGTCCCGAAGTTCTGCTGGCCTGGCAGGCGAACGGCGAGGCGCTGGCGCCTGAGCACGGGTTTCCGATCCGGGTGGTGGTGCCGGGCTTCGCCGGGGCGCGCAGCCCGAAATGGCTGGCCGCCATCGAAGTGCGCGACACGCCGTCCGAGCAATCACATCCAGGCGCGCGACTACAAGCTGCTGCCACCCGACGTCACCAAGGAGACGGTAGACTGGGCCAAGGGGATCACGGTCAACGAGATGCCGCTGAACTCCGCCATCTGCGAGCCGGCGCCGCACGTAGTGTTGCCGGCCGGTCCGACCCGCCTGCGCGGCTGGGCGGTCGCGAGCGGTCGTGCGGTCGTGCGGGTCGACGTGACGGCCGATGCCGGTCGGACCTGGCGGCAGGCGGACCTCCGACAGGATGCGGGCGCACCTTGGAGCTGGACCTTTTGGGACGCCGTCCTCGACCTCCCGCCGGGCGACCATGAACTGAGCGTGCGGGCCTGGGATGCTGCCGGGCAGACCCAGCCGGCGCGACCGGCCGAGACCTGGAATTTCAAGGGCTATCTGAACACCGCATGGCACCGCGTGCCGGTGAGGAGCCGGTAAATCCCGCATCGTGCGGGCGGGCCGATTGCAGCGCCAAGTGTTGCGCCGGGGACCGATGGAAGCCCATGCTGAAGCCAGGGCGACTGTGAGAAGCGGTGCCATGAACGTTCGGCAAGAATTTGGTAGTACGTCAGTAGATCCTGGCGAGCGCTCGCGCGGCTGGAAGCTTTCGACACGTCAGTCCGGGTGGGGCGCTCGCTCCTGGGCGTTCGCGATCGTGGTGGTCGTGCTGGTCGCGTTGGGACTGCACCTGCTCTATCAGTGACGCCGGACAACCGTTTGATGGACATAGCTGGAGTGACCGTCGGCCATGCGACCGATCTGGCGCTCGGCTCGGGCGTGACGGCAATCCTGTTCGATCGGCCGTCATCCGCCTCCGTCGTGGTCCTCGGCGGTGCTCCGGGCGGCCGTGACATCGGATTGCTGGACCCGGCAATGACGGTGCAGCAGGTCGACGCCATCGTGACTGTCGGGCGGCTCGGCGTTCGGGCTGGATGCGGCGGGTGGGGTGCAGGCGGCGCTGCGCGAGGCGGGACGGGGATTGTCGGTCGGCGACGCGCTGGTGCCGATCGTGCCGCAAGCCATCCTGTTCGACTTGCTGAACGGGGGCGACAAGAACTGGGGCCGGGTTTCTCCCTATGCGGAACTCGGCTACGCGGCGGCCCGGGCGGCCCGCCCGGGCGGGTTCGAACTCGGCTCCGTCGGTGCCGGGACCGGGGCGACGACCGCGACCGTGAAGGGAGGCCTCGGGTCGGCGAGCGCGGTGAGCGTCTCCGGGCATCGGGTTGGCGCCCTGGTCGCGGTCAACGCCCTGGGTTCGCCGCTGGTGGGCGAGGGGCCGCATTTCTGGGCCGCGCCGTTCGAACATGCGGGAGAATTCGGCGGCCTCGGCTGGCCGGCGCGCATCGGCCCGGAGCACCTGGCCGGGCGAGTCAAGGGTGGTCGCGCCACCGGCACGACGATCGGCGTGGTCGTTACCGACGCCGCGCTCGACAAGGCGCAGGCGCACCGGCTGGCGGTGATGGCGCATGACGGACTGGCCCGTGCGCTGGTGCCGGCGCACGCCCCGCTCGATGGCGACACGCTGTTCGCGGCGGCGACCGGAGCACGCCCGCTCGCCGACCCGTTGGTGGACCTGACCGCCATCGGACACACCGCCGCCCTTGTGGTGGCCCGGGCAATCGCCCGGGGCGTCCACACCGCGACGTCGCTTCCCCATCCGTCCGCCCAGCCGGCCTGGCGCGAGCGGTTCGCCGCGACCTGACGGCATCTTGCCCGAACACCGCGGCGATGTGCCTGCCGAAATCCTCGGTTGTTGAAGTCGTAAGCTTCCCGCGGCAATACACCCGTATGCGCGTGCTGGTGCTGCTGTCCTGCCTGCTGCCTTCCTCGGTCGTCCTCGCGGCGCCCGCTGCCCGGGATCTTTCGGGCGCCGAACTCTGTCTTGAAGCCGTCGCCGCAGCGGAGCGGACCCAGGGCACGCCGGCGCGCCTGTTGGGCGCGATCAGCCGGGTGGAGAGCGGGCGGGTGGACCCGAGCACGGGCTCGGTCCGGCCCTGGCCGTGGACGATCAATGCCGAGGGCCAGGGCCGCGTCTTCGCCGTCAAGGCGGACGCCATTGCCGCAGTGCAAGCTCTAGAGGCACGCGGCGTCCGCTCCGTCGACGTCGGGTGCATGCAGGTGAACCTCATGTATCATCCCGATGCCTTCCGCTCGCTCGAGGAGGCGTTTAATCCGCCTACCAACGCCAAATACGCCGCGCGCTTCCTGACGGCGCTCCATCGTGAGCTCGGCACCTGGGACCGCGCCGCCGCCGCGTACCACTCTCAGACCGGGGAACTCGGGACCGGGTACGCCAGCAAGGTCATGGCGGTCTGGGGCCGTCCGATGCCGGTGGGGTCGCCGCCGGCCGCTGAACGCCCGGCGGGTGGTGCGGGGAGCGCGTATGCGGCGTTTGCGGCGGCCGACCAGCAGTACCCGTGCGTTCGCGCCGCCGAGCACGATGTTCGCCGCCTTCGCCGATCCGGCGACGCTACCGGCCAGCTTGCGGGGCTTCGGCGGCCTGCCCGAGCGGGAGGGAGAGGCGGCGCAAGCCGGCGCATCAGCGGCGGCGGATCGGTCTGCTGCCATCGGCAACTCACGCCAGGGTTCAGCGGAGCAAACGAATCACCGTCGGCTGCGTTCACCTCGGACAACTGCACGGAGGAAGGGCTCATGAGAGCCATTGTGGTCGGATTGGTTGCGGCTGGTCTGTCGTTCGGCGTCGCCGGCGCCCAAACCAGCAGCGGATCGACGGCAACCGGGACGGCACCTGGCGCCGCTGGGACGGGTACTGGTGGCGCGACCATGGGTAGTCCCGGCACCGGCACGACCGGGGTGGGGACGGGACCGGTCATCAACCGACCAGCGCTGAGCGGACCCGGGGCGGCGTCCGGGAACAACAATCAGGCGGTCGCGACCACCAACGCCAATGCGCCGCAGCCGGCCAAAGGCTCCAACAGCTTCACCATGGGCGAGGCGCGCTCCCGGATTGAGAAGGAAGGGTTCACCAACGTCACGGACCTGAAAAAGGACGATTTTGGCGTCTGGCGCGGCCACGGGAAGAAGAACGGCCAGACCGTCAGCGTCTGGCTCGACTACAAGGGCAACGTCGGCCAATAGGCCTTGGCTCCGGCACTCGAATTGAGGAGATAAGATTTATGGCACAGCGAACCATCGCGCGGATGTACGACAGCTACGAAACCGCCGCGCAGACAGTGAGCGACCTGGAGACGGCGGGAATCCCTCACTCCGACATCAGCATCGTTTCCAACGATGCGAAACACCGGGATGCCGTGGCGGCGGGCACCGAGACCCATGCGGGCAGCGGCGCCGGGGCCGGAGCCTCGGTCGGCACCCTGCTCGGTGGCGGCGCCGGCCTGCTCGCCGGTATCGGCGCGCTGGCGATCCCGGGCGTCGGCCCGGTGGTCGCGGCGGGCTGGCTGATCGCCACCCTGACCGGGGCCGGCATCGGCGCCGCGGCGGGCGGCTTGGTCGGCTCGCTCACGGGCGCCGGCGTCAGCGAGGAGGACGCGAACGTCTACGGCGAGGGCGTGCGTCGTGGCGGCACCCTGGTGACGGTGCGTCTCGACGACTCGATGGCCGCTCGCGCCGAAGGCATCATGGCGCAGCGCGGGCCGGTGGACGTGCAGACGCGTGGGGCGGAGTACCCGTCAGGGCGGCTGGAACCGGTTCGACGAGACCGCCGCGCCTTATGCCGGGTCCGCCTCGGGTGCGACCGGCGCGACCTTGGGCTCGACCACCGGCCCGTTGACCGATACGACCACTGGCTCGACCTTGGGCACGACGGCCGCCACGCCCACCGACACGACAGGCGCGGTCATTCCCCCGGTTCGGCCGGCGGGCTAACCACCGCGCCTCACGGCTGAGAGCTGGGAGCGATCCGGGCGTACGCAACGCCCGGATCGTCCCACGCCGTCAGCCGCCGGTGAACTCCGGTCGGCGCTTCTCGCCAAAGGCCGAAACCGCTTCCTGATGGTCGGTGCTTAGGTTGGACTGGGTCTCGAGGCTGAGGCTCAGATCCATCATCGAGTGGGCGAGCTGACGAAGCGGGATGTTGATGGTCTGCTTGGTCCAGCGGATCGATTTCACCGCCCCGGCCGCCAGCCGTCGGGCGAGGCCATACACCTTGTCGTCAAGCTCGGCTGCCGGCACCACGTGATTGATCAGGCCGATCCGTTCGGCTTCGGCCGCACTCATCAGGTCGCCCGTCAGCAGGTATTCCTTCGCCCGCGCGAAGCCGACGAGCTGCGGCCAGATCAGCGCCCCGCCGTCGCCCGCGACGAGCCCTGCGCTCACATGCGGGTCGCCGATTTTGGCGTGGTCCGCGGCGATGATGATGTCGCACAGCAGCGCCACCGTGGCACCGAGGCCGACGGCATGACCGTTCACCCGCGCGATGATCGGCTTGTCGCATTCGAGCATCCGAAACACGATGCGCTTGGCTTCCGGCATGCCGGCGTCCCAGAGCGCGGTGTCGTCGATCTTGGTCTGCATGGCGATGACGTTGCCGCCAGCGGAGAACGCCCGGCCGGCGCCGGTCAGCACCACGACATGCACGTCGGGGTCGTCGTTCACGTCGTCCCAGATCCGCGACAAGGAATTGTGCATGCCGGCGTTGAACGCGTTGAGATTTTCCGGCGAGTTCAATGTGATCGTCAGCACCTTGCCTTCGCGTTCAACAAGCAGGCCGGCGTATTGCCGATAGTCGACGGTCTTCTGGACCACTGTTTTGCTCCTCCGGATCGTGGGCGCCCCGGCCGCGATGGTGGGTCGGACGGCGATGTGATGCAATGACCGGCGCGAGATCGGAGGAGAGCCGGGATGCTGATCGTCGATGCGCAGGTACACATCTGGGGCGCCGATACGCCGGAGCGCCCCTGGCCCGCATTCGGCCGGGGCGCCGCGCACAGGAGAGAGCCGATGAGCGCGCCGGCGCTGCTGGCCGAGATGGATGCGGCCGGGGTCGACCGGGTAGTGATCGTCCCACCTTCCTGGGAGGGTGATCGCAACGATCTGGCACTCGAGGCGGCCCGAGACCATCCGGACCGGTTCGCCGTCATGGGACGGTTCACCATCGACCCGGCCAACCGCGACCTGCTCGCGGCCTGGCGCGGGCAGGCGGGCATGCTCGGCCTGCGCTTCGTCTACCGCCCGGAGATGACCTGGCTTGTCGATGACAGCGCCGACTGGCTGTTCCGGGAATGCGAGCGTCACGGGCTGCCGGTGATGATCTTCTGCCCCGGCCATGTGGCCGAACTCGACCGGCTGGCGAGGCGTCATCCGGGGCTGCGGCTGGTATGTGACCATCTCGAACTGCGCCGCGCCAAGGACGCCGAGGCGTTCGCCGATCTGCCGCAACTGCTGACGCTGGCAAAACACCCGAACGTGGCGGTGAAAGCCTCGGCGCTGCCGTGTCACTCCTCCGAGCCGTACCCGTATCGCAACATCCACGACTACATCCGCCAGGTGTTCGACGCCTTTGGACCGCAGCGGATGTTCTGGGGTACCGACCTGACGCGATTGCCCTGCACGTACCGGCAGGCAATGACGATGTTCACCGAGGAGCTGCCGTTCCTGTCGGAGACCGACAAGGAGTGGGTGATGGGGCGGGGCGTGTGCGAGTGGCTGGGCTGGCCGCCGCCGCGTTAGCTCACGGCACGGACCAGTTCGGCGGCGTCGGTCAGCGACTCCAGGCCAGCCAACCGATCGAGTGTGCGGTCCACGTTGGCGACATCGAGCGGGCGCGCCGCGTTGGCGGCGCAGTCGCGGAACTTGGCCGCGCGCTGGGCTTCGCTGAGCGGGTTCTCCGGCGCGCCGAGCGGGGTGGTCGTCTCCCGGCTGGCGCTGCGGCCGTCGCGTGTCCGCACGGTAAGCCGCGCCCAGTCGCGGGAGCGGCCGGGCTCTTCGGCGCCTCGCATCCGGGCAGCGAGGGCGAGCGGCGCCGGGTCATCGACCCGCGCGACATCGGCGATTGCAATACCGCCGCGCAGCAGGGCGATGCCGGTCAGAAAGGGCAGGCTGAACTGTGCCTCGACGATCTGCGTCGGCCGCTGCTTGGCCGGACCCGACTGGAACTGGTCGCGATAGGTCGCCGGCCCGAGTGCGACGCTGATCTCCGCCACGTCCTCCGCCTCGGCGACGCCGAGTTCGTCCCGCAGGGCGATGGCAGCGTCGAGGGCCGCGTGCAGCGGTCGGCCGCACGGATAAGGCTTGAAGCTCAGCCCGTCGCCGCGGAATGCGACGCCGAGCTTGTCGGTCAACGGCGCGAGATCGTAGCCGCCGGGCTGGTAGAGCTCGAAAAACCCGAAGCGCCCCGCCAGCGTCTCGCGCGTGCCGGTGAACAAGTCCGCCGCCAGGAGGGCGGCGACGATGCCGTCGCGTGCGGCCTGGCCGGCCTGCAGCCGCTTGGTCAGCGCGCCGTCGAGGATGCACTGGCGGCTGCCCGAGGCGAAGCTGAGCGCGATGCCGAGCGCGTGTTCCAATTCGTCGGCACCGAGGCCGATCAGCTTGCCGGCGACGGCCGCGGCGCCGAACACGCCGATGGCAGCCGTGCGGTGCCAGCCGCGATCGACGGTCGCGGCGATCGCGATGCGGCAGGACACGTCGAGGCCGAGCGCGACGGCGAGGAGCAGGTCGCGGCCGGACACCCCGCCCTGCATCTCCGCGACCGCGAGCCCGGCTGCCAGCACCGAGGCTCCCGGATGGATCGAGCCGCCGTGGTCGAGCGTGTCGTCGAAGTCGAGCGCGTGCGCCATCGCCGCGTTGATCAGCGCCGCCTGCGGCGCGGGCAGCCGAGGCCCGTGCAGCAGCACGCTGGCCTCGGCCGCGCCGCCCCAGCACTCGGCGAGCTTGCGCAAGGTGGCGATGCCGGGTGCGCCGGTGCCGCCCAACAGGCAGCCGAACGTGTCGGCAATATCGCGCCGGGTCGCCTCCACGGTGGAGGGCGGCAGGTCGGCAAAACCGGTGCGGTGGACGTGTTCGGCAAGCTGACGGGCCGGGTCGTTGTTCATGGCATGCTCTCCCCATCACCCTCACCCAACCCTCTTCCGTGGGGAGAGGGCCGGGGTGAGGATCAGCCCGCCTTGGCCGGCCGTTCTGCCTGACGGGCCGCCACCAGCTCGCGCACGTGGGGGATCAGCACCTTGCCGTAGTCGATCGCGTCCTCGAGGGGATCGAAGCCGCGGATCAGGAACGTGCCGACGCCGAGATCGTAGTAGTCGAGCATCGCGTCGGCGACCTGCTCCGGCGTGCCCACGAGGGACGTCGAATTGCCCTTGGCGCCGGTCAGCGCGGCCATGCCGGTCCACAGCCGCTTGTCGAGCCTCGCACCCTGCGACGCCGCCGCCAGCAGGCGGCGCGAGCCGTCGTTCGGCGGCTCGCCGTCCCGTTTGTAGCCGGTCTGCGCGGCGAGCGCGCGGGCACGGTCGAGGATGTCGTCGGCGCGCTTCCACGCCCTTTCCTCCGTCTCGGCCAGGATCGGCCGGAGCGACAGGCTGAAGCGCATTCCGCGCCCGTGCCGCGCGGCCGCGGCGCGCACCCGCGCGGTGAGTTCGCGCACCTGGGCGTGCGTCTCCCCCCACAGCGCGTAGATGTCGGCGTGCTTGCCGGCGACCGGGATCGCCGCATCGGAGGTGCCGCCGAAATAGACCGGGATGTGCGGCTGGTACACTGACTTGACCGCCGAAAAGGCGCGCTCCACCTGATAATATTTGCCAGTGAAATCAAACGGCGCGGCAGCGGTCCACACGCGCCGCATGATCTCCAGATACTCGTCCGTACGGGCGTAGCGCTCGTCCTTGGTCAGGAAATCACCGTCCTGGCGCAGCTCGGCGTCGCTGCCGCCGGTGATGATATGGACCGCGACCCGGCCGCCGCTCAACTGGTCCATCGTGGCGAACTGGCGCGCGGCGACGGTCGGCGCGGTGAAGCCCGGGCGGTGCGCGATCATCATGCCCAAGCTGCGCGTGACCGACAGCGCGTGCTGCGCGATGAGCAGGCTCTCCGGACTGGTCGAGTGGAACGCGACCAGCGCCCGGTCGAAGCCGGCGTATTCATGCGCCTTGGCCACCGTCTCGATGTAGGCAAGGTCCATCACCTCGCCCTTCTGCGGATGGATTTCCGAGAACTCGCGGGTGTTGACGAAGCCGATGAATTCGATGCTCATGACGCTCTCCGTTTCATCTCACAGCCCGAGTGCGACGCGGCCGGCGGCGCTCAGGATCATGTCGTTCTGCGGCGTGTGGATGCGGCTGCACAGCACGTCGCGGTAATGGCGTTCGAGCGGGTTGGCGCGGCTCAGGCCGGGATTGCCGACGAGTTCCAGCGCCCGGCCCACCGCCTCGATGGCGTTGTTGGTCGCGGTGTACTTCACCAGATTTGCCTCGGTCGAAGTGATCGACTCGAGATCATGGTCGGCGCGCGCGGCGAGCCCCTCGATCAGCATCCGGCTCACCCCGAGCAGCGCCTCGATCCGGCCGACCTCCTCGTGAAATCGCGGCAAGGTCGCGAGCGAGGCGCCGAGATTGGCGGGCTTGCGTCGGTGCAGATAGCCGACCAGCCAATCCCGCGCCGCCCTGGCCACGCCGTCGTAGAGGGCGCCGATCGCGACGTTGTTCCACACCGTCACGATCAGGTCGCGCGCGGCCCACTCAAGCGGCGTCCGGAGGTCGAGGGCATGGTCGGTGGCGATCAGCACGTCCTCGAACACGACGTCGTTGCTGCCCGAGGCCCGCATGCCCATGTGGTCCCAGGTGTCCTCGATCCGCACGCCGGGGCGATCCATCGGCACCAGGAACTGGCCGACGCGAGGCGAGTCTTCGGCGGTACGCGCCCACACGATGCCGTAGCGCAGGATGGGGCTGCCCGTGCTGTAGATTTTTCGGCCGTTCAACCGCCAACCGTCCGGAGTGCGTATGGCGGTGGTGGCGGGCAATCCGCCGCGTGCCGGGGTGCCGAGGTCCGGCTCGACGCGCAGCGCATTGATCATCGCCACGCCCGCCAGCGTCTCTTGCAGCAGCCGCTCGCGGACGGGCGCTGCGACGCGCGGCGAACGCAGCAACCCGGCAAGCTGCAGGTAGTGCATGAGCAGCACCAGCGCGGTCGCGGCGTCACCGCCGGCGATCGTGCCGACGACGGTCACGATCTGCGGCAGGCCGCCACCCCGGCCACCCTGCTCGACCGGGACAACGAGATCGAGCAGTCCGGCGCGATGCAGGGCGTCGAAGTTCTCGAACGGAAACGACCGGTCCCGATCGTGCTCGGCGGCCCGGGTCGCGAAATCGGCGGCAAGTGCCCTAGCGGTGTCGCCCAGCCGGCCGGCCGGCCGGCGATTGTCTCCGTCCATCATGGTCTCCCGAACGGCTCGCACCGCATTACTCCCGGTCTACACCAGGTCTTCCGATAGGAAAATGGGATTTTATACAATCTACTATCAATAATAGTGATACGGCGGAGCTGACGGGATCGGGAACGGGCAGGGTCGAACGTGAATGATCGAAGGCTTGCGAAGCCATTACATCGCCGTAAGACTGCAAGCCGGGCGGCTAGGCGCACGAGTGCCACCAAGCCCGGAATGGGAGGGAACGGTAGTGAAACCACACCAAAAGGGCGTGGCTGTCTCGACGTGTCGACTGACGGCTCTGGTCGCGCCGGCGATCATGCTGGTCGCCCTGGCGCCCACGCAGGGCCGTGCCGCAACGAACTGCGAGAACCTGGCCGGGCTCACGGTCGCGGACACGACGGTGTCCGTCGCCGAGACCGTCCCGGCGGGCAGCTTCACGCCGCCCGGCGCGACGGCGGCGATTCCGAGCCTTCCGGGGTTCTGCCGCGTCGCGGGCAGCATCCATCCGACCAGCGATTCGAACATCGGCTTCGAGGTGTGGATGCCGCTGGCCGCCTGGAACGGCCGCTACGGCCAGATCGGCAACGGCGGCTTTGCCGGAGCAATTCCGTTCAGTTCGATGGGGAACGCGCTGACCCGCGGGTTTGCCACGGCGGGCACCGATGACGGCCACACCGGGAACAGCCTCGACGCGTCCTGGGCGCTGGGCCATCCGGAGAAGGTGGTCGACTACGGCAATCGCGCGGTTCACCTGACCTCCGTGGTCTCGCAGCAGATCGTCGCCGCGTTCTACGGGCAGGACGCGAACTACACCTACTTCGTCGGCTGCTCCGATGGCGGGCGCGAGGGCATGGTGGAGTTCCAGCGCTATCCCGACGATTTCGACGGCTGGGTTGTCGGCGCCCCGGCCTACGCGCAGTCCCGGCTGCTCTCCGGCTTCATCTGGAACATACAGGCGATCAACGCGACCCCGGCGAGTGCGCTGCCAAACGATAAGCTGCAACTGCTGACCAGCGCGGTTCTCAGCCAGTGCGACGCGATCGACGGCATCACGGATGGCGTGGTCGACGATCCGCGCCGCTGCCATTTCGATCCCGGCGTGCTGCAATGCACGGGGGATGACGCGCCGACCTGCCTCACCGCCGATCAGGTGACGGCGGTGCGAAAGATCTACGCCGGCCCGCGCAATCCGCGCACCGGGCAGCGGATCTATCCGGGGTTCGAGCGCGGGGCAGAAGCCGACCCGCTCGACTGGCCGCTCTGGATCACCAATCCGGACGGCACCGGCAGCACCTCCTACCAGCTCGCCTTCGGTCAAGGGGCTGCCAGGTATATCGTTTTCGACGATCCCAACTGGGATTACCGCACGTTCAACTTCGACAGCGATTTCAGGTTGTTTCAACAAAAGCTTGATCCTGTCGGGAGCGCATACGATCCGAACCTCGCCGGGCTTCGCGCGGCGGGCAAGAAGATCATCCACTATCACGGTTGGGCCGACACCGCGCTTACGCCACGCGGCTCGGTCGAGTACTACCGGCGGGTCGCGGCGACGTTGCTTCTGCAGAGCGCGTCAGGCGGCCAGACCAGTCTCGCCGAGAACGCGCGGCAGATTTTTGCTCAACTGGGACAGGATCTGACCGGTGGCTCCGGCGCGCAATTGCCGAAGATCGCCGATTTCTACCGCCTGTTCATGGCGCCCGGCATGGCCCATTGCAGCGGCGGCCCCGGCCCGAACTCCTTCGGCCAGAACTACGCGCAGAACGCGCTGACCCTCGACCCGCAGCATGATGTCGTGCAGGCGATCGTCAATTGGGTGGAGAACGGCGTCGCGCCCGACAAGATCATCGCGACGAAGTACACCAACGACGTCGTCGGCGCGGGCAACGTGCTGCGCACGCGACCGCTGTGCCCGTATCCGCAGGTCGCCAAGTACAGCGGCAACGGCAGCACGGACGACGCCGCCAACTTCTCCTGCGCCCTCCCGACCGCGGACGGCGCGCACTGACGCCGGGGGCGCCGCCGAGCGGGCGGCGCCCATTCCGCGTTGCGGCTTGACTGACCCAGGTCAAAGCCTGTCCTCTGCGCCGTCGGCCCACAAACTCGGCCCAGAACTCGGCCCAGAAACTCGGAGGAGGCTCGCTTGGCCAAAATAACATTCCCCGTCGAGGCGACGCACATCATGATGTTTGCGCGCTCGATCGGCGACGAAAACCCGGTCTACCACGACGCCGAGAAGGCCAGGAGCACCGGGGCGGGCGGCATCGTCGCCCCGCCGACCTTCCCGCAAGCGGTGGCGCAATTCGATCCCGACTACCATCTACGCCCCAAGGTGGGGGAGAAGTGGTTCGGCTCGGCGAAGGGTGCGAGCGGCGTCGAGGGCAAGCCGTCATCGAGCGGCGGGCTGCACGCCGAGCAGCATTTTGAGTATCACCGGCCGCTGCGGCCCGGCGACGTCCTGACGGTCGAGACCAAGCCCGGGAAAACCTGGGAGAAGGAAAGCAAGCGGGCCGGCAAGCTGATGTTCACCGAGCGCGTAACCGAATACCGTGACCAGAAGGGCGAACTCGTGGTCACGGCACGCAGCGTCGGCGTGCGGACCGAGCGGCCAGTGGACGCGGGCTGAAGGGGGCAGGCGAATGGCACTGAAGGCAAGCGAACTCAAGGTCGGCGACACGCATTCGGAGCGTGTCGTGGAAAACCTCTCGCGCACCCAGCTCGTCCAGTACGCGGGCGCGTCGGGCGACTACAACCCGCTGCACACCGACGATCTCTACACGCGGGAAGCCGCCGGGTACAAGAGCGTCTTCGCGCATGGCATGCTGTCGATGGGGCTGACCGGCAAGATGCTGACGAACTATGTCGGCGACGGCCGGCTGACCAAGTTCGGCGTGCGCTTCACCAACCAGGTCTGGCCGGGCGACACCCTGGATGCGAAGGCGACCGTCGCCGGCATCCGTGAAGAGGGTGGCCAGAAGCTGGTCGATCTCACCGTCTCGACCATCAACCAGGACGGCAAGGAGGTGGTCAGCGGCTCGGCCACGGCTCGGGTAGACCCGTGAGACGGGCAGGGCGGAGCTGAAAACGATGGCCGACACCATACTGCAGTCCGAGAACAGTGCTCGGCAAGCGAAGACACTGCAGTGCAAGATCTGCGGGGCGCCAGCGCCGGAGATCTTTCGGGTGCCGTCGTCCAAGAAGACCGGACACCCGTTTCCAGATCTGCCCGACGATTGTCCTTATTACGAATGCACTCGGTGCGGCTTCTGTTTCTCGACCCACATCGACAATGCCGACCACACCGGGGTCTATGACGACGAATACTGGGAGAACCAGGACCCCGACTGGTACGGGCGCGTCAGCGAGACGATCCGGCTCGTGCTGCTGGCAAATCGGTTGCTCGGCAAGCGGCCGGACGAGCTGGAGGTGCTGGATTTCGGCTGCGGCATGGGCACCTTCGTCGAGACCTGCCGCAAGAGCCTGCAACTCCAGGCTTGGGGCACCGACATAATCCAGCCGAAGTTCGCCAAGGAGTACTTCCTGCCGAAGCTCGATCGGAAGTTCGACATCATCACGGCCTGCGAGGTGATCGAGCACATCCCGACCCCCCGCGAGACGCTCGGGTTCATCCGCGACCACCTGGTTCCCGGGGGCGTGTTCGCCTTCCAGACCGCGGAGTATCAGAGTGGGAGCGGCCGCGATTGGTGGTATGTCGGACCCGATAACGGGCATATTAGCCTGTACTCGCGCGGTGCGCTCGATCGGCTGTTCACCGATCTCGGCGGCACCGACCGGCTGTTGTGGCGGGAATATCCCGGAGTTCAGGCGTGGCAGTTCGGTGGCCCGACGGACCGGCCGGGGTTGCACGGGCTGGAGGCGCGTTGTCAGACCGCCGAGCGGGAGCTGGCGGCAATGCGCGCCAGCACGTCCTGGGCGGTGACGGCGCCGTTGCGCGCTTTCGTCCAGGGGTTCAAGCGGCGGCCCGGCGGCTCAGGCTGACCCCGATGCAGGGCCGGTCCTCGGAGGATGTCGCCGCGCGTTGGCGCTCGCCGGCGCCGATCCGCTACCCCGATCCCGATCTCGTGGCGCTCGATCCGCGCTTCGAGCGGCTGATGCTCGGGCACGCCGCGATCGAGCGCGTCGCCGGCGGCTGCCGCTTCACCGAGGGGCCGGTGTGGTTCGGCGATACGCGCCAGTTGCTGTTCAGCGACATCCCCAACGACCGCCTGATGCGCTGGGACGAGGAGACCGGAGCCGTCGGCCTGCTGCGCAAGCCCGCCGGCCATCCGGACGGCAACACGCGCGATCGGCAGGGACGGCTGATCACCTGCGAGCTTGGCACCCGGAAACTGACCCGCACCGAGCACGACGGCACGGTGACGGTGCTGGCCGACCATTTCCAGGGGACCCGGCTAACCGGCCCGAACGACGTGGTGGTCAAATCCGACGGCTCGATCTGGTTCAGCGACAACGGTGCCGGCATCCGCGGCAACTATCTCGGCGACAGGGCGCCCCAGGAGATGCCGTTCCGGGTGTACCGGCTCGACCCGGAGACCGGCGCGCTGACCATCGCGGTCGGCGACATGGAGCGGCCGAACGGGCTCTGCTTTTCGCCCGACGAGACCCGGCTCTACGTGGTCGACACGCCGGGCGGGGTAAAGACCACGCATGTCTATGACGTGTCCGCCTCCGGGCGCGAGGTGGCGAACGGGCGGTTGTTCTTCGACGCCACGCCGGGATTTGCCGACGGCATCCGTTGCGACACCGAGGGCAACGTCTGGTGCGGCTTTTCTGGGGGCGAGGGCCAGGACGGGGTGGCGGTGTTCGCGCCGGACGCGACCCTGATCGGCCGCATCCTGCTGCCGGAACGCTGCGCCAATCTCTGCTTTGGCGGCGTCAAGCGGAACCGGCTGTTCATGACGGCAAGCCAGTCCGTCTACTCGCTGTATGTCGAAGCCCAGGGAGTGCCCGGCGGGTGATCCCCGGCGGGTGATCCAGCGTCACAACCCCTCCGCGACAAGGTGGTCGCGCAGCCGATAGACCGCGGCGAAGAACGTCGCCTCCGGATTGGCCTGACAGAACAGCTCGAGCCAGCGGGCGCGCTGGGCCAAAGTGGTGTTGCTGCCGGTGACGCGGTGCAGCAGCTCGTCCTCGTTCTTTGCCGTGATGTAGCCGTCCGCCCAAGCCATCAGCGCGCCGAACAGGGTCGTGTGGAATACGTTGGGGTCGACGGGGCCGGGGGCCGGCGCCTCGCGTTCGGTGGCAACCGCGCGCAGGAAGTCGGCGCAGCTTTGGGCGTTGCCGATGCCGATGAAGGCCATCGGCTCGCCGTCCATGGTGGGCGGCGCGACCGGCTTGTCCCGCGCGGGCGCCGCGGGGTCGGTTGCGGCCCGGACCGGCACGGCTGCGAGCACGGCGGCCGCAAGGCCGGTGGCGATTGCAGTAACTTTCGGTCGGATAATGACGTATCTCCTCGCAGCGGCTTGTTTTTGGCCGAACCGGCCCATTCTGCAAAGCCGGCCTGACCTGCCGGCGGCGACTGCCACGCCTCATCCGGTGGCCAGGCAGGACCGTAGGGCAAGGACGTGCTGATCGGGTCGGGTCAAACAGGAGGTGCCGTCGCCATGCGGATCATTCGAACTCGGGGCTGGGAACTGCCGGAGAGTGCGGCCACGCCCGAAGCCCTCGCACTCGGCCGTCGGACCGTGCTGGCCGGGTCGGCGGCACTGGCGATGGTCGCCCCGTCCGTGACACGGGCCGCTGACGCGCCGGCGGGGGCACCGCGCAACGCCAAGTTCGAGCCTGGCCGGGCGATCACGGCCGAGAAGGACGCGACCACCTACAACAACTACTACGAGTTCAGCGACGGGAAGGATCTGTGGGAGGACGCGCAGGTGCTGCCGCAGCGTCCCTGGACCATCCAGTTCGACGGATTGGTGAAACAGCCACGGACCATCGGGTTCGAGGACCTGCTCAAGCAGGTGTCGCTGGAGGAGCGGGTCTACCGCCATCGCTGCGTCGAGGCATGGGCGATGACCGTGCCCTGGACCGGCTTTCCGCTTGCCGAACTGGTCCGCATCGCCGAGCCGCTGGGGTCGGCCAAATTCGTCGTGTTCCAGACCGATCTCGATGCCAAGCACATGCCCGGGGTGCGGCGCAGTTTCTATCCCTTCCCGTACACCGAGGCGGTGACCATCGAGGAGGCGGCCAACGAACTCGGGTTCATCTCCACGGGAATGTACGGCAAGCCGATGCCGCCGCAGAACGGCGGCCCGATCCGTCTCACGTTGCCGTGGAAATACGGCTTCAAATCCGCGAAAGCGCTGGTCAAGGTGAGTTTTACGGAAACGCGGCCGACGACGTTCTGGGAAGCGATCCAGCCCTCGGAATATGGCTTTTGGGCGAATGTGAACCCCGCCGTCCCGCATCCGCGCTGGAGCCAGGCGACGGAGCGGCTGCTGACCTCGGGGGAGCGGGTTCCAACACAGCTCTACAACGGGTATGCGCCGTTCGTCGCCTCGTTGTATGAAGGCAAGACGAGCGAGAAGCTGTTTATGTGATCACGCAACGTGTCCTGGCCGTGGTGGCGGCCGTATTCCTGGTGGCAGCCGTGGGCCTCGCGACCCTGGTCCCGCCCGACCTGCCGCTCGGCCAGTTGCTGCTTTCCTGGGATCCGGCGGTGCTGGACCGGGCAGAGGCCGGGTTGCGCGCCCATCTGCCGTCCTGGGCCTGGACCGCGATTGCCGTTCCGGCGCTGCTCCGCCCGGCTTGGCTGATGCCGGCGGCGCTCGGCATCGTCTTCGCCGGACTTGCCTATACCTTCGCGCCCCGGCGCGGCGCGTCTCGTCCCCGTCGGCGAGGCTAGCCGCCGACGAGCGCACCTCAGATCGCCAGGCGATTCCGGGCGATGGCGATGACCCGGTGCGCCTCGCTCCACAACCCGAACGCCTCCAGTCCGTCGAGCGGCGCCCAGGCCGCCTCCGCTGCGTCCGAGCCGCCGATCGGCTCGCCCCCGATCCAGCGGGCGGCGAAGTCAAGGATCGTGTAGTGGTACTGCACACGGCCGGCGCCATCGTGCCGGATGATGTCGACCGTGGCGGCCAACGTGAGTTCGCCGACCTCCAGCCCGGTTTCCTCGAAAAGCTCGCGTCGTGCGGCCTGCTCGGTCGTCTCGCCCAACTCCTGCGCGCCGCCCGGCAAGCTCCAGGTTCCGAGATTGGGCGGCTTGCCGCGCCGGACGAGGAGGACCGCGCCGGGCCGGAGCACCACCAGGCCGATACCGACGATGGGGCGGGAGGGATACTCACGGTCGCTCACAGGCGTCTCCTCGCGCTCCGGTTCGCTTGGACCGAAGCTGGTTTTCGGGCAGTCGATCGGCGTCCGTGCGTTGACGGGGGTCTGCCGCAGGGCGGACACTGGCCACAGCAACCAGGAGTGATGGCATGAACTACGTCTCGGGCGAAGCGCGGCGGGCGACGATGAGCGATGCGGAGTGGGAGGCACGGGTCGACCTTGCCGCCGCCCACCGTCTGGCGGTGATGCACGGGCTCAACGAGGGCATCTTCAACCACTTCACCCTGCGGGTGCCGGGCAAGCCCGGACGCTACTACCAGATCCCGTTCGGCCTGCACTGGTCCGAGGTGAATGCGAGCTGCTTCATGGAAGTCGGCTACGACGGCCAGCGGTCTCGCCGGCGAGGGCGAGATCGAGCGGTCGTGCTACTGCATCCACGCACCGATACATCGCGACGTCGAGACGGCAGCGGCGGTGTTCCACACCCACATGCCGTTCGCCAGCGCGCTGACCCGGCTCGAGGACCAGCGGGTGCTGCCGATCGGCCAGACCGAGCTCGGCACGCTGATCCACACCGCCTATGACGACCACTACGACGGGCCGGCCTTCGATCCCGCCGAAGGCGCGCGGCTCGCGCGCGTGATCGGCGACAAGACCGTGCTGATGATGGCCAACCATGGCGTCGGCGTGGTCGGGCGCAGCGTCGCCGAGGCGTATGACCGGCTCTACTACGTCGAGCGCGTGGCCCAGGTGCAGCTTTACGCCATGTGGACCAACCGACCGCTGCGCCAATTGCCGGACGAGATCATCGACAAGACGACAAAGGGGATGAGTGGCGGTCCGCGCTACGGCGGCCGGCGTGCCTGCGAGTGGCATTTCGACGCCCTCAAGCGCATCCTCGACCGCAAGGACCCCGACTACCGCGACTGACACCGCTAAACCGTGCCCAAGACCCCCTCCTGCGCGCGGGAGGGGGTCCGGAGGGGCCATAGGGGGCTTCTCCGGTCAACGAAAAAGTCGGAGAGACGCCATGAACGCACCTGTTGACGTGCCGGCCGGCCTGCCGGACCCGTATGCGATCCCGCTCGACGCGATCGATGTCAGCGATCCCCGGATTTACCATGAGGACAAGCATTACGGCTTCTTCGAGCGGCTGCGCCGGGAAGCTCCGGTGCACTACACGCCGAATGGCCGCTACGGCGCCTACTGGTCGGTCAGCAAATACAAGGACATCATCCAGTGCGAGGTGAACCACAGCGTGTTCTCCTCGGCCGCAACCAATGGCGGGGTCACGCTCGACGAGCATCCGAAAGGGATGGAGCGGCCCAGCATCATCCGTAGCGACCCACCCCGCCACGACGAGCAGCGCAAGGTGGTGAGCCCGGCCTTCACCCCGATGAATCTCGCCAGGATGGCCGAGGTAATCCGCGCCCGCACCAGCAAGGTGCTCGATGGATTGCCGCGCCGCGATGTGTTCGACTGGGTGCCGAGCGTCTCGGTCAATCTCACGTCGATGATGCTCGCGACCTTGTTCGACTATCCGCTCGAGGAACGGAACAAGCTGATCTATTGGTCGGACGTCGGCACCTGCCACGTCGACGCGCCGGACGCTCCGGTGCATTCCGAGCAGGAGCGCTTCGCCGTTCTCTCCGACATGTATGACGAGCTCAAGGCGTTGTACGACGAGCGCGCGAAGCGACCGCCGCAGCCGGACCTGTTGTCGATGGTGGCGCACGGCGAGTCGTTCGACAGCATGCCAAAGCTGGAGTTCATCGGCCAGATGATCCTGCTGATCAACGGCGGCAACGACACGACGCGCAACTCCATGAGCGGCGGCGTCTGGGCAACGAGCCTGTTTCCCGACCAGTTGCAGAAGGTCCGGGACGATCCGGCGTTGGTCGACGGCATGACCTCCGAGATCATCCGCTGGCACACGCCGGTGCTGCACATGCGCCGCACCGCGATTGCCGATTTCGAGCTGCGCGGCAAGACGATCCGCAAGGGCGAGAAGATCGCCATGTGGTACATCTCGGGCAACCGCGACGACGAGGTGATCGAGCGGCCCAACGATTTCATCGTCGATCGCCGCCGCCCGCGCGAGCACATCTCGTTCGGTTTCGGTATCCACCGCTGTCTCGGCAACCGCCTGGCCGAGCTACAGCTCCGCATCCTGTGGGAGGAGATCCTCAAGCGGGACCTGCGGATCGAGGTGATGGAAAAGCCCGTGTATCAGCACTCGAACCTGCTGCACGGCATCAAGTCGATGCCGGTGCGGATCAACTGACGCCCTGAAAGGTCATTCCGCGGCGACGCGCTTGCGCACCGCGGACTTTGATTTCGCCTTCGCTCGTCCGGCCTTTTTCTTGTTCGCCGTCTTCTTGGCGGCCGCCTTTCTTGCCGGCTTGCCCGGCGCTTTCGAGGCCGGGGCGGGCGATGCCTGCTCCGGTTCCGACTTGCTCGCAGCACCTTTGGCGCCTGCCTTGCGTTTGGCCGCGCCGCGCGCCTTGAGCGGCTTGCCTCTTTCCGCCAGCAGCGTCACGGCGTCGTCC
Source organism: uncultured Alphaproteobacteria bacterium (assembly GCA_963719345.1). Lineage (GTDB taxonomy): Bacteria > Pseudomonadota > Alphaproteobacteria > Acetobacterales > Acetobacteraceae > CAVRCA01. The sequence goes on from CAVRCA010000001.1 coordinate 258,949, forward strand.
AGCGCGATGTCTTCCATCGCCACGCCGCGCGGCAGGTTGGCGACGGTTTTCGCGTGCTGCACGTAGGGGCCAAACCGGCCCTTGCGCACCGTCACCAGTTCCTTGTCCTTCGGATGCGGGCCGAGGGTGCGGACGCTGGCGAGCTTCTTGGCCAGCACATCCACGGCACGGTTGATCCCGACCGAGAGCACGTCGTCGTCGCGGTCCAAGGAGCCGAACACCGCGCCCATGCGCACATACGGCCCGAACCGGCCGATGCCGGCTTCGATCGGCTCGCGCGTCTCCGGATGGATGCCGATGACGCGCGGCAAGGCGAGCAGGGCAGCCGCCTGATCGAGCGTGATCGACTGGCCATCCAGCCCGCGCGGCAGCGAGGTACGGCGCGGCTTCTGCTTCTTGTCGTCACCCGGTTCGCCCTGCTGCACATAGAGCCCGTACGGGCCGCGGCGGACGGTGATCTCCTCGCCCGTCTCGGGGTGCGGGCCGAGCGAGCGCATGCCTTCCTTCAGCGTCTCGCCGCTGTCCTCGCCGCCCTCGATCGCCAGGCGGCGGGGTACTGGCACTCCGGATAGTTCGAGCAGCCGATGAAGCTGCCGTAGCGCCCAAGCTTGAGGCCAAGCCGTCCGGCGTGGCAGGCCGGGCAGACGCGGGGGTCGGTGCCGTCCGCGCGTGACGGGAAGAAGTGTGGCCCCAAATCCTGATCGAGCGCGTTGATCACGTCGCTGATCTTGAGGTCCTTGGTCTGGTCGATTGCCCGGGAGAATTCTTCCCAGAAGGCCTGCATGACCTCGCGCCAGTCGGCCCGCCCGTCGGAAATGTCGTCGAGTTTTTCCTCGAGCCCAGCGGTGAAGCCGGTATCGACGTAGCGCTCGAAGAAGCTGGTCAGGAACGCCGTGACCAAGCGGCCGCGGTCCTCTGGGACGAACCGCTTCTTGTCGAGCCGGACGTAGTTGCGATCCTGCAGCACGGACAAGATCGAGGCGTAGGTGGAAGGGCGGCCGATGCCGAGTTCTTCCATCTTCTTGACCAGGCTCGCCTCCGAGTAGCGCGGCGGCGGCTGGGTGAAGTGCTGGTTGGCGGCGACGTCGCCCCGCCTGAGCGGGTCGCGCTCGGCCATCGGCGGCAGCATGCGCCCGTCGTCGGCCTCGGCCCCCGGCGCCTCGTCGTCCTGGTCCTCGCGGTAGAGTTTGAGAAAGCCATCGAAGGCGACGATCGAGCCGGTCGCCCGCAGCTTGAGGCCGCGCCCGTCCGTGACCTCGACGCTGACCTGGTCGAGCTCGGCCGACTGCATCTGCGAGGCGACGGCGCGCTTCCAGACCAGCTCGTAGAGGCGGCGTTGTTCGGGGTTGAGCGCGTGGGCGACGCTGTCCGGCGTACGGGTCACGTCGGTCGGACGGATCGCCTCGTGCGCCTCCTGGGCGTTCTTCGCCCGGCTCGAATACTCGCGCGGCGCCACCGGCAGGTAGTCGCGGCCGTAGGCGCCATGCACGTGCTCGCGAATGGCGGAAATGGCCTCGCCGGCCATCTGCACGCCGTCGGTGCGCATATAGGTGATGAGGCCGACCGTATCGCCGGCGATTTCCACCCCTTCGTAGAGCTGCTGGGCCAGCCGCATGGTCGCCTGGGCGCCGAAGCCGAGTTTGCGCGAACTTTCCTGCTGCAAGGTGGAGGTGGTGAACGGCGCCGGCGGGTGGCGCTTGACCCGCCGCCGCTCGACCGAGCCGACGGTGAACCGACCGGCCTCGACGGCCGCGCGGGCGCGCATCGCCAACGCCTCGGTGTTGAGGTCGAACTGATCGAGCCGCTTGCCGTCGAGATGGGTCAGGCGGGCGGTGAACGGCGCCCCGGCGGGGGTGGTGAACAGCGCCTCGACGGTCCAGTACTCGCGCGGCCGGAACGCCTCGATCTCGGCTTCGCGCTCGCAGATCAGCCGCAGGGCGACCGACTGGACGCGACCGGCGCTGCGGCTGCCCGGCAGCTTGCGCCAGAGCACGGGGGAGAGGGTGAAGCCGACGAGGTAGTCGAGCGCGCGGCGGGCGAGGTAGGCCTCGATCAGCGGCTGGTCGAGGTCGCGCGGATGGGTGATCGCGGCCTGGATGGCGCTGCGGGTGATCTCGTTGAAGGTGATCCGCTCGACCCGCACGCCCTTCAGCGCCCGCTTTTCTTCGAGCATGGCGCGGACGTGCCAGGAGATCGCCTCGCCCTCGCGGTCGGGGTCGGTCGCGAGATAGAGGATGCGGGCGCCCTTCAGCGCCTTGGCGATGGCGGCGACCTGCCGGTTGCCCCGCTCGTCGGCCTCCCAGTCCATCGCGAAATCCTGCTCGGGGCGGACCGAGCCGTCTTTCGGGGGCAGGTCCCGCACATGCCCAAAACTGGCCAGCACGGTGTACTTGCTGCCGAGGTATTTGTTGATTGTCTTGGCTTTGGCGGGTGATTCGACGACGACGACGTCGGTCATGATATCCTTGCGGGCCTACGGCGCGGCGCCTGAAATGAGTGCGACGCGATTTCCGGGAAATGTCTCGACGCGCCCGGCGAGTTCCAGTTCCAGCAGCGCCGCCATCACGGCGGCGGGAGAGAACTGGCAGTCACGGATGAGATCGTCAACCAAAGTGGGGGAAGGCCCGAGCAATTCGACCAGTTGGAGACGCGCGCTCCGAATGTCCATCGCCGGCGCGTCGCCGTCCGGGGAGAAGGTCCACCGGCGTCTCGGCGACCCCCGGGGCGGAGCCGCGGGCAAACAGCGGCGCACGGCTGATCCCCTCCCGCAACGGATGGTCGGGCAGGTTGTCCAGCACGTCCGCCGCCGTCTCGGTCAGGTGGGCGCCCTGACGGATCAGGTCATTGGACCCCCGACAGCGCGGGTCGAGCGGCGAGCCGGGGACCGCGAACAACTCCCGCCCGGCCTCCTGGGCCATCCGCGCCGTGATGAGGCTGCCGGAGCGCGGCGCCGCCTCGGCCACGACAACGCCGAGCGCCAGTCCGGCGATGATGCGGTTGCGGCGGGGGAAGTGGCGGGCCTGGGGGGCGGTGCCGAGCGGGGCTTCGGCGACTACCGTCCCCTTGGCGGCGATCTCCGCCTGCAGGTCGGCGTGCTCGGGCGGGTAGGGGTGATCGAGGCCGCCAGCCACCGCCGCAACGGTCTTGCCGACGCGCAAGGCGCCGCGGTGGGCGGCGGCGTCCACGCCGCGCGCCATGCCGGACACGACGATGAAGCCGGCCTTGGCCAGTTGCTGGGCGAGGTGCCAGCGACGCGCTGGCCGTTCGAGGAGGCGTTGCGGCCGCCGACGATCGCGACCGCCCGGCCGCAGAGCGCCGCCACGTCACCGGCCGCCGCGAACACCGGCGGCGCATCCTCCAGCAAGGCGAGCAGCGGCGGGTAGCCCGGCTCGTCCAGCACCATCAGCCGGGCACCCATCCGCTCCAGGGCGGCGATCTCGTGCTCGGCCCTGGACACGGTGGGTACGGCGGGCGGCTTGGTCCGTCCGCCGGCGCGGGCAAGGTCCGCCAATGCATCGAGCGCCGGACCGGCCGCCCCGAACCGGCGGATCAGCCGACGGTAGGTGATCGGTCCCACCCCCTCGGCGCGCGCGAGGCGCAGCCGGCCGACCGTCTCCGCCGGGGTCAATGCTTGGCTCCGATGCGCGGCTCGGTCCCGCTGAGCAGGCGACGGATGTTGGCGGCGTGGCGGGCGAACACCAGGAGGGCGATCGCGACCGCCAGCAGGGCGACCGATCCCTCGCCCAGCGCATAGGCCGCGACCGGTGCGACGGCAAAGGCGAAGAGGCCGGCGGCGGACGAGATGCGGACCGCCGCCGCCCCGAGCAGCCAAGCCGCGCAAGCGGTCGCGCCGACCGGCCAGGCGACGGCCAGCAAAACCCCGAGGCCGGTCGCCACCCCCTTGCCCCCCCGGAACCGAAGCCAGATGGGGAAAAGATGGCCGAGCACGGCCCCCAGGCCGGCCCAGAGCGCAGCCGACGGGCCGCCCAGCGCGGCGGCGACCAGGACGGCCACCACTCCCTTGCCGCCGTCGAGCAGCACGGTGGCGGCGGCCAGCCCGCGCCGACCGGTCCGCAGCACGTTGGTCGCGCCGATGCTGCCCGAGCCGATGGTGCGGATGTCGCCGGCCCCCCCCATGCGGGTCAGCAGCAGCCCGAACGGGATCGACCCGAGAACGTAGCCAAGCAGGAGGAAGATCGGGGCCGGGGTCATCCGAACACCCGCCGTCCGGCCTTCCAGGTGCCGATCACTTTCCCCTCCAGTGCCCGCCCGTCGAATGGTGTGTTCTGCGCCTTGCCGGGGAGCACCCGGCCTCGACCTGCCAGATGCGTTCGGGGTGGAACAGGCAGAGGTCGGCCGGCGCGCCCCGGCACAGCCGCCCGCCCGGGTAGCCGAGCAGCGCGGCCGGTCGGGCGGTGAGCAGCGCGATCGCTTGGCGCAGCCCGAGCGCGCCGCCATGCACCTGCGCCAGCGTGACGCCGAGCAGGGTCGCCAGTCCGGCCCCGCCGGGTGCGGCCAGCGCGAACGGCAGGCGCTTGTCGTCCGCGTCGCGCGGCTGGTGGTCGGAGGCGATGGCGTCGATCGTTCCATCCGCCAGCGCGGCGACCACGGCCAGCCGGTCGGCCTCCTTACGCAACGGCGGGGAAAGTTTCGCGTAGGTGCGGAAATCGCCGATCGCCGTTTCGTTGAGGTCGAAATAGGGCGGCGCGGTGTCGCAGGTCACCGCATCCCCGTCCTGCTTGGCCTGCCGGATCAGTTTCAACGCCTCGGCCGTCGAGACATGGGCGAAGTGGACCGAGCCGCCGGTCAGGCGGGCGAGGCGGATGTCGCGCGCCACCTGGATCGCCTCGGCCGCCGCCGGGATGGCGGGCAGGCCGAGCCGGGTCGCGAGCGCGCCCTCGGTCGCGGCACCGCCGGCACCGAGCGACGCCTCCTCCGGGTGCTGGACGATGCGGGCGCCGAACCCCGCCGCATAGGAGAGGGCGAGCCGCATGAGGCGGGCCGAGCCGAGCGCGTGGGCGCCGTCGGTGAACGCCACCGCTCCGGCCTCCCGCAACAGGCCAAGCTCCGCCATCTCCTCACCCTTGCAGCCCCGGGTGATTGCAGCATACGGAAGAATGGTCACCCGGCCGGTTTCTTCCCCCCGCGCGCGCAACAGTCGAACCAGAGCGGGGTCATCGATCGCGGGCTGGGTGTCGGGCAGGGCGGCGAGCGCGGTGATGCCGCCCGAGGCGGCGGCGGCGGCGGCGGAGGCGATCGTCTCGCGATACTCGAAGCCGGGTTCGCCGAGCGCCGCCCGCATGTCGACCAGGCCCGGGCACAGCACGGCCCCGTCCGCCTCGACCACGATCGCGCCATCCGGGGTGCCGAGCGAAGGCCCGAGATCGGCGATAAGCCCGTCGCGCACCAGCAGGTCGCCGCCCAGGTCGGCCTCGGCGTCGATCAAGCGAAGGCCGCGGAACAGCAGGTCACGCATGCCCCGGGTCCACAAGCTGGGGCTTGGCGGGTCGGCTCGTCACAGGTTGCGGCCGGGCCGGGCCAGCGTGTCCAGCACCGCCATGCGCACCGCGACGCCCATCTCGACCTGTTCGCGGATGACGCTGCGCGCCGGGTCGTCGGCCACCGCGCTGTCGATCTCGACGCCCCGGTTCATCGGCCCGGGGTGCATCACCAGCGCGTCCGGCCGCGCATGGGCGAGTTTTTCCGCGTCGAGGCCGAAGAAGCGGAAATACTCGCGGGCGCTGGGGACGAGGCTGCGCACCATCCGCTCGCGCTGCAGCCGCAGCATCATCACGATGTCGGCCCCCGCCAGCCCGGTCGCCATGTCGTGGAACACCTCGACCCCGAGCGCCTCCGCCTCGGCCGGGATCAGCGTGGGCGGCCCGATCACCCGTACCCGGCTGCCCATGGTGGTAAGCAGGTGGATGTTGGACCGGGCGACGCGCGAGTGCGACACGTCGCCGCAGATGGCGACGGTCAGGCCTTCGAGCCGGCCCTTGCGGCGCCGGATGGTCAGGGCGTCGAGCAGCGCCTGCGTCGGGTGCTCGTGGGTGCCGTCGCCGGCGTTTATCACCGCCGCATCGACCTTCTGGGCCAGCAGGTTGGGCGCGCCCGACTCGGCGTGGCGGACCACCAGCAGATCGCAGTGCATCGCGTTCAGGGTGGCGGCCGTGTCGAGCAGGGTTTCGCCCTTGTTCACCGACGAGGTGGAGACCGACATGTTGAGCACGTCGGCCCCGAGTTGCTTGCCAGCCAGCTCGAAGCTGGTGCGGGTGCGGGTGCTGTCCTCGAAGAAGAGGTTGATCAGCGTCCGCCCGCGCAGCAGGTCGCGCTGGGTCTTTCCGGAGCGGGTGAGCAGCACATAGTGCTCCGCCAGATCGAGCAACTGGCCAATCTCGGGCGGATGCAGGCCCTCGATCGCAAGCAGGTGCTTGTGGCGGTACGACACAGGCTCTGGTTGCAGGAACCGAAGTGGCAGGTCAATGGTGGAGGGATTTCAGCCGGGATCGTTCGACCTGCGTGCCGGACACCCCCCCGTCTATGTCGCGTGTCTTATCCTGCCCCGTTCTCCCGAGGAGAGCGGCGGCGGACAGCAGTCGGATGCTCCGCCAGGGATCTATCACCAGCAAGTCCGCCTCGCCGGACACAATGACGACTACGTCAGCGACTTCGTTGAAAACTGGTTCCGATAGCGGGATGGCACCCCTGGTTTGTGCGGAGATGAGCGCGCCGAGGCAAGCCGTTCGGGCTGAGCGCGGCGGAATCCAGGACATAGATGCTCAGGCTCGGCGCTCCGCGTTAGAGCCAGTTCCGCGGTGATCTCGTCGTCAGTGAGGCCCCCGATCGCGCCTCAGCGGACGTCCGCTCAAGCAGCGTCAGCAAAGGATCGTCAAGGTGAAATCCCTCAGGCATCCGGGGCCGGTCGGCGGCGTCCATCCTAGGTACGAAAGGCCCAAAGCATCCCATGCGTGCCCTCGTCAAAAATCGGCTGGATGTCGTAGCCGATTGCGCGCAGGCGGCGGGTGCACCAGCGGCCGTCGTGGCCGTCGCCGCGGTCGTGCCACTCCATGACGATGCGGCGCACCTCCAGTCGGGCGAATCGCGCATCCTCCATAATCGGATATTCGCCGCCTTCGATGTCGATCTTCAAAATGTCGATCCGGCGGTCGGCGAGGTCGGCGAGGCAGTCCTCGACCGGCACGTCGATCCCCTCGGCGGCGGGTTCCACCTCGGCCGAGGAGGTGCCGGCGTCCGACAGTCGCAGCGAGCCGGGTTGGCGGCCCGCCGCGGCGGCGTGCAGCCGCACCCGCGTGCCGCCACGATTGAGTGCGAGATTGGCGCGGCACTGGACGACATGCGCCGGGTGCGGCTCGTAGGCGATCACCTCCGCCTGCGGATAGGTCGCCGTCCAGTAAAGCGGGGTGAAGCCGACATTGGCGCCGAGATCGACAACCAGCCGCACCGCGCCGCGATCGATCGGGCGCGGGCAGTCGTACCAGCGGTGGACGAATACCTCGTACGCCAAGCCGTAATCGTTGGCGGTCGGCGTCACCGGGCGGAAGCGCAGGCGCGGTCCTTCGCGCAGTCGCAGCGTGGTGTCCGTGCTGCGGCCGCGCGCGCGCCAGAGCAGATAGGGCGGCAGGCTCGCGGGAGTGATCGCGGCGACGAAACTCATCGGGTCAAGCAGCCACCGCTTGGATGCGCGCGAAAACCTCGTCGGGGCCGAGGGCGGCGAGGGTGGCGTCGATGCCGGGGCTGGTCGTGCTGCCGGTCAACGCCGCGCGCAGCGGCTGCGCCACGCCGCCGAGCTTGCGGCCGGTCCGTTCGGCGAACCCACGCAGGGCGGCGTCGAGCGTAGGAGGCGTGAACGCAACATCCCGCAGCACCGGCACCAGATCGCGCAGCATGCGACGGGCGTCGTCGGTGAGCAGTGCGGCGGCCTTGGCGTCGGGCGCCGGCGGCTCGGTCAGGGCCAGGAAACGCGCGGCCTGCGCCAGCTCGACCAGGGTGCGCGCCCGTTCCTTCAACCCCGGCATCAGCGCCCGGATGCGGGCCCGTACGGTGGCGTCCAGCGACAGCCCCGGCTGTCGCGCCAGCCGCCGCATCACCTCGTCGGTCAGCCGCTCGTCGTCGGCGTGACGGAGATACACCCCGTTCAGGTTGATCAGCTTGGCATAATCCATCCGGCTGGCCGCCCGGCCGACGTCGGATATGTTGAATAGCTTGATCGCCTCGTCCCGGCTGATGATCTCGACGTCGCCAAAACCCCAGCCGAGCCGGAGGAGGTAGTTGCACAGGGCTTCCGGCAAAAAACCCTGCTCGTCGAACTCGAGCACGCTCACCGCCCCGTGGCGTTTCGAGAGTTTCGCCCCGTCGGCGCCGTGGATCAGCGGCAGGTGGGCGAACTGCGGCGTCTCCCAGCCCATCGCGCGATAGATCTGCACCTGGCGGAACGTGTTGGTCAGGTGGTCGTCGCCCCGGATGACGTGGGTGATGCCCATGTCATGGTCGTCGACCACCACGGCATGCAAGTAGGTGGGCGTGCCGTCGCTGCGCAGGATGATCATGTCGTCGAGTTCGGCGTTGGCGACGCGCACCGTGCCCTGCACGAGATCGTCCACCACGGTCTCGCCCTCGCGCGGCGCCTTCAGCCGGATGGCCGGGGGCACGCCGGGCGGCGCATCGGCGGGGTCGCGGTCGCGCCAACGTCCGTCGTAGCGGGGCGGCCGTCCCTCGGCGGCGGCCCGCTCGCGCATCTCCCGCAGTTCTTCGGCCGTGGTGTAGCAGCGATAGGCTTGGCCGCGGTCGAGCAGCATGCGGGCGACCTCGGCGTGACGCTCGGCCCGGGTCGACTGGAACACCGGCGGCTGGTCGGGTGACAGGTCCAGCCAGGCCAGCCCGTCCAGGATGACCTGGGTCGCCTCCTCGGTGCTGCGGGCGCGGTCGGTGTCCTCGATCCGCAGTAGGAAAACACCGCCGTGATGCCGGCTGAACAGGTAGTTGAACAACGCCGTTCGGGCACTGCCGACGTGCAGCAGGCCGGTCGGACTGGGGGCAAAGCGGGTGCGGACGGGCATCGCCGGTCCATAGCATGCCGGGTAAGGGATTGTGGAGGCGGCCGCCCTATCCTGCGACCGGAGGTTGCGCAATGGATCAGGTCGTTGCGGCGGTCCGGTTCGGCTGGGGTGCCAGGCAGGATATTCTCCACGGCTGGATCGCCGCCGAACGGGGGCGCATCGCGCTGTGGCTGCCGGTCTTCATGGGCGCCGGCGTCGTTTTCTATTTCTGCCTGCGCGCCGAGCCGGTCTGGTGGGCGGGCGGCGCGGTGGCGCTGCCGGCGGCGGCCGCGTCGTGGCTTGCGCGGCCCTGGCTGCGCGTCCTGCTGATGCCGCTGGCGGCCACCTCCATCGGCTTCGCTTCGGCGCAGTTCGCGACCGCCCGCGCCCTGCCGCTCGAGACCTTGCCCCGCAAGGCGGTGACCATCACCGGCACGATCCGCGGCGTCGAGTTGCTTCCGGTGGGCCGGCGGGTGACGTTCGAGGCGGCGCGGCTGGACGACGATCCGCCGCTCGCCCGGCGGCTGCGGGTGCGCCTGCGCGACACCGATCAGGCGGCGATGCAGACCGGCGACCGGGTGCGCGTCCGGGCGCTGGTCCGCGCCCCGGCGCCACCGGCCTACCCGGGCGGCTGGGACCTCCAGCGTGATTCTTTCTTTGCCGGCACGGCCGGTTCCGGATTTGCCCTGGGGTATGCCGAGAGGGTGGAGGAATCGCCGCCGCACGGGTTGGGGCGCTGGATTCAGGGTCTGCGGGACGCGATCGAAGCCCGCGTGATCGCGGCGGTCCCGGGGGCCGCCGGCGCGGTCTCGGCCACCCTGCTCACCGGGCTCACATCCGGCATTCCCCAGAGCGACCGGGCGGCGTTCCGCGATTTCGGACTGGCCCACCTGCTCGCGGTGGCGGGCCTGCATGTCGGCATCGTCATGGGTTGCGTGATGACGTTCACCCGGCACGGACTGGCGCTGTGGGAGCGGGCGGCGCTGCGCTGGCCATGTCGCCAGATCGCCGCCCTGGCCGCGCTGGCCGCCGGCGGCGCCTACATGGTGATCACCGGGATGCACGTGCCGATCGTGCGCAGCTTCGCGATGGCGTGCCTGTTCACGCTGGCCGTCGTGGCCGGCCGGCGCGCCGTGTCGCTGCGCGGCTTGGCGCTTGCGGCCGTCGTGCTGATGCTGGTGGCACCGCAGGAGGTCGTCGGCGTCAGCTTCCAGATGAGCTTTTCCGCCGTCCTTGCCCTCATCGCCGGCTACGAGGCGCTGCGGCCGCACCTGCGGACCCTGCGCGGCAGCGGTTCGTGGCACCGGCGCTTTCTGCTGCACGTGACCGCGCTGGCGCTGACCAGCGCCTTGGCGGGCACCGCCTCGGCCCCGTTCGGCGCCTACCATTTCGGCCGGCTTCAGCTCTATTTCGTGCTCTCCAACATGGTCGCCGTCCCGCTCACCGCGATGTGGGTGATGCCGGCCGGCCTGATCGGGCTCATGCTGATGCCGCTCGGGCTCGAGAAGCTGGCCCTGGTGCCGATGGGTTTCGGGGCGGAGGCCATCCTGTGGATCGCGCGCGCCACCGCCGCGCTGCCGGCCGCGACGTTGGAGGTGCCGCACGCCCCGGCTTGGGGCCTCTGCGTGCTGGCGGTCGGCATGGCGTGGCTCGGGCTGTGGCGCACCCGCATCCGGCTTGCCGGCCTGGCTCTGATCGTGGCCGGGCTGGTCTCGCCCTTCCTCGTCCGGCCGCCCGACATCCTGGTGTCCGACGATGCCCGGCTGATCGGGTTCCGCACCCCGTCCGGCATCTTCATGCAGAGCATGCAGGGAGCCTCGAAATTCACCCGCGAGAGCTGGGAGCAGTTCTGGGCCGATGCGCGCGTCACCACGTTTCCGCGCGACGGCGTGGCGGCTGACGGCATGGTCGACTGTACGCCGCGCGATTGCCTGCTGGTGACCAAGCCCGATCAGCAAGCGGCGCTGCTGGTGCGCCCCGGCTACGATCCGGCAAGGTGCGACGACGTCGATCTCGTGCTCGCGGCCGAACCCGCCAAGGCCGCATGCCGCCGATACCGGCCGCAACTGGTGGATCGCTTCACGGTTTGGCGGGAGGGATCGCAGGCGATCTGGCTGGAGCCGGCTGGTCCGATCGTGTCGTCCGATCGGCAGGAGCGCGGCGATCGTCCCTGGGTTCCCCCGCTGCCCCGGCCGCGGGCGAGGACCAATCCCGTCGTTTCAAATCGCGAGCCATCGCGGCCCGAGCCGGAACCATCGCCCGAGATCCCCTCGGAAGAGGGGCAGCCCAATCCACCGGTGGCCGGTGGCGGACCGGATTAGCGCGGCCTCGGGCTAATAGCGGCGCAGCAACGCCACTAGATGCCCTTGCACGCGGACCCGGTCGGCCGGAAAGATGCGGGTCTCGTAGCTGGCATTGGCGGGCTCCAGGGCGATCGAATTGCCGCGCCGGCGCAGCCGCTTCAGGGTCACTTCGTTCTCGTCGACCAGCGCCACGACGATTTGGCCGTTATCCGCCGCATCGGATTGCCGGATCACCACGGTGTCGCCGTCCAGGATGCCGGCATCGACCATCGAGTTGCCGGCGACCTCGAGCGCGAAATGCTCGCCGCTGCCCAGCAACGCCATCGGCACCTCGACCTGCGCGCCGCCATCCCGCATCGCCTCGATCGGCAGGCCGGCCGCGATCCGGCCGTACAAGGGGAGCCCGATCGCCCCCGCTTCGTTGGCCGCCCGCACGCCGGCCAACCGGGGAGTGAAATCGCCCCTGATGACGTTGGGAGAGAAGTTCTGCGCCTCGGCCTCCATGTCCTCGGCGACCTCGGCGACGTCCTCCGAGACCCGGGTAGCCGCATCCTCGGGCAGCCGGACCACCTCGAGCGCACGCGCGCGGTGATGCCGCCGGCGCAGGAACCCGCGCTCCTCAAGCGCCGATATGAGTCGGTGGATGCCGGATTTGGACTTGAGGTCCAGCGCCTCCTTCATCTCCTCGAAGCTCGGGGAAAAGCCGGTCTTCTTCAAATGCCGGTCAATGAAAACCAGGAGCTCGTATTGCTTGCGGGTCAGCATGGCGACCTCGTCCATCAAAAAGTAGAAGGCGCCGGATCGGAACAAAGCGGCAACCGTAAGCCTTGTTCTATATAAGTTCGCGCTGCACCGTCAAGCTTATGATGCAATCGCGCGCAAATTCCTCGTCGAGCTAGATTCCCAGGGCGTCGAGCCGGATGATGCGCACGGACGCGCCGCTCGGCAGCGCCGGCGCGTGCGGGGCGCGCAAAATCAACGCGTCCGCCCGGGCGAGGCGGCGCAGCATGGCCGAGTCCTGCATCTCGAACGGGGTGGCGACCATGCGCCCCATGTCGTCGGTTTCGACGCTCGCGCGCAGATGGTCGGCCCGCAGGTCGTTGGCCTTGACCGCCGAGCCCAGCACGGCCTCGCCCGGCGACGGCGGCGCCCCGATCCCTCCCGACAGGCGGTCGAGCGCCGGCAGGAGGAACAGTATGGCGCAGACGAGGGCGGACACCGGATTGCCCGGCAGTCCGAGGACGGGCGTGGCCGCAAGCCGGCCATACATCAGCGGCTTGCCCGGCCGCATGGCGATCTTCCAAAAGTCGACCGTCAGCCCGCGCCGGGTCAGTCCGTCCACCACCAGGTCGTGCTCGCCGACGCTCGCCCCGCCGGTCGTCACCAGCATGTCGACGCCCTGCACCTGATCGGCCACGGCGGCGATCGCATCGGCGTCGTCGACGGCGATGGGCAGCACCAGCGGCTCGCCGCCGGCCGCACGCACCAGGGCTGCGAGCGCGTGCGAGTTCGAGCTGACGATGCCGCCGGGCGGGATCGGCTCGCCGGGCATGGCGATCTCGTCGCCGGTGGCCAGGATGGCGACGCGAGGCCGGCGGTGCACCGTGACCCAAGGGTGATTGGCGGCGGCGGACAGACCGATGTCGCGGGCGGTCAGCCGCCGGCCGCCGGCCACCACAGCATCCCCGGCGGCAAAATCCTGCCCGGCGCGGCGGATGTGGCGGCCGGGCGTGACGGCCTCGCGCACCGTCACCCGGTCGCCGTCCCGGATCGCGTCCTCCTGCAGCAGTATGGCGTCGGCGCCGGCCGGCACCAGGCTGCCGGTGAACAGCCGAACCGCCTCGCCCGGTCCCACCGATCCGGCGAAAGGGTGGCCGGCCGGGGCGCTGCCGATCACCGCCAGCCGGGCGTCGAGCGCACCGTCGGCGGCGCGCAGCGCATACCCGTCCATCGCCGAGACGTCCGCCGGCGGCTGGGTCAGCCGCGCGATCACCGGTCCGGCGGCGACGCGGCCCCAGGCGTCGGCCAGGGCGACGATCTCCGGCGGCGTCGGACGCAGCCCATCCAGGATGCGGGTGCGGGCGTCCTCGACGCTGATCATCGGTGACCCCCTCTACCTCATGGCTGCGTGAACGCGCCGGATTTGCCGCCGTCCTTGTGGACGACCCGCAGCGCCTCGATCCGCATGCCGCGGTCGACCGCCTTGCACATGTCATAGACGGTGAGCGCGGCGACGCTGGCCGCCGTCAGCGCCTCCATCTCGACGCCGGTCCGTCCCGTCGTGCGCACCGTGGCGGTGATCTCGATCGCGCTCGTCGCGGCGTCCGCAGCGAGGTCGACCACGACGGCGGAGATCGGCAGCGGGTGACAGAGGGGGATGAGGTCGGCGGTGCGCTTGGCGGCCATGATCCCGGCCAGGCGGGCGACGCCGAGCACATCCCCCTTCTTGGCCTCGCCCCGTCCGATCAGCGCCAGGGTGGCCGCCTGCATCACCACGCGCGCCTTGGCCGAGGCCGTGCGGTCGGTGACGGCCTTGTCCGTCACGTCCACCATCACGGCGTCACCCTGGGCGTCGAAATGGGTGAGCCCGGCGGTCATTCGTCCTCGGCCCCCAGCAGCCGCTTCGTGGCCGCCTCGACGTCGGACTGGCGCATCAGGCTCTCGCCCACCAGGAAACAATGCACGCCTGCCGCCTTGAGCCGCCTTATGTCGGCGTAGCTGCGGATACCACTCTCGGCGACGAGGAACCGGTCCGGCGGCACCTCCGGTGCAAGCTGTTCGGTCACCGCCAGGTCGGTCTCCAGCGTCTTGAGGTTGCGGTTGTTGATGCCGATCAGCGGAGTTTGCAGCCCGAGCGAGCGGTCGAGCTCCCGGCGGTCATGCACCTCGGCAAGCACGTCCAAGTCGAGCGCCCGGGCAAGGGTTTCGAGTTCGCGGGCGCGCTCGTCGCTCAGGGCGGCCATGATCAACAGGATGCAGTCGGCGCCGATCGCGCGGCTCTCGTAGACCTGCCAGGGTTCCAGGATGAAGTCCTTGCGCAGGACGGGAAGCTCGGTCGCCGAGCGGGCGGCGCGGAGATCGTCGGAGCTTCCCTGAAAGTGCGGCTCATCGGTCAGCACCGACAGACAGGTGGCCCCACCTGCCTCGTAGGCGCGCGCCAGGGCTTCCGGATCGAACTCGGGTCGGATCAGCCCGCCGGAAGGCGAGGCTTTCTTGATCTCCGCGACCAAGCCGAACCCGCCCCGCGCGGTCGCCTCCATCAGGCAGCGGCCGAACCCGCGGGGCGGCGTCTGCCAGCCAATGCGGGTGCGCAGCGCGTCGATGCTGACCAGCGCCCGCCGGCGTTGCACCTCCTCGCGGGTGTCGGTGCAGATGCGGGCCAATGCGTCCGGGACGTGTTGATCAGGTGGCTGGTCCATGTCGTCCCCCGCTCGGTTGAGCGTATCTCGGTCGATTTCAGCGTGCCGCAGCACCGTCGTCCAGTCGCGAAGGCGCCGCCGCGGCGGTCTCACGACGGAGTGCTTCAAGCACCTGCCAGGCCGCGCCGTCATCGAGCGCCCGGGCGGCAAGCGCCACACCTTGCCGCAGATCCGTCGTCCGACCGGCGACGATCAGGCCGGCCGCCGCATTGAGCAGCACGGTGTCGCGGTACGGACCCGCTTCACCCCGAAGCAACGCGCTCAAGGCCGCCGCGTTCAGCGCCGGATCGCCACCCCGGATCGCCGCGATCGGGGCGCGCGCCAGCCCGGCATCCTCCGGGGTCACGATGAAACTGGTGATGGTGTCGTCCTGCAGGGCGACGACCTGGTTCTCGCCGGCAATCGTCAGCTCGTCGAGGCCCTGGCCGTGCACGACCCAGGCCGAGGTGCTGCCGAGCCGTGAGAGGGTCTCGGCCATCGGCCGCGCCCATTCGGGGGAGAACACGCCGGCGAGCTGACGGCGCACCCGGGCCGGATTGGCGAGCGGCCCGAGCAGATTGAAGATCGTCCGGGTTCCGAGTTCCACCCGGGGGCCGCCGGCGTGTCGGAGTGCCGCGTGGTGCCGGGGTGCGAACAGGAAAGCGCAGTTCACCGTCCGCAGGATGCCGGGCAGCCGGTCGAGCGGGACGTCCACGTCCACTCCGAGCGCACGCAGGACGTCCGCCCCGCCGCTGCGCGAGCTCAGCGCGACGTTGCCGTGCTTGGCGACCGGCACCCCCAAGGCGGCAAGCACGAAGGTGTTGGCGGTCGAGACGTTGAGCGTGCCCGCGCCGTCGCCGCCGGTGCCGCAGACGTCGATCGCGCCCTCCGGCGCCTCGAAGCCCGCCATGCGCGCCCGCATCGCCCGAACCGCGCCGGTGAGTTCGGGCACCGTTTCGCCGCGCACCCGCATCGCCATCAGCAGCCCGGCGATCTGCGCCGGCGTCGCCTCGCCCGACATGATGACGCCGAACGCCGCCTCGGAGTCTTCCGCCGACAGGGTCTCGCCGAGGGCGAGGCGCGCCAGGGTCGGTTTCAGGTCGGTGGGCACGGTGGAGGAAAGGTCAGGCGGCTTTGGCCGGCTGGTTCGAGCCCCGTGTGATGGCAAGAAAATTCGCCAGCAGCGCATGGCCATGCTGGCTGGCGATGCTTTCGGGGTGGAACTGCACGCCGAACACCGGGAGCGTGCGATGTCGCAGCCCCATGACCAGCCCGTCCTCGGTGAAGGCGGTCGGCACCAGCACGTCCGGCAGGGTGCCGCGCTCGACGATCAGGCTGTGGTAGCGGGTCGCCTCGAAAGGCGAGGGCAGGTCGGCGAAGATGTCGGTGCCCTGGTGCGAGATGCGGCTGAGCTTGCCGTGCATCGGCACCGGCGCGCGCAGCACCTTGCCGCCGAACGCCTGTCCGATCGCCTGATGGCCGAGGCAGACGCCGAGGATCGGCACCTGTCCCGCCGCGTCGGCGATCAGGTCGAGGCAGATGCCGGCCTCGTTCGGCGTGCAGGGGCCGGGCGACAGCACGATCGCCTCGGGCTTGAGCGCCAGCGCCTCCGCCGGGGTGAGGGCATCGTTGCGCCGCACGTCGCACATCGCCCCAAGGTCGCCCAGGAAGTGGACGAGGTTGAAGGTAAAGCTGTCGTAGTTGTCGATCAGCAGGATCATTCCGCTATCCTGCGCGGCGGCATGCGGCGGGTCAATCAGACCGCTCGTGGGGTTCAGCCCGCGTTACCGGCCCACCAGGATGTAATGCATGGTGAAGTGGAACGTCACCTCGTTGTCCTTCGTGTTGTCCGGGAAGGGCGGCAGGTGGGCGCCGCGAAACAGCGCCTGGAGCGCCATGTCGAGCCATTGCGAGCCTGACCGCTCTTCCAGTTCCACCGACCGCACCCGGCCGTCGCGGGTGACCGTGACCTCCACCTCGGGGCTGCCGTCCTCGCCGTTCATTGCCGCTTGCTGCGGATAATATTTGTGCTGCTCGACCCAGGCGGCGAGCTCGTTGCGCCAGTCGGTGCCGAGCCGCTCGGCGCCGCGCATCTGCACCGCGGATTGTGACAGCGGGCCGGCGACCGTCGGGCCGAGCCCGCTGCGGGACGGGTTGGGCGTGTGCTGGCCGAGGGTCCAGTTGCGGAACGTCGGGGTGAACTCCGAAGGCGGCGGCCTCGCGCTGGCCACCGGCGGCCGGGGCGGACGGGCCGGCGTCGGCGGTGGCGGCGGGGCGGGGGGCAGTTCGGGTACCTCGAACGGCACCGCCGGCGCGGTCTGCGGCACCACCAGTTCCACCCGCGGCGGCGCGGGCGGCAGCGGTTGCGGCGCGGGCTCCGGCGGGCGGGGCGGCTCGGGTTGCTGCGGGGTCTCCGGGGCGGGCTGCTCAGGCTGAGCCGGCTGCTCGGGTTGCGGCGGTGTTTCCGGAGACGGCGGTGTTTCCGGCGCGGGCGGTGTCTCCGGAGTGGGTGGTGTCTCGGGGGCAGGCGTCGGCTCGGGGGCGGGCGCCGGCATCTCGGGCTCGGTCGGTCGCGGAGCCGGCGTCGGCTGCGACGGCCCTTTCGGCGCACCGCCTTCGAAGATCACCGCGACCGCGGGCGGCGGCAGCGGCTCGTCCGGCGGTTTTTCGACCTCGATGCCGACCAGCAGCAAAAGCAGCACGGCGGCGTGCAGCAGCGCCGAGCCGGCCAGCATCGGGCCGAGCCGGCGATCGCGCCGGGTGGTTGCTCCCGGCCTCGGTCGACGGAACGGAGTCAGCGTCCGCCGGTCTTGCCCGCCGCGAAACGGACCGCCTCCTCGGCCGCCCGCAGCAGGGCCCGGGCTTTTTGGCGCGTCTCCTCGTATTCCGCTTCGGGCTCGGAGTCGGCGACGATGCCGGCGCCGGCCTGCACGTACATGGTGCCGTCCTTGACCAGCGCGGTGCGCAGGCCGATGCAGGTGTCCATCGTGCCGTTGGCGGCGAAATAGCCGATGCAGCCGGCGTATATGTTCCGCCGGACCGGCTCCAGCTCCTCGATGATCTCCATCGCCCGCACTTTCGGCGCCCCGGTCAGCGTGCCGGCCGGGAAACCGCCCACCAGGGCGTCAACCGCATCAAGCCCGTCGCGCAACTTGCCTTCGACGTTCGAGCTGATGTGCATCACATGGCTGAACCGCTCGATGGCGAAACTCTCGGTTACCCGCACGCTGCCGATCGCCGCCACCCGCCCCACGTCGTTGCGCCCGAGGTCGAGCAGCATCAGGTGCTCGGCCCGCTCCTTCGGATCGTCCAGCAGTTCGCGCTCCAGCGCCTGGTCCTCGTCATGGGTCTCGCCCCGCCGGCGCGTGCCGGCGAGCGGGCGGATCGTCACGATGCCGTCGCGCAGCCGGACCAGCACCTCGGGGCTGCTGCCGACGATGGAAAAGCCGCCGAAATCGAGGAAAAATAGAAAAGGCGCCGGGTTGATCCGCCGCAGCGCCCGGTAGAGCGCGAAGGGCGGCAGCGCGAAGGGCACCGAAAAGCGCTGGCTCGGCACGACCTGAAAGACGTCGCCGGCGGCCACGTATTCCTTCGCCCGCACCACGGTGGCCAGGTATTCGTCGCGGGTGAAGTTGGACGACGGCGCGGGCAGCTCGGGCAACGTCACCGGCGGCGCGGCGTGGCGCAGGGGGCGATCGAGCGCCTCCTGCGCTTCCGCCAGCACCGCCTGCGCGGCCTCCCAGGCGGCGGCCGCGGTCACATGCGCGACCGGGTAGACCGGCGCGACCAGGGTCAGCTCGTCATTGACGTTGTCGAAGATCGCGAACAGCGTCGGGCGGAGCAGCACCGCTTCGGGCACGTCGAGGTCGTCGTCGTTCTTGTCCGGCAGCCGTTCCATCAGCCGCACCATGTCGTAGCCGAGATAGCCGACCAGCCCGCCCGCCATCGGCGGCAGGCTGTCGGCGACCTCGAGCCGCGTCTCGGCGATCAGCGCGCGCAGGCTGTCGAGCGCCGGGCGGTCGTCGGCGGCGAAGGCGTGCGGCGCCGAGCGGGCATGGCGGTTGATCTCGGCGCGCCCGCCCCGGCAGCGCCAGATCAGGTCGGGCTCCATGCCGATGATCGAGTAGCGCCCGCGCGCCGCCCCGCCTTCCACGCTCTCCAGCAGAAACGCATTGGGCCGGCCGTGCGCGAGCTTGAGGAAGGCCGCGACCGGCGTCTCGAGGTCGGCGACCCCGCGCGACCAGAGCAGCGTGCCACGGCCTTCCTCATAGGCGGCGCGAAAACCGTCGAAGCGGGGCGAGAAGGGGGCGTTCATCGTGCATCGTCCTCGGAGTGCGCGAGCTGGGCAAGAGCGGCCTGGTTGACCCGGGGCGGGTTGCGATCCCGCAGGTCGTTGACGAAGGCGATCTCGATGTCGTTGGCCATCGACCGCTTCACCGCTTCTCGGACGCGGGCGTAGCCGACCGGGTCGGCCTTCGGGTCGGGCAGCACGATCTCGGCGGGGACGGCGACGACGAAGCCGTCCGGCGTCTCCGCCATGGTGGGTTCGCCCGCCTTGACGGCGAATAGCTGTCGGACGAGCTGCGGCGGCACGCCCTCGGCCGGCGTGCCCCGGGTCGTCAGCGGCGTTCGGCGGACATGCAACCCGCCCTTCGCCGCTGCCGCCTCCAGCGTCTCTCCCCCTTCACGGCGGCGAGGACCGCGGCGGCCGCCGTCTCCTGCTCCTTGCGCACCGCGTCGTGCGTCCATGCGGCCTCGACCTGATCCTTTACCGCCTCGAACGGTTTCGTGGCGGCCGGGATGACGTCCTCGACCTGCAGCGCATAGTAGGCCGAGCCGCCGGTCGAGGGCGTCGGCACTTCGGTCAGGCGCGGAGGATCGCCCTTCTGCGCCTGGAAGGCGGCGGTGGCGATGGCCGATCGCAGCTCGGCGGAACCGGGGATCGGCGCCGGCTCGCCCTGGGTGGTGTTGCCGGCTGCATCCAGGGTGCCGGTGAGCGCGGCCAGTCCGAGATCGCCCGGCAGCGCATCGAGGCCGCCGCCGCCGCCCAGCGCGTTGTCCACCTTGTTGGCGCGGTCATACATGAGATCGGTCGCCTTCTCGGCCTGCACCCGCTGGCGCAGCGCATCCTTCACGTCGTCGAAGCTCTTCTCGGAGCCGGGCGTGCTCTTGGTGACCCGCACGATGGTCCAGCCGAGCGGGCCATGCAGCGGGTCGCCGATGCTGCCCTCAGGGGCGGCAAACACCGCCCGGCCCAGCTCGGGCGAGGGAAACTCGGCCTCCGTCGCATCGTCCAGCGCGACCGCCGCCGCACCCTGCGCCTGCGCCTCCTGCTGCATCTTGGCCCAGTCGGCGCCGCCCCGCCACGCCGCCGCCAGCGCCTGCGCCTTGCCCTCGTCGGGAGTGGAAATGACCTCGGCCGAGCGCTTGGCCGGCGCGACGTAATCGGAACGATGCGCCTCGTAGAAGGCACGGAGGTCGTCATCCGAAACCGCGATGTCCTTGGCCAGCGTCTCCGGCGACAGCACCACGGCCTTGATCCGGCGATATTCCGGGGTCCGGTAGGCCTCTGGATGGTTGTCCCACCAGCGCCGCAGCGTCTCGTCATCGGGTTCGGCCGGCGGCTTGGCGTCGGCGAACGGCAGCTCGACCATGTCGGCCGAGCGTTTCTCCCCCTGGAGCTCGAACAATGCGCGGGTGAGCACATCCGGCGCGACGGCCTGGGCGCGCACGGCGTCCACCACCTGCCGCTGGCGCAGATCGGTCCGCATCAGGTCGAGGAAGCGCGGCTCGCTCAGGCCGTTGCTCCGCATCACCTGATCGAACTGGCGGCGGTCGAACTGGCCGTTCGGGCCACGGAAGGCGGGGATCTCGTGGACCGCGCGCACCAGCTCGGCGTCCGGCACCGCGATGTGCAGCCGGTTGGCCTCCTCGGCCAGCAGCGCCTGGGCGACCAACCGATCGAGCGCCTGCGCCGCCACCGAGCGGCGGATCTCCGGCGTCGGCTCGATGCTGCCGCCGAGCGAGCGCACCACCTGCGCCAGCTCCCGCTTGTAGGCGTCCTCGGCCTGCGGAACGTCGATCGTGGTGCCGCCGACCTTGGCGACCCAGGTTTCGCTGCCCCGCATCCGCAGCACGTCGCCGACGCCCCACATGCCGAACGCGGCGACCAGCAGGAGGAAGAGGCCGCGGACCACCCACGTGCTCAGGTAGCTGCGAAACGCAGTAATCATCCGACCGACCCTGTTGCGGCGCGGCACCATAGGAGCGGGGCGACGGGTTTTCCAGAGACCGAGGGCAAGCCGTGATTGCCCGGCCGTCCCCGCCGCTGTAGCTCAGCCGATGGCCGAGGGCAGGGGAGAGCGATGCGCCAAGTGATAGCGGGGAACTGGAAGATGCACGGTCTCGCCGCCGACGCGGCGGCGCTGGCCGAGGCGGTCAGAGCCGGCGCCGGCGGCCTCGCCTGCGACCTGCTCGTCTGCCCGCCGTTCACCCGCATCGAGCAGGTCGCCCGCATCCTTCAGGGCTCGCCGGTCGCGGTCGGCGGCCAGGACTGCCATGCGCAAGGGCAGGGGGCGCATACCGGCGACATCTCCGCCGCCATGCTGGCCGATGCCGGCGCGCGCTGGGTGATCCTCGGCCACTCCGAGCGGCGGCAGAACCACGGCGAGACCGACGAGCTGGTGCGCGAGAAGGTGCTCGCCGCCACCGCTTCGGGCCTGACGCCGATCGTCTGCGTCGGCGAGACGGACGAGCAGCGCAGCGGCGGGCGGGAGACCGAGGTGGTCGGCTGGCAGATTTCCGGCAGCCTGCCCAAGGATTTTTCCGGCTTGCTGGCCTACGAGCCGATCTGGGCGATCGGCACCGGCCGCAGCGCCACCGAGAACGACGTCGCCACCATGCACGCCTTCATCCGCGAGGAGCTGGTCCGGCAGTTCGGCGAGGCGGGCCGCGCGATCGCCATTCTTTATGGCGGCTCGGTGCGTCCGGCCAACGCAGCCGAGCTGCTGAGGGTGCCGGAGGTCGGCGGCGCGCTGGTCGGCGGCGCAAGCCTCAAGGCGGACGATTTCCTGGCTATCGCGCGCGCTGCGGTCGAGTGACCTCGGTTGACCCTCGCAGGAGCGTGAACCGCACATCCACCGAACGGTGGACGCCGCGAGCGTAGCCAGCAGGCTGATTCTGCGTCACGGCCGCGATCGGTGGTCGGTTTGGGGCAATCAAGCCGCGGTGTGAGGCAGGTTACAGCCAATGCCGCCCCGGCCGGTCTTCGATGCGGCGAGCCCGCGCCGGAGCCGCAGCCATGGTCAACTTCCCTTGCTCGTGCCGTGCTTGGCGCTCGGGATTGCCCCGCGTCGGGCCGCCCGACCATGTTTGAGCCAGTGATGGCCGCCGTAATTCCGGTTCTGGCCGCAGTGGCCGTGGGTTTCGGCTGGGTGCAGTGGGGTCGGCCCTTCGATACAAAGACCTTGACCGCCTTGGTCACGGACATCGGCACACCGTGCCTGATCTTCTCGACGCTGGCGAAAACGGCAATACCGCCCGAGGCGTTTGCGGCGACTGCTTTGGCCTCCCTGACCGCGATCCTCGGCTTCGCGCTCGTGGGCACCGGCATTTTGTGGACGGCCGGACTGCGGCTGCGGACCTATCTGCCCTCGGTCGTCTTTCCCAATGCCGGCAATCTCGGCCTTCCCCTGGCCCTCTACGGCTTCGGGCGGGAAGGACTCGGCTACGCCATCGTCTTCTTCACGATCTCCTCGATCGGAAACTACACGGTGGGGCAGGCGATCGCCGCCGGTGCGGCCGATTGGCGTGCCGTGCTGCGCATGCCGCTGGTCTACGCGGCGGTGATCGGGTTGGCCGCCGCCCATTACCAGCTCGAACTGCCGCGCTGGCTGGCGAACACGATTTCGCTGATCGGCGGCATGACGGTGCCCCTGATGCTTCTGATGCTGGGCGCCTCGCTCGGCAGGCTCAAGGTGCCAGCGCTCGGTCGCGCCGCGGCGGTGTCGGCCGGTGCGCATCGGCACTGGCGCCTGCATCGGCGCCGTGGTCGCCATCGTCTTCGGCCTTACCGGGACGGCAAAGTCCATGCTCATCATGCAGTGCGCGATGCCGGTTGCCGTCTACAGTTACCTCTTCGCGCAGCGATGGAACAATGAGCCCGAAGAAGTGGCGGGGCTGGTCGTCGTCTCTACTTTCGCGTCGGCCGTCACCATCCCCGTCCTCCTCCAATTTCTTATCACCTGACGGAACGGAGGTGAAGACATGCCGTTCGATGGCAACTGCTTCCGCGACCCGAGCACGGCGAGCCGGCTGGAAGAGTCGCGCGTCTCTCCGTCTCTTCTCGCCGGCAGGCGGAGGGACAGCGGGTTTGACCATGTATTCCCGTCACGGGGCACGGGAGCACTCCGGTTGCTGAGAAGAGCCCGCGCGCTGATCGCGCGGGAAGAGACGTGGGTGCAAGGCCACTATTCCGGCAATGGTGGCGGCTATTGCGCAGTCGGTGCGCTGCTGCACGCGGGCGGCCACCGGAATCGCGAACAGTTCCGGCAGGCGCTCTCACGGCTCCTGCTGGAAGCGAGATCCCGTGGGTTCGTAAGCGTCGAGGCGATGAACGACGCCAGCAGCCACCCTCAGCTTCTGGCCGCGTTCGATCGAGCTGCCGCCGCACCCACGCCGCTACATCTCGTCTAGCAAAGCTACTTGCCGCTCCGTCAGTGGATGTTTGCGTTTCGCCGCCTACCTGGCTGGGGTTCTCCGCCTCCTGCGCCGATTGCGATGAAACTGGACAGTAGCGGCCTCGATCCGAGCGTGATGGGGAGTTTGGTTTCAAACTAAGTCTAAATACCTGAAATCAGTTAGATGGCAGGGCGTCCAAGAGCCGGATCAGCTGAGACTGGCGTTTCGTTCCGGTTTTCTCAAAGGCCCGGTGCAGGTGGGTCCGTGCCGTCGCCATGCCGATGCCGAGTGCCGACGCCGCGGCACCCAGGCCACTGCCCTTCTGCACCTCGCTCACCACCGCGACCTCGGCCGGCGTCAAGCCGAACAATTGGCGCAGCAACGCGCGACTGGCACCCTCGGCGCACGCCGGGTGGAACAGGAACACGGCGGCATGGCCGCGCTCGCCCGGAGCCAAACCGCGCGGGCCGGCGGGCGCGATCACCACTACCGGAGCTGTGCCTTGCTGCTCGGGAAGCGTCATCAACCCCCAGGCTCCGTCCCCGGCTGCCCGGGCAATCCGGCGCAGCAGAGCCCGAGTGAAGCTGGAGTCAACGAGAACAAGCCGATCGCCGGCGCTGCGGATGAGCGGTCCCGCCCTCAGCATGGCCTCGGCGGGCTTGTTCGCGTGCACCACGATCCCTGTCGCGCTGGTGAGCAGCGTGGGGGTTCCGAAGAGGTCGAGGACGGTTTCGAGGCCACCCTGCTTCCGCTGGCTGAGCACTACCCTCTCCCGCAGGTCCAGCGCGCGGCGCAAGTGGGGCACGAGCCGCTCGGTACACGCTGGTCTCCGGGCTTTCGAACGGCTGCCCTCGGGCGAACCCCAACAGGACGAATGACCGCTGATCGTTGATGAGATGCGCCCCCATGATCGCGCCGATCCCTTGAGGACGACACCATTCCCGGAAAAACGGCATCCGCTCGAACGGCCCACCCGGCGTGGTCTTGGTGACGGTGTAGGGACTACCGAGAGAAACTCTCGCGCTCACGGCCTGCAGCGGCCGCACGGGCAGGATGCGCTCGATGTACAGCGCCTGATATTCCGGCTCCGTGTGCGCCCAGATCGCCGACTTGCCGCCGTCGCGCTTGTCCTCGATGGTGAGCAGGGTTGATCCGGCACCGAAGCCTTCCGCCAGCTTGCCGATGAGGCCTTCCAGGCCGACCTCCGGCATCGCCGCGTCGTAGATGGACGGAACGATTGCGGCGACTGACGTCGAGGCTCTCGACTTCATAGAGGCTCTCCGCCGACGATGGCATGGACATCATCCTGAACGGGTTGCTGAACGTCAATTTGGCGCCAAGCTGCGAGCATCAATCGCTCGGTTCACGGCCGGCAAGGACCGAGCGGAAGCAAGCGGCGGAGAGGGGCACGAACCGGCAGAACAGGGGGTGGCGGACCGCGTGTCGTAGCCGCACTTCCGCAGGGGCACCATTCTGGGGGCACCTGTGCCTCGGGTCCGCACGAACCGGCTGAGGCTGGTAGCGCGCGGGCTTGTCGAGCCGGTGCGGCTACGGATGACGCGTGAAGGCCCGAAGCCGGGTTTGGGACAGGACCAGCTTCCAAGATCGCGGGCTTGCGCGTAGATACCCCCGCATGATCACGGTCCTGCTAATCGTTCACCTGTTCGTGACCCTGGCCCTGATTGGCGTCGTGCTGATCCAGCGCAGCGAAGGCGGCGGGCTCGGCATCGGCAGCTCGCAAGGCATGGGATCGTTCATGTCGGGAAGAGGCACCGCCAACCTGCTGACCCGGACCACCGCGATCCTGGGCGCGGCCTTCATGGCGCTGTCGCTCGCGCTGGCGCTGCTCAACCGGGGAACCTCGGTCGGGTCCTCGATCCTGGACATGCCGACGTCCAGCGTGCCGGCTCCGGCCACCCCAGGCCCCCTCGCACCCGCGCCTTCCGCCAATCCCCCTGGCACACCGGCGCCCGCCGGCTCGACGCCGGCCACCCCGGGCGCGCCGCCCCCGAGCGGATCGACCTCCGGCGGGTCGACATCGGGCGGATCGACCTCGGGCGGGTCCAACGTGCCGACGAACTGACGCCGGCCCAATCAGTCCTTTCGGGAACTCGGCGGGACGGCTATACCGGCCGTCCATGACGCGGTTCGTCTTCATCACCGGCGGCGTGGTCTCCTCTCTCGGCAAGGGCATCGCATCGGCGGCACTCGGGGCGCTGCTGCAGGCGCGCGGGTTTTCCGTGCGGCTGCGCAAGCTCGACCCCTACCTCAACGTCGATCCCGGGACGATGAGCCCGTACCAGCACGGCGAGGTTTTCGTCACCGATGACGGGGCGGAGACCGACCTCGACCTCGGCCACTACGAGCGCTTCACCGGGGTCCCTGCAACGCGCGCGGACAACGCGACCACCGGCCGCATCTACTCCGACGTGATCGCGAAGGAGCGGCGGGGCGACTACCTCGGCGCCACCGTCCAGGTGATCCCGCACATCACGGACGCGATCAAGGAGACCGTGCTGCGCGAAACCGAGGGGCTCGATTTCGTGCTGATCGAGATCGGCGGCACGGTCGGCGACATCGAAAGCCTGCCGTTCCTCGAAGCCATCCGCCAGCTCGGCAACGAGCTCGGCCCCGAGCGGTCGATGTTCGTTCACCTCACGCTGGTCCCCTACATTCCGTCGGCCGGCGAGCTGAAGACCAAGCCGACGCAGCACTCGGTCAAGGAGCTGCTCAACGTCGGCATCCAGCCCGACATGCTGCTCTGCCGCTGCGACCGGCCGATCCCGGACAACGAGCGGCGCAAGATCGCGCTGTTCTGCAACGTCCGCCCCGAGGCGGTGATCGCCGCGCTCGACGTCGACACGATCTACGCCGTGCCGATGCGCTATCACGAGGAGGGAATGGACCGCGAGGTCTTACGCCATTTCCGGCTCGATGCCTCCACTGCCCCCGATCTCGCGCGTTGGCAGCGCATCGTCCAGACGGTGCGCGCGCCGGAGGGCGAGGTGCGCATCGCCGTGGTGGGCAAATACACCAACCTGCTCGATGCGTACAAGTCGCTGGCCGAGGCGCTGGCGCACGGCGGCATCGCCAACCGGGTGCGCGTGCGGCTCGACTGGGTCGATTCGGAAGTATTCGAGCAGCCCGACACCGTCGCGCGGCTCGAGGGCGTGCACGGCATTCTGGTGCCCGGCGGCTTCGGCGAGCGCGGCTCGGAGGGCAAGATTGCGGCGGTGCGTTTCGCCCGCGAGCGACGGGTGCCGTTCTTCGGCATCTGCTTCGGCATGCAGATGGCGGTGATCGAGGCGGCCCGTTTCCTCGCCCGACTGCCCGATGCGTCCTCGACCGAGTTCGGCCCGTGCAGGACGCCGGTGGTCGGCCTGCTGACCGAGTGGGCGCGGGGCAACGAGATCGAGCGGCGCATCGAGGGCGGCGACCTTGGTGGCACCATGCGCGTGGGCGCGTATCCCGCGCGGCTGCGCGATGGCAGCCTGGTGCGGATGATCTATGGCGACGCGGCCCTGATCGAGGAGCGCCATCGTCACCGCTACGAGGTGAACGTGCGCTACAAGGACTGCCTGGAGGCGACCGGCCTGCGGTTTTCCGGCATGTCGCCTGACGGCGTGCTGCCGGAGATCGTCGAAATCCCCGATCATCCGTGGTTCGTCGGCGTGCAGTTTCATCCGGAACTGAAAAGCAAGCCGTTCGCGCCGCACCCGCTGTTCGCCAGCTTCATCGAAGCCGCCGTGCGGCAGGCGAGGCTGGTGTGAGCGCGGTTGTGGAGACCCGGACCGTCCGCGTCGGCGGCATCGAGATCGCCAACGACCGTCCGTTCGCCCTGATCGCCGGACCGTGCCAGATCGAGAGCGAAGCGCACGCGCTCGAAGTCGCCGCCGCGTTGGCGGAGATCACCGGCGCGGCGGGTGTGCCGCTGATCTACAAGAGCAGCTTCGACAAGGCGAACCGCACGAGCGCCTCGGCGGCACGCGGCATCGGGCTGCGCGCGGGTCTGGAAATCCTCGCCCGCGTGCGCGAGACGTTCGGCGTTCCCGTGCTCACCGACGTGCACACCGCCGAGCAATGCGGTCCGGCAGCAGAGGCGGTCGACGTGCTGCAGATTCCGGCCTTCCTGTGCCGGCAGACCGATCTGCTGCTCGCCGCCGGGGAGACCGGCCGGGCGATCAACGTCAAGAAGGGCCAGTTCCTCGCCCCCTGGGACATGGCGAACGTCGCCGCCAAGATCGCCGGCACCGGCAACGACAATGTTCTCCTATGCGAGCGCGGCGCCAGCTTCGGTTACAACACCTTGGTCACCGACTTCCGCGCGCTGCCGATCATGGCGCGCACCGGCTACCCGGTGGTGTTCGACGCCACCCACTCGGTGCAGCAACCGGGCGGCCAGGGCACCTCGTCGGGCGGCCAGCGCGAGTTCGCCCCGGTGCTCGCCCGCGCGGCGCTCGCCGTCGGTGTCGCCGCGGTGTTCATCGAAACCCACCCCGACCCGGACCACGCGCCCTCCGACGGGCCGAACATGATCCCGTTGCACGACATGCCGGCGCTGATCGCGCGATTGCAGGCCTTCGACCGATTGGCCAAGCGTTCAGGAGAAACGCTTATCGGCGAATGAGCGCCCTGCGAATTTGATGACGGGGTGACGGGAGTATCTTCCCAAGTGCCAGTTATTGGGCCTGCGATGAAGCTGACACCAAGCTGATGGATCTTCGCAATTCGATCTTCTCTTCCGCAATGGCGGAAGTTCTTCGCCCCTTTTATCATATCTTTCGGGAGTTTGCAGGACCAATCGCTACGATAGTAGCGGCATGTGTGGCTGCCTATTATGTTCGTCGGCAGGCGAAAGTGTCCCAGAGCGTCGCGCTCGAAACCCTGCGCTTTAACCTCCATGAAAAGCGGTTTGCCATCTACGAGGGGATGCGCGAGATGATTGAGGTCGTTTTAAGCCAACGGAACCTGAATGACTGGAGCCTGATAACATGACTATGTCATGGTTCGGGAAGCGCGGTTTTTCTTCAGCAAAAATACTTGCTCTTGGCTAGACATTCTCAAGCAGGAGATTGTTAAATATAGACAAGCTGTTGGCAGCCAGAACGAGAGTCAGGAGAGGGAAAGTGCCTCTAACTTTGCCAACTTGCGGAGGAGCTGCAAAGTCTCTTTCAACGGGAATTGGAGTATCACCAGCTTACAAGGCCCAAGTAGTCCGGATCGAGCCCGATGAAGTTCAAGTGCTTGCCCGTCAAGCGCCAACGGAACTCCTGCGCTTTCGTTACGACTGCCGGCGCGGCACGGGTGCAAGTGCGGGCTCACTGCCGCCAAGGAGCGTGAGGCGCTGGGCACTCCCTGAGGGGGGAAAGAACCGGTTCGGAATCCAGGGCAATCCCAGATTCTCCCGCAACGTGCGTCCCTCGTACTCGCGACGGAAAATGCCGCGCCGCTGCAATTCGGGCACCACGCGATCGACGAAGTCGTCGAGGCCCATCGGCAAATAGGGAAACATGATGTTGAACCCGTCGCACGCCTCGGATTCGAGCCAATCCTGCATCTCGTCGGCGATCGTCTGCGGCGTGCCGGTCATCGACAGCCCGCCGTAGCCGCCCATCATCTGCGCGAGCTGGCCGACGGTCAGGCTGTCGCGCTTGGCCAGCGCCTTGATCCGCTCGCTGCCGCCCTGGCTCTGGTTGGTCGTCGGCAACTCGGGCAGCGGTGCGTCCAGGTCGAACCCCGAGACGTCGTGCCCGAGCGCGATCGACAGCGAGGCGATGCCGCTGTCGGGATGCACCAGGCTGTCTAGCCTGGCCCGCTTGGCGCGCGCTTCCTCCACGGTGTCGCCAACCGTCACCAGGCAACCGGGCAGGATCTTCATGTGGTCGGGGTTGCGCCCCGCCGCGCGCATCCTGCCTCTGATGTCGGCGCAATAAGCCCGGCCCTCCTCCAGCGTGCGGGCACTGGCGAAGATCATTTCGGCGATCTCGGCCGCAACCTGCCGTCCCGCATCGGACGCGCCTGCCTGCACGATCACCGGCCAGCCCTGGATTGGCCGCGCCACGTTGAGCGGCCCGCGCACCGAAAAATATTTTCCGCGGTGGTTGAGCACGTGCAGCCGCTCGGGGTCGAGATAGATGCCGCTCTCCACGTCGCGGACGAAAGCGTCGTCGGCCCAGCTGTCCCAAAGCCCCGTCACCACATCGAAGAACTCGCGCCCCCGCCGGTAGCGTTCGTCGTGCTCGATGTGCTCTTCCAGACCGAAATTGAGCGCGGCGTCCGGGTTCGACGTGGTGACGACGTTCCAGCCGGCGCGGCCGCCGCTGAGATGGTCGAGCGAGGCGAAGCGGCGCGCGACGTGATACGGCTCGTCGAAAGTGGTGGAGGCGGTGGCGATGAGCCCAAGCCGCTCGGTCACGACCGCGAGGGCGGGCAGCAGGGTGGGCGGATCGAACGAGGTGACGGTGGCGCTGCGCATCAGCGCCTTCAGCGGCATGTTCAGGACCGCGAGGTGGTCGGCCATGAAGAAGGCGTCGAACCTGCCGCGCTCCAGGGTCTGGGCGAACCGCTTGAGATGCGCGAAATTGAAATTGGCGTCCGGGAAGGCGCCCGGATAGCGCCAGGCCGCCGTGTGGATGCTCACCGGACGCATGAAGGCGCCAAGCCGCAATTGCCGTCGTTCGCTCATGACCACCCTTCCTTACGCGTGCGCAAGTGGGTGTCTGGCACCCCAGGCGAAAGGGGACCGGTTCCCACCGTCTGTGGCATCGGCCATAGTCCGGCCGCGCGTCGTGCCTGCCACATCGCGGGAGCGACGAACGGTGGATCTGCCCTCGAACGCCGAACTCTGCGGAGGTGCGCAGGCCCCTCCGCATGCGGGGATGGCTGGACACCAACAGCACCGGGTTCGGCCTGTTCTGCGGCTGCTTGCTGGCGGTCGGCGCCTCGGCCTCGTTTGCCTTCGCCCGGGCCGGCATCCTCGCCGGCTTCACGCCGGGCGACCTGATCCTTCTGCGGTTCCTGGTCTCCAGCGTGGTTTTCCTGCCCCTGCTGCTGCGGTGGGGGCCGTGGTCGCTCGCCGGCATCGGCTGGCCGCGCAGCCTGGTGCTGCTGATCCTCGGCGGGCCGGCCTTCGCGATCATGCAGAGTGGCGGCTATTTGTTCGCTCCCCTCGCACACGGCGCGGTGATCCACCCGGCATCCGTCACCATCCTCAGCACCCTGATGGCCGCGGTGTTCCTGCACGAGCGGCTGAGTGCGGCGCACATAGCCGGTGCAACGGTCGTGGTGCTCGGCATTCTGCTGATCGGCTGGCATGGCCTGACGGCGCACGTGTCGAGCCGGAGCTGGATCGGCGATGCGATGTTCTTCGCCTCGGCCGTGCTGTGGGCGGGCTTCACCGTGCTGGTCCGCGCGTGGCAACTGCCCGCCGTCCGCGCCATCGCGGTGATCGCGCTGCTGTCGACCGTGCTCACGCTGCCGGCCTATCTCGCCTGGTATGACGGGCCTCGGCTGCTCCACCTGCCGCTCCGGAGCGTCGCCGTGCAGGCCGTCATGCAGGGCCTGGTGCAGGGTGTAATCGCCATCACCGCCTACGCCCATTCGATCCGCGTGCTGGGCGTGAGCCGGGCCGTGCTGTTCCCGGCCTGCGTCCCGGCGATCTCCGTCCTGCTCGGCATCCTGATCGTGGGCGAGGTGCCGGATTGGGCGCAGATCGCCGGCCTCGTCCTGGTCACGATAGGCCTGCTCACCGCGATCGGGCTGCTCCGGCTGCCGCGTCGACCCCGGGCGATGTAACGGCCCGGCCTGCCTGGACGCCGGTCGATACCAGCGGGTAAGCTGGAAGGCAGCCGAGTGGGAGAGAACGGATGCGGTTCACCTGGTTCAACCTGATGCCCTGGCGCTGGCTGCCCGACGATTTCCGGGACAAGCATCGCTCGGTGTGGGTGGACATCGACAACCGGCTGTTCGACCCGGTGAAGGGCCATCAACTCTACAACGAGTATATGGACCTGCTCGAATACGCCGACACGCTCGGCTTCGACGGGATCGGCGTCAACGAGCACCACCAGAACGGCTACGGTCTGATGCCGTCGCCCAACATTATTGCCGCCGGGCTGTCGCGGCGCACCTCGAACGCGGCGCTGGTCGTGCTCGGCAACTCGATCGCGCTCTACAATCCGCCGATCCGCGTCGCCGAAGAATTCGCCATGCTGGACGTGATCTCCGGCGGGCGCTTGGTCGCCGGTTTCCCGGTCGGCACGTCGATGGACACGAACTACTGCTACGGCACGATCCCGGCGCTCACCCGGGAAAAATACGCCGAGGCGCACGAGCTCATCATCCGTGCCTGGAAAGAGGAAGAAATATTCGCGTTCAACGGCCGCTACAACAAGCTGCGCTACGTCAATCTGTGGCCGAAACCGATCCAGAAGCCGCATCCGCCGCTGCACATCCCGGGTGGCGGCTCGGTTGAAACCTACGATTTCTGCATCGACAACACGTATTCCTACTCGTATCTGAGCTTCAACGGCTACCTCCGTGCGCAGGCGCTGATGGACGGCTACTGGGCGCGGGTGCGCGAGCGCGGCGCCCCGGATGACAGCCCGTATCGCGCCGGCTTCGCGCAGACCGTGTTCGTCGCCGACACCGACGCCCAGGCCGAGGAGATGTACGCCGAGCACGCGCACTACTTCTACAATCGTTGCCTGCACGTCTATCCGGGGTTTGCCGACGCGCCCGGCTATCGCACCATCAAGACGCTGCAACTCGGCGCGGTGAATCAGTATTCGCGCACCGAGCACCCCAGCCTGAGCTGGAAGGACCTCGTCGAGGGCGGCTACGTCGTCGCGGGCTCGCCCGAGACGGTGCGCCAGCGGATGGAGCACCTGATCAAGAGCCTCCGCGTCGGCAATATTTTTCTCCTTCTGCACGTCGGCAACATGCCGAAGGACAAGTGCATGTACTCGACGAAGCTGTTCGCCGAGAAAGTGCTGCCGCATCTGCGCAACATCTGGCCCGAATATGACAATGACGGCCGGTTCTGGTGCAAGCCGCTGCAGAACCGGGTCGAACCCGGGCCGTTGCCGGCGCGCTCCCAGCCGGTGCCGCAACTGGAGCCGGCGAAGTGATCGACGTCCGGAAAATTCCGACCAGGCGGGCGGAGGTTCACGTCCTTGAGGGCGGCAGCGGGCCGGATCTCGTGTTTCTGCACAGCGCCGGCGGGATCGCGCCCGACGATCCGTTCCTGCTGAAGCTGGCCGAGCGCTACCACGTGCGCGCCCCGTTGCTGCCGGGCTATGGCGACAGCCCCGAAAGCGCGGAAATCCGCGACATGCTCGACGTGACGTTGCTCACCTTCGAGGTGCTGGACGCGCTGGGCCTATCGAAGCCGCTGCTGGTCGGTCACTCGATCGGCGGCATGATCGCGGCCGAGATGGCGGCCGTCTGTCCGAACGAGGTCGAGCGGCTGTGCCTCATCGCGCCGGCAGGGCTGTGGCTCGACGCCTATCCCGCGCCCGACATCTTTTCCATGCTGCCGAAGGAGTTTCCCGAAACTCCTCTTCCATGACGTCGAACTGGGGCGCGAGCTGATCACCTCGAACGTCGACATCAAGGACCCGAAATTCCTGATCCCGTTCCTGGTCACCAACGCGCGCCAGCTCGGCATGGCCGGAAAACTGCTGTTCCCGATCCCGGAACGCGGGTTGAAGGATCGCGTCCACCGGATCAAGGCCCGCACGCTTCTCGTCTGGGGCGACTTTGATCGGGTGTTCCCGGCGCCGTATGCGCAGGCGTGGAAGGCGGCAATTGCCGGGGCCGAGCTGATCAGCGTGCCGGACGCCGGCCACATGGTCACTGCCGAGCAGACCGACGCGGTGCTCGCCGCGATCGGTCGTTTGTAGGGAAGTCCGCATGGCCGCCATCGCCGACATCGTCGCCCGCGAAATCCTCGACAGCCGGGGCAACCCGACCGTCGAGGTCGAGGTCGTGCTGGAAAGCGGCGCGATCGGCCGCGCCGCGGTGCCCTCCGGCGCCTCCACCGGCGCGCACGAGGCGGTGGAACTGCGCGACGGCGACAAGGGGCGCTACGGCGGCAAGGGCGTCAGCCGTGCCATCGGCAACGTCGAAGGCGAGATCTTCGACGCGATCGGCGGCATGGACCCGTCCGAGCAGATCAAGATCGACGAGATCATGATCGATCTCGACGGCACTCCGAACAAGGGAAGGCTGGGGGCGAACGCGATCCTTGCCGTCTCGCTGGCAATCGCCAAGGCCGCCGCCGCCGATCTCGAAATCCCCCTTTACCGCTACGTGGGCGGCGTCTACGCCCGCACCCTGCCGGTGCCGATGATGAACATCGTCAACGGCGGCCAGCACGCCGACAATCCGATCGACATCCAGGAGTTCATGATCCAGCCGGTCGGCGCCGGCACCTTGGCCGACGGCGTACGGATGGGCGCCGAGATTTTTGCCACCCTCAAGAAGGGACTGCACGACGCCGGCCACAGCACCAACGTCGGCGACGAGGGCGGTTTTGCGCCGAACCTGAAATCGGCCGACGAGGCGCTGACCTTCATCAGCCGCGCCTGCGAGCAGGCCGGCTATCGACCCGGCGAGGACGTCACGTTCGCGCTGGACTGCGCGGCGACCGAGTTTTTCCGCAATGGCAAATACGAGCTGGAAGGCGAGGGCAAGAGCCTCGATCCGGCCGGCATGGTGCGCTACCTCGAGGATCTCGTCGGCCGCTATCCTATCGTGTCGATCGAGGATGGCTGCTCGGAGGACGACTGGGACGGCTGGAAGCTGCTCACCGACGCGCTCGGCAGCCGGGTGCAGCTCGTCGGCGACGACCTCTTCGTCACCAACCCCGAGCGGCTGCGGCGCGGCATCGAGACCGGCACGGCCAACGCCATCCTGGTCAAGGTCAACCAGATCGGCACCCTCAGCGAGACGCTTGAGGCAGTCGAGCTGGCGCAACGGGCCGGGTTCCGGGCGGTGATGAGCCATCGCTCCGGCGAGACCGAGGATTCGACGATCGCCGATCTCGCGGTCGCCACCAACTGCGGTCAGATCAAGACCGGCAGCCTCGCGCGGAGCGACCGGACCGCCAAATACAACCAGCTCATTCGAATTGAGGAAGCGCTCGGCCCGGCCGCCCGCTATGCCGGCCGGACCATCCTGCGGCGCTGACCGGCCAACGCCATCTCGGGCGTGAACACGAGCAGCGAGCCGCCGAGAGCGGACTCCGGTGTGCGGCGCCCGTTCTTGTCCGCCGAGCGGCTTGGCGGGATCACCGATTCGATGTTCGGCGTCGCCATGACCCTGCTTGCGGCCACCTTGACACCGCGTCTGTCGCGACCGACCAAGTCAGCCCTGGAGCTGTTGCACGACCTCAGCGGCCAGATCTACTCGGTCGCGCTCAGCTTCGCGAGTGCCGGAGGCTACTGGATCATCCAGCAGCGCCGCCTGGAGATGACGCATTCAGTCACGCCGCTGCAGACCCTGCTTCATTTCGGGTTCCTGTTTCTCATCGTATTGTTGCCGATCTCGACCGGCCTCTACGTGAATTACGACCCGGCGCCCGGGGTCGTCACGCTCTATGGCGCTCACCTGTCGTTGCTCTCCTTCGTCAACCTGCTGCTCTGGTTGGAAATACGGGGTCGTGTCGTGACGCATGCCCGGATTGCCGTTCGCACGGCGATGGTGGGCGCGGTGGTCGCGTTCGCTCTGTTCGTCGCGGGGACGGCGATCGGCGCGGAACGGCCGGAGGCCGGGCGCTGGGTTTGGTTCTCGACCTTTGCCGTCCCGCTGCTGATCAGATTGTTTCCCAGGATGCGCTCATCCGCCGCAGGCCGCTCTCAGTAGCCGGGCGGCCGGGCGTGGTACTCCTGCCGTTCGCGCGCCTCGTGCTCCCGCCGGTGGTGCTCCCGCCACTCGTGTTCCCGCCGGGCCTGTTCGCGCATCGCCTCTTCCCGGGCCTCGTGGCGGCGCCAGGCCTCATCCCGGTCGTAGTACTGTGCGCGGGCGGGAGCCGCCGTCCCGAGGGCGAGCGAGCCGAGTGCGACGGCAAGCAGCATTGTTCGCGTTTTCATTCCATGTCTCCGATGTCCTCGCCGGATTGAACGCGACCCGCGTGGCAACAACTGGGCGGTTTCTTGGCGAAATGTTCACCGAGCGGCGAGGACCGTGTTAGACCGGGACGACTGAGGGTCAGGCGCAGGAGGCGGCATGTCGTTCGCGCGGAGCGTGAGACGCAAGGTGAGTTGGGCGATCGCGCCGGCGGTCTTTCTGGCGCTGTTCGCCTACTTCGTCTGGAACGTCACCCAGGGCGACCGTGGCCTGCGCTCCTTTGCACAACGGGAGGACCTGCTGCGCCAGGCCAAGGCGGAACAGCTCCAGGCGGAACGGGAGCGCGACGCCTGGGAGCGACGGGTCGCCGCCCTGCAAAGCCAGCATATCGACCGCGACGCGCTCGACGAGCGCGTACGCGCCATGCTCAACTTGGCCGATCCGAACGACGTGATCGTCGCCTACAAGCCCGGCGAGCGGCTGTT
The DNA here is from genome assembly GCA_963719345.1 of uncultured Alphaproteobacteria bacterium. GTDB lineage: Bacteria > Pseudomonadota > Alphaproteobacteria > Acetobacterales > Acetobacteraceae > CAVRCA01. The sequence continues at coordinate 294,939 of CAVRCA010000001.1, forward strand.
CTGACCCGACCACGCCGGTGATCCGTCCGGTCACGATTGCGCCCCGGTTCCTTGCTGAAGGCTGGACTCGGGCGTAACTCTGCCGGGGCAAGCGGGCGAGGGGAGCGATGACGCCGGAAGCTGGAAGCAAGAAGCGCGGCAAGGCCGATGGCGTGTCCCGCCGCGCGCAGCCGGCCACGCAGAACGCCGGGCGGGCAAGCCGCACGGCGCAGGCCGACCTGACCCTTCCCGAACAGACCCCGTCGCTGGACCAGGATCAGCTGCGCAAAGCCTACCATGACATGCTGCTGATCCGCCGCTTCGAGGAGCGGGCCGGCCAGCTCTACGGCATGGGCCTGATCGGCGGCTTCTGTCACCTCTACATCGGCCAGGAGGCCGTCGTGGTCGGCGTGCAGCTCGCCCTGTCGGACGGAGACCAGGTGATCACCTCCTATCGCGACCACGGCCACATGCTGGCCACCGGCATGGACCCGAAGGGCGTGATGGCGGAACTCACCGGCCGCGCGACCGGCTACTCGCGCGGCAAGGGCGGCTCGATGCACATGTTCAGCAAGGAGAAGAAGTTCTTCGGCGGCCACGGCATCGTCGGCGCGCAGGTCAGCATCGGCACCGGCCTCGCGTTCTCCGACTGGTATCGCGGCAACGACCGGGTGTGCGTGACGTATTTCGGCGAGGGCGCGTCCAACCAGGGACAGGTCTACGAGAGCTTCAACCTGGCGGCGTTGATGAAGCTGCCGATCGTCTACGTCATCGAGAACAACAAATACGGCATGGGCACCAGCGTCGACCGCGCCTCGGCCTCGCACGACCTGTCGAAGAACGGCGCGCCCTGGGGTATCCCCGGCCAGCAGGTCGACGGCATGGATGTGGGCGCGGTCAAGCACGCAGCCGACACGGCGGTTGCCCACTGCCGGGCGGGGAAGGGGCCTTACCTGCTCGAGGTCCAGACCTACCGCTATCGCGGCCACTCGATGTCGGACCCGGCGAAATACCGCACCCGCGAGGAGGTGCAGAAGATGCGCACCGAGCGCGACTGCATCGAGGGCGCTCGGCAGCAGTTGCTGGAACTCGGCGTCAAGGAGGACCCGCTCAAGACGATCGACGACGAGGTGAAGCGCGTGGTGCAGGAGGCCGCGGACTTCGCCCAGAGCAGCCCCGAACCCGAACCGGCGGAGCTCTATACCGACGTCCTGCTGGAGGCCTGAGCGGGAATGTCGACCGAGATCCTGATGCCGGCCCTCTCGCCGACGATGACGGAGGGCAAGCTTGCCAAGTGGCTCAAGCAGGTCGGCGACGAGGTGCGCGCCGGCGACGTGATCGCCGAGATCGAGACCGACAAGGCGACCATGGAGGTCGAGGCGGTGGACGAGGGCAAGCTCGCCCGCATCCTGATCGACGAGGGTACCGAGGGCGTCGCGGTCAACACCCCGATCGCGGTGCTGTCGGGCAACGGCGAGGACGCGAGCGACGCCGCGGCCGCCCCGGCGCCGGCACGCGAAGCGGCGGCGCTGCCCCGCGTCGCCGCCGAGGGCGAGGACGAGCGGGCGATCGCCGACCGGGGAGCCCAGCGCTACGCGCCGGAAGCCCAGATCGCCGACGCGCCGGAGAAGGATTGGGGTCCGACCAAGTCCGTCACCGTGCGCGAGGCGCTGCGCGACGCCATGGCGCTGGAAATGCGCCGCGATGACAGCGTGTTCCTGATCGGCGAGGAGGTCGCGCAATACCAGGGCGCCTACAAGGTGAGCCAGGGCCTGCTCGACGAGTTCGGCCCCAAGCGCGTCATCGACACGCCGATCACCGAGCACGGGTTCACCGGCCTGTCGGTGGGCGCGGCGATGAATGGGCTGCGGCCCATCGTCGAGTTCATGACGTTCAACTTTTCCATGCAGGCGATCGACCAGATCATCAACTCCGCCGCCAAGACGCTCTACATGTCGGGCGGCCAGATGGGCTGCCCGATCGTGTTCCGCGGCCCGAACGGCGCCGCCTCCCGCGTCGCGGCGCAGCACAGCCAGTGCTACGCATCCTGGTATGCGCATTGTCCCGGCCTGAAGGTCGTTGCCCCCTGGTCGGCCGCGGACGCCAAAGGGTTGCTGCGCTCGGCGATCCGCGACCCGAACCCGGTCATCGTACTGGAGAACGAGATTCTCTATGGGCAACACTTCGAATGCCCGACCGATGAGGGATTCACCATTCCCATCGGACGCGCCAAGGTCGAGCGGGAGGGCGAGCACGTCACCATCGTCGCGTTCAGCATCATGGTCGGCGTCGCCATGAAGGCGGCCGAGGCGCTGGCCGAGCAGGGGATCAGCGCCGAGGTCATCAACCTGCGCTCGCTGCGGCCGCTGGATACCGCGACGATCGTGGAGAGCGTGAAGAAGACCAACCGCATCGTGTCGGTCGAGGAGGGCTGGCCGTTCGCCGGGATCGGCGCCGAGGTGGCGATGCAGGTAGTGGAAAACTGTTTCGATTGGCTGGACGCGCCGCCGGTGCGCGTTCACGGCGTTGACGTGCCGCTGCCCTACGCGGCCAATCTCGAAAAACTCGCGCTGCCGCAGCCCGACTGGGTCGTGCAAGCCGTGCGCAAGATCGTCTGAGGGATTTTGAGCATGGCGACCAACATTCTCATGCCGGCGCTCTCGCCCACCATGACCGAAGGAACGCTGGCGCGCTGGCTCAAGAAGGAAGGTGAGACCATCCGCGCCGGCGACGTGATCGCCGAGATCGAGACCGACAAGGCGACCATGGAGGTTGAGGCGGTCGACGAGGGTGTGCTCGGAAAAATCCTGGTCAACGACGGGACCGAGGGCGTCAAGGTCAACGACCCGATCGCGATTCTAGTGGATCAGGGCGAGGCGGTGCCCGCCGGCCCGGCGCCGGGTGCGGCAAAGCCACCGGCGGCCCCCGTGCAGGCGGAGGCGGAAACGCCGTCGCCGGTGCCCGCGCCCGCCGCCAAACCCGTGCCCGCAGCAGAGCCCACGCCGCCCCGCTCGCCGTCATCGGGCAACGGCCATGCCGAGGGCGAGGAACGGATTTTCGCGTCGCCGCTCGCACGGCGCATGGCCCAGCAGGCCGGGATCGATCTTTCTTCCTTGAAGGGCACCGGCCCGAACGGCCGCATCGTGAAGGCCGACATCGAGGCGGCGCAGAAGGGGGCGCCCGCCGCCCGGCCGCAGCCTGCCGCTGCCGCCCCGCCGCCGGTCGCCGCCACGCCGGCCCCGACCGCGCCAACGCCGGCGGCGCGTCCGGCGCTGCCGATCACCGCGCCGCACACGCTCCTACCCAACAGCTCGATGCGCAAGGTGATCGCGCGGCGGCTTTCGGAAGCCAAGCAGTCGATCCCGCATTTCTACGCCTCGATCGACATCGAACTCGACGCGATGCTGAAGCTGCGCAGCGAATTGAACGGCAAATCGACCAAAGAGGGGCCGGGCGCGTTCCGCCTGTCGGTCAACGACCTGCTCATCAAGGCGGCGGCACTCACGCTGCGCCGCGTGCCGAAGGTCAACGCTTCGTGGACCGACGACGCGATCGTGCAATACGAGGACGTCGACATCAGCGTCGCCGTTTCGATCCCGGACGGGCTGATCACGCCGATCCTGCGTCGCGCCGACCAGAAGGGGTTGGCGGCGATCAGCAACGAAATGAAGGGTCTGATCGAGCGGGCGCGGACCGGAAAACTCAAGCCCGATGAGTTCCAGGGCGGCGGGTTCTCGATCTCCAACATGGGCATGTATGGCGTCACCGAGTTCGCTGCCATCATCAACCCGCCGCAGTCGGCGATCCTCGCCGTCGCCGCCGCCCAGCAGCGCCCGGTGGTCAAGGACGGCGCGCTCGCCATCGCCACGATGATGACCTGCACGCTGAGCGTCGATCACCGCGTAGTGGACGGCGCGCTCGGCGCCGAATGGCTGGCGGCGTTCAAGGCGATCGTCGAAGAGCCGTTGAGCCTGATGCTTTGAGTGAGGGACGCGGCATCCGTCCGGTCAAGCGCAAGGATGTGCCGGCGTTGCTTGCCCTGTTGCGCGAGATGGCAGAGTACGAGCGACTGCTCGACCGTTTCACCGCGACCGAGGGCGCTCTGGCGGCGGCACTGTTCAGCGACGCGCCGCTTCTCCATGGCGTGATCGCCGAGACCGACGGCGGCGATGCTGGCTTCGCGATCTGGACCTTTTCGTTCCACACCTTTCGGTGCCAGCGCGTGCTGTTCGTTGAGGACGTGTTCGTGCGGGAAGCCGCGCGCGGCGCGGGCATCGGCTACGCGCTGTTCCGGCACATGGCGCGGGAGGCGGTCGCGCAGGGCTGCGCGCGGATGGACTGGCACGTGCTCGAATGGAACGCGCTCGCGCTTCGCTTCTACGACCGGCTCGGGGCGACCGAGCCGCCAGTCCACTGGGTCGCGCGCCAGCTTACGGGTGATGCGCTCGTTGCACTGGCGGGCAACGCCGCGTCCTGAAACACCGTCGCGCACGTTCAAGATGGAGTGTCATGGGGGCACTCTTTTGTCACGCTGGTGAGATCTCATGCCCGACCAACAATTCGATCTTGTCATTCTGGGCGGCGGTCCCGGCGGCTACGTCGCGGCGATCCGCGCCGCACAGCTCGGCATGAAGACCGCCGTGGTGGAACGTGAGCACCTCGGCGGCATTTGCCTCAACTGGGGCTGCATCCCGACCAAGGCGTTGCTGCGCACCTCCGAGATCAATCACCTCCTGCATCACCTGCCCGATTTCGGCTTTGCGGCCGTCGAATCGCGGTTCGACATGGGCAAGGTGGTGAAGCGCTCGCGGGGGGTGGCCAAGCAGCTCTCCTCGGGCGTTGCGCACCTGCTGCGCAAGAACAAGGTCGCGGTCTTCGACGGGGCGGGAAAGCTGGCCGGCAAGAACACTCTCGCGGTGGAGAAGGACGGCGAGCCGGCGACCACGGTGATGGCGCCGCACATCATCCTCGCCACCGGCGCACGGGCGCGCCAGCTGCCCGGGCTTGAGACGGACGGAAAACTGATCTGGAGCTACAAGGAGGCGATGGTGCCGCCGGCGATGCCGAAATCGCTGCTGGTGGTCGGCTCCGGCGCCATCGGCATCGAGTTTGCCAGCTTCTACCTCAACATGGGCGCCGAAGTGACCGTGGTCGAGGTGGTCGACCGCGTGCTGCCGGTGGAGGATGAGGAGATCAGCGCGTTCGCCCGCAAGGCCTTCGAGAAGCAGGGCATGAAGATCCACACCGGCGCAAGCGTGACGGCGGCGAAGCGGAACGGCGACAGCGTCACGGTCACGGTGGAGGCGGGCGGCAAGAGCCAGGATATCACCGTCGAGCGCGTCATCTCGGCGGTCGGCATCGTCGGCAACGTGGAGGGGCTGGGCCTCGAAGAAGCCGGGGTCAAGGTGGAGCGCACGCACGTGATGGTGGACGGCTACGGCCAGACAGGCGTGCCGGGTCTTTATGCGATCGGCGACGTCGCCGGCCCGCCCTGGCTGGCGCACAAGGCCAGCCACGAAGGCGTCATCTGCGTCGAAAAGATTGCCGGGCTGAACGACGTGCATCCGCTCGACGTCGCCAATATTCCCGGTTGCACCTACTGCCGGCCGCAGGTCGCCTCGGTCGGTCTAACCGAGGCGCGGGCCAAGGCCGCCGGGCACGAGGTGAAGGTCGGTCGCTTCCCGTTCATCGGCAACGGCAAGGCGATCGCGATGGGCGAGCCGGAGGGGATGGTCAAAACCGTGTTCGACGCCCGCACCGGCGAACTGCTCGGGGCGCACATGATCGGCGCCGAGGTCACCGAAATGATCCAGGGCTACACGATCGCCCGCACCCTGGAGAGCACCGAGGCCGAGCTGATGCACACCGTGTTTCCGCATCCGACGGTGAGCGAGACCATGCACGAGGCCGTCTTGTCCGCTTATGGGCGGGCCATCCACTTCTGATCCGTAACTCTCACCCAACCCTCTCCCGGAAGCCCGCTCTCTCCGGGCGAGGGCCGGGGCGAGGGCTCGCGGCTTGACGCCTGCCCTTGCCCCATCCACTTCTAGCCTTGCCCTGGCGGAACGGAGCCCATGTCGACGCGCGTACTGATCGACCATCGTGCCGGCGGTGCGCAGGTGCAGGGTGCATCCTCGGGTACAGGGTACCCCCCGGTGCTGCGGCACCCGGAGAAGGCGCATCGCCCGGACAACCCGATTCAGCGCAAACCGGCCTGGATCAGGGTCAAGGCACCCACGCACCCGGTCTACCACGAGACCCGCGCCCTAATGCGCGAGAACCGGTTGGTGACGGTCTGCGAGGAGGCCGCCTGCCCGAACATCGGCGAGTGCTGGTCGCAGCGCCACGCCACCATGATGATCATGGGGGAGATCTGCACGCGCGCGTGCAGCTTCTGCAACGTGCGCACCGGACAGCCTGCCGCGCTCGACGCCGACGAGCCGAATCGGGTCGCCGACGCCGTCGCCCGGCTCGGGCTGCGCCACGTCGTCGTCACCTCGGTCGACCGGGACGATCTGCCGGACGGCGGCGCCCGCGCATTTCGCCACCGTGATCCGCGCCCTGCGCGACGCCGCACCGGCGACCACCATCGAGGTGCTGACCCCGGATTTCTTGCGCAAGCCCGGCGGCGCCGAGACCGTCGCCGAAGCACGGCCCGACGTGTTCAACCACAATCTCGAGACGGTGCCCCGCCTGTACCCGACCATCCGCCCGGGCGCCCGCTACTTCCAGTCGCTGCGGCTGCTTGATCAGGTGAAGCGCCTGGTTCCGACGCTGTTCACCAAATCGGGGCTGATGGTGGGCCTCGGCGAGCAGCGGGGCGAGGTCATGCAGGTGATGGATGACCTGCGGATCGCCGATGTCGATTTCCTCACCCTCGGCCAGTACCTGCAGCCCACCGTGAAACACGCGGCCGTGGACCGCTTCGTCACGCCGGACGAGTTCGCCGACTATGCCTCGCTGGCCCGCGCCAAAGGGTTCTCGATGGTTTCCGCATCGCCGCTGACACGCAGCTCGTATCACGCGGACGCCGATTTCGAACGGCTTCGCGCGGTGCGCGAAGGACAGCTCGCGTTCGCCTGACATGCCGACGCACGCCGAGCACAAGATCATCCCCTACCGCCCCGAGCAGCTGTTCGATCTCGTGGCCGATGTCGGGAAATACCCGGAGTTCCTGCCCTGGTGCGTCGGCGCTCGGGTGCGCAGCAGGACCGAGCATGAACTCGTCGCCGACCTGACCATCGGCTTCGGCCCGTTCCGGGAAAGCTTCACCAGCCGCGTCACCCTCGACCGGCCGTCCCGCGTCCGGGTGAGCTACGAGGACGGGCCGTTCCGATACCTGAACAACCAGTGGGGGTTCCAGCCCAATCCGCGCGGCTCCGAGGTCAGGTTCTTCGTCGACTTCGAGTTTCGCAGCCGTATTCTGCAGGCGGCGATCGGGGTGGTGTTCAACGAGGCGGTGCGCCGCATGGTGAACGCGTTCATCAAACGCGCGCGCCAAGTGTACGGCCCGCCCGATGCGACCATCGCGGTCACTCATCCGCTGCCGGCCAAGGGTTAGCACGCGCCATCATCGGAGGTCCGCCATGTTCGCGCCGCTGCGCCCCGACCCCTCGCTGCCGCCGGTTCGCATCAATCTCTATTCCGACACGCAGACGAAACCGTCGCCCGGCATGAAGGAGGCGATGATGGCGGCCGAGGTCGGCGACGAGCAGGTACGGCTCCGACCCGACGGTCCACGCACTCTGCGACCGGATGGCGGAGCTGCTCGGCAAACAGGCGGCGATGTTCCTGCCCACCGGGACAATGTGCAATCAGATCGCCATCCTGACGCACTGCCGGCCGGGCGACGAGGTGCTGGCGCACCGCCATGCCCACATCGTCACCAGTGAAGGCGGCGGCCCGGGCGCGCTGGCGGGGGTCATGGTGACGGGATTGGAGGGTGCCGACGGCCAGTTCGATGCGGAAACCCTGCGCGCTGCAATCCGGACGCGGAGCCGCTACGCGCCGCCGCAGACCTTGGTGGAGGTGGAGCAGACCGCCAATCTCGGCGGCGGCTCGGTCTGGCCGGTGGAAAAACTCGCTGCCGTCGCCGATGTGGCGCACGAGCACGGGATGGCAACCCACATGGACGGCGCCCGTCTGATGAACGCGGTGGTCGCCAGCGGCGTCGCCGCCCCCGACATGGTCGCCGGCCAGGACAGCGTGTGGCTGGATTTCACGAAGGGACTCGGGGCGCCGCTCGGCGCCGTGCTGTGCGGCAGCACCGAGTTCATCGGCGCCGCATGGCGGTGGAAGCAACGGCTGGGCGGCTCGATGCGGCAGGCCGGCTTGTGCGCCGCCGGATGCCTCTACGCGCTCGACCACAACATCGACCAGCTCGCGGCCGATCACGCTCACGCAAGACTGCTGGCGCGCGGCTTGGCGCAGATCGACGGCTTGGCGGTCGACGAGCCGGCGACCAACCTCGTCTTCTTCGACACCGCCGCCTCCGGCATGACGGCGCAGGAACTGGCTGACCGGGCGCGCAACGAGGGTTTGGCGATCTTCGTTGCCGGCCCCCATCGGGTCCGCGCCTGCACCCATCTCGACGTTGATCGGGCCGGCGTCGAGGAAGCTGTGGCTATCGTGCGACAGGCGGTGACAAATTAGCACCATGACAGGAATGACATGCGTGCTGGAGTAGGCACGCGGTAAAAGGCGCCTGTCACAACAGGAACCCGGATGATGCGTGTTACGATCCCCATTTTAGGTCTCGCTCTCATCGCAGCGCAGGCTCAGGCTCAGACGACGGCTCCCTCGACCACGTCACCCACCCCGACAACGCCGCCCGCCGCGACCATGGCCCCGGCAATGCCGGCGTCACCGACGACCACCGCGCCGGCCCACCGCACACATTCGCGGAAAACCCTCCAGGAACGCTTCGATTCGGCCAACACGACGCATGACGGCCATCTGACGCTCGAACAGGCCAAAGCCGGAATGCCCGGGCTGGCCCGGCACTTCGACGCGGTGGACAAGGACAAGAAGGGCTACGTGACGCTGAACGACATCCACGCCTACAACTCGGAGCACCACGCGCGTCGCAGCGCCGCGCATCATCCGAAGGCGGACGCGTCCTAGCTTGCCGCGCGGGGCGATCCGGGTCGGGCAGCCGACCCGGAATCCCGTCATAGCCGAGCCGCAATCAGTCTGAACGCGTGCGCCACCGTGGCGGCGCGGATTGCGGTGCGGTCGCCCGGAAAGACCTGCCGCTCGCTGCGGGTCTTGCCGTCTCGCCCGGAAATGCCGAAGCAGACCAGGCCGACCGGCTTGGCCGACGTGCCGCCTCCCGGTCCGGCGACGCCGGTCACGGACACTGCGATGGCAGCGCGCGACTGCCGGATCGCGCCGGCGGCCATCGCCGCGGCGACCGGCTCGCTCACCGCGCCGTCCGAGGCGATGAGATCGGCCGGAACTCCCAGCATGTCGGTCTTGGCCTCGTTGGAGTAGGTGACGAAGCCCCGGTCGACCACGTCGGAAGAGCCCGCGATGGCCGTGAGGGCCGCCGCGATCAGGCCGCCGGTGCAGCTCTCGGCCGTGGCGAGAGTGATGCCGCGCGTCGCGGCAGGCGGCCAGCAGCGCCTCGGCCTCCCTCAGCAGATCCGGGCCGATCATGACGAACCTCCGAAGAACCGGTCTGCCGACCTATAGCCCGCGCGTCAGCCGAAAGCACCCGGCCAGCGGGACCGGACGGCCCAGAGGATGCCGGCGGTCAGCGCCCCGGCGATCAGGTCGTCGGCCATCACGCCGGCCGGGCCGTGCTGCCGGTCCGCCCAGCCGACCGGCCCGGGCTTGGCGATGTCGATCAGCCGGAACACCAGGAACGCCGCGGCGAGGCCCGCCACGGTCGGGCGCGCCAGCCCGAGCAGCGCGATCCACTGGCCGGCAACCTCGTCGATCACGATCCAACCCGGATCGCCGTCGACCCGCGCGGCCCACACCGCCCACAGCCCGCCCAGGCTGGCGAGGCAGATCGCCAGGATGAGGGCGATGGGCGGCAACCGCATCAGCCCGTAGCCGAGCACAAGGGCGGCCAGCGATCCGGCCGAGCCCGGCGAGACGGGCACTCGGCCGCAGCCGAAGAAGCCGGCGAGCAGGCGGGCGAAGCGCATGTCAGCGCGACCAGGTGGCGAGCCGCAACGGCGCCTCGCCCGAACGCGCCCGGTACATGACGACGTTCTCGAGGACGCGCTGGACGTAGTTGCGGGTCTCGTCGAACGGGATGAGTTCGATCCAGTCGATCATGCGCGTTGCATCCTCACGCGGGTCGCCGTTCTCGGCGAGCCACTCCGCCACCCGGTGCGGGCCGGCATTGTAGGCGGCGAAGGCGAGCGGCAGCGACCCACCGAACTGCTCCATCATGGCGGCCAAGTAAGCGGTGCCAAGCCGCATGTTGTGCGACCCGTCGCCGGTAAGCGCTGCCGGCGAGGTCGGCACGGCAAGCTGCCGCGCGACGGCCTGCGCGGTCGCCGGCATCAACTGCATCAGCCCGAGCGCGCCGGAGGGGCTGACCGCCTGCGGGTCGAAGCTACTCTCCTGCCGCATCAGCGCGAGCACGGCAGCCCGATCGGGCCCGCGGTCCAGCGGCGGCTGGACGGGGGTCGGCCAGCCGGCATCCGGTAGCATCAGCCCGTCACGCCCCATGCGGCGGGCGATCGCCACCGCGACGTCCGGCAGCCCAAGCCCGGTCGCAAGATGCGCCGCGAGTGCCCGCTGGCTTGGCACGGACGCCTGCTCGTCGGCGCGGAGGAGGAAGGCCCGGGCCGGCCCCGGATCGCCCCAGGCGTTCAGCAGGCCCGCCGCCCGGATCAGTTCGCCGCCGCCGAAATCCAGCGCCTCGTCGCGGGTCCAGGCCGGGTCATGCGCGGCGCGGAGGCGCGTCGTCAGCGCCGCCGGGTCGGGATCGAGCGCCAGGGCCGCGAGTTGCCCGTAGAACGTAGTGGGCCACGCCGACGCAAGCCCGTATTCGGCCGCCGCCGGCCGGCCTGCCTCGGTGGCGGCGCGCCCGAGCCAATAGTGCGCGCGTGCCTGGGTGATCGCCGCGTTCGAGACCGACGCGAGGGTTTCGAAATGGCGGATGGCAGCCGCCGGATCGTGCAGCCGCCTCAGGGCGATGAAGCCGGCCAAAAACTCCGCCGCCGCGGTCGGCTCGGCTGCGGTCTGGCCGGGCAGCGCGGCGACGGCGTAGGCGCCGGCGTCATCGCCGGACCGGAGAAGCCGGCGGACCAACAGGTTGCGCTCGGTCCAGTACGCCAGCCGGTGCTCATCCGGCGCGTTGCGCTGGGCCGCTTCGCCAGACGCCAGCCACACCTGCCGTGCGTCGCCCAACCGGTTCCTCCGGCGCAGCCATGCCGCCCGGTCCAGCACCAGGCCGGGGTCGGTCAGCTCCGCCGCGGGTATCGCCGCGATCCTGGTTTCAGCCGAGAGATCGTCCCGCCGCAGCGCGAGACGCGCCTGGGCAAGCGTCCGCTCGCCGGGATCGAGCCGCGCGACTTGGCGGACGGCGGCGGCCGGATGGTTCCAGACGAGTGCCTGGAAACGCCGGGATTGGTCGGGTGGCGTGACCACCGCGCCCCAGCGGGTGATGAAAGCCGACCTCCTCGGCGGGGTCGGTCAGCCCGCCGATCCAAGCCGCGCGCACCGCGGCCGCCGCTTCCTCGGGTCGGCCGGCCGCCGTGAAGGCGTCGGCGCAGCGCAACAGGGCGGCGGTCACTTGCAAGGGGCCGCGCCCGCATTGCACGAGCGCGGTGGCCTGGTCCGGCTCGGCCGCCAACGCCTCCTGCCGCCGGCGCTCGCGCAGCACCCGGTCGGGCCAGCCCGGATTGGCCGCCTCGAACCCATCGAGTTCGGCCGCGCTGCCGCCGTTCGGCGTCAGCAGGCGCAGAAAGGTCACCAGCTTGGCGGCGACCGGATCGGCCAAGCCCGCCGCCTCGCGTTGCGCGTCGGTCCACCGGCCAGCCCGCAGCGCCTCGCCCGGTCCCTGTGAGCAGGCCGAGACCGCAATCGCAAGCACAGCCGGCAGGCAAGGCAATCGGCGCATCATTCCCGCCTGTGTAGCCCGCCCGGCCTTGCGACGCAGCAGCCGGACGCCTAGCGTGTTCCGCCCGGGTCGAGGGTCTCGGCCTCGACGGCTGCGCAATGGGACCGAAAGCCATGTTCAAAGGATCGCTCGTCGCCACCATCACGCCGATGCGTGAAGATGGCTCGATCGACGAGAAGGCCTATGCGGCGTTCTGCGACTGGCAGATCGACGAGGGCACCAACGGGCTGGTGTCGGTCGGAACCACCGGCGAGTCGCCGACACTCAATCATGCCGAGCACAAGCGCATTGTCGAGATCGCGATCGAGGTCGCGCGCGGACGGGTGCCGGTGATCGCCGGCGCCGGATCGAACAGCACGGAAGAGGCCATCGACCTCGCCCGCCATGCCAAGGAGGCGGGCGCCGACGCAACCCTGGTCGTCACGCCGTACTACAACAAGCCCACGCAGGAGGGGCTCTATCTGCACTTCAAGGCGATCGCCGACGCGGTGGATTTGCCGATGGTGATCTACAACATCCCCTCGCGCAGCGTGGTGGACATGAGCGTCGAGACGATGGCGCGGCTGGCCAAGCACCCGAACATCGTCGGCGTGAAGGATTCAAGCGCCAACCTCGCGCGTCCGCTGCATACGCGGCGGACCTGCGGCGCAGGCTTCTGTCAGCTGTCCGGCGAAGACCACACCGCAGTCGCATTCCTGGCCGCCGGCGGCGACGGTTGCGTCAGCGTCACCGCCAACGTGGCGCCCAGGCTGTGCAGCGAAATGCACATCGCCTGGCAGGAAGGCCGGGTGAACGACGCGATCAGCGTCCAGGACCGGCTGCTGCCCCTGCATGACGCGCTGTTCGCCGAGACCAGCCCGGGGCCGGTCAAGTTCGCGGCAAGCCTGCTCGGCAAGACCAGCGAGACCTGCCGCCTGCCTCTGGCGCCGTTGAGTGAGCCGACCCGGGACCGGGTTCGCGCCGCCATGACCGAAGTGGGCTTGCTGAACTGATGTCGCGCACGCACATGAGCGCGCCATGGCGAACGACAAAACCACCAAGAAAAAAGGCCTGATCTCGCACGGCATCGCCGCGCAGAACCGCAAGGCCCGCTTCGATTACACGATCAAGCAGACGATCGAGGCCGGGCTGGTGCTGAAAGGGCCGGAGGTCAAGTCGCTGCGGCACGGCCGCGCCACGCTCACCGACGCGTGGGCGGGCGAGCGCGACGGCGAAATGTGGCTGTTCAACGCCTACATCCCAGAATACCAGGGCGGCGTGCTGAGCCGCTTCGAGCCGCGCGCGCCGCGCAAGCTCCTGCTCGCCCGCAAACAGATCCGCACGCTCACCGGGTCCGTCACCCGCGAAGGGATGACGCTGGTGCCGTTGCAGATCCACTTCAACGAGCGCGGCCGGGCGAAGGTGCTGCTCGGCCTCGGGGAGGGGCGCCAGAAGGCGGACAAGCGGCAGGCCATCGCGGCGCGCGACTGGCAGCGCGACAAGGCGCGGCTGATGCGAGCCAAGGGTTAGGTCAAAGGGACGCCTGCACGGCTGAGCGGAACTCAACCCGCTTCAATCCTTTGTAGCAGGATGAGCGAGGAGCTAGGCCGTGAGCATTGCCGGGGATAGGGTTCGCGTCACTGAGGGTCGGCCGCATCCGCGCGGCGCGATCTGGACCGGTCGCGGCGTCAATTTCGCGCTGTTCTCCGCCAATGCAACGAAGGTGGAGCTGTGCCTGTTCGACGACGCTGGCAAGAAGGAAATCGCTCGGGTTCCCTTGCCGGAATACACCAACGAGGTCTGGCACGGTTTTCTGCCAGACGCACGGCCGGGAACGATCTACGGCTACCGCGTGCATGGCCCGTACACCCCGGAGGAGGGGCATCGTTTCAACCCCAACAAGCTGCTGCATCGACCCGTATGCCAAGGCGGTGGTCGGGCAACTCAAGTGGGGACCCGAGATTTTCGGCTACAAGCTTGAAACCGAGGACGACACCACCTTCGATACCCGCGACAGCGCGCCGTCCATGATCAAGTCCCGCGTGATCGACCCGGCGTTCACCTGGGGCGACGACCGCCCTCCGGCGACGCCCTGGGATCAGACGCTCATCTACGAGACGCACGTGCGCGGCTACACCAAGCGCCATCCCGAGGTGCCGCCGGACCTGCGGGGCACCTATCGCGGCCTGAGCCGGCCCGAGATTATCCGGCACATGCGTTCGGTCGGCGTGACGGCTGTCGAGTTGCTGCCGGTCCACGGCATGGTCGACGACAACCACCTGCTCGAAAAGGGACTGAAGAACTATTGGGGCTACAACTCGATATCCTTCTTCGCCCCGTCCCGCCGGTATGCCAGCGTGCCGGATTTCGCGTTCTCCGAATTCAAGGAAATGGTTTCGTACCTGCATGCGGGCGGTCTCGAGGTCATCCTCGATGTCGTCTACAACCACACGGCGGAAGGCAACGAGCGCGGACCGACGATCTGCTTCAAGGGGATCGACAACGCCTCGTACTACCGGCTGCTGCCGGAGCAGAAGCGCTACTACATCAACGACACCGGCACCGGAAACACGGTCAATCTCAGCCATCCGCGCGTCATCCAGCTGGTGACCGACAGCCTGCGCTACTGGGTCGAGGAGATGCATGTCGACGGGTTCCGGTTCGATCTCGGCACGATCCTCGCGCGCGAGCCGTCCGGCTTCGACCAGCAGAGCGGCTTTTTGCGCGCCGTGGGACAGGACCCGGTGCTGTCGGGGGTCAAGCTGATCGCTGAGCCGTGGGATTGCGGGCCCGGCGGCTATCAGGTCGGCGGCTTCGCGCCGGGCTGGGCGGAGTGGAACGACCGCTACCGCGACACCATCCGCGAGTTCTGGCGCGGCGACGGCGGCCTGCTCGCCGATCTCGGCACGCGATTCACCGGGAGCGCCGACTTCTTCAATCACCGCGGTCGGCCGACCTGGTCGACCATCAACTTCATCACCGCGCACGACGGCTTTACGCTGAACGACGTCGTTACCTACAACGAGAAGCACAACGAGGCGAACGGGGAGGACAACCAGGACGGCACGTCCAACAACCTCAGCTGGAACTGCGGTGTCGAGGGGCCGACCGACGACCCCGAGATCAACACCCTGCGCCAGCGGCAGATCCGCAACATGCTGGCCATGCTGCTGCTCTCGCGCGGGACACCGATGATGCTTGCCGGCGACGAGATCGCCCGCACGCAGCAGGGCAACAACAACGCCTATTGTCAGGACAACGAGATCAGCTGGCTCGATTGGAACCTCGACGACGAAAAGCGAAGCTTGCAGCGCTTCGTCGGTCGGCTGGCGCGGGCACGCCAGCGCTATCCGGTCCTGCATCGGGCGCGTTGGCTCACCGCCGAGTGGAACGAGGAAATCGAGGTCAAGGATGCGACCTGGCTCACGCCTGCCGGCGAGGAGATGACGGCCGAGCACTGGGCCGATGCCAACGCGCGCTGCCTCGGCATCCTGCTCGACGGTCGGGCGCAGCCGACCGGTATCCGCCGCCGCGGCCAGGACGCAACGATCCTGCTTATCTTCAACGCCTATTTCGACGTCGTGGTCTTCCGGTTGCCGGAGGTGGTCGGTGGCCAGGCGTGGCGCTGCGTCATCGACACCAACCAGGCTGACCGCGAGGAGGAGCCGCGCTTCGAGTTCGAAACCGACTACGAGGTGACCGGCCGATCGCTTCTGCTGTTCGAGTTGATCCTAGATCCGTCCTATCTGACTGCGCGCCGCGCCCAGGCCAGCCGGGAGGCCGAGCGGATCGCATCGTCCAGCGCAAAATCCTCCAGTGCGGATTAGCATCGTCAAATCAGTCGCCAGGTAATCACCACTCGTCGGTTCTCGGGGCTTAGAGGATCGCGCGCATTGGCAAACTCCGATTGGCCAAGGGCTTGGATGAGCAGCCGGTCCGCTGGGATGCCTCGCGCTACCAGGCCGCGCTTGACCGCCTCGGCGCGACGGGCGGAGAGCAGGAGGTTGGCGTATTCGTCGCCGCTGCCGTCGGCATAGCCGGTCGTGAACATCACGACCGGATTCGCGTCCCTGAACAGGCGGGAGGCAAGATCGAGCTGTCGGTCGGCGTCGGGGGTGAGCGTCGCCCCGCCGGTGGGGAACGTAACCTCCACCTTGTTGTCCGCCACCGCCGAAACTTCCTGGCCGAGCGTCGGCTTGGTTTGCGCCGGAGCGCTGGGTGCCTCGGCGGCGGCGTTCGGACCCGGCTTCGGCGTGCCGGCACAGGCACCAAGGCAGGCAGCCAGCGCCAAGGCCAAGCCACGCGACAAAAATTCCTGTGCGGCGTTCATTTTTGATCCTCCGGAATGGCAGGTGTCACAGTATTGAGCCTGTGCTATCTTATCGCAGTGAAACGTCTCTTCCCGCAATGATGGGGGTCTGTATCGACCTATGCCGGTGCGCCGTTTGATCGTTGGCTGTGCGATATCGCGTCCGTTGAAGGGTGGGCGGCCTCCGGTTGCGGCTCGCATTGCCCGTGTCCTGAGAACGACTGTTTCGGCATTGGCGGCCGGCCTGGTGCTTGTCGCGGCGAGTGCAGCGACCGGCCACGCTGATACCGCGCCCGGCTTGGCCGATTTCCGCGAAGGCCGCTTTGCCGAGGCATTTGAAGCCTGGCGGACGGCAGCGGCGGCGGGGGATGCGCGGGGCGCATTGTATGTGGGCGTGCTGTACGACACCGGTCTCGGGGTGACGCAGGATTATGGCGAGGCCGCCGCGTGGTATCGTCGGGCCGCCGAAGCGGGCAATGCCGCGGGGGCCTTCAACATGGGCGTCTTGGAGGACGCCGGCCTCGGCAGACCGAAAAACCCGCAGCAGGCGGCCGATTGGTATGCCCACGCAGCCGATCAGGGTTTTGGCCGCGCGAGTACAATCTGGCGATGATGTATGAGGCAGGCACGGGCGTGCAACGCGACCGGGCGCGTGCCGTGCAGTTGTACACGCGGGCGGCCGAGCACGGGATCGCCGCTGCTCGGGCTCATCTTGCGGAACTCGGGCAACGGTTCACCGGAACCAGCCGGCCCATCGAGGATACCGGCATGCGAGATTTTCAGCAGGCGCAACAGCTTCTGCTCACCCGCAACGCGGCGGAGATGGCGCACGCCGTCGAGCTGTTCCGGCGGGCGGCGGAACAGCACAATTCATTGGCCGCGTACGATCTCGGCTACTGCTATGAGCACGGGATGGGCGTGTCGGCGGACCGCGTTCAAGCTTATGCGTGGTATCAACGGGCGGCCGCCGAAGCCAAGAACGCCGACCTTCGCCTCATCGCGGCGACCGGCGCGCACAACCTTGAAAGCCAACTCACCCAAGCTCAGCCGTTTCCGACCGATGCAGCCCGCCGGTGACAGGAAAGGGTGCCTTTTCGTCCGAGACTAGCGCGTCCAGCCGCCGGGCGGTTCTGGGAACATGACCATCGTGCCCGGTTTAACTCGTGACCGGTTGACCATCGCGACCTCCGCGTAGGAGGGCGGCGTCAGACCCCGATAGACCTTGGCATAGAGCGTCTGCAGCGTGTCGCCGGCGGCGGCAATCAGCACGAGGCCCGGGCGCACCGGCTTGACATCGGGACCCGGCGGCCCGGCGTTCTCCGAAGCGACTGTCGGCGAGGGCTGGTCCTGCGACGGAGGCGGTCCGGTGTCGACGATGGTGGCGCCCGGCGATGGCGCGGGTCCGCTCTCGGGTGGCGAGCCAGCGGCTGGATCGACTGCCGCGGGTGTGGCGCCTGGCGGTGGCGCGGGAACATCATCGGCGAGCTTCGACCTCGGCTCGACGCCGGCGGCGGCGGCGGCGGGCGGATCTGGGGTCGGCTCCGCTGCATTGCCATCGGCCTTGGCGCCAGTAAGGGGCGACGCGGATGCCGCAGTGTGGTCGTCGGCAGACGGCTCCGCGAACGAGGGCGGAAGGGTGGGTCGCGCGAGGTCGGCTATTCCTCCTGACGCTGGGGGGTCGACATCCCGGGCAGGAACTGACGCAAGCCGAAGCCCGTCGCCGTTCCAGCCACGACGAACAGCGTCAGTCCAGCCGCCACCATCGGCCGCAAGCGCGAACGCGGCGGCGGCATGATCGGCAGCGCGCCGGCGCGCGCGTTCGTCGTGGTCCCGAACGGAGCCTGCAAGGCCAATTGCCGCACCACGCGCGACGTGACCCGCTTGCGTCCGCTTTGATGACGGCGGGCGAGAGCCTGCTCGGCCAACGCATCAAGCCGGGCCGGCATGCCTCCGGCCGCCGCGAGCAGCGCCGAATGCGCCGATCTGGTCATGAGGTGTTGTCGCGACTGCCCAGCGCTGCGCAGCTTGTGCCCGAGGTAGGCCTTCGCCTCGTCAGGCTCCAACGGTTGAATGAGATACTTGGAAACGGCTGCCTGTCGCAGCGTTTGCAGGTCGGGGTCCTCTAAGCCCGGCCAACTGCCCGGTTCCCCCAGCAGCACGAGACGGAGCTTTGTCCTGCCGAAATCCAACAACTTGAGCAGGAACTGGAGGTATCGGAAGGTCGTGCTCGAAAGCGTTTCCGCGTCCTCGAACAGCAGCACGATGTCGTCCACGCCGTGTTCAGCCTGGAGAGCCCGAAATAGGCGGTGAGGCTCGAGTATGTTGGCATCGGTAAGGCCGACCGTATCGCCGATAAGCCGCTGAACTCTCAAAGGACGCGACGATGCAGCGTCCACTCTGATGGCAAGCAGCCCGTGCGCTTGCAACTCGAACAGAAGAGTATCCGATAAGCTCGTCTGCCCTGCGTCGCGGCTCCCTCTCACGGTCGTAACGCGGCAACCGGCGAACACATCCGCGAGAACGCTGTCGACCAGTAGTCTGCGGGAAGGCACGTGAAACGGGAGCCTCGGATCGCCTGCCGACCCGAGCGACAACCTGAAAGAACCGGCCGACCCGCCAAGCGCACCGTCGTCCAAGAATTATCCCGCCTCAATCCAGGCGAAGAAAATAGTAGACGGCCCTGTATCGAGCAAGCTTTCGGTTTGGCCAAACGCGAGTGTCAGACGTGGGAACGACGTTTGCGGCGCGTCCGCTTCAGGTCGCCCAGCAATCGGGCAGCTTGGTCGCCAGCCACTTGGCCAGCGCGGCGTTCACCGCCGCGGGCTTTTCCTGGGCCATCCAATGGCCGGACTGCACGACCACTTCGGTGAGGTCGGCGCAATCCCGTCGCATCGGCTCGGCCAGCCGCGAACCGGTCGTGTCGCACGTGTAGTCGTAGGCGGCGTGGAGGAACAGGACAGGCATCGTCAGCTTGCCGGCGTTCCGCGCCAACTTGGCGTATTCGGCATTGCGGGCGTGGTTCATGTACCAGGAGTCCGGGCCGGCAAAGCCCGTGCGCTCAAGGGCGGCGATGAACCGGTGTAGATCCTCCTCGGTCAGGATGTCGGCATCCATCGGCAGGTCGGGTGCCTGGCCGGCGCCGCCGAACCAGCCGCCGTCCCGGCGCACCAGGGCGGTGCGCGATGGCTGCCCCCGGCCGGCCGGGTTGCCCTTGCGGAACAATGCCTTGACCGTGTTGCGTACGTTCGCCTCGAAGGCGGTGTGCGCGGCCGGAAAATTCTCCTCGTAGAACCGCATGTACTCCCATTGGCCGGCCGGGTAATCGGCTTCCGGGTACAAGTCCCGGTCGACCAGCGGGATGAAGTTGTCGATCGCGAAGCCCGCGGCGATGTAGGGCACGCAGAGGTTAGCGACCCCGAAGCAGCGCTCCGGGTGCTTGGCGGCGATGTTCCAGACCACCGGACTGCCCCAGTCGTGGCCCACCCAGACCGCCCGCTCGCGTCCCAGCCCGTCGAGCAGCTCGATCATGTCCTGCACGATGGGCGCCTGAGCGTAATCCTCCTGCCGGGGATGGACCGTGGAACGCCCATATCCCCGCATGTCGGGGGCGACGGCGTGAAATCCGAGCGCCGCGAAACACGGAAGCTGGTGCCGCCAGCTCAGCGACAATTCCGGCCAGCCGTGGACGAATACGATCACCGGCGCGTCAGCGGCGCCGCACGCGAGGTAGAATGTCGTGTGCCGGTCGGTCTTGACGACGTGTTCGGTGATCGGGAACGACATCGGGGTGATCTCTCGGTCAGAACAGGGAGTAGCCGCCGTCGATCACGAAGGTGTCGCCGGTGTGGTACTTGGACGCCGAGCTCATCAGGTAGACCGCGATGCCGCCGAAATCGTCGCTCTCGCCCCAGCGGCGCATCGGGATGCGCGGCATGACGTTGCCGTGGAATTTCGGATTGGCCACCGCGTTGGCCGTCATGTTGGTCTCGATCCAGCCCGGCAGGATCGAATGGGCGCGGATGCCGTAACGGGCGAACTCGACCGCCATCGCCCGTACCATCGAGATCACGCCGCCCTTGGTCGCGGCGTAATGCTCGCTGCGCGGGGCGGCCTCGATCGCGGCCAGCGAGGCGGTGCCGACCAGCACGCCGTCGCCGCCGCGCTCGACCATGTGCTTGGCGGCGGTCCGGAAGGTGTAGAACGCGCCGTGCAGGTTCACCCGCAGGACCCGCTCCCATTCCTCGGTGCTCATGTCGAGGAAGGATTTCAGGCCGCGGCCGCTGACGCCGGCGTTGGCGAAGCAGCCGTCTACCCGGCCGAGCGTTCCCACCGTCTCGGCGAAGCTGGCAGCGACCGCCTGCTCGTCCCCGACGTCGCATTGCAGGGCCAGAACGCGGCGGCCGGTCGCCTCGAGTTCGGCGCGCGCCGCCTCGTTCTTGCCCGGGTTGGTGCCCCAGATCGCGACGTCGGCCCCGGCCTCCGCAACCGCCTTCGCCATGCCGAGCCCGATGCCGCTGTTGCCGCCGGTCACCAATGCTACCTTGCCGGTCAGATCGAAAGGCTTGTACGCCACGTATTCTCCTCCCGCCGGAAGTCCGGCCCCATATGACCCATCAGGCTGTCGTTGACGGAGTTTGTAAAGGAGGCCCATGGCCGAGCAGGGCGAAGACGCGGCGTCCGACGAGGGCGTCGCCCGTACCGGGACGATCCGGCAGAAGCTGATCGAGACCAAGCAGGAGTGGGCACGCGACGGGCGGCTGCTGACCGGCACGATTTTGGACCCGACGCGGGATCGGCTGCCGCCCGGTCAGACCCTGGTGCGGGATTGGCCGGTGCTCGATCTCGGCATCCACCCCGACGTCACGGAAGCAAAATTCCGCCTCGACATCGACGGCGCGGTCGAGAACCGGATCAGCTTAACGCTGGCCGAGTTGATGGGGCTGCCGCAGACCGAGACCGTCTCCGACATTCATTGCGTGACGCAGTGGTCGCGCTACGACAATCGCTGGCGGGGCGTCGCCGCCCGCACGCTGCTCGACCTGGTCCGGCCGATGCCCGAAGCCAGGCACGTCATCTTCCACGCCCATGACGGCTACACGACGAACGTGCGCCTCGACCAGTTCGCCCAACCCGACGTGCTGCTGGTGCATGAGTGGGAGGGCCAGCCAATCAGCCGCCAGCACGGCGGCCCGGTTCGCGTGCTGCTCCCGCGGCTGTATCTATGGAAATCAGCCAAGTGGGTACGGCGCATCCAGTTCACGATCTCTGACCGGCCGGGGTTTTGGGAAGTCCGGGGCTACCACAACAACGGCGACCCCTGGGCCGAGGAGCGCTATAGCTGATCCAGGGTCGGCGGCCTCGCGCCGATCCGCTGGAGCAGGGCGTCCATGACGCCCTCGAACATCGCCGGGGTCAGTCGCCCCGTGTTCGTGTTGTAACGCGACACGTGATAGCTGTCGGCCAGGATCAGCCCGTCCGGCAACTCATGCAGGTCGCCGTGGCGGAACCGGACACGGGTCGCCGGCATGCCGCACGCCTTCAGGACTGCGGCGTGCGCCAGCACGCCGAGGGCCAGAACCGCTTGCAACTGCGGCATCGATTGCAGTTCGGCGGTCAGGAAGCGGTTGCAGGTCGTGACTTCCTTTGGCTCCGGCAGGTTGGCCGGCGGCACGCAGCGGACCGCATTGACGATGCGGCAGTCCCGCAGCACCAGCCCGTCCTGCGGGTCGGCCCGGTAGGTGCCCTCGGCCAAGCCAAATCGAAGCAACGTCTCATACAGTAAGATGCCGGCGTGATCGCCGGTGAACGGTCGTCCGGTGCGGTTCGCCCCGCGAACCCCGGGTGCCATGCCGACGATCATAAGGCGGGCATCGCTCGGCCCGAAGCCGGGCACGGGCGCGTTGAACCAGTCGGGGTTGGCGGCCCGGTTCTCCTGACGATAGGACGCGAGGCGCGGGCAGAGTTGACAGTCGGGATCGGGATTGAGGCGGTGGTCGTCCGCCGGCGCCGGTTGATGAGCGGCAGCGGCCGGCAATGTCATGCCGCGTCGTGGGAGTCCGAGAAGGGGTCGGCGGGGGTCTGCTGGCGAACGGCGGTCGGCCGCATCCTCGGCTCGGTCTGCCGACGGGTGAACTCGGGGGCGATCTCCGCCAGCTCCAGGAACTGGTCGGCCTGCCGGCGCAACTCATCGGCCACCATGGGCGGGCTGGTCTTGATCGACGAGACCACCGAGACCCGGACACCCTTTCGCTGCACGGCGTCGACCAGCCTGCGAAAATCGGAGTCGCCGCTGAACAACACCGCGTGGTCGATGCGCGATGCGAGTTCAAGCATGTCCACTGCAACTTCGATATCCATGTTGCCCTTCACGCGCCGCCTGCCAGCGGCGTCGGTGAACTCCTTGGCCGGCTTCGTCACGAGCGTATAGCCGTTATAGGCTAGCCAGTCGGTTAATGGCTTTAGTGGAGAGTACTCGTCGGTCTCCAGCACCGCCGAATAGTAGTAGGCCCGTACTACGTGCGCCTTGCGTCGGAAAAACTCCAGAAGGTTGCGGTAGTCGACGTCGAATCCAAGGTTTCGTGAGGCGGAGTAGAGGTTTGCGCCATCAATGAACAAGGCCACCCGTTCGTTGGGCAGAAAATGCATGGGACGCCCCTTCTCAATCGCAATTCGAAACAGCGCGACGCTGGCCGTCGCGCGAAGCGAAAATACTCTGACACGAAAACGGCATTGTGGCACTACGCTCGTGAAAGAAACGTGAACCTATCGTGGGATTCCTTGGTTCTCATCGCGATCGGCGCAAATCTGCCGGGGCCGGACGGCGCGTCTCCCCTGCAAACCTGCGAACGAGCGGCCGCTGGGCTCGCCCGCTTGCCGGGGCTGGCATTAACGAGCCTATCACGGTGGCACGAGACAACGCCCCAGCCGCCGTCCGACCAACCGCTTTACGTCAATGGAGTGGCCCGCCTGCACGTTATAGCGGGCAGGGCGGTGGACCCGGCGGCGTTGCTGGCCCGACTGCACGAAATCGAGGACCTTGCCGGCCGCCGCCGCACCGTCCGGAACGCCGCGCGGACGCTCGATCTCGACATCATCGCGATTGGCGATATTGTCAGGCCCGATCCCGACCCGGTGCTGCCGCACCCCCGGGCTCACCTGCGCGGCTTCGTCCTCCGGCCCTTGGCCGAGGTCGCGCCCGGCTGGATGCACCCGGTGCTGCGCCGCTCGGTCGAGGAACTGATCGCGGAGCTGCCGCCGGACTAAGCTGTCCTGGGTTTTACTTGCAAATTATGGGCCTCTCGCTTAGATCGAAGTTTCACCTGAGCAGCATGGCTTGGAGGCTGAGCGCATGGCGCGCGTCACCGTTGAAGATTGCGTCCAGAGGGTTCCGAACCGGTTCGAGCTGGTTCTGCTTGCGGCGCAGCGCGCCCGCAACATCAGCCGCGGCGAGGAGCTGACGATCGAGCGCGATGACGACAAGAACCCGGTCATCGCGCTGCGCGAGATCGCCGAGGAGACGGTTGAGTTGCCACGGCTGGAGCAGGATCTCGTCAAGTCGCTGACCCGTGCTCCGGAGCCCGAGCCGGCCGACGAGGAGGTGCTCGACCTGATCCCCACCGATCAGAATATCTTTGGCCTGCAAGACGTCTCGGCAGAGGAAGAAGCAGCCAACCTGCCGGTGGAGAACGAGGACATGTCGCCCGAGGATCTCGAAGCGGCGATCGAGGCAGAACTTGGCGGCCGTCCGCGCCGGTAAGGATCAGACATGATCTGGGGCGCGCGCGGCCAATCGGTCCCGGCGCCCGCCTATGCGCCGGACGGCACCACGCCGGCGAGCTCGCCGGGCGGGGCAGCGCGGCCGGCGATCATCCGCCAGTTCGAGCTGACGGAGAAGATCCAGGCCTACGACCCGAAGGCCGATACGGACCTGATCGACGCCGCCTACGTTCTCGCCATGCAGGCGCACGGCGCGCAGCGGCGGGACAACGGCGATCCCTACATCACCCATCCCGTCGCCGTAGCCGACATCCTGGCCGGCTACCGGCTCGATACCGCCAGTATCGTGACCGCGTCTGCTGCACGATGTCATCGAGGACACGCCGGTCAAGCTGCCGGACATCGAGCAGCGCTTCGGCAAGACGATGGCCGGGCTGGTGGACGGCGTCACCAAGCTGACCCGTCTGGAGTTGCAGTCGGACCGGACCAAGCAGGCGGAGAACTTCCGCAAGCTCGTGCTGGCGATGAGCCGCGACATCCGCGTGCTGCTGGTCAAGCTGGCCGACCGGCTGCACAACATGCGGACCCTGCATTTCGTTCGCGATCAGGAGCGGCGACAGCGCATCGCCCGCGAGACGATGGAGATCTACGCGCCGCTCGCCGAGCGAATCGGCATGGACGCGATGAAGACGGAGCTGCAGACGCATCGCCTTCACGCAGCTTGAACCCGAGGCCACGACACCATCCAGGCTCGGCTGAACTTTCTGCGCGGGCAGGGCGCGGACGTCATCGAGGACGTCCGCGCCGAGCTGATGCGGGTCTGCGAGCAGTCCGGCACCCAGGTGCTTGAGGTCACCGGCCGCGAGAAGTCGCCATATCTCGATCTGGGAGAAGATGCAGCGGCGCAATGTCGCGTTCGAGCAGCTGTCCGACATCATGGCCTTCCGCATCGTCGTGCCGACCAAGGAGGCTTGTTATGCGGCGCTGGGCGCCGTGCATTCGGCCTATCCGGTGATCGCCGGCCGCTTCAAGGATTACATCTCGACGCCGAAGTCAAACGGCTATCAGAGCCTGCACACCGGCGTGACGCTGCGCGAGCCCCGCAACCAGAAGATCGAGGTGCAGATCCGCACCGCCGAAATGAACGACATCGCGGAGAACGGCGTCGCGTCGCACTGGGTCTACAAGGCGCCGGACAAGAAGGTCGACGGCACCGACGTGCAGCGGTTTCGCTGGGTGCAGGATCTGCTGGAAATCCTCGACAATTCGGCGGCGCCGGATGAGTTTCTGGAGAACACCAAGCTCGAGCTCTACGAGGACCAGGTGTTCTGCTTCACCCCGAAGGGTCAGCTGATCCAGTTGCCGCGCGGTGCGACGCCGGTGGATTTCGCCTACGCGGTGCATAGCCAGGTCGGCGACACCTGCGTCGGCGCCAAGGTGAACGGCCGGCTGATGCCGCTGCGCCACGCGCTGGAGAACGGCGACCAGGTCGAGATCATGACCGCGCGCGGCGGCACGCCATCGCCGCAATGGGAACGCTTCGTCGTCACCGGCAAGGCGCGTGCCCGCATCCGCCGCTTCATCCATCAGCAGCAGCGCCAGCAGAATCTGCGACGCCGGCCGGGTCGAACTGGCCAAGGCGTTCCGCCAGGATGGGGTGGACGGTTCGGAGAAGGCGCTGGAGCCGGCGCTGAAGGCGCTGAAGGTGGCCTCGCTCGACGACCTGTATGTCGCGGTCGGCAACGGCAATTTCGGCCCGAAGGACGTGGTCCACGCCGCCTATCCGGAGTTGCGGCAGGCTCCGCGGGTGCCGCGCATGGTGCCCACCATGCTGCCGCGCGGGAAGCGACCGCCCGGCCCGCACGAGACATGCCGGTCACCGGCCTGGTATCCGGGCATGGCCGTTCACTTCGCCGGCTGCTGCCACCCGGTGCCGGGCGATCGAGATCGTCGGGATCGTCACCACCGGCAAGGGCGTGACCATGCACACGCGGGATTGTCAGACGCTGGCGGCGTTCGCCGCGACCCCGGAGCGGTTCATCGACGTCGATTGGGACTACGAGGCACGTCGGCCGGCAAGGTCGGGGGCCAAGGACAGCCATACCGCCCGGATCAGCGTGATCGCGGCCAATGAGCCCGGCGCGCTGGCCAGCATGTCCAACGCGATCGCCAAGCAGGAGGGTGCCATCGACAACCTGAAGATCATCAGCCGCCAGCAGGATTTCATCGAGGTCTCTGGTGGATGTCGATGTGCGGGACTGTGGCACCTCTCCAAAGTGATCGTCGGGCTGCGCGGCTTGAAGCCGGGATCAAGGGCGTCGAGCGGGCGCGCGGTTGATGCAGAACGCCGGGCAGCCCCGGCATCGGCCCGACCGGCCGATGATCCTCGGCATCGGCTCCGACATCTGCGACATCCGCCGCATCGAGAGGCCATCGAGCGTCACGGCGACCGCTTCCTCGAACGCGTCTTTACCGAAACCGAGCGCGCAAAGGCGAGCGGACGGACCGAGAAGCTCCGCGCGCGCCACCTTCGCCAAACACTTCGCCGCCAAGGAGGCGGCCGCGAAGGCGTTGGGCACCGGTTTCAGCCGCGGCGTGTTCTTCTCCGATCTCGGCGTGGTCAACTTGCCCAGCGGCCAGCCGACCCTGCTCATGACCGGCGGGGCTGCCGACCGGCTGCGCCGCGATCACGCCGGCGGGGATGCACGCCCAGGTCGCCTTGACGATGACTGACGAATACCCCTACGCGTATGCTCAGGTGATCATCTCGGCCGTGCCATCGGCACGGCCGCAGCTTGCTTGACAGGCAACGCCGGATGGGCTTCATCCGCCGCGAATTCGCGCAGCTCAGGAAAGTCTTGCCCACATGGCGACCACCAAGGAACAAGCCGGCAAGCCGGGCGCCTGGCTCGAGAACATCAAGACCATCGTCTATGCCGGGCTGATCGCCGTCGTTCGTGCGGACCGTGCTGTTCGAGCCGTTCAACATTCCCTCCGGCAGCATGATCCCGACGTTGCTGGTCGGCGATTACCTGTTCGTCGTCGAAATACAGCTACGGCTACTCGCGCTACTCGCTGCCGTTCTCGCCGACCGCTGTTCTCCGGCCGCATTTTCGGCTCGCTGCCGACGCGCGGCGACGTGGTGGTGTTCAAATTCCCGCGTGACACGTCGATCGACTACATCAAGCGCATCATCGGTTTGCCCGGCGACCGCATCCAGATGCGGCACGGCCAGCTCGTACATCAACGGCCAAGAGGTGCCGCGCCAGCCGGCCGGCGAATACGTCGCCGACGACGAGCGGCATCCGGATGGTCGAGCGAAGCTACCTCGAGACGCTGCCCAACGGCGTCAAGCACGACATCCTGCAAGGAGACGCGACGAAGGCGAGGCCAACAACACGCCGGAATATCGTCGTGCCGCCGGGCCATGTGTTCGCCATGGGCGACAACCGCGACAACAGCGCCGACAGCCGGTTCATGGAACGGCGTCGGCTTCGTGCCGATGGAAAACCTCGTCGGCCGCGCCGAGATCCTGTTCTTCTCGATCGATGCGCAGGTATCCGTGGTGGGAGTTTTGGGAATGGCCGTTCGAGATCCGCTGGACGCCGGCTGCTTGCATCCGTGCGATCCATTGAGCCGCGGCTCGCATCAGAGCCATCCTGGGCCACCGATTTGCGCGCGCCCGATCTGCTCGCGCGAGGCGCTGACCCACCGCTCGGCCGCTGCATGGCAAGTCGCGGCCGGGACGGCTCGAACGAACGGCTGGAGTTCATCGGCGATCGGGTGCTCGGGCTGACTGATGGCGGAATGGCTTGCCGAGCGCTTTCCGCACGAGCAGGAGGGCGAGCTGGCCGGCGCCTCGCGCTATCTGGTGTCGCAACCGGTGCTGGCGCGCGTCGCGGATGACGATCGGTCTTGGCGCCGCCCTCTCGGTCTCCCCCGGCGAGGCGCGCGCCGGTGTGCAAGCGTCGCGCCACCGTTCTGGCCGACGCGCTCGAGGCGGCGCTCGGGGCGCTCTATCTGGATGGCGGGCTGGACGTGGCGCGCGGCTTCGTCCGGC
The DNA here is from genome assembly GCA_963719345.1 of uncultured Alphaproteobacteria bacterium. Lineage (GTDB taxonomy): Bacteria > Pseudomonadota > Alphaproteobacteria > Acetobacterales > Acetobacteraceae > CAVRCA01. The sequence goes on from CAVRCA010000001.1 coordinate 323,064, forward strand.
GCGCCTGGAAGGACGCGCATGGTGGCACAGGCCGATCCGCCAAAGGATGCCAAGACGGCGTTGCAGGAATGGGCGCAGGAGCGCGGCCTCGATCTGCCGCTATCTGGTGGCGCGCGCGACGGGCCGCCGCACGCGCCCGGGGTTCAAGGTCACGGTGACGGTCGCCGGCCAGACCGGGACGGGACTGCGGGCAGCAAGCGAGCGGCGGAGCAGCGCGCGGCCGCGGCGCTGCTGCGGCCATCGCGGCATGACCACGCCGCCGCTGCGGCTTTGTCGCCATCGTCGGCGCGCCGAACGCCGGCAAGTCCACGCTGATGAACCGGCTGACCGGCGCCAAGCTGTCGATCGTCTCGCCGAAGGCGCAGACGACGCGGTTCCGCGTGCTGGGCATCCTGATGCGGGCGAGAGCCAGGTGCTGCTGGTGGACACGCCCGGCATCTTCCGGCCCCGGCGCAAGCTGGACCGGGCGATGGTCGCCGCTGCCTGGACCGGCGCGCAGGATGCCGACCTCGCAATGCTGCTGGTCGACGCGCGAACCGGGCGCGACGACGAGGTGCGCGAGATCGCGACGCGGCTGGCGCGCAGGCCGGCGCCGGTCTGGCTGGTGCTGAACAAGATCGATCTGGTCCGCCGCCATCAGCTGCTGCCGCTGACCGCCGCGCTTGCGCGCGCTGGCGTCCTTCGAGGAGACGTTCATGGTCAGCGCACTCACCGGCGACGGGTTGGACGCCCTGCTCGACGCGCTGGCCGCGGCGATGCCGGAGGGGCCATATCTGTATCCCGAGGACGATCTGACCGACCTGCCGGACCGGCTGCTCGCCGCCGAGATCGTGCGCGAGCAGATCTTCATGCAGACCCACGAGGAAGTGCCGTACGCGCGCGACGGTCGAGACCGAGAACTGGCAGGAGCGGCGCGGACGGCTCGGTGCGCATCGAGGCGACGATCTATGTCGCGCGACCCGGCCACAAGGCGATCCTGATCGGCGAGAAGGGAGCGCGCATCAAGGCGATCGGCGCCCGCGCCCGGGCGCAGCTCGGCGGAGTTGCTGGACCGCCCGGTCCATCTTTTCCTCAACGTCAAGGAACGCGCCGGCTGGGACGAGGAGCGGGCACGGCTGCGCGCGATCGGGCTGGACGATCCCGACCAGGCGCCACGCTGAGAGGGCCGCAATTGGCCGAGCGCGCCGGCTACGAGGTAAAGATGACGTCGAATTCGTAAGAGCCGTGTTGTATTCATCCTTCTTACGGTTCTGGCGCCCGCGCTGGCCCTCGCGGCTGATCCAGCCTTGGAAGATAACGGCGCCTGCACCGCCATTGCAGCCACCTTGCCACCTGCGGGGACGAGACTGACCGCCAAGACGATCGATGCGATCATCGCCGAGCTTCCCGGGTCGGTCCTCGACCCGAAGCCCGGAACTCCCCAAGAGCTGACCCTGGAAAGCACCTACGGGGGCTCGCTGAATTGCCAACGCAACCGCCTGACCGAGGCAACTTCACGGTGGGCGCCGCGCAGTTCCCATTCCCGGCCGCTTTCAGGGCGGTGAAGGAGCGCTTTGCGGCAGTGACAAGGTTCAACTGGTCGCCGTGAACCATACCCCCGCTCTTCTCGAAGTGTCGGCACACGATGAGAGCCGGGTCGATCTCGATATCGCATTGCGCATCGGCTCCGCTTGGGCGGCGCCATGCAGGCTGTCCGTCAAGACCGTGCCGATCTACGGCGTGGCCAGCAGTTCTGTTCCGGCGACATGTGTCCGGACCTGGCCCACATGGCAGTCCAAGCGGTCGATGCTCGGCAGGTCGGCAACCCACCCAAACAGACGATCGAAGCAGCTAAGCTTCCTGCAGCCGTCCAAGCCAAATGGGCCGAGATGAAGCAACTTGCGTACGCACGTCAGTTGAAGGGAGATGAGCTTCCGACATTCGGGCAGGCGAACACCAACGGCAGCCTTCGGAGCTTTATCGACTGGAATACGGTGTTCGTGCCCGTCCAACTCGGCGGCGAGCTGTTGCTGGGTAAAGTCGGACCTGCCGGCTTCGGCAGCCACTTCGGCTCGGATGAGCTCTTTGCTGCGTACAAGCTGGTCGGGAACCAGCTCCAACCTGTCGCCGGCTTTTACCTGAGCGTCGTCGCCCGCTCTTTTCCGGCTCCGAAGCGACCAGCCCCCCTTAATACAGGCGCGTTCCCGTGCGTGCCACCAATCGTACGGCGCCCTGGGAAAGGCGAGATGAGATCGATGCGCTAGCCATAGCGCTCGGCCACGCAGGTCGAGCCCTTGGCGTCGTGTCTACGGAGATGCGGCGCGGACCCTCCACCCTGGCAAAGCCTGACGGTCCGGTGCTAGCGTCGGTTAACAGCCATCAACAGCAAGCCGGGAGAGACCCATGTCCGAAGCCGCGACGACGGAAAAATCCACGCTCGTCAATCCGGGCACCGAGCTTGCCCACGCGACGGCCGAGAGCGCGCCGTTCGTGCCGGGGCGGCGGGATTTTCTCAAATATCGCGATCTCGGGGTGACCAAGGCCAGCGGTGGACGGATGCGGGCGCAGATCACGGTCGCCACCGGGGCGATGCGGCCGACCGGCTGGCACTATCATCTCTGTGACTCGCAGCTGGTCTATGCCCTGAACGGCTGGGTCGATCTCGCCTTCGAGGACGGCCGTACGGTCCGGGTCAAGGCCGGCGAGTCGCTTTATATCCCGGGCGGCCTCAAGCACAACGAGACCGGCATGTCGGCGGATTTCGAGATCCTCGAAGTCTCGGTGCCGGCCGACATGGGCACCAAGGCCTGCGAGCCGCCGCCGGGCATGCCGGGCTGAAGCAATCCGCCGCTTGCTGGCGCGTGGGCTGGTCCGGGCCGGCCTGTCCGCCGGCCTTGTCGCCCCTCTGCTCGGCAGCTGCGGCGTCGGCGAGCTGCCCAAGCGGGCGGCGGATGCGATCGGCACCGGACAGGTGTTCGGCTTCAGTGGATTGGAGGGGCGTTGGGCCGGCCCGGTGCGCCCGACCGACGCCGCGTGCGGGCCGGAGCGGCACGGGTTGATGCGGGTCGGCGGCGGCACGTTCGCCTTCGATCCGTTCGGCTCGACCACGGTCATCGACGGCACGGTGAAGCAGGACACGTTGAGCGGCGCACTGTCCCGCCAGGGTGGCACGCACCAGACCCTGACGATCGGCTTCGAGGGGACGGCACGGGTCGATCCTGACAAGAAGGAAACGATCGGCGGCACGCTCAAATCCGGGCGATGCACCTGGCAGGTGACTTTGCACCGCTCCTAGCCGCACCGAGCGCCACGAAGCGTTGACGCCCACGCCCAGCTGATTGGCGCATTCGCGGCTGGTCTGCGGGCGGTTCCGCCTGCATTATCAAGCCGCTGATCGGCGGGCCACTTCCGTCGGCGTGACGGAGGGCCGAATGAGCAGCAGCACTGTCACCGAGCGCGTACCCGAGGCGGTTACGCCCTCGGTCGTCGTTCAGTCCCCGTCGCGGGCGACGAGCGCGTCGGGCGCCAGCGGCACGGTGTTCGCGATCCTGCTGGCGGTCAGCTTCTCGCACATGCTGAACGACCTGATGCAGTCGCTGATCCCGGCGATCTATCCCCTGTTGAAAGCCAAGTTCAGCCTCAACTTCACCCAGGTCGGGCTGATCACCCTGGTGTTTCAGCTGACCGCCTCGATGCTGCAGCCGGTGGTCGGGCTCTACACCGATCGCAAACCGATGCCGTTCTCGCTGGCGACCGGGATGGCGTTCACGTTGGTCGGCCTGCTGATCCTCTCGCGGGCGCGGAAGCTACCCCGTCCTGCTCTGCGGCGCGGCGCTGGTCGGCATGGGCTCCTCGGTGTTCCATCCGGAATCCTCGCGCGTGGCCCGCATGGCCTCGGGCGGCCGCTACGGGTTTGCGCAATCCTTCTTCCAGGTCGGCGGCAACGCCGGCCAGGCGCTCGGCCCGCTGCTGGCCGCCTTCGTGGTGCTGCCGCACGGACAGGCCAGCATCAGCTGGTTCTCGGGCGCGGCGCTGCTCGCCATGGCGGTGCTGACCGGCGTCGGCTTCTGGTATCGTCGTCAGGCGCGCGCCAGCACGGCCCGCAAGGCGGTTCGGCGTTCCTCGCTCTCCTCGCGCCAGGTGACGGTCTCGCTCGCCATCCTGCTGGCATTGATGTTCAGCAAGAACATCTACACCGCAAGCATCGGCAGCTATTATACTTTTTACCTGATAGACCGCTTCCACGTCACCGCGCAGAGCGCCCAGATCCATCTGTTCATCTTCCTCGGCGCCGTGGCTCTCGGCACCCTGATCGGCGGGCCGGTCGGCGATCGGGTCGGGCGCAAGCTGGTGATCTGGGTGTCCATCCTCGGCGTGCTGCCGTTCACGCTGGCACTGCCTCACGCCGGGCTGTTCTGGACCGGCGTGCTGACCGTGTTCATCGGGCTCATCATGGCGTCGGCGTTCTCGGCGATCCTGGTCTACGCACAGGACCTGATGCCCGGGAAGATCGGCACCATCGCCGGCCTGTTCTTCGGCCTGTCGTTCGGCATCGGGGGGCTCGGCGCGGCGGCGCTCGGCGCGCTCGCCGACGCGACCAGCATCCGGCTGGTCTATCAGGTGTGCGCCTTCCTGCCCGCGATCGGGCTGCTCACCGCGTTCCTGCCCGACATCGGCCGTCGTCAGCGCGCCGCCTGACGCTGTCCCGGGCCGCCGTCCCCGCGGCTAGGCCGGCTCAAGATCGACGGAGACCGACAGGGTGTGCGCCCCGCCGCCGAGCAGCACGCCGCGTACCGGCGTGACGTCGCCATAGTCGCGCCCCCAGGCCAGCACGACGTGCTCCTCGCTCACGATGAGATCGTTGGTGGGATCGAGTTCGACCCAGCCGCGCCGGGCTCCGATCCAGCAACCGACCCAGGCGTGCGACTGGTCGGAACCGACCCGCCGCTCCATTCCCGGCGGCGGCCGGGTGCGGATATAACCGGACATGTAGCGCGCCGGCAGGCCGAGCCCGCGCAAGGCGGCGATCATGACATGCGTAAAGTCCTGGCAAACGCCCTCGCGGCGCGCCAGGACCTGCGCCGGCGCGGTGGTGAGCGTCGTCACTCCGGCCCGGAACACGAAATCCCGGTTGATCCGCCGGTTCAGCTCCAGCAGCCCGTCCAGCACCGGCCGGCCGGGCGGAAAGCTCGGCGCCGCATAATCCGTCACCGCCGCGGCGTGCGGCGCCATCGGGCTTTCGAATAGGAACTCCGAGGCGCACCATGCCTCGGGACCGCCCGAAGCGGCCGCCGCCGCGACACTCTCCCAGCGCGGCGTTTGGATCGCGTCGGGCGGAACGGGCCGATGCACGTCGACCAGCAACTCCGCCAGCAGGTCGAGGCCGGGATGCGGCTGGTCGACCGAAAGCCACGTCACGCGGTTGCCGAAATGGTCCACGCTCTCCCGCTGGTGGGCCGGACAGGGCACGGCGCGGAGCGAGGTTGCGAGCACCTTCTGCCACGCCAATGGACGCGGCCGCAGGTGCAGCACATGCATGCCGAGATCGACCCCGTCCTGATAGGCGTAGCGGGTGAGATGGCGCACGCGGTAGATCATGCCGCCCCGAGCAGGCGGGGCTGCACCTCGAGACCGATGTTGCGCGTGGTCGGCAACAAGGCGAAATACCGCCGGGAGACCTGGTTCGAGAGGTCGGTCAGGGCATCCCTGAAGGCCAGCAGACGAGGCGGCAGGCGAACCGCGGCTTGCGCCTGGTCGGCCGCCAGCGCAACGCCGCGAACCATGTCGTGCGTTTCGGCGAGCAGGCTCGCCACCACGCCGGCCAGCGAGGAGGCGGCCGCCTCGCCGGCGATTTCCATCAGCAGATCGCGTGATTGGCCGAGCTGGTAGGCGAGCCCGCGCGGGTTGCCCTCGTCGGCGAGCATCAGGTCAAGCGCCGGCGCCGGCTGCAGAATGGCGAGATAACGGCTGCGGTAGGTGATGACGGAGTCGCGCAATTCGAGCGACAGCCGGAGCGCCATTTCGACCCGCCCCGCCTGCACCGGCCCGTCGGGCTGGGTCAAGGCGCAGGCGAGCTCGTCGGCGATCGCCTGGGCGCGCTCGATCCGGCGGCCAAGATCGAGGAACAGCCGGCCACCGCCGCGCACCATGTTCTCGGCAGCAAGCCCGGCGACGGTGGCGGAGAAATGCACCACCCCGCCCAACGTTCGGGTCAGCGCATCCAGCTCCTCGCCGCGCGGCCGGGTGCGCACCCGGCGCAGATCCTCGGCCAGCTCGCGCACGGCCCGGCTCATGACGGCATACATGTCGCCGGTCAGCCGGTCGCGCAGCAGGCCGGTCATGCGCGAGACCTTGCCGAGCAGGCCGCCGGTCTGCTCGTCCTCCCGCGAGGCTTGCAGCAGCGCGTCACCGAACAGGTCGGTGCCGGCCGAGACGTGGATTTCCCGCCCGATCAGCCCGCCCTGGAGCAAGCAGTCGGCGATCACCTGCAGTTCGGCCAGCTGGCGCGGGCTGAGGGTCGGCCGGATGATGCGGCTGATCGCGGCCCGCTGGAGGCGTGCCGTGCCCTCCAGCCGCTCGAGGTAGCGGCCAAGCCAGAAGAAATCGTCGGCCACCCGGCTCGGCAGGTCGCCCGAGGTGCGCCGGATCGGCAGCCGTGGCAGGTGGGACGCGCCCGGGCCGACGATCGCCCCGGGGGTCTCGGCGAGCACCCAGAGATCCTTTGCAAATCCCCGTCTCGGCAGCCGCCAGGCCAGCGCGTCCTCCCTCGGCAGGGTGCGCGCCAACCCTCCGTGCATCACCTGCCACGCGCCGCCGTCGTTGATCAGAAACAGGCGGATCACCACGCTGCGGGGCATGAAGCTGCCCGGTCCCAGACAGGGCGTGAACGAGGGCGCAACGGGAGCGCAGGCGGCGAAGGTGGCCGGCGCCGCGGCCACGCGCGCCAGCAATCGCTCGCGTCCCTCCGGCGACAAGAGGTGCAGCAGGACGGGCGGGACCCGCGCCTCGGCGGCAGGGCGGACGGCCCAACGGCCGTATTCCTTGAACAGGGCGGGAATGGCATCGGCTTCGCCCAGCCATTTTGTTGGGGTCGAGGGGTGCTGCAACCGCTCGCCGAGCAACCGTTCGGCCAAGGCGGGAAGGAACGCCGCCAGGGCTGGCGCTTCGACCAGCGCGGAACCCGGATGATTGACGAAACGTACGGCGCCGGCGCGCGCGGCTTCGAGCAGGCCGGGCACGCCGGTCCCGTCAGGGGCCAGCTCGAGCGGGTCCATCGACGCTCCGTCGAGCGCCGAGAGCAGCACGCCGACCGGCTGCAGGCCCCGAAGGGTTTTGAGGAATACGCCCTGGTCGCGCACCGCGAGATCGCCGCCCTCGACCAGCGCGCAGGAGAGCTCGCGCGCCAGCAGCACGTGGTCATACCAGGCAGGCTCGTTGTGACCCGGAGTGAGCAGCGCCACGCCGCCCTGCGTGGCGGGCGGTATGAGACGCTGAAGGCTGTCCTGCCACGCTTCCAGGAAGGGGCGAACCTGGCGGACCGAATGCCGATAGAAGATCTCCGGCACCGTGCGCGAGAGCAGCAGGCGATTCTCGAGCGCGCTGGCCACCCCGTCGGCCCAGCCGGCATGATCAGCGACGACGCACCACGCGCCATCCGGGGCACGCACCAGGTCGGCGGCATAGAACCGCAGCATCGACTCCGGTGCCGGCGAGCCGGCCAACCGGCAAGGGCGGAGGAAGCTCGGGTTGGCGTAGACCAGGGCAGGGGGCAGTGCGCCGTCGGCCAGCAGCCGTTGCGGGCCGTAGGTGTCGGCGAGAATGGCGGCAAGCAGCCGCGCGCGCTGCACGAGGCCGCCCGCGAGATCGCCGAACTCCGCCTCCGAGAGCAGCAGCGGGACCGGGTCGCAGCGCGACGCCCCGGATTCCGCACCCGGCAACAGGCTAGTCACGCCCTCGTCCTCGAAGGCCCGCTCGAGCCGCGTCGCCCGCTCGGCGAGGGTGTCGTGCCCGAGTTCGGTCAGCGCGCCGAGAAGGTCGCGCCAGCGTGGGCGCAACCCGCCTCGTCCATCCACCATCTCGTCCAGCGGCGCGGCACCCGTCATGCGCGGTCAGTGTGCCCGACGCAGGTGCAGCATACGAGGTGCATGGGGCCTTGACGGACGAATTGTGAGCGCCGTCGCCCGGTGTGCCCATCTACTTGGCCGTCAGCAGCGCCGGAATGCCGGCCGACCTGGGCCGCAGGCGGCCGATCGTCCGGTCGAGCAAGTCGATGGTGAAGGGCTTTACCAGGACAGCATCGGGCGGGTCTTGGCCGCTCAGATCGGATCCGGCCAGCTCCGCATAGCCGGTCACCAGCAGCACCGAGCCGCAAAACCCGCGTTCACGTGCATGCGCGGCGAACGTGACACCGCTCATGCCAGGCAGGGCTTGGTCGATGACCAGGAGGTCGAAGGTAGATCGCCCGTGCCGCCGGTTGTCCGGCCAATTCAACAGGGCGAGTGCGGCGCCGTCGTCGGCCGCCTCGCTGACAGTGCAGCCAAGCTGCCGCAACATTTCGGCCGTCAGTTGCAGGACCGCGGGATCATCCTCGACCAGCAGCACGTTCCAGTCGCGGCGGTTGAGGGGCGCGGGATCGGCGGGGGCTTCGACCGCCGCGCTCACCGCACAAGGCAGCAGCAGCGTCACCGAGGTGCCGAACTCGGGCGCGGTGTCGATGCGGACGACACCGCCCGAGTCGCGCGTTGACGTATAGACTTGGCTCAGTCCGAGCCCCGAGCCGGACGACCCCTTGGTGGTGAAGAACGGGTCAAAGGCGCGACGGGCGACGTCTGGGCTCATACCGGTGCCGGTGTCCCGGACGGTGATGCGCACGTAGTCGCCGGCCGGTGGATCGTCACCGGAACGGGGCGGGTCACGCTTCTCGTTGGCGGTCTCGATGGTGATGACGCCACCATCGGGCATCGCGTCGCGGGCATTGAGCGTCAAGTTGAGGATGGCGGCCTCGACCTGGCTCGGCTCGGCCAACGCCGGCCAAAGTCCGGGCTGGAAGTTGGTCTCAAGCCGGATGCGTGGGCCCAGGGTGCCGGCGGGGAACATCGCGCCGAGATCGCCGAGCAGCTGGTTGATGTCGGTCGGCCGCACCGCGAGCTGCTGCCGGCGGGTAAAGGCAAGCAGGCGGCCGGTGAGTTGCGCTCCGCGCTGGACCGCCGCGGAGGCGCGGCCGATCAGCTCCTGCTGGCGCGTCTGATCCGGCTTCAACGAGCGGCCCACCAGCTCAAGGTTGCCGAGGATGATCGCCAGCAGGTTGTTGAAGTCGTGCGCCATGCTGCCGGCAAGCTGGCCCATTGCCTGCAGCTTCTGCGCCTGCACCAGTTTCGCCTCGGTATCCCGGTGCTTGGCGATCTCGACCTGCAGTCGGTTGTTGCTCTGCACCAGTTCCGCGGTGCGCTCGGCGACCCGCGCCTCCAGTTCGTGCGCCTGGCGATGCAACTCGGCCTGCCGCGTTTCCAGCTCGGCCGCCATCGCGTTGCAGGCCTCGGCGATCTGGCCGAACTCCGAACGCGGCGCGGCCACGACAGCGCGGGCACCAAGATCGCCTTGCCGCCAGCGAGCCGCCGCCGCAACGAGCCGTCCGGTGGGCTGGCCGATGAGGCGACGGCCGAGCAGCAAGGTCACGATGACGGCGGCCAGCGAGACCCCGGTCAGCAGCAAGGCGCCAAGCCAGGTGCTCCGGTTGATGTCCACCATCAGGTCGGGCTCGAAAAAGCCGGCCGAGCACCATCAACCCCGACTCGGACTGGCGTGCCGGGACAAAACCAACGACACGACGGATGCCGTCGAGACTATCGGCGCGAGTAATCCCGGGTTGCGAGCCGCTCATTATAGTCAGTGTCGAGGCGGGCATCCGCTTGCCGACGAAGCCCGCGCGTTGCGGCAGTCGGGCCAGGATGACGCCCTCGCGATCCGCGACGGTCATCGCACTGTGGTGTTGCAGGCGGGAATCGACCAGCCTGAGGTCGCGCAGGTGATCGGCCAACCAAGCCAAATTCAGGGCGGCGATCATGACGCCCTGCTTAGCCACCGGTGGCCCGATCGGCAGCGAGAACGGCAGGAAGGCGCTGCTCGGCTCACCCAAGCTGGCATAGTGACCGACCGTGAAGCCGTCGGCCGCAAGCGCCTCCTTCACCCAATCGGGCCGGATGGCTCCCGTCGTCGCCGAGCCGATCCCGTCGCGGGAGCCGCAGACGAACCGTCCGGTCCGGTCGAAGACGGCAAGGAACAAGTAGGCCGGCAACTTGGCGTCGATCGTTTCGAGGCGGTCCTGGCAGCCCGGATCAAGGGTGCGCACGGGGGCGAATTCGGTGGCCGTGGCCAGCAGGTCGCGCGCTCCTTCCACGATGCTGCCGATGTCGCCGTTCAGCAGCTCCGCCTGATGCAGGGCGATGTCGCCGAGCTGCGCGGTGCGCTGCCTCCGCTGCTCGAGCTGGACGAAGCCGCCGAGCGTCACGATCGGCAGCAGGCAGACCAGGATGAGCAACAGCAGGCGCCTGACCAGCCAGGTCGGGCGACGTGGCGGCTCCGTGGGCTCCGGCCCTGCATCGGGCCGATCCCAACTCTGCCGATCAACTTTCTCCAGGGCTCACCACCAGCGTCATCGGCTTCGCGAGTACCTTCAACCCCGATTACCCCGGCGTCTATATCACGGGACATAACGGAAAGCTCGCGTTTCCGTTATCCAGACCACCCTGCCTACGAAAATGTAGGGAGGCGTTCATGCCAATGGACGAGGGATCGGCGCTCCGACGGTTGCGGCGGAGAGGGACGCGCGTCAGGCTGACGCCGACAACGGCACATTGAGCAACGCCGCGATGGGCATCGCCCGGCTTGCCGTCGACATCGGCGGCACCTTCACCGACCTAGCCCTCGAGCACGCCGCGGGCCGCGCCACCCTGAAGGTGCTCACCACCCCCTCGGCACCTGAAGAGGGCGTGCTGGCCGGGGTCGAGGCAATCCTGCGCGGCACCGGGGTCACTCCGGCCGATGTTCGCCTGCTGATCCACGGCACGACCCTGGCGACCAACGCCATCATCGAGCGCAAGGGCGCGCGCACCGCGCTGGTCACGACCAAGGGCTTTCGGGATGTGCTGGCGATGGCTACCGAAAGTCGGTACGACCAGTACAGACCTCAACATCGTGCTGCCGACGCCGCTGGTGCCGCGCCATCTCCGTCTCCCGGTGCCCGAGCGGCTCGACAACGAAGGCAACGTGTTGCTGCCGCTCGACGAGGGGGCGGTGCGCGCGCTGGTGCCGGTGCTGGAGCACGAGGCGGTCGAGAGCGTCGCGATTGGGCTGATGCACGCCTTCGTCAATCCCGCGCACGAGCAGCGCATCCGGGACATTCTCGCCCGCGAGATGCCCGACATCCCGGTCTCGCTGTCATCCGAGGTGTCGCCGGAGATGCGCGAATGGGAGCGGTTCTCGACCACCGTCGCCAACGCCTACGTGCAGCCCTTGATGGTCGGCTACCTGCGCCGGCTCGAGGCCAGGCTGCGCGACGCCGGCATGGCGGCGCCGTTGCTGCTGATGCTGTCGGGCGGCGGCCTGACCACGATGGAGACCGCCTGCCGGTTCCCGATCCGCCTGGTGGAGTCCGGCCCGGCGGGCGGCGCAATCTTTTCAGCCGACATCGCCCGCCAGCACGATCTCGCCCGCGTGCTCTCGTTCGACATGGGTGGAACGACGGCGAAAATCTGCCTGATCGACGACCACCGCCCGCAGACCGCCCGCAGCTTCGAGGTGGCGCGGGTCGGCCGGTTCAAGAAAGGCTCCGGCCTGCCGCTGCGTATCCCGGTGATCGAGATGGTGGAGATCGGTGCCGGCGGCGGCTCGATCGCCCGGCTCGACACCCTGGGCCGGATCACCGTGGGGCCGGAGAGCGCCGGCGCCGATCCCGGCCCGGCCTGCTACGGCCGCGGCGGGCGACGCCCAGCGGTGACCGACGCCAATCTGCTGCTCGGCCGCTACGATCCGGCCCGGTTCGCGGGCGGCACGATGGTGCTGGACGAGGCGGCGGCCGAGCGCGCTATTGCCGGCACGGTCGGCCAGGGCCTCGGGCTTGACGCGGTAATGGCCGCCCTCGGCGTCGTCGAGACGGTGGACGAGAACATGGCCAACGCGGCACGGGTCCACGCCATCGAGTTGGGCGCGTCGCACGCGGGGCGGACGTTGATCGCGTTCGGCGGCGGCGGCCCGGTGCATGCCTGCCGGGTGGCCGACAAGCTCGGCATCGCCCGCGTGCTGGTGCCGGCGGGCGCCGGGGTCGGCAGTGCCATCGGGTTCCTGCGCGCGCCGATCGGCTACACGGTCGTCCGCAGCCTCTACCAGCGGCTCTCCACCTTCGACGTTGCGGCCGTGAACGATCTTTTGGGGGCAATGGAAAGCGAGGCCGAGGCGGTGGTCGCCCAGGGCAGTTTCGGGGCACCGGCCAGTCGGACCCGTACGGCGTTCATGCGCTATGTCGGCCAGGGCCACGAGATTCCGGTGCCGCTGCCTCTCCACGTCTTCGGCGCGTCCGACCTGCCGGCGATCCGAGCCGCCTACGACGCGGCCTACAGCCAATTCTACGACCGCCCGGTGCCCGGCTCCGACGTCGAGATCATGAGCTTTTCGGTCGAGGTGGCGACCGCGACGGTGTGCGCCGCCGGCGGCGACTGGCGATCCGCTGTTGCCGGCGGAGTTGGCCTCGGTCGGGACGCGGACGGTGCGCGACACGGCCACCGGAGAGACCGCGGACTGGCCGGTCTACGAGCGGGGCAGGCTGGCGCCGGGCAGCCACATCAACGGTCCGGCCATCATCGCCGAGGATGAGACCTCGACCCTGGTCGCCCCTGCCTGGGAGGCGCACATCGATCCCGGCGGCACCATCGAATTGCTCAGGGGGACGTCGTGACGAAGGCGGACGACGCGCTGGCGCGCATCCAGCGCCAGATCATGTGGAACCGACTGATCGCGGTGGTGGAGGAGCAGGCGCAGACCATGATCCGCACCGCCTTCAGCACCACGGTGCGCGAAGCGGGCGACCTGTCGGCCGGCATTTTCGATCTCCAGGGGCGCATGATGGCGCAGGCCGTCACCGGCACTCCGGGCCACGTCAACTCCATGGCCGAGAGCGTCGGACACTTCCTGCGCAAGTTCCCGGCCGCGACGATGCGCCCCGGCGATCACTACATCACCAACGACCCCTGGCTCGGTACCGGACACCTGCACGATCTTACCGTGGTCACGCCCGCGTTTCATGGCGGCAAGATCGTCGGGCTGTTCGCCAATACGGCGCACGTGATCGACGTCGGCGGCCTCGGCATGGGGCCGGAAGGCCGCTCGGTGTTCGAGGAGGGGCTCTACATCCCGATCGTCAAATGTTTCGATTGCGGCGCGCCGAACGAGACGTTCTTCGATTTCATCCGCGCCGGCTCGCGCCTGCCGGTGGAGCTGGAGGGCGACATCTATTCACTGTGCGCCTGCAACGACGCCGGTGCGAGGCGGCTGACCGAGATGATGGGCGAGTTCAACCTCGATGAACTCGGCCCCCTGGCGCAGTTCATCTTCGACAGCTCGCACCGCGCGACCCTCGCCGAGATCGCGCGGCTGCCACGGGGCGAGTACCGGGCCGAGATCGGCTCCGATGGCTACGACGAGAAGCTGGTTCTGCGCGCGTCGATGGCCGTGCTCGACGATGCGATCGAGGTGGATTTTTCGGGCACGTCGGGGCTTGCCGCGCGCGGCATCAACGTGCCGCCCGCCTACACCCGCGCCTATTCGTGTTTCGGGATCAAGGTCATCGTCGCACCCGAGGTTCCGAACAACTGGGCGAGCCTGGCACCGTTCCGAATGAAAATACCCGAAGGCTGCATCCTCAACGCGCCGCGCCCGTATCCGGTGTCGGTGCGCCACGTCATCGGCCATCTGCTGCCCGACCTGATGATGGGGTGCCTCTACCAGGCGGTGCCGGAGCGGGTCGCCGCCGAAGGGGCGGCGTGCCTGTGGAACCCGCCGTTGCGCGGTGGGGCGCAGGTGTCCGGCCAGGCGCGCGGCAACCGGCCGGTGGTCGCCGATTTCGAGGTCATCACGTTCAACTCCGGTGGTACTGGGGCCCGGCGCGAGCTGGACGGGCTTGACGCGACGGCATTTCCCTCCGGCGTGCGCACGATGCCGGTGGAAGCGACGGAGAACGTTTCGCCGGTTGTGATCTGGCGCAAGGAACTGCGCCCCGACAGCGGCGGGGCTGGCCGCACGCGCGGCGGCTGCGGCCAGGTGATGGAGATCGGCACCAAGGGGGAACTCGAGTTCGCGGTGAATGCGACGTTCGACCGGGTGCTGCATCCGCCGAAGGGACGCGAGGGGGGCAGGGACGGCGCCGCCGGGCGCGTGGCGCTGAAGTCGGGCGCGGCGCTGCGGCCGAAAGGGTTCCAGATCATCCCTGACGGCGACCGGCTGATCCTGGAACTGGCCGGCGGCGGCGGCATGGGCGATCCCGCCGAGCGCGACCCCGACGCGGTGGCGCGCGACGTGCGGGACGGGCTGGTGTCGCAGGAGGCCGCCCGCGCGGCCTATGGCGATAGCCGGGACGCGTAATTCCTTTCGCCTACCCCTCCCGCTCCTCCGCTTTCACCCCCTGCCAAGCGGCCTCCATCTCCTCGAGAGTAGCGTCGGCCGGCGACTTCCCCTCCGCTGCCAGCTTCTTCTCCACGCCCTCGAAGCGACGGGTGAACTTGGCGTTGCCCTGACGCAGGCATGCCTCGGGGTCGAGACCGAGCTTGCGGGCGAGGTTTGCGGCGACGAACAGGAGATCGCCGACCTCGTCGGCCAAGCGGGCCGGATCGGCGTCTGCGAGCTCCACCCGCAGCTCCGCGGCTTCTTCTTCGAGCTTGTCGAGCACGGCGGGCGCATCGGGCCAGTCGAAGCCGACGCGGGCGGCACGAGCGGTGAGCTTTAGCGCACGGGTCAGAGCGGGCAGGGCGGTGGGAACGCCGGCGAGCGTGCCGGTTTGCGCGCGTTCGGCTCGCTCCGCCCGCTTCTGTTCCTCCCACGCCGTGCTCTGGGCCGCCGCGTCCCGGGCGGCGGCCTCGCCGAACACGTGCGGGTGTCGGCGCACCATCTTGTCGGCAATGGCGCGGGCCACCTCGGCGAAGCCGAACAGACCGGCCTCTTGCGCCATGCGGGCGTGGTAGACGACCTGGAACAGCAAGTCGCCCAGCTCGTCCGGCAAGCCAGCGAAATCGCGCCGGGCGATCGCGTCGGCGACCTCGTAGGCTTCCTCGATGGTGTAGGGCGCGATCGTCTCGAACCGCTGCTCCCGGTCCCAGGGACAGCCCGCGGCCGGATCGCGCAAGGCCTGCATGATGTCGAGCAGGCGACGGAGCTCGGTTTCGGCGGTCAGGGGCATGTTCACTCCCGTGCGTTCACGGTCGCGTCTGAGCATCACGCAAGGCTTGCCAGATGCGGTGCGGGGTCGCGGGACCGTCGAACCCGGCGACCCCCAACGGCGCAAGGGCGTCCAGGATCGCGTTGCCGATCGCGGGGAAAAGCGCGATGGCGCCGGACTCGCCGCAACCCTTCACCCCGAGCGGGTTGGTGGTGCAGCGCGTCGGCGAGAAGCCAAGATCGAACGGCGGCAGGTCGGCGGCGCGGGGCAGGGCGTAATCCATGAACGATCCGGTGACCGGCTGGCCGGATTGGGGATCGTAGACCGCCTGCTCCAGGAGCGCTTGGCCGGCGCCCTGAGCGATCGCCCCGTGCACCTGGCCGGCGGCGATCATCGGGTTGACCAGCACGCCGTAATCGTCAATCGCGGCGTGGCGCGCCAGCGTGACCTGGCCAGTGTCCGGCTCGACCTCGACCTCGACGACGTGGGTGCCGTTGGGGAAGGTCATCGCCTCCCGCGTCCAGGCATGGAACGTGTCGAGCGGGTCACCGGCGTCGCGCGCTTGGGCGGCGATATCAAGCAGACCAATCGAGACATTGGTGCCGACGACAACGAACCGGCCGTCCTCGAATACGATGTCCGGCTCGGCGGCTTCCAGCGCGTCGGCGGCGATCCGCCTGCCCTTGGCGATGATGCTGTCCGAGGCACGCCAGATCGCCGTGCCCCCCATGTAGGTGGCCCGCGAGCTGCCGTGGCCGCCTCCGGCCGGGATCAGGTCGGTGTCGCCCTGGCGCAGCCGGATCAGCTCGTTGGGCACGCCGAGACGATCGGCCAGGATTTGCGGAAACGTCGTCTCGTGACCTTGTCCGATGGTTTGGGTGCCGGTGAGGAGCGACACCGTGCCGTCCGGCTCGAACCGGATGTCGACGTTCTCATGCGGCGAGCCGCCGGTCCCCTTGATGTGGCAGGCGATGCCGAGGCCCCGCAGCAGTCCCGCGCGACTCGCTCGCGCCGCGCCGTGCCGGAAAGCCCGCCACGTCCGCGCGTTCCAGGGCACGGTCGAACGTTCCGGCAAAATCGCCGCTGTCGACGACGAAGCCGAACGCGTTGGTCATCGGCATGGCGTCGACCGGCACCATGTTGCGGCGGCGCAGCTCGATGCGGTCGAACCCGCACTGCCGCGCCGCCGTGTCGATCAGCCGCTCGATGATGTTGACCGTCTCGGCAAAGCCCGGTCCTCGGGTGACACCGATCGGCGTGGTGTTGGTCAGCACCGCCGCGACCCTGAGCGCGATCGCCGGCAGAGCGTAGATCGTACCTTGCAGATGGAAGTACTGGAACGTCTGCACCGCACCCGCGCCGCCGGCCAGGTAGGCGCCGACATTGGCGACGCTGTCGACCCGAAGCGCCAGGAAGCGCCCGTTTGCGTCCAACGCGAGGGTGGCTTCGGCTTGATGGTCGCGAGCCTGATGATCTGAAACGAAACCTTCGCTGCGGCTGGCGATCCACTTCACGGCCGACCGACGCGCTTGGCCGCCCACAGGATCAGCGCATGTTCGGCATAGGTGAAGTTTTTGGCGCCGAAACCGCCGCCGACATCCGGGGCCACGAACCGCACGCAACCGGCGGAGACGCCGAGCGCCCGGGCGGTGTTGTCGCGGTTGCCGTGGATGTTCTGGCTGGAGACGTGCAAATTGTAGCGGTCGAGCGCGGCGTCGTAGGTGCCGATTGCACCCCGCGGCTCCATCGGATTGGTGACGATGCGGTGGTTGTCGAGGCACAGGCTGACCAGATGCGTCGCCGCACGAAACGCCGCGTCCACGGCGTCGGCATCGCCGGTTCGCCAATCGAGGCAGACATTCCCCGGCACCTCGGCCGCCAGCTGCGGCGCACCGTCGGCGCGCGCGGCAGCGGCGGTCGTGACGGCTTGCAGCGGACCGTAATCCACGACCACCCGTTCCGCCGCATCGAGAGCTTGCGCCCGGGTCTCGGCGACGATCAGTCCGACCGGCTCGCCGACATACCGGACCTTGCCTTCAGCCAGCAGCGGCTGCGGCGCGAAGGCAAACGGCTCACCGGTCTGCACGTTGGCCTCGACGGCAGGCCGCATGGCCTGGAGTCCGTCGGCGCCGGCATCCGCGCTGGTCAGCACAGCGAGCACGCCTGGCGACCGTACCGCCGCGGCCGTATCGATGCGTGCTATCGTCGCGTGGGCATGGGCAGCGCGCAGCACGACGGCGTGCGTCAGTTCGTCGAAGGGCAGGTCATCGAGGTAGGTGCCCCGGCCGGCGATGAAGCGCACGTCTTCCCGCCGCCTGGGCGCATCGCCGATCGCGGCGGTGATCGTTGCCGGTGTGTCCATCAGCAAGACTTTGCACCCCATGACCCCGGAAGGGGAAGCCGGACAACGGCCGCGTCGGCCGCCGCCCGGCCTCCTCTGGCGAACGCCTCAAGGGTGATGGTGCGCGCCGTCCGGGTTCGGCGTCGCGCCGATCGAGGCGACCTGCTCCGGATGGGCCGGGTCAAAAACCTGGACGACGGCCATCATGCCGCCGTCCTCATGCTCCAGGATGTGGCAGTGATAGACGAAGAAACCGACCTGCTGGCGGGCGTGGAATGGAATGGTGACGTAGACCCTGCCGGGCTTGCCGGAGGCGTCGGCCGGGGGCACGGGCAGCGTGTCGTGCCAGACATCCACCTGCGCGTCGGGCACCGCGCCCTGCGCCTCGGGCACGTATTGGGCGATGATGCCGGTCGGGTCCTGGATCGCCAGCGACCCTTGCGGAACGCCCGGGTCGGAGGCGGCCGCCAAGCGAAACTTAGTCTGGTGAATGTGGAAGTTGTGCAGCTCGCCGGTGGTGTTGACGAGTTCCCAAACCTCTTGCTCGCCAAGCCGAGGGCAGACGTGGCGGACCGACTGCGGTGCCGTCATGGCCGCCGGCGGGAACGGCTCCGGGTTGATCGTGTGCGCGGCATCGACCGGCGTGCCATCCGGCTTGACCACCTCGCTGCCGAGAACGAACGCTCCCGCCGAATCGTTGGCAAAGGTGATCCGCCGCCGCACCACTTGCCCGGGCGGCAAAGTGATGCAGTTCGCCGGTGCCGCCTCCGCTCGCTCGGTGCGCTCGAGCATCGGCTGGACGGCGCTCGGCCCGGCGGGCGGGGCCGACATCCTGGGCGCGGCGCCGGGCAGCGTCATATCGAGCCACGCAGGGGCGGGCGCCGAAGCCGGAGCGGCTGCCGGAGCAGGTCCCGCGGCACCGGGCGCGACCGACAGGCGCCGCACCGCCACGCTCGGAGCAATGACATGGGCCAGATCGATACGGGGCCACGGATCGCCCTGGACGCCGGTGGTGATGCCTGCCGTGCGCAAGGTCATGGGACCGGCGGTCGCCGTGCCGGCGGGAACGAAGATTTCCGCCCGACTGGCCGGCATCAGCAACAGATGGCGCAGCCGCACGCCGAACTCGAAGGTCGGCGCTGCCCGGCGTGCTGGTGCCCGCGACCAGGCCGTCGAGCGAGATCACTTCCATCTCCCGCGGTGTGCCCGGATCGCTGTCCGCCACCAATTCGAGCAGGTAGCTCACGTTGGCGCTGAGATTGGCAATGCGCCAGATCTGGCTGCGTTCCGGCTGCAGACGGATGGTCGGGTCCGCCTGGCCGTTGATGGTGAACAGCCATACGGTGTCCTTCCCCGGATCGGTGACGCCCCCCGTTGTGACCTGATGATGGGCGCAGAAGCTCCGCCCGGAGAACGAGGCGGGGTCCATCGGCTGCGGCGGATTGGCTTGCGTCCTGCAGGCGGTCGGGTCGTAGTCGGCGCCGCGCAGCCACTCCGCCTTCTGTCCGTTGCTGGCTGGCTTGTCGGGGGTCGCTCCGCCGACACCCCAAGCTGGATGTCGCGCAAGCCGAGATACACCACCTCGGTGGCTCGCAGCGTCTCCGTGGCCGCGGGCGACAGACTGGGCGCCGCCAAAAGCGTGGTCCGCAGGTCGCCGATCTGGAGGATACCCGCTTGGCCCGCCATCACGTCGATCCGCGCCTTGCCATGCACATGGGCATGAAACCAGTTCAGCCCCGGCGGATACGGCTGGTCCGGGCCGCCGCCGGCGAACATGGCCCCGGGCACCGTCGCCGGGATGGTGATCGCATAGCGGGCGGTGTTGCCGGGTGGGACCTCCACATATACCGAGTCGCCGAAGGGGGCGCAGCGGCGCGGGCTGACGATCAGCCCGTGAGTGTGGAGATTGACGTCGTCGGCCATGCCGCTGGCTGCCGGCAACTGGTTGACAAGATCGAAGCGCAGCGTGTCGCCCGGCATGGCCTCGACCAGGAACGGCCGGTATCGGTCGCCGGCGCCGGCGCCGGCGGTCAGGCTTGAGCTGTAGCCGGGTAGCGTAACGGTGTAAGGGCCGACATCCGGTCGCGGTGCATCCCGCAGCACCAACCGGGCGGGCTTGCGAGGGCCGAGCGGCGGCACCGGCGGGCAGCCCGGCCCGGCGGCGGGATCGGAGACCAGGCCGGGCGTGTGCAGCAGGCGCGGCGATTGCAGCTCCGCCGTCCACGCCGGAGCGAAGGCGCAGCAGAGAGCAGAGGACAAGGTGAGTGCACGAAGGCCGGAACGGAACATCGAGGCATACTCCGGGATGTTTCGTTTTATCATCGCACCGTATTGCCGGGAGCCAAGCCGCTTTTTCCGGGAGGGCTGCGATACTCACGCATGTTTGATTCTTAGCCGAAATGACCGGCTTATGGGCGCCTGAAGCGAAGCGTCACCGCGGCAAGTATCCGCAGAAGGAATATTATGGAAACTCAGCGTCAGTCAGTCGGCCACCTCGAGCACCAGCCCGTCATGCGCGGGCTCGATCCCGGGCGGCAGGTTGGCGATCATCCAGCTCCAATCGAGGTCGATCCCCATGTGGGTCAGGACGGTACGGCGGGCACCGACGCGCTTCGCCCATTCCAGCACAAGGGCCCAATGGGCGTGCGTCGTGTGCGGCTCGCGCTGGAAACAGTCGACTACCCAGGTGTCGACGCCCTCGAGCGCAGCGAACGCGTCGGCACCCAGGCTGACCACATCGGTCGAGTAGCCGAAGCGCCCGATGCGCAGACCCAAGCTGTCGATGAAGCCATGGTCCTGCCCGATCAGACGCACCCGCAACCCGGCAGCCTCGATGGTAGCCCCGGGCGCGGCAGGATGCGGCACCAGAACCGGGCGAAAAAAACCGGGCGGCTGCCACGGCCGGAACGCGTAGCCGAACCGGGTTTTTATCTCCTCCAGGGTCTCGACCGTGCCGTGGGCGTCGAGCGGCGCGCCGACGAGGCGATTGAGCATGCGGACGTCATCCAGCCCGGTGATGTGGTCAGCGTGGGCATGCGTGAAAAGGATCGCGTGTACGCTCGGGATCCGGCAGGTCAGGATCTGGCTGCGCAGATCGGGCGAGGTGTCGACCAGGAGCCGCTGCCCGCTGGCGCTCTCCACCACGATGCTGGCCCGGCTGCGCCGGTTGCGGGCCTCGCAGGGATCACAGCTGCCCCAGTCGCCGCCGCCATCGGCGCCGCCCAGCGCCGGCACTCCGGTCGAGCCGCCGCAGCCTAGAATCGTCACCCGCATCGGGCTCAGGCCGCCTTTCGGAACAAGCGCCGGAAATTGGCTGTCGTGAGGTCGGCCAGGGCGGCGCTCTCCAGTCCGCGCACCCCGGCGAGAACTTTTGCGGTGTACGCGGTCCATGCCGGTTCGTTCCGCTTGCCGCGGAACGGGACCGGCGCAAGGTAAGGCGCATCGGTCTCCACCAGCAGCCGGTCGGCGGGCAGTGCTGCCGCGATCTCCCGCAGTTCGGCGGAACGCGGAAAGGTCAAGATTCCGGAAAAACTGACATAGCCGCCCATGGCCACCGCCGCCTCGGCCAAGGCGCGGCCCGAGCTGAAGCAGTGTAGCAGGAACTCGAAGGCACCCCCGTCATCTCGCTCGTCCCGAAGGATGTCGGCGAGGTCCTGGTCGGCGTCGCGCGCGTGAATGGCGAGCGGCACCCCGGCGAGCCGAGCCGCCCGGATATGGGCCCGGAAACTCTGCTGCTGCTCCGGCCGGGGCGATCGGTCATAGAAATAGTCGAGCCCGGACTCGCCGATGCCGACCACCTTCGGATGCTCGGCGAGCGCGGCGATCTCCTCCGCGGCAGGAATAGCGGTCTCGCCGGCATGGTGCGGATGCACCCCGACCGTGCACCAGACTTCCCGGATAAGCCTCGGCGAGCGCCTTCGACTGCGCCGACTGAGCGAGCCGCGTGCCGATGGTGACTACCTCGCCGACCCCGGCTTCCTCCGCCCGGCGCAGCACGTCGGGCAGCTCGTCCGCGGAGAAGTAATCCAGATGGCAATGCGAATCGATAAGCATGAAACCTATTCCGCGCTGTCGATGTAGCGCGGGAAGACGCCGTGTGGTTCGGGGAGCACCGTGCTGTCGGGCAGCGGCGTGCCGAGAGCGACGAAATCGCGCCTGTCCGGCGGCACGCCGAGCTGGTCGAGCATCCGCGCCATCGAGCCCGGCATGAACGGCTGCAACACGGTGGCGATCGGCCGCAACGTGTCGGCCAGAACGCGCAGCACCGCCGCCATGCGGGCCGGGTCGGTGCGCCGCAGCGCCCAGGGCGCCTGCCGGTCGATGTAGCCGTTAGCGGCGCGGATCACTTTCCATACATCTTCCAGCGCTTCGTGGAACACCTGCCGGTCGATCCGCTCGCGCATCACGCCGGGCAGCGCCTCGGCTGCGGCGCGCATCGTCACGTCGTCCTCGGTGTCAGGCCCCCTGCCCGGCAGCACGCCGCCGCAGTTCCGGGCAATCAGCGACAGCGAGCGTTGCGCGAGATTGCCAAGATCATTCGCCAGCTCGACGTTGATGCGGGTGACCAGCGACTGCCGACTGATGTTTCCATCAGCACCGAACGGCTTTTCCCGCAAAAGGAGGTACCGCACCTGGTCGAGCCCGTAGCGTGCCACCAGATCGCGCGCTTCGAGCACGTTGCCGAGCGACTTGCTCATCTTCTCGCCTTCGACGACCCACCAGCCGTTGGCGCTGACCCGGCGCGGCGTCGGCAGACCGGCCGACATCAGGAACGCGGGCCAGTAGACGGCGTGAAAACGTGTGATTTCCTTGCCTACGACGTGCAGGTCGGCGGGCCAGAACAGCCATTTCGGGTCGTTCTCGTCGGGAAACCCGCAAGCCGTGACGTAGTTGTTCAGCGCGTCCAGCCAGACATACATGACGTGCTCCGGGTCGCCCGGGACCGGGATGCCCCAACTGAAACTGGTCCGACTTATCGAGAGGTCGTGCAGGCCGCCCCGCACAAAGCTCAGCACCTCGTTGCGGCTCGATTGCGGAGCAATGAAGTCAGGACATTCGTCGTAGAACTTCAGCAGTCGATCCTGCCAGGCGGAAAGCCGGAAGAAGTAGGACGGCTCGCGCACCCACTCCACCGGTGCGCCGGACGGGGCCACCTTGCTGCCGTCAGATCGTGCGATGAGCTCGTTCTCTTCGTAGAACGCCTCGTCCCGCACGGCGTACCATCCCTCGTAGTGACCGAGGTAGATGTCCTCTGCGTCCGCCATGCGCCGCCAAAGTTCGGCGGTCGAAATCTTGTGCCGCTCCTCCGTCGTGCGGAACCACTGATCAAAGGAGATGCCCATCTTGACCGACATGTCACGAAAATCGGCCGAGATCCCGTCCGTGAAGGATTGCGGGTCGAGCCCGGCGTCGCGCGCCGCTGCCTCGACTTTTTGGCCGTGCTCGTCGGTGCCGGTGAGGAAGAACACGTCGAACCCGTCAAGCCGCTTCCAGCGCGCGATCACGTCCGCAGCAATGCTGGTGTAGGCGTGGCCGATATGCGGGGCGCCGTTCACGTAGTAGATCGGCGTGGTCACGTAGAAGCGCTGTTTCATTGGTTGCCCGGTGCCGGTCCGCGCAGCAAGCCGAGGCCGGAGAGGATGGCCTGGCGCTTGTCCAGGTTGAGCCGCTCCGTCTCGTCCTGCAGCGTCGTCAGCGCGTGCCACACGTCGCTCCAGGCATCAAGGGGACGCAGCGCGGCGATGCGCTCCTGCTCGGCATCGCCGCAGCCCCGCAGCGTGTCGCGCACCGCCGAGGACAGGCCGGCCCGCAGCAGGTCCATGAAGGTGGAGAACGCCGTGTCGCTGCGGCCCAGCTCGTCGGCGACCTCATGGCCCCGCGCCGGTCCGAGCGCCGGCAGCTCGCGCAAAACCCCGTCCACGAGGGCGGCGAGCTTCAGCCCCTCCTCCTCGGCAAGTTGCAGCGCGCGACCGGGCGAACCGTCCGCGATCGCCGCCAGCCGGGCGCGTTCGTCCGCCGCGACGTCCGGCAGATAGCGGGCGAGCAGAGCCTCGAGCGTCGGTTCGTCGAGTGGGGCTAGCCCAAGTCGGCGGCAGCGGCTGCGGATGGTCGGCAACAGGCGTCCGGGCGCGTCGCACACCAGCAGCAGCACCGCTCGGTCCGGCGGCTCCTCAAGGACCTTCAGCAGGGCGTTGGCCGCGTTCGGGTTCATGTCTTCGGCGCCGTCGAGCACCACCACGCGCCAGCCGCCCTCGGCTGGTGTCAGGTTGGTGAACGCGCGGACGCGGCGGACCTCATCGACCGTGATCTGCGTGCGCAGCCGTCGTCGCTTGTCGTCGAATGCGCGCTCGATGGTGAGCAGATCGGCGTGGGAGGCGGCGGCGACACGCCGGAACACGGGGTTGCCTGCCTCGACCGCCAGCGACCGCGCGTCTGGCTTGCCGGCGAGCAGCCAGCGGGCGAACCGGAACGCCAGGGTGGCCTTGCCGATGCCGGGCGGCCCGGTGAGCAGCCAAGCATGGTGCATCCGACCGGACTGCAGGGCGCCCAGCAAGGCGGTCTCCGCCGCTTGATGGCCGAGCAGCAGGGGGTTGGCGCGCGGCTCAGGCGCGATCATCGAACCCGAGCCGCTCCTCGACGGCGGTCATGATCCGCGTGTGCACCTCCGCTTCGCTTCCCTCGCCCGGGACGAGCCGGCAGCGGGCGGGTTCCCGGGTCGCGATCGCATGGAACCCCGCCTCTACGCGGGCGTGGAATGCGGCATCCAGCCGCTCGTAGCGATCCGGTCGCGTGCCGCGATGACGCAGCCGTTCCGCAATGACGACGGGGGCCGCTTCAAGGACCAGCGTCAGGTCGGGCTGCAGGCCGATCAGCTCCGCCAAGCGCACGATCGTATCGCGGTTCACGGCCAGGCCATATCCCTGATAGGCCATCGTCGAATCGGAAAAACGGTCGCACACGACCCAGAGTCCCACGTCCAGGGCCGGCCTGATCGTGCGCTCGACATGGTCGGCACGGGCGGCGAAGTGCAGCAGCGTTTCGGCTTCCGCGGCAAACCCTGCCTCGCCCTCCAGCAGCAGGCGGCGCAGCCGCTCGGCGCCCGGTGAGCCGCCGGGCTCACGGGTCCGCAACGCGGGCAGCCCCCGACGGGCGAGCGCGTCGGCAAGCAGCCTCGCCTGAGTGGACTTGCCGACCCCCTCGCCCCCTTCCAGCGTGATGAACCGGCTCAGCTCAGCTACCGGTCACGTAGCGCGAGAGCACGGCCATGGCTCGGCCCGGCAAGCCGAGCTTCGTCACGTCGGCCCCGGCGAGCAGCGCCACCTGCATCGGCGGCACGCCTTGCCCGGAGACGATCAGCTTGCCGACCTGATCACCCTTGGCCACCGGCGCGCGGATCGGGGCGTCGTATTGCACGGCCACGTTGGCGTTCCGCTTCCAGTTCCTCGGCATGGTGACAATAAGGTCGCGGCCGGCCACCAAGGGCACCGCCAGCTGGCTGCCGAGCCAGACCGGCGCCGTGTCGATCACATCCGTGGCGGCAAACAGGGTCACGTCCTCGAACTCGCGGAACGCCCAATCCATTATTCGCTCGCCCTCTTCGGCCCGCTGATGCATCGAGGTCATGCCGTTGAGCACGATGATGACGCGGCGACCGCCGCGCAGGCTGCTGGCCACCAGCCCAAAGCCGCCTTCGTCGGTGTGCCCGGTCTTCAGACCGTCCGCAGCGCCCTTCTGCACCAGCGGGTTCCGATTCTCCTGTTCGATATTGTTGTACTTGAACGTCTTTTCCCCATCGTAGTGGTAGTACTCCGGAAAGTCCTCGATGATCCGCCGGGCGAGAGTGGCGATGTCGCGGCACGACATCCGGTGATCGGGGTCGGGCCAACCGGTCGAGTTGCGGAAGTTCGACATCGTCAGGCCGAGCTGCTTGGCCTTGGCGTTCATCAGCTCGACAAAACCCTCTTCCGAGCCCGCGATGCCCTCGGCGAGCACGATGCAGGCGTCGTTGCCGGACTGCACGATCATGCCGCGGATCAGATCCTCGACCGGCACGCTGGTGCCGACCTGCACGAACATCTTCGATCCGCCCATGCGCCACGCCCGCTCGGAGACCGGCAGCTGGTCGGTGAGCCGCAGCTTGCCTTCCCGTAGCGCCGAATAGACGAGATAGGCCGTCATCAGCTTGGTCATCGAGGAGGGCGGCATGGGCGCGTCCGCGTCCTTTTCGAGCAGGGTCGCTCCGCTCGTGTAATCCGTCGCGAACGCCCACCGCGCCGCCGTGTCGACCGGGCCAAGCGGGGTGCTTGCCGGTGATCCGCCAGTCGCCGCATCGGCCTGCCTGCCATGGGCTCCGCCCGTGGCCCGGCCCGAACGGTGCTGCGCCCGGGCGGGGCTCGCCGTCGGCGACGGCGGCTCCGGCGAAGAGTACGGCACGGCGGTTCAACATAGGGACGGCTCCTATTCCACCACGATCCGCGCATCCGGGATGCCGGCTTCTATTGCACGCGCCAGTGCGGCATCGGCCTCGGGGACGCCGGCGAGAGGCCCGATGCGGGCGTCGAACACGGCGTCGCGTCCGGTGCGAGTCTCTCGGATCGTGGCATCGGCCCGACCCGCCTCGGCTGCCCCGGCCGCCTTGGCACGCTGCCGCTCCGCAAACTCCCGCCGACTGAAGGTGCCCAGTCGTATATAGAGGGAACCGGGGCGTGGGACGGATTGCACGACTATTTCGGGCAGCCGATCCGGCACCGAGGGCAGCCGTCGCTCCGCGCTTTCGGGCGCGGCAACAGGATCCTTGGTGGCCGCGAGCACCCGATCCGCCGCTACGGTTCCCGGCGGAGCGGCCAGCCGGGCCTCCTGCACGATCCCGCGCGGCGCCGTCCGGATCGCGAGCAACGGTTCCGCCTCCGCCCGGAACGGGGCGACGACGGCGCGGCTCTCCGGCTCCAGCACCTCTAGGCGGACCCGTGCCACCCCGGCATCGGCAAAACCGAGCAACTCGGCGGCACGCCTGGTCACGGCAACAAGCCGCGCCGGAGACGCCGGCCCCCGATCATTGATCCGCACCTCGATCTGCCGCCCGTTCTCGAGATTGGTGACGCGGGCGATGGCGGGGAGCTGGAGGGTCTGATGCGCCGCCGCCAGCACCGTTTGATCGAACGCCTCGCCGTCGGTGGTGAGCACTGGATGGTTCGTCGGCTGAACGCCAGCCAATCCGGTCTCGTCGGCACTGTAACGCGCTCGAGGATAATACCAGACACCGCCGGCCTGGTAGGCGGTCCCAAGGACGTAGTGCGCCGATCTTGGCGGCTGGACCGACGCTCCGAACCACCCGCAACCGGCCACCGGCAGGGCGGCCAGCGCCACGGACCAGAGAAGCAGGCACTTCACGCCAGTACGGCATCGCCGAGCAGGCCGACCGAAAGCGCATAAAAATCCGAGGGGTTGTAGCGCCGGATGACGTTGAAGTTCGGATACACGACAAATGCGTCGCCGCCCCCGCCATCGGGCAGCACCACGGCCGCCGGCATATCAGACCGGGAAAATGCTCGTCCGTCGGCGGGAAGCACGCCGAGGCGCATCCATTCGCCGAGACTGCGGCGGTTCTCCCGGCCGGCGAGCGACGGGTCGAAGCGTGCCGACAGCCGGGCCGGCTGGCCCCACGGCTCCCCGGGCCGCCAGCCCGATCGGGCCAGGTAGTTGGCAATCGAACCGAGCACATCGGCCCGGCTGTCCCAGATGTCGCGTCGCCCATCGCCGTCGAGATCGACCGCGTAGCGCAGATAGGAGCTCGGCATGAACTGCGGCTGACCCATGGCGCCGGCGTAGCTGCCCGTCATCCGCCGGGTGGCGACGTCCCCGTGCTCCAGGATACGCAAGGCGCTGACCAGCTCCGGGCGGAAGAAGCTCGCCCGACGGCCTTCCCAGGCGAGGGTGGCCAACGCCTCCACCACCCCGAAGCCGCCGGTGAAGCCGCCATAATTGGACTCCAGTCCCCAGATCCCCACGATCACTCCGGGGTCGACGCCATAGCGCGACGATGCCTGCTGCACCCACCCGCGTGCCTCGCGTGCCGCCTGACGGCCATTCGCGATCCGCTGCTCGGACAGGCGGGTCGCACGATAGCGGTCCCACGTCATGGTGAACTCGGGTTGGTTTCTATCCAGCTCCAGCACCTTCGCGTTCGGCTGCAGTCCGGCAAGTGCGCGATCGAGGGTCGGCTCGGAGATGCCGGACCGCCGGGCTTCGTCGCGCAGGATGGCGACGAACCGGGCGAACGAATCGGCCGCACGAACCGGCGCCACGGGCAAGGCCGCGACGGCGACGGTGGCCAGCAAGGTGCGACGGGACAGCACGAGCGTGTCTGTGCCACGCGGGACGAGTCGAATTCAACCGGCGCGGCATGGCGTCCTGTTTGTCGCCGCCATCGTCTTGGAACGCTTGGCCGATTGGGCCAGAGTGCCGGCAAAGTCGGAGGATCGGCCCATGGGCGTGACTGCGGAGCTTGCGCGTTTCAGCGCCGGGATCAGGCTGCAACAGCTCCCACCGGAGGTGGTGCGCCGCGCCCGCTTCCTCGTGCTCGATCTGGTCGGCAACATCGTGCGCGCCCGGCATGATGCCGAGAGCACCCCTGCCCTGCTCGCCGCCGTCCGGGCGCTCGGCATGGCGAACGGCAATTCCGGCGTGTTCGGCGACGCCGCCCGTTATACCCCGCCCGGGGCGGCGCTGCTCAACGGCGCGCTCGGCCACTCGCTCGATTTCGACGACACCCACGCCGCCGGCTCGCTGCATCCCGGTGCGCCGGTCATCCCCGCCGCGATCGCCGCCGCCGAAATGATCGGCGCGCCCGGCGCTGACGTGCTCGCCGGCATCGTCGCCGGTTACGAGGTGACGTGCCGCATCGCCCTCGCCATGCCGGCCAAGGCACACTACGACCGGGGCTTCCACCCGACCGCGACGTGCGGCGCGTTCGGCGCGGCGGCAGCGGCCAGCCGCGTGTTCGGACTGGATGGGGACCAGACCGCCGCCGCTTTCGGCGTCGCGCTGAGCCAGACCGCCGGCAGCCTGGCGTTCCTGCACGACGGAGCCTGGACCAAGCGCTTCCAGGTCGGCTGGGCGGCGACCAACGGGCTGACGGCCGCAACCCTGGCCCGCGAGGGGTTCAAAGGCGCGGCGGAAGCGCTGGAAGGCCGGCACGGCTTCATGCGGGCCTACGCGCCGGACCCCTCGCCCGAGCGCGCGCTGCAGGGTCTCGGCCAGATGTTCGAGCTGATGAACACCGCCGTAAAACCTTATCCGTCCTGTCGCTACGGCCATGCCGGCATCGACGCCGCGTTGGCCATCCGCGCCGCGCTTGCGCTGCGCCCCGAGGAAATCGAGGCCGTGACGCTTGGCCTACCCCGAGCGGGCATGATGCTGATCGGCGAGCCCGCCGAGAAAAAAGCCGATCCAGGCAATGTGGTGGACGGTCAGTTCAGCGGCCCGTTCGTCGTCGCCGCCGCTCTGGCCACCGGCGCGATGGGCTGGGACAGCTACCGGCTACTCGACGATCCCGCCGTGCGCGCGCTGCTGCCGAAGATCCAGTCGGTCTTCGACCCCGAGATCGAGGCGGAGTTCCCGGCCAACATGTCGGGCAAGCTGACGGTCCACGCGCGCGGCCAGGACCATATGCACACCGTTGTCGTGCCCAAGGGCGAGCCCGCCAACTTCCTCACCGAAGCCGAACTGCGGGCGAAGTTCGCCGACCTGACCGATGCCGTGCTGGGCGCCGAGCGGTCAGCCACCCTTGCCGACGCCGTACTCGCGATCGACGCCACGGCCGACCTCGCCTCGCTGATGCGTCTCGCCACACCGCTGATGCCGGCGCGGCTCGCAGGGGAGTAGCCCATCATGCCCCGGCTTTCCGAGCAGGCCCTCTACCGCTTCTCGCACCTCCTTGCCCGGCGGATGGGCAGCGACGAGGCGGAGGCGCACGAGGTCGCCGATCACCTGACGCGCGCCAACCTCGCCGGGCACGACAGCCACGGCATCGGCATGTTCCCGGCCTATGTTCGGCTGCTGCAGGCCGGACTGCTGGTGCCCAACCAGACGCTCGAAACGGTGGTCGATTCCGGCGCCATCCTGGTGCTCGACGCGCGGCGCGGTGTCGGACAGCGCATGGCGGCGGAGGCGACCCGTCGGGCGATTGCGCGGGCCCGCGAGACCGGCGCCTGCGTCCTCGGCCTGCGCAACTCTTCGCATATCGGCCGCGTCGGCACCTACGGCGAGCTCGCCGCCGCCGAGGGGATGGCGTTCACCGCCTACGTCAACGTGGCCGACCATCAATATGTCCAAGCCCCGTTCGGCTGCCGCGACCCGCGGCTCGGCACCAACCCGTTCGTCACCGCCGTTCCTGGTCCCGATGGGCCCGTGGTGCTGGACATGGCGACCACCCTGGTCGCCGGCGGCAAGGTCCGTGTCGCCTACAACAAGGGCCAGCAGGTACCGCCGGGCGCGCTGATCGACGGCGAGGGACGGCCGACCACGGACCCCGGCGCGTTCTCGCGCGACCATGTCGGCGCGATGCTCTCGTTCGGCGGCCACAAAGGGTCCGGTCTCGCGGTGCTGTGCGAGATCATGTCGACGGCGCTTACCGGCGGCCAGCGCGCGGAGCAATCGCCGCAGGGCGGCATCGTCAACAGTCTGCTGGCGATCGTCGTCGACCTCGCGCGGGCGCGCGGCGCTGCCGAGGCGGCGACGGAGAGCGTGGCCAGCACGGTCGCCCACATCAAGGCCGCCCGCCCGGCGCCCGGCTTCGATGCGATCCTGATGCCCGGAGATCCCGAACGCCGGGCCGCCACGCAACGCAGGGCCGACGGCGTCGAGATCGACGAGACGAGCTGGCGCGACATCCGCAACGCCGCGATGGCCGCCGGGCTAACCGAAACGGAGATCGCGGGCGCCCTCGCCTGATCCAAAAAAACCGACAAACTCCGTAGAAAGACCAACTAAAGGTTGCATACTGTCGTGCTCACGATTACGTAAGCAGACCGAACGCCGCCTGGAGGCACGCGTGCTGTCAGCTTTGGTCGAGAGCACTTTTGGCCTGTCGGCCTATACTCCGCATGGCTTCTGCCTGGCGTGGGAACCTTGGCTGCTCTGGGCGCAGGTCCTGGCGGACGGACTGGTCGGCCTCAGCTATTTCACGATCCCGGTGGCGCTCGGCCGCTACGTTCGCAAGCGGCAGGATCTGGCGTTCCGCCCGGTGCTGTGGCTGTTCGCCGCCTTCATTCTGCTCTGCGGACTGACGCACTGGCTCGATCTGCTGACCCTTTGGGTCCCGGCATATCGGGTGGAGACCGGCTTCAAGGTGGCGACGGCCGCGGTGTCGGTGGTCACCGCGATCGCACTCTGGCGGTTGCTCCCGATCGCCATCCGGCTGCCATCGCCCGGTCAGTTGCGGGCCGCCAACCTCGCATTGCGGGAAAGTGAGACGCGACACCGGGCCAACTTCGATCGCGCGCCGATGGCCTTGCACACGGTGGACCGCAATGGGCTGATCCTGGGCGTATCGGAACGCTGGCTCGAACTGCTCGGCTACCAGCGCGCGGAGGTGATCGGCCACAGCTTCGTGGATTTCATGGAGAACGGCAGCACGCTCGATGCGAGGGAAATCTGGCGTGCCTTCTACGCCACGGGCGAACTCAAGGACGTCGAGCGGCGGTGGGTCCGGCGGGACGGCGTCGTGCTGGACGTGCTGCTGTCGGCCACGTTGACCGAGGAAAGCGCGCCAGACGACGTGCGGGCGATCTGTGCGATCGTCGATGTCACGGAGCGCAAGCGGGCCAAGGCGGCTCTGCGCGACAGCGAGGAACGGCTGCACCAGTCGCAGAAGATGGAGGCGATCGGTCAGCTGACCGGCGGCGTAGCGCATGATTTCAACAACGTGCTGCAGGCGATCGTGGCCAACGTGCAGCTGATCAGCCGACGCACGCGGGACCTCCAGCCCGACCTCGCACGCATGGCGGACAATGCGCTCGATGCAGCAGCAAAGGCCGCGCAGCTGACCGGGCAGTTGCTCTCGTTTGCGGGGCGCCAGCGGCTCGAGACCCGGCCGGTGGACCCGGTCGAGATCGTCGAGCAGTTGCGGACGTTGCTGACCCATACGGCCGGCGAGCGCATCCGGCTTGACGTCGTGGCCGACGGCCCGGTCGGGCGCTGCCTCGCCGACCGGAACCAGCTCAAATCGGCGCTGCTCAACCTCGTGATCAACGCCCGCGACGTGATCGCGCCGCGGGCCGGCGCTATTGCCGTTTCGTTGCGAACGGAGCAAGTCGAGGCGGCGTTGGAGAGCTGGCCTCCGGCCGGCCAGTACGTGCGCATCGCCGTCAAGGACGACGGCCCCGGCATGACGGACGAGGTCCGCCGGCGTGCGTTCGAGCCGTTCTTTACGACCAAGGGGCCGAACGGCTCCGAACTCGGGCTCGCCCAGATCCACGGCTTCGCGCACCAATCGGGCGGGACTGCGACGATCCAGAGCAGGGTGGGTCAGGGTACCGAAGTAGCGATCTTGCTGCCGAGCACCGGTGCGATGCCGGCCACACAGCGCGGCGATCCCGGCTCGGACTTCAAGGCGGACCCGGCGATGCCGGTCGGGTCCGGCGAGACCATCCTGATCGTCGAGGACGATCTGTTGGTGCGCGAAGGGTTGGCGGAGATTCTGGACGACCTGCACTACCGCACGATCGGCGCGGCCGATGCCGATGAAGGGCTGCGCATCCTGCGATCCGGAACGCATATCGGCGCGGTGGTGACCGACCTCGCCATGCCGGGGAGTATGGACGGGCTGGAGTTTGCGACGACAGTTCGCTCGGCTCATCCCCGCTTGCCGGTGGTACTGCTCGACCGGGTACCTCGATCCGCACCGCCTGGCGCGATTGCCAGCCGGATTGGCAGTCCTGCAGAAGCCCTACTCACGCGGGCAAGTGGCGCGGCTGCTTCGCCACTCCATTGCCGGCGCGACTGCGCCGGTATCGGCTTGATGGCCGCTGGGGCTGCGCCGAGGGTTCGGCCTCGACAGCGGGGGCGGAGTCCGCATACACGCCAACCGGTGTTGCGAGCGCGCGCCCCGGATGGGTGGCCGAGTGGTTTAAGGCAGCGGTCTTGAAAACCGCCAGGGGTGCAAGCCCCTCGTGGGTTCGAATCCCACCCCATCCGCCAGGCGTGACAAGACCGCTCCCGGCGCTACCTTATGCAGCGCTGCTTTAGGAGGCTCTCGTCGCTCACGCACGAACAGTAACCCGGCCGATCGACCCGGGGGTCGATGCGGCCGGGCCGGTTGCGGGATAGATCTTGATGGCGGACGAAGGATCGACAGCGCCGCCTCAGGCGCGGCCGCAACCAAGAGCGGTCGTCCGTACCAGCGTCCCCCGCCGCTGGCGAGTGCCGGCGATCTGGCTCATCCCGCTCGCCGCCGCCGGGATCGCGGCTTGGCTCGGCCTGAACGCGATCTCGAAGGAAGGTCCGAACATCACGATTTCCTTCCAGACCGCGGAGGGGCTGCAGGCCGGGCAGTCCCAGCTCAAGTTCAGGGACATCACGTTCGGCACCGTGCAGCGGTTCCAGTTGTCCCCAGACCGTAGGCGGGTTCTGATTACCGTCTCCACCACCAAGGAGGCCGAACCACTGCTGACCGACGGCGCGGCGTTCTGGATCGTCAAGCCCCGCCTGTTCGCGGGCAGCGTCTCGGGCTTGGAGACGCTGGTCTCCGGCGCCTACTTGCAGATGCGGCCAGCGACCAACAGCAATGCCGCCCCGCGGCGCGAGTTTGTCGGCCTCGAAGAACCGCCGGTGCTGGAATCCGAGGTGCCGGGCCGCACCTTCCTGCTGACGGCCGACCGGATTGGCTCGGTCACGCTCGGCTCGCCGATATTCTATCGCGATCTGACGGTGGGCGAGGTGCTGGGCTGGGATATCGGCGACATGGCCCGCACCGTGGTTGTCCATGCCTTTATCCGGGAGCCGTACGACAAGTACGTGCACGACAACTCACATTTCTGGAACGCGTCCGGGTTGAGCGTCAAGCTGAATGGCAGCGGGGTCGACGTCGAACTCGAATCATTGCGCGCGGTTCTGCTCGGCGGCGTTGCGTTCGAGACGCCGGGGAACGATGGCACGCCGGTCAGCGGCGACAACCACCAGTTTCCGCTCTATGCCAACCAGGAGGCTGCGGAGAATGCCGTCTATGGCAGGCACATTCCGCTGGTGGCCTACTTCCCGGGCTCGGTCCGTGGCCTCGGCCGTGGCGCCGACGTCACCCTGCACGGCCTCAAGATCGGATCGGTAACCGCCGTCGGCCTGACCTACGACGCCGCGCAGGATACGGTGTTTGCGCCGGTGCATTTCGATGTCGAGCCGGAGCGGCTGGCCGGGATCGGCAATCATGTCAACGATGACCCGGCGACGGTGATGGCTGACCTGGTCCGGCGCGGGATGCGGGTCAGCTTGCAAAGCGCCAACCTGCTGACCGGACAGATGCTGGTCGCGGTCGAGTTCCTTCCCAACGCGCCGCCGGCGACCATTTCGCGGGAGGGAACCGACATCGTCATCCCGACGACGCAGACCGGCGGGTTCGAGGGACTGCAGGCGGGCGCGGCGGATTTGATGGCCAAGGTGAACACGATCCCGTTCGACGAGATCGGCAAGAACCTGCAACAGACGCTGCAAGGCCTGAACACGGTCGCCAACGGTCCGCAACTCCGCAACGCGCTTGCCTCCTTGGCCGCGACCATGGTGAGCGTGCAGGACACGGTCCGCAAGCTGGATGCCGGCACGACGCCGCTGCTGCAGCGCCTGCCCGAGATATCGGCAGACCTGCAAAAAACGCTGTCGCAGGCGAACCGTCTGGTTGGCTCGCTCGACAGCGGGTACGGCGACAACACCAGGTTCAACCGCGACCTCAACCGCTTGCTGGTGCAGGCAAGCGAGGCGGTGACCTCGATCCGTGCGCTCAGCGATCTGCTGACGCGGCATCCCGAGGTGCTCATCCGCGGCCGAAGCAACACGGGAGCCGAGTAGTGGGCATCGGCCGTCGCGTGGCGCTCGCCGCTCTCGTGCTTATTGCTTTGCTGGCCGGCTGTGCCTCGCCGAACCCCAACTTCTACACCATCTCGGCCATTCCCGGCCGCACCGTGAACCGCAGTCCCAAAGTCGTCCTTGTGCGCGAGATCGGGCTGGCCCGCTATCTCGATCGCCAGCAGATCGTGCGTTCGTCGCAGGACTACCGGCTCGACGTGTTGGCGAATGACTGGTGGGGCGAGCCGGTCGGCGCAATGCTCAGTCGGGTGCTGGTCGAGGAACTCAGCCAACGCCTGCCGGCGAGCACTGTCTATGCCGAGAGCGGCGCGCTGTCGGTGACGCCGGATGTCAGCGTCGAGCTCAACGTGCAGCGCATGGACGCCGACGCGAACGGAACCGTAATCCTCGCCGCCCAGGCGGCCCTGGTGTTTGCCGACCGACGCCCGCCGGTGACACGAAGCTTCCGGTTCGCAGTGCCGCCGCCAACGACGGGGCTGACCGGCGAGGTCATCGCAATCAGCGCCGCGGTCGGCCAGCTCGCCGACGGCTTGTCGGTGACGCTTGCGCCCTGATCGCGCCGGACCCGCCAAGCCGGTCACCCCAGAGGAGCTGCGCGCCTGCCCGGGGTGCGGGCTGTTCCAGCTGGTCGAGCCGCTCGCCCCGGACATGGCGGCAAACTGCGGGCGATGCGGCACCACGCT
This sequence comes from uncultured Alphaproteobacteria bacterium, assembly GCA_963719345.1. Classification (GTDB taxonomy): domain Bacteria; phylum Pseudomonadota; class Alphaproteobacteria; order Acetobacterales; family Acetobacteraceae; genus CAVRCA01. The sequence goes on from CAVRCA010000001.1 coordinate 358,561, forward strand.
GCGCCGGGCGCGCAGCGGCACGCTCGGGCGCGGTCTCGCCCTCAACATCGCGGCGCTGGTGCTGCTGCTGATGATGTGTGCGTCGTCGCTGATGACGGTGGAGAAGGCCGGGATCGTGCATGCGGCCGGGTTGCTCTCCGGGCCTGCGGAACTGGTCCGGCGAGGAATGCCGGAGCTTGCCGTAGTCGTCGTCTTCACCACCCTCGCCGCGCCGTTCGCGAGGTTGCTCGGGACCATCTACGTGCTGCTCGAACTGCGCGGCCCGCAACCGCCCTGGCACCTGCGGCGGGTGTTCGCGTGGGTCGAGCGGCTGGGGCCGTGGGCGATGCTCGATGTATTCGTGTTCGGTGTGTTCGTCGCCTACGTCAAGCTGGGCAACGTCGTGTCCCTGTCGCTCGACATCGGCGTGTACTCGCTGCTTGCGCTCACTTTCGTCAAGGTCTGGGCGGATGCCACCCTGGATCGGCACGCGATCTGGGAGGCGCTGGGCCGCGCCGACCCGCGCATCGACGAGAAGCCGCTTCACCTTCTTACACGGCTCGATCCTGCCCACGCCGTCGGCTGTCTTACGTGCAGTCTGGTCAGCGAGGCACCCACCGGCGCCGAGCGGTGTCCGCGCTGCGATTCGGCGCTGCACGTGCGCAAGCCGGATGCGGTCGGACGCACGTGGGCGCTCCTGATCGGGGCCGCAATCCTTTACGGCCCGGCGAACTGGTATCCGGTGCTGACCGTGGTGCAACTCGGGGCCGGTCGGCCGAGCACCATCATCGGCGGCGTCGGCGAATTGTTCAAAGCCGGCATGTATCCACTCGGCATTCTGGTGCTGGTGGCCAGCGTGGCGGTCCCGCTGCTCAAGATGGTCGGGCTCAGTGCGATGCTGATCATGATCCAGACCGGCAATGCGGCGAGGCTGCGTGAGCGGACTCACCTCTACCATGTCATCCAGTGGATCGGTCGCTGGTCGATGATCGACATCTTCATGGAATCGCTGCTCGGCGCGCTGGTCCGCTTCGGCGCGGTCATCACCATCGCGCCCGGCTTCGGCGCGGTCGCGTTCTGCGGGGTGGTGGTGCTCACGATGCTCGCCGCCGAGACCTTCGACCCTCGGCTGATGTGGGACCGGGCGGCCCGTCTCGCGTCCAATGAGCCGGGCCGCTACTCGCCCGGCTGGAGTTCCGGCGGGCGCTCGAGCGCCCTGTCGTGACCGAGACCGAGCAGCACGACCACCCCGAGAACCACGGTGTATGAAACCGCAAGCAATCCACCGGCGTAGCTGCCGGTCGCGTCCTTGATCGCGCCGATGACCATCGGCCCCACGAAGCCCGCGAGGTTGCCAAGCGAGTTGATGACCGCGATCCCCGCCGCCGCAGCCGCCCCGCTCAGCATGGCGGTGGGCAGGGTCCAGAACACCGAGAGCGCCGCATAGACGCCAAATCCCGCGAGCGACAAGGCCAGCATCTTGAGGATCGGCTGATCGAGGATCGTGGACACGCCCAGTCCGGTCGCGGCCAGCAACAGCGCGACCGCCGTGTGGCTGCGTCGTTCCAGATGCCGGTCGGAGCGCCGGCTGTACCAGAGCATCGCACAGAGCCCGACGACGTAGGGAATGGCGGTAACGAGCGTGGTCTGCAGGTAGGTTGTGCCGAACCCCTTGACGATCTGGGGCAGGAAATAGCCGAGTCCGGTCGAGGTGGCGGATACGCCGAAATAGACGGCCGAGAGGGCGAGCACCTTCGGATTGTGGAGAACCTGCCGTACGCTGAGGACGTGGGCGGCGTCGCGGTTCCGGCGCTCGGCCTCGAGCCGCGCGATGAGCCAGGCACGCTCCTCCACGGTCAGCCACTTCGCCTCTGATGGCCGATCGGTGAGATAGAAGAAGATGACGGCACCGATGACGATCGCGGGTAGCGCCTCGACGAGGAACAGCCACTGCCAGCCGCGCAGGCCCCACGCTCCGTCGAGCTTGAACAGCAGGCCCGAGAGCGGCGCCCCGATCACCACCGATAGCGGCAGCGCCAGGACGAACCGGCCCGTCATCCGGGCACGGTAGGCGGTCGGAAACCACAAGGTCAGATAGAAGATGATGCCGGGGAAGAAGCCGGCCTCGGCGACCCCGAGCAGCACGCGGACGATGTAGAAGCTGGTCTCGCCCCGGACCAGGACCATCGCGGCCGAGAGCAGTCCCCAGCTCACCATGATCCGGGCGAGCCACTTGCGGGCGCCGAACCGTTCGAGGGCCAGGTTGGAGGGCACTTCGAAAACAAAATAGCCGATGAAGAAAACCCCGACGCCGAACCCGAACACCGAACTCGAGAACCCGAGATCGCCGTTCATCTGCAACGCGGCGAAGCTCACGTTCACCCGGTCGAGATAGGCCGCGAAGTAGCCAAGGATCAGGATCGGCAGGAGCCGACGACTGACCTTCGCCACCGTCTGCCGCTCCACCGCTTCTGCGGACATTGTGTTCCCGTTCAGCCGCCCGGCGGCTCAGATCGTCTTGTGCCGACCGTCGCAGAGCGGCGCCGTGGCGGTGTGCTTGCACCCGCAGAACCAGACGTCGCCGGTCTTCGTGGCCTTCCACTCGAGCGGGCGGAACCCGCCGCCCTTGTGTGTCCCGTCGCACAGCGGCTGCTTGCTGCTCATCCCGCAGACGCACCACCAGTAGGACTTGCCCTCCTCGACGGCGACCTTGAAGGGCGCGCGCTGCGCAATGTGCGGTGTACCGGTCGCTGACATGCTCTCATCCCCACTGGATCAGTTGCCGCCTTCGTCTGCGCCGAGCGTGTTCTTGGCGCCGTCGGGGAGCGTTCCGCTCGCGTGCGGATCATGTCAAGCGCTTTGCCGGAGGGGGCGCGCGCTACAGCTTTGTCCGCGAGGATCGCGCGACCTCCTTGCTGACCGAGATGCATCCGGCGGCGATCGATTGTTCCAGGCGCGGACGGCAATGTGTCGATGCCTGCCGCAGGCTGCCGGGTGGCTTGCATGGCCGGGCCGCCCGAACCTAGACTCGGCAATGGCCGAAAACGACTGCGAGTCCCGCCGCACGGCGCGCCTGCCGTGGGACTTCCATCCGGCGCTGACCGAGGAGCGGCTGCGGCTCTGCGCCCGGCTGCTCGCCAACGCCCGGCGCGACGCCCTCGCCCTGGCGGCCTATGAGATGGGTGACGACAGCTGGTCCGTCGGATGCCGGGCCTACGCCTTCGGTCGCCAGCGGCTCACGCGGGTCGCCGGGTCCGGGGAGCATCCGTGGCTCCGGGTGATGGACGACAGCCACCACTTCGTCTTCCTGATCGAACAGGTGCCGGTCCGCTTCTATCGCGGCCCGGCCGACGAACCCACCGCACGAACGTTGCGACGACAAGAGGCCGAGGCACAGCAGCTCGGCTTGGCACTCGGGATCGACGTCGCGGAAGGACTCGTCTTTCGCTTGGCAGTGGAAACCAATGCGAGCGGCAGCGTCGAGCGAGTGGTTTTCCTGGCCCTGCGCGGCGAAGAGGGGGTTGCCGAAGCCGCGTGGCCCATCCCGCTCGAGCTGCCGGCGGAACGCCTCAGGCCGGGCGTGCAGCTCCGCCTGATTGCCGATGATGGCTACGAGGGACCGAGCCGGCCGGGTGCGCAAGCGCGCGTGCCCGCCAGGCGGCAGCGAACGCCGGTGCGCCGACGCAACGCGACCTGATCACCGGCGCCGCGTCTAAAGGTCGACCGCGCGGAACCGATGCATCCCGACAAGCCAGGCAAACTCGACGCTGCCGAAGCGGACGCGATGCCCGGACGTCCGACGGCTTGCTAGCCGGACCCCTTGCTGGCCGGGCGTGCCGACCACTACCCTGCCCCGTGCGTCACCTGGGGAGGGAACGTCGATGCCGGCCTACGACGTCATCATCAAGAACGGCCTGATCTTCGACGGCTCGCGGGTGCCGCGCTATCGCGGCGACATCGGCGTCCGCGACGGCGTGATCTGCGGCATCGGCCGTATTCCGGACGGCGACGCGACCCGAGTGATCGACGCCGACGGGCTGCACGTCGCCCCCGGCTTCATCGACCTGCACACGCACTACGACGCGCAGCTGTTCTGGGACCCCTATTGCACCCTGTCCGGCTGGCACGGCGTGACGTCGGCGGTCATCGGCAATTGCGGCTTCGGCTTCGCCCCCGTCGCGCCCGAGATGCGCGAGCGCGCGATGTTGAGCATGACGCGTGTCGAGGCGATCCCGTTCGCCTCGATGAAGCTGGGGATGCCCTGGGACTGGACGAGCTTCCCCGAGTACCTCGACAGCGTCGATCGGGTGCCCAAGGCGATCAATATCCTGCCGTATGTTCCCGTCGCCCCCTTGCTGATCAGCGTGCTCGGCTTCGACGACGCCAAGGCCGGCAAGCAGCCGACCGACGCGCAGCACGCCGAACTCTGCCGGCTGTTCGAGGAAGCGCTGGACGCCGGGGGCTGCGGCTGGTCGGCGCAACGGCTGATGCCGGATGGCCCCTCGGCGGTGCAGCTCGACTATGACGGCACTCCTATGGTGACCGACGTCATGCACGACCAGACCTGCGAGGCGCTGGCCGGCGTGCTCGGCAAGCGCAACGCCGGATTCATGCAGATGACGATCTCGTCCGGCAGCTACGCGCACGATCGCGGCCACATGGAGCGGTTGGCCGCCATCAGCGGACGGCCGCTGCTGTGGAATGTGGTGCAGGCGTACGATCACAAGCCCGAGGTGCATCGCGGCGCCCTCGCCTGGCTGGCGAGCTGCCGCGAGCGCGGCATCCGGGTGTACGGCCAGGGCCTGACCACCGATGCCGGCTTCGCCTTCACGTTCGAGGACTGGAACCTTTGGGACGATCGGCCGGCGTGGCGGGATGCGACGCTCGGCACGGTGGCCGAGCGACTGGCAAAGCTGGCCGATCCCGTGCGCCGGCCGGCGCTGCGCGCGCAGGTGCCGCTGACCGTCACCGGGCCGATCGCCGGCATCGTCGTCACCGGTCCGCGCACGCCCGAAACCGAGCGCTGGCTCGACCACACGATCGGTCAGGTCGCCGAGGCGACGGGCAAGCACCCGGTCGACGCGATGCTCGACATCGCGGTCGCCGACGGCTTGGCGACCGAGTTCTTCGCCGCGCCGCCGAACGTCTCCCTCGAACACCTCAAGGAGATCGTCGACGATCCGTACGTGCTGTTCGGGGTGTCCGACGGCGGCGCGCACACCAAGTTCCTCACCGCCGGCCGCTACCCGACCGAAACCCTGGTCAAGATCGTGCGCGAGCACGGCATGCTGAGCCTCGAGGAGGCGCATTGGCGCCTGTCGGCACTTCCCGCCACGCTCGCCGGCTTCACCGATCGCGGCGTGCTGCGGGTCGGCGCACCGGCCGACATCGTGATCTACGACTATGCGAAGCTGGACGTGCTGCCGAGCGAGATCGTCCACGATTTGCCCGGTGGCGAATGGCGCCGCGTGCAGCGCGCCCGGGGTTATCGGTACGTGCTCGTGAACGGCGCAGTCACCATCGAGGACGATCGCGAAACCAGAACTTTCTCGGGCCGCCTGCTCCGCCATGGTGGTGGCGCCCCCGCGTCCGGGATGGTGCGTGCGGCCTGAAATGGCCGAGGGCGTCGACGCCGCGGCTGCGCGCCAGGCAGCCGGCGTCACCATCGGCGAGCTGCTGCGGGCCCGCGCCCGGCTGCATCCCGACCGCGTTGCCGTTGAGGACGGGGCGCGCCGCTTCAGTTTCGCCGAACTCAACGCGCGCGTGAACCGGCTCGCCGCCGTGCTGCGCACCCTCGATATCGGGCGCGGCGATCGCGTGGCGATCCTGTCGGAGAACCGGGCCGAATATCTCGAGCTGATGTTCGCCGCCGGCAAGCTTGGGGCGATCGTCTGTGCGCTGAACTGGCGGCTCGCCGATCGCGAGATGCGCCATTGCGTCACGTTGACCTTGCCCCGGGCGACGCTCGTCTCGACCGCCTACGAAGCCACTGCCGCTCGGCTCGGCGACGTCCTCGGTGAGCGCGTCCTGCTGGGCGAGGATTACGAGCAGCGTCTCGCCTGTGCCCGCGCCGACGAGCCGGACATCGCCGCCGAGGCCGAGGACGGGCACGTCATTCTCTATACGAGCGGGACGACGGGAAACCCGAAAGGCGCGCTGGTCAGCCATCGGGCGCAGCTGGCGCGGATGCATTCGAGCTGCGTCGATTTCGACCTGGCGCAGGGGGACGTGTTCGTCGCCTGGGCACCGATGTTCCACATGGTGTCCACCGACCAGTCGATCCACGTGCTGTGCCTGGGCGGCAGGGTGATCGTCATCCCGGGCCTCGACGTCGACCGTATCCTGCACGCCGTCGAAACCGAGCATCTGTGGTGGCTCGTCGTCATGCCCGGCATGATCGAGGAACTGATCGCCGGAGCAAGGCGGCGGCGTACCGTGCCGCGCGGCATAAAACTGATCGGCGCGATGGCGGACCTTGTGCCGCGTCACCAACTGGCCGAGGTCACCAGCCTGTTGCGCGCGCCCTACGCCAATACGTTCGGAGCAACCGAGACCGGCTTGCCGCCGGCGTCCGTCGGGCGCGTGCCGATCGGCGCCGCGCCGGGCCGCCTGCCAAAAACGCCCAGTTCGACCTGCGTGTTCCGGTTGGTGGACGACCAGGATCGCGAGGTGCCGGACGGCATGCCGGGTGAACTCGCGATCCGCGGCCCGACCTTGTTCAGCGGCTACTGGAACGCACCGGAGAGCAATGCGCACGACTTCCGCGGCGGCTGGTTTCACATGGGCGACGTGTTCGTGCGCAACCCGGACGGCACGATCGATTTCGTTGACCGGGTGAAATACCTGATCAAGTCGGGTGGTGAGAACGTCTATCCCGCGGAGATCGAACAGGTCCTGCTGGGTGATGCGCGGGTGGCCGAGGCGGTCGTGGTGCGCCGTGCCGACGCGCGCTGGGGCGAAGTCCCGGTGGCGTTCGTCGCCCGCCGCGACCAGACGGTGAGCGAAGCCGAGTTGATCGAAGCGTGTCGCGGCAACCTCGCCGGCTACAAACGCCCGAAGGAGGTCCGGTTCATCGCGCTTGAGGATTTTCCCCGCAGCACGACGGGGAAAATCCAGCGGCACGAGATGGAGAAGTGGCTGAGTGATGGTTCTCAGTAGAACAGATCCCGCATCTCCGGGATGACCCAGAGCGGCTTGTCGCCGCGGGCGACGCGCTGGACGTTGTCGAACGCGTTGCGGAAGCGGGAATACTGATTGTCCCATGTCGGCCCGGCGAGATGCGGCGTCAGGATGACGTTGTCGAGCTGGAACAGCGGGTTGGTCGGCGAGGTCGGTTCCTCCTCGAACACGTCGAGCCCGGCCGCCGCGATCTTGCCCGAGCTCAACGCATCGTACAGCGCGGCCTCGTCCACCACCGGGCCGCGGCAGGTGTTGATCAGGATTGCCGATGGCTTTCATCAGGCCGAGTTCCCGGGCACCGATCAGCTTGCGGGTCGCCGGTGTCAGCGGAACATGGAGGGAAAGAATGTCGGCGCTGCGCAGCACCTCGGGCATGGCGCGGAACCGGGCACCGAGCTGATCCTCGGCGTCCTCGGTGAGCCGCACGGTATCGTAGTATTGCACGTTGAGGCCGAAGGCGCGGCCGAGACGCGCGACCTTCTTTCCGATCGTGCCGAGGCCGATGATGCCAAGCGTCTTGCCGTGCAGCTCATAGAGCCGCACGTTGGCGAAATCGTTGCCGCGCCACCGGCCGGCCACGACGTTGGTGTGCTGCCAGATCAGCCGCCGGTTGACCGCCAGCATCAGCAGCATCGCGTGTTCGGCGACCGCGATCGAGTTGGCGCCCCCATTGTTGGAAACGGGAACGCGCGCCTGCCGCGCCGCCTCGATATCGACCCGGTCGTAGCCGGCGCTCACCAGCTGCACGAGCCTGAGCTTTGGCGCCGCCCGGAAGAACTCGCCGCCCATCTGGCCGCTGGTCAGGCCGACAAAGAACTCGGCCTCGGCGAGTGCCGCCTTGTACTCCGCGCTGTCCGGAGACGCGATGGTCACGTCGAAGCCTTCCGGCGCCATCTCCCGCGCGATCGGCGTGTCGTTCAGCGGACTGGCAGCGAGCAGGATCTTGGGCGCCATGCTTTCCTCCGGTTCTTTGCGGGCTCGACGCCATGCTAGTATCCCCGGCAAAGCTCACAAGGGGGAGAACGCCAGCATGGATTTTTCCGGCAAGGTCGCGCTGATCACCGGCGGGGGCGGCGGCATCGGCCGCGCGGCCGCGGTCGGGTTCGCCAAGGGTGGCGCGAAGGTGGTCGTGGTCGATCGCGACCAATCGCTGGGCGAGGACACCGTCGGGGTCGTGCGCCAGCAGGGCGGGGAAGCCAGCTTCGTCGCGGCCGACGTCAGTAAATCGGCCGACGTGCAGGCCTATGTACAGACCGCGCTCGAGACTTTCGGGAAGATAGACTGCTTCTTCAACAACGCCGGCATCGAGGGCAAGCTCGCCAACACCGTCGATCTCGACGATGAGGCGTTCGACCAGGTAATCGCGGTGAACGTGCGCGGCGTGTTCCTCGGCCTCAAACACGTGCTGCCGTCGATGATCAAGCAGGGGTCCGGCGTTGTCGTGAACACCGCTTCGGTTGCGGGGCTTGTCGGCACACCGGGGATGCCGGCCTACGTCGCGTCCAAGCACGCGGTCATCGGGCTCACCAAGACCGTTTCCGGCGAGGTGGCGCGCAACGGCATCCGGGTCAACGCGGTCTGCCCCGGGCCGATCGACACGCGGATGATCCAATCGCTCGCACAGGCCCGCAGCCCGAACGACCCCGAGGGCTTTGCGGCCGGCTACCAGCAGCTTATTCCGATCGGCCGCTACGGCCGGGCCGAGGAGATCGCCAACCTGGTGCTGTTCCTCTGCTCGGATGCGGCGGCCAACATGACCGGCGGCCACTATGTCTCCGACGGCGGCCGCACCGCCACGGGGGGTACGTTCACCTCGGTTAAGGTTTGATCAGAACGTATTGAGGCCGAGGATGCCCTGCGCGCCAAGCTCGGCGCCGGCCAGCTTCTTGCCGATCAGGTCGCGCAGGGTTTCCACGGTGCCGCCGCCCAGCGAGCCGTAGCGCGCGGCGCGGTAGATGCGCGACACCGGGTAGTCGTCGGTGAAGCCGTATCCGCCGTGCAGCTGCACCGCCTCGCTCGCGACCCGCACCGACATCTCGTTGCAGAACACTTTCGCCGTGGCTGACAGGAACGGGTCCGGATAGGGGTTTGCGGTGCCGCAGGCGCGGTACAGCAGGCCGCGTCCGGCCTCGATGTCCTTGTACATGTCGGCGAGCTTCCATCGGATACCCTGGTTGTCGACGACCTTGCGACCGAACACCTCGCGCTCGCGCGTGTAGCTCAGCGCTTCCTCGAACGCGGCCTCCGCAAGGCCCAGCGAGATCGCCGGATTGAGGCAGCGCTGCGTGTTGAACGCCGTCAGCAGCCGGCGGAACCCGCCCTCCTTCAACACCAAGTTTTCCAACGGCAGCTCGCAATCGTTGAACTGCACCTCGCACAGGTTCTCGCCGCCCATCGTGTGGTAGGCGCCGGTGATCTCGACGCCCTTGGTGCCGCCCTCCACCAGCACGCAGCCGATCCCTTCCCGCCCCGGCTTGCCGTCTACGCGAGTGAACACGACGAACATGCCGGCCTCCGGCACCCGGCTGATCAGCGTCTTCGTGCCCCGCAGGATGACGCGGTCGCCGGCCACCCGCGCGTTGGTGCGGAAATTGGCGACATCCGTGCCGGCATGCGGCTCGGTCATGCAGATCGACAGGATGCAGTCGCCGGTGACGACCTTCGGAAGAATACGCTCCTTGATCGCCGCCGGGGCGTAGTGGGCGATCACCCGCGTCTGCACCCCGGCCTCGCCGAGTACCGCCATCGCGGTCACGTAACAGGCCTTGGCGATCTCCTCGAGGATGAGGGCAGTGTCGAACACCGGCAGGCCGAGGCCGCCATATTCCTCCGGCACCGTCATGCCCAGCACGCCGAGGCCGGCGAGCTTGTGCATGTTCTCCCAGGGGAAGGTGCCATCCATCCAGCGGTTGGCCTTCGGCTTGAACTCGGCCTGCGCGAGCTCGCGCACCGTGGCGAGCATTTCCCGCTGTTGAGGTTTGAGAAGGAATTCCATGCCAAGACCCTGTCCACGCCATCAGCTTGGCGACGATACAGCGGCTGGGCAGACAGGCAATGACACGCACGAGCAAACCCGCTCCCTTCGCCGCAAGCTGCCGGCCAGCGGCGCTCGGCCTGCTCCTCGCGGTCCTGCTTTCCCTGGCCGTGGCCACGCCGGCATCGGCGCTCGCCGCGGACGCGTTCGGGGCGGACGCGCCGATGTCGCCGGACGACACCGAAGCCGAGATCGGACGGTTGCGCGCCGCCCTCATGCGGGAGGTGCCGGGCGCCTTCATCCCGGGTCCGACGGCACAGGCCGAATGGGTCCGCATGGCGCAGGCGATGATTGCCCGGAGCAATTTTCTGCTCGATCGCCCGCAGCTCATCGTGGTCGTCGACCGCAACCCGCGGGTTCAGGCGCTGTGTCTCGTCATGATCCAGCCGGACGGACCGTGGCAGGCGATCGGCGGAACCCACGTCTCGACGGGCCAGCCCGGCCGCTTCGACCATTACATCACGCCGCTCGGGGTGTTTCCGCACACTGCCCTCATTCTCGATTTCCGCGCCGAAGGAACGTTCAACGAGAACCACATCCGCGGCCTCGGGCTGAAAGGGATGCGAGTGTGGGATTTCGGCTGGCAATGGGCGACGAAGGGCTGGCGCGCGGACGGCGAGCGCGGCCAGATGCGGCTCTTGATGCACGCGACGGACCCCACCTATCTGGAGCAGCGGATCGGCCGCCAAGCGTCATCGGGCTGCGTCCGTATTCCAGCCGCGCTCAACCGCTTTCTCGACCGGCACGGGGTGCTGGACGCCGAATACGAAGCCGCCGCACGCGACGACCTCCGCTATCGCGCGCTGCTGCCGCGCGACCGCACCCCGACCCCGCTCGCCGGCACCGCCCTGGTGGTCGTCAATTCGTCGCAGCCGACCACTCCTGACCTAGTCTCCGACAACCGAGGGCTAATACTCGTGACGCGGTAGGTCAGAGCCCCAGATAAAACTGCCGGATCAGCTCGTTGTTGTTGAGCTCGGCGGCGGACTTGCCCTCGAAGGCGATCTCGCCATGCACGATGACGTAGCCACGGTCGGCGATGCGGATGGCTTGGGTAAAGTTCTGCTCGGCCATCAGCACGGTGAGCTGAAAGCCCTCCTTCAGCTCGCGGATCTTGTCGATCGTGCGGCGGACCAGCAACGGCGCCAGCCCCACCGAGGGCTCGTCGATCAGCAGGATGCGGGGCGCCGACATCAACGCGCGGGCCAGGGCCAGCATCTGCTGCTCGCCGCCGCTCATGCTGCCCGCGAGCTGTCGCCGCCGCTCCTTCAGGCGCGGAAACGTCTCGAAGCAGAAATCGAGGTTGCGCCCGATCGCCGTCCGTGCCGAGCGGCGGAACGCGCCGAGCATCAGGTTCTCGGCGACCGACAGGCGAGGGAACAGTCGGCGCCCTTCCGGCACGAACGCGATGCCGAGATCGACGATCTCCTCGGTGGACCGCCCGACCAGCTCGTGCCGCACGCCCTCAATGTCGGCGACGATGGTGCCCACGGTCGGCCGCACGATCCCCATCACGCATTTCAGCAACGTGCTCTTGCCGTTGCCGTTGGTGCCGAGCAGCGCGACGGTCTCGCCGGCACCGACCGCAAGCGACACCGACGACAGCACCCGCACCGCGCCATAACCGGCGTCGATCCCGACGATCGTCAGGCTACTCGCCAAGGTAGGCGCGCTCCACCTCGGGGTTGCGCACGACGTCCGCCGGGAGCCCGTCGGCGATCTTGTTGCCGGCAACCAGCACCACGAGCCGCTGCGAGAACTGCATCACCGCTCGCATGATGTGCTCGATCAGGATCACTGTCATGCCCTCGGCGTTGAGCCGCAGCAGTAGGGAAAGGATTTCGTCGACCTCGCCGTGCGACAGCCCGGCCATCGGCTCGTCGGCAATCAGCAGGCGCGGCTCCGACGCCATCGCACGGGCGAGTTCCAGCTTGCGCATTTCGATCTGCGTCAGGTCGCGCGGGCGTCGCCGTGCCTTGGTCTCGAGGCCGACCATGCGGAGCAGTTCGACGGCGCGGGCGTCGATCGTCTGTCGGTCGGCGCCGGTGCGCGCGTGAACGGTGTATTCGAGCGGAATGCGCAGATTGTCGGCGACCGAGAGGCTGGCAAACGGTCGCGGCAGCTGGAAACTGCGGGCCAGGCCGAGCCGGGTGCGTTCGTGCGGCTTCAAACCGGCCAACGACCGGCCGGCGAAGCGGATCTCGCCCTGGTCGTGCCGCAGCGTCCCACTGGTGCAGTTGACCAGCGTGCTCTTGCCCGAGCCGTTCGGGCCGATCAGCCCGACCCGCTCGCCCACCCTCACCTCGAGCCGCACCGCGTTCAGCGCGACGAAACCGCCGAACCGTTTGCCCACCCCGTCGAGTTCGAGCAGCACGTCATCGGTCATCGGTGGCGCCGCGCCTGGAAAAAGCCGAGCAGTCCGTTGGGCGCCGCCGTGACGAAGCCGATCAGCACGACGCCGACGATGAGCAGGTTGACGGCCGACGAGATCGTGACTGTCGCCACCTGCTGCAGCGTGCCGAGCAGGACCGCCCCTATCACCGGGCCGATCCAGCTCGCGGTGCCGCCGATCAGCGGCATCGCGATACTGTTCACCGCGTAGGTCAGGCTGAACGCGGACCCCGGATCGAGATAGGTTACGTAGTATGGCAGCGGCGCGCCCGCCATGCCCATGAACGCGCCCGACAGCCCGGTCGCGATCAGTTTCAGGCGCAAGGTGGGCACCCCGGACGCTTCGGCGGCAAGCTCGTCGTCGCGGATCGCCGAAAAGCCGAAGCCGAGGCGCGAGCGCTCGATAAGGCGCGCCACCGCGAGCACGATGACGCATAGCGCCAGCATCAGCAGAAACAGGTAGTTGATGTAGCCGCCGCCGATCAGCGGCGCGAGACGCGGCCTGATGACGTAGGCGCCGCGCGAACCGCCGACGAAGCTCCAGTTCGTGATCAGCGTCTGCGCCACGACGGCGAGCGCCAGGGTGGCGATGGAGAAGAAGACGCCGCGCAGGCGCAGGGTCAGATATCCCATGAAGACGCCGATCGCACCCGCCACCACGCCGCCGACCAGCATCATGGCCGGCACCGGCAATGCGGTCAGCTTGTGCAGCACGACGGAGCTGTAGGCGCCGAGAGCGAAGAACGCCGCCGTGCCGAAGTTCACGTATCCGGTGTAGCCGCCGAGGATGTTCCAGGCGCTGCCGAGCACGATGTATTGCAGCACCACGTAGCCGGCGAAGAATACGTAGGGATTGCCGATGGCCAGCACTGCCGCGAACAAGCAAGCCGCCGCGACAACGAGCAGCGCGACAAAGCTGGGAGTGCCCACCAGGCTATCGCCCGAAGATGCCGGCGGGACGCACGGCCAGGGTCAACAGCAGAAAGCCGAACGCGATGGCCGGCGACCAGGAGGGTCCGTAGAACGTCGAGGTCAGGCTCTCGACGACGCCGATCGTGATCGCCGCCGCCAACGTACCGGGAAAGCTGCCCATGCCGCCGAGCACGCAGATGGCGAACACGCGGCCGATGTAGTCGCGGCTGATCGACGGCTCGACGGGTTAAATCACGATCAGGATGGCGCCGGCGACTGATGCGGTCGCGATCGACAGGCCGAACGCGATGCGCTTGATCCGGCGCGGATCGGCGGCCATCAGCCGCAGCGCGAGCTGGTCCTGCGCAACGGCCAGGATCGCGCGGCCGATGAACGTGCGGGAGAGAAACAGCTGCAGCACACCCATCATCGCCAGCGAAACCGCGAAAGGCACCAGCAGCCGGAGCGGCAGATCGAGGGCGCCGAGATGCAAGCTGGGGCCGATATACGGCGCCTGCACCAGCCGGTAGTCGACACCGAACACCAGGACCAGAACCACCTCGGTGACGAACAGCAGGCCGAAAAAGAACGCCAACCCCTGTAACGACTGGTCGCCGCGCCGCTCGAAGGCGACGTCGTACACCCAGTAGAGCGCCACGCCGAACAGGTAGAACGCCGGCAGCGCGAGGATGCTCGCCAGGATCGGGTCGAGGCCGAGTTGCGTGTTCGCGAGATAGGCGATGTAGGAGCCGAGGATGATGAACGCCGGGTGGGCGATGTTGACGATGTCGAGCATCCCGAACGAGATCGTCACGCCGATCGTGACGGCGGCATAGAACCCACCGAGCAGCAGGCCCGACACGACCGCATTGCCCAGCAGGGCGAGCGGGACTTCCATCAACCAGTGGCCGCCCGCGCGCCGTACTCGGCCTTGAGTTCGCGCCGCAGCAGTTTGCCCGCCTCGGTGCGCGGCAGCCGCTCGACGATGTCGATCGCCGTCGGACATTTCAGGCGGCCGAGATGCTCGAGGCAGAAGGCCAGCAGCTCGGGTGCCGTCACGCTGGCATCCGGGCGGAGCTGCACCACGCCCTGCACCACTTCGCCGAGGTCGGCGTCGGGCACGCCGATCGCGGCGGCGTCGGCCACATCGGGGTGGCGCAGCAGCACGCTCTCGATCTCAGCCGGATAGACGTTCACTCCGCCCGACAGCACGAGGTCGGTGCGGCGGTCGCTGAGATGGAGATAGCCGTCGCTGTCGACGTGGCCGAGATCGCCGTACGTCGCCCAGCCGCGGTCGTTGTACGCGGCGGCGGTCTTCTCGGGCGCGTTGTGGTAGTCGAACCGCGCGGAAAAGCCGGAGAACCAGATGCCGCCGACCTCGCCGCACGGCAACTCGGCCCCGTCCGGTCCGAGGATATGGACCTGCACCCCGCCGAGCGGCTGGCCGACGGAGCCCTTGTGCGCGAGCCAGTCCTCGGCATCGAGAAACGTCAGGCCGACGCTCTCCGAGCCGCCATAGTCCTCGACCACGATCGGCCCCCACCATGCGATCATCCGCTCCTTGACGTGCACCGGGCACGGCGCGGCGGCATGAATGGCACGGCGGTGCGACGAGAGATCGTAGCGGGCGCGACTGGCCTCCGGCAGCGCCAGCAGGCGCACGAACATCGTCGGCACCCACTGGCTGTGGGTGACGCGATACCGCTCGATGGCGGCGAGTGCGCGCTCGGGATCGAAACGGCGCAGCATCACCACCGTCATGCCGCGGCCGAGCGCGCTCATCGAGAACCCGTGCGGGGCGGCGTGGTAGAACGGCGCGGGCGAGAGATAGGTGCCGGTCGCGTCGCCTTCGAGCACGGTATCGACGATCTCGCGCCCCGGCGCGGGCTGGCCGCGTTCGCTGGCCGGCTGCAGCGAACGCATGATGCCTTTCGGATAGCCCGAGGTGCCGGAGGAATACATGAATTCGCGTCCGACCGACCGCTCCGGCAGCTGGATCGGGCCAGGATAGGCCGCGAGCTCGGCCCGGTAGTCGGCGGAGCCCGGCGTGGGCCCGTCAACCGTCGCAACCGTCAGAGCGTGGCGGGCGTCGTGCGGCACCGTCTCGACGAGCGCGCGGCTGGTCAGCAGCAGCTTGGCGCCGCAGTCCCCGAGCACGTAGGTCAGTTCGTCAGGCTTGAGGTGCGTATTGAGCAGCACGTAGTAGAGGCCGGCCCGCCGCGCCGCCCAGGCAAGCTCCACCGCCTCCGGTCGATTTTCCAACAGCAGCGCGATCTTGTCCGTCGGCTGCAGCCCGCGGCCGATCAGCCACTGCGCCACCCGGTTGGCGCGCGCATCGAGCTCGGCGAAGCTGACGACTTCGTCCGTGTCGGGGAAGATGAGGGCCGGTCGCTCCGGCTGTCGCTCCGCCCATCCGGCCAGCTCGTCCATCGCTCCCCCAAACGCCGTCGGCCGCTTTCCGCTTGGCCCCAGGATGCTACCCTTATCGCGTCGGACGCGCCTGTGCGAGGCGAACCAGGGAGGAAAAGCATGACCGAGAGTGATTCCACGGCCGAACAGGTCCGCTACGAGAGCCCCGCGCCGCACGTCGCCCGCATCGTCATGGCCTGGCCGGAGGCCCGCAACGCACAGGGCTTGCAGATGACCTACGAACTGAATGCGGCCTTCGACCGGGCGGCGCTCGATCCCGAGATCAAGGTCATCATCCTCGCCGGCGACGGCAAGCACTTCTCGGCCGGCCACGACCTCTCGGGCGACGGCGGCAAGAGCTGGCGGGATTTCCCGGTTGTCGGCACCTGGGCGGATTTCGACGCCGCCGGCGCGGAAGGCCGCTACGGGCGGGAAATGGAAATCTACCTCGAAATGTGCGAGCGCTGGCGCAACCTGCCCAAGCCGACCATCGCCGAGGTGCAGGGCAAGTGCATCGCCGGCGGGCTGATGCTCGCCTGGGTGTGCGACCTCATCATGGCGAGCGATGACGCCGCTTTCCGCGATCCCGTCATCGACTTCGGCATGCCGGGGGTCGAGTTCTTCATGCATCCCTGGGAGCTTGGCATTCGCCGCGGCAAGGAGTTCCTGTTCACCGCCGACGAACTCACCGCCCAGCAGGCGCTGGCGTGCGGGATGGTGAACCACGTGGTGCCGCGCGACCGCCTATCGGCCGAAACCCTGGCCTTGGCGGAAAAGATCGCCCGCAAGCCGGGGTTTGCCCTGAAAACCGTGAAGGCGGCGATGAACCACGTGCAGGACGTGCAGGGCCGCCGCAACGCGCAGATGCACGTCTTCAGCCTGCATCAGATGATGCACACCCACAACCAGCTCGTCTGGGGCATGCCGATGGACCCGAACGGGTTGCCGGAAACGGTGCGGGAAAAGGTGCTCGCCCGCGTTGCGAAAACCAAGAGCGGCGAGGCGGCCGATTAGCCAAGCCTCGGTGCTAAAGCCCGGCGAACAGCGCCGTGGATAGATAGCGCTCCGCGAACGAGGCGGCGATGCCGACGATCAGCTTGCCCTCGTTCTCGGGCTGCCGGCCCAGTTCCAGCAGGGCGTGCAGCACCGCGCCTGACGAGATGCCGATCGGCAAGCCTTCGACTTCCGCGCAGCGCCGGGCCGCGGCCAGCGACTGCCGCTCGGTGACGCGGCGGATTTCGTCCAGCGCCTCGAGTTCCAGCACGGCAGGCTTGAAGCCGGCGCCGATGCCCTGGATGGCGTGCGGGCCGGGTTCGTCACCCGAGAGCACCGCGCTCTCGGCGGGCTCGATGCCGATGACGCGGAGGCCGGGCCGGCGCGGCTTGAGGACACGGGCGATCCCGGTGAGCGTGCCGCCGGTGCCGATCCCGCCCACTACCGCGTCCGCCTTGCCGCCGGTGTCGATCCAGATCTCCTCCGCCGTCGTCGCCGCGTGGATATCTGGGTTGGCGCCGTTGTCGAACTGACGGGCCATCCAGGCGCCCGGCGTCGTCCCGACGATCGCTTCCGCCCGGGCGATGGCCCCCGCCATGCCCTGCCGCGCCGGGGTCTGCTCGACCCGGGCGCCCATCAGCCTGATCATCTTGCGCCGCTCGACCGAGGCGCCGTCCGGCATGACGACAATCAACCGGTAGCCCTTGGCCGCCGCGACGAAAGCAAGCGCAATCCCGGTGTTGCCCGAGGAGGGCTCGACCAATGTGGTCGCCCCCGGCTTGATCTGGCCGGCGCGCTCGGCCGCCTCGACCATCGCCAGCCCGATCCGATCCTTGACCGAGCCGAGCGGGTTAAAAAACTCGAGCTTCAGGGCGAGGTCGGCCCGCAGCCCGTCGGCGGCGATCAACCGCGGCAGGCGCACCAGGGGCGTCGCGCCGATCGTGTCCAAAATGCTGTCGAAGATTTTCCCGCGCGCGGGGACGGCGGCAGGCATCGGTGCGGCGGCAGGGTCGGCCGGGCGTCTGCGGGGTGCGGTCGTGGCGCTCATGGGTTGTCGGTTAGCATCTCCGGCCTCGCCGGGCATCCCCCTGCACCGCTCGGAAAATCAGGCCCATCAGAGAACCAGCCGACCTCCGACCAGGGCGAGCACCGCCGCCAGAATGCCCCGCAGCACCGGATCGGGAACGCGTGAGGCGAAATAGCTGCCGATCACGATGCCCGGCAGCGATCCCACAAGCAGCGATACCAGCATCGAGCCATCCACCGAGCCCATCATCCAGTGGCCCATCCCGGCGATGAACGTCAGCGGCACCGCATGGGCGATGTCGGAGCCGACAATCGTCGGCGTGGGCAGCCGAGGGTAGAGCAGCAGCAAGGCCGTCACCCCGAGTGCGCCGGCTCCCACCGACGAGATCGACACCAGGACGCCAAGCGTCACACCGGTGAAAATCGTGAGGGCCACGGTCGTGCTCTCGCGCAAGCCGGCGAGCCGTTCGGCCGCGTGCGACAATATGTGGCGGCGGAAGATGAGCGCGACCGCGGTCAGCATCAGCGCGAAGCCGAGGACCGTCGTGATTGCCCCGGAGGAGGGTCTGCCGTCGGCGTTCAGCTTGGCCAGCACCGCCAGGGTCAGGATGGTCGCCGGCACGCTGCCGGCCGCTAGGCGCCCGGTGACCCGCCAGTCGACCGTCTTGTTCATGCCGTGGACCAGCGTGCCTGCTGTCTTGGTCACGGAGGCGTAGAGCAGGTCGGTGCCGACCGCGGTCGCAGGATGAACACCGAACAGGAGCACCAGCAAGGGCGTCATCAGCGAGCCGCCGCCCACCCCGGTCTGCCCGACCAACGCGCCAATCACGAACCCCGACAGCGAATAAAGTGGGTCGATGTGCGGCATCATCATGGCATCCACCTGCTGCCGAGCGGACGTGAGTGTGACAAAGTCACGGCCCCATTTTGTTCACTCTACCATCTGCACACGCCTAGGTGTGTTCCGTCAATTACGCAGCAATCGTCGCCCTTTCGGGCGCCCCCGCGACGGATCAGATCGCAAAGGTGATCGGCTCGGCGGTCGGCCGTCGCAAGCCTGCGGCGCTGGCGCGGCGCAGCAGGTCGTCCAGGGTGAGGTCATGGAGCTTGGCACGCAGTACCGGCATCGAGCTCGGACCAGAGCGGATCGACCACGGCTGATTGCAGCTTGCCGGCGGGTCCGTGCGCCACCTGCTCGTCGTCCTCGGTGAGGCTGACGGCGACGATCTCCGCCAGCCGGATGTCGCGCTGCGGCCGGCCAAGCCGGTAGCCGCCGCGCGGCCCGCGCACGCTGTCGAGCAGGCCGGCGCGCGACAAGGCCTGCAACAACGGCTCCATGCCGCGACGGGCGAGCGCCAGACGATCGGCAATGTCGGCGGCGCTGACCGTTCCAGATCGGCCAGCGTGGAATGCGACGTCCAGCATGACCGAGACGGCGGTCATCGCGCGGTCACGTCGGACGATCATCTCTCCTCCTGGTCGTGAGCCGATGCCGGGTTGCAACCGCGGACGCGGTCCGTGCTATTCCGGCGCCGGTGAACGTGGCCTGTTCATCTCAATGACTTAAAGCGGGTCGCCTTGTCCATACCGATGCCTCCGGTCCAGCACAGACTGAACGTCCTGCTCGGTGCGGACAGCCTGCTCGGTGCCCGCTCCGGCGTCGGCCGGATGGCGCTGCAGATCGCGCGCGCGCTCCGCACCCATGACGAGGTCGCGAGCCTGCGATTGCTCGCCGGCGGGCGGGTCCTGCCGCCTGACCTGCTTGACCGGCTGGACGATGGCAGCTCGCTTGTCAAAGCTCCGCGTGACGGCCGCCTGCGCAACCGGCTCAGCGGCGTATCGGCGCTGGCTCGGGCGCGGGCCGGGATGGTGCGCCGCCGTCTGGGACGCCTCGCGCGTCATTCCGCGGGGCCGCTCGTCTATCACGAACCGAACGTGATCGCGCAGCCCTTCGATGGCGTAACAGTCGTAACGATCAACGACCTCTCCTGGCGGGCACCGGGCGCCTTCCACCCGGCCTCGCGGGTGGAGTGGATCGAGCGGCGCCTGCCAGGCACCATCGCGCAAGCCGCCCGGTTCGTCGCCATATCGGAGTTCACCGCGACCGAGATGGTCGGACAGCTCGCCATCCCTCGCGACCGCATCGACGTGGTGCAGTTGGCACCCGCGCCAGACTTCCGTCCGATGTCGCAGTCCGAAGCGGCCCCGGTGCTCGCACAGTTCGGGCTCGCCCCCGGCCATTTCGTCCTATCGGTCTCGACCTTGGAGCCGCGCAAGAACTTCGACCGGCTGTTGGCCGCCCACACGCTCCTGCCGGGCGAGCTACGGGAGCGGCATCCGCTGGTCGTGGCCGGCGGCCAGGGCTGGGGCGAGGCGCTGGCCGGCGCCGCGGCAAAGCGTGCGGTCGAGCAGGGGTATCTTTGCCTGCTCGGCCATGTGCCCGATGCGAGCTTGCGGGCGCTCTACGCGCACTGCTCGCTGTTCGCCTTCCCGAGCCTCTATGAGGGGTTTGGGCTGCCCGTCATCGAGGCGATGGCGTGCGGCGCCCCGGTACTCGCCGCGTCAACCACCGCTGTCGGCGAAACGGCGGGGGACGCTGCCCTCCTGGTCGACCCGCTCGATACCGATCAGATCGCTGGCGGGTTGCGGCGCCTGCTTGAGGACCCCGCAACCGCCGACGAGCGGCGCGCGCGCGGTCTCGCGCGGGCGGCCACGTTCAGCTGGGAGACGACCATCAGGCTGCTGCTGAGAAGCTGGCGCCGCGCGATGGCCAACTGACCGCACCCACGACGCGCAACTCGACCGCCGGTTCGAGCATTTCCGCCGCACGTGCGTCCTGCTCCGTCGGGTGCAGCACGACATCGGCCGCGCGCCAGACGGCCCGCTCGCGCCAACCGACGGTGGCCGCACCGGCGCTCAGGAACGCGATTTCCGCGCCACTGCCGAGACGCAGGTCCGGCAGGCTGATTTCGGCGGCAACAACCCCGGCCAGGATCGCCCGATCGACCTCCCGGCCGTGCGCCCTCACCCACTCCCCAAGCAGATCCGACCGCAGCACCTCGACACCAAGCCGCTGCAGCGCCTCCTGCGCATCGGTCGTGGCGGCGGCATCAGAGGCCCACAGCTTCACCGCGTCGCCGGACGACAGCATGGATCGCAGCATGGTCCACAGCATCGAACCCGCCGCCGGCGGCCGGTCGGTTGCCAGCAGGACCACCTGGCCACGCCGGACGCGCTGGCACGCCCGCAGCAGCGAGGTGTTCGGCGCGAAATGGTCCCTTTCCAGCAAATGGGACCATTTGGCCACGAGCTTCGGGTGATTGATGTCGTTGAACCGCTTGATCCCGGCGTTCGGGTCGCGCCCGTTCGTCACGCTCTCGAAGTGGATCACTCGCGAGCGGGGCTGATACAGCACCTTCGATCCGGCAGCCCGGATGCGGAAGGCGAGATCAGAATCCTCGCAATAGGCCGGCGCGAACGTCTCGTCGAAGCCGCCGAGGCGGGCAAACAGGTCGTGGCGGACCAGCAGCGATGCGCCGGAGACGTAATCAACCTCGCGGACATAGCAATAGGCGGACTTTTCCGGGTTGTCGTCCCGGCCATAGGTCCAGCCCCGCCCATCGTTCCAGATGATACCGCCTGCTTCCTGCAACCGCCCGTCCGGGTGGAGCAGCTTCGAGCCCACCGCGCCGGCGTCGGGCCTCTCCCGCATCAGCTCGATCATCGGATCAAGCCACCCGGGCAGTGGCTGGGTGTCGCTGTTGAGGAACAGCAGGAACTCGCCCCTCGCCTGTTCCGCCGCCCGGTTGCAGGTCCGCAGATAACCTAGGTTCTTCTCGTGCCTAAGCAGGCGGATGCCGCGAACACGCAGCAGGCGCGCCGTCTCCGGGTCCGGCGAGGCGTCGTCGACGGCGATGACCTCGATTGGCGTTGCGGGCAGCGCACGTGCCATCGCGGCAAGGCAGTTCAGCGCGTAGGCCACGTGCCCGAATGTCGGCACGATCACGGTTGCCACCGGGGCGGAGGCGGGCGGAAACTCGATGCTCTCCGGCTCGACCTTTTCCGGCTCGACCGTCCCCGACGGCAGCGCCGCGTGCGCTTCAGGGCGGTCCGTGCGGTACGCTGTTCCGTGCGAGACGATACCGGCACGCGGCCGGAGCGCGTCAGCCAGGGAAACCGGGTGCCGAGCCGCCGCAGCGGACTGGTCAAACGCCACATCGTGCTGGCGTGCATCGCCGCTAGTTCCGCCTTTGCGGCTGCGAGTTGCGCGGCGAGCTCGCTCCGCTCCGCTGCTGCCGCGCGGTTCGTCTTCTCCCGGTCATCCTTGGCGGCCTGCAACGCCGTCGCCAGTGCCTGGATGGTGCGGAGATGGCGGATCGCGGCCTCGTTGGCGGCGGCTAGGACGGGCTCGGCGGCGGCCTGTCCGGCCCGATGTCGCCGGCGCGCGAGAGGGGCAAGGTGGGCGGCATAAGCAGCTTCGAGCCGCTGCGATATGCGCGCGAACAGGACGCTGCCGTCCAGTCCGGCCGCAGTCTCCCACGTCTTCACCCGGTCGACCATATCGTAAACGGCACGCAGCAGCGCGACCGCCGCCGGGTAGTCGCTCCGGTTGCTGTCGCGCGACCGCGCCATCCAGAAGTCAATTCGGCGGTGGGCGAAGCCGATCAGATCGTCGCCCTCATCACCCGGCCCGGCTCGGTCGGGACGCGAGGTGTAGCGGTTGGTCTTGGCGATCCACTCCGCCGTGTCGCGATGTGAAAGGTGGTGAATGCAGACGCCCGCATCGGCCGGGACGTCGAACGTGCGCTCGCTGAGCAGCACGACCCCGGCGTGGACGGTGTCGCGGAACGCGATGCAGCCCCGTCGGAACAGGCGCGGATGCCGCTCGGGCCAATAGTAGGCGCGCTCCTCGTGACGACCGATTATGTAATGCCGCAGCGGCAGGCAGTAGATGTCGGCGCAGGGCGCGTGCAGTTCCCGCTCGATGTACAGCACCGCCTCGGGGCTCAGGCACTCGTCGTCGTCCAGGCACAGCACCCAGTCGCAGCGGCACTGGTCGAGCGCAAAGCCGCGCGTTTCCTCCACCGTCGGCGACCACGGCACCGAGATCACCCGGTCAGCAAGCTCGCTCGCGACCGCGACGCTGTCGTCGGTGGAGGATTTGTCGACGACGATGATCTCGTCGGCGAAGGCCAGCGCCTTGAGACAGGTCCGCAGCAGCGCCGACCGGTTATAGGACACCACGAAGACGCTGAGCGTGGCCCGCTCGCTCGAAGCGCTGGCGGTGAGCGCTAGGTCGTCCCGCATTGTCATCGCCACCCCTCTCGGCCATCGTCCGGCGTCAGCCGGTCCGGTCGTGGCTGCTTTGCGTAGGGGGCGAAGGGTTTCCGAATGGTAAATCGGGCTGCCCCGGAGGCGTCGAAGTGAGGGTGCATTGACGTCCTTCGGCCGCCCTCGCACTCTCGCGCCATGCTCCTGCAAGACATCGCCCAGGTCATCCGCAGCAAGAATGCCGGGCCGCGCAAGCTGACGCTCGACGTCATGTTTGCGAGCGAGGCCGACTACCGCCGGGTGGCCGATGCCGGCGTGCTCAATCCCGGGCGCATCGCCGCGCTCTACGGCATCGCGGCGCAGGATGTCGCCGTAGTGGATTATCCGCTTGGACGCGCCATCAAGATCACCATGCCGCGCCGGATCACCGCCGGCGATCCGGGCGACCGCGACGTCTATGGCGCGCAGCAGCACGGTGCGTTGCTGGGGATCGAGCTGTGAGCGCCGTTGGGCGGGTGCGCGACGCACTGGCCGGCCGGCCCCGGCCGATGCGCGTGCTGGGCGCCTCCGGCCAGCTCGGCTATGGCATCCCGACGCCGGCCTTCGAGGCGGGGTTGCAGCGCGCGCCCGACCTGATCGGCTGCGACATGGGCTCGATCGACATCGGACCGAGCTATCTCGGCCGCGGCGAGCTGGCGACCGCGCCGGCGGCGACCCGGCGCGACCTGCGCAAGGTGCTGCTCGGCGCGCGGCGGCACGACATCCCGCTGGTGATCGGCTCGGCCGGCTCGGCCGGCGCGGCCCCACACCTCGACGTGACGCTCGGCCTTATCCGCGAAATCGCCCGCGAGGAAGGATTGCGGTTCCGCATGGCCGTGCTGCGCGCCGACATCCCGCGCGCGGCGCTGAAGGCCGCCATCCGCGCCGGCGAGATCCGGCCGTTCGACGGCACGCCGCCGCTCACCGAGGACGAAGTGGACGCCGCCTCCAACATCGTTGGCCAGATGGGGGCGAGCGCCTTCGAGCGGGCGCTGGCCGAAGACGTGGACGTGGTGATCGCCGGCCGATCCTGCGACACGGCCGTGTTCGCCGCGCTGCCGGCGATGCTCGGCTATCCGGTCGGGCTGGCGATGCACATGGCCAAGATCATCGAGTGCGCCTCGCTCTGCTGCCTGCCGGGCGGCCGCGACTCGATGCTCGGCACGTTGGACGACGACGGCTTCGTGCTGGAAAGCATGGCGCCGCAGCGGCGCGCCACGCCGGTCTCGGTCGCCGCCCACACGCTCTATGAGCAGAGCGACCCCTACAGCGTGGCGGAGCCCGAGGGCCGGCTCGATCTGCGGGAAGCACGCTACGACGCGGTGGACGACCGGCGCACCCGGGTGAGCGGCGCGCTTTGGCACGTCGCAGCCGAGCACTGGGTCAAGCTCGAGGGCGCCCGGCTTGTCGGCGAGCGCGCCGTCATGCTGGCAGGTGCGGCGGACCCGCGCTTTAATGCCCGCGCCGAGGCCAACATCACCGAAGTGGCGGCGCTGGTGCGCGAGCTCGTCTGCGAGGACTCGCCGCAGGATTATTCCCTCTATTGGCAAATCTACGGCGTGAACGGCGCGCGGGAGAACGTGCCGCCGGGTGAGCCGCCGCCCGCCGAGGTGTTCGTCATGGTCGAGTGCATTGCGCCGACGCGGGATCGTGCGGCCGAAGTGGTGCGCTCGATGAAGCAGTACCTGATGCACCACGGCTATCCCGGCCGCCTCTCGACTGCCGGCAATCTCGCCTTTCCATTCACGCCGCCGGAAGTGTCGATCGGCCCAGCTTACCGGTTCAACGTCTTTCATCTGATGCGCGCCCACGATCTCGGCGCGCTGTTCCCGCTGCAGATAGAGCAGTTGTAGCCGCCTCATCGCTGCTGCGCTCCACGGTCAAGCTCCCGAGAGCGTTAGCTACTTCACGGCGATGTCATGCGCGGAAATTTCTAGACTTTTCGTTATGCGGGGACAGGTCTGAGGGCCTGCAACAAGCAGCCGCATCACGAGAGGGAGCGCCGCATGGCCGACACTCAGGACCAGAGTTTTCTTACTCAGACCTCACAGGACAATCTCGCCGAGCTCATCGGCGGGACACTTGCGCAGGAGAACTCCGGCAGCCTTGCCGTTTCGATCTACGGTCGTCAACTTGTGACCGACCACGACTTCGCCACTGTGCAGACCGACCTTGCGGCACTGCAGAGCAGCGGCACGGTGTCGGCCTCGCTCGACCCGACCCAGCTATCCGAAATTGCCAAGCTGGCTTCCTTGAAGGGAACCTCGTTCGATCAGGAGTTTCTGTCGAACGAAGCGCAGACCAACGCGCAATCGGTTGCTCAGACACAGCAGGAAATCGCGTCCGGCCAGGACCCTGCCGTAACCCAGCTCGCCGCCGTGCTGCTCCCGTATCAGCAAGCGCATCTCACAGAGGCAACGCTGCTGCAGAGCAGTATCTTCACCCCGAACGGCCCAGCGAGCCCGACACCGGCGCTGCCGCTGGCAGCCAACGGGCCGGTCAATAGCCAGGACCAGACATTCATCGACCAGGCGACGGCCTCCAACCTCGATGAGATCGGGACGGGTCAGCTCGTCCTGCAACAAACGTCCAATTCGGCGGTGCAGGAGTTTGCGGGATGGATGGTGACGGACCACACCGCCGCCAATGCAACCCTGGCCTCGCTCGCGGAAGCGGCGGGCGTGACGCCGCCCACAACTTCCGACGCGTTGAACGCCTCGCTTGCGGCCCTGCAGGGCCAGACCGGCAGCGCATTCGACCAGCAGTACATCATCGGCAACTCAATCGAGAGCCACGTCGCCACGATCGCGCTGTTTGACCAGGAGGCGCTGTACGGCTCCGATCCCGCGCTGGTCGCGTTCGCGCAGGCCCAGCTTCCGACGCTGGAACAGCATCTCGCCGGCGCGCTGCAGATCGGCGGGGCGTTGGCCGCCGGTCTCAACGATGCGTCTGCCGCACCGAGCACCGCTGCCGGGCAGGCGATCAAAGTCGCGGCGGACACGACGGCCATGAGCCTCGCCGACCTCGCCAAGACGATTGCCACCAGCGGCGACACCGGCCTGCTCGCCGATGTCACCGGCAGCGTGACGAGCCTGTTGTCCGGGTCGGGAACCGGCGGCAGCTCCGGCATCCTTGCCACGGTTCAGCAGAATTACGCGAGCGCGCTGAGCGTGTTCGAGGGTGGGCAAAGCTCCGGGTCGCTGGCCAGCCTGGTGAGTGCCCTCCAGCAGCCGACGGCCTGAAGCAGCACAAGCTGACCGGATAGTTTAACCTGTCATCGCGGGCCGCTGCCGCGGCTCGCGATGATGTCCGGTCGTCTCAGTCGCTTTTCTGACGCTTGCCTTTGCAACGGAAGGCCAAGCGGCGTTCGGGAAAACCGTCAGGCCGCCTCGATCCGCTCCGCCCGCTTGCGCGCATGCGGGTCGAGATGACGCTTGCGCAGCCGGATCGCCGTCGGCGTCACTTCCACCAGCTCGTCGTCCTCGACATAGGCGATCGCCTGCTCGAGGCTCATCCGGCGCGGCGGTGTCAGCAGCATCGCGTCGTCCTTGCCGGCGGCGCGGATGTTGGTGAGCTTCTTTTCCTTGATCGGGTTCACGTCGAGGTCGGAGCCGCGGCTGTGCTCGCCCAAGATCATGCCTTCGTAGACTTTCTCGCCCGGCTCGACGAACAGCGTGCCGCGCTCCTGCAAGTACCAGAGCGCGTAATGCACCGCCTCGCCGTCCGCATTGGAGATCAACGAGCCGTTGCGCCGCCCCTCGATCTGGCCCTTCCACGGTCCATAGCCGGCGAACAGCCGGTTCATGATCCCGGTACCGCGCGTGTCAGTCAGGAACTCCCCGTGGTAGCCGATCAGCCCGCGGCTCGGCACGTGGAACGTCAGCCGGACCTTTCCCCCGCCTGACGGGCGCATGTCGCGCAGCTCGCCCTTGCGGCGGCTGATCTTTTCGACCACCACGCCGGTGTAGGGCTCGTCGACGTCGACCAGCACCTCCTCCATCGGCTCCTCGCGTTCGCCGCTCTCCGGATCGACGCGGGTCAGCACCCGCGGACGGCCGATCGACAGCTCGAACCCCTCGCGGCGCATCTGCTCGATCAGCACACCGAGTTGCAGCTCGCCCCGGCCGGCGACCTCGAACGCTTCGGTCTCCTGACTGTCGGAAACGCGGATCGCGACGTTGCCCTCCGCCTCGCGATACAGCCGGTCGCGGATCTGCCGCGACGTCACCTTCTTGCCTTCCCGGCCGGCCAGCGGGCCGTCGTTGATGCGGAACGTCATGGCCAGGGTCGGCGGATCGACCGGGATCGCCGTGAGCGGGGCGGCGAGCTCCGGGGCGCCCACCGTGTCGGGCACGGTGGCGTCGGTCAGGCCGGCCACCGCGATGATGTCGCCGGCCTCCGCCTGTTCCACCGGCACCCGGTCGAGACCGCGGAAGGACAGCAGCTTGGTCAAGCGTCCGGTCTCGACCACGCTGCCGTCCCGGCGCAGCACCCGCACCGGCATGTTCAGCCGGGCGGTCCCCTGCTCGACCCGCCCGGTCAGCACCCGGCCCAGGAAATTGTCGTAGTCGAGGATGGAGGCGACCATCGCGAAGGGCGCCTCACGATCGACCTTGGGTGGCGGCACGTGGCGCAGCACGAGGTCGAAGAGGGCGGAAAGGTCCTTGCGCGGGCCGTCCAGGCTCTCATCCGCCCAGCCCTGCCGGCCCGAGGCGTAGAGCATCGGAAAGTCCAGCTGCTCGTCCGAGGCGCCGAGGGCGGCGAACAGATCAAACACCTCCGTATGCACCTCGTCGGGCCTTGCGTCGCCGCGATCCACCTTGTTGACCACCACGATCGGCCGCAGCCCACGGGCAAGGGCCTTGTCGACCACGAACTTGGTCTGCGGCAGCACGCCCTCGGCGGCGTCGACCAGGACGAGGGCACCGTCCACCATGTTGAGGATGCGCTCGACCTCGCCGCCGAAATCGGCGTGGCCGGGGGTATCGACGATGTTGATGCGGGTCTCGCCCCATACGACCGAGGTGCATTTGGCGAGGATGGTGATGCCGCGCTCGCGCTCAAGCTCGTTGCGATCCAGTGCCCGCTCGACGACCTGCTGATGGTCGCGGAACGAGCCGGACTGACGCAGCAACTGGTCGACCAGGGTCGTCTTGCCATGATCGACGTGCGCGATGATGGCGATATTGCGGATATTCATGAAAACCTTGTGGAAAGTGCGCGCAACCGCGCCTGTTGCGGCGCACACATAGGCTCTCGGACCCAACTCTGCGAGCCAAAAAGCTGCCTGTGGGCCGGGGGTCAGCTCCGCCGGCGGGCCGCCATCTCCGCCAGCAGGCCGGCCGTCATCCGCCGCGGCTCGTCGGTGCGGAAGGCTGCCGCCAACACCTTGATGCCGCGTTGCACGGCTTGGTCCAGGGGCAGCCGCTCCCAGTCGCTCACCAGCGCTTTCTGGTCCCGCACCGCGTGCGGGCCGGCAGCGACGATCGGCGCGACGAGGCGCTCGACCGCAGCGTCGAGGTCGGTCGCCGGCACGATCGCCTCGAACAGGCCCCAGTCGCGGGCATCCCTCACCGCGACCGTCTCGCCGGTGAGCACCAGTTGGCGGGTGCGGCCCCAGCCGATCAGTTGCGGCAGCAGCGCCGCCTCGATCACCGAGGGCAGCCCGATCTTTACCTCCGGCATCCCGAAATGGCTGTCCTCGCTCGCCACCCGCAGGTCGCAGCAGGCAGCCAGCTCCAGCCCGGCGCCCAGCACGTAGCCCTGGACGCGGGCGATCACCGGTACCGGCAGCCGGCGCACCGCGTCGCAGCAGCGATGCACCTCGGTGATGAACGCTTCGGCCTCCGCCTCGTCCCGCAGCGCCGCCAACTCGCGGACGTCGGCGCCGCCGATGAAGGCACGCCCGCCCGCCCCGGTCAGTATCACCGCGCGCAGCCGGTCGTCCCGGCCCAGCTCGGCAAAGGCGGCGAGCAGCCCGGCCCGCACCGGCTGGCTCATGCAGTTGAGTTTGGCCGCGTTGTCGATCACCACGGTCGCGACCCGCCCGGCCGCCCCGCGCTCCTCCAGGCGGAGGTCGATCACGCGTGCGCCCGTCGCAGCATCAGCCCGAACTGCACCCAGGTGATCCCCTGCACGACCAGCTCCACCGCGACCAGGGTTCCCAGCACCCACAGTCCGGACCACGGCAGGGTCGAATACAGGAGCAGGCCGACGAGGAGGGAGATGATGCCGCTGAACAGCATCAGCCACCAGCCGGCCAGCTCGCGGTGCCGGATCGCGAGCACGATCCGCATGATCCCGGACGCCGCCAGGCAGATGGACAGGAACACGGTGATCACCACCGCGCCCTGTACCGGCTCGGCCATGATCAGCAGCCCGCCGATCACGTAGATCACACCCATCAGGACGTGCAGCAGGAAGCCGCCCCAGTTGCGCACCGTGAAGGCCTGCACGACCTGGAACGCCCCGCTGACCAGCATCGCCGCGCCGATGAAGATGACGCTGGCGAGCGTCACGCCCACCACATCGAACCAGGCAAAGGCGCCGGCCGCGATGAGCAGGACACCGAGGGCGACGAACCAGCCCCAGCGATGCGTCGCGCCGGCGGGCGCCCCTATAGCAAGACTGCTTGTCCCAGACATCTGCACCTCCTTGCGGCGCCTCAGCTATCGCCCAGAGCGACGACCTCCTGCAAGGTCGCCAGAAAGTCGGTCGGCGGCAGGCGCAGCGACCCCTCGAACGGAAAGTCCAGCAGGCGCACCAGCACCAGGACGAACGCGATCGAGGCGGCGAACACGCCGGTGAACAGCACCTGCGAGCCGACATACTCGATGCCGAAGCAGAGCAGAAACCCGACCAGCACCAGCCCGATCCCGATCAACAGCACCCACATCACCGGCGGCACGCCAAGCTGCATCTGAAACAGCCGGGTCTCGCGCCATCGGTGGGCGTTGCTCAACTCGGACAGGATCTGGTCGCGGATGGCCGGGTCGGTCGTCGCCGCCGGCAACCGCGTGACTTGCAGCCAGAGGCTGCGGAAGGCGACGCTGGCGGCATCGCTCATCCGCCGCTCCGCCATTGCCGGCCACTCCTGCTGGACCACCGCCGCGAGGTAGGCGCGCAATCCGCTCTCGACTGCGCGTCGCTGGTCAGGTGCCAGGCTGCTGGCCAGGATGGCCGCGCCATGCAGGTCGCCGCACTCCTGGTTGATGGCGTTGGCGGCGGTGTTGTACTCACTCCACACTTCGCTGAATACGAAGGCAATCAAAACTGCATAGATCACGCCCAGTTGGAGAAAGACGGCACTCCCGACCTCGTGGTGCCGCCGCAGGGCATCGAGGCGGACCGTCCGCCGGATCTGCCAAGCCAGGAACCCGGCAATCAGCCCGCTTCCGAGCACGAGTAGGATGACGGCCGAGTACGTCACGACATGACGGCTCCGATGGACGAGGGTTCGCAGCCTCGCTAGGTTTCCGCCGAAAGCAAGGCCGTGTCGGCCGGAGAGGGCTGGCGGCGGCCAGCCGGACGTGGGGAGGGTCGATATGCCGGTCTGGCGTTACGCTGGCGTGGTGAGCGGGTTCGCGTTGGTTGCGGCCAGCCTGATCGGCTTGGCCCCGTCGCAGGCCGCCGACCCGCGCCACTACAGCTTCGGCTACGACCAGCCGCACTCCACCGGCTTCGGCGTCGCCGCCGACGTGTTTGCCGACAAGCTCGCCGCGCTGAGCCACGGCGCCATGCTGATCGACCAGTTCCCCGGCGCGCAGCTCGGCCAGGAGCCGCAGATGCTGCAAAAGATCCGCACCGGCGACATCGATTTCATGGTGAGTTCGACGGCCAACGCGGCGACCCTGTCGCCGCAATCGGGCGTGCTGTCGATCCATTACATCTTCCGCTCCGAGGACCACCTGCGGCGTGCCATTGCCAGCCCTGAGCTGGTCGCCGCGGTGCGGGCCATGTTCGCCGATACGGTCAAGGACGCGCACGTACTCACCCTGGCCACTCTCGGGCTGCGCGACCTGTACGGCAAAAGGGAAATCCACAAGGTGGAGGATCTGCACGGGGTGAAGGTGCGGGTGCAGGCGACGCCGACCGAGGACACGATTTTTCCCGCCTACGGCGCGCAGACCGTACATATGCCGTTCGGCAACGTCTACACGTCGCTGCAGACCGGCGTGGTCGACATGGCGGAGAACGGCATCAACGTCTATCAGACCAACAAGCACTACGAAGTCGCCCCCGTCATGTCGCTCACCGAGCACGAGGCGAACAACAGTGTCGTCTGGGTCAGCGACAAGGTCTGGCAGAGTCTGTCCGACGAACAGAAGCAATGGGTGCAGCAGGCCGCCGACGAGGTCGCCCGCGTCGAGCCGGCGCGCGCCTTCGACCTCGATCACAAGTCGCAGGCGGCGCTGCAGAAGCTCGGGGTCAAATTCGTCACCGACGTGGACAAGAGCGGCTTCATCAAGGCGGTGGAACCGCTCCAGGACAAGCTCGCCGAGGGGCTTGGCCCGCATGCGGTGAAAATCCTGCAGATCGTGCGCTCGATCCAATAGCCGCTCATCAGCCGCCGAGTGGCCGCGATGAGCTTCGTCCTGCAATCGGATCGGCACCTCAAGTGGCGCGCGCTCGATTGGGTCGAGCAGGGCCTGATGGTGCTGTGCGGCGTCTGCCTCGGCGCGTTCTCGATGTCGGTATTCCTCGACGTGCTGACCCGCTCGATCGGCCACCCCTGGCTGTGGCTGCAGGAGGTCACGTCGACCTTCTTCACCTACGGCATCTTCATCGGCACCGCGGCGGCGACGCGGCGCAACGACCATCTCTTTCTGTCGGCGATCACGGAGTCGATGCGCGGCGGCCTGCGGCAGTTCTTCGAGCTGTTCAACCGCCTGGTAGTGTTCGCCGTCGGCCTCTGCATGGTGGTGTTCGGCTACCAGAACTTCCTGAGCGGCTTCGGCAGTTTCCGGATGCCGTCGATGACGCCGATCGCCTCGCTCTACGCCGCGATCCCGCTCTGCGGCGTGTTCGTCAGCCTGTTCAGCGCCGAGCAGATCGTCAACGGGCTGCGGCGCGGGTTCGTCGCAGCGCCGCACCTGCCGCAGGCGGGGGTTTGAACGTGCGGTCCGGCCCTCACCCAACCCTCTCCCGGAGGGAAAGAACTTTGCTTCTCCCCGCCCCTCCGGGAGAGGGCCGGGGTGAGGGGTAGCGCGATGCCCAACAGCCTCGTCCTCGCCATCATGACCGGCCTGTTCCTGGGCCTCGGTTATCTCGGCGTTCCCGTCGCATTCTCGCTGATCGCGGGGGTGCTGGTCGGCACCATGCTCACCCCGATCACCCTGCAATCGATGATCGGCCAGTTGTTCAACGGGATCGACAGCGAGGCGCTGATGGCGATCCCGTTCTTCCTCCTGGTCGGCGAGCTGATGACGTCGGCCAACGTCGTCATCCGCATCGCCGAACTCAGCCAGGCGCTGGTCGGCCACATTCGCGGCGGCTTGGCCCAGGTCACCACCGTTTTCAGCATGTTCTTCTCCGGCATGTCCGGCTCGTCCTCGGCCGACGTCGCCGTGCTGAGCCGGACGATGGCGCAGCCGATGGCGCGCGAGGGCTACAGCGCCGCCTTCGTCGCCGCCCTGATCGCCGCCGCCTCCACCATCGCCTCCCTGGTCCCGCCGTCGATCATGGCGGTGGTGTACGGCGCGATCGGCAACGTCTCGATCGCCGGGCTTTTCCTCGGCGGCATCGTGCCCGGCCTGATGATCGGTATCGGGCTGATGCTCTATTGCTACTTCTTCGGCCCGATCGGGTTCCGCCGACCCCGGTCGTCGCTGCCGCAACTCGCCGGCGCAACTGGGCCGCCGCCCTGCCCTTGTTGATCCCGATCATTCTGCTGGGCGGCATCATGACCGGCTGGTTCACGCCGACCGAGGCCGGCGTCGTCGCCATCGCCTACATCCTCGTCGTCGTCATCCCGCTGCTCAACCCGGCGCACCTGCGCCACGTGCCGCGCGATTTCGTCCATGCCGGCCTGATCTACTCCCTGCCGATGATCACCATCGCCGCCGCCTCGGCGTTCGGCTGGCTGCTCGCCTACCTGCGCGGGCCGATCGTGGTCTCGGGCTGGATCGGCGACGTCGCCGGGACCGACAGCAACCTGATCATGTTCCTGCTGGTCGTCGTGTTCGTCATCGTCGGCGACTTCATCGAGCCCATTCCTGCCATCATCATCTTTATGCCCGTGGTCAACGCGCTGACCGAGGCGGCCTCGATCAACGGCGTCCACATGGGCGTGGTGCTGATCGTCACGCTGGCATTCGGGCTGATTACCCCGCCTTACGGCTTGGCGCTGCTGATGGCGACGAAGTTTCTCGGCGTCCGCTTCTCCGCCGGCCTGAAGGCGAGCTTGCCGATCTACCTCATCTTTTTCGCCACCATCGCGTTCGCGATCTTCTTCCCCAGCGTGGTCCTGTGGCTGCCGCGCACCGCATTTCCGGAATCGGTCGGCTGCTTCAGGGCGCCGAGCGGCACCGGCTACATCTGCCCCTGAGCTTCATCTGGCCCGAGCTTCAGGCGGCGAGCTGCTCCTGGCCGGCGTGCATCCTGGCGAGCAGGGCCGGGATTTCGGCGGACGGGCACGGCCGGCTGAACAGGAATCCCTGCAGCTCCGTGCAGCCCTTGGCCGTCAACCGCGCCCTTTGATCCTCGGTCTCGACGCCCTCGGCCGTGGTGGTCATGCCGAGGCTGCGGGCGAGGTCGATGACGGTGCGCACGATCGCCGCCGCCTGGGCGCGAACGGTCAGGTCGCGGATGAACGACTGGTCGATCTTGATCTTGCCGAACGGGAACCGGCACAGATAGCTCAGCGAGGAATAGCCGGTGCCGAAATCGTCGAGGGCGATCTGCACCCCGATCGCGCTGAGCTCCCGCATCACGTCGAGGATCGCCGCATTGTCTTGCATCAGCACCAATTCGGTCACCTCGAGCTCAAGCCGCTCCGGCGCCAGACCGGCTTCGCTCAACGCCTCCGTCACCGTCCGTACCAGATGCGGGCTGCGGAACTGGACGGGCGACAGATTGACCGCCACCCGCACCCCCTCCGGCCAGCACGCCGCCTCCCGGCAGGCTTGGCGCAGCACCCAAGCCCCCATCGGGACGATCAGGCCGACATCCTCCGCGACGGCGATGAACTCGGCCGGCGAAACCGGGCCGCGGCTCGGATGGGTCCAACGCAGCAGCGCCTCGAAACCGGTGATCCGCCCCGTGGCGGCGTTCACGATCGGCTGGTAGTGCACCGCTAAATGTTCGTGCGCGAGGGCCAGCCGCAGATCGGTCTCCAAGGCCCGGCGTGCCTGGGCGAACGCGTTCATCTCCGGCTCGAAGAACCGCCATGTGCGCCGCCCCTCCGCCTTGGCGCGATAGAGGGCGAGGTCGGCGTTGCGCAGCAGGCTGTCCACGTCCCCGCCATTGTTCGGCGCCATGGCGATCCCGATGCTGGTGCCGATGACGATCTGCTGGCCGTCGATTTCGAACGGGCGGGCGATGGCGGCGATCGTGCGCTCGGCGAGCGCGGTCGCGTCCCGGGCCTGATCCACGGCGAGCTGCACGATGGCGAACTCGTCACCGCCAAGGCGGGCGACGGTGTCGCCCTCGCGCGTGAGCCCGCGCAGGCGCTCGGCGACCGCCTGCAGCAGCCGGTCGCCGACCGGATGGCCGAGCGTGTCGTTGACCGTCTTGAACCCGTCGAGGTCGAGACAGTGCAGCGCGAAGCCGCCCATGCGCACGACCTGCGACAGCGCCTGCTCGGCGCGCTCCTGGAACAACACCCGGTTGCATAGCCCGGTCAGGGCGTCGTGCCGGGCCATGAACACGATGCGCTCCTCGGCCTGCAGCCGC
Source organism: uncultured Alphaproteobacteria bacterium (assembly GCA_963719345.1). GTDB lineage: Bacteria > Pseudomonadota > Alphaproteobacteria > Acetobacterales > Acetobacteraceae > CAVRCA01. The sequence continues at coordinate 393,686 of CAVRCA010000001.1, forward strand.
TCGGTCACGTCCTCGACGGTCATGGTCCAGCCACCATCCGGCATCGGCTCGTGAAAGATCAGGCCGGTTGCGCCCTTGCTAAGCCGGAGCAGCCGCCGCTCGCTCACCCCGCGCGCGACGAATGCGCAACGCTCGGCCACAACGTCCTCGAGAGACCTGCCAGGATAGCCGCCGTGCTTAAACGACTGCTTGATGAGGTCCACATAATGAGTGCCCTTGCCGATCAGCGCGCGGTCGAACCCGCTCATCGCGTAGAAGCGATCGTTGGACAGCGCCAGTCGCCAGTCGGCGTCGAACATCAAAAGTCCCTGGCTCATGCTGCCGATCGCAGCTTGCAGTTGCCGGGTGGCGAGTGACAGCTCGTCACCGCGACGGACCATCTCGAGGGCGTTCGCCCGGAACACGCCGGAGGCGCGCGACAGCTCGCCAATCTCGTCCGTGGCATCCGCGAAGGGGACGCTGACGTCGAGCTTGCCGCCCGCGAGCGCCCGCATGGCACCTGTGACTCCCGCCATACGATGAACGACCCGGCGGACGACCAGCAGACCCGTCAACCCGGTCAGCAGTGCGGTGCCGAGGCAGATCAGGGCTGCGTGAACCGTCGACCCCGCGCTGGCCAGCAATTGGCCAACTTGCTCCTCCGTCCGCTTGAGCGATCGTTCCTGCAAGCCTACCAGATCCGACATGATGCGATCGGAGTAGACGACGTAGCTGCCGTCCAGGACGGTCGCGGCCAAGGCCGGATCGCCCTGGTCGAGGGGCAGGAGCGTTCTCTCCGAGGCGTCGAACAAACCCGAAAGATAAAGGCTGCCTCGCACCGCCGCGGGACCCGCGATGACCGCCACGGGACCAACCCCAAGTTCGGCGTCGACTTTGCGCAGACGGCTCTCGATGTCGTGCAGATGCTCGTGTACCGCTTGCATCTGAGCCGGGTCGAACGTCGTCACGGATGAGGTCAGTACCCGCCGGTGCTCCCCTACCAGGAACCGGATATTCGCGGTAAGCCTCGCGGTCGGCAGCGCTTCCGTGCCGAACAGCCGGGTAAGCTGATCCGTCTGCCGCGCGAAGTGGATCGAAACGGCCGTGAGTGCCACGACGACCGACAATGCGCATGCCAAAACACCGTATAGCCGGACCGCGATTCCAAAACGCCTCCGGAGCGTCCGACCCAGCATGAGACCCTTTCCGCAGGATGCCGCTTGCGGCTGCCGCGAGCGCGCAACCGCCGGTGCCTTCCCGCCATCGTAGGTCTGAACGCTTAGGGAACGACTAACGGGCCCGGTCCGCGGCTTGGCCGCGGCGTCCCTACGGTCTGTCGGTTGGCTGCCTGCCGGTTTCTTGTCAGGCTAGGTTCGGAGCAAGGAGGCGCGGGTTGTCGGGCGGTCAGCATCAGTCACAGTCGATCCGGTCGGGGGCGGCCTATCGCGCCGTGGTCGCGGCCTCGATCGGCAATGCGCTGGAGTGGTTCGACCTCACCGTCTACGGCTACTTCGCCGCCATCATCGCGCGACTGTTCTTCCCGACCGGGAACGAGACGGTTTCGCTGCTGCTCGCCCTGGGAAGCTTCGGCGCGTCATATCTGATGCGCCCGCTTGGGGGCCATTGCGCTTGGCGCCTATGCGGACCGGGCCGGGCGCAAGGCATCGTTGATGCTGTCCATCTCGCTGATGATGCTCGGCACCTTGCTGATGGCGGTGATGCCCAGCTTCGCGTCGATCGGTCTGCTGGCGCCTTTCGGGGTGCTTGCGGCGCGCCTGCTGCAGGGCTTCTCCGCCGGCGGTGAGTTCGGCTCCTCCACCGCCTTCATGGTGGAGCACGGCCCGGCGCGGAAGGGCTTTCTGGCGAGCTGGCAGTTTGCCAGCCAGGGCTTGAGCAGCATCTTCGCCGCGGGCTTCGGCGTCGTTCTCAGCGGCCTGCTCTCGCCGGATCAGTTGCAGGCATGGGGTTGGCGATTGCCGTTCTTCTTCGGGCTGCTGATCGGGCCGATCGGGCTCTACATCCGGCGGCACGTGGACGAAACGCCGGAGTTCGCGGACGCCGGCCCCTCGGCCGCGCCGGTGCAGAACGTGTTCGGTCGCCACAAGGCCGCGTTGCTGCTCGCGACCGGGGCCGTCGCGCTGTCCACCGCCACCAACTACCTCATCCTGTACATGCCGACCTACGCGGTGCGTCAGCTGGGTTTGCCGCAATCGACCGGTTTCGTCGCCGCGTTGGTCGGCGCTGTGATGCTGACCGTGGTGGCACCGTTCGCCGGCCACTGGTCGGACCGGCTTGGGCGGCTGCCGATCATGGTGGCCGTCGGCGTGCTGATCCTCGCCTCGGTCTACCCGGTGTTCGCCGGACTGGCTGCCCATCCGACCATGACGGCAATCGTGCTGGCCCTGGCTTGGATCGGCGCCCTGAAGGCGAGTTACAGCGGTGCCCTGCCCGCGCTGATGTCGGAGATGTTCCCCGTGCAGACGCGCAGCATCGGCATGAACCTCAGCTACAGTGTGGGCGTGACGGTGTTCGGCGGCTTCGCGCCGTTCGTCATCGCCTCGGCCATCGCGGCGAGCGGCAGCAACCTGGTGCCGGCCTTCTACCTGATGGTCGCATCGCTGATCAGCCTGACCAGCCTCGCGCTGGCGCGTGTCCGGCTCGGGATGCGATAGGGGCGAACGAGCTTCTCCCCCGAGCCGGGACGCTTCCGTCCTAACCGATGCTCGGGAACAAGGACAGCAGAAGCGAGGCCACGAGCAAGGCCGCCATCGCCAGATTGAATACGCGCAGTGCGCCGGCACCAGGAAGCAGACGCGCCGCCCCCACTCCCATCAAGGTCCAGAAAGCCAAGGATGGCACGGTCACGACGAGGAACATGACCGCGAGCACCAAGGCTTCGGCAAAAACGCCGCTCGCGGTGGTGTAGGTCGCCACGGCGCTGAGGGTGATAACCCACGCCTTCGGATTGAGCCACTGAAACAAGGCAGCCTGGAGAAAATTGAGCGGTTTCGTCCGGCCTCGGCGCGAGCCGGCCACGTCCGACGTGGACGTCCCCAAGGAAGATGGCCGGGCGGTGGCGATCTTGACCGCCAGCCAGGCCAGGTAGACGGCCCCACCCCACTTCAAAATCTCGTGCAGCCGCGGATTGTCCCGCATCAAATCGCCGGCGCCGAGGGCAACCGCGACGATCATCACCGGAAACCCGACGGCTACTCCCAGAAGGTGCGGCAGCGTGCGGGCAAATCCGAACGTCGCCCCGGACGATGCGACCATCACGTTGTTTGGCCCGGGGGTCGCGGACATGACGACGGCAAACGCCAACGCCGATAACAGCCAGTTGAACGTATCGTTTCGCACGGTGTGCAAGCTTTCGTTTCAACTGCGTACGCGAGAGAAGTAGTCCGCGACCGGTCCGGTCAGGCGCGCGGCGCCCAGATCCACAGGGTCGGCCAGCCGTGCCGCAACGATCTCCCGGTTGTCGAGCCGCAGCTTCGGAAGCTGCGCGATCCGCAGCTCGAAGAAGTGTACCCGCTCGGGCCGGCCGTCCCAGGTGCCGCAGAGGACGCCGGCCGGATGCAGCGCCGGGGCTGCCAGTCCGATCTCCTCGTCCAACTCGCGACGCGCCGCCGCCTCGGGCGTCTCGCCCGGACGGACGCCTCCGCCCGGCAAGCTCCACCTCACCCGGTAGGACGCCCGCACCAGCAACACTGCCGAACCGACATAGAGCGCCACCAGCGCGCCCTCGTGCGGCGGCCGGCGCAGCCGCCACCAGAGCCGGGCGAACGGGTAGAGCACCCGATAGGCGGTCCGAAAGGCAAGATCGGCGCGCGGCCAGGATCGGGCCGGAGCGGAGGACGAGAGCGGGCCGTCCAGCCCGGGTCCGGACGATCGGGGCACCGCCGACGCCTATTCCGCCACCGCCGGCTCACCCGCCGCGGCGAGCTGGGTATGCACCAGCTCGGCGAACTTGCCGCGGTGCGCGAGCAGCGCATCGAAGGTGCCGCGCTCGACGATGCGCCCGGCGTCGAACACCAGGATCTCGTCGGCATCCCGCACGGTCGACAGCCGGTGGGCGATGATGAACGTCGTGCGCCCGGCCATCAGCGCCTTGAGTGCCCGGCCCACCCGCGCCTCGGTGGCCGCATCCAGCGCGCTGGTCGCCTCGTCGAGAATGAGGATCGGCGGGTCCTTCAGCAACGCCCGCGCGATCGCCAGGCGCTGGCGCTGACCGCCCGACAGCGTGCTGCCGCGCTCGCCGATCAGGGTGTCGTAGCCGCGCGGCTGGCGGACGATGAAGTCATGCGCCTCCGCCAACCGGCACGCGCGTTCCAGTTCCTCCTGGGTGGCTTCCGGCCGCCCGATCAGGAGGTTTTCGCGGATCGAGCGGTTGAGCAGCATGCTTTCCTGGAACACCACCCCGATCGTGCGCCGCAGGCTCTCGAGGGTCACGTCGCGCAGGTCCTGCCCGTCCACCAGGATACGGCCGCTCACCGGGTCCCACAGGCGTTGCAGCAGGCTCATGACGGTGGACTTGCCCGCTCCGGTCTGCCCGACCAGGGCGGTCGCGGTGCCTGGCCGGGCAACGAAGGAGATGTCGGTGAGGATGTTCGGCCCGCCCGGGTAGGCGAAGGTCACGTCCTCGAAGGCGACCTCGCCGGCGGTCGCGACCAGCTCGCGGGCGCCGGCCCGCTCCGGCACCGAGCTGCGGGCATCGAGCACGGCAAAGAAATCCTCGAGGCCGGGCATCCGGAAGAACAGGCTGGAGGCGAACGACACCGCCAATTCGAGCCGCCCGATCAGCAAGGTCGCGAACCCCATGAACGAGACGATCTGGCCGACCTCTGCCTTGCCCTGAAGGTGCAGCAGCGTGCCGAGCACCACGATGCTGATCACCGCGAACGTGCTGGCTGCCCGGGTCAGCACGCTCACCACGGCCCACCAGGTCAGCACCGGGAGCTGCTGGGCGATCAGCTGCTGGGTGAGATCGCTGAACAGTCGTGTCTCGGCGCGCAGCCGGGTGAACGACTGTACTACCACGACATTGGCGAGCGCGTCCTGCGCGGTGCCGGCCAGGGTCGAGTTGAACGCCTCGACCCTGCGCTGCGCCGCCTCGGTCGACCGCATGATCAGCGTGGTGACGAGGACATAGACGATCACCAGCAGGATCAGCGCGATCGCCAGCCGCCAGTTCAGCAGCACGGTGAGCGGCAGCAGCACAAGCACGGCGAGCACGGTGGCCAGCTGCTCGCGAAAGAAGGTCAGCCACAGGCTGAACAGGGCGTCGGACCCGGTCAGCATGATCTTGATAAGTCGTCCGGAATGCGTGTCGCCATGGAAGGACAGCGGCATGCCGAGCACATGGCCGAAGAAGCGGCTCATCGCGATCAGCCGGTTGCGGTGCGACAGGCGCTCCGATTGCAGCGAGACCCCGATGTTGGTGCAGATGCTGCCCAGCCCGACGATCGCCCACAGGCCGAGCAGCGACAGCGCCTGCGCCCAGAGCTGGAAGCGCGGCATGGCGTCCGAACGGGTGAGCAGGTCGATGACCCGGCCGAACAGCACCGGGTCGAGGAACTGCAACGCGGCCATCGCCAGGTTGGCCGCGAGCAGGAAGCCGGCGATCCGCATATCCCTGCCCAGGAAGGTGAGTACGCGGCGGTAGGTCCTGAAAAAGCGCATGGGTCGGTCAGCAGGGCTCGCAGGAGAACCGCGTCGACGGGGAGACGAACTCCTCCTGCGCCGCGACGGTGAGCAGTTCGCGCGAGCCCGCCTCCGCCGTCCGCCGGAGCACGCCGAACAGCGAGGAGCAAGCCGCCTCCAGGGCCGCGGCGGTGCTGCCGGTTCGCAGCCGATGCACCGTGAACAGAGCGGCGAGCGCATCGCCGGCGCCGTTCGCCGCGAGCGCGAGGCGCGGAGTTCGCAGCCGGTGGAAGGCGCCCGCCTCGGCGGCGAGCAGGTCGATGGCGTCGGCCGGGGTTTCCTCCGTCCGCAGGCTGGTCAGCAGCACCGCGCCAAGCCCGTCCGGTCGCATCCGGCGCTGCACCGCCGCCACCGCCTCCTTCACCTCCGCAAGCGTCGCTGCCTCCCACCCCGTGAGCTGACCGAGTTCGAACCGGTTGGGCGTGATGATGTCGGCCAACGGCAACGCCCGCTCGGCGAGCAGTTCGGCCACTCCCGGGCCGACGTATCGGCCGGGACCGTCATCGCCGATCACCGGATCGCAACAGTAGATCGCCTTCGGGTTGGCCCGCCGCACGCGCCGGACGGTGTCGACGACCACTTCGCCGACCTCGGTTGAACCCAAATAGCCCGACAGCACCGCATCGCAACGGGGCAACGCACCACGCTGCTCGATGCCGTCGATGATGGCGCGGATTTCGGCGCCGCCGAATACCTGGCCGGTCCACGCCCCGTAGCCCGGGTGGTTGGAGAACTGCACGGTGTTGACGGCCCAAACCTCGACGCCCAGCCGCTGCAACGGGAACACCGCGCTGGCGTTGCCGACATGACCGTAGGCGACCCAGGACTGAATGGAGAGGACGTTCATGCCGATGGTTTCGCATGGTCGCGCCCGCTATGCCACGGGCCGGAGAATCGCCGTCAGCGCCGCATTGGTGGCCGGTCTGGCACTCGCATCGTGGACCGCCACGCCGGCCCACTCCACCTCCGCCCAGGCCACCTCCGCCCAGGCCGCCTCCGCTCAAGCCGCGCCAAGCCAATCGGCGGCCTCGGAGCCGGGACCGCAGAGCGAGCGGCGGTTGCGGGTCGAGACGCGCATCGAGGACCTGCATGCCCGCCTGCACATCACCGCCGAGCAGGAATCGGCATGGGCCGGGTTCGCCGAGGTGATGCGTGACGACGCGCGGCACATGGACGAGGTGTCCCACAGGCAGGCCCAGCAGCTCCCCCAGATGAGCGCGGTCGACCACCTGCGCTCCTATGCGGAGGTCGTCACCGCTCACGCGCAAGACGTGCAGCGGCTGGTTCCCGCCTTCCAGGCGGTCTACGACGCGATGTCGCCGGAGCAGAAGCGAGCAGCCGACCAGCTGTTCCGCAACTTTGCGGAGCGCTCGCAGCAGCGCGCCGTCGGTCGACCCGGCTAGACGGCCCGGGCGGAGGCGTGGCCCGCCTCGTAAGCCGTCGCTTGAGCAAGGCCGAGCCAATCGGTATACGCCGCACTCGCGGGCCGGTCGGCATCGGCCACGCCAGAGGAGCAGCTGCGATGAAATCCGGCATTCACCCGAACTATCATGAGATCAACGTCGTGATGACCGACGGCACGGCCTTCAAGACACGGTCCTGCTACGGCAAGCCCGGCGACACCCTCCGCCTCGACATCGACCCCAAATCCCACCCTGCATGGACCGGTCAGCACCGGATCATGGACACCGGCGGCCAAGTGGCGAAGTTCAACAAGAAGTTCGCCGGCCTTGGCGTGAAGCGCGGCGGCGGCTGAATCGCGGCAAGTCGACGCATAACCCCCTTGAAATGCTTGGTTCACATGTCCAGGTGAAGCCTGTCCGAGGTGCCCGAACGGGGCCTCGGAGGCTTGCAGGGGGCTGGCCCGAACGGGCGGCCCCGACATCATGGACCTTGCTATCGCAGGAGGTTTGCTATGACCAGTCTGGACTTCGCGCCACTCTTCCGCACGGCCATCGGCTTCGACCGGCTGGCTCGCTTGGTGGATACGGCGACGGCCTCGGCAGAGGTTTCTTCTTATCCTCCGTACAACATCGAGCGGACCGGCGACGACTTCGTACCGCCTGACCATGGCGGTCGCGGGCTTCCGCCCCGAGGACCTTGAGTTGACGGTCAAGGAGAACACCTTGCTGATCGCCGGCCGCGTGCCCGCCGAAGCGTCGAAGAGCGAGGTGCTGTATCGCGGCATCGCCGGCCGGGCGTTTGAACGTCGCTTCGTGCTGGCCGACCATATCGTGGTCGAGGGTGCCGATCTGCAGAACGGCCTGCTGCATGTGGGCCTCAAGCGGGTCGTGCCGGAGGCGCTCAAGCCCCGGCGGATCGAGATCGGCGGGGTTGCCCCGCAGTCGATCGCGAACGACAGCGCCAAGGCGTCCGAAGCCGCCTAAGGCTTCGGGACTTGATGGAAGGGGCCGATCATTCGGCCCCTTTCTGCTGTCCGGGCATACGGAAGACGCTGTCCGCCGCGCTGCGATGGGATTGTTTGCGGGCGATCTCGGCCTCGGCGCGGACGATCTCGGCCCGCAGCTCGCCGATATAGGCCTCCAGCTCCTCGAGCCCGAGCGGGTCGAGCACCGGCCTGTCCAGCCGGACCCGCACGCGGCGTGGCCCGTCCTCCTCATCCTGCGCCATTCGCCCTCCCCGGCGTGCGTGTTCTTCTGTTCATAATCCTGCTCTCACCCTTGACCCACCCCAGGTGTCAAGTCATATCCACCACCGCCCGTTTTCTGGACGCTTGCCGCCTCGGCCGCGCCCGCGGGCCGAAGGTGATGTCATGACACTCCCGCTAATGCCGAAGGCCACTGCCGTGTGGCTGATCGACAAGACTGCCCTGACCTTCACGCAGATCGCCGAGTTTTGCGGAATGCACCCGCTGGAGGTGCAAGCCATTGCGGACGGCGAAGTCGCACAAGGTATCGTGGGCTACGATCCGGTCGCCAACGGGCAGCTCACGATGGACGAAATCCACCGTTGTGAAGCCGACCCGAATGCTCGGTTGCGTCTGCTGCCGAGCAACAACCCGTTGCCGAAGCGCTCCCGCGGCAGCCGCTACACCCCTGTTGCCAAGCGCAACGACCGTCCCGACGCCATCGCTTTCCTGATCCGCACCTATCCCCAGCTGACTGAGGCGCAGGTGGGCAGGTTGCTGGGCACGACCAAGGACACCATCCAGAAGGTGCGCGACCGCACGCACTGGAACAGCGCGAACATCAAGCCGCGCGATCCGGTCATCCTGGGGCTGTGCAGCCAGTCCGATCTCAATGCCGCCATCGCGCAGGCCAACGAGCGGCTGACCCGCGAAGGGCAGGCAGTTCCCCCGCCCCCGGTCCCGGAAGCCGACGAGGCCGCCTAGGCGGACGCGAGGCGGCGAGCAAGGGCGAAGGCCGACACGCGAAGGGCGACGGTCACGCTGGACCGTCGCCCTGGGTTTAGGCAATCGGCTTCGTCAGTTGGTATGGGTCCGGAGACGTTCCATCTCGTCCTTTAGGTGCAGCTTCTCGAGCTTCAGTCGGATAAGCGCCTCGGGATCGGGTCGCGGTCGCTGGTCTTCGTCGGCGATCAGCGTTTCCAGAGAGGCGTGACGCTCCTTGAGGGTCTCGAGACGCGACTGCAGGCTCATGATGCCTCCTTTGCCGGTGTATCGATCGGTAGACCCACGGCGGCTAGGCCGTGACAGGGAACGGTAATGCCGCGGCGGCGCCAGGCGCCAGCCAATTCCGCTTGAAGGCTGCCCGCGCCGGCGGTGTCAAGTGTATGATGGTGCTATGAAACTCCGATGCTGATCGACCCATGCTGACCGACCGGGACACGTTGCTGCGCAAGCTGCACGAACTGCGGAGTGAACACCGCGATCTCGACACCGTGATTACGCGCTTGGCCGACCAGGGGGCGCTCGACCAGCTCCATCTGCAGCGTCTGAAGAAACGCAAGCTCATGCTCAAAGACGAGATCGCTTGGCTGGAGAGCCGGCTGATCCCAGACAGCATCGCCTGAATGGCCAAGCCACCGCCTTTGGTTGGCGTCATCATGGGCAGCCAGTCCGATTGGCCGACCCTGCGCCACGCCGTCGATAAGCTCGCCACCCTCGAGATCGCCTGTGAGAGCCGGATCATCTCGGCCCACCGCACCCCCGACCGGCTGGCGGCCTACGCCAAGTCGGCGCGTGAGCGGGGTCTGCGGGTGATCATCGCCGGAGCCGGGGGTGCCGCGCATCTGCCCGGCATGTGCGCCGCCTGGACCCCGCTGCCCGTGCTGGGGGTGCCGGTTGAGTCGCATCAACTCCGCGGGCTCGATAGCCTGTTGTCCATTGTCCAGATGCCGGCAGGAGTGGCGGTGGGCACCCTGGCGGTGGGCCGCGCGGGCGCTGTGAACGCGGCGGTACTGGCCGCTTCCATCCTGGCCATCGCCGATCCGGCGCTCGCAACCCGGCTCGATGCCATGCGGCTCGCCCAGACCGACGCCGTGCCCGAGGCGCCCGCGGAGCCGTGAGAGGGGCGCTGCTTCCCAACGCCACGATCGGCATCGTCGGCGGCGGCCAGCTCGGACGCATGTCGGCGATCGCTGCCGCTCGCCTGGGGTTCCGCTGCCGCATCCTGACGCCGGAAGAAGACAGTCCGGCCGGCCAGGTGGCGGCCGCGGTCACGCTCGGTGACTACGAAGACCCCGCCGTGCTCCGCGCCTTTGCCGCCGGGGTGGACGTGATCACCTTCGAGTTCGAGAATATCAGCGCCGAAGGCCTCGAGTTGCTGGCCTCCCGCAAGCCGGTGCGTCCCTCCCCCTCCGTCCTCCGGATCAGCCAGGACCGCATCGCGGAAAAGAGTTTTCTCAATCAGGCCGGGGTGGCGACTGCGCCATGGTCCGCGGTGGAGACGCCGGCGGACCTCGGGGCCGCGATCGCCCGCCACGGCCTTCCCGCTATCCTGAAGACCACCCGGCTCGGCTATGACGGCAAGGGGCAGTTCCTGCTGCGCTCGCCTGCGGACCTTCCGGCAGCCTACGAGGAGCTTACTCCGAAGCCGCTGATTTTGGAGGGGTTCATCGATTTCGCGCTGGAGCTCAGCGTCATCGTGGCGCGCGGCGTCGACGGCGCGGTCGCGGTTTTCGACGCGGTGGAGAACCGCCATCGCGATCACATCCTCGACCTCACCCTCGCACCGGCCCAGGTTCCCCTCCAAGTCGCCGAGCAGGCGCGGGCCATCGCCGTCCGGGTGGCGGACGCGCTCGACCTCGTGGGCCTCATGGCGGTCGAGATGTTCCTCGACAGCACGGGTCGGCTGCTGGTCAACGAGATCGCGCCGCGGCCGCACAACTCGGGCCACTGGACGATCGAGGCCTGTGCGGCCGGCCAGTTCGAGATGCACATCCGCGCCGTCGCCGGCCTGCCGTTGCCGGACCCGGGCCGCCACTCCGATGCGGTGATGAAGAACCTGGTCGGGCCGGACGAGTTGGCGCTGTGGCCCGAACTGGTGGCGACCGCCGGCCTGATCCCGCATCTCTACGGCAAGACGGAAGCCCGCGAGGGCCGCAAGATGGGCCATGTGACCCGCCTCTTTCCCCGCGGCGCGCTGCCGGGCGAGTTCGGCATCGCCGCCGCCCTGGGCGCCGCCGCCCCCCGCCCCGCACCAGAAGCCTAGACCTCGCCCCACACCTCGCGCGCCACCTCGACGCACCGGCTCAGCTTGGCCCATTGCTGCTCCTCGGTGAGCAGGTTGCCCTCCTCGGTGCTGGCGAAACCGCATTGCGGGCTGAGCGCGAGCTGCTCGAGGGGAAGGAATTCGGCGGCCTGGTCGATCCGCCGCTTCAGAGCATCCTTCGTTTCGAGCTCGCCGGTCTTGCTGGTCATCAGGCCGAGCACGACGATCTTTCTTCCGCGCGGCACGAAGCGGAGCGGCTCGAAACCGCCGGCGCGCTCGCTATCGTACTCCATGAAGTAGGCGTCGGCGTCGATCTGGTTGAACAGCACCTCCGCCACCGGCTCGTAACCGCCCGACGCCACCCAGGTGGAGCGGAAATTGCCTCGGCAAAGGTGCATGCTGATCGTCATGCCAGCGCGGCGGCCGCTGATCGCGGTGTTCAGCATTTCGGCATAGATGCGCAGCAGATCCTCGACGTGCTCGCCGCGCGCCTTGAGGTTGGCGATCTGCTCGGGGTCGCAGAGATAGGCGATGTTCACCTCGTCGAGCTGCAGGTAGCGGCATCCGGCGTCGCCGAACGCCCGCACGGCTTGCCGGTACGCGGTGCCGAGATCGGCGAAGAACGGGCCGAGGTCGGGATAGGCTGCGTCGTCGATGCCCCGCCGCCCGGCCCGGAAATGCACCACGCTCGGCGACGGGATCGTCTGCTTCGCCACCGCGTCACCGGCATGGTCGGCGACGAACCGGAAATCGTCGATCATCACGGGCTTCGACCAGCCGACGCGGCCGGTAATCCGCAAGGCGTGCGGCAGGGGCATTGCGCCCTTGAACATGATCTTCTGTTCGGGCTCGTAGATTTCCACCCCGTCGAGACCGGACACGAAATCGTAGTGCCAATAGGCGCGCCGATATTCTCCGTCGGTCACCGCGCGCAGCCCGATGTCGCGTTGGCGCGCAATTGCTGCGCCAATGCAGCGATCCTCGATCTCGTGCAGCGCATCGCGCGAGAGATTGCCCGCTTTCCAGGCGGCCCGGGCCGCCTGCAATTCCTTCGGTCGCAGCAGGCTGCCGACATGATCGGCGCGGAATGGCGGAGCTGCGCGAGTGCCTCGATGTGTGTCGTCGACGGTGCTGGACATTGTTCCTCCACGTGCTTGCCCGCTGCCGCAATGTCCCGCACGGTCCGGCGTTCGTCAAAGCCGGGGCGGCAATAACGATGGTGCGAGCCTCCCCAAATCATCCCTCGCGCGAGCTGCTTTTGCGTGCAATCAATGGGGCGTCATGGCAGCGATATTCCGGCCGAGCGCAAATCTCGCCGCCAAAGCCGGGCTTTTGGCGGGCTTCGCGCTGTTCGCTGCCGGCATGCTGTGGTGGTGGGTCTACCCGCGAACGGACTACGCTCGGAACCTGCGCTGGATCGTCGACCAGCCGGTGCCGTTCAGCCATCAGCACCACGTCGCCGGTCTTGGGATCGATTGCCGGTTCTGTCATACCTCGGTGGAGGTCGGGGCGACTGCCGGCCTGCCGCCCACCTATACCTGCATGACGTGTCACTCGCAGATCTGGACCAATGCGGCGTTGCTTGCCCCGGTGCGCGACAGCATGGCCAACGACCAGCCGATCGTGTGGCACCGGATCAATAACCTGCCGGAATACGTCTACTTCAATCACGGCATCCACATCGCCAAGGGCGTCGGCTGCTCGAGCTGCCACGGCGCGGTGGACCGCATGCCGCTGATGTCGAAGCAGGCCACCTTCACCATGAGCTTTTGCACCGATTGCCACAGCAATCCCGGCCCGAACCTTCGACCGCAGGACCAGATTTTCAACACCGAGTGGCACCGCACGGCGGACACCCCGTCGCCGGAGGCGCTGCTGCGGCAATACCACGTGCCGAGCCGCAACCTCACGGAATGCTCGATATGTCATCGATGACGCGGCAATGGCGCAGCCTGAGCCATCTCGCCGACGACCCGGCGTTCCTCGCCCGCGCCGCGCAGGAGTTTCCCGGCCTTGCGGAGTTGCTGGCGTCGCCGCTCGACCGGCGTCGCGTGCTGCGGCTGATGGCGGCCTCGTTCGCGCTTGCCGGGCTGGCCGGCTGCGATGCCGGGCAGCCGGATGGCCGGCTCATCCCGGCGGTGCGGTATCCGCCGGAAATCGTCCCCTCGATCCCGAATTATTACGCCACGGCGAACGTGCTCGACGGCTACGCCACGGGCACCGTGGTGAAGCACTGGATGGGTCGGCCGATCAAGGTGGAGGGCAATCCGCGACACCCGGCGAGCCTCGGGGCGACGGACGCCATCGGCCAAGCGATCGTGCTGGATTTCTACGATCCGCACCGCCAGGCCGAACTGCTCTACAACGGCACTCCCGCCACCACCCAGCAACTGCGCACCGCGCTGGCGAGCCAGCGCGCGATCCTGGCCGCCACCCGCGGCGCCGGGTTCCACATCCTGAGCGGCACCGTCACCTCGCCGACGCTCGGGCGCCAGCTCGATGCACTGCTCGCACAGTACCCCGAGGCACGCTGGCATCGCTGGGACCCGGTCTCGCGCGATGCGGTGCGGGAGGGTGCGCGCCTCGCCTACGGCCAGCCGGTCGCGACGGTGCCGCGGCTCGACCAGGCCGACGTGGTGCTTGCCCTCGACAGCGACCTGCTGAGTTCCGCGCCGGGGCATCTGCGGTTCGCGCGCGATCTTGTCTCGCGCCGCAACCCGACGCGCACGCGGGCGATGAACCGGCTCTATGCGGTCGAGCCGACCCCGACCCTGACCGGCGCCATGGCCGACCACCGGTTCGTGGCCGGACCTCGCGAGATGCACGCCGCGGTGACGGCGCTCGCCGCGGCGACCCTGCACGGCGCGCCGGCTGGCGACGCTCCCGACTGGGCGGCGGCGGTGATCGGGGACCTGAAGGCGGCGCCCGGCCGGGCCTTCGTCCATGTCGGCCTGGACCAGCCGGCGGAGACGCATGCGCTGATCCATGCCGTCAATGAGGCGCTGGGCGGGCGCGGCGCGACCTACGACCTCATCGACCCGGTCGAGCATACGGGGGCTGCGCAGGCCGGCTCGCTCGACGAGTTGGTGCAGGCAATGGAGGCGGGTCGGGTGCAGACCCTGCTGATGCTCGACAGCAATCCCGTCTACGCGGCGCCTGGTGCGCTCGGCTTTGGCGCCGCGCTCGCGCGGGTGCCGTTCAGCCTGGCGTTGGCGCGCGCCGGGGACGAAACCACTCGGGCGGCGACGTGGTTCGTGCCGATGGCGCACGCATGGGAACACTGGAGCGACGCGCGGGCATTCGACGGCACCGCGACCATCCTGCAGCCGCAGGCCTTGCCGCTGTACGACGGCACCAGCCCGCAGGAGTTGCTGGCCTTGTTCGCCGGCAGCGACGCGGCGACGTCGCTGGCGATGGTCCAGGCGACTTGGCAGCCCCGCTTGGGCGACAGCACGTCCGATGCGTGGCACGGCGCGCTCGCCGACGGCGTCGTTCCTGGCACTGTCGGCGGCAGGACCGACGCGAAGCTGCGCCCCAACGCGGCTCGCCTCACACTCTCGGACCGCGCCGCGGCACCGATCACCGTCCTGTTCCGGCCGGACCCGCATGTGTGGGATGGACGTTTCGCCGACAATCCGTGGTTGCTCGAATTGCCGCGGCCGCTGACCAAGCTCACCTGGGACAACCCGCTGCACATCGCGCCCGCGCTCGCGCACGAGCACGGCCTCGCCAATGGTGACCGGGTGCGCCTCACCGTGGGAGGCGCCGAGATCATCGTGCCGGTTTGGGTGCTGCCCGGCCAGGCCGCCGATTGCGTTCTGGCGCCCCTCGGTTTCGGCCGACGGCCGGTGGCGGACTCGGACGCGACCACGGGGTTTGATTTTCACCCAATTCTGGGGTTTGCCGGGCCGACGCGCATCGAGAAGGCGTGCGGCAAGGACCGGCTTGCCAGCACCGAGCACCATGGGTTGCTGGTCGCCGATGCCAGCCCAGTACGTGCGTCACGGCACGCTCGATCAGTTCCGGCAGGACCCTGGCTTCCTCGGCCATAAATCGGACGAGACCCACCTCTATTTCCAGCGTCCGCCAGGCCCGGCGGCGTGGGGCATGAGTGTCGACCTCAACGCGTGCATCGGCTGCAACGCCTGCGTCATCGCGTGTCAGGCTGAGAACAACATTCCCGTGGTCGGCAAGGAGGAGGTGCTGCGGGAACGCGAGATGCACTGGCTGCGCATCGACCGCTACTTCGAGGGCGATCCGGCGTCTCCCGACAGCCTTTTCCAGCCGGTCCTCTGCATGCACTGCGAGCAGGCGCCGTGCGAGATCGTCTGTCCGGTCGGCGCCACCGTGCACGATTCCGAGGGCCTGAACGTGATGGTCTACAACCGCTGCGTCGGCACCCGGTTCTGCTCCAACAACTGCCCCTACAAGGTGCGCCGGTTCAACTATTTCGCCTATGCACGGCAGCAGGATCGCCCGCCGGAATCGTGGAACCCGGATGTCACGGTGCGCGCTCGGGGCGTGATGGAGAAATGCTCGTTCTGCCTGCAACGTATCGCCGCCGCCCGCATCGAGGCCGACCGCGGGGACGGTCCGGCGCCGGCAGTGCAGACCGCCTGTCAAGCGGCCTGCCCGACGCAGGCGTTCACCTTCGGCAATCTCGCGCAGCCGGACAGCGCGGTGTCGGAGCGCAAGCGCAGCCCGCTCGACTATGCGCTGCTGGAGGACCAGAATACCCGTCCGCGCGTCACCTACGAGGCGCGCATCAGCAACCCCAACCCGGCGCTCGGGAGACCAAGCGGGTGAGCGACGCACGGGCCGCCCAGAGCTCGCTGCTCGAAGCCCGTCTTAGGCGGGCGCAACACCCGCCGTTGCCCGCGCCGCGCGCCGACGATCCGGTGCTGCTGGCGGGGCCCACCGCCGGGTCGATGACCGACCGCATCTGCGCGCTGGTGCTGCGCGAGCGCGCGTTCCTCTGGTGGTGGGTTGCCTTCGTTCCCAGCATGTCTCTGTTCCTGCTGCTGATTGCGGCGATCCTCTACCTGTTCTGGGCCGGCGTCGGGATCTGGGGCATCGACTGGCCGGTGGCATGGGGGTTTGCGATCCTCAGCTACGTCTGGTGGATCGCGATCGCGTCGGGTGGTACGTTCATCTCGGCGCTGTTCTTCCTGGTCGGCGTCGAGTGGCGCACGTCGATCAACCGCGTCGCGGAATCGATGATGCTGTTCGGCGCGGCGGCCGCTGGCGTGTACCCGATCCTGCATCTCGGCCGACCGTGGTTCGCGTACTGGTTGTTTTTCTATCCGAACACGATGGGGTTATGGCCGCAGTTCCGCTCGCCGCTGCTGTGGGATTTTTGGGCGCTCTACACGTATGTCATCGCGTCCGCCCTGTTCTGGTACATCGGCCTCATCCCGGATCTGGCCAGTGTGCGTGACCGCGCCCGTACTCCGATCAAGCAGATGGTTTATGGCTTCTTCGCCATGGGTTTTCGCGGCTCGGGCCGGCAATGGCGCCACCACCACGCCGTCTATGGCATCATGGCCGCGATCATGGCGCCCGTGGTGGTCTCGGTACACAGCATCGTCGGGCTCGACTTCGCGGGTGCCGCAACCGTCGGCTGGCACTCGACCCAGTTCCCGCCCTTCTTCGTGTTCGGCGCCCTGCTGTCGGGCTTCGCCGTCACCTTGCTGCTGGTCATCCCGCTGCGGCGCCTGATGCGCCTGGAAGATTTCATCACCGGCCGGCACCTCGACGTGCTGTGCCGACTGATGCTGACCAGCAGCCTGTTGCTCGGCTACGCTTACCTGATGGACCTGTTCACCACCTACTACGGGGGCGACCAAGCCGAGAAGACCATGTTTGCGCAGCGTCTCTGGGGCATCTACGTGCCGGTCTATTGGGGCGCCGCGATACTGAATGTGGCACTGCCCCAGCTCATGTGGTTCCGCCCGCTGCGGATGCGTCGGCCTGTCGTCCTGATCATCTCACTCGGCGTGATCGTCGGCATGTGGCTGGAGCGCTACGAGATCGTCATCACCAGCCTGCACCGGCCCCGGCTGCCATCGTCCTGGGGCATCTTCCACGCGACGTTCTGGGATTGGGCGACGTTGGCCGGCACGGTCGGGCTGTTCCTCAGCGGCATTCTGCTGGCGCTGCGGTTCGTCCCGGTGGTCTCGATGCACGAGATGCGCCCGTTGATCGCGCGACAGTCCCGCGAGCGCGCCTCGTGAGCGGCATCCTCGCCGGGTTCGACACCGAGCAGGCGCTGCGGCAGGCGCTCGACCGGCTGCGCGCCGAGCGGGTGGAGGGGATCGAGACCTACACGCCGGCAGCGCTCGACGAACATCCGACCGGCTCACCGCTGCCGCTGCTGATGTTCGTGGCGGCAATGGTTGCGCTGGTCTTTTTCTTCGCGCTGATGACCTATGCCGATGTCTGGCACTACCCGCTCGACATTGGCGGCCGCCCGGATTTTTCCTGGCCCGTCTTCATCCCGATCGCCTTCGAGCTGGCGGCGCTATGCGCAATGGGGGTGGGTTTCGTCGGGTTCTTCGTAGCCGGCCGTCTGACGCGGCTCTACGATCCGGTTGACGAGTGCGACAGCTTTCGGGAGGCGAGCCGTGCCGGCTGGTTCCTGGCGATCCGGCCGCCGGAGGCCGAGGGGCTGCCGCATGCGCGCGCCGTGCTGAGCGGGCTGCGCCCGGCCGTTACCGAGGATATTCCGTGAGGCGGACAGCGCTGCCGTTGATCCTGCTCGCCGCGCTGGCGGGTTGCGACGACATGACATCGCAACCCAAGCAGAAGACCTACGCGCCGCTGGCCGCTCCCGCCAAGCGCCCGGCCGACACCGTGCAGTATGCCGAGCGTGCGGTGGCGCCGCCGCCGGTCACTTTGGCCCTGCTGGAACGCGGCCAGGAGCGCTTTCGCATCTACTGCACGCCCTGCCATTCCGAGCTGGGCGACGGTCACGGCATGATCGTCCAGCGCGGGTTTTCGGCACCACCCTCCTATCATATCGACCGCTTGCGCGACGCGCCGGTGCAGCACTTCTACGACGTGATCACCAACGGTTACGGCGCCATGTACTCGTTCGCCAACCGGGTGCAGCCGGCGGACCGATGGGCCATCGCGTCCTATATCCGGGCATTGCAATTGAGCCAGCACGCCTCGCTCGCCGACGTGCCGTCCGATGAGCGGAGCAAGTTGCAGTGACGCGCCCCGAGGCCGAACGGATCGCCTGGATCGTCGGAGCCGTGGGTATCATCGGCTGCGCTGTGGCGTGGTTGCTCGCGCCGGGCGTCTTCCCGCATGCCTGGCTCGCCGCCGTGACGTGCTGGAGCGGGTGGCCGCTCGGCAGCTTGGCGCTGCTGCTCATCCACGCGCTGACCGGTGGCCGGTGGGGCTGGACGATCCGGCCGCAACTGGTGGCCGGCGTCACGAGTTTGCCGCTCGTGGTTCCGTTCGCGATCCCATTGGCGCTGCTACTGCGCACGCTCTATCCATGGGCACGACCCGACGTGCAGCCGGGGCTGCACAACGGCTTCTACCTCAACCCGCCCTTCTTCTTCGGCCGCGGCATCTTCTACATGATCGTCTGGCTGGCGCTCGGCGGCGCCGCCCTCTGGTCGCTGCGGCGGCCCGATCCGCAGGCCACCCTCCGTCGCCTCGCGCCGCCCGCTCTGATCCTGCTGGCGCTCACCGTCACCTTCGCCGCCATCGATGCGACGATGTCGCTCGACCCCGATTTCAAGTCGAGCATCTACGGCATGCTGGTCGGCACGGAAGCCGTGCTGTTCGCGCTCTCCATCGCGGTGCTCGCCGTCACGCTCGCGCGACCGGACACGCCGAGCACACGGGATCTCGGCAAGCTCCTGCTCGCGCTCGTCATCCTCTGGGCGTATCTCGACTTCATGCAGGTGCTGATCATCTGGCAGTCCGACCTGCCCGACGAGGCGGCATGGTATCTGCCGCGCATCACCGGCTTTTGGCTTTTCGCCGCCATTGCGATCGCCGTGCTGCATTTTGCCCTGCCGTTCTTCGCCCTGCTCTGGCCCCAGGTGCAGCGATCACGGCCGGGACTGATGGCCATCGCGGGCGCATTGGTGGCCGCGGAAATCGTCCGTGGCTGGTGGCTGGTCATACCCGCCGCCGGACGCGGGATCGGGTTGACCGACCCCCTCGCCATGCTCGCTGTGTTCGGCCTTGGCGCCGGCCTCGCGCTTCGCGCCACCCCGATCCTGGCGCGGATTGCCGCGACGTCCCGCCATGTCTGAGCTCGAGAAGGTCATCCCGGCTGCCGGCCACGAGGTGAACGATATCAGCGGCCGGTTCATCCTCGGCGCCGTGGTGGTGGTGCTCGGCACGTTGCTGATCATCGTCTTCGGCGTCTGGCTGCTGTTCCTTTGGCCGCATCTCGACCGGACGCTGCCTGGACCGCTGCCCAGCTATCCCCAGCCGCAACTCCAGCCGAGCCCGCGCGAGGACATGGAGCGTTTTTACGCCAGCGAGATGCAGCAGCTGAACAACACCGGCTGGATCGATCAGGCGCACGGCATCGTGCATATCCCGATCGCGGCCGCGATGCGGAAGCTGGCGCGCGACGGCATCCCGGGTTGGCCGACCTCGCCGTGAAGGCACTGTGCCGACTGCTCCTGCTGCTTGTCTGCGCCGCAGCGCCCGTGTCAGGCGATTTCGCCTATGACCAGCGGCTCGGAGCGCAGGTGCCGCTGGATGCCGTGTTCCGCGACGATGCCGGGCGGCCAGTGCGGATGGCGGAGGTGAGAAACGGCCGGCCGATGATCCTGGCACTCGGCTATTTCCATTGCCCCAATCTGTGCGGGGTTGTGCGGGCCGACCTCTACAACGCACTCGACCACACCGGTCTGGTTGCCGGGCGGGACTACACGCTGATCGTGCTCAGCATCGATCCCGCCGAGACCAGCGCCGACGCCGCCACTGCCAAGCGCGGCGACGTCGCGCAATTTCCGCTCGCGACGGACGCACGCTTCCTCACCGGTTCCGCCGCCGACATCGGTGAGGTCGCAAAGGCGGTCGGCTTCCGCAACCGGTTCGATGCTGAGCAAAAGCAGTTCATGCACCCCGCCGGGATCGTCTTTCTGACCCCCGCCGGCGTCGTGTCGAGCTACCTGCTCGGGGTCGGCTACACGCCGGTCGACGTGCGCCTCGCCGTGACGCGTGCCGATGCCGGCAGCATCGCCGCGCAGGCGTCGCCGGTGCTGCTGCTGTGCTTTCATTATGATCCGACCACCGGCCGCTATACGCTGGCCGTCCTGAAGCTGCTCGAGCTCGGCGGCGCGCTGACCGTCCTCGTGCTCGGTGCAACCCTCTGGCTCGCGTTCCGCCATGAGAGGCGCGCGTCGTGAGGCTCACGCTCCCCGCGGCCAGCAGCATGGCGCCCGAAGTCGATTACCTGCTGATCGCGCTGACCTTGATGTCGGTTGCCGTCCTGGCGCTCGTCTTCGGGCTGATGATCCTGTTCATGTTCAAGTACAACGCGCGCAGCCCGGTGGATCGCGGGGCGATCGCCAAGAAGACCTGGCGCGTCGAGACCGGCTGGACGGTGCTTACCTTACTGGCGTTCTTCGGCCTGTTCGTCTGGGGCGCCAACCTCTATTTGCGCATCGTCCAGCCACCTTCGGATGCGTTGACGATCTACGTCGTCGCCAAGCAGTGGATGTGGAAGAGCGAGCACTCGGGCGGCCAGAAGGAAATCAACAGCGTGCATGTCCCGGTGGGACGACCGGTGCAGCTGGTCATGACCTCGGAGGATGTGATCCACGATTTCTCGGTCCCGGCCTTCCGTGTCAAGCACGACGTGCTGCCCGGCCGCTACGAGACGCTGTGGTTCCAGTCCAACAGGCCGGGCACCTACGAGCTGTACTGCTCACGCTTCTGCGGCACCGACCACAGCACGATGCGCGGCTCCGTCGTCGCCATGGAGGGCGCGGATTATCAAAAATGGCTGGAGCAGAACGGCACCAGCGACACCCTCGTCTCGGAGGGACGCGCCCTGTTCATCCGGTATGGTTGCGCCGGCTGCCACGGCGGCCAGGGCACGGTACGTGCGCCGCCGCTCGAGGGCGTCTACGGTAGTCCGGTGCCGCTCTCCGATGGCTCCACGGTCGTTGCCGACGATCGCTATCTGCGCGATTCCATCCTGATGCCGAAGGCTCAAATCGTCGCCAGCTACGAGCCCGTGATGCCCTCCTTCGCCGGCCAGATCAGCGAGGCAGACCTCATCGGCCTGATTGCCTATATCAAGTCGCTGGGAGCGGAGAAGCGGTCGTGAGCACCACCGTCGTCGAGGCCGCCGAACTCGAGGAAAGCTATCTCGGCGACAAGTTCTCGATCGCCAGCTGGCTGCTGTCGACCGATCACAAGCGCATCGCAGTCCTCTATCTCGGCTCCATCACGTTCTTCTTCTTCATCGGCGGCTTTGCGGCGGCGCTGGTGCGGCTCAACCTGATCGTGCCCGAAGGCCTCATTCCGTCGGCCGAGACCTACAATCGGCTGTTCACCGCGCATGGCGTGGTGATGGTCTGGTTCTTCCTGGTCCCCGCCGTACCGGTCACGCTCGGCAACTTCGTGGTGCCGCTGATGCTGGGAGCGCGGGACCTCGCGTTCCCCAAGCTGAACCTGGCCAGCTGGTACCTGTTCATGGCGGGCGGCCTGATCGAGCTGTATGCCCTGTTCATCGGCGGTGTCGACACCGGCTGGACGTTCTACCCGCCGCTGTCCTCCGCGTTCAGCCAAAGCCATGTCGTGCTTGCGGTGATCGGCGTGTTCGTCTCGGGTTTCTCGTCCATCGCGACCGGGCTGAACTTCATCGTCAGCATCCACCGGCTGCGTGCGCCGGGAATGACGTGGTATCGCATGCCGATCTTCCTCTGGTCGCTCTACTCGACCAGCGTGATCTTCGTGCTCGCCACACCGGTGCTGGCGATTACCCTTCTGCTGCTCGCCTTCGAGAGGATCTTTCGTATCGGCGTGTTCGACCCGGCGATCGGCGGCGACCCGATCCTGTTCCAGCACATGTTCTGGTTCTACTCGCACCCGGCGGTCTACATCATGATCCTGCCGGGCTTCGGCGTGGTGAGCGAGATCATTCCGGTGTTCGCCCGTCGCCGCCTGTTCGGCTACAAGTTCGTCGCCTGGTGCAGCGTCTCCATCGCGGTGATCAGCTTCTTCGTCTGGGGACACCACATGTTCGTCTCCGGCCAGTCCGCGTACGCGAGCGTGGTTTTTTCGCTGCTGAGCTATGCGGTCGCGGTACCCTCGGCGATCAAGGTGTTCAACTGGATCGGCACCTTGCATAAGGGCTTCATCCGGTTCGACGCGCCGATGCTCTATGCGCTCGGCTTCGTCGGCCTGTTCACCATCGGTGGCCTGACCGGGCTGTTCGTCGCGGCGCTCGCGGCCGACGTTCACCTGACCCAAACCTATTTCGTGGTCGGGCATTTCCACTACGTGATGGTGGGCGGCATGGTGACGGCGTTCTTCGGCGGATTGCACTATTGGTGGCCGAAGATCACCGGCCGGCTGTATCCCGAGATGTGGGGTCGCGCCGCCGCACTGATCATCTTCATCGGCTTCAATCTCACCTTCGCGCCCCAGCTCCTGCTCGGCTATCTCGGCATGCCGCGGCGCTATCACTCCTACCCGGCGGATTTTCAGGTCCTGAACGTGCTCTCTTCGGCGGGTGCCACCATCCTTGCGGTCGGCTATCTGCTGCCGCTCGGCTACCTGACCTGGTCGCTGCTGCGCGGCGAACGCGCGCCGGCTAATCCGTGGGGTGCCACCGGGCTCGAGTGGCAGACCCCCTCGCCGCCGCCGGCCAAGAACTTCGCCAGCACGCCGGTGATCACCGAACCCCCCTACACCTATCCGCCCCCCGAACTCGTGCAGCACCATGTCTGATGCCTATGCGCCGCACGAGTTCCAGTACAGCGAGGCCGACCACCAGGCCGGCACGGCGCTGGCCGGCATGTGGCTGTTCCTGGCCACCGAGGTGCTGTTCTTCGGCGGCCTTTTTCTCTGCTGGATCTTTGCCCGCTATCAGAACCTGGAAGGCTTCGACGCGGGTGCCGGCAAGACGGAACTCTGGATCGGCACGCTCAACACGGTGCTGCTCGTCACCAGCAGCTTCATCTACTCGCTCGGGGTCGCCGCCGCCCGCGTCGGCAACTCGCGCTTGCTCGTTTTTTGCTGCGCCGGCGCGATCGCGCTTGGACTGATCTTCCTCGGCCTCAAGTTCGGGCTCGAATGGTCCGACGACTTCGACAAGCATCTGTTCCCGGCCGACCCGGCGTTCGGCGTCGCCGGGCCGGAGGCGGGCGGCGCGCGGCTGTTCTACGTCTTCTACTTCCTGGGAACCGGCCTGCACGGCGTCCACATGGTTGTCGGCGTCCTGCTGGTCGGCTGGATCGCCCGGCGGGCCCATCGCGGCGACTTCTCCCGCATCTACTGTACGCCGGTCGAGGTGGTCGGGCTCTACTGGAGTTTCGTCGACCTGGTGTGGATCTTCCTCTACCCGCTCATCTACCTGATCGGCCGGCGCTGATGCCGCCCCGCACGCGCCGGCTGGTGATCACCTGGCTGTTGCTGCTGGTGCTGCTCGCCGTCGAGTTCGGGATCAGCCTGCTGCCGCTCACGCCCTGGGCACGAATTGTGGTGCTGCTCCCCGCCGCCGCGATGGCCGCCTTGGTCGTGGCCGAGTTCATGGAGATCGGGCGCGGGCCGGTGATCGTGCGTGGCTTTGCGGTGGCCGGGCTGGTCTGGCTCACGGTGCTGCTCGGCCTCGGCACCATGGACCCGTTCACCCGGACGGACTATCCCGTGGCCGGCGCCCATCCTAGATAGGACGCGGGACCCCGGATTGTCCGCCCGATGAACTTGCCGCGCCTGCTCGCCAGCCTGGTCGATGCTTGCCAGCGCCACGCCCGCCTGGTCCTGTTCGCCAGTCTCGTCCTAGCAGGGTTTGCGGGCTGGTTCGCCTACGGCCATCTCGGGGTCATCACCGACACCGACAGGATGTTCGCGGACAGCCTCGCGTGGCGTCAGCGCGACCTCGCCCTGCACCGCGATTTCCCGCAGTTCCGCGACCTCATCGTGGCGGTGATCGATGCCCAGGAGCCGGAGGAGGCGGACGCGACCGCGGCCGCACTCGCGGCCAGGCTCGCTGCCGACCCGACGCATTTTCGATCGGTTCGCCGGCCTGATGCGTCCGCTTTCCTGGCGCAAGAGGGTTTCCTGTTCCTGCCAACCAAGCAGCTCGAGGACTTGCTGAACGCGACGATCGACGCACAACCCTTCCTCGGCCAGCTCGCGGCCGATCCCAGCGCTCGCGGCCTGTTCGCCTCCTTGTCCCTGATCGGCCTCGGCGTGCAGCAGGGCGGTGTCGAGCTTGCCCCCTACACACCGACGCTGGCCGCCTTCCACCGAGCGCTCGCCGACGCGCTGGACGGGCATCCGCGCCCACTCTCCTGGAGCCGCCTGCTCGGCGGCGGCCTCAGCGATCTCGCCGGTCGCTACCGGTTCGTGTTGGTACAACCCAAGCTCGATTTCGGCGCCCTGCAGCCGGGCGGGGCCGCTTCCCAGGCGATCCGCGCGGCCGCCGCCGATCTCGAGTTCGTCCAGTCGGGACAGGCGCGCGTGCGGCTGACCGGTCAGGTCCCGCTGGCCGACGAGGAGTTCGCGACCGTCGTGCAGGGCGCCGTGGTGGGTCTCATCGGCAGCCTGCTGCTGATCGCGCTCTGGCTGTTCCTCGCCGTGCGGACTTGGCGCCTGATCGTGCCCGTGCTGCTCACGCTCGGCTTCGGGCTCGTGCTGACCCTGTGGTTCGCATCGTTGGCCATCGGCACCCTCAACCTCGTATCGGTCGGCTTCGGCATCCTGTTCGTCGGCATCGCGGTCGATTTTGCCATCCAGTTCAGCGTGCGCTACCGCAGCACCCGCGCGGAAATCCCCGATTTCGGGCGAGCGATGGCCGAGACCGGCCGCCGGGCCGGAGTGCAGATCCTGGTCGCCTCGGCCGCCACCGCCGCAGGGTTCCTCGCCTTCGTCCCGACCGAGTTCGAGGGAGTGGCCGAACTGGGTCTGATCGCCGGCGTCGGGATGCTCATCGCCTTCGCCTGCACGTTGACTTTCCTGCCCGCCGCCATCGCGCTGTTCAGGCCGCGGGGCGAAGCCGCCGACGTTGGATTCCGTTGGGCCGCCCCGCTCGATCCGTTGTTGCGTCGAGGGCGACTGCCGGTGCTTGGAGCCTTTGCCGCTCTCGGTCTGCTCGGCGTTGCGCTGCTGCCGCGCCTGACCTTCGACGCGGACCCGTTGCACACCAAGGACCCGAATACCGAGTCGATGCGCACACTCGGCGATCTGATGGACGAGCCGCTGACCAACCCGCTGAGCGCCGAGATCATCGTCAATGACGCCGCGGCTGCCAAGGCGCTGGCCGAACGGCTCGGCGCCCTGCCCCTGGTGGCCCAGACCCTCAGCATCGCGAGCTACGTCCCCGATGACCAGCCGGCCAAGCTGGCGCTGATCGCGGACGCGAGCAGCATCCTCTCGGCCACTCTCGGCGCGCGCGAGCCGGCCGCTCCGGTCACGCCCGACGAAGTCCGGCTCGCGGCCAGGAGCGCGCTTGACCAGCTCACGCCGGCCCTGCCGAAGCTCGCCCCCGATCACCCGTTGGCGGCGCTGGCGGGCGATCTGCGCCGCGCCGCCAACGCCTCCGATGCCACCGTCATGGCGATGAGTGCCGCGTTGACCCGGTTTTTGGCACCGCAACTCGAAGCCCTGCGGCTGGCGCTGACCGCCAAGCCGGTGACGCTCGGCGGCATTCCGCCCGAGATCGCGCGCGATTGGCTGACGCCGGACGGCCGTGCCCGCGTCCAGGCCGTTCCGAAGCGCGAGGTGCAAAGCCCCGCCGGGCTCGCCGCCTTCGTGGCGGAGGTGCTGGCGGTGGCGCCTGACGCGGTCGGCGCGGCGGTCACCCTGGAAGCGACCAGCCGGACGATCGTCGGCGCGTTCCGCTCGGCTGCCATCGGTGCGCTCATCGCGATCACCGTCATCCTGTTCGCCGCCCTCCGCCGTCTGTTGGATGTCTTGCTGGTGCTGGCGCCGCTCCTGCTCTCGGGACTGCTGACGGTCGTGCCGATGGCCACGCTGCCGATGCCGCTGAACTACGCCAACATCATCGCCCTGCCGCTGCTGCTCGGCGTCGGGGTGTCGTTCAACATCTACTTCGTGATGAACTGGCGCGCCGGACAGACGGCGGTGCTGGGCTCGGCAACGGCACGGGCGATCCTGTTCTCGGCCCTGACCACGGCGACCGCTTTCGGCTCCTTGGCTCTGTCCCGGCATCCCGGCACCGCCAGTATGGGCAAACTGCTGCTGATGAGCCTTGGCTGCACGTTGGTGGCAAGCCTGGTGTTCATCCCGGCCCTGCTGGCCGCGATGCCGTCGCCGGTGCCGGCGCGCGGCCGACAAGCGCCTTGACGCCCCGGTTTTCCTTGCAATCCCGGCGCGTTCGCCCGATATACCGGAGCGGGACTTCCGTGATCGCGTAATTGGTGCGTCCGCTTTCGGCGGTGCGCCCTTCCCGGGACATCTTATTCGAAACTGGTTCGCCCCATGGTTACGCGGGACGGCGGACGAAAAGGCGCGCGGTTTGCGGCATGGGCCTCCGTCTCAGCCCGCCGGCGCTGGGGATTTCCTTTAGTTTGACACACACTACGTTCGCGGCGCTCGGCCTTGCCGAGCCCATTCTGCGCGCGCTCGCCGCCCAGAAGTTTCAGGTGCCGACACCCATCCAGGCCGGTGCCATACCATCCGTGCTGGCCGGACATGATCTGCTCGGCGTCGCGCAGACCGGCACCGGCAAGACGGCCGCCTTCATGCTGCCGATCCTGCAGCACCTCGCCGCTACCCCCACCCGCGCGCGCCCGTTCAGCACGCGTGCGCTCGTCCTGGCACCGACCCGGGAACTCGCGCTGCAGATCGAGGCGGCGACCCGCGCCTACGGCGCCGGGCTGCGGCTTTCGACTTGCGTCATCCTGGGGGGCGTCGGCCGTCGCCCGCAGGAGGAGAGAATGCGGCGCGGGCCGGACATCGTCATCGGCACGCCCGGCCGCATTCGCGATCTTATGAGCACACAGCATCTGCGGCTCGACCAGGTCACGCACTTCGTACTGGACGAGGCCGATCGGATGCTCGATCTCGGCTTCATCAACGACATCCGCCGGGTGATCGCGGTGCTGCCGAGGGAGCGTCAGTCCCTCATGTTCTCGGCGACCATGCCGGACAGCGTCGCACAGCTCGCCCAGGGCTTCCTGCGCAATCCTCGGCGAGTCGAGGTCACGCCGGAGGTTCGCACCCCCGAGAAAATCGATCAGCACGTCCACTACGTCGAGACCTCGGCCAAGCGCGCGCTGCTGACGCAATTGCTGCAGGACAATGCATTGGAGCGGGTGATCGTGTTCACCCGCACCAAGCACGGGGCCAACCGGGTTGCCGAGCATCTCGAGGCGGCGCGGATCAGCACCGAGGCGCTGCACGGCAACAAGAGCCAGTCGGCACGGGAAAAGTCGCTCGACCGCTTCCGCTCCGGGCGCGCCCGCGTGCTGGTGGCCACCGACATCGCCTCACGGGGCATCGACGTGAAGAACATCTCGCACGTCATCAACTTCGACCTGCCGGTCGAGCCGGAAAGCTACGTTCACCGCATCGGCCGCACCGCGCGGGCTGGCGCCAACGGCATCGCGATCTCGTTCTGCGATGGCTCCGAGCGCGGCGCGCTACGGGCGATCGAGCGACTGACGGGCATTAAGCTGCAGCCGGTCGGCGACGTGCCGGCCGAAACCGCGGCACGGCCGGCACAGCGGCCCCCGGCCAAGCGGCCGTTCCGCCCGCGTCGACCGGAGTACAGGGCACGCCGAGCGGCGTAAGCGGCACAAGACTGGCGGCGGCCGGATTTGATTCCGGCCGCCGTTCCTATCAGATAGCGGTTATGACACAGCGTGCCACGCACTCGGGCGCGGCGATCGATGCCGTGGCCTTCGACGCCAATGGTCTTGTCCCCGCCATCGCGCAACAGCACGACACCGGCGAGGTGCTCATGCTGGCCTGGATGAACCGGGAGGCGCTGGCCGAGACGCTCGCCACCGGCCGCGTCTGCTATTTCAGCCGCAGCCGCAACGCGCTGTGGCGCAAAGGCGAGACCTCCGGACAGGCGCAGCGATTGATCGACCTCCGGGTCGATTGCGATGGCGACACGCTGCTGCTGCTGGTCGATCAGACCGGCGTCGCCTGCCACACCGGCCGGCGCAGCTGCTTTTATCGAGCGGCCCGGAGGGACGAACTGGTCGAGATCGCGGCACCGCAGGTCTCGCCGGATGCGCTGTACGGACGTCGCGACTGAGCCTGATCTATCTCGTCGCGGGTGAGGCCAGCGGCGACGTCCTGGGCGCTCGGCTGATGGACGCGCTTGCAGCGGCACGGCCCGGGCTTCGCTTCGCCGGCGTCGGCGGCCCGGCGATGACGGAGCGCGGCCTCTCCAGCCTGTTTCCGATGCAGGAACTGGCGCTTATGGGCTTGGTGGAAGTGTTACCCCGCCTGCGCCGGCTGGACCGGCGACTGCGCGAAACGGCCGCCGATATCGCGGACCGCCGGCCGGACGTGGTGGTGACCATCGACAGCCCCGGTTTCGCCCTGCGGCTTCTGAAGTTGATCCAACCGCTCGGTCTGCCGCGCGCGCACTATGTCGCGC
The DNA here is from genome assembly GCA_963719345.1 of uncultured Alphaproteobacteria bacterium. GTDB lineage: Bacteria > Pseudomonadota > Alphaproteobacteria > Acetobacterales > Acetobacteraceae > CAVRCA01. Next base: position 422,786 of record CAVRCA010000001.1, read on the forward strand.
CGCAGGTTTGGGCCTGGCGCGAGGGCCGAGTGAAGCATTTCCCCGGCTTGTGGGACACGCTGCTCTGCCTGTTGCCGTTCGAGCCCGCTTTCTTCGCGCGGCACGGATTGCCGGCGACGTTTGTCGGCCACCCCGTACTTGAAAGCGGTGCGGATCAGGGTACGGCCGGCCGGTTCCGGGCCGCGCACGGCCTGTCTCCCGAAATACCTCTATTGACCGTGATGCCGGGCAGCCGACGGACCGAGGTGGTCCGCCTGCTCCCGGTGTTCGCGGCAACCTTGCAGCGCCTCGCAGCTGAATTTCCCGGCTTGGTCCCGGTGGTGCCGGTCGCGGCGCCGGTCGCCCCGACGGTAGTCGCTGCCACGACGGGCTGGGCAATCCGGCCGATCGTGGTGACGAACCTATCCGACAAGCACGACGCCTTCGCGGCCAGCACCGCCGCGCTCACTAAGTCCGGCACCTCGACCCTCGAACTTGCTGTTGCGGGGGTGCCGATGGTGGTCGCCTACCGGGTCAACCCGCTCACCGCCGCGCTGGTCCGGCAGCTGATAAAGGTTCGGCACGCCTCGCTGCTCAACCTGTTGTCCTCGCATCCCGCGGTGCCCGAACTGATCCAGCAGGATTGCACGCCGGATAAGCTGGCCACCGCGCTCCGGCCGCTGCTTGCCGACCCTGCTGCCGGTGCCATCCAGCGGGCCGACGCCCGTGCCGTGCTGGCCATGCTCCGAACCCCTGCCGGCACCCCTTCGCAGGCTGCGGCGGAAGCGGTGCTGGCGACCGCAGGCCTTGCCCTTAACCCGGACGGATCAGCCCTGACGCGACCGCCCGCCGCCGGCTTTCTTCCATCAACTCGGTGACCGCCAGGGCGGCCGCCAGGGCACGTCGGCCGGCGGCGGCGTCGACGAGCACCGGAGCGCCGTCGAGGCATGAGGCGACGAACGCGGCGTGCTCGGCCTCGAGCGCGTCCTTGTCTTCCCAGGACAGCTCCTGCATGCCGAACGCCGCGATCCCGGGTACCGGCTTGCCTTGGCCACGGCCGATCAGGGTGAGCCGGCGTGTCGCAAAATCCAGCGCCAGATAGCCCTCGGAGGTGAAGATGCGCATGCGCCGCTCGGTGCGGAACGAGACCCGGCTGGCGGTGATCGTGGCGACGCAGCCATTGGCGAAGCGCACCCGCGCGTTGGCAATGTCCTCATGCACGCTGGCCACCGCGGCCCCGACCGCATCGACGCTCTCGATCGGGCTGTCGACGAGCGAAAGGATGAGGTCAAGGTCGTGGATCATGAGGTCGAGGATCACCGACACATCGGTGCCGCGTTGCTTGAACGGCGCGATCCGCGTCGCCTCGATGTAGAGCGGCCGGTCCATCCGCCGCGCGACCATGCCGTGCGCCGCCGAAAACCGCTCGACATGACCGACCTGCAACACCAGCCCGCGCGCTGCGGCCAACGCCGCCGAGTTCGTCCGCCTGCGCCAGCGTCGCGGCGATCGGCTTTTCCACCAGAACATGCCGGCCGGCCCGCAATGCGGTTGCGGCAAGCTTGTGGTGGGTCTCCGCCGGCGCGGCCACCACGAGGGCCTCGGAGCTGTCCAGGAGATCCTGCAAACCGATGGCGGGCACCCCAGCCTCCCAACCGACCGCCTTGGCGCGCGCCGCGTCCGGGTCGTAGACGCCGGTCAGCTCGGCGCGCGGCGATGCTGCCACCTTGAGGGCGTGATAACGGCCAAAATGCCCCGCACCGGCCAGCCCGACGCGAAACCGTCGCTGCGCCATCACGCAGTCTCCTTCCCGCCCATCCACGTTATCGACAGCCAGCGCTTCCCTCTACATGGCCCGAGGGTTGCGTCCCGTAAGAGGCATCGCCATTCTCCGCGCCGACCGGCTGGCCGAAGCCGGCCCTAGCGGCGCACCTGGCGCCGGGCCGCCGGGAGCTGTCTGCCTATAGGATTGTGCTTGGCCAATGATGTATTTCAGTCGGCTCAAGGTCGCCCTGGTCCTGGGTGCCTGCCTGTTTGGGGCCCTCTTGTGCCTTCCCAATCTCGCGCCGGCCCCGGTCGGCTGGCTGCCATGGCGGACAATTCATCTCGGCCTTGACCTGCGGGGCGGCAGCTACCTGCTGCTCGAGGTCGATATGCGGGCCGTCGTCAAGGAACGTCTCGAGGGAATGGTCGACGCAGTCCGCCAAGCCCTGCGTCCCGGCGGCATCTTCTACCAGACGCTGGCCGCCCAGCCCGAGCAGAACCGCGTGATCATTCGGTTGCGGGAGCCGTCCCGGCTGGAAGAAGCGCTGGCGGTGCTTCGCCCGCTGGCGGCAGCCGAGACGGCCGGCACCCGCGCGGACGTCGATCTCGCCTCGAACCCGGACGGCGAGATCACCCTCACCCTGTCGCCGGTCGGGCTGGCCGAACGGGCGACCGCCGCCGTGCAGCAGTCGATCGAGATCGTGCGCCGCCGGGTGGACGAGACCGGGGTCGCCGATCCCCAGATCACCCGCCAGGGGACGGATCGGATCGTCGTCCAGCTCCCCGGCATCGAGGACCCGAACCGGATCAAGGAGTTGTTGGGCAAGACCGCACACATGACCTTCCAGCTCGTCGACGACGCGGCACCGGCGACGGGGCCGCCGCCGGCCGGGGACGAGATCCTGCCGATGCAGAACCAGCCCACTCAGAAGATCGCGGTGCGCCGGCGTGTGGACGTGGACGGCGGCGATCTTACCGACGCGCGGGCCGGTACCAACCCGCAGAACGGCGAATGGGTGGTGAACTTCACCTTCAACTCGGTGGGCGCGCGTCGCTTCGCCGACGTCACGCGCGCCAACGTCAACCGCCGCTTCGCGATCGTGCTCGACAACCAGGTGATCAGCGCGCCGGTGATCCGCGAACCCATCACCGGCGGCCGCGGCCAGATCAGCGGCAGCTTCAACGCACAATCGGCCAATGATCTGGCCGTCCTGCTGCGCGCCGGAGCACTGCCGGCGCCGCTGACCGTAGTCGAGGAGCGCAGCGTCGGACCGGAGCTCGGTGCCGATTCGATCCGCGCCGGCGCGTTCTCCCTTGCCGTCGGCTTCCTGCTGGTCATCGGCTACATGGGGACGTTCTACGGACTGTTCGGCTGGTTCGCCAATCTTGCCCTGGTCGTCAACCTGCTGCTCATGATGGCCGTGCTGTCGCTGCTGGAGGCGACGCTGACGCTGCCCGGCATGGCCGGAATCCTGCTGACCCTTGGCATGGCGGTGGATGCGAACATCCTGATCAACGAACGCATCCGCGAAGAAACACAGCGGGGCCGCCCGCCGCTCGCCGCACTGGAAACCGGGTTCAAGCGGGCCTACTCGACCATCTTCGACACCAATACGACCGCGTTCCTCGCGCACGTCATGCTGTTCGTGTTCGGCAGCGGCCCGGTGCGGGGTTTCGCCGTCACCATCACCGTGGGTATCGCCACCACCATGTTCACTGCCTGGCTTTTGACCCGATTGCTGATTTCGCGGTGGTACGTTTCGGTGCGGCCACAAGCGTTGCCGGTCTGACATGCATGTTCACCCGCCCCCTGTTCCGCTTGGTCCCCGACGGCACCCGTATCCGCTTCATGCGCGGGCGGATCATGGGCCTGCTGGTCTCGGCCGTGCTCTCCACCGCCTCCGTGCTCCTTTTCTTCTACCCGGGCCTCAATCTCGGGATCGATTTCTCCGGCGGGATCGTGATGGAGGTGCGCACGCCCGGACCGGCCGATTTCGGCAAGATCCGCACGGCCATCGCCGGCGAGCATGTCGGCGAGCAGGGGGTGCAACGCTTCGGCGCCGATGACCAGGTGCTGATCCGGTTGCCCACCGCGCCGAACGAGGCGGCGACCCAGCAGGAAGTCAATCGGGTCCGCGCAGCGCTCGAACAAGCCACCCCGGGCACCCGCATCCTGCGCACCGACGCGGTCGGCGCCAGCGTCTCGGCCGAGTTGTTCCGCAACGGCCTGCTGGCGCTCGGGATCAGCCTGCTGATGATCCTCGTCTACATCTGGTTTCGCTTCGAGTGGCAGTTCGCGGTGGGTGCCGTCGTCACCCTGATCCTCGACGTGACCAAGGCGGTCGGCTTCCTTGCCCTCACCGGGATCGAGTTCGACCTGGTGATGGTCGCGGCGATCCTCACGGTGATCGGCTACTCCACCAACGACAAGGTCGTGGTCTACGACCGGGTGCGCGAGAACCTGCGCAAATACAAGTCGATGCCGCTGCGCGAGCTGATCGACCTGTCGATCAATGAGACGCTCAACCGCACCCTCGGCACCTCCAGCACGGTGTTCCTTGCCGCCTTGCCGCTGGCGCTGTTTGGCGGCGCCTCGATCTCCGGCTTTGCCTGGACCATGCTGTTCGGCATCGTGGTCGGCACATCGTCCTCGATCTTCATTGCCGCGCCCATTCTTCTGTTTTTGGGAGAAAACCGGCTGCGGCGGGACAACACCCCCGCCACCCCGACCCGGGCGAGAGCGCGCACGACGGCCGGTTCGTGACGCCGCCGCCCTCGTGATCGCCCGGTCGTGATCAGGCGGCGCGCGCTCCTCACGGGCGTCGCGACGCTCGGCTTCCCGGCACTCGGTCCGGGACGCGCCGCGGGGGCGGCGCGGAACGTGGTCCTCGTCGTGGGAGCACCAGCGGGCTCGAACTCTGATCAGGTGGCCCGCGGCTTCGCTCCGTTCCTGGAGCGCCACCTGCCGGGCGTCGTCATCCAGATCCGGAACGTGCCCGGCGAGGCTGGAGCGACGGCGTACCGCTCCATCGCCGCCGCGCCTGCCGATGGCCAAGTGCTTGGTTGGGTCGCCACCCCATCCCTTTCGGCCCGCAGCGTCGACCGGGCCGACGGCACGTTGCTCGAGCGGCTGCGGCTGCTCGGGGCGGTGCAACTGGAGCCTGTGACATACGTCTTTCGCCCTGCCCTTCCGATCGGATCGACGCAGGAGCTGATCCAGCGCTCGGGCACCGAACGCCAAGCCATGCCGCTTGCCACGCCGCCCGCCGGCAGCCCGCCGCATCTGGCCGTGCTTCAACTGCAAGCGACGGCTGGCGCGAAGCTGGCCATCATCACCTTTCCCTCCGCCGCGGCAGCGCGACAAGCCGTGCTGGCCGGCAATGCCGCGGCGGCGGCGCTTGGTCTGGCGGACGCTCTCCCCGGTCTGCGAGAGGGTCGGCTCGCCGGCCTGGTTGCCGCCCCGAGCGGCCAGATCGACACGTTCCCGGATCTGCCGCTGCGGCACGACCCCGCCCTGCCAGGAGCGTCGGCAATCCGGCGCGGCTTGGCAGGGCCGGCAAGGTTGCCCCTGGGCTACGTCCTGCAACTTGACGCCGCAATGCGGGACGTGGTGGCCGACCCCGAGTTCGCAGCGGAAGCCAATTCCAGCGGCTTTCTCGTGGAGTGGCTGGCCGGTCCGGCATGGAGCGCAATTGCCGAGAGCGAACGGACCAGCCTCACCGGCCTCTGGCGTTCAGCCGCTTGGCTACCTGTCGGGGCCGGCTAGCAGCAACCATAAGTTAAAGTTGATGAGGCCGGTCGAACAAACTCGCGATGTTCGGCTCGGTTCCCTATATGCTGACCAACTTTCTGGAATCGACTCCAACATTATAGGTATTTGGACTTAATGTGCACTCCCCCCAACGTGCTCCTGGTGGGCGAAAGCCGAAATTGGATCAAGGCCGCGCATAGTGCCGCGGCGGGACTGGTCGGAAGCGTCGTGGACACGGTCGGTTGCAGCCGTGAAGCCGTTTCTCGTTTGATGAATGCGCGTACTCCCTATTCACACGTTCTAGTCCAGTCGAATTGCCCCGACGATCTGATCGTCGAATTGCACTGCCTGACGAGCGGAGAAGCCGGCTCTGATACGCGGTTGCTCATCCTGGGCGCTCCCAACCTGCTGCCGCCCGGCGTTCCGGTGGTGGCACGTGCGAGTCCGCTGGCTCTCGGGACAGCGCTTGCGCAACCTCTCGCCGACGGCCTTATCGCACCGGTCATTCTCAGCGCTGATGAGTTGCGGGAGGCGGTCGCCGGGCCGATGATCGAGCTTCGTTATCAGCCGATGGTGCGGATGCGGGACGGCCGGTGCTTCGGCTTGGAGGCGTTGGCGCGTCTCAATCACCCGAGGCATGGCACGTTGCCGCCCGAGCGGTTCGTGCCCCAGGCTGAGCACGCCGGACTGGCGGCCCAGCTCACCGGAACCGTCACCTCTCGCGCGCTGACCGAGTTGGCCGGACCGCACCTGCACGATCTCGGGCTCAGCGTAGCCTTGAACTTCCCGTTGCAGAGTATCCTGCTGCCGGATCTTGCCGAATGGCTGGACGAGCGCCGTGAACAAACCGGCCTCAGAGCCGAGCAGATCGTCATAGAACTGGTGGAAACACGCCCCGTCGAGGATTTCGTAGCCTTGGGGCGGGCCATCGAGCGCCTGCGCTCGGCCGGATACGGGATTGCCGTCGACGACCTCAGTCCAGCTCTCGCCTACCAGGCCGCGCTCGTCCACATGCCGTTCACCGTGCTCAAGTTCGACATCGGCGTGATCCGCGACCTGCACGAGGCCGATAAGCAGACGTTCATCGCCAGGACGGTGGAAGCGGCCCGAGTCAACGGCCAACTTACGATTGCCGAAGGCGTCGAGGATGACGAGACCTGGCACGGCTTGCTCGAGCTCGGCGTCGAGTGCGTGCAAGGGTTCCTGGTATCGCGGCCACTGCCCGCGAAGACGCTGCCTTTGTGGCTGCACGCCTGGGCGGAACGGCGCACGCCCTCCGCTCACCTGTTGCCCGGCAGCCCCGACCAGACTTCGCGATAGAGCCCGACGATCTCGTCCTTGTCGGGCACGCGGGGGTTGTTGGCCGGGCTGCCCGAAGCCAGCGCCTGCTCGGCCATCAGCTCCAGCTTCCCGTGCCACGCCGCTTCGTCGATGCCGTAGGCGGCGGGCGTCGGCACCGCAAGCTCGGCATTGAGGTCCGCCAGTCCGGTCACCAGCTTGCCCGCGGCGACGGCATCCGGATCGTCGGGTGCTGCGAAGCCGGTGCGCCGGGACGCCTCCGCGTAGCGCGGCTCGGCGCCGGGCACGCTGAAGCGGGTGACCGCCGGCAGCAGCATCGCGTTCGACAGGCCATGCGGCACGTGGAAATGCGCCCCGATCGGCCTCGACATCCCGTGCACCAGTGCGACCGAGCTGTTGGAGAACGCGAGCCCGGCCGTGGTCGCCCCCAGCATCATCCCCTCGCGTCCCGCGATGTTGCGCGGATCGTGATACGCGGTGCGCAAGTGCCGGCCGATCAGCTCCATCGCCGCCACCGCAAGCGTATCGGAAAACGGGTTTGCCCGACGCGAGACATAGGCCTCGAGCGCATGGGTAAAGCTGTCGATGCCGGTGTCGGCGGTGGTACGCGCCGGCACTGAAAAAGTCAGTTCGTAATCGACGATCGCCGCCAGCGGCAGTGCGCCCAGGCCGGTGATCAGCATTTTTTCGTCACGCTCAACGTCGGTGATGACCGTGAAACGCGTGCATTCGCTGCCGGTGCCGGCCGTGGTCGGCACGGCGATGACCGGCAGCGCCGCATGATCGGCCTGCGCCGGCGCCTTGTAGTCGCGCATCTTGCCGCCGCCTGCCGCAAGAATCGCGATCGCCTTGGCGGTGTCGATCGGCGAACCGCCGCCGAAGCCGATCAGGCAATCGAACCGGTCGCCGTCCGAGGCCGCCACTCCGGCCTCGATCACCGTGTCGGTCGGGTCACTCACGGTGTCGCTGAAAACGGCCGAGACAATCCCTGCGCCCTCGAGCGGATCGAGGCAGCGGCGGACCATCCCCGACGACACCATGAACGGATCGGTCACGATCAGCGGCCGTGTCAGGCCGAACTTTGCAAGCACGTCCGGCAGCTGGCGCACGGTGCCGCCGCCAACCAGCATCAGGCGCGGTGATGCGACGTTGAAGACGGCCATCTCGCGCCTCCTAGTGGATTTCGCCCGAACGCTTCAGCGCCTCACGCAGCTTCGCTGGCGTGAACTCCTTGTCCAGGCACACCTCGAGAATTACTTTCTCGCGTCGCGCGATCAGGTCGACCGCCGCCGGCAGCTTCGTCACCGCTTCGGCCGGGATCACGACCGCGCCGTGATAGTCGGCGTGGACCACGTCATCGTGCGCGACCAGCATCCCGAACACGTTCACCGGCTTGCCGAAATCCACCATGTGCACGTGGGCGTGGCTCGGCCCGACCCGTCCGCCGATCATCTGAAAACCTTGCGCCCACATGCCGAGATCGCGAAACGACCCATTGGTGACGCAGCCGAGCGCCCCGAGCGCCTTGTGGACGGTCGAGTTCACCTCGCCCCAGAACGCGCCGTAGCCGGGCCGGTCGTCGAGATCCTGCAGCACCACGACCGTCGGCAGGTCGGACTCGCCCGACATAGTCATACCAGTCCTCGCGCTTGCTCATTTGCCGCGCGGCGTCTCCTTCGCGCGGATCATGCCGACGCGCGCAAGCCCGACGATCGGCGGCGCCTTGGGATCGGCCGCGACCATCGGCTCGACCGTGAAGCCGATCGCGCGACGTTCCGGCACGACCAGTTCCAGGCGCGTTGCAGATCGTCGGCGTATCCCATTGCGTCAGGATCGAAGGTCCGACAGCGTGTAAGGCCGCTCGGGCATGGAACGTTTCCCTTGTTCATCAAGACGGGCATTTTCGCCCGGCACGGCAGCCCACGCAATGCAAGGAGCGCTCCCCGCATGGCCATCGCAACCGGCGGCAAGGCGATCTATGGCGCGCCGCTCGGCATCCTCATGCTGGAGGCGCGGTTTCCGCGCATCCCGGGCGACATGGGCAATGCCGGCACCTGGCCGTTTCCGGTGCTCTACCGCGTCGTGCGGGGCGCAAGCCCCGAGCGCGTGGTGCTCAGGGCGGCCGCCGGGCTGCTCGACGACTTCCTCGCCGCCGCGGCGGAACTCGTCGGCGCAGGCGCCGAGGCGATCACCACCAACTGCGGCTTTCTGTCCTTGTTCCAGCGGGAGCTGGCCGCGCATGTCCGGCGTGCCGGTCGCGACCAGCGCGCTGATGCAGGTGCCCTGGGTGCAGGCGACGCTGCCGCCCGGCAAGCGGGTCGGGATGGTGACGGTCTCGGCGGGCCGCGTTGAGCCCGCGCCATCTCGACGCGGCCGGCGTGCCGCGCGACACGCCGGTCGGCAGGGACCGAGGACGGGCGCGAGTTCTTCCGCGTGCTGATCCGAGCGGAGAAGGAAGACCTGGACGTGGCACTTGCCGCCGCAGGACATTCTCGAGGCCGGGCGCGCGCCTGGTCGCGCGCCATCCGGATGTCGGCGCGATCGTGCTGGAATGCACCAACATGCCGCCCTATGCGCCGCCGCGCTGCGCGAGCGCGCTGGGCCTGCCGGTGTTCGACATCTACTCGATGATCAGCTGGTTCCACGCCGGACTTCGGCCACGGGTGTTCGTCTAGCCTTTGCGCCGGAACCGCTGCGGAGAGTACGGTCCCACGTCGATCGTGGTCTCCCTGCCGTCGATCAGATCGGCGGCGAGCCGCCCGGTCATCGCGCCGGAAGCGAGCCCGATATGGCCGTGCCCGTACGCGTGGACGATGTCGTCGCTCTCCGACGCAACACCGATGCAGGGCAATCCGTCGGGTGTCGAAGGCCGGTGTCCCATCCAGTATTTCACCCGGTCGGGCGGCAGGTCGCGGGCAGCCCGGGCCAGGCGCGGAGAGCGTAGTCGCGCAGGATCGCCGCCCGCTGCCAGTTCGGCGCGGCGTCCAGACCGGCAAGCTCCACCTGGCCGGCGATGCGCAGGCCGCCGCGCGTCATCGTGGTCGCCGTGTGCGTGTCGCTTGGCATGATCGGGTGGCGCGGCCCGGTGCCGGGGTCGGGGATGGTCACGTGATAGCCACGCTCGGTCTCCAGGAACACCCGGTCACCGGCCGCCGCTGCCAGTTTCCCGGACCACGCGCCGGCGCAGATCACCGCCTTGTCGCAGCCGATGTCGCCGCCGTCCGTGCCGATCGCGACGAGGCGCTTGTCTTCGATGCGAAACCCGGTTGCGCGTTCGCGCCGGACGACGGCGCCCTGGGTCCGCGCATACTCGACCAGCGCCGCGACATAGCCGCCCGGATCCGTGCAGTGGCCGCCGTCTTCGACGATCAGGCCGAACGTGTAGCGCCGGTCGAGTGCCGGTTCGCGTTGTCGCAGCTCGTTTTCGTCAAGCTCGGTCCAGGTCACTCCATTATCGGCACGCAGCCGCCAGGCCGGCCCCTCGGCCTCGAAGTCGGCGCGCGCCGGAAAGACATAGAGCAGACCCCGGCGCTCAATCAGCTCGCCGACGCCGGCCTCGTCGGCCAGCCGCTGGTGCCGTTGCGGCGCGTCGGCGATCAGCGGCCGCAGCGCGCGTGCCGTCGCCGCCACCTTGTCCATCGTCGAGCCAGCGCGGACGAAGCGCACCAGCCAAGGCAGCAGCCGGGGCAGGTAGGCAGCACGGATGGCGAGCGGCCCAAGCGGATCGCGCAGATAGCCCGGCACTTTCTTCCACAAACCCGGCATCGAGACCGGCACCACGGACGCGGTGCTGAGCCACGCTCCGTTGCCGTAGCTCGCCGCCTGCTCGCCGCCAGGTTCGCCGGGTTCGAGCACCGTCACCCGGTGCCCGTCGCGCAGAAGTTCGATAGCGGCGGCGGCGCCGACGATGCCGGCACCGATGACGACGACGTGCATCAGTGAGCGCCCCTCACCCCGACCCTCTCCTTCTGGAGAGAGGGTTGCGTGAGGGTTTTACCGGGAAGCTGCCTTGGCGACGGCGCGCTTGGCCATCACGCCGATGAGGTGCGCGCGGTACTCGGCACTAGCATGGATGTCGCTGTTCAACCCGTCGGGCGAAATCTTGATGCTGGCGATCGCATCGGGCGAAAAGTTCGCGGCCAACGCCGTCTCCATCTCGGTCTGGCGGAACACGCCGCCCTGTCCGGCGCCGGTGACCGCGAGCCGCACGCCCGCCGGTCCTTTGGCCACGAACACTCCGACGATGGCGTAGCGGGACGCCGGGTTGCGGAACTTCTCGTAGGCCGACTTTTCCGGCACCGGAAACTCGATCGCGGTGATGAGTTCGTCGGGCTCCAGCGCCGTCGTGAACATGCCCTGGAAGAAATCGTCCGCCTTGATCGAGCGCCGGTCGGTCTTGACGGTCGCGTCGCAGCCAGCACCGCGGACGGGTAGCACGCGGAGGGGTCGTTGTTGGCGAGCGATCCGCCCATGGTGCCGCGGTGGCGCACCTGGATGTCGCCGATCCACGACGCCATTTCCGACAGCCCGGGGATCCTGGCCACGATGTCAGGGTTGGTCGCAATCGTCACATGCGTCGTCATCGCGCCGATCGTGATCGTGTTGCCCGACGTGGTGATGCCGGACAAGCCGACCTTCGCCAGATCGACGACGGCCGATGGCTTGTTGAGCCGCTGCTTGAGCACCGGGATGAAGGTCATGCCGCCGGCGAGCGCCTTGGCCTCGACGTCGCCCTTCAGGGCATTGACGGCATCCGCGACGCTGCCGGGCTTCGAATACTGGAAATCGTACATCGCCTGTTCCTCTGCCCTACTCGGCCGCTATCCGGGGTGGCGCCTGCCCGCCGCCCTGGATGCCGCCTTGAATGATCGACCAGACCTTTTGCGGGCTCGCCGGCATGTCGAGATGGCGCACGCCGAAATCGCGCAGCGCATCCACCACCGCGTTGATCACCGCCGGCGGGCTGCCGATCGCCCCGACCTCGCCGCAGCCCTTCACCCCAGGGGGTTGTGCGTGCAGAGCGTGGTCTCGCTGCCCACCTGGATGTTGGGCACCTGGTCGGCGTGCGGCACGATGTAGTCCATCATCGAGCCCGACAGCAGTGGCCGTCCGCGTCGTACACCGCAGCCTCGTACAGCGCCTGGCCGATACCCTGCGCCACGCCGCCCTGCACCTGACCCTCGACGATCATCGGGTTGACCACCCGGCCCACGTCGTCCACCGCGACGAAGTTCACGACCTTGGTGACACCGGTGTCGGCGTCGATCTCCACCTCGCAGATGTGGCAGCCACCCGGGAAGGTGAAATTCTTCGGATCATAGAACGCGGTCTCGTCGAGCCCGGGCTCCAGCTCCTCGATCGGGTAGTTGTGCGGCACGTAGGCGGCAAGCGACACCTCGGCCAGCGCCTTCGAGCGGTCGGTCCCGACGACGGTGAACTTGCCGTCCTTGAACTCGATGTCGTCGGGCGACGCCTCCATCAGATGGGCGGCGATCTTTTTCCCCTTTGCGATGACCTTGTCCATCGCCTTGACCATCGCCGAGCCGCCGACCGCGAGGCTGCGACTGCCATAGGTGCCCATGCCGAACGGGATCTTTGCGGTGTCGCCGTGGACGACCTCGACCTGCGACAACGGGATGCCGAGTTGCTCGACGACAAGCTGCGCCAACGTCGTCTCGTGCCCCTGGCCGTGACTATGCGTCCCGGTGAACACCGTCACGCTGCCGGTCGGGTGAACGCGGACGTTGGCAACCTCATACAGTCCGGCGCGTGCGCCGAGCGAACCCACCACCGCCGACGGCGCGATGCCGCACGCCTCGACATAGGTCGAGATAGCCGAGCCCGCGCAGCTTGCCCTGCGCCTTGGCGGCATTGCGGCGCGCCTCGAAGCCCGCGACGTCGGCCGCCTTCTGCGCAGCGTCCAGCGTGGAGACATAGTCGCCGGTGTCATATTGCAGCGCGACCGGGGTCTGATACGGAAACGCGTCTTCCGGAATGAAATTGCGGCGGCGCAGCGCGACGCGGTCATGGCCGGTATCGTGCGCGATCACGTCGACCAGCCGCTCGAGCAGGAAGGTCGCTTCCGGCCGCCCGGCGCCGCGGTAGGCGTCCACCGGCACCGTGTTGGTGAACACCGCTTTCACCTCGGCGTAGATCGCCGGCGTCTTGTAGGTGCCGGCGAGGAGGGTCGCGTACAGATACGTCGGCACGCTGGGCGCGAAGGTGGAGAGATAGGCGCCCATGTTGGCAAAGAGTCTGCACGCGCAGACCGAGAAAATTGCCCTCGGCGTCGAGCGCCATCTCGGCGGTGCTGACATGATCGCGTCCGTGCGCGTCGGAGATGAAACTCTCGTTGCGCTCGGCGGTCCATTTCACCGGCCGCTTCACGCGGCCTGCCGCCCAGGTGACGATCGCCTCCTCGGCATAATGAAAGATCTTCGAGCCGAAGCCGCCGCCGACGTCGGGCGCCACCACGCGCAGCTTGTGCTCGGGGATGTGCAGCACGAAGGCGCCCATCAGCAACCGGATGACGTGCGGATTCTGGCTTGTGGTGTAGAGCGTGAACTCGCCGCTCGACGGGTCGAAATCGCCCACCGCCGCGCGCGGCTCCATGGCGTTCGGGATCAGGCGGTTGTTGACGAGATCGAGCTTGACCACGCGGGCGGCCCCTGCGAAGGCCGCGTCGGTAACCGCCTTGTCGCCGATGTGCCAGTCGTAGCATTGATTGGCGGGCACATCGTCATGCACCAGCGCCGCCCCTGGCTTGACGGCGTCGGTGACGCCAGCAACCGCCGGCAGGTCCTCGTAGTCGATCGCGATCGCCTCGGCGGCATCCTTCGCCTGCTGGCGGGTCTCCGCGATCACCACCGCGACGGGATCGCCGACATGGCGTACCTTGCCGACCGCGAGCACCGGGTGCGCCGGCTCCGCCATCGCCGCCCCGTCCTTGTTGTGGATCTGCCAGCCGCAGGGGATGCCGCCGACATTGTCGGCCTGCATATCCGCGCCGGTGAACACCGCGACCACGCCGGGCGCCGCTCTGGCGGCCTCCGTGTCGACGTTGGTGAACCGCGCATGCGGGCGGTCGGAGCGTTTGATGAAGGCGTGCAGCTGGCCGGGCCGATTGATGTCGTCGACGTAGTGACCGCGCCCGCTGAGGAACCGCACGTCCTCCGTCCGCCTGACCGACGCGCCGATGCCCTCGAAACCCATGCGCTACCTTCCCCGAAGCCCTTTGTTCAGGTCATGGCTTGATGCCAGCCTACTCAGCCGCGGCCTTCTGCTCGCCGTGCATCAGCGGCCACGCCGCTGCCACTGCCTTGACGATATTGTGGTAGCCGGTGCAGCGACAGAGGTTGCCCTCCAGACCCTCGCGGATCTCCGCTTCGGTGAGCCCGTCGGGGTGCATCTGCACCAGATCGATGGCGCTCATCACCATGCCCGGCGTGCAGAACCCGCACTGCAGCGCATGGTGCTCGCGGAACATCTCCTGCATCGGGTGCAAGGTGCCGTCGGCCGCCGCCAGCCCCTCGATCGTGGTCACGTCGCCGCCGTCCACCTGCAGCGCCAGGATGGTGCAGGACTTGATCGATTTGCCGTCGATATGCACGACGCAGGCGCCGCACTGGCTGGTGTCGCACCCGACATGCGTGCCCGTCAGCCCCAGCTTCTCGCGCAGCAGCTCGACCAGCAAGGTGCGGCCTTCGACCTCGACCGTGTGTTGCTTTCCGTTCACCGTCAGGGATACCTGAGGCATCGTCCCTCCCATTCTGCCGTCAGCCGTGCGCCGGCGTGCCAGCCGGAGCAAGCCCGGCAGGACGCGGCGTTCGGCGGAGTGTGGTCGCGGCTGCGGCCCACGGTCAAGCGCCTCGCCGCCAGGCTCCGCGCCGGTTCGGCCTCCGATGAAAGTCGCACGAAGGCGAGCGGGTCCGATGCACTGTTGCTCCGCGCGCCCATCTTTGCCCTGAGGCTCCGCGGCAGACCACCACGTATGGTTGCCGGTTGGGCGCGGCCGTATAAACTGGCACGCTGCGGCGGGGGGTGGCGTCGGAGCCGAGGCGATCGCGCGACAGGTGCCGACGGCGGGCCGATCATTCGTGGACACGCGGCACCTCAGGGACAACGCCGTGACGGGATTACCGACCAGTCAGCTTCCTTTGCCGCAGTTCGAGGTGCGGGTCAGCGCCCCTGATCTCACGCCTTGGGTGAACGGCAACACCGGCATTCCGGGATTTACCACATTCACGGGAGAGGCGCCGGGTCCGCATGTCGCGGTGCTGGCCCTGACACACGGCAACGAGATCGCCGGAGCGGTCGTGCTCGACGGGCTGTTGCGGGCCAAGCTCCGGCCAGCTCGCGGACAGCTGACGTTCGGCTTCGTCAATCTGGCGGCGTTCAGCCGCTTCGATGCCCGGCAGCCGACCTTGTCCCGCTTCATCGACGAGGACATCAACCGGCTTTGGGACGTGAGCTCGCTGGAAGGGCCACGCCGGTCCTGCGAGCTCGACCGTGCCCGCTTGATCCGACCGCTGCTCGACACGGTGGACGTGCTGCTCGACTTGCACTCGATGCTCTGGCCATCCGACCCGCTTATTCTCAGCGGCAGCTCAGAGAAGGGGCGACGACTGGCGGCCGGGATCGGCGTGCCCGACCTCGTGGTCGCCGACCACGGCCACGCCAGCGGCAAGCGGATCATCGACTATGGGCGTTTCGTCGATCCGGACAGCACCGGGGCCGCAGTGCTGGTCGAGGCCGGGCAGCACTGGCTGCCCTCAACCGTCGAGACCACGCGGGCAAGCCTTGCCTGTCTGCTGCGCCACCTCGACCTGGTGGACGACACGCCGGTGCTGCCGCCCGCGGCGCCGCGGGGGAACCCGCGTTTTGCCGAGGTGACGCAGGCCGTGACGGCGAGCACCGGCAGCTTCGCCTTCACCCAGTCGTTCCATGGCGGCGAGGTGGTCAAGCGAGGCAACACGCTGATCGCGCTCGACGGCGCAACCGAGGTGCGCACGCCGCACGACGACTGCTTGCTGGTGATGCCGAGTCTGCGCCCCAGTCGCGGCCATACGGCGGTGCGGCTGGCGCGCTTCGTCGATCGCTGAGCGGCCGCCCTCGCCTGATGGATCGGCGAGGGTGAGACGGCATCAGACGTCCGGCTCGCCGGCGATCGGCGCCTTGCCGAGGCTGGCGATCAACGCGGTGACTTCGGCGATCGCTGCATCCGCGCGCGCCGGGTCTATGCCCTTGGCGACGATCGCGACGCCGTTGGCGCCGGGCTGGTAGAACGGGTAGCTGCCGATGTCGAGTTCGGGGTGGCGCGCCTGGATCGCCGCCAGCCCGTCGGCGATGGTGCCCTCGGGCAGCCCGAGCGCGTGCACCGCGCGCGAGATCACCGGCGGCCCGCCTCGCAGCGAGGGGGCGAGCCACTCGAACATCACCTGCATGATGCGCGGCACTCCGGCCATCACGTGCACGTTGCCGATGGTGAAGCCGGGGGCGACCGAGACCTCGTTGTTGATCAGCTTGGCGCCCCGCGGCATCGTCGCCATGCGCTGCCGGGCGGCGTTGAACTCGCCGGGCCGGTAGGTCGCCGCCATGCGTGCCCATGCTTCCGGGTGGGGCTCCCACGGCACGCCGAACGCGGCGGCGACACACTCGCTGGTGATGTCGTCATGCGTCGGGCCGATGCCCCCGGTGGTGAACACGTGATCGAAGCGCGCGCGCACCTCGTTGATGGCGGTGATGATCGTCGCCGGCACGTCCGGGATGATGCGCACCTCGCGCACCGGAATGCCGATCTCGCCCAAGCGGACCGCCAGGAACCGGATGTTGGCGTCCTGCGTGCGGCCGGACAGCACCTCGTTGCCGATCACCACCACGCAGGCGGTCGGGTTGCTGGCGGGCATCGCGGTCTCCGTCACAGGAAATCCCGCAGCAGCGGGACAAGCGGCGCATCAGCCGGCGGCATCGGGTAGTCGGCGAGCTTGGCCGGGCGCACCCAGGCGAGCGTCTGCCCCTCGCGCGGCTGCGGCCTGCCGCGCCAGCGCCGGCACAGGTAGAGCGGCATCATCAGGTGGAACCGCTCATAGGCGTGCGAGGCGAAGGCGAACGGGGCGAGACACGCGGTCGCCACGTCGATCCCGAGTTCTTCCCGCAGCTCGCGGATGAGCGCGTGCTCGGGTGTCTCGCCGGGCCCAAGCTTGCCGCCGGGAAACTCCCACAGGCCGGCCATGGCCTTGCCCTCCGGCCGGCGCGCCAGCAGCACGCGGCCATCGGCGTCGATCAGCGCGCAGGCGGCAACGAGGACCAGCGGTTTTGCATCCGCCGCCGCTTCGGCCGGCTCCGCCGGCAAGTCCGGCGTTGCTTGCGGCACACCGAACAAGTCGTCGCGAGCCGCTTCGAACACGAACACGTCGACCTCGCCGCCGCGCGCGAGAAACGGCTTCCGGGCCTCGCCGGTCTGCCTGAACCCGACTTTGCGCAAGACTGCCGCCGAGGCCGCGTTGTCGGTCGCGACATCCGCCGCGATCCGCTCGATGTCGAGATTGGCGAAGGCCCAGCGCGCCAGTCGGCCGGCCGCCTCGGTCGCGACCCCATGGCCCCAGAACCGCCGGCCCACCCAGTAGCCCAGCGTGCCCCGACGCGCAGGTGCGTCGACCCTTAGGCCGACCACGCCGACCAGGGTCTCCTGCTCTCCCTCCCGCCCGGCGATCGCGAGATTGTAGGCGCTCCCGGCCGCAAGCTGCTCCCGCGTCGAGACGATCCACTCATCGGCCAAGCTGCGCGGATAGGGGAACGGCACCACCGCGAGTGTCCGTGTCACCTCCCAATCATTGACCAGCCGGTGCATCGCCTCGGCGTCGTCCAGCTCCAAGGGGCGCAGCACCAAGCGCTCGGTCCGTAGCGGGGCGAAGCCTGGCCCCGATGCGCGGGTCCTGCGCGACCGTCGAGCGACGCCGGCGCCCGCTCTTGGCCGAACGGGGGCGGGCATCGGCAACAGGCGGGCTCATGCACACATCACGGAAGGCACATAACACGGGAGGGTCCGGCCGAGGACGCCAGGAAGGTGCGCAGCTTCCGGCCAGTGTGCAAGCCGCTTACCAGCCGGCAAGCCGCTCACATCTGGGCCAGCACATCCTCCGGAACCAGCGGCGTCAGGGCCGAGATCAGCGCCAGCTCCGACTCGCGAACTCCCAACTGCTGCTGCGCTTCGAGATATTTGGCGTAGCGATCGAGGACCTGCTCCCAGCCATCCTGCAACCAGGCCAGCCGGCGGATGGTGGCGCGGATGCCCGGCTGCTCGTCCCGCCAGTCCCAGAGCGCGGCGGCCACGCGGACCAGCGAGCGGTCGATCGCCGCCAGCGACGCGGCGGAAGATTGCAGCGTCTCGATCGCGGCCCGCATCATCTTGCAGAGGTATTGCTGCGTCTCGGCCGGCGCGGCGTCGGTCCGGCGCTGCAGGTGTCGGGCAAACGCCGCCAGCTCCAGATGCAGCCGGCGCAGCGGGCCGGGAGCGGCGGTCAGGCCCAGCGGGAGCAGCTCGTGGGCAAGACACTCGGTGCGGCGGAACAGCTCATTGGCCGTCGTGCCCGCCGTTGCCGCCGTCCGACGAAGCAGACCGGCCACGCAGTCCGCGGCCCCCTCCCGCACCAGATCGCCCGCCATTTGCGACGCGAAGTTGGTCAGCAGAGCGGTCTGGATCTCGGTCAGGAGCCGGCGCTCGGTCTCCGCCTCGACGAGAAGCTGCGCCGCTTCACCGCTCTTCGCCGCGACCCGCCGCACGGCGGCCCGCACGGCCCAAGGGCTGCACGCGTCCGACTCTCCGATCGCCTCGTGCAGCGCGCAGTCGAACGCCCGCATCGGCACGACCGACGGCACATCCTTCCAGGGAACCACGTAGAGCGAGCCACTGTCGGAGAAGTTCGGCATGAGGACGACCAGTTCGTTCCGCTCGGCCCGGACACGCGCGGCGAACAACGCCGGAGTCTCGAACGGGACCACGCAGCCACGTTCCGCGAACGAAGCCGGCCGTGAGCGAGACTGAGCGTGGGCCAAAGCTGCCATGGAAACCCCAACCAGGAACGTCTCGTGAAGAGATCGAGAACTCAACGGATGAGCAAATCCCTTCTAACGAGGAACGCGTAAAGCGGGGGTTAACGAGAATCCTGTTTTGTTCAGCTTCGGTAGCTGCCGTTGATGTCGATGTAGCCGTGCGTCAGATCGCAGGTCCAAGCGGTCGCCCTGCCGCGCCCGAGGCCGAGATCGACGGCGATTTCGACCTCGCGGCCCTTCACGTGCTCGACGACCGGAGCTTCGTCGTAGTCTGGTACGACCGCCCCGTCGCGCGCCATCCAGACGCCGCCGACGCCGACCGCCAGCCGGTCGCGGTCGGCCGGTTCGCCGGCCTTTCCCACCGCCATCACGATGCGGCCCCAGTTGGCGTCCTCTCCCGCGATGGCGGTCTTGACCAGCGGCGAGTTGGCAACCGCCATGGCGATGCGCTTGGCCGACTTGGCCGACACGGCGCCGGTCACGTCGATGCGCACCAGCTTCTGCGCTCCCTCCCCGTCGCGCACGACTTGCAGCGCCAGGTCGAGCAGCACCTCGTTCAGCTTGGCCGCGAAATCGCGCAGCAGGCGGCCAGCCGCGTTGTTGCCGTCACGCGCCGGCAAGCGGGGATGATCGGCCTGCCCGGTGGCGAACAGCAGCACCGTATCCGAGGTCGAGGTGTCGCTGTCGACCGTGGTGCAGTTGAAGCTCGCGTCCACGCCGCGCCGCAGCAGGGTGTCGAGTTGATCGGCCGGGATTTTTGCATCGGTGAACACGAAGGCCAGCATGGTCGCCATGTCGGGGGCGATCATGCCGCTGCCCTTGGCGATGCCGGTGATGCGCACCTCGGCCTCGCCGATCCGGGCGACGCGGGTGGCCGCCTTGGGGAACGTGTCGGTGGTCATGATGCCACGCGCGGCGTCCTCCCACCGTTCCTCTCCGAGCGCGGCATGCAGGTCGGGCAGGGTCGCAAGGATCCGCTCATGGGGCAGCACCTCGCCGATGACCCCGGTCGAGGCCAGGAATACCTCGCGCGGCTTGCAGTCGGCCAAGGCCGCGGCAGCTTCCGCGGTGGCGGCACAGGCCTGCCGGCCGGCGCGACCGGTAAACACGTTGGCATTACCGGCGTTGACGACCAGCGCGCGGGCGCGGCCGCGCCGCAGCGCCGCCCGACACCAGTCAACCGGGGCGCCCGGGCATTGGTTCCGGGTGAACACCCCGGCGACCGTGGTCCCCGGCGCGAACTCCGCCATCACGAGATCGGTCCGGCCCTGGTAGCGGATGCCGGCCGACGCGGCGCCGAGCCGGACCCCGGCCAGCGGCGGCAGCTCCGCAAGCGCCACGGCGAGCGGCGAGACCGGGATATCCATGGTCGGCGTCCTTCGGATCGAGGCTAAAGCTAGGGTTTGGGCGTCGCGGGTGGGGGCCCGTCCGTCCCGGTCGCACGCTGCGGCGAACCGTCCATGTTGAATTTCTGGACCGTGACCAGGCCGCGCGCCTGCTGCACCGCCTTCTGCACGCCCTCCTGGATCATCTTCTGCCGCAGCCCATCACGCGCCTGCTCGAAGCTCGGCGGCTCGGCCCGCCGCTTCCCTTCCACCTTGATGACGTGCCAGCCGAACTCGGTCTTCACCGGCTTGTCGGACACCTGGCCGGGCTGCAGCGCGAAGGCGGCGTCGGAGAAGGCCGGCACCATCTCGTCCTTCTTGAACCAGCCGAGATCGCCCCCCTGAGCCGCACCCGGGTCTTTGCTGTACTGCTTGGCCAACGCCGCGAAGTCGCCGCCCTTCTTGAGCTCGCCGATGATCTTTTTCGCCTCGTCCTCGGTAGGAACGAGGATGTGGCGCGCGTGAACCTCCTCCTCACCGGTCTTGCCCGCCATCTCCTTGTCGTAGCGGGCCCGGACCGCCGCATCGGTCACCGTCGGGCCGACCTGGCGGGACAGCACGGCGCTCTGCAGCGCGGCGTCTTCCGCCATCGCCATCTGCCGCTGCACCGCCGGGTCCTTGTCGAGCCCGTCCTTGCGCGCCTCGACCACGAGGGCGCGGCGGTCGATCTGCTGGTCGAGCAGCATCGGGAACAGGGTCTGCGGCGGAATGTTGCGCAACTCGGGCGGCAGGGTCTGCGCCGCCTGGTTCAGCTCGCTCAAGTGGATGTCCTGCCCGTTGACCGTGGCCACGACGGGATCGGCCGGGAGCGCGGCGTTGGCTGCGGCCGGAGGCGTGGCGTTGGCGCCGGACGACGGGGCGCCCGAGAGGGGCACCTGAAGACGGGGCACCGGGCGCGGCGGACGGGTTCTGGGCTGGTGTGGGGGTGGACTTCTGCGAGGCAGGGTTCGGAGTGCCGGACGACGGCGGGTTTGGCGCTTGCGCGCGCGCCGGTGACGCCCGCGAGCGCGAATCCGGCAAGGACGAGAGTGAGACGGGCGGCAGCGCCCGGAGCAATCGACATAGTAACCCCTGTTTTCAGCCGGAGGGATCATGGCCGAAGCATCCCCGCCGGACAAGAACGGGCCGGGGGCGAACCGAGGGACGTCATTGCCTCGTAATTGACCGGGAAGCACCCCAGTCCTATCTCAAACGGCCTGTCTGATCCTGCGTGCCCGACCGGCGGGTTCAACCGGCTCGGCTGTTCCAGAAGGTCTGCATGTTCGCCAGCATCGCCCGCACCCTATTCGGCACTGCCAACGACCGCTCGCTCAAGGCATACCAGCGGCGCGTGCCGCAGATCAACGCGCTGGAGCCAGCTCTGGAGGCGTTGTCGGACGAGGCGCTGCGGGCCCGGACCACCGAGTTCCGCGAGCGGCTCGCCGGCGGGGCGAGCCTTGACGACATCCTGCCGGAAGCCTTCGCCGTGGTCCGCGAGGCCAGCAAGCGCACGCTGGGTCAGCGGCATTTCGACGTCCAGCTGATCGGCGGCATGGTGTTGCACGACGGCAAGATCGCGGAAATGAAGACCGGCGAGGGCAAGACGCTGGTCGCCACCCTGCCCGTCTATCTGAACGCGCTGTCCGGCAAGGGCGTCCATGTCGTCACCGTCAACGACTACCTGGCGCGCCGCGACGCCGAATGGATGGGGCAGATCTACGGGTTCCTCGGCCTGTCGGTCGGCGTCATCGTGCACGGCCTCGACGACGCCCAGCGCCGCGCCGCCTACGCCGCCGACATCACCTACGGCACCAACAACGAGTTCGGCTTCGACTACCTGCGCGACAACATGAAGTACCGGCTGGAGGACATGACCCAGCGGGACTTTTCATTCGCCATCGTCGACGAGGTCGACAGCATCCTGATCGACGAGGCACGCACCCCGCTCATCATCTCCGGCCCGGCCGAAGACTCGTCCGACCTGTACCGCCAGGTCGATGCGGTGGTTCGCGAGTTGGTCAAGGACACCGAAACCTACGACAAGGACGAAAAGCAGCGCACCGTGTCGCTGACCGAGCCGGGCTCGGAGCGCGTCGAAGAGATGCTCCGCGAGGCCGGCATCATCACCGAGGGCAACCTCTACGACATCTTCAACGTCTCGGTGGTGCACCACGTGCAGCAGAGTCTGCGCGCCCACACCCTGTTCGCCCGCGACGTCGACTACATCGTGCGGCAGGACAAGGTGGTGATCATCGACGAGTTCACCGGCCGCATGATGGAGGGACGGCGCTACTCGGACGGACTGCACCAGGCGCTCGAGGCCAAGGAGCACGTCACCGTCCAGGCGGAAAACCAGACGCTCGCCTCGATCACCTTCCAGAATTACTTTCGACTGTATCCGAAACTCGCCGGGATGACCGGCACGGCGCTGACCGAGGCCGACGAGTTCGCCGAGATCTACAAGCTCGACGTGATGGAGATCCCGACCAACGTCGCCGTCGCCCGCGAGGACGGCGACGACGAGGTGTACCGCACGGCGGGAGAGAAATACGAGGCGGTGGCGAAGCTCATCGACGAGAGCCGCACGCGCGGCCAGCCGGTGCTGGTCGGCACCACCAGCATCGAGAAAAGCGAGGAAATCAGCCGCCTTCTCAAGCACAAGCGGGTGCCGCACGCGGTGCTGAATGCCCGCTTCCATGAGCAGGAGGCGACGATCGTCGCGCAAGCCGGGGCACCCGGCGCGGTGACGATCGCGACCAACATGGCGGGCCGCGGCACCGACATCAAGCTTGGCGGCAACGTCGAGATGCGGGTCAAGGCGGAGCTCGCCGGCCTCGAGGACCCGAGCCTGCACGCCGCGCGCGAAGCAGAGATCCGCGACGAGGTGGCACGCGCCCATGAAAAGGTGAAGGAGGCCGGTGGGCTGTTCGTCATCGGCACCGAGCGGCACGAGAGCCGGCGCATCGACAACCAGCTGCGCGGCCGCTCCGGCCGCCAGGGCGATCCCGGCAAGTCGCGCTTCTTCCTGTCGCTGGAAGACGACCTGATGCGCATCTTCGGCTCCGACCGGATGGGCGGAATGCTGCAGCGCCTCGGGCTCAAGGAAGGCGAGGCGATCGTCCATCCCTGGATCAACAAGGCGCTCGAGAAGGCGCAGAAGAAGGTCGAGGCGCGCAACTTCGACACCCGCAAGAACGTGCTGAAATACGACGACGTGATGAACAACCAGCGCCGCGAAGTATACGCGCAGCGGCGCGAGTTCATGCGCGCGACGGATGTCTCCGAGACGGTCGCCGAGATGCGGGCCGAGATCATCCACGCCATGGTGGCGCGACGGGTGCCCGAAAAGGCTTTCGTCGAGCAGTGGGAGCTGGCGGAACTGGCCGAGGATGTGCGCCGCACGCTCAATCTCGATCTGCCGGTGCAGGATTGGGGCCGCGAGGAAGGGATCGACGAGACCACCTTGCGCGAGCGGATCGAGCAGGCGGCGGACGCGATGATGGCGGCCAAGGCGGAAAGCCTCGGACCCGAGCTGATGCAGCTCATCGAAAAGTCGCTGCTGCTGCAGACGCTCGACGCGGTGTGGAAGGAGCATCTCTACGCGCTCGACCACCTGCGGCAAGGGATCGGGCTGCGCGCCTATGGCCAGCGTGATCCGCTCAACGAGTACAAGAGCGAGGCGTTCGCGCTGTTCAACGCCATGCTGGACGAGCTCAAGGAACGCGTCACCAGCATGCTTTCGCGGGTCGAGATGCAACCTGAACGGCCGCCCGAGCCGGTCTTCGTCGCCCGCCCGCAGATGATGTTCGAGAGCCATCCCGAGCCGGAGCCCGCGATGGCGGGGGCGCCAGAGCGGGCACTCGAAATGGCAGCGGCTCCGGCGCCGATGCAGGTGCTTGCCCATGGCGGGCGGAGTGCCGTCGTAGATCCTGACGACCCGGCGACCTGGCGCAACACGCCCCGCAACGCGCCATGCCCGTGCGGGTCAGGCAAGAAGTTCAAGCACTGCCATGGCCGGCTGAACTGACGCATTCACGACTGCGAGCGACGCTCGATCACCCATCGCCGGCGTCGGCGTTCCGTCCCGGGTCGGACCGGCGACTACCGCAGATAGACCTTCGGGGCAGCCTCGGTGTTGAGGCAAGCGCAGACCAGCACGGCGGTCCAGAGAAACAGGGAAATGCCACCTGCCACCCGCGCGCTGACCGGCATGGCGCCCTCGGCGGCGAGCGCCTTGAGATAGTGCGTACAGGTGATAAAGCAACGCGTTCATCACTCCCAAGGCGATCAGGATCAGCTTCGGGGTGAAATACGCGTGGGAGCCGACATGCACGGGATCGTAGAGGAACAGCGCGACCCCGGTCGCGAACGCGACCCCGAACGTCGCATAGAGCCATGGCAGCACGTTCTCGGCAAACGCCCGCAATGGAACCGCCGACCGGAACCCGAGCAGCCGCAAATCCAATAGCCCGATCGCGCCAAAGAAGGCCGCCATCGAGACGATGTGCGCCAGGCGAATGAGATGGTGGAAAGGCTGCATGTGGAAATGCAGCGTGCGGCTGTCCAGCGCCATGAGCGTCTCGAAGGGAATCCGCAGATAGGCCAGAGAGTGTCCGTCCATTGCTCCACCAAATTCAATCGCAAGGCGGTCACCCGCCCAATCCCGGTTGATAATGCGAACAAGTCGCGGTATCAATCGCCGCCATGACGCGCCAGCGATGCAGAACCGTGCAGCCAAGATGGTGGATCTTTGCCGCCCCCGGCCTGATCCTCGCGACCGGCATCCTCGCCGTGGGAGGCCATGCCGCAGACGCGGCGGGCACGGCGGATCCCGCGACGCTGGTGTTGAAGGAGCATCGCTTCGCTCCGGACCACATCGAGGTGCCGGCGGGCGAGCGGTTCCAGATCGTCGTCCACAACCAGGATGACACGGCGAGCGAGTTCGAGAGCTCCGACCTGAAGGTGGAGAAGATTGTCGCCCCCGGCAGCACGATCACGGTTCGCGCCGGGCCGCTGCATCCCGGCAGCTACAAGTTCTTCGACGATTATCACCCGGACACCGCCTCGGGCACCGTGACCGCCGTCGCTGCGGACAAGAACTGAACCATGCTGGCAAGCTTCGTCATCGTCTTTCGCGAGGTCATCGAGGCGGGTCTGATCGTCGGCATCGTGCTGGCGGCGACCCAAGGGGTGCCACGCCGCTTGCGGTGGATAGCAGGCGGGATCGCGGCGGGACTATTGGGGTCGGCGCTGCTCGCGACCTTCGCGGGCGCGCTCTCGAGCGCGCTGCTCGGCAACGGCCAGGAGGTGTTCAACGCCTGCGTGCTTGGCATCGCGGCGCTGATGCTCGGCTGGCACACCGTCTGGATGGCGAGCCACGGGCGCGAGCTGGCCGGGCAGATGAAGCAGATGGGCCGGGAAGTGACGGCCGGCGAACGGTCGCTGTTCGCCATGGCGGTGGTGGTGGCCGTAGCGGTACTGCGCGAGGGCTCGGAAGTGGTGCTCTTCCTCTACGGCGTCGCCGCCTCGTCGCAAGACGGGACGGTCGGAATGCTGGGAGGTGGCCTGCTCGCCGCCCTGGCTGGCGTGCTGATCTCGTGGCTTTTGTATCGCGGGCTGGTGGCTATTCCGGTCAAACGGCTGTTCTCGATCACGAGCTGGCTGATCGCCTTGCTGGCGGCCGGGATGGCGGGACAAGCCGCCGCGATCCTCGCCGGGGCGGACCTCATCCCCGCCTGGGGCTACCAGCTCTGGGACACCTCGGCGCTGCTGGACCAGAGCAGCCTGGTGGGCCGCGCCATGCATGCGCTGGTCGGCTACTCCGACCGTCCGATGGGCGTGCAGCTGGTGGTCTACGTGGTGACGCTCGCCGCGATCATCGGCGCCGGGAAGCTGGTCGGCCAGCCCTCGCTCCGCCGAAGGTCCGTTCTCGCCCCGCGCTGAAACTCGAGACAGGAACCAAAGGCATGAAAACCGCGGTTCGCGCCGGCGGCGCGGCACTCCTGGCGGTCGGCCTCTCGCACGCCAGCTGGGCGCGCGAATACCCGATCGGCGGCCCGGTCCACGCGCACGACATGGAGATCGCGGTGAGCTATCTCGTCGGGGTCGAGATGGCGCCGATGCCGGCCGGCATGGCGATGGGCCCGGACACGGTCCACCTCGAAACCGACGTGCACGCCACTGCGGACAACGTCTACGGTTTCGCCGACGGCGCGTGGATCCCCTATCTCACGATCACCTACAAGCTGGAGAAGATCGGCACCGGGTGGAATGCGACCGGCAAGATGCTGGCGATGACGGCCAAGGACGGACCGCACTACGCCAATAACGTGAAGATGGACGGGCCGGGGCAATACAAGGTGACGATGACCTACGCCTCGCCGGAAACCAACGGCTTCCTGCACCATGTCGACAAGGAGACCGGCGTGCCCGGCTGGTGGCAGCCCTTCACCGAGCAGTTCACCTTCACCTATCCGCAGAAGTAGCTTTTTCGCCCGGTCAGATCCGGCGAACCGGTATCCACCAGGCGAACCCGAGCGCCAGCGCGGCGAAGGCGGCGATCGTCAGAAAGGCTCCCCGGAAGGCGTCGGCGATCTCGGCCTGCACGACCGCGCGCCGGACCTCCGGCAAGGCGGCAAGCACACGTGGCCCCTGCTCCACCAGTTCGGCGAAGCGGTGGGCCGTCTCGGGATCGCGCGCGGCGAGCAACGCGAACAGCGCCGCGCCGACCAGCGCGGTACCGAAGGCGGCACCGACCGAGCGAGAAAACTGCACCGAGGCAGCGGCCGAGCCGAGCAACTTCGGACCGGCGACCGACTGGACGGTGATCTGCACGACCGGCATCCCGGTCCCGAGGCTCAGGGAAACGACGGCGAACGCCCAGGGCAGCTGCGACGTGGCGATGTGGGGCGCAAGCATGGCGAGGCAGAGCAGCGCCACCGTCGTCACCACCAAACCGAATGATGGGAAGATCGTGGTCCGGCCGGTCTTTGCAATCATCCGGCCGGTGAACAGCGAACCGAAGCCAATGCCGGCCGTCATCGGCAGCATCAGCAGCCCGGCCTCCGATGGCGAGGCTCCCCGCACCACCTCATAATACATCGGCAGGAAGCTGACCGTGGAGACCACGACGGCGGCGACGAAGGCCGCCATGGTGTTGGTCCGCCAGATGCCCGGCTGGCGCAGCAGGTTCAGCGGCAGCAGCGGCGACGGTGCCCGCCGCTCCTGACGCAGCAGCATGGCGAGCGCCACGGCCGCGATCGCGGCGAGACCGACCACCCAGGGCAGCGCGAGGGCATCGAAGCGCTGCGCCTTCTCCAGCGCGAGCAGCGCCGGAGTGATGAAGGCCGAGAAGAACACAAGGCCCCAGACGTCGAACTGGGCGCGGCCACCTCGACCGGGATGCGCCGGGAGCCGGAATGCCAGCAGCATGGCGACGAAGCCGACCGGGAGGTTGACGAGAAACACCGCCTGCCAGCCGAAATGCTGGGTCAGGTAGCCGCCCGCCACCGGTCCGAATGTGCTGGCGCACACGAAGGTCGCCGAGAGGTATCCCTGGAAGCGGCCGCGCTCGCGGGGGGGCACACTCTCGCCGATCAGCGCCTGGGACAGCGTCATCAGGCCGCCGCCGCCAAAGCCTTGCAGCACGCGGGCGAGGGTCAGCAGGGGGATGGTGGGGGAGACCGCGCACAGCAGCGAGGCCAGCATGAAAACGGCCAACGCCGCCAGCATCATGCCCCGGCGCCCCAGCGTATCGCCGAGCTTGCCGTAGACCGGGGCGGCGATCGTGGTCGCGACCAGGTAGGACACCACGATCCAGGAGATCCGCTCGACGTCGCCGAGCGCACCGGCGATCGCGGGCAGCGCGGTGGCGACGATCGTCTGATCGACCGCAGCCATGAACATGGGGACCATGATCGACGGGAACACGGCCAGGAACAGCGCGCGCGAGGGCATCGCCGTCCCCGCCGCCGTTTCGTCCGCTTCAATTACCCGCCCCGACGGCATTCCCGGCTCCCCATCCTCGTTGCCGGCCAGTATCGCGGTACGCGCGGGCCGGGTAACCGCTCCGCCATTCACGAACGCCGGCGCGCAAGCCCTTGGGTAGCCGTCCGTCGGGTGCCCAGGCTCAGGCGAGCACCTCGTGGCCCATGGCGAGGAATTTGTCCCCCCGCCTGGCTTTCAGGGTCGCCCCGTCCAGCGGAACGAGCGGCCGGAGCGCATCCTCGATCGCCTGCGACACGGCGGCCAGGGTGGCGGCCGGGTCGCGATGCGCGCCGCCCAGGGGCTCCGGGATGATTGCATCGATGAGGTGCAGCCGGGCCAGATCCTCGGCAGTCAGTCGCAGCGCCTCGGCGGCCGTCGCCGCCTGCGCGGCGTCCCGCCAAAGGATCGAGGCGCAGCCCTCCGGGGAAATGACCGAGTAGATGGCGTGCTCCAGCATCAGCACCTGGTCGGCCGCCGCCAACGCCATGGCCCCGCCTGACATCCCTTCCCCGATGATGGTGGCGATCAAAGGAACCGGCGCGTCCAGGCAAGCCTCGATCGACCGGGCGATCGCCTCACCCTGGCCCCGCGACTCGGCCTCGATACCGGGGAACGCCCCGGCAGTGTCGACGAAGGTCAGGACGGGCAAGCCGAAGCGGCCAGCGAGTTCGAGCAGGCGGCGCGCCTTGCGATAGCCCTCCGGCCGGGCCATGCCGAAATTGTGCTTGATGCGGGTCTCGGTGTCGGCCCCCTTCTCGGTCCCGATCACCAGGATCGAGCGGCCCCGAAACCGGCCCAGGCCGCCCAGCACGGCGGTATCGTCGCTGAAGCCGCGATCCCCGGCCAAGGGCGTAAAGTCGGTGATCAGGCCGGTGATGTAGTCCAGCGCCTGCGGGCGCTCGGGGTGGCGTGCCACTTGGGTCTTCTGCCATGGCGTGAGCTTGGCGTAGATCGCCCGGAGCTGGCGGTCGGCCTTCTCGGTCAGCTTGCCGACCTCGTCGGCGATGTTGAGCCCGTCGGGCTCGGACATGCCGCGCAACTCCTCGATCTTGCTCTCGAGTTCGGCGACCGGCTTTTCGAAGTCCAGGAAGTGACGCATGGCTGCGGCTTAGCACAAAGCCGGGCGGGCGATAGGCCGTGTGGTGGCTTGGCCCACCCCGAAGCGGAAACGCCCGACTTCCCTCCTGTGCGGTTTCGACCCGCTGGCCGAGGCGGTCGGCCGCCGGATCATCGCATGCGGTGCATTTGCCGGCAGAGCGTCACGGATGACCGGACCCGCCGGCATGGCGGCAACGTGCGGCGACCCGGTTCCGGTTGGGGCACGAACCCGGGGCGTATCGACACCCGGCGCCCTTCAGTGGACCTACGTCGCCGTGGAGTGTGCTGGATCTTTGGATTTCACCAACTGACATTATTCCGCTCCGGCGGTGCTCCTATCGTTTGCCTGTCGTGCCGAGAGACTTGTATCGTGTGACACCATCACCGTTGCCGTTGGGACAAAACTTCCGCACCGCGCTGCATTTGCGGGGGCCTCTTTGCCTCCAGGAGACTGTCCTGACCTCAGAGCTGCGCTATATCATGTTCGGCCAGACCGAGGTCGTCGAGGCAATCAGGAACCACCGCCGGTGCATCGGGACGCCATTGCCGGCGGGCACCGTTACACATTGTCGGCCAGAGGGAGATGCGGCGAGCGGAACCGTGCGCGTTCGCATCACGCTTGGCCACGACCCAACTGTGGGGACAACACCGACGCCCTCGGAGGCAGCGCCGCAGGAAATAGTTGTCGAGAACTCCTCGCTGGCTGCAGCGCTCATCCTGTTCTGTCGGGAGCGGGGCATCCCATTGCCTGCCCATTCCAGCAAGTCGCTTCTGCAGGCTGACGATCAGGTCTGTCTGATCGCCGCGATCACGCCCGAGCCGGACACGCTGTCCGATAGCCGTCGGCTTCCTGCCAAGCCCGTTCACGCCGAGGGCGAGCGACAGACGAGCGAACGGGAGACAAGGCGCTGGACCGAATTCCGGATGGCAGTCGCAGAGTGGCTGGTCGAAGCGGCATTGGCGCTCGCCCCGAGGGGTCATCCCGACAAGATCGTACTCGGCAAGCACATCTCGGCCCTCAGGCTGGAAATGCTAAAACTGTACCCGCGGTGGAAAGCCGATCTGTCCGCGCGGTAATCCGACACACGGTCGCGCGCGGCAGGGGCCTGCAACGGCCACCAAGCCTGACAACCCAGCCGAACGGTCCCATGGCTATGGCCGGGCGAGCACCCTGGGCCGCAACACCTGCACAGAGACCGCCACTTCCTCCCGTTCCCGTCTCACAGCCGGACCGTGGTGATCGTCGCCGCCGGTTGCACGGCGGCCGCTTCGCGAATGGCCGACGCGCCGACCTCGGCGCCGCGTTCAGGCTGGCAGGCCCCGGCGGGCTGGGCATGAATGTCGTTGCAGCCTTACTGTGGCAGATCCGAAACTCGGAGCTCGAGGAGGTAACGCCATGCGATCACCCCGATCAGGTACTCCGCTCGCTTCCATCTTGCTGTCGACGATGCTTCTGCTCTTCGCTGGCAATATCCACGCACAGAATGCAAGCACCAGGCGGCTGCGCGGTGTCATCGACAGCGTGGCCGGTGACGCCCTCATCGTCACGACTAACGGCGGCCAAAAGGTGAGCGTGGGCCTGACCTCGGCGACACCTGTGGTGCTCGTCGCCCCGCTGCAGTTCAGCGCCGTAAAGCCCGGCTCGTATATCGGCACCGCCGCCGTCTCCGCTGCCGACGGGACGTTGCGGGCGCTGGAGGTGCATGTGTTCGCGGAGAACATGCGCGGAGTGGGCGAGGGTCACACGCCATGGGGCAGCGAGCCGCAGAGCACGATGACGAACGGCACCGTGGGCGAGGTCGCCGGCACCGACGGGCGTACGCTCCACGTCACCTATAAGGGCGGAGAACAGACCGTAGTTGTCGACCCCGAAACCCCCATCGTGGCCATGGAGCGGGCCAGCCACGACGTCCTGACGCCGGGCGCGCATGCGTCGGTCAGCGCCACGGTTCTCGACGACGGCAAGCTGCGCGCGCGCTTTGTCGCAGTCGGGAAGAACGGGTTCGAGCCGCCGATCTGACAGTGATCGGCCAGGTTGGGCTGACGGGTTCCTCCGTGCCCTTTGGTCACTTGCCGCAGTGCCGCCGCTCGTGGGCCACTGCCGCCATCGACTAGGCACCATGTCCTCGGACATGGATCGGACACGAGCGACGTGTGGGGGCGCGCTAGCCGCTTTACGCTTCGTTCAACCTGGGCCGGCATAGTGGCCTGCTCGTAACGATCGGGGCTGTGTTGATGCAGGCGGAACTCGGGCGGCGGCGGTGTGCGGTGCTTCTTCTGGCCGGTGCGACGGCGCCGCTGATGTTGCGGCGAGCCCGGGCGGCGACGCTGCCCTCGCCGAGCGGCAAGCCGATCCTGACGGTCAGCGGCGCGATCTCGGTTGCCAACCAGCCGGATGGGGCGGTGTTCGACCGCGACATGCTGGAGGCGTTGGCGTCGGATCAGATCACGACGGCGACGCCGTGGCACAGCGGCCGCGTCCGCTTCGAGGGTGTCCGCCTCGAGTTGCTGATGCAGGTCGTCGGCGCCACCGGCTCGTCGGTGACCGCCTACTCGCTCAACGATTTCACCACCAGCCTGCCGGTCGCCGACTTCGCGCGCTTCCATCCCATCCTGGCGCTGAAGAAGGACGGTGAATACATGCCGGTGCGCGACAAGGGCCCGCTGTTCATCGTCTACCCCTACGACAGCGACCCCGAGCTGAAGCAGCAGGCCTACTACAACCGCTCCGCCTGGCAAGTCGCACGGCTTGTGGTCGAGTAGGGTCCAGGACCGCCGCCGCCGCCGCGAGCCCGCGCGGCATGTCCCCGATGAGGCTGGCCCGATGAGGCCGATCCGATGAGGCCGGGGGACGGCCGCGCCACGCGCTTCCTCAAAGCCGGCTTCGTGGTGTTGACCGCGCTGCTGGTGGTGGCCGCGGTCTATACCTCGACGCTGATCGTCAACCGGCAGGCGACGCTGCGCGACGTCTCGCGCTACAACGCCACCTGGCTGGTGAGCCAGGCGAGCCTGGAGGTGGGCCGGCTGACGGTCGCCCTGGCGGCGTTCGACGATCCGGGCTCGGCGATCGACCCCGACGAGGTCCAGCTTCGCCTCGACATCGTCATCAACCGGATCGATATCCTGACCAAGGGCGATCAGGGCAGCTTCATCCGCAGCCGGGCCGACCTCAAGACCACGGTCGCCGAGCTGGAACGGGCGGTCGCGGCCTCGAAACCGCTCATCGAGGCGCTGCAGCCGCACGGCTCCACCGCGGCGGCCTACGCCGCCTTCGTGCCCCTGCTGGCCAAGCTCAACCACCTCGCCGCCTCGGTCCACGAGCGCGGCGCCGAGCTGGTCGAGCGCGACATGCAGAGCCTTGAGCGGCTGAGCTGGATCTTTTCGGGTCTGCTCATCAGCCTGATCTTCTGCAGCTTCGGCCTGATCGGCTTCACCCGCTGGAACTACCGGATGCTGGAGGCGGCGCACCAGCGGGTCGGCGGCCTCGTCAACGACCTGCACGTGCAGAATGCCCGCTTCGATGCGGCGCTGAACAACATGTCGCAGGGCCTCTGCATGGGGGCAGCGGACGCGACGCTGGTGGTGTGCAACGACCGGTTCCGCGAGCTGTTCGGGCTGCGCCAGCCCGCGCCGCCGGGGACGCCGGTGGAAGAGCTCTATGACCGCATCGCCGAATTGGGCGAGTTCTCCCCGGCCTCGGTTCGCCGGCTCCTGGCCAGGCACACCGACCTGATCGTCGGCGACAGGTCGGCCAAGATCCTGCACGAGGGCGAGGGCCGGTCGCTGGCGCTGACGCACGAGCCGATGCCCGGCGGCGGCTGGGTGACGACCTATGAGGACACCACCGAGCAGCGCGCCGCCGAGGCGCGCATCAGCTTCATGGCCAAGCATGACGGGCTGACCGGCCTGCCCAACCGCCTGCTGTTCCGGGACCGCCTGTCGGACGCGATCACCCGGCTGCGGACGTCGCTGAGCCATCTGGCGGTGCTCTGCCTCGACCTCGACCGCTTCAAGCAGATCAACGACAGCCTCGGCCATCCTGCCGGCGACCTGCTGTTGCGGATCGTCGCCGCCCGCCTGCGCGGCTGCACCGCGGCCGACGACGTGGTGGCGCGTCTCGGCGGCGACGAGTTCGTCGTCTTCTGCACCGCCCGGGACGGAGCGGTGGCGACCGCCGCCATCGCCCAGCGGATCATCGAGGCGTTGCGCGCGCCCTATGACCTCGACGGCCACCGGGCGGTGATCAGCGCCAGCATCGGCATCATCGAGACGACCGATCCGACCGCCAACTCCGACCTGCTGCTGAAGAACGCCGACCTCGCCCTCTACAAGGCCAAGGCAGAAGGGCGGGCGACGTTCCGCTTCTTCGAGGCGGCGATGGAGACCGAGCTGCTGCAGCGCCGCTCGATCGAGATGGACCTCGGGGCGGCGCTCGAGACCAACGCCTTCGAGGTCCACTACCAGCCGGTGTTCGGCCTGCCGTCGCGCGCCCTGGTCGGCTTCGAGGCCCTGCTCCGCTGGCGCCACCCCGAGCGCGGGCCGATCTCGCCGGCCGAGTTCATCCCGATCGCCGAAGACACCGGGCTGATCGAGCAGATCGGCGCCTGGGTGCTGACCGAGGCCTGCACCGAAGCGGCAAGCTGGCCCGAACCCAAGAAGATCGCCGTCAACCTCTCGGCGGTGCAGTTCACCGCCGACCTGGTCGGCACCGTGACCCGGGCGCTGCAAACGTCCGGGCTGCCACCCGAGCGGCTCGAGCTCGAGATCACCGAGACCATCCTGCTGTGCGACAACGACCGGGTGCTGACGGCGATGCAGCGCCTCAAGGACCTCGGCGTGCGCACGGCACTCGACGATTTCGGCACCGGCTACTCGGCGCTGAGCTACCTGCGGATGTTCCCGTTCGACAAGATCAAGATCGACCGGGCATTCGTGCGCGACATCTCCGAGCGCGAGGACAGCCGCGCAATCGTCGCCTCGATCGTGCAGCTGGCCGCCGCCCTCGGCATGACCACCACCGCCGAGGGGGTCGAGACCGCCGCCCAGGCCGCCGCCCTGCGCGAAGCCGGTTGCGACGAACTCCAGGGCTTCTTCTTCGCCCGCCCCCAACCAGCAGACCAACTCCATCAATGGTTCAGACAACCATTGCAGCTCGCCGGGTAGACGCGAGCGAGTTTCCGCCGCCGAACGCCGTACCGGCTATACGCACCTAATCCCCCGTTAAGCTTGCGTCGGTAGTAACAGGGTCGGAACATCTGAGAGCGGGAGTCCCGTGGAGACCTACAAGGAGTTTACTTTCGAAGCGGCCCATCGGACGGCTCCGTTCGAAGGGCTTCATGGCCATTCGTTCCGGGTGAGGGTAGTTCTCACGGGAGCGATGGACCCAACCTACGGATGGTCACACAATCTGTACGCCGTCACGGAAGCAATGGACGCCGTCCGGGATCGTCTCAGTCATAAATATCTGAACGACATCGAAGGCCTCTCCGTGCCGACGCTCGAGAATGTCGCGATCTGGCTCTGGCGGGAACTGAGCCAGAGCTTGGCCGGGGTTGACCGGGTCGAGGTCAGTCGTGGCGCCGAAGGACACGGCGAAGGGTGCATCTATCGCGGCCCGGACGCTTCCTGCGAGCGTCAGCAATCCGCCTCCCGAGATGCAGGCCTATTGCTTTGAGTCAGAAGTAATCAGTAACATGGAATTCAGTCACTTCGTCGGGATCGGCAGCAACGTCGACCCGAGTGCCAACGTTGCTCGGGCGCTGAACGCTCTCCTGTCGATTTCCCCTCATTTGAGCTTGAGCCGAGTCCTTGAGACGCAGCCCGACGCGATTGCAAGCCGCTCATCGTTCCTGAACGCGGTCGTGCAGTTGCAAACCGACCTGGACGAACGCGAACTCAAGGATCGGCTGAACACAATCGAGGAGCGATTGGGAAGGGACAGATCGGACCCCGAACGCGGGCGCAAGGACCGGACCATCGACCTCGATATCCTGCTGACGCTGGAGCAGGGTGTCGAGGCAATCAGCGTCGATGAGCTTCCCGCCGAACCGTACTATCGACCCCAGATGCTCGAGCTCATTCGCGTACTCGGCCTCGAGTGCCTCGCCGACGCCGAAGCCCTACCCGATGCCATCGGGATTGAGTTCAACGGAGAGCGGATCGGCCTACGGCCAGTGCGGATTTCCCATCGCGGGCCGCATCCGACGGTAACGGAACGGAAAGCCGCCCTGGTGACCGGAGCCGCCGTTCGCCTCGGCCGCGCGATTGCCGTCTCGCTGGCGCAGGCAGGGTACGATATTGCATTGCACTACAATGGTTCCCACGAGGCGGCGCTGGAAGCCGCGGCGGACATTCGATCCCATGGTGTTCGATGCAAGCTGTTCCGGCACGACCTGTGTCAAACCGCTCGCCTCGATGACTTGATGGCGAATGTGCAACGTGCGTTTCCGCATCTCAATGTTCTGGTCAACAACGCCTCTGCGTACGATGCGGGTACAATTCTCGATACGACCTTGGAACAGCTCGACCGGCAATGGACCGTCAACTTCAAGGCGCCATTCTTTCTTCTCAAGGCGTTCTGCCAGAGGGTCGGTGCCGGGTCGGTGATGAACATCCTCGACAATAAGATTGCATTCAACCAGTACCACTATGCTGCGTATCTAAGCTCGAAGAAGGCTCTCGCGGAGCTTACGAGAATGGCGGCCCTGGAGTTCGCACCACGGATACGTGTCAACGCCGTCGCTCCGGGCGTCATTCTCCCCTCCTCCGTTCGGAGCGAGGAATATTTGGAGTGGCGCAGGCAGGGTATCCCCGTTTCTGACGTCGGCCGCCCCAGCCATATCTGCGACGTGGTCGGGGACTTGTTGGCCAACCCATTCGTCACCGGGCAAATCCTGTTCGTCGACGGCGGTGAAGCAATCAATGTCGTCGGTCGGAACGCTACGACTTTCTCGAATTTGATGAGTGCTTAAAGGCAGGTCCCCATGAGCGAACTACTTTCAACCCGGCTGCTCCATGATTGGCATCCTCGGCTCGGCAACTCGAGCCTGTCGCGACCTCTCAATGCCGTAGAGCGCGGGAGAATGGTGCATGCCGCGGCGGCCAAGCTTGCGGAGCTGCTTGAGGTGCTGCAGGTCGATCATGAAGCCGATCACAACACGAGGGATACGCCGGATCGGGTAGCGCGGATGCTTGTCGACGAAATCATGCGTGGCCGCTACACGAGTTCGCCCGAGCTTACGAAGTTCGACAACACGTCCTGCTCCAAGGAGCTGATCGTCACCGGGCCGATGGACGTTCGCTCCACTTGTGCGCACCACCTTATGCCAATTTATGGGCGCGCCTATGTGGGCATCCTTCCCTCGGCGACGGGGGCCGTGATTGGGTTGTCGAAATATGACCGCGTCGTCGACCACTTTTCATCGCGACTACAGATCCAAGAAGAGCTCACCCATCAGATAGGCGCCTTTTTGATGGAACAGACCCGTCCCGTCGGGATCGCAGTTCGCATCAGCGCCGTACACATGTGCAAGACGCACCGGGGCGTCAGGGCATCGCACGGCAGCCGCATGGTGACCTCGTCGTATTCCGGGGCTGCCTTCGACGATCAGGGCAGGCGGGCGGAGTTCGTCCAAGAATGCACATTGCTTGAACAGTCCGCGACATAGATCGCCGGTTGCTGGGCGCCTCCCGACGGGATGGGCTGGGCGGCTCTTGTCACGCGATCGCGTTCTCGGGCGATAATACGATTTACAACGCAGCTTCCCTGTGCCACGGAAGCGGTTCGGGATTTCCCTATATCACGATCAAAAGTCGTGATATTGGAGGTCCGCCTGAACTCCGGAGGCTGCGATGAGCGTAATCGAGACCAGGACCGACGAGCCGGTCAAGTTCGCCTACTGGGTCCCCAATGTCAGCGGCGGCCTCGTGGTCAGCAAAATCCCCCAGCGCACCCATTGGGGGCTCGAATACAACGTCAAGCTGGCGCAGATCGCCGAGGAGGTCGGGTTCGACTACGCCCTTTCGCAGATCCGCTTCATCGGCAGCTACGGCGCTGAGTACCAGCACGAATCGACGACGTTCTCGACCGCGCTGCTGGCGAGCACCACGCACCTGAAGGTGATCGCCGCCATCCTGCCCGGACCGTGGCATCCGGCCGTGGTGGCCAAGCTTGGCGCCTCGGCCGATCAACTGTTCGGCGGCCGGTGGGCGGTAAACGTGGTCAGCGGCTGGTTCGCCGGCGAGTACGAGGCACTCGGGCTGCCTTGGCTCGAGCACGACGCGCGCTACCGCCGGTCGCGCGAGTTCATCCAGATCATGAAGGGCATCTGGACCGAGGATCACTTTTCCTTCGCCGGCGAGTTCTACAGCGTCAACGACTTCACTTTGAAGCCGAAGCCGCTGCAGCAACCGCACCCGGAAATCTTTCAGGGCGGCAACTCGCGGGCCGCCCAGGAAAACGCCGGAGCGGTGTCCGACTGGTATTTCATGAACGGCAACACGCCGGAGGGGCACCGGGCGCAGATCGAGAACGTGAGCCGCCTCGCCCGCGAGAATGGCCGAACGGTTCGTTTCGGCGCCAACGCCTTCATCATCGCGCGGGAGACCGAGCGCGAGGCGCGGCAGGAGCTTGAGGCGATCATCGCCCATGCCGACGAGGAGGCGGTCAACGCCTTCGGGGGCGCCGTGAAGCAGGCCGGCCAAGCCTCGCCCGAGGGCAAGGGCATGTGGCAAGACTCGAAATTCCGCGACCTCGTGCAGTATAATGATGGCTTCCGAACCAACCTGATCGGGACGCCCGAGCAGATCGCCGAGCGCATTCACCACCTCAAGTCGCTTGGCGTTAACCTCGTCCTCGGCGGTTTCCTCCACTTCCAGGACGAGGTGCGGTTCTTCGGCGAGCGCGTACTGCCGCTGGTGCGTCAGTTGGAGGCTGTGCGTCCCACGCCGGTCACCATCGCCGCGTGAGGTAAGATCGCCCCGCCAACAACGGACGCGGGTGCCTCAAGAGCGCTTGCAGCCGGCGACGCCCGAACGCAGGTAGGAGCCGAGCACGGCGGCGATGCGGCACGGGCTCATGGTCCGACGCACGCGCGCGGGCTGACGACGGAGGTTCAGCATCGTCGCGCCACCACCGCTGAGCGACACGCGGGTGATCGCGAGCCGCCCGACGCGCGGGCCGCCGCCGGGCACCGGCAGCCCGGCGGCGACCGCCGCGACCGCTGTACGGTAGTACGCCGCGAGTTCGGGCGTGTGTGAGTGATAGAGGCCGATCGCGGTGTACCAATTGCCGCCGGCGCCATCCCGCAGCGCGCTTAGGAAGCGGGCGGCGTAGTCGGCGTTGGCATCGGGGTCGAACGCCTCGTCCAGGGAGCGGAACGCTCCGGGATGCATCTGCAGATCGACCTGCATGCAGCCGACGTCCATGTATTGCACGCCGCCCGTCAGGCCGCGCCGCGCCCAGTCCACCGCCTCGGCCTTGCTCGGGAAAAAATAGCCCTGGCCGTCGGCGTTGATCGTCCAGGGCCAGGGCTCCAGCGCGCCATCGGCGTCGCGCCGGCCGCTCTCGACCTTGCCGATGGTGACGAGCAGCCCTGGCGGAGTCCGATAGGCCTGCTCGGCACGCTGTATGGCGGCGCCGCACAGCGCCGTCTGGCGCGGACCGGGCAGGGCGTGCGCCGTCTGGGCCTGCGCCGCGGACGGCAGGGATGCCAGCGCCACCATGAGGCCGATAGTGGGCGCGCCGACATGGGCCGCCCCGCTCCTCAGCCAACGGGCTTCTGGGAGGACGGCGCAAACCCGTCTCGTCAATGCCCGCCGAGCGGCTGCCGCGTCGCGGGCCAGGGCGACGAGGCCCGGAAGCTGGCCGGGATGCCGCAGCAACGAACGCAGCACGCGACCTCCCTTGATGCCGCCCTTTACGGAGAGAGCGACCATCGCGGCCGGCGGCAACGACCGCTCCGCCGGGTCGCAGATTGCCCGCAGGGCAGCCACCGCAAGGCCCCGCTCACGCGCCACCCGCACGACGGCCGCACTCTCCAGGTCGACGCCGGTCGCACCGGTCTGCCGATGCACCCTCGTCTTGTCCTCCGCGGTGGCGATGACCGACGAACCGCAGAGCAGCAGATCACAGGTCGTGCCCCCGAGATTCTCCGCCAGGAAGGGATTGGCCGGCACACGCACTCCGTCCAATAGGAAGGCACGCGGCACCAGCAAGGTGCCTGCTGCCAGCCCCGGGGCGAGCCCGCCAGCCAGACCGAAACTGACCAGGGCCGTCACCCCTCCGTCAGCGAGAGCACGGGCCGCAATGGCGGCACCGGCCCCCGTGCCGCCGCCGATCGCAACCGGAAAGCCAAGCCGGCGGGCGATCCGCGCCTCGGCCCGCAGGCCGACGACGATCCCGATCCCGCCCTCAGAAGCCAAACGCGACACGGCGTGAGTTGCCGCGCCGCAGGTTGCGGTAGCGCGCCAAGGCGAGCAGCGGGAAGAACAGACGATAGCCGTGATAGCGCAGATAGAAGACGCGCGGGAACCCGACGGCGGTGTACGGCAGCTCGGTCCACTCGCCATCGGCACGCTGCGTTGCCATCAAATACTCGATCCCACGTGCCACGGACGGATGCTCCGCCGCGCCCGCCGCCATCAGGCCGAGCAATGCCCACGCGGTCTGCGACGGCGTGCTCTCCTTGTAGCGGCCGGGCGGCGCGTCGGCGTAGCTCTCCTCGTCCTCGCCCCAGCCGCCATCGTCCCGCTGCACCGAGACCAACCAGTCCACCGCCCGGCGGATCGCCGGGTCGTCGGGCGCGACCGACGCCGCGTTCAGGGCGCAGAGGGCGGACCATGTGCCATAGATGTAGTTGGTGCCCCAGCGGCCGAACCAGCTTCCCTCCGCCTCCTGCTCGCGGCGCAGATAGGCGACGCCGCGCGCGATCGCCGCCGCGTCTTCGGATCGGCCGAGCTGCGCGAGAAACGAGACGCAGCGGGCGGTGACGTCGGCAGTCGGCGGATCGAGCAGCGCGCCATGGTCGGCGAACGGAATGTGATTGAGGTGGTAGTGCGTGTTGTCGGCGTCGAACGCCCCCCAGCCGCCGTCGCGCGACTGCATGGCGAGCACCCAAACGCGCGCCCGATCCAGCGCTTCGCGGGAGGCATCGTCGCCGTGGCGATGCAGCAGCATCCCGACCACCGCGGTGTCATCGACGTCCGGATACTGCGCATTGTTGTACTGGAACGCCCAGCCGCCAGGCGGAGCATCCGGCCGCGCCTCGGCCCAGTCGCCGACCACGTCCGTGATCTGCCGCGCCCGGAGCCACTCGCAGGCGGCATCGACCGGCGGAACCGTCGCGTCGGCCGCCTCGGCCATCGCATGCCCG
This sequence comes from uncultured Alphaproteobacteria bacterium, assembly GCA_963719345.1. GTDB lineage: Bacteria > Pseudomonadota > Alphaproteobacteria > Acetobacterales > Acetobacteraceae > CAVRCA01. The sequence continues at coordinate 463,450 of CAVRCA010000001.1, forward strand.
GCGAGGCTTGTGTCCCAGATCGGCGACAGGCACGGCTGGCAATAGGCACGCTCCGGCTGCTCGACCAGCAGCTTGCGCACCGAGCACCAAGCGATCGCGGCACTCGGGTGCTCCGGCGGAAGGCCGAGCGCGTCGAACATCATCACGCTGTTGGCCATGGCCGGGTAGATCGCGCCAAGCCCATCCTCGCCGTTCAGCCGCTCGGTGACGAAGTCCCTCGCCCGTTCGACCGCGCGCCGGCGGACGGCGGCCGGGAACGCCGGTTCGGCCGCCCGCAGCACGATATCGACTCCCCGGAAGAACCGGCCCCAGGGTGAGCGGTACGGACCGCGAATCCAGTCGCGCACCTTGGCCGGCGGCGTGCGGAACAGCTCCTCGATGCCGATCCCGCGCGGATTGCGCGCCAGAGGTTTCAGCGCCATCAGCACCAGCAGCGGCACGATGACGGTGCGCGACCAGTACGAGACCTTGCTCAGGTGAAACGGGAACCAGCGTGGCAGGAGCATGATCTCGACGGGCATCACCGGCACCGCGCGCCACGGCACCTGGCCGAACAGCGCAAGCTGGGCGCGGGTGAACACATTGCTGCGCTCCGCGCCGCCATGCGCAAGCACGGCGGCACGCGCGCGTACCATGTGCGACTCGTTCGGATCGTCGCCGATCGCCTTCAGCGCGAAATACGCCTTTACCGTCGCCGAGAGGTCGAACGCCCCGTCATGGAACAGCGGCCAGCCGCCGTGCGCGCCCTGGATCTCGCGCAAATACACGCCGATTTTTGGCTCAAGCGCCGGATCGATGCGGTCCAGATAGTGCTCCAGCAGCACGTATTCCGCCGGGATGGTGGCGTCGGCCTCCAGCTCGAACACCCAATGGCCGTCGGGCTGTTGCAACCCGGTCAACGCATCGGTCGCCATGGCGATGGCGCGGCTCACGCGCTCGTCGGGCAAGCGGGCAGTCGATGCAGTCTCAAGCGGCATCAGGGCAAGATCCGATCAAGCGGAGGCAGCGAGCGCTAGCTCGGCCGCAGCTCGGCCCGACCTGATGGCACCTTCAATGGTGGCGGGCAAGCCGGTGGCCACCCAATCGCCGGCCAGGGCGAGGTTGGCAAGCCCCGTACGCGCCGGCGGCCGCCGCCGCGCCTGCTCGGCGGTGGCCGCGAACGTCGCCCGCCTCTCCTTGACCACGCGCCAGGGCGGCATCGGATCATCGAGGGCGCAGGCGGCACGCACGTCGGGCCAGACGGCGGCGGCGATCGCCTCGGCCGGCTGATCCACCATCCGGTTGGCGGCGCTGATCGTGACCGAGACGTGCCCGGGCTTGGCAAACACCCACTCGGCGACCCCGCCGATCAGCCCGATGAACCCGGCTTCGCCGAGCGCGGCCTCGGCTCGGAAGTGGACGTTGACGATGGCCTCGAACGCGTCGGGAGCGGGACAGCCGGGCAGCAGGTCGGCGGCGACCCAGGGCGGCACGGCCAGCACCACCGCGTCGGAGCCGGCGAGCGCCACCGGCCCCGCCGGGGTTTCGAGGCCGATCACCCGCCCCTCGCCCAATCGCAACCCGGCGACCCGGCGGCCGAACAGGACGCGCGCCCCGCCCTCCAGCAGGCGCGCGATCGCCGGATCTACGAGCGACGCGGCCAGGCTGTCGCGCGGCACGCAGGGCACGCAGGCCGCGCCGCCCCGCAGCAGGGTCTCCCGCATCACCGCGCCGAGCAGGGAGGCCAGTCCGACCTCCGGACGGGTGTTCAGGGCGGCGATCGCCAACGGTTCGAGCAGGCGATCGTAGAGCGGGCCGGATTGAACCACGTCAGCCACGGCCATCCCGGACAGGGGGCGGCGGAAGGCGAGGAGCCGGAGATAGTCGCGCGCCCGCGTGTCGGGCACGCGGCGCCGGCTGGAAAAGATCCACCAGGGGAGGCGTCCCCGCGAGGGGCGCACCGTCCAGCGCCGACCGCTGCGCCGGTCGAGAAAGGGAAAAAGCGGCTCGCCCGGACCGGCCAGCGTGCCGCGCGCGCCGATCCGGTCCAGGTATGCGAACGCCGCCCGATTGCCGGACAGCAGCAGGTGGTTGCCGTTATCGACCATGCAGCCAAGCTCGCGGTCGAAATACGAACGGCAGCGCCCGCCGGCCTGAGGGCCGGCTTCGTAGAGAACGACATTCCGCCCGGCATCCAGCAGCGCGAGTGCCGCGGACAGCCCGGCCAGCCCGCCGCCGATGACGTGGACGGTCATGCGGGCGGTGCCCTTCTCGGCTCGACGTCATGCCCGGACGAAAAGGGGTGTCCTGGGTTCGCCATCACGTCAGCCCGTAACGCAGCGCGAGCCACAGCTTCCGCCACTTCGGCAAACTGACGCGTTCGCCGATCCGGTCCCAACCGCGCTGCTCGATGCGGGCGAGGATGGCGGCGTAGGTAGCCCCCATCAGCCGGGCCGGCTTCATTGCCCGGCGGTCGCAGGCGCGCATCGCGGCGTCGGCCTGCCGGAAGTAGCCGGAAGCCAGCCCGGCCAGCCGCCGACACACCTCCGGCAGGCCGGGCGAGCCGAGTGCGGCACGCGGGTCGCGGGGCACGCCGGCCGCGTCGAGCCACTCGCCCGGCAGATAGAGCCGGCCGCGCTCGGCGTCCTCCTGCACGTCGCGCAGAATGTTGGTGAGCTGCAGAGCTCGGCCTAGCGCGAAGGCCACCTGATCGGCTTCCGGCGAGGCGTCCCCGAACGCACGGACCGAGAGCCGCCCCACCGCCGCGGCGACGCGATCGCAATAGAGGTCGAGCGTGGCAAGGTCGGGGGCGACGATCGGGGTTTCGGCATCCATCTGCATCCCGTCGATCACGGCGAGGAAGTCCGCCCGGCGAAGGCCGAATCGCGGCACGGCACGGGCCAGCACCCGCGTCACCGGACTGTCCGCCTCGCCCCGATAGAGCCCGTCCACGTGGGCCCGCCAGGCGTCGAGACGGGGGACCTTGTCAGCATACGGGCTCTCGTCGTCGGCGATGTCGTCAACCTGCCGGCAGAACGCATAGATCGCGTACATCGCGTGCCGCCGGTCGGGCGGCAGCACGCGCATCCCTTGATAGAATGAGGTGCCGGCGCCGCGCACGATGGCCTCGACGGCATCGAGGTCCGCCCGCGTCGCACCCAGCGGCGGCGCGCTCACGGCAGGAACCGCAACGCGGCGAGCAGGCTGCGCGCCACGTCGCCCTTGGTCAGCTTGACCCGCGTGGCGAGCGGATCGCCGCGCCGCAACCGGCGCGACAGCCGCCGCGACAGGCCGACGATCACCGCCGTCTCAAGTCGCAGCCGCCGGTCGCGCGTCAGACGGGGCAACGCGGCCGCCTCGCGGTTCAGCGCGTCAATCCGGTCGAGCAGGGCGTCGAACACCCGGCGCAATCCCGGCGCCGTGACGGGCGCCCGCACCGCTCTCTCCGTCACGCCGAACCGGGCCAGCAGGTCGGCAGGCAGGTAGGAGCGGTCCAGCTGGAAAAGATCCTTGGCGCAATCCTGCAGGTGGTTGAGCACCTGCAATGCCGTGCAGAGCGCGTCCGAGGGCGCGTGGGTGGCCGCATCCTCGCCGTGCAGGTCGAGCACGTGTCGGCCGACCGGCATCGCCGAGAACCGGCAGTAGTCGAAAAGCTCGTCCCAGCTGGCATAACGCGCCTTGGTCGCGTCGCGGCGGAATGCCACCAGCAAGTCGGTCGCATGGCGCGCGGTCACACCGGTCCCGGCAAGGCTCGCGCGCAATCCGAGCGCGCTCGGCGAGCCGGCCTGCTCGCGGCCGAGCACCACGTCCTGCATGACGTCCAGCCGCCGGATTTTCTCCCCGGGCGCAAGAACGGCGCTGTCGGCGATGTCGTCAGCGTTGCGGGCGAAAGCATAGAATGCGTGGACATGCGGCCGCAGCCGGGGCGCGATCAGGGCGGAGCCCACTGGAAAATTCTCGTCGGTGCGGTCCTTGCCCGACCACTCCTCGACCGAGCTTTTTTCCAGTGCGGTGGCGCTCAACTGCCCGCCCCCTGATAGGCGCGGCGCTTCCACACCACGCCCCTGCCCCGCATGTGGTCCGCCGCCGAGCCGATCGTCGCGGCCATGTAGAACGCAGCGATCAGCGGCAGGAACGGCGCCCAGAGGGGCGAGAGCCCGAAGCGGCGCAAGGTGGGCAGGTAGGCGCTGGCCAGCCCCACCCAGGCAAGCAGGCCAGCGGCGCGCCCCGCCCCGCGCCCGAACAACGCGGCGGCCGGCGGCACCAGCCAGGTGAGCGCCATTCCGAGGATGCAGAGCGCCAGCAAGGCGGGCGAGCGACGGAGTTGCACGTAGGCGGTGCGGGCGACCATGCGCCAGATGTCGGCGGCGGTCGGATACGGGCGGACCGAGCGCGCCAAGCGGCTGTGGCCGAGCCAGATCGGGCCGCCGCGCTTGACCGCCGCCGCCAGCGCCACGTCATCGATCAGCGCCCCCCGCACCGCCGCGATCCCGCCGATCCGGTCGAGCGCCCGCCGCCGCACCAAAATGGTGCCGCCCGCCGCCGCCGCCGTCGCGCGGCGCGGGTCGTTGACCCAGGCGAACGGATAGAGCAGCGCGAAGAAGAACACGAACGCCGGAACAAGAGCGCGCTCGGCGGCGCTGTCGCAGGCGAGTGCCACCATTTCCGAGACGAGGTCGAGACCACCCCGCTCGGCGTGCGCCACCAGCGTCGAGACATGGCGCGGGTCGTGGACGATATCGGCGTCGGTGAGCAGCACGAACTCAGCGCCGCCGGCCTGCTCCAGGCCTCTGGCGCCACCGCCCAGCAGCTTGCCGCTCCAGCCGGAGGGGCGCGGCTGGCCGGCCAGCACCGTGAGCCTTGGATCGGCCAGGGAGCGGGCGATCGCGCCGGTGCCGTCGACACTGCTGTCGTCCACCGCGATCACCTGCAGCGGGCCAGCGTAGTCCTGCGCCAGCAACGAACGGAGGCTGTCTGCGATCACCGAGGCCTCGTCGCGCGCCGGGACGACGACGATGACCGGTGGAGCATGAGGCGTCCGGGCCGGCGCCAGCATCGGTCCGGCCTGCCAGAACCGGCCGTGCCAGCCGATCAGATAGACCCAGATGGCCAACGAAAGCAGCGCGACGACGGTCACCGCGGCACCATGCCGTTGGCGCGGAACCATTCCACCGCGTCGACCACCGCCTGGCGCGCCGGGCGTGGCGCGTAGCCGAGCTCGGCGCGCGCCTTGGCCGAGGAGAAGAACATCCGCTTGCGCGCCATCCTGAGGTGGTCGCGCGTTACCCTCGGTTCGATGCCGGTCAGCCGGGCGAGGTGCTCCGAGGCGACCGCCACCGGCCAAACCATTTCATGCCGCAGTCTGACCCGGGGCGGCCGGCGACCGGCGGCCTCGGCCACCAGGGCGAACAGGGCGCGCAGGGTAAAATCCTCGCCACCCAGGATGTAGCGCTCGCCGACCACGCCACGCTCGAGCGCCAGGAGGTGGCCGGCCGCCACATCGTCCACGTGGACGATGTTGACGCCCGAAATCGACATATGCAGGCATCCGGCCCGAGGCAGCGTCAGCGACCATCCTGCCGGTCGGCGTCGGCTTGATGTCGCGGGGACCGACCGGCGTGGACGGGTTGACGATCACCACCGGCAATCGATCCCGGCGTACCAGCTCCAGCACCGCGTGCTCGGCCCGGTATTTCGATTTCTTGTAGATGCCGACGACGGCGTCCTCGGTCACCGGGGTGGTCTCGTCGGCCGGGACGCCGTCGCTGGTCAGCCCGAGGGCGGCGACGCTGCTGCAATAGACGATCCGCTCGACGCCCGCCGCCTGCGCCGCCCGCATCAGGGCCAGCGTGCCCTCCACATTGGCGCCGATCATGGCGGCCGGGTCGGGCACCCAGATCCGGTAGTCCGCCGCAATGTGGAACAGGATGCGGCACCCGCGCACGGCGCGCGCAAGCGAAGCGGGGTCGGTCAGGTCGCCCACGACCGGCTCCGCGTCGAGACCGGCGAGGTTGCGCCGGTCGCTGGCGGGACGCACGAGCAGCCGCAGCGCGTGGCCGCGTGAAGCCAGCGCCCGGGCGACGGCGGAGCCGACGAAGCCGGTCGCGCCGGTGACCAGCGTGGGGGCGGTCTCGTTCTGCATCCGCACGCTATAGCCCGGCTGCCGCCGATCGGTGTAGAGCCGCCCGGGGGATCTTGCCTGCCGTGAAGACGTTCTCGATCGCACTTGCCATCGTCGGGCTGCTGGCGGCGACACTTATGGTGGGCTGGTTCGGCTTCGGCCACGTGGCCCGGGCCGTGCTGTCGATCGGATGGGGCGGCTTCAGCCTGCTCCTCGGCTGGCAGCTTCTCCTGTTCGCCGTGCTCGGTCTGGCGTGGAGTGTGATTGCGACCCGGCTGGCCGCCCGCCTCGCCGGCGTGTTCACCTGGGGTCGGATGGTGCGCGATGCTGCGACCACCTGCCTGCCGTTCTCGCCGGTCGGCGGTTTCGTGCTCGGCGCCCGGGCGCTCACCCTGCACGGCGTGAACTGGCTCCGGGCGACCGCCTCGGTGGTGGTGGACGTCACTGTCGAACTGCTCGCGCAACTGGCGTTCACCGTCATCGGCCTCGCGCTGCTGATCGCGCACGATCCGCGCTCGCCGCTCGCCATCCCGCTCGCGATCGGCCTTTTGGCCAGCGTCGTGACGATGGGCGGCTTCATCTGGGCGCAGCGCGGCGCCGGATCGATCCTCGCCGGTCTTGGCCGCCGCATCGCCCGAGGCTGGTTCGATGGCGCGCGCGAGCGGGTGGCCCGGCTGCAGGGCGAGATCGACCGGATCTACGCCCGCCCCGGCCGCCTGGCTGTGGGTGGCACGCTGCACCTGCTCGGCTGGATCGGCACCGCGTTTTCGTCCTGGCTCGCCTACCGCCTGCTCGGCATCGACCTCGCCTTTGCCCACGCGCTGACGATCGAGGCGCTGCTCCGCGCGGTGCTCGCCGTCGCCTTCGTGGTGCCCGCGGCCGCCGGCGTGCAGGAAGCCGGCTACGCCGGATTCGGCGCCCTGTTTGGCATCCCGCCGGATATTTCCTTGGGCGTCTCGCTGGTCAGTCGTGCCCGCGACCTCGCTCTGGGCATACCCATCCTGCTCGCTTGGCAATGGATCGAGGTCCGCCGGCTACGCGCCGACCAGTCGGCTGTGTAGATCACCCCTCCCGCCCCTCGGCCTCCCCTCGATCGGGTATTGCGGATCGTTGTAGCCGGGGGTGGAGGCGTGTCCCGGCACCACCAGCCCGTCCATTGCCGCCTCGTCCTCCGCCGTGATCCCGACATCGAGGCAGCGGACGTACTCCTCCCACTGCTCCTCGGTCCGCGGCCCGGCGACGGTCGACGCGACCAGCGTGTTGGCGAGCACCCAGGCCATCGCGAACTGCACCGGGCTCAGCCCGCGCGCCTGGGCGTGGGCCGCGACCTGCTGGGCAACATGCAGGCTCTCCGGCCGCCACTCGGTCTCCAGCATCCGCCGGTCCTGCCGGCCGGCGCGGGTGCCCGGCGGCGGCGGCACGTCGGGACGGGACTTGCCCGACAGCACGCCGCGGGCCAGCGGACTGTAGGGCACCACTCCCAGCCCGAAATGGCCGCAGGCAGGCAGGTGCTCCACCTCGACCTGTCGGTTGAGCAGATTGTAGAGCGGCTGGCTGGCGATCGGCCGGTCAATGCCGACGCCGTCGCATAGACGGCAGAACTCGGCCACCCGCCAGGCCCGGTAATTGGATAGCCCGACATACCGGATTTTTCCCTGCCGTACCAGGTCGGCCAGGGCGCCCACCGTCTCCTCAAGCGGCGTGTCGTGGTCCTCCTTGTGCAGATAGAGCAGATCGATCACGTCGACGCCGAGCCGGCGCAGGCTCGCCTCCGTCGCGTCGAACACGTGGCGCCGGGAGAGGCCACGGCCGTTGGGACCGTCTCCCAGCGGATTGGCTATCTTGGTCGCCAGCACCCACCAGTCGCGTGCACCGGCGATGGCGCGTCCGACGATCTCCTCCGAGCGCCCACCGGTGTAGGTATTGGCGGTGTCGATGAAGTTGACGCCCTGCTCGCGGGCACGGGCGATGATGCGGGCAGACATGGCCTCGTCGGTCGGGCCGCCGAACATCATGGTGCCGAGGCACAGCGGCGACACCTTCACCCCGCTCCGCCCGAGTTTGCGATAGTTCATCGGATTGTTCCCTTCGCGCCGAGAGATCCGTCTCCGGTGCCGCCGATTGTTCCGTCGAGCGTCGAATTAACCGATTTCTTGGTTCGCTCAAGTAGTTGGGGATTACCTCATCCGATCAGGACGGCGAGTTTGCCCCAGCCACCCGACGAGCCAGACCGCGCCGGGCTTCCTGCTGCGGCAACCGACGCGGCCCCGGATATGGCCCGCAACGGCGCCTCGGGACGGTCCGTGCTGGAGCGCACGGCCACCGGCGTCGGCTGGATTCTCGGCTGGCGCATGGCGACCCGCGTGCTGGGCCTGCTCAGCACCATGATCCTGGTGCGTCTCCTCCTGCCGGCGGATTTCGGTCTGGTGGCACTCGGCACCACCTTCATCATCGCCGTCGATACGCTTTCGGCGTTGGGTGTCGAAGAGGCGCTTGTGCGCGAGCATGCGCCCACTCCGGCGATGTATGACACGGCGTTCACGCTGAACGTGCTGCGCAGTCTCGCCACCGCCATGCTGATTGCCGCCGCCGCCATCCCCGCCTCCAGATTCTTCGCAGAGGCGCGGCTTGCCGACATCCTTTGGGCCTTGGCGGCGGGCACGGTGATCAGCGGACTGGGCAACATTGGAGCGGTCGATTTCCGCCGCGATATGGCATTCGAAAAAGAATTCCTGCTGCAGATCCTGCCACGCGTCGTCAGCATCATCGTTACGATCGCGACGGCCCTGACGTGGCACAGCTACTGGGCACTGGTCAGCGGCATCCTGACGGGCCGGACGCTGCGCACACTGCTCAGCTATCGCATGCACCGGTGGCGACCGCGCTTTACCCTGGCGGCGTGGCGGGAGCTGATCGGGTTCTCGCTGTGGACGTGGGCCGGGAGCTTGGCGCAGCTGGTGCGTGACCGCATGGACACGTTCGTGGTGAGCCGGATCATGGGTCCGGAAGCCCTGGGTGTTTACGCGATCGGTGAAGAAATCGCCTCGTTGCCGACCGGGGAAGTGGTGCTCCCGGTCGGTCGCGCCTGCTTCTCGGGGTTCGCGGCGGCCCGCAGCGCCGGCCACGACATGAGCGACACGTTCATGCGACCCGTCGCCACCGCATTCCTCGTCACGCTCCCGGCGGGTCTGGGCATCTCATTGGTGGCCGACCCGCTGGTGCGCCTGTTCGTGGGCGAGAAATGGATCGCCGCCATTCCGATCATCCAATTGCTCGGCGTCATGGGTGCGCTCTCGGTGTTCGGCATCATCGCTACGACCCTGCTGACCGCTCATGCGGTGATGCGCGAGCAGTTCGTCGTGATGGTGAGCTGTCTCGCACTGCGGCTGGTCCTGCTGATCCCCTTGGTGGACCATTTCGGCGCTCTCGGCGCCGCGGCGGGGAATTTTTCCGCCATGCTGTGCGAGCACAGTCTGTTCCTCGTCTTGGCCTTCCGCCGCTTCGACCTCCGTGCGGCGGACCTCCTGCGCCGGGTCTGGCGAACGCTGGCGGCGGCCTTGATCATGGCCGTGGTCCTGGTCGCGACCGGCCTTGGTTGGACGCACGTGACCGGCGACGCCGGCCTTGTGCTTCGCTCGATAGTTGCGGCTGTGGCTATGGGCGCCGGCACCTATGCGCTCGCACTGCTGGTACTGTGGCATCTGGCGGGACGCCCCCGGGGCGCCGAGGCCGACATGCTGGTGTTTGCCCACCGGCTTGTTCGTTCCGCAACGCGCGTGTTCAGCCGAATCAGTCCGGCCGCTTCCGCAACGGGCTGATCGCCAACGGCAGCCGCATAATCGGCTGGATCGCGGGTTTTGGCCAGGGCACTCCCTGGCGCCTGGTCACAGGGTCTGGGACAATGTGCGACAACGTGTCCAAGATGCGGTGGCCACTTGTGTGAGACAAAATCGTTGGGCGATTTAGGGAAATCTGAACAGGGCACCACGGGTCCTCGACGCCAGACACCCGGAACCGGTTGCCGCCCCATACAGCACCTCCGCCGGTCTCAGACGCCCAGCGGCACCTGATAGAGATCGGACCGGCTAAGGCAGTCGCTTGGAGCAGGAACCGGACAGCCTGGAGGAGTGTTTGAAAACATCCTAATTGAACTCAGGGATATTCCCTGTGACGCTCACGCCTTTGCCGGGACGTTGGCGGAGGGGATGGGATTCGAACCCACGGTACGGCTTGACACCGTACAACGGTTTAGCAAACCGCCGCCTTCAGCCACTCGGCCACCCCTCCGCCGGAGTGCCACCGAACCGACAGCGCCGATCCGGACACGGCGTTTGCACCCGCGCTTCTAGCGGGTTGGCGGGGGCAGCGTCAAACCCGATTGCCCCCGCCCCCGCCCCCGCCCCTGCGCCCCGCTCAGCTCAGCTCAGGGCGACTTCAAAACCCCGGGCGGTGGCGGGGCGCGCCATCATCGCGTCGTACCAACGCCGAACGTTGGGGAAGTCGGCCAGATCCACCTGGTGCCGCTCGTGCCGCCAAGCCCAGCCCAGAATGGCGAAATCGGCGATCGAGACCTCCGGGCCGCCCGCGTACGGCACGCGGCCCAGGCGCCGGTCCAGCACGCCGTAGAGCCGGCGGGTCTCCTTGGCGTAGCGCTCCAGCCCATACCGCCGATCCTGCTCGTTCTCGACGCCGAGAAAATGATGGACCTGACCCGGCATCGGCCCGAAGCCGCCCATCTGCCACATCAGCCATTCCAGCACCGGCACCTGGGCGCGCAGATCCTCGGGCAGGAACTTCCCGGTTTTGCGCCCGAGATAGACCAGGATGGCGCCCGACTCGAACACGCTGATCCGCCCGCCGCCCGGCCCGTCCGGGTCCACGATCGCCGGGATGCGGTTGTTCGGGCTGATCTCCAAAAACGCCGGCTCGAACTGCTTGCCCTTGCTGATGTCGATCGGGTGGACGCTGTAAGGCAGCCCCATCTCCTCCAGCGCCACGCTGATCTTGCGCCCGTTCGGGGTGTTCCAGGTGTGCAGCTCGATCGGCATGTCCGTCTCCCGCCCTATGACAGTTTCTGCTTGAGTGCCGCATTGACCAGGGCGGGGTTCCCCTTCCCGGTCATCGCCTTCATCACCTGGCCGACGAAGAAACCGAACAGCTTGTCCTTGCCCGAGCGGTACTCGGCCAATTTGTCGGCATGGGCCGTCAGCACCGCATCGACCGCGGCGTCGATCGCGCCGGTATCGGTGACCTGCCGCAGCCCGCGCTCGGCCACGATGTCGCCGGGGTCGCGGCCGGTTTCGACCATCGCCTCGAACACGTCCTTGGCGATCCGGCCGTTGATCGTTCCGTCAGCCATCAGGTCGAGCAGCTTGCCCAGCGCGCCGGCGGACACCGGGCTGTCCTCGATGCCGCGACCGGTCCGGTTGAGGGCGGCGAAGAAATCGCCGATCACCCAGTTGGCCGCGAGCTTGGCGTCGCGTCCCCTTGCTACCGCCTCATAAAAATCCGCCGTCGCCTGCTCGGCGACCAGCACGCCGGCGTCGTAGGCGGGCAGCCCGTACTCGCGCACGAACCGCGCCCGCTTGGCATCCGGCAACTCCGGCAGCGCGCGGCGCAAATCCTCGATCCAGGCCTCGTCGAGCACCAGCGGCAGCAGGTCGGGGTCGGGGAAGTAGCGGTAGTCGTGCGCGTCCTCCTTGCTCCGCATGCTGCGCGTCGCACCGCGCGCCGGGTCGAACAGGCGGGTTTCCTGCTGAACCGTCCCGCCGTCTTCCCAAAGCTCCACTTGCCGGCGAGCTTCCGCCTCGATCGCCTGCATGACGTAGCGGACCGAGTTGACGTTCTTCACCTCGCAGCGGGTACGGAACGGCTCACCCGACTTGCGCACCGAGACGTTGACGTCGGCGCGCATCGACCCCTCCTCCATGTTGCCGTCGCAGGTGCCGAGATAGCGCAGCACGGTGCGCAGCTTGCGCAGATACGCGCCGGCCTCCTCGGGACTGCGCATGTCGGGCTCGCTGACGATCTCCATCAGCGCGACGCCGGCGCGGTTGAGGTCGATATAGGATTTCGTCGGATGCTGGTCGTGCAGCGATTTGCCGGCATCCTGCTCGAGGTGCAGGCGCGTCACCCCGATCTGGCGCGTGCTGCCGTCCGCCAGCTCGATTTCGATCTTTCCCTCGCCGACGATCGGGTGCTGGTACTGGCTGATCTGGTAGCCGGCCGGCAGGTCGGCATAGAAGTAATTCTTTCGATCAAAACGGCTGACCACGTTGATGTGGGCGTCGAGGCCAAGACCGGTACGCACCGCCTGGGCTACGCATTCGCGGTTGATGACCGGCAACATGCCGGGAAACGCGGCATCGACGAAGCTCACCTGCGTGTTCGGCTCGGCGCCGAAATCGGTCGCCGCCCCGCTGAACAGCTTGGCCCGGCTGATGACCTGCGCATGGACTTCCAGGCCGACGACGATTTCCCAGGCCCCGGGTACTGCCCTCGATCACGTACGGCATCGCTCAAGCTCCGGCGCGCAAGGCGGGACGTGCGATGAAATCGGCCGCACGTTCCAGGGCGGCGCTCACCGCAAAGACGGTCTCCTCGTCGAACGGACGACCGATCACCTGCAGCCCGAGCGGCAAGTCGTGCGCATCGAGCCCGGCGGGAACCGACATGCCCGGCACGCCCGCCATGCTCGCGGGGACGGTGAACACGTCGTTGAGATACATCTTTACGGGATCGTCCATGTTCTCGCCTTGCGCGAAGGCGGCCGACGGCGCCGTCGGCGTCAGCAGCGCGTCGACCCGCGCGAACACGTCGGTGAAATCCTTGAGGATGAGAGCGCGCACCTTCTGGGCGCGCAGATAGTACGCATCGTAGTAGCCGGCCGAAAGCACGTAGGTGCCGATCAGCACCCGGCGCTTCACCTCGGTGCCGAAACCGGCGGCGCGCGTCCGCTCGTAGAGATCGCGCAGATCCTCGCCCTCCTCGCGCATGCCGAAACGCACCCCGTCGTAGCGGGCGAGATTGGATGAGCACTCCGCCGGCGCAACGATGTAGTAGGTCGCCAGCCCATATTTCGTATGCGGCAGCGACACGTCGACGATCTCCGCACCGGCGTCACGCAACCATTCCTTGCCGCGCTCCCACAAGGCGTCGATCTCGGGCGGCATCCCGTCCGACCGGTATTCGTGCGGGATGCCGATGCGCAAGCCTTTCACGCCCCGCGCACAGGCCGCCTCGTAGTCCGGCACCGGGCGATCCACGCTGGTGCTGTCCTTCGGATCGTGCCCGGCCATCGAGCGCAGCAGGATCGCGCAATCGGCGACGCTGCGCGCAAACGGGCCGGCCTGATCCAGCGAGGAGGCGAACGCGACGATGCCCCAGCGGCTGCACCGCCCATAGGTCGGCTTCATGCCGGGAATGCCGCAAAACGCGGCCGGTTGGCGGATCGAACCGCCGGTGTCAGTGCCGGTCGCGCCGAGTGCCAGCCGAGCCGCCACCGCTGCCGCCGAGCCGCCGGACGAACCGCCAGGCACCAGCACGGCGTCGGGATCGCCCGCCCGCTGCCACGGGTTCCCGACCGGACCGTAGGCGGAGGTCATGTTGGAGGAGCCCATCGCGAACTCGTCAAGGTTGGCCTTGCCGAGGAACACGGCGCCGTCACGCAGCAGACTGGCGGTGACGGTGCTCTCGTACGGCGGCACAAACGGGCCAAGGATGCGGCTGCCCGCGGTGGTGCGCACGCCCTCGGTGCAGAACAGATCCTTGATCGCCAGCGGAATGCCCGCGAGCGGGCCGGCCTCACCGCGCCCCAGCGCCGCGTCGGCCGTATCCGCCTGGCGCAGCGCCGCGTCGTGCGTGACCGTGATGAACGCATTGAGCCGCGGGTTGTGTATCTCCACGGCCTCCAGATGTGCCAACGTCAGCTCGCGCGCTGATATGTCCCGCGCGTGCAGAGCGTCCCGTGCGGCGGCAATGGTGAGGTCGGTCGCGTTCACTCGACCACCTTGGGCACGACGAAAAACCCGTTCGCCCGTTCCGGCGCGTTCGCCAGGATTTGTTCGCGGCAAGTCCCGTCGGTGACCGCGTCTTCGCGCATCTTCAGCGCCAGCTGCGCGCCGCCGGTAAGCGGCGCGACATCGGTCACGTCCACCTCGTTGAGCTGCTCGATCCAGCCGAGAATGCCGTTCAGCTCGCCTTGCAGCCGCACCACCTCGTCATCGTCGACACGGATGCGGGCAAGGTTGGCAATGCGGCGGACGGTCGCGGGATCGAGCGACATGCAGCGTCTATATCCTTGAGCAGGGAGAGGCGCGGGACCATACCGTTCGGTCCAGGCTGGTTCAACCAGCCGCCGACGGCACGGATGACCGAAGGTCGGCATGGCGCTGGTAGATCTGCCGACATTGAGGGCTGGCCTGGCACCGGGGGAGCGGTTGCTCGGTCTCGACCCCGGCCGCAAGACGATCGGGGTTGCGCTGTCCGATGTCGGGCTGACACTCGCCTCGCCCTACGGCAGCTTGCGACGCGGCAAGCTGGCGGCCAATGCGGCCGAGCTGTTGGCGATCGCCCGTCGCGAGACCGCGGGCGGAATGGTCGTCGGCCTGCCGCTGTCGATGGACGGCAGTTTCGGCCCGGCGGCGCAGGCGGCGCGCGACTGGACGCGCGCGCTTGCGGCGGCGATGGACCTACCGGCCGCGCTGTGGGACGAACGTCTCAGCTCGGCGGCGGTGAACCGTTTCCTGGTGAACGAGGCGGATCTGAGCCGCCAGAAACGCGCTGCGGTGGTCGACCGGATGGCGGCAGCGTGGATGCTTCAGGGCGCGCTGGACGCGAGCCGACCCGGTTGAGTAGCAGCCCGGTCCCGGGCAATCCAAGCAGGGGCGAAAACCCTGATCAGGGCAATCTACGTCTCCCCTCCAGCCCGAATGCGGGCGATCGCGGCGGTCAGGAGTTCGGCGGGCGGCAGTGGGCTGCACGCCGCTGCCGTCGCCCGGGCCAGTACCACCATGCGGCGCGCCGCCACCCCCGCGCCGGCAACGTCGCCCGCGACGTGCTGCAGCAGCGGGTTCGACAGCACGGCCCGGGTCAGCGTGTTGGCGGCCAGATCGGTGGCGACCACGCCGGCCGCCGACAGCGCGGTGCGACGGAGCAGCGCCAAGGTGCCGAGCAGGCCGGGACGCAAGCCGTGCAACTCGGCGATCTGGCGGACCAGGCGGATGCCCCGCCAGGCGACGAGCAACCCGTCGAAGGCCGGCGAGGGCACGGCTGCGGCGACGGCAAACGCCTGGATCGCGGCGGTGCGGCCGAGCGCGTCCGTCTTGGCGCGCAGGTCGGCGAGCGGGCCGGCCCGCAACAGGGCGCGCAACGTCTCCGGGTCATCGACGGCGTCGAGCGCCGCCATGCTCGCCTGTCCTTCCGGCAACCGTGCAAGCCAGCGTCGCAGCGCCGGGCGGGCGGCCAGCGCGTTCGGCGCGGCGAGCTCCGCCCGCAGGCGATCGACCGTCTCCACCCCGAACAAGCCGCGCAACTCGCGCCAGATCCCGGCGCCGATCAGGCCGAAGCCCGCCAGCGCCACGGCAGTGGTGATCCAGCCCAGCACCGCCGAACGGGCGAACTGGGCGGCAGCGAAATTGACCGTGGCCAGGGCCGACAACCCGAGCACCAAGAGGGCAGCGCCGCCCAAGACCAAGGGGATCGTGCCCAGGCCGCGCGTCGGCGGCGCCACCGCCAGGGTGGCGGGCACCGCCGCCTCGAGCCGGGGTGCCGGCAGCGGCTCCAGCTCGATGCGCGGCCGCGGCGGGTCCTGCACGGCGGTCTCGATCACAGAACGTCCTCCAGCAAGAACGCGAGCAGCGCGTCGAGCCCTATGTGGGGAACCCCGAGGCGGCCGTCAGCAGGCAACCGGCGCGGCTCGAACTCCGGCAGGGCAAGGAAATCGTGCGTCCAGAAATCGGCATCGGGCGTTCGGTCCGGCAGCTCGCCCGGATAGGAGCGGGTCAGGCGGTCGCTGCCCAGCACGCGGCCACGCACGGCGGAGACGTTGCGGCCGTCGAGGGTCCAGACGAAATCCTCGGTGCAGCGGACGGCGGCGATGGCAAAGCTCGCGCTGGTCGCCGCCTGCGCCGGATCGGGCAGCCGCGTGAGGCTGCGCACCAGTGAAGCGAGGTTGCCGCGCTGGCGCTCCGCGACGTGGTCGGCCTTGGTGGCGGCGAACGCTACCCGCCGGATGCCGCCGGGCGCGAGCCAAGCCGGCAACGGCACCGCGCGCAGGAAGGGGATCATCTCGGTCCACGGCCGCCGCCAGGACAGCGCGGCGGCAACCGCAGAAAGCGCATCGGCCGTATCCGCAAAGGCGACCGGGCCGGCGTGCAAGGCGGAGAGCAGGTCCGCCAACACGACCAGCCGATCGATTTGCCCGAATGCAGGCGAGACCAGTTCTTCGCGGACCTCGCGCCGGTAGGCCTCGAAGCGGCTTTCCAGCAAGCGGGCCAAGCCGCCGCTGCCCGCATACGGAAAAAAGGCGATCCAGGGCGGTTCGTGACCGGGCGCCGGCATGAGAAAACGGCCCGGCTGGAGATACGCCAAGCCAAGCTCGTCGCGCAGCCGGACCAGCAGGGCGCGGTAGAGACGGTGCCCGGCGGCGGCCAAGTCCTCGTCCTCCGCGGCGCCTGCCGGCAGCGCACGCACGAAGGCAAGAAATTCGCGCGCCAGTGGCGCCGCCGCGCGTTGCTCCAGCCGGTTGAGAGTAAGCGCCGACCAACGGGCGAAATCGAGCCCAAGCAGCGGCAGGTCGAGCAGCCATTCTCCCGGATAATCAAGCCACTCCAGCCGGATCCTGCGAGGCGGCAGCATCCCGGCCAAGCCGATCCGGGAAAGATCGAGCTCAAGCGCCAGCAGCGAGACGGCATCCGTCCGCGCGGGCCAGCTTGGAGGGTCTGCCGCCAACGCCGCGATATTGGCCCGGTAGTCGAACCGGTAGCGACCGGAAGCGGCCGAGGGCGCCACGGCGACACGCAAAGTCCGGCCAGCAAGTTGCGCCGCCACGGCCGCAAGCGACGGCGCACCGCCGCCCAGCGCCAGCAGGTTGGCGGCGACCGAGGTGAGGAAGGCGGTCTTGCCCGAACGCGCCAGCCCCGTAATCCCGATCCGCACCACCCTCGGTCCGGGAAGAAACTCGTCGAACCCGGACCAGATCGGCACTTTGGGGCGATCAGGCCCGTTCGATCAGCTCGATCTTGTAGCCGTCCGGGTCCTCCACAAACGCGATCACCGTCGTGCCGAATTTTACCGGCCCGGCTTCGCGCGTCACCTTGCCGTCGCCACTGCGCACCTTCTCGCAGGCAGCCGCCACATCGGGGACGCCGATCGCCAGATGACCAAACGCGGAGCCCTGCTCGTAACCGGAGACGCCGTAGTTGTAGGTGAGCTCGATTTCCGCGCCGCCCGGCTCGCCGAACCCGACGAAGGCCAGCGTATATTTGCCATCCGGCACATCCCGTCGGCGAAGCTCCTTCATGCCAAGCAGTTGGGTATAAAACTTAAGGCTTCGGTCGAGATCGCCGACGCGGATCATGGTGTGCAGGAAGCTGCTCATGACGGTTCTCCAGGTGCAATGGCCGGACGCTCCCAGTATCGGGCGCGACGCCGAGCAGGAAAAGCCCGGCGGCGTCCGCGGTTGCCACGCAACGGTCGCGATCGGCGATCAGCGTGCCCCCGGCCTCGACGGCGATGCCACGCAAGCCGGCGGCCTGCGCCCGAACCACCGTCTCGATCCCGATCGTCGGCAGGTCGGCGCGGCGGTCCTGGCCGGGCTTGACCAGCTTGACCAGCACGCCGCCGGGCCCGGATCGGGCCAGCTCTGCGCAGCGGTCCAGCATGGCGTCGGTACCCTCGATCGCTTCGACCGCGAGCACCATGCCCTGCTGGACCACGACGCCCTGCCCGACATCCACCGTACCCAGGGCACGTGCGACCGCCACGCCGCGCTCTACATCGGCCATCGCCTGCCTATCCGGCGCTGATCGTGTGAGCAGGCCTGCCGGGGCGAGCGCATCGGCGAAGACCTCGTCGGCTCCGAGGACGCGAAACCCCTCCTCGGCCAGAACATGCACCACCGCTGCGAGCAGGCTGTCGTCGCCACCAAACGCCGCTCGCCCGATCCGGGCGAGAATCCGCACCCCCTCCGCATCCGGGCGAAGATCGAGAAGCGAGGGACGGCGAACTCCGCCGATCAGCACGAGGTCCGCACAGTTCCTTGCTCGAAGCGCCGCCAAGATCTGCCCGGCCGCTCCCAGTCGCGCGACCACGTGCGGATAGGGCGCCACCACGGCCGGATCGGCAAACCCCTCCAGCGCGACGATGAACACCGGTCGGCCGGCCGCACATGCCGCGCACGCCACCTGCCCCGGCAGGCATCCAGCGCCCGCGATGATCCCTAGACCCCGAATCGCTGACCGCCTGGAAGAACCCCCGGCTTGAACCAAGGTATCATCTGCAACGAGGGTTACTCACGCATCGCGTGCATACCCCGGGATAACTCCCGTGAATTGTCAATGATTTCGCATCCCGGCGTATGTTTCTGGTTGCAAAACGCCACTCCGTTGGGCTTAGTGCCCGCTGTTGTAGCCCCCTTTTTGAGACCCTTCGACATATCAGACCCAGGGAAGTTTGAATGGAAAACGATGACACGGTTTCGAGTGACACCGCGGCGACCGGCATCCTGCAATGCCTTCGGATGCTTGCTGAAGAGGCCGCGACGCTTCACCTGACCCGCACGCTCGCGGCCATCCGGGGCGCTATCGAGACCTGTGCATCGGAGCGGGCAGACCCAAGGCTGGACATGGAGGAATACATGTCGAGCACGGTCCGGGTCCTGCACTAGCGACACGCCAGCGGCGGCATCACGCCCTCAAAGCGGCAACGCCGCAGCGCTCCTTTATTCCGCGGGACCTGCGTCGCTCGGCGCCATCTGCGCCCGGATCAGCCCGCGATGGCTCGGCGCGTCGATGAACGCAAGGATCTCTCCCACCAGCTCGTCCTCGCCAAAGCGGGCGCGGGTCTGGGCGAGCCGATTGGCGAATATCCCGTCAGGACCGAACATGACCCTGAAGGCGGACCGCAGGCGCAAGATCTGCGCCTTCTCGAAACCGCGCCGCTTCAGTCCGACCACGTTCAGACCCGCCAACCGCGCCCGGTTGCCGAGCACGCTGCCGAACGGGATCACGTCGCCCTCAACCCCGGAGGCGCCGCCGACCATGGCGCCGCGGCCGACGCGGACATATTGGTGCAGGGCGGAGGCGCCGCCGATCACCGCACTGTCGGCGATGCGGACATGACCGCCCATCACGACGTTATTGGCGATGATCACCTGGTTGCCGACCGTGCAGTCGTGCGCGACGTGTACCACCGCCATCAGCATGCAATCCGCGCCGACCTTGGTCACGCCGGCGCCCGTGACGGTCCCTCGATGGATCGTGCAGTGCTCTCGGATCTGGGTGCGGGGGCCGATCTCGCAGCGGGTCGGCTCACCCTGGTATTTGAGATCCTGCGGCGCCAGGCCGACGGTGCAGAACGGATACAGCACGGCGCCGGCGCCGATCCGGGTGCAGCCATCGATCACGACGTGCGAGATCAGACGGACACCGTCCTCCAGGACGGCGTCTGGACCGACCGTGCAGAACGGGCCGATCTGCACGCCCCGACCAATCCTCGCTCCCTCCGCGATCAGTGCGGTCGGATGGATGGAGCCACTATTGGCGTGCATCCGAATCAGTTCGGGCAGCCCGTCCATCGGCAAAGGTGTCGCTCCAACGTTTGGCTCACACCCAAGCTAAGCCGCGATCCGGGACGCACCAACTCAATCATTGTTGCCGACTATTTCGACGAACGCCCACTAACTCTATGTTTGACTTAGGCTTCTGTCCTGCGATCCATAATCATCGCAGCATAGGTTGCTTCGGCCACCGAGGTCCCGTCGACCCGCGCGACGGCATGGAATTTCCACACGTTGCCGCGGTTGCGCTCCTTGCTGACATGGATCCGCAGCTGGTCGCCCGGCACGACCGGCCGGCGGAACTTGGCCCCCTCTATCGACATGAAGTAGACGACCTTGCCGGCGGCGTCCGGGCCCAGCGTCTCGACCACCAGGACGGCCGCGGTCTGTGCCATGCTCTCGATGATCAGGACGCCGGGCATCACCGGATGATTGGGGAAATGGCCCTGGAAGTACGACTCGTTCACCGAGACGTTCTTCACGCCGATGGCGGACCGGTCCTTCACCACCTCCACCACCCGATCGATCAGCAGGAAGGGATAGCGATGCGGGATCGCGTGCATGATGCGCGCGATGTCGAGCGCGTCCGCCGCGTCGCTCGACCGGGTGGTTTGCTGGGTTTCCGTGGCATCCATGCCGTTCAGTCCGTGTCCGTCTGCCTTGCCCCAGTCTGCTTTTGCCTGAGCCTGCTCCGCCCCAGTCTGGCCGGCATCGCCGTGGCGGGCATCGCCCTGGCCCGCACCGCCTCCCCGGTCTCCTCCTGCCCGGCATCGCGCGGCTTCGGGGTTCCGATTGCCCGCTCCCGCGCCATCCGGCGCAGCCACGCGACCTGCCGGAAGAACGTTTTGACCGGCTGCGACGGGCTGCCCACCACGTCGAGACCGGCGGTAACGTCCGCCATGACGCCCGCCTGCGCGCCGATCCGCGCCTGCCGTCCGATCCGCAGATGGCCAGTCAGGCCCGCCTGCGCCGCAACGACCACAAAATCTTCGAGTTCTGTCGAGCCGGCGATGCCGGCTTGCGCCACGATGACGCAGCACCGGCCCAGGCGGACGTTGTGCCCGATCTGTACCAGGTTGTCGAGCCGGGAGCCGGCGCCGATCACCGTGTCCAGCGCGGCCCCGCGATCGACCGTGCTGTTGGCGCCGATCTCGACGTCGTCCTCAAGCAGCACACGGCCGAGCTGGGGGACAGTGATCGGGCCGGCCTTCGTGATGGCGAACCCGAACCCGTCCTGGCCGATCCGCACGCCCGGAAACAGCGTCACCCGCGCGCCGAGCAGCGCATGCGAGATGCTGGCCCCCACCCCGATGCGGCAATCCGGCCCGATGACGACGCCGTCGCCGATCACGGCCAGCGGCGCGATTGGCAGCGCGCACCGACCTCAACCCCCGCGCCGACCACCGCGAGCGGGCCGATCTCAGACGTCGGGTCGATCGTCGCCGAGGGGTCGATCACGGCCGAGGCATGGACGCCGGGGCAGACCGGCGTTGCCGGATAGAACAGGGCGGCTGCTTTGGCCCAGCCGACATACGGCTCGGGCGTGATGATGGCGACGGTGCCGGCGGGCACCTGGTCCGCGAGGTCCGGTTCGATGATCACCGCCCCCGCCCGGGTGGCGGCGAGCGCCGGCAGGTAGCGCCTGTTGTCGAAGAAGCTCACCTCCTCGGGACCGGCGGCGCCGAGTGGTGCCACCCCCGAGAAATGCAGCGGCTCCGGCGGGGCAGAACCCGCCGCCGCGGCGGCAATCGCGGCCAAGCGTATGCGGGCCGCTTCGCGCGTAGAACCTGGGGTCGCCGGTGAGGCCCGTCCTGTCCACGCCTAGGGCCGCTTCGGCTGCCCCTGCGTCGCCGAGGGCGCCCGGTTGGCAGGAGGCTGAGCCGGAACCGGCGTCGGAGCCGGTGTCGCGGCTGCGGCTGCGGCACTGGCAGGAGAGCCCTGGGCAGCGGCGGCCGGCGCTGGCTGCGCCTGTGCCGCCGGCACCGCGCCCGGCATCTGCGCCACCGCGACCCCGTCCGGGGGGATCACCACCGAGGGCAACACCGCGTTGAGCGACTTGACCACGTCGTCGGTGATGTCAAACGAGCTGGTGTTCAGCACCACCTCTTCGCGGTGCAGCACCATGTTCATGCCGCGGCTGTCGGCCACCTGCACGACAACGCCCTGCAAGGTCCGCTCGATCTGGGCGCGAGCGTACTGCGCCGCCTCCTGGATGATGCGGTTGCGGTCACGGAATACCCGCTGTGCGTTGGTCACCCGTTCCTGGAGCTCGCGCTCGCGGACGCGGATCTGGTCGGCGCTGAGGCCGCTGCGCTGGGACGCAAGCTGCTGCTGCACGTCCCGCCACGCCGCCTGCTCCTTCTGCGCATCGTCATGCAGCTTGGTCATCCGCTCGTTGAGAGCCTTGTCGACCTGCTGCGCGGCCGTCGAGACCACGGCTGATGTCCGCCAACCCGAGGACGCCGATCACCGCCGCGGGCGGCGGCGTTCCCTTGGGCAGCGGCGGCACGGTCGGGCTGGGCGGCAGCTGCACTTGGATTTGCGCCGGCGCCTGCTCGGGTTCGTCCGGGGCGGCCGGCACGCCGGTCGGAACCGGCGCCGCGGGAACCCGCACTCCGGGCGAGCGACCCTGCCCGGCGCGGCTAGGCTGGCCCGGCTGGGCGGCGCGCGGCTGGTTCGGCAGGAACCAATCCTGGCCTTGCTGCTGCGCCGACGCTCCCGGCGAAACAAGGGCAGCGCCGGCTAGCATGACCGACGCCGTGAGCAGACGGATGTTTTGCAACTAGAACCTCGTGCCGAAACCGAACCGGAAGATCTGGGTCTGATCGTATTTGTATTTGACGACGATGGGGGTCAGGTCGATGTTGATCAATCCGAACGGGGTGCGCCACGACACGCCGACACCCACGCCCACCCGGGGTGCGGCATTGTCGTAGATGCCCGGGCATACGTTGGTCACCACGCCGGCCAAGTTGCGAGCCCCAGTACAGTTGTTGCTCTCGAAGCTTGCCTCGGACAACCCGCCCACATCGACGAAGGTGCGTCCTGACAGGCCGATATCGGCCGAAATCGGCAGCGGGAACCGCAGTTCGGTCGATTGCGTCCAGATGAAGCGGCCGCCCAAGCTGTCGCCGGTTATCTCGGCGTGCGGACCGGCGCCGCCTGCCTGGAACCCGCGCAGGTTGTCGCCGCCGAGGAAGAAGCGGTCGATGATCTGCTCCTGCTTGCCGGTGTTGAACAGGTATCCTGCTCCCCCGGAGATCGCGAAACCCCAGTCGCTGTTGCCCGTGTAGCGGTCCAGCGGGATGAAATACGTGCCGTCGAGCTTGGTCCGCACGAACTGGGCGTCGCCGCCGAGCCCGGCGAAGTCGGTCCCGAGGCGGGCCACATAACCGTTATGGGGATCGACCGCGCTGTCGCGGTAGTCGAGCGTCAGAGTCTGGCCAAGCTGCGACAGCAGGGTCCAACCGGCCTGGTTCTGGATGTAGAAGCTCGCGGTGGTCGCGATGTCGTAGACGTCCCGATCGACCAGCGAGTACGCCCAGGACTGGCGCAGGTGATCGCTGAATGCGTAGCCAAGCCGCAGCACGGCGCCGTACCGTTTCTCCTGATACTGCGAAATGTCGGTCAGATTGGTTTGCAGTGCGAACAGGTCGAAGCCGGCGACCAGGTTGCGGTCGAGGAAATAGGGATCGGTCACCGACAGGTCGATCGAGCTGCGCCGCTGCGCCAGCACACCATTCAGCGAGGCGTCGATGCCGGTGCCGAGCAGGTTGCGCTCGCGCAACCCGGCATTCACCAGGAACCCCGCATCCGTCGAGTAACCGCCGCCGAGCGTCAGCTCGCCGGTGGCCTTTTCGTCGACCGTGGTGTTGATGATCACCCGATCCGGCGTGGAACCCGGGGCGCTGGTTACCCGCACGCTGTTGAAGAAGCCGAGATCCTCAAGGCGCTGGCGCGAGCGACGGATCGATGCCGCGTTGAAGGCGTCGCCCTCGGCCGAGCGGAACTCCCGACGGATCACCTTGTCCTGGGTGCGGGTATTGCCCTGGATCTCGATGCGCTCGACATAGAGACGTGGTCCCTCGCCCACGTCGAACGTCAACTCGACGGTGTGCGCCTCGCGGTCGCGCGCAATCCTCGGCTTGACCTCGACGAAGGAGTAGCCGCGGGACTGCACGTCGTCGATGATGGCTTGGACCGAGCGCTCGACCGCATCTCCGTCGTACCAGTCGCCCGCCTCGATCGAAATGTCGCGCAGCACGGAGTTGCCGTCGAGATTGCGCAGCGTCGAATTCACCGAAACCTTGCTGACGCGGTAACGCTCGCCCTCATTGATCGTGAAGGTGAGGAAGAACCCGTCCCGTGTCGGCGACAGTTCGGCGGTGGCGTTGGTGATATCGACGTCCGCGTAGCCGTTCTTGAGGTAGAACCGGCGCAACTCCTCCTTGTCGAAGTTGAGGCGCTGCTGGTCGTAATTGTCGGAGGTTGAAAGGAAGCGCCACCAGACTGCCTGGCGGCTGCTGATGACCTCTTTCAGCCGGTCTTCACTGAACGCGTGATTGCCGACGAAGGTGATGCGGCTGATCAGCGTCGACTCGCCTTCGGTGATGTTGAACACGACATCCACGCGGTTCTGATCGAGGCGGACGATTTGCGGCTCGACGCGAGCATTGTAGCGGCCGCGGGCGGCGTAGAGGTTCAGGATGCGCTGCCGGTCCGCTTGCGCCATCGCCGGGGTGAACACCGCCCGCGGCCGGAGCTGCAGCTCGGTACGCAACTGCTCGTCGGTGAGCTTGTGGTTTCCCTCGAAGCTGATCCGGTTGACGATCGGGTTCTCCACCACCTTGACGACGAGCGTATCGCCTTGCCGGGTCAGGTTCACGTCCTGGAACAGGCCCGTGGCATACAGCGTCTTGAGACTGCGGTCGATCCGGTCGGGATCGAACGGATCGCCGGGTGCCACCAGCATGTACGAGCGGATCGTCCCATCCTCGATGCGCTGATTGCCTTCTATCTTGATCGACTGAATGGAGTCTCCGGTCGGGCGGGACGCGACGGGCCGCGCCGATGCCGGACGTCTGGATGACGGCCGGGCACGCCCGGCTTGAGCGCCGCCAGTCTGCGTACCACCAGTCTGCGCACCACCGGCCCGGGCGCCACCAGTCTGAGTACCATTGGTCTGGGCTGATGCGGGCTCCGATACGACGAGAGACAGGCAGGTCGCGGCAAGCAAGGCGGCGCGGATGCGAGTCAAAAACTTCGTCTCCCCATTCGTTCCTCACCCGGCCCAGCAGGGACCAGGGAGCCCTCCGCGACTCGCGGCGGAGAATAGCCATGGCCGCTATTGGACGCCACCCGACCCGGGATGCACCGAGCCAAGGGCCAACACCAGCCGTCCGCGCATACTCTCACGACGGCGGCAAGCCAAGCCCGCCGGTCTCGAAGGCGGCGTTCGGCAAGGCTTGCCCGACGGCGCGGTGTCGCGCAGCATGGTGGATGAATGGGAAAGCTGCTCTGGCTAGCCTCGTACCCGAAATCGGGCAGCACGTGGCTGCGCGCCTTCCTGCACAACTATCTTCGAGTGCCGGCCGCGCCGTATTCGATCAACCGCCTGACGGATCTCTCCGCCGGCGAAAGCGGGGCGTTCCGCTACCGCCGCCACGACCCCCGGCCCGCGTCACATTACAGCATCGCCGATGTGCAGCGGCTGCGGCCGCTGGTTCATCACGACCTGACCCGCGCACATCCCAACCTGGTGTTCGTGAAGACGCACAACGCGTCACTGGTCGTCGAAGGCGTCCCTCTGATCACGCCGGAAGTGACGGCGGGCGCGATCTATCTCGTCCGCGATCCACGTGACATCGCGGTGTCCTACAGCCGTCACCTCGGCCGGACGCTTGACGAGACCATCGCATTCATGGCCGACCCGGAGGCGGCCACGGGAGGCACCGACGAGAAGGTCTACGAGCGCCTCGCGTCCTGGTCCGTCCACGTCCATTTCTGGACCCGCAATCCAAACTCGAGGCTGCTGGTGCTGCGTTACGACGACATGCTCGAACAGCCCTTCGAGACATTCGGCCGGGTGATCCAGTTCGCCTTGGGTGAGGCTCCTGCCGCGGCGCGGCTGCAGCAGGCGATCGACTTCAGCGCGTTCGACGTTCTGGCCCAGCAGGAGCGCGAAAGCGGCTTCGTCGAACGCCCGGCGGAATCGCGAGGTCCGTTCTTCGGCTCAGGCACGCATGGCGGCTGGCGAACCGTGCTGACCCCCGAGCAGCGGCTCCGCATTCAGCACGATCATGCCGCCATGATGGGACGGTTCGGCTATTTCTGAGGGGTAGAGCCGCCGGGGTAGCTGGCGTCGCCGCGTTACCCCATCAGGCCGGCGACCCAGCGGAACAGGCCGATGTGCGCAAGGTCGTTCCAGGTGGCAAACACGAACAGGCACACGAGGAGGGCGAAGCCGGCACGGAACCCGTATTCCTGTGCCCGTGGCGGGATCGGCCGGCCGCGCACCGCCTCGGCGAAATAGAACAGCAGATGGCCGCCATCGAGGACCGGCACCGGGAACAGGTTGATCAAGCCGAGGTTGACCGACAGCACCGCGATGAACGAGACGAGGCTCGCGAACCCGAGTTCGGCCACTTGGCCGGACAACTGGGCGATGCGCAACGGGCCCCCCAGATCGTCGGTGCCCCGCTGTCCGCTGAGCATCTGCCACACGCCGCTGACGGTCTGCTCGGTCACGGTCCAGGTCTGTGCGACACCGCCGACCAACGCTGCCGGGACCGAGAGCCGCTGATACGACGTGTTGCCGCCGCGGATGCCCAGCAGGCCGACCTGCCGGCCACCGCCGGCGTCGCGCTGGTCGGTGAGCACGGTCACCGTCTGCTCGTCGGCGCCGCGACGGAATTGAAGGCGCAGGTGCTCGGCAGGGTGCGCCGCGATGATCCGCTGGATGTCCTCGAAGCTCTGGATGCGCTCGCCATCGATCGTGTCGATGCGATCCCCGGCCAGCAGCCCGGCCCGGCTCGCCGCCGAGGCGGGAAGCACGTCGCCCACCACCGGAACCGCCACCGGTCGGCCGACGCTCGCGAACAAGGCGGTGAACAGCACCGCGGCGAGCAGAAAATTCGCGATAGGACCGGCCGCTACCACGAAAGCCCGCGCGAGCACCGACTTTTCATGAAACGTGCGTCCGGCGATCCACCGCGCCCGAACCTCCGGCGCGGCGTCCTGCGGACGTTCCTGCCCGTGCAGCTTGACGTAGCCGCCGAGCGGCAGCCAGCCCAGCTTCCAGACCGTGCCGACGCGATCGGTCCAGGTCGCGATCGCACGGCCGAAGCCGATCGAGAACGCCTCGACGTGAACCCGCATCCAACGGGCGGCGAGGTAGTGGCCGAACTCGTGGACGAATACCAGCACTCCCAGCACGACCACGAAGGCCAGGACGGTGCGGACGATCTCGGGAAGTGCGTGAAACACGATGGTCCTTTACCTGCGAAGCCCTGGTGCCGGACGGCCTAAGCCGCCCGCCCGGCCACGAATTGCCTGGCAACCCCGCGGGCCGACTGGTCAAGCGCGAGAACAGCCTCAAGCGAGTTGGCACGCGGCGTGCCCAACCTGTCGAGCACGCGGCTCACCGTGCGCACGATATCCAGAAAACCGATCCGACGCTGCAAGAAAGCCTCGACCGCGACCTCGTTGGCGGCGCTCAAAATGGTGGGGACGCCGCCGCCGGCGCGCAAGGCGTCCCGGGCGAGGCGGAGCGCCGGGAACCGCGTCTGGTCGGGCTCCTCGAACTCAAGCCGCCCGAGCGCGGCGAGGTCGAGACGCGGCGAGGTCGTCGGGAGCCGCTCCGGCCAAGCCAGGGTATGCGCGATCGGGATGCGCATGTCCGGCGCCCCGAGCTGCGCCAGCACGCTGCCGTCATGATAGTAGACCAGCCCGTGCACGACCGATTGCGGATGCACCAGTACGCCGATCTGCGCCTCCGGCAAGCCGAACAGCCGCGCGGCCTCGATCAATTCGAGCCCCTTGTTCATCAAGGTCGCCGAATCGATGCTGATCTTGGCGCCCATCGACCAGACCGGGTGCCGAAGCGCCGCTTCCGGGGTCGCCGCCGCCATCGCCTCGCGCGTCGCGGTCCGGAACGGTCCGCCCGAAGCGGTCAGCACGATCTTTTCTACTGCGCCGCGGTTGCCGTCGGCCAACGACTGGAAGATCGCGTTGTGCTCCGAATTGACCGGCAGCAAGGTCGCCCCGGCTTCCCGGACGGCCCGCAGCATCACCTCGCCGGCGCAGATCAGCGCTTCCTTGTTGGCCAGGGCCACCGCCGCGCCGCGCCGGATGGCGGCCAGCGTCGAGGCAAGCCCAGCCGCCCCGGTGATCGCGGCCATCGTCCAATCGGCCGCAAGCCCGGCCGCATCGACGACGGCGGCGGGACCCGCCGCTACCTCGCAGCCGGTCCCGGCGAGCGCTTCGCGCAGCGCGGACGCTCCAGCCGGATCGGCGATCACCGCCCGCTCGGCCCCGAGTAGCCGTGCCTGTGCGGCGCAGGACCAGGACGTTGCTGCCGCCCACCAACGCCCTGACCCGGAACCGCCCGGGAGCAGCGGCCAGCAAGTCGACCGTTTGCCGACCGACGCTGCCGGTGCTGCCCAGAACACTGACGGTCTTGACCACGGCAGTTCCACCCGCCACGGGGCGCGTCGCGAGGGAGTTGGACAGATCGGAGTTCATGAGGGACATTCCGCCGGATCGTGCTTTTTGTTGGTGACCTTATTGCAACAGCGGCGTCACTGCCACAGCAGGCGGTTGGGCCCGACGGATGAGCGCCAGAAGGGCAGCAGTCGGAGAGGCGGCGAGGAAACCGTCCAGGCGATCCAGCAATCCCCCATGGCCGGGGATCAAGCGACCGGAATCCTTGACGCCGAACCGGCGTTTCAACGCGCTCTCCAGCAGATCGCCCAACTGCGCGACCATGGCCAGCGCCGCGGAGACCAGTGCAACGCGCCCGAGCGGCAGCGGGTTGCCCGCCGGGTTGGCGATCCACAGGGCGGCGCCGTATCCCACGCCGACGGCGGCCAGCAGCCCTCCCGCTGCGCCGGACCAAGTCTTGCCCGGCGAGATCCTCGGTGCGAGCCTGGGACCGCCGACCAGCCGGCCGGTCGCGTAGGCGCCGACGTCGCTGGCCCAGACGATCAGCGCCAGAAACAGCACATTGGCCCGCCCGCTCGCGTCATCTTGCCGCAGCCAGATCATCGCGACGGCGGAGAGGCCTATGTAGACCACGCCGGCGGCCAGACTGGCGGATCGACGGCGAGGGGCGCTCCGGCCCACCGCCAGCCCGCAGGCGAGTCCAAGGCCGATCGTCACGATCAGCAATGCGCCACGTATTTCACCGGCGGCGGCAAGCAGGCCGGTTGCGATGAGGGAGAGCGGTACCGCCAGTCCCGCGGGCGCCCGTGGCGGCGTGCGACACATGGCGATCCACTCGAAGGCCAGCACGGCGGAGGCCAGGATGACCAACAGCGCCCATGCGATGCCACCGATCCAGACGATGAGAACGGCGAGCGGCGCCAGGACCGCCGCCGAGACAACCCGGGTGCGCAGATCGGCCCATCGCAGCGCGCCGCCTTCAGCCGGGCCGTGCGCCAAAGCGCCGCTCCCGACGGGCGTATTCGGTCAGCGCGGCACTAAGATGGGACCGGCCAAAATCGGGCCAGAGCACGTCCTGGAACACCAGTTCAGAGTAGGCCGACTGCCACAGGAGAAAGTTCGAAAGCCGCTGCTCACCGCTGGTGCGAATGATCAGGTCGGGATCGGGCATGCCGGCCGTGAAAAGCTCGGCGGCAAACATCGCTTCGTCGATCGCACCCGCATCGAGCCGGCCGGCCTGAGCGGCCTCGGCGAGCGCCCGCGCCGCGGCGATGATTTCATTACGTCCCCCGTAGTGAGAGCGCGACGGTCAGGTTCAGTCGGCCATTCGCGGCGGTGCTGCGTTCGGCCGCCGCGAGATCGGCGCGGATGTCGGCATCGAAGCGCGTCCGGTCGCCGATCACGCGCAGTCGGACCCCGTTGGCACGCAGTTCGGCAATCTCGCTGCGCAGGTAGTGGCGCAGCAGGCCGGTAAGATCGAGGATCTCGCCGGCGGGACGACGCCAGTTCTCGCTGCTGAAGGCATAGATCGTCAGCCAGCCGACCTGCTCGGCGATGGCGGCCTCGATGGCCCGCCGCACCGCCCTGGCGCCTTCGCGGTGACCGGCCACCCGCGGCAGCCCGCGCGACGCGGCCCAGCGTCCGTTGCCGTCCATGATGATGGCGACGTGAGCAGGCGGCCGACCGCCGTCCGCCGCTGCCTCGGGCGATGCAATTGCGGCGGACGGGACGGCGACGTCGGGCGACGACGCCTCGACCGCGCGGGCGCGGGCCGCAGCCGCGGACGGGCTCACTGCCGGCATACTCCCTCAGACCTGCCGGATGTCCCGCTCTTTGTCGGCCAGGTTCTCGTCGACCCGCTTGACATACTGGTCGGTCAGCTTCTGCACCTCGTCATGCCACGTTCGAGCGTCGTCCTCGCCGATCGTATGCTTCTTCTCGAGCCCCTTGATCTGCTCCATGCCGTCCCGTCGCACCCCGCGCACCGCCACCCTTGCCCCTTCGGCGTAGCGCGCCGCCGTCTTGGCCAACTCGTTGCGCCGCTCGGTCGTGAGCAGCGGGATCGGAACCCGGACGACCTGGCCATCCGAGGCCGGATTGAGGCCCAGCCCGGCGTCGCGGATGGCCCGCTCGACCGCTCCCACCATGGTGCGGTCCCAGACCTGCACCGTCATCATGCGCGGCTCCGGTACCCCGATCGTGCCGACCTGGGTGATCGGCATCTCGGTCCCGTAGGCTTCGACCCGGACCGGTTCGAGCAGCGCCGGATTGGCGCGGCCGGTTCGCAACCCGGCGAATTCACGCCGGAGGGTCTCCATCGCCCCGTCCATCCGCCGTGTCAGGTCCTGCTTCAGGTTTTCAAGGTCGGCCGGCATCCGATCGCCCTCCCGCCGTTCATTGTTGCTCGACGATTTGCGTGAACCGCCCCTCGCCTCGCATGACTTGCGCAAAGGCTCCGGGGGCATGAATGTTGAACACCACGATCGGCAGCCCGTTTTCGCGGGCCAGGCTGATCGCCGCCGCGTCCATCACCGCAAGATCCTGCGACAGAACCTGCAGGTAGCTGAGCTGGTCGTATCGGATCGCGTTCGGCACCCGGCGGGGATCGGCCGAATAGACCCCATCGACCTGAGTGCCCTTGAGCAGCGCGTCGCAATCCATCTCCGCCGCCCGCAACGCCGCCGCGGTGTCGGTGGTGAAGAACGGGTTGCCCGTGCCCGCGGCAAAGATCACCACCCTGCCCTTCTCCATATGCCGAGCGGCGCGCCGGCGGATGTAGGGCTCGCACACGCTGGCCATCGGGATTGCCGACTGGACCCGGGTGGGCACCCCCTTCTTCTCAAGCGCGTTCTGCATGGCGAGCGCATTCATTACCGTTGCCAGCATGCCGATATAGTCGGCCTGCGCGCGGTCCATGCCGCCGGCCGCCGCCGAAACGCCCCGAAAGATGTTGCCGCCCCCGATGACGAGGCAGACTTCCACGCCCATGGCGACGACGTGACCGATGTCGCCTGCGATGGCGGCGACGATGTCGGTATCGAGCCCGTAGTCACGCCGGCCCATGAGGGCTTCGCCCGAAACCTTCAGGAGGACGCGCTGATAGGTCGGCTGGTCGGGCATTACGGACCGTTCTTTTTACCCGCCACGCCAGATTGCACTGCGCAGTCGGACGCGGATGGGACGGGAGCGGGCGGCACCCTAATGGCCGAGCGGGACCCGAACAAGCCATTCGCATGCGGGCCAGGAGATCTCGTCGGGGAGAACCCGTCCGCCCCTAGAGAGTGGCGCCCGACTCGTCCGTCGTCTCGCCGCCCGGTGTCGAGGCCGCCGCGGCGGCGACCTCGGCCGCGAAGTCGCCACCCTGCCTCTCGATGCCTTCGCCGAGCGCGAACCGGGCGAAGCCCGCCAGGGTGACGCCGGCTTTCTGGGCGATCGCCTTCACCCGGCTCTCGCCGTCATGCACCCAGACCTGCTCGAGCAGCACAACCTCCTCGTAGTATTTGCTGATCCGGCCATTGACCATCTTCTCGATGATGGCCTCCGGCTTGCCTGAGGCGCGCGCCTGCTCGCTCAGAATTGCCTTCTCGCGCTCGAGCGCGGCGGGGTCGACCGAGCTGGTATCCAGCGCCTCCGGGCGGGCCGCCGCGACGTGCATGCCGACCTGGCGTCCGAGGGTCAGCACGGCCTCGGTCGGATCGGCTGCCTCGACTGCCACCAGCACCCCGATCTTGCCGAGCCCGGGACGCAGCGCGTTGTGCATGTAGGTCGCGACGACGCCCTGCTCGACCGACAGCACCCGCGCACGCCGGATCGTCATGTTCTCGCCGATGGTCGCAACCAGGTGCGTCAGTTCCTCAGCGATGGTGCGGCCGCTGCCGGGGAACGGCGCCGCCTTGAGCGCCTCGACGTCATCGCCGACGGAAAGGGCGGCGTGCGCGACAGCCTCGACGAACGCCTGGAACGTCTCGTTGCGGGCGACGAAGTCGGTCTCGGCGTTCACCTCGACCATGGCGGCCCGGCGATCGGCCGAGGCGACACCGATCAACCCCTCGGCCGCGACCCGGCCGGACTTCTTGGCGGCCGCCGACAATCCCTTCTTGCGCAGCCAGTCGATCGCCGCCTCGGTGTCGCCACCCGTCTCGGACAGCGCCTTCTTGCAGTCCATCATCCCCGCCCCGGTCTTCTCGCGCAGGTCTTTCACCAGGGCTGCCGTGATCTCGGCCATCATACGTCTCCCAGAACTCAAAGGAGGAACCATTCCAAACGAGGAAGCCCGGGCGGCGATCCCGCCGGTCGCGTCAGTCCGGCCGGGCGCCGTTCAGCCAGGCGCCGTTCAGGCGGTCGGCTGCTCGGCCTGCGGCGCCTGCACCTACGCCGACCTGCGCATCCGGCAACGCCTCCATGGGCAGGTCCTCCGCTGCTCCGATGTCGCGGCCCGAAGCCGAGAGCTCGGCGCTGATGCCGTCCAGCACCGCCGTCGGCGACCAGGTCGCAATAGAGCGCAATCGCGCGGATCGCGTCGTCGTTGCCCGGAATAGGATAAGTGACCCCGGTCGGATCGGAATTGCTGTCGAGCATCGGCGACAACCGGGATGCCGAGCTTGTTCGCCTCTTCGACCGCCATGCTTTTCCTTGTTGGTGTCGATGATGAACAGGATATCGGGCAGCCCGCCCATGTCCTTGATGCCGCCGAGCGCGCAGCTCCAGCTTGTCGCGGTCGCGGGTGATGTCCAGCACCTCCTTCTTGGTGAGGCCCTGGAGTCGCCGCCCAGCATGTCCTCGATCTGGCGCAGCCGCTTGATGCTGCCGGTGATCGTCTTCCAGTTCGTCAGCATGCCGCCGAGCCAGCGGTGGTTCACATAGTACTGGCCGCAGCGTGGCGCTGTCCGCGACATACTCCGCCGCCGCCCGCTTGGTGCCGACGAACAGCACCCGCCCGCCGGCTCGCGACCACGTCGCGCACGGCCCGCAGCGCGCGATCGAGCATCGGGACGCTCTGCTGCAGGTCGATGATGTGGATCCCGGTTGCGCACCCCGAACATGAAACGGCCCCATCTTGGGGTTCCAGCGTCGGGTGTGGTGACCGAAATGCACGCCAGCTTCGAGGAGCTGGCGCAAGTGAACTCAGGCATCGCCATCGGCGTGTCCCTTTCTTCGTCCGGTTCTGCCTCCGCAGGGCATGCCGCCGACCGAGGCCGGGACACCGGACCCGCATTGCTCCAGGTGGCTCTGTCACGTGGAGCAGAACGGGGAAGTCGCCCTGCGTGTGGATTACCGACCGCGGCTCAGGACCACGCAGCAACGCGCGCCCGAAAACGGGGCCGGCACGCGCGATATGGCCGCAACGGGGCCGGAACGCAAGCGCCGAGCGGGGCGGATGCTCAGCCGGTGGCCAGGGCGGGCCCGGCCAGGCCGTCCTGTCGCCGGCTCGGGCCACCGGCTCGATCTGCACGAAGCCGGCGAGCAGTCCGACCGTGACACCGAACTGCCAAGCGCGATCGTACGATCCCAGCATGTCGTAGATCAGCCCGCCGCCCCAGGCGCCCAGGAAGGAACCCGCCTGGTGAACCATGAACGACAAGCCGAGCAGGGTCGCCATGTAGCGGGTGCCGAACATCTCGGCCACCAAGCCGCTGGTCAACGGCATGACCCCCATCCACAACATCCCCATCGCCGCCGCGAACACCACCGTGCTGGCGGGCGTCGGCGGGAAGAAGAAGAATGCTGTCAGAACTCCCGACCGCAGGATGTAGAGCAGCCCGAGCAGGATGTGCTTGGGGTAACGCCCGCCGAGCCAGCCAAACAGCCAGGATCCGATCACGTTGAACCCGCCGATGGTCGCCAGCGCCGTCGCGCCCAGCATCGGGTCCATGCCGCAGAGCGACAGGTACGTCGGCAGATGCGTGGTCAGGAACACGAGATTGAGGCCGCAGACGAAGTAGGCGCCGCTCATCACCAGGAACGGGCGATGATGCACGGCCAAGCCGATCACCTGACGCATGCCGACGGCATCGCCGCCGCGCTTCGGTAGCTTGTCCGAGCCGCCCGCGAGCCAAGCTGCCGGCACCATGACGATAGCGAGCACGACGTAGAACGCCATGCCGACATGCCAGCCCTCACGGGCGATCAGTTGCTGCACGATCGGCGCAATCAGCAGGGTGCCGAGCGAACCGACGGCCGAGACCACGCCAAGGACGAAGCTGCGCCGGGATTCCGGTGCGGCGCGGGCGCTCGCCGTCATCGCCAGGCTCGACGCGGTGCAGGCCAGGGCTATGCCGATCAGTATCCCGGCAACGGTCAGCGCGGCAGTGCCGCCGGCGGTCAGCATCACGAGCACCGCGGCGGCGTAGAGCAGTGCGCCTGCGACCATCGCCGGCCGGCAGCCATACTTGTCGGCGATCCCCCCGACAAAGGGCTGCGCGACTCCCCAGGAAACATTCTGCAGCGCGACGGCGAAGGTGAAGTTCGCCGTCGTGACCCCGAGATCGTGGCTCATCGGCAGCAGGAACAGGCCGAGGCTCTGCCGCATGCCCATGCTGAGACTGAGCATGAGCGACGCGCCGAAAAGAATGGTGCGGGTCTGCGCGGCGCCCGCGGGTGTGAGAAAAACCTGCCGCTGAGACATCACCGTTCCTGTCCGCCCCGGCGGATCTTTTCAGGACAGATTTCTCCCGGCCCGAGGGCAACCGCAAGCCTGTTCTGCGCGGGGCTGACCTGACTTCGTGCTGGGCAGTCGGAGGCCTCAGACTTCCTCGACCCGCTCGACGCCCGGCAGCAGCTTCAGCGCCTGGGCCAGCCTTGGGGTCACGTTGAAGCCGCCCGGCAAGGCGATCGCCACGCTCTTGCCGGCAGTCAGGCGGGGCAACAGAGTCGACTCGTCCCCTGCCGCGCCCCTCCCGATCGAGCAATACCCGGATGTGTTCGACCGCCTCGGTGCGCTCAAGCCAGACGCGCATGCCGGCGCCGACACCGGCGACCGCCTCATCGAGCGCCGCGATCTCCTGGGCGGTGATCCGCAAGGTCTCGTCCTCGCGCTTGAGCTCAGCCGTGACCAGCACCGTCGCCCCGGCGGTCAGCACGTCGCGCGAACGGGCAAGCACTTCGCTGAACGCGGTCACCTCGCACGAGCCTGCCGCGTCCGAGATGCGCACCCACGCCATGCGGCTGCCGGTACGGGTGATGCGCTCCTTCGAGCCGATCACGCAGCCGGCGAGCTTCCGCGAGACGCCGCGTGCCGACAACGCCTCGAGCTGATCGGTCCGCACTGCCCGAGCCGGCGGAGCACCTGCGCGTACGTATCGAGCGGGTGCGCCGTCAGGTGGAACCCCACCGCCTCCGCCTCGAAGCCGAGTTTTTCGAGCGGCGGCCAGTCCGGCATGTCGGGCAGCCGCAGCCGCTCCGGGACGCCCTGTTGCCCGAACAGGGCGATCTGCCCGCTTGCGGCCTCCTCGGCATCCGCCTGTGCCCGGCGCAGCACGGTCTCCGCACCGGCGAACAGGCGCGCCCGATTGGGCTCCAAACTATCGAAGGCGCCGGCCCGGATCAGGTTTTCCAGTTGCATCCGATTGAGCTGGCGCGGATCGACCCGGGCGGCGAAGTCCGCCGCGTCGGCGAACGGCCGCCCGCCGCGCGCCGCTTCGAGCGCCTGCATCGCGGCAAGCCCAACCTTCTTCACCGCCGCCAGCGCATAGCGGATCGCGAGGGCGCCATCGGCCTGCTGCTCCACCGTAAAATCGGCGCCGGAGCGGTTGATGTCGGGCGGCAGGATCGCGATGCCCATACGTTCCGCTTCCTGCTTCAGTGCCGCAAGCCGATCGGTGTTGTTCAGCGCGAGCGACATGCAGGCGGCCATGAAGGCAACCGGGTGGTTGGCCTTCATCCACGCCGTCTGGTAGGCGACCAGGGCGTAGGCAGCGGCGTGCGATTTGTTG
The DNA here is from genome assembly GCA_963719345.1 of uncultured Alphaproteobacteria bacterium. Lineage (GTDB taxonomy): Bacteria > Pseudomonadota > Alphaproteobacteria > Acetobacterales > Acetobacteraceae > CAVRCA01. Next base: position 499,919 of record CAVRCA010000001.1, read on the forward strand.
AAGCCGTAATCGGCGAACTTGGCCATCAGCTCGAACACCTCGACGGCCTTGGCCTCGCCGATGCCGCGCGCCGTCGCGCCACTGACGAAAATCTGCCGCTGCGCCTCCATCTCGGCCCGGATTTTCTTTCCCATCGCCCGTCGCAGCAGGTCGGCGGCGCCCAAACTGTAGCCGCCCATCTTCTGGGCGATCTGCATCACCTGCTCCTGGTAGACCATGATGCCGTAGGTCTCGCCCAGGATTTCGCGCAGCTCCTCGTGCGGCGCTTGCCATTTTTCTCCGTGCTTGCGCCGGCAATAATCGGGAATGTTGGCCATCGGGCCGGGCCGGTAGAGCGCGACGGCGGCGATCAGGTCCTCGAACGCGGTCGGGGCGCATCTGGCGCAGCACGTCCCGCATCCCCTGGCCTTCGAACTGGAACACCCCGCCGGCATCGCCCCGCTGCAGCATCGCGTAGGTCGCCGCGTCATCGAGCGGCAGCCGCTCGACATCCACCTCCACCCCAAGTCCGCGCAGGATCCTTTCGGCGCGCTGCAGGATGGTGAGAGTGGTCAGCCCCAAAAAATCGAACTTGACCAGGCCGGCCTGCTCGACGTGTTTCATCGAGTATTGCGTGACCAGCAGCTCGGATTTCGGATCGCGGTAGAGCGGTACCAGCTCGATCAGCGGCCGATCGCCGATCACCACGCCGGCGGCGTGGGTGCTGGCATGGCGATACAGCCCCTCAAGCTGCAACGCGATCTCGAGCAGCCGCTGCACGCTCTCGTCGTCGTCGCGCATCTGCTGCAGGCGCGGCTCGCCGTCGATCGCCTGCTGCAAGGTGACCGGCTTGGCCGGGTTGTTCGGGATCAACTCGGCGACCTTGTTCACCTGGCCGAACGGCAGCCCGAGGACGCGGCCGACGTCGCGCACCGCCGCCCGCGCCTGCAGCTTGCCGAAGGTGATGATCTGGGCCACCCGGTCGGCGCCGTATTCGCGGCGCACGTAGTCGATCACCGCGTCCCGCCCCTCCTGGCAGAAATCGATGTCGAAATCCGGCATCGAGACGCGTTCGGGGTTGAGGAAGCGCTCGAACAGGAGGTCGAACTGCAGCGGATCAAGATCGGTGATGGTCAGCGCCCAGGCGGCGACCGAGCCGGCGCCCGACCCACGCCCCGGACCGACCGGGATGCCCCGCGCCTTCGCCCACTGGATGAAATCGGCGACGATGAGGAAATACCCCGGAAATCCCATTGCGGCGATGACACCCAGCTCGTAGTCGAGCCGCTCGCGATAGCGCGCCCCGGTCGCCGCGTCGGCCCCCCGGGCGGCCATGCGACGGGCGAGCCCCTCATGGGCCATGCCGGCCAGCGTCTCGGCCTCGGAGCGGCCGGGCTGGACCTTGGGGCTTACCGGCAGCAGGGGCTTGCGGCTTTCCGCCATCACAGCGCAGCGCTGGGCGATCGCCAGCGTGTTGTCGCAGGCCTCGGGCAGGTCGGCAAACAGCGCCCGCATCGCCGGCGCGGGCTTGAACCAGTGCTCCGGCGTAACGCGCCGACGCTCCGTCTCGCTCATCAGCCGGCCCTCGGCGATGCACAGCAGAGCGTCGTGTGCCTGGTGCATGGCGGGGCTGCCGAAGAAGCAATCATTGGTGGCGACCAGCGGCAACCCCGCCTCGTCGGCCAGCATGATCAGGCCGGGCTCGACGGCACGTTCCGCATCCGTGCCGTGCCGCTGCAACTCCACCGCTGCCCGGTCGGGAAAGGCTTCTGCCAGTCGTCCCAGCAGCGACTCGGCGGCCGGCTTCTGGCCCTCGGCGAGCAACCGCCCGACCGGGCCGCCCAGTCCGCCGGTAAGGAAAATCAGTCCCGCCGCGTGCTCGGCGACCACATCGAGCCCCAGTTGCGGCCGCAGTCCCGGTTCGGTCTGCAGAAAGCACAGGGAAGAAAGCCGCTGCAGGTTGGCGAGCCCCGTCGCGTCTTGCGCCAGCAGCACGATCTGATCGGGCGGCAGGCGCGCCGTCACGCCGTCGCGCGCCTCCTCGCGAGCCAGCCCGATCTGGCAGCCGATCACCGGCTGCACCCCTTTCGTCACGCAAGCCTGGCTGAACTCGAGCGCCCCGAACAGGTTTCCGGAAGTTGGCGATCGCCACGGCCGGCATCGCCGCGTCGCGTGCCAGCGCGGCGATTTTTTCGGCTTTGATGGCTCCTTCGCTCAACGAGTAGGAGGAGTGGACTCGGAGGTGGACGAAGTCGGCGTGCGGCATGCCATCAATCTAGGCGTGCTCCCGACCGGAGCCAATCGCCTTGAAGGCCGGTCCGGCGGCTACGTCGTCTCTCCTGGAATAATGACCCGCTCCTCGACCACGAAGGTCTTGATGCGGCCGATGAACAGCGCCCCGTCGGCATAGAGGCGTTGCGCCTCCGGGCTCTGGGCCGAGCGAGCCAAGCTCTCGCGGTCTTCGTACCAGAGCTCCGCGATGCCATCGATCTCGACCTCGGTGGTCGGGATGTCAGGGCGGGTCAGTTCCTCCCGGATGTGGGATTGCAGGTAGCGCCGCAACTCCGGAACGCCATGCGCCAGTGGTGCGTGAACCTCTGTCCAATGGCGGTGAAACTCCTCCTTCGACAGACCCTCCTTGCGGGTCAGCAGCGAGACGGATTTGATCATCCTTCTTTCCTCCGGTGACGCTTACATCTTGGCCAGCTTGCACTCGCTTTCCGACAGCGGACGAAACACCTGGTCGGCTGGGACCGTCGCCAGCACGTTGTAGGTATCCCACAATTCCCGGCTCTCCGCCGGCTTCTTCACCTCGAACAGGTAGGCCGGGTGCAGCCCCTTCCCGTCCACCCGGATGCTTCCCGGCCCGAGTGCGTCGTCATCGAGCTTCATGCGCTTGAGCACGTCCACCACGGCGCGGCCCGAGGCTTTTGCAGCCGTCGGTCCCATTCGCGTCACGGCGCGAAGATAGTTGAACACGCCGGAATAGCCGCCGGCCTGTTCCTGGTTGGGCGGAGTGTTGTTCATCTTCGGGCGGACGCGGGCGGTGAAGGCGCGCGTGCGATCGTTCATGTCCCAATAGAACATTTCGCTCAGGCACGACTCCCTGCGCGTTGGCGAGCCCGACGCCGTGGACGTCGTTGATGAACATGCCGAGCCCGGCGATGCGCGCCCCGTTGCGCTGCAGGCCGAACTCGTGCGCCTGCTTGATGATGTTGATCGTGTCGGTGCCGGATGCGGCCAGCGCCACCATTTGCGCCCCGCTCGCCTGCGCCTGGACGATGAAGGACGAGTGGTCCGTGGTGCTGGCGAAGGGATAGGCCACGGCGCCCACGACCTTGCCACCGGCATCCTGGATGAACCGCGTGGCGTCGGACTGGGAGTTGTGGCCGAACGCGTAGTCCGCGGTGATGAAGAACCACGTCTTGGCGCCGCGCTCGACCAACGGCACGACGGCGGTGCGGCCCTGCTGGTAGGTGTCGAACGTCCAATGCACGAGGTTGGGCGTGCAGTATTGGTTGGTCAGCGCCGAGGTGCCGGCGCCGGTGTTGAGCTGCAGCTTGTCCTTGTCGCTGCACAACGTCGTGAGCGCGATCGCGACCGCGCTGTTATTGATGTCCGCGATGCAGTCCACGCCGTCCTGATCGAACCACTGACGGGCGATCGCGCTGCCGACATCCGGCTTGTTCTGGTGGTCGGCGGCCAGCACTTCGACCGTGAACGAGGCCGGCACCCCGACATCCTGCACCGCTTGGCGGATGCAGGTCACGACATTCGGACCGCCAAGATCCTTGTATGGACCCGACATGTCCGTCAATACGCCGATCTTGATGACCGGCGCGGTGGCGGCCCGCGCTCGCACGGCCGAAACCGAGGCGGCCGTTGCCAAAAGCCCTCGCCTGGTCAATGCGGTCATCGCCATCTCCCTTGTTCCACGGGCTCAGCCGAGCGGTACCACCCTGCCTTCACGCAAGGTCACGGTGCGGTCCATCCGGGCGGCCAGATCCGGGTTGTGCGTGGCGATCAGCGCGGCAACACCTTGCTCTCGCACCATCGCCAGTAGTGCATCGAACACGGCGCCGGCCGTGCCGACGTCGAGATTGCCGGTGGGCTCGTCGGCCAGCAGCACGCGGGGCCGGTTGGCGAGCGCCCGGCCGATCGCCACCCGCTGCTGCTCGCCGCCCGACAGTTTTCCGGGCAGATGACTTGCGCGATCGCGCAAGCCGAGGATGCCGAGCAGGTCCATGGCGCGCGCCGCCGCCTCGCGCCGGCGCCGGCCGGCGATCATCTGCGGCAGGACCAGGTTCTCCAGGGCGGAGAACTCGGCCAGCAGGTGGTGGAACTGGTAGACGAAGCCGATCGCGTGACGACGAATCAGGGTGCGCTCCGCGTCCGACAGCGTGCCGGCTTGCCGCCCGTCCACGAGCACCGCGCCGCCATCCGGGCGTTCCAGCAGTCCTGCCAAATGCAGCAGGGTGGACTTGCCGGTGCCCGACGGCGCGACGAGGGCGACGATTTCGCCGCCGTGCAGAGAGAGGTCGGCGCCGCGCAACACCGGCAACTCGCCCCCTTCGGTGCGATAGACGCGCTGCACGCCGCGCAACTCGAGCGGCGGCGCACCCTCATTCACTGCGGAGCGCCTCCACCGGGTCGGTGCGCGCGGCCCGCCAGCTCGGGTAGAGGGTCGCCAGCAGCGAGAGCGCCAGCGCCATCACCACCACCTGCATCACCTCGTGCCAGTCGAGCCGGGCCGGCAGGTGGGTAAGGTAATAGACCTCGGGATTGAAGACGCTGGTGCCGGTCGCCGCCTCGACCCAGTGCTGCAGGGTTTCGATATTCAGGCAGAACAGCACCCCGAGGATGAGGCCGACGAGCGTGCCGGTGACGCCGACCGATGCGCCGCACATGAGAAAGATGCGCATCACCGAGCCCTGCCCCGCACCGATCGTGCGCAGCACGGCGATGTCGCGCGTCTTGTCCTTCACCATCATGATCAGGGAGGAGACCACATTGAACGCGGCGACCAGGATGATCAGGGTGAGGATGAGGAACATGACGTTCTGCTCGACCTGCACCGCGGCGAAGAAGCTGTTGTTGCTTTGCTGCCAATCCACCGAGTAGGTCCCGGTGCCCGCCAGTGCGGCCCGCAAGCTGGGATAGATCGCGCCAATGCGCTCGGGGTCGTCGACCGACACTTCGATCTGGGTCACCGCGTCGGGCTTCTGGAAAAAGATCTGGGCGGCCTCCAGGGGCAGGAAGACATAGCCCGTGTCGTATTCGTTCATGCCGACTTGAAAGATCGCGACGACCTTGTACGTGCGCACGCGGGGGATGGTGCCGAACGCGGTCGCGGCGCCCTGGGGAGAGACCAGGGTGATCGGACTGCCGACGTGCAGGCCGAAGCGGCGGGCCAGGCCGGCGCCGACGGCAATCGCATCGTTGCCACTGAAAGCTTCCAAGCTGCCGGCGACGATGTGTCCACTGACGGCGCGCAGCTTCGCCATGTCGGCGGCGCTGATGCCGCGCACCAGGCCGCCGGTGGACTGGCCGCGGTTGTCGCTGATGAGCACCTGGCCGTCGATCACCGGGATAGCGGAGACGACGCCGGGCACCGCCCGGATCCGCTCCGTCAGCCGTTGGTAGTCGGCCAGCGGCGCGCCGCCGCCGGCAAAGATGCCGACATGGCCGTTGAAGCCGAGGATGCGGCTCAGCAGGTCGACCTTGAAGCCGCCCATCACGCTCATCACGATGATCAGGGTGGCGACGCCGAGCGCGATGCCGACCAGCGAGAACCCGGCGATCACGGAGACGAACCGCTCGCCCCGCCGGGCGCGCAGATAGCGGCCGGCGACGGCCCGCTCGAAGGCGTTGAACATGTCAGGTGTGGCTCATACCCGCGCCAGAGCGTCCTCGACCGAGAGCTCGTGCCGCTCCCCACTGGCCCGTCGCTTCAGTTCCACTTTGCCCGTCGCCGCGCCACGCGGGCCGACGACGATCTGCCAAGGAAGACCCATCAGGTCGGCGTCGGCAAATTTCACGCCGGGCCGCTCGTCGCGGTCGTCATACAGCGCCTCGCCGCCGAGCTGGGCATACAAATCCTCGCAGATGCGGTCGCACGCGGCGTCGCCCCGCTTGAGGTTCAGGATCGCCGCCTTGAACGGGGCCACGCTGTCCGGCCAGACGATGCCGTTCGCGTCATGGCTCGCCTCGATCACCGCGCCCACCAGCCGGCTCACCCCGATGCCATAGCTGCCCATCTCGGCCGCGACCGGCCGGCCGTCGGGTCCCGCCACCCTGAAGCCCATCGGCTCGCTGTACTTCGTACCGAAGTAAAAAATATGGCCGACCTCGATGCCGCGCCCCTCCCGTCGACGGTCCGGTGCCACCGTCTCCCAGGCCGCCAAATCGTGCTTCTCGTCGGTTGCCGCGTAGTGCGAGGTCATCAGGTCGAAGAAGCGCTGGAGATCGTCCGGGCTGCGGTGGTCGAACGTCGCGGGCGAGTAGTCGATCTCCTCGAACGCCGCGTCATAGAACACCTGGCTCTCGCCGGTGGGAGCGAGGATGATGAATTCGTGGCTCAGGTCGCCGCCGATCGGGCCGGTGTCGGCCACCATCGGGATCGCCTCCAGGCCCATGCGGCGGAAGCCGCGCATATAGGCCAGCATCATCTTGCGGTAGCTCACCACCGCGCCGGCGTAGTCGAGATCGAAGCTGTAGGCATCCTTCATCAGGAATTCGCGGCCCCGCATGACGCCGAATCGCGGGCGCACCTCGTCGCGGAACTTCCATTGGATGTGATACAGAATCTGCGGCAGCTCACGGTAGGACTTCACCGACTGGCGCATCAGGTCGGTGATCATCTCCTCGTTGGTCGGACCGTACAGCATCTCGCGCTCGTGCCGGTCCTTGATGCGCAGCATCTCGCGGCCGTAATCCTCATAACGGCCGCTCTCGCGCCACAGCTCGGCTGGCTGAATGGTCGGCATGAGCAATTCCTGGGCGCCCGCGGCGTCCTGTTCCTCCCGCACGATCTGCTCGATACGCCGGAGCACCCGGTAGCCGAGCGGCAGCCAGGCATAGATGCCGGCCGAGGTCTGGCGCACGAGGCCGGCCCGCAGCATCAGCCGGTGCGAGGCGATCTGCGCCTCCGCCGGTGTTTCCTTCAGGGTCGGCACCAAGCCGTGTGACAGCCGCATCCGCTCAGTCCCGCGCAGTCGCGGCCGGACCCTAATGCGGTTTGCCGCCGACGATAAGACCATCCGACAGGACGCGCTCCACCGTTGAGCGACGTGGTCGCTCGAACCGGCCGAGCCGCATGGCCGGTTGCTCAACCCAGCGCCTGACGGCGGTCGCCAGCGCCAGGGTGAGGACGGTTGCCAATACCGCGTACACCGACGGGTGTTCGGCCGGTGCCAGGCCGAGTTCGACGCCAGCCGAACCCCTGCACCGTCTCGATCACGGCCGCACTCATGTAGAACGGATAGGAGATCGCGCCGAGCCAGGTAAGCCCGGGTATGCCGGCGAGCATCGGTCGGCACCCCTGTTGCGCCGCCACCAGCGTTCCGAGCAGCGCCAGCCACACGGAACAGACCACCATCCAGTCACGGCACCCATAGCCGAGTGCGAGTGCGCCGAGCGCCAGGCCACCCGCTGTAATCAGCCGGCCGTCGACGGCGCAGGCGAGCGGCGGCGCCAGACGGACCACCGTCATTCCGGCGATGAACTCGGGGAAGAACCGCCAGAGAGCGCCCTCATAGGTGAGGTTCAGACCGACCAGACCGGCAGCGGCGTCCACGTGAGCCAGGACCACCCCCATCACGGCGGCCAGCAGGGCGCAGAGTCCGACCGGAGTTCCCCGGACTGCCCACCAGAGCCACGGAAAGACGAGGTATCCCGCCCATTCCGTGCTGATCGACCAGGACGGGTAGTTCCATGCCCAGCGATCGCTGAACCCCCAGCCGTGCAACAGCAGCACATGCCGGGCGAGCTCCGGCCAGCCCAGCCGGCCGGCATCGCGAAGGGCTACGCCGCTCCAGCCAGCGCCGATCAGCATCAGGAGCAGGAGCAGGATAATCGCCAAGTGGACGGGGTAGATCCGCAGCAAGCGCCGGGCCCAGAACCGGCCGATTTCGCGCAGCGAACGTCGCTGGACCGGGTGCGCATGCGCCAACACCAGGCCGGACAGCACGAAAAACCCGTCGACGCCAAGCGTGCCCCGGCCGGCAACAGCATCAACCCCGAACGCCGCGAAAGCTCCGAGTTGCAAACGCAGATGGTAGAGGAAGACCCAAGCGGCAAAGCCGGCACGGCAGCACGTCAGGTCATCGATCCTGCGAACCGGTCCGAACGAATGCTCCAAGCACTGCGGCAACTGCGACCCTGCAGATTGCTGCGACGCACAATAGGAGATCGATGGTAAAGTTTCCGTGAAGGCATCAATGGAGAGTTAAACCGCCGTGACTTGGCGGGTGCAACTCAGTAACAAGGAAGCGGCCCCAACATGCCGAAGCATGGGGGCCAAGTTTAGGGAGGAAACGCTAGTCACACGGCAGGTAGAGGAGTTCCTCTGCCTGCCCGTGATGATTACGCGCGTGGGGCTTCGCGTCCAGCCTAATCGGCAGGATTGTCGATCACAGTTTGTACATTAAAGTGTCGGCAAGACCGCTCTCCGAGCGAAGTTGAGCGATTTGCGGCATCTTGTTCAATTTGAAGTCATTGCAAGCCAGCCATGACGGAAACTCAGCCAGTCGCTGGATATGAGGGCGTAACACCCGACCCAGATCACAAGCGAAAGGAGGGTAGTGGCGAGAATCCGCCGACCCATCCGGGGCTGGTCCGGGGCGCCACGCCAGCCGGAGCGCTGGTCGGCATCGGCGATCGGTTGGGTGCCCACCGGCAATACGGCGAACAGCACCGTCCACCAGATCAGGATGTAGAGAACCACGCCGGTGAACCAGTTCATGGTCGTCAGACCCGCAGCAGATGCACGTCCACCATCGGCCGCTTCTGCACCCGTCGGCCGACGGCCCGCCGCAGCGCCGCCCGTGCCGCATCGGCCAGCGCGGCATCGTCGCGGCGAAGCGGAGCCGGCAGATCGGCGATCGCGGCGGCAAACTCGCCGGCGATCTGATCGGTTTCGCCGTCATCGGCCTCGAACAGCCCGGGCGCGCTGACGCGCGGCCGGCCTCGGAGGCGTCCCGCCTCATCGACGGCGATGCTGGCGACGACCACGCCGTTGAACAGCATGCGACGGCGTGCGGACAAAATACGTCCGGTCAGCGGCACCAGCCGGGTGCCGTCGAGCACCAGCCGCCCGACCTTGGCGCTGTCGACCACCTCGGCGCGTCCCGGGGCGAGTTGCAGCACGTCCCCGTCCTCCAGCAGCAGCGGAGTCGAACCCGCCTCCTGGGCCAGTGCCGCATGGGCCGACAGATGGCGCCATTCGCCATGGACCGGCACCGCGTAGCGGGGTCTTACCAGCCGATAGAGCTTTCTCAGTTCGTCGCGCGCCGGATGGCCGGACACATGCACCAGGTGGTCGGCATCCGTCATCAGCCGCACGCCACGGCGGACAAGGTTGTCCTGTACGGTCCCGATCGCCCGCTCGTTTCCGGGGATCATGCGGCTGCTGAACACCACGGTATCGCCCTCCCCCAACGAGATCGTGGGATGACTGTCGGCGGCGATGCGGGCGAGCGCGCTGCGGGGCTCGCCCTGGCTGCCGGTGACCAGGATCAGAAGATTGTCGTCCGGAATGGAACCCGCTTCATCCTCGGGGACGAACTGCGGCAGATTTTTGAAATAGCCGCACTCCGCCGCCGCCGCTTCGAGGTTGCGCAGGCTGCGCCCTACCAGGGCGACGCTGCGCCCGGCGTCGCGCGCGGCCAGCACTACCGACTCGACGCGAGCAACGTTGCTGGCGAAGCACGTAACCGCCACCCGCCCGCGCGGCATGCCGCCGATCAGCGCCGAAAGACTTTGACGCACCTCCGCCTCGGACCCGGAGTGTCCCTCCACCATGGCGTTGGTGGAATCGCAAACCATGGCGAGCACGCCCTCTTCTCCCAGGCGGGCGAACTCTGCTTCGTCGGTAAGCGGGCCGACAAGCGGCTGCGGGTCGAGCTTCCAATCCCCGGTATGCAGGATGGTGCCGTGCGGAGTGCGGATCACCAACGCTTGCGCCTCCGGGATGGAATGCGTCACCCGCAGGAAGCGCAACGAGAACGGCGGCAGGTCGATCGAGCCGCCGGGCGGGATGACATGCAGCTTGACCTCGTGCAGGCGCTGCACCTCGGCGAGCTTGCGCCGCAGCACGGCGGCGGCGAAGGGCGTTGCGTAGACCGGGCAGCGTAGGTGCGGCCACAGCCAAGCCACGGCGCCGATATGGTCCTCGTGCGCGTGGGTGATGACGAGGCCCAGCAGCCGGTCCCGGCGTTCGGCGATGAACGCCGGGTCGGGCATCATGACGTCGACTTCGGGCATCTCCGAGCCGCCGAACCCAATGCCGCAATCGATTGCCAGCCATTTGCCGCCGCAGCGGTAGAGGTTGAGATTCATGCCGATCTCGCCCGTCCCGCCCAAAGGCAGGAAGGCCAGATCACCCGTCGCCGCGTCCATTATTGCTTTCGTTACCTTCAATCACCGTAAGGCGTCATTCGCCTGTCGGGCGACAATGTGGGCGCGGGGTTGCGCTCCGCCAACAGCCGCAGCCCATCCAGCGTGAGATCGGGCTCGATCCGCTCGATGACCAGCGTTCCCTCCGAGAACAGCGGCGCCAGTCCGCCGGTGGCCACCACGCCGAGCTTGCCGCCATACTCGCCTTGGATGCGCGCAACCAGGCCTTCGATCAGCCCGACATAGCCCCAGTAGACCCCGGACTGCATGGCGGCTACGGTCCCGCGCCCGATCACTGATTGCGGCCGGCCGATGCCGATGCGAGGCAGGCGCGCCGCGGCCTGATGCAGCGCCTCGAGGGAAAGATTGATGCCGGGAGCGATCACGCCGCCGAGATAGCCGCCGTCGCGCTCCACCACGTCGAACGTCGTCGCCGTGCCGAAATCGAGGACCACCAGCGGGCCGCCGAACAGCCGGTGCGCGGCCAACGAGTTCAGCAGGCGGTCGGCGCCGACGTCCTCGGGATTGTTCACCCGGATTTCGAACCCCCAATCCAGCCTGGCCTGAGCGATAAGCGGCTCGACGGCGAACCAGTCCCGGCAGAGGCGGCGCAGATGGTAGAGTGCGGCCGGCACGACGGTGCCGATGACCGCGCGCGACACGTCCGCCGGTTTCAGCCCGGCGTGCTGCAGCAATGCCAGCAGCCAAACCGCGTATTCGTCCGACGTCCGCTGCGGCGCGGTGGCGATCCGCCACACGCCGCGCCAGCCGCTGTCATGGACGGCGAAAACGACGTTGGTGTTGCCGGCATCGATGACCAGGAGCATGGCTTCACCCGTTTGCTGGCGAACCTAGCCGAACAAGGCGTGCGCCGCCGCCTGGGCCGCCCCGACGACCGGGGCGGGAAACAGGAAAAAGAACGTGGTGAACAGCCCGGAGATCGCGGCCACAAACGAAAGTGACGGCGCCCGCGGGTCGAACCGCTCGGCGGGGGCGTCGAAATACATCACCTTGACCACCCGCAAGTAATAGAACGCGCCCACCACGCTGGTCAGCACGCCGATGATCGCCAGCGCCCATTGGCCGGTCTGCACCGCCGCCAGGAAGATGTAGAGCTTGGCGAAGAAACCCGACAGGATCGGGATGCCGGCCAGGCTGAACATCGCGATCGCGATCACCATCGCGAGCGTGGGGTCGTTGCGCGACAGGCCGTTGAGGTCGGTGATCAGCTCCACCCCGCGTCCGTGCCGACGCATCGCCGCGATGCCCGCGAACGCCGCCGCCGTCATGAACACGTAGATCACCATGTAGACGAGCAGGCCGCGGATGCCCTCCGCGGTGCCGGCCGCCAGCCCGATCAGCGCGTATCCCATGTGGCCGATCGAGCTGTAGGCCATCAGCCGCTTGATGTTGGTCTGGCCGATCGCCGCCAACGCGCCCCACACCATCGAACCGATCGAGACCAGCACGATCAGCTGGTGCCATTGCGCCGTCAGATGCCCGAACGGCGTCTCCATGACCCGCACCAAAAGCGCGATGGCGGCGACCTTCGGCGAGGTGCCGAAGAACAGCGTGACCGGGGTCGGCGCGCCCTCGTAGACGTCCGGCGTCCACATGTGGAAGGGCACCGCCGAGATCTTGAACGCCAAGCCTACGAGGATAAAGACGATACCGACGATCAGCCCGGCCGAGACATGCGCCGGATCCGCGACGACGCCGGCGAGCTGCACGAAATCCATCGTGCCGCCGAACCCGTAGGCCAGCGAGATGCCGTAGAGCAGCAGCCCCGACGCCAGCGCGCTCAGCACGAAATACTTGAGCCCCGCCTCCGCCGACCGCAGATCGTCGCGGGCGAAGGCGGCCAGAACGTAGAGGGCGAGCGACTGCAGTTCGAGACCGAGATACAGGGTCATGAGGTTGCTGGCCGAGGCCATCACCATCATGCCCACGGTCGAGAACAGCATCAGCACCGGGAACTCGAAACGCGCGATGCCGTGCGCGCGGTTGAAATCGATCGACAGCACCAGCGACATCGCCGCGCCCGCGAGGATCAGGACTTTCACGAACGCACTGAACGGATCGACGGCAAACTGACCGAAATAGGAATGCCCGAACGCGGTCGAGACGACCAGCACGGCGGCCAACAGGAACGCCCCCAGCGTCATCATGCTGGCGAGCGCGGAACTGTCCTCCCGGCGCAACACCCCGAACACCAGGATGGCCATGCCGCAACACGACAGCACGATCTCGGGGACGGCCAAAGTCCAGTTCATTGCCGCGCCACCTCGGTGCTGGCGAGTTGCCGGGCCGCTGCCGAGGCGAGCGCGGTCCGGTGGTGGTCCACCATCGCCGCCACGCTGGCATCCCAGAACCGGCTGAAGTTCGACGGAACGACGCCCATCCAGAGGGTGACCAGGACCAGCGGCGCGAAGACCAGCGCCTCACGCGGCGACAGATCGAGCATGCGGCGCAGATCGGGCTTGGTCAGCCGTCCGAAAATCACCCGGCGATACAGGTACAGCATGTAGGCGGCGCCGAGTATCATCCCCATGCCGCCCAGCAGGGCGAGCCAGAAATTGACCTGCAGCGATCCCACGATCACCAAAAACTCGCCGACGAAGCCCGAGGTCCCGGGCAGGCCGATGCTCGCCATCATGAACAGCATAAACAGCAGCGAGTATTTCGGCATCCGGTCGGCAAGGCCGCCATAGCGGTCGATGTCGCGGGTGTGCAGCCGGTCGTAGATCACGCCCACGACGAGGAACAGCGCCGCCGAGACGACGCCGTGCGACAGCATCTGGAAGATGGCGCCCGAGATGCCCTGAACGTTGACGGTGAAGATGCCGATCGTCACGACGCCCATGTGCGACACGGACGAATAGGCGATCAGCTTCTTCATGTCCTCCTGCGCCAGCGCCACGAGTGCGGTGTAGATCACCGCTATCACCGAGAGCGCGAACATCAAGGGTGCAAAGTAGGCCGTCGCCTGCGGCAGCATCGGCACCGAAAAGCGGAGAAAACCGTAGGCGCCCATCTTCAGCAGCACGCCAGCCAGGATCACCGACCCGGCGGTCGGCGCCTCGACATGCGCGTCGGGCAGCCAGGTGTGGACCGGCCACATCGGCACCTTCACCGCGAACGAGGCGAGGAAGGCCAGGAACAGCCAGGTCTGCATGTGCGGCGCGAACTCGGTGTGCATCAGCACCCCGATGTCGGTGGTGCCCGCCTGGAACCACATCGCGAGCAGCGCCAGCAGCATCAGCACCGAGCCGGTGAGCGTGTAGAGAAAGAACTTGATCGACGCATAGACCCGGCGCGGGCCGCCCCACACCCCGATGATGAGATACATCGGGATCAGCACGCCTTCGAAGAACATGTAGAAGACGACGAAGTCGAGGGCGGCGAACATGCCGACCATCATCGTCTCCAGGATGAGGAAGGCGAGCATGAACTCGCGCACGCCGGTCTTGATGACGTCCCACGCCGACAGGATGCAGACCGGCGTCAGCAAGGTGGAGAGCAGCACGAACAGCACGCTGATCCCGTCGACGCCCAACTTGTAGCCGACGCCGTATTCGGGCAGCCACGGGATGCTTTCGACGAACTGGAAGCCGGGCTCGGCCGGGTCGAACCGGATCCACAGCAGCAGCGACAGCCCGAACACGATCAGGCTGGTCCACAACGCCGCCCAGCGTGCGTTGGAGGCGACCGTCTCCTCGTCGCCGCGCACCAGCATGATGACGACGCAGCCGACCAGCGGCAGCCAGGTCACCAATGACAGCAGGGGAAAGCCAGCCTGGTTCATCGGTTCACCGGATCAGCAGATAGAGCGCGATCAGCAGCACCACGCCGATCAGCATGACGAAGGCGTATACCGCGATCGATCCGGTCTGCACCTTCACGACCTGGCGTGATCCGTCGGCGGTCAGCGCCGCCATGCCGTTCGGCACACCGTCGATCAGCGTGGCGTCGCCCACTTGCCAGAACAGGCGCGCCAGGGCGAACGCCGAGCGGACGAACAGAAAATCGTACAGCTCGTCGAAATACCACTTGTTCAGCAGGAACAGGTAGACCGGCCGGAACGTCCGGGCGAGCGCCGCCGGCAGCGTGGGCACAAACATGTACATGACATACGCGGTGATAATGCCGAGCACGCCGAGCACGGTCGGGGCCGGGCCGACCCAGCCGGGCAGCGTCTCCATGCGGGCAAGCACCTCGTTGTTGGCGGCGTTGAAGATGCTCGCACCCCAGAACTCGCGCCAATACTCGCCGATGAACAGCGGTTTGAAAAAGTAGCCGGTCGCGATCGCCCCGAGTGCCAGCACCAGCAGCGGCCCGCGCATCACCCACGGGCTTTCATGCACGTGCTCCATCACGTGATGATCCGCCCGCGGCTTACCGTGGAACGTCATGATGAGCAGCCGCCAGGAGTAGAAAGCCGTGAGAAACGCCGCCAGCAGGCCACAGACGAAGCCGTAGGTCCCGATCCCGGTGTGCGCGGCATAGGCCGCTTCCAGGATCGCGTCCTTGGAAAAATAGCCGGCAAACGGAAATATGCCGCCGAGGGCGAGGTTGCCGACCCACATCACGCCGTAGGTCCATGGGATCAGCCGCCAGATGCCGCCCATCCGACGCATGTCCTGCTCGTCCGACATGGCATGGATCACCGAGCCCGCGCCGAGGAACAGCAGCGCCTTGAAGAAGGCGTGGGTAAAGAGGTGGAACATCGATACCTGAAAGGCACCGACGCCGGCGGCGATGAACATATAGCCGAGCTGCGAGCAGGTCGAGTAGGCGATCACCCGCTTGATGTCGTTCTGCACGCAGCCGATCGTCGCCGCGAACAGCGCGGTCGAGGCGCCGATGAAGGTAACGAAACCCAGTGCGGCGGGCGCGTACTCCATTACCGGCGACATGCGCGCCATCAGGAAGACGCCGGCCGTCACCATGGTCGCGGCATGGATCAGCGCCGAGACCGGCGTCGGTCCTTCCATCGCGTCGGGCAACCAGACGTGCAGGCCAAGCTGCGCCGACTTGCCCATCGCTCCGATGAACAGGAGGAAGCCGATCACCTCCAAGGCCGGAAGATTGGCGCCGAACAGGTGGTAGAGATCGCCCTGATGCTGCGCGACGGAGCCGAACACCACCGGGAACTCGATCGAGCCGAACGTCGCGAAGATGAGCGCGAGCCCGACCGCGAACGGCAGGTCGGCGACCCGGTTGACCACGAATGCCTTGATCGCCGCCGCGTTGGCGCTCGGCCGGTCGTACCAGTAGCCGATCAGCAGGTAGCTCGCGAGCCCCACCCCTTCCCAGCCGAAGAACAGCTGCAGCAGGTTGTCGGCCGTCACCAACATCAGCATCGCGAAGGTGAACAGGTTGAGATAGGCGAAGAACCGGTAGCGAGGGTAGGCGTCGTGCGCCATGTAGCCGACGCTGTAGATGTGGATCAGGGTGGAGACGAACGTCACCATCCCGACCATCACCGCCGAGAGCGTGTCGTAGCGGAGCGCCCAGGAGACGTGGAACGTCCCGGCCTCGAGCCACGTCCCGAGGTCGATCGTTCCCGCCGTCATGTCGCCGGCCGCGATGTCGGCGAACGATGCGACACCGCAGATCGCCGCCACGATCATGCAGAGGATCGACACGGCCTGCGCGGCCCGGTCGCCGATCGCACGGCCGAACAGCCCCGAGACGATCGCGCCCAGCAAGGGCGCGAAGACAGCGACGAGATAAATCATGGGCGCACCCGTGCTGCCATCCTCAGCCTCGCATCAGGTTCACGTCCTCGACCTGGATCGAGCCGCGATTGCGGAAATAGACCACGACGATGGCGAGCCCGATCGCCGCTTCCGCCGCCGCGACGGTCAGCACGAACAAGGCGAACACCTGGCCAACCAGGTCGCCGAGTGCGGCGGAGAACGCGACGAGGTTGAGGTTCACGGCAAGCAGGATCAGCTCAACCGACATCAGGATGATGATGACGTTCTTGCGGTTAAGGAAGATGCCGAACACGCCGAGAACCAGCAGGATCGCCGCGACGGTGAGGTAATGCGCCAGACCGATGGCCATCAATGATGTCCCCCGTGATGGCCCAGCACCGCCTCGCTGTCGCCGTCGTCGGCGAACACCTCCGGCTCCTCCGCCACTTTCGGCCGATAGATGCCCAGCGTCTTGACCCCCACCCCGATCGCGACCGGCACCATCTCGAGCGTCTCGGCTACCGTGCGCGAGACCTGCAGGCTGATCTTCTGGTGCCGCGAGCTCTTGCGCTCCCGGTGCGTCAGCACGATCGCGCCGATCATCGCGACCATCAGGATCAGCCCGGCCGCCTGGAACAGGAACACGTAATCCGTGTAGATCAGCAACCCGAGCGCTGCCGTGTTGTGCATCGTTCCCGGCGAGGGCGCGGGCGCGAAGCGCAGTCCGGGAGCACCGGGCGCGATCTGCCACCCGCCGATCACGAGGACCAACTCGATCAGCAGGACGGCGCCGACCGCCGCTCCCACCGGCAGGTAACGCTGATAGCCGCTGCGCAGCTCGGCGAAGTTCACGTCGAGCATCATGACCACGAACAGGAACAGCACGGCCACCGCGCCGACATAGACGATGACCAGGATCATCGCCAGGAACTCGGCCCCGGCGAGCAGGAACAGCCCGGCGGCATTAAAGAACGCCAGGATCAGGAACAGCACCGAGTGAACCGGATTGCGCGAGCTGACCACCATCGCCGCCGAGCCGAGCAGGATGATGGCGAAGATGTAGAAGGCGATCGTGGCGATCATCGGTAAGGGCGCATCCAACTCAAGGCGGCGGGCCAGCTCGGGCTCCCATTGGTCGCCGTTGGCGAGGAGCTTGTCCTTGTCGTACATCAGCTCCTCCCGGGTCTCCGTCGAGAACTCGAAGTTCGGTCCCTCGACAATCGCATCCACCGGGCACGCTTCCTCGCACAGGCCGCAGTAGATGCACTTCGTCATGTCGATGTCGTAGCGCGTGGTCCGGCGTGAGCCGTCGTCGCGCGGCTCAGCCTCGATGGTGATCGCTTGCGCCGGGCAGATCGCCTCGCACAGCTTGCAGGCGATGCAGCGCTCCTCACCGTTCGGGTAGCGCCGCAGCGCGTGCTCGCCCTTGAACCGCGGGCTGATCGGGCCTTTTTCATACGGGTAGTTGATGGTCACCTTGCGCGAGAAGAAATACCGCAACGTGAGCGCCAGACCGGCGACGAGCTCGCCGAGGATCAGGCTTCGCACCGTGCGGTTCAGCGTGGCCATGGGAAAAACTCCTTCTCCCGGCGCGGGATAGACCGGGCGGGATGCGCAATCAAGACGTGCCCTGGGGCAACCAGCCGAAGGCCATCAGCGCGCCGGCCGTGATCACCAGCCATAGCAGCGACAACGGAAGAAAGACCTTCCAGCCGAGGCGCATCAGCTGGTCGTAGCGATAGCGCGGCATGGTCCCGCGCACCCAGATGAACACGAACAGGCAGAGACAGACCTTCAGGATGAACCAGATCGGCCCCGGTATCCAGGTGAACGGCACCACGCCGAACGGCGCCAGCCAACCACCCAGGAACAGGATGGTGGTCATCGCGCTCACCAGGATCATGTTGGCGTATTCGCCGAGGAAGAACAGCCCGAACGACAGCGAGCTGTATTCGACGAAGAACCCGGCGACGATCTCGCTCTCCCCCTCCGCCAGATCGAAGGGCGAGCGGTTGCACTCCGCCAACCCCGAGATGAAGAACACGATGAACATCGGAAACAGCGGGATGCAGAACCAGATCGTCTGCTGGGCGCGCACGATATCGGAGAGGTTGAGGCTGCCCACGCAGAGCAGGACGCACACGATCACGAAGCCGATGGAGACCTCGTAGCTCACCATCTGCGCGGCGCTGCGCAGCGCACCCAGAAAGGCGTATTTCGAGTTGCTCGCCCAGCCGGCGATGATGATCCCATAGACGCCGAGCGAGCTGATCGCGAACAGGTAGAGAATGCCGACATTGATGTCGGCGATCGCCCAGCCGTCGTTCACCGGGATGACCGCCCAGGCGATCATCGCCAGCCCAAACGTCAGCATCGGCGCGAAAAGGAAGAGGAGACGGTTCGATCCCGACGGGATGATGGTTTCCTTCATGAGCATCTTGATCGCATCGGCGAACGGCTGCATCAGGCCGAACGGGCCGACGACGTTGGGCCCCTTGCGGAGCTGGATGGCGCCCAGCACCTTCCGTTCGGCGTAGGTCAGGTAGGCGACCATGATCAGCAGCGGCACCAGCAGCGCCAGCGCCTCGGCGAAGGTAAGGATCACCTGACCGCCGGCGGTCGCGAAGAACCCGGTCATCGCGTCACTCCGCCGCTTGCAGCGTGGGCGTCGCGTTGGTCTCCGTGCACAGCGCCATCGTCGGGCTGGCGCGGCTGATCGGGTCGGTCTGGTAGTAGTTCGCCACCGCCGGCACGAAAGGGGAGTTGCCGGCCGGCGCCGGATCACCCGCAGGCCCGGCGCGCTCGGTGGCGCCGAAGCGAGGCAGGAAGCCGATGCGGGAGAACACGGGGTTGACCTGCTCCAGCCGCCCACGCAGCGTCTCGATGTCGTCGTAGGGCAAGGTGCGCCCGATCACCTCGCTGAAGGCGCGGATGATCTTCCAGTCCTCGCGCGCCTCGCCGGGCGGATAGATCGCGAGGAACCCGCGCTGCACCCGCCCCTCGGTGCTCACATAAGTACCACTCTTCTCCGTATAGGCGGCGCCCGGCAGGATGACGTCGGCACGCGACGCGCCCCGATCGCCATGATGACCTTGGTAGACGACGAAGGTGCCGTTGCCGATCCGGGTGGTGTCGACCTCGTCGGCGCCGAGCAGCCAGAGCACGTCCACTCCGCCGCCCAGCATGGCCGCCGCTGCCTTGCCGCCGGGACCCGGCACGAAGCCGAGATCGAGGCCGCCCACGCGCGCAGCCGCCGTGTGCAGCACGTTGAAGCCGTGCCACTCCGCCCCGAGCGCGCCGATCGCCTCGGCGAGCTGCCAGCACGCAGCGAGCACCGCCGCTCCGTCCGGACCGCGCAACGCGCCCTGCCCGACGATCACCATTGGCCGTTTCGCGTCCCGCAATGCCTTGGCGAAATCGTGGCTGCCGTCGCGCAGTCCCGCGAGGGCGGCAGGCCCGTCGCCGAGATGGCTCGCCTGGTAGGTCAGGTCCGCCGGCGCGCCGATCACGCCGATCGGCAACATCGTGTTGGTCCAGCGCTTGCGGATGCGCGCATTCAGCACCGGTGCCTCGCGGCGCGGGTTGGTGCCCACCAGGAGGATCGCGTCGGCCTCGTCGATGCCGGCGATGGCGGAGTTGAACAGATAAAAATCCCGCCTCGAAGGGTCGAGGGCGGCGCCGTCCTGGCGGCAATCGACGTTCTCGGAGCCCAACGCCGCCATCAGATCCCGTAGCGCCAGCATGCTCTCCGCATCGCAGAGATCGCCGGCGATGGCGCCGGTCCGCTCGCCGGGAACACCCTGGAGACGCGCGGCGATGGCCGCGAACGCCTCGCCCCAGGTTGCCGGAACCAGCGTGCCGTCCCGCCGCACCCAGGGCCGATCCAGCCGGCGCCGTTTCAGCCCGTCGATCGAAAAACGTGACTTGTCGCCGATCCACTCCTCGTTCACGTCGTCGTTCACGCGCGGCAGAATGCGCAGCACTTCCGGACCCCGCGAGTCGACGCGGATGTTGGTCCCGAGCGCGTCCAGCACGTCGACGCTGTCGGTCTTCTTCAGCTCCCACGGCCGCGCGATGAAGGCGTACGGCTTGGACGTGAGCGCTCCCACCGGGCAGAGATCGATGATGTTGCCGGACAGCTCCGAGCCCAGCGCCTTCTCGACATAGGTGGTGATTTCCATGGTCTCGCCGCGCGACGTCGCGCCGAGATCGGGCACCCCGGCGACCTCGGAGAGGAAGCGGATGCACCGCGTGCAGTGGATGCAGCGCGTCATCACCGTCTTGACCAGCGGGCCGAGATACTTGTCGGTCACCGCCCGCTTGTTCTCGGCGTAGCGCGAGTGGTCCATGCCGTAGCCGAGCGCCTGGTCCTGCAGGTCGCACTCGCCGCCCTGGTCGCAGATCGGGCAGTCGAGCGGGTGGTTGATGAGCAGGAACTCCATCACCCCGCGCCGTCCGTTGCGCACCATCGGGCTGTCGGTCTTGACCACCATGTTGTCGGCGACCGGGAACGTGCAGGAAGACACCGGCTTGGGCGCGCGCTCGATCTCGACCAGGCACATGCGGCAGTTGCCGGCGATCGACAGGCGCTCGTGGTAGCAGAAGCGCGGGATTTCTTTCCCCGCGGCCTCGCAGGCCTGCAGCACCGTCGACCCGTTCGGCACCTCGACCGAGATGCCGTCAACCGTGACCTTCGCCATTAGCTACTTCTTCTCTTGGGTTGGTGGCGAGTTCTCTTCGGTTGATGGCGAGGCTGAGGCCGGCGGATTAGCTGGCGGCCTCGCAGGGCCGGCTGTAGTCGGGCGATACCCGCCGTCCACAGTAAAATGCCTGCCAGGGGGTTCGCGGGAAGCAGGTATAGCAGGTCGGTATCCGCCCTTTTCAAAGATCAAGCGACGGTCTACATTCGCCTCTTCGGAAGATTTGTCCTTCATGCTGCGGCCCCTGTGTAGACGCGAACGAAACGATAATCGGAAGGTCGCAACAACAGTCCGGGTTTTAGCGGCTCCGGCTCGCTAAAATAGCCTTCTGCGTCGACTTTCCACAACTCCTCGATATAGAGGTGACCAGGATCCGGGTACGAACTCGCGAAAGAGTTGGTCCCGTAAAGACCTCCGACCACCCGACCATCCGTAAGCTCAATTTGTAGCCAACAGCCTCGTCCTTGATGGCCGAAAAAGTCGTCCCAGGCTGTCTTTGCCCGAACGGATATCCAGCCCAGGCGTTCTGCGAAGCGCAGAACTTGGATTAAGAGGACTGGCCATACAACCGGGGCGACGATGAACCCAAGAAGGAGGACAAGCCAACTCCGCCATCCGAAGGAGGTTACATTCCCGACGGAAGCCAGGCTCGTCGGCCCAAGGAGGTCCTGGATAGGTAACCACACGAATACAAAGTTCAGCAGGCTGAAGCAAATTGCCTCAGCAATCCGATCCTGTAGGCGAAACTCCTTCTGCGGCACTTTCAAAGCGTACACATACATAGAGATCGCGCCCGGCAAGACAAAGCCGGCGATCAAGAGTAGTTGGTCGGGCTTTAGCTCGGGCATCGGGCCGAAACTACTCCGCCGCCATCGGCAGGGTCGGCCGCGGCGACCCGTGCTGGCGCTTGTACTCGGCGATGCGGTCCAGCATCATCGGCTTGAAGTGCCGGATCAGGCCCTGGATCGGCCAGGCCGCCGCGTCGCCGAGGGCGCAGATCGTGTGGCCCTCGACCTGGCGCGTCACCTGGTCGAGCGTGTCGATCTCCTCCGGCTCGGCGCGGCCCTGCACCATGCGATACATCACCCGCATCATCCAGCCGGTGCCCTCGCGGCACGGCGTGCACTGGCCGCAGCTCTCGTGCTTGTAGAATTGCGACAGACGGGCGATGGCGCGGATCAGGTCGGTGGATTTGTCCATCACGATCACCGCCGCCGTGCCCAGTCCGCTCTTCACGTCGCGCAGGCTGTCGAAATCCATCAGCACGGTATCGCACAATTCCTTCGGGATCAGCGGCACCGACGCTCCGCCCGGGATCACCGCCAGCAGGTTGTCCCAGCCCCCGCGCACGCCTCCGGCATAGGTCTCGACCAGCTCGCGCAGCGGAATGCCCAGCTCCTCCTCCACGTTGCACGGCTTGTTCACGTGCCCGGAGATGCAGAACACTTTGGTGCCCGAGTTCTTCGGGCGTCCGAGCGCCTCGAACCACGCTGCGCCGCGCCGCATGATCGTCGGCGTCACCGCAATGCTCTCCACGTTGTTGACCGTACTCGGGCAGCCATACAGTCCGACGGCGGCGGGAAACGGCGGCTTGAGCCGCGGCATCCCCTTTTTCCCCTCCAAGCTTTCGAGCAGCGCCGTTTCCTCGCCGCAGATGTAGGCGCCGGCCCCACGGTGCAGATAGAGATCGAAATCCCAGCCCGACCCGCAGGCGTTCTTGCCGATCAGCCCGGCCGTGTACGCCTCGTCGATCGCATACTGGAGATTAAGTGCTTCGTTGTAGAATTCGCCCCGGATGTAGATGTAGCAGGCGTGCGCGCCCATCGCGAAGCTCGCGAGCAGGCAGCCTTCGATCAGCTTGTGCGGATCGTGCCGGATGATGTCGCGGTCCTTGCAGGTGCCGGGTTCGCTCTCGTCGGCGTTGACGATGAGATAATGCGGCCGCCCATCGGATTGCTTGGGCATGAACGACCATTTCATGCCGGTGGGAAATCCTGCGCCCCCGCGGCCGCGCAGGCCGGACGCCTTGATCTCGTTGACGATCTCGTCGCGACCGCGCGCCAGCAGCGCCGCCGTATTGTCCCAATCCCCGCGCGCCCGCGCACCGGCAAGTCGCCAGTCGTGCTCGCCGTAGAGGTTGGTGAAGATGCGGTCCTTGTCGTTCAGCATGAGACTGCACAATCCAACGATAGCTCTTGGAACCTGTCATGGCCCGGCTTGGCCCGGCCATCCATCCCGCGATCCCAGCGCCGGGAACCGTGGATGGTCGGGTGAAGTCCGGGTTTGACGATGAGGGAGAGACCATCTCTCATGGCGTTACTTCCGGGGGCGCCGTCGAACCAAGACCCGCCGGTCCGGGATCGGGCGGACCGAGATCGTGCAACGTGGTCAACGTGGTCGGGCCGCCTTCCGGTGCCGAGGTCTGCCGACCGATCATCGAGCCCGGCTTCGGCAGATCGCCCCGCTTCAGCGCCTCCAGCAACTGGGTTGTTCGCTCGCCGTCCAGGTCCTCATAGAAATCGTCGTTCACCTGCAGCACCGGCGCGTTGACGCACGCGCCGAGGCACTCGACCTCCGTCATGGTGAACATGCCGTCGGCGCTCGTCTCGCCCCATCCTGAGATGCCGGTGAAGCGGCGGCACGCCGCCGTCACCTCGTCCGAGCCGCGCAGCCAGCATGGCGTGGTCGTACACACCTGCAAGTGCCAAGCGCCGACCGGCCGCGTGTTGAACATGAGATAGAACGTCGCGACCTCGTAGACCCGGATCGGCGGCATCTCGAGGAGCCGCGCGACCTCGTCCATCCCGGCGCGCGGCACCCAGGCGCTGCCGGTCTGCCGCTTCATCTGGTTCTGCACCAAGTACAGCGCCGGGATCACCGCGCTCGCCTGCCTGCCGGGCGGATACTTTTTCAGGATGCGGTTCAGCGCATCCCGGCTCGGCACGTCGAAGGTGAAGGCGGCGGGCTGCGCCACGTCTTCGCGGGAAGGGTCGACCATCACGCTACCTGTCGATCTCGCCGAACACGACGTCGATCGAGCCGATGATCGCCACCGCGTCGGCCAGCATGTGTCGCTTGGCCAGCTTGTCCATTGCCTGCAAGAACGCAAAACCGGTGGGCCGGATTTTGCAGCGATATGGCCGGTTGGTCCCATCCGCAACCAGATAGACGCCGAACTCGCCCTTCGGGCTTTCCGTCGCGGTATAGGTCGCACCGGCGGGAACGTGGAAGCCCTCGGTGAACAGTTTGAAGTGATGGATCAGCGCCTCCATCGAGCGCTTCATCTCGCTGCGGGTAGGCGGGGTGAACTTGCGATCCTGTACCTTGACAGGACCGGGCCGCATCTTCGCCAGGCACTGCTTGATGATCTTCACGCTTTCGCCCATCTCGGCGAGCCGGCAGAGATAGCGGTCATAGCAATCGCCGTTGCGGCCGACGGGGATATCGAACTCGACCTCGGCGTATTTGTCGTAGGGCTGCGACCGGCGCAGGTCCCACGGCACCCCGCTCGCGCGGAGACACGGGCCGGCAAACCCCCAGGACAGCGCGTCTTCGGCGCTGATCACGCCGATATCGACGGTGCGCTGCCTCCAGATCCGGTTCGCCGTCAGCAACTCGCTCAGATCGTTCAGGAACTTCGGGAAGGTTTCGGCCCATGCGGCGATCCGGTCCGTGAGGCCCGCCGGCAGATCCCGGCTGACCCCACCGGGCCTGAAATAGTTGGCGTGCAGCCGCGCTCCCGAGGCCGCCTCATAGAACTCCATCAGCTTCTCGCGTTCCTCGAACCCCCAGAGCGACGGCGTGATCGCACCGACATCGAGCGCGTAGGTCGTCACGTTCAGCAGGTGGTTGAGCACCCGGGTGATCTCGGCGAACAGCGTGCGGATCCACTGCGCCCGCTCCGGCGCCGTTACTTCGAGCAGCTTCTCGACCGCCAGCGCGTAGGTATGCTCCATGCACATCGGCGAGACGTAGTCGAGCCGGTCGAAATACGGCACGTTCTGGATGTACGTCCGATACTCCATCAGCTTCTCGGTGCCGCGATGCAGCAATCCGATATGCGGATCGGCGCGCTCCACCACCTCGCCGTCCATCTCGAGGATCAGTCGAAGCACGCCGTGCGCCGCCGGATGCTGCGGACCGAAATTGATCGCGTGGCTGTCAATCTCGACGGTGCGGGTACCCGGCGCTTGCTGTTCGGTGTGGCTCATGGCTCGGTCAGCTCTTTGCGGGCGGCGCGGCGGGCGGCGCGGCGGGCGTTGCGGCCGCAGGCTCGGCAGGCGGCGGCGCGCCGCGCGCGACATGCACCTTCTCGTCACCGGGCAACGTCGTCACCCCTTCCCACGGCGACATGAAATCGAAGTGCCGCCAATCCTGCGTGAGCTTTACCGGCTCGTAGACGACCGCCTTCTGGTCCTCGTCGTAACGCACCTCGACATAGCCGGTCAGCGGGAAGTCCTTGCGCAGCGGGTGCCCGTCAAACCCGTAGTCGGTCAGGATGCGACGGAGATCGGGTTGGCCCGAGAAAACGATGCCAAACAAGTCCCACGCCTCGCGCTCCCACCAGGTGGCGCAGGGCCAGAGGGCGTTGACCGACGGCACCGGAGTGGCCTCGTCGGTGCTGACGATCACCCGCACGCGGTGGTTGAGAGACACCGAAAGCAGGTTGTAGACGACCTCGAACCGCTGTTCACGCTCGGGCCAATCAACGCCGCACAGATCCATCATCTGCTCAAATGCGAACCGAGGATCGTCGCGCAACGTCGTCAGCAGCGGCACCACGGCGTCGGCCCGTGCCAGAGCCACGATCTCGCCCTTCTCGACCCTCACCTCGGACACGCCCATCTGGCCGCGGATCGCTTCGGCAAGATGCTCGGCCGAGCCCGGCGACGCTGTCTCCGGCGGTGCCGTCCCGCTCACGTTCGTCTCACCCACGCAGGATCGTCCCCGTCCGCCGGATTTTCTTCTGGAGCTGCATGATGCCGTAAACCAGCGCCTCTGCAGTCGGCGGGCAACCCGGCACGTAGACATCGACCGGCACGACGCGGTCGCAGCCGCGCACCACCGAGTAGGAGAAGTGGTAATAGCCGCCGCCGTTGGCGCAGCTTCCCATGCTGATGACCCAGCGCGGCTCGGGCATCTGGTCGTAGACTTTGCGCAACGCGGGCGCCATCTTGTTGGTCAGGGTGCCGGCAACAATCATCACGTCGCTCTGGCGCGGGCTCGCGCGCGGGATGACCCCGAGCCGGTCGAGATCGTAGCGCGGCATGTAGGCATGGATCATCTCGACCGCGCAGCACGCCAGACCGAACGTCATCGGCCACAGGCTGCCGGTGCGCGCCCAGTTCACCACCCGGTCGAGGTTGGCGACGACGAACCCCTTGTCGGTAATCTCGCCGGTGATGCCCTTGACCACGGCATCCTGCTCCGGTCCCGGACCCAGGGCCTCTCTATTCCAGGCGACGGCCGGCGAGGCAGTGGTGGCACTCATGCGAAGACTCCTCGGCGCGGAATGTGGCGGTGCATTACTCCCAATCGAGCGCGCCCTTGCACCACTCGTAGATGAACCCGACGGTCAGCACTGCAAGGAAGCCGACCATCGAGAGGAACCCGAACAACCCGATATGGGACAGGCTTACCGCCCACGGGAACAGGAACGCCACTTCGAGATCGAAGATGATGAACAGGATGGCGACCAAGTAGTAGCGCACATCGAAGCGCCGGCGGGCGTCATCGAACGGCTCGAACCCGCACTCGTAGGCCGACAGCTTCTCCGCGTAGGGCTTCTGTCTGGCGGCAAGCAGCGAGCCGCCCACCATGGCCACCGCGATCACGCCGGCGATGATGATGAACACGACAATCGGCAGGTAGTCGACCAGCACCGGCTGCATTGCGCCCTCGATCCCCTTGTCGTTCTGCTCCGCCGCGCCTCATGTCGCGGTGCAGCACGCGCGGGAGACTACCCCCAACTGCGATGGGCCGCCATAGCACCCCGGACTGCGCGCGGACAGTTGCGACGGACGGTTCCGCCCAGACGCTGGCGATGGAAGGCTGACCATACAGCACTGGCGCGAGTGACGGGGCTCGAACCCGCGACCTCCGGCGTGACAGGCCGGCGCTCTAACCAACTGAGCTACACCCGCAGCGACAGGCGGCAGCGTTTAGGCCGGGGTCCGACTTGCGTCAAGCAGCCGTGGTCTCCCCGCCCACTTCAAGCACGATCCCCAGTCTTGGCGCATCCTACCGTCGCCTGAACCGTTTGGGCCGGCACCTACTTTTGGGCATCGGGCAAGGCGGGACGGAATGGACAGCATAGGTCACGTGTTTGGAGCAGGTGCTGATCTGGCTTGGTGGCAGGAGTGCGCCCGAGCGGTGGCGGTGTTCGTCTATGGGTTCGTGCTCCTGCGGGTGCTCGGTCGCCGCATCTTCGGTCAGTGGGCCGCTCTCGACATCATCGTCTCCGTCATCATCGGATCGAACTTGAGCCGGGCGCTCACCGGCAACTCCGCCCTGATCGGCACATTGGCCGCGACCACTTTGCTGGTGGTACTGCACTGGTTCCTGGTTCACGCCGCGGCTCGCTCGGCCCGGCTCTCACGCTTTCTCGAAGGGACGGCGATCGAACTTGCGCGCAACGGCAGCCGGCATCCGTTCACCCTGTCACGGCGTGGGATCAGCGAAACCGCCCTATCGGAGGCACTCCGCCAGTCAGGCGTCGAGCGGCTTGGCGACACGCAACTCGTGGTGCTGGAGCCGAGCGGCAAGATCACCGTCCTGAAGGCGAGCTGATCGGTGACTGTGGACGCTATCAAGCAGCTCACCCTCTGGCTCGCCACCGGCACCGAGACGGTTGCCGGGTTTGTCATCGCCGCCGCCGTCGTCGAAGCGGCGCTCCGCACCGCCCTCGTTTTCCTGCACCGCTCCAATTTCGGCCATCCCGACCAGGCCCACGAGGCCAAGGAGGAGGTGCGTTTGCGGCTCGGCCGGTGGCTCGCCTTGGCCTTGGAGTTCGAGCTTGGCGCGGACATTCTGAGGACGGCGGTCGCGCCGACCTGGTCCGAGCTTGGCCAGTTGGCGGCGATCGCGGCCATCCGGACAGCCCTCAACTACTTCCTTCAGCAGGAGATCGATAAAGCCGCCGTCCGCCGCGGCGGGCGTCCGGCCCGGAGGGCCGAGCCGGGCATGGGCGGTGACGGGATCGAACCGCCGACCCTCTCGGTGTAAACGAGACGCTCTACCGCTGAGCTAACCGCCCCCGTCGCGCTGCTCTATCGCCTTACTTGCGCCTCCCACAAGGCACCCCCGACAAGGAAACGCCCGCACAGTTCCTGGCGGGCGTTTGCAGGACTGTCGGCTGGGACCGTCAGTGCGGCAACGAGGCGCCGGCGGGCTCGGCCGGGGTGGGGGCGACGGGCTCGGCCGGCTCCTCCCACTCGATCGCTTCCGGCTTGCGCACCAGGGCCTGGGCGATCACGTCGTCGACTTCGCCCACCGGGATCAGCTTGAGGTGCTTCTTCACGCTGTCCGGTATCTCCGCCAGGTCCTTCTCGTTCTCCTTCGGGATGAACACAGTGGTGATGCCCGCCCGCAGCGCGGCCAGCAGTTTTTCCTTCAGCCCACCGATCGGCAGCACCCGGCCGCGCAGGGTGATCTCGCCGGTCATCGCCACGTCGCGGCGGATCGGGATGCCGGTGAGCACGCTGACGATGCTGGTCGCCATCGCGATGCCGGCCGACGGACCGTCCTTCGGCGTCGCCCCTTCCGGGACGTGGACGTGGATGTCGCGCCGCTCGAACAGGGTCGGCTTGATGCCGAACTGGGCCGCGCGCGAACGCACGTAGCTCAGCGCCGCCGACACGCTCTCCTGCATCACGTCGCCGAGCTTGCCGGTGTGCTTGACCGCGCCCTTGCCGGGCACCATCACGCTCTCGATGGTCAGGATCTCGCCGCCCACCTCGGTCCACGCCAACCCGGTGACGACCCCGACCATGTCCTCCGCCTCGGTCTCGCCGTAGCGGAACCGGCGCACGCCGGCGTACTTGTCGAGGTTCTTGCGCGTGATCGTGACCTTCTTGGCCTTATTGGTGACGATCTCGCGGACCGCCTTGCGGGCCAGCCCGGCGATCTCCCGCTCGAGCGAGCGCACCCCTGCCTCGCGGGTGTAGTAGCGGATCAGGTCGCGCAGCCCGTCATCGGAGATCGTCCACTCGGAGCCTTTCAGGCTGTGCGCCTCGGCCTGCTTGGCAATCAGGTGACGCTTGGCGATCTCGACCTTCTCGTCCTCGGTGTAGCCGGGGATGCGGATGATCTCCATACGGTCCATCAGCGGCTGCGGCATGCGCAGGCTGTTGGCCGTGGTGACGAACATCACGTCGGAGAGGTCGTAGTCCACCTCCAGGTAGTGGTCATTGAACGTGCTGTTCTGTTCGGGGTCGAGCACTTCCAGCAGCGCCGAGGAAGGGTCGCCACGCCAGTCCGCGCCGAGCTTGTCGATCTCGTCGAGCAGGAACAGCGGGTTGGAAGTTTTCGCCTTCTTCATGCCCTGCACGACCTTGCCCGGCATCGAGCCGATATAGGTCCGCCGGTGGCCGCGGATCTCCGCCTCGTCACGCACGCCGCCCAGCGACATGCGCACGAAGTTGCGGCCCGTGGCGCGGGCGATCGACTTGCCGAGCGAGGTCTTTCCCACACCCGGCGGCCCGACCAGACACAGAGATCGGCCCCCGGATCTTTTGGCTGCGCGACTGCACGGCCAGGTATTCGAGAATGCGCTCCTTGACCTTCTCGAGGCCGTAGTGGTCGGCGTCGAGCACCTTTTCCGCCTCGACGACATCGTTCTTGACCTTGCTGCGCTTCTTCCAGGGGATCGACAGCATCCAGTCGAGGTAGTTGCGCACGACCGTCGCCTCGGCGCTCATCGGGCTCATGGTGCGCAGCTTCTTCAGCTCCGCCATCGCCTTGTCGCGCGCTTCCTTCGAGAGGCGGGTCTTCTTGATGCGCGCTTCGAGTTCGGCGGTCTCGTCCTTGCCGTCCTCGCCCTCGCCCAACTCCTTCTGGATCGCCTTCAGCTGCTCGTTGAGATGGTACTCGCGCTGAGTCTTCTCCATCTGCCGCTTGACGCGGTTGCGGATGCGCTTCTCGACCTGGAGGACGCCGATTTCGGACTCCATGTGTCCGAACACCTTCTCCAACCGCTGCCCGATGCGCGGCGTTTCCAGCAGCTCCTGCTTCTCGGCAATCTTGAGCGAGAGGTGGCTGGCGACCGTGTCGCCGAGCTTGGACGGCTCCTCGATCTGGTTCAGCGAGACCAGGACCTCAGGCGCGATCTTCTTGTTCAGCTTGATGTACTGCTCGAACTGCGAGACCACGGTCCGACCAAGCGCCTCCAGCTCCTTTGTCTCGCCCACCTCGTCCGGCAGCGCTTCGGTGATCGCCTCGAAGTAGCTTTCGGTCTCCTTGAAGCCGGTGATGCGTGCCCGTCGGCCGCCTTCGACCAGAACCTTCACCGTGCCGTCCGGAAGTTTCAGCAACTGCAGGATCGTGGAAACGGTGCCGACCCGGTAGATGTCGTCGGACGAGGGATCGTTCTGCTCGGCGCTCTTCTGCGCCACGAGCAGGATCTGCTTGTCATCCTTCATCACCGCTTCGAGCGCGCGGACCGACTTCTCGCGACCGACGAACAGCGGCACGATCATGTGCGGAAAGACGACGATGTCGCGGAGCGGCAGGACCGGCAGCACCTCACCCCGGCTGGGCGAACCGGCACCGAAACCCGGCTTCGCCGTCTCCGGACGATCGGAATCCGTCATAGTGGTGACCTCCTTCAGGACAGTCGACGCGCATTCCGCCCATCAGCGGCACGGATCACGCCTCTGCTGGGCATCATGCCCAGTCGTTAAGCTGCGATATCGGGGCGGGCGTGTTTGGCCGCAAGATCTTGACAGTGTGGGGCGGGCAGGCCGCCCACCGCACCTTAAAACTGCGTCAGGCGCTCGTCTCAGCCCGTTCCTTACCATACAAATAGAGTGGGTTGGCGCGTGATTCGGCGACTTCCCGATTGATCACGACCTCCTCGACCCCGTCCAGCCCGGGAAGCTCGAACATGGTCGACAGCAGGATCGCCTCCATAATCGAGCGCAGGCCCCGTGCGCCGGTCTTGCGGGCGATCGCCCGGGTCGCCACGGAGCGGAGCGCGTCCTCGGTGAAATTGAGCTTCACCCCCTCCATCTCGAACAGCCGCGCATACTGCTTGGAGAGCGCGTTCTTCGGCTTGGTCAGGATTTCGACCAGCGCATTCTCGTCGAGGTCTTCCAGGGTGGCGACCACCGGCAGGCGGCCGATGAACTCCGGGATCAGGCCGAATTTCAGGAGATCCTCGGGCTCGACCTCGCGCAGGATGGCCCCCATCCGACGCTCGTCGGGCGCCCTGACTTCCGAGCCATAGCCGATCCCCGACCCCTTGCCCCGCGCCCCGATGATCCGTTCGAGCCCGGCGAATGCGCCACCGCAGATGAACAGGATGTTCGTGGTATCGACCTGCAGGAACTCCTGCTGCGGATGCTTGCGGCCGCCCTGCGGCGGGACGGAGGCGACGGTGCCCTCCATGATCTTGAGCAGCGCCTGCTGCACCCCTTCGCCGCTCACGTCGCGGGTGATCGAGGGGTTGTCCGACTTGCGGCTGATCTTGTCGACCTCGTCGATGTAGACGATGCCCCGTTGCGCCCGCTCCACATTGTAGTCGGCCGATTGCAGCAACTTGAGGATGATGTTTTCCACGTCCTCACCGACGTAGCCGGCCTCGGTGAGGGTCGTCGCATCCGCCATGGTGAACGGCACGTCGAGGATGCGCGCCAGCGTCTGCGCGAGCAGGGTCTTGCCCGACCCGGTGGGGCCGACCAGCAGGATGTTGGATTTGGCGATCTCGACGTCGTTGTTCTTCTGCCCGTGCGCCAGCCGCTTGTAGTGATTGTGGACCGCGACGCTCAGCACACGCTTGGCGTGGTCCTGCCCGATGACGTAGTCGTCCAGCACCTTGCAGATCTCGCGCGGAAGTCGGGACGCCGTCCCGCGACTTCACGAGATGGGTCTTGTGCTCCTCCCGGATAATGTCCATGCACAGCTCGACGCACTCGTCGCAGATGAACACCGTCGGGCCGGCAATCAGCTTGCGGACCTCGTGCTGGGACTTGCCGCAGAACGAACAGTACCAAGGTATTCTTCGAATCGCCGGACTTGCTCATGCGCACTCCTTCCCCGGACCCCGGGGGTACCCTAACGCTCAACACTAGACCCTGCCGACCAAGCCGGACAAGGACCGCAGCGACACCGCCCGAGGCGGAACCATCCGCCCCGGAGTTCGTCAGCCTGGGCGCGCTCCCGATCTAGGAGCGGGTGGCCGTCTCGTCGGATGCCGGCGGCCGGTTTTCAACCACCTCGTCCACCAATCCGAAGTCTCGCGCCTCTTCGGCGGACATGTAGGTATCGCGCTCGAGTTTCTGCTCGATGGCAGCCAGCGGCTGGCCGGTGTGGCGCTCATAGATTTCGTTCAGCCGCTTGCGCAAGGTCAGGATCTCGCGCGCCTGGATCTCGATATCGGCGGCCTGGCCCTGCGCCCCGCCGGAGGGCTGGTGGACCATGACCCGGGCGTTCGGCAGGGCGTAGCGCTTGCCCTTGGCCCCCGAGCAGAGCAGAAGGCTGCCCATCGAGGCGGCCTGGCCGATGCAGACCGTGCTGACCGGGCTCCGAATATACTGCATCGTGTCGTAGATCGCGAGCCCGGCCGAGACCACCCCGCCCGGGCTGTTGATGTAGAAGGCGATGTCCTTGTTCGGGTTCTCGGATTCGAGGAACAGCAGCTGGGCACAGAGCAGCGCGCTCACCTGGTCGTAGACCGGCCCGGTCAGGAACACGATCCGCTCCTTGAGCAGGCGGGAGAAGATGTCATAGGCCCGCTCGCCTCGCGCGGTCTGCTCGACCACCATCGGCACCAGCGCATTGCCGTAGATCTCGACCGGATGACGATCGGCCATGATGTCCACCTTCCACCTCAGCAGTCCCGCAAACCCGGGAGACAGGCACGTAAGATAGGGCGCGACCGCGCCGCTTCCAGCCAGCCGCCTGGACCGTCACTCACTCCGGTCACTCACCGGGTGGGTCGCCGGCCGCCTCGCCGGCGTCCGGTGCGGCTGCTTCCTCGGGCGGGCTGCCGTTCTCGGCGACCCCCGTCTCGCTCGGCGCGGCGGGCGCGTCCGGGTCGCGCAGCAACTCCTCGGGCGTCACCGACTGCTCGGAGGTGTGGGCGAGGTCGATCACGTAGTCGACCACCTTTTCCTCAAAGATCGGTCCGCGCAGGTTCTCGGCCATCTCCGGGTTCTTGCGGAAAAACTCCATCACCTGCGTCTCCTGGCCGGGGTAGCGCATCGCCTCGGCGCGCATCGCCCGGGTCATCTCGTCGGGTCCCACCGTGATGCCGTTTGATCGGCCGATCTCGGCGAGCAGCAAGCCCAGCCGCACCCTGCGGTCGGCAATCCCGCGATATTCGGTCCGAAGCGTGTCCTCATCCTTAACTTTGTCGTCCTCGTCTGCCCGCCCGGCCTTGCGGTCGGCTTCCAGGCGCTGCCAGATCTGGTCGAACTCCGCCTGCACCATGCTCTCGGGCGGGGCAAAGGTGGCGCGCTCGGACAGGGCGTCCAGCAACTGGCGTTTGAGGCGCATCCGGGCGAGCTGATCGTATTCGCGCTGCATCCGGTCCGTGATCGCCTGGCGCAACTCGGCCAGATTGTCGAAGCCGATCTTTTCGGCGAACGCGTCATCCAGCGCGGTCTCGACCGGCTGCCGCAACCGCTTGGCGGTCACCTCGAAGGTCGCTCGCTTGCCGGCCAGGTCCTTGACCCCGTACTCTTCGGGGAACGTCACCTCGATGCTGCGGCTCTCGCCCGGTGCCATGCTTTCCAGCTGATCGGCGAATCCGGGGATGAAACCGCTGCCGCCGATCTCTACGTCCATGTCCTTGGCGGTGCCGCCCGGAAACGCGGTGCCATCGACCGAGCCGACGAAATCGACGGTCAGGGTCTCACCGGGGACCGAACCACGCCCCTCCTCGACATCCACCATCTCGCGATTGCGGACCGCCAGCTCGTGCAACGCCTTGTCGACCGCTTCAGGCGCGACCTCGGCCTTGAGCCGCGTGAGCTCGATGGTGGAGAAATCCGGGATGGCGATCTCGGGGAGGATCTCCAGTTCGACATCGAAGCTGAGGTCGTGCGGGTCGCTCGCGGCGAGTTCGGGACTGGTGACGTTGACCTTGGGCTGCATCGCCGGCCGGAGGCCGCGCTCGGAGATGACCTGCTGGGTCGCCTCATTGACCGATGCTTCCAGCACTTCGGCGATCACCGCCGAGCCGTACCGCTGGCGCACCACGGGCAGCGGCACCTTGCCCGGGCGGAACCCTGGCAGGCGCAGCGTCTTGCCCACTTCGGTCAGCCGAGCCATTCGCCGACTTTCGATGTCGGCCGCCGGCACCACGACCGTGTAGGCGCGCCGGAGCCCGTCGGAAAGCGTTTCAGTGACCTGCATGGAGCCGGGTATCCTCAGATTGAAAGTGCGCGGCTGCCCGTGGTGCGGGCGGAGGGATTTGAACCCCCACGGCTTGCGCCACCAGAACCTAAATCTGGCGTGTCTGCCAATTCCACCACGCCCGCTTCCCGCCCCCGCCCGATCGCTGCGGGGCGAGCGACCTCGCGGCCGTGCGGCGGCGGCTTTAGCGCAGCCGTCGGCCCATCACAAGCGGGCCCGCGCTGAACACCTCGGCTCTGTCCATAAAATAGTCCTGCAAATCAAACATTTGACATAGTGCTAGAATTCTGACATTCTGACCGCATTTGAAGCAGCGTGAGGCACGTTGGATGTCGAGATTGGTCCGCGCAAGAGGCTGCGCTCCGCGCCGAACCCGAGAGTGTTTTGACCGGAGATTTGCGCCCACACATGCCGGGGGCAGCGATGTCACAGGCTGAGACCCATCCGGAGCCGGATGCCGCTCGCTACAGCATTGCAGCGGTTGATCGCGCGCTCGACCTCATTCAGGCACTGGCGCGCATCGGACCCGCCTCTCTGGCCGAGCTTGCTAAGCGAGCGGGCTGCACGCGCACCGCCGGCTTCCGGCTGCTGCGCACCATGGAGGCGCGCGGCTTCGCGATCCAGGACCAAGCCCGTGGTTGCTGGCGCCTTGGCGCTCGGTGGGGAGAACTCGGGCGTGCGGCGGCGCACCAGGGGGCGCTCGGCACGATAGCGCTGCCGATCATGACCGAGCTAGGGAACTCGCAAGGCGAAACCGTCTATCTCGCGGTGCGTGACGGCGTGGAGAGCGACACCGTCGTCGTCTACCGGCCGGATAGTGCCCTGCGCCTCTACAGCGACGTCGGCCGCCGCCAGCCGCTGCACGCCGGATGCGGGCGGCTGCTGCTCGCGTTCGCCCCGGATGTCGTGCAGCGCCAGGTGCTGAGCCAGCGACTGCCGCGCTACACGCCGAACACGCGCACCGACGCCGAATGGATCAGGGCGGACCTCAAGCGCATCCATGCACGCGGCTGGCTGTTGACGACCGAGGAGGTCGAGGCGGGCGCGGTCTCGATCGCGGCCCCCGTCCGCGACGGCACGGGTCAGGTGGTCGCGATTCTCTCGATCATGGGACCCGGACTGCGCATCCGTCCCCCGAAAGCCCGCGAACTGGTCGCGCCGGTGGTGCGCGCCGCCGGGCGGCTCTCGGTTCTGCTCGGCGCGGAGCCGGTGCCGGACGTGGCGAGCGCGCTTCCACCGACACCGTTCGGCATCATGCGGTCTCGTTCGGCACGCCCCGCTCGCGCCGCTGGCCCGCCGCTTTCGCCGGACTACCGCAGCGCGGAGTTCCGCCCCGCGGATCTGCGAAGCCTGGACACGCGGGCTCCCCGCCTGCCTGAGTTCCGAGCGTCCGGACAGGCGGCCAATCCCACGGAACTGTCGAAGTGAGGCTGAGCCGGCCGCGCCGTTCCGCCATTGCCTCGAGGCCGGCGTCGATGGCCGCGAGGGCGATCAGCCTCGGCAACCGGCGCAGCAGACCGCCGCGCCGAGGCCGGTAGACCCGCGCTCGCGCCCGCTCCCCGCCGAGGCGACGTACCAGGCTGTCGAGGTCGCCCAACCCGTCAATAAGGCCGAGTTCACGCGCCCGGTCGCCCAGGAACCAGCTGCCGTCGAACAGCGTCGTGTCGTCGCCGCGCAGCCGCTCGCCCCGACGCGTGCGGACCCAATCCTTGAAGCGTTCGTGAAGGTCGGCCATGACCCCCTGCACAAAGGCCACGTCCTCGGCACGTTCCGGGCTGAATGGATCGAGCCGTGCCTTGTGGTCTCCCGCCGTATAGAGCCGCCGTTCGACGCCGAGCCGGCCGATCAGGTCGGCAAAGCCGAAGCTGCCGCCGATCACGCCGATCGAGCCCACGACGCTCATGGAATTTGCAAGGATTTCGTCGGCGGCGCAGGCGAGCCAGTAGCCCCCGGACGCGCCAACCTCCTGGATCACTGCCGTTACCCGGACGCCGGCCTGCTCGGCGCGTCGGCGGATCGCGGCGGCGATCAGGTCCGACTGCACCGGCGAGCCTCCTGGGCTGTCGATGTCGAGGATGACATGGCCGCCCTGCCCCGCCGACCGGAACGCCCGCTCGATCAGCGGCGTGAACGCGCGCGCATTCAACGCGCCATTCCGGTTGGAAAGCGTCCCGTGCAATTCGATCACGTCGACGCGCGGTCGGCGCCAGAACGCAAGGCCGCGCCGCACGCCGTTCAGCCTCGCACGACGGGCAGGGCCGCGGCAGCCGCGGCCTCGCCGCTGAGCCAGGCCCCCGCCACGGTACCGGCCAATGTCTCATGCGTTGCCTCGCCGGCAAGCACCAGCCGTCCGCCGGCCAGCGGCTCGCCTAAGCGCCGCCGCGCCTCCGCGTGCCCCGGCCGGGCGTAGGCGTAAGCGCCCCGGAACAGCTTGTCGGTGCCCCACTCCGACATCAGGGCGGCACCGGGCAGGAGTGCGCGGTCCACCTCGGCCCCGAGCAGTGCGCGCAACTCGGCACGCGCGAAATCGGCGGCGGCGTGTGGGCCGGCGCGGGTCAGCTCCCAGGCGGTGGAGGCGCCGATCCACGCGGCCACGTAGTCGTAGGACCACGGCCAGGCAGTGAACACGATCGCCGGCTCGCCGCTTCGGACGAAGCGCTTCGACAGCGAGGTGAACTCCGGCAGACCGAGCCGAGCCGAGCCCGCCGCGCGCAGCACGACCCGCAGCGCAAGCCCCATCGGCAACCCGTGCAGGCTTTCCTCCACGCTGGCCGGCAGCCCCGGATCGAACCTGATGCCGCCGGCGGCGAGTACCCCGGTCGAGACCGTCACGATGCAGGCGGCCGCTTCCACGGTGCCCGCGGGAGTGTCCACTGCCACCCTCCCACCGGCACGCTGCCAGCGCACCCGCTCCACCGGGGTTTCGAGATGCAGCCCGTCCGGCGGCGCCAAGCGGCGGCGCACGAAATCTCCGAGGCCGCCACCCAGCAGGATGTTGCCGCCGTCAAGCAGGTTGCTTTTCCAGTCGCGGAGGCTGAACGCCGCCGCTTCCGCGACGCAGATGATCGGCCCCTCCCATGTTTCGACGGTTATCGCCCAGGGGTCGTCCGGCAACCGCCTCGCCACTTCGGCCAGGCTGACATCGGGCTCGCCGGGGCCGGTCAGCGCGTCGGCCGCCGCCTCGAACCGGCCCCAGGCCTGATCATGATCCGCCCGTTCGTCCGGCGATGCCGGCCTGCCGTCCACAAACAAGCGTCGGTGCCGAACCGCGTCGGCGTCCAGCATCGTCTCCCCGGCCGCGCGCGCGATCGGCACCAGGGGGTTGCGGTCGGCCGAGTGCAGCCAGATCGCGCCCATGTCGAAATGCGCACCGCCGAGCGACGGCGGCCGCACCGTCCACGCCCGGCCGCCAACCCGGCTTCCTGCCTCGAGGACGAGCACGCTGGCGCCCGCCTTCCGCAAGGCCGCCGCCGCGGAGAGACCCGCGACGCCGGCCCCGACCACCGCGACATCGACACAGGACTGCATAAGCTCTCCCGACCAGCACTCCCGAGAAATCGGCTCGACCGGCCGCTTTCACAAGCGTTGTGGTGGAGTCCTCGGAACCCGAAGGGGTCAGTCCTCAGGAATCGGACGGGGTGTGGTCGGAGCCGGCGTCCTCGTCGAGGTCCTGCACGACCTCCTCGACTGCCGACCGGTCGATCTGCACGGCTTGCTCGGCCAGCTTGTCCCCTTTGGCCTGATCGCCCTTGGCGTATTCGTCCAACGCCTTCTCCGCGAGGTCGCGCGCCTTTTCGTGCGAATTCTGGTCCAGCTTCGGGTCGTCGGGCATCCCCACCTCCATGATCGGCCGCAGAATGCAACCACCGACGCGACCCGAGGTTCCGCCCTCCGACGGCCGCCTCCCGTCACGGAAAGCTTACGTTGGCGATCCGAGCCGGCCGGGTGCTATGCTGGTTGCCCACGCAAGCGTCCGGTCACCTTTTCCCGATCAGGCAGTTGCCCGCCAGGCTGTCCAAGCCTTGCCGCGTCACGGCGGCGCTACGGACTGGACCACCGGTGCGAAGATCGCGTTTCGATCGGGCCGATGGAAGACGATGCCCGATGCCGGGATCAAGGTCGCCGCCACCAAATCTCACGGGCCGAGAACATGCGCCCGTGCATGGTCGATGCGCCGAGTATCCCGGCCGGCCAGTCTGTCCAGCCCACGGCCCACCGGACCAGCACTCACAGACGGGCTCCACGAGTTCGCGACGTTCTGGAACGTGCGGCTTGCGTGAGCCGAGGTCGTCGAGCACAGGTCTCAGGGAGCGAGGTCTGCTCCTGCAAGTCTGGGGACCGGCAACAACGTCATGCTCAACGTCGGCGGCGAGTGGCCGACATCGGCGAACGCTGTGATGCATGTCACAGCGGAGCACGTCATCTGTGGCCAAGAAGGAAAGTCGGTGCTCGTACGGGCACCGGCCGACCGTTTGTCTCCGTGCATCGGTAGGGTTATGGTCCATCCAACAACGATCCGCCGCACGGAGCCGCTTTGCGCCTGGCCAGCACAGGCATTTGGCGTGTTCCTGACAGAACCGACATCCGAGCAGCAGGGGGTCATGATCCGCGGGGACTACAAACCGCCCCCGCCCGGCCGGTCGGCCACCCGACGACGCGTCGAGCGACGCCTCGCGGCCGTTATGGGCGCCGACATCATGGGTTATAGCGCTCTGATGGCGCGCGCCGAGGAGGATACTCATCGCCGCGTCGGCGCTGAGCTTGACCGCGTGTTCCGCGAGATCGAGAAGAGCCACGGCCGGGTCTTCACCTTCGCCGGCGACGGGCTGATGGCGGAGTTCCCGAGCGCCGTCGCCGCCCTGAAATGCGCCCTTCGCGTCCAGGCCGACGCCGCGCGTCGCAACGCACGCCTGCACCTCGAGCAGCGCATCCTGTTCCGAGTGGGGATCAACTCCGGCGAGATCATGGTTCAGGGCGACCGCACCGGCGGCAACACCGTGAACATTGCGGCGCGGCTCGAAGGGATCGCCGAGCCCGGCGGCATCGCGCTGTCCGAGGCGGTTTATGAGCAGGTTCGCCGCGTGGTGTCCGCCGCCTACGCGTTCTTCGGCGAGCAGCGCCTGAGGAACATCCGAGACCCGGTAGCTGTCCATACGGTCTCGCCAACGGATTGCGCGGCTTGGGCCGGGATGCCCGCGCTGCCCCGTCTGACGCCGATCGCCGGCCATCACGAGCGCACGACGGAGTACCGGCCCTCCCTGGCCGTGCTGCCGTTCCGCACTCTGCAGAAGGACCAGTCGGACGCCTATTTCGCCGAGGGTATGGTGGATGACATCATACGGGCGCTCGGCGGACTGAAGGATCTTCTGGTGATCGCCCGCAGTTCGACGCAGGCGTTTGCCCGCACCCCGCTCGATCTGCGCCGTGTCGGCCACGAACTCGACGTGCGTTACGTCCTGCATGGCAGCGTGCGCCGTGCCCGCGACAGCCTGCGGATTATCGTGGAGCTGAGCGAAGCGCAGACCGGCACCATCATCTGGATCGACCGGTTCGATGGCGAGCTGGTCGATCTGTTCGAGTTGCAGGATCGTATCGCCGTTCGCGTCGCAACCTCGATCGCGCCCCACCTCCGCGAGCGCGAGCTGAGCCGTGCGATGCGTAAGCATCCCGACAGTATGACAGCTTATGATCTCACGCTGCAGGCACTCGACCTGTTTCACCGGCTCGACCGTGCGATGCTCGAGCAGGCGAGGCAGCTACTCCAGCTGGCAACGGCAAACGAGCCTGACTACGCACTGGCCCACTCTTACACGGCTTATCTTCACATGGCGAAAGTCGGACAGGGATGGTCAGAAGACGAGGCGGCAGACACCGCATTCGCAATGAAGTTCTCCCGCATGGCGATCGAGAGAGACCCGAACGATGCTTTGGGGCTTGCCATCTGTGGACACGTTGAGGCGTATCTCTTGAAGAACTTCGGTCTCGCCCGTGACCTTCTGGACCGGGCCCTGAATGCCGGCCCGAGCTGCGCCTGGGCTTGGAGCCTCAGCGGGCTCACGCATGGATACCTCGGGAATCATCCGCTTTCTATCGCACACGCGGAACGTGCGGTAAGATTGACCCCGATCGGTTCCGAGGCCTGCTGGCACGAGCATTTTCTCTCAATCGCATACTATTTCGACAAACGGTATGAAGATGCGATCGCGTGGGGAAGGTTGTCGGCATCTCACGTGATGAACCATTCTTCCAATCTGCGGGTGCTGGCCGCAAGCTTTGCCGGGGCAGGCAGGATGGCAGAATCACGCCATGTCGCGCAGCAGCTTGTTGCACTCGACCCCTCCACGAGCCTCGGACGGATTAGGTCTCGGACGCCGTTTCAGGGCCACATACGGCAGCTCTTTATCGAGCACCTACGTCACGCCGGGTTGCCCGAGTAGCCTGAGTGCCACGCATCTCGAACAGTAAGACGGGAGAGCTCGATATGGTTGGTAGCGTTGGGAGCGTGTGGAAGCGTCGGCAGCGTTGGGAGCGCCGGGAACGCCACCAGTGTCTCCAGCGGCTGGTTCCTCGCTGACCGGATCGGTTTTCCGTTCGTCACCGTTCTCGACAACACGGGTGTGCGAATTGCCGAAAACCGCTTCCCGGTCACGACGTTCCCCGAGCGGAACTGGTCCGCCGACTGGTATGCGTGGCTGGCGTTGAATGAATACGTCACGACAGCTAAATGGTCGACGATTGTGGTAGCGCCATGGAACCCGGCGAATGTGCAGACGGAACTCGACGACCTCGTGACGGCGGCCCAGGACGAGCGTGCCGATGCGCTCGGCGAGATCCTGTCGGAAGCAGACGAATTCATGAGCTACTTCATGAACCTCCTGACCATCCGACCGACCTCACATCCGGCAACGACGCGGCTATTGCACATCGCCAATCTCATTGGGCTATTCACGGTGATGTATTTCAAGGGCCAGTTCAACCGCCCGCGTCCATCACAGCTGTGTCCCGCGCTCGCGCCTCCAGTTGCCGTACCCGGACACGCATCGTTCCCGAGCGGTCACGCCACGCAATCGGAGCTTATGGCGCTCTGCCTGGCCGATGTGCTGCCTGTCGTGGCACGCGTCGGCCCGCCGGCAGCCGCGAGCTTGTGGGAGGAAGATCTCAAGGCGCTTGCTCACCGCATTGCGCGCAATCGAGAAATCGCCGGCCTGCACTACCCCTCGGATTCTCACGCGGGCCGGGAGCTCGCAAAGAGCATTCACGTTGAACTGCAAAAGTTGCTGCAACTTGCCACGCCGGCCCCGACCGTATTTTCGCCAGCGCCGCCGCCACCCTACTACAAGTTCGTGGTGGACGCCGCCAAAGCCGAATGGACGTGAATACCAGCGAGCCAGGATAGGAGGCGTGCATGCCCGATGGCGACAAGGACACCCAAGGAGGCGACGGCGCTTACCCCTTGCCGAAGGGGTCTTTCGATCCGCTGCAAGCGACGCTGGATGAACTTACCCGTTATGGCCTGCCGCCACGGCCCGACCCTGAAACGCAACCGCTTCTATACAGAGCATTTGCGAGCGTGTTCTCGCCACCGCTGACTTTCGTGAACCCCGACATTGAGGAGTTCGAACTCATCATCGTCCAGCCGATATCGCAACCGGCGCCGCCCACTGGAGTGCCGAGCCCCTCTGAGCTTAGCAAGAACTGGTGCGGCGGCTATATCGAGCCACGTGAAGGCCGCATGTTCGTGCAAATCACCGGCCGTTGGACGGTGCCCGATCCCTCTCTGCCGCCGCTGGCAGACCGTGTGCAGCCTGAGGCCGATACCATCTATAAGTGCTCGACGTGGATAGGGTTGGAC
This sequence comes from uncultured Alphaproteobacteria bacterium, assembly GCA_963719345.1. GTDB lineage: Bacteria > Pseudomonadota > Alphaproteobacteria > Acetobacterales > Acetobacteraceae > CAVRCA01. The sequence continues at coordinate 542,341 of CAVRCA010000001.1, forward strand.
GGGCAGGAGTTCTACCTCGACTCCTCGTTGCCGCAGATCGGGACCGAGCAGTTCTTGCCTACGTCCGGCGGGTTGGCGGGGGCTCGCGCGTGGTTCCAATGGTGGGCTCGCCATGAAACCAAGATGCACCGCAAGTACCTCAGTGGGGTGCCTGTCGCGCCATACGACGAGGTAAGTTGCATGATCTGGGTGAAGGATCCGGAGCGTGTACACGCGTTTTTCCGAAATCATACCACCGGCAAAATCGCCCCGGTTACCAATGCTCGTTCGCCGGCGGTCAAGCTGCCCGAGGGACCGGAGATGCATCCAAGGGTCGCCGGCGCCACCGCGGAATGGGTTATGGAACGGCCCGCCATTCCTGTTGCGGGCTTAGCGCCACCGCCATCCGAGCTGCAGCTCTACCCTTTCCCTCAATACGATCCACTCCTTTTCCACGACTGCATCGGCGGCGTCGCTCGCGTTCCAGGGCCGCCCGAAGAGGCCGCAGTCCTCAGCGGAACGCGCTTCCTGCGGCTGATCGAGGCGCGTCGCAATCCTCAACGCCTCGCGATCATATCGATGCCGGCAAAGACCAACGACATTTCGCTTCAGGTCAGGTCTGGAAGCTTCAGGTAGCTCTCCCTCTCCCGCCCTGCGGGAGAGGGAGGTGGCTAGGAAGGCTACGCCGGCGTGAAGAACGGCACCTTCTGGCCGGTCTCGCTGGCCTTGAACACGACTTTGACCTTCTGGCCGATCTTCAACTCGCGGGGTCGGTGTCGGCGATGCCGGTCATGATCGTGGTGCCCTCGTCGAGCGTGACGTAGGCGATGGTGTAGGGCGGGTTCGCCCGCTCCATCGTGCTGAACGAGTAGAGCACCCCGTTGCCAGACGCCTCGAACCACTCGACGTTGTTCGACAAGGTGAACGGCGAAATGCCGCGCGGATAGGAAAACACCTTGCCGGTGTCCTTGCAGCGCGTGAGCAGCAGCTTGCCTTGGTTCGCCGCCTCCCAATATGGCTTGGTTTCGGGGTTGCTGTCGGCGGTGCCGACGAATCCGATCTTGGCTTCGGCCATGAGTGCTTACTCCCGCTCGAGAATGACGGTGCCGCTGCCGTGCCGGGTGCCGAGCGAGCCGCCCGTCCCATGCGCCAGCACCAGGTTGGCGTTCGGCACCTGCACCTTCGGATGCGCCTCGCCGCGCGCCTGCCGCACCGCCTCGATGATCTTCGTGATGCCGCCGCGATTGGCCGGATGGTTGCTGCACAACCCGCCGCCATCGGTGTTGAACGGCAGTTTGCCCTGCCCGGAGATCAGGTTGCCGTCCTGGACGAATTTTCCTCCCTGCCCCTTCTCGCAGAAACCGAGATCCTCGATCTGCATCAGCACCGTGATGGTGAAGCTATCGTAGATCGAGGCGTATTTGATGTCGGACGGCTTGACGCCGGCCATCTCGAACGCGGCCGGGCCGGAATATCGGGCGCCGGAATAGGTCAGATCGACCTGCCCCGCCATCTGCCCCTTCGGCGACTTCGCCGACGCCGATCACCTTCACCAGCGGCCGCTTCAGGCTCTTGGCGATCTCCGGCTTGGTCACGACCAGCGCGCCGCCGCCGTCGCTGATGACGCAGCAATCGAGCCGGTGCAGCGGCGTCGAGACCATCGGCGAGTTCACCACGTCCTCGACGGTGACCACGTTGCGCAGCATCGCATGCTCGTTGTACTGCGCGTGGTGGGAGGCGGCGACCTTGATCCAGGCGAGCTGCTCGCTGGTGGTGCCGTACTGGTACATGTGGCGCGCCGCGCACATCGCATACATGTTGGCGACAACCGGGCCGTACGGGTACTCGAACTGTATGTCGGGCTGTGCCGGGTTGCCGGCACGCACCGCGGTGCCGGTCGCCTGGCCCTCGCTGCGCGGCCGTCCCGCCAGCGTGATGAGCGCCACGTTGCAGCGGCCGGCATTGATCGCCTCGAGCGCGTGGCCGACGAGGAGCTGGTACGACGAACCGCCCACATCGGTGCTGTCCACGTGACGGCACTTGAGATTCATGTAGTCGACCATGTTGAGCGGACCCATGCCCGGCGCGTCGCCGGCGCAGAAATAGCCGTCCACATCGTCCTTGGTGAGCCCGGCGTCGTCGAGCGCCCCCTTCGCGCATTCGGCGTGCAGCTGTGCCACGGACTTGTCCGTCGCCTTGCGGGTGGGATGTTCCCACGCCCCCGCGATGTAGCCGGCGCCCTTTAAGCTCATTACGCTGCTCCTCTGATTTCCGCCCCGTCGGTGGCGCCGCCTGACGGGCCGCGCTCCGGACTGGCGGGAGTATAACCATCGGAAACACTGGGGCTAGAGGAGGCGGTCTTGCGGAACAGCGGTGCCCACTCGCGGCGGAGCGTGACGGACAGATGACAAAGCATCTTGCCAGGCCGATCGAGATCGAACTCAAGCTGCGCTTGCCGCCCGGAAGCCGTGAGGCGCTGGAGCAGCTGCCGCTTCTGCAGGCGGTCCCGGCGGAGCAGCGTCGCGAGACCACCACCTATTTCGATACTGGCGACCAGGTCTTGGCCTCGCACGGCTTCAGCCTTCGGGTGCGGGCCAGCGGCAACGCCAGAATACAGACGCTGAAGACGTCCCGCTCGGAAGGCGGCGCCGCCGCCCATCGGGGCGAGTGGGAATGGCCGGTCGATGGCGACGCGCCGGATCTCGGCCGCCTGGTCGAGACGCCTGCCGGGGACATCGTGACCGGGCTCGACGGCCGGCTGCGCCCGTTGTTCGCCACCGAGATCGAGCGCCGGGCAAGGCTTCTCACCTTGGACGGAGGGACCAAGGTCGAAGCCGCGCTCGACCAGGGGGCAATCGTTGCCGACGGCACGCGCGAACCCGTGGATGAGCTCGAGCTCGAGCTGAAGGGCGGCCGCCTCGGCTCCACTCTATCACTTGGCAATCGCCCTGCATGAGGCGGTACCGATGCGGATCGCGCCGGAAAGCAAGGCGGCGCGCGGCTACCGACTGCGGACCGGAGATACGCCGCAGGCGACACACGCGATCAAGCTGGCGCTGTCGGCAAAGGTTCCGGCCAATATCGGGTTCCGCGACATCGTGGCCAGCGCGCTGGGCCAGATCGCCGCCAACATGGCGTCCGCCGAGGCGGCGACGCCGGAGGGGTACACCAGCTCCGGGTCGGGCTGCGCCGGCTGCGATCCGCGTTCGTGCTGTTCGAGCCGTTGCTTGAGCCGCATGCCCACGCTCTGTTCGAACGCGAGCTGCGCAGTCTCGGCCGGGTGTTCGGCGAGCGGCGGGACCGGGACGTGCTCTGCTTGCAGACCTTGCCGGACGCGGCCGGCCACCTTGATGCGGACTGGATCGGCCAGCTCCGTCAGGTGGCCGAAGCGGACCGTGCCGCCTCGTTCGGGCCGGTGCGCGAGGCGCTACAGGGGGCCGGTCTGACCGGTCTCGTGCTCGGGCTGGCCGCTTGGTGCGAGGACGGCATTGAGGATCCCGCCCGGCTCGGGGACCGGAAAAGCTTCGGCAAGCGACTCGACGCCCTTGCGCCGCGGCTGCTCGACCGGCTGGCTCGCAAGGTGAAGCGCCGGATTGCCGACGCGGCCGACGCGGAGGGGCGGCACGCCCTGCGCAAGTCGCTCAAGAAGCTGCGCTACGGCACCGAGTTCGTCGCCGGTCTCTACCGTCCGAAGGCCGTCAAGGCCTATCGCCACCGCTGCGAGACGCTGCAGGAACTGCTCGGCACGATCAACGACGCCCACGTCACGCCTGGGCTGGTGGGCGGGCTGATCGACGAGCAACACACCGAACTCGCGCCGGCGGTGGGGATGCTCGCCGCCTGGATCGAGCGGCGGGGCGACAAAGCGATCGGCCAGCTCGAAGACGCAATAGAGGAGTTCCGCGCCGCCAAGCCGTTCTGGCATTAGAGCGCATGGCCGACCACGCCCTCTACGTCCCGCCGCGTCCCGACTACCCGCAGGAGACGCCGTCGCTGCCCCGGTTCCTGCGGGCGGTGCGCACCAACGCGCTGCTGATGTGGCCGGACACGGCCTACGAACGCGAGGTGCTGGTCAGCCGCTCGCTTGGCCGCACGCAGATGCTGCTGAATGCGCCGGCGGCGATCCATCAGGTCCTGGTCGAAAATCCAGGGAATTACCAGCGCAGCCCGGCGTCGATCCGCATCCTTCGTCCGATCACCGGCAACGGGCTGCTGCTCAGCGAAGGCGACGACTGGAAGCACCAGCGACGCACCATCGCGCCCGCCATGGCGCCACGGGTGCTGCCGATGCTGGCGCGCCACATGGCGGCGGTGGCGGCGGAGACGGCAACCGCCCTCGCCGGGCGCACCGGCGAGCTCCTGGACCTGCTCGCGATCATGCAGTCGACCGCGCTCGAAATCGCCGGGCGCTCGATGTTCTCCCTCGAGATGGGGGAGTTCGGCCCGGCCATGCGGGCGATGCTCGACGAGTTCGGCGACTCCCTGGCCCAGCCGCACCTGCTCGACATGCTGCTCCCCGCCGGCATCCCGGCGCCGCGTGACTTCCGCCGACGCCGGTTCCAGCGGCGCTGGATGGCGCTGATGGACCGCATCATCGAGGCGCGGCTGCGCGCCGGCCATGATGGTGCCCCGCGTGACCTGTTCGACCTGCTGCGCGATGCGCGCGACCCGGAGAGCGGCGCCGCGTTCAGCCGCGCCCAGCTGTGCGACCAGGTGGCGACGATGATCGTGGCCGGCCACGAGACCACCGGCCGTCGCCCTGTTCTGGGCGCTCTACCTGCTGGCGAACGCGCCGGACGTGCAGGAGGGCATCGCCGAAGAGGCGGGCGGGCTCGACCTCGGTGCGGAGGGTGCGGGTGCGGCACTGACGCGGCTGGTCTATACCCGCGCCGTGGTCAGCGAGGCGCTGCGTCTCTATCCGCCGGTCTTCACCTTGGCGCGCCTGGCGAACGCCGCGGACCGTGCCGGGGAGCTGGTCATCCCGAAAGGGGCGGTCCTGCTGATCGCACCCTGGGTGCTGCACCGGCACCGCCGCTTGTGGCGCGACCCGGACGCGTTCGATCCGTCGCGCTTCCTGCCGGACGCGCCCGCGCCGCCGCGCTTCGCCTACATGCCGTTCGGCGCCGGCCCACGGGTCTGCGTCGGCGCCCAATTCGCGCTCGCCGAAGCCACCCTCGTGCTGGCGCACCTCGTGCGCTCGTTCCGGATCGCGCTCGAGGACGACCAGCCGGTGCTGCCATCGCCGGTGATCACCACGCAGCCCGACCGCGCCCCGGGCTTCCTTCTGCGGCCGCGCTGATCCCCGGATCGCCGCTCAGTCCACTGGGCGCCAGGGAAGGCCGGCTTTCCAGCCCGGCGAGAAACGGCCGCCCTCGAACCCGCTGCCGACGTTGTACACCTCGGAAAACCCGGCCTCGCGCGCCGCTTCGGCGGCGGCCTGGCTGCGCGCGCCGCTGCGGCAGATGAAGTAGAGCCGGTGCTGCGGGGTCAGCCCCGCCTCGCGCAGGCCCTCCACGAAGCGTGGATTGAGCTGCGCCGGAGAAAACTGCCATGGCAGCAGCACAATCTCCTTGCCCGCCTCCGAGACGTCCGGGACGCCGACCGAGCGCCACTCCGCCTCCGTTCTCACATCGACCAGACGGGCGTGCTCGTCGTCGTGCAGCGCCTGCCACGCCTGGGCGGGGCTCACGTTCTCGGCCATCTTGTCATCTCCGGGTGGCAATGCGTAATCGGCCATCGCACGCGTCGCCGTCCGAGTAAACCCGGGCGACGGCTGAAGGAGGATGCATGACCGCGACGCAGTTCGGCGATCGGGTGAGCGAGGATCTGGCGGCGGCGATCGGCAATACGCCCCTGATCCGGCTGCGCGGCGCCTCCGAGGCGACCGGCTGCACGATCTTGGGAAAGGCCGAGTTCATGAATCCCGGCGGCTCGGTCAAGGACCGGGCCGGCCTCGCCATCATCCTCGACGCCGAGCGGCGCGGCGTGCTCAAGCCGGGCGGCACCGTGGTCGAGGGCACCGCCGGCAACACCGGGATCGGCCTCACCCTGGTCGGCAACGCGCGCGGCTACCGCTCGGTGATCGTGATGCCGGAGACGCAGAGCCGCGAAAAGATCGATTTTCTCAAAATGATCGGCGCCGACCTCCGCCTCGTCCCGGCCAAGCCGTATCGTGATCCCGGCAACTACGTCCACCTCTCGCGTCGGATGGCGGAGGAGATGGGCGCGGTCTGGGCCAACCAGTTCGACAATTTGGCCAATCGCGAGGGCCATCGCGCGACCACCGGCCCGGAAATCTGGCAGCAGACCGGCGGCCGGATCGACGCCTTCACCTGTGCCTGCGGCACCGGCGGCACCCTGGCCGGCGTGTCGCTGGCGTTGAAGGAGAAACGGCCCGATCTGCGCATCGTGCTCGCCGACCCTGAGGGCAGCGGCCTCTTTGGCTGGGTGAAGTCCGGTGACCTCACGGTCGAGGGCAGCTCGATCACCGAGGGCATCGGTCAGTCGCGGGTGCCGGCCAATCTCGAGGACGTCGTGATCGACGACGCGGTGAAAATCCCGGACGCCGAGGCGCTCGAGTGCATCTTTGAAGTGCTGATCCATGAGGGCCTGTCGGTCGGCACGTCGTCCGGGATCAACATCGCCGCCGCCGTGCGGGTCGCAAAAAATCTCGGCCCGGGACACACGGTGGTGACGATCCTCTGCGACGGCGGCGCGCGCTACGCCTCGAAACTGTTCGACGTCGGGTTCCTGCGGGGGAAAAACCTGCCCGTGCCGAGCTGGATGGCGTAGGCGAGGATCACGTCAACAACCGACGGCAAAACAGAATGCTAAGTAGCACAATTGCAGCGATAGTTTCCATTGTTGATCATCCAACTCGCGGACTGCGGAACAGTGTGCCGTTCGCCCTCTCTGAAGATCGCAATTTTCCTTGAATACTATGTTACGAAAATGGGAGCCATTGGGTATTTGCGCCCAACCCTTGCGCTATGAATACCTCTGCTTCGTAGCTCGATCGAAGCGCCCGAGGCAGGCTGCCCGCAGGATCAGCCGCCCGAGCAATCAAGTGGCGGAAGTCACATCTATCGGTACATTCCTGGGTGAATGTTATCCCATAGACAACGCATCCCGTGGGGACTGCGCATTGGATGTTCCTAGTAAGCACCCAGCGGCAGCTAGGCTTCAGCACTAATCCGTTACTCGCCATCAGCTTGCCGAATTCGGCGGTCAGTTTATCTTGCTGGCCTAAAAACTCTTGCTGATCCGTTAGTGTTGCAGGCCAGTGAGAGATAGCTTCCGGCTCTTCCTGTGCCAAAACAGGTTGCATCATCGCAAGAATGCAAGTTGCGATTAGAGGTATAAGCGGGTTGGCCCTCATTCGTGTTCTCCCGAGAACTTGGGTCAGTTTTTGTCTTGGAGAGACACGCAGTAGCATCTGCGATGGTTTGGCGGCCCAAAGCAAGGGCAGATGCGCCATGGAAGGCCACCACCAACGGATGCGGCGTTCATCTCCACGCGCTCTTGCCCCACATGCGCGTGGACCTCAATGCCTACAGCTTTCAAGTTGGCGACGGTCTCATCAAGACCCACAACCGGCAGCTTCATTGCTGCAGGAGCTGCTGTTGCGGACGCGCCCTCCACAAATGGCTTCAGGCTAGCTATAAGCTTGCTTGCCACTGCGGCGGCCTCTTCCTGAGAAACCGCCCGCTCCGATGGGCCCGGATCACCTCCATGAATGGAGAGCCATAATGCGATCAGGTAGCTGCCTTCGAGCGCGTCTTCCAGTTTGAATGTGACCATTGTCTGTTTCCTGACATTCCTAGCGTCTTCGCAGAGGCGAAAGCTTCTGAAGCTTCCTAAGTGGCTGATCGAACCATAATGGTTACCCAACGATTGCGATGTGAGCTAAGTCACACTTCGAGCGCTACACGACAGCGCCTGCCCCGGTTCTCTCAGTTGTCCGAACAGGTGGGGGCGCGTCATCGCTAACGCTGCTGGAAAGCTGCCCTGGACCGGCCAGGATCTACCGCGAGAAGGCAAGCGGCGCAGCGGCTAGCCGGCGTGAGCTGCAGCGAATGCTGAAGATACTTGCCCCAGCGACGTGGTGGTGACGCGCATCGACCGTCTCGCCCGCTTGACCTCCGATCTCTTCGGTGTCGGCCACCTCGGGCACGCTCACCACCACAGTCCGGCCTGCGACCACGTTATCTCCCGCACGTCTGTGGGCAGCGACTACCCAGCCCCGAGCGCGTCGAGGCGTTCGCGTCGTTCCGCCAACCCGACCGGCCGCAGGCGCGAGCGCGAGCGCAGAAGCTGACGAATGGCGTCGATGTCGGCGTGGCCCATCAGGGTACCTCCCGCCGGGCAGGACGTAACGCCCGCCGGCCGCATCGCACCGTAGACGGGCTTCCGACATTGTGGCTTGGTCCGGCTCCACACAAGAGGAAACCCCAATGGCCGAGGTGCAGCACCGGCAGTTGGCAGCCCTCCGCAGCCTCGCCCTGCATGCGGCGGACGCGGTGCAGGCCGGCTTTGCCGTGCGGCTCTGGAACGGCGAGATCGTGCCGCTCGGGCCGGATGCGCGCACCGACCTGGCAGTCGCCATCCGCTCGCCCGCCGCGATCACCCGGCTCTTGCGCCGACCCCGCCTGACCACCGTGATCGAGTTGGTCGCCGAGGGACATCTCGACATCGAAGGCGGCACGCTGCTCGATCTTGCTGCGGCGCGGGGCGACGCGCGGCGCGGCATCGGCCGCCGGCTCGACAAGCGGCTGCTGGTCCGCACGCTGCTGCCTTTCCTGTTCGGCTCGATCGGACGGGGTTCTTCGACGGCGCACACTTTTCGCGGCGAAGGGCGAGCGCGACGACGCGGCGCTGGTGCAGTTCCACTACGATCTGTCGAACGCGTTCTACGCCCTGTTTCTCGATGCCGAGATGCAATACTCGTGCGCATATTTCGCCGAGCCGGATTTCGACCTCGACGCGGCGCAGACCGCCAAGCTGGACATGATCTGCCGCAAGCTGCGGCTGGCGCCGGGCCAGCGTCTGCTCGACATCGGCTGCGGCTGGGGCGGCCTCGTGTGCTACGCCGCGCGCGAGTATGGCGTCGAGGCGCATGGCGTGACGCTGTCGGAGGCGCAGCATGCCTTTGCAATGCAAAAAATACGGCGGCTCGGATTGCAGGACCGCGTCAGGGTGGAACTCAAGCACTATCGCGATCTCAGCGGCCGGTACGACCGGATCGCGTCGGTCGGCATGTTCGAGCATGTCGGCGCCGCCAACCACGCGGACTATTTCGCCAAGATGCGGGCGTTGCTGCGTCCGCGCGGCGTGATGCTGCACCATGCGATCACGCGGCCGGCCAAGCGCGACCAGCGGGCGTTCCGCCGCAAGCGCCCGGAATACGCGGCCGTGGTGAAGTACATTTTTCCTGGCAGCGAACTCGACCACATTGGCAACACTGTCGGCAATCTGGAACGTCACGGCTTCGAGGTGCATGACGTGGAGGCTTGGCGCGAGCATTACGCCCGAACGACGCGTCTGTGGTGCGAGCGCCTGTACGCCAATCGCGTCCAAGCCGAACGCGAGGTCGGGGCGGCCAAGACGCGGCTTTGGCTGCTCTATTTGGCCGGCGTCTCACTGGGGTTCGAGCGCGGCACGATCGGGATTTTCCAGACCGTCGCCACAAGGCGGGCAAAGGGCGCGAGCGGACTCCCGGCGACGCGGGCCGACCTCTATTAGCCGGACCAGCCCGAACCTCGCTCATTCTTTATTCATCCGCTTTGGGCAACGTGTCCGCAATCGCCGCAGGGGCGATCCGTTGTGAGCGAGGGTTCCATGTCGAGCATTGCCGTCTCTCCGACCAGCGTATCCCAGTCGCCCTCCAGCAGCAGCGCGCCGGCACCGTCGGGCCAGTCGTCCGCCACCAGCCGCAGCGAGCAGCAGGCCGCGTTGGCCCGGTTGCTGCGCACGTACCAGAACGACCTCAAGCAGGGCCAGACCGCCGCAAACCTGAAGGGGCTCGCAAAGCAGATCACCGACGCGGGAAAGGCACTCGGGCAGAACGTGACCTTGCCGACCGCCCCGGCCACGTCGGGCGCAAGCTCAAGCGACGGCGCCGCCGCGAGCACGGCCACGAGCAAGCTCAGCGTGACCGCTTAGGCTCGCCGTCTTTCTCCCAGGGATCGGGCTCGGTTCGCAGCCCGTTCATCCCCGCGACAGGACGAGACTTCCGTCATTGCCGGGCTTGATCCCGCGCCCCATTCTGCAAATTCCGCGGGACGGCTACGGCAAGGGAGCGAGCGACATGCCACTGGACAGCAGCGGAGGCGGACGGCGACGGTCCCTCAACGTGTTGGGCGGCGTCCTGGAGCCGTGCTCGATCGACCCGATGACCGGGTTTTTTCGGGACGGCTGCTGCGCTACGAGCCCGGAAGACTTCGGCAGCCATACCGTCTGCGCGATCATGACGGCTGAGTTCCTGGCGTTCAGCCGCGCACGCGGCAACGATCTGAGCACGCCCCTGCCCGCTTTCGGCTTTCCCGGCCTGAAGCCTGGAGACCGCTGGTGCCTCTGCGCGCCACGCTGGCGGGAGGCCCTGATGGCCGACGCTGCCCCGCGCGTCGTGCTGCGTGCGACCGAGGCGAGTGCGCTCGAGTACTGCACCCTCGACGACCTCAAGGACTACGCGATCGATCTCGCGTGATGGACGAAGAGGCCGACGAGCCCGGCCCGCCGAGGCTGCCCGGCGGCAAGTTCTACATGACACCGGCGGGGCATGCGGCGCTCGAGGCCGAGTACGCCGCGCGGCGGACCGAGCGGCACCGCGTCGTCGAGATCGTCGCCTGGGCGGCGGGCAACGGCGACCGCAGCGAGAATGCCGATTACAAGGAGGGCAAGCGTCGCCTGCGCGAGATCGACCGGCGGCTGCGGTTCCTGGCAAACCGCCTGGCCCATGCCGAGGTGGTCGATCCCGCCGCGCAGCCGCAGCGGGACCGCGTCTTCTTCGGCGCCACCGTCACGTACTACGCCAGCGGCCCCGACGAGGAGGTCACGGTGACGATCGTCGGGGTGGATGAAGCGGATCTGAGCCAGGGCAAGATCAGCATCGGCTCCCCGGTGGCGCTCGCATTGCTGAAAGCCCGGCGCGGCGATGAGGTCGCGGTGCGCACGCCCCGCGGGCCGGACTCGCTTGAGGTGATCGATATAGCCTACCCGGACCCCGCCTGAGCCGCCGGGCAGCCGATCAATAGGTGACGACGGTACGGATCGATTCGCCCCGGCGCAGCAGTTCAAAACCCTCGTTGATCTGCTCGAACGGCAGGACGTGGGTGATCAGGTCGTCGATGTTGATGCGTCGATCCATGTACCAGTCGACGATGCGCGGCACGTCGGTCCGGCCGCGCGCGCCGCCGAACGCGGTGCCCATCCAGATCCGCCCGGTGACCAACTGGAACGGCCGGGTGGCGATCTCCTGCCCGGCGCCGGCGACGCCGATGATCACCGACTTGCCCCAGCCGCGATGGGCGCACTCCAGCGCCTGGCGCATCACGTTGACGTTGCCGATGCACTCGAACGTGTAGTCGGCGCCGCCCTTGGTGAGATTGACGAGGTAGGGAACCAGGTCGCCCGCGACCTCGCGCGGGTTGACGAAATCGGTCATGCCGAATTGTTCCGCCGTCGCCCGCCGCGCCGGGTTGAGGTCGACGCCGACGATCTGCTCGGCCCCGACCAGCCGAAGCCCCTGGATCACGTTCAGCCCGATGCCGCCGAGCCCGAACACCACGGCGCGCGCTCCCGCCTCGACCTTGGCGGTGTTGATCACGGCGCCGATGCCGGTCGTCACCCCGCAGCCGATGTAGCAGACCTTCTCGAACGGCGCGTCCTCGCGGATCTTCGCCAGCGCGATCTCCGGCAGCACGGTGAAGTTGCTGAACGTCGAGGTGCCCATGTAGTGGAACACCGGCTCGCCGCCGCTGGAAAAGCGGCTGGTGCCGTCGGGCATCACGCCGCGTCCCTGGGTGGCGCGGATCGCGACGCAGAGATTGGTCTTGCGCGAGAGACAGTACTCGCACTGCCGGCACTCCGGCGTGTAGAGCGGGATGACGTGGTCGCCCTTGCGCAGGCTGCTCACGCCGCGGCCGACATCGACCACCACGCCGGCGCCCTCATGGCCGAGGATGGCCGGAAAAATGCCCTCGGGGTCGGCGCCGGATAGCGTGTACTCGTCGGTGTGGCAGATGCCGGTGGCCTTGATTTCGACCAGCACCTCGCCCTCGCGCGGGCCGTCAAGCTCGACCGTCTCCAGGCTGAGCGCCTTGCCGGCCTCGCGGGCCACCGCTGCGCGCGTCTGCATCGTGCGTACCTCAACGTGGTGGGTACCGACCTGCGCTCGACATGTCGCGCGGGCGGTGCGGGGATTCCTGCTTCAAGCAAGGCGCCAAGTCCCGCCTCCGACGGTCACATCTATGTGAAGCGCACCTGCTCGTCAGGGGCCGACGGCGATCCCCCAAGGCAGCCGGCCCACCTGCACCGACTTGATCGGCTTGAGCGCCGGGACGTCGATCACCGTGATGTCGTTGCTGTTGCCGTTCGTGGTGTAGAGCCGCCGCCGGTCCGGGGAGAAGGCAAGGTTCCAGACGCGCTGCCCGACCAGCAGGTAGGTTTTTACCTGGAAGCTTTTGGCGTCAACCACGGCGACGCGGTTGGCTGGACCGAGTGCGATGAAGGCGAGCGTGCCGTCATCGGTCAGCGCAATGCCGACCGGCTGCACGGCGTCGGCGGCGAGCCCAGGGATATCGAACCGAAGCGTATGGATGACGGTGTGGTCGGCCGCATCGATGACGGACACGGTCCCGCCCACCTCGGCCGAGACCCACACCTGGCTGCCGTCGGGCGTCCAGCGCGCCACGCGCGGGCGGCTGCCCACCAGCACGTTGGCGATCACCTTCTGCGAAGCCGTATCGATGAAATGCGCCATGCTGGTGGTTTCGGACGTGTTGACGAGCGTCTTTCCGTCGGGACTTACGCCCATCCCCTCCGGCTCCACGCCGACGGGGATCTCGGTCACGATCTTGCCCCGGCCAGTATCCACAACCGAAACCATGTTGTCGTTTTCGTTGGAGATGTAGAGAAATTTGCCATCGGGACTGCGCGCCAGCGTTTCGGGGTCGGGTCCGCTCGGCAGGACGCGATTGACGGTCATTGTCGCCGTATCGAGCACGTCGATGTGGTCGGCATCCCCGGCACAGACGTAGAGGTCGTGTCCATCGGGACCGAGCAGGATGCCACGCGGCCGAGCGCCCACCGGGACGGTCTTGATGGGCGCAAGCGTCGCGCCGTCGATAACGGTGATCGTATTGTCCTTCTCGTTGGAGACAAAGATGCGCTCGGCCCGGGCGCTCGCGCCGACAAGCAGCAACGGAACCAGCGCTCCCATCAGCAAGTGTGTCTTCGTCTTCGTCATCTCCACTCCGGAAAATCTGGGCCGATCTCGTCTGCCGATAGCACCAGGCAGATTGGATGAATCAGGCATTGTAACCAGCGGCTTGATCCACTCCAGCCCGCGGGTGCTTACTGTCAAAAGAGCCTGATCCAGCTCGGGGGGCGAGCCATGGCAGCGGCAGCATCAATCGGCAACCCCGCGGCCGGCGCCACCCCGGGTTGGGATGCAGCGGCGGCTCGGGAGATCATCGCCGCCCAGGCGGGGCTGGAGGGCGCAGCCCTGCCGATCCTGCACGCGCTGCAACAGGGATTCGGCTGCGTGCCGAAAGAAAGCGTGCCGCTGATCGCCGACGCGTTGAACATCTCCCGTGCCGAGGTGCACGGGGTCATTTCCTTCTACCACGATTTTCGCAGCGCCCCGGCTGGACGTCAGGTTCTGAAACTCTGCCGGGCGGAGGCGTGCCAGTCGGTCGGCGGCGTCGCGCTGGCCGAACGGCTGCTTGACCGGCTCGGCATCGGCTGGGGAGGAACCAGCCCCGACGGCAGCCTGACCGTGGAGCCAGCCTACTGCCTCGGCCTTTGCGCCTGCGGCCCGGCGGCGCTGCTTGACGGCGAGCCGCTCGCCCGGCTCGACGATGACGCCCTGGCCGAATTGGTCGAGCAGGTCCGGCGCCGATGACCCGCCTCTACCTGCCGCAAGACGCGGCGGCGCTGGCGCTCGGCGCCGATCGCGTGCTCCGCGCCTTGCGGGCCGAGGCCGGCCGGCGCGGGATCGCGCTCGACGTGGTTCGCACCGGGACGCGCGGCGCGATCTGGCTGGAGCCGCTGGTGGAGGTCGAGACCCCGGAGGGCCGGATCGCCTACGGCCCGGTGCAGGTGGCCGACATCCCCGGCCTGCTCGACGCGGGGCTGCTGGCGGGCGGCGCCCACCCGCTGCGGATCGGCCGTCCCGAGGATCATCCGTGGTTCGCCGGCCAGACCCGGCTGACGTTCGCCCGCTGCGGCATCGTCGACCCCGTTTCGCTCGTGGACTACCGCGCCCATGGCGGCTATCGCGGCTTCGAGCGGGCGCTCGCAATGGGCGGCCAGGCGGTGATCGACGAGGTGAAGCGCTCTGGCCTGCGCGGGCGCGGCGGCGCCGGGTTCCCGACCGGGATCAAGTGGGACACCGTCCGCCTGGCCCGGTCCGACCGCAAATACGTCGTCTGCAACGCCGACGAGGGCGATAGCGGCACCTTTGCCGACCGCATGCTGATGGAGGGCGACCCGTTCGGCTTGATCGAGGGCATGACGATCGCCGGGTTCGCGGTCGGAGCCGACAGGGGCTACGTCTACACGCGGTCGGAATACCCGCACGCGGTGCGGACGATGCGGGCGGCCATCGTGGCGGCGCGCGACGCCGGGCTGCTGGGACCGGACGTAGCGGGCTCGGGCAGGCCTTCGACCTCGAGGTGCGGGTGGGCGCCGGCGCCTATATCTGCGGCGAGGAGACGTCGCTGCTGGACAGCCTGGAGGGCAAGCGCGGCATGGTACGCGCAAAGCCGCCGTTGCCGGCGATCCAGGGGCTGTTCGGGCGACCCACCGTCGTCAACAACGTGCTGTCGCTGGCCAGCGTGCCCTGGATCATGGCGCATGGCGCGGATGCCTATGCCGCGTTCGGCATCGGGCGGTCGCTGGGCACGCTCGCCGTCCAACTGGCCGGCAACGTCCGCCGCGGCGGGTTGATCGAGCTGCCGTTCGGCCCGACCTTGCGCAGCGTGGTCGAGGATTGGGGCCAGGGCACTGCCAGCGGCCGGCCGTTGCGCGCCGTCCAGGTCGGCGGACCGCTCGGCGCCTATTTTCCCGAGGCGCTGCTGGACACGCCGCTGGACTACGAGGCGTTCGCCCGCGCCGGCGGCATGCTCGGCC
Source organism: uncultured Alphaproteobacteria bacterium (assembly GCA_963719345.1). Lineage (GTDB taxonomy): Bacteria > Pseudomonadota > Alphaproteobacteria > Acetobacterales > Acetobacteraceae > CAVRCA01. Next base: position 557,671 of record CAVRCA010000001.1, read on the forward strand.
ACGGCGGCGTCGTGGTGTTCGACGACACCGTCGACCTGGCGGCGCAGGCGCGCTTCGCCTTCGAGTTCTGCGCCGCCGAAAGCTGCGGCAAGTGCACGCCGTGCCGGATCGGCGCGGTGCGCGGGATGGAAGTCCTGGACCGCATTCGCGCGGGCGTCGAGCCGGCCAAGAATTTTGCCGTGCTGGATGATCTGTGCGAGTTGATGACCGACGCCTCGCTCTGCGCCCTGGGCGGGCTCACGCCCATCCCGGTCACCAGCGCGCTCACCCACTTCCCCGAGGATTTCGACCGCACGGCCCGGACGCTCGCGGTGGCCGGATAGGACGGCGACATGACCCTGATCCGTGAAATCGACTACGGCACCCCGATCCGCGCGGCCGACATCGGCGTGACCCTCACCATCGACGGCCAGGCGGTGACGGTGCCCAAGGGCACCTCGGTCATGGCGGCGGCGGCCACGCTGGGCACCGCAGATTCCAAAGCTGTGCGCGACCGACAGCCTGGAGCCGTTCGGCTCCTGCCGGCTGTGCCTGGTGCAGATCGAGGGCCGGCGCGGCACCCCGGCCTCCTGCACCACGCCCGCCGAAGAAGCGATGGTGGTGCACACGCAGAACACCCCACCTCGCCAAACTCCGCCGCGGCGTGATGGAGCTCTACATCTCCGACCATCCGCTGGACTGCCTGACCTGCTCGGCCAACGGCGATTGCGAGTTGCAGGACATGGCCGGCGCGGTGGGGCTGCGCGAGGTGCGCTACGGCTATGAAGGCGCCAACCACCTCGACGCGCCCAAGGACGAGAGCAACCCGTATTTCACCTTCGAGGCGAGCAAGTGCATCGCTCTGCTCTCGCTGCGTGCGGGCGTGCGAGGAGATGCAGGGCACGTTCGCGCTGACGATTGACGGCCGCGGGTTCGCCTCGACGATCTCCGCCGGCGGCACCGACTTCATGGGCTCGGAATGCGTCTCCTGCGGCGCCTGCGTGCAGGCCTGCCCGACCGCGACCCTGAACGAGAAGTCCGTCATCGCCATGGGCACGCCGGAGCACTCCGTCATCACCACCTGCGCCTATTGCGGCGTCGGCTGCTCCTTCAAGGCCGAGATGCAGGGCGAGACCGTCGTCCGCATGGTTCCTTACAAGGACGGCGGCGCGAACGAGGGCCATTCCTGCGTCAAGGGCCGCTTCGCCTTCGGCTACGCCACGCACAAGGACCGCAAGACCAAGCCGATGATCCGCGCCGCGATCACCGATCCGTGGCGGGAGGTGAGCTGGGACGGAGGCGATCGCCCATGCCGCCAGCGAGTTCAAGCGCATCCAGGCGCGAATACGGCCGCGACGCGATCGGCGGCATCACCTCGTCGCGCTGCACCAACGAGGAAACCTTTCTGGTCCAGAAGCTGGTCCGCGGCGCCTTCGGCAACAACAACGTCGACACCTGCGCCCGCGTCTGCCATTCGCCGACCGGCTACGGCCTGAAGACGACGCTCGGCACCTCGGCGGGCACGCAGGATTTCGCCTCCGTCGACCATGCGGACGTGATCCTGGTGATCGGCGCCAACCCGACCGACGGGCACCCGGTGTTCGCGTCGCGCATGAAGAAGCGGCTGCGGGCCGGGGCGAAGCTGATCGTCGCCGACCCGCGCCGGATCGACCTCGTGAAGTCGCCGCACGTTCGTGCGCAGCACCACCTGGCGCTGCTGCCCGGCACCAACGTCGCGCTGCTCAACGCGCTGGCGCACGTCATCGTCACCGAGGGGCTGATCGACGAGGACTACGTTCGCGAGCGCTGCGAGCTCGACGCGTTCGAGGGCTGGGCGCGGTTCATCGCGCTGGCGCACAACTCGCCGGAAGCGACCGAACGGCTGACGGGCGTTGCCGGCCGGCGAGGTTCGCGCGGCGGCGCGGCTGTACGCGACGGGCGGCAGCGCGGCGATCTACTACGGCCTGGGCGTCACCGAGCACAGCCAGGGCAGCACCACCGTCATGGCGATGGCGAACCTCGCCATGGCGACCGGCAACATCGGCAGGCTCGGCGGCGGCGTGAACCCGCTGCGCGGCCAGAACAACGTGCAGGGCTCCTGCGACATGGGCAGCTTCCCGCACGAGTTCAGCGGCTACCGCCACGTGTCGGACGACGCCGCGCGCGAGATGTTCGAGGCGACCTGGGGCGTCCCGTTGTCGGCCGAGCCGGGCCTGCGCATCCCGAACATGCTGGACGAGGCGGTCGGCGGCACCTTCAAGGCGCTCTACATCCAGGGCGAGGACATCGCGCAGTCCGACCCCGACACGCAGCACGTCACCGCCGGGCTGCGGGCGATGGAATGCGTCGTCGTGCAGGACATCTTCCTGAACGAGACGGCGAAATACGCCCACGTCTTCCTGCCGGGCTCGTCGTTCCTGGAGAAGGACGGCACGTTCACCAACGCCGAGCGGCGGATCAATCGCGTGCGCCGGGTCATGTCGCCGCTGGGCGGGTTGGCGGATTGGGAGGTGACCATGGCGCTGTCGAACGCGCTCGGCTTGCCGATGGACTACACGCACCCGAGCGAGATCATGGACGAGATCGCCCGGCTGACGCCGAGCTTTGCGGGCGTTTCCTACACGAAGCTCGACGAACGCTCGGCTCCCTGCAATGGCCCTGCAACGACGCCGCCCCTCTCGGCACGCCGATGATGCACGTCGACCGCTTCGTGCGCGGCAAGGGCCGGTTCATGCTGACCGAGTTCGTGCCGACGGAGGAGCGCACGGGCGCGCGCTTCCCGCTGATCCTCACCACGGGCCGCATCCTCTCGCAATACAACGTCGGCGCGCAGACGCGGCGGACCGAGAACAGCCGCTGGCACGAGGAGGACGTGCTGGAAATCCACCCGTTCGATGCCGAGCAGCCGCGGCATCAACGACGGCGATCTCGTCGTCGCTGGCCAGCCGCTCGGGCGACATCGCGTTGCGCGCCCGCATCAGCGAGCGGATGCAGCCCGGCGTCGTCTACACGACATTCCACCACGCCAAGACGGGCGCCAACGTCATCACGACCGACTACTCGGATTGGGCGACGAACTGCCCGGAATACAAGGTCACGGCGGTGCAGGTCCGGCGCACCAACCGGCCGTCTGACTGGCAGTCGCGCTTCTTCGAGGAGGATGTGGCGCTTACGCGCATCGCGCCGACGTCACATGCGGCCGAGTAGAGGACCGCCATGACCACCGAGAAGCTGGCGCACATGGCCAACCAGATCGCGAACTTCTTCCGGTCCTATCCCGCGGACGAAGCGTGTGCCGGGATACGCGACCACATCCAGGCATTCTGGACCCCCGATATGCGTAGGGCGATCCTCGCCGAGGGAAGCCACGCAGGGCTGGATCCCCTCGTTGTTACCGCGCTGAGGACTTGGCCGCGGGCCGAAAGCCCGATCCGAAAGGAAACGGCGGGCGCCGATACCGTCGGACCGCTCGCGAGCGACGCCGGCTGAGTGCGGCGCCGCCGGAGGCGTTACTCGTCACCGAGGAAGTGCAGGATCGCATAGTTGAACATGCCCGGATCCTGCAGGAACGCGAAGTGGCTCGCGTTGGGCAGGATCAGCAGCCCGGCGCCTGAGATCGTACGGGCGATGTATTCGGTGTGCGGGCGGTTGATGGCCTCGTCGTGGTCGCCGTCCACCACCAGCACCGGCGCGCGGATCGCTCGTAGCTGCGCATCGTTCCAGTTCGGCTGTTCCGCCCACATCCGGCTGATCTGGTCCACGAAGGCGGTGTATTGCTGCGGCGTTGCCGACATCCGCACGTACTCGTGGCCGGCGCGCTTGATGAAGGCGGCGAAGGTGGGATTCTTCTCGACCCCTGGCGTCACGCCCGAGGTCACGGTGTTGGCGGCAAAGGCGAAGACGCGACCCACCCGGTCCGGATGACGCATCGCCAGATCAAGCCCCAGAATGCCGCCGTCGCTCCAGCCCACCACGTCGGCGTGCGGGATTTTCAGGTAGTCGAGCAGCCCCACCACGTCGTCGGCCATGAGATCATACCCGTAGGGTCGTGCGTCGCGCGTGCTGCGGCCGTGGCCGCGGCTGTCCATCACGATCACAGTGTGGCGCGGCATCAGCGCGCGCACCTGATTGCCCCAGTAGTCGGAATTCGCCAGCCCGCCATGCAGCAGGATCACCGGCGAGCCGCTTCCATACACGGCGTAGTGGATGCTGACGCCGTCCACCGCCGCCTGCCCGCCGCGGTCGGTCGGGATCGGCGCCGGCGTGGGCGGCAGCTCTTGCCAGCGCTCGACGGCGTGGGCCAGCGGCGCCAGGACGGCGAGCACAAGGGCCACTACGAGCATCCGACGCATGGCGTTCTCCCCGACGAGTTCGGCCGCGACCGTACCACAACAGCGTCGACGTTCGAGCCCGGTCAGGAGGCGGTCTCGACGGTCGCCGTCTCTCTCGTCTCGGTGACAAGTTCGAGCTGGCCGACCGTTTCCCTGCCGAACGCCAGCGGAACGCAGGCGCCGACGGCCGCGATGGCGGCGATGGTCCCGAAGAAGATCGTCGCCGACCCGGTGTACGGCTCCAGCAGAAACGGTGTCAGCACGCCCGAAAAAATCCGCCCGGTCGCCTCGCCGAAAAAGTGTCCTCGACCGCGCAATGCCGTGGGGAATTGTTCGGAAAGGTAAACCCGGACTGCCGTGAAGGACGACAGGATGGTCAGGCCGGTGATGATCGCGCCCGCCGTCATCGCCACCGTGGCATACGCACCCGCGTTGTGCGCGAGTGCCATCAGCGCCAGACCGGGGACCGCGCCGGCGAAGCAATAGGTGATGGTCCAGCGGCGGCCGATGACCTCCATGATGAAGCCGGTGAAGAACTTGCCTGGGATCGTCACGACGAACAGCAACGTTCCCAGCCCGAAGCTCAGACCGACCGCGGCACCTTGGTCCACCAGCGCCTTCGGCAGCAGGATCGCCGAACAGTAATACGCCGTGGTTGCCGCCGCATAGCAGCAGATCCCGACCGCGGTCCAACGCAGTTGACCCGCCCGGAACAGCGCGGCGAACGGGGGAAGCGCCTCCCGCACGTCCGTGAGATCGGCGCCGAGTTCGGCCGGCGTCAGTTTCGGCACGCGGCTGCCGCAGCGCGCGATCATCCGGTTGACCGTCTCGACCGCCGCCTGGACGTCGCCTCTGCGGAGATGCCAGCGCGGGCTCTCGGGCAGGCCGAAATGCACCAGCAGCGGCACGATCCCGAGTGCCAGTCCGCCCGGCAGCGCAATCAGCCGAAAGCCGATCGGATTGCCGGCGAGCAGGAAGCCGACGAACGGCAGCAGCGTAAACGCACTCGCCAGCATCACCTCGAAGATTGCGCCGTAGGTGCGGCGGTGCTGTTTCGGCATCAGTTCGGCTGCGATCGGGAAAGGCGCGGAAATCGCAAATCCCAGCCCGATGCCGGTCAGCAGGCGCAGCACAATGAGCTGCGTGCCGCTCTGCACCAGCGGGATCAGCAGGGTGAAGAACGTGCTGATGACCACGCCGACCTGCATGACGGTCTTGCGGCTGACCTGATCCGACATTGCCGCGGCCGCGAAACCGCCGATCACGACGAGGAGGGTCGGGGCCACCGCCAGCCACCGGATCTGCTCGCCGGTCAGCCGCAACGGCTCCTTCGCCAATACCAACAGGGACCCGCCGAGTGCGAGGTCATAACCTTCGACGAAGCCGACGCTGCCAAGCACCAGGATTATCAGCAAGTGATAGGCGCTGAAGGGGATGCTATCGAGCTTACTGCCAAGGATGTAGCTCGCCGAACCCGATGGCGCTCCGACGAAGTCGCTCGTGCCCATGTCGTTCTCCCGGATCATCCAATCCGGAACCGGCTCGGCCCACGCGGATAGACGGCGCGCGGCCGCCGCTTCCGACATCTCAAGCTCTGCTGGGCACTGTGGCACGGACAGGCGGCATCGTCACCGAGTTTCTGATCCGTGCTGAGCCAAGTCGGCCAGGGCGCTCGTTCACGCCGGCGACAGGATCGGCGGTTCCCTTGAACGGCAGCCCCACGCAGCTTAGCGTCCCGACGTGGCGCTCGCGGCCTTCCCGCACGGCGTCGACGCACGGAAGATCAACGCGATGCCGATCATCGATGCTCAGGTTCACGCTTACGAACGCGACCATCCGGGCCGCCCGTGGTCGGCCGTCCTGCACGGCCCGCCGGAGGTCACGGGTGACGACATGGTGGCCGCCATGGACGCCGTCGGCGTCGACGGCGCGCTGTTGGGTCTCGCCATTCACCCTCTATCGGTATGACGCCAGCTACGCCGTCGACGTCTACGCGGCGCATCCCGGCCGGTTCGGGTTGATCAAGCCGGTCGACCCGGCCGATCCCGCGGTGGCCGATACGATCGCCGACTGGGCTGCCGCCGATGGCGCGGTCGCCATCCGCATCATGATGACGCGAGGCGTGTCGACCGACCCCGCCGACCCCGGCATCAACCGGGTGCTGGCCGCCGCCGCTCGGCACGCCTTGCCGGTCAACCTCCTGTGCTGGGGACGCTTGGAGCAGGCCGGGCTGTTGGCCGCCCGAAACCCTGACACGAGGCTGGTGATCGACCATCTCGGACTGCAGCAGCCGTTCGAGCCGCCCGTCCCCACAGAGCCGTTTTCGGACCTGCCGAGGCTGCTGGCTTTGGCGGAGCACGACAATATCGTGGTGAAGATCACCGGCGCCTGCACGCTGTCGCACGAGCCATTCCCCTACAAGGATCTGTGGGAGCCGCTCGGTCGCATCTTCGACGCGTTCGGGTTGGATCGCTGCATGTGGGGAACCGACTGGACCCGGGCGGTCGCGCTGTTGACCTACGAGCAGGGGGTCGAGGCGTTCCGCGTCACCGATCGGCTGTCCGACAGCGACCGAGCCGTTCTCATGGGCGGGACCTTGCAGCGGGTCTACGACTGGTCGCCTTCGGGCGCTTGAGGGCCGAGCCCGTTTGACAACCGCCGCCGGTTCGGCGGTTAGTGCCGGCGAGGCAATCGAAGCGGAGGCGACGGGTGGGACTGGAAGCGGTTGGGCTGTCGGCGTCGCGGCTGGCGCGCGTGGACGAGGTCATGACGCGGCGCTATGTCGACAGCGGTCGGCTGCCGGGCCTGCTGACGATGGTCTACCGGCGCGGCAAGCTCGCCCATACCGGACTGTCGGGCCACATGGACCTCGAACGCGGCAAGAAGCTGCGCGAGGATACGATCTTCCGCATCTACTCCATGAGCAAGCCGATCACGGCGGTCGCGTTGATGATGCTGGCCGAGGACGGCCTGATCGGCCTCGATGACGATGTGGCCACGCACATTCCGTCATGGAAGAATCTCGGGGTCTACGCGACCGGCGTTCCGAGCTTGGTGGCGACCGGAACTCCGTCTTTCCTGACCACGCCGGTGCAGCGGCCGATGAAGGTCGTGGACCTCGTGACGCACACCTCGGGCCTGACCTACGGCTTCATGAACCGCACCAGCGTCGATCGCGCCTATCGTCACGCGCATATCGCCGATTTCAACGCTGAGGGCGGTCTCGACGCGATGATCGAGCGGTTGTCGACACTGCCGCTGGAGTTCTCGCCCGGCACGGCGTGGAACTACTCGGTCTCGATCGACGTGATGGGCTACCTCGTCCAGAAACTCAGCGGCCTCGGTTTCGGCGAATTCCTGCGCACACGGCTGTTCGAGAAGCTGGGGATGACCGACACCGCCTTCTGGTGTCCGCCGGAGAAAATCGAGCGCTTCGCATCGTGCTATCAGCCCGCCGAGGGCGGCGGCCTGAAGCTGCAGGACGATGCGGGCCGCAGTACGTACGCCGCCCCGCCCAACCTCGAATCCGGCGGCGGCGGCCTGGTGTCGACCGCGCACGACTACATGCGTTTTTGCCGGATGATGCTGCACGGCGGCAGCCTTGACGGCGTGCAGATCCTGAGCCCCAAGACCGTCGAGTTGTTCAGCCTCAATCACCTGCCCGGCGACAAGGAACTGGGGGACATGACGCTGCCGGGGATGTTCAGCGAGGGCGGCTATTCGGGCATCGGGTTTTCGATCGGTTGCGGCGTGAACATCAACGTCGCGAAAACCCGGCTGCCCGGCACTTTGGGCGAATATTTCTGGGGCGGGGCCGCTTCCACTGCCTTCTGGATCGACCCGAAAGAGGAACTGGCGGTGGTGTTCATGACGCAGGTGATCGGCAGCGACGCCCGGCTGACGCTACGCCGCGATCTGCGCACCCTCGTCTACTCGGCCATGACGGAGTCGTTTGCCTGACTTAGCCGGGCGCCTAGTTCAGCCCGGGCGCGATCTTCCCGTCGGCGAGCCAGCTTCGCAGCACGTCTTTCTGCAGCTTGCCGGTCGGACCGTGCGGCAGTTCCTCGGCAAAGGCGATTGCTTCCGGCAACCACCATTTCGGCACCAGCGTGCTCAGATGAGCGCGAAGCTCGTCGGCGGACAGGTCGGTGTCCGGGCGTTTCACCGTCACAAGAAGTGGCCTCTCCTGCCAGCGCGGATGCGGGACCGCCAGCACCGCCGCTTCCTGCACGGCAGGGTGCCGCGCCGCCGCTTCTTCGAGAGCCTGCGAGCTGATCCACTCGCCGCCGGACTTGATGACGTCCTTGGCGCGATCGACGACATGCAGCGTGTTGTCGGGGTCGATCACCGCGACGTCGCCGGTCTGCATCCAGCCGTCCTCGGTCTGCACCGCGACCTCCGGTCGCCGGAAATAGCTGCTCGCGATCCAATGTCCGCGGCATTGCAGATGACCCGGCGTCCTGCCGTCCTTCGGCAGCGGCGAGCCGGCCTCGTCGACGATGCGGATCTCGTTGCCGTAGAGCGGCTTGCCCTGGGTTCGCATCGCCGCCGCGGCCTGCTCGAACGATAGCTGCCGGGGAGCAAAGGAGACCGTGGCGCTGTGCGTGGTCTCCGTCATGCCCCAGCCGTGGATGGTGCGAACGCCGAAATCCCGCAGATAGGTCTCGATCATGCTGGCAGGCGGCGCCGTGCCGCCCGAGAAGATCCGCTTGAGCTGGCCCAGCCCTGCTCCGGTCGCACGACAATGCTCCAACATGCCGAGCCAGATGGTCGGCACGCCGGGCGCGGCGGTGACCCCCTCTTCCACGATCAAGGCGTGCAGCCAGTCCATGTCCATCTGCCGTCCCGGGAAGACGAGCTTGGCGCCGTACATCGGGCCGAAGAACGGCACGCCCCATCCGTTGCAGTGAAACAAGCCGGCGATGGCGATGATGGCGTCGTGGGCCGTCAGGCTCCAGCCGTTGCCCGCCCCGGACGACATCGCCGAGAGAACGGTGCCGCGATGGGAATAGAGGACGCCTTTGGGCGCCCCCGTCGTGCCCGAGGTGAAGCAGAGCGTGCAGGCGCTCCTCTCGTCCAGCCGGGGCCAGATGAAATCTTCCTCGCCCGCGTCGATCAGGTCTTCGTAGCAATGCACGTTTCGCAGCTGGGTGGCCGGCATCGCCTCCCGCGCCGCCATGACGATGAACCGATCGACGAACTCCAGCCGGGGTGCGAGCTGCTCGGCGAGCGGCAGCGTGTCGGCATCGACGAACAGCGTACGGTAGCCGGTGAAGTTGATCGTATAGGCGATGTGCTCAGGCGGCAGGCGCGGATTGGCCGTATGCAGGACCGCGCCGACTCCGGATACCCCGTAGAACAGCTCGAAATGCCGATGGGTGTTCCAGGCAAGGGAGCCGACGAAATCGTCCGCTTCGAGGCCGAGCCGGCGCAATGACGAGGCGAGCCGGCGCGCGCGGCGCGCGGCGTCGGCATAGGCGTATCGTACCTCCTCGGTCCGATACCGCCCGACCACAGGCACTTCCGCGAAATTGGCGGCGCCGTGCTCGAGGACGGTGGAGAGCAGCAGAGGATAATCCTGGTTCAGTGCGCGCAATTTGTCCGGTCCTGCAAGTCCTTGCCCTCGCGGATCGCTCCGCGCCCGGCAGAGTAAAACCCATGCCGTCGCCAAACCTGCGCCGTTGTCAAAACCGACGCTAGGGTCAGCCAGTTCCTGGCCGGCATCCAGCCCGGCTCGCGCCTGCACGACGTTCGCGCCCAGCGTCCGCAGACCCGGGAGAACGCGCAACTCAGATACCTGGCGCTGTTCAAGCCGCACAAGCGATCGGGAGGTCGGCAACAACCCCTCAGACGTCAGGTAAACGGATTGCGAACCGACTTCGGCTTGACCGGCGGGGCGATCTTCTCGGCGAGCTGCGGGTCGCCCTCCAATGCCTGCACCGTCTGGTCGAGGATTTCCTTGAGGACGCGGGCATGGACGAGCCCGGCCTTGTCGCGGGTGATGTCGAGACTGCCGTAGAGCGCAACCCGTTCGGTGCCGTTCTCAACCGTCATTCCGCCGATCGAGACGGAACCGGCGTCATCGGCGAACGGTGTCAACTTGGTCATAGGTGTCTTCCCCAGCGCAGGATTCTTTGGAGCAGGCTCGGCGCATGCCGCTCGTGGTGGCCGCGCCGCATGGAACGACTTTCCCCGGCCGTCGGGAGGGTCATGGCCGTGGCTTTCACCCGCGCCGGCAAGGCCGGGAACGGGTCGATGCCGGTCACCTGAGCGAGCCTGCTGACCGACAGGGTGACGCAGGTCGGTTCTCGCACATTCCGGCAGAGATACGCGCCGGCGCCACCGGCCCTCGGGTCGTAGACGGCCTTCCACGTCGAGGACGGGACCAGGACACCTTCCGGGCCGATCGACTGGAGCTTGGCGCCCTGGAACGCCGGGCCGCTGACGACGTAGAGCTGGCCCTCCCGCTCGGCGAGGCGTCGGACCGCGCTCTCGATCTTCTCCCAGACGCCGCGGTTCAACTCGGCCGTCTGGGGCACGACGTTCGCCAGCGAAAAGCTTTGCTCCTGCGCCTGCTGGTCCGGCATGTCGCCGGACGGGGTCATATGCCCGCGGTCGTAGCCGCTGCGAACATAGTCCGCGAGTTCGGCCCGGCCACCCGACGGCAGCCGCGGATCGGCGTGGAACCGGCCGTCGCGCGCTGTTTCCTCGGCCGCGGCCAGCCGTCCGGCGGTCAGGCGTTCAGCCGACCAGAGCGGCCCGCGCGTGATCCCGGATGCCAACGCGGCGTAGGCATCGTTGCAGAGCAGCGTCGTGCGGCGGGCGAGCTTGGGGTTGAGCAGGATCGGGGCCTGCCCGCCGGCGAAAAGCTGAGCGCAGGAAGCGGCGCCCGCAGGCGCTGGAGCCGCTAGGGCGAGCAAGGCGAGCGCGGCGAGCAGCAAGCGACGGCGTCGGATCATGCCGGATTTTGGCCGACCTCGATGTCAAAGGGAATCCCGTAGGACGGACGCCCGGAACAAGCGGGGCATGACTGGAGAGGCGCACGGATTCACGTCGGCAGTCCAAACAGGCGCGCCGCATTGCCGCCAAGGATTCCCAGCTTTTCGTCGTCGCTCAACGTGGTCGTCGCAAACACGTGGTCGACGGGATGGAGTTCCCAGATATAGGGATTGTCGCTTCCCAGCATGAGCTGGCTCGCGCCGACCTGCGCCGCGAGGTGACGAAGGGCCTCGGGCGTGAAAACGAGGGAATCGAAGTAGATCTGGTTCAGATACTCGCTGGGCTGCCGCTTCAGCTTGATGCTGCTGTCGCAGAAGGCCGGGCCGACGATGCAGGCGTGGTCGGACCGGCCGGCATAAGAGGGAAGATAACCGCCGCCGTGCGCGGCCAGGACTTTTAGAGTGGGGAAGCGGTCCAGCGTGCCTTGGAAGATCAGGTGCTGCAGGGCAATCGTCGTCTCCAGCGGGTTGCCGATCAGGTTCGGCAACCAGCCATTGCCTTTCAGGCGTGGCGCCAGCTCCGGGACGCCCTGTGGATGGATGAACAGCACCGCCCCGAGTTCTTCCGCCTTCGACCAGACCGGGTGGAACTTGGGGTCGGAAAACTCGGTGCCCGCCACGACGCCGCCGATCGCCGCGCCGCGCAGACCCTGCTTCTTCATCGCCGTCTCAAGCTCCTGCACCGCGAGCTGAGGGTCCTGCAGCGTCAGCGACGCGAAGGCCGCAAAACGGTCGGGATGTGCGGCCACCAACTCCGCCAGCTTCTCGTTCTGGATGCGGACGATCCGGGCCGCAAGGTCGCGGTCCCTCTCGTACCAGAACGGGTTGATGGACAGCACCTCCATGTCGATCCTTTGGGCGTCCATGCTCCTGAAACGATCCTCGATGACGAGGTAGGCGGCCTGGGCGTCGCGGATGGGCGGCGTCAGGAGACGGGCGTCGTCGCCAAGCAGAGCAGTGGCTTCCCGGAACAGGCAGTGTGCATGGACGTCGATCGTCTTGACGGGCTTGCCGTTGACGACGACGGGCTGACGGGTGCTACTTGCCTGTTGCCCGTGTGCGGCGGGGACCATTTGGCAACCGCAGAAGACGATCCCGGCCGTCGCGGCCTTCAGGAAGTCCCGGCGTGTGTTCATTCTCATTCCCCCCAAAGCGCGGTGATCCGCCACTGCAAAGATGCGGCCTCGGTTTCGAATGAGATGCCATTCCGCGGCAACGCGCAATCTGCATCCACGCAAGCCGCGGGCCGCCGACCCGAGGAGGTATGAATGAGCGCGGTTTCCACCAACGACCCTGCGGATGCTGCGGGCATGACCACGGTGCGGCAGGCAACGGTGGATCTCATGCGTGCGCTCGGGATGACGACCGTGTTCGGCAATCCCGGATCGACGGAGCTTCCCTTCCTCAACAACTGGCCCAACGACTTTCGCTACGTTCTCGGGCTGCAGGAAGCCTCGGTGGTCGCGATGGCCGACGGCTACGCGCGAGCCACCAACAACGCCGCGTTCTGCAACCTGCATTCGGCGGCCGGCGTGGGCCACGCGCTGGGCAACGTGTTCACCGCATTCCGCAATCACGCGCCGCTGGTGATCACCGCTGGCCAACAGGTGCGCAGCCTGCTGCTGATGCAACCCTTCCTCGGCGCGACCGATGCCGCGGCGTTCCCGAAGCCGTACGTCAAATGGAGCTGCGAACCGGCGCGGGCGGAGGACGTGCCCGCGGCGCTCGCCCATGCCTACCACGTCGCCATGCAGCGGCCGTGCGGCCCGACATTCGTCTCCATACCGATCGACGATTGGGACCGGCAGGCATATCCGGTCATGGCTCGCTCGGTCAGCCGCGACGCGGCCGCCGATCCGCAGCTTCTGCAAGAAGTTGCGCAGGCTCTCGGGAAGGCCGAGCGCCCGGCATTGGTGATCGGGCCGGAGGTGGATGCGGAGGCGGCGGGACCCGCCGCGATCGCCTTGGCCGAGCGGGCGCGTGCCGCGGTGTGGGCCAGCCCGTTCTCAAGCCGGGTCAGCTTCCCGGAAGAGCATCCGCTGTTCGCGGGCTTCCTGCCGGCCGCGCCCGAGCCGGTTTCGGCCACGCTGTCCCGATACGATTTCGTCCTGGTGCTGGGCGCGCCGGTGTTCACGTTCCATGTCGCCGGCGACTGCCCGCTGCTGCGCAGCGACGTCCCGCTGTTCCAGATCACCACCGACGGCGACAGCGCCGCCGCATCGCCGGTCGGGACCGCCATCGTCGCCAGCCTGCGCCTCGCCCTGCCGCAGCTTGCCGACCTGCTGTCGCCGAGCGCCCGACCGCTGCCCCCGACGCGGCGCCGCCCCTCGCCGCCCCCGGCGGCCGACCCGATGCCGGCCGAGTTCGTCATGTCCATCCTCGAAGCGACCCGGCCGCACGAGGCGATCGTGGTCGAGGAGGCTCCCTCGCATCGACCGGCGATGCAGGAGTTCCTGCCGATGCGCGCCTACGGCAGCTTCTACACCATGGCGAGCGGCGGCCTCGGCTACTCGCTGCCGGCGGCGGTCGGTATTGGGCTCGCTCATCCGGGGCGGCGGGTGATCTGCCTGATCGGCGACGGCTCCATGATGTATTCGGTCCAGGCCCTCTGGACGGCCGTGCAGAACGGGCTGCCGCTGACCGTCGTGGTCCTCAACAACGGCGGCTACGGCGCGATGCGCTCGTTCAGCCGGGTTCTCAAGGTCAAGAGTCCGCCCGGTATCGATCTCCCCGGGCTCGACTTCGTCAGCCTCGCCGCCGGGATGGGCTGTCCCGGCGTGCGGATAGCCCGGTCGGACGGGTTGCGGGGCGCGCTGCTGAACGCGTTCGCGGCGAGCGGACCCAGCCTCGTCGAGGTGGTCGTCGACCCGGCCATCCCGAGGCTCTACGACGAAGCGTGAGGGCCGGCCGGACCGACCACCAAACAGGGGGAGCATGACCCGTGTCTGCCACCAGCGCTCCTGTAGCCTACGACTACCGCCGCATCTGGATCTGGCTCTGCCTCGGATGGGTGGTCAGCAGCGCCGACCGGACGATTACCGGACCGGTGATCACCTGGATGATCCAGAACAAGGTCGCCTTCATGGCGACCGGCAATCCCTACGCACTGGGTGGCTTGATCGGCAGCATATTCTTCGCGGGATACATGTTGACGCAGTTCCCGGGCGGCTACGCGGGCGATCGCCACGGCCATCGCAGCGTCATCGTGATCAGCCTGTTCTGGGCCTGCGTGGCGACACTGGTGAGCGGCCTTGCCGGCACGCTCGTCGCCTTCATCGCCGCGCGTATCTTCACCGGGCTCGGCGAAGGCGTCTACTACGCCAACGACCGCAGCGTGATCGCGCAGACCACGCCCTTGGAGAAGCGCAGCCTCGCCATGGGACTGGTGATTACCGGGCTCAGCATCGGCATCACCCTCGCGACACTCGGCGGCGCTTGGCTGATCGAACTCGGGCGGTCGGTGCTGGGAGACGTAAACGCCTGGCGGTTGCCGTTCTTTGCGCTCTCGGTCTTCAGCCTGCTTGTCGCCTACGGCGTCCGCCGGGAGCTTTGGCGCACCCGCGCCCCGGAGGACAACCCCGGTGCGGCCCTGCGCCTGATTTCGCAGTACGCGGTCGTCTTCTTCGCGCTGATATTCGGGCTGTTCCTGCTCGCGGAGGGTGTCGCGCTGCCGAACTGGGGCCTGACCGTGCTCGAGCTGGTCCTGGCCCTGGGGCTGATCGTGTTCGTCTGGCGGGTCAAGGGCCAGGAGATTGCCGGCGCGATCAAGGACCGCAACCTGGTTCTGCTCTACGTCTCCTTCATCCCGGTGCTGTGGAATCTCTGGTTCCTCGGCTTCTGGGCGGTGTCGATCGTCTCCAGCGCTGCGCACGGCTCGTTCATGCAGGCGGCCCTGACGGCGATGTTCACCGGTCTGGCGGGGATTCTCGGATACCCGGCCGGCGGTTGGCTGGCGGACCGGACGATGCGCCTCGGCCTCGGGCGCAAGCCGGTGCTGCTGTCGTTCACGCTGGCGCAGGCGGTGCTGACGCTGGTGTTCGCCTACTACCTGCAGATCGGCGGCCAGTCGCCCGTGGTCATGGCGGCGCTGCTGTTCGGGGCGGGGCTGTTCTTCAACGCCTTGCAGCCGGTGTCCCATGCGATGGTGGCCGACCTCGCGGCGCCGGAACATCGGGGCAGCGCCTTCGGCACCTACAACCTCATCGGCGAAATCGGGGCGGTCCTGTCGCCGACGATCTCGGGGACGTTGCGGGACGCCTATAACGGCTGGGCGCCCGCGGTGTATCTCGACGGCGTGCTCATCCTGGCGAGCTTCGCCTGCCTGCTGTTCGTCCGCGAGGTGCTCCAGGTGCGACAGCCAGCCGCTCGCAGCGCTGCCGGCGTGTCAGGCTGATCGCGCTCAGGCCCTGACGGCGGGCGTGCGCGGCAAGCCGCCGCCGAGCCCGGTGCGGTAGCCGGTGTCGATCGTCATCGCCCCGGTTCCGCGCGAGACGCAGGCGCACAGCCGGTCGCCCTCCCGCTTCTGCGCCTCGCTCAAGAACACGTCCCGATGGTCGAGCGGTCCCGCGTGGCCGATGACGGTCACCTGGCACAGGCCGCACTCGCCGCGCAGGCAATCATACGCGATCTCAAGCCCGGCCTGCTGCAGCGCCTCAAGCAGCGTCCGCTCGCGCTCGACCAGGATGCTGCGACCGTGGTCGCGCACCGTCACGGTGAATGGTTGCAACCTGGTGTGGCCGCTTGATCCGAACGTCTCGAACCGCAGGCACGGCATCGGCCGGCCGGATCGGCGCCACAACTCCCGTGCCGCCTCCATCATCTGCACCGGACCGCAGACATACATCTCCCCTTCCGGGTGCAGCCGCCCGATCTCGGCGGCAAGATCGATGCGCGCGCCTTCCTCGTCGACGTACACCTCAAGCCTCTCGCCAAGCATGGCGCGCAGCTCCGCGAGGAACGGCATCTGGCTCCGCTTGCGCGCGGCGTACAGCAATCGAAGGCGATGCTTGGTGCGCGTCAGCACCTGCGCCATCCCCAACAGCGGCGTGATCCCGATGCCGCCGGCGACGAGCACGTATTCAGGACGGCCGAAACCAAGCTCGAAATGCGAGGTCGGTCGGGTGATGCGCACCGTCGCCCCGGGTGCCAGCGACCACATCAGGCGCGATCCGCCGCGGCTGTCGGCAACCCGGCGCACGGCAATCCTCCAGGCTCCGTCCTGCGGTGCGGCGCCGATGACCGAGTAGCTGCGCACGCTCGGCCGTCCGTCGATTGTCAGCTCGACATCGAGGTGACTGCCGGGCGGGCAGGAGGTCGCGCGCTGGGCCGGCTCCAACTCGAGCAGCCGCACGTCCTCGGCCGGCTCGTGGATGGCGCGGACGCGGGCCGTCGTCCACTGCTGCTCCGCACGCATGGCGAACTATTCCGCCGCGACGCGCGTCTCGTCTGTCTCTGCCTCGACCATTCGATCGATCAGGCGCCGGGCCAGCACCGCGCCGGCATCGATGTTGATGTTGTAGAAAACCTTGTCCGGGTTCTCGTCAATCGCGCGCTGCTGCGCCTCGACGATCAACTCGTCCTCCCGGAACACCTGCGAGATGCCCTCTCGGATCTCGGTCGTCACCCGCTGCTCGTGGACGCGGTAGTCGCGCACGTTCGCCCAAAAGTAATGGCAGCTGCGGTCGGTCTCGGGCGTGATCGTGTTGATCACCCACATGCTGACGCCCTGGCTGCGATCGCCGTTCGGCGCGCCCGTGCCGGCAGGCGCCACGCCGACGTCGATCGCTACCGTGCAGGGCGGCTCGAAGTGGATGATCTGCCAGCGGTCGACATTGCCTTGCTTGCCCAGCTGCGCGCGCCAGAACGGCGGCGGCTCGATGTCGAGCATCCAGCGCTCGACGACCACGGAGCGGTCACTGTGGCGAACGTCGAACGGCGCTTCGGCAACCGCCTCGTTGCCGATGCTGCTGCCGTGGACGTAGGTCTCGTGCGTCAGGTCCATCAGGTTGTCGACGATCAGGCGATAGTCGCAGTTGGCGTGAATCAGCCTTGCCGTCGCCCGCCCATTTCGGATCGTGGTTCGGGTGGAGATCGGGGATCAGGTCGGGGTCGGCGAGTGCCGGGTCGCCGGGCCACACCCACACAAACCGATGGCGCTCGACGACGGGAAAGCTGCGGACGGCGGCGGCGGGATTGATCGTCTCCTGCGAGGGCATGAACGTGCAGCGGCCATGGCTGTCGTACTTCAGGCCGTGGTAGCCGCAGACCAGGGTGTCGCCCTCGAGCCGGCCCATCGAGAGCGGCAGCAGCCGGTGCCAGCACGCATCCTCCATGGCGACGGGATCGCCGTTCTCGCGACGGTAGAGAACCAGCTTGCGATTGGCGACCGTGCGCGCGAGCAGGGCGCGTTTGAGCTCGGCGTCCCAAGCTGCGGCATACCAGGCGTTCTTGGGAAATCGCGGCCGGCCGAAGTTTTCGGTGGTCGTCGGGAGAGGGGTCGGCATGGCTTCTCCATTTCCCCGCTGGTTGCTGGCACCACACAATCACTCTAGCCCGGCCCCGGTTGCCGGGCGAGGTCAGGGCCGCGCATCCGAACGCATGTAAAGGTCGCGCTTCGGGTACGGGATCTGGATGCCTTCTTGACGGAACAGGCGCCAGACTTCGTGCAGAACCTGGCTTTTCACGTTCTGGATGCCGTTCTGGGCGTCCGTGATCCAGAACCGCAACTCGAGTTCGATGGCGCTTTCGCCGAAACCCATGATGAGCGCATTGGGCGGCGGCGTGGCGAGGACGCGGGGCGGTCGGCTGGCCGCCTCCATCATCAGGGCGAGAGCCTGGTCGAGGTCGGAATCGTGCGGGACCCGGATCGGCACCTTGAGCCGGACACTATCACTTTTGTGGGACCAGTTGAGCACCTGATGCGTGATGATGTCCTCGTTCGGGATGAGGAACTCGGTGCCGTCACGGGTCTCCACCGACACGTAGCGGGCGCCGAGTGAGGAAACCCAGCCGTAGGTGCCGCCCACCTCGATCACGTCGCCCGGCTTGATCGACCTGTCCAGCAGAAGCACGATTCCGCTGAACAGGTTCGACACCGTCCGCTGGAGCCCGAGGCCGACGCCCACCCCCAGCGCCCCGGTGAACAGCGCGAAGGTTGAGAGATCCACGCCGATGCTGGTCAGCGACAGCACGACGGCGAGCGAGATCAGGGTGGTCTTGATGAGCTTGCCGAGCAGCACGCGAGCGCGCGGCGTGATCTCGGAAATCCGGGTGATCCGGCGCTCGAAGAGGTTGGACGCCAGCGTCGCTGCCCAAAGCAGCATGGCGAGCGACAGCACGCCCTTGACGACAGTCAGGATCGAAACCCGCAGCCCACCCACGACGATCGCAAGACTGTCGAGCGCGGCCAAGGTCGGACCGAGCAGGTGCAGGATGTTGAGCGCCGCCACCACCCAGGCGAACACGGCAATCAGCCGGGCCAGCGCCGCATAGGGCACGAGATCCGCCGCCAGCCGAATGACCAGCCATGCCAGAAGCAGGCTGACGGCAGTTTGAGTGACCAAGTGCGGCCAGCCGGCCCGTTGAGCGACGGAGACGGAAATCCACAGCCCGATCGCCCAGGCAGCCGGGGTGATCAGCGGCACCAGGCGGTCCTTCAGCCAAGCGCGGTGATAAAAAATCCAGCCGAGGTGATGGTGCTCCGGAATCTGGTCGATCAGGCGGATCAGGCGCTGGCGCACCGGCTTGCAGACGAGCCACGCGATGCCGCCGGTGAGGATGACCGCGGGGATCTGGACGAGATTGGCGAGGATGAGGACCTCGCCGAGCAACCGCCCTTCGAACAGCGCGAGCTGCGCCAGAGCGCGCTCCCAAAGGGAAACCGCATCCATCCTGCCTCCTGGCCGCCGACGGCCCGACCCTCGTCAAGCTCGGCAAGTCTGGCACGGAAGCACGTCGTCATCGATAGACCGCGGGCGGCGCCCGATTGCCGAACACGTTCTTCTCACGTACGGAACTCTGGCTCAGACTGGCCAAAGAACGGGAGACGCGAGAATGGCTGAGACACTTGCGGTCGCGGCGCCCCGGCATGTCAGGCGGCGGCCGCCCGCCACCCTGGCGCTCGCCGCACTCGGGATCGTCTACGGCGACATCGGCACCAGTCCGCTCTATGCGCTGAAGCAGGCCGCGGACGCCGGGGGAGCACTGACGCCAGGGACCATCCTGGGCGTGGTGTCGCTCATCCTCTGGTCTCTCATCCTGATCGTCTCCCTCAAATACGCCATCCTGATCATGCGCGCCGACAACCACGGCGAGGGCGGCATCGTCGCCTTGCTGGCGCTCCTGGATGTGCGGCACGCCCCACCCGGCAGTTGGCGCGCCTCCCTCCTGATCGTCGGGCTGGTCGGCGCGGCGCTGCTGTATGGCGACGGGGTCATCACGCCGGCGATCTCGGTGCTCAGCGCCGTCGAAGGCCTCAAGCTCGACGCGCCCCAGCTTGCGCGATGGGTCGTCCCCATCAGCGTGGCGATCCTGGTCGGCCTGTTCCTGATCCAGCGCAAGGGAACGTCATTCATCGGCAACATCTTCGGCCCGGTCATGCTGCTGTGGTTCGTCGCCATCGGCCTGCTCGGTCTTGGGGGCATCGCGCAGACGCCGGCCATCCTGGCCGCGCTCAGTCCCCATTATGCGATCGTCTACCTGATGCACGCCGGACCGGTCATCGGCTTCGCCGTGCTCGGCGCCGCCTTCCTCGCCGTCACCGGCGGCGAGGCCATGTACGCGGACATGGGCCATTTCGGTCGCCTGCCGATCCGGCTCGGCTGGTTTTCCGTTGTGCTGCCCGCGCTGGTTCTCAATTATTTCGGACAAGGCGCCTTGCTTCTCGCCGACCCGCGGGCCCTTGCGAACCCGTTCTATCGGCTCGCGCCCGGGTGGGCGCACTACCCGATGGTGGCGTTCGCGACCTTGGCCACCATCATCGCGTCGCAGGCGATCATCTCCGGCGCCTACTCGCTGACCCAGCAGGCGATCCAGCTCGGGTTCCTGCCCCGCATGCGCGTGCTGCACACCGCTAGCCATGAAAAGGGGCAGATCTACATCCCGCTGGTGAACTGGCTGCTGGCGATCGGCACCCTCGGGGCGGTGATCGTGTTCGGCTCCTCCGACGCACTCGGCGGGGCGTACGGCATCGCCGTGTCGATGCTCATGGCCGTCACCACCGTGCTGGCGGCGCTGGTCGCGCTGCAATGGGGCTATCACCCGCTGGCCGTCGCCGCCGTGAATGGTTTGTTCCTGATCGTTGATCTGATCTTCGTCGCCGCCAACGCGACGAAGCTGCTCGAAGGGGGATGGTTCCCGCTGCTGCTCGCCTGCGCGGTCGCATTCCTGATGCTGACCTGGCGGACCGGCTGGCGACTGCTTGAAAAGGAGCGCTCCGGGCTCCGGCAACGCGAGGACGAATTCGTCGAGTGGGTGCTCACAACCCCGCCTCTCCGGCTGCCGGGTGCCGCGGTGATCTTCACCGCGGCGAGCTCAGGGATCCCCCTCGCCCTCACGCATCACCTCAAGCACAACCGCGTCCTGCACGAGCGCGTGCTGCTGGTCTCGACCATCGTGACCGAGGAGCCGCGCGTCGAGCCGAGCCAGCGCGTCAAGCTCGTGCCGGTCGGCGCCGGCATCACCCGCGTCATCCTCCATTTCGGGTTCATGGAAAGTCCCGACGTGATGGAGGGGCTGAAGTTCGCGTGCTGCGACGCCAGTCTGTCCGGCATCGACCCGGAGCAGATCACCTACTACTTCCGCCGGGTCATGGTGGTGGCGAAAGGCAAGGTGGCCAACATGGCCGTCTGGCGGAAGGAGCTGTTCGCGACGATGCACCTCAACGCCAACGTGCCAGCCGCCTATTTCGGGGTGCCGACCGCCCAAGTGGTGGAAGTCGGCCTCGAAGTGGAGATTTGAGGTCGCGGGTGATCCACCGACCTGCTTGCTATTCCTCCAGCCGGAACGCGTCCGTGATCCGTCGCACCGCCCCGGCGGCGTCGACCACCAGCACGTCGAACCGCACGCCCTCGGGTCCCCAGTCGGGGTGATCGGCCAGCACGCTGGCGGCGGCCTCCAGCAGGCGAGCGCGCTGGCGCGGCGACAGCGCCCAGGCGGCTTCGGCAAGCGTGGGCCTCGCCTTCACCTCGACGATGGCGAGCACGCCGTCCTTCTGCGCGATGGCGTCCACTTCGCCGGCCGGGGTGCGCAGGCGGCGGGCAAGCACCGTCCAGCCGGTCGCCTCCAGCGCCCCGCACGCGACCGCCTCGGCGTCGACCCCGCGGCCATGGCTGCGGCGGCCCCTTGCGGTGTCGCGTTCGTCGGTATCGCGAGCGCGCGGCGGCCCCCTCAACGCGATGGCGCCTCGACCGGGGCGCAGTTGGTGCGGCCGGAGGCGAGACAATCCTCCATCTGCGCCGATTGCCGCAGCCGGCCGACGACGAACACCACCGCCACCACGATGAGCACGACGACGATGAGCCCGAACACCGGCCCACGCATCGACGGGCGCTCCGGTTCCTCGCCGCTCAGGGCACGTCCCTCTCCTCCTCGACGGCGTGGCAGGCGACCAGCACGCCATCCGACGGCGTGTAGCCCGGCTTTTCGGCGCGGCAGCGGTCGTTGGCGAGCGGGCAGCGCGGGTGATACGGACACCCCGGCGGCGGGCTGATCGGGTTGGGCACCTCGTCCGACCCGCTCGCCGGCCCGCGAGCGGACACGCCGGTGTCGGGGTCGATCTTCGGCACCGCGGCCAGCAGCATCCGCGTGTAGGGGTGCCGCGGCGCGGCCAGGATCGCCTCGGCCGGGCCGCTCTCGACGATGCGGCCGAGATACATCACGCCGAGCCGGTCCGACATGTGCCGCACCACGGCAAGATTGTGACTGATGAAAAGATAGGTCAGGCGCAACCGTTGCTGCAGGTCGCGCATCAGGTTGAGGATCTGCGCCTGCACCGAGACGTCGAGCGCACTCGTGGGCTCGTCACAGACCAAAAACTCGGGCTCGCTCGACAGCGCGCGCGCGATCGAGATGCGCTGGCGCTGGCCGCCGCTGAACTCGTGGGGGAATTTCTCGCCGTCGGCCGGCGACAGCCCGACTTGCAGGAGCAGTTCGGCGACCCGGTCGGCGACTTCGCCACGGCCGCGCAGGATGCGGAAGGCGCGGATCGGCTCGGAGACGATGTCGCGCACCCGCCAGCGCGGGTTCAACGACGCGTAAGGGTCCTGGAAGATCATGTTGATCCGCCGGCGCAGCGCCGGCTGCGCGCGTGCGTCGGATAGTTTCTGCCCCTCGAAGCGGATTTCGCCGCGCGAAGGCGGGAACAGCCCGACCGCAAGCCGCGCCATCGTCGACTTGCCGCAGCCGCTCTCACCGACCAGCGACAGCGTGTCGCCCCGCTCGATGGCGAACGACACGTCATCGACCGCGCGCAGGAAGCGGGTGGGCTCGCGCGCCAGCACGCGTTGCAGCCACGGTTTCGACACGTCGAAGAAGCGCGACACGCCGGACACGTCGAGCACCGGCGCCGACCGCTCAACCATTCGCAGCCCGGTCGAGCAGCCAGCAGGAGGCACGCGACGCACCGGCCGCGAGCAGCGGCGGCACTTCCACGCGGCAGCGCCCGAACACGTGCGGGCAACGCGGGTTGAAGGCGCAGCCCGGCGGAATGGCCGCGAGGCGCGGCATCGAGCCGTCGATCTGGCGTAGCCGCTCCGCCTTTTGCGCGACGGTCGGGATGCTGCCCATCAGCCCGACCGTATAAGGGTGTGCCGGATGTTGCACCACATCGCGCACCGGGCCGATCTCGGCGACGCGGCCGGCGTACATCACCACGACCCGATCGGCGGTCTCGGCGATCACGCCCATGTCGTGGGTGATCAGCATCACCGACGTGCCGTGATCGCGGGCCAGCCGCTTGAGCAGGGCGATGATCTGCGCCTGCACCGAGACGTCGAGCGCCGTGGTCGGCTCGTCGGCGATGACCAGACGGGGCTCGGCGCACAGCGCCAGCGCGATCACGACCCGCTGGCGCATCCCGCCGGAGAACTCGTGCGGGTAGGCGTCCACGCGCTCCGCCGCACCGGGGATTCCCACCTGTTCGAGCCAGCCGACCGCCCGCCGGCGCGCCTCGGCGTCGGTGAGGCGCATGTGCGTCTGCATGGTCTCGGCGAGCTGCCGGCCGACCGAATAGACCGGATCGAGGGTGGTCAGCGGGTCCTGGAAGATGGCGCCGATCCGCCGGCCGCGCACGGCGCGCAGTTCGCGCGGGGAGAGGCGGTCCAGCGCGACGCCCTCGAGAAGGATCCGGCCGCCGGCGATGCGGCCGGGGGGCTCCAGCAGGCCGATGATCGCCGCGCCGGTCAGCGACTTGCCCGCCCCGCTCTCGCCCACCACGCCGAGCACCTCGCCGGCCGCGATCTCGAACGAGACGCGGTCGAGCGCGCGCAACACGCCGCGCCGCGTCGGGAACTCGACGGTGAGGTCGCGCACCTCGAGCAGCGCCATCAGCGCAGCCGCGGATTGAGTGCGTCGCGCAGCCAATCGCCGAGCAGGTTGATCGACAGCACCATCAGCACCAGCGCGATGCCGGGGAAGATCGTCACCCACCACTCGCCGCTGAAGAGGAAGTCGTTGCCGAGGCGGATCAGCGTGCCGAGCGAGGGCTGCGTCACGCGGCAGGCCGACGCCGAGAAAGGAAAGCGTCGCCTCATCGATGATGGCGAGACCAAGTGTCAGTGTGGCGATCACCAGTACCGGACCGAGGACATTGGGAAAAATATGGGTCAGCATGATGCGCGGCGATGACAGGCCGATCACGCGCGCCGCCATCACGTAGTCGCGGTTGCGCTCGACCAGGGTGGAGCCGCGCACGGTGCGGGCGAATTGCGGCCAGCGGCTGATGCCGATGGCGAAGATGATGACGTAGATCTGCAACTGGTCGTGCAGCTCCTTCGGCAACACGGCGCTCACGACGCCGTCGACCAGCAGCGCGATCAGGATCGACGGAAACGTGAGCTGGATGTCGGCCACGCGCATCAGCACGGCATCGAGGGTGCCGCCGGCATAGCCGGCGACCAGACCCACCAGCACGCCGACGACGCTCGCGAACACGATCGACGCGGCGCCGACAAACAGGCTGATCCGCATGCCGAACATGATGCCCGAGAGCATGTCGCGGCCCTGGTCGTCGGTCCCGAGCGGATAGGTCCAATCGCCGTCGGCCGCCGTCACGGGAGGGCGGAAACTGTCCATCAGGTTGAGGCTGGAGAGATCGAAGGGGTTATGCGGCGCGAGCACGGGGGCAAGCGCCGCCGCGCCGACGCACAGGATCGCCACGAGCAGCGACACGATCGCGGTCGGCGAGCGGAGAAAACCGTAGACGAGATCGCTGGCGAGGAAACGGCGGAGGGTCCGCAGGCTGAAGCGGGCGGCCACACCGCTCATCGCAACCCCGCTGCGGCGCGCCGCTCGATACGCAGGCGCGGATCGAGCGCGTAATAGAGCAAGTCGACCACCAGGTTGATGGTGACGAACAGCACCGCGATCAGCAGCAGATAGGCGGACATCACCGGCACGTCGGCGACCGCGATGCTTTGCACCAGCAGCAGCCCCATCCCGGGCCACTGGAAGACGAACTCGGTGACGATGGAGAACGCGATCACCATGCCGAACTGCAGCCCCGCGATGGTGACGACCGGCACCAGCGTGTTGCGCAACGCGTGGCCGAAATTGATCGCCCGCTCGCTGAGGCCGCGCGCGCGGGCGAACTTGATGTAGTCGGTGCGCAGCACCTCCAGCATCTCGGCCCGCACCAGGCGCATGATCAGCGTCATCTGGAACAGGCCGAGCGTGATCGCCGGCAGCACCAGCGCCTTGAGGCCGGAGACGGTCAGGAACCCGGTGGTCCACCAGCCGAGCCGCACCACGTCGCCGCGGCCGAAACTCGGCAGCCAGTGCAGCAGCACGCTGAACACGAGGATCAACAGGATGCCGGTGAGGAAGGTCGGCAGCGACACGCCGATCAGGCTGAAGGCGAGGACCAGCCGAGAACCGACCGCGCGTCGGTAGATGCCGGTGTAGACACCGAGCGACAGGCCGACCAGCAGCGAGAGCACCGAGGCGGTGATCGCCAGCTCGACGGTGGCCGGCAGACGTTCGCCGATCAGCGTGGCGACCGGACGGGCCAGGCGATAGCTGATGCCGAAATTGCCGTGCAGCGCGGCCCAGACGTAGCGTGCGTATTGCACGAAGAAGGGCTGGTCCAGGCCGAGCTGATGGATCAGCGCCTGCCGTTGCTCCTCGGTGAAATTCTGGCCGAGCATGGTGACGACCGGATCGCCGACGAAGGCGAACATAGCGAAGGCGACGAAACCCACCACCAGGAGCACCGGGATTGCCTGCAGCAGGCGGGAGATGATGAAGGCGGCCATGCGGATGGCACGCTATGGCAGCAGCCCACCCAGCGCCAAGCACGATGACGAGCCCAAGCCCTCACCTGACCCTCTCCCGCGGCGAAAAGGCTTTTCTCGCTCTGCCTTCGGGAGAGGGCCGGGGTGAGGGCGCATCAGGCTGGCTGAAACGGCGCAGCCCGAGGCTCAGGACCCACATCAGGCGCCCGCCGTCGAGAGCCACCACCTGTCGCCGCTGAACCAGCAGGTCGCGTCCGGCGCATCGTCCAGGCGCAGAGAGCTCACCGCCTGCCAGTCGTCGCCGGAGAACGCGGCCGCGAGGCCCGAACTCGTCGCGTCGTCCTGCCGATCCTGGCAGAGTATGAAGGCCGCGCGGGAAACGAAGCGTGCCGGCCATGCCGAGCCGCCCTCGCGCGGCCGCTGGGTCAGCAGCATGCCGCCGAGCCCGCGCATCGGCTGCAGCGGGAAGAGCAGTCGGCCGCCCGGCCGCAAGGCATCCAGCCACGTCCAACTCGGCTGCGTGATGCCGGCGTTGACGTACACGGCGTCCACCTTCGGCAAATTCTCCGCAATCCCGGAGCGCGCCTGCACGTCGGTCCAGGGCAGGTAAGCAAGGTTCCGTGCTGCGCGCGCGGCCAGCTCGGGGTCTATCTCAAAGGCGTGGACTCGGCCGTTTGGTCCCGCCAGATAAGCGAGAATAGCCGAGTAGTAACCGCTGCCGGCTCCGACGTGCAGCACCGCCTCACCCGCCTGGATGCCGAGAGCATCAATGCAACGAGCATGCAAGCTGGGTTCGCCGATATTGATGCCGCGGCTCGCATCGAGCGCGATCAGGGTATCCTGGTAGAGAAAGGCGGGGTCGCCGTCCGGCGTCTGCACGTAATCCGGTCCAAACGACGAAGACCATCGGCCGACCGGCAGAACGAACCACGGTGGCGGACCAGCGAATGGCTCGCGCGGCACGGCAGCAAAGGCCTGTTCGACACGCGGATCGCCGGCGTCCGCGCGCTTGGCAACAAACCGGGCATAGAAGGCGCGCAGCGTAGTTGACCGGTCTGGCATCACTCATGCTCCTTCCGCAAAACCCCTCACCCCACCCTCTCCCGCGGTGAAAAGGCCTTTTCTCCCTCTGCCTTCGGGAAAGGGCCGGG
The DNA here is from genome assembly GCA_963719345.1 of uncultured Alphaproteobacteria bacterium. Lineage (GTDB taxonomy): Bacteria > Pseudomonadota > Alphaproteobacteria > Acetobacterales > Acetobacteraceae > CAVRCA01. The sequence continues at coordinate 584,577 of CAVRCA010000001.1, forward strand.
GTGAGGGTTGGTCGGCGGCCGCCCCCACTCGTTGACCAGGGTAAAGCCGACGCCAAGCAGCACGGGACCCAAAAACACGCCGAGCAGGCCGAACGCCAGGGCGCCCCCCAATACGCCCAGCACGGTGAGCAGGAACGGCAGCTGCGCGCCGCGGGCCAGCAGCCAGGGTTGCAGCACGTGGTAGGTGCCCGAGATCACCACCACCCCGTAGACCACCAGGAAGATGCCGCGTCCGGTCGCGCCGATGCTGAGCAGCCAGATGCTCGCCGGAATCCAGACCAGCGGGGCGCCGATCGGCAGCACGGCCAGGAAACCCGCTACCGCCGCCAGCAGGCCCGGGCGAGGCACTCCGCACACCCACAATCCGAAGGCGGTCAGCACGCCTTGCAGCAACGCCGTGCCCAGGATGCTGTAGACGGTGCCGCGCACCGTGGCGCCGGTGACCCGGATCAATTGCTCGGCCTGCTCGCCGGCAACCCGGCGAGCCAAGTCTTGCAGACGGCCGCCGATCAGATCGCCATAGAGATAGAAGAAGAACGCGATGAAGAGGGCGAGCAGGAACAGCACCACGCCATTGGCGATGCCGAGCAGCAGGCTCAGCCCGCTCTCGATGAGCATGCCGAAATAGGGCCGGAACGCCTCGACCATGGCGCTGATGTCCTCGGCCCAGTGATCCCAGAGGGTGCCGAGCGTCGGCCCGAACAGCGGGATGGAATAGACCCAGGCCGGCGATTGCGGCAGCCCAGCGCCCAGCAGTTTTTCAAGCAAACCGCGCAGGTTGTTGATGTCGCCCGCGCTCGTGGGCGCCGCCAGCGCCAGCGGCAGCACGATGATCAGGGCCGTCAACGCCACCATGATCCCCGCCGCTCCGCCATGCCCGATATGGAGCCGCCGGCGCAGCCACTCGCTGATCGGCCAGGTGCTGAACACCAGGATGGCAGCCCACAGGATGGCCGAGAAGAACGGGTACAGCACCAGCACGCAGCCGACGGCGATGCCGCCCAGCAGCAGGATCATCAGCACACGCTCGGCTAGCATTCCCGGCGTCGCATCCCCGGTCCCCTCATTCCGTGATCGGCGGCGCCTGCCTGCCCCTCCCGCCGCCGCTGGTCAAGCAAACTCCCAGCAAGTAGCCTTTGCCACAATCGAGGGAGAGAAGCCGTGCCCCGCCTCGCCGCCAATCTGTCGATGATGTTCAACGAGGCACCCTTCCTGGACCGCTTCGCGCTGGCGCGGCAGGCGGGGTTCGAGGCGGTGGAGTTCCTGTTCCCCTACGAGCATGCCGCCGCCGAGCTGCGCCGCCGCCTCGACGACAACGGGCTCAAGCAGGTGCTGTTCAACATGCCGCCGGGCGACTGGGCGGCGGGCGAGCGGGGGCTGGCGAGCCTGCCCGGCCGGGTCGCGGCGTTCCGTGAAAGCGTCGGCCAGGCACTCGAATATGCCGCCGCCCTCGACTGCAAGCTGATCCACTGCATGGCGGGCATCGTGCCGCCGGACGTGGCGCCGGTCACCGCCGCCAGCCTCTACGCCGCCAACCTCGCCTGGGCCGGCGAGCGGGCGCGTGGCGGCCGGCGTGCGCCTGGCGATCGAGCCGATCAACCATCGCGACATGCCCGGCTACTTCCTCAACACCGAGGCGCAGGGAGCCGCGGTGGTGGAGGCGATCGGGCGCGACCGGGTCGGGCTGCAGTTCGACGTCTACCACTGCCAGATCACCGAAGGGGACGTGACGCGGCGCATGGAAGCCTTCATGCCGGTGATCGCCCACATGCAGATTGCCGACGTGCCGCTGCGCAACGAGCCCGGCACCGGCGAGGTCGGCTGGGAGTTCGTGTTCCGCCGGATGGACGAGCTCGGCTACCAGGGCTGGGTCGGCTGCGAGTACCGCCCCGCCGGCAAAACCCTCGAGGGGTTGGCCTGGCGCAAGAAGTTCGGCGTGTAGCGGCCAAGCCACGAAGGGAGAAAAGAGATGAAGATCGGGTTCGTCGGCCTCGGGATCATGGGCCGGCCGATGGCACTGAACCTCAAGCAGGCCGGCCACGAGTTGATCGTGCCCGACCGCGCCAGCCTCACCGACGAGATCCGCGCCGCCGCCACGGTTGTGGCCGACGGCAGTGAGCTCGCCGCCCGTGCCGAGGTGGTGATCCTGATGGTGCCGGACACGCCGGACGTCGAGCAGGTGCTGTTCGGCGAGAACGGCGTCGCCGCCCGGCTGAACCGGGGGGCGCTGGTGATCGACATGTCCTCGATCAGCCCGATCGCTACCAAAGCCTATGCCAAGCGGATCAACGACGCCGGCTGCGACTATCTTGACGCTCCGGTCTCCGGCGGCGAGGTCGGCGCCAAGCAGAAGACGCTCACCATCATGGTGGGCGGCCCGTCCGCCGCCTTCGAGCGCGCCCGCCCCCTGTTCGAGGCGATGGGCAAGACCATCACCCATGTCGGCGAAGCCAACGGCGACGGCCAGACGGCGAAGGTCGCCAACCAGATCATCGTCGCCCTCAATATCGAGGCGGTTGCCGAAGCCCTGGTTTTCGCCGCCCGCGCCGGCGCGGACCCGGCCAAGGTGCGCCAAGCCATCTCGGGCGGCTTTGCCGCCTCCCGCGTACTCGAACTGCACGCCGAGCGGATGCTGAAAGGCAGCTTCGATCCGGGCTTCAAGGTCCGGCTCCACCAGAAGGATCTCAACCTCGCCCTGACCGCGGCGCGGGAGATCGGCGTGGCGCTGCCCAGCACCGCGGTGGTGCAGCAGATGTTGACGTCCTGTGCCGCCCACGGCGGCGGCGATCTCGACCACTCGGCCCTGGTCAAGACTGTCGAAGACCTTGCGGATTTCCAGATTCCCCGGCCGGTGTAGCGGAAAAATGGGCAAATATGCCCAGAATCTCCGACACGGGTTGAATAAACTGTCGAAACAGTCATAAGGTCCAACTTACACTCAATTCTGAGACACGCAGAATCCGTGCCAGTACTGCGCGCGACGGTTTAGAAGGCTTTTTGCCTATGATGCGGTTCACCGAGATCGGCCAACAGTTGCGCGCATACCGGCTGGAGTCCGGTCTGCGCGCCGAGGAGATCGCCGCCCGGCTCGGTGTGTCTCGCGCGGCGCTCTACCGCTATGAAAAAGGCGAGGTCATCAAGCTCGACACGATCAAACGACTGGCCGAGCTGCTCAAGGTCTCGCCTTTGTCTCTGCTAGGAATCGGCGTCGAATACTATAGTCGCCCCATCGGCTTTTTCGAGCGTCTGCGTCAGGTTGAGGAAACCGCCGATCAGATCCTCCAGGTTGCGGGACCGGTCTGCTACCTCACGACTTCGGAGACGTATGACGCGACGCTGGCCGATGCCTTCGACGAGGCAGCCGAGCAGGCCGGCGGGGATCGCACGGCGATGCGCGGCATGGCCGAGCAGGTGCTTGGGCTGCTCGCCGCGCGCAAGAGGATGTATGGCGTGCGCCGGCCGAGCATCATCGCGATCATCTCGGTCGCGGCGGTCCAGCGCTTCCTGGCGTCCGGTGTGGCCGGATCGGTGCCGGTGTCGGACCGGGTGCGCCGGCTCTGCCGACAGGTCGCCGCCACCGAGGTCGAGAACATCGCCTCGCTGATGGAGGCCGAGCCAATGGGACTGCAATTCGGCCTGCTCACCGGCGCCGAGCCCAGTTCGGCCTTCCAGATCCTGCGCGCACGGGATCGCGCCAGCCTGGCGATCAACCCGTTCCAGACCGACACGCATCCGAGCGGGCAGACGGGCGTCGCCATGATCACCAGTGCCGACGAGGCGATCGGGGCGCACCAGCGCGTGGCCGAGGCGAACTGGCGCGAGGCGGTGCGGGGCCCCGCCGGCGCCACGCGTCTCCGCCAGTTGCTGGCCGAGGCGCGCGCCTGAACCCAGACACGGGTTGCCGGAAGGGGTAACGGCTCTATTGTCGAGGGATGGCCAATTCATCCGCGTCGAAGCTGCCGCCGCATCCTGCCGTCGAAATCCTGTCTGAGCGCACCGCCTGGAGCGGCCGCTTTTCGCTTGAGGAGATCCGCTTCCGCCAGCGCCGGTTCGATGGCGCGTGGTCGGGCGAACGCCGGTGGGAGCTGTGGCGTCGCGGCCGGGCCGCGGCGCTGCTGCCGTACGACCCGCAGGCCGACGCGGTCGTCCTGATCGAGCAGTTCCGGTTGCCGGCTCTCGCCGCCCGGCTCGATCCCGTGATGGTCGAGGTTCCGGCCGGTTTGTGCGACGAAGCGGAGGCCGCCGAGGCCACCGCGATCCGCGAGACCGGCGAGGAAGTCGGACTGACGGTGGACCGCGTGGAGCGGATCGGCGACTTCCTGCTGACCCCGGGCGGCTCGGACGAAGTGGCGGCGTTGTTCGTCGGCCAGGTGCGCGCGCCCGCAATCGACGCGGACGGGTTCAGCGGCACGGCCGGTGTCGCCGCCGAGCAGGAGGACATCCGCGCGCGTGTCTGGCCCGCCATGCAAGCGATCGAGACGGCGCTGGCCGGCGGCTTCCCCAATTCCGTCACGTCGTTGGCGCTGCTCTGGCTGGCGAGCCGGCGGGACTGGCTGCGCGCGCACTGGAGCCGGCCGTGACCGAGCGGTTGTTCCTCGACGAGCCCGGGCGGCGCTGCGCCACCGCCACGGTGCTGGCGTCCGGCCCGGCCGGCGTGATGCTCGACCGCACCGTGTTCTACGCCCGCTCCGGCGGTCAGCCCGGCGATACCGGCGTGCTGCGCTGGGACGGTGGCGAGACACCGATCGCCGACACCGTGAAAGGCGAGGGCGACGCCATCCTGCACGTCCCCGCCGAGGGCGCGCCGCTGCCGGCGCCCGACACTCGTCTCGAGGCAGTGATCGACTGGTCGCGCCGCGAACGCCTCATGCGGATGCATACCAGTCTGCACCTGCTGTGCAGCCTGATTCCGGGGGCGGCCGTCACCGGCGGACAGATCGGCGTCGATCGCTCGCGACTCGATTTCGATCTGCCCACGCCGCCCACGCGGGAGGCGCTGGAGGCCGGCCTGAACGCGCTGATCGCGGCAGACCATCCGGTGTCGGCCGAGTGGGTCGACGAAGCCGTGCTCGACGCCGATCCCGGCATGGTGCGCACCCTCTCGGTCAAGCCGCCGCGCGGCGCCGGCCGGATCAGACTGGTGCGGATCGGCGACGCCGCCGCGCCGGTCGACCTGCAGCCTTGCGGCGGCACGCATGTCGGCCGCACCGCCGAGATCGGCCGGATGCAGATCGTGAAGATCGAGAACAAGGGAAGGCAGAACCGGCGTATCGTCATCGCGCCGGCCGCCTGACGGGAGAGCCAACATGGACCCGCTGGTATCCACCGACTGGCTGGCCGCCCAACTCGGCCGACCCGACCTCGTCGTGTTCGACGCGACGAAATACCTGCCGAACGAGGCCCGCGACGGCCGTTCCGAGTTTCGGTCCGCGCACATCCCGGGCGCGCGCTACTTCGACATCGACGAGGTCGCCGACCCCGACACCGACCTGCCGCACATGGTCCCCAGCGCCGGCCGCTTTTCCCGTTTGTTGGGGGCGCTCGGGGTCTCGAACGCTGCCCGCGTGGTGTTCTACGATCAGAAGGGCCTCGCGTCGGCGGCGCGCGGCTGGTGGCTGATGGGCTTGTTCGGCCACGACCGGGCCGCGGTGCTCGACGGCGGACTGCCGAAATGGGTGCGCGAGGGGCGGCCGGTCGAGGCCGGCGACCCCGCCCCTGCCCCGCCGGCCACCTTCCGGGCCGACCTGCGATCGACGCGGCTGCGCGGCATCGGCGATATGTTGATCAACATTGACCAGCGATCGGAACTGGTGCTCGACGCGCGCGCCGCCGGCCGCTTCGACGGCAGCGTGCCGGAGCCACGGACCGGGATGCGGAGCGGCCACATTCCGGGCTCGCACAACCTGCCCTACACGGAGCTGCTCGGCCCCGACCAGACCTTGCTTGCCGCCGCCGCCCTGCGCGACCGCTTCGCCGCCGCCGGCGTCGACGGCGCGCGGCCGGTCGTGACGAGCTGCGGCACGGGCGTCACCGCCTGCATCCTGACGCTCGGCATGACCCTGGCCGGCCTGCCGTCCGGCGCGGTGTATGACGGTTCATGGACCGAATGGGGCGGTCGCAGCGACACCCCGGTGGAGCGCTAGGCATGGCCGCCGGCGAGCCGAAAGAACAGAAATTCCGCACCCGGCTGTCGCATCACGGGCGGGCGGGAACCAAGGTGCATGGCTTCGTCAACCCGCCGCTGATGCGCGGCTCGACGGTTCTGTATCCTTCCATGAAGGAGCGGCGGGCCGCCGCCGGCAAGCGGCTCGAGCAGGCGCTGGTCTACGGCATCATGGGCTCGGAGACCCATTTTGCGCTGGAAGACATGATCGCCGAGATCGAGGGCGGCACGCGGTGCCAGATCGTCGGCTCCGGGCTCGCCGCGGTCACCACACCGCTGCTCGCCTACCTCAAGGCGGGCGACCACTGCCTGATGCCGGACAGCGTCTATGGTCCGGCGCGCAATTTCTGCACTCATTTCCTCACCGGCTATGGCGTCGAGACCACCTTCTACCTGCCGGAGATCGACCACGACGCGATCAGCGACCTGATCCGGCCCAACACCCGCGTCGTCTATGTGGAAAGCCCGGGCAGTCACACCTTCGAGGTGCAGGACGTCCCGGCGATCGCCCGCGCTGCCCATCGCAAGAGGCGCGCGCGTGCTGATGGACAACACCTGGGGCTTCCACTTCTTCCAGCCGTTCGCCCACGGGGTCGACGTGTCGATCCAGGCGCTCACCAAATACGCCGGCGGCCATTCCGACCTGATGCTGGGCAGCGTGACGGTGAACACCGACGAGGACTGGGAGCGGGTGCGCGGCACCTCGCTGCTGCTCGGGCAGTATGCGAGCCCCGACGATTGCTGGCTGGCGCTGCGCGGACTGCGCACCCTGGGGGTCCGGCTGGATGCAGCAGATGCAGTCGGGCCTGACGGTGGCACGCTGGCTCGCCGAGCAGCCCGAGATCGCCCAGGTGCTGCACCCCGCCCTGCCCGGCGCGCCCGGCCACGCGCTCTGGGCGCGCGATTTTTCGGGAGCGAGCAGCCTGTTCGGCGTGGTGTTCCGCCCGCAGTTTTCCCCCGAAGCGACGCAGGCGATGGTTGATTCGCTGCAGCTGTTCGGCATCGGCGCCTCATGGGGCGGCTACGAAAGTCTGGCGCTGCCGACCACCGGCTATGTCACCCGCACGGCCGGCGGCCCAGGCTTCGCCGGGGCGATGATGCGCATCCATGTGGGCCTGGAGGATCCGGACGATTTGATCGCCGACCTTGGGCGGGGATTGGCGGTGCTGCGGTCGCATGGCGGGGGCGGCTGAGCAGCGGAGAGGTGGCTCGCTCCGAAACAATGACGTTCGCGGCCGAGTAATCCTCAGCCCGTCCGGCCCTGCCGCTGCCTTGCCTCGGCCAAGAGACAAAGAATCTCGAACAGCACCGAGGCGCCATTGAAGGCGGTGAGCGTGCCAGGGTCGAATGAGGGCGCCACCTCGACCAGATCGCCGGCCACGAAGTCGATGCCGCGAAGACCGCGCAGCATGCGGAGCGCCTCGATCGTGCGGATGCCGCCGGCCTCCGGCGTCCCGGTGCCGGGCGCCTCCGACGGGTCGAGGCTGTCGATGTCGAACGACAGGTAAGTGGGGCCGCCGCCCACCACCCGCCTCGCCTCCTCGACGGCATAGCGCCAGCCCTTGTCGTCGAACTCGTCCATGCTGATGACCCGCATGCCGCTTTCGGTGCTGAATGACCACAGCGCGGGATCGTTGGTGGTGCCGCGCAAGCCGATCTGGATCACCCGGTTCGGGTCAAGCAGTCCGGCCTCGGCGGCGCGGCGGAACGGCGCGCCGTGGTGCAGCCTCGATCCCATGTAGTCGTCGCCGGTGTCGGCGTGGGCGTCGATATGGATCATGCCGAGCGTCCGCCCGGCGCCAAGCCCCCGCATGATCGGGAAGGTGATGGCGTGATCGCCGCCGACCGAGAGCGGCACCACGCCGGCCGCACTCACCGTGGCGTAGAAGGCGGTGATCTCGTCGAGCGCCTCTGTCAGCTCGAACGGCCGCTCGATCCAGGCGTCGCCGAGGTCGCGCACCCGGGCGCTCTCGAACGGCCGCACCCCGGTGGCGCCGTTCATCCGCCGCAGCATGCTCGACTGGTCGCGCACCGCGCGGGGACCGTGCCGCGCCCCGGAGCGGTTAGTCACGCCGCCGTCGAACGGCACGCCGATGATGCCGATATCGACCTCCGACAGGTCCTGCGTGTACGGCGTACGGAAGAAGGTGGAGATCCCGGTGTAGCGGGGCTGCGCCTGCGGGTCGCTCAGGTCGTGATATTGCTTGATCCGCTTGATCGGGGGCATCGGCCAACCTCCTGGCTGAAATCGGTCATGCTCGCGCCAGACGCGGCAAGGGTCGCCGGGACGCGGGAATCGAGCAGGGCGGCGAGTTCCGCCTCATGCTCGTATTCCGGCATCAGTTCCACCAGCATCGGATCGCGGCGGACCGCCGGGTGGAAGTAGATCTCGCTCACCCCCTCGGGCAGGTGGCGGCGCAAGGCGCAGCAGCCGCTGGCGGTCATGTGCCCGCTCCAGGCGATGCCGAACGCATGATCGTTGGTCAGCAGCCCGGCCCGCCTCGCCTGCCGCCGCAGCACTCGCGCTCCAGGCGTGCAGCGCGCGCGCGCCGAGGCGCGACCGGTGCGCCGCAGGCGCGCCAGCACGCCGGGCGGCTCGGCCGGCACGCGGATCGCGCGCAGCCCGTGCTCGCGGCCGATGTCGATCAGCAGCCGGCCGACGGTCGGATGGAGATGCATGTGCTTGTGGGCGTCGGCGTGGTCGAGCGGCAGGCCGGTGGCGGCGAAGGCCGCGAACTGCGCCGCGGATTTCGGCGGCGAGCTGGCGGCGAGCGGCGGGGCGGAAGGCGTAGCGAAGGCCGAGGCGCGAACTGGTCGGAGGGGAACTGCCCCGTGCCTCAATCACGTCATGCCTGGACTTGACGGTAGGGGAAGCGCTCGGAGCAAGATGTCCGGGATCTGCCGCGGCAGCACCGCCGGACCCTCGACCACCACCAGATGCAGCCCGACCCGCAGCGCCGGCAGCCGCCGCGCCCGCCGCACCGCGTCGGCGGCCGCCGGGCCGGCGACCATCAGGCTGGCGCTGGTCAGCACGCCGTCCCGATGCGCCCGCTCCACCGCCTCGTTGACCGCCTCGGACAGCCCGAAATCGTCGGCCGTGAGGATGACGCGCTTCAAGTAGGCGACGCGCTTCAGGCAGGGCGCGCTCCGGCCGTCAGGCGGCCTTGTGCCGCTCGCGCAGGAACTGGAAGAACTCGACGCCTTCGCGCAGCCGGCGCTTCATCATCTGCGGGCTGCGCACCATCTCGCCGACGATGGAGGCGATCTTCGGCGCGCGGAAATAGAACCGCTTGTAGAACGTCTCCACGCTGTCGAAGATCTCGGTGTGCGACAGATGCGGGTAGTGCAGCGGCGCGATCTGGATGCCGTGGTCGTCGACCAGCTCCGCGTGCTCCGCGTCCAGCCAGCCGTTCTCCACCGCCTGGTCGATGCAGGAACGTGCCGGGATACGGCGCCGCCAGCGAGACCTGCATGGTGTGCGGGTTGATCTCGCGCGGCGAAGCGGATGGTCTCCTCGATGGTCTCGCTGGGTCTCGCCGGGCAGGCCGAGGATGAAGGTGCCGTGGATCTTGATGCCGAGCTCGTGGCAGTCCTTGGTGAACTGCTTCGCGACCTCGATCCGCATGCCCTTCTTGATGTTGTGCAGGATCTGCTGGTTGCCGCTCTCGTAGCCGACCAGCAGCAGCCGCAGCCCGTTGTCCTTCAGCACCTTCAGCGTCTCGCGCGGCACGTTCGCCTTGGCGTTGCAGCGACCAGGTGACGCCGAGCTTGCCGAGCTCGCGGGCGATCGCCTCGGCGCGCGGCAGGTTGTCGGTGAAGGTGTCGTCGTCGAAGAAGAATCTCCCGGACCTGCGGGAATAGGCTGCTGGCCAGCGCGGATCTCCTCGGCGACATGCGCCGGGCGAGCGCACCCGGTAGCGGTGGCCGCCGACCGTCTGCGGCCACAGGCAGAACGTGCAGCGCGATTTGCAGCCGCGGCCGGTGTAGAGCGAGACGTACGGATGCAGCAGGTAGCCGATGAAATAGTCCTCGATCGCGCAGGTCGCGCTTGTACACCTCGGTCACGAACGGCAGCTGGTCCATGTCCTCGAGGATCGCGCGATCCGGGTTGTGGACGATGCGCGCCGTCCGGGTCGCGCCAGGAGATGCCGTCGATCGCCGACAAGTCGCGGCCTTCGGCGACCTCCTTGATGGTGAAGTCGAACTCGTTGCGCGCCACGAAGTCGATCGGCGCGCCCTGTCGCAGGCTCTCCTCCGGCTGCACCGCCACCTTGGCGCCGACGAAGCCGATCTGCAGCGCCGGGTTGGCATCCTTCAGCGCCTGCGCCACCTGCACGTCGGAGGCGAACGAGGGCGTCGAGGTGTGGATCACGCACAGCTCGAAGTCGCGCGCCTGTGCCGGTCACCGTGTCCAGCCCGATGCCGCGCCGGCGGCGCGTCGATCAGCTTGCTGCCGGGCACCAGCGCGGCCGGCTGGGCGAGCCAGGTCGGATACCAGAAGGAGCGGATCTCGCGCCTCGCCTGGTAGCGCGAGCCGGCGCCGCCGTCGAAGCCGTCGAACGAGGGCGGATGCAGGAACAGGGTCTTCATCATACGCGTCAATTCCCTCGCTCATGGGAAATGGAGCAGGCGCGCGGCCACGCCGGGCTGCCGCCGGCCGTCATCGGCGACGCCAGCGACGTGGCCCCGCCACTCCACCCGGCCGCCAAGAAGCTGGCCACCATCACGGCCACCGACATGAGGTCGCGCAGCGGCAGAAGCCAGACCGGCGCCGCGCGATCGCAAGCCCGAGCGCGCGGTCGATGCCGCGCGCGGCGCGCGGCGCGGAGGCCCAGGCCAGCGCGAACAGCGCCAGCGCCCATGCCGCGCCGCCGGAGCAGCACCACCGCCAGCGCCGCCCAGAGCAGCGGGTACTGCAGCGCCGAGACCGCGAAGCCCAGCGGCTCCAGCGCCCGGATGGTGCGCGCCCAGCGCAGCTCATGCCGGAAGAGCGCCCGCAGGCGTCGTCTCCGGCACCGTGGTGGCGGGAACGTGCCGGCGAGCCGACCGCCAGCCCGGCTGCCCGCACCAGCGGCCGAGCACGTCGTCGTCGGCCAGGTGGTCGACGAGCGCCGCAAGCCGCCGATCCGCTCCAAGGTCTCGCGGCGCAACGCCATGGTCGCGCCCAGGCAGTCCTGCCGCCCCAGCGCCGCGGCCAGCAGCGCGCCGGGCAAGAAGGTGTGACTGATCTGCGTGGCGCCCAGCCGCGCCGGCCAGGCCGCGTTGGCGGGCAGGCCGGTGTAGAGCGTGGTCACCAGCCCGGTGCCCGGCCGCGCCAGGGCCGCGACCAGCGTCGAGATAGTCGGGCGCGGACATGCACGTCGCTGTCGGCGATCACCAGCACATCGTGCCGGGCGCGCCGGCAGCATGTTGATCAGGTTGGCGACCTTGCGGTTGGCCCGTGCTGCGGCGGGATCGACCACCACGGTCGATGTCGCGGTCCGGGAAAGCGCGCGCGCAGCCGCGCGACGACCGCGAGCGCCGGGTCGGCCGGATCCTGCACGCCGAACACGAGCTGGAAGCCGGGATAGTCGCTGGTCGCAGAGCGAGGCGAGCGCCTCCTCCAGCAGCGGCTCGTCGCCGTGCAGCGGCTTGAGCACCGTGACCGGGCGGCGCCACAGGACCGGCGCGGCCGGGAGCGCCGGCACGAACCGCAGGGCGGCCAACCAGCCGGCCAAGGTGAACAGCAGCGCCCGCACAAGCCAGGAACGCCAACGAAACCTGCCAGCAGGGTCATGGCTTGGCCAGCGTCCCGCCGGACAGATCGGCCGACCTTCTGCCGCAGGCCGGCGATCAGCGCCCGCCGCGCCGCCATTGCCGAGCAGCGAGCGGAAATCCGACCGCTGCACCGCCACCCGGCTGATCGAGCCGTCGAGCAGGACGTCCACGATGCGCCAGCCGCCGGCGTCGTCCGGGCGCATCACGTAGTCGATCCGGACCGGGCTGCCGGTTCCCGGCGCACGATCTGGGTCTGCACCACCTGGTCGCTGCCCGACGGCGCGTGCGCCGGAAGGATCTCGAAGCGCTCGCCGCCGAAGCTGTCGAAGTTGGCGACGTAGGTGGCGACGGTGAAACGGCGGAACACGCTCGAGCAACTGGGCCTGCTCGCCCGGCGAGAAGCTCGACCAGCGCGGCCCGACCGAGGCCTGCAGGATGCCCGGCAGGTCGAACACCCGGTCGACCACCGGCAGCAGCAGCGCTGAAGCGATGCGGGAACGGCGGTCGCGTCGCCCGCCTTCATGATGGCCAGCAGAGCGTCTGCAATGTGGCTGATCGGCGCGCTCGGGCCGCCCGTCTGCGGCATGACCCGATCGCGCGCTGCGCCAGCGCCAGGCGCCCGGCCAGGCATGACGCCAGCAACCCGCGCCTGCTCGTCACGGTGGCCTCATCGGCCGGTGACGACTTTCGGCTGCCGATCGACCGACCCCGAGTGCGGCGAGGGCGGTGGCGACGATGTCGCTGTGCGGTGAGGCCGGCGTCGGCGAGCTGGCTGGGGCTGGCTGTCGTGGTCGAGGAAGCGGTCGGGCAGCGCCATCGGCCGGAACTTCAGGCCGCCGTCCAGCAGCCCGCGCCAGGCCAGGTGCTGCAGCACCGCCGCCGCCGAAACCGCCGACCGCGCCCTCCTCGATGGTGATCAGCACCTCGTGGTGGCGCGCCAGCTGCTCGATCAGCGCCGCGTCCAGCGGCTTGGCGAAGCGCGCGTCGGCCACCGTCGCCGGCAGCCCGCGCGCCGCCAGCTCGTCGGCCGCCTTCAGCGCATCGGCGAGCCGCGTGCCGAGCGAGAGGATCGCCACCGCGCTGCCCTCGCGCAGCACCCGCCCGCGCCCGAGCGGCAACATCTCCGGCACCGCCGGCAGCGCCACCCCCGTGCCCTCGCCGCGCGGGTAGCGCACCGCGCTCGGCCGGTCGTCGATCGACGCCGCCGTCGCCACCATGTGCACCAGCTCCGCCTCGTCGGACGGCGCCATCAGCACCATCCCCGGCAGGCAGCCGAGATAGGCGAGGTCGAAGCTGCCGGCATGCGTCGCCCCGTCCGCGCCCACCAGCCCCGCCCGGTCCATCGCGAAGCGCACCGGCAGCGACTGGATCGCCACGTCGTGCACCACCTGGTCGTAGGCGCGCTGCAGGAACGTCGAGTAGATCGCGCAGAACGGCTTCAGCCCCTCGGTCGCCATGCCGGCGGCGAACGTCACCGCGTGCTGCTCGGCGATGCCGACGTCGAAGCAGCGCTCCGGGAACCGCTTGGCGAAGCGGTCGAGCCCGGTGCCCGACGGCATCGCCGCGGTGATCGCCACGATCGCCGGATCGCGCTCGGCGAGGTCGATCAGCGCGTCGGCGAACACCTTCGTGTAGGTCGGCGGCCCGGGCGGCGCCTTCGCCTGCTCGCCGGTGACGACGTTGAACTTGGCCACCGCGTGCAGCTTGTCGGCCGCTGCCTCGGCCGGCGCGTAGCCCTTGCCCTTCTGGGTGATCGCGTGCAGCAGGATCGGCCCGCTCTCCTCCGCCTCGCGCACGTTGCGCAGCACCGGCAGCAGGTGGTCGAGGTTGTGGCCGTCGATCGGCCCGACGTAGTAGAACCCCAGCTCCTCGAACAAGGTGCCGCCGGTCAGGATGCCGCGGGCATACTCCTCCGCCCGCCGCGCCGTGCGCTCGATGACCCTTGCGGGAAGCGCTTGGCCATCCGCGCCGCCAGCTCGCGCGAGCGAGAGGAAGCTCCGCGACGACATCAGCCGCGACAGATAGGCGCTCATCGCGCCCACCGGCGGCGCGATCGACATGTCGTTGTCGTTGAGGATGACGATCAGCCGCGAGTGCAGCGCGCCGGCGTTGTTCATCGCCTCATACGCCATGCCGGCGCTCATCGCCCCGTCGCCGATGACGCAGATGACGTTCTGCTCGGGTTTCGCCCTACAGGTCGCGCGCCACCGCCATGCCGAGCCCGGCCGAGATCGAGGTCGAGGAGTGCGCCGCGCCGAACGGGTCGTATTCGCTCTCGCTGCGGCGGGTGAAGCCCGACAGGCCGCCGCCCTGGCGCAGGGTGCGGATGCGGTCGCGCCGGCCGGTCAGGATCTTGTGCGGGTAGGCCTGGTGGCCGACGTCCCAGATCAGCCGGTCCGACGGCGTGTCGAACACCGCGTGGAGCGCCACCGTCAGCTCGACCACCCCGAGCGCCGGCGCCGAGATGGCCGCCGGTCACCGACACCGCGTCGATCGTCTCCGCCCGCAACTCGTCGGCCAACTGCCGCAACTGCTCGGCCGAGAAATTGCGCAGATCCGCCGGAACCCGAACCCGGTCCAGCAACGGCGTGCTCGACGCGACTCATGGGATCGCTCTCTCTGGGGTTAGCATGCGGCGGGTCAGCTCCGGCGCTCCACGACGTAAGCGGCGAGCGCCTGCAACAGGCGGCGCGGCGGGCCGAAGCTGTCGAGATGCCCGGCCGCCTGCCGCGCCAGCATGGCGGCTTGCGCGCGGGCGCGCTCGGGGCCGAGCATCGCGACCAGCGTCGCCTTGCCGGCCGGCTGCGTCCTTGCCGGCGGTCTTGCCGGTCTCCGCCGTGGTGCCCCTCAGCATCGAGCAGGTCGTCGGCGATCTGGAAGGCGGCACCGAGATCGCGTCCGTAGGCAGCCAGCATATGCCGCTGCATGGTCGGCGCACGGCCGAGGATGCCGCCGGCCTCGGCGCTGTACTGGATCAGCCGCCCGGTCTTCAGCGCCTGCAGGCGGGTAATCTCGGCGGCGGTCAGGCTGCGTCCCTCCGCCAGCATGTCGATCATCTGACCGCCCGCCATGCCGCGCGCGCCGGATGCGGCACCCAGGGCGAGCGACCAGCTCGCAGCGCGCCTGCGGATCGGCGTGCGTGTCGGGCTCGGCCAGCACCTCGAAGGCACGCGCCTGCAGGGCGTCGCCGGCCAGGATGGCGGTCGCTTCGTCGAATGCCCGGTGGGTGTGAGGGCTTGCCGCGCCGCAGATCGTCGTCGTCCATGGCCGGCAGATCGTCGTGGACCAACGAATAGGCGTGCAGCATCTCGACGGAGGCGGCCACCCGGGCGGCGCAGGTCTCGGAGACCGCGAACAGCGCCGCACTCTCCATGACCAGGAACGACCGAATGTCGCTTGCCGCCGCCCAGCGCGGCATAGCGCATCGCCTCGACCAACCGCGCCTCCGGTCCAACGACCTCCGGCAGCAGCGACCCGAGACAGCCCTCGACCGTTTCGGCCACACGCGACAGGGCGACAGCAAGATCGGTGGTCACGGAAGACGTATCCTCGAGCAGGCAGCCGACGAAATCGATGACGACCCTCGATCGATAGAGATAGGGCGAACAGACGCCTCTGGAGCGGAAATGGTGGTGAGCTCGATGTCCCGCCAGACGCCTGTTGCACCAAAGCCACAGCGGCTGACGCTCGTGTGACCTGCCCAGCCCGCGTGGGTCGTGTCGGCCCGGCCGATGCCATATCAGCACTCGCCGCCCGTCTGCGGTGCTGTCGAGGGAGCCGTGATGCGCGTTGTCTTGGCCCAGCCCCGGGGTTTCTGCGCCGGTGTCGAGCGGGCCATCGAAATCGTCGAGCGCGCCCTGCGAAAGTATGGGCCGCCGATCTATGTCCGGCATGAGATCGTCCACAACCGGCACGTCGTCGAGGACCTGCGGACGCGCGGGGCGGTGTTTGTCGACGACCTGCATGAGATCCCGCCGGGTGCGATGACCGTGTTCAGCGCCCACGGGGTCGCCAAGCGGGTCGAGGAAGCGGCAGCGGCCCGCCGCCTGCCGGTCATCGACGCCACCTGCCCGCTGGTCGCCAAGGTGCACAACGAAGGCCGCCGGTACGCCGGCCAGGGTCGCGAGATCGTACTGGTCGGCCATGCGGGACATGCCGAGGTCGAGGGCACGATCGGTCAGGTGCCGGGCCGCGTGCATCTCGTGCAGACGGTGGCGGACGTGGCGACCCTGGAGGTCAGCGACCCGGCCAAGCTCGCCTACATCACCCAGACCACCCTCTCGGTGGACGACACGCGGGGCATCATCGCGGCGTTGCAGCAGCGCTTCCCTGGCATCATCGGGCCCGACGTGCGCGACATCTGCTATGCGACGCAGAACCGGCAGCAAGCGGTGCGCGACCTTGCCGCACTCGTCGACCTCATCCTGGTGGTCGGGTCGTGCAACAGCTCGAACTCCAACCGACTGCGCGAGATCGGCGCCGAGCTTGGCCGGCCAAGCCACCTGATCGACGATGCCGAGCCACCTGCGCCCGGAATGGTTCGAGGGGATTGCCGCCGTCGGGCTGACCGCCGGCGCCTCGGCGCCCGAGACCCTGGTCCAGGGCGTCATCGACGGCTTGCGGCGCTTCGGTGACGTCAGTGTTTCCACCCTGGCCGGGGTGGCGGAAGACGTGCGCTTTCGCTTCCCGGCCGAACTTGCCGATGCGTGAGGGACTAGAATGGCCGTACCGTTGAACCAGGCGCTCCGGGTGGGCGCCTATGTGGTCAAGCAGCATCTCAGCGGGCGCAAGCGCTATCCGCTGGTGCTGATGCTCGAGCCGCTGTTCCGCTGCAACCTTGCCTGCGCGGGATGCGGCAAGATCGACTATCCGCCCGAAATCCTGAACCAGCGCCTGTCGGTCGCCGAGTGCCTGGAGGCGGTGGACGAGTGCGGCGCACCGGTGGTGGTGATCGCCGGCGGCGAGCCGCTGCTGCACCGCGAGATCGAGCAGGTCGTCGAGGGCGTGATCGCCCGCAAGAAGTTCGTGATCGTCTGCACCAATGCGCTGCTGCTGCAGAAGAAGATGCACCTGTTCAAGCCGGGGCCGTACTTCACCTGGTCGGTCCACCTAGATGGCGGGCGCGAGGAGCACGACGCCTCGGTCTGTCAGGAGGGGGTGTATGACCGCGCGGTGGCAGCCATCGCCGCGGCCAAGCAGGCGGGCTTCCGCACCGTGATCAACGCCACGCTGTTCAACAACGCCGAGCCCGACAAGGTGGCTGCGTTCTTCGACGACGTGATGGCGCGCGGCATCGACGGGATCAGCGTCTCGCCCGGCTACGCCTACGAGCGGGCGCCCGACCAGCAGCACTTCCTCAACCGGCGCGCCACCAAGGAGCTGTTCCGCGGCATCTTCGCGCGCGAGCGGCGACGGCCCGGCAAGCGGCGGTGGGCATTCAACCAGTCATCCATGTTCCTCGACTTCCTGGCCGGCAACCAGACCTTCCACTGCACGCCGTGGGGCAATCCGACGCGGACCTATTTCGGCTGGCAGCGTCCCTGTTATCTGCTTGGCGAAGGCTACGCGAAGACATTCAGGGAGCTGATGGAAACCACGGAGTGGGACCGCTACGGCACCGGCAACTACGAGAAATGCGCCGATTGCATGGTCCATAGCGGCTACGAGGCGACAGCGGTAACGGAGACGATCCGCAAACCGTGGAAGGCGGTGGCGCAGGTGGCCCGCGGCATCCGCACCGAGGGACCAATGGCGCCCGAGATCCCGCTCGATAACCAGCGCCCGCCCGAATACGTTTTCAGCCGGCACGTCCAGGAAGCCATGGCGCGCCTCAAGCATCAACCCCGTCGGGCCCAGCCGGTAGCCGAAGCAGGGGATTGAACGAACTCGCGACCATCGGCATGCGCAGGAGCCGAACGGCGCGTGCAAGCGGATACTACCCCTCACGTGCGCCGGCGTACCGCCCAAGGTTGCTGGGACATCAATAAGCGGCGTCGAGCAGCCGCATCGCATCCGCGACCTGATCATCCGGCGAGCGGACGCTCGCATTGGCGTTGAAGTTCTTCACCGTCTCGCCGGCGATGCTGTCAAAATCCTCTCGCGGGATACCAAGCTGGCGCAGTCGCACCGGCATGCCAATGCGGCCGTAGAGAGCCTCGAGCGTATCGGCCACGACGAGCGCGGCTTGTCGTCCGTCCATCCCGTCGCGCCAGACCTCGAGCGCCGCTGCGACCTGCCGCGCCGATCGCGCATCGACCGTTTCGGAAAGCCTCATCTTCGCGGCGTGGACGACCGCGGTCGCCTCGCCCTGCCCGATATGCGGATAGCGCACGTGAAGCGCCGTCGAGACCGCGTAGTTGCCGGAAAACGCGCCGTCCCGGAAGCGGCGGAACCCATCGTCCTCCGCACGGTTCTGCAGGAGCGCCGCGATACAGAGGTCGATGCGAAGGGATGGGTTGTCGAGCTCATCCACCAGCCTCGGATAGGCACGGTGCGCCAGACGGAATGCTTGGTTCCGGTCGCCCTCCGCGAGCGGATTGATGTCGAGTTCCGCCATCGCGCCGACCAGGCCCGCAAACACTGTCGTCGCAGTGGAGCTGATCAGGTCCGGCGGCGCGCTGAGCAACGCCTCCTCATCGAGGATGATCGCCTGCGGACGAGTCTTCGGGATCAAAATACTCCATGCGGTGATCGAGGTCGGGGTTCTTCAGGCCCGTGCCGGCGCGGTTCACCGCGCTGTTCGGCGTCGTCGGGATGTTGACGATCGGCGGCTTCGTCGCAAGGAGCCGCGGGCTGTAGGCCGGCTTGCCGTCCGGATACTGGGTCATGATCTGGAACGGATCGCCCGCTTCGGCCATGAAGATCGCGACCGCGCGAGTCGCGACGATGACGCTGCCGCCGCCGACCGCGATCAGCAGGTCGGCAGCGGCCTCGGTCGCGGCTTGCTTGGCCGCGCAGACCGAAACGTAGGTCGAAGTCTTTTTCTATGTCATCGTAGACGCCGGCATAGCGGTCGCCGAGGACGGCTTCGATGCGACGGACAATGTCGGTGCGGCGGTTGACCGAGGGGGAGCAGACCACGAAGGCGCGCTTCGCGCCCGCCCGGTCCACCGCTCCCCTCAGGCCTTGCTCGATGGCCGCCGGGCCGCAGTGAAGACGCCATGAGTATCCAGCCGCTCTGAATCCGCTTGCGTTCATCTCCGCCCATCTCCCTCACTGCCGCCCTATTCCCTATCCTGGCGCAAGTTCGACCAAGGATGGAATTGCGATGACCAAGTCCCAGGGGCCGCTCCAAGGCCTCCGCGTTCTCGATCTGACGACCGTTCTGTTCGGTCCGTTCGGCACGCAAACTCTCGGCGACTGGGGAGCCGAGGTGGTCAAGGTGGAAAGCCTGACAGGCGACACGTGGCGCACTTCCGGCCAGTTCCGCAATCGCGGCATGAGCGGCCAGTTCATGGCGGCGAACCGCAATAAGCGGAGCATCGCCTTGGACCTGAAGCACCCCGATGGCAAGGCGGTGCTGCGCCGCCTGATCCCGGGCGCAGACGCGCTCGTGAGCAATATCCGCCCTGCCGGCCTGGCCCGGCTCGGCTTCAGCTACGAAGCCTGTACGGCGCTCAATCCGAAGATCATCTACGCGGTGGCCACCGGCTTCGGTCAGGACGGCCCCTGGCGCGCTCGACCGGCCTTCGACGAGATCATCCAGGCGGCGTCGGGCTTCGCCTCCGCGATGGGCACGGACGAGGAGCCCGCTTTCGTTCCGAGCCTCATCGGCGACAAGATCTGCGGCATGGCGCTGACCTCCGCCGTGACGGCCGCCCTACTGCACCGCGAGCGCACGGGCGAGGGTCAGATGGTGGAGGTGCCGATGCTGGAGACGCTCGCCGCGTTCAACAGCATCGAGATGTTCGGCGGCCATGCCTTCGTCCCACCCATCGGACCCTCGGGCTACAAGCGGATGAAGGCGCGGCGGCCGGTGCGGACCAAGGACGGATGGCTGACTATGCTGCCCTATTCGGGCGACAACTGGTGCGCCTTCTTCGAGGCCGTGGGACATCCCGAATGCATCGAGGAGTTCTCGGTGCGGGACCCGGTGTTGCGGGCGCGCAATATCGACAAGATCTATGACCGGATGCGCGACATCGCGCCGAACCGCACCACAGCGCAATGGGAGGAGTTGCTGCTGCGGATCGACGTGCCGCACACGGCTTTTGCAAAGCTGAGCGAGATCAGCGAGCAACCGCATTTGAAGGACGTGGAACTGTTTCCGGAGCTTGACCATCCCACCGAGGGCAAGATCCGTCAGGCTCGCCCGCCTGCGCGCTTCTCCGCCAGCCCAGCCGGGATCCGCCGCCATGCGCCACGGTTGGGCGAACACACCGGCGAGGTGCTGCGCGAACTGGGCTATGAGCAGGCCGAGATCGACCGCTTGGTCGCAAGCAAAGCAGTCGGTGCCGCATGAGAAGCGCCCGCGAGCTCGTTACCTGCGTGCTCGCCGATCGGCGTCTCGGCCTGGGTATTTCCGGCTGAGACACTGCGATCGGCTTGGCCCCGAGTTGGTCAGATGGTGACGGTCATCCTTGAAGGCCATGCTGGCTACGTCGGCAGCCCGAGAGCCTTCTTCATCGCCTTGATGTTGCCTCGAAGGTTGCGCGGCAAACGTTCGCTCAGCTCCGCGGTCGCGCCTTCGTCGGTCGGAACGAACTGTATCCGCAGCTCGATGCGGGAGCTGGTGTCGCCAGTCGGGACGACACTGACGGTGGAGAGATATTCCGTCATATCCGGCCGGTCGAGAGAATACGTGTAGGAATGCGTATCCTGTTCGACCAGCAGCTCGCGCACCACACGGCCATCCGGCATGGTCAGGCTGCGTATCTTGCCCTGCGGCGTCTCCTCGGTGCTCTCGCTTTGCACCAGCACCGCCCATTTGCGTATCGCCGAAAAGCCGCCGATCACACTCCACACCGCATCGGCAGCAAGCGGTACGTCCTCGGTCGCGCTCACTTGGGTCATCGTGTTCCTCCTGCTTGGTCATGACACTTACGCGCCCTAGCTTAGCACCATCCCTGCATAGGCGTTGGACGCGACTTCGTCGCAGCGTTCCCGATATGCCGGCGCGCCACCCTGGTATTGCAGGATGCGCCGCACGTTGTGCCCATCAACATTCGAGTTGATGCCGGTCGCCCAGGAATCGACTTGGGTGTAGAGCATCCCGTCCGCCAGCTCCTCGACATGCCGGGACCACTCGGCCTCGGCCTCCGGCGTTGCCTCGAACCGGGTGATGCAACGGTCGCGCGCGACGCGCATCAGGTCTGTCACCCAGTCCACGTTCTGCTCGATGCAGCGCGGGATGTTGCACCGCGTCGAGGCGTTGTGCGGCCCGACGATGGTCAGCATGTTGGGAAAGCCGGCCGACATCAGGCCGAGATAGGTTTTTGGACCATCCACCCAATGGTCCGTAAGTCGCCGGCCGTCGGTGCCGCGGAACTCGATCCGGTCAAAGGCGCCGGTGATGGCGTCGAAGCCGGTCGCGTAGATGATCGTGTCGAACTCGTAGTCGGCACCGCTGGTCCGGATGCCCGTCTCGGTGATCCGCTCGATCGGCGTCTTCCGTGTGTCCACCAGCCGGACATGCGGCAGGTTGAAAGCCTCGTAGTAGCCGGTCTCCTGCGGCACGCGGCGGGTGCCGAAGCCATGACATTTGGGGATCAGCATCTCCGCCGTCGCGGGGTCCTTCACCCGCTGGCGGATCTTGCGGGCGACGAAGTCGCTGAACAGGGCATTGGCCTTCGGGTCGGTCAGGACATCACGGAAATTCGCCATCCAGATGCCGAAGCCGGGTTCACTATACAGCTTCTCCCAGAACGCCTCGCGCTCCTCCTCCGTCACCTCGAAGGTGCCACGCGGGTCGGTGTTGTGGATGTAACAGCCCGGCGTCTGCCGCAGCAGCTCGAACATTGCCGGGTAGCCGGCCTTGATCTTGCGCTGCTCGTCGTCGGTGATCTTGCGGTTGTGCAGAGGCGTGCACCAATTGGGCGTGCGCTGGAAGACGGTCAGCTGTCCGACCAGCGGCGCGATGGTCTGGATGACCTGCACGCCGGTCGCGCCGGTGCCGATCACGGCCACGCGCTTGCCTGCGAAGTCCACCGGCTCGTGCGGCCACCGGTAGGTGTGGAAGGACTGGCCGCGGAAGCCGGCTACACCCGGGATGCGAGGCAGCGTATAGGCGGACAGCGGTCCGACGGCGGTGATCAGGAAGCGTGCGGAGAATTGCTCGCCGTTGTCCAGCGTCACCTCCCAGCGACGCGCGGCTTCGTCGAAGGCGGCGGAAGCGACCCGGCTGTCGAACTGGATGTCGCCTCGCAGATCGAACCGGTCGGCAACGTGGTTCAGGTAGCGCAGCGTCTCAGCCTGGGCGGCGAAATGCTCGCTCCAGTCCCACTCCTGCAGCAACTCTTCCGAGAAGGAATAGGCGTAGGTGTAGCTCTCGGAATCGAAGCGCGCGCCGGGGTAGCGGTTCCAGTACCAGGTGCCGCCCACGCCGCTGCCGGTTTCGAACACCCGGACGGACAGGCCGAGCTCCCGCAGCCGGTAAAGTTGATACATGCCGGCGATGCCCGCGCCGATGATGATGGCGTCATAGATTTTGCTTGCCACGGCATCGACCCCGGCGGTCGACACCTGCGTGTCAGGCATGCGGATCACTCCCGTTCCGAATTGCCCAGGGATAGCCGGGCGTCAGGTCGGTATCATGGCCACCGGGCGGTCGTGCCGCAATGTCGACAAGGCCGGGATTATTGGTCGAAGTGTCGGCGCCGCCGAGAAGATTCGGTGGCAACTTCGCAGTATGATATATTGTAGCTGCGTGGATGCTGAGCCGTGATCGAGCGATGAACCACAGAAAGCGTCGAGCCGTTGAGGCTCAATTGAAGACGGCGGCGCAGGCTTGCTTGCGGCAGGGCGCCCAGCTCACCGAGCTCCGTCGGTCCGTCCTGGCCCTGATCCTGGAGGCTGATAGCCCCTCGACGGCGTATCAGCTCCTGGATCGCCTCAAGGAGAGCCGCAAGAGTGCCGCGCCGCCGACGATCTATCGCGCACTCGACTTTCCTGATGGAGCAGCGGCTGATCCACAAGGTCGAGCGCCTGAACGCGTTTATTCCCTGCACTGAGGCCGGACATCATGACCACCCGGTGCAGTTCTTGATTTGCCGGAAATGCGGCACGGTGGCCGAGATCGAGGATCGTGCTGTCTCAGTGGCGCTCGAGCAGGCCGCCCAGCGCGAAGGCTTCCGCCCCGCCCGCGCAATGGTGGAGCTCGACGGCACATGTGCCGCCTGCTCGCACCGCGCCTGAGCCCCCTGTCAGTTCTCGCGAGGCGAAATTGCGGAGGCGCCCGACCGGTCCTTGGCGGCCCGGCGTAGCGGAGCTGCTTGCCGTCCCCAAGCCGGCCGAGGAAAGATGGCCAGCAGATAGACCGCAGCGCTCAACGCGGTGATCCAGAAGCTGCATGGCCAATCGGTGTAGAAGGCAAGCGTGAGGCCGAACCAAGCCTCAAAGAGCGCGAGCGCCGCCGAGAGCAGGACGCCCTTGCCGACGCCACTCGTCACCTGTTGCGCCGCTGCCGCGGGGCCGACCATCAGGGTGAAGACCAGCAGCACGCCCACGATCTGCGCGCATTCCGCGGTCGCCAAGGCCACGATGGCCAGGAACAGCACCGAATAGAGCCTGAGCGAGACACCTTTTGCTTCGGCCAACTCGGGCTGGATGCTTGCGAACAGCAGCGGGCGGGAGATGACGGCAAGCGCCGCCAGGCTCACCGCGCCGAGCGCCAGCAACACCCAGACGGTGCCGGCATCAACGGCCAGCACGTTGCCGAACAGCAGCGCCGTCGCCTGCGTCGCGAAAGCCGTAAAAAAATGCAGGAACAGGAGGCCGAAGCCAAGCGAGAGCGAGAGCACCATGCCAATCGCTACGTCGCGTTGCGCCAGCCGCTCGCTCATCAGCCCCATGCCTATGCCGGCAGCGACGGTTGCCAGCACCATGCCCCCCAGAGGAGTAGCTCCGACGAGAACCGCGCCCGTCGCGCCGGTGAAGCCGACATGGGACAGGGCGTGGCCGGCGAAAGTTTGTCCGCGCAGCACCAGGAAGTAACCCACCACGCCCGAGACGATCGCGACGACCGTTGCCGCCGCGAAGGCGTTCTGCATGAAACCATAATCAAACAAGGGTTCGATACGCCTCCACGGGCGATCCCCCAGGCGTGCTCGTGTCGTCGTATCGATGCCTGTCGCGTTCCACGTCCTGGCTGCCTGACATGACGAAAATCCGGCCTTTGAGGCGGACGACGTCGATCTCGGACCCGTAGAGCCGCGACAGGACGGGGCCGGTAATCACCTCGTCGACCGTGCCGAGGGCCGCCTGCCCGCGACCGAGGTAGAGCACGCGGTCGAGCACGCCCAGTATCGGGTTCAACTCGTGGGCGCTGAACAGCACTGCGATCCCAAGTTCGACCTGGAGCGACTTCACCAGTTCCACCACACCGCGCTGGTGGTGCGGATCGAGGCTGATCAGCGGCTCGTCAAGCAGCAGCAGCTGCGGCCGGCCCACCAGTGCCTGCGCGAGCAGCAGACGCTGCCGCTCCCCGCCCGATGTTTCGGCGAGCGGGCGAGAGGCCAACGCGCGCGCGCCCACCAGATCGAGTACCCGATCGACCTCGGCGCGGCCCTTCTTACCCGGGAACGGCAGGCCAATGCGGTGGCCGTCCAGCACGCCGGCGACAAAATCCCACCCGCTCAGCCGCAGGCTCGCGAGGGCGCCCCGGATCTGCGGCATGTAGCCGATACCGGGGTTGCCCCGTGAAGCGGGCCGGCCGAGGACGCGGATGGCGCCGCAGGCGGTCGGCATTAGTCCGAGGGCGGCGCGCATCAAGGTCGTCTTGCCGGCACCGTTCGGTCCCAGCACGCCGACGAACTCGCATGGGGCGATGTCCAGGCTGACACCGGCGAGGATGACGCGACCGCCGAGAACAAGGCGGACGTCGCGAAATTCGATCGCGTTCACGGATCTACTTCGGCAGCGCCCGCTCGACGGCATCAAGCTCGCTCAGCATCCACTCCTGGTAATTTTTTCCGGCCGGCTCGGTCTCGGTGGCACCCACCACCGGGACGTGCGACGCCTTGGCCAGCTGTTCCATGCGCTCGGCAACCGGCTCGGAGGCTTGGCTGTTATAGACCAGCAAGCGAACTTGATGCGTCCTCAAATCATTCTCGAAAGCCGCCACATCGGACGCGCTAGGCTCGGTGTTGTTCGTCACTGCGAGCTGGAAGGACTGGTTCCGGACCGGCATCCCGAGGGCCTCGAACATGTAGCCGAAGACGGGTTCCGTCGCGGTCGCGGGCGTGCCGGCCAGGCGTTCGCGCAACGCTGCGATCCTGCTCTGGATCGGTTGCATCGACTGCTGAAAGCGCGCCAGGCGCAGCTGGTATTCGGCTTCGTGAGCCGGGTCGGCGCGGCTCAAACGATCCGACAGTGCGTTGGCGAGCGCCAGTATGGTTGCCGGATCATACCAGATGTGCGGATTGTCTCCGGATTTCTTGCCCGCGAGATCGGCAACCACGATGGCCTGACGCTCGGGGTTGCGAGCAGCGCCCAGCAGCTTCTCCATCCAAGGATCGTAACCGAGGCCGCTGTAAACGACGATCTTGGCCGCCGAAACGTTACGTCCAACCGAGGGGCTTGCCTCAAACAGGTGCGGGTCCTGGTCGGGATTGGTGAGAATGCTCGTGACCTTCACGTCCGGGCCGCCGATCTGCCGGGCGACATCGCCGTAGAAGTTCTCGGCAGCCACGATGGCAATGGGAGCTGCTGCCCACCCCAGGGTCGGGACGGCCAGCAGGGCTGCGAGCGCGACCAAGCCAAGGAGCTGTGTCATCGAAGCTTCCGGACGAAGGACTGCGGGACCAACCGCACCTGAGGACTAGGACGCTATAACGTAGCGTTCGTCTCGTCCAGCCTATGGACGCCTATGCAGCCAAGCCGCTTTGCAAGCGTCTCAACAATCGGTAAAAGTTCAGGATGTGACGGGTGGCCGGTGCCGGAGCAAGGTTGTCAATGCCCGAGTCGCAACTTCCGGTAGATGAAGAGAGCGCTTTCCCGAATTGTGATGCGGGCGTTCGGGATCGAGAGCACGATCTCGCCTATGCCGTTCTGTCTGGGCAACGGGCCGTAACCGTTACCGGCAATGCGGGATGCGGCAAGACATGGCTGTTACGCCAAGTCGGTCCGTCACTGGCGCGTAACGGCGTTCGGCTTGTACACGTGAACAGCCCTGGGCGAGCGCCGCTCGATCTGCGTTCGATCGTGGACCAAGTCATCCAACCGAGCCGTCCCGGTGCCGACAAGGATCGGGTGGGTCGGTTTTTTGCCGCATTGACCCAGCCGAAGGGCGGAGAGAGCCAGGTGACGCTGGTGATCGACGATGCCGATGTGCTGACGCCACAGGCGGTGAATTATCTAAGCCTGATCGCCTCGACGTCTCGCGCCGGCTCGCTGCCTTTGCAGGTCGTTTTGGCTGGCCGGCCGCAGCTGTGGGATCTGCTTTCCCGGCAGGGCGGTCTCGGCTTGCGCAACATGGCGACCCACCTGGAGCTGCCGGACCAGGCCACGCCATTGGCGGAACGCCGGCGGGATCTGGACAAGGCCCGGCATTCCGATCCAGCCCTTTCCGGGCTTTGGGAAACATTGAGTGGGCCCGGATCAGGACTTGCCGAGGCGGAGACGGCGGTCTCGGACCCTGTGCTGGGCGCGGAAGTGTTCAGCTTCGACTGGGCTCCCTTGCACTCCGCGGTCGCAGGACGCGCACGACCGCGACGGTGGATCGCCGCCACTTCTCTTCTGCTGGTGGCGCTATCGGCCACTGCTCTTTGTGCCTGGCTTCACTTCAATCCGGCCAGGGCTGTCGCGGAGCTCGCCGTGAAGCCCGGCGTTGCCAGCCTGTGGAGCCGGTTCGTGTCTGCACCCGAGGCTGCGGCGGCCGACACCGAGCCGCCTGCGTCGTCGACACCATTGACGCCGTCGCCTGTGGTGTCTGCAGGCACTGCCATTGCAACGGTCGAGCTTCCTGCCGCAAATCCTCTCCCGGTCACTCCGGCTCCGGCACCGGCCCATGACACCGGCGCCAACCAAAATGCGGAACCCGGTCAAGCTCAGGCCGCCGCGTCGCCGCCAGCGCCTCCCACGACGCCGGCCCTTTCCAATGCAAGCACGCCCGGGCCGGTCAGCGAGCCTCCTGCGAGTACCGGAGCTTTTGCCGGTCACGCCTCAGCAGGTCGAGGCCAAGCCGGCGGAAGGCGAAAGCGGGGCGTCCGAGGTAAGCCCACCACGGTCACGCGATTTGGTCTCCCCGCCGGCGAGGCCGACGGATGAGGCCCCTCCGGTTACAGCGATGGCATCCCCCAGTCCGGCACCGCCGACCGATCCGCCCGGAGTAGTCGCCACGTTGCTGGGACGGGGCGAAGCGTTGCTTGGAAACGGAGATGTCGGTGGGGCAAGGCTGATGTTTGAACGCGCCGCCAGATCAGGGGCAGCGCAAGCTGCCGTATCCGCGGGCATGACGTATGACCCGAGGTTCCTTGCTCAGATCGGCAGTCACGGTATTTCGCCCGACCGAGAAGCCGCCGCTACCTGGTACCGCCGTGCGATCGAGCTCGGGGACGTGAATGCGAAGGCCCTGCTGGCTCGACTGGGCCCGCCAATCGGCCATAGCCGGTTCTGACAGAGAGCGCTGCGGGTCGTCACAATCGGTCGAGGTGCTGGTCTCGATCCTGAACCGATCTGGCGTCCCGTAGGGGATTCGAACCCCTGTTGCCGCCGTGAGAGGGCGGTGTCCTGGGCCTCTAGACGAACGGGACCGCGGCCGAGAGGCGCGTTCTTAGGCCAGCCCGGCAGCAAGTTCAACCGGGAGCCTACCGGGCCAGCCCGATCGAGCCCATCCGGGCCCCTGTGCGGGGGTCGATCAGCAGCACCCGATCCGGGCCTCCGCCCTGCAGCTGCACCGCCAGGCGATCCTGCAGCGCCGCAATGCCGGCGATCCGCGTTCCCGCCGGTTCATCGAGCACGGCAGCCAAATGGGACGACGCCCCGGATGCGCCGAGCCGCCGGGCGATCAGCACGCCGAGCGCCAGCGTGGCGACGATGATCAGCACGCCCATCACAATCGTCAGCACCTTCAACGCCCGCATCGACGTACCCCGCTCCCAGCCCCGCCCGACCCCGCTCGTCTCCGTCGCCTCGCGCCCTCCTCGTCGGCGTCGATCCGGAGTATCCCAATGCGATGTCGGACGCAGCGGACCGAACCGACCAGTTCAGCGTCCTGGCCGGCCCGGGCGATGCGGGCCGGCGAGTGGACCGCTTCCTCGCCGACAGCATCGGCACCGTCTCGCGCACCCGCGTCAAGTCGCTGATCGACGCCGGCCTGGCCCACCGTGACCGCGATCTGCTGCGCGAGCCTGCCGAGCCGGTCCGCCCCGGCGTACGCTACACACTCCAACTGCCGCGCCCCGCACCGGCCCGTCCCTCCCCGCAGGCCATTCCCTTCACCATCCTCTTCGAGGACGCCGACCTGATCGTGCTCGACAAGCCGGCCGGCCTCGTCGTGCATCCGGCGCCGGGCAACGAGGACGGCACGCTGGTCAACGCCCTGCTCGCCCATTGCGGCGCCGCGCTGCCCGGCATCGGCGGCGAGCGCCGACCGGGGATCGTCCACCGGCTCGACAAGGACACCTCGGGGGTGATGGTTGTCGCCAAGACGGAAACCGCCCTGGTCGCCCTGAGTGCGAGCTTCGCCGCCCGCGATCTCGACCGGTCCTATCTTGCCCTATGCTGGGGCGTCCCGTCCCCGATCGCCGGCAATATCGCCACCGCGATCGGCCGGGATCCGCGCGACCGCAAGCGGATGGCGGTGGTCGGCCGCG
Organism: uncultured Alphaproteobacteria bacterium; assembly: GCA_963719345.1. Taxonomy (GTDB): domain Bacteria; phylum Pseudomonadota; class Alphaproteobacteria; order Acetobacterales; family Acetobacteraceae; genus CAVRCA01. Next base: position 613,467 of record CAVRCA010000001.1, read on the forward strand.
GCGGCAAGGCCGCGCAAACCCACTACCGGACGATCCGGGCCTGGCACGGTGCCGCAAGCCTGCTCGAGTGCCGCCTCGCCACGGGTCGTACCCACCAGATCCGGGTGCATATGGCCCATCTCGGTCATGCGCTGGTCGGCGACCCGCTCTACCTGCGCCGGGTTCCGGCCGCGGCGCGCGGCCTCGACGAGCCGGCAAGGCACACTCTGCTCGATTTCCCGCGCCAAGCGCTTCACGCTGCCCGCCTGGGGTTCAGGCACCCGCGCTCGGGCGAGGCGCTCTCATTCGAAACGCCGCTCCCGGCCGACATGGCGGCCCTGATCGCCGCGCTCGGCAGCAGCGCAAGGCAGTCCTGATCGGGTCGCAGGACCGTTTGGGGGGCGCGTGTTGACAGGACCGGATTGGTCCGGTATCTACACCGAGCCAGTGTGACGGGTGCATTGCACTAGCGGGCCGTCCGGTCAGCCGGTCGCCTGAGAGGGGCGGCTCTCCGGGACGTGATGATCCCTTCCGCACCAGCCTATGACACACGCCGCAACCGTCCACGCCCTTCGCCGTATGGGTAGGGCCTGACCGGTGCAGGCGAAAGGAGCCTAAATTGGCCTCTGCCGTCATCAATGTCGCTCCCGAAGGCAACCTCTCGCGGTACCTGCAGGATATCCGCAAGTTCCCGATGTTGACCCCTGAGGAGGAGCTTTCGCTGTCCTACCGGTGGCGCGACCACCAGGATATGGAGGCCGCGCACAAGCTTGTCACCTCCCATCTGCGCCTCGTCGCAAAGATCGCCATGGGTTACCGCGGCTACGGATTGCCGGTTGGTGAGCTGATCAGCGAGGGCAATGTCGGGATGATGCAGGCGGTAAAGCGGTTCGACCCGGACCGCGGGTTCCGTCTTGCCACCTATGCCATGTGGTGGATCCGCGCTGCGATCCAGGAATACATCCTGCACAGCTGGTCGCTGGTGAAGATGGGCACCACCGCCGCCCAGAAGAAGCTGTTCTTCAACCTGCGCCGCCTGAAAGGGCAGATGCAGGCAATCGACGAAGGTGATCTCAAGCCCGAGCAGGTCAGCGAGATCGCCAAGTTGCTCGCCGTACCCGAGCAGGACGTGGTGAGCATGAACCGGCGCCTCGCCGCCCCCGATCACAGCCTCAACGCGCCGGTCCGCATGGACAGCGAGGGCGAGTGGCAGGACTGGCTGGTCGATGAAAGCGAGAGCCAGGAGACCGCGATCGCCGACCGCGAGGAACTGACGGGGCGCAAGGCGCTGCTCACCGGCGCGCTGAAGGCGCTGAACGAGCGCGAGCGTCACATCCTCATCGAACGTCGCCTGAAGGACAACCCGACCACGCTCGAGGAACTGTCGCAGCAATACGGCATCTCGCGCGAGCGTGTCCGCCAAATCGAGGTCCGCGCCTTCGAGAAGCTGCAGAAGGCGATGAAGGCGCAGGTCGCCGAACGGCGCCTCGCCGCCCAGCCGGCCGCCTAAGCGCCCGCTGGCCTTCGTTGGGCTAGCTGTCCGCACCCTCCCCGTCCTGTCCGACGGGGAGGCCCCATTCTTCGGCATAGCGGGTTCGCAGCAGCTTGATGCGCAGCTTGCGTGACAACGCGGCCAACTCCAGCGTGAGACGGATCAAGAGCGGCAGGGTCTGGCTGAGCAGCCAGCCGGCCGCCGCCACCGCCCATGCCCAGGCGAGCGTGCCAGGATCGAACGCCAAGCCGGCGGCGATCTCCATCGTATGGCCGGCCTTCCACAATGCCATGAGCGGGCCGACGGTCGCACTCAGCCCGAACAGCAGCAGCGCGCGGGCAATGGGCCTGCCCGGCGCCCGGTCCAGCGCCAGTCCGACCAGTCCGGGGGCGAGGAGCACGCCCATCAGCAAGGCGGTTGGCGTCGCCAGAGCTGCCAGCACGCCGCAGAGCATGCCCTGCAGCCATAGCAAGGATCGCCCGCCGCCGGCGGCAGCGGCCGGCGTGGACCGACGAGGTGTCTTGGAGCGTGCCACCGCAATTCAGCCGAACGCCGCAAATCCGAGCGCGGTGACCAGCGCCGCCAGTCCCAGCCCGGCCGCCGCCTCCTGGCCAAGCCGGCGAGCGAGTTCACTCCGCTGTTCTCCGCCCGTCTCGATCGAGCGCAATTCGAGATCGGCGCTGGCCAGCATCCGGGTGGCGTTCTCGGCTGACCGCGCGTCATGCTCCAACGCCGGCGCGTCCTCCACCAGGGCCAGCATCGCCCCGAGCTGACCCGCCTGGGCCTGCGTCTGTAATTCGCCCTTGAGCCGCTCGCGGGAGTCGCGGTTCTGCCAACCGGCGACCAGGGCGTCGGCATGGTCCGCCAGCCAACCCGCCAGCGCCGGAAGCGGCCGCGGATGGAAGCGGGCCTGCAGGCGGGCGAAGAAGCGCAGCTGGGCCACCGCGGCTTTCGGTCCCGCCGCCGCCATGTCGCGCTCAGGCGGCTGGTCCAGGGACGCTTCCACGAAAGCGGTCAGATGGGCGTCCGCCGGCAGCGACGATCCGCGGCTGCCCCGATCATCACTTGCTTCGAGCGCCGGCAGCAGGTCCTGCATGCGGGCGACACAGCTTTTGGCGAGGATCGGGCTGGCGCACGCGAGCAGCGGGTTGATCGCATAAAGCAGCCGCACCCGGCCGTGGCCGGGACCGCCGACCCGCAGAATGGCCCGTTGCTTTGCGCTGCTGACCCGCAGCGCGGCACCGCCGAAGCGGTCAGAGCGGGATGCGCCCCAGAACCGCGTCACCTCAAGCCGGATGATCTCCTCCAGCCGCTCGGCAAGGATCTGCGCGCCGTCCTGCGCCGCCGCAAGCGCCGGCCCGATCCCGTCCGGCCACAGACAAGCGCCAAGCCAGCACAGCGGTGCCAGCGGATCGAGCAAGGCCACCGACTGCATCAGCAGGACGGCCGAACTCTCGGCTCCCGCCGCTCCCCCTTCGAGGTTCGTTCCCCGGACCTGTTCCTCCACCCGCATCGCCAGGCCGGGATCGGCAACACTCCGCCGCAACCACTGCACCGCACCTCCGGTACGCAATAATTGCAGACCTTCGTCCGGCCGCGTTGCCAGAGCGTAGGCGAGACCGCGGGCGTTCCAGACCGTCTCGCCGGCGACCTCGAGCGGCTGTTGCGCCCGGGCGATCGGTCGGGCCGCGACGCGCCGCGACCGTGCGGTGGCAAGATCCGCCATAAGGCCGATCGTCGGTCGGTGCTCGGGGTCTTCCGCCAGCATGCCGCGCGCAAGATCGGCGACCATGCCGGGCAGCCGGGCGTTCCCAGCAAGTGCCGCGAAGCTGCCGCGATCGAGCTTGGCGCGGACCACTCCGGCCTCGTCGAGGCCGGCCAGCGGCGTGCGGCCGAGTGCCAGCACCAGCATGACCACGCCGAGCGCGTAGATGTCGTCCGCGATCGTCCCGTCGCCTCGCCCCGCGGGCAGGCACATCGCCGCATAGGGCGGCTCAAACAGCGCCGGCTGCAGGCTGGCCGGCGGGGCGGCCCAGGCGCTGCCGAGCACCACCGGATGGCCGGGCCCGGCTCGGAACACGTTGTCGGGCCGGATGGCCCGATGCGTTACGTGGTGCGCGTGCAGCACTTGGAGTGCGCTCACCGCCGGGCGCAGCAGGAGGTTGAGCAACTCCGCTTCCGACCAGGGCCTCAGGCCCTCCGCCACCGGCGGCCCGGGCGGGGCGGGGCAAATGACGAAGTAGCCCGGCTGCCGGTTGTCGCTCGGACCCGGGCCGTGCGCGAGCGGCATCAGCACCCCGTCCGCCGCAGCGTCGACCAGGGCCGCCATCGCCGCCGCGCGCGGCGGATGCCATGGCCGGACCAGCACGCCCATGAGGTCGGCGGCCCCCTGCCGGTCGGCGGCACCGAATGCGGCCAGACCGCCGCCCGCCGACCCTAGCGGCCGCGACATATCGACCGCGTAGCGGCCGCCGATCAGGGTTTGCGCAAAGCCGGAAGCGGTGTCCGTTGCCATCCTGGCGAGGTCCAAGGAATCAGTACCAGGGCATGATCCTTGGCCAGAATGGTTGATGAACAGGCAACGCCGCAGCAGCCGGCCAGCCTCAACCCTCGAACGGGTCCTTCACCAGGATGGTGTCGTCGCGCTCCGGACTGGTGGAGAGGAGCGTCACCGGCGCCTCCACCAGCTCCTCGATGCGGCGCACGTATTTTACGGCCGAGGCCGGCAGGTCGGCCCAGGAACGAGCGCCCCGCGTGGACGCGGACCAACCCTCCATCACCTCATACTCGGCCTCGGCAGCGGCTTGCGCGCCGGGCGCGGCGGGGAGATGGCGGAACGCCTGGTCACGGATGCGGTAGCCGGTGCAGATTTTCAGCTCGGGCAGCCCATCGAGCACGTCAAGCTTGGTGAGTGCGAGGCCCTGGATGCCACCGACCTTGACGGCCTGGCGCACCAGCGCCGCGTCGAACCAGCCGCAGCGCCGCCGCCGGCCCGTCACGGTGCCGAACTCGCGGCCACGGTCCCCCAGCAGCTCGCCGGTGGCGTCGGACAGCTCGGTCGGGAACGGGCCGGCGCCGACGCGGGTCGTGTAGGATTTCGCGATGCCGAGCACGGTGCCGATCGCGGCGGGACCGAGCCCCGAGCCCGAGGCCGCCGTCGCGGCCACGGTGTTGCTGCTGGTCACGAAGGGATAGGTGCCGTGATCGACGTCCAGCATCACCGCCTGCGCTCCCTCGAACAGGATGCGCTTGCCCGCCCGCCGCGCCTCGTCGAGCCGCTGCCACACCGGCTCGGCAAACGGCAGGATGCGCGGCGCCAATGCGGTGAGCTGGGCCAGCAGCTCGCCAGGATCGAAGGTCTCCGCGCCGAGGCCCTTGAGCAGCGCATTGTGGTGCAGCAGCAGCTCGTCAAGCTTCGCCGCCACCGTTTGAGGCTCGGCCAGGTCGCACACCCGGATGGCGCGACGGGCGACCTTGTCCTCGTACGCCGGTCCGATCCCACGTCCGGTCGTGCCGATCCGCCGCGCGCCGCGCGCCGCCTCGCGGGCCCGGTCGATCGCCGAGTGCACCGGCAGGATCAGGGTAGCGTTTTCGGCGATACGCAGCGTCTCGGGCGTGATCCGCAGGCCCTGGGCCTGCACCCGCGCGATCTCCGCCAGCAGCGCCTCCGGATCGACCACCACGCCGTTGCCGATGATGCCGAGCTTGCCGCGCACCAGCCCGCTCGGCAGCAGGGAGAGCTTGTAGACCTGATCACCGACCACCAGCGTATGGCCGGCATTGTGGCCGCCCTGGAAGCGGACGACGATGTCGGCGCGGCTGGCCAGCCAGTCGACGACCTTTCCCTTGCCCTCGTCGCCCCACTGGGCGCCGATCACCGCGACGTTGGCCATGCCGCTCCCCTCAGTGTCTTCGGCTCAGTCTTCGGCCGCAGTGTTCAGCGGCACGGCCTCGCCGTCCAGGACGACATGCGTGCAGAGCAGCCGGCGGGCTTCGACGCGGGCGTCCACGTCCGGATCAAGCCCGGCCACGGTGGCAAAACCTCGGGCGCGAAGGGCGGCGGCCAGAGCGGGATCGGCGCCGACCGGCAGGAACGCGCGCGGTCGCACCGTCCGCTTCGGTGCCACGCGCAGCACCGCGTCGGGCAGCAGGGTCAGTCCGGTCGCCGGCTCGGTGTCGCCGGACATGTAGCGGCCGCCGCGTCCGAGCTCTTCATGACGGCTCGGGGCGTACACCGTCACGCAGATCCCGGTGTGATAACGAAAGCCGCGAAACTCGACGGGGTCCAAAGTCAGGCGCAGCGCCGGCGCGCGCTGGCGGATCGCGGCGACGGTGGCGGTCACCCGGTCGGCGAGCGCCCGGGCCTCGACAGGCAGAATTGCCGCGCGCAGCGCGGCAATTGCCCGGTCGGCGGGACCGGCGGCGCGCAGAAGGTCGGTCAGCACGTCGGCGAGCGGGCCGGCATGGGCCCGCACGGCGGCAATGTCCTTGCGGTCGAGCCCGCGCGACAACGCCTGACGCCGCTCGCCCTCGATCCCCGCGTCGTCGAGCAGGGCGGGTGCAAGCGTCGGCAGCGTGAGATCGAAACTGAGCCGGTCAAGCCCGACCGCGGCCAGCGCCTCGGCACCGACCAGCACGATTTCGGCATCCGCCGCCGGACTGTCGCGGCCGATCAGCTCGATGCCGACCTGGGCCACCTGTCGGTCCGGATCGAGCTGACTGCCACGCATGCGCAGGCATTGGCCCGCATAGGACAGGCGCAGCGGCCGCGGCGCCCCGGCGAGGCGCGTCGCGGCGATCCGAGCGACCTGGGGGGTGGTGTCGGCGCGCAGCGCCATCATCCGCTGGCTGTCGGGGTCCATCAGCCGAAAAGTCTGTTCGGCGACCGCCGCACCGGAGCCGGCGAGCAACCCGTCCTCGAATTCGAGCAGCGGCGGCTTGACCCGCTGGTAGCCGTGCGCGGCAAACACGTCCATCAGCGTCTCGACCGCGTCCGCCTCGGTCTCCGCTTCAGGCGGCAGCAGGTCGCGCAGCCCGGCGGGCAGCAACGCCGGATGGTTGGGCAGGTCGTTGGTCATTCTGGCAGGCGGCATAGCACGGGCTCGGCGACGCGACATAGCACTGGCCGCCGGTGCTGTACTTGGAGTGCTCCCGCTCCCGTCCGATCGGGACCGCGAGTGTGGCATGCACGATAACAAAGTCGAGAGAGATTGGCCGCGGAGCGCCCCTGACCCGGGTCTACGTTGGCTCGGGTCCACAATCAACGGGATGAAGGGCATGACCGAACTTTGCCGGGAAAACATCTCCGCCAGTGATGACAGTCCCCGCCGAGCAGAACGGAATGGATATTGATTTGTAATGAAAATTTATTTCATAAGGCGAGCCGCATGAGTGGGCCGCAGCGGTAGGCGGCGCGATCCGCGAACCGCCAAGGCGGCGCGCGGATGCTTTTGAGGGGGCTGGCCGACGAGCTTACGCAGGCTGGCCGTTGTCGACGCCCGTGCTCTCCGCCGCCGCCTGGCGGTAAGCACCGTTGTCAATACCGGTGCTCTCCGCCGCTGCCTGACGATAGGTGCCGTTGTCGACCCCCGTGCTCTCCGCCGCTGCTTGGCGGAACGCGCCGTTGTCGACACCGGTCTGCTCGCCGGCGCTGTAGCGACGGCCATACGTCGCGTCGCCCCGGCTGCCTTCAGCCTGCGCAAACGCCTGCGGGCGCTGCGGGGAGGCGTTTCGCTGCAACGTCGCGCCGCCCTCGTAGCGGTCAAGCGCGGCAGCGTGCGCCGGGGTGGCGAGAAAGCGACCGGTTGTCGGCGCATCAAGGTTCTGCATTCCGAGGAGACCGACAGCGGCCAAAGCCGCAATCATCGAGGTTCTCATGGGTTTTCTCCTATCCGCTGGGAAGCGGAGATCGTGTGGTCTTGGTCCGGTTTCCCGGGCCGGCGGCCCAGTCAGCGGCGACCGTCGAGCGTGAAGATCGTGCGGCGGCGCGCCGGTGAACACTGGCCAAAGCCGCCAAACGACTATGCGCGGGCGCATGGCGGCGCGGCCTGCTTTACCCCGGCTCAGCCGCCGCTGAGCGCTCTCCGCACCGCGCGCAGCAGCGGCCGCTCGACGGCGACGTGGACGATCACGGCGAGCAGCGCGGCGGCGATCATGCTGGCGGCGATGTAGGAGACGATACCCGCCGGTCCCTCGAAATGGACGCGCGCCCACAGCTCGCGAAAGCCCCGCATCGGGAACGGGTGCAGCAGATACAGCGCGTAGGAGGCATCGCCGAGCAGCATCCAGAACCGGCCGAACAGCGGCAGCCGGTCGCGCGCCGGAGCCAGCGTCACGCCGGCGACGAAACAAGCCGCCGCTCCGCCATAGCCGACCGCACGATCGGCGGTTGCGTCAGGGCCGATCGCCAGAAGAAGCGCCAGCCCGGCGCCCAGCAGCAGCGCGCGGAGCCAGCCGGGCAGCCGCAACCCCTCCGCCCGGATCGCGCCGATCATCGCGCCGAAGACGAATTCGAGCATGATCGGGTCGGTCCAGAACACCAGTTGCGGGTTCGTCGGCCGCAGCAGCCGGCCACCGGCGATCAGGACGGCGACGGTCAAGGCCACCGCGGCAACGCAGCCCCGTCGCGGCAGCGCCAGGAACAGCGCGAAGATCACGTAGAACAGCATTTCGTAGTTCAGCGTCCAGCCCAAGCGAAAGACCGGCTGCAACGCGCCGTCGGAGTGCGGCCACGGAATGAACAGGTAGCTCGCGGCGATCATGCGCCAGTCGCTGCCGAGCCCGTCGCTCAGCAGCCCGGGCCGCAAGAGTGCGACGAGCACGGTGAGGCTGGTCGTCAGCCAGTAGAGCGGCACCACGCGGGCAATGCGACGGGCCAGGAACGGCCGGACCGAACCCGCCGAACCGAACATGCGCGCGGAGGAAAGCACCATCACGAAGCCGGAAATGACGAAGAACACGTCCACCCCGGCTTCCCACGGCAACGCCCGCAGCCACGGCCACGGGCTCTGACCCGGTCGCCCGACGAAAGCACCCGCCGCCTGCTCGATGTGCAGGAACGCGACGGTCAGCGCCGCGAGGGCGCGCAGCACCTGGATGCCGGCGATCTGGCCGACCGGATTGCGCGCCTCGGCCGGGCGCATCGCTCAGAACGCGAGCGAGGTGGCCTGCATCACCAAGGGCAAGGTGCGCACCATCGCCAGCACGTCCTCCGGCACCTCCTCGTCCACCGCGACGAGGCAGATCGCGTCGCCGCCGGCCGAGGCGCGGCCGAGATGGAAGGTCGCGATGTTGATCCCCGCCCCCGCCAGCGTCGCCCCGAACCGGCCGATGAAGCCCGGCTTGTCCTGGTTGGTGACGTAGAGCATATGGCGCGCGAAATCGGCCTCGACCGGGATGCCCTTGATCTCGACGACGCGCGGCCGCGCGCCGGCGAACAGCGTGCCCCCGATGGAGCGCGTCTGGTGATCGGTCTCCACCGTGATCCGCACCAAGGTCTGATACTCGCTCGGCCGGTCATGCACGGTTTCGGCGACGTCGATGCCGTGCTCGCGCGCGGCGACCGGCGCGCTCACCAGGTTCACCCCTTCCATGATCGGCGCCATCAGCCCCGCCAGCGCCGCCGCGGTGAGCGGCTTGTGGTTGAGCGACGCGGCCTGCCCCTCGTACTCGATGCCCACGCGCCGGATCACGCCTTCCCGCACATGCGTCAACTGGCCGGCGAAGCCGCCAAGCAGGCGGCAGAGTTCCATGTACGGCCGCAGGCGCGGCGCGTCCTCGGCCGAGACCGAGGGCATGTTGATCGCATTCGTCACCGCGCCAGTGAGGAGGAAATCGCTCATCTGCTCGGCGACCTGCAGCGCGACGTTCTCCTGCGCTTCCGCCGTCGCCGCGCCGAGATGCGGCGTGCAGACGACGTTCTCCAGCGCGAACAGCGGACTGTCGGTCGCCGGCTCGTGCTCGAATACGTCGAGTGCCGCGCCGGCGACGTGCCCGGAGCGGATCGCATCCGCCAGCGCCGCCTCGTCGATCAGTCCGCCGCGCGCGCAGTTGACGACGCGCACCCCCGGCCGCGTCCGCGCCAGCGCCTCGCGGGAGAGAATGTTGCGGGTCGCGTCGGTGAGCGGCGTGTGCAGCGTGATGATGTCCGCGCGCTCCAGCAGCGCGTCGAGCTCCATCTTCTCCACGCCGAGGTCGAGCGCGCGCTTCTCGTTCAGATACGGATCGAACGCGATCACGCGCATGCGCAAGCCGATGGCGCGGTCGGCGACGATCGAGCCGATGTTGCCGCAGCCGATCAGGCCGAGCGTCTTGCCGGTCAATTCCACGCCCATGAACCGGTTCTTTTCCCACTTGCCCGCCCGCGTGGACGCACTCGCCTCGGGGATCTGGCGGGCCAGCGCGAACATCATGGCGATGGCGTGCTCGGCGGTGGTGATCGAGTTGCCGTGAGGCGTGTTCATCACCACAACGCCGCGCGCGGTGGCCGATTTCAGGTCCACGTTGTCGACGCCGATGCCGGCGCGGCCGACAACTTTGAGGTTTGTCGCGGCCTCCAGCAGTTCCTTGGTTACCTTGGTCGCCGAGCGGACCGCGAGCCCGTCATAAGGCGCGATGACGGTGCGCAACTCGGCCGGCGACAGGCCGGGTTTGAGGTCCACCTCGATCCCGCGCCGGCGAAAAATTTCCACGGCAGCCGGGGAGAGCTTGTCGCTGATGAGAACCTTTGCCACCCTCTTCACTCCGCCGCCCGCGCCGGAACCGATTTTTCCGCGATTTGCGCGAACGCCCAATCGAGCCAGGGCAGCAACGCCTCGATGTCAGCCGTCTCGACGGTGGCGCCGCCCCAGATGCGCAGGCCGGGCGGCGCGTCACGGTAGGATCCGATGTCGTACGCAACTTTTTCGCGCTCCAGCAGCGAGGCGAGCTGCTTGGCGGCCTGCGCCTGGCCATCCGCATCCAGCGCCTTGAACCAGGGCGCGGTGATGGTGAGACAGATCGAGGTGCAGGACCGGGTTGCCGGATCGGCGGCCAGGAAATCCGCCCATTGGGAACGCGCCACCCACTCGGCGACGGCGGCGAGGTTGGCCTCGCTGCGGGCGATCAGGCCGGGGAGGCCGCCCGCGCTCTCGGCCCAGCGCAGCCCGTCCAGGGCGTCCTCGACGCACAGCATCGACGGCGTGTTGATCGTCTCGCCCCGAAAGATGCCTTCGATCAGCTTGCCGCCCGAGGTCAGGCGAAAGATCTTCGGCAGCGGCCGGTCCGGCTTGGCGGCGAGCAGCCGCTCCACCGCGCGCGGCGACAGCGCCAGCATCCCATGCGCCGCCTCGCCGCCCAGCACCTTCTGCCAGGACCAGGTGACGACATCGAGTTTTTCAAAGGGCAGCGCCATCGCGAACGCCGCCGAGGTCGCGTCGCAGATGGTCAGCCCGGCACGATCGTCGGGTATCCAATCGCCGTTCGGCATCCGCACGCCGGAGGTGGTGCCGTTCCACGGAAACACCACGTCGCGGCCGAAATCGACCTGCGCCAAGTCGGGCAGCTGGCCGTACTCGGCGGCGAGGACGCGGGCCTCGGGCAGCTTCAATTGCTTGACGACGTCGGTCGCCCAGCCCTCGCCGAAACTCTCGAACGCGAGCACGTCGACGCCCCGCGCGCCGAGCAGCGACCAGAGCGCCATCTCGACGGCGCCGGTGTCTGAGGCGGGGACGATGCCAAGCCGCCAGTCGGCGGGAAGCCCGAGCATCATGCGGGAGCGCGCAATCACTTCGGCGAGGCGCGCCTTTGGCCCGGCGGCGCGATGGCTGCGGCCGAGCAGCGCGCCCTCCAGGGCCGCCAGGGAAAACCCGGGGCGCTTGGCGCAGGGGCCGGACGAGAAGCAGGGATTGGCCGGACGCAAATCCGGCTTCGTGGCGAGCGCCATTGCGGCTCTCCCTTTCAGAAGAGAAGCGCCCCGGTGGGGGGGCGTGACCCGCGGGCAGCCCTAGGTCTCTCGGGCGGAAAAATCAAATGATTTCCCCCCGGGGGGAGGTGCGCTTATCCCACGTTGGACACCGGGACTACCGGCGGGTAACGTCCCGGTCGGGTACCCCGGGAATACTTGGGGCTGCTTGCGCAGGCGTCATGCGGCGCCCCACGAGGAGGAATGATGTCAGCCACCCTGTCCTGGACCGAGTCCAAGGTCGACATTGCCGGCACGAAGCTGCACCTCGCGCGCGCCGGCAGCGGCCAGCCCATCCTGGTGCTGCACCACGATATCGGCACCGTCGAGCGACTGCCGTTCTATGACGAGTTGGCCCGCGGCGCCGAGATTCTGGTGCCGGTCCACCCTGGCTACGGCAAGTCGGAGCGTCCTGCCTGGCTGCGCCATCCGCGCGACATCGCCGCCATTTATCAGTGGCTGCTGGCCGACCTCGGCGTGAGCCGGCCGGCCCTGGTCGGCCTTGGCTTCGGCGGCTGGATCGCGGCCGAGATGGCGAGCCTGGCGCCGACCGATTTCAGCCGGCTGGTGCTGGTCGGCGCCATGGGCATCAAGCCCGCCGAAGGCGACATCCTCGATCAAGCGATCGTCAGCTACATCGACTACGCGAGATCGTTTTTTCACGACCCGGCGGCGTTCGAGCGCGTGTATGGGTCGGTCTCCACCGACCAGCTCGAGCAATGGGACATCTGCCGCGAGATGAGCTTCCGCATCGCCTGGAAGCCCTACATGTATAGCCAGAGCCTGCCGCATCTGCTCGGCGGCGTTCAGTGCCCCTCCCTCGTCGTCTGGGGCGAGCAGGACAGGGTCGTGCCGGTGAGCACGGCCGACCAGTTCGTCGCGGCGCTGCGCAACGCCCGACGCGAAATCATCCGCAACAGCGGACACGCGGTGGAGATGGAGCAGCCGGCAGAGCTCGCCCATCTCGTCTCCAGCTTCGTACGCGCGGACTGACACGAACCCGAGCAGAGGGAGGATGCGATGCATCTGATGTATTTCACCGAGCAGCCGATGTCGGCGTACTCGGCCGAGGAAGGCCTGAAGTTCGGCGCCACCGCGCTGATGTTCTCCAACAAGCACTACGATCCGGTCGCCGGCAGTCGGCTCTACAACCAGTATCTCGAGGACTACGTCTACGCCGAGGAGTGCGGCATCGAAGGCATCATGCTGAACGAGCACCATAACGCGCCGTTCTGCATGCAGGCCAAGACCAACGTGTTCGCCTCCATCCTCGCGGGGGTGACCAAGAAGCCGAAGATCGTCATCCTCGGCAACCCGCTGCCCCTGGCGGAGAACCCGGTCCGGCTCGCCGAAGAGCTGGCGATGATCGACATGATTTCGAAGGGCCGGCTAGTATCCGGCTTCGTGCGCGGCGGCGGCCAGGAACAGCTTGCCGCCGGCGTCAATCCCGCCTTCAACCGCGAGCGCTTCATCGAGGCGCACGATCTGATCGTGAAAACGTGGACGACACCCGGCCCGTTCCGCTGGGAGGGCACGCACTACCAGCACCGGGTGGTGAACCCGTGGGCGGTGCCGCTGCAGAAGCCGTACCCCCGCGTCTGGATTCCCGGCGTGCTGAGCCGGGAGACGGTGATCTGGACGGCGCAGCAGCGCTATCCGTACATCTGCCTCAACACCTCGATCGACGCGACGAAGAAGATCTGGGAGACCTATGACGGGGCGGCCGCCGAAGTCGGCTACGAGCCGGGACCGGAAAATCGCGGCTACCTGATCCGCTGCCACGTCTCCGACAACGAGGAGAAGGCGAAGCGGAACGCACGCCAGTTCATGTGGATGCAGGGCGAGTTCACCGGCCTCGCGCACCCGGTCTGGTCCAGCCCGTCGGGCTACTTCTCGCCGACGCAGCGGCGCAACTTCGTCGAGTTCGCCACCGGGCGCGCGGTCAGCCCGCGCGGCAACCCGACCTTCGAGGACCAGCTCGACAGCATGATGATCATCGCCGGCACGCCGGACCAGGTGATCGCCAAGCTTAAATACATCATGGAGGAGACGCGGCCCGGCATCATGGCGCTGTGGGGCAACGACGGCGCGGTCTCGCCCGAGGACGCCCGCACCTGCATCCGCCTGCTCGGCCAGGAGGTGATGCCGGCGCTGAAGGATTACGGCCGCCAGCTCGGCCTCACCGATCCGTTCGAGATCGATGCGCCCGTGCATCTGCGCTACTCGCAGGACCTCAAGCAACCGGCCGCCGTCGCCGCCGAATAGTTCGGTTTTCGCTGGAGAAACCCTCCGCTCAGACCGGAGGGTTTCTTTTCCCAGACAAACAGCCCTGGACGAAGCGGGCGACCATCCGATGTGTCGGCCATGAGCGCTGTTCCCGAACGTCCGGCCGACGCCTTCAGCAAGGCCGACCCCTCGCCCGACGCGCTGTTCTATGCCGAACCGCGTTTCGTCGCCCATATCGACGACGGCGCCATCGCCGCCGTTACCCGCCTATACCGGCAGGTGTTGCCGGCGGGTGGCGTCATCCTCGACCTAATGAGCAGCTGGATCAGCCACTTTCCCGACGATTCGAGCTTCGCCCGCGTCATCGGCCACGGCATGAATGCCGAGGAGCTGGCGGCCAATCCGCGCCTGGACGAGTGGTTCGTGCGCGATCTCAACCAGGACCCGAGCTTGCCGCTGCCGGATGCCAGCATCGACGCCGCGTGCGTGTGCGTCTCCGTGCAGTATCTGCAGCAACCAATCGCCGTGTTCCGCGACGTCGGGCGCGTGCTGCGTCCGGGCGGTGCTTTGGTCATCACCTTCTCGAACCGTTGCTTTCCGACCAAGGCGGTCGCGATCTGGCAGGCGCTGAGCGGAACCGACCAGCAGCGCCTGGTCGTCGCCTATCTGCACCGCGCCGGGTTCTCCCGAGTGGAGACCGGCGAGGCTCTGCCGGCGTACGGTGATCCGCTCAGAGCCGTGATCGGCTACACCGGGCCGTCGAGTTCCGGATAGCGCCGGAAAATTCCCTGATTGTTGAACGGCAGCCTGCGATCGGAGGCGAGATACGCGGCGATGCGCGGACGTGCCGCAACCATGTCATGCAGCGCCACCACGCGCGGGCAATCCTGTTCCAGCCGCTCCATCGCGCGCGGGAAGGCGTAGCGCAAACCGGCGACGATCTGGAATAGCGAAAGATCCGCATAGGTCGGAGCGGGGCCGACAAGCAGCCCGCTGCGCGCCGGATTGCGTGCGACAACCCGTTCGAAGTAGGCAAGGTATTTCTCGGCGCGTACGGCAACGAAGTCGGCGGCGCGACGCTGCGCCTCGGCGCGCTGGTCCTCGTAGTAAAGGCCGCTGGCGATTGGGTGATGCGTGTCGTGGATTTCCTGCACGAAGTCGACGACCGTGAGTTGCAGCTGGTGCGTCCAGAGCCGTCCGGCCTCCCCGTCGGGTGCGAGCCCATGACGCGCACCGAGATAGAGCAGGATGTTCGCCGTCTGGCCTATCAGCTGCTCGCCTGCTTTCAGAAACGGGGGCGCCAGTGGCGGGCGTTCTATTTCGTCGCCGTGCATCAAGGCGAGCATCGCCGGCACGCCCTGCCCGCCCGCTTCGTTGCCGCGCGCCACGTCCAGGTAGTCGGCACCGGCGTCTTCGAGGGCAAGGCGGACGAACTCGCCCCGACCTTGGATCATCGGCCAATAGTAGAGTTCGTAGCGCACCGACTTGCCTCAACCGATCCCGAGAAAGACCAGAAGCGATCCGTTGATCCGCTGCAGGTCGGCCGGGTCCAAGCTGCCAATCACTCGGCCCACTCTTCGGCGACGAACGGTGGAAATCTTTTCCATTGCCACCCAGCATTCCGTTGCGAGCGGAAGCGTGGAACTCGGGTGGAGGTTGCAGCGTACGATTGTGCTATCCTGCTCGGTCGTCAGCGGACATACAGCAACGGTACTGAGGTCCGAGAACAAGTCGGATTGCACAACGAGAGCGGGGCGCGGCTTGCCGGTGAATTCGCCGCTTCGGTCGGCGATCGTGACAATGTCACCCCTTCTCATTGGGTTCATCAAACACGCTGACGGCCTCAACCCAGTCCATCAGACCGTCCCGTTCGTCCGCCGCGTTCATCCTCGCGCATTCGCGGCGCACTCGCTCGGCGAACTCGGGCGAGCGCGTGTCGGGCACCCATACCTGGACGGGGCGAAGACCACGCTTGCGCATCGCCTCGCGATAGCGTCGGGTTCGTGCTGACGATTCCGACATACGACCCATCTCCACAGGACCCGTCACATGTGACGCTGCCGAACCTCGACGTCAAGGAAGATAAGGTCAGCGTCCGGCCACGATGCCGGCGAGTGCGCGCCCGACATCGGCCGTTCCCGCCTGCCCGCCCATGTCGCGCGTCTTCGGGCCGCCGTGGTCCCGCAGCAGGGTCTCGATCGCGGCGACGATGGTCTCGGCCGCCTCCTTCTCGCCAAGATGCTCCAGCATCATCGCCGCCGACCACACCTGTCCGATCGGGTTGCAGATGTGCCGCCCAGCGATATCGGGTGCGGAGCCGTGGACCGGCTCGAACATCGAGGGGTGTCTGCGTTCGGGATTGATGTTGGCCGAGGGCGCGATGCCGATCGACCCCGCCACCGCCGGGCCGAGATCGCTCAGGATGTCGCCGAACAGGTTGGAGCCGACGACCACGTCGAACCAGTCCGGATGCTGCACGAAATGGGCGCACAAGATGTCGATGTGGAACTGGTCGGTGCGGATGTCGGGATACGATCCGCCGATCTCGGCGAACCGCTCATCCCAATACGGCATGGTGAAAGTGATGCCATTCGACTTTGTGGCCGAGGTCAGGTGCTTTTTGGGCCGCGTGCGCGCCAGCTCGAAGGCGTAACGGAGAATGCGGTCGGTGCCCTGGCGGGTGAACACGCTCTGCTGGCTGACGAACTCGCGGTCGGTGCCCTCGAACAGCCGGCCGCCGACGCTGCTGTACTCGCCCTCGGTGTTCTCGCGCACGACGAAGAAGTCGATTTCAGCTTCGGTGCGGCCGGCGAGCGGCGTGCGGACCCCGGGCATCAGCTTGCAGGGCCGCAGGTTCACGTATTGGTCGAAGCCCCGCCGGATCGGGATCAGCAGGCCCCACAGCGAGACGTGGTCGGGCACGCCCGGCCAGCCGACGGCGCCAAGCAGGATGCTGTCCGCCCCGGCAAGCCGGTCCATGCCGTCGGGCGGCATCATCGCGCCGGTCTGCTTGTAGGTCTCGCACGACCAGTCGTAGTGGTCGAAGGCGAGGCCGAAGCCGAAGCGCCGAGCCGCCTCGTCCAGCACCAGCAGCGATTCGGGCACCGTCTCCTTGCCGATCCCGTCGCCGGGGATCACTGCGATCCGATAGTTTTTCGCCATGCCGCCTCTCCTCGCCTGCCCCGAAATGTGTAGAGCGGGCGGGCGCGAGCGACCAGGGTGGCGTTGCCGCCTGAGCGGGTGGCCGCTAGGAACGCTCGAATGTGAACGCAGGGGAGCCGAAGATGGCCAGGCACGCCGCCGCAGGACCCGTCAAAGCCGGCCACATGACCGACTGGGACCGCGACGCGGCGCTGACCGCCGCGCGGATACTGCTGGAGATCAAGGCGGTCAATTTCCGCCCCGAGGAGCCCTACACCTTCACCGCCGGATGGAAGTCGCCGGTCTACATCGATTGCCGGCGGATCATCTACTTTCCCCGCGCTCGGGCGAAGATCTGCAAACTCGGTGTCGAAAAGATCGGCCGGCACGTCGGTTTCGAGTTCGATCGAGGTGGTAGCCGGGGGCGAGACGGCCGGCATCCCGTTCGCCGCCTGGATCGCCGACCGGATGCTCACGCCGATGGCCTATGTCCGCAAGAAGCCGAAAGGGTTCGGGCGCAACTCGCTCATCGAGGGCGACGTGCCGGAGGGCAAGCGCACCTTGCTGGTGGAGGACCTGACCACCGACGGGGGCTCGAAGATCCAGTTCTGCCAGGCGCTGCGCGACGCCGGCGCCTTGGTAAACCACACCTTCGTCGTATTTTTCTACGGTGTGTTCCCCGGCAGCTTCGAGAAGCTGGCGAGCATGGATATTGCCCTGCACCATCTCTGCACTTGGTGGGACGTCCTGGAAGCCTGCCGCGACCGCCCCTACTTCTCGGAGAGCGCGCTGGCCGAGGTCCGGCGCTTCCTGGAAAACCCGGTCGCCTGGTCGGCGGCCCACGGCGGCATCGCCAGTCCAGAGGAGGCGATCGCCCGCAAAGCCTCGGCAATCGAAGGCTGAGCGAGCCGCTGCTGCCCTTGCGGATGGCCCCCCGGATGCTCATCCTTGCTGCCGCGTGACGACGGAGCGAGAGAGAATATGGACGGCGGGACCGACGCGAGGCGCATTACCA
The DNA here is from genome assembly GCA_963719345.1 of uncultured Alphaproteobacteria bacterium. Taxonomy (GTDB): domain Bacteria; phylum Pseudomonadota; class Alphaproteobacteria; order Acetobacterales; family Acetobacteraceae; genus CAVRCA01. The sequence continues at coordinate 631,260 of CAVRCA010000001.1, forward strand.
TCCACAGTCCGGAGGATTTTGCCGGGATGCGCGCCGCCGGTCAGCTTGCGGCGGCAACCCTCGACATGATCGCACCGCACGTCCGGCCGGGCGTCTCCACGGCGGCGCTCGACGAGCTTTGCCACGGCTTTATGGCCGAGCACGGCGCCACCCCGGCGCCCTTGAACTATCGCGGCTTCCCGAAAGCCATCTGTACGTCGATCAATCACGTTGTCTGCCACGGCATCCCGGGCGACCGCAGGCTCGACGACGGCGACATCCTCAACATCGACGTGACCGTCATCCTCGACGGCTGGCATGGCGACAGCTCGCGCATGTACGTGGCCGGAACCCCGTCGACGCGCGCCCGCAACCTGATGGACGTGACCTACGAGTCGATGCTCCGCGGGGTGCGGGCCGTGCGCCCCGGCGCCACGCTGGGCGACATCGGCCATGCGATCCAGACCTACGTGGAGGCCAACCGGTTCAGCGTGGTGCGCGATTTCTGCGGTCACGGCATCGGCCGACGCTTCCACGAGGCCCCGAACGTGCTGCATTTCGGCCGCCCGGGCGAGGGTCCGGTGCTGCGGCCCGGCATGTTCTTCACGATCGAGCCGATGGTGAACGCCGGCCGCCCGGAGGTGAAGGTGCTCGACGACGGCTGGACCGCGGTGACGCGGGATCGCAGCCTCTCCGCCCAGTTCGAGCACATGGTCGGCGTGACCGAGGAGGGCTGCGAGGTCTTCACCATTTCGCCCGGCGGTCTGCACAAGCCGCCCTACACCGAAACCTGAGGCTTCCACCTGAGGCTTCTGTGGACGCCGCCGGTGTGGCAACCTGCGGTGGCATGCCCAAGCCGCAGCTCGCCCCTGATCTGATCGATGGATTGGCGCCTTCGGCGCCCGATCGCGCTCCACCGGCCGGCACCGATGGTCACCGGGCGCGGATGCGCGCTCGGCTGCTGACCGCCGGCCCGGACGCGCTCGCCGACCATGAGATGCTGGAAATGGTGCTTTTCACGGCGATGCCGCGACGCGACACCAAGCCGATCGCCCGGGCGCTCCTGGGCCGGTTCGCCAGCTTCGCCGCGGTGATCGCGGCACCCGTGCAGGAGTTGCGGGGGATCGACGGATTGGGAGACGCCGGAGTGGCCGCCCTCAAGACGGTGCAGGCGGCGGCGCAGCGTCTGGTCCGGGCCGAGGTGATGGGGCAGCCGGTGCTGGCGGAGTGGGACCGGCTGATCGCCTACCTCAACGCGGTGCTGGCGCGTGAGCCGGTCGAGCAGGTCCGGGTGCTGTTCCTCGACAGCCGCAACCGGCTGATCGCCGACGAGGCGCAGAGTCGCGGCACGCTCAACCACACGCCGGTCTATCCCCGCGAGGTGGTGAAGCGGGCACTGGAACTGCACGCGGCGGCGCTGATCCTGATCCACAATCACCCGAGCGGCGATCCCACCCCCTCCGCCGCCGACATCGCCGTGACACGGGACATCGGCCACGCCGCCGCGGCGCTCTCGGTCGTGCTGCACGACCACATCATCGTGGGCAACGGACGCTGGCTCAGCTTCCGGAGCGAGGGGCTGCTTTGACGGCGGCCGGCTCTATCGTCGAAGTCGCTCAAAAAGCCCGCTGAACGCAGCCAGGGCGCGCTCGTCCAGGGTCGTGTGGGCCGCCACCTCGCGCGAGCCCTCCCAGACCATGTGCAGCGCGACATAGAGGACGACGAGCAGGCCGGCCCAGGCGATCCAGCGGAAGCGCTCCAGCAGCCCGGCGATGAGCCCGGCGGCGAGCCCCATCAAGGCGATGGACAGGAGCAGCCCGGTCGCCAGCACCCACAAGCTGCCGTTCGACGCGCCCGCCACGGCGAGCACGTTGTCGAGGCTCATCGACACGTCGGCCAGGATGATCTGCAGCATCGCTTGGCCCAGCGTCTTCGGCCCGACGTCCGCCCGTTCGCGATATGGCGCGCGGCGCAGCTCGCGGTACATCTTCCAGCACACCCAGAGCAGCAGCACGCCGCCGGCGAGCATCAGGCCGATGATGGCGAGCAGTTGCAGGGCAATGGCGCCGAACGCGATCCGGATCACGGTGGCGCCGGCGATCCCGGCCACGATCGCCTGGCGCTTGCGGCGCGCGGGCAGCCCGGCCACCGCCATGCCGACGACGATCGCATTGTCGCCCGCCAGCGCCACGTCGATGAACACCACCTGAAGCAGTGCGGCGAGATCCTGCGTCAGCGCCGGCACCAGGGTCATCGCGGAAAATCCTTCGGGCTTGTCAACGCAGCGACAGCGAGGCTAGCTGGTGGCTGCACCGGCAGACGTGGAAGCGCCGATCATGGTTCCCCGCTATACACGACCGGAGATGGCGGCGATCTGGGCGGCGCCGAACCGCTTCCGGATCTGGTTCGAGATCGAGGCGCTGGCGGCGGAGGGCATGGCCGCGGTCGGCGAGATCCCCAAGACCGCCGCCCGCATTATCCGCGAGCGCGGTGCCGCCCGGGTCGCCGACATCACGGACGCCGACCTCGACCGCATCGACGCGATCGAGCGCGAGACCCGGCACGACGTGATCGCGTTCCTCACCTGGCTTGCGGAGGGGATCGGGCCGGACAGCCGGTTCGTCCACCAGGGCCTGACCTCTAGCGACGTGCTGGACACCTGCCTGTCCGTGCAGCTCACCCAGGCGACCGATCTGCTGTTGCGCGACCTCGACCAGGTGCTGGCGGCACTCAAGGCGCGGGCCTTCGAGCACAAGTTCACGCTTACCATCGGCCGCAGCCACGGCATCCATGCCGAGCCGACCACCTTCGGGCTGAAGCTTGCCGGCCATTACGCGGAGTTTTCCCGCGACCGTCGGCGGCTGCTCGCGGCGCGCGACGAGGTGGCGGTCGCGGCGATCAGCGGTGCGGTCGGCACGTTCGCGCATGTCGATCCGCGCGTGGAGGCGTATGTCGCCGACCGTCTGGGGCTGGCGGTGGAGCCGGTCTCGACCCAGGTGATCCCGCGCGACCGGCACGCCGCGTTCTTCTGCGCGCTCGGGGTGATCGCCAGCGCGATCGAGCGGCTGGCGACCGAGGTGCGCCACCTGCAACGCTCCGAGGTGCGGGAAGCCGAGGAGTTCTTCCATCCGGGCCAGAAAGGCTCGAGCGCCATGCCGCACAAGCGCAATCCGGTGTTGAGCGAGAACCTGACCGGGCTTGCCCGGATCGTGCGGGCCGCGGTGGTGCCGGCGCTGGAAAACGTGACGCTCTGGCACGAGCGCGACATCAGCCATTCGAGCGTCGAGCGGGTAATCGGCCCGGACGCCACGATCGCGCTCGACTTCGCTCTGGCGCGGCTCGCCGGCATGATGGAGCGGCTGGTCGTCTACCCCGAACGGATGGCGGCCAATCTCGAGAGCCTGGGCGGCGTCGTCCACAGCGGGGAGGTGCTGCTGACCCTGACCAAGGCGGGCATCCTGCGTGAGGACGCTTATCGCATCGTGCAGCGCAATGCGATGAAGACCTGGGAGACGCTCGGCCAGCCGGCCGCTCATGACTTCCGCACGAACCTTGCGTCTGATCCCGAAATCGCGGGCCGGGTTGCGCCGGAGGACCTGGACCGCGCGATGGACCCTCGACTGCACCTGCGCGAGATCGATCGGGTGTTTGCACGGGTGTTCGATCATCCCGAACCTCCTGTAGGCGGCCGGAGCTAGCCCGGCAGGGCGTCGAGCCGGCGGGGTCGCCGCTGATGTGTACCGTCGCTCTGCTGATCCGGCCCGACCACCCGTGGCCTGTCATGCTGGCGGCGAACCGTGACGAGAAACTCGATCGCCCCTGGTCTCCTCCCGGAACCCACTGGCCGGCGCATCCCGGGGTCATCGCCGGCCAGGATCTGACCGCCGGCGGGACGTGGATGGGACTGAACCGGGCCGGCGTGGTGGCCACCGTGCTCAACCGCCAGGGGACGCTCGGTCCGGCGCAGGGCAAGCGCAGCCGCGGCGAGCTGCCTCTGGCCGCCCTGGCGCATGAGACGGCAGAGGCCGCCGCCCGCGTGATCGCGGCGCTGGACGCCGGCGGCTGGCGCGCCTTCAACATGGTGATCGCGGACCGGCTCGGCGCCTTCTTCGTGCGCGGGCTCGGCCGCGGCCGGCCGGAGGCTCGCCCGCTGGCAAGCGGGGTCCACATGGTCACGGCGCATGATCCGAACGACCTGAGCAGCCCTCGCGTGGCCCGTCACCTCCCTCGGTTCAGGGAGGCGATGCCGCCGGACTCTGCCGGGCTGGCGAGTTGGCAGGCGGTCCTGGCCGACCGCGCCGGGAGTGAGGGAGAACAGATCAACGTGACGCCGCGCGGCGGTTTCGGCACCGCCTGCTCCTCGCTCGTGGCCCTTCCCCGCACCGGGCCGCCGGTCTGGCTGTTCGCCGCCGGGCCGCCCGACGTCGCCATATTCCAACCGGTAGCCCTGCCCTGAGCCCCGACCCGTGGCGGGGCCGGATGCGCGCTGCTATACCGGCCCCCGCAGCGACCGCGACCGTCGCGATCGAGCCGCCCGGTTCGGGGGCGGCTCTGCCAAAGGGAACCCGCAATGGCCCGCCGCCGCCAGCTCTACGAGGGTAAGGCCAAAATCCTGTTCGAAGGACCGGAGCCGGGCACCCTCGTGCAGTATTTCAAGGACGACGCGACGGCGTTCAACGCGCAGAAAAAAGGCATCATCACCGGCAAGGGCGTCCTGAATAACCGGATCAGCGAATACCTGATGATGCGGCTGCACGAGATCGGCATCCCGACCCACTTCGTCCGTCGGCTGAACATGCGCGAGCAGCTGATCCGGGAAGTCGAGATCATCCCGCTCGAAATCGTGGTCCGCAACGTGGCCGCCGGCAGCCTGTCCGAGCGGCTCGGCATCCCCGAAGGCACCCGCCTGCCCCGCTCCATTCTGGAATACTACTATAAGAACGACGCCCTGAACGACCCGATGGTGAGCGAGGAGCACATCACGGCGTTCGGCTGGGCGACCACGCAGGACATGGACGACATCGTCGCGCTCACCCTGCGGATCAACGATTTCCTGACCGGGCTTTTCCTCGGCGTCGGCATCACCCTGGTGGATTTCAAGCTGGAATACGGCCGGCTGTGGGAGAACGAGGAGATGCGCCTGGTGCTGGCCGACGAGATCAGCCCCGACAATTGCCGGCTGTGGGACAGCAAGACCAACGAGAAGATGGACAAGGACCGCTTCCGTCGCGATCTCGGCAAGGTGGAGGAGGCCTATCAGGAGGTTGCCAAGCGGCTCGGCATCCTCCCCGAGGCCGGCATCCGTGACCTCAAGGGGCCAGAGCTGATCCAGTGAAGGCACCAAAACCTTGAAGGCAACCGTGACCGTGATGCTCAAGCCGGGGGTGCTCGACCCGCAGGGCAAGGCGATCGGGCACGCCCTCGGGTCGCTCGGCTTCGAGGGACTGGGCGAGGTGCGCGCCGGCAAGGTGATCGAGATCGAGCTGGCCGAAACCGACCGGACCCGCGCGCAGGCCACCGCCGACGAAATGGCCCGCAAGCTGTTGGCCAACACGGTCATCGAGAGTTTTTTGGTGAGCGTGGGGGAGTGATGAAAGCCGCCATCGTCCTCTTCCCCGGCATCAACCGCGACCGCGACATGGCGATCGCGCTCGCCGCCTCGTTCGGAAAGGCGCCGGGAAAAATTTGGCACACCGAGACCGACCTCGGCGGGGTCGATCTGGTGGTGCTGCCGGGCGGGTTCAGCTACGGCGATTACCTCCGTTGCGGCGCCATGGCGGCGCACTCGCCGGTGATGGCGGCGATCCGCGACCACGTCGCCCGGGGCGGCTACGTGCTCGGGGTGTGCAACGGCTTCCAGATCCTCACCGAGGCCGGCCTGCTGCCGGGGTCCCTGCTGCGCAACGCTTCGCTGCGCTTCCTCTCGCGTGACTGCCATCTGCGGGTCGAGCGGGCGGACACCGCCTTTACCGGCCGCTACCAGCGGAGCCAGGTCTTTCGCGCTCCGATGGCTCACGGCGACGGCAACTACTACGCCGACGACGCCACGCTGGACCGGCTGGAGGGCGAAGGGCTGGTGGCGTTCCGCTACGTCACCCCCGGCGGCGAGACGACGGACGCAGCCAACCTCAACGGCAGTCGCCGGCACATCGCCGGGGTCTACGGCCCGAATCTGCGCGTGCTCGGGCTGATGCCGCATCCCGAGGATCTCGTCGATCCGGCGGTGGGCGGCACCGACGGCAAGCCCCTGTTCGACAGCTTGGCTGCCTGACCGCATGCCCGAGGTGGGGGAAAAGCTTGCCCGCGAGTTCGGGCTGAGCGCTGACGAATACGCGAAAATGTTGACGATCCTGGGCCGCATTCCGACGCTGACGGAACTCGGCGTGTTCAGCGTCATGTGGTCGGAGCACTGCTCCTACAAATCGTCCCGCCTGTGGTTGCGTCAGCTGCCCACGACGGCGCCCTGGGTCATCCATGGACCGGGGGAGAACGCCGGGGTGGTCGCGGTCGGCGACGGGCTCGCCGCCGTGTTCAAGATGGAGAGCCACAATCACCCGAGCTTCATCGAGCCGTATCAGGGCGCGGCGACCGGCGTCGGCGGCATCATGCGGGACGTTTTCACGATGGGCGCCCGGCCGATCGCCAACCTGAACGCGCTGCGCTTCGGTCGGCCGAACCATCCGCGGACCCGCCGAATCGTCGATGGCGTGGTGCGCGGCATCGGCGGCTACGGCAATTGCGTCGGCGTCCCGACGGTCGGCGGCGAGGTCAATTTCCACCCGGCCTACGACGGCAATCCGCTGGTCAACGCGATGACGGTCGGCATCGCCCCGGCCGACCGTATTTTCCTGAGTGCTGCCGCCGGGGTCGGCAATCCGGTCGTCTACGTGGGTTCGAAAACCGGTCGCGACGGCATCCATGGCGCGACCATGGCGTCCACCGAGTTCGGCGCCGATTCGGAGGAAAAACGGCCGACCGTGCAGGTCGGCGACCCGTTCACCGAAAAGCTGCTGATCGAGGCGTGCCTCGAGTTGATGGCGACCGACGCGATCGTCGCCATCCAGGACATGGGGGCCGCCGGGCTGACCAGTTCCTCGGTGGAGATGGCCGGCAAGGGCGGGGTCGGCATCGAACTCGACCTCGACGCGGTGCCGCAACGCGAGACCGGCATGACCGCCTACGAGATGATGCTCTCGGAAAGCCAGGAGCGGATGCTGATGGTGCTGCGCCCGGAGCGCGAGGCGGCGGCGCGGGCGATTTTTTCCAAGTGGGAGCTCGACTTTGCCGTAATCGGGCGGCTGACCGACACCGGTCGCATCGTGGTGCGCCACCGGGGAGCGGTCGAAGCCGACATCAAGCTGGCGCCGCTCGCCGACGAGGCGCCGCTGTACCACCGTCCGACCGCGGAGCATCCGAAGCTGCCGACGCTCAATGCGGGGCGGATCGAGGACCGGTTGGGTCTGGCGGCCGGCTTGCTGCGTCTGGTCGCCTGTCCTGATCTCTGCTCGCGCGCCTGGGTGTGGGATCAGTACGACAGCACGGTGGGCGGTCAGACCGTCAAGCGCCCCGGGGCGGCCGACGCGGCGGTGGTCCGGCTAGAGGGGCTCGAGCGGGCACTCGCGCTGACCACCGACTGCACGCCCCGCTATTGTGCCGCCGACCCGGAGGCGGGCGCCGCGCAGGCGGTGGCCGAGGCATGGCGCAACCTCACCGCGGTCGGGGCGAGGCCGCTGGCCATCACCGACAACATGAATTTCGGCAACCCGGAAAAGCCCGAGATCATGGGTCAGTTCGCCGCCGCCATCCGCGGCATGGCCGAGGCCTGTCGCGTGCTCGACTTCCCGGTCGTGTCGGGCAATGTCTCGCTCTATAACGAGACCGAGGGGCAGGCGATCCTGCCGACGCCGGCGATCGGTGGTCTCGGGGTGCTCGACCGGGCCGCCGTGGCGGTCGGCCTGGCGCTGCCGCCCTGGCTCGATCTCGTGCTCATCGGCGACACGAGGGGCTGGCTCGGCCAGTCGCTTTGGCTGCGCGAGATCAGCGGCCGCGAGGAGGGCGCCCCACCCCCGGTGGATCTCGCCGCCGAACGCCGCAACGGCGATTTCGTCCGCGGCCAGATCGAGGCCGGGCTGGTGCGCGCCTGCCACGACGTGTCGGATGGCGGGCTGCTCGTGGCGGTTGCCGAAATGACAATGGCGAGCGGGGTCGGCGCGCGGCTCAGCACCGGGCCGCGCGACATTCCGGGCCATGCCTTCTGGTTCGGCGAGGATCAGGGCCGCTACGTGCTGGCCGTCGCCAACTCGGTCGCCCTCATCCGCAGCGCCGAAGCGGCTGGCGTCCCCGCAATCCGCATCGGGCACAGCGGCGGACAGGATTTGACACTGCCCGACGGCGGAACCATATCGATACGGGCGTTGCGTGCCGCCCATGAGCGGTTCTTCCCGCAATGGATGGACGAGCCCGCCTGAACCGGACGCGCGAGAGGACCGAGACGATGGCCATGTCGGCGGGCGAGATCGAGGCGCTAATCAAGACCGCGCTTCCCGACGCGCAGGTCGCGATCGAGGATCTCGCCGGTGATGGCGACCACTACGCCGCGACGGTGGTCAGCGAACAGTTCCGCGGGATTTCCCGTGTCAGGCAGCACCAGATCGTCTACGCCGCGTTGAGCGGCCGGATGGGGGGCGAGCTTCACGCCCTCGCCCTGCAAACCTCCGCCCCCGAATCAGGAGATTTTTTCCAGATGGCCAACGAAGTGTTCGACCGCATCCAGTCCGAGATCGGCGCCAGCCCGGTGATGCTGTATATGAAGGGCACGCCGATGTTCCCGCAATGCGGCTTCTCGGCCCGGGTGGTGCAGATCCTGTCGCACCTGAACGTCCCGTTCAACAGCGCCAACGTCCTCGAGGACGACGGGCTGCGCGAGGGCGTCAAGCAGTTCTCCAGTTGGCCGACGGTGCCGCAGCTTTATGTGGGCGGCGAGTTTGTCGGCGGCTGCGACATCGTGACCGAGATGTTTCAGTCCGGCGAGCTGGAGACCCTGCTCAAGGACAAGGGCGTCCCGCACGAAGCATCGGCGGCGTAGTCCCCGTCACCATCGTCATGCCCGGACTTGTTCCGGGCATCCATTCTACGTTCTGCCAAGCGGCAGGATGGATTGCCGGGACAGGCCCGGCAATGACCGGTAGGTCGATGTCGTCCCACCATACAGTGATGGCTCATCCGCCCGTCACGCTCATATGGCGTGACACGGCCGGGCGGTCGTGGCGGCGATCGATGATGAAATCGTGCCCCTTCGGCTTGCGGCCGATCGCCTCGACGATGGCCTGGTCGAGCTGGGCATCGGTCGCGCCGGCGCGCAGCACGCCACGCAGGTCGGCCTGGTCGTCCTGGCCGAGGCACATGTACAGGGTTCCGGTGCAGGTCAGCCGCACCCGATTGCAGCTCTCGCAGAAATTGTGCGTCATCGGCGTGATGAAGCCGACCCGCCGGCCGGTCTGCTCCACCGTGAAATACCGTGCCGGTCCGCCGGTCCGGTACGCCGTCTCCGCCAGGGTCCAGCGCCGTCGCAGACGTCCGCGCACGATGGACAGCGGCAGATACTGGTCGGTGCGGTCGCCGGTGATCTCACCCATCGGCATGGTCTCGATCAGGCACAGGTCGAACCCATGCTCGCCGCACCAGGCGAGCATGCCGTCGAAATCGTTCTCGTTGACGCCCTTCATCGCCACGGCGTTGATCTTCACGGCCAGACCGGCGGCCTTGGCGGCGAAGATGCCGTCCAGGGTCTGTTCGATGCGCCCCCAGCGGGTGATGGCCGCGAACTTGGCCGCGTCAAGCGTGTCCAGCGAAACGTTCACCCGGCGCACGCCCGCCGCGTGCAGCGCCTCGGCGTGCTTGGCGAGCTGCGTGCCATTGGTGGTGACGGTGAGCTCGTCGAGCCCGTCGCCGATCCGGCGGCCGAGCGAGCCAAACAGCGACATGACGTTCCGACGCACCAGCGGCTCGCCGCCGGTGATGCGGATCTTGCGGGTGCCAAGCCGGATGAACGCCCCGCAGATGCGGTCCAGCTCCTCCAAGGTGAGCAACTCGGCCTTGGGCAAGAAACTCATGTCCTCCGCCATGCAGTAGACGCAGCGAAGGTCGCACCGGTCGGTGACGGAGACGCGGAGATAGGTGATGGATCGGCCGAACGGGTCGATCATGGTCGGGCAAAGCTCCTGTGAGCCCCTGAGGTGCGCCATCGGAGCCGGTTGTTCAAGCCCCGGCGACGGCGCACCCAGCATCACGATCAGACCCGATGCGTCCCGGCTGCCCGGCCATGCCGCTGCAATTCGTGCAGCCGGTCGGGACGCCGCTAACCCGCCGGTATTGTCAGCAGCCGCTTGAAGCTCGGTACGCTGGCGGGAAGCGTGCTCGGGTCCACGGCGGTCAGGGCGGCGTTGAAGAAGCGGACGAAGCGGTCGACGTGGTTGGGTGTGCCAATCGGATACTGCCGCAAGCGCCAGCGATTGGCCGGAGTGCCTTCGTAGTAGAGGCCGCCGGCGTTGTAGGCGGCGGCGACCAGAGGCGGGTCGAACCGGGTCTCCCGCGCCTGCAGGAAGATGTAGGCCGCACCGGCACCGATCGATTTCTGCGGATCCGCCAACGCGTCCAACGAGAGGTCGGGGTTGCCGAGCGCCGTGCGGGCGGTGCTGAGCAGGGTCTGCATCAACCCGCAGGACACGCGGCTTGGGGTGCGTGCCGGGTCTGCCGTGTCGCAGCCGGGTTCGCGTCGGAGCGCCCCGGCGACCCCGCTGCTTTCGGTGCAGATGCAGGCGACCACGAGCTCGATGGGCACGTTCGCCTTCTGCGCCGTCAGCGCCGATGCGAGCGGCTGGGCAAAATTGCGCAGCACCTGCGCCGCAAGCTCCCGCTCGGCCGCCGATGGCGTGTCTGCGGGATCACCGCCGTCGCGGTTCTGGATGAGGATGCCCTGGGCGGTCAGGCTCCACGAGCAGCCGTCCTTGTAGCGATCATGCTGGGTCTTGAGCTCGGTCAGCACGGCTGGCGTCAGAATGGCGCCGCCGCCGAGATCGGCTACCGCGATCTGGGAGACAGGGGCGCCGGGGAACAGCCGGCTCCAGGTGGCGACGCCGACGATGCCGTCGGCGGCCAGCCCGGAGCGTCGCTGGAACTGAATGACGGCGCTCTCGGTCGCGCGTCCGTAGAGCCCGTCGGTGTCGACGTTCAGGCCGATGGCGCGAAGCCGTTGCTGGATCGCCAGGACGTCGTCGCCCTGCGCCATCGGCGAGGCAACCCACATCTGCCTGTTCATGTCGGTGTTCATCCACAGCTCCGCTGCTGCATCTGCATGGCGATCAGCTGCCGCAATCCCGCGGCTCGTGTGTCGAGGTCCGCGGCGTCCGTAGCGGCGGCAAGCTGGACCGAGGCGTCACGCAGCCGGGCGCACGCCTGCGCGCTCACGGTCTCCTGCGCCAGCACGTGATTGACCGTCGCATCCGCCTGATAGTAGCCGGCATACGGCGCGCCTCCCGGCAGCAGGGCCAGGCTGGACGCCACCGCATCGAGCTCGCGCGCGTCCTGCTGGCGCTCGCCCGTTGCTTTCGGTGCGTTGTCGCGAGCGATCTTCAGCGCGTTGGCAAGGCCGCGCGTGGCGGCGAGCCGATCGCCGTCCGCTGCCGCCGCGGGCAACAGCGCCACCGCATGACGGAAGGCGCGTACTGCACAGAGCCGCATGGCGGCACGTTCCGCCTCGCCCGAAACCTCGGTCAGCCGCTCGCATGCGGCGCCCTGCTCGATGGCGAGGCGGACGCACACCGGATCTGCTGCGTCGCAAGCGAGCGTCGCCGATGCGACGGCACGATCACCGGCCGACTGGAAGGTCTGTAGCTGCTGAAGGTCGGCGCTGTCGGGGTGGCCACAGCAGGCCGGCAATACCGCCAGCCACAGGGCGGTCAATCGCCATCCGGCTCTCATTGCCGCTGGTCCGTCTGCTCGCGGTGCTGGGTCGCCAGCGTGACGGCCTTGCCGAGGGCGTCCTCGGCCAAGCCGGACAAGCGATCCGGCCCGAGGTCGAGCTTGGCCAAGCCCCTCACGAGGTAGACCAGACGCTCGATCTCCGACCCTGATCGCGGATCGACTGCGAGGCGTCCGGCGGCTGTGACGAGATCGGCAAGTCCGACACTGCGCGCGGGCTGGTCGCCGAGTGCCGGGATGTCGATGCTGCCCGCCAACTGCGAGCGCGCGTGCACGAACACGAGGCTACCGCGGTACTGGGAGATGGCTTCGGCGAGTTCCTGTTCCGAATGGAACCGGTCGCGCAAGCCAAGCCCCTGACCGGGTGCGAACAGCTCCGCGGCCAGCGCGGCGGTCGGCAGCGGGTCACCGGCATTGTCGGTCCGCAGCAGCTCGCGCATCAGTTCGGTGGCGAGTGCCGGGTCGTCGCTGCCGATACGGGCGCTCATCAGCGGCGCGAGCGCGGGATCGAGCGCGGCCAAGGCGGCGGTGCCGTCGACCGCGGGCGGCATGACCGACCGGGTCAACGGCTTGCGCAACAGCGCGGTCTCCCAGGCATCGAACTGCTCGCGCTGTTGCATCAGCTTGATCCCGGACAGCACGATGCCGCCGACCAGCCCGACCGGCCCGCCACTGAGGCCATTGACGATGGGCGCCAGCGCCCCGAGCGTCCCGCCGAGACCGGCCACGGCGTCGCCGAGAACGCCGGGCAGGCCGGCGTTCTGCACGGCGCCGAGCATGTCCTGCGCGCGGCCGAGAACGTCGCCGATCTTGCCGGCATCGGGGGTGCCGCTCAGCAGCGGGTCAATCACGTCGATCAGTCCGCCCGCCGCCCGGGTCAGGCCGGCGGCGTGCGAGACGACGCCGGTGCCCTCGTCAAAACCGTCGAGCGTGCCGAGAACCTGGTTGGCGATCTGCAGATCGGCTTTCACCTGCCGCAGTCCGGACTGGCCCTGGAGCACCAAATCCGGTTGGCCTGGCGGACCGGCCGCGTGCTGCACCGTTTCGATCGCATTCTGCAGCGCGATGGTCGCGCCGTGCGTGCGCTGCATGACCTGGTTCACGGCGGCGACGGCGTCGCCAACCTGCGAGCGGGTCTGTGCGACCGCGACCTGCGCCTGGTTGGCAGCCTGGCTTGCCGCATCGGCAGCGGAGGACGCGGCGCGCGCGTTCTGGTCGCCGGCGCGGCTGGTGAAGTAGAAAGTAATGACGATACCAACGAAACCGCTGATCGCATCGCCGTTCGCCAACGCAAGCTGATTCTGCAACACCAAGACCAGCAAGCCGAAGACGATGACGTAGATCGAGATCAGCGCCCGTACCGAGCCCTCCGGAGCGCCGAGCGGCAACTGGGTGAGATAGGTGCGCCATGTGGCGTCGGTCTCGGTGGTCGCGGGCGACCAGAAAATCTTTTGCACCCGCAATGAGAGGAACATGAGGATGCCGGCGCTGAGCAGGATGAAGACGCCGGTGAGCACGAGCAGCCGGTTGGTGACGCTGCCTGGGTTCCGTTCGCCAATGGAGTGACCGGGGTGGTCGTCCGGCGGCCGGGTCAGGTCGAGCAGCGCGGCGCCGCCTTCCTCCGCCGCCCTGACGGCCCGCTCGATCCGGTGCTCCTGTCGGTCCGCCGACGCGGGATCGAGCGAAGGAGTGGTCTGACCGCTAGCCCCGCCGACCCAGCCGACGCATAGCAGGAGCAGCACGAAAACGCGGAAGCGCATTGGGGCAAGGACAGGCATTCGGTCGAGCGCTCCTGAACAAGTTAGGAGGCCTAACAACATAACGCCAGTGGCGGTTCAAGGTTATTTGATCAAAGCCAGCCCGGCGATGACCGGTCGGGATCAGTGCGACGCCGTGCGAAGCTCCCCGCCAGCGCCGGACTGAGGGCGCCTAAATCGAGGAGAGGACCGCCGGTGCGAGAGCCGGGGTCTTGGCGGCTGGATGCGAGGGATTGCGGAAGCGCAACTCGCCCTCCTCGATGCCGTCGGGAGCGGGCAGGCCGAACAGCTCCAGCCGGGAGGCGCAGGTGACCGCGACCACCGAGCGGGCATCCGCCTGGGTGAGGAACTGCCGCGCCTCTCCCTCGAGCTCCAGCGTCTCCCGCAAGCCGCGCCACTCGGTCCGATCGGTGTCCTCGATGAACAGCGCGAGGATGCCTGGCCGGGTGCCGGTCAGGCGCGTGGGCGCGATGGTGGCCAACCGCCGGCGAACCGCGACGGCGACCTCGTTCTCGCGCCCCGATCGGGCGGCCATGACGAACACCGCCTGCCCGGCGGCGGTGACGGACAGATGCGCCTCCGGCCCGAACTCCCGGCGCAGCGAGGACATCAGACCAAGTTCGTCGGCCTGCGCCGCGGCAAGCAGCAGCGGGTCGAGGCGCAGCACGACCGCTTCGTCGCGGTCCGCCCGGCGCTGCTCCTTGAGCATGTCGCGAATCCGGCCATGCAGGCTGGAGAGCGCGTCGCCCTCCGCGGGTTCCTGGTGCAGGCCCCCTTTGAGCCCCTGCGGCAGGGTCATCTTCAGGATGTAGCGGCCGGGATGCGCCGCCAGCCAGGTCTGCAGGTCGGGGTCGATGCGGTCGGCAAGCTGGAACCACGCGCCGCGATGCAGGTCCCGTCCGGCATCGGCCGAGACGATGTCGCACGCCACCTCGGCCTCGACCCCGCTCCGCGCGAGCAGCAGGTCGAACGGCGCGTCCGCCTCGAAGCAAGCGAACGCCACGTCGAAGCCGCGTGTCCGCTGCAGGGCGGCCGTGCGCAACAGGTGGAAGGCAGGCACCAGGGTCCCGTCGCCCTCGAGCGCAACCCGCAGCATGGCCTGAAGCCGCGCACGGCCGCGCGGGGTCAGCGAGTCGGCCAGCAAGGCCGCGTCCGCGGCGAGCGCGGCAAGGCGCAGCTCCGCCGGCGATCGCTCGCGATTGCTGGGCCGGCGCAGGCGCTCCAGGCGTCAGCTCGATGGCGTGGTATTGCAGCAGGGCGCGAGCGGCCCGTTTACCGGGTGCCACCATCCCTTGGATCGTGCGCAGGCGAGCGGCCCATTCGCGCCGGCCGATCAATTCGACAAAGGCGTCCAGGGCAGCGGCGTCGACAGTGGGGAGGTCTGGGAACATGGGCGGCATCGTGTCCGAGGCGGGCCGATCAGGGGAATCAACGAACCGTGACCCGATCGGACCAAGATCGTGCCGGCCACGTATCGCCGACGCCCGCTCGCGGGGCGCGACAGCACGGAGAGGCGCAACCGCAACCAATCGGCTCGCGACGCATTAGACAGGGTGCGCAAGCTCGGCCGGTGTCGGTACAAGGGGAAGTCCATGAGCATCTTCGGCTCGATCATGTCCAAGATCTTCGGCCACGCGGAAGCGGCGTCGGGCGCTGCCGGCGGCAACACCAATCCGACTCCGGCGCCCGGAGAGATGGCCGCCTCGGCGGCAGCGCCGGCAACCTCGGCCGCGCCCGCCACCGGCGGCGGCTCACCACCATCGCAGCCGGTGGACGTCGAGGCCGTGCTGAGCGGGCTTGCGGCGAAGAACCCGCAGAAACTCAACTGGCAGACCTCGATCGTCGATCTGATGAAGCTGCTCGACCTCGACAGCAGCCTCGGCGCGCGCACGGAGCTCGCCAAGGAGCTGCATTATACCGGCGATACGAACGACAGCGCCTCGATGAACATTTGGCTGCACAAGCAGGTCATGCAGAAGCTGGCCGAGAACGGCGGCAAGGTGCCGGAGTCGCTGCGCACCTAAGAGCCCGAACTCGCGGCCTGGGACTACAGCTTGGCATAGGGGCGGAATGGCCCGCGTGCCGGGCTGGGCAGCAGCGTGATTGCCTGGGCCGCGACGA
The DNA here is from genome assembly GCA_963719345.1 of uncultured Alphaproteobacteria bacterium. Lineage (GTDB taxonomy): Bacteria > Pseudomonadota > Alphaproteobacteria > Acetobacterales > Acetobacteraceae > CAVRCA01. The sequence goes on from CAVRCA010000001.1 coordinate 647,096, forward strand.
GCAGCGCCGCCCGTTTCAGGCTGGGTTTGGCAATCACCGACCGGCGCAGCCACGCGCGACCGTCTGCCAGGCGCCCGTGACGAACCAGTTCGCGGCCGATGACCCACTGGTTTTCGGCTTCGGTGCGGCACCGGATCGTCGCCAGTCGCGCCGAGCCGAACTGGGCGATCAGCAGCCGGTTGCCGAAGATCGCATCCATGCAGGGACGCAACGCGGCCGGGTCCGTCGCCATGCTGAGATAGGCGCCGTTCGCGCGCTGGCGGACGAACAGCGCCGGAGCCCGCCCCGGCACTGGCGCGAACGGCCCAAGCAGGGCGAGGCGGACCCAGTATTCCCAGTCCTCGCCATAGGCGAGCCCGGGGCGAAATCCACCCGCGCGGGCCACCGCATCCCGACGGATCAGCAAATGGCCGCCATTGGCGAACGGGTTGCGTTCGAGCAGCGTCGGGAACAGGCCGTGGGGCGGCAGCGGGACCGCCCGGCAGGCATGCGACGCTGCACCCATGGTTGCGTCCGCGTCGACAAAGGCGAATCCCGCGCACGCGGCCACGGCATCCGTTGCGGACGCGAGGGTCGCGTCCAGTCGAACCAGGGCGTCAGAGGCGAGGAAGTCGTCCGCGTCGAGGAACAGGAGGGCGTCGCCCCTCGCCTCGGCGCTCCCGCGGTTCCGTGCGGCGGCCACTCCCGCATTGGCTTGCCGCACCAGCCGGATGCGGCGATTGGAGATGCGGGCAACCACGTCCGCTGTGCCGTCGGTCGAGCCGTCGTCCACCACCGTCGCCGACCAGTCGCCATGCGACTGGGCCAGCACGGAGGCGAGCGTCTCGCCGATCCAGGGCGCGACATTCCAGGCCGGAATGACGATCGCGATATGCACACACAGGGCTTAGCCCCTCGGGCCTTACCCGCGCGTTTACTCCGGCGATGGCCGAACCTGCGTCGAGCCTGTCCCGGTCACCCCAGCGCCTCCCCGAGCGGAACTTGCCCGCTGCCGGGCTGCAACGGGCGCGGCTGGCCAGGTGCCGGCGCCCAGCCGGTGAGGAATGCCAGTCGCAAGGTGGCGGGCACGCGGCCGGCCTCGGACGGCAGCGCAGCGAGCGCCGCCGGGAACAGCAGCGGCGATGGTGGCCGGCGGTCGCGCAGCCGCATTGCGTTCGCCTCGCCGGCCGCGCGCAGGTCGCGCAGCAGGTCGGCCGGATCGGCGTAGAGCAGCCGGATCTCCTCCGCGTCGGCGACCGGCAGCGCGAAGCCGGCCCGCTGCAGCAGGCCGGCGCAGTCCCGCAACTCGGGAAACGGCGAGACACGCGGCGAGGCGCCCCCGGCCAGCTCCGCTTCCGTCCCGGCCAGGCTCCGCCGCAACTCGCCGAGCGTGCCGAGCACCGGCAGGCTCGCCAGCAACAGCCCGTCCGGCCGCAGCGCCATCCGCAGCTGGATCAGCGCGCCGGGCAGATCGTTGACCCAATGCAGCGACAGGCTGGCGACCACCAGATCGAAACTGGCCGGCCCGAACGGCAACCACTCCTCGTCCGCCGCCACCGCCGTCCCGCCCCCTGTCGCCGCCATCGCCGGCGACAGGTCGCAGCTGACCACCTCGATGCCGCGCGCCCGCAACAGCGGCGCGACCACGCCGCGGCCGCCGACGTCAAGCGCCTGGGCGAACCGGTGCGTCGTGTCGTCGAGCCGGTCAAGCAACCGTTCCGCCGCATCGCGCAGCACCGGTTCGACCCGTCCGACGGTTCGGGCGGCGCGCTCGCGATGCAGCCGGACGGCCCGGCGGTCGAAGATCGTCGCGGCATCGGTCATGCCGCCGAATGTGTGTCCGGCCGACGCCGGTGCCAACCGGCGTTGCCAAGCGTCGGCTGGCGGGCGTACCTACGTGGGCAACCCTGAAGGGCACGCCCATGCAACGGATCGATGCTGCCACGCTCCGCACCTGGACGCTGGACGGACGCGAACTCGCGATCCTGGACGCACGGGAGGAGGGGGAATTCGGCTCGGGCCATCTGTTCTGGGCGGTCCCCTGCCCGCTGTCGCGGCGCGAACTGCGGGCGCGGGCCTTGCTGCCCTGCCCCCGCACCCGCGTCGTCTGCGTCGATGACGGGCGCGGCCTCGCCGAGCAGCTGGCCGCGTATCTTGCCTCTCTCGGATACGCCGACCTCGCCGTGCTGGACGGCGGTGTCGCCGCTTGGCAAGCGGCTGGATACGTCCTGTTTACCGGCATCAACGTACCCTCCAAGGCGTTCGGCGAATGGGTGGAGCATCATTTCGGGACCGAGAGCGTCGATCCGCCCGAGCTCAAGGCGTGGCTGGACGGCGGTCGCAACATGGTCGTGCTCGATAGCCGCACGGCGGAGGAGTTCACCCGCATGTCGATCCCGCGGGCGGTCAATGTGCCGGGCGGCGAGCTGGTGTATCGTGTCGGCGATCTCGCCCCGGACCCGAACACCCTGGTCGTGGTCAACTGCGCCGGCCGCACCCGGAGCATTCTCGGGGCCGAGAGCCTCCGCCGCGCCGGCATCCCCAATCCGGTGGTGGCGCTGCGCAACGGCACGATGGGATGGGAGCTGGCCGGCCTGCGGGTCGAGCGCGGCCGCACCGACCGCTACCCGGCGGGCACGCCGCGGACCGCCAAGCTGGCGCTCGACCGGGCCAAGGCGTTCGCGGAAGCGTCCGGCGTCGGCGTGATCGGGGCGATCGACCTGGCCCGCTTCGAGGACGACCCCGACCGCACGCTCTACGTGCTCGACGTGCGCGACCCGGCCGAGTTCCGCGCCGGCCATCGTCCGGGCAGCCGCAACGCGCCGGGCGGCCAGCTGGTGCAGGCGACCGACCAGTGGATCGGGGTGCGAGGCGGCCGCATCGTGCTGCTCGACGACACCGGGGCGCGCGCCCGCATGACCGGCGGGTGGCTGCGGCAGATGGGGCACCGCGACGTGTTCGTGGTCGAGGGCGGGCTTGACGAGGTAGGGGAGACCGGCACCGCCACCCTTCCCGTTCCGGAACTGGCCATGCTGGTGCCCCGGATCGACGTGCCCGGCCTCGCGCACCTGCTGGATGGCGGCGACGGGACGGTGGTGATCGACCTCGCCCGCAGCATCGAATACCGCGAAGGGCACATCCCCGGCGCCCTATGGGCGATCCGCGGCCGCTTCGAGCCGATTGCCGATCAGCTCGCCGGGGCGCGTCACGTGGTCCTCACCTCGCCGGACGGCGTGCTGGCCCGGCTTGCGGTCGCCGAGGTGCGGACACTGACGCCGGCCGACGTACGCGTGCTCGATGGCGGTACGGAGGCGTGGCACGCGTTCGGCCGGCCGCTGGTGAAGGACCGGACGAAGCCGCCCGACGAGGCCTGCGCCGACGCCTATCTGCGCCCCTATGACCGCAACAGCGGCGTCGAGGAGGCCATGCAGGCCTATCTCGCCTGGGAGATCGATCTGGTGCACGAGATCGTTCGCGACGGCACGGTGCAGTTCGGCGTCGGCGAGGCGGCCTGAGGCGATGCGCGCGGCGGCGATCCGGGTCGCGGGCGGCTTCGGCCGCACGGTGCTGGACGTGCTGCTGCCCCCCACGTGCGTGACCTGCGACATGACGGTCGATGCGCCGGGCCGCCTGTGCGGCGAGTGCTTCGCGCACACCGGCTTCGTCACCGAGCCATGCTGTGTCCGCTGCGGCGTGCCGTTCGCCAGTGTGGCGCAGGCGGGGCCGGAGCGGCTCTGTCCGAGCTGCTGCGCGAGGCCGCCGGCGTTCGACCGGGCCCGCGCGGCGTTGCGCTACGACGCGCAGGCCCGCCGGATGATTCTGCCGCTCAAGTATTCCGACCGGACGGAGCTGGCCGCGGCGTTGGCGTTCACATGGCCCGTGCCGGCGCGGCGCTGCTGCGTGAGGCCGACGTGCTGGTGCCGGTACCGCTGCACCGGCGTCGGCTGTATCAGCGGCGCTACAATCAAGCGGCGCTGCTGGCCTGCGCGGTCGGCCGGCTCGCCCGCAAGCCGGTGATCCCCGATGCGCTGCAGCGCCACCGGGCGACTGCGTCGCTGGGGGAAAAATCGGCCGAGGAGCGGGCTGCCGAGGTGGACGCCGCTTTCGCCGTCCGTCCTCGGCCGTGAAGCGCTCGCTGCGCGGCAAGCGCGTCTTGCTGATCGACGACGTGCTCACCTCCGGCGCGACGGCCAACGCCTGCGCTGTGACCTGCACTGCTTCGGGCGCTGCCCAGGTCGACGTGCTGGTGGCGGCGCGAGTACCCGATCCGCGGCTGTTGGCGTGAGCAAGATTCAAAGCTCACCCTTCGCCAGCGCGTCGCGCATAAACCTTCTCGACGCGGGCGTTGTAGCCGGGTCTCGGTTGCCCGGACCCCTTTCACCGACATCGGCGGCAAGCCGGAAGCCGCATATGCACCTTCGGCTGCTCGACAGGCGGCCGTCCGTCTCTATTTTTCCATGCCGTATATGGCTCGGGAATCCCTCTCTGAAGGGCATTGCCCGCGCGAAATCTTGATCAGTCCATTCGGCGGATTTTCATCGAATGGTTCGGAGGCGGCATTCAGGCTTTTTCTTCATAGCGCTTTACCTCTCGCGGATTGGCCTTGCGCAACGAGATTGCCTGAGCCTATCGCCGCGCATGGTGAACACCAGCATGTACAACCGGTCGCCAATCAGCCCAAGGGCCTGCGTTCGATCTTCGCCGTAGTCGTAGCGGTCATCGGGTGCATAGATTACGGTGTCGAAATCCATGCGCTCGGCCTCGGCAAGGGCAAGTCTGTGCTTACGCCGGTTGATAGCGTTCTTTTCCGGGTCGAACTCGATGCTCACGGGTTATTGTAGCAACAGGAATCGTTGGCCGCCAGACTGGTTGCTGGTTGTTCCGAGGCGTCAGTCGCCGGGTGGACGATTGCTGGTACAAGACCGGTGCCAATCTGCGAATTGCCGGCGTAACCCAGCTTGGTGTAATTCCCGCCTCCGCTGCAACGCGCATCGAGATAGTGGTGCGGATTTCGCAGCGGACTTGCGAGTCCAACGAATTCGCGCGCACTCCCTACAGAATTACCCCTTCCGGCTCCCGCCCGAGCAATACCTTGCCCAGCGGCTCGAAATTGGCCAGCCGTGCCTGGATCTGCTGGCTGACGGTGTGCAGATCACGAAAACGGCGGTCGAAGCCGCGTCCCGGGAAAATCGCGTCGGTGCCGGCCGCCTTGTAGGCGTAGTCGCCCACCTCCGCCGCGGTCTGCAGGGCATGGATCGCGGCGAGACGCACCCGGGCGCGCGGCGCCGTGCCCAGCGGCTCGGTTTCATCCGCAACGGCCCACGCCTCGGCAAGCGCTTCGGTGAGCAGCGCGCGGCAGGCGGACAGCTTCGCCTCCGTCTGCGCGAGCTGCGTCAGCACCACGGGGCTGTCGGCGAGCGGGGTAACGGCGCGCGGCGTCTTGCTGCGCGCGAGATCGACGAAGGCGTCGAGCATCCCGCGCGCCAAGCCGAGCGCCACCGCGGCGCAGCCGACGGAGTAGAGCCCCATCTGGCTGAAGCAGGCGAGCTTTCCCGGCGTGCGCACCGCCCGCAGATCCTCGCGCGTGGCGCTGAGCGCTTCCGGCACGAAGACGTCCTCGACCGCGTAGCTGCTGCTCGCCGTGCCGCGCAGGCCGATCACCGTCCAGTCGTCGATGATCCGGGCGCGGTCGGCCGGGAACATCAGCGAGCGGATGAGCGGACGGCCCGTGGGATGGCGGCGCAGCGTCCCGTCGGGCTCGCGCACTTGGCAATGTGCCCCCATCCACGAAGCATGCGGGCAGCCGCTGGCGAAACTCCAGATCCCGCTCACCCGATAGCCGCCGGGCACCGCGTCGGCGACGGGCGGGCCGGGCGGACCCCAGGCGGCCGTCGCACGCGGCCCACCCCACACGTCCTGCGCAGCAGCCGGTTCCATATACGCCGCCAGCAGCGAGGCGCTGCATGCCACGAACACGCACCAGCCGGTCGAGCCGTCCTGCCCGCTGATCTCCTCCACCGCGCGCACGTACTCGACCGGATGCACCTCGTCGCCGCCGAACGCGCGCGGCAGCAGCATGCGGAACAGCCGGGCATCGTGCAGCGCGTCGAGCACCGGAGCGGTGAGCCGCCGCGCCTGCTCGATCGCATCGCCCTGCGCGGCGATCACCGGGGCGACCGCGCGTGCCCGCGCCACGACGTCGATGCGGGAGATCTGGTTCATGGCGTCCCTCCTGCGGTCCGCCGGCTCGGCTCAGTGCCCGGCGTGGCTGCCCGAGAAGTCTGGCGCGGCGAGGCCACTGGCCGCAAGCTGGCCCACCAGCGCCGCCTTCAGCCGCTCCAGCCCGGCCTCGTCGCGAGCCTCGGCGCGGGCGACCAGCACCGCCTGCGTGTTGGAGGCGCGCAGCAGCCACCAGCCGTCGTCCGTCTGCACCCGCACGCCGTCGACGGCGGACACCTTGGCCCCTTCCCCGCGCAGCCGCGCGGCGACCTCGTCGATCACCGCGAACTTGCGCCGGTCGTCGCAGTCGAAGCGCAGCTCCGGCGTGTTGACGACGTGCGGCAGCGCGTCGCGCACGGCGGAAAGCGGCCCGTCCATGCGAGCCACGATGCCGAGCAGGCGCACGGCCGCGTACAGCGCGTCGTCGAAGCCGTACCAACGATCGGCGAAGAACACGTGGCCCGACATCTCGCCGGCGAGCGGCGAGCCGAGCTCGGCCATCTTCGCCTTGATGAGACTGTGCCCGGTCTTCCACATCAGGGGCTTGCCGCCGGCCCGCGCGACCTCGTCGAACAGCACCTGGCTCGCCTTGACGTCGGCGATGATCGTCGCCCCCGGATGGTTGCGCAGCACGTCGCGCCCGAGCACGACGAGCAACTGGTCGCCGAACAGCATGTTGCCCGCATCGTCGACCACGCCGATGCGGTCGGCGTCGCCGTCGAACGCGATACCGAGATCGGCGCCGCGCGCCCGCACCTCGGCAATCAGCTGCTCGAGGTTTTTGGGCACCGTCGGGTCCGGATGGTGCGCCGGAAAGGTGCCGTCGATGTCGCCGTTCAGCACCGCGTGCTCGCCGGGCAGCGCCGCGACCAGCAAATGCAGCACCTCGCCGGCCGCGCCGTTGCCGTTGTCCCACACGACCTTGAGGATGCGGTCGCCGCCGTCCCAATCGGATACCAGGCGCGCCACGTAGTCGGCCGACACGTCCACCGCCCGCTCGCTGCCGGCGGTCTCGGGGACGACCGCGCCACGGGCGGCCATCTCACCGAGTTCGCGGATCTGCGCGCCGAAGAAGGGCTTGCGGCCCAGCATCATCTTGAAGCCGTTGTAGTCGGGCGGATTGTGGCTGCCGGTCACCATCACCGCGCCGTCGGTCTCGAGCGTGGTGGCGGCGTAGTACAGCATCGGGGTGGGGCCGCGGCCGACCCGGATCACCGTCATGCCGGACGCCTTCAGCCCGGCGACCAGCTTGGGTTCGAGATCGGGGCTCGACAGCCGGCCGTCGTAGCCGACCGCCACCGTGCGGCCGCCCCCACCGGCGACCACGCTGCCGAACGCCCGGCCGATCGCGAACGCATCCTCGGGATGCAAGGTGCGGCCGACGATGCCGCGGATGTCGTATTCGCGCAGAACGGTCGGATCGAAGTGGTGGGAGAATGACATCGAGGGGTCGTCCTCAGCAGGAGGTGTAGTTCTTCAGGAATGCGCGCACCGCTGGCGCCATGTCCGGGCGTTTCAGCGCGAACGCGATCTGGGCTTCAAGGAAGCCGACCTTGTCGCCGCAATCGAACTCGCGCCCCTCGATGCGCAGGGCATGGAACGGCGTGTGGCCGATCATCCGCGCCATGCCGTCGGTGAGCTGCACCTCGTTCCCCGCACCCCGCTCCATGCGCGCGAGATGCTCGATCACCTCGGGCAGCAGGATGTAGCGGCCGACCACCGAGAGGTTGGACGGGGCCTCCTCCGGCTGCGGCTTCTCGACCAGACCGGTCACCTCGACCAGGCTGCCGTCATCCTGTCCCGGGGCAATGATGCCGTAGCGGTTGGTGTGCTCGTGCGGCACCTCGTTGACCGCGATCACGTTGCCGCCGGTCCGCTCGTACACCGCGTTGAGCTGCGCCATGCACGGAGTATCGGACAGCACCAGCACATCCGACAACAGGACCGCAAACGGGTCGTCGCCGATGAAGGCGCGGGCGCACCAGATGGCGTGGCCGAGGCCCAGTGGCTCCTGCTGACGGACCGTGACGATGGAGCCGGGCTCGATCGCCATCTCACGCAGCAGCTTGAGCTCGGTCTGCTTGTTGCGCTCCCTGAGCGTCTGCTCAAGCTCGAACGCGACGTCGAAATGCTCGACCAGCGCGGTCTTGCCGCGTCCCGTGACGAGGCAGAACTGCTCGATGCCGGCGGCGCGCGCCTCGTCGACCGCGTACTGGATCAGCGGCTTGTCCACGACCGGCAGCATCTCCTTCGCCACCGCCTTGGTCGCCGGCAAGAACCGGGTCCCAAGTCCCGCGACGGGAAGCACAGCCTTTCGTAATGGTTTGTGCATGGTCGGCAAATTTCCCTCAATTCAATCTGGTCGCGCCAAGCTCCCACGGGAACCGGGCGGAGATGCGGCAGCGGAGGGCGGAACGCGCCGAGCCCGCCGACCGTTCGCGCAAGCCGTCACGATGACCGCTGGCGGGCGCGGCCGAGCAGCACGTCCCGTGCCTGGTTGATGCGGGTGGCGAGCCAGTCGGAGCCGCCGCGGTCGGGGTGCGCCGCCCGCATCAGGCGGACATAGGCGGCCTGGATGTCGGCTTCGCGCGCACCGGGTTCGAGGCCCAGCACCTCGTAGGCCTCGCCGCGCGTCATCGGCCCGGCCGAACGGGGCGGCGGCGGCACCGCGCCGGCGCCCGCGCCCAGTCCCGCGGCCGCGCCCCCACCGGGACGCCGCAGCCGCCACTGGTCGCGCACCAGGGGATACAGCATGCTGAGGGCGAGAAATGCCAGCGGCCCCCGCCCGGTCAGGATCAATAGCAGCGCGAGCGTCAGCCCGCCCAGGGCCGCGATCCAGGCGAGCAGCGCCTTGATGGTGCCGACCGAGGCACGCTCGAACGCGCGCAAGCCGCCGAGCAGAGCCAGCAGCACGAGCCCACCGAGCAGCAGACCGATCATGGCCCCTTATACGGCAGCCAGCCCCTTCGCGACAGCCTCCGCCGGCTGGTCGCCGCCATCCTCGAGCGATTGCGCGGCCAGGACCGAGAGCGCGCTCAAGTTGACGATTCCCCGTGCGGTGACGCTCGGCACCAGGACGTGGATCGGCTTCGACATGCCGAGCAGCATCGGTCCGATCGGCAGCCCGTCGGCCGCCGCCTTCAACAGGTTGAAGGCGATGTGGGCGGCATCGAGCGTCGGCATCACCAGCAGGTTGGCGGTCCCCGACAACCGGCTGTCCGGGACCGCCCGGTCGCGGATCACCTCCGACAGCGCCGCATCGGCGTGCATCTCGCCGTCCACCTCGAGCTCCGGCGCCCGCGCCCGGATCAGCGCCAGCGCCTGGCGCATCTTGCGGGCCGACTGGCTGTCGCTGGCGCCAAAACTCGAATGCGACAGCAGCGCCGCTTTCGGCACGATGCCGAACTCGCGCACCGCCTCGGCGGCGAGAATGGTCATCTCGCAGACCTGCTCGGCGGTGGGATCGACCATCATGTGGGTGTCGCAGACGAACAACGCGCCGCTCTGCAGGATCAGGCACGACAGCGCGTAGACCCGCGCCGCACCCGGGCAGCGCGGGATGATCGGCAGCACGTACTGGATCTGCCGCCACCAGTTGCCGGTGCCGCCGCAGATCGCCGCGTCGGCCATGCCGGCGTGCAGCAGCATCGCGGCGGCCACCGAGCTGCGCGTGCCGACCCGGCGGGCGGCGGCATCGGGCGGCGCACCACGCCGGCCGGCCAGGCGCTGGTAGTCGGCGACCAGCGAGGCGAACACCTCCTGGTCCTGCGTCGGGTCGAGGACGCGGACGGTCTCGTGCAGATCCATCCGCAGTCCCATCTCGCGCACCCGCTGCTCGATGATTTGGCGACGGCCGAGCAGGATCGGCTCGGCGATGTTGTCGTCCACCAGGGTCTGCACCGCCCGCAGCACCCGCTCGTCCTCGCCCTCGCCGTAGACGATGCGCTTGGGCGCCTTCTTGGCCGCCTCGAACACCGGGCGCATGAGTTGGCCGGAGCGGTAGACGAAGCGCTCCAGGTTTTCCCGATAGGCGTCGAAATCCTCGATCGGCCGGCGCGCGACCCCGCTCGCCATCGCCGCCCGCGCCACCGCCGGGGCGATCTGCAGGATCAGCCGTGGGTCGAACGGTTTCGGGATGATGTAGTCCGGGCCGAACACCGGGGCGGCCCCACCGTAGGCGGCGGCAACCACCTCGCTCGCCTCCATGCGTGCCAGCTCGGCGATCGCCTCGACGGCGGCCAGTTTCATGGTTTCGTTGATCTCGGTGGCGCTCACGTCAAGCGCGCCGCGGAAGATGAACGGGAAGCAGAGGACGTTGTTGACCTGGTTGGGGTAGTCGCTGCGTCCCGTGGCGACGATCGCGTCGTCGCGCACGGCCCGCACCGCCTCGGGCAGGATTTCCGGCTCGGGGTTGGCCAGCGCGAGGATGAACGGCTTTGCCGCAAACAACCCCAGCCACTCGGCCTTCAGTACGCGCGGCGCCGACAAGCCGAGAAAGACGTCGGTGCCGGGCAGCGCGTCTTTCAGCGTGCGGGCCGACGTCTCCCGGGCGTAGCGCGCGAGGCTCGGGTCCAGGTTCTCGCGCCCGACATGGACCACGCCCTTGATGTCGGTCAGCGTCACGTGGTGGGGCGGCAAGCCCATATGGACCAGCAGGTCGACGCAGGCGAGCGCCGCCGCGCCGGCGCCCGATGTGACCACCCGCACGTCCTGCAACCGCTTGCCCTGCAGCAGCAGGCCGTTGCGGATGGCGGCGGCAACCGTGATGGCGGTCCCGTGCTGATCATCGTGGAACACCGGAATGTTCATGCGGGCGCGCAGGTTGGCCTCGACCGCGAAGCACTCCGGCGCCTTGATGTCCTCGAGGTTGATCGCGCCGAACGTGGGTTCGAGGGCGGCGACCACGTCGCAGAAACGGTCAGGGTCGGCGGCGTCCACCTCGATGTCGAACACGTCGATGCCAGCGAACTTCTTGAACAACACCGCCTTGCCCTCCATCACGGGCTTGCCGGCGAGGGCGCCGATGTTGCCGAGGCCGAGCACGGCAGTGCCGTTGGAGATCACCGCGACGAGATTGCCGCGGGCCGTGTAATCGTAGGCGGTGTGCGGGTCGGCCAGGATCGCCTCGCAGGCGGCGGCGACGCCGGGCGAGTAGGCGAGCGCCAGATCGAGCTGGGTCGCCATGCGCTTGGTGGGCTCGATGGCCAGCTTCCCGGGCCGGGGCAGCCGGTGGTAGTCGAGCGCCGCCTTCCGGAAATCCTCATCCATCGCCATGTTCCTCCCGCTGGCGGGCTCCCCGCTGAAGGACAGGATGGGCGGGAGGCACGAGGCTGGCAACGAGGAGCAAAGGAACAGAATGCGGTCGAGAAGACTCGAACTTCCACGGGGTTTCCCCCACAAGCACCTCAAGCTTGCGCGTCTACCATTCCGCCACGACCGCATCGGAAGCGCCCAAGACGGGGGCGCTCAAGGCGGCGGGGTATAGCCGATGGACGAGGGGCTATCAATCGCCTCGGCCGATGAGCCCTCGTGGGAGATCGCGGAGGGGTTCATGCCCTACCCCGACGCCCTCACGGCCATGAGCGCGCGCGTGGCGGCGATCCGCGCCGGCGCGGCTGGCGAGCTGGTCTGGCTGGTCGAGCACCCGCCCCTCTACACCGCCGGCAGCTCCGCCCGACAAGACGATCTCCAGCAATCCGACCGCTTCCCGGTGTTCGCCGCCGGGCGCGGCGGGCAGTGGACCTATCACGGCCCCGGCCAGCGGGTCGGCTATGTGATGCTGGATCTCGAGCGCCGTCACGGACGGGTCCGTGCGCGGGACGTGCGCTGCTATGTCTGGGGTCTTGAGGAATGGCTCATCCGCGCCCTCGCCCGCTTCAACGTGCGCGGCGAGCGACGGGAGGGCCGCGTCGGCATCTGGGTCGCCGACCGCGCTACCGGATCGGAGGCGAAGATCGCCGCCATCGGCGTGCGCGTCTCCCGCTGGGTGACCTGGCATGGCGTGGCGCTCAACGTCGAGCCCGACCTTTCTCATTATGCCGGCATCGTTCCCTGCGGCATCCGCGAGCACGGCGTCACCAGCCTGCACGCCCTCGGCATCCCGGCGACGATGGCCGACGCCGACCTGGCGTTGCGCGCCGCGTGGGACGAAGTGTTCAGCGACGGCGCGGACGCGGCGGTCAAGGCGACATGTGCGCCACCGGTCCCGCGCCGCGTGCTTAGGGTGCGGCCGTCCGGCATAGTCAACCGACCCGCTCGAAACCGTCGGCGCTCCACCCTTCGGTGCCCACGCCGTGATGCACGAAGAACAGGCCTTCCGGATCGTATTTCTGCTTGACCGCGAGCAGTCGCGGATAGTTCGCGCCCCAGAAGGAGCGCTGCCAGTCGTGCTCGAAGTAGTCGCTTTCGGCAACGTAGGAGCCGGCGTCGGGCACCAGCTTGCGCACCTCGTCCATCGCCCGCCGGACCGCGCCGGCCTCGCGCGCCGCCGCCTCCAGATCGGGCGAGTGGCCGGGAACGCCCGGAAACGCCGGCGGGCCGGAGGCGCCGCTTATCGCCAGGGCGAAGGCGTCCAGCACGGCTGGGTTGGTGGCGGTGTCGCGCGCCGCTGCGATCGCCTTGGGCGGAGCGCCGATCAAACCCTTGTTGAAGTGCAGCGCCACCCGCCACTGCCGGCTGGCGGCGAACAGCGTGTCGGCCAGCCGACCCTGCTGACCGGGCTCCAGCAGGAGCGCCGGCAACCAGGCGGATTGATAGTCGTGCAAATAGAATCCCGCCTCGCCCAGATTGCCGGCCCAGAACACGTTGTCCGCCGGCGCTCCCGGCCGGTCATCCGCGATCACGATATTTGGCACGCGCTTGAGGAACGCCGGGTTCCAGAGATCGCGGGCAGGCGCAGCGATGATGCGGGGCGCACCCGCAAGACTGAATTGATCCGGTGCGGCGGCCACCCAGTCCAGCAACGGCTGCCAAACAGACGCTGCCTGCGACTGATCCAGGCCCTGGAATGCCATGGATACGGCAACCGTGTTGTCGCGCCCGAACACGACGATCTCGCCCCAGTTCGGGTTGCATAGCGCATCCTTGTAGAACGCGACGAAGCGCCCGATCAGGCGCCGGTAGGCCGCGTCGGAGGCTGCCTTGATCGTCAGGTATGCCCCGCCGAAAAAGTTCGGCAGCTCGCGCGTGCGCAGGGTGAGCTTGGTGACCACCCCGAGGCTGCCACCGCCGCCGCCCTTCAGACCCCAGAACAGCTCGGGGTTGCTGCAGGGGTTGGCCACGCGGACGACGCCGTCGGCCGTGACGATTTCCGCCTCCAGCAGCGCCGCCGCCGCCAGCCCGTAATTTTTCGAAAAGCTGCCAAAACCGCCGCTTTGGATCAGGCCCGCGACCCCGACCGTCGCGCAGCCGCCGCCCTGCACGTAGCGCCCCCCGTGCGTCGTCACCGCGTTGTAGACGTGCATCCAGATCGCGCCCGCCCCGACCGTCACCGCCGGTTGCGGCGCGTCGCGACAGCCCTCCGCCACGAAGCCGTCGTGCAGGGCGATGGCGTCCATCGGCCGCGTCCAGATCAAAAGCGAGTTCGGGCGCGTTGGACGTGCCTTGATAGGAATGGCCGCCGCCCTTCACCACCAAGCGTAGATTGTTGTCCCGCGCGAAATCCACCGCTGCGGCGACATCGCCTGCGTTGCGCGCAGCGACCGCGTAGACGCTCGGCGATGTGGTCCATGCGTTTGCCCAACCGGACGTCTGCGTCAGACCGACATTCGCATTGGTGGCATAGGGATTCTTCAGCTCCCGGAAAATCTCCGCGCACGCCGCGGCATCGGTCCCGTTTGTGCAGGCCGCGAACGGGGGTTGCACCTTGATGAGTTGGCCCCCGACGCTGCGGTCCAGCGCCGCCCACTGCGCGTCGGAAGGCCAAGCAGCATCGCCGGGGCGAACGCGCCGCAACGGCGTTCCCGCCTTGACCCTGCCGGCCCGCAGCAGCGCCACGGCCGCGGCGCTTTGCAGCGCATGCCTTCGCCTCATCGGAGTTGCCTGTACAGTTGGCTGCTCGCAGCCAGCTTAGACCTGCGGCGTCGCCGGGGCGAACCGCGCTGCAGGTCGGCTCAGTTCAGCTTGATCAGCCGCGCCGCCTGCTCGGCCAGTTCGCCCGTGTCGTACGGCTTCGCCAGAACCGGCGTGCCCGACGCCTCCTCCGACGCGGCGGCATCGGTGAAGCCGGTGACGAGCAGGATCGGTAGCTTCGGTCGACGCTCCCGCAAGGTGCGGGCAAGATCAAAGCCGCTCATGCCCGGCATCATCACGTCGGAGAACACGAGGTCGAACGGCTCTCCCTGGTCCAGCAGCGCCAACGCTTCCCGGGCCCGGGTCACCGCACAGACCTCGAACCCGGCCTGTTCGAGAGCCGCAATCGCCACCATGGCCGCGGGCGCCTCGTCTTCCACGACCAGGACACGGCCGCGCGATCGCGCTTCGGCTGCCCCCGGCACCGTCTGAACCGGCTCGACGTTTTCCGCCGGGACGCCGAGCGGGAGATAGACGGTGATGCAGGTGCCTTGCCCCGGCGTGCTCTCGACGGTCAGCCCGCCGCCGGACTGCTTGGCGAAGCCATACGCCTGGCTCAGACCCAGACCGGACCCCTTGCCCACTTCCTTGGTGGTAAAGAACGGCTCAATGACGCGGTCCAGGACCTCGGGCGCGATCCCGCTTCCGGTATCGGTCAGACTGATCGCGGCATACTCGCCGGGCGCCGCGACGCAATCGTCAATAAGCCGTCGGCGTGTGACCGCGATGCGCAGCGTGCCGCCGTCCGGCATGGCGTCACGGGCGTTCAGCCCGATGTTCAGCAGCGCCAGTTCGAGATGACGCGAATTGGCGTCGATCCAGATCGGCTGCTCGCAGCCCTCGATCTCAAGCACGATGCCGGCTCGCAGCGATGCCTCGATGAGCTCGGCGATGGAACGTACCTGCGCGCCCGCTTCGATCACCCCGGGCTGCAGCATCTGCTTGCGTGAGAAGGCCAGCAACTGGCCGGTGAGCCGCGCGCCGCGATCGGTTGCCGAGCGTATGGCGTGCAACAGGCGGCCCAGACGCTCGTTGCCGACCGCGTACCGCTCGGCAAGTTCCGCGCTGCCGCGAACAACGGTCAGTAGATTGTTGAAATCATGTGCAACACCGCCTGTAAGATGGCCGACCGCCTCGAGCTTCTGCGATTGGAAGAGCTGCTCGCGGGCCCGCTCCAACGCCAGTTGCGCCTCAAGCCGTTCGGTGTTGTCGCGGGTGATCTTGGCGAAGCCGATCAGATCGCCGGTGTCGTCGCGCACCGCGTGGAGGGCGGCCAGGGCCCAGAAGCGGCTGCCGTCCTGGCGCACGCGCCACCCCTCGTCCCGCGCCAGGCCGTGCTGCCGCGCATAGTCGAGGAGTTCGCCCGGGCTTGCCGGCCTCGCGATCTTCCGGAGTGAAAAACTCGGCGTAGTGGCGGCCGAGTCCCTGCGCCGGAGTGTACAGCTTGATCCGCTGGGCGCCTGCGTTCCAGCTGTCCACCCGTCCGTCGGGACCCAACGTAATGATGGCGTAGTCGGTCACTGCTTCGAGCAGCAGCCGAAACCGCCCTTCTTCAGCGATCATGCCCGGGTTCTAGCAGGCGAGCCACATTCGGTGGGCCACTTCTTTCGACACGCAGGGCGTGTATGCCATGCGCTTGTCGGTTGCGCCAGCCTCACGCGCTGGGCAGCTTCTGGAAGCCGGGCTGTTCGGGAGGCGCCACGAAATCCTCGTCGATCCGATCCACCTGGGCGAGTCTCGGGCCGCGCCGGCACGCGCGCACGAGCTCCTCGACGGAGGCGGTCTCGCCGGCGATGACCGCTTCGACGGTGCCGTTTGTGCGGTTGCGCACCCAACCGCTCAGCCCGAGACGACGTGCCTCCTCGAGCAGCCACTGGCGAAAGCCGACCGCTTGCACCCGCCCGCTGATGACCAGTCGTTTGGCATTCATTCCCGCGCCAACTCCATGTAGCACGCGGCGGCCTCGACATCGGCCGCGATCGCTTGGCGCCGCGCGTCGGCTTGCGGATCGTGGCCCCATAGCTCGGCCTGAAACAGCTCGTCCAGCGCTGCCGCGGCACACGCCGCCGCCGCATCGAGCCGCCGCTCGGCCAGCGCAAGACCGAGCACCAGACTGCCGAGCGCCGGCACGACGACCGAAAGACCGGCAAGAACCGGGTCATCCTGCACGGCCAAGACACGGTGCAGCGAGCGCAACGCCTGCGGGTCCTGGCTGACCCGGATGACCCCGGTCGTCACCTTGAGCGGCGCATCGTAGGCGAGTGCCGCCCAGTCGAGCCAGGGTTGCCACACCCGCGCCTGTCGCTGGACCAGCGCCTCCGGCGCGTCTGCCCGGTAGCATAGCAGGTCGCTCTCGGCATATTGCGCCAGCGCCGTCACGGTCGGCGTCCGGTTCGGCGCGATGCGCTCCTGTGCGGTCCCCGCAAGCCGGGTGAGCGGCGTATCGGCGAACGACATCTCGCCGCCCTTCCCGGTTCCCGCCTCCTGCCATTCCGCGGCGAGGGCGTCCGCGAGCCGTTCGGAGGACACTTCCAGGGTCGCGCCGCCGGGCAGGTGCATCGCCTTGCCGTCCAGCAAGATCGCGAACCGTTCGGCGCCGCTCGGCGCGACGCTGGCCTGATCCCAAAACCGCTTCACGGTGCCTCCACCGCCATCTCGATCGGCGTCCAGGTTAGCGCAGAAACTGTCGCAACAGATCAGCCGGCTTGGGTGCCTTGGGCTGCTCCGCCGCCGCTGCCGGCGATGGCCCGATCGCGCCGCCGCGCGCCAGGGCGAGGTCGCGCGGGCAATCGTCCGGCGAGCCGCCCGATAGCATCCGGTCGCCGCCGAGCGCGCCGATGATGATCCCGAGCTGCGGCGAGCGGGAGGCCTGCGCACCGAGTTGGGCGGCCTCCGCGGCACTGGCGGCCGCGTCCACTTCCACCTTGGGCGCCCGGAACGGTCCGTTGATCCGCAGCGGCACGACGACCCCGGTCCCGCCCAGCCGCGCCAGCGGACGCAGCCGCAACGCCAGCGTCTCGCCCGCGAGGTCCAGCGTGCCGCCGCCCGCCAGATAGGCCAGGCTGGTATCAAGCAGCAGGGCACGGACGTCTCCCTTGCCGTGCTGCACATCCACCCGGAACGCGAAGCACCGCACCGGCAGTTGCCCGGTACGCGCGGTGATGTCCGGCAAGTGCGCCCGCCGGAGAACCGGACCAAGGGTCACCTCGAGCAGCCGGTGATCGATCTCGCCGTTCACCATCGCGAGGCCGAGATGACCGTCCGCGCTCGCCGCCAGGGCGTGCGGCGTCTGGCCGCTGCCGTGCAGATCGGCATCGATCTCCAGCGCCCCACCGGCATCTGCCGGCACCCGCAGCAAGGCCAGGAGCTGCGCCAGCGGCACCCCCGGCGCCTTCACCACGACGCTGACCGGCGGCTCGGGGTGGCTGGCGTCGATGCCGAGGCGCGCTTGCAGGGAACCCGCCGGGAGCTGGGCGGTGAGCGGGTCGAGTGCCAGTCGCCCGTCCGCCAGCGTCAGGTGCGCGGCAACCTGACGGACATCGGTTCCGCGAACCCGCAGCGCGGCCACTGCCACGTGCAGGTCGGCGTCGGCGGCGCGCAGCTCGGCGAAGGGGAGCGCCCGGTCCGAGAACACTCGGTCGTCGGCGATCGGCGCGGGGGCGGGGGCGGGAGCGGGAGCGGCGGGCTGGGCAGCCGGCCGGCGCGCGTGTCGGCGGGCGCCGCTGCCGCGGTGGCGAGCGCTCCTGCCAAGGCGTCCACGTCGATCAGGGGTGCGGCAAGGTCGGCTCGCAGCGACGGCCGATGCTGGTCGGAGAGCGCCCCCCGGGCCGATAGGGTCTGGTCCGCGACATTGAGCGTGAGATCAAACGGATAGTTTTCGATTGCCGGGTTCGACACGAGCCCGCGCAGCGGCCCGGTGGTGCCGGCGACTTTCACCGGCGCCGCCCCGAGCGCGCCCTGCGCCGCCAACGTGATCGGCTGATCGAGGCTCGGCGCCGCGAGATCGAGAGTTGCCAGTGTCAGGCCGGCCCGGATCGCGGATAGGTCGGAGGCTCCGGCATGTGCGGTCAGGGCGGTCAGCTCAGGGCTCGGGCCGTTGCCGTCGGCAACGGCCGCGGCGAGACGCACGTCGTGCAGGGCGGGCAGACGACCGAGGCCGAAGAGCGCCGCCAGCGGGGCCACATCGGGGATCTGGGCGGCGAGCTTGGCGCGGAGGCCGCGCAGGCGCAGCGGATCCTCCAGGCCCCCGTCCACGTCGAGCGTGGCGCCCGATGCGGCGAGGCGCAGGCGTATCGGCCACGAGCCGCCGGCGCCGGGTTGCTCCAGCCGTGCGAGCGAGCCCGTCTCGCCGCTGACGGTGAACGGCGCGCCGGCGTAGGAGGCCTGCATCGCGAGCTGCACCGGCGCATCGACGCCGGTGGCGGTCGCCTGCATCTCACGCAGGTTCAAGGCAATGGCGCTTCCGGTTCGCCCGTTCCGGTAGGTAAGCACCCCATCCTCGATCCGCACGTCCCGGATCGCCACCCCGAGCGGCTGCGCCGGCGCCCCGGCCGGCTTGTCGGCCTGGGAAGGCGACTGCGCTTCGGGGCTGAACTGCCAATTTCCCCGGCCGTCGGCGTCGGTCTCCAGCAGGATGTCGGGCCGGATGATCACGAGGCGGTCGATCTCCAGCCGGTGCCGCAGCAACGGCAGCAGCGCGATCTGCGCCTGAAGCCGGGCAACCGTCGCCATCGCCGGCCGCGACCCGCCCGGGCGGTTGGCGAACACGACGTCGCGCGCCTCGATGATCGGACGCATCGCCAGCTTGATCCCGACCGGCCCGTTCAGCGCCAGGTCGCGGCCGGTGGCCCGCTTGACCGCTGCCTCGATCGCCGGCTTGACCCGGTTCGGATCGAACGTCGCCGCAAACAGCGCCGCGCCGGCAATCGGCACCAGGCAGACCGCCAGCACGATCAACAAAATCAACGTAACCCGGCGGGAGCGCCGAACGGCCATACGCAACAATCTCCGGCTGGGCTAGCGGGTCCGCTCGGGAGGCCGGGGGGCCGGCGCCGTGAACCCCAGGATGCGGAACGTCTCGCGCATATGGGTCGGCAGATCGGCTTCCACCATCACTCTGCCCCCGGCCGGATGGGGCAGGCGGAGTGCCCGGGCGTGCAGGTGCAGCTTGCCGGACAGGCCAGCCACCTCCGCCGAGAAAGCGTTGTTCTGGTCGGGTTCAGCATATTTCACGTCGCCGACGATCGGCGCGCCGAGAGCGACGCAATGGACCCGCAGCTGATGCGTGCGCCCGGTGAGCGGCCGCAGCTCCAGCCAGGCGAGTTTTTGGCCGGCGTGGTCGAGCGTCCGGTAATCGGTGATGGCGCGGGCGGCCTCCTCGTCCGCCGGCTCGGCGGCGACGGTCCGCTCGCCGCGCGGGCCGCCGGTGCGACGGAGCGGGAGGTCTATCCGCCCCTCGACCGGAACCGGGCGGCCCGCGACCACCGCCCAGTATGTCTTCTCCACGTCCCGGCCACGGAACGCGGCCGCCAGCTTCGCCGCGCTCCCTGCGGTCCGCGCCAGCACCAGCACACCCGACGTGTCACGGTCCAGCCGATGCACGAGGCGGGGCCGCTCGGCGCCGAACCGCAAGCCATCCAGCATCGCGTCGAGATGTCGGACGATGCCCGGGCCCCCTTGCACCGGCAGCCCATGCGGCTTGTCGACCACGATGATGTGCTCGTCCCGATAGAGAACGGAGCGCTCGAGGTCGCGCTGCGTCACGGATCGAGCGCCACCGCCGCGCGCGGCACGGCGGGAGGCGCGGCCGGGAGCGGCGGCACGCGCACCGCCTGGCCGGGCGCGAGCCGGGTCGCCGCCTCGGCGCGCCGTCCATCCACCCGCACCTGGCCGGTGCGACACAGTTTCTGGATCGCGCCCTGGGTCACGACGGGAAAATGACGGCGGAACCAGCGATCCAGGCGGATATCGGCCTCGTCCTCGCTCACCGTCCGTGCCGTCACGCTCATCCGCTGCTTGTCTCGCGCAGCTTGGCCCAGCCGGCGAGCCGGCGGCCGATCTCGCGCTCAAAACCGCGGTCGCTGGGCTGATAGAAATCCTGCCGCGCCATGCCGTCCGGAAAATAGTTCTGGCCGGAGAAGGCATCCTCGACGGCATGGTCGTAGGCGTAGCCCGAGCCGTAACCGAGCTGTTTCATGAGCTTGGTCGGCGCGTTCAGGATGTGCGCGGGCGGCATCAGGCTGCCGGTCGACTTGGCCGCCGTGCGCGCCGCGCCGAAAGCCGTGTAGACGCGCGTTCGATTTCGGCGCGGTGCCCAGATAGACGACCGCCTGCGCGATCGCGAGCTCGCCCTCCGGGCTGCCCAGCCGCTCGTAGGTTTCCCACGCCGCCAGCGCCTGTGCGAGCGCCTGCGGGTCGGCCATGCCGACATCCTCGGCGGCGAAGCGCACCAGGCGGCGGGCGATGTAGCGCGGGTCCTCGCCGCCGTTCAGCATGCGCGCGAGCCAGTACAGCGCGGCGTCGGGGTCCGAGCCGCGCAGCGATTTATGCAGCGCGGAGATCAGGTTGTAGTGCTCCTCGCGGTCCTTGTCATAGAGCGCCGCCCGGCGCGCGAGCAGGTCGGACAGCGCGGCGGCATCCAGCGGCGGCGTATCGGCGTGGAAGGGAAAGATCTGCTCGGCCATGTTGATGAGATAGCGCCCGTCGCCGTCGGCCATCGCCCGCAATGCGGCGCGCGCCTCCGGCTGCACCGGTAGCGCGCGTCCGCAATCGGCCTCGGCGCGCGCGAGCAGCAACTCCAGTGCTGCGTCGTCCAGCCGCCGCAGCACCAGGACCTGACAGCGCGACAGCAGCGCGCCGTTCAGCGCGAACGAGGGATTCTCCGTCGTCGCGCCGATCAGGGTGACGGTGCCGTTCTCGACCACCGGCAGAAAACCGTCCTGCTGGGCGCGGTTGAAGCGGTGGATCTCGTCGACGAACAGCAGGGTGCCCTGCCCCGCGCGCCGGCGCCGCGCCGCGTCCTCGAACGCGCGCTTGAGGTCGGCGACGCCGGAGAACACGGCGGAAAGCTGGACGAAGTGCAGCCCCGCCCGGGCGGCGAGCAGCCGGGCGATGGTGGTCTTGCCGACGCCCGGCGGCCCCCAAAGGATCAGCGAGGCCAGCGAGCCACGCTCCAGCATCCGGGTAATCGCGCCATCGGTGCCGAGCAGGTGGTCCTGGCCGACCACCTCCGAAAGCGCGCGCGGCCGCAGGCGGTCGGCGAGCGGGCGGGTATCGGCGCCCACAGCCGCTTCCGACCCGGCCGGCTCGCCGGCGCCAAACAGGTCTTCCATCGCGCCCATATGGCGCTGAATGTAGCGGAAGTCGCTACGAAGTCACTACTACGACGGGCGAGGTCGTCTTGCTGGCCCTGCTCTCTATCCTGGCATAAAAGTTGTTCTACATAGCGTCTACACACCTTTTGAGGGTTGCATTTGAAGTAAAGCTCGTGAATGCGTGTAGCATGTGGCCGTCCCAAGCAGGAGCGGCCGTATGAGCGACCCGCGGAAACCTCACTTCACTACACGCCGAACAGCAATTTCGGCGGCGACGGCGCCTATCTTCCGGGCGCCGACGGCTTCAACCTGGCCGATGTCAGCGGTGTCTCGCAGGTAAACTCCCTGCCGTCCGGGGTGAAGGGGCTCGTTTGGCTGGGCGACACGAGCGGCGCGACCTCATCGTTCGTCAGCCAAGTCACGCCGTTTATCAACAACCCGAACGTGTATGGGTTCTACTTGGCAGACGAGCCTGACCCTTCGTCGGTGGCGGCGGCGAATTTCGAAGGCCGAGACGGACTCGGATTCACCAGCACGATCCGAGGCGCCAAGGTGTTCATGGTGGAGGAGAACTCGGGCACGCCAACGGTGCCGTCCTACGCGTTTACACCGGCTAACACGGATATCGATCTGTTCGGGCTGGACCCGTACCCGATCCGACCGGCCAGCGAGGGCAGCGAGTTCGCATCCGGGTCCGATATAACGTCATCGATGCTGCCGTGAAGGAGGCCGAGAGCATCGGAATTCCCCAGGCGATATCGTGCCGGTCTACCAGGCGTTCGGAGGCGGTGAGTCGTATTCGTCTTGGACGCTACCGACAGCGGCGCAGGAACAGCAGATTTTGAGCACATGGGGTTCGGTGCTCCCGCGTCCAGCGTTCGACTATGCGTATAGCTGGGGCGTTCAGGACGGCAACTCCGCTCTCGCAAACACGCCGGCATTGCAGAGCGTGTTTGCAGCCCACAACAGCGGCGGTTCGACGCCAACGCCACCATCTCCACCGGTCATTCCTCCCAAGCCGCCTGTCACGCCTCCCTCACCGCCGCCGACCACCACAAGCACCGCCACGCTGTCAGCGACCGATCGCACAGGGCACACAGAGACGGTGCCGGTCATCACGTCGGGCACGACGGCGTATACGGGCGGCTTGTCTGGCAAGGTGAGCCAGCAGGTGAGCGGGGGCGTCGATACGATCTCGGCCACCCGGCAAATCACCAGCGAGACAATGACATTCATCAGCGGCAACGCCGATGTCGAGTTTTATCGGGGGACAGTCTTTGACCGTGACGGGCGGCTCGGGCTCCGATGTCGTACCGCTGCGTCGGGCCCGACCACTTCACAGCCGGAACCAGCACGCTGGATGTCTCGGGTCAGGGGCAGGACGCATATACATTCTACGCGGGCGACGGGCTGCTGAAAATCGAGGAGTTTTCTCGAGCATGAAAGGGCGATACGCTGACAGTGGATCGCTCGCTGCAGTCATCCCTTCGCACGGGATCGGACGGCAACGGCGGAACGCTGATTAGCTTTGGCAACGGGCAGAGTATCGACATTGCCGACAACTCGGCGTTCTCTTCCAGCCTCATTCATTTCAGGTGAACCCTGACCGTCAGCGCCGCCGTCGGATCTTTGTCGGTAGCGAAACACCAGGTCGTCTGATTGGTCCAACACGCCGAGCGCGCGCTGAGGGGAATGGGCTCGGGCGCAAGGCATGGCCGTTCTACGGCTCTGACCGCGGAGGACAGCGTGCGGCGATCATGTATAGCTTGGTCGTCTTGGCCAAAAGGAAGGACGTCGACCCGCAGGCTTGGCCGGCCGACGGCTACCCCTTCGATGTCTCGCTGCCCCAAGCTACGCGGCGTTCGCATGGGAAGCCAGCGTATCGATGCATCACCCGGGAAGCCGTCATCTGGCCATCTCCGGTTTCGTGTGCCACCGTGAGGCGCAGACAGTTGGAGGAAAGCCATGAGCCAGGTCGAGCTCGCCCACAACGACGCTGCGGCGGATACGAAGAGACCATCGTCGGCCTATGTGCCGCCGCTTCAGCGCACGGAAGGGCAGCCGCCGCCCATCGCCGCGAACGGCGGCCTCGCCGTACATGGCGTTCGACCGGGATAGCGATGCGGGAACCGCCAAGGCGATCGAGGATGCGCTCGCCGAGATCGCTGATGGCGAGGGTCAGCGCGTTATCGAGATGATCGACAAGGCGCCACCGGGCCCAATCAAGACCAGATGGGGGCTCGCGTTCCGCGACTACGACGAGTGCGTCGCTTACATCCGCAGCTCGAACAGTATCAAAGCCCCCGAAGGCGGCGTGGCGCTGCCGCTACCCTATACGGTCTATGAGCGGCCGACCTACTCCGTCGTTCCGTCCAACGTCATCTGGCACGACCCGGCGCGCACCGACGTTGCGGCGATCCTGCGCAAGAACGAGCAGGACAACCGGCGACGGGACCTGTTTTTCCCGCAGGTGCTACGCGACGCACGGCGCATCGGCGAGTATTACCCGGGCCTGTCGCCCAACAGCCCCGAATGCATGGACAAACTCGGCCTCTCGTTGGCATACCTCGAGTCCAAGTGCACGAACATCTATGATTCGGCGGAGGTGGAGCGGGTGTTCTACCCGGAGATCGAGAAGCTCCTGCTCGAGTTCTTCCCGAATGCGACCGATGCACTGGTCTATAATCACGACGTCTTCGACAAGGACTACGCGGGTGACCGCACGGAAGACCAGGACGCCAAGAACCCTGGCGTAAACGCCAATTACGCCATGCTTGTGCATAACGACCTGAACGACAACAGCGGCCGTGTGCGCTGCCGCGAGCTGCTCACCAGGAACCTGCGGAACTTCGGGCGCCCGCAGAACTACACCGAGCAAGAGGCCGACGCGAAGATGTCGCGCCGGTTCGTGTCGATCAACCTTGCCAAGCCGATCGAGACGGTGGAGCAGTACCCCTTCGTGCTCTGTGCCTGGCCGTCCTTCGCCGACCAGCCGTACATCACCAACTACCGAGTCTACGATGACCGGGTGGGCGAGACTACGCGCTTCACCCACCGTCCCGACCACGAGTGGTATTGGTTTCCCCAGCAGAAGCCTACGGAGGTCTCGATGCTGAAGTGCTATGAACTCGGTGACCGACGGCTCCGTCTCGCGCTGGTCGTTCCATACCGCCTGCATCGACCCGACCGCGCCCGCCAACGCAAGATGCCGCAAGAATGTCGTGGTCCGGTCCTTCGTCTTCTTCTAGGCGACGGGAGGAGGCGGCCCGGCGGAGGGTCGGCACCAATCGTATTCCTGCGCGCCAGCCGCCGGGCGCTCCGTTCCTCGCAACGGTGCCGTGATGCGGTGGCTGGCGGACCGGCGACGATCCAGGTTATCCCGCCCGCAGGTCCAGGAACTTCCGGCCGCCCGATCCCACGAGGGACGGCTCAACGTCCAAGAGGGTCGAAAGGCTTATGACAGGGAGGGATGCACATGAACGACCGAGTGAAAAACGTGCGCGATCCATCCGCGAGGGTGGAGACCGATTTCGACGCGATCGTCATCGGCGCCGGGGTTTCCGGCCTCTATCAACTCTACCGCCTGCGCGAACTCGGCTTGACGACGCGGGTATTCGAGGCCGGCTCCGGTGTAGGCGGTACCTGGTACTGGAACCGTTATCCCGGCGCCCGGTTTGACTCCGAAAGCTGGACCTACGGGTACTCCTTTTCCCAGGAGCTGCTCGACGAATGGGACTGGGAGGAGCATTTCGCCGGCCAGCCGGAAACCGAGCGGTATCTGAACCACGTCGCCGACAAGTTCGACCTCCGGCGCGACATCCAGTTCAAAACCACAGTTACCGCGGCGCATTACCAGGAAGACAGCCGAAGCTGGACGGTCACGCTCGACAACGGCACGCATTGCACCGCGCGATTCCTGATCACCGCGGTCGGCGTGCTGTCAGCGTCCGTTCTGCCGCGCATTCCCGGTGTCGAGAGCTTCAAGGGCCAGTCCTGCCACACGCATAACTGGCCAAAGGAACCGGTCAGTTTTGCAGGCAAGCGGGTGGCGGTGATCGGCACCGGCGCTACCGGCATCCAGGCCATCACGGAGATCGCCAAGACCGCGGGCCACCTCACCGTGTTCCAGCGCACCGCGCAATGGTCAGCACCGTTGCACAACTCCAGGGTCACGCCCGAGGAAATGCGCGAAATCCGCAAGAACTACACCGATATCTTCGCCCGCTGCCAGGAAACCGTCGGCTGCTTCATCCACACCGCCGACCCCCGCTCGGTGTTCGAGGTGACCGAAGAAGAACGCGAAGCGTTCTGGGAAAAGCGCTATGGCGAACCGGGCTTCGGCATCTGGATGGGCAATTTTCGCGACGTCCTGATCGATCGCGAGGCCAACAAGCTGATGTCCGACTATTTGGCGCGAAAGATCCGCCAGCAAGTCAAGGATCCGGCAGTCGCGGAAAAGCTGGTCCCCAAGACGCACGGCTTTGGGACGCGGCGGGTGCCGTTGGAAAGCGGCTATTTCGAGGTCTACAATCAGCCGAACGTGAAACTGGTCGATCTGACCGAAACGCCGATCGGGCGCGTCACGCCGGAAGGTATCCGCACCTCGGACGCCGATTATCAGTTCGACATGATCGTCTACGCGACTGGTTTCGACGCGATCACCGGGGCGTTCGACCGCGTCGAGATCAGGGGCGTGGGCGGCAACTCGCTGAAGGACAAATGGGCGGACGGGCCGGTGACGCTGCTGGGCATCCTGGTTGACGGGTTCCCGAACTTCATGATGGTGATGGGCCCGCACGCCGGTCTCGGCAACTTCCCGCGGGCGGTGGAATACACGTCCGACTGGGTCACCGCGCTGATCCGCCACGCGCGCGACAACGGCATGACCCGCGTGGATGCGACGCCCGAGGCCGCGAAGGCCTGGACCGACCACGTCATCGAGACCAACGACGGATTGCTGTTCACCGAGGTCGACTCCTGGATGACCGGCATCAACCGCAACGTGGAGGGCAAACAGGTCCGCCGGGTTATGCGCTACAGCGGCGGCCATCCAGCGTTCCGCCAACACTGTGAGGCGGTTTCAGCGGGGGGCTATCGGGAGCTGTCGACGGCGTAGCCGTCAGAGAGCGGCGGATAACAATTTCAGGGAGTAACAGCGTGTCCGAAGGGAGCTTTCTGAATGGTGTCCGCGTAATCGAGTTGGCGGACGAACGGGGGGAATATTGCGGGAAGGTTCTTTCTGGACTCGGAGCGGACGTTGTAAAGGTTGAACCTCTCGGAGGTGAGAAGACGCGGAGCTATGGTCCGTTCTATGGGGACGTTCCGCATCCCGACCGCAGCCTGCACTTTTGGCATTACAACTTCGGGAAGCGCAGCGTCGTCCTTGATCTCGACTCCCGAGCCGGCGCACGTCAGTTTCTGGCACTTGCCGGAACAGCGGACATCGTTGTCGATACGCGGGCGCGGGGCTATCTCGACCAACGAGGCGTCGGCTACGACGCGATCTGCGAACGCAATCCGTCCTTGATCTGCGCGCGCATCAGCGCGTTCGGCGATGATGGCCCTTGGGCGGACTACCAAGCGAGTGACTTGATCCATCTCGCTCTTGGCGGCGTGATGATGAATTGCGGGTACGACCCCGATCCGTCTGGCTTCTACGAAACGCCGCCGATCGCACCGCAGATGTGGCAGTCCTATCACATTGCGGGCGAAGTGACCGCGGTGCAGATCATTGCTGCTCTTGTTTATCGAGCGGAGACGGGGCGAGGACAGAAACTGTCAACCTCGATCCACGATGCCGTCGCAAAGAACACAGAAACCGATCTACCCGATTGGATCTATAGTCGCATTCCGCATTACCGGCAGACTTGCAGGCATTCCCTCCCGTCGGCGAGCCCTGCAATGCAGGACGTAGCCTCAGAGTCCGCGTTGTCGCCTGGGCTCTCACGGACGAAGGACGGTCGTTGGGTGCTCGCGTACCGCACCTATCTTCTCGGAGGCGTGGCTTCCTTCGACGCAACTGTGAAAGTGCTGCAGAAATTTGGCGCACAAGCCGATCTCTCCGAGGAGAAGTACAAAGATCCCAACTACGTGCTTCAGCCGTTTGCCAACTCTCACATCGGGACAGTCGTGGAGCGACTCGTCGGACGTCACCTTTACCAGCGCGATTTGTGGAAGGACGGCCAGGAGGCGGGTCTGCCTTGGGCTCCGGTGCGCAGACCCGAGGAAAACGTCGGCGAGGCACATTGGGCGGAACGCGAGACCTTCATGCGGGTCGACTACCCGGAAGTGGGCAAAGCGCTTGTCCAGGTCGGCGCCAAATGGATAGCTCCCGGTTTGCCATGGCGGTCCGGTCCTCGGGCACCTCTCATGGGCGAGCATAATGGTGAACTCCTGGCCGGCACCGATGATCGTCGGCAACCCGAGAGGCGGGTGTCGCCGCGCGCCCCTGTGCTGAGCAAACTGGGCAAGCCGTTCGCACTCGGCGGCATCCGCATCATCGATCTGACTTGGATGCTCGCCAGCGCTGGCGCCGGGCGGTTTTTCACCGCGTTGGGCGCTGAGGTCGTCAAGATCGAGCACAGCTCGCGATTGGACGGCATGCGGATGGGTAAGGGGAACCCTCCCGTTGGGGGTCGCGCCGAGCGCGACGCCGCGACCAAACCGATTGTCGTTCCGCCCACCGCCAACGTCGATCGAAGCGGCTCGTTCATGGAAATAAACGCCGGCAAGCGCAGCTTCAGCCTCAATCTGAAGCATCCACGCGGCAAGGCGCTGCTGGTCGATCTGCTCAAGGATGCGGACATGGTGATCGAGGGTTTCTCCCCGGGAACCATGGATAGAATGGGTCTGGGCTACGAAGGTCTGCGCGAGATAAACCCGAAGATCGTTTACGTGCAGCAGTCCGGAATGGGGCAGATCGGCACCTACGGGCGCCTTCGCAGCTTCGGGCCCACGGCGCAGGCCTTCTCGGGACTGAGCGACATGTCGGGACTACCCGAGCCGTATCCCCCGGCCGGCATAGGCTATTCCTATCTTGACTGGTTCGGCGCCTATCAGATGGCCCTCGCGATGATGGCAGCGTTGTACCGACAGAAGACAACGGGAAGAGGCTGCTGGATCGATTCTTCCCAGGCCGAAGTGGGGATCTATCTCACGGGCACCGCCATCCTGGATCACTCGGCGAACGGGCGCCGGTGGGATCGCTTTGGGAACAGGTCGCCGTTCAAACCCGCCGCGCCGCATGGGGCATATCGCGCCCTCGGAGAAGACAGGTGGGTCGCCATCGCGGCATTCACCGAAGAACAATGGTGGGCATTGACCAAGGTACTGGAACGTCCGGGTTGGACCGCGGATGCCCGACTCTCCACGCTCGCCCTGCGTCTCGCCAATCAGGACTACCTCGATGACCTCATGAACCAGGTGACCGCCGGGTGGGACGCTTTCGGGTTGATGGAGGCGCTCCAGAGAGGCGGGCGTTCCAGCGGGTGTTTGCCAGACCGCGCAGGACCGCTACGAGCGGGACCCGCAACTGAAGCATCTGGAGTGGCTGGTTGAACTCGACCAGTCGGAGATCGGGAGGTGGCCCGTCAAGGAAGTTCCGGTCAAATTCAGCGAGACCCCTCCCTATATCGGCGGCATCCTGGATCGGCACGGTCCAAGCTATGGCGAAGACAATGACTACGTGCTCCGCACTCTTCTAGGTTTGAACACGGATCAGATCGCGCAGTTGGCCCGCGAAGGGGTTTTCTAGCGTGGCGACACAGCTTGTCCGTCTCACCTGAGCGCTTTCGAGCTCCGCCCGGCCGCACAGCATGTCTATGCCGCGAACACGCCGCCAACGTTCAAGGGCGGCATGGACCGCGGTGTTGCGTCATCTCCGCGCCATCCTGAAACGAACCGAAGTCGGTTCCGGCTGGGCTAGGCCACTACCCGGCTATCCCGCAACTTGGTGATCTCGGCTTTGCTGAAGCCGTACGCCGCAAGCACGTCATCGGTGTGCGTGCCCCGCTCGGGTGCGGCGCGCACCTCGCCGGGGGTGCGGGAAAAACGCGGGGCGGCCGCCGGCTGCTTCACGCCGCCGACATCGACGTAGGCGCCGCGGGCCTTGGCATGGGGGTGCTCGGGCGCTTCATCGACCGACAATACCGGCGCGAAGCAAATGTCGGTGCCCTCCATGATGGCGCACCACTCGTCACGAGTCTTGCCGCGGAATACCGCCGTCAGCCGCTCGCGCATCTGCGGCCACGCGCTGCGCTCAAGCTGCTCCGGCAGATCCTGCCCGGCCAACCCGGTCTTCTCCAGCAGCAACTTATAGAACTGCGGCTCGATCGAGCCGATGCAGACGAACTTGCCGTCCGCCGTCTCGTACGTACCGTAATAATGGGCGCCACCATCAAGAAAATTCGATTGGCGTTCGTTGCTCCACAGGCCGGCCGCGTGCATGCCGACGATGCCACCGAACAGCGCCGCCGTGCCGTCGACCATCGCCGCGTCGACCACCTGCCCTTGGCCGGACTTCATCGCTTCCAGCAAACCGCAGACCATGCCGAATGCCAGCAGCATTCCGCCGCCGCCGAAATCGCCGACGAGATTCAGGGGCGGTGACGGTTTTTCGCGCGGGCCGATCGCGTGCAGCGCACCGGTAAGCGCGATGTAGTTGATGTCGTGCCCTGCGGCGTGAGCGAGCGGACCCTCCTGCCCCCAACCGGTCATCCGGCCGTAGACGAGCTTCGGGTTGCGCCTGAGCGCCACGTCCGGCCCGATACCCAGGCGCTCGGCGACGCCGGGGCGGAACGGCTCCATCAGGCCGTCCGCCTGATCGGCAAGCCGCAGTACCACTTCGGCGCCGCCCGGTTTCTGCAAATCGACCGCGATCGAGCGGCGGCTGCGTCCATGCACGTTGTAGCGCGGATCGGCGTAGCGCGCCGGGGTGTTGGGATTGACGCGATCGATGCGGATGATGTCGGCGCCGAGGTCACCCAGCATCATCGCCGCCATCGGGCCAGGTCCGATGCCGGCCACCTCGATCAGTTTCACGCCCGATAGCGGACCCATGCGCACTCTCCTTGCCCCAAAACCCTCAGTACCCCATCAGCATCGCGTAGCGGTCCCGATGGAACGCCGAGTTGCCGAAGGTCGCCATCGCCACCCGAGCACGCTTTGTGAACAAGCCAATGTCATGCTCGTCGGTCATGCCGATGCCGCCGTGCATCTGCACGCCCTCATTGCCCACAAGAAAGAAAGTATCGTTCGCCTTGGTCTTGGCGAGACTTGCCAGCATCGCCGCATCATTGGCGTTGTCATCGAGCGCCGAGAGGGCCGCGAGCACCGAGGACCGTGTCACCTCGATTTCGCAGAACATCTGCGCCGCACGGTGCTTGAGCGCCTGGAACGACCCGATCGGCACGCCGAACTGCTTGCGATCCTTGAGATACTGCACCGTGCGCTCGAAGCACTCGAGCGAGCTGCCCAGCATCTCCGCCGCCAGCCCGACGCGCGCGCGGTCGAGCACCGCGTCGAGCACGTCCGAGCCGCCGTCGATCGGACCGAGCGCCGCCTCGTCGGCGACTTCGACATTGTCAAGCCGCAGATTGGCCGCGTTCCGGCTATCGACCATGATCGTGCGGGTGCGCGACACGCCGGGCGCGTCCGAGGGCACGAGGAACAAGGTAACGCCGCCCCGGTCGCCGCCGGCGCCGGATGTGCGTGCGGCGACGATCAGCGTGTCGGCCACGTTGCCGTCAAGGACGAAGGTCTTGCGCCCGGTCAGCCGGTAGCCGCCGCCATGCTTCTTCGCCTCGGTCGCGATGTGCGTCGGCGCGTGGTGCGGGCTTTCCTCCAGTGCCAAGGCAAAAATCTGGTCGCCGGCCACCAGGCCGGGCAGATGCGTATCCTTCTGCATCGCGCTGCCCGCGATCGCCAACGCGCTGGCGCCGATCAGGGAGGTAGAAAGCAGCGGCGTCGCCGCAAGCGTGCGACCGGCCGCTTCCATCACCAGCCCGAGCCCGACATTGCCGAACTCGGAGCCGCCATACTCCTCCGGCACCAAAAACCCGGTCCAGCCCAGTTCCGCCATCTCGTGCCAGAGCGGACGGGAGAACCCGTCCGGGTCCTGGCCGTCGCGCAGCTTGCGCAGGGCGGTGATCGGGCTTTTCTCGGCGAAAAACGCCTGGGCGGTGTCCTGCACCAGCCGCGCCTCGGAGGAGAGGGTGAGCGTCATGGCGAAAATCCTCAGTCCGGCAGGCCAAGCACGCGCTTGGCGATGATGTTGAGCTGGATTTCCGACGTGCCGCCCTCGATCGTGTTCGCCTTCGCCCGCAGCCAGTCCCGCGTCGTCCGCAAGTTGCCGGGCTCGAACCCCTCCCCTTCCCAGCCGAGCATTTCCGTCCCGCCGCTATCGAGCAGCAGTTCGTAGCGGCGCTTGTTCAGCTCGGTCGCGTAGTATTTGAACATCGCCGACGCCGGCCCGGGCGGCGCGCCCGCCCTCGCCTCCTCGGCGGTCCGCTGGCGGGTCAGGCCAAAAGATTGCGCGTCGATGTCGAACCGCGCGATCGCATCGCGCAAGGTCGCATCGGCGATGCGGCCCTTCGTCTCACCGACATAGCGCTTGGCAGCGGACGCGGGTGTCACCTCGGCGCGCTCGCGCGCACGTTCGCCGATGCCGCCGATCCCCTTGCGCTCGTGCTCGAGCAGGCGCTTGGCGATGGTCCAGCCCTTGTTCGGTTCGCCGACGAGGTTCTTGGCCGGCACTTGGACATTCTCGAAGAAGGTTTCGCAGAACACCGAGTAGCCGCTGATCAGCCGGATCGGCTGCGGCCGGACGCCAGGATCGCTCATGTCGATAAGGAGAAAACTGATCCCTTCGTGCTTCTTGGCGGCGGGGTCGGTGCGCACCAGGCAAAAGATCCAGTCGGAGAGATGCGCGCCCGAGGTCCAGATCTTGTGGCCGTTGACCAGGAAGTGCTCGCCCTGCAGCACGGCGCGGGTGGACAGGCTGGCGAGGTCGGAGCCTGAGCCGGGCTCGCTGTAGCCTTGGCACCACCTGATCTCGCCGGTCGCGACCTTCGGCAGATGTTGGCGCTTCTGCTCCTCGGTGCCGTATTCAAGGAGAGTCGGGCCGAGCATAGAGAACCCCATGCCGCGGATGGGCGGGCGGCAATTCAGCGCCTGCATCTCCTCGGCCAGCGCCTTGGCCTCCGCCTCGGAAAGCCCGCCGCCGCCGTATTCGGTGGGCCAGGTCGGTGCGGTCCAGCCTTTCGCCGCCATGCGGTCGAGCCAGATCTTTGACTCCGGGTTCCTGTGTCTCTCCTTGGTGCCGCCGCCGACGGCCTCGTCGTCGGGCTGCGCCGTGCGCATCGACGGCGGGCAGTTGGCCTCGAGCCAGGCACGCGCTTCGGCGCGGAACGTGTCTAGGTTGGGCATTTACGGGCTCCGCTCTCTACTCTGTCATGCGCGGGCTTGACCCGCGCATCTGCCCGCACGCACGCATGATGGCGTGGGTGGCAGATTGCCGGCTCAAGCCCGGCAATGACGATGTCAGGGAAGGATGGATGTCAAATCGTCCCAATTTGGATTGTCCTTCTCGATCAGAGCGACCTTCCACGCGCGCGGCATAGCGATGGGTGAACCCGTCGGCGATGCCCTCGCGGTGCTCCCAGACGCGACGCGCGAGGTTGTTGGTGACGCCGACGTAGAGGGTGCCGTACGGCCGACTGGTCATGATGTACACCCACCCGCCCTTCACTCCCTCAAACGTCATCGCCGGGCTTGACCCGGCAATCTGTGGCGCACGCCACTCTCAGCGGGAGGGAGAGTGATGGCCGGGTCAAGCCCGGCCATGACGGTGATGAAGGAACGACAGCAAACGTCACTCCCTCCGCTCCCGATAGTCGCCGAACGCCGCATCCCTTTGCGAGAGCAACTCCCGCACGCTGCCGCCGTCGCGTTTGAACTGCGCGCGGTACGCCAGGCTCGCCTGCGTCGTGAAGGCCAGCGCCTGCATCTCGGTACCCGAGCGGATCGCGGCGCGCAGCCCCATGATCTCCATCGCCCGATGCACGCTGCGCTTGTTGATCTGCTGCAACTCGGGCGGTACCAGCGCGACGCGCTCGGCAATTTTCAGCACCTCCTGCTCCAGCGTCTCGGCCGGAAAGGCGCGGTTGGCCCAGCCGTCCGCCGCCGCCTCGACCCCGGTGATCGCGTCGCCGGTCAAATACATCTCCATCGCCCGGCGCATTCCCATCATCCACGGATGGAACTGGTTGTCCGGCGGGCTCATCAGCCGCGTCGGCGGGTAGCCGATCTTCGCATCCTCGGCGACGTAGACGAGATCGCAGCAGGTCGCCAACTCGCTGCCGCCCGCGAGGCAGTAGCCGTGCACCTGCGCGATCACCGGTTTGCCCAGATCCCAGATGCGCAGCCAGCCGTCGACGACGTGGCGCGGCCACTGCCCCGGACCTTTCGGCGTGTAGTACGGCTGGTCCTCGGCGTTGTTGGCCGACAGGTCGTAGCCGGCGGAAAAACTCGGCCCAGCACCCCGCAGGATGCTGACTTTCACGTCCGCATCCTGGTCGGCTTCCTCCAGCGCCGAGAGAATCGCGCCACGCAGCGCATTGTTCAGCGCGTTGCGCTTGTCGCCGCGGTTCATCGTCAGCCGCCGCACGCCGGGCAGCGGATGGTCGATCAGCAGCACTTCGGTCACGGGCGGCCTCCGGTCGGGATGTCCTTGAACGACATGCCCTTGTCCGCGCGCATGTCGGCCGGCAGTTTCAGGACGCGCTCGGCGATGGTGTTGCGCAAAATCTCGTCGGTGCCGCCGGCGATGCGCATCGCCGGCGCGTAGATCAGCGCTTCCTCGAAAAGCCCGGCGAGCGGCATGTCGCTGCCGTTCATCACGCCGGCCGCACCCAGCAGTTCAAGTCCGTAGGAGGTGATCTCCTGCAGCTTGCCGGCACTCACCAGCTTGCCGATCGACGCTTCCGGCCCCGGCGTTTCCCCTTTGGAGAGCGCCGTCATCGTCCGGTATTTGGTGAACCGCAGGCCTTGGGCCTTGACGTAGAACTCGGCCAATTTTTCCTGCACGCCGGCGTCGTCGATCGCCGGCCCGCTCTCGAGCTCAAGGTCGCGCGCGATCGCGAACAGTTCCTCGAAGTCGGGACCCGGGTTCTCCGCCGTCGCGTAGCGCTCGCTCATCAGCAGGCTGATCGCGACCTTCCAGCCGCCGCCCACCGGGCCTAGGCGCTGGCGGTCGGGGATGCGCACGTCGTTGAAGAAAACCTCGTTGAAGTGCGACGAGCCCGACATCTGCTTGATCGGCCGCATCTCGATGCCGGGCGTCTTGGTGTTCAGAAAAAAGAAGGTGAGCCCCTCGTGCTTCGGCTTGTCAAAATCGCTGCGCGCGATCAGCACGCCGAAATCGGCCTTGTGCGCCATCGAGGTCCAGATCTTCTGGCCGTTGACGACCCACTCGTCGCCATGACGCTCCACCCGCGTACGCAGCGCGCCGAGATCGGACCCGCCGGCCGGCTCGGAGAAGAACTGGCACCACACCTCGTCGCCGCGCAATGCGGGCGGCGCGTAGCGGTCGCGCTGCTCCTGCGTGCCCCAGCGACAGATCGTCGGGATGCACATGCCGAGGCCGAGCCCGAACATGCCGACCAGCGTCTTGTACTTCGCCTCCTCCTGCGAGTAGATCACCTGCTGGATCGGCGAGCCGCCCTGCCCGCCCCACTCGCGCGGCCAGGTGATCCCGGCAAACCCCGCCTCGAACTTCTTGCGCTGGAATGCCTTGGCCTCGTCCATCGCACCCGGCGCGTCCTGTCCGCGCCTATAGCCCAGCACCTCGCCCGGTTTGCGCCGCTCGGCGCTGGCGTCAAGGAACGCGCGGCAGCGGGCGCGGTATTCGGCTTCTTCCGGCAAGTCCTCGAAGTCCATCTTTTTTCCCTTATGCCGCTTCGAGCCCGGTCACGTTGCGCGCGCGCAGCTCGCTGATCAGCCGGTGCTTCCATTCGCGGCCACTGCCAAGCGTGAGGCCAAGCAGCTTGGCGCGCCGGTAGTAAAGGTGACAGTCGAACTGCCACGTGTAGCCCATGCCGCCATGCGTCTGGATGTTTTCCTTGGTCGCGACCCAACCCGCCTCGCAGGCGGCGATGCGCGCCGTCGCGGCCGCGATCGGCAACTCGGCCGCCTCGCTCTCCAACGCCCAAGCGCCGTAATAGGCGTTGGAGCGCGCCAGCTCGAGCGCCACGTAGACGTCCGCCAGTTTGTGCTTGATCGCCTGGAACGAGCCGATCGGCCGCCCGAAGGCGTAGCGGGTCAGCGCGTAGTCGCGGGCCATCTCCAGTGCCGCCTCGGCGTTGCCCACCTGCTCGAACGCCATCATCACCGCCGCACCATCGAGCAGCCGGCGGATGGCGCCCGGCCCGACCGCGCCGGGCAGCGGCTCCGCGGGCGCGCCAACGAACCGCAGACGGGTGTGGTTGCGCGTCGGATCGACGGTGGTGACGGGCTCGCGCGAAACACCCGGTCCGGCCAGATCGATGAGATGAAGCGACGGTGACTGCTCGCCCGCCCGCACGGCGACCACCGCGAAATCGGCGGCGCCGCCGTCGGGCACCGGGGCTTTGACGCCGCTCAGCCGGCCTTCGGCGGCGAGGGTGTCCAGCCGGCGCGGATCGACGACGCCCGGCCGTTCCGCGTAGGCGAAGGTGCCGACCGTGCGACCGGCGGCGAGCGCGGTCAGATGGCGCTGCTTCTGCGCCTCGCTGCCGAACAGCCCCAGCGCCTCGGTCGCCAGATAGACGGAAGAAGAAAACGGCACCGGCGCCAGCGCACGACCCAGCTCCTCGGCGAGCACGCACACGGCGAGCCGGCCCAGCCCGGCCCCGCCTGTACTCCTCGGGGATCGAGGCGCCGGTCCAGCCCATCTCGGCCATCGCCTGCCACAGCCCGGCGTCGAACGGCTCGCCGGCGTCGATGACCCGGCGCGGCACGCTGCTCGGGCAGCGCTCACGCAGGAACTCGCGCGCGGTCTCGCGGAGCTGTTTCAGCTCGTCGGGAAAGTCGAAATCCATCCCGGTCCCCTTTGAAGCAAGCAAACCCGATTTGCCCAGGCGCGGCAATGGGGCGCGGCAATGGGGCGCGGCAATGGCAAGCTCGGCTTGACCGGAACCGGCGCGGTTCCAATGATGGGCCAGCCGGAGGAGCCCGCCCATGAGCGCCGTCCAACTCGCCCCCTATCAGGTCGAGGCCTACAACACCGCCAAAGCATCGGAGAACAAGATCCACGACGACGCGGTGGCCCAGAAATTCGGCTTCACCGGCGGCCTCGTTCCCGGCGTCGACGTGTACGCGTATATGACGCACCAGCCGGTCGAGCACTGGGGACGCGCCTGGCTGGAGCGCGGCACGATCGAGTGCCGCTTCGGCAAGCCGGTGTATGACGGGGAGGTTGCCGTCGTCACCGCGGCGGAGACCGAGAGCGGCCTCACGCTCGAGGTTGAGAGCCTGGGCGAGCATTGCGCCGCCGCCACCGCGTCGTTGCCGTCCCGCGCCGTTGCCGCGCCGTCGTCCGGCAGCTTGCAGGCCGACGCCCCGCCGCGGGAGGACGTGCGGCCACCGGCGAGCGAAACGTCCATGCCGGAGCGACAGGTGTTTGCCAGCCGTCCGATCGCGCTGACGCCGGAGCTTGCCGCGCAGTATCTGCACGATGTGCGGGAGACCGACCCGCTCTACGTCCAGGAGCAACTGGCGCACCCGGGGTTTCTGTTGCGCCTGTGCAACCGCGTGCTGTCGGACAACGTGGTGCTCGGGCCTTGGATGCATGTCGGCAGCATCGTGCATAACCAGGGTCTGGCCAGGATCGGCGAGACGGTCAGCGCCCGCGCTCGCGTCGCCCGCAACTACGAACACAAAGGCCACCGTTTCGTCGAATTGGACGTCCTGGTTCTGGCCGACGAGCGGCCGGTCGTGCACGTGGTCCATACGGCGATCTGGCTGCCCCGCCAGCTCGCGGCGGCCTGATCCCGGTGCTCGTCTCGACGCACCTGCCGCTGCGCGACTGGAAGCAGATCGGTCCCGCTGCGCGCGCCGCCGAAGCGGCCGGGTTCGACGCCATCCAGTTTCCCGAGATCAGGCACGATCCGTTCATGCCGGCGGCACTCGCGACCGTGGCGACCGAGCGCATCCAGCTGGTCACTTCGGTCGCCATCGCCTTCCCGCGCAGCCCGATGATCGTCGCCGGCGAGGCGTGGGACCTCGCGCGCAATTCCTCGGGCAGGTTCACGCTCGGGCTCGGCAGCCAGGTGCGGGCGCACAACGAGCGGCGCTTCAGCGTCCCCTGGATCGCGCCGGCCGCGCGCATGGGCGAATATGTCGAAGCAGTGCGGGCGATCTTCCACGCCTGGCAGACCGGGGAGAAACTGAGCTACCAGGGCAAGCACTACCAGTTCTCGCTGATGACGCCGGAGTTCTCGCCCGGGCCGCAGGACGTGCCCGCGCCGCCGATCAGCATCGCGGCCGTCGGACCGGTCATGCTGCGCACGGCCGCGCGGCTGTGCGACGGCGTACGCCTGCACGGGTTCGCGACGCGACGCTACCTGGAGGACGTGGTGCGTCCGATGCTCACCGAAGAACTCGATCGCGCCGGCAAGTCGTGGGAGGGCTTCGAGGTGTCGGGCGGCGGCTTTGTCGTGACCGGCCCTGACGAGGCGGCGGTCGCCCGTGCCGCCGAGGGCATCCGCTACCGGGTCGCCTTCTACGGCTCGACCCCGGCCTACCGCTCGGTGTTCGAGCTGCACGGCATCGGCGAACTCGGCGACCGGCTGAACCAGATGTCGCGCCGCGGCGAGTGGAGCGAGATGGCCAGGCAGATCGACGACGACGTGCTCGACCTCTTCGTCGCCCGCGCCACCTATGACCGGCTGCCCGAAGCGGTGGAGAAGCGATTCGGCGGCGTGGTGGACAGCGTCAGCTTCGAGTTCCTGCCGGACGACCCGCCCGAACTCCGCCGCGACGTGGTGGCGGCCGTCCGCCGCATTCCGCACCGGTTCAAGGGGCACGCGATACCCGCTTAGCATGGTGCAAGCCTTCACCCTGCTCCTGCTGTTCCAGTTGCTCGGCGAGGCGTTGGGACGGGGGTTCGGGTTGATCGTGCCCGGGCCGGTGATCGGGATGGCGCTGTTCGCTTTGGTCCTCGCCCTGGTGCCCAGGGTCCGCGAGGTGGCGACGCCGACCTCGACGGGCCTGCTGCGTCACCTCTCGCTGCTGTTCGTGCCGGCCGCCGTCGGCATCATCCAGCAACTGCCGCGGCTGCGCAGCGAAGGGCTGGCGATCGGGGTCGCGGTGGTTGTCTCGACCTGGGTCGCGCTGGCCGCCACCGCCCTGACGTTCCGGGCGGTTGCCGCTTGGCTGCGGGTCGAGAGCGAACCCTGACATGGAGTCGGTCTTTCGTCTGTGGGTCTACCTCGCCACCACGCCGCTGGTCTGGCTGGCGGCAACGCTCGTTGCGTACGTAACCGCCGACTTTATATCGCTCCGCCTCGGGCGGTCGCCGCTGGCCAACCCGGTGCTGATCGCCGTCACCATCCTGGTCGTGCTGCTCCACGCGACGCACACGGATTACCGCACCTATTTCGACGGCGCGCAGTTCGTCCACTTCATGCTCGGTCCGGCCACCGTGGCGCTTGCCGTGCCGCTGGTCGCCGAGGCGAGGCGGGTGCGCCGGTTGCTGGCCCCGGTGCTCGTCGCGCTGCTCGTGGGCTCGCTCACCGGGATGGTTACGGCGGTCGGCATCGCCTGGGCGCTGGGCGCGAGCCGCGCCACCCTCGCCTCCCTCATCCCGAAATCGGCGACCACCCCGATCGCCATGGCGATCGCCGAAAAGATCGGCGGCATCCCGACCCTGACCGCCGTCCTCGTCATCTTGACCGGCATCGTCGGCGCGGTCTCGGTGACGCCGCTGATGAACCTGCTCGGCCTCAAGGATTACGCGCCGCGCGGTTTTGCCGCCGGCGTGGCCGCCCACGGCATCGGCACCGCCCGCGCCTTCCAGGTCCACGAGTTGGCCGGCACCTTCGCGGGCCTCGGCCTCGCCCTCAACGGGCTGGTCACCAGCCTGCTCGCGCCGGTTGTGATGACTGCCTTGTCATAGATAACGCGAACGCGGGTTGAGAGCAGTCCCACTCCACGACAGGATGCGCCCGGGGTCAAAGAGGGGATCAGGATGGGTCAGGTCGACGGCAAGGTGGCGATCGTCACCGGCGGAGCGTCCGGCATCGGCGCCGCGAGCGCCGAGACGCTTGCCCGCGAGGGCGCAACGGTCGTGGTCACGGACATCGACGCGGCGGGTGGCGAGGCGGTCGCGGGGCGCATCACCGAGGCGGGCGGCAAGGCCGCCTTTCTGCAACAGGACGTCACCGACGAGGCGCGCTGGCAGGAGGTCGTGGCCGAGACCGAGCGCCGGTTCGGCAAGCTCGACGTCCTGTTCTCCAACGCCGGCATCGGCGTGCTCTGTTCGATCTTCGAGATGTCGCTTGCCGAGTGGCGGCGGCAGACCGCGATCAACCTCGACGGCGTCTTCTTGTCGGTCAAGCACGGCATCCCGGCGATGCGCCGGTCGGGCGGCGGCTCGTTCATCATCACCTCCTCGATGGCCGGGCTGCGTGGCTCGGCGGGTCTCGCGGGCTACTGCGCGACCAAGGGCGGCGTGCGGCTGTTCGCCAAGGCGGTGGCGATGGAGTGCGTCGCGATGGGCGACAACGTGCGCGTCAACACGGTCCATCCCGGCGTGATCGACACCCCGATCTGGGGCAAGATCCCGAGCGGCGGCGTGACCGGCCGCTCGAACGCCGCGCTCAACCCGGACGAACTGGCCGCCGCCGGCGTGCCGATGGGACGCGCCGGCACCGCGCAGGACATCGCCAACGGAGTGTTGTTCCTGGCGTCCGACGCGTCGAGCTACATGACGGCGACCGAACTCGTGATCGACGGCGGCATGTTCGGCGGCGGCATGCCGCGACGCGGCTGGACGCCGCGCGCCGACGCCGGCTGACCGGCCGGTCGCGAATTTCAGCGAACATCGAAAGGGACGAATGATGGCACTGAACCATGTGGCGCCCCGCCCGGCGGCAACCGTGCTTCTCCTGCGCGACGGGGCCGACGGGCTCGAAGTGTTCATGGTGGTCCGGCACGACGCCATCGACTTCGCCTCCGGCGCGCTCGTCTTTCCGGGTGGCCGGGTGGACACCGGCGACCACGAACTGGCCGAGCGGCCGGAGTTCTGCCCGGGTCCCGAAGGGCTCGATGCGATGGCAATGGCGCTCCGGGTGGCGGCGATCCGCGAGACTTTTGAGGAATGCGGCATCCTGCTGGCCCGGCCGCGCGGCTCGGAGCAGTTGGTCCCCGCCGACCGCCTCCGGGAAATCGAGGCCTCGCAACGGGCGCCGCTCTGCCAGCAGGAGGTCAGCTTTGCCGACGTGCTGGGCACCGAGGAGCTGGTCGTGGCCTGCGACCTGCTGGTGCCGTTCGCCCACTGGATCACGCCGGTCAACCAGGCCAAGCGCTACGACACGCACTTCTTTTTGGCAGTCGCGCCGAGCGATCAGGTAGGGATGCACGACGGCACGGAGTTGGTCGATTCGACGTGGATTTCCGTCGAAGGCGCGCTGGCCGGGGTGCGCGACGGACGCTACAAGATGGTGTTCCCCACCCACATGAACCTGAACAAGCTCGGCGCCCACAAGACCGTCGCCGCCGCGCTCGAAGCGGCACGCGGCACCCCGGTCGTCACCGTGCAGCCGGAGCCGCTGCGCAGCGAGGGCGGCGTGCGCCAGCTCCGCATCCCGATCGAGGCCGGTTACGGCGGCGACGTCTTCACCGTCACCCTGCCCTCGGCGATGCCGAGCCGCGAGCTGGACTGATCACTCCTCGCGGAACCGATAACGGAACCGGTCTCCCTCCGCCTTGATGTGACCGGCCGTCGGGGTCGGGAAATGCACCGGCAGGATCACCGTATCGGTCTCCGCGACCTGCCCGAAAAACCGCCGGCGCGACTGCGCCGACTGCGCCGGGTCCCAATCCACCCCGGCCGACCAGTCCGGCTCACGGACCTGCAGGGCGTGGTGCATGAGGTCGCCCACCACCGACGCGCGCTGGCCCTTGGAGTGGATGTTGACGCAGCAATGGCAGGGCGAGTGGCCCGGCGTCGGCGTGAGCGTCACGAGGTCGCCGAGGGCGTAATCGTCATCGACCAGCAACCCTTGCCCCGCCTGCATCACCGGCTCGCAGTTGAACCGCCAGACGTTGCCGGGCGGGTTGTCGCCTCGCTTCGTGGCTTCCTCCCAGGCGGCGTATTCGCGCTTGTGAAAGATGTATTTGGCGTTGGGGAACGTCGGCACCCAGCGCCCGTCCACCAGCCGCGTGTTCCAGCCGCAATGGTCGATGTGCAGGTGGGTGCAGAACACGTAGTCGATGCTCTCGAAGCGCAGCCCGCTCGCATTGAACTCGTCGAGCCAGCGTTGTTTCGGGAAGTCGAACGGCGGCGGGTGGCCCTTGTCCTCGCCGGTGCAGGTATCGACCAGAATGGTGTGATGCGGCGTCCGCACCACGAAAGTCTGGTAGGTGATCACCATCCGGTCCGACGCCATGTCGAACACGTAGGGCGGCATCTCGGCCAAGTGCGCGTAGGCGACGTCGCGATTGTAGCCCGGAAAGAAATCCTGCGGGCGGCGCCACGGCCCGTCGCGTTCGATGATGCTGGTGATGGTGACGTCGCCGATCTGGATTGTTTTCATCTGTTTCCTCCTCGTTCGAACGGTCTCCTTCCATCGTCATGCCCGGACTTGATCCGGGCATCCATTGCACATTCGCAAGGACGGCGACATGGATTGCCGGATCAAGTCCGGCAATGACGAGGGTGGGGGGATTCGATGGTCGCTATACCGGAACATCCAATCGGTAGAACCGCGCGGCGGTGCCGGCGAACAGGTCGGCCTTCTCCGACGCGCTCGCGCCGCTGGCCAGGCGCTTGCAGGCGTTCCAGAACACGCCGTAGCCGTACGAGCCCTTGTCCACCGGGAAGTTGCTCTCGAACATGCAGCGAGCCGGCGTGAACGCCTCGATGCACGTCTCCATATACGGCTTCCAGGCGGCGGCCAGGGTCTCCGACGAGGGCGGATCGGTCTGGTCGTGGAAATCGTAGCCGTTGATCCGCATCCCGAGCCCGCCGAGCTTGACGCAAACGTTGGGACATTGCGCCAGCCGGCGGATCGACGCCGCCCAACTCGGGAAAATCTCGTCCCGCTTGCCGGCGTACTGGCCGATGGCCAACGGGCCGCCGACATGATCGAGCACGATGCGCGTCTCGGGCGAGGATTGCGCCAACGCGGTCAGTTCATCGATCTGCGGATGGTACAGCCAGGCGTCGAACGAGAGGCCGAGCGGCGCCAATCGGGCAAAGCCCTCCCGGAAAGTCCTGTCGGCAAGCAGGCCCGGCGGCGGCGAATAGGCCGGGTTGAGCACGGAGGGATCGGCGTCCCAGGCGGTGATGTGGCGGATGCCGCGGAACCGGCCGCCGCCGGCGCGCAGATGCGCCTCCAGCACCGCCTGAACCCGCTCGCCCAGCGCGAGATTGGCATGGCCGACGATGCCGGCGCAGATCTGCGCTGGTCCGTAGCCGCCGCTCGCACTCATCGCGGCGACACCGTTGACGAACTCGGTCTCTCCCACCGGGCGG
This sequence comes from uncultured Alphaproteobacteria bacterium, assembly GCA_963719345.1. Classification (GTDB taxonomy): domain Bacteria; phylum Pseudomonadota; class Alphaproteobacteria; order Acetobacterales; family Acetobacteraceae; genus CAVRCA01. The sequence goes on from CAVRCA010000001.1 coordinate 690,410, forward strand.
AACTCTTCCGGGCCGCCGCCGCGATGCATCGCGCGGCATTGGACGAACACGGTGGCGACGATCTTGTGGCCGGTGTTGGTGTCGGCCAGCAGGTCGTGGAGCATGTAGACCCAGTCGGGCCGTTCCCACAGATGATGGTGCGGATCGATGATCGGCAGTGCGGGTTCAAGCGCCGGCTCGGTGCGCCGAGCGAGCCAGTCGTTGCGCACCGGCAGATAGCTGCTCGGCGTCGGTGCTGTCGTGGTCGTGCTCATCGCGCTGCCCCCCGTTTTGGCGTGCCGGCATCGTAGCGCCGGCTCACGCGGTCAGGAAGCCGATGCGGTCTGCCTCCAGCACGGCGCAGGTCAGCTTGCCGCCGATGCCGACGCCGGTGTCGATACCGATACGGTTGGGCAGCACGACCGGCACCGGACCGGACGTGTGGCCATGCACCACCACGACGCCGTGGTCGCGCTCGGTGTGCAGGAACGGGTGTCGGATGCGTTGCAGGTCGTCGCGCGACTGTTTGGCGATCGGCACGCCCGGTCGAATGCCGGCATGCACGAACAGGTATCCGCCGGTGCGATGCCGCACCCCGAGGCCGCGCAGAAAGGCGACATGGGAGGCCGGCAGCGCGTCGGCCCAGTCTTCGCGCGGTGTCGCCGGATCGAGCTTCCAACTGCGCAACGCCGCCTCGCCGCCGGCGACCAGGAAATCGGTCGCCGCCGCCCGGTCGCCGTCGAGCGCGTCGAGCAGCATCTGCTCGTGGTCCCCCGCCAGATTGACGGTGCGCAAGCCGTCCCGATCGCCCGCCGCGAGCTGCGCAATTACGCCGGCGCTGTCCGGCCCGTTGCCAAGATAGTCCCCGAGATGGACCAGCCGCGCGTCCGCCACCGGCCGCTGGCGCAGGTCGTCGCGGATTGCCGTGTGCAGGGCGGCCAGCGGCTCGGCATGGCCGTGGACGTCGCCCACCGCATAGACCCGCCGCCCCGCCGGCAGCCAGCCCGGCGCGGCGGCGAAGGCGATCGCACCCGGCACGGATGCGGCACGCGGCGTGTCGCGCGTCGGCAGAATCGTCGCGTCGATTTCGGCGCGCAACCGGCGCGCCGGCAGCCGCCGAACCGGTCGCCGCATCAGATGACGCCGCCAGCCTGCAAATCCGCGATCTCGGCCGGAGCCAGCCCGAGCCAGCCGCCGTACACCTCCTCGTTGTGCTGGCCAAGCGACGGGCTCGGCCGCGTCGGCGGGCGCGTCGCGCCGTGCAGCCGGATCGGGCTGTTCGACACCACCACCCGGCCGAGATCGGGATGCTCGACCCACTCCAGCATGCCGCGGCCGTGCATGTGCGGATCGTGCATCACCTCGCGCACGTTGCGCACCGGCGCACAGGGAATGCGGTGACGCCTGGTGAGGGCGAAAATCTCCATCTTGGGGAGCGAACGGGTCCACTCGGACACCACGGCATCGGTCTGCTCGACGTTCTCCATGCGCGCCACGTTGGTCGCGAAGCGCGGGTCCTCGGCCAGTTCCTCACGGCCCATCGCCCGCGTCAGCTTGCGCCAGTGCTCCTCGGTCACGGTCTGCATCGCCACAAAACCGTCCTTGGCCGGATAGACGTTGTACGGCGCGGTCGCACGGCCGGACTGGCGGTTGCCGGGGCGCGGCGGCACCTCGCCGGTACGGTGGAGAAAATCGAAGCTCGCGGCCATCGAGGCGTACACCGCCTCCTGCATCGCCACCTCGACGAGCCGCCCGACCCCGGTGCGGTCGCGCTCGTAGAGCGCCGTCACCACCCCGCCATAGAGTGCGGTGCCGCCCATGATGTCGACGAGGGTCGGCCCGGCCTTGGTCGGCGGTCCGTCCGGGAAACCGGTCACGCTCATGATGCCGGACGCGCCCTGGATCGTCATGTCCATCGCCAGATTGTCGGCATCCGGGCCGGTGATCCCGAACCCGGTGCCGGTCGCGTAGATCAGGCGCGGGTTGATCGCGTGCAGCGCCTCCCAGCCGACACCGAGCTTATCCATGACGCCGGGCGCAAAATTTTCCAGCAGCACGTCGGCCCGCTCGACCATGGCGGCGAGCAGCGCCCGGCCCCGCTTCTCCTTGAGATTGAGCGTGATGGCGCGCTTGTTCGAGTTCATCATCGCCAAGGAGAGCGATGTGCCGTTCGCCGCGATCGCCCGCCGGCGGAGCGGCTCGCCGATGCCGGGCGGCTCGATCTTGATGACGTCGGCCCCGGCCCGCGCCATCAGCATGGTGGCGTACGGTCCCTGAAACACCTGGCCGAAATCCAGCACCGTGATGCCTGAGAGCGGCGCGTTCGCTGCGGTGGCGTTGCTGTCGGCCATGATGCTTCCCGGTCGTGTGCCCGCGGAGTTCTGGCGCGCCTGCCGCATCGGGCGCAAGCGAGGCCCGACAAGACGATGCTCAGAAGGGCGGCCGTCAGAGTTCGATCAGGCCATGCCGCAAACCCTTGGCCACCGCCTCCGCCCGGCTGCCGGCGCCGAGCTTGGCGAACACCGCCTCAAGGTGGAATTTCACGGTGTGGGCCGAGATGCCGAAGCGGCGCGCGACCTCCTTGTTGCTGAGCCCTTCGCCGATCGCGGCCAGAACCTCCATCTCGCGCGGGGTCAGCAAGGGGTGCGCGATGTCTTCCGTGGCCGCCGCGAACCCCGGCGGCGCGGCCGGCGGCGGCCGGACCTGCAACCCGGCGGCGACCGCCTCAAGGGCGACCAGGAGGGTCGGGGCGGGCACGTCGCGCGGCAGCACGCCCGCCAGCGCCGGATCGGCCGCGCGGCCCGGCTGGTCGGTCAAAACCAGGGCCGGAACCGCCCCGAACGGCGGCAACAACCCGAACATCGGCAAGTCGATCAGCAGCACGTCGGCATGCCCTGTTCCCGCCGGCGCATGGCCGGCGTCCTCGACGGCGCGCGCGAGGCGCGCCCGCCGCTCCGGATCGGGGGCGGCGAGCGCGACCCGGAGCCGCCCCGCGCGGCTCATCGCTCCGGGCGCGCGCCCACCGTCACCTTGAGGCTCTGCACCGCCCCGGCCCGCAGGATGCGCACCTCGATGGCCTGGCCCACCCGGTCCGCGCCGAGGTGGGAGCGGAGGCTGCGCAGGTGCCGCGCCGGCTCGCCGTCGAGCGAGAGGAGCATATCGCCGGGCAGCATGCCGGCCTGCTCCGCCGGGCCGGCGGGGGCGAGGCTGACCACCATAAGCCCGCTCTCCTGGCCGGCCGCTTCGCGCAGGTTCGGCGGCACCGCGACGGGCTGCAGTCCGACGCCAAGCCAGCCGCCGCGCACCGATCCGTGCGTCAGGATCTGGCCGACCGCCCGCTCGATCGTCGCAGCGGGAATGACCAGCGCCCGGCCGCGTGGGCCGGCGGTCGCCATGCCGAGCAGGCCACCCCGCGCGTCGATCACCGGGCCGCCCTCTTCGGTACGGCTTGCCCGCATGTCGAGGCGGAGCAACTGGTCGATCAGGCCGCCCGCCATACTGCGCCAGGCCGGTCCGACCTCCCGGATCAGGGCCCATCTTGCCGCCGGTTCCGCCCCGATCCGGGCGCCGAGCGCCAGCGCGATCGCCCCGATCCGGGCTGATCCGGCCGCGGGGAGAGCCGCATCCGACGCCCCCGCCGTCTGCCGCAGCAGGGCGACGTTGGTGCCGGGGTCACGTCCGACGAGCACGGCGTCGGCCGGACCGAGCCCGGCACGCTCGACGCGGTAGCCATCGGCCTTCGGCAGCGCCTGATCCGACGAGACCACGAGATCGCCGCGCCAGGCGATCCCGCTCAGATGGCGCTGCTCGCCCACCCGTATGCAGACGACAAGGGGCGCCGCATCGGCCACCCGCGCCGTCACCGCGTCGGACAGAGAGGCAAGAAAATCGGTTGCGTCGCTCATCGACCAGGCTCCTTGGCTGCGCCGATAGATGCGGGACCGCGGACGGGAAAACCATCGGGCGAATGACCGGGCGCGTCCCCGGCCGAACGGCCGGGCTGAACCTGTTCGCGCGCGAACCATTTGGGCTGGTCTTCGGAGATCCGCCATGCCGCTCGACGCGACGACCCAAGAAACCGACATTCTCGACCCCTACTCCGCCCAGATCGTCGGCGCATTCGAGCGCGCCGGGCCGGCGGTGGTGCATATCACCGGCACGCGGCCCGATGGCCGCCCGCTCGGCCAGGGCTCGGGCGTGGTCTACACGCCGGACGGCTACACCCTGACCAACAGTCACGTCGTCGGCGGCGCGGCGGCGCTGAAGGTGTCGCTCACCGGCGGTCGCATCGTCGACGCCTCCCTGGTCGGCGACGATCCCGACACCGACATCGCGGTGCTGCGGCTCGGCGGGTCCGGCCACGCGCACGCCGAGCTTGGCCGGTCCTCCTCGCTGCGTGTCGGCCAGCTCGTGGTGGCGATCGGCAACCCGTTCGGCTTCCAGTGCACGGTGACGGCCGGCATCGTCAGCGCGCTCGGACGCACGTTGCGTGCGCGGTCCGGGCGGTTGATCGAAAGCGTGATCCAAACCGATGCGCCGCTCAATCCGGGCAACTCCGGCGGTCCGCTGGTGAATGGCACGGGGCGGGTGATCGGCATCAACACGGCGATCATTGCGCCGGCGCAGGGCATCTGTTTCGCGATCGGCGTCGACACCGCGATCGATGTCGCGCAACGCCTGATGCGCGACGGGCGCGTCCGTCGCAGCCGCATCGGCCTGTCCGGCCAGACCGTGCCGATCGATCCCCGCGTGGTGCGCCACAATGCCTTGACCGTGCGCAGCGGCGCGATGGTCACCGGCCTCGACCCCGACGGCCCCGCCGCAGCGGCGGGCCTGCGGGACGGCGACGTGATCATGCGCTTCGGCGATAGTGACGTGGCCGGTGTCGACGACCTGCACCGGCTGCTGACCGCCGAGAAGGCCGGAGTGGCCGTCGCGATACGGGCCTTGCGACGGGCGCAGGTAATCGAGCTGACGGTGGCGCCCGCGGAGCGATAAGCGTTCGAGTTCGCGGTGGAAGGGGAAACCGCGCGCTAACCCGTCTCTGCCATGGTCGGCGCAGGCCGACCATCCATGTCTCCAACCGGCCCTGCAAACGCAGAGAACCGCAAGTGCCCGACGGCTGGGTCTACATCCTGACCAATCGAGCGAACGGCACACTCTATATCGGCGCAACCTCGAACCTGGCGCGACGTGTTTGGGAGCACCGCGAGGGTGTCGCCGCGGGATTTACGAAGCGATACGGCCTCGATCGGCTCGTCTATGCCGAGCGTCACGAAACGATGCTTTCAGCTCTGCACCGGGAGAAGACGCTGAAGACTTGGCGACGGGCTTGGAAGATCAGGCTGATCGGCCGGATGAATCCGGATTGGAGCGACCTCTACGAGCAGTTGTAGCCGACTCTCAGCCGTGGATGGTCGGCCTGCGCCGACCATGGCGGTCAGAGTGTTGGCTTGGTCGGCCGCCCGTGCGTTCGCTTGACATGACCTTCCCCACGCCCTGCAATCGGGCAATATGTGGGGAGACCGAGAATGCCGCTACCAGCCGACACCGACGCCAGCACGCCGAAATATCTGCGGGACAAATACGCGATCGTCGGGGTGGGCGAGACACCGTACACCCGCGGCTCCGGCCGCACGACGCGCGCCATGGGCAGCGAAGCGGTCCGCAACGCGATGCAGGACGCCGGCCTCAAGCCGGGCGACGTGGACGGCATGCTCTCCTACCAGGGCGTCGATTCCACCTTCGGGCCGATGATCGCCGGCGACTGCGCCATGCGGCTGAACTTCTACATGGACGTGTTCGGCGGCGGCTCGTCGACCGAGGCGCTGATCGGCATCGCCATCGGCGTCATGGAAGCCGGCATGTGCAAATGCGTCGCCATCTTCCGCTCGATGAACGGATACTCGCAGGTCCGCATCGGGGGGACCGGCGCCCGCTCCGCCGCCCCCGTCTCGGGCGACATGCTGCATTCGCGCGCCTACGGCTGGCAGAGTGCGGGGCAGATGTTCGCCCCCACCTTCATGCGCCATATGTACGACCACGGCACCAAGCCCGAGCAGCTCGCGATGGTGAAGGTGATCCATAGCGAGCACGCGTCGAACAACCCCAAGGCGCTCTACAAGAAGCGCATGACGGTGGACGACGTGATCAGCAGCCGGATCATTTGCAAGCCGCTGCACCTGCTCGATTGCTGCGTCGAGACCGACAACGCGACCTGCATCATCGTCACGCGTGCGGAACACGCCCGCGACCTCCGCCACACGCCGGCGCTGATCCGCGGCGTGGTCGGCCGCTGCAACAAGCCGCGCATGGACATGCACTACCAGGCCGGCCCGATCAGCCGTGTCGCCGGCTACTACGCCAAGGACATCCTGTGGCCGAACTCCGGCGTCGGGCCGGACGACGTTGACGCGACCGGCTCCTACGACGCGTTCACCTTCACCACCATGCTGCAACTCGAAGACTACGGCTTCTGCAAGAAGGGCGATGGCGGCGAGTATGTCAGCGACGGCACCATGCGGCTCGGCGGCAAGCGGCCGAACAACACCAGCGGCGGCCATCTGTGCGAGGCGTACACGCACGGCATGAACATGGTGATCGAGAACGTGCGCCAGCTGCGCCACGATGCCGACGACAGTTGCCCGGTCGGCCCGGACGGCAAGCGCCAGCACACCCACGACCACAAGGAGGGCGGCTGCCGCCAGGTCAGGGATATCGAGGTGACGGCCAATCTGGGCTGGGCGATGCCGGGTACCGGCTCCGCCATGGTCATGCGGCGCGGCTGAGAAGGAGGGAACCGGAGATGACGGTCCAGGTCAACTATCTCGGCATGCCGCTCGACCTCAACGACCTCGAGGTCGAGAACCTCGCGTATTTCAAGCATTGCGCCGACCATGATTTCCACCTGCAACAATGCGAGGAGTGCAACCTGCTGCGCTATCCGCCCAACACCGGCTGTCCGTGGTGCGCCAGCCCGCGCGCACGGTGGACGCGGGTGGAGGGCAAGGGAGCGGTACACTCCTACGGCGAGGTACACCACGCGATCCAGCCGGCGTTCAAGGCGCACACGCCCTACATGATCCTGCTGGTCGATCTCGACACGCAGAAGGGCCAGCCAACACAGGACGAGGCGATCCGGGTCGCCGGCAACCTCGCTTTGGCGGACGGCACGCTCGCACCGGCCGACATGGTGCGGAAGGTCGGGATCGGCACGCGGTTGCGCATGGTGTTTTCGGACGTGGCTCCCGGGCTCTCGCTGCCGCAATGGACGATCGACGAAACCGCGCAGCAGCCGGCACACATCTGGCGTTATCCGCAGGAATAGCTTGCGGCCAACGTCGCCGCGCGGCATGGGTGAGGGTCACGAGAAAGGCGCCCGATGAACGGACCGTTGACTGGTATCAAAGTCATCGAAGTGGGACAGGCGCTCGCCGGCCCGCTGGCGGGCGTCATCCTGGCCGACATGGGCGCCGATGTGATCAAGGTCGAGAAGCCGGACGGCGGCGACGACGCCCGGCTCTGGGGGCCACCCTTCGTCGACGGCGACTCGGTGTTTTTCCACGCAACCAATCGCAACAAGCGCTCGGTGACGCTCGACATCAAGCGCGCCGAGGATGTGGCCGCGCTCAAGCGCCTCGCCGGCGATGCGGACGTGATGATCCAGAACCTGCGTCCGGGGATCGTCGATGAACTCGGCATCGGTCCGGAGGCGATGCTGGCGGTCAATCCGCGCCTGATCTACTGCTCGATATGGGCATTCGGCTATCAGGGACCGCTGCGCCTGGCCCCCGGTTTCGATCCGTTGCTGCAGGCGTTCGGCGCGGTGATGACGCTGACCGGTCGGCCGGAGGACCCGCCGACGTTCTGCGCGCCGGCGATCAACGACAAGGCGACCGGCATGTGGTGCGTGATCGGCGCGCTCGCGGCCTTGCAGCAGCGGCAGCGCACCGGCAAGGGGTGCGTGGTCGATACGTCGCTGTTCGAGAGTGCCGTCTCATGGGTTGACGGTCCGCTGAACGCCTACCGGCTCACCGGTCGCCTGCCGGAGCGACACGGGACCGGCAGCCCGTTGCTGGTGCCCTATCAGGTGTTCGAGACGGCCGACCGGCCGATCTGCATCGCCGCCGGCAACGACCGCCTGTTCGTCAAGTGCGCCCAGGCACTCGGCTGCCCGGAATGGCTGCAAGACCCGCGCTTCGAGGACGGCCGCAAGCGGGCAGCCAACCGGCCCGCGCTGGTCGAACTGATGCAAGCGGTGCTCCGCCGCGGATCGCGCGACCACTGGATGGCGGCGCTCGGCGCGGTCGGGGTGCCGTGCTCGCCGGTCAACGACCTCGCCGAGCTCGCCGCGTCGGAGCAGCTTCGCGCCGTCGACATGACACGGACCTTGCCCGAGAGCGGACTTGAGGTCGTCGGGCTTCCCGTGTCGTTCGACCGTCAACGGCCGCGACCGCAAACCGACTCGCCCAAGCTGGGCCAGCACAATCGGGAGCTTCTGGCACCCGAGGCCGGAGAAGCCGCGGAGTAACCGCGCAGCCCGTCCGCGTCCTGTCCCGAGCCGAGGGGATGGGTTAAAACCGGCCGAATTGAGCGGGGACGCAGGTATGGGCAAGCTGGAAGGCAAGGTCGCGGTGGTGACCGGCGCAAGCCGCGGCATCGGCCAGGAGATCGCCACCCTGTTCGCCTCCGAGGGGGCCAAAGTGGTGTGCGCCGCCCGAACTTTGCACGAGGGCGATCACCCGCTCGCCGGATCGCTGACGAGCACGGTCGAGGCGATCCGCAGCAAGGGCGGCCAAGCCGAGGCGGTGAGCGCCGACGTCTCCACCGAAGCAGGGTGCCTGTCGCTGATCGACCATGCCCGCGCTGCGTTCGGCCCGATCGACCTGCTGGTCAACAACGCCGCGCTGAACTACTACATCCCCACCATCGACTATCCGACGAACCGCTGGATGCGCGCGTTCGCAGTGAACGTGCATGGTCCGTTCATCCTGTCGAAGGCCGTGCTGCCGGACATGATCGCCAAGCGTCAGGGCGCCATCGTCAACATCAGCTCGGGCGCCGCGATCGGACCGGGCCGCGGCCCGTACGAGGATCAGGTGGCGCACGGCGGCGTGCTGTATGGCGCGACGAAAGCGGCGCTGGAGCGCTTCACGCAAGGACTTGCCCAGGAGGTGGCGCAGTATGGCGGCATCACGATCGCCGCCGTCTCGCCGTCGCGCGTGGTGCCGACGCCGGGCACCGTGTTCCACAAACTGGTGCAGGGCCTCGACGACCCGCGCGGCGAGCCGCCCTCCTACATGGCGCGCGCCGTGCTGCTGCTGGCGAGCGAGCCGGCGCAAAAACTCAACGGCCGCGTGACGTACAGCCAGCAGATCCTCAAGGAATACGGCCTCATCGAGCAGGCGGCCGGCCGAGGCGTCGACATCGCCGGCTCCGGCTATTCGCAAATCTGAAGCGCGGGAGATTTCAGCGGTGAAACACGGCAAGATCCTGCTCGACGTGACCGACCGGGTCGCGGTGATGACGCTGAACGATCCGGGCGTGCTGAACGCATTCGGCCGCAAGCTGCGCGAGGACATGTCGGCCGCGCTCGATGCGATCGAAACCGGCGAGGCGCGTTGCCTGCTGATCACCGGCGCCGGCCGCGCCTTCTGCTCGGGGGCAAACCTCGCCGATCCCGACGGGAAGCCGCGTGACCGCCAGGCCGAAGCGCGCGGCGAGATCGAGGGCGATCTCGTCGCCTGGTACAATCCGACCTTCCTGCGGCTGCGCGCCTTGCCGATCCCGATCGTCGCGGCGGTCAATGGCGTCGCCGCCGGCGCCGGCATGAGTTTGGCGCTGTCGGCCGACATCAAGGTTGCGGCGCGCTCGGCGTATTTCCTGCAGGCGTTCGCCCGCATCGGGTTGGTGCCGGATTGCGGATCGTCCTACGTGCTGCCGCGCATGATCGGCCTCAGCCGGGCGATGGAGCTGTCGCTGCTCGCCGAAAAGCTGCCGGCCGAGACGGCACTGCAATGGGGCCTGATCAACCAGGTCGCCGACGACGACCGCCTGCTGGCCGACGCACACAGCGTCGCCCGCCGGCTGGCGGACGGGCCAAAATCGCTCGGCCTGATACGACGCCTGTACTGGGAGGGCCTGGAGAATACCTATGAGGCGCAGCTTGCGCTCGAGGCCAGGCTGCAGACCGATGCCGGGCTGAGCAAGGACTACCAGGAGGGCGTCGCGGCCTTCCGCGAAAAGCGCCCTGCCCGGTTCAGCGGCCGTTGACCTCCCGCCTGCCCGCGATGCCGGTGGGAGAGTGGGAGCTCGAACGCTCGCGGATGCCGGGCGGGATCGAGCTTGCCGGCTTCTCCGGCCCCGAGCCCGAGGGCATCTGGACCGATGGCGGTCAGGCAACGATCCGTTTCCGGGTGCCGCCCGGGCAGCGGACCGATGTCGATGTACGGCTGGAGCTGCGCCCCTTCGTCCACGGCGATCTGCGGCGTCAGGAGGTCGCGATCGCTTGCGGCGGCTGCGGTCTCGCATCCTGGACCATCGACGACCCGGCGTTCCGCGTCCGGCGACTGCTCATTCCGGCGCCGCTCGTCGGCGAGGACGGAACCGCGGTCCTCGACCTGACGCTCCCGAACTGCGAGCAACCCGTCGCACTCGGCGTGAATCCGGACTCGCGCAGGCTCGGCATCATGCTGCGACGGATCGCCTGGACCCCACGGCATAGCGCTGCCGGCGAGGACAGGTTCGTCGGGCAGCTCGGACGGGCGGTCGGCACGGAGGCGCGCAAGACGTTCGACCGCCGGGTCGAGTTCGGGGTTCTGGTCGCGCTTCATCGCCGGTCCGAACGTGCTCGATATCGGCTTTCGCGGCTCCGTCGAAGGGGGCGAAGCGGTCCCCATCGTGGACGGCGCGATCGGCGTCGACCTCGACTACCCCGGCTACGACGGCCGCACGCTGCCGTTCGCGGATGGCAGCCAGGATGCGGTGTTCTCCAGCCACTGCCTCGAACACATCCCCGGCTACCTCAACGCCATCCAGGATTGGCATCGCGTCGTCCGGGTCGGCGGCCACATCATCACGGCGGTTCCCCTGGCCCCGCTCTACGAGCGAGGTCGCCGGCCGCCGTCGCGCTGGAACTCGGACCACCAGCGCTTCTACACGTCGGCATCGCTGCTGGCCGAGTTCGAGGCCGCGCTGCCGCCGAACTCCTATCGGGTGCGGTTCCTCGAGGAGAACGACCTCGGATACCACTACGACAGCGATCCCGAGCTTCATCCACCCGGCTGCTACGAGATCGTCCTGGTCGTCGAGAAGATCCGCCCGCCGAGCTGGCGACTTCGTGATTAGCGCATTGACGCATTCAACAATGGCGGATAACCCCTCGTAATCGTGACAGACATCCCTTCGCCGCTGCGACTCCGAGGACGTTCGTTCATCGCGGTGGCGCTCGTCCCGGAAACGCCGGTGATGGAATGGCTGGACCAGCTCGACGCCCAGCTCGAGCGCTCGCCGTCGTTCTTCGCCGGTCGCCCGGTCATCCTCGATCTCTCGGCCACCCACCTGAACGAGCCCGGCATCCGGGCGCTGCTGCGCGAATTGCAGATGCGCTCGATCGTCGTCATCGGCATGGAGGGCGCCGACCCCTCGGTGCAGGGGCTGAACGTGCCCGGCTGGCCACCGATGCTGAAGGGTGGCCGGACGGCGGGCGCGATCGACGTGCCGGACGAACCCGGGGAGCGACCCGGTGACGGCGAGGAGCCCGCCTCGCTGCTGGTCAGCCAGCCGGTCCGCTCGGGCCAGTCGATCGTGTTCCCGAGGGGCGACGTGACGGTGATCGGCTCGGTCGGCTCGGGGGCCGAGGTGATGGCCGGCGGCTCCATCCACGTCTACGGCACGCTGCGCGGCCGGGCGGTCGCCGGCATGGCGGGCAATCCGCGGCACGCATCTTCTGCCGCCGGCTGGAAGCCGAGCTGCTCGCCATCGACGGCCTCTATCGCACGGCCGAGGACATCGCGGCGCAGCTGCGCGGCGCGCCGGTGCAGGCATGGCTGGACGGCGACTCGATGTCGTGGCAGGTCTGGAGTGATGCGGCCCTGGCTGATCGATTGACGCAGCACAAGGGGCGGCGGTCCTGGAATGGCTAAGGTCTTGGTCGGTGACGTCCGGAAAGGGCGGCGTGGGCAAGACCACCTCGACCGCCGCGCTGGGCGCGGCGCTGGCGCATGAGCGGCCAGAAGCGTGGTGGTGGTCGACTTCGATGTCGGGCTTGCGCAACCTCGACCTGGTGATGGGCGCCGAGCGGCGCGTCGTGTTCGACCTCATCAACGTCATCCAGGGCGACGCCAAGCTGCCCGCAGGCGCTGATCCGCGACAAGCGCATCGAGAACTCTGCACCTGCTGCCGGCCTCGCAGACCCGCGACAAGGACGCGCTGACCCAGGAAGGCGTCGGCCGGGTGATCGACGAGTTGCGCGAGAAGTTCGACTGGGTCATCTGCGACAGCCCGGCCGGCATCGAGAAGGGCGCGACGCTCGCGATGTATCACGCCGACGTCGCCGTGGTGGTGACCAACCCGGAAGTGTCGTCGGTGCGCGACTCCGACCGCATCATCGGCATGCTCGACTAGCAAGACCGCGCGCGCCGAGAAGCGGCGAGAAGGTCGACAAGCACCTGCTGCTGACCCGCTACGATCCGGCGCGCGCCGCGCGCGGCGAGATGCTGAAGGTCGAGGACGTGCTGGAAATCCTCTCCATCCCGCTGCTCGGCATCATCCCGGAGAGCGAGGAGGTGCTGCGCGCCTCCAACCTCGGCTGCGCCGGTCACGCTTGAGCAATGCGCCGATGAGCGCCGCCGGCCCGCGCCTATTTCGACGCCGCGCGCCGGCTGCGACGGCGAGGACCTGCCGGTGACGTGCCGGCGGAGAAGCAGGGGCTTCATCGGCAAGCTGTTCGGGCGGAGGGTGGCATGACCCTGTTCAGACTTTCTCTCGCCGCGCGGCCGGTTACCGCCCCGGTCGCGCGCGAGCGGCTGCAGATCCTGCTCGCGCACGAACGCGCGCTCGCCGGCGGCAGCCGACCTGGTCGCGGTGCTCCAGGAGGAGATCCTGGCGGTGATCGCCAAGCACATCCCGATCGAGCGCGACAAGGTGCAGGTCAAGCTCGACCGCGGCGATGGCCATTTCGACGCTGGAGATCGACATCGAGATGCCCGGCATGCCCGCAGCCGCCGCCGCTGCTGCGGCTACCGCCGGGGCAAGCGCCTAGAGCGTTCCGCATCCTCGCTCGCCTGCTTGCGGTCGCAGCCGCGACTTTGATCGGCGCCTTCCTGGCGGTGCCAACGAGTGCCCAGCCCGCGCGCATCATCATCCTGCGCCACGGCGAGAAGCTTGGCCTGTATCAGCTTTGCCCGATCGGCGTGCGTCGCTCGCTCGCCCTGTCCCGCACCTATCTCGGCAAGGGCGCCACCACACCGCTGCTCGACGCCGAGGGTCCTGCCGCCATCCTGGCGGTCACGCTGCATACGCTGGAGACGGCGGTGCCCATCGCGACGAGCTGGGCGATGCCGGTGATCATGTACGCGGTCGTGCCGCCACCGGGCGAGAACACGCCCGACCAGGAGGATCCGGCCCTCAATGCGGCGACCGCGGCCGCCGCGCGCGATGTGATGACCGACCGGCGCTGGAGTGGCCGGACCGTCGTCATGGTGTGGGAGCATCGGCACATCGCCGACCAGGCGACGGAACAGCGCTTTGCCCCGCAAGCGGTTACGCTGCGCCAGCTGCTCGGCCTGGACCATCTGCCGGACGTGCCCTCGACGTGGAACGACGACACCTACGATTATTTCTGGATCGTGGAGTACGGCGTTCCGGGATCGCCGGTTCCGACCGCGTTCCACGCCGAGAAGCAGGTTTTTCCGCCACCCTTCCAGGATCTGCCGCAGAGCGATTGGAACCGGCCGGAGACGCTGGCGGTCGGTGCCCAATGCACGCACTGATCGTTTCCGCCGCATCCTGGCGGCAAGCAGAGACAGCCGCTCAGATCACGTAATCGGGTGCCCAGGTCTGGTCCATCGTCAGCGCGGCCATCGTCTTGAGGCGCGGCCCGACCGGCCGGGCGGGGACGCCGACCACCGTCGTGTACGGCTCCACCGGTGCGAGCACGATGCTGCCGGCGCCGACCTTGGCGCCCTCCCCAACGTCGATGCTGCCAAGGATTTTTGCGCCCGCGCCGATCATCACGCCCCGATGTACCCGCGGGTGCCGGGCGCCGTCCTCCTTGCCGGTGCCGCCCAGCGTGACCTCCTGGAGGATGGAGACGTCATCCTCCACGATCGCGGTCTCGCCGATCACGATGCCGGTCGCGTGGTCGAGCATGATCCGCCGCCCGAGCGTCGCCGCCGGGTGGATGTCGACGCCGAATACCTCGGACATGCGGCTCTGCAGGTGCTTGGCGAGGTGCGGGCGGTCGTGATGCCAGAGGTAGTGGGCGACGCGATGGCCCTGCAGCGCCTGGAACCCCTTGAAGTGCAACAGAGGGGTCAGCAGGTCGGGGCAGGCCGGGTCGCGGTCGCGCACCGCCTGGAGATCGGCTGGCCGCCGCCTCGACGATGTCGGGTTTGGCGTCGAAAACGCCGGCCGAGCACGTCGATCAGCGCCCAGACGTCGAGATCGGTGGACGCGAGTTTCAGCGCCAGACGATTGCCGATCGCCGCGGCAAAGCAGTCATGCTGCAGGATGGCGTTCTGGATGGTGCGCGCGAGCGTCGGTTCGCGACGCCGCAGGGCGATGGCCTCGAGTTGGATCGCCGACCAGACCGGCCTGAACGATCGCCGACGTGATCCCGCCCGGCGCGGCAGAGGACCAGATGTGGCTGCGACATAAACACCTCGTCCGTCGAAGGCGGGGGAGTCGACCAGCGGTTGCAAACCAACATGGGCCGCTAGGCGGCTGGCGTTCGGCAACCGCGTCCTGCCCGTCAGGCAGCATTGCGCGCCCGGGCCTGCTGGATCGCCTCCCAGACGCGGAGCGGGGTCGCCGGCATGTCGATATGCCGGATGCCGAACTCCGAGAGCGCGTCGACCAGGGCGTTCATCACCGACGGCAGCGCGCCGGCGCAGCCCGCCTCGCCGCAGCCCTTGGCGCCCAGCAGGTTGGTCTTCGCCGGCACCGGATGGCTGCCATAGGCGAAGGAGCGGCGCGTCGACCGCGCGCGGCATCGCGTAGTCCATGTAGGAGCCGGTCAGGAACTGGCCGTCCGCGTCGTAGGCGGTCGCCTCCATCAGCGCCTGGCCGATGCCCTGCACGATGCCGCCATGCGCCTGGCCCTCGACCAGCAGCGGGTTGATCGACGACGCCGAAATCGTTGACCATCGCGTAGCGCACGACGTCGACCACGGCCGGTCTCCGGATCGACCTCGACCTCGCAGACGTGGCAGCCGTTCGGGATAGGCCGCGGGCGCGCCCTTGTGGACCAGCTTGGCGTCGAGCGTGTGCGGCACGCCCGGCGGCAGGCGCGAGCGCCCGTCGCGCAGCCGCTCGGCCAGCTCCATGATGCCGACGCCGCGGTCGGTGCCGGCGATGGTGAAGCCGGCCCGCGGCAGAACTCGATGTCGGCGACGGCGGCTTCCAGCGCGTGCGCGGCGATGTGCCGGCCGTTCTCGATCACCTTCTCGCCCGCCTCGACGATCGCGGCTCCGCTCGCCATGATCGATTTCGAGCCGCCGGTGCCGCCGCCGGCGATGAGCTGGTCGCTGTCGCCCTGCAACAGGCGGATTTGCTCGAACGGGATGCCGAGCCGGGCAGACAGCACCTGCGCGAACGGCGAGGCGTGGCCCTGGCCGTAGTCGAGCGTGCCGGTGATGATCGTCACCGTGCCGTCCGGCTCGAAGCGGATGCCGCCCATCTCGTTCTGCGGCGGCGCGGTTACTTCGAGATACTGGCCGATGCCGCGCCCGCGCAGCTGGCCGCGCCGCACGGCTTTCGGCTGCGGCGCCGGGGAAATCCGTCCCAATCGGCCAGCGCGAGCGCCTTGTCGAGCACGGCCGGGAAAGTCGCCGCTGTCGTATTCCGTCGCACCCGGCGCCTTGTAGGGCATCTGCTCGGGGCGGATGTGGTTGCGCCGGCGGATCTCCACCCGGTCGATGCCAAGCTCGGCGGCGGCGGTGTCGAGCAGCCGCTCGATGTAGTAGTTGCCTTCCGGACGGCCCGGCGCCGCGATAGGGGCCGACAGGCGTGGTGTTGGTGAACATCGCAGCGGGTGTTGACCTCGGCGGCCGGCGTCGCGGTAGACGCCGATGCTGTTCTTGACCGCGTTCATCGTCGGCGGGCTGCGCCGTGGCATTGCTGAGATAGGCGCCGAGGTTGCCGAAGCCCTCGACCCGCAGGCCGAGGATATGCCCGTCGGCGTCGAGCGCCAGCTCGATGCGGTCATCTCATGGTCGCGGCCGTGGCTGTCGGAAAGAAAGCTTTCCGAGCGCTCGTCGGTCCACTTCACCGGCCGGCCGAGCGCGCGGGCGGCGTGCAGCAGGCAGATATATTCGGGGTAGACCGATGCCTTCATGCCGAACGAGCCGCCGACATTGCCGGTGAGCACGCGCACCTTCTCGACCGGCACGCCGAGCACGTTCTTCAGCATCCCGCGCATGCCGAACGCGCCCTGGCAGCCGAGGCGCAAGGTGAAGCGCATCGTCCTTCGTACTCGCCGATCGCCGAGCGCGGCTCCATCGGCGACACGACGATCCGGCTGTTGCGGATGGCGAGGCTGGTGACGTGCGCCGCGCCGGCGAAGGCGGCGGCGACCTTTTCGCGAGTCGCCGTGGTGGAAGTCGAGCACGAGGTTGCCCGGCGTTTCGTCATGCACCAGCGGCGCGCCTGACGCGGCGGCGTCGCGGGCCGTCGTCACGGCGGGCAACGGGTCGATATCGACGAACACCGCCTCGGCCGCGTCCCGCGCCTGCTTGGCGGTCTCGGCGACGACGAAGGCGACCGGGTCGCCGACATAGCGCACCTTGTCGGTGCGTCAGCGGCGGCTGCGGCGGCTGGCGCATCGGCGAGCCGTCACGGTTCTGGCAACACGATCCCGACCGGCATCTTGCCGTAGCCGCCGGCGGCGAGGTCCGCCCCGGTGTAGACGCCGAGCACGCCGGGCATCGTCTTGCACCGCCTCGGTATCGATGCCGACCAGCCGGCCATGCGCGACCCGGCTGCGGACGATCACCGCATGGGCCTGGCCCGGCAGGTTGAGATCGTCGGTGTAGCGGCCCTCGCCGCGCAGCAGGGTCGGGTCCTCCTTGCGCGGCACCGGCTGACCGATCGCGAATTTTTCGGAGCCCAAGCTATCCAACATGGCGTCCACGGGTGCGTTCATGGTCCGCGCAGATCCTTTTCAACTCGATCGGTGGGTCCGCCCCAACGGCCGGCGGCAGCCCGCGCAGGAGAGGGCGGCATTGCCGCCTGCGCTCGGGCCTATCAGGGAAGGATGGCGTCGCACGGCCGCTACGGCAAGTTGGGCACCCGGGCCGGTGGCTCGCGCCAGAACACAAATGCGATGGCCAGCATGACGAGCTGCACGATGATGGAAAGCCCGACGCAGCCCGGCCAGCCGGCCCGGTGCCAGAGGCCGGCCGGCAGGATGCCGCCGAGACTGCCGCCGACGTAGTAGCAGGTCACGAACAGCCCGACCGCGGTCGACTTGGCGTGCGGCGCCGCGACGCCGATGAAGCTCAGCGTGAGCGACTGTTCGACGAACACGGCTCCGGCCAGGAGGGCGAGTCCCGCAATGATCGCCCAGAGCGCCGGCACGAGCGTCAGCAGCAGGCCGGCGGCGGCGACGGCCGTGGCGAGCGCCAGGGTGGGCCGGCGGCCGAGCCGGACCGCGAGCCGGGCGGCGATCGGTGTCGTCACCATGCCGGTCAGGTAGACGGCAAAGATCGAGCCGAGCGCCGCCGGGCCGAGTTCGTAGGGCGAGGCCGCCAGAAGGAAGTTGCCGAAGGTGAATGCGGCGATGATGGAGAACAGGACCGCGAAGCCGACCGCGCAGGTGGCAAGCAGCTGGCGGTTCCGGAGATGGGCGGCGAAGCTGGCGATCGTGCTGCGCCAACCGCGCAATCGGCCGAAAATTCGCCTCCTGTGGCAGCAGCAGCCCGACGGCGACGGCGCAGGCGACGGTGAGGATGGCGAGCACCACGAAGGAGGCGCGCCAGCCCAGGAAGTCGGTGGCAAAGCCCGCGACGAAGCGGCTGGCGAAGCCGCCGAAGATCGTGCCCATGGAGTAGGTGCCGGCGAGCCGGATGCCGGCCCCGCCCGGGGCCTCGTCGCCGATATAGGCGACCGACACCGTGAAGATGAACGGCAGCATCAGGCCCTGCACGAAGCGCCAGACCACCAGCATCTCGAGGCTCG
This sequence comes from uncultured Alphaproteobacteria bacterium, assembly GCA_963719345.1. Taxonomy (GTDB): domain Bacteria; phylum Pseudomonadota; class Alphaproteobacteria; order Acetobacterales; family Acetobacteraceae; genus CAVRCA01. The sequence goes on from CAVRCA010000001.1 coordinate 708,785, forward strand.
GTGCGCCGGCCGCGAGCAGGATCGGCAGCACCAGCGCCCACAGCGCGCCGACGATCAGGCGCTTGCGGCCGAGCATGTCGGAGATCGAGCCGACGAACGGGGCGACCAGGGAGACGGCGAGCAGGGTGGCCGTCACCGTCAGGCCGGTGCGCGGCCGCGGGCGCGTGGAAATCGACCGCCAGGGTCGGCAGCAGCGCCTGCACCCAGTAGAGGCTGAGGAAGTTGCCGAGCCCGGCAAGCGCGATGCCGACCCGGCGACGGTTCTCCGTCTTCAAGGGCCGCGCCTAGTGGGCAGACTGCGGGACCGGCCCACCCAGGATCGCGCGGCAGGCGGCCGGCAGCGGCGCCGGCGGATGCGGCGGCTCGGGCGGTTTCGGTGGCAGGTCGAGTTGGTCGAACCACCATTGCAGACTGGCATCACAGCCGTCGCCGGCCGGGATGGGCGGAGTATGGTCCACGCAGGCCGGCTGGTCGGGCGGGCAGCGGAAGCGGATGTGGAAGTGCGCGGCGTGGCCCCACCAAGGCCGGATCACGTGCAGCCACGAGCGGTCGCCGACGGTGCTCGCGCAGAGCTGACGCTTGATCGCCGGATTGACGAAGATGCGGTCCACGTCCGGCAGGGTGGCGGCGAGCTGCAGCAGACGGGCGTGCTCGGGACGCCATATGTCCGGATCGACCGCCCTGCCGTCCGGCCGCACCAGGCTCGGCACCTCGATCGCCTCGCGCTGCTCGCGGCTGAGAACCGGCTTCGGTCCGACATCCAGCCAGATGTCGGTCTCGAGGCCGATCTCGTGCCCGGCATGGCCCGGGATCGGGCCGCCGTGCGGGGCCGCGACGTCGTTGATGTAGAGGTCAGGCAACCCCGCCGCGTGCGCCCGGGCGGCGAGCAGCTCGATCAGCGCGATGGTGCGCGGGTGGCCCCAGAAAACGCTGTGCCCGAACCGGATTTCCTGAAATCCCGGTCCTTCGGCGGGGAGCTTGACGGCGCCCGCGATGCAACCGGCCGCATTGGTGCCGTAGATCGCGACCGGCCCGGGCGGCTGGTCGGCGGCTCCGGCGAGCTGCCCTGCCCCGAGCGCCAGCAACGAAATGCCGAGAAGGAAAAGGCCGATCAGGCGATGCATGTCGCGTTTCGTACCCGCTCGGGGCCGTCGCGCCAACCGCGGTATCGCTGGCCCAGGGTCTTCATCCGAATGCTCTCCGGGGAGGAGAGGGCTCTTTCCCGCTGTCGGGGTGCGCTGGCGACATGTGAGCGACGGCGCGACCTTGCTGCGCCTCGCGCACGCGGCTAGGGCCTCAGCCACCTATGTGATGGTGCTGACTTCGTTGTTTCCGAGGCCGCGAAGGTGGCTGCGGCCGACGGAGCCGGTCTTCGCCAGTATCGATTTCGGCCTTCGAGCACGCTGGTCCCAAGCGTCTTGCCCCGCACCCAAGCTGGGAGGTCAACTCGGAACGGAGGGGAGTCTGCACCGATCCCGACCATGACCCCGCCTTCCCCCGGATTGCAAATGAGAGTGTGCAAGGTGCCGAAGCCGCCGGAATAGCGGCGATGGAAAGCGGCGGAGTTGGCACTGTTCAAGGCTCGGAACAGGCCCGCAGCATCGAGCCCAGCCCTCGCCATCGCTTCCAGTGGCGGCAGGCGCTGGCGGGATGACGCCCTGGCACCGGGTTTCCTCGAAGCCAGGGCGACCGAGCGGAAATGGTTGGTGCAGGCGATCGGAGCGCCTCGATGGACGGCAGTACCCCTCGGTGCAGCCTCAACGACGGCCGCATCACCGGTCCGGTCGAGAAGGGAATAGTTGAACGCAAGCCCGTGCGGCAAGTGACGGATAAGCTCAACCGCCTCAGCCGTGTTCGCACAGCGGTCCAGCACAATGCGGACGATGAGGATGCAAACCAGGCCGGGACGAGGGGCGGCTTGGCTGACGTTATGCAAGCCGACGCACAGGCCATGCTCGTTCATGCCGTCAGCCGCCCGGTGAAGCGATCAGCGAAGCCAAGATGGGCGTGCGTCCGGTTGCCTGCACGGCAACCAGTGCCCGGTCATAGCGGGTCGGGCTGAAATCGTAGTTTCGCCCGTACAGGCCGCCGCCAATGGCAGCAGAGCAGCCCCGTCGGGGGTAGCTCAATCGTCCGTTCGAGAACCGGCGACAGCCTCCTCTAGCGACATCTTCAATCCATCGGCTATGCCGTGCAGTTCCTCCCAGAGATTGGCGCGTGGGCGAGGAGCGTCCGACGCGCATCCTCCATGTCGAGTGCAGCAATGCGACGATCGCCTTGCGGGGCACGGGCGCGCTCCCCGCGGGTGCGGCGATACCCTTCCGCCATCTGGCGCCCGACTTCGTAAGGGGTGCCCCGGCATTCGAATACGTCTACATGAAACAGCTGGGCCACCATGCTCGCACCGGATCCGAACTCGTCAGATATTCGGCACAGCATAAACACGTTGCGACCATCGGTGTCGCCGGTGAGGACGAAAGCGGCGGCTAACGCCGATCCCGCTTGGCGCCAGCCTTTCCGTCAAATTCGCGCCTTTGGGCTTCCTTCCCCCTCTCTCCGGAGAGAGCGGGGTGAGGGCTCCGGCAACGGGCAATTAACTCCACCCGGCGCATGCTGCGGCACTCAGGGAACGGAGGCCATGCTCGATCGACCTGCCGAGACCGGCGCCGGACGGCGCCAGCGCGGCGTGGCGGTGCCGGCGCATGGCTCCGGCCAGACCGGACCACCAGCCTGGCTCGACATCGGAGCCGTCCTCGGCGGCCTGCGGCGGCGGCGGCGCGCGCTGCTGCTCACGGTGCTGCTGACGCCGTTGCTGACCTTGATCGGATTGCACCAGATAACGCCCCGCTACGCGGCGACCGCGACGGTGATCTACGAGCCGAGCGAGTTCGCCGCCCGCGAGCTGCAAAGCATCTTGCGGGTCGATCCGACCACCGACGCGGTCATGGCGAGCCAGTCGGAGATCGTCAAGAGCCTGCCGACGGCCGAGCGGGTCGCCGACAAGTTCAACCTCTATGCCCGTCCCGAGTTCAACTGGCATCTGCGGCCGGCGTCGCTGCTGACGAAGCTTCGAGGCGGTTTACTCGATGTCTGGAATTGGCTTTCCCGGTCCGCGGCGGAGCCGGCGGAGCCGTCGGAGGAGTCGCTGCGTCGCGCCGTCGCGCAAGCCGTGCAGAGCGCGATCACCATCAAGACGGTGAAGGCGACGCGGGTGATGGAGGTCACCTTCACCACCGAGGACCAGGGGCTTGCGGCGGCGGCAGCCAACCTCGTGGTCGACGTCTATATCGGCAGCCAGCTCGACGCCAAGTTCGCCGCCGTGCGGCATGCAAGCGATTGGCTGCAGAGCCGGGTGGCCGAGCTGCGCGCCGAGGTGCAAGCCGGCGAGGACCGCATCGCCGCCTACCGGGCGCGCGAAGGGCTGGTCCAGGGTGTGCAGGCCGGGCTCAGCACCGAGCAGATCAGCCGGCTCAACAGCGATCTGCAGCAGGCACGGACCGAGCTCGCGCAGTCGCAGGGTCGGCTCGATGTCGCACGCGGCAAAACCGGGACGGCGGCGCAGGCGGCGCTGTCGCCCAGCGTGGTGCAGCTGCGTGCCCAGCAGGACCAGCTCACGGCGCAGCTGCAGGCGATGCAGACCCGCCTCGGGCCGCGCCATCCCGATGTGACCAGCCAGCTCACCCGCCTGAGCGCGGTCCAGGCCGCGGTCGCCGCCGAGACCGCGCGGGTGGTGACGGCGAGCGAGGCCGAAGTGGCCGCCGGTCAGGCGCGCGTTGCCGCCCTGGAGCAGAGCCTGGTCGCCGTGCAGAGCCAAGTCGGGCGCGACGCCGCGGCGCAGATTCCGCTGAACGCCATGCAGCGCGATGCCGACGCCTCGCGCACCCTGTTGCAGGCGGTGCTGGAGCGCATCCAGACGACCGCCCAGCAGACCGCCATCGAACTGCCCGACGCCCGGGTGATCTCCCCTGCCCTGCCGCCCGGCGAGCCGAGCTTTCCCAAAATCAAGCTGATGCTGGCGGGCGCCATCGTGTTCGGCGTGCTGCTCGGGTTGTTCCTGGTCTGGCTGCTCGAAACCTCGGACAGCACCTTCCGCAGCGGCGAGGACGTGCGCGAACGGCTCGGGCTGCCGTGCTTCGCGCTGATACCGGAGATTGCCGTCCGGGCGCTCGGACGGCTGCGCATCGAGGAGTATGGGATCCATAAGCCGCTCTCCCCGTTCGCCGAGCAGTTGCGGGCCTTGCGCGCCGGCCTGTGGCTGCGCTCGCAGCCGCCGAAGATCGTCGCGATCACCGCCGCCCGGCCGTCGGAGGGCAAGACGACGATCGCGATGGCGCTGGCACGCTCGGCCGCGATCAACGGCGAGCGCGTCGTCATGATCGATTGCGACATCCGCCAGCCGCAACTCGCCATGCTGCTGAATGCCGAAGGCAAGGCCGGGCTGACCGATTGCCTGCTCGGTCACGCGACGCTCGCCGACGTGATCCAGCAGGACGAGCTGACGACGGCCGGTTTCATCGCGTCGGGTTCGACGGAGACCAATTCGGCCGGGCTGTTCATGTCCGACGCGATGGCCGAGACGATCGAGCGGCTGCGCGCCGACTACGATCTGATCCTGCTTGACGCCCCGCCGGCGATCGCGATGACCGACGCAAGGCTGTTGTCCCGCCTCGCCGATGCCACGCTGTACTGCGTGCGCTGGCGCGATACGCCGCTCAGCGTCGTACAAAACGCGCTCGAGCTGCTGGATGAGGCCGACGCCCATGTCGTCGGCGTCGCCCTGACGCGGGTGGATGCGAAGGCGCATTTGCGCGCCGGTTTCGCCAATTCCGAGATCTATCACCCGCGTTACGGCGGGTATTTCCGGGAATGATCTATTTGCCGGCCACGACGGTGGAAGCAAGGCGCATGATCCGTGCGGGCACAGCAGCGCCCATCCTGGTCGCCGGCGTTATGATGCTGTGGCCGGCTTTGCTGAACGGCTATCCGCTGGTGTTTGCCGACAGCGGAACCTACCTGTCGCAAGCGATCGACGGCTATCTCGGCTGGGATCGGCCGGTTTTCTACAGTCTGTTGCTCCGACTATTTCATTTGAAAACTTCGACTTGGCCGCCGGTCGTCGCGCAGGCCGGGATGACGGCCTGGCTGTTGTGCGTGCTGCTGCGGTGCATGCTGCCGGCAGCCTCGGCGTGGTGGCTGGTGCCGCTGACCGGGATGCTGTCGATCGCCTCGCCGCTGCCGTGGTTCGTCTCGGAGCTGATGCCCGACATCTTCACGTCCGTCGTGGTGATCGTGCTGCTGCTGCTGACGCTGTACCCCGCCGCGCTGCACCGGTGGGAGCGGCTGGCGCTGTTCGCCCTCGGCGTGGCCGCCGTGGCGGTACACAGTTCGCACCTGCCGCTCGCGCTGGCGCTGATCCTGCTGCTCGTGCCGTTGCGCCGCCGTTTGCGGCTGACCGGCCAATTCCGCCGCGCCGACCTGGCAGTGGTCGTCCTGGTCCCCTGCCTCGCGGCCGCCGCCACGATCGGGATAAACCTGATCGGGCACCATCGCGCTTCGATTTTGCCGTTCGGCAATGTCTTCCTGTTGGCCCGCATGCTGTCCGACGGTCCGGGGCGGACGGCGCTGCAGCAATCCTGCCCGACCGCAGGGTGGCGGCTCTGCGCCTACGCGGATCGGATCCCGGCCGACTCCGACCATTTCCTCTGGGACGCAGGTTCGCCGCTCTACCGCGCCGGCGGCCCCAAACTGGTCTCGGCCGAGGCGGACGCGATCATCTGGACGACGCTCCGGTCCGCTCCGCTGCAGGAGGCGCGCGCCTTTATCCGCAACGCCGCCGATCAACTCGCCCGCTTTTCGACCGGTGACGGCCTGCAACCCTGGCCGAGCACGGTGCGGCCCGTCATTGCCCGGTCGTTTCCCGCCGCCGAACTCGCCCGCTACGACGCAGCGCAACAGACGACCGGCGAACTGGCGATTCCGGCAGCCCTGCTGAGGCTGCACCGCGCCGTGGCGAGCGCGGGGCTGGCCGGGCTTTGCCTGGTGCTGCTCCGTCGGCAGCGGAACGGGCTGACCGGGCTGGCCGGCGCGGTTCTGCTCGCGCTGGTGGTCAACGCGGCGATTACCGGCGGCCTGTCCGCCCCGCACGACCGTTACCAGGCACGCCTCATCTGGCTGCCGACCGCCGTGCTCATGGTCGCCGGCGCGGCACAGAGATCCGACAAAAAAGCCGTCATGCGCGGACTTGATCCGCGCATCCATCTCGCCCGCCCGAGGCTCGTGCAGGTGGATCGCCGGATCAAGTCCGGCGATGACGGCGCGAATGCGGATCGCGCCGGGGCGCGCGGCTGATGCGCCTGTCGCGCGGCCACGTGTTCTGGTCTGGTCTCGAAGCCGGCGTTTCGGCCTGCCTGTCGTTCCTGTCGGCGTTCGTCATCGCCCGCATGATCGGCCCGGCCGAATTGGGCACCGGCGCGGCCGTGGTCGCCATGCACGTCCTGCTGTGGGTCGGCGTCAACGCGCTCTTCGCCGACGCACTGGTCCAGCAGGACACCGTCGAGCACACGACGGCGTCGAGCGCGTTCTGGGCCTCCTCGCTGGTGGGCACGATCGCGGCGCTGGCGCAGGCGGCGTCCGGCTGGCTGCTGGCGCGCGCATTCGCCGACCCTCGGCTGGTGGCGATGGCGCTGGTGCTCGCCGCCCCGCTGCCGCTCGTGGGCGCTGGGGGCGCGGTGCAGGGGATGCTGACCCGCCGCCAGGCGTACCGCGTGCTGGCCGGCCGGGCGATCGTCGGCCAAGGGCTCGGGACCGTGACCGGCATCGCGGCGGCGCTGGCCGGGGCCGGCGCCTGGGCGCTGGTCGTGCAGCAATGCGTGACCTCGACCGCCGGCGCGCTCGCGCTCCTCTGCGGCGGCCGTTGGCGGCCGCTGCTGGTCCTGCGCTGGCCGACAGTCCGCAAATTGTTGCGCACCGGGCTGCCGCTGACCGCCAGCACACTGGTGCAGAACGCCCGCTACCGGCTGTTCGTCATGCTGATCGGCGGCACCGCCGGCCCCGCCGCCCTCGGCGTCGTCCATCTCGCGTTCCGGCTGGCCGACACCGTGCGCGACCTCGCGCTGACCGCCCTGTGGCGCCTGATGCTGCCGGTGATGTCGCGCTGCCAGCAGGATCTCGGCGCCTTGCAGGCGAGCGTCGACCGCTACGGCTTCCTCGCCGGCCTCGCCCTGTTCCCGGTGGTCGGGGCGATGCTGGTGACGATGCGGCCGCTGGTGCGCCTGGTGCTCGGCCCGATCTGGGAGCCGGCGGCGAGCGCCGCGCTGCCGCTGCTGGGGCTGACCGCCTGGGTGTTCCTCGGCTTCGCCGGCGGCGTCGCGATGGTCGCGCGCGGCGGCGCCCGCTACGCCATGGTGTCGCAGCTGGCGGTGACGGGCGCCACGCTGCTCGGGGTGATCGTGCTGCGTCCGGCGACGCCGGTTGCCGCCGTATCGGTCTGGGCGGGGGCGCAGCTGCTGGTCAGCCCGTACCTGGTCCTCCGCATCTCCGGGACGATGCGGTCGCGGCCGCTGCGTCAGCACCGCCCCGGCCTGCCGGCGCTCGGCCTCGCCGCGCTGGCCGCAATCGGCGCGCTGGCGGTGCCCGGCCGGCTGGGTCCGGCCGAGCTGATAGCCGGGCGGCTCGCGGTGTTCTTGCTGGTCTACGGGCTGGGGGCCGCCTGGGCATTGCTGCGGGCCGGCGGCCGGGCGGCGTCGCCTGGTCTCGCCGATGCCGGCACGTCCGCCTGATGTTGTCCCAAGTCACGCTTCTCGGAGTGGACCTCGCCGATCTGGATGCCCGCGCCGCCGCCTTCATGCTGGCCGCGCGTCCGGCCGCCGCCCCCTTCGGCTACGTGCTGACCCCGAACGCCGACAATCTCGTCCGCCTGAGCCGCGACCCGGCGTTCGCTGCCATCTACCGAACGGCCACAATCCGACTGCTCAACTCGCGGGTCGTCGCCCGTGCTGCGCGGCTGCTCGGCCTGCGGACCCCGGCGATCGCGCCGGGCAGCGACCTGACCGCGCGCCTGCTGGTGGATTACGTTGATCGGCACGAACGGGTCACGGTGGTCGGCCTGCGGCCCGAATACCTTGATAGGTTGACCGAGCAATGCGCCATCGCCCGGCCGCATCACCACAACCCGCCGATCGGGTTCGAGCGCGATCCGGCCGCGTTCGCCGAGGCGGTCGCGTTCGTCCTCGCCCATCCCGCGCGCTTCGTGTTCCTGGCGGTGGGCTCGCCGCGCCAGGAGATGCTGGCCGCCGCGATCCAGGCGACGGGGCAGGCGACCGGGCTCGGCCTCTGCATCGGAGCGAGCCTCGATTTCCTCGCCGGTGCCGCGACCCGCGCCCCGGCCTGGATGCAGCGCGCCGGCCTCGAATGGCTGCACCGCCTGCTGGGCGACCCGAAGCGGCTGGCCCGCCGCTACCTGATCGACAATCCGCCGATCTTTGCCTTGCTGCTGCGTGAGAGGCTGGGGCGACGCGCCTGATCGGACCGCGCTCCCCGTCCTTGTTGTCGTACTCTGGCGAGCATGCGACGAAGGCCGCCGCACGACGAGGGGCGCACGAATGAACGGGACCGCGAACCGCCGGATCATCCTCGCCTCGCGCCCGGATGGAGCGCCGACACCGGCCAATTTCGGGTTGGTCACCGCTCCGATCCCGGCCCCGCAAGAGGGCGAGGTGCTGCTACGGATCATCTGGCTGTCGCTGGCGCCCTACATGTTCTGGCGCATGCGCGACGAAAAATCCTACGCGCCGCCGGTGGGCCTGGGCGAGGTGATGGTGGGCGGCACCGTCGGCGAGGTGGTGGAATCGCGCCATCCGGGGTTCGCCCGGGGTGACCTCGCCCTCGGCATTGGAGGGTGGCAGGAGTTCGCCGTGCTCGCCGGCAGCACGCTGCGCAAGGTGGACCCGACCTTAGGTCCCGCCTCGCTGGCCCTGGGCGTGCTCGGCAGCAACGGGCTCACCGCCTATGCGGGGTTGCTGGACATCGGCCGTCCCCAGCAGGGCGAGACGGTCGTGGTCGCGGCGGCCTCTGGCGGCGTCGGCTCGCTGGTCGGCCAGATCGCCCGGATCAAGGGGGCGCGGGCGGTCGGCATTGCCGGTGGCCCGGAGAAATGCACGTTCGTCAGAAATGAACTCGGGTTCGACGACTGCCTGGATCATCGGCGCCCGGATCTGTCGGACCAGCTCGCGCGGGCCTGCCCGAACGGCATCGATGTCTATTTCGAGAACGTCGGCGGCGCCGTGTGGGAAGCGGTGCTGCCGTCGCTCAACGATTTTGCCCGGGTCCCGGTCTGCGGCCTGATCTCCCAGTACACCGACACCGCCCCGCCGCCGGGGCCGAACCAGGTTCCCGGCCTGATGCGGGCCGTGCTGACCAAGCGCCTCACGTTGCGCGGTTTTCTATCCGGCGACTACGCCGGGATGCACGACCAGTTCTTTGCCGACATGTCCGGCTGGCTGCGCGCCGGAAAGATCCGCTACCGGGAGGATGTCACCGAGGGGTTGGAGAACGCCCCGCAGGCGCTGCTGACCATGCTGAGCGGGCGCAACTTCGGCAAGGTGCTGGTGCGGGTCGGACCGGACCGCCAGCCGACCGGCTAATCGAACGCGGCGTCCGCCATCGGCAGCAATTCGAGCGGCGGGCGGATCTGCGGGCGCGCGGCGACCCGGTCGGCCCAGGCTTCGAGATGCGGCCAACGGGCGAGGTCCATGTCGCAGCGCCGCGCGAACGCGACGTCGCCATAGCAGGCGATGTCGGCGATCGTCATGCTCTCCCCGACCAGAAAACTCCGTCCGGCCAGGCGGCCATCGAGGATGGCGAGCGCGGTCTCGGCGCGATGCCGATGGTGGGCGAGCAGCGCCGGGTCCTCGGACAGCGGCAGCAGACCCATCGCGCCGAGCTTGAGGCCGTAGCTGTGATAGATCGGCGGCCCCAGCCGGTCGGTGTCCCAATAAAGCCATTCTCGGATGTCCTGGCGTTGCCGCGCCCCCGAGCCGCCGAACTTGCCGAACAATTCGCTGAGATATTCGAGGATGGCCCCGGCCTGAACAAGGGCATGATCGCCGTGCTGCAATACCGGGACCTGCCCGAAGCGGCTGATGGCCCGGAACGCCGGCGTGCGGTGGGAGCCGGCCCGAAAACTGATGAAGCGGTAGGAGAACTTGGCGCCGCACAGCGCGAGCATCAGCCCGACCTTGTAGGTGAACTGCGAATGCGGAGTGCCGTGCAGGACGAAGCGGTCCGTCATCGTGTTTCTCCGGCCGGCCGCGACAGCACCTCGTCCGTGTCCTCGCCCAGGCGCGGGGCCGCACGGCGCACCGCGCCTGGCGTCTCGGACATCTTGACCGGCACGCCCAAGGTGCGGAATGGGCCGATCACCGGATGCTCGGTCGCCGCCACCATGTCGCGGGCGACGATCTGCGGATCGGTGAGCACTTCGTCGTAGTGCAGCACCGGACCGGCCGGGATCGCCGCTTCGTCCAGCATCGCCAGCCACTCGGCCGACTTCCGCGTCCGCAGCCGCTCCTGCAGCAACGCCACCAGCGCGTCGTTGTTGGCGACCCGGTCGGCGTTGCGGCGAAAGCGCGGGTCGTCCTTCAGTTCCGGCGCACCGACCAGACGGCACAGCGTCTCGAAGAACTTCTGCTGCGCCCCGCCGATCGTGATGTAGCCGTCCTGCGTCTCGAACACCTGATAGGGCGCGCTGGCGCGATGCTTCTGGCCGATGCGTTCCGGCCGCGTGCCGGTGGCGAAATAGTGCGCCGCCTCGTAGACGCCGAGCGATGTCGCCGCTTCGAGCAGCGAGGTTTCGACCAGTTGCCCGCGCCCGGTGCGGTGCCGGGCCTCGAGGGCCGCGACGATACCGAACGCGAGGAACATGCCGGCCGCGACGTCGGAGATTGCGATCGGCAGCCGGTGCGGCGGCCCGTCGGCCGGGCCGCAGACGCTCATCAGTCCCGACATCCCCTGCGTCATCAGGTCGAAGCCGCCGCGGTCGCGGTACGGCCCGGTCCGGCCGAAGCCCGAGATGGCGGCGTAGATCAGCCTCGGGTTGCGCGCCTGCAGCACCGGCCAGCCGAGGCCGAGCCGCTCCATCACGCCGGGCCGGTAGTTCTCGATCAGCACATCCGCCCGATCGACCAGCCCGAGCAGCGCCTCGCGGTCCGCATCGGCCTTCAGGTCGAGCACGATCCCGCGCTTGTTGCGGTTCCAGATCATGAACGGCGCGCTCTCGCCATTCACGAAGGGCGGCATCCCGCGCGCAGAATCGCCCGCGCCGGGCGGCTCGATCTTGACCACGTCGGCGCCGTGGTCGGCGAGCATCATCGCGGCATAGGGGCCGGACAGATGACTCGTCAGGTCGAGCACGAACAAGCCATCGAGCGATCCGGGCATGACAGACTCCGCTTGCGGGCGTTCCTCAGTATGGCCAGCCCTCCGGTCGCGGGAAAGGGTCTCGCCTGCGACGAAAAATCGGGTTAGGCATGGACGTTTGACAGCCAGGGTCGATGACGTGAACCAGATCATCTCGGACCAGATCACTTCGGTCGAGCGTGTCGAGGCGGGCCTGGTCTCCGCCGGCTACATTCCATCGCGTCAGATCTGCACGGCGTTGTTCCTCGCCATCCGGCTGCAGAAACCCATCCTGGTCGAGGGGCCGGCCGGTGTCGGCAAGACCGAGCTGGCCAAGGCCACGTCGCAGTTCCTCGACCTGCCGCTGATCCGGATGCAGTGCTACGAAGGGCTCGACGAGTCCAAGGCGCTGTATGAGTGGAAATACGGCAAGCAGCTCCTCTACACCCAGATCCTGCGCGACAAGCTGGCCGACACGTTCCGCGACACCGACACGATGGACGCGGCGATGGCCAAGCTCGGCGACACCGGCGAGCTGTTCTTCTCGGAGCAGTTCCTTGAGCCGCGGCCGCTGCTGAAAGCGTTGCAGCAGCCGCAAGGCGCTGTGCTGCTGGTCGATGAGATCGACAAGGCCGACGAGGAGTTCGAGGCGTTCCTGCTCGAGATCCTGTCGGACTACACCGTCACCATCCCCGAGCTTGGCACCCAGCGCGCCATGGTGCCGCCGATCGTGCTGCTCACTTCCAACAACACGCGCGATCTCGGCGACGCGATGAAGCGGCGTTGCCTGCATCTCCATATCGGCTACCCGGAGCCCAAGCTCGAGGAGCGGATCATCGCCACCCGCGTGCCGAACGTGCATGAGAGCCTGCGCAAGCAGCTGGTAAACTATGTCCAGCAACTGCGCGGCCTCGATCTCCGCAAGTTGCCCTCGGTGAGCGAGACGATCGACTGGGCGCGTGCTCTGCTGCTGATGCATGCGCGCGACCTCGATCCGGAGCTGGTGCACGACACGCTCAACGTGCTGCTGAAGTTCGAGGGCGACATGGCCTCGGTCGGCCCGAAGGTGGGCGAGCTGACGCACAAGGCGCGCGACGCCTGACGCGACGGACATGAACGACGTCCTTCTCCGGCTGTTCCGAGCCGCGCGCGGCGCTGGCGTGCGCATCTCGGTGGCGGAGGCGCTCGACGCTTTCCATGCGGCCGACGTGGCCGGTTTCGATGACCGGACACTGCTGAAGGATGCACTGTCGCTCACGCTGGCGAAAACGGTGGAGGAGAAGCAGCTGTTCGAACGCTGCTTCGACCTCTACTTCAGCCGCGACGCGGTCTCCTCCAGCGCCGCAACCGCGCCGCCCGACGGCGAAACGCCGGAGATCGACGGCGAGCCCGGCTTCGGCACAGCGTCCGGCGAAGCCGGTGGCGGGGGCGGCGGCGGCGCTGCCAACGGCGACGGCGGCGGTGGCGCCGGCGCTCTGTCGCGCATGATGCTGACGAACGATCAGGTCGCGCTGACGGCCGCGATGGAGCAGGCCGGCGAGGCGGTCGGGGTTTCCAACATCAGCCTGTTCACGCAGACCAACCTGTTCGCCCGCCGCATCCTCGAGCAGATGGGAATGCGCGGGCTCGAGCGCGAGATCGAGCACGCCCGCAACATCGAGGACTATGCGTTGGCCGGCCGGCTGGAACAGGCGCGGGCGGAACTGATCGAGCAGGCCCGCGCCTTCGTCGAGCGACAGTTGGCGCTGTTCGCGGCCGGCACCACCCGCGAACTGCGCGAGCGGGTCCTGCGCGCGGCACGGCTCTCGGATCTCGACCGGCGCGACTTCATGCGGATGCGCGCGCTGGTGCGCGACCTCGCCAAGAAGCTCGCATCGCGCTACGGGCGCAACCGCAAGCGCGACCGCAAGGGCTATCTCGATATCAGACGGACGCTTCGCCGCAACATGGCGTTCGACAGTATCCCGTTTCGCACCGCCTGGAAGCAGGAGCGGATCGACAAGCCGAGGGTCATCGCGATCTGCGACGTCAGCGGCTCGGTCTCCAGCGTGTCGCGGTTCCTGCTGATGTTCCTCTACTGCCTCACCGACGTGATGTCCGACATCCGCTCCTTCGCGTTCTCGACCAACATGGTCGAGGTCAGCCGGATCATGCAGGCGGAGGAGACGGAGGAGGCGATCACGCAGGTGCTGGAACGCATCGGCTTCGGCTCGACCAACTACGGCCTGTCGTTCGAAGATTTCGAGGCGCAGGCGATGCGCGATCTCGACCGCAAGACCACGGTCATTATCCTCGGCGACGCTCGCGGCAACCGAACCGAGCCGCGCACCGACCTGATGAAGCAGATTTTTGACCGCTCCGGCCGGGTGATCTGGTTGAACCCGGAATACCGCGCATCCTGGGGGACCGGCGATTCCGACATGCTGAAATACCTGCCGTTCTGCCATCAGGCCACCGTGTGCAACACCGTCGCGACGCTCGAGCGCGTGGTGACCGACCTGCTCAAGGACTCGCGCTGACCGCGCGGTCTCAAGCCAGAGGCGCCGTTTCTACCTGTGGCGCACCGCGTCGCAAATCCACGACCGGTTCTTGGGAAATGGGATCTTTTTTGGAAAATCCGGTTGTCCTCTCGCAGTCCTGCGTCTAGGGTGGGTTTCGTCGTGAGGGGCGTCGGGAGGAGCCAAGAGCCGGATGCGACCAGAGCCGGATGCGGGCGTCCATCGGGCGGCCACAATCGCGCGCCGAACCGATTTCCCGTTGTTGTTCGCCCCGTTGTTGATGGCAAAGGCGAGTAGCGCGACAGCCTGGAGTTCGAAGGTGCGTGGACGGTCTTGCCTCGCGCGTCGCCCGGTCTTGACCGCGATCATCGCCGGCCTGCTGGCAATGTCCTGGGTCGGCGCCGAGGCGGCCGAACCGCGCCCGGACGCACCGAACAACCGGGGCGTTGTTGAGCTCGAGACGGGCGGCTCGGCCGGCGCTTCCATCCGCATTGCCGAGGATCTGGCGGGTCTGATCGACGATGGTACGACCCGGCGAGTGCTCCCCGTCGTCGGTCGCAGCGCGATGCAGAACATCTACGATCTGAGCAGCCTGCGCGGGGTCGACATGGCGATCCTGCAGGCCGACGTGGTCGACGCCGCCCGCCAGCAACGCACGCTGCCGGGCGGCGACAACGGCTTCACCTATATCGCAAAGCTGTACAACGAGGAACTGCACATCCTGGCGCGGCCGGAAATCAAGACCGTTGCCGATCTCGCCCATCAAAAGGTCAATGTCGATCTGCGCGGGTCCGGCACCGGCACGACGGCCGGGCGGCTGTTCGACATGCTCAAGGTGCCGATCGAGCCGGTCAACGACAGCCAGGAGCTGGCGCTCGAACGTCTCCGCAAGGGCGAGATCGCCGCGATGGCCTTTGTCGCCGGCAAGCCCGCCGCCCTCTTTCAGTCGATACGGCACGACGAGGGACTGCACTTCGTCCCGATCCCGCTGGATGCTGGGGTGGTGAGTGCCTACGTGCCGACGACGTTGACCGCCGCGGATTATCCAGGGCTGGTCCCAGAAGATCAGGCCGTGGAAACCATCGCGGTGGGCACGCTGCTCGCTGTCGCGAACCTAAAGCCGGGCTCCGAGCGGTATCGCAACGTCAGCAACTTCGTCGATGTGTTCTTCACCGAGTTCCGCTCGCTGCTCGAGCCGGGGCACCACCCGAAATGGCGGGAGATCAACCTTGCCGCAGCATTGCCGGGCCTGCATCGCTTCCCTCCGGCGCAACAATGGCTGGATCGCAATGTCGCCGTCGCGCGGCAGACCCCGCAGGACGTCAAGACGCTGTTCTCCCGCTTTCTCGACACGCGCCAGCAGGTGATCGGCGGTACCCCGATCACCGATCAGGAGAAGCAGGACCTGTTCGGCGAATTCCAAAAGTGGCAAGCCGGCCAGAGCCACTGAGCGGCGGTCTCGTACGAAAGGCAGGACCTCGATGAGACGTCGCAGCACGGCATGGGCGATCAAAACGGCCGCGTGCGCCGCTCTCTGCCTCGCCATGATCTCCGGTGCCGTCACCGTGACGCGGGCGGAGAATCCCCCCAAGCGCGGCGGCACGCTGGTCTTCACGGTCGATGCCGAGCCGTCCAACTATGATTGTCAGGCGAACGTCTCCTTCGCCTTCCTGCACCCGATCGCGCCGCACTACTCGACCCTGCTCAAGTTCAACACCGCCGATTACCCCCAGATCATGGGCGACCTGGCGGAATCCTGGACGGTGTCGGCCGATCGCCTGACCTACAGCTTCAAGCTGCGACCGAACGTGCTGTTCCATGACGGCGCGAAGCTCACCTCGGCGGACGTCAAGGCAAGCTACGACCGCATCGTCCACCCGCCCGCCGGCGTGCCGTCGGTGCGCCAGGTCGACTACGCCTCGATCGCCTCGATCGACACCCCGGACCCGCTCAGCATCGTGTTCCACCTGCAATGGCCGGATGCGGCGATGCTCGCCAACTTCGCCTCCCCCTGGAACTGCATCTACGAGGGCGCGAAGCTCGCCGAGGACCCGCAATTCCCCAAGACCCATGTGCTGGGAACCGGCCCCTTCGTGTTCGTCGAGCACGCCAAGGGCAAGCATTGGACCGGCCGACGCTGGGAGCACTATTTCCAGCCCGGCAAGCCCTATCTCGACGGCTACGAAGCCGATTTCGAGACCGGCGCGGCGGTGGTGAAGGACATCGAGACGGGTCGCTCGATGGGCAGCTTCCGCAGCTTCACGCCGACCGAGCGCGACGAGCTGGAGGCTGCTCTCGGCGAGCGGGTCAGCGTCTACGAATCGCCTTGGCTGATCGACCTGATGCTCGTGTTCAACGTCCGGCAGAAGCCGTTCGACGACGCCAGGGTCCGGCGCGCCCTGTCGCTCGCGATCGACCGTTGGGGCATGGCCGAGTCGCTGTCGCGCAGCACCTTCCTGAAATATGTCGGCGGACTGATGCGACCGGGCTTCGCGATGGCGACGCCGGAAGCGACGCTTGCCACTCTGCCCGGGTTCTCGCGCGACATCACCGCCTCGCGCGCCGAGGCGCGGCGCTTGCTGGATGAGGCCGGACAGCACGATCTCACCTTCAACCTGGTCAACCGCGACATCCCGATCCCCTACGGTCCCGGGGCGGACGCGGTGATCGAGGCGTGGCGCTCCATCGGCGTCACGGTCACGCAGACGAAGCTCAACTCGAAGGACTGGCAGGCGGCGCTCGAAAGCGGCAAGTTCGCCGCCGCATTCGACTTCGAGGGCGACTATTTCGACGACCCGACTTTGCAGCTTGCCAAATATGTCTCGCGCGACCTCTCGCCGTCGAACTTCGCCGGCTCGACCGACCGGACCTTGGACGCGCTCTATATCGGGCAGGCGATCAGCACCGACCCGCAGCAGCGGGCCAAGATCGTGCGCGACTTCGAGCGGCGTGCGATGACCGAGGCCTATTCGGTTCCGATCCTGTGGTGGGACCGCATCGTGGTGACGGCGGCAAGTCTCAAAGGCTGGTACATGACCCCGAGCCACTACATCGGCCAGGATCTCACCGACGTCTGGCTGGATCGCTGAGCGAGCGCCGATTGACGCAGCACCACGGCTGACGCAACGCCCACGTCAGCCGTGGTAGACGACGTTCGGCAGCCACAGCGCGATGCCGGGGAACACCGACAGCAGCACCACCCCGAGCGCCATCAGAACAACGAACGGCAGCGTGCCGCGGATGATCGCGCCGAGCCCGATGTCGGGCGCGATCCGGTTGATGACGAAGATGTTGAGGCCGACCGGCGGATGGATCAGGCCCATCTCCAGGACGACGGCCATCGTGATGCCGAACCAGACCAGGTCGAAGCCGGCGGCGCGCAGCGGCGGCAGGATGATCGGCGCCGTCATCAGGATGATCGAGACCGGCGGCAGGAAGAAGCCCAACCCCATTACGAGGAGCAGGATGGCGGCGAGCAGCAGCCAGCGGGACAGATGCAGCCCGACGATCCATTGCGCCGCGCTCTGGCTGATATGCAGGTAGCTCATCACGTAGCTGTAAAGCAGGCTCATGCCGATGATCATCAGCAGCATCCCGCTCTCGCCCAGCGTGCCGGCAAAGATCGGCTTGAGGTCCCTGATGCGCCAGGCTCCGTAGACCACCGCGATCAGCACCAACGCCATCACCGCGCCGAGCCCCGCCGTCTCCGACGGTGTGGCTATGCCGCCGTAGAGCGCCGCCATGACCCCGATCAGCAGGATCAGGAAGGGCAGCACCCTCGGCGCGGCGGCGAGCCGCTGGCGCATCGTGTAGCGCTCGGCACGCAGGATCTCCGCCCGCTCGCCGCCGGCCCCGGCGGTGCGCAGGGCCAGCGCGTATTCCTTGCGCCACCGAAGCATGGCGTAGCCCGCGAACAACACGACCAGCAGCAGGCCGGGGCCGATCCCGGCGAGGAACAGCCGCCCGAGCGACTGCTCGGCGGCGACCGCATAGAGGATCAGCACGATGGAGGGCGGCAGCAGGATGCCGAGCGTGCCGCCGCCGGCGACCAGGCCGGCCGCGAAGCCCGGCGAGTAGCCGCGCCGGCGCATTTCGGGGATGCCGGAGCTGCCGATCGCCGAGCAGGTCGCGGGGCTCGATCCGGCCATCGCGGCAAACAATCCGCAGGCCAGCACCACGGCCACCCCGAGGCCGCCCGGGATGCGGTGCAGCCAGGCATGCAGCGCGTCGTAGAGGTCCCTTCCCGCCCGTGACTTGCCGATCGCCGCTCCTTTGAGGATGAACAGCGGGATGGTCAGCAGGGTGATGCTGGCCAGCTCCTCGTAGACGTTCTGGGCGATGGTGCCGAGCGATGCCGCCGGCATGAACGCCATCATGAAGAGGGTCGCGACCCCGCCCAGGGCAAAGGCGATCGGGATACCGGAGAACAGCGCCGCCAAGGTCGCCCCCGCATAGAGCAGGCCGAGCGCGGAGGGGCTCATACGCCCGGGATTTCGCCAACCCGAGGCGGGCTGCCAGCGAGGATCTGCAACAGGATTTGGAGGGACAGCAGGGCCATGCCGGCGGTCATGCTGCCGTAGGGGATCCACAGCGGCGGCCCCCACGCCGAGGGTGTGGTCTGCCCTTCCGTCCAGGCCTCGACCAGCAGGTCCCAGCTCTTGACCGCGAAGAAGGCGCAGAAGGCGAAGGAGGCGAGATCGGCCAGGATGCGACGGACGTGCTCGGCTCGCGGCGACAGCAGCTCGGCAAGCGCGTCGATCGACACATGCCCGCGCTGTGCCTGCGTCCAGGCGGCGGAGCCGAAGGTGGCGCCGATCAGCAGGAACGTCGAAAGCTCGTCCTGCCAGTCGCTCGGGATGCCGAGAAAGTAGCGGCCGACGACTTCCCAGGTCAGCACGCAGCCTGCCAGTCCGATCGCGACAGCCGAGAACAGCGCCATGCACGCGTTGGCCGCGTCGAGGGCGCGCTGGGCGCCGGCCACGACCCCCCGTCTCAAAGCAGCGGAGCCACTACTCAAAGCGGAGCCACTACGCGTTGACGCTCTGCGCCAACTTCAGCAGCGTGGCGCAATCCTCGCTGCGGGCCGCGAAATCCTTCCAGGCGCTCTCCTGGGCGACCGCCTTCCATTGCGCGAGATCCGCTTTCGTCATGTCGTGCACCCCGACGCCGGCGGCCTTGTAGACCTTGGCCAGCTCCTCGTCATCGGCCTTCGCGGCTTTGAGAGCGAACGGTTCGAGACTTGCCCCGACCTCGGTGATCGCCCGCTGTTGCTCCTTTGTGAGGCCGTCGAAGACGATCTTCGACATCAGCAGGGGCTCGAGCATGAACCAGAAACTGCCGCCGCGTCCGGTGGTGACGTTCTTGGAAACCTCCTGCAGCCGGAAGCTGATCAGACTGCTGGAGGACGTCACCGCGGCGTCGAGCGAGCCGGTCTGCATCGCCGCATAGATCTCGTCCGACGGCACCGAGGAGATGATCGCGCCCGCGGTTTTCAGCATGAGGTCCATCTCCCGCGAGCCGCCGCGGAATTTCAGCCCCTTGGTATCGGGGGGCGCCACGACGGCGCCCGCGCGGGACGCGACGCCACCGGCCTGCCAGATCCAGGTCAGGATTTTTACGCCCCGCTTGTCGAGCACGGCGGTCAGCTCGCGGCCGATGTCGGCCCGTTTCCAGGCCAGGCCTTGCTCGTAGCTCGTGACCAGCGAGGGCATCAGGCCGACATTGACCTGAGGCACTTCGCCCCCGGCATAGGCGAGCGGATAGAGGCTGAGGTCGAGCGCGCCCTGCCGCAGCGCCGAGAATTGCGCCACCGTCTTCATCAGGGAGGAGCCCGGGTAGATCTCGAAGGTGAGGCTGCCTTTGGTTCGGCTCTGGACGGCGGCGGCGAACCGGCGGACGAGCTGGTCGCGGAAATCGCCGGACTCGGCGGTACCTCCCGGGAACTGGTGGCTGATCTTGAGGACCTTGGCATCCGGGTTCTTGGTCTCGGCGCTCTTGGTCTGGGACCGCGCGCCGCGTCCGCTCAGCAGGGCGGGCGCGGCGACCAGGCCGCTGATGGCGGCACGGCGGGTGACAATCATGGACGTCTCCTCGGGCTGTCAGCCAGGCGCAGCCGCTCGAAGCCCGGGATAGCCGGTCCGCGCGGCACCCCTGTTCCAGGGATGGTCTCCGGTATCTCCGGTCCGATGGCTTGCGTACGAAAGCCTGCGGTACTACGATCGAATGGTTAAGCTTGGTTATCAGCACATCGCATAATACACGCCGGCCAATCAGCGCAAATCGCGTCGACCGGGATAGCGGTGTGGCTAGACATCCCTTTTCGGCTGAGCCATCGGGGTTTCGGCAGGGTCTGGCGCTTGACTTGCCCCCCGGAGACGCAGGACACCACCCAAGGTCAGAAGGACCGGACACAGCAAGAAGCCCCGCAACCGGGGCCGGACCGATACGGTCGGAGGGGGGACGATGACGGCCAGCCTGTCGCGCCGGGCGATCGTGGCCGGGATTGCCGGCTTGGCTTCCCCAGCCATCCTGCGGCGACCCGCCCACGCCGCCGAATTCAACTACAAATTCGGCAGCGTGCTGCCGGTCGATCACCCGATGAGCCTCCGCGTGGCCGAAGCCGCGGACAAGATCAGGGAGGACAGCGGCGGCCGGCTGGCGATCGCCTGCTATCCGAACAGCGCCCTTGGCGGCGACACGGCGATGATCGCCCAGACGATCTCCGGCGCAATGCAGATGTACTCGCTGGCGGGCGACATCCTCGCGCCGCGCAATGCGGCGGCTGGCATCATGTCGGTCGGCTTCGCCTTCCCCCACTACGACCAGGCCTGGGCGGCGATGGACGGCGATCTCGGGCTCTACTATCGGGGCCTCGCCGAAAAGGCCGGCCTGTTCTGCCTCGAAAAAGCGTTCGATCACGGCTATCGCCAAGTCACCACGCGCACCAAGCCGATCAACGCGCCGGATGACCTGAAGAACTTCAAGATCCGCCTGCCGGTCGCACCGACCCTGATCTCGATTTTCAAGCACCTCGGCGCCTCGCCCACCGCGATCAATTTCGGCGAGGTCTACAGCGCGTTGCAGACCGGCATCGTCGATGGGCAGGAAAACCCGCTCATCATGATCGACACGGCGAAGTTCTATGAAGTGCAGAAATACGCCAGCCTGACCAACCATGTCTGGGTCGGGCTGCACGTATCCTTCAACACCGCCGCCTGGAAAAAGCTGCCGCCCGATCTGCAGGACATCGTCGGCCGCCGGATGACCGAGGCGGCGACCTTGGAACGCGCGGACTGGATCGAGCGCAACAAGACCGTGACCAAGCACATGCAGGACAACGGCATGCTGTTCAACTCGCCCGATACGGAGCCGTTCCGCGACGCGCTGCGCAAGAGCGGCTTCTATCCCGAGATCAGGCAACGCATGGGCGACGAGGCCTGGTCGCTGCTGGAGAAATATTCGGGTCCGCTGGTATGACCGTCGGCACGCCGGATTTCGCGGTCCATCCCGCGCCCGCCGGCCAGGGCTGGAACGCGGTGCGCCGCGCGGCGCTGGGCGTCGACCGGGGGATCGGGTTCGTCACCGAGGCGGTCGGGGCAGTCCTGGTGTTGGCCGAGGTGGTGATCCTGTTTGCCGGCGTGGTGTCACGCTACGTCTTCAGTTCGCCGATCTTCTGGACCGACGAACTCGCCTCCTTCCTGTTCCTCTGGATGGCAATGCTGGGCGCGGTGGTGGCGCTGCGGCGCGGCGACCACATGCGGCTGACGACGCTGGTCGCCCGCGCCGGGCCGCAATGGCAGGCGTTCTGGGCCGCCGTCGCCTCACTGGTCGTCGTGGTGTTCGTGCTTGAGATCATCATGCCCGCACTGCAGTATTTCAACGGGCAGGTGGGCGTCGAACTGATCACGCTGTCGATCTCCGACGGCTGGCGGGTCTGCGCGCTCCTGGTCGGCGTCGTCCTGGCCGCGGTGATCGCCGTGTTGCGATTGCTGGAAACCACCACGCCGCGCAGCTTCGCGGCGGCGATCGCGCTGGTCGCCGTGTGCGCCGCCGGACTATGGCTGGCGCAGCCCGTGCTGGTCTCGATGGGCTTCGGCAGCCTGATCGTGTTCTTCGTCGTGCTGCTCGCCGCCTGCGTGTTCATCGGGGTGCCGATCTCGTTCGCCTTCGGCATGGCGACCTTTTCCTATCTCGGCCTGACCACCGACCTGCCCCTCACCGTGGTGGTGAACCGGATGGACGACGGCATGTCGAATCTGCTGCTGCTGTCGGTGCCGCTGTTCGTGTTCCTTGGATTGCTGATGGAGATGACGGGCATCGCGCGGGTGATGGTCAATTTCCTCGCCTCGCTGCTCGGCCACGTGCGCGGGGGGCTGTCCTACGTGCTGCTCGGCGCGATGTACCTGGTGTCCGGCATCTCCGGCTCCAAGGCGGCCGACATGGCCGCCATCGCGCCGGTGCTGTTCCCCGAGATGCGCCGGCGGGGCACGCCGCCGGGAGAACTCGCGTCGCTGCTCGCCAGTTCGTCGGCGATGTCGGAGACGATCCCGCCCAGCCTGGTGCTCATCACCATCGGATCGGTGACCAATGTCTCGATCGCCGCACTTTTCACCGGCGGCCTGCTGCCGGCGTTCATTGCGGCGCTGGCGCTGACGGTCGTGGTGTTCATCCGCTCGCGCCGCACTGCGGCGAGCACGGCGACGCGTGCGCCTGCAAGGCAGATCGGCTGGACCCTGCTGATCGCCATTCCCGGCCTCACCTTGCCGTTCGTGATCCGCTATGCCGTGATCGAGGGTATCGCCACCGCCACCGAGGTCTCGACCGTCGGCGTCGTCTACACCGCACTGCTCGGTCTGCTGGTCTACCGCGAGTTCGACTGGCGCAAGCTCTACCCGATCCTGGTGGACACGGTTTCGCTCACCGGAGCGGTCATGCTGATAATCGGCACCGCTACCGGGATGGCTTGGGCGCTGACGCAATCCGGTTTTTCCCAGTGGCTCGTCACGGCGATGGCGCACGTCCCAGGCGGCAGGGCCGGGTTCCTCGCGATCTCCTGCGTCACCTTCGTGATCCTCGGCAGCGTTCTGGAAGGCATTCCCGCCATCGTGCTGTTCGGGCCGCTGCTGTTTCCGGTGGCCCGCGCGATGGGCGTGCACGAGGTACACTATGCGATCATCGTCATTCTCGGCATGGGCATCGGCCTGTTCGCGCCGCCGTTCGGAGTCGGCTTCTACGGCGCTTGCGCGATCGGCCGGGTGAACCCGGATGACGCCATCGGCCGGATATGGCCTTATCTTGGCGCCCTCGCCATCGCACTCGCCATCGTCGCCGCGTTTCCTTGGCTGTCCATCGGCTTCCTCTAGGAGAATTTCTCATGCCGGACACCACGCTCGTCATCCGCAACGGCACCGTCGTGGACGGAACCGGCGCCGAGCCGTTCGAAGCCGATATCCGCGTCGTGGGCGGCAGGATCGCCGAGGTCGGGAAGATCGGCACGAGGGGCGACGAGGAGATCGATGCCAAGGGCCGGCTGGTGACGCCCGGCTTCATCGACCCGCACACCCACTACGACGCGCAGGTCACGTGGGGCAACCACATCAACCCCTCGTCCTGGAACGGGGTCACTACGGTGCTGATCGGCAATTGCGGGGTTGGCTTCGCGCCCTGCCTGCCCGATCAGCGCGACATGCTGGTGAAGCTGATGGAGGGCGTCGAGGACATCCCCGAGGTGGTGCTCACCGAGGGCCTGCCGTGGAACTGGCAGACTTTCCCCCAGTTCCTCGATGCGCTCGGCGCCCGGCAGTATGACCTCGACATCGCGACACAGGTGCCGCACGCGGCGTTGCGCGTCTACGTCATGGGTGAGCGCGGCGCCGACCGCGAGGACGCGACGGCGGCGGATCGCGAGCGGATGGCGGCCCTCGCCGCCGAAGGGATCAGCGCCGGCGCGCTGGGTTTCTCCACGTCGCGCACGCTGAACCATCGCACCTTGGACGGCCGCCCGATCCCGACGCTGACCGCTGCCGAGGACGAGTTGGCAAGCATCGCGGCCGCGATCGGCAAGCTGGGCAAAGGTTGGCTGCAGGTGATCGCCGATTTCGACGATGAGCTGGAGCCGGAATTCGCCATGCTGCGCCGCTTGGCCGAGCGCTCGCGGCGGCCGGTCAGCATCACCGTGCTGGAACGTAACTCCAAGCCGCAGGAGTGGCGCCAACTGCTCGACCGCATCGAGCAGGCCAACGCCGACGGCCTCACGATGCTCGGTCAGGTGCTCGATCGGCCGACCGGCATCATGCTCGGCTTCGAGATTTCACAAAATCCGTTCATGACCTGCCCGAGCTTCGAGGCGATCGCACAACTGCCGTTCGCGAAGAGAGTGGAGATGCTGCGCGACCCGAGCCTGCGGGCGCGCCTGCTGTCGGAGCGCAACACCGACGACGCCCTCGGCAAGCGCGTCGCCACCTGGGAACGAATCTTCGAACTGGGTGATCCGCCGAACTACGAGCCGCCGCGCGACCAGAGCATCGCCGCACGCGCGCAGCGCATGGGCGTCGACCCAGCCGCACTCGCCTATGACCTGCTTTTGCAAGATGGCGGCAAGAAGATCCTTTACCGCCCATTGAGCAACTACGCCCATGGAAACCTCGAGACGGTGCGCGAAATGATGACGCACCCGAACACGCTGGTCAGCCTCGGCGACGGTGGCGCGCATGTCGGCGTGCTGTGCGACGCCAGTGCTCCGACCTACCTGCTCACCCACTGGACGCGTGACCGTGCCACCGGGCGGCTGTCGGTTCCCTGGGCCATCAAGCGTCTCACCCGCGACAACGCGCGCGCCCTTGGGCTGGCTGATCGCGGCGTGATCGCACCGGGCTTCAAGGCCGACCTCAACGTGATCGACTACGCCCGGCTGAGCCTGCACGCGCCGGAGGTCGTCTATGACTTGCCGAGCGGCGGCCGCCGCATGGTCCAGCGAACCGTCGGTTACGACGCGACGATCGTCTCTGGGAAAATAGTGCATCGGGGCGGCGAGCCGACCGGCGCGCTGCCCGGCCGCCTGGTGCGCGGCGCGCAGTCCGCGCCCGCGGCGGGTTGAGGGAGCGCGCGATGAACGACCTGCGCATCCTGGCGCACGACCTCAAGTTCCCCGAGGGTCCGGTCGCCATGGAGGACGGTTCGGTCATCCTCGGCGAGATCGCCGGCGGCACCGTGACGCGCATCACGCCGGATGGCGAGGTGCACCGGTTCTGCAAGACGGGTGGCGGCCCGAACGGACTGGCACTCGGGCCGGATGGCGCGCTCTACGCCTGCAACAACGGCGGCAACGCCTACGCCCATGGCGGTTTTCTTTCCACCGGGCCGTCAGCGGACTATATCGGCGGGTCGATCCAGCGCATCGAGCCGCGCACCGGCGCGTGCTCGACCCTGTACACCCATTGTGGTCGCTATCGCCTCTCGGCGCCAAACGACATCGTGTTCGACGCGCACGGCGGCTTCTACTTCACCGACCTTGGCAAGCGGCGTGAGCGTGACCGCGATCACGGCGGCCTCTATTACGCCCTGCCGGACGGCTCCAGCATTACCGAGATCGCGCATCCGATCGTCACCGCCAACGGAGTCGGCCTCTCGCCGGACGGGAAGGTGGTGTACGTCGCCGATACCGAAGCGGCGCGGCTATGGGCGTTCGATCTCGACGCGCCTGGCGTGGTCAGGAAGGCGCCGTTCCCGTCACCGCATGGCGGTCGGATCGTCGCCGGCCTCGACGGCTTCCAGCGCTTCGACAGCCTGGCGGTCCAGGCGAACGGCGACATCTGCGTCGCCACCTTGATGACCGGCTGCATCACGGTGATCTCGCCGGCCGGCCAGGTGCTGCGACGGGTCAAGGTGCCGGACGTCTATCCGACCAACATCTGCTTCGGTGGCAAGGATCTGCGCACCGCCTACGTCACGCTGTCCGCCGCCGGCCAGCTTGCCGTCCTGGAGTGGCCAGAACCGGGTCTGCGGTTGCATTACGCCGCCACTGGACACTGACTGTCGCGAGCGCCGCGCTTCTTTGCGCGTAATCATAGGCAGGGTCGCCGCCGGTGCACGCGACCGTCTATAGTTGTGCGTCCTGCTAAGGCTTAGTTTCCAGGTCTGGTAATTTGACCGTGGTGCCATGTCTTCAGGACTCAGCGCCTCCGCCGCAATGATGGCCGCGCTTTTGCTACTGCTCGGCGGCGCCGCGCACGCGAACGAGGCTGACGAAACCCTCCAACGCCTCACTGCTCTGGCGCGGGAGCAGGCCAAGCTCGGCGACCCCAAAGGGTTGTCGGGAACGCTCGACGACATCGTCAAGGCGCTGCCCGAGGCCAGCTCCGACGGCGTTTCCGCCGTGACCCAGCTCCAACAGTATCTCAGCACACCGGGCGCCGTTGAGCGGAGCGCAGGGTCTCCTCCGCTTGAGACATCACCCTCGCCCGAGCGGGACGTTTCTGCGCAAAAAGGGAGCGAACCCGCTGCCTCCTCATCTCCCGAAAGTTCCTCGGCGCCCGCCACATCGGCAATGTCCGAGCCCCGCGAGCAGCCGTCTCAGCCTGTGCAAGCTCCCAGTCCGAAGCAACCAGAAACTGCCGCCGATCCGCCGTCGAAGCATGCCCTTGCGCCGGCGCGAACGGCCGCCGCAGCGATGCCCCCCGCGCCCGCACCGGCAGCCCAGAGGCCTCCCGGTGCGCTCAACGACTTGGTCGATCTGCTGCGCCGTCAGGGAGATTCCGCTCTCGCAACAGGCGATATCTCGGGCGCCCGTCGTTTCTACCAGGCCGGGGCCGAGAACGGGTGCGGTGCGTGCGCGGCGTCGCTGGCTCGGACCTTCGATGCGGCTCAGCTGCGTCGGATGGGCACGGTGGGGATCATGCCCGATCCGGCCCAGGCCGAAGCCTGGCGGGTCAGGGCACGCCAGCTCGGGCAGCCCTGACGCACGGAGACTGGGCGAAGGTGGGAGGCGGGTCGCACGGCTCGCCGTCGCGCTTGGCGCGATCATAGCCGGCCCGGGCGACTGCGTCGGCCGACCCGCTATTCCGCCGCTTGAACCACAGGCGCGATCTTCGCCATATTGCCGCCGTAGCGCTCCCTGAACGCGGCGGTGTCGATCTCTTCCAGCTCGATCTCGCGCTCGATCACCTGCTGCTTCCACTTCAGCAGCTCCGGATGCGCAGCCTGGAACTCCGGCATCACCTCGTGGGCGAACAGCTCGAGCGATTCGCAAATGTGCTCATGGGTGTTCCTGCCGGCTTGGTTCAGGAGCACGACCTGGTCGATGTTCGAGGTCTGGAATTTTTTCAGCTTGCGGCGGATCGTATCCGGCGAACCGATCAGGCCGCCGCGCAACGCCGACGCGTGCGCCTCCGGGTTGGCGCGCTTCCACTTGTTGTATTCCTCCCACATGTTCACGGCACCCGGCGGCGGGCGCTTCCGGTCGCCGGTCGCGCTGCTGTAGTACTTCAGGCAGAACTGAAAGAACGTGTCGCCGTCAGCGCGGATGCGCGCTTCCTCGTCGGTCTTCGCACACATGAAGAACGAGACCAGCGCAATGTTCGGGTTGGTCTGATAATCGGCGAGCTTCTTCTGCCGCTTCACGAAAGCGTTGTAGTAGGCGTGAACCCAGGCGTGCGCCGCCTCGCCGAGACGAACTGGAAGCCGAGCGCCCCCATGCCCCACTCGCCGCACTTGGCCAGTGTCTCGAGCTGCGAGCACGCGACCCAGAGCGGGGGATGCGGCTTCTGGATCGGCTTCGGCAAGACGTTGCGCAGCGGCAAGTCGAAATGCTTTCCGTGATGCTCGCTGCCGCCGTCCTTGAACATCGGGAAGATTGCCTGGACGGCTTCCTCAAAGATCTCGCGCTTCTTTGCGATATCGACCCCGAACGGCTCCAATTCCGTCGAGGACGAACTCTCGCCCATGCCGAATTCGACCCTTCCCTTCGACAGAAGGTCCAACGTGGCGATGCGCTCCGCGACACGCGCCGGATGGTTGGTGGTGAGCTGGCAGATGCCGTGCCCGAGCCGGATCTGTTTGGTGCGCTGACTCGCCGCGGCCAGAAAGGATTCGGGCGCTGGCGAGTGTGAGTATTCCTCAAGGAAGTGGTGTTCAACCTGCCAAGCGTGATCGTAGCCGCACTTGTCGGCGAGCTCGATCTGCTCGAGCGCGTTCTGATAAAGCGTAAGCTCGTCGTTCGGCCCCCAGGGCCGCGGCAGCTGCAGCTCGTAGAAAATCCCGAACTTCATCGCCTTGCTCCCCTCGCTGGTGCCGTGCCGTGTGGCAACGATAGTACGCCACGGGTCTCGCCTCATCAATATCGTCCCCCAGGAGCGCCGCTTTCCCATCGGGGCGCATCGGCGTCATCCTCGCCGTTGCAGCCCTTCGCCCGGGCCTGGCCGGACTGGACTGGAGCGCGACGGCTAGCTGCGCACCAACGGACAGCCACCCTCCGAGAGCGGCCGAAATGCCTGGTCGGCCGGTGTCGAAGCGATCACCTTCGAGGTATCCCAAGGGCCGCTGCTTTCCGCAGGGGATTTCACCTGAAACAAATAGGCCGGCGTCAGCTTCCGACCATCCTCCCGGATACGCCCCGGCCCGAAGCAGTCGTCGTCGGTCGGCATGGCCTTCATTCGGGCCATGGTTGCCGCGCCGTCCGCCTTGGCGGCGGCGACCCCCATATCCGCCACCGTCTTCAGATAATGGAGCGTCGCTCCATAGCAGCCGGCCTGGATCGCGTTCGGCCAGAGATTTGGTGTTTTCGGCTTGATCCGCTCCATGAAGGCGCGTGTGCGGTCGTTCAAGTTCCAATAATACGTCTCGGTCAGGACCAGGCCCTGCGCGACCTCGAGGCCGACCGCATGCATGTCAGAATTCCAGAGCGCGAGAGCCGCGATGCGCATCGTCTTCGTCAGACCGAACTCGCGTGCTTGCTTGACGCAGTTGATGGAATCTGCACCGGAATTCGCCAGCGCGAGCACGTTGGCCCCGGACGCTTGTGCTTGCACGAGCATCGCGGAAAAGTCGGTCGTCTCCGGAAACGGGTAGACCCGACTGCCGACGACGGTTCCGCCTGCTTGCTGCACGAAGTGCGTTGTGTCGGCCTGCAACTGGTGGCCAAACACATAGTCGGCCGTGATGAAAAACCATCGGCTCCCGCCGGCCTTGACCACCGCCGGGCCCGTCGACCTCGCGAGCATGTAGTTGTCGAATGTCCAGCATAGCGTGTTCGGACTGCACTGCTTGCCGGTCAGGTCCGCCGTCGCGGCCCCGGAATCGAGGAGGATCTTGTTCTTCTCCCGCACGACCCCATTGACCGCCAGCGCCACGGCGGAGCTGGGCACATCCACCAGGGCGTCCACGCCGCCCTGGTCGAACCATTGCCGCGCGATCCCGGCACCGATATCCGCCTTGTTCTGATGATCCGCGACGACCACCTCGACGTTCATGGGACGGGACGCGATAAATTCCTGGACCGCCTGACGCGTACAGGCCACGCAATTGGGACCCGTCGCGTTCGAGTAGGGTCCGGACAAATCGGTCAACACGCCGAGACGGAGCACCGGCTGTTGCGCCCTCGCCGATCGGCGTGACAGCGCAGTGCCGGCGAGCGCCACGCCCAATAGAACTCGTCGCCCCAGACCCCGTCCGCTCATTGGTTCCCCCTCCGCAGTCGGCACTTACTTTTGTGCCACTTTACCGCAATTTGCTGGTCAGCGCGCTATCGAGCCACGTATCGCAGCCCGTCCCGTTGGGTCGATGGCGGTGCTTCCTCCCCGGCACGCCGAGGACTAGGATCACGAAAAACCACCAAGGGAAACGTCGGACCCGGGATCAGGTCGCTTCTATGAACTGTGGGTCTGGCAGCGCCCAGACTCGGGTATCCGAGCGGGCGTGGTCTGTGCAATCGACAACCAACGTCAATGGAGCATTGCCGGCATGGGCAAACTGGATGGCAGGGTCGCAATCGTCACCGGCGGCGGCCGTGGGCTGGGTCGCGCTTATGCCCGCCGACTGGCCGACCTCGGAGCGAAGATCGCGGTCTGCGATCTCAGCCTGAAGTCCTTCGAGGAGTTTGAGGCCGAGCGCCGTGACATGACCGCCGACAGCACGGTCGGCGAGATCGAGGCGGCGGGCGGAACGGCAATTGGGGTTGAATTGGACGTGGCCGACCGGTCTGCCGTGGACGCAATGGTCGCCGAGGTCGTCGACAAGTGGGGGCGGGTCGACATCCTGGTCGCCAACGCCGGGGGTGGCCGTGGCCGCCCTCTTGATACCAAGGCAAGCGCACTCGATCCCGGCCTGCTCGACCTTGTTCTCCACATGAACCTCCATGGTACGATCTACTGCTGCAACGCCGTCGCCCCGGTCATGAAGCGGCAACGCTACGGCAAGATCGTCACGGTTGCCTCGGTCGCCGGCCTCAGTCCGTCCGCGGACGGTGGTTACGCGCATTACGGCGCAGCCAAGGCGGCGATCGCGCACTACACGCGGTATCTTGCGCAGGACCTCGGGCCGGATGGGATCATGGCGAATTGCATCGCCCCGGGGACGATCGCGACCGGGCGCATCATGCAGACCGTCATCCCCGGAAGCTCCAGAGCCAATACCGATCCGGCGGCGCGCGTAGCCCTGCGCCGAGTTGGCACGGTCGAGGACTGTGCCCGCGTGGTCGAGTTCCTGACCACCGACTTATCGGATTATGTGACCGGGACGATCATTCCCATCGACGGCGGTTTGATGCGGTAGTTTCGTCCGCGGCGATCGCGTTAGACTGGGGCAATACGGTCAAGGAAGGACTCCGTCCAAGCTGGGAGCGGTGGTCCACATCACGCTGGCCGGTCCCAGCCCCACCACGCGCACAGTGCCTCTCCCATGACGAGGCGCTCGTCTTCTTCGCTGAGCCACGGCAGTTCCTCGGTGAACATCGTCACGCATTGACGCCAGGAGCAGGGCATCTTCGTGATGTCCGTGCCCCAGAACATCCGGCGCGGACCGAAGGCGTCGTAGATCTGCCGCAGATAGGTCTGCATCTGCGGGAACGGATAGGCCTCGCTCGAATAACCCGGCGCACCGGTCGCCTTGACTGCGACATTGGGAAACTTCGCCAAAGCGAGAAGGTCCGGCATGTGGGCCATCGCCGCCGCATCCTTCAGCGTGGTCAGGCCACCCCTGCCGCCGAGGTGATCGATCGTCAACCGAAGTCCGGGGTGGCGCTCGGCAACGCGGCCAAGTTCGACCAGCGAGTCCGTCGCCAGAGCGGCGATCGGAACACCGACATCCTCGGCCGCCGCCCAAAGCCAGTCGAAGGTGCCATCCTTCAGTTGCTGTCGCGCAGGATCGTGCAGGAACGTGTACCGCAACCCGAGCATGCCGGGTTGCTCTCTCCAGCCTTCGATCCGCGTCCGGGATTCCGGTCGGTCCAGCGGCACGGAACCCATGATCGCGAAGCGGCCGGGATAATTTTTCACTGCCTTGAAAGCCATGTCGGTCGAACCTGGGTCCCAACCCGGCGGATGGATGATTGCAGCATCAACGCCGGCCTCGTCCATCAGGACGATGGCCTCCTCGGGAGTGAAGGAGGTCACCTGTCGATGCGAGAGGTTGCTGGGCAAGCCGCTGCCCCAGAGGTGAATCTGGGCGTCGACTATCTGCATGGCGAAGTCTCCCTCGTCGTTCCGCACCGGACCTTGGCTGCCCGTCTCGCCGCGCCGCTCGAAGCACGCGTGGGTGCGCCGCGTCCCTGTCCGGAAGGTTCGGCCGATGCACGGCAAACGACAAGAGCTCCAGGCGTCGGCTAGCGTCCGGCAACCGGCCTTCCGATCCCGCTCCGACCACGGCATGCTGCACGCGGAGCGAAGGTCGAGGGAGCCGGTCGAAATGCGGTTCGGATTGTTTGGCGGCGCCCGCACCAAGCGCGGCGCCGGCGATGTCAGCGACAGCCACGGCTACCAGGGCTTCATCGACTACATCATGGAGGCTGACCGGCTCGGCTATCACAGTCTGTTCATGGTGGAGCATCATTTTACCGGCCAGGGCCAGGTGTCCGCGTCGATGACCCTGCTGGCCTACCTGGCGGCCAAGACCAGCCGCATCCGGCTCGGCACCGCCGTCGTGGTGCTGCCCTGGCACAATCCGGTGCTGGTGGCCGAACAAGCGGCCACGCTCGACCTGCTGAGCGGCGGGCGCTTCGATTTCGGCGTTGGGAAAGGCTACCGCAAAGGCGAGTTCGAGGGCTTCTGCATCCCGATCGAGGAGGCCACCGAGCGGTTCGACGAGGCGATGCAGATCATCCGCAAGGCCTGGACCAGCGAGGGACGGTTCAGCCACCGCGGCAAGCTCTGGCACTACGACAACATCGTGGTCGAGCCGGAGCCGCAGCAACGCCCTCACCCGCCGCTCTGGCTGGCGGCTGGCAGCCACGACAGCATCCGCCGCGCCGCGCAGGAGGGCTACTGTCTGCTGCTCGACCAGCTCGCCTCGGTCGATCAGGTGATCGAGCGCGTCGCGATCTTCCGCGAGGAGTGCGAGCGCATCGGCCGGCGCTATGATCCGATGATGGTGGGCGTCACCCGCGCCCTGCAGATGCTCCATTCGGAGGACGAGCGCGCCGCCGCGATCGCGACCCGCAAGCGCGTAGTAAGCGTGATCGGCGACCTCGCCAAAGGCGCCCGCCCGAACTCCATCGAGGAGGACGACGCCCCGCTGCTCGGCACCCCGGCCGAGATCATTTCCCGACTGAGGCGCCTCGAAGCCGGCGGAGTAGCGAACATCCTGATGGCCGACCCGGCCGCCACTCCGGCTTCCCTGCGGGCGTTCGCCCAGCAGGTGATGCCGGCCTTCCAGCCGCACGAGATCGCAGCCGAGTAGGAACGCCGGTCGCGCTTCGATCGCCCCGGGTTCCGCACCGGTCAGATCACGCCGTCGGCCAGCAGGGCATCCACCTCCGCCGCGCTCATTCCTACCAGACCGCCATAGACCTCCTCGTTGTGTGCCCCGAGCATCGGACCAAGGGAGCGGATGGTGGCGGGCGTCTCGCTCAGTTTGGGCATCGGCCCGGCCATGAGCAGATCACCGAACTCATCGTCATGGACGGTCGTCACCGTGCCGCGCGCGCGATAGTGCGGGTCCGCGGCAATGTCGGCGATGTTCATCACCGGCGAGGCCGGGATGTCGGCCTCGGCCAGCATCGCCATCAGCCGGTCCGCCGGATGTGCGGCCGCCCATTCGGCGATGATCCCGTACAACTCTTCCTGGTTCTCCACCCGCGCGGCATGGGTGGCGAAAAGCGGGTTGTCCGCGAGCGGCTGGTCCATCAGCCTGCCGAGGCGACGGAGCAGCGAATCCGTGCCGGCATGGATCGTCACCTCGCGGCCGTCGGCGGCGACGAAGTTCGCGGCGGGAACCACCTTCGGATTGGTGTTGCCGGTCCGCTCGCGGATGCGTCCGTGCGCCGCGTAGCTCATGAGCGCGTCCTCCGAGGCTCGGAACCCTGGCTCGTACAGAGCCAGGTCGATCACCTGCCCGGAGCCGCCGCGCTGATCCCGGTGATAGAGCGCGGTCACGACGCTGAACGCGGCCATGTAGGCCGTCATGTAGTCGATCAGCGCGAAGCCGGACCGCACCGATGGACGCCCCTTCTCGCCGCTGACATAGGTCAGGCCGGAGAATGCGCTGGCGACGCGGTCGAAGGCGCCGCGGTCACGATATGGCCCGGTCAGGCCATATCCGGTGATATAGAGGAGGACGAGCCGGGGATACCGGGCACGCATCGGCTCCGGCCCGAGGCCCCAGCGGTCGAGCGTCGGCGGCCGGAAGTTCGTGACCAACACGTCGAAATGCGGCAGGAGCCGATGCAGGATCGCGCGCCCCCGCTCGTCGCGAAGATTGAGTGTGACGGACTTCTTGTTGCGTCCGTCCTGCACCCATTGCAGCGAGCGGCCGCCCGGCTTGGCCGCAGTTCGGCGCATGAAGTCGCCGCGCCCTGGCTCCTCCACCTTCACCACCTCCGCCCCGAAATCGCCCAGCAGCGTGGCCGTGACCGGAGCGGCGATGATTGAGGAGAGATCGAGGACACGAATGCCCTTCAGGGGTTCGGCAGCCATGCGAAGTCTCCAGAGGGGAGAGGGTGGAAGCGACTACTGGCCTGCGACCGATACCGCCACATCAACCGGCGATGCGGTGAAGCGCGCCACCTCGGCTTGGGGTCGCAGGAAGATCATGCCGATCAGGCCGCAGATCAGCGCCACCACGCCACAGATGAAGAAGCCGTGGCCATATCCGTCGGCGGGCCGGACGCCGCCAGCAATGGCGTTCTGGACCACGCTTCCCATCACGAGCGGGGCGATCAGTCCCGCCGTGGTGGCGACGGCGTTGTTGATCGCCAGCACCGCACCTCGCTGCGAGACCGGCGTCATCTCGCTCAGGATCGCATGCCCCATCACGTAGATGACGGCCGGGATCGACATGCCGGCGATTACCATGGCGATCCTGAGCGTGCTGCTCGACGCGATCGGCAGAAGGATCAGGCAGAGGCCGCCGAGGGAGACGCAGCCGCCGCCGAAAATGCCCCGCGCCCACCGCGTCGTGGCGCCGCGAGCCAACATGCGCTGCGAAAACCACGCTGCGGAGATCACCACCAGCGGGCTTGCCGCCCACGGCAGGGTGGTAATCCAGCTGGCCTCCTTCTGCGTGAAGCCCAGTCCCAGGATGAGATAGGGCGTGAACCAGGCGATCAGGAGCGACAGCCCCCAGTAGGCTCCGAAACCGGCAGCAAAGCCGGACAGCACCGTGCGGTTCAGGAGAAGCCGCGCATAAGGCACGCGCTCGAGGGAGCGGCCGCTGTGCGGCACGACGGTGGTCGTGATGGACCCTTCCTTGCCGAAGATCAGCCAGGCGACGACCCACAGCACGCCGAGGACGCCGAGAGCGCCGAAGGCCCAGTGCCATGAGTATTCCTCGATGATCCAGTCGAGCACCGGGACGGCAATCACCACGCCAACGGCGGCGCCCTGCGCGATGACGGCGGTCGGCAACGTGCGGAGTTCGTTCGGGAACCACTTGTAGGCGGCGTGCAGCGCCACCGGGTAGGCCGGTCCCTCGCCCGCCCCGAGAATGACCCGACAAGCCACCAATGTGCCGAAGCTGACGGTGCCGAGCAGGGGAAACTGGGTCAGCGCCCAGATGGAGCCCATCGCCAGCAGCGCCCAACGCGACTGCACGCGATTGACGATGAAGCCGGTGACGACCGCGGACAGCGAGAACAGGAAGAAGAAGCTCGATCCGACGAAGCCGAACTCCTGCGGGGTCAGCTTCAGTTCTCGCATGATCGGCACCCCGGCCAGCCCGATGACGGCCTTGTCGACGAAATTGACCAGCATGAAGAGGAACAGCAGGGCGACGATGATCCAGCCGCCCTTCTGGGCCTTCGGCGTCGGCATGGCGCGTTCCCCACCGTCGGTCTCGTGTTCGGCTCCGCCGCGACATGCAGTTTTGTGCGGCGAACCAACGGTGACTCTGTCCGGGAAGGTGACTTGCCGTCAATTCCCGCATCCGTGTCGGCCAGGCGGCGCCGGGTGCGTGTGAGTCCCCTGCGCGTCGGCGTCAGCGCGGGTTGTTATTGCGGCAGAGCGGCGGCTTCAACAGATCGATGAAGACGTGTCGCGTGTGGCGCCGCACCTGCTCCGGGCTGAGTGCAGTCAGCGTCTCGCGCGCCGGACGGCACTCGCACCGTCTCGCGAGCACACCGGTCTGATAGAGCACGGCGAGCGTCTCCCGCGCCGAGGCCAGGAGGCGTTGTTCGGAATGGAATCTTCGACGCAACAGGTCCATTGCGACGAACGGTATCGAACCGGTATCGGCCCTTTCAGCAAGTGGCCGCCGTCGGTCGATGTGCCTTCAGGAAGGTGCGTACGTGACGCACCGCCAGCGGGATCAGGTCCTTGGGTTCCTTCCAGGGGAAGAGACTCACTTGAGCGTTCGGCGCGAGGCGGGCGGACTCCATCGCCACCGCGAACGGGTGCGCAGGAACATCGTCGGGCAGAACCAGGATCGGTGTCGGGCAGTTGCGGACAAAATCGCGCGTCACGGTGAAGACGAAGTCTGGGTTGGACCGGTACATCCGGTTCAGGAAAGCGTCGACCATCGACATGGTGATGTCGGGCCGGCGATCGCACAACGGCGGCCCCCAGCCGGTGATGTTGTTCTGGTAGAAAAGGTCCGGCATTTCCGGACGGAACCCGCTGGGTTGCGCCAGCACGGCAGCGACAACACGGCTCGGCGCCCGCCGCAACAGGTTCCAGATAAATGGGCCGCCGATGCAGAAGCCCATGACCAGAAACTCCCGGACGCCCAGGTGATCCATGAGGCCGAGGTGGTCGTCGGTGTAGGCGTCCCAGGGTCGGTCGATCTCGAGCGGCCCGGAGGACTGGCCACCGTTGGCGTTGCGCAGGTCCGCCGCGATGCACCTATACTCGCCCTTGAATTCCTCGAAGGCGTTGAAGGGTCCCTTTTCGGTCACAAAGGGGATCGTCGAGTTCAGCCCCCCGCCGGGGATGAGCAGCAAGGGGAAACCTGAACCGGACTCCTCGTAGTGGATGCGAACGTCGCCTCGTTCGTAGAATGGCATGGGTGTCCCCTCCTGGCTGCTCCGCAGACACGATGCGTCTCGCTGACGCCGCTGTCCATGTCCGGCAGGCGCTCTTGATACCCGTGGTTCGGCAAGGGATACTCGCCAGTATATACCGACCCGCAACCGAGCACCGCGCTGCTCCCGAGGAAACAGGCATCCGAGATGACGCATCCGGTCCGCATCGACGAGGCCACAGGCCTCAAGATCTTCAATACCCGCGCCGCGAAGGCGACGGAGAAGATTGCGGGCAAGGGCTATTCGCCGGTTCGGGACGAGGCCCAC
Source organism: uncultured Alphaproteobacteria bacterium (assembly GCA_963719345.1). Lineage (GTDB taxonomy): Bacteria > Pseudomonadota > Alphaproteobacteria > Acetobacterales > Acetobacteraceae > CAVRCA01. The sequence continues at coordinate 745,604 of CAVRCA010000001.1, forward strand.
AGAACGCTGCCCGCGCGCGCCGCCCGGCGCCGTGTTCAATGCCGAGGAGCAGGCGAAGTACCGCGCGTTCAAGGAGTCGCGGCGCGGTGCCGCCGACTACATCGCCATGGAAGGCGAGTTCGCGAAATATCTGGAGGACGTCTACTCGGCCCCACCCATCGAACGCGAAGCGTTGAAGGACGAATGCGACATCCTTGTCGTCGGCGCCGGCTTCGCCGCCCTGCTGCTCTGGCACAAGCTGCGCCAGGCGGGGTTCGATGACGTCCGCTTTTGCGAGAAGGGCGGCGACGTCGGCGGCACGTGGTATTGGAACCGCTATCCCGGCATCGCCTGCGACGTCGAAGCCTACAGCTATCTGCCGATGCTGGAGGAGACCGGATACTTCCCGACGATGAAGTTCGCCTCGGGGTTCGAGATCCTCGAATACTGCCAGAGCATGGCGGAACGGTACGGCTTCTACGACCGGTGCCTCTTCCACACCACGGTCGAGCAAACGGTCTGGGACGAGGCGACCGGCCGCTGGACGGTTTGCACCGATCGCGGCGACAGGATGCGCGCCCGCTTCGTCGTGCTGGCGAACGGCATCTTGACGACGCCGAAGCTCGCCCGCATCGAAGGGATGGAAAGCTTCGCAAGGCGAGGCCTTCCATACCTCCAGGTGGAACTACCACGTCGATCTGGAGGGCAAACGCGTCGGCATCATCGGAACGGGTGCCACCGCCGTGCAGGTGATCCCGGAGATCGCCAAAGTCGCCAAGGAGCTCTACGTCTTCCAGCGTACCCCGTCCACGATCGATGTTCGCGACCAGCGCGCCACGACGCAGGCGGAGATCGAAGCGTGGTCAAAGGAGCCTGGCTGGGCGCGCGCCAGGCGGGAACGCCTCGCCAAGATTTCGTCGGGGCGTACGGCGCTGCAGGCCAACGACGACTATCTCTCGGGCAAGATCGCCGATTTCAAAGTCCGCAAGCAATACGACCGCGAGCTCTCGCCGGAGGAGCTGATCGAGCGTCAGCTCAACACCAATTTCCGCATCATGGAGCAGATCCGGGCTCGCGTCGACGCGATCGTCAGGGACCCGAAAACCGCAGCGGCGCTGAAACCCTATTATCCGTACGGCTGCAAGCGGCCGACCTTCCACGACGAGTATCTGCCGACCTTCAACCTGCCGCACGTCAAGCTCATCGATACGGCCCCGCTTGGCGTCAGGAAGATCACCGCCGAGGGCGTGGTCCATGACGGCGTGGAATATCCGCTCGACGTGCTGATCTACGCGACCGGGTTCCAATGGATGGCGACGTCGACCTTCAACATGATCACCGGCCGCAATGGACAGACCTTGCGGGAAAAGTGGCGTTCGGAAGGGGTCAAGACCTTCCTCGGTCTGCACAGTCACGGCTTTCCCAACCTGTTCATCATGTCGGGCCCGCAGGGCGGCGGCGGACAGTTCAATTTCACCCGCGGCATCGAAGTGCATACGGACTACGTCGTCTGGGTGCTGAAGACCCTGCGCGCGCGGGGCGCCGGCATCGTCGACGTGAAGCGGGAGCCGGAGATCGCCTACGCGGAGCATTGCCGCGAGGCCGACGTAAGAACCCGTCCGTTGCGCGACTGCCTGTCCTACTATAACGGCGACGGGACGGCGGAGCCCGGCAGCCTGGCGTATTACGGCGGCCCGGAAACGTGGAACGACCTCCGGACCGCTGCCCAGAAATCCCTGGACGCTTACGTCTTCGAGGCTGGGCCGGCGCCGTCGACGTCCTCCGCCGCCTGATCGGGACTGCGGCCGACGAGGTCCGAGCAACGGGAGACCGCATGGCAACCAACGGGACTGAGACAACGGGTTCGGTGGACCAGGCGGCGCTCGACGCCTTGCGAGAGGGTGTTGCGGGCGTGCTGGCCGAGCAGAGCAGCAGCACGGCCGTGCACGCCTTCATCGACGGCAAGCGCGCGCTCGACCGCGAGCTGTGGTCCCATGCCGGCTCCCTCGGGTGGCTCGGCTTCGGAATCCCGGAGCAGTACGGCGGGCTCGGCCTCGGCGCGCGCGGCCTGGCCATCCTCCACGCCGAGCTTGGCCGGCACGCCGCGCCCGGCCCCTACATCGCGACGCTCTCGGCTGCAGAGGCGATTGCGGAAACTGCGGACGACGCGGTCAGGCAAACATGGCTGCCTCGCATTGCATCCGGTGAGATCGGGGTGGCGGTTCCGGCACATCCGGGCGCTGCAACACTGGCCTGGTCCAGTGACGCGGTGTCCGGCGCGCTTCGCTGTCTGGGTTCGCCCGACGCCGCTCTTCTCCTCGCGCCAGCGGGCGAGACCACGTGGGTGCTCGTGGAGCTTGCCGCGGCCGAGGTGAGCGCCCCGGCGATGTGGGACCGAACGCGCGAGGTCATCGACATCCGGCTTGAGCAAGCGAAACCCGCGGCGGTGCTTGAGGACGGCCCGAGGACACGCACGAGGCTGATGCGGGCAATGGCGCTTGCCCTCGCCGCCGACAGCGGCGGCGGGGCCCGCTCCATCACGGAGCGGACCATCGACTACATGAAGTCCCGTCAGCAGTTCGGACACCCGATCGCGTCGTTCCAGGCACTCAAGCACCGCGCTGCCGACCTGGTCACGAAGCTCGCGGTCATCGACGAGGTGGTCGCGCACGCGATCGATCGGGCGGCTGCGGACGATGCCGACGCCGATATCTGGGCGATGCTCGCCAAGGCCGAGGCGACGGACGCCTTTGCCTTCATCGCGACCGACTGTCTGCAACTACACGGCGGCGTCGGCTTCACCTGGGACTTCGACCCGCAGATCTTTCTCAAGCGCGCGCGTCTGAACGAAATCCTGGTGATGACAAACCCGGCGCTGCGGGACCAGGCGGCCAGCGAGTTGGCGACGGCGGCCCGCGCGGGACGAACGGCTCTGGAGCTGGCCCTCTCATGATCCTCGACAGGCAACACGACCTCGCAGCCTTTCGACAGGGGGTACGCGACTGGCTCGCCGAAATCGTGCCACCCGACTGGAAGGCGCGCATGGCGACGGCTTCCAACGAGGAGTTCATCGGGCTTCAGCGCTGGTGGATGGCGGAGCGGAACAAGGTCGGCCTCGGTATCCCGCACTGGCCCAAGGAGTACGGCGGCGCAGGCCTTGGGTTGCCGCACCAGATCGTCATCGCCGACGAGATGGCGCGGGCGGACGCGCCGCAGGCGCGAATGTTCACCATCTCGCTCATCCACCTTCCCGGCACGCTGTTTCCGCACGGGACGGAAGCACAAAAGCGCCGGTATCTGGCCGGGGTGGCCAGCGGCGACGTCTGGTGCCAGGGGTTCTCCGAGCCGAATTCCGGGTCCGACCTCGCCTCGTTGCGATGCCGCGCCGTCCGGGACGGCGATCATTACGTGGTCAACGGCCAGAAGATCTGGTCCTCCTATTCGATGTATGCTCGCTACTGCATTTTGCTGACGCGCACCGACCCCGAGGCTCCCAAGCACCGCGGCATCTCCTACTTCATCATGGATATGCAATCGCCCGGCGTCGAGGTGCGGCCGATCCGGCAGGCGAATGGCCGTTCTGAGTTCGGCGAGATCTTCCTGACCGATGTGAAAATCCCTGCCGACAACATGATCGGGCGCGAGAACGACGGGTGGCGGGTCGCGCAGGCGACGCTTGCCTCCGAGCGCGGCGTGATCGCGTTCGAGGGCGCCGAGCGGCAGCGCTACGAGGTCGAGGCGTTCTATCGCCGCTCGCTGGAAACCGATGCACCCTGGTTGCACGACGATCAGCTCCGCCGCGAGTTCATGGGCTTCCTTGCGGAGCTGCAGGCCGGGCGGCGCCTGTTGCGGCAGCTGCTGCGCGAAAGCGAGGCGCATAACGGGCCGCCCAGCGTCCTGCCGTCGATCGTCAAGCTGTCAGGCACGACGCTGCGGCAGCGGCTATGCTCGTTCATGGTCCGCCTCGCCGGACTCGAGGGTCAGGAATTCGGGACGGTCGCCGAGGAGCCATTCGGCAGCCCGATGTTCGACTTCCTGAGCTCGTTCAGCGGCACCATCGCGGGCGGCACGAACGAGATCATGCGCAACATCATCGCCGAGCGTGGCCTCGGCATGCCGAGAGCCTGAGCGGGGGTCGACGATGCAAGTCTGGATTACCGGGATTCCGGCCCTGCGGCGCGCCGGGCAAACCGCCTCGGAGCTTGAGAAGGCGGGGTGGGATGGGCTGCTGGTCGTCGACTTCGCAAAATCTTGCCGGCGATCCCTACGTGGCGCTTGCGCTTGCTGCAACGGCAACGAAGCGGCTGGGGCTCGGGACAGGTGTGACCAATACGGTGACCCGGCACGCCGCCGCCACCGCCGGTGCGATCGCCAGCGTGCAGCTCGTGGCCGGCGGACGAGCGGTGCTCGGCATCGGGCGCGGCGACTCGGCTCTCGCACATCTCGGGCGTGCGCCTGCCAGGTTGGCGGGGTTCGAGCGCTATCTCAGGCAGCTGCGGACCTATCTGAGCGGGGATTCGGTCGCATTCGACGATATCGACATCCCGGCCGAGATCGCGCCGCCGATGTCCGAGCTCGAACTCGCCGATGCACCCGCGGCAAGCAAAATCGGCTGGATCGCCGAGCGCGCGATAAAAGTGCCCATCGAGGTCGCGGCCAGCGGTCCCCGGGTCATCGCCATTGCCGCATTGCATGCCGACCGCGTCATGTTCGCCCTGGGCGCCGACGAGGAGCGCATCGCCTGGGGGATCGGGGTTGCGCGTGAGGCGAGGCGCAAGGCGGGGCTTGACCCCGACGGGATTGCCTTCGGCGCCTACCTCAATTGCGGCTGCAATCCTGATCTCGAGGCGGCCCGCAACCTCGTGCGCGGTGGGATGACCACGTTCGCCCGCTTTTCGGTGATGCATGGCAAGACGGCGGGACCCGTGAGCGATGGCGACCGCGAGGTTCTGCACGATCTTCGAAACAGCTATGACATGCGGGCGCACACTCGCGGCGACTTCCGACAGGCCGGGGTTTTGACGCCCCCGTTCATCGACCGTTTCGCAATCGTCGGCACGCCGGACCGTTGCCTGGAGAGGCTGCAAGGGCTGGCAGCACTCGGCCTCGACAAGGTTGCCATCACCGGCGCAGCGCGCGGCGCCTCGGGCGAGGATGCGGCAACATCGCGCCGGCTGCTCGCGACGGAGGTCCTGCCCGTCCTTCAGTCGGTCCGCACCGGAGTGCGCTGGCACCCGGGACACTAGCAGGCATCAGGGAACGCGAATGGCGCGGGTCGTCGGGATCGATCACCTTGTGATCAGGGTCAGCGACTACGAGAAATCCAAGGCTTTCTATGGCCGGCTGTTTGCCTTTCTCGGCTTCGAGGTCTCGGACGAATACGCGGACACGATCGGCTGGACCAACGGCAAGACCCGGTTCTGGATCGGCCCGGCGGATGCCGAGGGACGCAAGCGCAAGCACCGCGCCGGCGATATCGGCTTCCACCACTACGCGTTCGAGCTGCGCAGCCGCAAGGACGTGGACGCGTTGCAGCAATTCCTCGAGGCGGAAGGCGTCACCATCGTCGACCCCGCGGATGAATACTACGACGACTACTACGCAGTGTTCTTTCTCGACCCCGACGGCCTCAAGCTTGAGGGCATGAAATACGGTGAGCGACAGGCGCAGGCTCGCGCGAAGCGACGCAAGATGCCAAGCGCCGCAAGCGCTCCCGCCGGCCAGGATCAATCGGCAGCAGACCCCTGATCAGGGAACGTCAGAAGCCCCTGCAAACCGCTCAGTCCCGGTAGTCGAGCCCGATGTCCAGCACCGCCGCGCTGTGCGTCAGCCAACCGATCGAGATGAGATCGACCCCGGTCGCCGCCACCGCTGGCGCGGTCGTCGGGGTGATGCGGCCCGACGCCTCGGTGATGGCGCGGCCGTCGACCATCGCAACAGCCTCGCGCAGCACCTCGGGTCCCATGTTGTCCAGCAGCACCGCGTCGATCCCGACCGACAGCGCCTCTTCGAGCTGCGCCAGCGTATCCACCTCCAGCTCGATTTTCACCAAGTGCCCGACTGCCGCCCGGGCGCGCTCGAGAGCCGGCCGGATGCCACCCGCGATCGCCACGTGGTTGTCCTTGATCAGCACCGCATCGTCCAGCCCGAAGCGGTGATTGCTGCCGCCGCCGACGCGCAGCGCGTATTTCTGCAACGCGCGTAGCCCCGGCATGGTCTTGCGCGTGCAGGTGATCCGCGCCTTGTAGTCGCGGACGGCGTCCACTACGCCGGCGGTGGCCGAGGCGACGCCGCTGAGATGGCACAGGAAATTGAGCCCCACCCGCTCCGCCGTCAGCAGCCCGCGCGCCGGGCCGCGTAAGGTCGCGATCAGGTCGCCCGGACCGACCCGTGCGCCGTCCGGTCGTACGACGACCATCTCGACCGACGGCTCGATCAGGCGAAAGGCGAGTTCCGCGACGAGCAGACCGGCGACGACGCCGTGCTGCCGCGCTACCAGCGCGGTTTCCGCCCGCTGCCCGGGCGGCACGATCGCATCGGTCGTAATGTCGCCCGCGCGGCCAAGGTCCTCGAGCAGCGCCGCACGCACCAGCGCTTCGAAAGTGAGTGGCGGCAGGCTGGGAACCGGCAACATCTCCGTCAGACCAGCAGCATGCGTTCGACCGCTCGCCGCGCCGGTTCGGCGACGGCGGGATCGATCGTGACGACGTGGCGCATCGTCTCCAGGCACTCGCGGATGTTCGCCAGCGTAATCCGCTTCATATGCGGACACAGGTTGCACGGCCGCACGAAGGAAACGTCCGGGTTCTGGAGGGCGACGTTGTCGCTCATCGAGCATTCGGTCAGCAGAACGACACGGGGCGGCTTGTGGCGAGCGACGTAGCCGGCCATCGCGGCCGTCGAGCCGGCGAAATCGGCCGCCGCCACCACCTCGGGCGGGCACTCCGGATGCGCGAGCACGATGAGGCCGGGATGGTCCTCGCGCAGTTGCCCCACCTCGGCCGCGGTGAACCGCTCGTGCACTTCGCAATGGCCGGTCCAGGCGATGATCTTGACGCCGGTTTCCTTGGCGACGTTCTGGGCGAGGTACTCGTCGGGCAGCATGATGACGCGCTCGACGCCGAGCGACTCGATCACTGCCCGGGCGTTGCCGGATGTGCAGCAGATGTCCGATGCTGCCTTCACCGCCGCCGACGTATTGACGTAGGTCACTACCGGCACGCCCGGATAGCGCTGGCGCATCAGGCGCACGTCCTCGGCGGTAATCGACTCCGCCAGCGAGCAGCCGGCGCGCAGGTCCGGGATCAGGACCGTCTTGTCCGGATTGAGCAGCTTGGCAGTCTCAGCCATGAAATGCACGCCGGCCAACACGATGACCTCGGCATCGACGCGCATCGCTTCGCGCGCCAGCGCCAGGCTGTCGCCGACGATGTCGGCCACGCAGTTGAAGATCTCAGGCGTCTGATAGTTGTGCGCCAGGATCACCGCGTCCCGCTCGCGCTTGAGCGCAAGGATCGCCTCGATGTCGTCGGCGAACACCGGCCATTCCATTGGCGGGATGACGCCCCTCACCCGCTCATAGAGGGCCGCCGTGCGCGAGACCAGTGCGGACGCGTTCATCCTGCCGCTCCTTATGCTCCAAAAGAGCATTTTCAGGCGCCGAAAAGAGGCGGATCAACCGCCTGATATGCTACGTTTGAGCATATCAGGGGTCGTGTCAAGCCGCCGCAAGCGCCTCGACTTGCCGTGCTCCCTTGTCCTGCCGCCAGTTCGCCGGTCGCTGGCCGGGCGACGGCAGGCGGCTCCTTGGGCCTGAAGCGCCGGCCGCGGTAATCCTTTGGTAAGAATTCGGCGCTTACCGTCCTTCGATGTCAGACCCACTCAGCGTCGCTCCCGCCACGCCGAACCTGGCGCGTGGCATCCGAAACGGGCTTATCATCGCCCTGCCGTTCTGGGCCGGCGTCGCCTGGCTCGTGTTCTAGGGCGGTCGTCGCCCGAACCGACCGGCACCGCGCCTCGCTCCTCCGAGGAGGAAGCGAGATGCTGAGCGATGCGCCACGGAAAAGGCGGGGAGTCGGCGGTCCCAGTCCTCCGGTCAGCCCTGTGCCGTGGGCCGGACGACGATCTCGCCCACGTCAACATCGGCTGGCTGCTCGATCGCGAACGCGATGGCCCTGGCGATCGCCTCCGGCGGAATCGCCATCCTGTCCATGGTCTCCATAGTCTGCGCCTTGACCTCGGGGTTCGTCATGGAATCCGCGAGGTTCGTGTGAACGAACCCTGGCGTGATGATCGTCACGCGCAGCTTGTCACCGGCTTCCTGACGCAAGCCTTCGGAGATGGCGCGCACAGCGGACTTGGTGCCGGAATAGACCGCCATGGTCGGCCTGGTGATCAGTCCCGCCGTGGAAGCGGTGTGGACGAAGTGGCCGAAACCTTGATTGCGGAAGACCGGCAGCGCCGCGGCGATCCCGTAGAGAACGCCCCTGACGTTGACGTCGATCATCTCGTCCCAGTCCTCGACGCGCAACTCGTCGAGCAGCGACGTCGGGGCGACACCCGCGTTGCTGACGAGGACATCGAGCTTGCCGTAGCGCTCACACGCCAGCTTGACGAAGGCGGACAGGTCGTCCCGCCGCCTCACGTCGACACGAGTATGGGCCGCGTCGCCGCCCGCGCCCGTGATGCGGTCGGCAAGGGCTGCGAGGCGGTCCGGACGGCGCGCCCCGAGAACGACCTTTGCGCCCCGCTCGGCGAGCAGGATGGCCGCCGCCGCGCCGATGCCGCTGCTTGCGCCCGTAATGGCTATGACCTTGCCTTCGATATTCGCCATGAGGTCCCCTTCGCATCGGCCCGCCCCGGGGCGCCCGGGACCAAGATGTAGCAGGTCCGCGGGCCTGCTCGCCAAACCAGGATCAGGAACCGCGCGTCACCGGCAGCTTGGTTCCCGCAAACGCCCGCTCCTGCTGCACCGTCCGGCGGAAGCGGAACAGCTTGGCCGGCCGGCCGCCAGTCTCGCCTTTGATCCGGCCGGTCTCCTCGACGAGTTCCTGCGCCTCGATCAGTCGCCGGAAATTCTGCTTGTGCAGCCGTAGGCCGGCCAGCGCCTCCACGCAGTGCTGCAACTGGAGCAACGTGAAGCTCGACGGCATCAACTCGAACACCACAGGCCGGTATTTGATCTTTGCCCGCAGCCGCGCGATGCCGGTGGCGAGGATGCGCCGATGGTCGTGCAGCATCGCTTGGCCGGGCACGGGCGCGGCGCTCGGGGGTTCACAGCCGCGGGTTGCCTCCGGGACGAGCCCCGCCTCATAGAGCAACTCGTAGCGGGGCAGGACCAGCTCCTCGTTCCAGCCGTGCCCGTCGAGGCCGAGATTGATCGCCACCCGTTGTTGTCGTTCGCGCCGCAGCGACGCGCCCCCGGCCGATTTGGCCCAGGCCGACAGCTGCGGCGCGATCCGCCCGCCGATGGCACCCGGCGCACCGGCGCGGTGATCCTCCCAGGGAAAGTAGTCGGTACCAGCTTCGCCAGACGGCGGTTCCGTCGCTCGACGCCCCCTGGCGGGTCAGGCCAAGATAGCTGATCGAGATGACGTTCTGGCCCGCCCCGGTCCGGTCGCGATCGGCAAACGTGTAAAGCTGCTCGACATACCCAAGCGGATGATGCGTCTGGCGCTCCACCCACGCCCGCAGCCCGCCCTGCAGAGAGCGGTGGCCCGGTTCGAACGGCCCGGAGGGCAGCGCCCGGGCGTCGGCGATGGTCAGCACACGGGGCTCGCCGTCCGTCACGGCGACCAGGACCGCGACGAGATCGGCGGCAATCGAGAGTTCGCGTCGCGGCGGATCGGTCATGTCGGCTCGGCGCTGATGCCATAACGCCACCCGCCGCGCCACCGGGACGATCGCTTCTCCGGGGTGTCGGGTCGCCGGCGCCCTGCTCAGAGTTCCCTTGCAGGCCGGGAACTTGGCCCTCTATGACCGGGGACGCCGCGCGAGCGGCCGCGATGACCTGTGGCGGGAGAGGGCAGCCGGTGGAGCTTCATTCCAAGATCGACCCGTCGCCCGGCCTGACGCCGACCGACCTGTCGAGCGAGGCCGCGGCGACCCGGGCGGCGACGCCCGACGATGTCGCGTCCCTGCGGGCCAGCATCCTGGACAAGCTCACGTACAGCGTCGGCAAATCCCGCGTGGTCGCAACCGACCGGGACTGGTTCGTGGCGACCGCCCTTGCAATCCGCGACCGGGTGATGGACCGCTGGCTGGCCAGTACCGACCAGACCTATCAGCAGGGTTCCAAGCGGGTTTACTATCTCTCCCTCGAATTCCTCATCGGCCGCTTGCTGTCCGACGTACTGAACAACCTCGGCCTGACGGACGTGGTGCGCACCGCCCTCGGCCTGCTCGACGTCGATCTGGACAAGCTGCGCGTCATCGAACCGGACGCGGCACTCGGCAACGGCGGCCTCGGCCGGCTCGCGGCCTGCTACATGGAAAGCATGGCGTCGCTGGACGTGCCGGCGCACGGCTACGGCATCCGCTACGACCACGGCTTGTTCCAGCAGATCATCAAGAACGGCTGGCAGCAGGAGTATCCCGAAGAGTGGCTCTCCTTCGGCAACCCCTGGGAGTTCGGCCGGCCGGAACTCTATCACGACGTCGGGTTCGGCGGCAGCGTGGAAGAGGCCCGTACCCCGGACGGCGCCCCCTACCTGCTCTGGCGCCCGGCGGAGGTCGTCGAGGCGGTGGCGTTCGACACGCCCGTGGTGGGCTGGCGCGGACGGCGGGTCAACACGCTGCGCCTCTGGTCCGCCCGCCCGGCCGATCCGTTGCGGCTCGACACGTTCAACCTCGGCGATCATGCCGGAGCGCTGGCGGAGCGGGTGCGCGCCGAGACCATCACCAAGGTGCTCTACCCGAGCGATGCCACGTCGGCTGGCCAGGAACTCAGGCTGCGCCAGGAATATTTCTTCGCCTCCGCCTCGCTGCAGGACCTGGTGCGCCGGCATATCCGGACATTCGGCGACCTCACCAACCTCTCCGACAAGGCAGCGGTGCAGCTCAACGACACGCACCCGGCGATCGCGGTTGCCGAGCTCATGCGGATCCTGATGGACCTGCACCACATGCCCTGGGACGCCGCTTGGAAAACCACGCAGGCGACGTTCTGCTACACCAACCATACCCTGCTGCCGGAAGCGCTCGAGCGGTGGCCGGTGGCGCTGATGGAACGTCTGCTTCCCCGGCACATGCAGATCATCTACCTGATCAACGCCCGGCATCTGGGGCACGTTCAGACCCTCTATCCGGGCGACGATTCCCGCCTGTCCAGCGTATCGTTGATCGACGAGCATCATGGCCGGTCGGTGCGCATGGGCCATCTCGCCTTCCTCGGCTCACATGGCGTCAACGGCGTCTCCGAGCTGCACACGGCTCTCATGCGCAAAACCGTCTTCCGTGAGATGCACGAGCTGTTCCCCGAGCGCATCGTCAACAAGACCAACGGCATCACGTTCCGTCGCTGGCTGCATCAGGCGAACCCTGAACTCACGCGACTGCTGGGCGAGACAATCGGCCTACGCGTGCAGGATAGCGAGACGGCGCTTGAAGAACTTGCCCCGCTTGCAACCGACGCCGCGTTCCAGCAGCGGTTCGCCGCCGTCAAGCAGGCCAAGAAGGAGGCGCTTGCGGCGACGATCCGTGAACAGCTGGAAATTACCGTCGACCCCTCGGCGCTGTTCGATGTCCACATCAAGCGTATCCACGAATACAAGCGCCAGCTGCTGAACATACTGGAGACCATCGCGCTCTACGACGCGATCCGCGCCCATCCGACGGCGGACTGGGCGCCGCGCGTGAAGATTTTTGCCGGCAAGGCGGCCGCCAGCTATCACCGGGCCAAGCTCATCATCAAGCTCGCGCATGACGTCGCCCGAGTGATCAACGCCGATCCGTCGGTGGGCGACCGGCTGAAGGTCGCGTTCCTGCCGAACTACTCGGTCAGTCTCGCCGAGATCATCATTCCCGCGGCCGACCTCTCCGAGCAGATCTCGACAGCGGGCATGGAAGCGTCCGGCACCGGCAACATGAAGCTCGCCCTGAACGGCGCCCTCACCATCGGCACCCTGGACGGCGCCAATATCGAGATCCGGGAGCGTGTCGGGCCGGAAAACATTTTTATCTTTGGTCTCGAAGCGGCGGAAATCCAGGAGCGGCGCGCCAGCGGCTCCCACCGCCTCGACAGCGCCCTGGCCGAGGCCCTGCTCGCGGTGGAAAGCGGCGTGTTCTCCCCGGACGACCATGGCCGCTATCACGACCTCGTGCACGGGTTACGTCATGATGACGTTTTCATGGTCTGCGCGGACTTCGCCTCGTACTCCGCAACGCAGCGCAAGGTCGATGCGTTATGGCGCGATCCGGCTGCGTGGCGCCGGTCGGCGATCCTGAATACCGCTGGGGTCGGTTGGTTCTCCTCCGACCGGTGCATCCGTGAGTACGCCAGCGATTTGTGGAACGTGCCGACATGGCGTAACGATTAGCAACGACAACTTGCCGGAACAGGCAAGGAACAGCATGAGGGGAGATGCACCGCCATGGCATCCAGGGCGACGCCGAGCGGCCCGATCTCACGATCGGCGATGGCCTATGTGCTCGCCGGCGGCCGCGGAACGCGGCTTGAGGACCTGACCGACAACCGCGCCAAGCCCGCGGTGTATTTCGGCGGCAAGTCCCGCATTATCGACTTCGCGCTGTCGAACGCGCTCAACTCCGGCATCCGGCGGATCGGCGTCGCGACGCAGTACAAGGCGCATAGCTTGATCCGCCACCTGCAGCGTGGCTGGAACTTCTTTCATCCGCAACGCAACGAGAGCTTCGACATCCTGCCCGCCAGCCAGCGGGTCGGCAGCTCCGACTGGTATGCGGGGACTGCCGATGCGGTCTACCAGAACATCGACATCATCGAGAGCTACGCGCCGGAGTACATGATCGTCCTCGCCGGCGATCACGTCTACAAGATGGACTACGAGCACATGCTGAAGCAGCACGTCGACCAGCGGGCCGACGTGACCGTGGGTTGCTTTCCGGTGCGGCGGACCGAGGCCAGTCCGTTCGGCGTCATGCATGTCGACGAGCGGAATCGCATCGTTGATTTCGTCGAAAAACCCGCCGACCCTCCCGCAATCCCCGGCCAGCCCGACATGGCGCTCGCCAGCATGGGCATCTACGTTTTCGCCACGCGCTTCCTGATCGACCAGCTCCGGCGCGATGCGGCCGATCCCGAGTTCGAACCGCGATTTCGGCAGAGACATCATCCCGCACCTGGTCCGCCACGGCCACGCGGTCGCCCACTGGTTCTCCGATTCCTGCGTGCGGTCGAGCGCCGAGGCGGAGGCCTACTGGCGCGACGTGGGCACGGTCGACGCCTATTGGGAGGCGAACATCGACCTCACCGACGTGGTTCCGGCCCTCGACCTGTTCGATCGCGGCTGGCCGATCTGGACCTATGCCGAGATCACGCCCCCCGCCAAATTCGTGCATGACGAGCAGGGGCGGCGCGGCATGGCCGTATCCTCCCTCGTTTCGGGTGGCTGCATCGTCTCCGGCGGCAGCCTGCGACATTCGCTGTTGTTCACCGGCGTGAATGTACACTCGTTCGCCAAGGTCGAGAACGCCGTCATCCTGCCAGAGGTGAATGTCGGGCGAGCAGCGCGGTTGACCAACGTCGTCGTTGACAAGGGCGTCCGCATACCACCGGGTCTCGTGGTCGGCGAGGACCCTGACCTCGACGCCGTGCGATTCCGCCGCACCGCGAAGGGGATCTGCCTGATCACGCAACCGATGATCGACCGGCTCGGCCTCTGACGTCGCCGCGGGTCGTCGCCGTCGCGCGACCCTCGGGAAATCGTCGGATCAGGTCAATACGACCGCGGCATCCCCAGAACGTGCTGGCCGACATACGCGAGCACAAGGTTTGTCGAGATCGGCGCGATCTGCAGCAATCGCACCTCCCGCCACTTGCGCTCGATGTCGTATTCGCGCGCGTAGGCGAACCCGCCATGCGTCTGCATTGCCGCCTCGGCCGCCTTCCAGGCCGCCTCCGAGGCGAGCAGCTTGGCGATGTTGGCGTCGGCGCCGCACTCCTTTCCGTCATCGAACAGTGCCGCGGCGCGCCGGCACACCATGTCGGCCGCCTCGAGTTCGGCCCAGGCCCGCGCGATCGGGAACTGCACCGCCTGGTTCTGGCCGATCGGGCGGCCGAACACCACGCGCTGGTTGGCGTACTCGGTCGCCCGCTGGACAAAGAAGCGGCCGTCGCCGATCCCCTCTGAGGCGACCAGGATGCGCTCGGCGTTCATGCCGTCGAGGATGTAGCGAAAGCCCCGCCCCTCCTCGCCGATCAGGCTGTCGGCCGGGATCCGCAGGTTGTCGAAGAATACTTCCGTGGTGTTGTGGTTGATCATCGCCTTGATCGGCCGGATTTCGAGACCTCGGCCGCGCGCCTCGCGCAGGTCGATGAGGAACACCGAGATGCCGTCGGTGCGTTTCCGGGCCTGGTCGGCCGGCGTGGTGCGCGCCAGCAGCAACATCAAATCGGAATGCTCGGCCCGCGACGTCCAGACTTTCTGGCCATTCACCACGTAATGGTCGCCGTCGCGCACCGCCCGGGTCTTTAGCTGCGTGGTATCCGACCCGGTAGTCGGCTCGGTGACGCCGAACGCTTGCAGCCGCAGGCGCCCCGCGGCGATCTCCGGCAGGTATCTCCTTTTCTGCTCCTCCGAGCCGTGCCGCAGCACCGTGCCCATGATGTACATCTGGGCGTGGCCCTGGCTGGCGTTGCAGCCGGCGGCGTTGATCTCCTCGAGGATGACGGCCGCGGCCCGCAGCGGCAGGCCGGAGCCGCCGTATTCCTCGGGGATCAGGCTGGCCAGGAACCCGGCGCGCGTCAGCTCGTCGACGAAGGCGGTGGGGTAGCCCAACTCGTCCTCGAGTCGCTGCCAGTAGCTGCCCGGATAGCCGGCACAGATACGACGGACCGACTCCCGCAGCTCGGGGTAGTCCTCGCCCACCGCAACCATCGTGTGCTCGCCGGTCATCGCCCCCCTCCCTCGTCGTGCCCCAGAAAGGCTGCCCGCCGCCTCGGAGCGCGTCAAACCCATAGGCGCGTCGGTCCCGCGGTCCCGTCGGCCGCGGACAAGCTTGCAGTTGCCTCGCCCCCGGCCCCGCCTTACGCTGCCCGGAACGGCTGCAGCGGAGGACGGACCAGATGAAGGTCGGCGAGGCGATCGCGGAGATCATGAAGCGCGAGGGGATCGAGATCCTCTGCGGCTATCCGGTCAATCACCTCATCGAGTTCGCCGCCAGGGCGGACATCCGGCCGGTCATGGTCCGCCAGGAGCGCATCGGCGTCCACATGGCAGACGCCATCTCGCGTGTCACGTCCGGGCGCAAGATCGGTGCGTTCTGCATGCAGCACGGTCCCGGCACCGAGAATGCGTATGGCGGCGTCGCACAGGCGTTCAGCGAATCGATTCCGCTGCTGGTCATTCCGCAGGGCTATCCGCGACGCATTTCGCACATCGACCCGAACTACAGCGCCGTGCGCGAGATGCGCAGCATCTCCCGCATCGCCGAGCCGGTGATCGTGCCGGCCGAGGTGCCCAACATCATGCGCCGCGCGTTCAGCCGGTTGCGCAACGGCCGCAGCGGACCCTGCATCGTCGAAGTGCCGACCGACGTCTGGAACGAGGAGATCGGCGACCTCGACTACAAGCCGGTGGTCCACGCGCGCTCCGCACCGGACCCGCGCGACGTGCGAAAGGCCGCCGAGATGATCCTCGCGGCCTCGCGCCCGGTGATCTATGCCGGCACCGGCGTGCATTGGGCGGAAGCGTGGCCGCAGCTGCGCCAGTTCGCCGAGCTGCTCGGCGCGCCGGTCACCACCAGCCTCGGCGGCAAAAGCTCGTTCCCGGAGAACCACCCGCTCTCGCTCGGCTCGGGCGGCAACGCCGTGCCCAAGCCGGTGCATCATTTCGTCCAGAACGCGGACCTCATCATCGG
Organism: uncultured Alphaproteobacteria bacterium; assembly: GCA_963719345.1. Lineage (GTDB taxonomy): Bacteria > Pseudomonadota > Alphaproteobacteria > Acetobacterales > Acetobacteraceae > CAVRCA01. The sequence goes on from CAVRCA010000001.1 coordinate 761,639, forward strand.
AATCGGCTGCTCGTTTACCGAAACCAATTTCGGCATCAAGTTTCCGAAGGGAAAAAAGGTCATCCAGGCGACGCTGGACCCTGGCCATCTCGACAAGGATATCCCGATCGCCGTCGGCCTGCTGGGCGACGCCGGGCTTACCTTGGAGGCGCTGATCGGCGAGCTGTCGCAGACCATCAAGTCGCCTCGCGACGCGACCGCGGTGGTGCGCGAGATCACCGAAGTGCGCGAGGCCTGGATGGCGGAGTGGCAGCCGCTGCTGAACTACAACGAGGCGCCGCTCAATCCGTATCGCGTGATCTACGAGCTGATGAACACGGTGGACGTCAAGAACACCATCATCACGCATGACGCCGGCAGCCCACGCGACCAGATCTCGCCGTTCTGGGTTTCCACCGAACCGCTGTCCTACATCGGGTGGGGCAAGACGACGCAGCTCGGCATGGGGCTGGGCCTCGCGATGGGCGCGAAGCTCGCTAAGCCGGACAAGCTCTGCATCAATCTGTGGGGCGACGCCGCCATTGGTTTCACCGGCATGGACTTCGAGACCTGCGTGCGCGAGCGCATCCCCATCCTCTCCATCCTGCTCAACAATTTCTCCATGGCGATCGAGCTGAAGGTGATGCCGGTATCGACCGAGAAATATCGCTCGACCGACATCTCCGGCGACTATGCGGCGATGGCGCGCGCCTTCGGCGGCTACGGCGAGCGCGTGACCGAGCCCGGCCAGATCAAGGCGGCGATCCAGCGCGGCATCGAACAGACCCAGGCGGGCAAGCCTGCGCTGCTCGAGTTCATCACCTCCAAGGAGGTGCGCGTCTCGAAGTTCTGAGGCGCACCCGCTTCTGTCTTCCGTCATGCCCGGACTTGATCGCAGCACCCGCGCGCCCGGCCGAAGGTGGAGGTCTGGATTGCCGGGTCAAGCCCGGCAATGACGATACGCGGAACGGCGTCGCTCGCGACTACGACTGGCTAGCCAGAGGAAACGACAGGAGAATATGGCGACCGTCACCATCGCGAACGTGCGCAAGGCGTTCGGCTCGACCGAGGTGCTGCACGGCGTCAGCGTCGACATCGCGGACGGCGAGTTCGTCATTCTTGTCGGCCCGTCCGGCTGCGGCAAGTCGACGCTGCTGCGCATGGTCGCCGGGCTCGAAAATGTCACCCGCGGCGAGATCGCTATCGGCGGGCGGGTGGTGAACAACGTCGCGCCGAAAGAGCGCGACATCGCCATGGTGTTCCAGAACTACGCGCTCTATCCGCACATGACGGTGCGCGACAACATGGCGTTCTCGCTCGAACTCGCCCGCGCGCCCAAGCCGGCGATCGACGCGCAGGTGGAGCGTGCCGCCCGCATCCTCGGATCTGGGCGAGCTGCTGCACCGCTATCCGCGCCAGCTCTCCGGCGGCCAGCGCCAGCGCGTCGCGATGGGCCGCGCCATCGTGCGCAACCCCCAGGTCTTCCTGTTCGACGAGCCGCTGTCCAACCTCGACGCCAAGCTGCGGGTGCAGATGCGCGCCGAGATCAAGGAACTGCACCAGCGGCTGCAAACGACGACGATCTATGTCACGCACGACCAGATCGAGGCGATGACGATGGCGGACAAGATCGTCGTGATGAATGGTGGCAATGTCGAGCAGATCGGCGCACCGCTCGAACTCTATGACCGGCCCGAGAATTTGTTCGTCGCCGGCTTCATCGGCTCGCCGGCGATGAATTTCCTGCGTGGCCGTGCCGAGGCCGGCGCGTTCCGGACCGCGAACGGCATCACCCTGCCGCTGCCGGATCGGCGCAACAGCGGCGAGGGACAGGCGCTGGTCTACGGCGTCCGGCCCGAGCATTTCCTGCTGCGCGATGACGGCGTGGCGGCGACGGTCCACGTCATCGAACCCACCGGCTCCGAGACGCAGGTGATGGCGCATCTCGGCGATACCCCGATCATCGGCGCGTTCCGCGAGCGCATCACCGCCCGACCGGGCGAGACCATCCGCCTCGCGCCCGACCCGGCGCTGGTCCATCTATTCGACGAGAAGACCGGCCAGCGCCTGTGGGCCTGAGCCTTTTTGAGGGAGACGACATCGAATGACTGAATTGACCCGGCGCGGCACACTTGCCCTGGGAGCCGGCGCGCTCGCGACCGCCCGTCTCGGCGTGGACGCCGCCCGCGCGGCGATCCCGGTGGCGGACGTGGCGCCCCCGAAGCAGCCCCCCGAGCAGGGGGCCACCTTGCGCGTGCTGCGTCCGACCAAGTTCGTCGGGCCGGACGAGACGATCTTCCGCGAAAACACCAAGGCCTTCACCGACGCGACCGGAATCCCGGTGCGCGTCGATTTCGTCGGCTGGGAGGATCTGCGGCCGCAGACCGCGGTCACCGCCAATACGGGCGCCGGCCCCGACATCGTGATCGGCTGGCCGAGTGACCCGCATCTCTATACCGACAAGCTGACCGATCTGAGCGAGCTCGCGGAATACCTCGGGAAGAAGTACGGCGGCTGGTACTTCCTGCCGCAAAAATACGGAAAGAAATGGGGCACCGATCAATGGATCGCCCTGCCCATGGGCGGCTCGCCCGGCCCGACCGTATACCGAACTTCGTGGGTCAAGGAGGCCGGCTACGACAAGATCCCGTCCGATCTCGACCAGTTTCTCGATCTCTGCCGCAAGCTGAAGAAGAATGGCCATCCGGCCGGTTTCGCGCTCGGCAACGCGGTCGGCGACGCCAATGGCTATGCGAGCTGGCTGCTGTGGGCGCACAACGGCTACTTGGTCGACGAGCAGGGCCAGGTTGCGTTGAACCGCAAGGAGACCATCGACGCCCTGAAATACGCCCGTGAGCTTTATCCAAATCTGATCCCCGGCGTGCTGTCCTGGGGGGACCCGTCGAACAACAAGGCGTTCGCCGCCGAGGAAATCTCGCTCACCTTCAACGGCGTTTCCATCTACTACGTGCTTAAGAACGATCCGCAGACTGAGCGCATCGCGGCCGACACCGACCATGCGCCGCAGCCGTTCGGCCGTGCCGGCAAGACACCATCCTCGTGCCTGGTCCTCAACGCGATGGTTTTCAAGCACACGAAATACCCGAACGCGGCGAAGGAATACCTCCGCTTCATGATGGAGAAGGAGCAGTACGACAAGTGGCTGACCGGTTGCATCGGCTACTGGGCACAGCCGCTCAAGGCGTACGCGCAGAGTGCGATCTGGTCGTCCGACCCGAAGCTCGCGGTATTTCGCGACGGCTGCGGTAACGAGTTCTGGGACGGCTACAAGGGGCCGATCAACGCGGCCGCCGGCGCGGTGACGGCCAATTACGTGCTCGTCCACATGTTCGCCGCCGTCTCCTCCGGCCAAGCGGAGCCGGAAGATGCGGTCCGCGAGGCGGAGCGCTTGACCAGGCGGTATTACAAGACGTGAGCGCCGCGGGGAGACAAGTGACGGACGCACCTGCCCCCACCTGGACCTACGCCCGCCCCCCTCAGGGCGCGCTTTCCCGCCTGTTCGACAACAAAGGCGTGCTCACCTTTCTCTGCATGCTGCCGGCCGCCGGACTGCTGCTGGTGTTTCTCACCTACCCGCTCGGCCTCGGGTTCTGGCTCGCGTTCACCGATACCCAGATCGGCCGCACCGGCGAGTGGATCGGCCTGGAGAACTTCATCTCCATCCTGCACGACCCGGTGTTCCTCAATTCCGTCTGGTGGACGCTGTTCTACACCGTGTTCGCAACGGTCGGGAAATTCGGCCTCGGCCTCTGGCTTGCGCTGCTGCTCAACGAGAACCTGCCGTTCAAGTCGCTGCTGCGGGCGATCATCCTGCTGCCCTTCATCGTGCCCACGGTGCTGTCGGCAATCGCCTTCTGGTTTCTCTACGACCCGCAGTTCTCGATCATCTCCTACGTGCTGGTCGACGTGCTGCACTGGCGCGACACCTACATCGACTTCCTCGGCACGCCGTGGCACGCGCGCTGGTCGCTGATCGCGGCGAACATCTGGCGCGGCATCCCGTTCGTCGCCATCACCCTGCTTGCCGGGCTGCAGACCATCTCGCCCTCGCTCTACGAGGCGGCGCTGCTCGACGGCGCATCGAGCTGGCAGCGCTTCCGCCGCATCACTTTTCCCCTTTTGATGCCGATCCTTGCGGTCGTGCTCACCTTCTCCGTGCTGTTCACCTTCACCGATTTCCAGCTCGTCTACGCGATCACCCGCGGCGGTCCGATCGATGCGACGCACCTGATGGCGACACTTGCGTTCCAGCGCGGCATCCCCGGCGGCGAACTCGGCGAGGGCGCCGCTATTGCAGTGTCGATGATCCCGTTCCTCGTGTTTGCCACGTTGTTCAGCTATTTCGCACTGGCGCGCCGCAAATGGCAGCAGGGCGAAAACAATGAGTGAGGCGGTCCCGCTCGATGCGGTCAGCGAGCCCGAGAGCGGCGCGCTGCTGTCCTGGCAGAGCCGCTCGCGCCGACTGGTGACGGTCTATCTGCCGCTCGTGTGCTTTCTCATCATCCTGCTGTTTCCGTTTTACTGGATGGCGATCACCGCCTTCAAACCGGACGCCGAGCTGCTCGACTACAAGCATAACAACCCGTTCCTCATCCAGCACGCGACGTTGGAGAACATCCGCAAGCTGCTGTTCGACACCTCCTATCCGCGCTGGCTGCTGACCACGATGGGCGTCGCGGTGGGAGCGACCGCACTGTCGCTGTTCGCCAGCGTGCTCGCCGCCTACGCCATCCAGCGACTGCGCTTCCGCGGCTCCACCTCGGTCGGCCTCGCGATCTATCTCGCCTACCTGGTGCCGCCGTCGATCCTGTTCATCCCGCTCGCGACCATGGTGTTTCAGCTCGGTCTTTTCGACAGCCCGATGGCACTGATCCTGACCTACCCGACGTTCCTCATCCCGTTCTGCACCTGGCTGCTGATCGGTTACTTCAAGTCGATCCCCTACGAGCTTGAGGAATGTGCGCTGATCGACGGCGCGACACGGCTGCAGATCCTGCGCCGCATCACCCTGCCGCTCGCGGTGCCGGGGCTGATCTCGGCCGGCATCTTCGCCTTCACGCTGTCCTGGAACGAGTTCATCTACGCACTCGCCTTCATCCAGTCGTCCGAGAAGAAGACGGTACCGGTGGCGATCCTGACCGAGCTGGTGACGGGCGACGTCTACCAATGGGGCGCGCTGATGGCCGGCTCGCTCCTCGGGTCGTTGCCGGTCGCGATTTTTTACTCGTTTTTTGTCGAATACTATGTCTCCAGTCTGACCGGAGCGGTGAAGGAATAGTCGGCAGCGCGGGCACAAGGCCGACCAGGAGGCTCTTTGACCAAGGCCTTGATCACGCGCCGGAGCCTGCTTGCCACCGGGACCGGTTTGCTCGCCGCCGGGTCGACAGGTCGGCCCTCGCGGTCCGAGGTTCTGGCAGCCGATGTGCCGCGGCCGTCGCATCCCGTCGAGCGGGGCGCCCGCCTGCGGGTGATGCGGCCGACCCGGTTCATCGATCCCGACCAGGCGATCTGGAACGACAACACCCATAAGTTCACCCGAGCCACCGGGGTGCCGGTGCGCGTTGACTATGTCGGGTGGGAGGATCTGCGGCCGGAAACTGCCGTGATCGCCGACACTGGCGGCGGGGCGGACATCGTGGTCGGCTGGGCGGACGATCCGCAGATCTACGCCCACCGGCTGCTCGACATGACGGAACTCGCGCACTACCTCGGCGAGAGATACGGCGGCTGGAAATTCCAGGCCCGCGTATTCGGCCCCAAATGGCAGAGCACGGATTGGCTGTGCATCCCGATGGGGGCGGCCGACGGGCCATGCAATTACCGGATTTCCTGGGTCGAGGAAGCGGGCTTCGGCGAAATCCCGGCCGATCTCGACCGGTTCCTCGAACTCTGCCGCAAGCTCAAGGCGAACGGTCATCCGTCGGGATTTTCGCTCGGCAACGCCGTCGGTGACGCGAACAGCTACGCCAACTGGCTGCTCTGGAGCCATGACGCGTGCGTCGTCGACGAGGACGGGCGCGTCGCGATCAACCGCCGCGAGACGATCGAGGCGCTGAAATATGCCAAGGCGCTGCAGGAGACCTTCATCCCCGGCACGCTCGGCTGGTCGGACGCGTCGAACAACAAGGCTTTCTTGAGCGGCCAGATCGGGCTCACCCAGAACGGTGTCTCGATCTACTTCGTCGCCAAGAGCAACGCCAGGACGCGGCCGATCGCCGACGACATGGATCACGCGCCGATGCCGGCGGGGCGGGCGCGCTCGGTCCCGCAGGCGCCGCTGGTGATCAACGGGATGGTATTCGACCACACCAGGTTCCCCAATGCGGCGAAGGAGTATCTGCGCTTCATGATGGAGGCCGAGCAATACGAGCCGTGGCTCAACGGCTGTCTCGGCTACTGGGGACAAACGCTCAACGCCTATGACGATGCCGCGGTCTGGCGGACCGACCCCAAGATCAAGCTGTTCTGCCACGCCGGTGACCACGAGTTCTGGACGGGCTACAAGGGGCCGGTCAGCGCCGCCTCGGGTGCCGTTGCAGCCAATTACCTCACCGTCCACATGTTTGCCTCGGTCGCGTCGGGCGACGCCACTCCCGAGGAGGCCGCCCAGGAGGCCGAGTTGCAGGCGCGGCGCTACTTTCGCGGCTGACGCCGCGCCGCCTTGTCGGACGCGGCCCGCCGTGCTTGGAATCGTCCAAAGCTGGCCGGCCAAGGCAGGCTTGCCAAGGCGAGCTGGGAGGACGAATGCGGATCGCCAAATTGGACACCCTGCAGGCCGACGCCGGCTGGCGGATGTTCTCGTTCCTGAAGCTGACCACCGACGACGGCATCGTCGGCTGGTCGGAATACAACGAGAGCTTCGGCAGCGCCGGCCTCTCCCGGGTGATCGAGGCGCTCAGCCCGTTCGTCATCGGCAAGGACCCGCTGCGCTACGAGCTTCTGACCGCCGAACTGCACGTGCGCACGCGCCAATCGCGCGGCGGCATCAATCACCAGGCAGTGGCGGCGATCGAGAATGCACTGCTCGACATCAAGGGCAAGGCGCTCGGCGTACCCGTCTACGCGCTGTTCGGCGGGCCGGTGCGCGAGCGGATTCCTCTCTATTGGTCGCACACCGGCACCTACCGCGTGCGCAACGCCGAGCTGATGGGCGTGCCACCGCTGCTGACATATGACGACCTCGCGCGCCACGGCGAGGAGATCCGCAAACGCGGCTTTCGCGCCCTCAAGACCAACATCTTGCCCGTGGTCGGGGATAAACTCGGCAGCTTCGTGCCGGGGTTTGCCTACACCCCGGGCTGGCCGGAGCTGAACTGGGACCACGACATCGTGCGCGCCGCAACGGACGGGCTGAACGCGCTCCGGCAAGGTGCGGGCCCGGACATGGGCATCATGCTCGACATCAACTTCAACTTCAAAACCGAAGGCTTCCGTCGCCTCGCCGACGCGGTCGCGCCGTTCCGGCTCAATTGGCTCGAGATCGACACCCACGATCCGGCGTCGCTGGCGCTGATCCGGCGTGATGCGCCCTGCCCGATCGCCTCGTGCGAGACGCTGCATGGGCGGCGCGAGTTCAAGCCCTATTTCGAGCAGTACGCGATGGACGTGCCGATCATCGACGTGATCTGGAACGGGCTCGCCGAATCGCTGAAGATCGCGTCAATGGCGGATGCCTACGAGCTGAACGTTGCGCCGCATAACTTCTACGGCCACATGTCGAGCGTCATCAGCGCGCATTTCTCCGCCATCGTGCCGAACTTCCGCATCATGGAGATCGACATCGACAGCGCGCCATGGCGCGACGAGTTCGTGACCGCGCCGCCGGTGATCGAGGACGGGCAGTTCGTGCTGCCCACCGCACCCGGCTGGGGCATCGACATCAACGAGCGCGGCGTGCGCGCGCGACCGCCGAAGCACTAAAGGAGTGTCGCGCGAAATCACATCCACCCCGTCATGCCCGGACTTGTTCCGGGCATCCACTGCCGCTCCCGCGCACACGATTGTGGATGGCCGGATCAAGTCCGGCCATGACGTATTCCTTACCTTGCCGGTCTGAGGAAACAGCGAATGGCGAAATACAAGATCATCACCCCGGCCGGCGCGAGCTTCACCGTCGCCGGCGGTGGCTACGACGACGAGATGACGCCGCTCGCGGGTCTCGACGCCGAGATCGTCGAGGGGCCGGTCGAGGAGGACGGGTTCATCGCGGCGGCGCGCGATGCCGACGCGCTGTACGCAAAGGGAATCCCGATCACCAGAAAGATCATCGACAGCCTTGAGCGTTGCAAGATCATCGCGCTCGGCAGCGTCGGCGTCGATCAGGTGGACGTCGCGGCGGCGACCGCGCGCGGCATCCCGGTGACGAACTGCCCCGACACGTTCATCGAGGAAGTCGCCGACCACGCGATGGCACTGCTGCTGGCCAGCTTCCGTCGGGTGATCGAGCAGGACCGCATGGTGCGCGAGGGCCGCTGGCGCGAGGGACGGCCGGCGCTGCTGCAGATCCCCCGCCTGATGGGCCAGACGCTCGGCTTCATCGCGTTCGGCCGCGTCGCGCGCGCCGTGGCCCGCCGGGCCAAGCCGTTCGGCCTGCGCATGATCGCCTACGATCCGTTCGTCGAGGAACTGGTGATGCCGGACTACGACGTGCATCCGGCGACGCTCGACGAAGTCATGTCGCGGTCCGATTTCGTCTCGATCCACGCGCCGGCGACGCCGGAGGCGCACGGAATGCTGAAGGAGAAGCACTTCCGCATGATGAAGAAGTCGGCAATCTTCATCAACGTCGGTCGCGGCCCGACGGTGGACGAAACGGCGCTCATCAAAGCGTTGCAGGAAGGCTGGATCGCGCATGCCGGGCTCGACGTGCTGGAGAAGGAGCCGCCGGGCCATAACAACCCGCTGCTGACGATGAACAACGTCACCCTGAGCGCGCACACTGCGTCCGCTTCGGCGCGGTTCGATCCGGCCCGCAAGCGCCGGGTCGGGGAGAATCTCGCGCTGGTGCTGAGCGGCCGTTGGCCGATCAGCTGCGTCAACCCTTCGGTGCTGATGAAATCCGATCTGCGCCGCTGGCAGCCCGTTTCGATGGAACGCGGTCCGAACAGCTAGGAGCTTTCATCATGGCCGATACGTCCGGCATCGATCGCGTGCTCGCCGCCGCCGTCGAGCGCGGCGAGATACCCGGAGTGGTCGCGGCAGCCGGCGACGGAGGCCGGCGACGATCTACGAGGGCGCTTTCGGGAGGCGAGAGATCGCCCAACCGGCAGCGATGACGACCGACACGGTGTTCTGCGATCGCCTCGATGACAAAGGCGATCGTCTCCGCAGCCGCGATGCAGCTTGTCGAACAGGGCAAGGTCGGCCTAGAGCAAAACCTCGGCGACGTGCTCCCAATCCTCGCCAGCCCAAAGTGATCGAGGGATGGGACGGGAGCGGCCAGCCGCGGCTGCGCCCCGCGCGCAATCCGGTGACGCTGCGGCACTTGCTGACGCACACCGCCGGCTTCAGCTACGAGATATTCAACGCGGATATCGGGCGTTACCAGCAGCAAACGGGCGTGCCCAGCATCTTCACCTGCGAGAATCGCGCGCTCACGACACCGCTCGTCGCCGAGCCGGGTTCGCGATGGGAGTACGGCATCAATATCGATTTTATCGGCAAGCTGGTGGAGGCGCTGAGCGAGCCAGCGACTCGACGCCTACTTGCAGGATCATTTGTTCGGCCCGCTCGGCATGACGGACACGGGCTTCAAGATTCGGCCTGATCAGCGGGCGCGCTTGGCCGGAATGCATGCGCGCTCCGCGGAGCGGGTCGCTGGCCCCCATCCCATTCGAGATGCCGCAGGAACCGGAATTCCACATGGGCGGCGGCGGCCTTTACTCGACGGCACGTGACTATCTTGCGTTCTGCCGCATGATCCTCGGTCGCGGCACGCTGAACGGCGCGCAGGTGTTGCGGCCAGAGACGGTCGCGCTGATGTCGCGCAATCACATCGGCGACATAAATGTGCCAGGCCTGCATAGCGCGGTGCCGACACTGTCCAACCCTGCCGAGTTTTTCCCCGGCATGGTCAAAAAATGGGGACTTGGCTTCTTGATCAACACGGATGCCGTTCCCTGCCGCCGGAGCTCCAACAGCCTGACCTGGGCCGGATAGCCAACACGTATTTCTGGATCGACCCGGCGGCCGAGCGGCCGGGGTGATCCTGACGCAGATTCTGCCGTTCGCCGACGCGGCCGTGCTGCGACTCTACGACGAGTTCGAGACGGCCGTGTACCAGGCCACCGGCGTGCGCGAAGCGGCGTAAAAGCTACTCCGCGGCCATCGTCGCCGGCCGCGTGATCGTGTCCGGCGTCAGCTCGCGCAAGCGGGGCAGGACTTCCTTGGCAAACAGGGAGATATTTGCGGCGGTGTCGTCGGCGCTCAGATGGCCACCCTGCAGGAATGCGAGGAGGTGGCCAAAACCGCCCATCCGCGCGTTGAACGCCTTGATCTGCTCGAAAACGTCGTCCGGCGTGCCGGCGAACACCGTGTCGGTCGACATCAGTTCCTCGACCGTCGCACGCGTGTGGTCGATCGACTTGCCGTCCTCGTTGCCAACAAAGCGCGCCTTGCCGCGCGGCGCCCGCAGCAACCCGATATTGGCACCGACCGAGTTGTAGCCCGGCGGGTTGGTGAACGGCTCGGCCACGATCGGGGAGGTGCGGATGTAATCGGCCGCCAGATTGGCGATGCGCAATCCTTCCTCGCGCGTCGGGCCGACGCCGACGATTGCCGCATAGGCCAGCCGGTCCGGCCCCGCGGTCCAGCCCAACTCCTGCGCCCGTTGGCGATAGGCGTCGAACATCGGCTTGGCGATGCCGCCCGACAGCAAGGTTCCCACCACATGGCCGTGCTCGGCCGCCATGCGCCCGGTCTCGACCGAAAGCCCGGTCATCCACACCGGCGGCGTCGGCTGCTGCAGCGGCCGCGGCCAGATGTTGACGTTGCGATAGTGGAAAAATTCACCCTCCCAGCTGAACGGGCCGTCGGTGGTGGAGAGCGCCTTGAGAATGAGATCGTGCGCCTCCCAGTAGCGGCGCATGAGGTTGGCCGGATTGCTGTTCGCCGGCGCGATCTCGTACGGTGCGCCCTTCACCAGCCCCATTTCCAGCCGGCCGCCGGACACCACATCGATCCACGCCATTTCCTCGGCCACGCGCACCGGATCGGGGCGGTGGGCGATCGGGTTGCCGAGCGAGAGCAGGCGCGCCTTCTTGGTTTGCCGGGCGAGAACGGCCAGGGCGAGCGGCACCGCGCAAGTCAGGCAGGTCGCAGTGCTATGGTGCTCATTGACCATGATGTTGAGCCCGACCTCGTCGGCGAGCATGAACTCGTCGAGGTAGCGGTTCAGCAGCTGGTGGCCGGTCGCGGGGTCGAAGGCGCGGTTCGGCAGGGTGACGCGCAGCGACCCGCGCGCAAGGCCCTCGTCCCAGGCCGGGTGATAGGCCATCTCGGAAAAATGCCAGACTTGCATGGCGACGGTCTCCGTTGGGTCAGGAACGCGCGGCGGCGAATGTCTCCAACTCGGCGGCGAAAGCCTCCGGCTGTTCCCAATGGGGGAAGTGGCCGGCCTTCGGGATCACAGCCGATGCCGCACCGGGAACGGCGGCACGCCAGCCTTCCGGCACTGCCGAACCGAGGATGCGGTCGGCCGCGCCCCAGATCAGCAATGTCGGGATGTCGATGCGGTGCAGCCAGCGCTTGAGGTGCGGGTTGTGCATGTACGGCTTCCAGCCGAACAATGCGAAGGCTTGGCGCGCGCGGGCGACGGCCGCGACGTCGGCATCCGGCATCGCCGCGTAATCCACCTCGCCCTGCTTGGGATCGGCCCAGGCCAATTCGAGGAACTCGGTGCGGGTGATGCCGTGCATGTCGGCGATGTCGCGGTCGAGCGGCCCGCTCACCTTGACCCCGAGCGGCGCGGCAAGTGCCAGGCAGCCAAACCGTCGCGTGTTGCGCACCGCCATCTCGGCCGCAATCCAGCCCCCGAACGAGGCGCCCACCAGCACCGCATCTTCCAGGCCAAGCCGGTCGGCGAGATCGAGATAGAGGTATGCGAGGTCGTCCACCGGTACTGAGCCATTCGGGCAGCGCCGACCGGCCGAAGCCCGGATGCAGGGGCGCGATCACCCGGTGACGGCGCGCCAGTCTCTCGAGCCAGGGGCGGCCGGGTTCGAGCCCGTCGCCGGCATGCAGGAACAGCAGCGGCCGGCCGTTGCCACGCTGCTCGACCTCGAGATCAACGCCCGCGACCGCGATCGTCTCCGTCATGCGCCGTCCTCCCTTGCCGACACGCCAGCCCGCGAAAGGCGGGCGTTCCGTCCGCCAACCCGAAATGGCATTGTCGGCGGATGACCGCGCCGCGCAAGTCGCCAACGACGCCGCCCGACTCGGCCAAGCTGCACGAGGCGGCGCTTCTCTATCTGGCCCGGTTTGCCGCCACCGAGGCGTCGTTGCTCCGGGTGCTGCAGCGACGGATCGAGCGCTGGGCGCGAGAGGCCGCCCCGATGCAACCCGATCCGGACGCCGTGGCAACTCAACGCCTGGCCGCCCTCGCGGCGGCCAAGGAAGTGGTCGGCCGGTTGGCGGCGGCAGGCGCGGTCGACGACTCCCAGTTCGCCAGCGCGCGGGCGCAACGGCTGCATCGGGAGGGACGTTCCCGCCGCGCGATCGCTGCCCATCTGGCCGCGCGCGGGATCGAGCGGGACACCGCGAATGCCGCGCTCCCGGAAGATGATCTTACGGCTGCTCTCGTCTTTGCCCGCCGGCGACGGATCGGCCCGTTTTGCAGCGGTGCTGCATCCGATGATGCCGAGCGTCATCGCGTACTGGGAATGCTGGCCCGCGCCGGGTTCACCCGCTCGGTCGCGTCAACGCTGCTGCAGATGACCCGGGACGCCGCCGAAGACATGATCGTCGCTAGTCGAAAGTAACCAGGTCAGTGGATCAGCCAGTACACGAAGCCGCCCATTCCCGTCCACAGTCCGGCAGCCAGCACAAAGGCAGTGAACAGGCCCCTCGCCGGCGCGACTGCGTCGTATTTCGTCGTCCGTCGCCGTGCAGCGTCGCGTATGTCGGCGACATTAGACCGGGCTGGTGCAAAATCGCGCATCTTGTACCTGACATGGCCGACGCCATGTTCCCCCTTGATGCGCAACCATGCCGCGTGTCGGGCACGCCGTCCAGCCGGGCGCCCTTGGCTACGGCCGACCGACTATGGCCGACGCCCCTCGGCGATGAAGGGCGGGTTGCCCCAGCCCGGCTTGCCGTAGGCCAGAGGCGGCCCCTCCAACGTGTGCACGGACCCGCCGGCGGCCTCGAGGACCGCCTGCGGCCCGGCGGTATCCCACTCCATTGTCGGACCGAATCGGGGGTAGAGATCGGCCGCGCCTTCGGCAACTCGGCAGAGCTTCAACCCCGAGCCGATGTTGGCGACCGAGGCGACCTTGCGGCCGGCGAGAAAGCTCCGCAGCCGGTCATCGTTGGCGTGATGGCGACTGGCCACCACTGCCAGTCCGTCGGGGGGCGCCACCCGGGCGCGGATCGTCCGTTCGCCGGCGCTGGTCCGCTTCCAGGCACCCTGGCCGACTATTCCGCCGAACATCTCACCGAGCGCCGGCACCCCGACGACGCCGAGCACGGCCCGGCCGTCGCGGATAAGCCCGATCTGGACGGTGAACTCGTTCTGACCGGCGCTGAACTCGCGCGTGCCGTCGAGCGGATCGACGAGCCAGAACGCCCGAGCCGCCTCGACAATTTTGCCGCCGGCGATTTCCTCCTCGGCGACTACCGGCAGATCCGGCGTCGCGTCCCGCAGTCCTTCGAGAATCAGTGCTTCCGCCGCGTGGTCGGCGGCAGTCACCGGCGAGTCGTCCGACTTGGCGTGTACGTCGAAGCCTCGCGCCCGAGTCGCCAGGATGACGGCTCCGGCACGACGGGCGAGATCGGCCGCAAGCGAGAGCAGCTCTGCATCGTTCATCGCGCAACCATACACGCTGCGGTCATGCGGCGCTGCTGCCGAGGATGGTCCGGATCGCGTCGACGTACCGTTCGCGAACGGACTCGTGCTGCAGCCGGGCCAGGGCGCCGTCCCGCACCCGTGTCCAGAGCGCCTCCGACCGGTAGAGCGACAGCACGGCTTCCGCAAACGCGGCGGCGTCGGTGGCGGGAGCCGCGACGATCTCCTGCCCGTCGTCCCAGCCAAGTTGACCGCGCAGCAGGTCGGTCGCGACCACCGGCAAGCCGTAGGACGCCGCCTCGTGCACCTTGTATGGCACTCCAGCCGCGAAGCGTGTGGGCGCCACGAACACGCGATGCGCGGCGTAGAGCGGCAGGGTGTCAGCGACGCAGCCCTGCAACGTGATGCGGGAATTGGCCCCGAGCCGCGTCAGGTCAACGTCGTCGGCAGTGTAACCCGCAACGGTGAGGCGCGTGCACCAGCCGAGTTCCCGCTCGATGAGGGGCAGCACTTCGCTGACGAACCAGTCGAGGGCGTCATAGTTCGGCGAGTCGGCGTCATGGATGGCGCCGACGAACAGCAGGCCGGCCCGCTCGGACCAAGCGGCCGGCGTCGGCACGGCCGGCCGAAGATGGCCGAGCACATGCACGTTCCCAAAGCCGAGATCGCGGAGCACCGCCGCGTCATGTGACGTCACGGCCGCCAGTGCGTCGCAAAGCTCCGCACCGGCAAGCTCGCGCCGGATCGCGCTCGCTAAGTCAAGGTCCGGCTGACCCCGCAACGCCCGACGACTGGCTTCCCGCATGGCGGCGATCGCCTCGGTGTCGAGGACGATCCGAGGCCGCTTCGCACCCTGCTCCGGCAATGCTGCAAGAACCCGCTCGAGGTTGTGCGTGCGCACCACCCAGATCGTCGCGTACAGACCGGCGCGATCGCGCAGGAAATCGGCGAGATCATCCAGGCTGCGATCGTGCATCACCTCGATGGTGTCCGGGAAATCGGCGTACACGGCGGCCAGGTCGGCATCGTGTCGTCGCAGGGGGAACACCGTTACCTGCAATCCCATTCCGGCCATCACCGCGACGACGTCGTTGGAGCGCACGTAGCCCGAGCCGAGCGCGCGCAACGGCACCATGTCTTCGATCAGCAGCACGTGCGGCCGCCGATCGGCCGAGCGTGCCCGCAGCGCGTCCCTGCCCTCCGGTCGTGTCGCCAGCCAAGCGTTGTGCCGCGCAACGAAAGTGGTGTGGCCGGCCGCCATCTGCGCCTCGGCACTCGCTCGCGTCGACGAGCTGCCGTGTTCGAGATGGTGAACGACGATCGCCGGATCGAAGACGACGCGAAAGCCGGCCTGCGCAATCCGGACGCAAAGGTCCACATCCTCGCAATAGGCGGGGGAGAACGCCACGTCGAAGCCGCCAAGCGAGGCGAGCAGGCTGGCACGCACCAGCAGGAACACGGCCGAGCAGAAATCCACGTCGCGCACGAAGTTGGCTTCCGGCGCCAGCGGCGAGGCGTCGCGCAGATAGCCGGCTGTCTCGCCGTCTCGCCAAACTATACTGCCGGCTTCCTGCAGCACGCCGTGCGAGCGCAGCACCTTTCCGCCGACGGCGCCGATGCGGCTGTCCGAGCCGATCCGACGCAGCGCCACCGCCACCGCGCCGGGTGCGAGTTCGACGTCGTTGTTGAGGAACAGCACGGCGTCCGCGGTCACGCCCGACAAGGCTGCGTTGCAGGCCCGCACGAACCCGATGTTGCTGTCGAACCGCAACAGCCGGGCGCCGCGCACATAGCGCGTGATCCGCCGCGTCTCGTCGGCCGAGCCGGAGTCGACGAGAACGAGCTCGATCGGTCCCGCGAAATTGGCGCGCAGCGAGGCGAGCGCCATCATCGTCAGCGCAAACTGCCCATGCACCACCATGATGACGCTGAGCGCGGGCGGTCCGCCCAGCGTGAAATCGAGCGCTGTCCGGCCCCAGACCGGCAGCAACGACCTTGCCCGCATACGGAACAGCGTGCGGCCGCCCGGCTCCTCTACGGCGCACTCCGCCGGGGGCGCGGCGGCCCATCCGCGTGCCGCTCCGATACGGAGATAGTGGTCGAAGGCGTCGGTTGCACGACCGCACCGCAGATCGTCGCATATCTCGGGATAGGCGCCGACATACCAGGCGAGATCCATTGCGGGATGCGGCGTGCGCATCTCGCGGGCGCCGTCTGTCAGATAGTGATCATACCCGTTTCGCCGGTGGCCCGCCGCAACCGCCGCCGCCACGTCCGGGTAGCGCGCCAGATAAAAGGCTTCGGAGAACTCGGCGAGCGGATCGAAGCAGGTCGGCGTGTCGTTGCGAAGATAGTGCTCGAGCGCCCACCGCCACTCTCCGGACTCGCACAGCGCCGAATGGCGGCGCCGATAGAATGCCGGGTCGAAGAACGGCGACACCCGTACCTCCGCTCCGCCGCCCTCAATCCGGGCAAGGCAATGCGCGAACGCGTCGCCCTCGTCGAGATGGGGCTGCTCTTCGGCCGGCAGGGCGGAGCGATACAGGGCGGGTTCGAACAGAAGATGACCGATACGCCCTTCCCTGCTGCCGTGCCTGATATAATGGTCGTAGCCATTGAAGAAATCGCCTCCGGGGAACACCGCGTCGGCGAGATCGTGGTAGCGGGCGCGGTATTGTCGCTCATCGAACAGCCAGTGCGGGGAAAGCTTGGCGTAGCCGTCGCGGCAGTAATGATCGAAGCCCGAACTCGTAGTGGCCCTGATCGACCGCCGCGGCGATGTCCGGATAGCGGGCGAGATACCACTGCTCGTCAAAAAACAGGCTCGGCGAGTGTCGTTGTTTGCAGCCTTCGTCGAGGTAGTAGGCGAGGAGCGCTTCGGCCTCGCGCTCCGCGACGGGCGCCATCGCGGGCCTATAGCGCGCGCAATAGAGGGCGGGATCGAACAGTGCCCAGGCGATCGGAGCCGGGTCGGTCAGCGACAAGACATGTCGGGCGGAGGACGGCTTCAGCACGGCGCCGACACGGCCGGCCCGACCCCGGCACCGGCCAACAGCCGCTCGCAGACGGCGTAGACGGCAGCCGGCTCAAGCCCGTGCAGGCAGGCGAGATCGCGGTGGCAATCCTCCGCCCGCGCCAGATAGCACGGGCTGCACGCCATGCTGCGCCGAACCACGACGGCGCGTGGACCCACGGGCGCCCACTCGCTCGCGTCCACCACGCCGGAATGGATGCCGACGGTCGGCACGCCGCACGCCGCCGCGATGTGCTTGGGCCCGCTGTTGTTGCCGACGAACAGCACGCAGGCGGCAAGCAGGGCGGGGAGGTCTGCAAGCGAGGTCTCCCCCACCACCGACAGCACCGAAGCCGGATCGCTCACTCCGGCCACGATCCGTTCCCCAAGCTCCCGCTCGTCGCGGGCGCCGATCAAGAGGACGCGCGTGCCTGCCTCGACGGTCAGTCTCTCGACAAGCCGAAGATAGTGCTCGATGGGCCACTGCCGCATGACGTTGCCGACACCGGGATGGACGCACACCACTGGCCGGTCGAAGAACCGGCGGGCACGGCGGGACAGGAAGCGGAGCGAGCGACCGCGTCGAGGTGGCAACGGCACGAGCACGTTCCGGTCGGGCTGACTCGCGGTTGCCACCGCCTCGACCAGATTAACCAGGTCGTCGCCGACGTGGCCGCGCTTGGCCTGCATCGCGCGGTCGCCCTCCCACTCGAGAGCGACGTCGAGCCACGGAAACCGGCCGAGCTGATCGAAGCCGACAAGATATCGCGCGCCGGTCGCTTGCAACACCTCGCGCGTATCGAGGTGCTTGCGCAGGTCGATTGCCAGGTCGAAGCGCTCGGGCGCAAGTCGTGCCTGCAAGACGGCCAAATCCTGCGGGGCGAGGTCGCGTTGTCCGAGGCCCGAACGGGCATGGAAGAACTCGAAGTCCACGAAATCGGC
This sequence comes from uncultured Alphaproteobacteria bacterium, assembly GCA_963719345.1. Taxonomy (GTDB): domain Bacteria; phylum Pseudomonadota; class Alphaproteobacteria; order Acetobacterales; family Acetobacteraceae; genus CAVRCA01. Next base: position 779,596 of record CAVRCA010000001.1, read on the forward strand.
GATCCCGCCAGTCGCGAGCGCCAGGTCGCGAATGCCCTGGCTGCCCAGCAGAGTGATTTGGGCGGCGGGAAACAGCGCGCGCAACCGGTGCAGCGCCGGCACGGCGGTCAGGAAATCGCCGATATGGTCGAGCTTCACTGCCAGGATGCGCCGAATCTCGTCGCGGGCGAACAGCGGATGTCCGGCGCAGACCCGCTGCGTCGGTTCCTCCTCGGGCGCGTACTCATCCAGATTGCGGCTGAGGTGCGGATTGAAGAACGGATCACCGTGGAAAAAAATCCGTTGCCACCGGCGCTCGAAGCGGTCGGAATTGAACGCCTCCGGCAGACCGTCACGGCTCGCCCGTTCGTGGTGCAGCAGGGATGCGTGAGGCGTGTAGACGGTCGCGTATCCCGCCTCGTGGACGCGCAGGCAGAAGTCGAGGTCGTTGTTGATGATCTCGTGCGCCTCATCGAACCCACCCAGGCGCTCGAAGAGCGCGCGACGGACCATCAGGCACGCGCCGGTCACCGCGATCACGTTGCGCGTCGTCAGCGCGAGCCCGAAATAGCCGGGCTGTTCCGCCGCCGCCAGTCGAAACGCATGCCGCGCCAGTCCTGGACGGGAGAGAAACATGCCGGCATGCTGCACCCGCCCGTCGGGATACAGCAGCTGCGGACCCACCACGCCGACACCGGGCAGCGCGGCCTGCTCAAGCATCGCATCCAGCCAGTCGAGACGGGTGATCTCGACGTCGTCGTTGAGGAACAGCAGAAATTCCCCGCTCGCCTTGCGCGCGGCAAGGTTGTTGAAGCGCGACCAGTTGAACGCACCGTCCGTACTGACGATGCGATCGACGTTCTCGGTCAGCCACTCCCGCCACTGCGCCCGCGCCGGCGGGATGTTTTCGATGCAGATGATCTCCACCCGCCCGGCTTCCACGCTGGCGCGGACCGTCTCGATGCACCTGCGGACGCGCTCCTGCGACGCACAGGTCGGGATGATGACGGAGACGAGGCCGGGCACGGGCTCGGTGCGGCGCAGGCGATAGCTGTGCGGCAAGCGGCCCGGCACGACCGACACCGGCAATCGCCGGCGCGTTGCGGCGGATGCCAGCGCCGCGCGTTCGCTGGCTTCCGGCTCCTCTACCGGTCCGCGCTGGCACAACAGGCGTGCGAGATGGTGGATGCCGTGCGCCGCCTCCGTGCAGCGCAGCACCAGATCATACTCACCGTCGTCCAGCAGCTGGCGCGCGGTGACGCCGACGCGCAGCAGCAACTCCGGCCGGGCGCACCAGAAGCGACCCACATAGTTGGCCGACAGCAGCAGGTGCGGCGACCAGCCGGGCTTGAAGAACGGCTCGCGCTCGCCGCTCGCCGGGCTCCGCCGAACCTCGTCGCAGTAGAACAGTTCGGCGGACCGATCGAGGCCGCTCGCCACCGCCATCTCGACCAGGGCGTCGGCACCCAGCCGGTCGCCGGGTCCGATCAGGGCGAACAGGGTCGCCGGCCGGGCGGCCTCGAAGGCGCGGTCGAGCGCCGCGCCGGGGCCGACGATCTGCATCCGGATCGCACGCTCCGGGGCGGCGTCCTGCAACCAAGCGCGGCCAAGGGCGGCGCATACCTCGCTCCCGGTGAGCAGCAGAAGCCGCCAATCCGCCCAGCCTTGTCGCAACAGGCCGTCGAGCGTGGCGTCGATTTCGCTGAGCTCGGCCGCTTCGCGCACCGGCAGCAGCAGCTGAAACTCCGGACGCCACGCGAGCCTGGACAACAGGTCCATCTGAAGATCCTGCTCGGCGCGCGGGTAGTGGCGGCGGATGCCGAGCAGTTCCTCCGCGTCGGCGGGCTTGCGGACGGTGAAGGTGAAGCGCGTCGCGTACTCATTTCCCTGGCGGGAGACCACGGTCACCACGGCCTCGTGCCGCCCCTCCTTGAGCAGGCGCGGCGGACAATTGAAGATGTAGCCACTGTGCAGCGCGTCGGGCCAGTCGGGCAGCGCGGCGGCAACATCCGGTCGCGGCGAGCCATGATGCGCGCCACCGGCCGGTTCGCCGTCGATCACGACGCGGATGTGCTGGACGCCGGACCGGGCGAGCGCCCAGCCGCCGATGGAGAGCCGCGTCGTCACCGGCTCGAGCGCCACGCCCTCGGTGACGCGCGGCGTGTCGAGTTCGAGGCGGAAGTCCTCGGTTTCCCGCGTTGCCGGCGGAGCCTCCATTGCGGACGTGACCGTGACCGACCGCACGAGCTCGGCGGGCTGCTTCAGGCCGTTCCGGGTGGCGACGCGCAGAACGTGCTGCTCGCCGGGCGCGAGCGGCAGCCCCTCGTGACGACAGCGGAACCCACCGAGGCGGGCGAACGGCAGATGCGGGAACCGGCGGCCCACATCCGGCCGCTCCAGGCCGAGTTGCGCCGCGCCGAGATCGATCCCGTCGAGCGTCACCGTGACCGGCCCGACCCCGACCTCGCACACCACCCAGCCATGGGCGTCGAGGGTGCCCGAATCCGACAGCGTCACCTCGTCGAGATGCAAGTGAATCTGCTGCTCGGCTGCGGTCTCCGTATGGGCGACGGCAGCGGGCCTGCCGGTGCAGTGGATCGGCACGTCCACCTCGTACAGCACGCCGTCGACGGCAAGGGTCTGCACGGTGATCCGCTCGACGCCGCCGAGATCCGCCTCCGCGAAGCCGGAAAATGCGAAGCCTGAGCGGGCGGCGTTCGGATAGAAGGGATGCACGCCGGCCACGTCGTCGCGCGGCAAGGCAAGCCGTGCGAAGCCGATCCGCTGTTCGCCGCCCAGGATCAGCACGGCGACCACTGGGGTGAGCGAGACGGCCCAGCCACTCACGGCAAGCTCGCCGGACGGCGCGAGTGTTGCGTATTCGGCATAGACGTGGATCGGCGGAAGGGCGCCGACGCCGGCCGGCCCGGCATCGCAGGCGGCGACGTCGCTGACCGGGCGACCGTCGATGGCAATCACGCCATCAGGCTCGACCAGCAAGGTCAGCCTCTCGTAATGGGCGCGCCCGTCGCGGGTGCGGGCCACCAGCTCGAGCGCGCGTCGTTGCGGCGCCGTCTCCTGCAGATACGCCAGGATGAAGTGGAAACCGCATTCGGTCCGCGGCTGATACCCGCCGGAGATGATGCGGCACCGCCGGCCGGTCTCGTCGCGCAGAGCGACATCGCGAAGCGGACTGCTGGACACGACGCGACCCATCAGATGGAGGTCGAGGCGGCCGTCGACCCGGCTCGCCCGCACCCGGCGGTCAACGACGCAGCGGATCACCGGGTCGGCGGAGACAACAGCCTGCTCGGACCAATCCGTTTCCAGCATCGGCGAGGTCTCAGCCCGACTTGGCGACGTGCGTCATCAGCCGGTCAAGTGGCGTCCTGCCGACCGGGAGCGCCCAGCGCGCGCCCCCCTGGATCGCCGTGAACCCCAGCCGGGGATAGAGCTCGGCCACCACGGCGTTCTTCGGCGTGGGTCGGAACTCGCCGACCAGCCGGGTCACCCCGCGTGTTGCGGCGATGTCGAGCAGGCCCAGCAGAATGAACTCCTCGGCGGTGCGCGAAAAAATCCGGCAGCTCATCAGCCAGCTGTCGATGCGCAACGTCGCATCTTCCTGCACGGCGATCAGCGTCGAGGTCAGGCCTTGGTCACCGAACCGGTCGGCAAGCCGGAACGCGAGCACGACCACATCGTCACGCGCAAGCAGGCTCCGGATCGCGTCCTCCGAGTAGCGCCGGGTCGTCAAATTGAACTGGTTGGTCTTTTGTTCGAGCTGCGCCAGCCGGGGAATGTCGGCCTCCAGCGGGCGACCAAGCCGGCCGACCATCGCGAGTCCGGCAAGGTAGCTGCCGAGGTCGGTCGCCTCGCTCGCCGCCTCGGCAGCGCGGGCGCGGGCGATATAGGCCCGGCCGCGCCCGAAATCCTCCGTGGTGAGGTCGGCCATGTCGAACCAGTGACCCGCGTCGAGCCGCGCGGGGAATTGTGCGGGATCGGGGCCGAGCTCGACGGTGGCGACCTCGGGCAGCGCCGCCCGGACCAGTGCGCATTCCGCCGGATTGTCGTCGGCGAACACGAGGGCGTCGAGGCCGAGGTTCAGGTCCTTGGCAACGCGCCGAAGTCCCTGCGCCTTGTCGGCCCACGAGCACTCAAAGGCGGCGAAATCGGCCCGGCGCAGCACCGCGCCGGCATGGTCGAAGCCGGCGGCCGCGATCTCGGGCGCGTTCTTGCTGCACACGGCGAGCACGACGCCGCGGGCGCCCAGCGCTGCGATGTAGCGCTGCCAATCGGCAAAAGCTTCGCCCTCGGGCGAGCCGGTTCCGAGCAGCAGCCCCTCCACGCCGTCATCGCCGATCACGCCGCCCCACAGCGTGTTGTCGAGATCGACGACAAGCGCCTTCTTCGCCCGCGCGTTGGCGGCGCGCCAGGCGCCTCGGAAGGCAGGCAGGTAGTCGGGCAGGAACCGCTGGTCGAAGCCGAGTCGCGCCCGTACCAGAAACCGCCGGCCGCCCAGCGCCGGGTGCCGACGTTCGCCGCCAGCCGCTCGAGATCAACGAACTGCACGCGGCCGCGCCCCGCCGCCAGCAAGGCGTCGTTCAGATGGCGTATCAAATTGGTCGGCGAGGCCGGCGTGAGGCGTTCGGCGACACCCGCGAACCGCTCGACGGGAGGAACAAGCAGGTGCTGCACGATGCGGCAGCCGCGGGCCGCCAGCGAATCCCAAATACGCTCAAACGTGCCGGCACGCGCCCGCACGGCCTCGGCCACCTCGGCGGCCGTCGCGCCGATTGCCAGTCCGTCCGTCAGGTCGCGTGCTTCAGGCGCGATCACCGCCAAGTCCGGTGCGAAGGCGTGCAGGCCGGATGCCGGGTTCAGCGCCTCCTGAACGTAGGTTCCGAACGGGGTCTGGTGGATGACCGGGAACACGCCCTCCTGGGCGACGCCGCAGGCGATCGCCCGGCTGAGATAGTCGGTAGTGGCCGCCCCCAGCACCGCGATCCGCTGACATGCCACTTCGCCATCCCGGCGCAGCAATGGGGCGGCGTTGGCCAGCCGCTCGCCCGCCTGGAACAGGCCAGCAAGGGAAAGCGGCTCGTCTCCCAACTGATCCTGCACCTCGCGCAGGACGGTCTCGGGCGAGACCGGCACGTCGAGCATGTCCTTCCCTTTCTGCCCCACGGCGGGCCGGCAATGTGCCCAGCGCTTTCGGCTAATTCAACCATTAGGAGTATCCAAGGAGGACTTTACACGCTCTGTTGCGAAGGGATCATTCGTTGCCGCGACGCGTTCATGACGCACACCCGAAGGATACCGCCGGATGTCGGACCAGCCCCCACCTTCTCGCGCCCAGGTCGCGGCACCGGAGCTGCCCGGCGTGAACGCGCTGCTCACCTTGGCGGTCTCGGTCGTGGTGATCGCGGCGCTCTATCTGGCCCGCGAGGTGCTGATCCCGGTCACGCTGGCCGTTCTGCTGAGTTTTGTGCTGGCGCCCCTGGTCTCGCTGCTGCGCGCGGCTCACCTTCCGAGGGCACCGGCGGCGCTGATCGCCGTGATCGCGGCGGTCGGCATCATCCTGACCCTGGGCGGGCTCATCGGGCTGCAGATCGCCTCCCTGGCGGCGGATTTCCCCCGCTACCAGGCGACGATCGAGACCAAGATCCAGACTTTGCAGCACGCCACCACCGATCGGATGGCGCAGATGATGACCCGGCTTGGCACCCAGCTCGAGCGCGCCAACGAGTTGCCCGGCGCCAAGCCGGCGCCGGCCTCCGGCGACGGCGGAAGTGCGAACCGGCCGCCCGCCCCGGTGCCGGTGGAAGTGCATCAGCCCACGCCGTCGCAACTCGAGCTGGCCCAGCGCTATCTCGCCCCGATTTTGAGCCCGCTCGCCACCCTGGCCATCGTCGTCATCGTCTCGGTGTTCATCCTGTTGCAACAGGAGGATCTGCGCGATCGGATGATCCGGCTGTTCGGCTCGCGCGACCTGCACCGGACCACCACCGCGATGGACGACGCGGCACGGAGGCTCAGCAGGTATTTCCTGTTCCAGGTCGCCATCAATACGGCGTTCGGCTGCATCATCGCGGTCGGGCTCTTTGCCATCGGGGTGCCAAGCGCGGTGGTGTGGGGCGTGATCGCCGCGCTCATGCGATTCGTCCCCTACATCGGCTCGCCGCTGGCCGCCGCCTTTCCCGTCGCCCTCGCGGCCGCAGTGGACCCGGGCTGGTCGACCGTGATCTGGACCATCGTCCTGTTCGTCATCGCCGAGCCGCTGATGGGCCAAGTGGTCGAGCCAATGCTGTATGGGCACAGCACCGGACTGTCGCCGTTCTCGGTGGTGGTGGCGGCGATCTTCTGGACTTGGCTGTGGGGACCGATCGGCCTGATCATATCGACGCCGCTCACCCTGTGCCTGGTCGTACTCGGCCGACACGTGGACCGGCTGGAGTTCCTCGACGTCCTGCTCGGCGACCGGCCGGCGCTCACGCCCGCCGAGAGCTTCTATCAACGTATGCTGGCCGGTGACCCGGACGAGGCGATCGACTACGCCGAGTTGCTGCTGCGCGACCGCGCACTCTCGTCCTATTACGACGAGGTCGCCGTGAAGGGCCTGCGGCTGGCCGCGCACGACATCGCGCGAGGGGTGCTGGCGCCGGAGCAGGTCGAGCGGATCAAGCACGCGATGGCGGGTCTGATGGAAGACCTCGACACCCACGACGACGTCGATCCGTCGCCCGGCGCCGGGGATGACGGGCCGGCCGCGCCGCCGCCCGCAGAACGTGCGCTGCCGAGCGAACCGGCACCCGCTGCGGAGGTGCCGCCCGCCGATGCGCTCGCCCCCGCGTGGCAGGGTCCGACGCCGGTGATGTGCGTCGCCGGGCGGGGACCGCTCGACGAGGCCGCGGCGGGGATGCTGGCGCAGTTGCTCGGCAAGCACGGACTGCAGGCGCGGGCCGAGCCGTTCGGCGCGTTCTCGCGCACGGGCCTCGGCGCGCTCGACACCAGCGGCGTGGCGATGGTGTGCATTTGCTACATCGAGCTGTCCGGCACGCCCTCGCACCTGCGCTACCTTTTGCGTCGGGTGCGTCAACGCATCCCCGGGGCCCAGGTGCTGGTGGGACTCTGGCCCGCGGACGAGCCGGTGATGCGCGACGAGCGGCTGCGTGCCGCGGTGAGTGCCGATCACTACGCCAGCTCGCTGCGCGATGCCGTGACCGCCTGCGTCGAAGCGGCACGCAACGCTCCCGCGGAGGCGGCAGCCGCGGCTTAGTCGCGCGCGGCTCGGCGGTCAGGCCGCCTTGCGCGTGAGCAGCCGCTGGGAGACGAGGGCTTCGGCGATCTGCACCGCGTTCAGCGCCGCCCCCTTGCGCAGATTGTCGGAGACGCACCAGAACGCCAGCCCGTTGGCGACGGTCGGGTCCTTGCGCAGCCGGCTGACGAACACCGCATCCTCGCCGGCGCACTCGGCCGGGGTGATATAGCCGCCGTCCTCGCGCTGATCGATCACCGTGACGCCGGGGGCGTCGCGCAGCAGGGCGCGCGCCTCGCCCACCGTCACCGACTGCTCGAACTCCACGTTCACCGCCTCGGCGTGGCCGATGAACACCGGCACGCGGACGCAGGTCGCCATCACCTGGATGTCGGGGTCGAGGATTTTCCGGGTCTCGACCGCCATCTTCCACTCCTCCTTGGTCGACCCGTCCTCAAGGAACTTGTCGATATGGGGGATGCAGTTGAATGCGATCTCCTTGGTGAACTGCTCGGGCTTGACCGGGTCATGCACGAAGGCGGCCTTGGTCTGGTTGAACAGCTCGTCCATGCCCTCCTTGCCGGCACCGGAGACCGACTGGTAGGTGGCGACGACGACGCGCCGGATGCGGAACCGGTCGTGCAGCGGCTTCAGCGCCACCACCATCTGGATGGTGCTGCAATTGGGGTTGGCAACGATGTTGCGCCGGGAGAATTTTTCCAGCGCCTGCGGGTTGACCTCCGGCACGACGAGCGGGACGTCGTGCTCCATGCGGAACTGGCTGGTGTTGTCGATCACCACGCAACCGGCTGCCGCCGCACGCGGGGCGTGGACCGCCGATACCGTCGCGCCCGGGCTGAACAGCCCGATGTCCCAGCCCGCGAAATCGAAGCTGTCGAGGCCCTTGACCCGGAGCACGGCGTTGTCGCCGAACGATACTTCGCTGTTCGCCGACCGGCCGGACGCGACCGCCGCCACTTCCTTGACCGGGAAATTGCGCTCGGCCAGGGTTTTTAGGATCTCGCGCCCGACCGCCCCGGTGGCACCGACGACCGCGACCCTGTAGCTCATGCTTCCCGCTCCTCAGGCTGAAATGCTCGCAGCGGAGAGCTAACCTCGCGCCCGACGCGGGGCAAGGATTTAGCGAGCGCGCAAAGGTCGATGCTGCCCTCCGTCCCGGGCGCGCCTCCGGGTGTGCCCTCTCACTCTCCCGCCGGCAGCGCCACCGCCGGGCTGCCTTGCCCGCTCAGGGCGCGATAGACCAGCGCGCCGGCCGCTGCCCCGATCAGCCAGCCCCAGTCGCCGACGTTGAAGATCACTCCGTAGGCGCCGAGCAGGGCCAGCCCGATCGACAGGGTGCCGGCCAATGCCAGGGCGACGAGCGCCTTGCGGTTCCAGCCGCCGTCGTAGTGGAAGGCGCCGGCCGGCGACATAGAGTAAAGATCCTCGAGCACCACCGTCTGGCGCTTCACGAGGTAATAATCGGCGACGATGATCCCGAACATCGGTCCCAGCACGGAACCGAAGATGCTGACGAACAGGGTGATGGCGTGCGGGCTCGCGACGAACAGCCAGGGGCAGACCAGCACCGACAGGATCGAGGTGATCAGGCCGCCCAGCCTGAAGTTGATGCGCTCGGGGTAGAGGTTGGCGATGTCGTAGGCAGGCGAGACGAAGTTGGCGACGATGTTGATGCCCATCGTCGCGACGATGAACGTCACCGAGCCGATGATGACGACGACCGGGTTGCCGATGCGCTCGACGATCAGCACCGGGTCCATGATCGCCTGCCCGAACACTTTCAGGGTGCCGGCGGTCACGATCACGGTGATGATGGAGAAGACCAGAAAGTTCACCGGCAGGCCGAGGAAATTGCCCCGCCGCATGGCCGCCTCGCTTTTCCCGAAGCGGGCGAAGTCGCCGAAATTGAGCAGCAGGGCCGCGAAGTAGGCGACGATCAGCATGGCCGCATTCGCCATCACGCCAATGGTGGCGCCTGCCGAGGCCGCCGGCGGGCTGAGTTGCAACGACAGGCTGGAGAAGCCGGTCTGCCACAAGACCCAGATCGCGAGCGCGAACATCACGACGTAGACCGCGGGGCCGCAGAAATCGATGAAGCGGCGGATGCGCTCCATGCCGCTCAGGAAGATGAGGAGCTGAAACAGCCACATGAACAGGAAGCTCAGCCAGGAGAGCGTGGACAGGCCGAGGATGCTGTTGTGGGTGAGCCCGGCGGCCGACGGGGCCAGGGTGAGGACGAGCACCTGGACCGCCTTCGAGGCGAAATAGGTCTGCACACCGTACCAGACGATGCCGACCACGCCACGCACCGTGGCGGCGAGATTGGCCCCCATGACGCCGAAGGAGATGCGGGCGACCACGGGATAGGGGATGCCGTAGCGCAGCGACGGCCGACCAATCAGGTTCATCAGGAAATAGACGGCGGTGATGCCGACGACCATCGAGATCAGCACCTGCCAGCCGGTCAGGCCGAGGAAAAACAAGCTCGCGGCGAAGGTGTAGCCGCCGACGGAGTGTACGTCGGACATCCACATCGCGAACAGGCTGAACACGCCCCAGGTCCGGCCCTCGGGCGCGGTCGGCGCGAGGTCGTGGTTGTAGAGTTTCGGGTCCGCACCGGCGATGGCGAGGGTCGGCACCTGCTGGCTGTTCGACGACATCGCGGCTCTTCTCCCTGCTTGCCGGCGAGCAAGCGCTCCTTGCCGAGGCGGTTTCGCTCCCTTGCAATGGGAGTGCCATGCAGCCCATGACGGCGACCGGCCACCTGCCCGACGACGCTCAAGGAACTGTTCGCGGACGAATAGCCGGCCTTGTTCCCGAGCGGGCGGGCGTCAGGCGATGTGGTCGGACGGCTCAGGTCGGCGCGAAATACAGAGTGCTGGTTCCGGCTTCGGTCGGCAGCTCCAACCCGTGTTCGGGCGAGGCCATGACGAGATTGCCATTGCGGCGGACAGCCATCAGCGGCACCGCTTCCGGCGAAGGCTGCGAGGTGAAGCGCCACCCGGCAGCGAACCGGCGCTCGTATTCGTCGTAGTCGAGCCGTGCGTTGCCGAACACCAGGCCGCGCAAATCGCGGCCGAGGTCGCGCCGCAGATCGAGGCGTCCACCGGGCGGCGGCAGCTGAAATACCCGCTGCCGCCCCAGTTCGGGGCCGAGCCGGGCACAGACCAGTCCGTTGTAGATCACGTCGGGCGTAGCGCCGAGCAGGTAATCGACGGCCCGGCCGGCCAGTTCCTCCTCGCCATGCTGCGACAGGATCTCGGCCTGTATGACGCCCAGTCGCTGCCGCCGCGCCGCCTCCAGCGCGCCCGGAAAGGTGTCGACCAGCACGACGGGCACGCCCATCTCGGCGAGCGCGGCCGCCATGTCGGTTGCCCAAGGCGAGGCCCCGACGATCCCAAGCGCCGGCGCGCGTCCGAGGGCGAGGCCCAGACGGCTGGCCAGCGGACGCAGCGAGAAACCGTGCAGCACCATCGTCGCGGCGATCAGCGCGAACACCGCCGGCATGATCCGGTCCGCCCCGGGATGACCGGCGCCCTGCAACTGCAATCCGGCAATGCCGGCGACCGCCGCGGCGACGATCCCGCGCGGCGCGATCCAGGCACACAGTACCCGCTCCGGCCCGGTCAGTCCGCTCCGCAAGGTTGCGAGCAGGATGGCAGCAGGTCGCACCAGCAGCAGCATCGCCGCCGTAAGCGCCAACAGACGCCAATCCAGGCTCAGCAGAACCGTGCGATCGAGGTCGGCCGTAAGGGTGATGAACAGCGTCGCGACAAGCAATACGACCAGCGCCTCCTTGAACCGGCGCAGTTCGCCGAGGCCGGGCACGTGAAGGTTGGCGACCGCGACCCCGAAGACGGTCGCCGCCATCAGGCCGGCCTCGTTCATCGCGAGGTTGGAGAGCGCGTAGACCCCGAGTGCCAGCGCCAGCAGGATCGGCACCTTCAGCACTTCCGGCACCTCGTCCCGGACAAAGCCGAAGCGGACCAGCAGCCCGGCCCCGAACCCGAGCCCGACGGCAAGCGCGAGCGAGCCGATCAGCCGCAGCGTCAGCTCGCCGGCCGATGAGACGGTCCCGGCGCCCCCGACGAGGAGGATCTGCAGGACGATGGTTGCCAGCATGGCGCCGATCGGGTCGTTGACGATCGCCTCCCATCTCAGGAAGGCGGCGGCGCGCGGCTCGAGTCTGGCGTGACGCAGCAGCGGCAGCACCACGGTGGGCCCGGTAACCACGGTGATCGCGCCGAACAGCACGGCAGCCGACCAGCCAAGCCCGCCCAGCCAGTGTGCCGCCAGCGCCCCAAGCAGGAAATTGCACGGCAAGGCGAGCGTGGTCAGCCGCAGCACGCCCTCGCCGGACGCGCGCAGTTCGCGAAAATCGAGCGCCAGGCCACCCTCGAATACGATGATGGCAACCGCCAGCCCGATCAGCGGCTTGAGCAGCGGGAAATCGTGCGACGGATGCAGCACCTGGAAACCGGGCCCGACCAGCAACCCGGCGGCAAACAGCAGCACGATGGCCGGCAGCCGCAGGCGCCAGGCCAGCCACTGGGCTCCGACGCCCAACACAGGAACGCACAGCACCGCTACCGCAACCCCGGTCTCCAAGCGATCGTGCTCTCCCTATGGTACCGGCCAGCAACGGCCAGCCCGGGTCCGCGTTGCGCGACGCGATTGCGCGAAACGGTGAGGCGCCGCCGTCACTCCGCCGCTTGCGCGTATTCTTCGACAGGCGGGCAGGTGCAGACCAGGTTGCGGTCGCCGTACACGTTGTCGACGCGCTTGACCGGCGGCCAGTATTTGGCCGTCGCCACCCAGGGCAGCGGAAAGGCGGCGACCTGGCGCGAGTAGGGCCGGCTCCACCCGTCGGCCGTCACCTCGGCGGCGGTGTGCGGCGCCCCTTTCAGCGGGTTGTCCGCCCGGTCGAACCGGCCCGCGCCGATATCGGCGATCTCGCGTCGGATTGCGATCATCGCCTCACAGAACCGGTCGAGTTCGGCCCGCGCCTCGCTCTCGGTGGGCTCGATCATCAGGGTGCCGGCGACCGGCCACGACATCGTCGGCGCATGGAAGCCGTAATCCTGCAGGCGCTTGGCGATGTCCTCCACCGTCACCCCGGCCTCCTGCTGGAAGCCGCGACAGTCGACGATGCACTCGTGCGCCACCAGCCCGCCGGCGCCGGCGTAGAGCACCGGGTAGTGCTCGCGGAGCCGGGCAGCGACGTAGTTGGCGCTGAGGATCGCGACCTCGGTCGCGCGCGTCAGCCCGGCCGGCCCCATCATCCGGATATAGGCGTAGCTGATCGGCAGGATGAGGGCGCTGCCGAACGGCGCCGCCGCGACCGGACCGATGCCGGTCGCCGGCCCCGCATCGGCACGCAGCGGATGGTTCGGCAGGAACGGGGCGAGGTGCGCCGCGACGCCGATCGGGCCGACGCCGGGACCGCCGCCGCCGTGCGGGATGCAGAACGTCTTGTGCAGGTTGAGATGGCACACGTCGGCGCCGATCGCGGCCGGGCCGGTCAGGCCGACCTGCGCGTTCATGTTGGCGCCGTCCATGTAGACCTGCCCGCCGTGCTCGTGGACGACCGCGCAGATGTCGCGGATCTCCGCCTCGAACACGCCATGCGTACTCGGAAACGTCACCATCAGCGCGGCCAGCCGGTCGGCGTGCTGCTCGGCTCTTTCCCGCAGATCGGCGAGATCGATGTTGCCGTCCCGATCGCAGCCCACCACCACGACCCGCAACCCGGCCATGACGGCGCTGGCCGGGTTGGTGCCGTGCGCGCTCGACGGAATCAGACAGACGTCGCGCTGTCCCTGGCCACGCGACGCTTGGTAGGCGCGGATCGCCAGCAGCCCGGCATACTCGCCCTGGGAGCCGGCATTCGGCTGCAGCGACACCGCGGCGAACCCGGTGATCGCCTGTAGCCACTCCGCCAGCCGGGTGATGAGCGTCGCGTAGCCTTCGGTCTGGTCGGGCGGCGCGAACGGGTGGATGTCGGCAAAGCCCGGCAGGGTGATGGACATCATCTCGGCCGTGGCGTTCAGCTTCATCGTGCAGGAACCGAGCGGGATCATGCTGCGGTTCAGCGCAATGTCCTTGTCCTCCAGCCGCTTGAGGTAGCGCAGCATCTCGTGCTCGGCGCGATGGGTGCCGAACACCGGTTGCTCGAGGAAACCCTGCGTGCGCAGCAAGGGGGCCGGCAGGCTCGGCGGGGCCGCGCCGAGCGGCGAGCCAAGCACGGAGGCAAGCTTTTCGAGGTCATCGCGCGTGACGGTCTCGTCGAGCGCGATGCCGACGCAGCCCGCGTCGATGCGGCGGAGGTTGAACCCGGCGGCGAGCGCCCGGTCCATCAGCGCCTCGGCCTCGTCCGTCTCGATCGCAATGGTGTCGAAGAACGCATCGTCGCGCAGCCGAAGGCCGGCGCGGAGGGCGCAGTCGGCCAGCAGCCGGGCCTGCAGGTTCACCCGACGCGCGATGCGGCGCAGCCCGTCCGGTCCATGCCAGACCGCGTACATTGCCGCAATGACGGCGAGCAGCACCTGCGCGGTGCAGATGTTGGAGGTCGCCTTCTCCCGCCGGATGTGCTGCTCGCGGGTCTGCAACGCGAGGCGCATCGCCGGCTGCCCGGCGGCATCGACGCTGACCCCGACGAGCCGGCCCGGCATGGCGCGACGGAAGGCGTCGCGGGTGGCGAAGAAGCCGGCGTGCGGTCCGCCGAACCCGATCGGCACGCCGAACCGCTGCGCCGAGCCGACGACGACGTCGGCGCCCATCTCGCCGGGCGGTGTAAGCGCCGCCAATGCCAGCAGGTCGGCCGCGACGACGGCCAGCGCCCCCGCCTCGTGCGCGGCATTGATCTCCTCGTCGAGCGATCGGATAGCGCCGGTCGTGCCGGGGTACTGGAGCAGCACGGCGAACGGATTGGCGGCGCCGATAGCGGCAAGGTCGCCGGGCTCGAAATCCACCAGGGTCCAGCCGAGCGGGCGGGCCCGGGTCTGCAGCACCGCGCGGGTCTGCGGATGGACGTCGCGGCAGACGGCGATCGCGTCGGACTTCGCCTTACCGATCGCGTGCGCCATCGCCACCGCCTCGGCCGCCGCGGTCGCCTCGTCGAGCAGCGAAGCGTTGGCGATCTGCATCGCGGTGAGTTCGCAGATCATGGTCTGGAAGTTGAGCAACGCCTCCAGCCGCCCCTGCGAGATCTCGGCTTGGTAAGGGGTGTAGGCGGTGTACCAGCCGGGATTCTCCAGCACGTTGCGTTGGATCACCGGCGGTGTGTGGGTGCCGTGGTAGCCGAGCCCGATCAGCGATTTTATCGGCGTGTTGCGGGCGGCGAGCGCCTGCAACTCGGCGACCACGCCCGCCTCGTCGATCGCCGGCGGCAGATCGAGAGGCCGGTCGTTGCGGATGTCGTCCGGCACCGTCTTGGCCGCGAGGTCCTGCAGCGACGCGGCGCCGACGACCCGCAGCATGGCAGCGATATCGGCCTCGGACGGGCCGATGTGGCGGGCGACAAAAGCGTCCCGCGCCTCCAGGCTCGCCAATTCGGCCAAGGCGTCCATTCTCAGAGTGTCTCCACGTAGGCTTCGTAGGCATCCTGGTCCAGCAACGTGGCGAACTCCGCTTCGTCGATGTCGGTGAGCTGGAAAAACCATCCCTCGCCCGCCGCGTCGCGGTTGACCAACGACGGGTCGTCCACGATCGCTTGGTTCGTCTCGGCCACCCGCCCGGCGATGGGGGCGTAGACGTCGCTCGCCGCCTTGACGCTTTCGACCACGGCGCAGGCCTCGTTCGCCTCGACCTCGCGCCCGGGTTCCGGCAGCTCGACGAACACCACGTCGCCCAGTGCCTCCTGGGCGTGCTCGGTGATCCCGACCGTCACGACGTCGCCGTCAAGACGCACCCATTCGTGGTCGCGCGTGTAGCGGGTCTCGGCGTTCAGCTCGGGCATGCGTCGACTCTCCTTCAGCGAACGTAACGATGGTGAACGAAGGGCAGCGGAACCACCCGGGCGGGCAGGCTATTGCCGCGGACCTGCAGGAACAGCGCGGTGCCGTCGGCGGCGAGGTCCTTGCGCACGTAGCCCATCGCAATCGGCGCTTTGAGGCTCGGCGAGAAACCGCCGGAGGTGATCGTGCCAGCGCCGGTGCCGTCCTCGGCGACGATCAGCGTCGCGGCACGCGCCGGCGTCCGCCCGTCCGGCCGTAGCCCGACGCGATGCCGGTGCGGGCCGTTCTCGAGCTGGTCGCGGATCGCAAGCGCGCCGGGAAAATCCCACGCCATCTTGCGGCGCTTGCCGATGGTCCAGGTCAGCCCCGCCTCGACCGGCGTGGTCAGCTCGTCGATGTCGCTGCCGAACAGCGGCAGTCCGGCCTCCAAGCGCAGCGAGTCGCGCGCCCCGAGGCCGGCCGGCAGCACCTCGGGCTCGCGCAGGAGCCGTTCGGCAAGCGCCGTCGCATGCTCGGCCGGCACCGAGATCTCGAACCCGTCCTCCCCGGTGTAGCCCGAACGGCTGACGACGGCGGGCACCCCGTCCAGCGCCGTCTCGCGCACCGCCATGAACCCCAGTGCGCTGACTTCTGGCGCCAGCCGCGCCATGACGGCGGCAGCCTGCGGTCCCTGCAGCGCGACCAGGGCGCGGTCCTCGAGCAGGCTCGGCTGCAGCGCCTCGGGCAGCGAGGTCTGCAGGTGCAGCAGGTCGTCCGCCTTGCGGCTCGCGTTGACGATAAGGAGAAAGCGGTCCTCGCCGAGCCGGGCGATCATCAGGTCGTCCAAAATGCCGCCGGCTTCGTTGGTGAACAGCGTGTAGCGTTGGCGGCCCGGGCGGAGCCCGGCGATATCGCCGGGCACCAGGCTTTCCAGCGCCGCTGCCGCGCCGACCCCTTCCACTATGAGCTGCCCCATGTGCGAGACGTCGAACAGCGCTGCCCGCTCGCGGCAGTGCAGGTGCTCGGCGATGATGCCCGGGCGATACTGGACCGGCATCGCGTAGCCGGCGAACGGCACCATCCGCGCACCCAGGGAGCGGTGCAGCGCGTCGAGCGGCGTCGCCCGGAGCGCTTCGGCCGAGGGGTCGTCAGGCAAGGCGTTCTCGATCATCGGGCCGCTCCGCATGCTCAGGTCGCCTCACGGCTGACGCCATGAGGTGGGACTTCATCGAACTCGCTCGATGAGACCCCTCGACCCCCCTCTGTCGCGGAACCTGAGAGATTCGGATCACGACCGGTCCGGGCGTGTCCTTACTCCGTCGGTGCGGTCAGGCGCGAACGCCTCCCGGCTTTCCAGAGGTCCCTGATCCCGGCGCGGTCCCGCTTGCCTGAGCGTTTCCGGGGGCCGGTTGCGCCTTCGGCGGCGGAGCAACTGCGGCCCCGCTCTCTCCCGCGCCGGACGCGCGGACGCTCCCACCATGACGGAGCGACGCGGCCGGCGCAATAACATCACGCGAGTTCGCCCGACCTAGCGGGGGCCACGCCGCCGGTTCAGCGCCAGCTCCTCCGGAGTGAGCTGGAAGCCGGCCACCACGTCGTAGGCGGACCCGCGCTTGTCCGGGCCGACCGGCAGTTCGAGGGTTACCGGATCACTGGTCAGCCGGATCGTGTCGGCGTTGGCAGCGAAACCGGGGACGATACGGTACACCTGCTTGTCGAGCACCCGCCCTCCCTCGGACACGGCGACGAAGAACGGCACCGGCGGAGTCGCGCCGCGCGCCGCCGGCCCGCGGGTGAGCTGCATCGACACCATGAGCGTGACCGCGAGGTGATCCTTGTCGCTTCGAGTGCAGTTGCCGGACACGCCTGTGATCCGGCCGTCGAGCACCATATCGGTCAGGTCCTGGCCGCCCGAGCGGTAGCGGGTCAGGTCGGCGGCGTCCGCCAGGATGCCGGCGCCCGGGCAGGCCGGCGGGAAGGTGGCGGTCGGAGTGCCGCCGCGGCACCCGGCGAGGAGGGACGCGACCAGCAGCAGGGCCGCTCCCAGCGTACGCGCACGGGAACGGGCAGGAGCTGGAGGGGGAGCTGGGTTGGACACGGTGAAGACCACTGACGACATCGAGAACTCCGCAGGCCGTGAGGCGGGCATATCCGCTGGCCCGCCGGGCGACAACCGCGGCCCCGACAGGGAACGCTTGACGCCGGACGCGAAAGGCGCGATTCGGCCTCGCCCCGCGGTCGAGTTCATGCCGGAAAAGCCACCCCTTCGCGTCCTGCTGGCCGGACCGCGCGGTTTCTGCGCCGGCGTCGACCGGGCAATCCGTGTGGTCGAGGAAGCCCTGCGCCGCAACGGTGCGCCGGTCTATGTCCGCCATGAGATCGTCCACAATCGCACCGTGGTCGAGCAACTCGAGGCGCAGGGCGCGGTGTTCGTCGAGGACCTGGCCGAGGTGCCGGAGAACGCGCCGGTGGTATTTTCCGCGCACGGCGTGCCGAAAGCGGTCCCTGCCGAGGCTCGGCGTCGCAAGCTCAACTACCTCGACGCCACCTGCCCGCTCGTCAGCAAGGTGCATCGCGAGGCGGAACGGCATTTCGGCGCCGACCGCCACATCCTGATGATCGGCCATGCCGGCCACCCGGAGGTCGAAGGCACCATGGGCCAGCTGCCGCCAGGGGCGATGACCCTGGTGCAGGACGCCGCCGAGGCGCGCCGCGTGGCCCCGCCGCAAAGCGGCTCAGAGGGCCGGCAACTCGCGTTCATCACCCAGACGACGCTGTCGGTCGACGACACCGCGGAGATCGTCGGCATCCTGCGCGAGCGCTTTCCGGCGATCGTCGGTCCGGCCCGCGAGGATATCTGCTACGCCACCACCAACCGGCAGGCCGCGGTGAAAGCGGTGGCGCCCGATTGCGACCTGGTGATCGTCCTCGGCAGCCCGAACTCATCGAACTCGCAGCGGCTGCGCGAGGTGGCCGAGCGCACCGGGGCAGGTGCGGCGCTGCTGCTGCCGCGCGTCGAGGAACTCGATTGGGGCGTGCTTGCAGGCGTTGCGACGCTCGGCCTGACCGCCGGTGCCTCGGCCCCGGAGTCCCTGGTCGATCGGCTGATCGGGCGGCTGCGCGAGCGCTTCAGGCTCACGGTCGAAGAACGGCAAGTGACGCAGGAGAACCTGGTGTTCAAGCTACCCGCTCCGCTCGTCTGACACGATCGAAGGGTGCGATGGCGGTCTATACCGAGGTCACCGACGACGCGCTCGAGGCGTTCCTGACCGACTACGACATCGGCACGATGGTCGCTTATCGCGGCATCGCCGAGGGCGTCGAGAACAGCAATTTCTCGCTCCGCACCACCACGGGCGACTTCATCCTGACGCTCTACGAGAGGCGCGTCGATCCGGCGGAGCTGCCCTGGTTCCTCGGCCTGATGCAACACCTCGCCCGGCGCGGCGTCCCCTCTCCGCGTCCGGTGCCGGGCCGCGACGGGCAGTCCCTGCGCCAGCTCTGCGGCCGCCACGCCGCGATCACCACGTTTCTCCCGGGCGTCTGGCCGCGTCGCGTCCGGCCCGACCACTGCGCTCCGCTCGGGACCACCCTTGCCGGCCTCCATCTTGCCGGGCGCGACTACCGGCCGACCCGCCGCAATGCCTTAGGGCCGTGCGGCTGGCCGCCGTTGCTGGAGCTGGTGCGCGCCCGCGCCGACGAGGTGCAGCCGGGACTTGCCGCCGAACTCGGCGCCGCGCTCGCCAGCATCGTGCAGGCGTGGCCCACCGGGCTGCCGGTCGGTCACGTCCATGCCGACCTGTTCCCTGACAATGTTTTCTTTCTTGAAGGCCGCGTCTCGGGCGTGATCGACTTTTATTTCGCTGCTACCGACATTCTCGCCTACGACGTCGCGGTGTGCCTGAACGCTTGGTGCTTCGAGCCGGATTTCGCGCTCAATGTGACCAAGGCGCGGCTGATGCTGGGAGCCTACGACGCGGCGCGCCCGCTGACGCCTGAGGAGCGCGCCGCCCTCCCGGTGCTGTGCCAAGGGGCGGCGCTGCGGTTCCTGCTCACCCGGCTCTACGACTGGCTGAACACCCAGCAGGGCGCGCTGGTCACGCCGAAGAATCCCATCGAGCTCCTGCGTCGCCTGCGGTTTCATCAGAGCGCCCCGGACGAGCACGCCTATGGCCTCTGAAGCGCCAACCGGCGAGCCGCCGGAGGTTGAGATCTGGACTGATGGTGGCTGCAAGCCCAACCCCGGCCCTGGCGGTTGGGCCGCCATCCTGCGCTTTCGCGGCCGCGAGCGCGAGCTGACAGGGGCCGAGCCCGCTTCGACCAACAACCGGATGGAGCTGACCGCGGCGGCAGCCGCGCTGGAGGCGCTGACCCGGCCTTGCCGGGTCGCCGTGCACACTGACAGCGAGTACGTACAAAACGGCATCACCCGTTGGCACACCGGATGGGTACGCCGCAACTGGCGCAACGCCGCGGGCGACCCGGTCGCCAACATGGACCTTTGGCGCCGCCTGCTGGATGCCGCCCGGCCGCACGAGGTGACATGGCGATGGGTTCGCGGCCACGCCGGCGACCCGATGAACGAACGGGCCGACCGACTGGCCACGATGGCACGGGAAGCTCTGGGCTGAACGATTTTTGTCGGACACCGCCGGGCATCTGGTCGGTCTGATCGTGCATAATGTCCGCTCGCGCCTGATCGCGGTCACTCCCGACCAACGTCAACTAGCCAATGCGTCGGGAGCATCCATGAGCGAGGCAATACGCCCACCTCACCCAGATTGTCGCGCCACAAGCTTCGCTCGTGAGTGCTACGATCCAGCCTGGCAAACGGCTCTAGCGCGGTCCTGGACGACTACTCCTCGTCGTCCTCGTCCTGCTCCTGCTTGGGGCCGCTGTCCTGGCCCTTGGCGGCGGGATCGCGATCGACCAGTTCGATCACCGCCATGTCGGCCGCGTCGCCGTAGCGCACGCCCGCCTTCAGCACGCGGGTATAGCCGCCGGCGCGCCCGCGATACCGCTCGGCCAGCGAGTTCGAACAGCTTGGTGACGATCACATCGTCCCGCAGCTGCGCATAGGCGAGCCGCCGGGCGTGCAGGCCGCCGCGCTTGCCCAGGGTGATGAGCTTTTCGGTGACCGGCCGCAGCTCCTTGGCCTTGGGCAAGGTCGTGGTGATCTGTTCGTGCTTGATCAACGCCACCGCCATGTTGCGGAACATCGCTTGGCGGTGGGTAGACGTGACGCCGAGTTTCCGGCCGGCAGCACCGTGACGCATGAAACTACTTCCTTTTAGACGACACCCGCGGGCGGCACGATTTCCCTCACAGATCCGTCATACCCAGACTGGGTCCGGGCACCATCCCACGGTCCGTAGGCGGCGGCATGGATTGCAGGGTAAAGCCCGGCGATTGACGGTGTGGAACGGGTCAGAACGGCTCTTCCAGCCGCTTGGCCAGGTCCTCGATGTTCTCCGGCGGCCATCCCGACACCGTCATCCCCAAGGTCAGGCCCATGTTGGTGAGCACTTCCTTGATCTCGTTCAGCGACTTGCGGCCGAAGTTCGGCGTCCGCAGCATCTCTTGTTCGGATTTCTGCACGAGGTCGCCGATATAGACGATGTTGTCGTTCTTCAGGCAGTTCGCGCTGCGGACCGACAGTTCGAGCTCGTCGACCTTGCGCAGCAGGTTGCGGTTGAACGGCAGATCGTCGTGCACTTCCTCTGCACGGATCTGCTGCGGCTCCTCGAAGTTGATGAACAGCTGCAACTGGTCCTGCAGGATGCGGGCGGCAAGCGCCACCGAATCCTCCGGCGTGACCGCGCCGTTGGTCTCCACCGACAGCAGCAGCTTGTCGTAGTCGGTCACCTGCCCGACGCGGGTGGGTTCCACCTTGTACGATACGCGGCGCACCGGCGAGTAGATCGCATCGACCGGGATGAGGCCGATCGGCGCGTCCTCCGGCCGGTTGGCGCTGGCCGGCACGTAGCCTTTGCCGACGCTGACGGTGAACTCCATCCCGAGCCGCACGCCGTCGTCGAGGGTGCAGAGCACGAGGTCGGGGTTCATGATGTCGATGTCGTGGCCGGCCTGGATCTGGCCTGCCTTGACCTCCCCCGGGCCGGTCGCGCTCAGGGTCATCCGCTTCGGGCCGTCGCCGTGCATCCGCAGCGCGAGCTGCTTGATGTTGAGCACGATGTCGGTCACGTCCTCGCGCACGCCGGGGATGCTGCTGAACTCGTGCAGCACGCCGTCGATCTGCACGGACGTCACGGCGGCGCCCTGCAGCGAGGAGAGGAGAATCCGGCGGATCGCGTTGCCGAGCGTCATGCCGAAGCCGCGCTCCAGCGGTTCGGCCACCACGGTTGCGACACGGGCGGGATCGGCGCCGGGCTCGACGTCAAGCTTCTCGGGCTTGATGAGGGATTCCCAGTTCCGCTGCATACTCAGGGTGTTTCTCATGTGAATGGGGCCGGCCCTGGATGATCGCGACGTCGCGCGGGCAGCCGGACCTCGCCCTCTCCTTTCTGGTCAGACCCGCCGGCGCTTGCGCGGACGGCAGCCATTGTGGGGAATCGGCGTCATGTCGCGGATCGCGGTGATCGCGAAGCCGACGGCCTGCAACGCGCGCAAGGCGCTCTCGCGGCCCGAACCCGGCCCGCTCACCTCGATCTCCAAAGTCTCCATGCCGTGCTCGCGGGCCTTCTTGCCCGCATCCTCGGCCGCCACCTGCGCGGCGTAGGGCGTGGATTTGCGGCTGCCCTTAAACCCCTGGCTACCGGAAGACGACCAGGCGATGGCGTTGCCCTGCGCATCGGTGATGGTGATCATCGTGTTGTTGAACGTCGCGGCGACGTGGGCCACGCCGGCGATGATGTTCTTGCGCTCCTTCTTGCGAGTGCGCGTCGACGTGGCGGGTCTCGCCATGATCCAGAATCCTGTCTTGGTCAGCGACCGCAGCGCGGCAGCGAGTTTTTATAAGGCGGAGAAGCCGCTACTTCGTCACCTTCTTCTTGCCGGCGATCGCGACGGCCTTGCCCTTGCGGGTGCGGGCGTTGGTATGGGTGCGCTGGCCACGGACCGGCAAGCCGCGGCGATGACGCAAGCCGCGATAGCAGCCGAGGTCCATCAGTCGCTTGATGTTCATCGCCACTTCGCGCCGCAGGTCGCCCTCGACGCGATACTCGCGGTCGATCAGCTCGCGGATGCGCAGCACCTCTTCGTCGGTCAGCTGGTTGACACGCCGATCATCAGGGATCTTCAATTGCGTGCAGATCTGTTCGGCCTTCGACGGGCCGATGCCATAGATATAGCGCAGGCTCACCGTCACGCGCTTGTTGGTCGGGATGTTCACGCCGGCAATACGCGCCACGCTCGGTGTCTCCTGTCAGTCCGGCCTGCGCCGAGTTCAAACAGACCAAGGAGCCGCAGCGCCCCGCTGATCCGCGATGAAAGGTAAGCATCGTCCTTGGCCAATTCGAGCAAGGTCGACGGGAAGGCGCGGACTATACTTTCCGCGCCCTGAGAGTCAACGCGCCGCAATCAATTTCGCGTGAACTGAAGCTCATCCGGCGCGCGGCTCCAGTTGGTCCAGCACGGCCTCGATCTGCCGGGTCACGTCGTCGATCTCCGCCATCCCATCGACCGCACGCAGAACACCGAGCGCCCGGTAGTGCGGCAGGATCGGCGCAGTCTGCAGATGGTACGCCTCCAGCCGGGCCGCAACGGTGTCGCGGCTATCGTCGGCGCGGCGCGTGAAATCGGTGGCACCGCAGACGTCGCAGATGCCAGGCCGCGCGGTCGGCTTGAACCGGTCATGGTAGCCGGTGCCGCAATGGGCGCAGGTGAACCGTCCGGCGATCCGTTCGACCAGTGCGGCGTCGTCCACTTCGAGCTCGATCACCGCGTCGAGCACCATGCGCTTGTCGGCCAGCATGCGGTCGAGCGCTTCGGCCTGCGGCACGGTGCGCGGGAACCCGTCGAGGATGAACCCCGTCTTGCAGTCCGGCTGGTCCACCCGGGCAGCCAGCATCCGCACGATGATGTCGTCGGAGACCAGCGCGCCCGACTCCATCACCGCCTTGGCCTCCAGTCCGACCGGCGAGCCGGCAGCCACCTCGGCCCTCAGCATGTCGCCGGTGGAGATCTGCGCGATGCCGTAGCGGGCTTCCAGCCCTTTCGCCTGGGTGCCCTTGCCCGCACCGGGCGGCCCGAGAAGAACCAGTCTCATCGGCGCCCCTTCACCCGCGTCTTCCGGATCAGGCCCTCATATTGGTGCGCAAGCAGGTGCGACTGGATCTGCGTGACGGTGTCCATGGTGACCGAGACGATGATGAGCAGGCTGGTGCCTCCGAAGTAGAACGGCACGCCGTACCGGCTGATCAGAATCTCGGGTAACATGCACACGGCGACGAGGTAGAGCGCGCCCACCGTGGTGAGCCGCGTCAGCACGTAGTCGAAGTAGTCCGCAGTGTTTGTCCCCGGCCGGATGCCTGGAATGAACCCACCGTACTTCTTCAGGTTGTCGGCCGTCTCCTGCGGATTGAACACGACCGCCGTGTAGAAATACGAAAAGAAGATGATCATGGCGGCGTAGAGCGCCATGTAGGCGGGCTGGCCATGCGCCAGCTGCGCTCCGATGGTCGACAGCCACCCCGAGCCGTTGCCCGAGAACCCGGAGATCGTCGCCGGGATGAGGAGGATGGAGCTGGCGAAGATCGGAGGGATCACGCCCGAGGTGTTGATCTTGAGCGGCATGTGCGTCGAATCGCCGCCGAACATCCGGGTGCCGACCTGCCGCTTGGGATACTGGATGACGATGCGGCGCTGTGCCCGCTCCATGAACACGATGAACGCGATTACCGCCACGGCGATGACGATGAAGGCCAGGATGAAGAACGTCGACAGCGCGCCGGTGCGGCCCATCTCCAGCAGGTTGGCGAGCGCGTGCGGCAGGTTGGCGACGATGCCCGACATGATGATCAGGCTGGTGCCGTTGCCGACGCCGCGGGCGGTGATCTGCTCGCCGAGCCACATCAGGAACATCGTTCCGCCGACCAGGGTGATGACGCAGGAGATGCGGAAGAACCAGCCGGGGTCGATGACGGCGGCACCGAAACTGCCCCGCATGCTCTCGAGCCCGACGGCGATGCCGTAGGACTGGAACATCGCGATCAGCACGGTGAGGTAGCGGGTGTACTGGTTGAGCCGCTTGCGGCCCAACTCGCCCTCCTTCTTCAGCGTCTCGAGCGACGGAATGGCCGCCGACATCAGCTGCACGATGATGCTGGCGCTGATGTAGGGCATGATGTTCAGCGCCAGCACGGTCATCCGCCCGAGCGCGCCGCCGGTGAACATGTCGAACATGCCGAGGATGCCGGCACCGTGCTGGCGCAGCATCTCGCCCATAACGGTCGCATCGACCCCGGGCACCGGGATGTAGGTGCCGACGCGATAGACGATCAGCGCGCCGAGGGTGAACCAGATCCGCTTCTTGAGCTCGGTCGCCTTGGAGAAGACGCCGAGATTGAGGTTCGCCGCAAGCTGTTCGGCCGCAGAGGCCATTGGGTCATCCCCGTCGAGTTACGCCACCCTCACCCAACCTTCTCCACGAGGAGAGGGCTTTCTACTCCCTCTGCCTCGGGAGAGGGCCGGGGTGAGGGATTTGCCTCGCACCATCATTGACTCGGCGATGCTACCACGACCCGCGCTGACAGGTCTCCCGCCTTACGCGCTTGGCCCGGCCGGCTCCGCCTTGGCGACCGTGGTGGTCACGCTCCCGCCCGCCTCCTGCACGGCCGCGACCGCGGCGGCGCTGGCGCCCGAGACGGTGATCGTCAGCGCCCGCGTGACCTCGCCGTTGGCCAGCAGCCGGACGCCCGCCACCTTGCCCCCGCGCACCAGGCCGGCGGCGCGCAACGAGGCTTCCGTGATCGGCTGCTCGGGGTCGAGCCGGCCGGCCAGGATCGCCCCGCTCAGCGCGCCGAGATTGACCGGCGCGTACTCGCGGCGAAAGATGTTGACGAAGCCGCGCTTGGGCAACCGCCGGTAGATCGGCAGCTGGCCGCCTTCAAAACCGTTCAGCGCCACGCCCTCGCGCGCCTTCTGGCCCTTCACGCCCTTGCCCGACGTCTTGCCCTTGCCGGACCCGATGCCGCGGCCGAGCCGCTTGGATTTCAGTCGCGAGCCCGGATTGTCGCGCAGTTCATTGAGCTTCATGTCAGCTCCGCTCCTCCACCTTGATCAGGTGGGCCACCTTGCGCAGCATGCCGCGCACCGAAGGTGTGTCCTCCAGCTCGCGCGTGCGACGCAGCTTGTCGAGGCCGAGCCCGATCAGCGTCTCCCGCTGGCCGGGCTTGCGGCCGGCCGCCGACGCGACCTGCGTCACCTTGATCCGCCTGGTCGGCGATCCAGCCTCGGGTTCAGTCGGGGAGTTGGCGGTCTCAGACACTGGCTGGCGCCTCCGGGGAGGCTGGCACCGCCGGCGGCAGCGAGGCCGCGGTCGGGGCCGCATCGCGTCGGCCAAGCAGATCAGAAACCTTCTTGCCGCGTCGGGCCGCTACCGAGCGCGGGCTCGCGCATTGCTGCAGAGCGGCGAACGTCGCCTTGACCATGTTGTGCGGGTTGCGACTGCCCAGGCTCTTGGCGACCACATCGCCGATCCCGAGCGTCTCGAACACCGCGCGCAGCGGGCCGCCGGCGATGATGCCCGTGCCCGCCGAGGCGCTGCGCAACACCACGTCGCCGGCGCCGAACCGGCCGTGAACGTCGTGGTGCAACGTGCGGCCTTCCTTCATCGGCACCCGGATCATCGTCCGCTTGGCACGCTCGGTCGCCTTGCGGATCGCCTCCGGCACCTCGCGGGCCTTGCCGGCGCCGTAGCCGACCCGCCCCTTCTGATCGCCGACCACGACCAGCGCCGCGAAGGCGAAGCGACGGCCGCCTTTCACCACCTTGGCGACCCGGTTGATGGTGACGAGCTTGTCGATGATCTCGTCGCCGTCGCGGTCGCGGTCGCGTCCGCCGCCCCGGCCGCCGTCTCTCGGCTCACGTGCCATGTCTCGGTTCCCTAGAAAGTCAGTCCGCCCTCGCGGGCGGCGTCGGCCAGCGCCTTGACGCGGCCGTGATACAGATAGGCGCCGCGGTCGAACACCACCGCCGTAACCCCGGCCGCCACCGCCCGCTCGGCGATCAGCTTGCCGACCGCGCTCGCGGCCTCCTTGTCGGCGCCCGTGCGGATGGTTTCGCGCAGGCCCTTGTCGAGGCTCGACGCCGCCGCCACGGTGCGGCCTGCCTGGTCGTCGATCACCTGGGCATAGATATGCTTGCCCGAGCGGAACACCGACAGACGCGGCCGTCCGCCGCCCTTGCGACGGAGCTGGTAACGCAGCCGGCCGCGTCGCCGCTCGCGCAGTTCCACATTGCCGGACATTACTTCTTCTTTCCTTCCTTGCGGCGGATCTGCTCGTCGGTGTAGCGCACGCCCTTGCCCTTGTACGGCTCGGGGGGCCGGAAACCGCGGATCTCCGCCGCGACCTGCCCGACCAAGCGCTTGTCGACGCCCTCGACCCGCACCGCCGTCGGCCGCTCGCAGGTGATTTTTATGCCCTGCGGCACCGGATACACCACGTCGTGCGAGTAGCCGAGGTTCATCACCAGGTTCCGGCCCTGCACCGCCGCGCGATAGCCGGTGCCGGTGATCTCCATCGACCTCACGTAACCGGTCGAGACGCCGCGCACCATGTTCTCGACCAGCGCCCGCGTGGTGCCCCACATCATCCGCGCCTGCGGCGCCTCGCCGCGCGGCCGCACGCTCACCTGGTTGCCCTCGACCGTCGCCTCGACTTGGTCGGTGAGGTCGAGCGACAGCTCGCCGAGCTTGCCTTTCGCCGTCAAGGTCCGGCCGACCACCGCCACCTGCACGCCGGCCGGCACTTCCACCGGATATTTGCCCACCCGCGACATCAGCGCCTCTCCGCCCCATCCAGCCTCAGAAAACCCGGCATCAGAACACCCGGCACAGCACTTCGCCGCCGACATTGGCGGCGCGCGCCTCGGCGTCACTCATCACGCCGCGCGGCGTCGAAAGGATGGAGACGCCGAGACCGGCATAGACCCGCGGCAGCTCCTTGATCTTCGAGTAGACCCGCCGTCCCGGCTTGGAGACGCGGTTGATCTCTTTGATCACCGGCTCGCCCTCGCTGTATTTGAGCTCGATGCGCAGTTGCGCGACGCCGGGGCGCAGTTCCTCCGCCGCATAGCCGCGGATGAACCCCTCCCGCTTCAGTACGTCGAGCACGTTCGCCCGCAGCCGTGAGGCCGGCGCGGTGCACACCGTGTGGCGCGCCCGCTGCGCGTTGCGGATGCGCGTCAGCATGTCCCCCAAGGGATCGGAATTCGACATCTGCCCGTTCCCTCCTACCAGCTCGCCTTGACCATCCCCGGGATCTGGCCGGAGCTCGCGAGGTCGCGCAACGCGATGCGGGACAGCTTGAACTTCCGGTAGTTCGCGCGCGACCGGCCGGTCAGGGCGCAGCGCAGCTTAACCCGCACCGCCGACCCGTTGCGCGGCAGCTGGGCCAGGCGGAGGGTCGCGTCGAAGCGGTCCTCCACCGGCAGCGTGCGGTCCATCACGATGCCCTTCAGCGCGGCGCGCTTGGCCTTGTCGCGGGCGGCCATGCGCTCGCGCTTGCTATTCCGGTTGACCGCAGACGTCTTGGCCATTCTGTCTCTTTACCTCCGGAACCTGATCCGGGTGTCGGTAGCAAACCCGGCGGTTTTCCAAACTGGCTGCAAATTTGTCGCGCGCTACGCCGCGAACGGGATGTCGAAGCCCTTCAGCAGCGCCTTCGCTTCCGTATCCGTCTTGGCGCTGGTGACGAAGACGATGTCCATGCCGCGCACCGCGTCCACCCGGTCGTAGTTGATTTCCGGAAAAACGATCTGCTCCTTCATCCCGAGCGCGAAATTGCCGCGCCCGTCAAAACCTTTGCCCACCGGAATGCCACGAAAGTCGCGCACGCGGGGCAGCGCCACCGTCACCAGGCGGTCGAGGAACTCGTACATGCGCGACTTGCGCAGCGTCACCTTGCAGCCGATCGGCAGGCCCTCGCGGATCTTGAACGCCGCGATCGCCTTTTTGGCCACCGTCTTGATCGGCTTCTGTCCGGCGATCACCGCCAGCTCGGCCACTGCCGCATCGAGCTTCTTCTGATCACCGGCCGCCTCGCCCACGCCCATGTTGATGACGATCTTCTCGAGCCTGGGCACCTGCATCGGATTGCCGTAGCCGAACTCCGACTGCAGCTTGGCCCGCAGCTCGTCGACATAGCGCCGCTGCATCCTCGGCATCTCCCGCGGCGGCGCCGCGGCCTCTTCGGTGACAGTCTCTGTGTCGCTCATCGCCTCAACCCTCGATCACTCCGCCGCTCGCGCGGGCGATGCGGACCTTGCGGCCGTCGTCCAGCACACGGAAGCCGACGCGCGTCGTCTTGTCCGACACCGGATCGACCAGCATGAGGTTGGAGATATGGATGCTCGCCTCCTGCCGCACGATCCCGCCCGGCTGGCCCATGCCGCGCGGCTTGGTGTGCCTGGTCGCGACGTTGACGCCCTGCACGACCGCGCGGTCCGCCTTCGGCAGCATCCGCACGATCTCGCCCCGCTTGCCCTTGTCGGCGCCGGTGATCACCTCGACGCGGTCGCCCTTGCGCAATCGTGCCGCCATCAGATGACCTCCGGGGCGAGCGAAATGATCTTCATGAAGCGGCGTCCGCGCAACTCGCGCACCACCGGACCGAAGATGCGGGTGCCGATCGGCTCCTGCTGCTTGTTGATCAGCACCGCCGCGTTGCGGTCGAAGCGGATCGCGCTGCCGTCCTGCCGGCGCACCGGAAAGGAGGTGCGCACGATCACCGCCTGATGCACGTCGCCCTTCTTCACCTTGCCGCGCGGGATCGCCTCCTTGACGGAGACCACGATCACGTCGCCGACCGAGGCGGTCTTGCGCTTGGAGCCGCCCAGCACCTTGATGCACTGCACGCGGCGCGCACCGGAATTGTCGGCGACCTCGAGGTTGCTCTCGACACTGATCATGCGCCAACTCCCTCGCTCTCGGCCGGCGCCGGGACAGGCTCGGCGTCGAGCGCGCCAGCAGGCTCCGGCTCAGCCTCGCGCAGCGTCTCGCCGTTGCGCTCGATCACCAGCCAGGTCTTGCGCTTGCTGATCGGCGGGCATTCCTCGATCCGCACGGTGTCGCCGACGAGGCACAGATTGGCCTCGTCATGCGCCGCGTATTTCTTCGAGCGCCGGATGAACTTCTTGTAGAGCGGATGCATGACGCGGCGATTGACCAGGACCGTCACGGTCTTGTTCATCTTGTCGCTGGTCACCCGCCCGGTCAGGACGCGCCTCGGCATCGCCTCTGTCTCCCTATGACCGGGGTGAAGTTGGAGTGGCGGCGCGCTTCTTCTCCGCCACGATCGTCTTGACCCGTGCGATCTCGCGCCGAACCTCGCGCATCCGGCCGGTCGCCTCCTGCTGCCCGGTCGCACGCTGGAACCGGAGGTTGAACTGCTCCTTGCGCAGATCCAGCAGCAGCCCGGAGAGCTCGTCCGCCGACTTGGCGCGCACGTCGCCGACCTTGTTCACGACCGCCTTCGCCATCTCAGCCTTCCCCGATGCGGGTGACGAACCGGGTCTTGATCGGCAGCTTCGCCGCACCCAGCGTCAACGCCTCGCGCGCCAAGTCGGCCGGGACGCCGTCGATCTCGAACATGATCCGGCCCGGCTTGACCCGGCATACCCAGAACTCCGGGCTGCCCTTGCCCGAGCCCATCCGGACCTCGGCCGGCTTCTTCGACACCGGCACGTCCGGAAAAATGCGGATCCACACTCGGCCGGCGCGCTTCATCGCGCGCGTGATGGCGCGCCGCGCCGCCTCGATCTGGCGTGCGGTGATCCGGTCCGGCTCCACCGCCTTCAGGCCGAAGGCGCCGAAATTGAGCGCCGTGCCGCCCTTGGCGAGGCCGTGGATTCGGCCCTTGTGCGCCTTGCGGTAGATGGTGCGCTTCGGTTGCAGCATGTCTCTCTATCCCAAACCCTTCGCCGTCAGCGCTGGGGTGCCTGCTCGGCGGCGCGGCGGTCCTGCGACAGCGGGTCGTGTGCCAAGATCTCGCCCTTGAAGATCCACACCTTCACGCCGCACGTGCCGTACGTGGTCTTTGCCGTGGCGATGCCGAAATCGATGTCGGCGCGCAGCGTGTGCAACGGCACGCGCCCCTCGCGATACCACTCGACGCGGGCAATCTCCGCTCCGCCCAGCCGGCCACCGCAGTTGATCCGGATGCCCTGCGCACCGAGCCGCATCGCCGACTGCACCGCACGCTTCATCGCCCGGCGGAACGCGACGCGCCGCTCGAGCTGCTGGGCGATGTTTTCGGCCACCAGCTGCGCATCGATCTCCGGCTTGCGGATCTCGACGATGTTGAGCGCCACGTCGGCCTTCGCCATCTTGGCAAGGTCCTTGCGCAGCACCTCGATGTCCTGGCCCTTCTTGCCGATCACAACGCCCGGCCGCGCCGCATAGATCGTCACGCGCGGTTTCTTCGCCGGACGCTCGATCACCACGCGCGAGACCCCGGCACCGTGCAGCTTGCGGCGCAGATGGCCGCGCAGCCGAAGGTCTTCGTGCAGCAGCTTGGAGTAGTCACCGCCGGCGAACCAGCGGCTGTCCCAGGTGCGGTTGATGCCGAGCCTGAGCCCGACCGGATTGACTTTGTGACCCATGTCTATGCCGCCTCTTGCTCGGCGTCCTGCGTGCGCTCGGCCACGACGATCTTGAGGTGGCTGAACCATTTCTCGATGCGCGCCGAGCGGCCGCGGCCGCGGGCGTGGAACCGCCGCATCACGATCGAACGCCCGACCTCCGCCCGCGACACCACCAAGCGATCGACGTCGAGCTGGTGATTGTTCTCGGCGTTGGCGATCGCGCTCTCGAGCGCCTTGCGGACCTGTTGCGCGATGCGCCGCTTGCTGAACGTCAGCGTTGCCACGGCCTCGGACGCCGGCAGGTCACGGATCATGCCGGCGACGAGGTTGAGCTTGCGCGGGCTGACGCGCAGGTTGCTCACGATCGCCTGCGCCTCGGTATCGGCGAGACCGCGCGGATGCTTCGGCTTGCTCATCTCAGCCCCGCCTTGCCTTTTTGTCGGCCGCGTGCCCCGTGAACGTCCGCGTCGGCGAGAACTCGCCGAACTTGTGGCCGACCATGTTCTCGGTCACCTGCACCGGCAGGAATTTGTGCCCGTTGTAGACCCCGAAGGTGAGACCGACGAACTGCGGCAGGATGGTCGAGCGCCGCGACCAGATTTTGATGATCTCGTTGCGGCCCGAGCCACGCGCGGCTTCGGCCTTATTGAGCAGGTAGCCGTCGACGAACGGCCCCTTCCAGACGGAACGAGCCATGGTCAGCCCTTCCCCTTCTTGCGCCCGCGAATGATCAGCCGGTCGGTGCGCTTGTTCACCCGCGTCTTGTATCCCTTCGTCGGCTTGCCCCACGGCGTCACCGGATGGCGACCCCCCGAGCTGCGGCCCTCGCCGCCGCCCAGCGGATGATCCACCGGGTTCATCGCCACACCCCGGTTGTGCGGCCGCCGCCCCAGCCAGCGCGTGCGACCCGCCTTGCCCAGGCTCTGGTTCATGTTGTCGGGGTTCGACACCGCGCCGATCGAGGCCATGCACTCGGCCCGCACCACGCGCAGCTCGCCGCTCATCAGCTTAATCTGCGCATAGCCGGCGTCCTTGCCGACGAGCTGCGCGTAGTTGCCGGCCGCGCGGGCGATCTTGCCGCCGGCTCCCGCCTTCATCTCGACGTTGTGGACGATCGTGCCCACCGGGATCGCCGCCAACGGCATCGCGTTGCCCGGCTTGATGTCGACCCGCTGCCCGGCCACCACCGTGTCACCCGCGCGCAGCCGCTGCGGCGCGATGATGTACGACAG
Source organism: uncultured Alphaproteobacteria bacterium (assembly GCA_963719345.1). Classification (GTDB taxonomy): domain Bacteria; phylum Pseudomonadota; class Alphaproteobacteria; order Acetobacterales; family Acetobacteraceae; genus CAVRCA01. Next base: position 811,782 of record CAVRCA010000001.1, read on the forward strand.
CTCGCCGTCCTGGTACTTGATGAGCGCGATGAAAGCGGTGCGGTTCGGATCGTATTCGAGCCGCTGCACCGTTGCCGGCACGTCCATCTTCCGCCGTTTGAAGTCGACGTTGCGATAGGACTGCTTGTGTCCGCCGCCGCGGAACCGGACCGTCGTTCGGCCGTGATTGTTGCGTCCGCCCGAATGGACCTTGCCCTCGGTCAGTGCCTTGACCGGCTTGCCCTTCCACAGCTCGGCGCGATTGATCAGCACCGTGCCGCGCAGGCTCGCCGTGACCGGGTTGAATTGCCTCAGTGCCATAGCCTGTTCCCGCCCTACGCCCCGCTCAAGCCAGGCCCGTGGTGAGGTCGATCGTCTGGCCCTCGGCCAGCAGCACGAACGCCTTCTTCACGTCGGACCGCTGGCCCGGACGCCCCCTGAACCGCTTCGTCTTGCCCTTCTGCACCAGCGTGTTGACCGCCCGCACGGTGACGCCGAACAGTCCTTCGACCGCCGCCTTGATCTCCGGCTTGCTGGCGTCGATTGCGACCCGGAACACGATCTGGTTCCGCTCGGTCAGCATCGTCGCCTTCTCGGTGATCACCGGTGAATGGATGATCTGGTACATCGCCTCACGCGATAGCTGCGACTTGCGCCGCGCGCGCGCCGCCTCCGGCTTGGTTGTCGCCTCACTCATGCCAGGCGTTCCTTCAATCCCTCGATGCCGGCCGTGGTGAGCACCAGCAGATCGTGCTTGAGGATGTCGTAGACATTGGCGCCGACGGTCGGCAGCACGTCGACATGCGGGATGTTGCGGCTCGCCCGCAGGAACTGCTCGTCTACCGCCCGATCGACGATCAGCGCGGACGCCCAGCCGAGCGCCTTCAGCTTGCCGGCAAGATCCTTGGTCTTTCCGTCGCCGCCGCTCGCCGCTTCCAGCACGACGAGCTTGCCCTCGGACCGCTTCTGCGACAGCGCCGAGATCAGTCCAAGGCGGCGCACCTTCTTGGGCAGATCGTAGCCGTGGTCACGCACCACCGGGCCGTGTACCCGGCCGCCGGTGCGGAACTGCGGCGCCCGCAGGCTGCCCTGACGTGCATTGCCGGTGCCCTTCTGGCGGTACGGCTTCTTGGTCGTGCCGGACACTTCCGACATGCCCTTGGTCTTGTGCGTCCCGGCGCGCCGTTTCGCCAATTGCCAATGCACGACGCGCGCCATGATGTCCGGACGCGGCGTGGCGGCGAACAGCTCGTCGGGCAGCTCGGCGGTGCCGGCGCGGCCGTTTTCGAGGGTGGTAATCTCGAGTTCCATCGACGTTCCCTCAGCCCTCGGTCGGCGGCTCGCTCGGGGTTGCCGGCGCCGTTTCGCCCGACGCTTCGGATTGACCCGACTCGTCGGATGCAACCGTCGCCTCGGAAGCGCCCGCTTCCGGCCTCTCGACCGGCTGTGCCGCTTCGGCGGCCGCCTCCGGCTCGATCTCCGGCACGGTCTCCACCGGCAGTTCGGCTGCCGGCTCGACTGCGGGCGCGGCGACCGGCTCAGCGGGCGTCTCAACCGCCGGTTCGCGCAGCGCCGCAGGATAGGGCGCGTCGGCGTGCCGCGCCCGCTTGATCGCGTCGCGCACCAGCACGTAGCCGCCCTTGGCGCCCGGCACCGCGCCGGTAATCATCAGCAGGCCCCTCTCGGCGTCCACCGCCGCCACCTCCAAGTTGAGCGTGGTGACCCGCTCCTCCCCGAGATGGCCGGCCATCTTCTTGTTCTTGAAAGTCTTGCCGGGGTCCTGGCGGTTGCCGGTGGAGCCCAGGCTGCGGTGGCTGATCGAAACGCCATGGCTTGCTTCGAGACCGCTGAAGTTCCACCGCTTCATGCCGCCGGCAAAGCCCTTGCCCTTCGTCGTGCCGCACACGTCGACCTTCTGTCCCGCCACGAAATGCGCCGCCGACAGCGTCGCACCCGGCTCCAGCAGCGCGTCCTCGGCGACGCGGAACTCGGCCAGCTTCATCTTCGGTTCCACCTTCGCGCGGGCGAAATGGCCGCGGTTGGGTTGCGTCACGTTCTTCACCTTGGCGCGGCCCCAGCCGAGCTGCACCGCGTCGTAGCCATCGGTCTCCTTGGTGCGCGCAGCGACGACCTGCACCGCATCGAGATGCAGCAAGGTGACCGGCACGTGGGTGCCGTCATCGCGGAAAATCCGCGTCATCCCCAGCTTCTTGGCCAACAGTCCGGTACGCATGAACAGGGTGTCCCAGGCTTAGTGCTGCGATGGCTTCGTGCTGCGGTGGCTCAGATCTTGATCTCGACGTCCACACCGGCGGCGAGGTCGAGCTTCATCAGCGCGTCCACCGTCTGCGGCGTGGGCTCGACGATGTCGAGCAGCCGCCGATGCGTGCGGATCTCGAACTGCTCGCGGCTCTTCTTGTCGACATGCGGCGAGCGGTTCACGGTGAACCGTTCGATATGCGTCGGCAGCGGGATCGGGCCGCGAATCTGCGCCCCCGTGCGCTTCGCCGTGTTCACGATCTCCTTCGTGCTGTTGTCCAGCACGCGGTGATCGTACGCCTTGAGGCGAATGCGGATGTTCTGGTTGTCCATGGGTCCCGTATCCGAAGTCGTTTGAGACGCATCCGGCGCCCGCCGACCCGTTCGGGCCAGCAAGGCGCCGGAGCACGCCCAGTCTCGCTAGGCCGAAATCGAGGCGACGACGCCGGCGCCGACCGTCCGGCCGCCTTCACGGATCGCGAAACGCAGCCCGTCATCCATCGCGATCGGCGCGATCAGCTCCACTTCCATCGATACGTTGTCGCCCGGCATCACCATCTCGGTGCCTTCCGGCAACTGCACCACGCCGGTCACGTCCGTCGTGCGGAAATAGAACTGCGGCCGATAGTTGGTGAAGAACGGCGTGTGACGGCCACCCTCCTCCTTGGTGAGGATGTACGCCTCGGCCTTGAACTTGGTGTGCGGCGTGATCGAGCCTGGAGCCGCCAGCACCTGGCCGCGCTCCACATCCTCGCGCTTGGTGCCGCGCAGCAGCGCGCCGATGTTGTCGCCCGCCTCGCCGCGATCCAGCAGCTTGCGGAACATCTCGACGCCGGTGACGATCGTCTTTTGCGTCGCCTTCAGTCCGACGATCTCGACCTCGTCGCCCACTTTGACGATGCCGCGCTCGACGCGCCCCGTCACCACGGTGCCGCGGCCGGAGATGGAGAAAACGTCCTCGATCGGCATCAGGAACGGGCGATCGGTGGCGCGTGCCGGCTGCGGGATGTACTTGTCGACCTCGGCCATCAGGGCGAGCACGGCCTGTTCGCCCAGCTCAGGCTGCTTGTCCTCAAGCGCCATCAGGGCGGAGCCCTTGACGATCGGAATGTCGTCGCCGGGGAACTGGTACGAGGAGAGCAGCTCGCGCACCTCCATTTCCACGAGCTCCAGCAGCTCGGGATCGTCCACCATGTCGACCTTGTTCAGGAACACCACCAGCGCCGGGACGCCGACCTGGCGGGCGAGCAGGATGTGCTCGCGGGTCTGCGGCATCGGTCCGTCGGCGGCGGAGACGACCAGGATGGCGCCGTCCATCTGCGCCGCGCCGGTGATCATGTTCTTCACGTAGTCGGCGTGGCCAGGGCAATCGACGTGCGCATAGTGGCGGTTCGGCGTCTCGTATTCCACGTGCGCTGTGGAGATCGTGATGCCGCGCGCCTTCTCCTCCGGCGCCTTGTCGATCTGGTCATAGGCGGTGAAGGTGGCGCCGCCGGTCTTGGCCAGAACCTTGGTGATCGCCGCCGTCAATGAAGTCTTGCCATGATCGACGTGACCGATCGTGCCGATATTGCAGTGCGGCTTGTTGCGCTCGAATTTCGCCTTACCCATGGTCGCCTTCTCCGTTGAACCGATTGAGGTCCGTTGCGGGATAAAATTCTTACCAGCGGTAGTGGCTGAACGCCTTGTTGGCTTCGGCCATCCGATGGGTGTCTTCGCGCTTCTTCACCGCCGAGCCGCGGTTGTTCACCGCGTCCGACAGTTCGTTGGACAATCGTTCCTCCATCGTGTGCTCGCCCCGCTTGCGGGCGGCATCGATGATCCAGCGGATCGCCAGCGCCTGACGCCGCTCGGTGCGCACCTCGACCGGCACCTGGTAGGTCGCCCCGCCGACGCGGCGCGAGCGCACTTCCACGGCCGGCTTCACGTTGTCCAGCGCCTCGTGGAACATGCGCACCGGGTCGGCGGCGCTGCCGCCGCGCCGCTTCATCACGTCCATCGCGCCGTAGACGATGCCCTCGGCTGCGGATTTCTTGCCGTCGTACATCAGCGCGTTCATGAAGCGCGTGATGACGACATCGCCGAACTTCGCGTCCGGCAGGATCTCGCGTTTGACGGCGCGGCGACGGCGGCTCATGGCGCGACCCCGCTCACTTCGGCCGCTTGGCGCCGTACAGCGACCGCCGCTGCCGCCGCTTGGCGATGCCCTGGGTGTCGAGCACGCCGCGCAGGATGTGGTAGCGCACGCCGGGCAGGTCCTTTACGCGACCGCCACGGATCAGCACCACGCTGTGCTCCTGCAGATTGTGCCCCTCGCCGGGGATGTAGCTCACCACCTCGTAGCCGTTCGTCAGACGCACCTTGGCCACCTTGCGGAGCGCCGAATTCGGCTTCTTCGGCGTCGTCGTGTAGACCCGCGTGCAAACCCCGCGCTTCTGCGGGCAGCCCTGCAGCGCCGGCACCGTGTTGCGGGTGCTGCGAGGCTCGCGCCCCTTGGCGATCAGCTGGTTGATGGTCGGCATTGACCCTCTTTCCATTCTCCGCCGCGTCCGGGCCGCCGCCCGTCGCGCTCGCTTCATCACGTCCGGCATCCCCTGCCCGACCCGACACACCGCCCTTAACAGACATCGCCCGCAAAAGCGTGGGACGTGCCCACACCGCGGGTCCGACTGGCGAACGGCCTAGGCCACGGGTGGAACCCGGAAGCGGCGCCGCACGCTGTGGTGCCTGCAAACGACGGCTGCCTGATCAAACCCAGGGTGGCCGAGGGCGCGGAACCTAAGCGCGGGTGGCAGGCAAGTCAAGCGCCTGCCCGGACGGTTCGGCCCACGCATGCCTGCCCACCGCCGCGCGAGCGGCATGGTGGAGCGAAAGCCACGTCCGGTTGATGTAAGAGCGGCAGCAGCGGTCGTGCTGCGGCACGCATGAAAAAGGCCGGCGAGGTGACATCGCCGGCCTTTTCCGTCCTGGACCCCTCCGACGAGAGGGGAAAGCTACTCGGCCGCTTTGACGTCGGCCAGCGCCGCCTGCTCCTGCTCGCGGCTGAGGTTGCGCTGGTCGCGCCCGGCCGCGATCGCCCGCAGCTTGTTCATCACGCTGCCGGTGCCCGCCGGGATAAGCCGGCCGACGATCACGTTCTCCTTCAGCCCCATCAGGCTGTCCACCTTGCCGGCGGTCGCCGCCTCGGTGAGCACCCGCGTGGTCTCCTGGAACGAGGCCGCGCTGATGAAGCTGTGGGTCTGCAGGCTCGCCTTGGTGATGCCCTGCAGCACCGGCATCGCCACCGCCGGTCGGTCGTCGCGCGGCAGCTTGGCCAATACCGCCTCGAACTCCAGTCGGTCGACCTGCTCGCCCGCGAGATAGGTCGTGTCGCCCGGGTCCATGATTTCGACTTTCTGCAGCATCTGGCGGACGATCACCTCGATGTGCTTGTCGTTGATCTTCACGCCCTGCAGCCGGTACACGTCCTGGATCTCGTTGACCAGGTAGTCGGACAACGCCTCCACGCCGAGCACCTTGAGGATGTCGTGCGGCACGCGCGGGCCGTCGACCAACGGGTCGCCCCGACGGACGAAGTCGCCCTCCTGCACGGAGACGTGCTTGCCCTTCGGGATCAGGTACTCGGTTTCCTCGCCGGTTTCGTCGTTCTTCACGATGACCCGGCGCTTGGCCTTGTAGTCCTTGCCGAATTCGACCCGCCCGTCGGTTTCCGCGATCACCGCGTGATCCTTCGGCCGGCGCGCCTCGAAGAGTTCCGCCACGCGCGGCAGACCGCCGGTAATGTCGCGCGTCTTGCTGCCCTCGCGCGGGATGCGCGCCAGCACGTCGCCCGCCGCCACCGTCGCCCCGTTGTCGACCGAGAGGATCGAGTCAGGGGCGAGGAAGTAGCGTGCATCCGTGTTGTTCGACAGCAAGCGCACCACCTCGCCATGCTCGTCCTTGAGCTGCAGGCGCGGCCTGAGATCGACGCTCTTGGCGCCCTGCTTGTAGTCGACCACGACCTTCGAGGTGAGGCCGGTCACCTCGTCCATCCGCTCGACCAGGGTCACGCCCTCGAGCAGGTCGATATACTCGACCTTGCCCGGCCGCTCGGTGATGATCGGCAGGGTGTAAGGATCCCACTCGGCGAGCTTCTGGGCGCGGGTGACCTGCTGGCCCTCCTCGGACAGCAGCCTGGCCCCATACGGAACCCGGAAGCGGGCACGCTCGCGTTGCTTGTCGTCGACCAGCACGATCTCGCAGTTGCGCGACATCACCACCGGCGTGCCCTGGCTGTTTAGCACGACGTTGCGGTTCTTGATGGTGACCACGCCCTCATGGCTGGCTTCCACGCTGGACTGCTCGGCGCCTCGCTGCGCCGCGCCGCCGATGTGGAACGTCCGCATGGTGAGCTGGGTGCCCGGCTCGCCGATCGACTGCGCGGCGATGACGCCCACCGCCTCGCCGATGTTGACCGGCGTGCCGCGTGCGAGGTCGCGGCCGTAGCAGTGGCCGCACACGCCGACCCGGCTGTCGCAGGTCAGCACCGAGCGGATTTTCACCGCCTCCACGCCGGCCCGTTCGATGCGCTCCGCCTGCTCCTCCTCGATCAGCGTGTTGCCCGGCAGGATCACCGCGCTGTTCACCGGATCGAGCACGTCCTCGGCCGAGGTGCGGCCCAGGATGCGCTCGGACAGGCTGGCGACGACCTCGCCGCCGTCCATCACCGCGCGCACCGTCAGGCCACGCTCGGTGCCGCAATCCTCCTCGACGATGATGCAGTCCTGCGCGACATCGACCAACCGGCGTGTGAGGTAGCCCGAGTTCGCCGTCTTCAACGCCGTGTCCGCCAATCCCTTGCGGGCGCCGTGCGTGGAGTTGAAGTATTCGAGGACCGACAACCCTTCCTTGAAGTTGGCGATGATCGGCTGCTCGATGATCTCGCCGGACGGCTTGGCCATCAGCCCGCGCATGCCGGCGAGCTGGCGCATCTGCGCCGGCGAGCCGCGTGCGCCGGAGTGGCTCATCATCCACACCGCGTTGGTGGGTTTGCCCGCCTCCTGCTTGCTGATCTCCTTCATCATCGCGCTGGCCACCTCGTCGGTGCAGCGCGACCAGGCATCGACCACCTTGTTGTAGCGCTCGCCGGCGGTGATCAGGCCGTCCTGATACTGCTGCTCGAACTCCTTCACCTCGGCCTGCGTCTTGCGGATCAGCTCCTGCTTCTCAACCGGGATGATCAGGTCGTCCTTGCCGAACGAGATGCCCGCCTTGCACGCCTGGTTGAAGCCGAGGACCATCAGCCGGTCGGCGAAGATCACGCACTCCTTCTGCCCGCAATGACGGTACACCGCGTCGATCACGTCGGAGACGTTCTTCTTGGTGAGCTGCCGGTTGATCAGGCTGAACGGCACTTCCGGGTGCTTGGGCAGGATCTGGCCGATCAGCATGCGTCCCGGCGTGGTGACCATCACCGGACGGATCGGGTTGCCGTTGGCGTCCACCGTCTCGAACCGGGCCTTGATCTTGTCGTGCAGCCCGATGGCGCGCGCTTCCAGCGCGTGCTCGATCTCGCCGATGCGGCCGAACGCCGGCGCGTCCTTGTCGGCGACGGCACGGAACTCCGGCGTCTCCAGCGAGAGATAGTAGAGCCCGAGCACGATGTCCTGGCTCGGCACGATGATCGGCTTGCCGTTCGCCGGGCTCAGGATGTTGTTGGTCGACATCATCAGCACGCGCGCTTCGAGCTGCGCTTCCAGGCTGAGCGGTACGTGAACCGCCATCTGGTCGCCGTCGAAATCGGCGTTGAAGGCGGTGCAGACCAGCGGGTGCAGCTGGATCGCCTTGCCCTCGATCAGCACCGGCTCGAACGCCTGGATGCCGAGCCGATGCAGCGTGGGCGCCCGGTTCAGCATCACCGGATGTTCGCGGATCACCTCCTCGAGGATGTCCCACACCTCCGGCCGCTCCTTCTCCACCATCCGCTTTGCCGCCTTGATGGTGGTGGCGTGGCCATACTTCTCGAGCTTGGCGTAGATGAACGGCTTGAACAGCTCGAGCGCCATTTTCTTCGGCAGCCCGCACTGCTGCAGCTTCAGCTCCGGTCCAACGACGATCACCGAGCGACCCGAGTAGTCGACGCGCTTGCCGAGCAGGTTCTGCCTGAAGCGGCCCTGCTTGCCTTTCAGCATGTCGGACAGCGACTTCAGCGGCCGCTTGTTGGCCCCCGTGATGGCGCGCCCGCGGCGACCGTTGTCGAACAGCGCGTCGACGCTCTCCTGCAGCATGCGCTTCTCGTTGCGCACGATGATGTCGGGCGCGCGCAGCTCGATCAGCCGCTTGAGGCGGTTGTTGCGGTTGATGACGCGGCGATAGAGGTCGTTCAGGTCCGAGGTCGCGAACCGGCCGCCATCGAGCGGCACCAGCGGGCGCAACTCGGGCGGGATGACCGGCACCACGTCGAGGATCATCCAGGCCGGCAATGCGCCGCTCTCGCCGAACGCTTCGATCAACTTGAGGCGCTTGACCAGCTTCTTGCGCTTGGCCTCGCTGGTGGTCTCCTTGAGGTCGCCGCGAAGCCGGGTCTTCTCCTCGTCAAGGTCGATGCCGTTGAGCACCTTCTTGATCGCCTCGGCGCCGATGCCGACCTCGAACTGGTCGTCCCCGAACTCGTCCTGCTTGGCGAGATACTGGTCCTCGGTGAGCAGCTGGTGCAGCTTGAGATCGGTCGTACCCGGCTCGAGCACCACGTAGCTCTCAAAGTAAAGGATCTTCTCCAGCTCCTTGAGCGTGAGATCGACCATCAGGCCGATCCGGCTCGGCAACGACTTCAGGAACCAGATGTGCGCGACCGGCGAGGCGAGCTCGATATGGCCCATGCGCTCGCGCCGCACCTTGGCCAAGGTCACCTCGACGCCGCATTTCTCGCAGATGATGCCGCGGAACTTCATCCGCTTGTACTTGCCGCACAGGCACTCGTAGTCCTTGATCGGGCCGAAGATGCGCGCACAGAACAGCCCGTCCCGCTCCGGCTTGAAGGTGCGATAGTTGATCGTCTCGGGCTTCTTGATCTCGCCGTACGACCAGCTCCGGATCTGCTCCGGCGAGGCCATCTGGATCTTGATCTGGTCGAAGGTCGCGGCCGTACCGGCCTGACCGAGAATCTTCATCAGTTCGTTCATGCGCCTACTTCCCCGCTGGGGCGGCCCGGCTCGCGCCGGGCACCCGGGAATGGGATCGTGTGGATGAGTTGATCGACAATTATCGGAACGGAGTTGCCGTCGGAGGGACGTGGGCCAACACCATCAAGCCGCCCTGCTGTCGAGATCGACGTTCAGCCCAAGCGATTTCAGTTCCTTCACCAGCACGTTGAAGCTCTCCGGCACGCCGGCCTCGAAGTTGTCCTGCTCGCGCACGATCGCCTCGTAGACCTTGGTGCGGCCGGACACGTCGTCCGACTTCACGGTGAGCATCTCTTGCAAGGTATATGCCGCGCCGTACGCCTCGAGCGCCCACACCTCCATCTCGCCGAACCGCTGCCCGCCGAACTGCGCCTTGCCGCCCAGCGGCTGCTGGGTAACCAGGCTGTACGGCCCGATGGAACGCGCGTGGATCTTGTCGTCCACCAGATGGTGCAGCTTCAGCATGTAGATGTAGCCGACCGTCACCTTGCGCTCGAACGGCTCGCCGGTGCGCCCGTCCGTCAGCACCACCTGGCCGGACGTGTTCAGCCCGGCCTTGCGGAGCATCTCCTCGATGTCGGACATCCGCGCGCCGTCGAACACCGGCGTCGCGATCGGCACGCCCTTGCGCAGATTCTGGCACAGCTCCATCAGCTGCTCGGTCTCGAGATTGGCGATCTGCTGGGCGAACACGTCCTCGCCGTACACCTCGCGCAACTGATCGAGCAGGTCCTGACGCCGCGCGCCGGTGCGCCGATACTCCTCCACGAGTTCGCCGATCTGCCGCCCGAGCTGGGCGCAAGCCCAGCCCAGATGGGTCTCGAGGATCTGGCCGACATTCATCCGGCTCGGCACGCCGAGCGGGTTGAGCACGAGATCGACCGGCGTGCCGTCTTCGAGGAACGGCATGTCCTCGACCGGCGTCACGCGGGAGACCACGCCCTTGTTGCCGTGGCGTCCGGCCATCTTGTCGCCGGGCTGCAGCTTGCGCTTCACCGCGATGAAGACTTTCACCATCTTCATCACGCCGGGCGGCAGCTCGTCGCCGCGCTGCAGCTTCTCCACCTTGCCGTCGAAGCGCGACTGCAGCCGACCGATCGAGGCGTCGAACTCGCGCTTCAGCGTCTCGATCTCGGCCATCACGGCGTCGTCCTGCACGCCGATGTGGCGCCAGGCGCCGCGCGGATGCTCTGCCAGCACCTCCTCGGTGATGACCGTGCCCGCCTTGATGCCCTTGAACCCGCCCGAGGCCCGGCGGTCGAGCAGCTTCTCGCGCAGCCGGTTGAGGAAGCTGCGCTCCTGGATCGCCTTCTCGTCGTCGCGGTCCTTCGCCAGCCCCTCGATCTCGGCCCGCTCGATCGCCATCGCGCGCTCGTCCTTGTCGACGCCGCGCCGGCTGAACACCCGCACGTCCACCACCGTCCCGGTGACGCCGGGCGGCAGCTTCAGCGAGGTGTCCCGCACGTCCGACGCCTTCTCGCCGAAGATCGCGCGCAGCAGTTTCTCTTCAGGCGTCATCGGGCTCTCGCCCTTGGGCGTCACCTTGCCCACCAGGATGTCGCCCGGGTTCACCTCGGCGCCGATGTAGACGATCCCCGCCTCGTCGAGGTTCTTCAGCGACTCCTCGCCGACGTTCGGGATGTCGCGGGTGATCTCCTCCTGGCCCAGCTTGGTATCGCGGGCCATGACCTCGAACTCCTCGATGTGGATCGAGGTGAACACGTCATCGCGCGCGATCCGCTCCGAGATCAGGATGGAGTCCTCGAAGTTGTAGCCGTTCCAGGGCATGAAGGCGCACAGCACGTTGCGCCCCAGCGCCAACTCGCCGAGCTCCGTCGAGGGGCCGTCGGCGATGATGTCGCCTTCCGACACCCGGTCGCCCACCTTCACCAGCGGTCGCTGGTTGATGCAGGTCGACTGGTTGGAGCGCATGAACTTGCGCAAACGATAGATGTCGACGCCCCTGGTGGTGCCGTCCTCCTCGACGGTCGCGCGCACGACGATGCGCGCGCCGTCGATCTGGTCCACCACGCCCGGCCGCCGCGCCACGATCGTCGCGCCGAAGTCGCGGGCGACCGCCGCCTCCATGCCGGTCCCGACGAGCGGCGCATCGGCCTGGATCAGCGGCACCGCCTGGCGCTGCATGTTCGAGCCCATCAGCGCGCGGTTGGCGTCGTCGTTCTCAAGGAACGGGATCAGCGCCGCCGCGACCGAGACGAGCTGCTTCGGCGACACGTCCACCGCGGTCACGTCCTCCGGCCGCACCAGGCGGAAATCGCCCTGGCGGCGCACCGAAACCAGGTCCTGGGTAAACCGGCCCTCGGCGTCCATCGGCGCGTCGGCCTGCGCCACGACCAACCTTTCCTCCTCCATGGCCGAGAGGTAGCGCGGCTCCTTCTGCACCTGGCCGTCCTTGACCAGCAGGTACGGCGTCTCGATGAAGCCGTACTTGTTCACCTTGGCGAAGGTGGCGAGCGAGTTGATGAGGCCGATGTTCGGCCCCTCCGGCGTCTCGATCGGGCAGATGCGGCCGTAATGCGTCGGATGCACGTCGCGCACCTCGAAGCCGGCGCGCTCACGGGTCAGACCGCCCGGACCGAGTGCCGAGAGCCGCCGCTTGTGCGTCACCTCGGAGAGCGGGTTGGTCTGGTCCATGAACTGCGACAGCTGCGACGAGCCGAAGAACTCCCGCACCGCCGCCGCCGCCGGCTTGGCGTTGATCAGGTCGTGCGGCATCACGGTGTCGATGTCGACCGAGCCCATGCGCTCGCGGATCGCCCGCTCCATGCGCAGCAGGCCGACGCGGTACTGGTTCTCCATCAGCTCGCCGACCGAGCGGACGCGCCGGTTGCCGAGATTGTCGATGTCGTCGATCTGGCCGCGCCCGTCCTTCAGCTCGCACATGATCTTCACGGTGCGCAGGATGTCCTCCTTGCGGAGCACGCGCATCGTGTCGGGCGCGTCGAGGCCAAGGCGCATGTTCATCTTAACCCGGCCGACCGCCGAGAGATCGTAGCGGTCGGGATCGAAGAACAGGCCGCGGAACAACCCCTCCGCCGTCTCCGGCGTCGGCGGCTCGCCGGGGCGCATGACGCGGTAGATGTCGACCAGCGCGTCGTCACGCGAGGTGTTCTTGTCGACCGCCAGCGTGTTGCGGATCCACGGGCCGTTGCCCTGGTCGACCGCCAAGGTCGGCAGCTCGGTGATGCCGGCGTTCTCAAGCCCAGCGAGACGCGCCTCGCCCAGCTCCTCGCCGGCCTCGGCGTAGATCTCGCCAGTCTCCTCGTTGACCAAGTCGCGCGCGACGAAGCGGCCGAGCAGGTCGGCGCGGCCGACCAGCACTTCCTTGGTCGTCTCGGCGATCTTGCGTACCGTGCGCGCGGTCAACTTGGTCTCCGAATCGGCGACCACCTCGCCGGTGTCGGCATCGACCAGCGGCTCCAGCAGCTTGATGCCACGGAACGCATCGGGGTCGAACGGACGCGCCCAGCCCTTTGGGGTGCGGGTGAACACCACCTGGCCATAGAAGTAGGTCAGGATCTCCTCGGCATCCATGCCGCGGATCTCGCCGATGTCCAGCGTCTCGCCCTGCGCCTCACGGGCGCGGCGCAGCTGCGCCGTGCGCTCGCTCTCAAGTGCGTAGAGCAGCGTGGTGACCGGCAGCTTGCGCTTGCGGTCGATCCGCACGTAGACGAGGTCCTTGGCGTCGAACTCGAAGTCGAGCCACGAGCCGCGATACGGGATCACGCGCGCGGCGAACAGGTACTTGCCCGAGGAGTGCGTCTTGCCCTTGTCGTGGTCGAAGAACACGCCCGGGCTGCGGTGCATCTGGCTGACGATGACGCGCTCGGTGCCGTTGATGATGAACGTGCCGTTGTCCGTCATCAGGGGCATGTCTCCCATGTAGACGGGCTGCTCCTTGATGTCGCGGATCGAGCGGGCGCCGGTGTCCTCGTCGACGTCCCAGACGATCAGGCGCAGGATCACCTTCAGCGGCGCGGCATAGGTCAGTCCGCGCTGGATGCACTCCTCGACGTCGTATTTCGGCTCTTCCAGCTCGTAGTAGACGAACTCGAGCCGGCCCCTGCCGGCGAAATCATCGATCGGGAAAACCGACTTGAAAACCTCCTGCAGCCCGGCCGCGGCGCGGTTGTCCGGATTGACGTTCATCTGCAGGAAGCCTTCGTAGCTGGCCCGCTGCACGTCGATCAGGTTCGGCATCGGCGCCACCTCGGGAATACGCCCGAAGCTCCGGCGAATGCGCTTGCGACCAGTAAATGACCTGGTAATCGCGTTCATCGATTCTCCTGTGCCTTACCGTTACGCCGTCCCGCGGCCCCGACGCCGAGCTTCCGGCCGCCCGAAGCAAGAATTGCCGCCATTCGCGCCCATCCCGGCCGGCGAACGGCAGAGGGGGCGGGAATCAGCCGATTCCCACCCCACCCCAGATCCATTGGGGCGCCAGCCCGCTCGGAGCGGCGCCCGGAGTGCAGTCTACTTGATCTCGACAGCGGCGCCCTGTTCCTCAAGCTGCTTCTGGAGCTTGGCCGCTTCTTCCTTGTTCACGCCTTCCTTCACCGTCTTCGGCGCGCTCTCGACCAGATCCTTGGCCTCCTTCAGCCCCAAACCGGTGATGGTGCGGATCTCCTTGATGACGTTGATCTTCTTGTCACCTATCTTGCTAAGGATGACGGTGAACTCCGTCTGTTCCTCGACCGGCGCGGCGGCTGCCCCGCCACCCGCCGGCGCGGCTGCGACCGCAGCAACCGGCGCCGCGGCGGAAACGCCCCACTTCTCCTCGAGCAGTTTGGACAGCTCCGCCGCCTCGAGTACGGTCAGGCTGGACAGCTCCTCGGCGAGCTTCTGCAAATCGGCCATGTTTGAGTTATCCCTAATTTAGACGCTGGTTGGTTCCATTCAAGCCGAATATCCGGCTCGTGTTGATGGTCTCGCATGCAAGCCCTGCACGCGATGGGCGAGCACTCGCCCGTCTACGCCGCCGCCTCGGCCGTCTCGTCCTTTCTGGCAAAGGCCCCGAAGACCCGCGCAAGCTGGCCGCCCGGTGCCTGGAGGACGCCGGCGATCCGCGTGGCGGGGGTCGAGATCATCCCCACCAGCCTGGCGCGCAGCTCATCCAGGCTCGGCAATTCGGCGAGTGCCCGCACGCCCGGGACATCGAGTGTCCGGGCGCCCAGCGCGCCGCCGATCAGCACAAGCTTGTCGTTGGTCCTGGCGAACTCGACGGCCGTCTTGGCCACCGCCACCGGGTCGTCCGACCACGCGAGCGCGGTCGGTCCGGTCAGCAATGGCGCGATGCCGTCGAATCGGGTCCCTTCCAGGGCGAGCGCGGCCAGCCGGTTCTTCGCGACCTTGAAGGTCGCCCCCGCCGCCCGCATGCGCCGCCGCAGATCCGTCGCCTCGGCGACCGTGAGACCCTGGTTCTGGGTCACGACCACCATCGCGGTATCAGCGAAGACACTTGCGAGCGAAGCGACGAACTCCCGCTTCTCCGTACGGTCCACTTCACTCTCCGTCGGTGGCCCGGCGCGGCGGACCGCGCAGGGCCGGGTTGCCCAAAGGACCGCGACGACGTGCCGCCGCGATCCGGTTCGCCTGTCCGTGCAGCCGGAACCACCAGGTCTCCCTGGCATCCCCGTCTCCCGTTCGCGGGCCGGCGGCCCCTTAAAACCCTCCCGGCGGAGGGTCACGCGCGGTCTTGGACAGGATCGGAGAGGAAAATCCCTCCTGCCCGCCGCCCACGAGGGCGGCGTATTCCGTCAGGCGCTCAAGGTCCCGACATCCACCCGCACGCCCGGCCCCATGCTGGAGCTCAGCGCCGCCTTGCGGACGTAGGTGCCCTTCGCCCCGCTCGGCCGCGCCTTGACGATCGCATCGGCGAACGCGCGCGCGTTCTCAAGCAGCTTGGCATCGTCAAAACTCGCCTTGCCGATGCCGGCGTGGACAATGCCCGCCTTCTCGGCGCGGAACTCCACCTGGCCCGCCTTGGCCGCCGTGATCGCCCCGCGCACGTCCA
Organism: uncultured Alphaproteobacteria bacterium; assembly: GCA_963719345.1. Lineage (GTDB taxonomy): Bacteria > Pseudomonadota > Alphaproteobacteria > Acetobacterales > Acetobacteraceae > CAVRCA01. The sequence goes on from CAVRCA010000001.1 coordinate 827,214, forward strand.
TCGTCACGGTGCCGAGGCGCGGGTTCGGCATCAGGCCGCGCGGCCCGAGGATTTTCCCCAACCGGCCGACCAGCGCCATCATGTCCGGGGTCGCGATCGCGCGGTCGAAATTGATGTCGCCCGCCTGCACCCGCTCGGCCAAATCCTCGGCCCCCACCACGTCGGCGCCGGCCGCCAGCGCCTCCTCGGCCTTCGGCCCGCGCGCGAACACGCCGACCCGCAGGGTTTTGCCGGTGCCGTTCGGCAGCCCGACCAGGCCGCGCACCATCTGATCGGCGTGGCGCGGGTCGATGCCGAGGTTCATCGAGATCTCGATGGTCTCGTCGAACTTTGCCGTCGCGTTCGACTTGACCAGCTTAATGGCGTCGGACAGCGGGTAGGATTGGGCGCGGTCGACGCCGGTTTGCGCCGCCTCGAGCCGCTTGCTCACTTTCGCCATCGCTCAGCCCTCCACCACGGTCAGGCCCATCGAACGGGCCGACCCGGCCAGCATCCTGACCGCGCCTTCCACGTCGTTGGCGTTCATGTCCACCATCTTCTGTGCCGCGATCTCCCGCAGCTGCGCCGTGGTGATGCGGCCGACCGGCGCCGCCTTGCCGGCGGCCGTGGTGCCCTTGTCGATCTGGGCCGCCTTCTTGAGGAAATACGTGTTGGGCGGCGTCTTCATCACGAACGTGAAGGTCCGGTCGGCATAGGCCGTGATCACCACCGGCACCGGCATCCCGGGCTCCATGCCCTGGGTGGTGGCGTTGAACTCCTTGACGAAGGCCATGATGTTGAGGCCGCGCTGGCCGAGCGCCGGCCCGACCGGCGGCGACGGATTGGCCTTGCCGGCCGGGATCTGCAGCTTGATGTAGCCGACTACCTTTTTGGCCATAACCCTGGGTCCTTCGAGCGACGCCAAGACCGCGGTCCATGCGACGCACGGCCGGACCAGTTCGGCCAGCCGCCATCTCCCGCGTTCCATCGGAAGCGGCGGCGTATAGAGGAACCGAAACGGCCTGTCCAGTCGGGCGTCGTCCCTTACCCCGGCCCTCTCCCAAGGAGAGGGGTGGGTGAGGGCGACACCTCAGATATCCGCGTAGCAGTGCGTCTCGGCTTCCGCTCCCGGGTGCGTCACCGCACCGAGATACGCCGGGCCGACCAGTTGGGCGTATTTCCAGATCGCGCCGCTGTTGTAGTCCGTCCGGCGCGGCTGCCACGCCGCCCGGCGCGCCGCCAGCTCGGCGTCGCTCAGCGCCACGTCGATGGTGCCGCGCTCGGCGTCGATCGTGATCCTGTCGCCGTTCCTGAGCAGGCCGATCGGGCCGCCCACCGCCGCCTCCGGCCCGACATGGCCAACGCAGAACCCGCGCGTCGCCCCGGAGAACCGCCCATCGGTGATCAGCGCCACCTCGGCCCCCATGCCCTGCCCGTAGATCGCGGCCGTGGTGGACAGCATTTCGCGCATCCCCGGCCCGCCCTTCGGCCCCTCGTAGCGCACCACGATCACGTCGCCGGCCTTGTAGGCGCGCGCCTGCACCCCGTGGAACGCTTCCTCCTCGCTGTCGAAGCACAGCGCCGTGCCTTCAAAGCGCAGTTTTTCCATGCCGGCGACCTTCACGATGCCGCCCTCAGGGGCGAGGTTGCCCTTGAGCCCGACCACGCCCCCCGTCGGCGAGATCGGCCGCGACACCGGATAGATCACGTCCTGGTCGGTCGGGAACGTCACGTCCTTCAGGCTCTCGGCCAGGGTTCTGCCGGTGACGGTCAGGCAGTCGCCGTGCAGCAGGCCGCCGTCGTGCAGCGCCTTCAGGATGACCTGGATGCCGCCCACCTTGTAGACGTCGAACGCCACGTATCTGCCGCCCGGCTTGAGGTCGGCGATGTAGGGCGTGCGGCGCATGATCTCGACCACGTCGTCCATCGTGAAGCGGATGCCCGCCTCGTGCGCCATCGCCGGCAGGTGCAGCCCGGCATTGGTCGAACCGCCGGTCGCGGCCACCACCACGGCGGCGTTTTCCAACGCACGGCGGGTTACGATGTCGCGCGGGCGGATGTTCTGCTCAACGAGCTTCATCACCGCCCGCCCGCTCTCGACGGCCCAGCGGTCGCGGTCCTCGTAGGGCGCCGGGGCGCCGGCCGAGTTGGGCAGCGCCAAGCCGATCGCCTCGCTCACCGTCGCCATCGTGTTGGCGGTGAACTGGCCGCCGCACGCGCCGGCCGAGGGACAGGCGACGCATTCCAGCTCATGCAGATCCTCGGCCGACATCCGGCCGGCGGCATGCTCGCCGACCGCCTCGAACAGGTCGACCACGGTGACGTCCTTGCCGCGGAAGTTGCCCGGCAGGATCGAGCCGCCGTACATGAAGACGCTGGGGATGTTGAGCCGCAGCATCGCCATCATCATGCCGGGCAGCGACTTGTCGCAGCCGGCCAGCCCGACCAGGGCGTCGTAGGCATGGCCGCGCACCGTCAGTTCCACGCTGTCGGCGATCAGATCGCGCGACACCAGCGACGACTTCATGCCCTGGTGGCCCATGGCGATGCCGTCGGTGACGGTGATGGTGGTGAACTCGCGCGGGGTGCCACCCTCCTCGGCCACCCCCTTCTTGACCGACTGCGCCTGACGCGAGAGCGCGATATTGCACGGAGCGGCCTCGTTCCAGCAGGTGGCGACGCCGACGAAGGGCTGGTTGATCTCGTCCTCTGTCAGCCCCATGGCGTAGTAGTAGCTGCGGTGCGGCGCCCGATCCGGCCCCTCTGTCACATGCCGGGATGGCAATTTGGACTTGTTCCAGCGCTTCTCGAGCATGGCGGTCTCCCTGTCTCGGCGCGACCCTACCGCCATGCACGCCCTTGGCAAAGTTCGCCCTGTTGGTAGTTAGCAGACGGTTTTCCATCCAGAGGCTTTGCTTTGAACGCTGAGCTTGGCTACTTGCTCGCTCCAATGCTTCTCTTCAGCGGACGATAGGAGACCGCGATGAGTGACGTCGAAGCCGAGAAGCCCGACGAGGTCACCCGAGCTATTCGAGTGGCTAAGGAGTTCCTCCGCCAAGCGTTTCAGGGCGAGACAATCGAGAACCTCGGCCTGGAGGAAGTAAAAAAGGACTACGACAGCATTTGGGACGTTACCCTTGGCTTCAATCGCCGGTGGGACTATCCCCCCGCGAACAATACATTTCTTCAAATAGCCGCAGCAGCCGCCCGCCCTCAACGAACATATAAAGTGGTGAAGGTAGATTTGAGTGGCTCGAAAGGCCTGTCAATCACCAATCGCAAAGACGACTGACGGGCTATGCCGAAGCTCATCCTCGATGCGAACATGATTATCGTATTCGTCATCGGAAGCATCGATCCCAGCCTTCTCGGAGTTGCGAAGCGCGTGAAGGGATATCGGCCGCGCGATTACGATATCATCTACACGTATCTGAATTTGTTCAGCGACATTATCCTCCTTCCCGATACGGTCAGTGAGGCATCCAACTTACTCGAGCAAATGAAGGGAGGTCGGCGACAGGATTGCATGGAGTTTCTTGCGGTTATCGACCACGGCTCGCAGCGAGCGGTATATTCCTTCAGTTTCCGCGGCCGAACAACCGGATTACGTGGAACTTGGGATTACCGATGCTGCCATACTTTGTGCGCTGGAGAGTGACGTTTACCTTTTAACGGCTGACTGGGAACTCTATCTCGCAGCTACATATCGAAAGCACGAGGCTGAGTACTTCGAAATCTCCGCTAGTGCAGTCTGCTTGGATGTCGGAAACCGACGATATTGCTACATTTGATCCAAGCATCTGCACATCCTGGGGCTTCTCAATCCAGCCTTCGCAGTGCCGCATCCAGCCGGGCAACCTCGTCGCGGGCGACCTGCAGGCGCTCGCGATTCTCCTCGACGATCTCGACCGGCGCGCGGCGCACGAAATCGGCGTTGTCCAGCTTCTTCGCGATATTCTCGGCGTCCTGTGCCGACTTCGCGCGGTCGCGGGCAAGGCGCGCACGCTCCGCGTGAAGATCGATCAGGCCGGCAAGCGGCAGCACGACGGTCGCTTCGCCGAGGACAGCCTGCGCGGACCCCTTCGGCATCTCGCCCACGAGCGGCTCGAGGTCGGAGACGCGCGCCAGACGCCGGATCGCCTCCGACCACCTCCCGGCGCGCGTCAGGGTTTCGGGGGCCGCGTCCCGCAGCAGGATCGGCACGAGCGCCGCGGCGGGCACGTTCATCTCGGCGCGCACCGTACGCACCTCGCTGACCAACCGCACCACCCAATCGAGTTCTTCCCGCGCCGCCGCCGCACCGGGCACCGCGACGGGCGTGGGCCAGGGCGCGCGAATAAGGCTGCACTCCGGGCCATAGCCGAAGCGGTCCCACAGCTCCTCGGTGACGAACGGCACCGCCGGATGCAACAAGCGGAGCACGACACCGAGCACGTACACCGCCGTCACCCGCACCTCGCGCGCGGCCGGCGTGTCGCCCTCGGCCAGCACCGGCTTAGCGAATTCGAGAAACCAGTCACAGAAGATGTTCCAGGTGAAACGATAGCAAGCGGCTGCGTAGTCGTTCATCCGGTAGGCTTCGAGTGCGGCGTCGGCTTCCGCCACCGCGCGGTTTGCCGCATCGACAATCCAGCGCGTCAGCGGCAATGACGGAGAAGCAGCGGCGTGGATTGCCGGGTCGAGCCCGGCAATGACGGTGGCGGAGCGATCCGGACGGATGCCGTTGATCTCGCAGAATCGTGCGGCGTTCCACAGCTTGGTGACGAACCGGCGGTCGCTCTCGACCCGGGCCGGCCCGAGCTTCACGTCCCGCCCCGGGCCAGTCAGCGAGCAGATCGAAAACCGCAGCGCGTCGGCGCCGTAGCGGTCGATCAACTCCAAGGGATCAATGGCGTTGCCCTTGGACTTCGACATTTTTTGGCCGCGCTCGTCACGCACCAAGCCATGGATGTAGACGGTGCGGAACGGCACGTCGTCCATGAAGTGCAGACCCAGCATCATCATCCGGGCGACCCAAAAGAAGATAATGTCGAAGCCGGTGACGAGCACGTCCCCCGGATAGTAGCGCGCCAGTTCGGGCGTCCGTTCCGGCCAGCCGAGGGTGGAGAACGGCCATAGGCCGGAGCTGAACCAGGTGTCGAGCACGTCCTCGTCGCGGACCAGCGGCTCGTCACGCCCATACTGCAGGCGGGCGGCGGCGGCGGCCTCCGCCTCGGTGCGCTCGACAAACACCGACCCGTCCGGCCCGTACCATGCTGGGATCTGATGACCCCACCAGAGCTGGCGGCTGATGCACCACGGCTGGATGTCGCGCATCCAGGCGAAGAACGTGTTCTCCCACTGTTTCGGGACGAACACGGTGCGGCCGGTCTCGACCGCTTCGATCGCCGGTTTGGCGAGCTCGGCCGCGTTGGCGTACCACTGCGACCGTCAGCAAGGGCTCGATCGGCACATCCGAGCGATCGCCATGCGGCACCTGATGCGTGTGCGACTCGGTTTTCTCCAACAGCCCAAGCCGCTCCAGTTCGACCACGATGGCGCCGCGCGCGTCGGACCGGTCCTCGCCCTCGAGCGATCGCAGGAAACCAGGATCGGCGACACCGTCCATCGCCTCGATCACGTCGGCGATCTCGCCGAGCGTCACTTTCGCTTCCCGGTCGAGAACCGACGGCATCGGCAGGTGGTGGCGTTGCCCAACGGCAAAATCGTTGAAATCGTGGGCCGGCGTGATCTTCACCGCGCCCGTGCCTTTTTCCGGGTCGGAGTAGCTGTCGGCGACGATCGGAATACGCCGGCCGACAATCGGAAGAATGACGCTTCGGCCGACCAGATCGCGATAGCGCGGATCGTCGGGGTGTACGGCGACGGCGGTGTCGCCCAGCATCGTCTCCGGCCGAGTGGTTGCGACCGTTACGAACCGATCGGGGGAATCGGCGAGAGGGTAGCGGATGTGCCAGAGATGGCCGCGGACCTCGACGCTCTCCACTTCAAGATCCGAAACCGCCGACTGGAATTTCGGGTCCCAGTTCACGAGGCGGCGGTCGCGGTAGATCAGGCCCTGCTTGTGGAGGGTGACGAAGACCTCGCGCACCGCCGCCGAGAGCCCGGCGTCCATGGTGAACCGCTCGCGCGGCCAATCGAGCGAGGCGCCGAGGCGACGCAACTGGCGGCTGATCGTGCCGCCCGACTCCGCCTTCCAGCGCCAGACCCGCTCAAGGAAGGCGTCGCGTCCGATCGCGCGTCGCGAGCTCTGCTCTTCGGCCAGCAGGCGCTCGACCACCATCTGGGTTGCGATGCCGGCGTGGTCGGTGCCCGGCTGCCACAGCGCGTCGCGTCCCTGCATCCGCCGCCAGCGGATCAGCACGTCCTGGACGGTGAACGTCAGCGCGTGGCCCATGTGCAGGCTGCCGGTGACGTTCGGCGGCGGGATCATGATGGTGAACGGCTGGGCGCTCCCCTCCCGGTGCGCCGCGAACGCGCCCGAGCGTTCCCAGCCCTCGTACAGGCGGGGTTCGATTTCAGCGGGAGAATAGGTCTTGTCGAGCATCGGGGGGAACTCGCCGGCGGCATCACGGGGGACGCCGCCGCGCGGGGCGGCGGCGCGGGGTCAGGGGGCGGCGCGACCCACCACGCGCTCGATCTCCTGGCGGACGCAGCGCTCCACCAGTGTCGGCAGGTTCGCGTCGAGCCATTGCTTGAGGATCGGGCGGAGTTCCTCGCGCACCAGGTCCTCGATCGTCGGCCCGCCCTGGTACAGCTTCGAGTCGAGCGTTCGCTCAGCGTACGCACCAGGTGCCCGACCGAGGAGGAGGCGGCAGCGGCGGTTTCCGGAGCGAGCAACGCCGATCTCGGCGTCGCAGGGGATGACCCCGGCAATGGCGGCGCGGGCGCGACCGCCGGCTCGGCAGGCGCTGGCGCCGGGTCGACAGCCTCTTCGGGCATGATCTTCTCCACCGGAGCCTTCTCCGCCGGTTTCTCCGCCCGGGTCGTCGCCGCGGGGGGCTTCTCCACTGGGGCCTTCTCCACCGGGGGGCTTCTCCACGGGGGGCTTCTCCACGGGGGAAGAAGATTTCTGCTCCTCGATCATCATGGAGGGGTCGAGCACGAGCACCGGCTCGGGCTGGCCGATGACCCTATGTGGCGGGGTCTCCTCCGCCGGCGGTGCCGGCGACGCCTGATTCCCATCGGGCGGCGGCTCGTCCTCGCTGAGAATGCGGCGGATGGAGGCGAGGATGTCCTCCATCGACGGATCGCTGCCCCCGGGCGAGGACGGATTGTTGGTCGAGCTCATCGGTCAGCGGCGTGGCGCATGGTCAACGTCCCGGCTGGTCGGTCGCATAGTCGCCGGTCCCGAACCACCTGTCGCGGACCGCCCCGTAGTAGGCGGTCTCATCGTAGATCGGAACCGGCAGATTGAGATCGCGGGCGGTCAGACGACCGATCGCGGATGCCACGGTATAGGACGCGGTCACCAGATTTGACAGGTTCTGGACCAGCGTGACCTGCGAGTTCAGCAACGCCTGCTGCGCATTCAGCACGTCGAGCGTGGTGCGGCTGCCGACGATGGCCTCCCGCTCGACGCCTTCGAGGGCGATGCCGTTGGCGCGGATCTGCGAGCGCGTGCTCTCGGCGGTGGCGCGATTGGCGGTCAGCGTCTCCCAGGCTTGGGTCGCCTGCTGGATTGCCTGGCGGCGTGCGTCGTCGAGCTGCTTGCGGGTCTGCTGCTCCTGCTGGCGGGCCTGGCGCACCGCGGAATACTCGGCGCCGCCCTGATAGAGCGGCAAGGACAACTGGGCGAGGAGCTGGCCGCCGCTGGAGTAGGATCGCGCGACCGACGAGTTGTTCAGCGAAAAGGCACTTCCCTGCAGGCTGAGCTGCGGCAGCAACTGACTGAACGCCACGTCGACCGCGTCCCGCGCCGCCGCGTCGTTGAACTGCGCCGCGATCACGTTGGGATTGTTGGCCGCCGCCAGAACGGTGGCTTCCTGCTCGGTGCGCACCGGCACGCCAATCGGCTGTGGCTCGACGAGATCGGTGGTCGGCAAGGAGCCGATCACGCGAAGGTAGGTCGCGCGGGCCGTCGCGACGTTGCCCGCCGAGGTCTGCCGCTGCGACGTCGCGCCGGCCAGCGCGGCCTCGGCCTGCGCGACGTCGGTCCGGGTGATCTCGCCCACCCGAAAGCGGTCGTTGGTCGCCTGCAGCTGGCGGGCGAGCACCTGCTCGTTGTTGATGTTCAGCGTGAGGATCTGCTGCGCCTGAATGACGCCGATATAAGCGTTGATCGTGTCGGTGAACGTCTGCTGCTCCTGGGCGAGGAGCACCGCCCGTTGGGCCATGACCTGGCTCTCGGCCCGGTTGGTCGAAGCCCGCGTGCGGCCGCCGCGATACAGCGGTTGCGTCACCGTCGCCTGCGCCGTCGCGGTCAGCCGGTCGGTGCGTACGTTGGCGTACACTCCTCGGGTCACGAGATTGCCGGTGAGCGGATCCACCGACGTGGGAACCTGCTGGTAGCTGCGTGAATAGCCGTCGCCGCCGCCGCCGGTGCCCTGCAGGATCACCGTGGGCCGCCAGCCGGCCAGCGCCTGCGGCACGTTCTCGTCGGTCGCCCGCAGCTGCGCCCGCGACGCCTGCAAGGTGGGGTTGTTGGCGTAGGCGGCCGCCAGCGCTTCGGTCAGCGTGTGCGGCATCACCTGGGCTGGGCCGCGCGGCGGCACCCCGGGCGGCAACCGGCTCTCGGTCGTGGCTTGCAGCGCTTGCCGCTGGAGAGGGTGCGGCTGAGCCTGAGTTTGGGCGAACGCCGGCATCGGGCCAAACGGCGCCGCCGCCAGACCCACGCCAAGCCCGAGGATGAGCCGTCGATGTCGTGCCGTCACTCGCATTCCGCCCCCCGGCGATGTGGATCGGTATCACTCAAGTCGCGTCGACCGCCCGACCGGCCGGAGATGTGCCACAGGAATTCCGGGGACGCCAAGCCTTGCTGCTCGGCGCCAGCCTCAGCGGCGGCCGGCTCGGTGCCCGAGATCAGACCGCCGGGTCGTCAAGCCCCCTGGTCAAAAGACGAAAGCGGGGTCGGGCAGCAACGGGGGCAGCAACGGCGTCGCACAATCAAATACCGGCTGGGCGTGCAGACCGGCCGGTGTCAACTCGGCGATCACGGCCTTGCCGGTGCTGCCGTGCCCGGCGCAGACCGTCACCAGCCGACCGACCGAAGGCCGCAGCTGCGGCCCGAGTGCCGCCGGAATGTCGCGCACGGCGCCTTGGATCATGATGATGTCCCAGGGAGCGCCGGAGGGCCAACCCTCAGCCAGTGGGCCCTGCACCAGACGGACCGACGGTGCGACCGCCGGCAACACCTCGCGCGCCAATGCGAGCAGCGCCTCGTCTTCTTCCAACGCGACCACGCTGACCCCGCAGGCGGCCAGCACGGCGGCACCATACCCCGTGCCCGCCCCGACCACCAGCGCACGCTCCCCCGCCACGGGCGCCGCCAGCTGAACCAATCGGGCAAGCACGAGAGGCTCCGTCAGCGCTCGTCCGTTGCCCAGGGGGACGTCGTCGTCCACGTACGCGAAGGCCCGCGATCGTGGCGGCAGGAAGCGCTCGCGCGGGATCTCCCGCATGGCGCGCAGGATACGCGGGTCGGTCACCTTGTTCGGCCGGAGCTGGCCGTCGACCATCCGGGCTCTGGCGTCTTCGAAGTCGGGGGCGGCGATCATGTCGGGGCTCATGGAGCTTGCGGGCGGCACGCTGTCTTGTAGGTGCGACGGCTGTGGCCGCCAACCCCGCCTGACCAGGCCGCCGTGGTGAACCGAAGATTGCGGAGGTCGCCAGCGCCGTTGGGCCGTTTTACGTCGGATGCTTTGCTGAGCCGCGCGGAGGGCAGCTGGATAAAACGGGAGAACTCCTGCTACGAGCAACCGGCGCGACAAACTCAGGTTGCTAGGTTTCGACCTGGGCGTCGCTTGAGGTCCGGTGGCAGAGTGGTGATGCAGCGGACTGCAAATCCGCGAATGTGGGTTCGATTCCCGCCCGGACCTCCAGCCTATATCGCGGCGTGTTGCAGGCGGGTGCGGAAGCGGCTCGTACCAAGCGCTCCCGCTCCCCAAATCGCCTACTCAGCCGCCGCTGCGCTGGGCTGGGGCACCAGATGCCGCACGCGCGGCAGAACCTCCTCCGCCAACAGCCTGAGGGAGTTGTGCCAAGCCCGCGGGTTCTCGCTGTAATCGAAGCCAAACACCAGCAATGAACCGAAGCCGCCGACTTCCTGGTAAACGCGCTCAAGCTTCTCCGCTACTGTCCTCGGCGAGCCGACGAGCCAGTTATGCCGAGCGCAATACTCGACTGTGACATCGGAGTCGGCCACGTCAGGCGAGGCCTTCAGAAACTCCTTGAACCCGAAATTGCCGAGCAGCGGCAGGAAGTATTCGGTCATCATCCGGCCCATCGCACCGCCTACCGACAGCCGCCACGCCTCCTCGTCGGTTTCGGCGACGAACACCTCGCGCACCATCCGCCAATCTGCCCGGTTGGCAATGCGGCCGCCCTTGCGCGCGCCCTGCTCGACCGCGTCCCAGTGGCTCGCGACATAGGTCGGGTTGAGGTTGAGGCTCATCGGCAGATAGCCGTGCTCGCCCGCCAGCTTGAGCGTATCGGAGTTCTTCGACAGCCCGGCCACCCCGATAGGCGGATGCGGCAACTGCAGCGGACGCAGATGCGGCTTGAGGAAGTTGAACATCGTCTGAGGTTTGGCGACGTTCCAGAACTGGCCCTGGTAATCGAAGTGCGGCTCGTCACTCCACAGGCGGAGAATGATGTCGAGCGCCTCCCGCGTCATCTCGCGGTTGACGCCGCCCATACCATCCACATGGAACATCGCCCAATCGCTCGGCAGCCCCGAAGCGGCGACCCCGAAATTGAGTCGACCCTCGGCGAGATGATCGAGAATCGCGATGCGGTTGGCGAGTTCGGCGGGATGATGATACGGCAGCAGGAACCCTCCCGGTCCGAGACGGATCCGCTTGGTCTGCATCAGCGCTTGCGCGATCAGCAGGTCGGGCGCGGGATGCGGCTCCCAGGGTGAGGTGTGGTGTTCACCGATCCAGGCCTCCTCATAGCCGAGTTCGTCGAGCCAGCGCAGAACCTGAAGATCCCAGTCATGCCCGGCCTTCAGATCCCGCTCGGGCGGATGAGATGGCATGGCGAAATAGCCAAGCTGCATGGCGGTCCTCCTTCCTCGCGCCGCTGTGCCACGGCGGACTGGGGCGAACGCTACAACGGTCTGCGCAGCGAGGCGATAGTGGCGACGGGCAGGGTCAACCCCGGTCAGTGCCGGAAATGGCGCTTCCCGGTGAATACCATCGACACCCCGGCCGCATCGGCCGCCGCGATCACCTCCTGGTCGCGGATCGAGCCGCCAGGCTGGATCACCGCCGTGGCACCGGCCTCGATGGCGGCCTGAAGACCGTCGGCGAACGGGAAGAAGGCGTCCGAGGCCACGACACTCCCCCTCGTGAGCGGCACCGAGAGGCCGGCGATTGTGGCGGCCTCCGCACTCTTCCACGCGGCGATGCGGGCGGAATCGACGCGGCTCATTTGCCCGGCTCCGATCCCAACGGTCGCTCCATCACGAGCGTAGACGATCGCATTGGACTTGACGTGCTTGCAGACGCGGAAAGCGAAGATCAGGTCCGCCATCTCCGCCTCGGTCGGCGCGCGCTTGGTCACGACCCTGAGGTGCTGCCTCTCCACTTGGGCAACATCGCGTGTCTGGGCGAGGAAGCCGCCGGCCAAGCTGCGGATCGTGACTTCGGGAGCGGCCGGATCCGGCAGGCCGCCGGTCAGCAGCAGACGAAGCGACCGTTTACGCGACAGGACGGTTCTGGCCGCGTCCTCGGCATCGGGTGCGATGATCACTTCGGTGAAGATCGCCGCAATCTTTTCCGCCGTCTCGGCGTCCAACGTCCGATTGACGGCGACAATGCCGCCGAACGCGGAAGTCGGATCGCAACGCAGCGCCATGTCCCAAGCGGCTGCCAGGGTTGGCGCGCTGGCAACGCCGCACGGGTTGGCGTGCTTGACGATCACGACCGTCGGATCGGAGAACTCGGCGACGCACTCGAACGCGGCATCGGTGTCGTTGAGGTTGTTGTAGGACAACGCCTTGCCTTGCGCCTGAGTCGCGGTCGCCACGCCGCGCCGGTTGTCCGTGACGTAAAACCCAGCTTGCTGGTGCGGGTTTTCGCCATAGCGCAGCGTCTCCCGCCGTGTGCCCGACACCGTAAGCCGTTCGGGAAACAGCTCGCCCTCACGGGCGGCAAACCAGGCGGCGATCGCGGCGTCGTAGGAAGCGGTGCGGGCATAGGCTTGGGCCGCGAGGCGACGACGCAGCATCAGCGTGGTCCCGCCCTGCGCGGCCAGTTCAGCCAGCAGGGCCGAGGTCCTGCGACGGCTCGGTAACCACACAGACGAACTCGTGGTTTTTCGCCGCGGCGCGGATCAGCGCCGGGCCGCCAATGTCGATGTTCTCGACACAATCCGCATCGGACGCGCCTCCGGCGACCGTCGACTCGAACGGATAAAGGTTGACGATCACGAGATCGATCGGGGCTATGCCGTGCGCCTGCATCTCGGCGATGTGCTCGGGCCGGTCGCGCCGCCCCAGGATGCCGCCGTGGATCTGTGGCACTAGCGTCTTGACCCGGCCGTCCAGGATCTCTGGAAAGCCGGTTTGGGCCGATACTTCGGTGACCGCCACGCCCGCCGCCCGGAGCGTCGCGGCGGACCCGCCGGTCGAGAGGATCTCCACCCCGTGCCCGGCAAGCGCCTGCACGAGCGGCGCAAGGCCCGTTTTGTCCGAAACGGAGACGAGCGCTCGCCGGAGCGGAACAACATCGATCATGCCTGCACCTCGCACCTGCTCCGAAAGCGTCCCTTCTTAGGGGCGGCTCAGCGGACGGGCCAGAGCGGGTGTGGCGCCGCAACCGTCAGAGCCCGAGCAGATCGAGGGTACGGCCGACGACCCCGGCCTCGCTGTAGCGATCGAGTGCGCGGGCGAGGCCCGCAGCGCCCATGCGGACCCGCAGCTGGGGGTCGGCCGCCAGACGTGCAATGGCCTCCGCCAGTGGACGCACCTGCATCGGCTGCACGAGCAGCCCGGTAATATCCGGGAGAACCTGCTCGCGCGGGCCGCGAACGTCGGTCGCCACCACCGGCAGACCGGTCAGCATCGCCTCGATCACCGACATCGGCAGGCCCTCAAAGTGGCTTGGCAGCGCAAAGATGTCGGATGCCGCCAACACCGCCGGGATATCGTCGCGGTAGCCGAGCAGGCGCAGGCGGTCGCCCAGCCCGGAAGCGGCCAGCAGCGAGCCGATATCCTGGCCGCGATCGGTGGCGAGACGGTCGCCAACGACCCAGAGCTCCGCCTCGGGCACATCGCGCATCGCGGCGACAAGTTCGAGATGGCCCTTGTGACGCACCAGCCGGGAGACAACAGTGACCACGACCCGCTCCGGCGGGACCGCGAACGCCGCCCGCAATCGTGACCGCGCCGCGGGGTCGGGATGAAAGCGTTTCGGATCGCGGCCGTTCAGCACCGCATGCGGGTCGGACGCCAGACCAAGGCGGCGCGCATCCTGCGCCTCCTCCTCCGAGACCGTGAGGAACACGTCCGTCATGCGCGCCCCGAGCCATTCCATCGCGAGCGAACCGGCGCGCCGCGGCCAGGGACCGGGTTGGTTGAACAGGAAGCCGTGGGACGTATAGGCGACCCGCGGCACCCCGGCGAGCTTCGCCGCGAGCCGGCCGAGAAACCCCGAAAACGGCATGTGCGCGTGTACCAGATCGGGGCGCTCGACGCGCATCAGACGGACCAGCGCGGCAAGAGCTCGCGCCTGTGCGATCGGAGAAAGGCTTCTGGTCGGCGGGATCGGCTCGACCCGGAATCCTTCGGCACGCACCGGCTCAAGCAGCGTCCCTTCGGCGCACGCCCCGATCACCTCGTGCCCCCGCGCCCGCACACCGCGCATCAGCGGCAACAGGAAGTGGCGGAGCGAGAAATCGACGTTGATGACCTCAAGGACTTTCACCTGCCGAGGGCCGCCTCAGCCCACCTTGGTGATCGCCCATTTCACCTGCTGGGGACCATCGACCGGCACGCTGACGATCACCTGTTCGCTCCGGCGCGGCTCGGCGGCGCCGAGATAGATGCTCTCCTCGAGAGCCAACCGGGCGCCGTCGGCCCGCAGCCGCCAGCCGCCGCCCGAGGGAAGCCGGAGGAGTACCGCCTCGCCATCCTGCTGCAGGCTGGCGCTGACCGTGGGATGGAGGTGGAAGCGGAGCGTGAACGGCTGCGGCGTCGGCGCCTCGACGACATCCTCTCCCCGCACGTCCTCGCCGCTCTCGGCGACATACAAGCGACGGCGATGGACGGCGCCGAACGGGCGTTTCCAGCCGTCATGGCTGGCCTCCAGCCAGTGAGCGCCGCTTGCCTCTTGACGCTGCACCTCGACGCGCTCCGGCCGGCGACCGAGGCCATCCGACCTGAGCTCGGCCGAGTTTACGTCGGCGATCACCAAGGTGGAGTGTGCCGCCGTGGCGCGGGCGGCGTCGCGCCATTCCGGGCTGCCGGCGGAGAACGAGCCGCAGTTGACGATCATCCGATCGCGCCCGACCGACAGCTCCATCGACAGCGTGCCAGCGTGCGCATAGCGGTCGATCTCGGCCGCCGGCGGCGCACCGCAATCGACCAGCAGCACGCTCCGGCCGGCCTGCAGCCGCTGGAAGCCGCCGTCGACGAGGGCGAACGGACCGCGCCCGACCCGTCCCGATTGGGCCAGCACCAGTTCGATCAGGGCTCCCTGCTCCTCCTTCGAGCCGTTGAACAGGGCAAGCCCGCCGTCGCCGTGCCGCAGGACCCGCAAGACAGGGGCCATCCGCTCGATCGCTCCGGTGAGCGAGGCAGGCGACTGCACCTGGGCAGCCTGCAGCAGGGCCCGAATTTCGGTCAGGTCCTGCAGCGCCGCGAGGTGAGCGGCCGGGCTGCGTTCCGCGTGGCAGCCGTCCGGAAGTATCTGGCGGCCAATCTCCTGCGGCAGCAAGCGCAGCGCCCTGGTCAGGAAGGCGGCGTGCTCCGGCATCGCCACCGCCGCGGCGATCAGACCCTTCAGCGCCGTGAGTGCGCGGGCGTCGAGCTCTTCGGATGGCAGCGCCGCGGAAAGACTGCGCGCGTCCGACATCAGGCGGCCCATCAGCTTCTGGCGGAACACGTCGTCCGCGGAGGCCGCGAAGAAATCGTAGTGGCCGAGCCACGCCGCTATCCTCGCGCCGATCACGTCCGGACGGTTGGCCAGCGGCTCGTGGTGGGCGCCAAACCACTCTGAGACCAAGGCGCGGGCGCGGAGCCGGGATGCGTCCGTACCGAGTGCCCGCAGGTCGCGCAGCCACGTAAAGCCGTGTGCGGCCGAGCGTAGCAGCTCCGGCCCGGAGCAATCCGACCATCCGCCCGGCCGCATCGGGCGCACACCGCCCCCCAGCTCCAGCTCGCCCTTGAGCAGGCGGACGCCTCGCGCCGGGTCGCCAGGCCAAGGATCCCGCACCGGCAACGCCGGCGCATCGGGCATCCGGCCCATGCGCAGGCTCGGCAGCTTCGCCACCGCGCGCCGCGCATCCCGCAGCCAATGTCGCCCGCTCACCGGGCCAGGCCAGGCGGGTCGGCCCGCAGTGCCGCGATCGCGGCTTCATAGTTCGGCTGGCCGAAGACAGCCGTCCCAGCCACGAGCGTATCGGCTCCCGCCTCGATCGCCTGTCCGGCCGTCCCAGGTGCAATCCCGCCGTCCACCGAAAGGGCGATCGCACGTCCGCTTGCGTCGATCATCCGCCGCAGGACCGCCAGCTTCGGTAGCTGGGAGGGCAGGAAAGCCTGACCGCCGAAGCCAGGGTTGACCGTCATCACGAGGATGATGTCGACGAGATCCATAACCCACGCGATCGCCTCGACCGGAGTGGCCGGATTGAGCACCACACCGGCCCGTTTGCCGAGCGCCTTGATCGTCTGCAGCGATCGGTGCAGGTGCGGCCCCGCCTCCGGATGCAGCATGATGTGATCTGCCCCGGCCTCCGCGAAGGCCGGAATGTAGGCGTCGACCGGCTCGATCATCAGATGCACGTCGAACGGCAATCGCGAGTGCCTACGCAACGCCCGCAGCACCGTCGGCCCAAAGCTGATATTGGGGACGAAATGCCCATCCATGATGTCGAGATGCAGCCAGTCCGCGCCGGCGGCCTCCACGGCCTGAACCTCCTCGCGAAGACAGGCGAAATCGGCGGCGAGCAAACTTGGTGCGATCGTGATCCGCGGCGAGTGCTGGGCCATGAGCGGTTCTAGACAGGCCCCGCGATGTCGCACAAGCGCGGGTTCACGGCCTCGATCCAAGGCTCCCAGGCGACCATCACAAACAACCAGGAGCTTGCATGAGCTTGGACATCCACCCGCTCGTGGCGGCCGGCGTCGTGATTACGACCGCCGTGACCGACGCGGTCTACGTCTTCTTCACCGCTTCCGTAGCTGCGCGCCATCGGGTGGCGGCGGCCAACTGGAGCGCGATCTGGTACATGCTGTCCGCCTTCGCCGTGATCAGCTACACCCAGAACCCGGCCTACGTGCTGTTCGCGGCCGCCGGCTCCTGGATCGGCGCCTTCGCCTCGGTCGCATGGTTGCGACCGCGATCGCGGTGATCACGGTTTGACCAGCCGGGCCGCGAAGAAACCGTCCATGCCGCCGCGCTCCGGCCATAGCCCGGGATGGGTGCGGAGATATCCCTCTTGCGTGCGGGCCGCGGGCAAATCCGCCAATTCCTCGGGCCGGAACGGATCGAGGCGGCAGGCTGTCCGGCCCAGCGCCTGCTCGATCCGCCCCGGTCCCTCCTCCACCTGAAGCGAACACACGGCGTAGACCAGCCTGCCCCCGGGCCGCAGCAGCCTGAGCGCCGATTCCAGCAGCCGGTCCTGTGTCGAGGCAAGCGCGGCGAGATCGCGCGGCCGCTTGAGATGCGGCACGTCGGGGTGACGCCGGATCGTGCCGGTAGCGCTGCAGGGAGCATCAAGCAGCACGGCGTCGAACGGTGTTGAGGGATGCCAAGCCGTCGCGTCCGCCTGAACCACCTCCACGTCCAGGCGGAGGCGACCCACATTGAGACGAAGTCGTTCCAGGCGAACGGGATCGCGCTCGACCGCGCTGACGTCCGCGCCTGCGACGGCAAGCTGGGCGGTTTTGCCCCCCGGCGCGGCGCATAGATCCGCGACCCGCTCGCCCGGACGAGCCGCGAGGAGCCGCGCAGGCAGGGCGGCGGCGGCGTCCTGCACCCAAAACGCGCCCTCAAGATAGCCTTCGAGTTCGGGCACGCGGGTTCCCGGCGGAAACCGCAGCGTGCCGGTCGGCAGCACGTCTCCTCCGTCAGGCGGCACGGCCCCGGGGCGCAGCGTGAGATCAAGCGGTGCCTCGGCCTGATGGGCGAGCGCGATCGCCCGCGCATTGCTCCCCCAGGACGACCAGAGCCAAGCCGGAGTATCGAGCCTCGGGCCGTCCAGTTGCGCCAGCAAGGCCGGTCCGGCTTCCGCCACCCGTCGCAGCACCGCGTTCACCAACCCGGCGAACGCCATCAAGCCGCGCGATCGCGCCAGGGCAACGGCGGTCGCCACCGCCGCATGGGCCGGCGTGCCAAGCAGCAGCAGTCCGGCGGCCCCCATCCGAAGCACCGTACGCACCGGCATTGGTGGGGTCCGGCGAAGATGGGGCTCCAGCACCGCGTCCAGCGTCCCTGTCCGGCGCAGCACCATCGCCGCCAGCCGGTGCGCTGCCGAGCGATCGCGCGCATCCAAGGGCGGCAACGCACCAAGTGCCTCGTCGAGCGGACGACGCCGCTCGAGCACGGCGGTCAGCAGGTCAAAGGCAACCTCGCGGGTCGGATCGGGCATCGCCGGCGTGTCGGTCGGGTGGATCGGAACCGGCTCAGGTCGCAATGGCGTCCAGTTCCTTGCGGGCGTGATCCGGGCAGAACAGCCAGACGCCCACACCCATCAGCACCATCACCACGGGGCAGACCAGGAAGGCCGCCTGGAACGAGCCGGTGCGCTGCTGGAGGTACACCGTGACGAACGGCCAGAGCACGAAACCGACGAACCATGCCACCGACCAGACAAAGCCGTTGGCCACGCCGCGGATCCGGGTGGGAAAGATCTCGGATGTCAGCGTCATCGCCGGTCCCCAAAAGCCGAGATAGCCGATCGACCACAGCAACCCGTAGATCCAGAGCGAGACGTCGTCCGTGGCCAGCACCCACAATGCCAGGAACACCGCGCCTTCCGTCAGCATGACGAAGAACGCGGGCCGCCGTCCGACCTTGTCGGCGATCCAGCCGGAAGCGATCAGACCGAACACGCCGACGATGCCCCACCAGATATAGAAAGTGCTGTACTCGGTGGTCGACCAATGGCGTTCCTGGGCAAGGAAGATCGGCAGCCAGCCCGCAACGATGCCGTAGATGATGGTACTGCAGCAGGCGATGAAGGTCGCGATGAGCGTGCTGGGCCAGGTGTCGCCGGCGAACACCTGTGCAAGCGGGATGCGGGTGACCTTGTCCGCCCATTGCTGGTCCTCGGTCTGCAGCGGCTGGCCTGCCTGCCGCGCCGCGGCGACGCGGCGCTTGCGATCCTGCAGCCGAACCCAGTACCGGACTTTCCGGGCAGCGGGCGCGTACGTAGATCGCCAGGAGGGCGATCACCCCTGGCACAACGCAGGCGGCACGCCACCCCCAGGTCGCGGCGACCGTGGCGGCGATCGCGCCCGCGGCGGAGGCGCCGAAGCACCAGGTTCCGCGCGTGATGCTGATCACCCGCCCCCGCAGGTGGGCCGGCCAAGTCTCGGCGACCAGCATGGCCCCGAGCGACCACTCGCCATTCAGCGCGAAGTAGACGAGCACGCGGACCGCGGTAAAGGCGGCGAACGTGGTGGTCAGCGCGACCGCCGGCATCAGCAGGGAGAACAGCGCGATGTTGAGTGCGAGCAGCGTGCGCCGTCCGTAGCGATCGGCGAGCCAGGGCCAGACGAACATGCCGGTGATGCCGAGCAGCAGCGAGATCTGAACGCCAGTCCGGTAGGTCGGCAGGTCGATCGCGAATTCCTTGATGATCATCGGCGCGATCAGGCCGAAGATCACGCCGTCCATGCCGTCGAACATCCAGCCGAGCCCGTTGGCGGCGGCGATGTGCCAGTGGGTCGCGGTGACCCGATCCGTCTCCGAGGCATTGCGGAAGCTCGCCGACCGCCGGTAGCGCTGCTCGATGGGACCCATGATGGCGCCGACCGTGGTCGATGCGTCGGACGGACTCATCGGCTTCCTCCTGATCGCATCTCCTGGATGCTTTTCCGGACGCTTTCTCCGGTCACGCACCCTGCGCTCGGCTTCGCCGCTGACGCAACCCCGGCCATGACTGATCCCGAACGGGCGGAATTTGCTGGCTGCGCTCTATCCGATCGAGGCGGTCACCCGCCGTTGTCGCTCACGGCGGGCTGCGGTGCAGCGATCGGGTGGCAAGCGCCTCCAGATACGCGGCCCAGCGCTCGGCGTAATCTCGCCCGAGCTCGTGCAAATAGCCCCAGGAGTAGATCCCCGTGTCGTGGCCGTCGTCGAACAGCAGGCGGACGGCATAGTTGCCGACCGGCTCGATGTGGGCGATGCCGACCCGCTGCTTGCCCGCCACGATTTGCTTCTGGTGCGGCGCATGACCCTGCACCTCGGCGCTCGGGCTCTCCACCCGCAGGTACTCCGCCGGCAGATCGAAGCGGCTGCCGTCGTCGAACTCGACCAGCAATCGCTGCTCGCTCCGGTTCAACCGGATCTCCGTGGCCGACGGCATCCTGCTACTCGTCGAGCTTCCGGGCCTCCTCGGGGAGCATGATGGGGATCCCGTCGCGGACGGGAAAGGCGAGACCCGCTCGACGGCTGATCAGCTCGTTGGCGGCCCGATCGTACTCGAGCGGCCCCTTGGTGAGCGGACAGACCAGGACTTCCAGCAGCCGGCGGTCGATCGGCGCGCCTCGCACGGCTTCCCGCGACGGTTCAGGTGGGACATCGGACATCACGGCCCTCCAGATCAGCTCGGCGGCCCGGCGGCATCCGGGCTCGATCCTGCAGCCCCCATCTCCAGCAGCGCGAGCAACGTCTGGCAGCGCTCGGCATCGGTGGCCGCCTCCAGCAGGGCCTGCCGCTCCACCGGCTCAAAGGGGCAGACCATGCAGAGCGTGACCACGAGCATGTCGTCGGGCATGCCCTTGATCGCGCTCCAGTTCGCCTCGATCCCGCGCCTTGCGAAGTAGCGGCGCAAGGCCTCCAGCAGCAACTCCCGCCCATCGCCCAAGACGTAGGAGGGGAAGTCAAGGTCATACAGATAAGTGCTGAAATCGCCGCGCACCCTGCGATAGCCGCGGCACATTGCGAGTTCCTCGGCAACGGCGAAGCGGATTACGCCGGAAAGCGTAATGAGATATCGCCCATCCTCGGTTTCACTGAACGAGGTCAGCCGGCCGAGGCATCCCACCCGAAAGAGGCTCGGCCCGGTATTGACCTTCGGCAGGCTGGGGTCCGGCTGGATCATCCCGAACATTCGCCCAGCCCCGAGCGCGTCCTCGGTCATCGCAAGGTATCGGGGCTCGAAGATATTGAGCGGCAACTTCCCATGCGGAAGCAGCAGTGCGCCGGCCAACGGAAACACCGCGAACTCGTCCGGCAGGTCCTGAGTAGTCGAGTGCAATCCGCCCATCAGGAAAACAACATGGCGGAAAGCTTGCGCCGGGCCGCCACCGTCGAGGGATCGTTGAAGCCCCAAGCCTCGAAAAACTTCAGCAATTGCAGGCGAGCCGCATCGTCGTTCCAAGCCCGGTCGCGGCGGACGATCTCAAGCAGCGCATCGGCTGCGTCCTGGTGCTTGCCTATCGCATTCAGCGCGGTGGCCAGATCGTAGCGAGCCTGGTGATCGGCCGGTTCGCTCGCAACGCGTTCCGCCAGGGAGTCAAGCTGGGTCTTTGCGCGCTGTCCCTCCTCGGCCAGCGCCAGCGCGCTCCGCGCGCCAGCGATTTCCGGGTGTTCGGCGATCTTGACAGGCACCTGTTCCAGCATTTGGCGCGCCTGGTCCTCGCGCCCGACGGCGACCAGGACCCGGATCAGCCCGCTCCAAGCCTCCGGGTTTTCAGGCTCCTCCTCAAGAACGGCGCTGAACAGCTCGGCCGCCTGTTGGGGATCACCCTGGTCCAGGGCCGCCTTCGCCTCCGCCATGAGGTCGGCTCCCGGCATCGATCCTCCGGCCGTCTTGAGCAACTGCTCGACGAACCGGCGTACCTCGCTTTCCGGCAGGGCGCCTTGGAATAGATCGGCAATTTGGCCTTGCCAGAATGCCGCAACGGTGGGGACCGATTGCAACGGCAACCCAAGCTGGGACAATTGCTGAACCAACGCGCGGTTCGCGTCGATATCAACCTTGACCAGCTTCAGACGTCCCCCGGCCGACCGGACGACCTTTTCCAGAATAGGGGTGAGCTGCTTGCACGGGCCACACCAGGTGGCCCAGAAATCCACCAGAACGGGAACTGAGCGCGACGCTTCCACGACGTCCCGCATAAAAGTCTTCTGGTCGCCGTCGATAATGATGTCGCCCGGGGCTGCTTCGACCCGAGAGTCGCTCTGACCGATAATGACACTGATAGATTCCCCCGTCAGTCCGCGTGGGTTACATGTCTCCTGTGCGGCGACTGGCAAGACGCAGCTACAGGCCGTGGACAAGATAGGCTGACCATGCCGCCGCCCGACCTCATCGTCCAGGCCTCGTGGTCCCGCCGGATTTTCCCCGCGACAATGCGCAAGCCGATGCTACATAAGCCGGCATGGACGGAACGTTACCAGAACCCTTTGCCGGCTGGTTCGCCGCCCGCGGCTGGGTGGCACGGCCGCACCAACTCGCGATGGTGGCGGCAGCCCGCGCTTCAGAGAGCGTGCTGCTCATCGCGCCCACCGGAGGCGGCAAGACCCTCTCGGGGTTCCTTCCCAGCCTGGTCGAACTGCACCAAGCTCCCCGGGCCGGCCTCCATACGCTTTATGTCAGCCCGCTCAAGGCGCTGGCCACCGACATCGCGCGCAACCTTGCCGCCCCGATCGAGGAGATGCGCCTGAAGGTTTCGATCGAGACCCGGACCGGCGACACGCCGGCGAACCGCCGTGCTCGGCAGCGTGATGCGCCGCCTAACCTGCTGCTGACTACGCCGGAAAGCCTGGCGATCCTGCTTTCCCTTACCGACGCGCCCAAGCTCTTTGCGGCCCTCGCGGCTGTCGTGATCGATGAGGTTCACGCACTCGCCGGGACCAAGCGGGGCGACCAGCTTTGCTTGTGCCTTGCTCGGCTCGCCCGCCTTGCCCCCGCCGCCCGGCGGGTCGGGCTATCGGCGACCGTGGCGCACCCCGATGCGATCCAGGCGTATGTGGGCGCGGGACGGCGCATCGAGGTCGCCGACGGCGTCCCGCCGGAGATCGGGATGCTGCTGCCGCAAGGGCGCCTCTCATGGTCTGGCCACATGGGGTTGGAGGCCGCGCCCGAGATCCTCGACCGCATCCGTGCGGCACGCATGACCATCGTGTTCGTCAACACGCGCGCTCAAGCGGAGCTGATGTTTCAGGCACTGTGGAAGTTGAATAGCGAGACGCTGCCGATCGGGCTGCATCATGGCAGCTTGGAGGTGTCGCAGCGGCGCCGCGTCGAAGCGGCGATGGCGGCAGGGGCGTTGCGCGCGGTCATCGCCACCTCCTCGCTCGATCTCGGCATCGACTGGGGTGGCGTCGACCAGGTGATGCAGGTCGGCGCGCCCAAGGGCACGTCGCGGCTGCTGCAGCGAGTTGGGCGCGCCAACCACCGGATGGACGAGGCGAGCCGCGCCATCCTGGTGCCGGCGAACCGCTTTGAGGTGCTGGAATGCGAGGCGGCGATGCTCGGTGTCGCCGCGCGGGAACTCGATGGCGATCCGCCGCGCCCGGGCGGCCTCGACGTGCTGGCGCAGCACCTGCTCGGCATGGCGTGCAGCGCACCGTTCCACCCCGATGACATGTACGCGGAAGTCACACGCGCGGCAGCGTACGCGAACCTCACCCGGCAGGATTTCGACGACGTGCTGCGCTTCGTCGAGGACGGCGGCTACGCGCTCGCCGCCTATGAGCGCTGGTGCAAGCTGTTTCGCGACAGCGAGGGGCGCGTGCATGTCCGTTCGCAGCGCGTCGTGCGGCAGTACCGGCTCAATATCGGCACCATAGTCGAAGCGCCGCTGCTGAAGATCCGCCTGGTCGGCGGCAAGCATGGTTTCGGGCCGGTGCTAGGCGAAGTCGAAGAGTACTTCGTCAACATGCTGACCCCGGGCGACACCTTCATGTTCGCGGGGCGACTGCTGCGGTTCCTGCGGCTGCGCGAAATGGTCGTGGAGGCCGCCGAGGGCGGCTCGGGCGAGCCGATGGTCCCGGCTTACGCGGGCGCGCGGATGCCGCTCACCACGAACCTCGCGGACAAGGTGCGCTCCCTGCTGCAACGCCCGGCCGACTGGCATTCGTTCCCGGAACCCGTGCAGGAATGGTTGCAGCTGCAAAAGCTGCGCTCCCGTTTGCCCGGCCGCACCGATCTGCTGGTCGAAACGTTTCCGCGCGGCGACCGCTGGTACCTGGTGGCCTACTGTTTCGAGGGCCGCAACGCGCACCAGACGCTCGGGATGCTGATCACAAGACGCATGGAGCGGTTCGGGATGGCCCCGCTCGGCTTTGTCGCCACAGACTACGTGCTCGGCGTGTGGTCCGCCAACCAGCCGACCAACATTTCTCAGCTGTTTGAGCAGGACATGCTGGGCGACGACCTCGAGGCCTGGATGGCGGAGAGCTCGATGCTGCGCCGCACATTCCGCAATGTCGCAGTCATCGCCGGGCTTATCGATCGGCACCATCCCGGCATGGACAAGTCGCGCAAACAGGTGACGGTGAACAGCGATCTCGTCTATGACGTGCTGCGCAAGCATCAGCCCGACCACATATTGCTGCGCGCGACGCAGGCGGATGCTGGCGGCGGATTGACCGATCTCTCGCGGATCGCCGGGATGCTCGCACGGGTGAACGGGAGAATAACGCACATGGCACTCTCGCGGGTCTCGCCGCTCGCAGTCCCGGTGCTGCTTGAGATCGGCCGCGAGAGCGTGCGCACCGGCCAGGACGAGGACGCCCTGCTCGCCGAGGCGGAGGAGGCGCTGGTTGCCGAAGCTACGGGCATCGCCGAGCCGCCGCCATATGTGCCGGCCGTGCATCGCCGCAATGCTGCGATCCGCCGGCGCGGCACCGCACAGGGATCGCTGTTCGAGCGTGTGCCGGCGCGTGGTCGAGGCTAGCTGAGATCCCGACTGGGCACGGCGGCCAGCCGATAGTAGTGAAGCGCCCGCGTCTGCCAGCGAATCGGAGCGGAACCATGACGTTAAGTCCGAGTGGCCGCGCGACCGGGCGCTGAGGTTGGCGTGACCGCTGCACCGCTGCATTTTTCCGGCGAGCGGCTCATGCTCGATCCGGCGGGTGCGCTGGTCTGGCCGGCGACCGGGATGCTCGTGGTGTCCGACCTGCACCTCGAAAAGGGTTCTTCCTTTGCCCGGCGGGGCATGTTGCTGCCGCCGTGGGACACGCGGGCGACGCTCGATCGACTGGCTCTGCTGCTGCGTCGGTGGCAGCCCCGCCTCGTGGTGGCGCTCGGCGACAGTTTCCACGACGCGGGGGGAGCCGCGCGCCTCCCGCCGGGCGAACTCGACCGGCTTGCCGCAATGACCGAGGCAGCGCGCTTCATCTGGGTGCTCGGCAACCACGATTCCGTGCCGCAGCCCGGGCTTGCTGGCCACTGGGTTGAGGAATACTTCGCCGGCCCGTTCGTGTTCCGCCATCAGGCACGGCGGGGCGCGCAGGGCGAACTGTGCGGTCATCATCACCCGAAGGCGCAGGTGACGACGCGCGGGACCTCCGTGACCCGCCCCTGCTTCGTCGCTGACGCCGCGCGTGTCATGCTGCCGGCGTTTGGCGCGTATGCGGGGGGGCTCGACGTGCGTGACCCCGCCATCGCCCGGCTGTTTCCGCGCGGCGGGCGGGCATTCCTGCTCGGCCGCGAGCGGGTCTTCTCCTTTGCGCTGTAAGCTCAGGGCCAGTCGACGATCCGCCCGAACGGAGCAATGGGTTGATCAAGCGTCTATGTTGATCAACCCATTCCTCCGGGCTGAACCCCCTCCCCGCCTCTCAGGGCATGATCAAGCTTCCCCGGCCATGCGAACACATTTCCACATCAGGGAGGGCAGCGCCTCACTGGCCAGCGCGTCCGGCGGGCGCAGGAAACCGTCGGCCTCGATCGGATCGGCGCGGGCGGCAAACAGGTCGATCACCAACTCGAAATGGGTGAGCCCGTGCCGCACCTGCCCAGCCGACCGCCAATCGAGCGTCATGGGAGCATGAGCGAGCGCCTCCGCCACGCTCCACGGTGCAGTGCGCCAGGGCGTGCCGGGCAACTCGGTCATGCCGCCAAAAAGTCCTTTCGCCGGCCGCCGGCGCAACAGCACTCGCCCCTCCGCGTCGGTCAGCCAGAAATGCACGCCGTGCCGCACGGGCCGGAGCTTTTTCTCTCCCTTGCGCGGAAGATCCGCGGCGATGCCGGCGCGACGCCCGGCGCATTCCGCCATCCACGGACACAGGCCGCAGGCGGGGGTCGCCGGGGTGCAGATCGTGGCCCCGAGGTCGAACAGCGCCTGCGCGAAGTCCGACGGCCGTTCCCGGGCCGCCGGGGCAGCGCCCAGTGCCGCCGCCCCGGCGGCGATGGCGGCTTGGCGGCGGGCAAGGGCGTGTCGATCGCGAGCAAGCGGGAAATCACGCGCTCCACGTTGCCGTCCACCGGCACCACCGGCAGGCCGAACCCGATCGCCCCCACGGCGGCGGCCGTGTAGGCACCGATCCCCGGCAAGGCGCGCAGGCCGGCCAGATCGGACGGGAACCTCCCGGCCGCGACCACCGCGCGAGCGCAGGCATGCAGGTTGCGGGCGCGGGCGTAGTAGCCGAGCCCGGCCCAGGCGGCGAGCACCTCATCCAGCGGTGCCGCCGCCAGCGCTTGCACGGTCGGGAAACGGGTTACGAAGCGATCATAGTACGGTATCACAGCCGCCACGGTGGTCTGCTGCAGCATGATCTCGCTCAGCCAGACGCGGTATGGATCGGCCGTCTCGCCGGGCAGCGCCCGCCAGGGCAGCCGGCGGCGATGCCGGTCATACCAGGCGAGCAGCGAGGCGGCGTCGATCGGGAGCGAAGCGTCCCCGAATGGAGCGGCAGGGGGTGGAGCAATGGCGGACGACACGAAGGCCGGTATGGCGAGCGGCGAGCGGCACGTCTACGGCCCGCGTCCGCTCGGCGACCCTGGTTCCCGCCCTCACCCGCCCGGCGTTCCGACGTCGCGCTCCAGCGGCCGCCCAGGTCTTCGCCGACTGGGCCGGGATCGTCGGACCGGGCCTGGCGGCGGTCACCACGCCGCGCCAGCTACAGGGAGGTACCCTGGTCGTTGCGTGCGCCGGGCCGGTGGCAATGGAATTGCAGCACCTCTCGGTCGAGCTGTTGAGCCGCATCAACCGCCATCTCGGCGGCCGGACCGTCGGCCGGCTCCGTTTCGTGCAGGACGTCCGAACTGCCCCGGTTCCGCGAGCGGCCGCTGAGCCCTCGCCCGCCGCGCGGACCGCCGCGGAGCGGGCCGCTTCGGCAGTACCCCCGGCCCGTTGCGCGACGCGTTGGCCGCACTCGGTCGCGTCGTCCTTACCGCCTCGCCATCGCCGGGCAGAACCCGCCTGACCCCCGATCACTAGAGAGGCCGCAATGCCCCAGACCCGCCGCTCCCTGCTCGGCGCCGCCACCCTCGCAGCCGCCGCTGTCGGCCTGCTACCAACTCGCCGGGTGTGGGCCGACGATCCCTCGCGCGTATCGGAACGCAGCCTGGGCAGCCCTGATGCGAAGTCGGTCTCGCAGGAATATTTCTCGCTGACCTGCACCCACTGCGCCCACTTCGCGCGTGAGACCTTCCCGGAGGTCAAGGCGAAGCTGATCGATACTGGCAAGCTGCGCTACGTCTATCGCGATTTTCCGCTCGACCAGGTGGCGCTCACGGCGGCCATGATTGCCCGCGCCCTGCCGCCGGAGCGCTATGAGCCGTTCGTCAACGCCCTGTTCGCGAGCCAGGACCGCTGGGCCTTCGCGCGCGGCGTCAACAGCACCGAGGAGCTTTGGAAGACCGCGGCGCTGGCGGGCATGAGCCGCGCGACCTTCGACTCGGCGATCAACGATGCCGACCTGAAGGCCTTCATCCTGAGCGAGCAGGACGAGGCCCAGAAAAAATGGCAGGTCGACTCGACGCCGACCTTCATCATCAACGGCAAGAAGCAGGCCGGCGCAATGGACTACGCCGCATTCGAGAAGATGGTCTCTGCCACCGCCTGACCCGGAGCCGTCAAATTGCCCGTCAGGTTCGCGCGCCTTCGCATCGCCGGCTTCAAAAGCTTCGCCGAATCCGCGACCGTCGAGATCATGCCTGGCCTGACCGGGGTGGTCGGACCGAACGGGTGCGGCAAGTCCAACGTGGTCGAGGCGCTGCGCTGGGCGATGGGCGAGAACAACGCCCGCACGTTGCGCGGCGGCGAGATGGAGGATGTGATCTTCGCCGGCTCGGCGGCACGGGCCTCGCGCAACATCGCGGAAGTCACCCTGACGCTGGAGGAGACGCACGGTCGTGCGCCGCCGCCGTTTCACGAACAGCCGGAGCTGGAGCTCAGCCGCCGGATCGAGCGCGGCGCAGGCAGCACCTTCCGCGTCAACGGCCGCGAGGTACGGGCGCGCGACGTGCAGACCCTGCTCGCCGACATGGCAAGCGGCGCGCACAGCTCGGCGATGGTCAGCCAAGGCCGGGTCAGCAGTCTCGTCACGGCCCGCCCGGACAGTCGCCGCGCCGTGCTGGAGGAGGCGGCGGGGATCACCGGCCTGCACGCCCGCCGGCACGAGGCGGAGATCAAGTTGCGCGCCGCCGAGGCCAACCTCGAGCGAGCCGAGGATTTGCGGGGGCAGCTTGAACAGCAGCTCGGAGCGCTGAAGCGTCAGGCGCGGCAGGCCAGTCGCTGGCGCAACCTCTCCGGCACCATCCGTGCCGCCGAGGCGGAGCTGCTGGCGATCCAGCGGGCGCAGGTCGAGCAGGCGCGTGTGGCCGCCGACGAGGCGCTGCACCAAGCTGGCCAGGCCGTGGCGACGGCGACCGAGCGGGCGACCGCCGCCGCCAGTATCTCGGCCGCGGCTGCCGCCGCGCTGCCGTCGGCACGCAGCCGCGACGTCGAGACCCGTACCGCCCTCGAGCGCCGCCGGGTAGCACAGGAGCAGATTGCTGCCGAGGAGCAGCGCGCCGCGACGGCGCTCGCCACGGCGGCGGCGACGTTGGGACAGATCGGTCGCGACCTCGCGCACGCCGAGCAGCTCAGCGCCAGTGCCAGCGCCGCCGAAGCGCGGCTTGCGGCCGAGGACGCTGCTCTCGTTGCCGCCGATGAGGGTCATGCGGCCAGGATTGACGCGACGGCCGGCACCATGACCGACGGGGCGGACGCCGTGCGGCTGGCGGAAGCCTCGGCCATCCGAGCCACGGAGGCAGCGGCCGAGGCGAACGCGCGCAGCCAGGCGGCCGCCCAGTTGCTCGGTGCCAGCGAGGCCCGCGCCCGGCGGGCGAGCGAGCAGCTTGCCAGGCTGACCGAGGAACGGGCCCGCATCCGCGCCCAGGCGATCGACCCCGGTCGGCTGCACGCGGCCGAAGCCGAGCAAACGGCCGCCGAGAGGGCTCTCGCCGAGGCACGCGCCACGCTCGAGGCGGCCGAGCACGCCCGCATCGCCGCGCACGCGGCACTGGGGACGGCCCGCGAGGCGCAGTCACGGGCCGAAACCGCCCGCGCCCGTCTCGCCGCCGAGATCCAGGCGTTGAGCGAGATCCTCGCCGTCAAGGATGGCGAGCGCTGGCCGCCCATGGTCGATGCGCTCACCGTGCCCGCAGGTCTGGAGACCGCGCTCGGCGCCGCATTGGGGGAAGAACTGACCTCGGCCGCCGACCGCGACGCCCCTCGTCATTGGCGCGAGTTTCCGCCTTTCGCCGCGGTTTCGCCGCTGCCCCGCGCCGCAACCTCGATGGCCGCACTCGTGGAGGCGCCCGCAGCCCTGGCGCGCGCGCTCGGACAGATCGGGGTGATCGACGACGAAGAGGCGGGTGATGCCCAGCAGGCCGGGCTGGCGCCGGGCCAGTCGCTGGTCTCGCGAACGGGCGCGGTCTGGCGCTGGGATGGCTATACAATGCGCGCCGGCACGCCCACCGCCGCGGCGGTCCGGCTGCAACAGCGCAACCGGCTGAGCGTGCTGCGCGAAGCGCTCCATGAGGCGGAACGCGATGCCGCCGGGGCCGAGGCCGCCCGGGAGGCAGCCGAGGCGACCGAGAAGCAGGCGATCGCCGCCGAGACGCAGGCTCGAGCCATCCGCCGCGAGGCGGAGTCGCGGGCTGAGCGCGCCCGCGCCGCCGCGGCACAGCTCCGCGCCCAGGCCGCCGCTACCGCCGCCCGGTTGCAGGCCGCCGAGGAGCAGATCGGCCGTATCGAACCCGAAGCCGAGGAGGCGAACGCGGCCCTGGAACGGGCGCGAGAGATGCAGGCCGGCCTGCCCGATATCGCGACCTTGAGGGCCGCGGTCGAGGCCGCGCGCGCGGCACTCGCCGCCGTCCGGACGCGCGAGGCTGAAGCGAAGCGCGCCCACGACACGCTTGTCCGCGAGCACGAAACGCGGCAGCGCCGCCGGCACGTTCTCGCCGCCGAGCGGCAGGATTGGGCGGCTCGCGCCGCCGATGCCGTCGAGCGGTTGGCCGACCTGACCGCCCGCCGGGCAGCGGCGGAGGCGGAGCATGCCGCGCTCGAAGCGGCTCCCGGCGAGATCATCGCCCGGCGGACCGCCGCCATCGAGCTGCTGGAGGCCGCCGAGGCCGAGCATCGCGCAGCTGCCGCCGCGCTCGCCGCCGCCGTCTCGGAGCAGGAAGCGAGCGACCGCGCCGCTCGGGCCGCCGAAACAGCGCTCGCCGCCGCGCGCGAGGCGGCCGTCCGCGCCGAGGCCGCCGCCGAGCAGGCCGGACACGCCTGGGGCGTGGTCGCCGAGCGCATCCTGGAACGGCTCGGTGCGCATCCCGGGCTGCCCAGTCCTCCGGCGGAGCTGACGCCAGAGACCGAGGAGAAGGCCAGGCGCCGGCTCGACCGGCTCCAGAAGGAACGGGAAGAGGTCGGCCCGGTCAACCTCCGGGCCGAGATCGAGGCCGAGGAGGTGGAGCGCCAGATGGTCACCATCGTGGCCGAACGCGACGAGCTGGCCGCCGCGATCGCCAAGCTGCGTGGCTCGATCGGCTATCTCAACCGGGAGGGCCGCGAGCGGCTGAACACCGTGTTCCAGCAGATCGACCGCAATTTCCAGGCGCTGTTCACCCGCATGTTCGGCGGCGGGCGTGCGCATCTGGCGATGGTCGGCTCGGACGACGCGCTGGAAGCCGGGCTGGAGATTTATGCGCAGCCGCCCGGCAAGAAGCTCTCCACCCTGTCGCTACTATCCGGCGGCGAGCAGGCACTCACCGCGCTGTCGCTGATCTTTGCCGTGTTCCGCTGCAATCCCGCGCCGATCTGCGTGCTCGACGAGGTCGATGCGCCGCTCGACGACGCCAATGTGGAGCGGTTCTGCAACCTTCTCGACGACATGACACGGGAGACCGGCACCCGCTTTCTGGTGGTGACGCATCATCATTTGACGATGGCGCGCATGGACCGGCTGTATGGGGTGACGATGCAGGAGCGCGGCGTCTCGCGCCTGTTATCGGTCGATCTGCAAACCGCCGGCGAGTTGATCGACCCGCCGCGGATGGCGGCGGAATGAGCATCTGTCTCGTCACTAAGCTGTGTGACACACCGAGAGCATGATACTGAGTTCAAGCGTACTCGATCGAGAGTGAGCTCCTGTGTCACCTCGACGTCGAAAGTCCACGGATACTGCTCTTCAGCTAACCTCCGATCAAATGCACTGTCCCGAGTCCAACTTGGTGTTGAATATAGGCATTCCCACATACATGTCTCCGCCGGCACCTCTAGCCGGAACTTTCGACATTGCCGTAATTGCAAGTGGGTACTTTCCTTTTTCAGCCCACAACAGAGACAAATAAGCCATCGGCTCGGCCATGCCACTCAATTTAATCCCGCGGTTGTGCATCACACTCATCGCGTAAAGCGTCACGAACGGCTTAACCTCGTTGAAAGAGCGGACTTCTTCCTTTTTCAGAATTCCTTGACCTTTCAAAACAGCCGAAAAATCGGAAAACAGTCTGTCATCATCAAAGGCTGCCTTGGAAATGATGAACGAACATAGCGTTCTTACCAGCTTGTCATGAGACGCCGAAGCTGGTTTTTGCAGCCTGAAGGACCCATGCAGACCTGGGCACAGCTTAAGATCAGACAGCATTCTTTCGGCTTGACTCTTTTTAAGTCCGCACTCCTTTTTAAGGACGAGGGGGTCCAGGTGTCGGAGCACCGCTTTCAGATACTCAAGGAAGTTGCAAGGGACACAAGCTCCGCTTTTCCAATCATCACCGTCGTTCAGCCTAGGCCACTTCACTGAGAGAATAGTAAGCAGATCGTTTGCTACTCGCGTAACAACTCCACGATCTCTTTCGCCATAGTGAGCGTCAAAGTGACCCACTTCCTGCACGGACTGTCGATTGTCAGAGTTGTCACGTGCGAACCTAAGTAACTGCGATAAGTCGGCCGTTGTCGCGGTATTGCGAAGCAGCCTCTCAACTCGCACTCTCAGAGGATGATCTACCATGTCCCGGCCAAACTAGCGGACTGTATGAGCGTGGCTAGATGATTTCGGAACGATTAAGCGGGTTGTCAACATGCACTCAGGAGAACGAGCGGCTAGACCAGTAGTGCACCTAGACACGCCCATAGAGTGCACATGCTGTCCGCCGCCGATCCCGCTTGCGTGGACATAGTCAAAAGTTGACGGTCTCTCGATTAGACAGCCGACGCCGCATCGAACGACCACTGCTCGGCCGAAGCGCCGGCCAGTGCCTGAATGCGGTCCTCGTCGGAGGACAGTTCCGCGGCGGTGCCGGACCAGACCATCACGCCGTGGTCCAGCACGAACGCAGTGTCGGCAATCTCGAGGCTGGCCCGCACGTTCTGCTCGACCAATAGAACCGCGATCCCTTCGGCACGCATCTGTGCCACGATACGGAACACCTCGCGGACGATGAGCGGCGCGAGACCCTGCGACGGCTCGTCCAGGATCAGTAGCTTCGGGTTGAGCAGCAGAGCCCGCGCGATCGACAGCATCTCCTGCTCCCCGCCGGAAAGTTGGCGGCCGAGATTGCGCCGGCGCTCCGCCAAACGGGGAAATAGCTGGTACGCGCGGTCGATGGTCCAGGGACCCGGCCGCTCCAGCGGCACCCGCAGATTGTCGTCCACCGACAGATTTGGAAAAATCTTGCGGCCTTCCGGGACGTAGCCGACGCCCAATCCGGCGACCCGAAACGGCGGCGTGCGCGTGACGTCGCGCCCGAAAATCCGCACTCGTCCAGTGCGCGGCGGGGTGAGCCCGACCAGGCTCCGCAAGGTGGTGGTCTTGCCGGCGCCGTTGCGGCCCAACAAGGTCGTGATCCGCCCCTCCGCGACGCTGAGCCCGACGTCGTGCAGGATATGGCTCTTGCCGTAGAAGGTGTTGAGACCTTCCGCCTCGAGCGCGCTCATTGCGCGGTCCCGAGATACGCGGCTTGCACTGCAGGATTGTCGGCGATCTGCCCGGGCGTCCCCTGGGCGAGCAGCCGCCCCTGGTCGAGCACCGTGATCTGGTCGGCGAGATTGAACACGACGCGCATGTCGTGCTCGATCAGCACGATCGTATACGAGCTGTCCTTGTGCAGGCGTCGGATCAGACTGGCGACGTGGTAGGTCTCCTGCTCCCCCATGCCCGCCGTCGGCTCGTCAAGCAGCAGGATGCGCGGCTTGAGCGCCAGCGCCATGGCGATCTCGGCCGCCCGTTGGTCGCCGTGCGAAAGCTCGCCGACCAGCCGGTCGGCCTGCGCAGTCAATCCGGCCGCCGTCAGCAGCTCGTCGATCCGGTCCCGAATCCGGATTTTTTCGGCGTGGCTGAGCCAGGGTCGCAGCCGGTAGCCGCTGGCAACCTCCACGGCGATGCGCACGTTTTCCCGCGTCGTGATCTCCGGAAAAATCTCGGTGATCTGGAAGGTGCGCGCCAAGCCCAGCTCCACCCGCTTCTGGGCAGAGAGGCGGGTCACGTCGCGGCCTTCGACAACGATCTCGCCGGAGGTGGGGGCGAAAAACCCGGTGATCATGTTGAAGAACGTCGTCTTGCCGGCGCCGTTCGGGCCGATTATGGCGCGCAGCTCGCCCGGCGCGACCGCAAGCGACACGTTGCTCACCGCGACCAGGCTGCCAAACTTTTTGGTGACAGCCCTTGCCTCCAGGATGCTCGTCAAGACGAGCTCACTTCACGCCGGACGCGCGCACAAAGCCGAGCAGGCCGCGCGGGAAGAACAGCACCACGAGGACGAACAGCAGGCCGACGAAGCTCATCCAGTTCACCGTCATTGACGAGATGTAGTCCTGCAGCACCACGAACACCGCCGCGCCGACCAGGGGACCCCAGAAGGCCCGCATCCCGCCCATCACCGCCATGATCACGATCTCGCCCGAAAGCGTGTAGTTCATGGTCAGCGGATCGGCGAAGTTGTTGAGCAGCGCGTAGAGCGATCCGGCGGCAGCGGCGAAGAAGCAGGAGATCGAGAACGACAGCCAGATATGCCGCTCGACCGGAATGCCCAGAAAGCGTGCCCGACGCTCGTTCTCCCGAATCGCCAGCAGCGTGCGGCCAAACGGCGAGCGCAGCAGAGCCGCCATCAGCCCGACGCAGATCGCGAACACCGCGAGGACGAAGAAGTAGAAGACCGTGTCGTTGTTCTGAATGTCGATCAGCCAGGGTCCGAGATGCAGCGGCTGCCGCCGGAAGCCGCGCAGGCCGTCATCGCCCCCCGTCAGGCTGTTCCACCGATAAGCGATGTAGTAGCAGATCTGACTGAAGGCGATCGTTACCATCGCGAAGTAGACACCGCGCCGGCGGACGATCAGCGCCCCGAACAGCGTCCCGGCGATCCCGCCCAGCAGGATGCCGGCAAGGATCGCGAGAGGCGT
This sequence comes from uncultured Alphaproteobacteria bacterium, assembly GCA_963719345.1. Lineage (GTDB taxonomy): Bacteria > Pseudomonadota > Alphaproteobacteria > Acetobacterales > Acetobacteraceae > CAVRCA01. The sequence continues at coordinate 861,577 of CAVRCA010000001.1, forward strand.
GCTGCCGGTGAGGTATTTCAGGGTGAGCCCGGCGCCGTAGCAGCCAAGGCCAAAATAGGCGGCGTGGCCGAACGACATGACCCCAGTAAAGCCGAGCAGGAAGTTGAGCGACATCGCGGCCAGCCCGAGCACCAGCACTCGACCGGCAAGCGCCGTGTAGCCGCCGACCCAGGGCAGCCACAGCGGCACGGTCAGCAGGACGATCCATACTGCCAAGGTCGGCAACCAGGTTCGCTCCGCCCGCCGCGGCCGCGTCACGCCGATCGCCGTCGTGCTCATGTCAGCATCCCTTCCTCGCCCATCAGCCCGCGCGGTCGGATCAGGAGGACCAGCATCATGATGGCGTAGATCACCGCCTCGGCGGCGCTCGGATAGAACACGGTGGTCAGCGCTGCCGCTACGCCGATCAGCAGGCCGCCGAGCAGGGTGCCGGTCAGGCTGCCGACGCCCCCCACGATGATCGCGATGAAGCTCGGCATCAGCAGGTCGTCCCCCATGGTCGGATTGAGCCCGATCTGCCCGCCCGCCAGCACGCCGGACAATCCCGCCAGGTAGATGCCGACGGCAAAGTTGAGCGACCGCAGGAGCCGGACGTTGATGCCGAGCGCCGCCACGGTCTCGAGGTCGAGCGTGCCGGCGCGGATCCGTACACCCATCCGCGAGTAGCGCAGGAACAGGAACAGCGCCACCACGGCCACGATCACCACCGCGACCATGAACAAACGATAACCGGTGACGAAGAACAGCTCGTTGCTGAGCGGTACGGAGAGGCTTGAGGGCACCGTCACCGGCAGGCCGTTCGGACCCCAGATGAACCGGCAGACATCCTGGATGATGAAGGCAAGGCCGAAGGTGAGCAGCAAGCTGTAGACCGGGTCGCGGTTGTACACCTTGCGGATCAGCACGCGCTCAAGCAACAGCCCCAGGACGGCGGTGAGCAGCGGCGCGACGATCAGCGCGCCCCAGAAGCCGATATACGGCGTGAGCACGAAAGCGATGTAGCCGCCCAGCGCCAGGAAATTGCCGTGCGCGAAATTGATGACGTTCGAAAGGTTCAGGATCATCGCCAGGCCGAGTGCCATCAGCACGTAGAAGGCGCCGATGATCAGCCCGTTGAAGACGTTGAACAACACGAGCTGCAGCATCGGCGCTTCCTCCCCTCTGCCTCGCTTGACGCCGCACCGGCTGGGCGGCGTCGTGCCTGTCAGGCGGCGGGAAAGGTCATCTGGCAGCCGGTCTCGGAGACCGGCCCCGCGGCCTGTTCCCCGGGAACCAGCTTGGCCGTGGTGAACACGTTCGCGGGGTTGCCCTTAGGCGGGTGGACCTCGCCCGTGAAGATATTCGCCATCAGCTGGTGGTCGCCCGCGCGGTAGGCGATGCTGCCGGGCTGCAGCGCCACCTCGGGCGGCAACACCTCGTTCTCGAGCGCGCGGGCGAGCTTGATCGCGTCGAGGCTCTTCGCCTTCTCGGCGGCGATCTTGATCGAGTGCATGGCGGTGAAGCCGAACCAGTGGCGGGCCGAGGCGGGCTTGTTGAATGCGGCCTTGATGCCGGCGACGAACTCGGCGACGTGCGGCACGCCCGGCTGGTCCCACCACCACTCCATGCACCACCAGCCGGCCTGCGCGTCCGGCGGCACCGACAGGACCGCCTCGAGCTCGAACAGCGCGCCGCCGAGCGCCATGTCGTGGTTCATGCCGAACTGCACGAATTGCTTCATGCAGTTGATCTGCGCCTGCCCGCCCATGTTGTTCAGCAGCACGTTCGGCTTGTACGCCCGCGCCTTGATCAGGGTCGCCGAAAAATCGCTGTTGCTGATCGGCAGCATGTCCCCCTCAAACTCGCCGCCCGCCTTCTTCAGGATCTTGACGAAGGCGTCCTGCAAGGTGTGGCCATACGCGTAGTCCGGGGTCACGAAGAACCAGCGCTTGCCGAATTTTTCGAGCAGGGTGCCGCTGATCGCCGCCGCGTCCATCGAAGTCGTGTTGCAGATGCGGAACACGTTCCACTTGCAGTCCTTGCCGGTGATCGGGTCGGTGTGACCGCCGGCAACGATGTGGAGGATCTTCTTCTCGTTCGTCACCTGCGAGATAGCGTAGGCGATCGCCGAGTTCACGTCCGCGATAATGGCGTTCACCCCGTCCCGCTCGATCAGCTTGCGAGCCTTCTGAACTCCGGTCCCGACGTCGTTGGCGGAGTCCTCGACCAGAAGTTCCACCTGGCGGCCCAGGATCCCACCCGCCTTGTTGATCGTATCGGTTCCGTAGCGGGCACCCTCCACCTCGGTCTGCGCCAGGCTCGAGAGGCTCCCCGTCAGCGGGTCGACCATGCCGACCTTGATCGGCTCCTCGCCGCGCGCCTTGATGATGGCCGGCGCCGCAAGCGGCAGTGCCCCAACCGCGACGCCCGCCCTGATGAGGGCGCGCCGGCCGATACCGGCCGTGATCCTACTTTCCATGACGTCTCCCGGTTCGACTTTCGACGCCCGGCAGGCCTCCGGGCGTTCTAATTTGTATAGTCAATCAACTTATTGGAGACCGACGCCGACGTCCAGAGTTTGTTCAGGGGCGCGGGCGATGCGCGTCGGATCACATCAGCGCTTCGGCCTGATCCGCCCCGCTGACCATCACCTCCAAGTCGTTCACCAGCCCGGTGGAGAGCGAATACACCCATCCATGCACACACAAATCCTGGCCGCGGAGCCAAGCATCCTGCACAAAGACGTCGGTTGCGACGTTGCGCACCTGCCGAACGACGTTCAGCTCGCACAATCGGTCGAGGCGAGCGCGGTGCTCCGCGATGCCGTCGAGTTCGGCGCGATGTGCTTGCGCCACCTCGCGGATCGGATGCAGCCAGTGGTCCACCAGGCCGCGCCGCCGTCCGTCCACCGCTGCCGCCACGCCGCCGCAGCCGTAATGGCCGACCACCAGGATGTGCTTGACCTTGAGCACCTCGACGGCGAACTGCAGCACCGAGAGGTAATTGGCGTCTTGCGGCGGGGCGATGTTGGCGACATTGCGGTGGACGAACAACTCGCCGGGATCGAGGTCCACGATCTCATTGGCGGGCACCCGGCTGTCGGAGCAGCCGATCCACAGATACTCCGGCGCCTGCTGTGCCTCGAGCCGCCGAAAGAAGCCGGCGTCCTGGGCGATCTTGCGCTCCGCCCAGGCCCGGTTGTTCGCCTTCAGATGATCCAGCATGGAGAGACCTCGCCGACGGTGTGGGGCGGCAGCGCGAGGCATCAGCCCAATGCGCGCCGCGGCAGGTCCTCCCAGCAGGACCTTAGCGCCGGACCAAGGGCTCCGGAAGGACCTCTCGCCGCGACAGCGACAGCGTCGATGATCGTGCCCCCGGGCCACCTGCAGGCATGCCGAGCCGTGAACTTCGCGCGAGCGGGGCCGCGGCATCGCGGCATAAGTTGACCAGCTTCCCGGCTTGGTCCACCCCAGCGCGATGCTGCGCCGACTGGAGTCCCTGCTCGACCCAACCGCCGGCCGGCCGGAGCCGCCGCCTCACCGAGGCATCCTGCGGTTCTACTGGCACTACGCGTGTCAGGCTCGGGGGTGGTTTGCCGCGCTGCTCCTGGCGGGACTGGCGGTCGCGCTCGTTGACGCCGCCGTGCCGGTCTGCATCGGACGCGCGGTGACACTCGCCGCCACCGGCACGCCGGGGCGCACACTGGGTGAGCACTGGCCGCAGTTGGCCGCCATGGCGGCGCTGTTGCTGGTGCTGCGTCCCACAGCGATGCTGGCCGACAACGCCATCATGAACCAGGTGCTGAACCCGGGACTCTCCAACCTGATCCGGTGGCAGGCCCACTGGCATGTCGTCCGCCAGAGCTGGACGTTTTTCCAGAACGATTTCGCCGGCCGGATCGCCAATCGGGTGATGCAGACAGGCCCGGCGCTGCGCGAGACGCTGGTCGGCGCGATCAACGCGGTCTGGTATATTCTCGTGTTCGGCGGCTCGGCGATCACGCTGCTCGCGGCGACCGACTGGCGGTTGGCGATGCCGATGGTGCTGTGGTTCGCCGTCTATGCCTGCCTGTTGCGCGTGTTCGTGCCCCGTTTGCGGGTGCGATCGCATCGCGTCTCGGAGCTGCGCTCGAACCTCACCGGCCGCGTGGTGGACAGCTACACCAACGTCCTTACGGTGAAACTGTTCGCCCGGGCGCGCGACGAGGACGCCTTCGTACGCGACGCGATCGACGACCACACTGTCGCCTTCCGCCGGCAGACCCGGCTGGCGACGCTGTGGTCCCTGACCCTGTCCGTCATGAACGCCTGCCTCGTGGTCGGCACCGGCGGGGTGAGCCTGTGGCTCTGGAGCCGAGGCACGATCAAGGTCGGCGCGGTCGCGACCGCGGTGCCGCTGTCCTGGCAGATCTCCTCGGTGGCGGCCTGGGTGGCGACCAATCTCACCAACATCTTCGAAAACATCGGCGTGGTGCAGGACGGCATGCGCTCCATCGACGTGCCCCGGCAGATGCCCGATCGACCCGACGCCCGGGATTTGCGCGTCCCTGCCGGCCAGATCCGCTTTGAAGGCCTGCGCTTCGGCTACGGCACCGAGGCGGGCGTGCTGCACGGCATCGACCTCGCCATCGCGCCTGGCGAGCGCGTCGGACTGGTCGGCGCGTCAGGCGCGGGCAAGTCCACACTGGTCAACCTGCTGCTCGGCTTCTACGCGCCGGAGGCGGGAACGATCCTGATCGACGGGCAGGACATCGCCGGGGTCAAGCAGGAGAGCCTGCGGGGACAGATTGCGATGGTCACGCAGGACACCTCGCTGCTGCATCGCTCGATCCGCGACAACATCCGCTATGGCCGCCCGGAGGCGACCGACGCCGAGATCGAGCAGGCGGCGCGACGCGCCGAGGCGCATCGTTTCATCGTCGGGCTGCAGGACTGGCACGACCGGCGCGGCTACGACGCGCATGTCGGCGAGCGGGGCGTCAAGCTGTCAGGCGGACAGCGCCAGCGCGTCGCCCTAGCAAGGGTGATCCTGAAGAACGCGCCCATCCTGGTGCTCGACGAGGCGACGTCGGCGCTCGATTCCGAGGTAGAGGCGGCCATCCAGCAGCAGCTCGACGGTCTCATGCGCGGCCGCACGGTAATCGCCATCGCGCACCGGTTGTCCACCATTGCGCGGATGGACCGGCTTGTCGTGCTGGAACGCGGCCGCATCGTCGAGACCGGGACGCACGCGGAATTGTTGCATGCTGGCGGTGCCTATGCGGGTCTTTGGCGGCGCCAGTCGGGCGGTTTCAGCGAGATCGGCGGCCCGGCCATTCTTGACACTGCCGAGACCCACGGCTAGCAAACCCTCGCCTTCCGGCAGGGCGACTTGCCAGGAGCGGATATGAGCGAGAACAAGGGCGGTCTGAACGATCCCTCGGGGAGCAGCTCCTTCGAGGAGCGTCTACGCGCGGCGCGCGAGAGGCAGGGGCTTGACAAGCCCGCGCCGGACACCTCCGGGCAGCAGTCGGGCGGTGGCGGGCCATCCCCTCTCGGGATCGGCCTCAGGGTGGGCGTGGAGCTGGTCGCGGCTCTGGCCGTGGCGGTGGCCATCGGCTTGGGGCTGGATCGGTGGCTGCATACGACGCCGCTGTTCCTCGCCGTGTTCGTGCTGCTGGGGGGTGCGGCGGGGGTGCTGAACGTATGGCGCATGATGGCGCCGAAGCCGCCCCGGGCCGGCGATCGATGAGGGCGAGTACGAAGGCGGCCCGTCGCTGACGCGACGGCGCGAGATGGGGAGCGAGAGTTTTGGCGGCGGCTGGTGAACCCACGATCGATGCACTCGGCCAGTTCCGGCTGTTCCCGACGCTTGGCCCGTTCGGCCACTCGGTCAATTTCGCCAACTCCAACGTCTATATGGTGGTCGCGGCGCTGCTGATCCTGGCGCTGCTGGTGCTCGGGATGCGGCACCGCGCGGTGGTGCCCGGCCGGCTGCAGGCGGCGGCCGAGCTCGCCTACGACTTCGTCTACCGAATGTGCATCGACCAGATCGGCGAGGAGGGGAGGCGCTTCTTTCCGTTCGTCTTCACGCTGTTCTTCTTCATCCTGCTGGGCAATCTGCTTGGCCTGCTGCCGTACGGCTTCGCCTTCACCAGTCATATTGCGGTCACCGCGGCGCTGGCCGTGCTGGTCATCGTGCTGGTGACCATCGTCGCCATCGTCGAGAACGGCAGTCACTTCTTTACGGAGTACTTCTTTCCCAAGGGTACGCCGATCATCATGGCGCCGCTGATCGTCCCAATCGAGATCATCTCTTATCTTTCGCGGCCGGTCAGCCTCTCGGTTCGCCTATTCGCCAACATGGTCGCCGGCCACGTGATGTTCGAGGTGCTGGCGAGCTTCACCGTCATGCTGGCCGGCATCGGCCTGCTCGGCGACATAATCGCGATCGGCCCGCTCGCACTCAACGTCGTCATGATCGGGTTCGAGCTGCTGGTCGCCTGCTTGCAGGCGTACGTGTTCGCCATCCTCACCTGCATCTATCTGCATGACGCGGTGCATCTGCACTAAGCACCGCTCGCCTTCCATTCCCCATCACTCGCTGACACAAGGATCGCCTCCTCATGGAACTCGCTGCCGCAAAAGCCTTCGGAGCCGGCATTGCCGTCATCGCCCTCGCGGGCGTGGGCATTGGCATCGGCAATATCTTCTCCTCGCTGGTCTCCTCGATCGCGCGCAACCCCTCCGCCCGCGACCAAGTGTTCGCCCTCGGCATCCTTGGCTTCGCCTTGACCGAGGCCACCGGCCTGTTCGCGCTGCTGATCGCATTCCTCATCCTGTTCACCTGATCGGGACGGGGGCGCTCTCGCACCCGCGCACGCGCATGGTTCGCCGGCTCAGCCTTCCGCTCCTCGCACTGGCCGCGTTGCCCGTATCGGCCGGGGTGGCGCTCGCCCAGGGCATGCCGCAGCTTGCCTTTGGCAACCCGCTGCTGCTCAGCCAGGTGGTTTGGCTGGCGCTGATCTTCCTGGCGCTCTATTTGCTGCTCGCCCGTTGGGCGCTGCCGCAGGTGTCGTCCGTGCTGCAGCACCGAGAGGCCACGATCCAGTCGGATCTTGATGTCGCGCGTACCGCCAAGGCGCGTGCCGATGGCGCGGTCCGCGAGTTGACCGAGGCGTCGGCGCGCGCCCGCTCGGAAGCGCAGGCGTCCATCAACCAGGCTTCCGACGCGGCGAAACGCCAGGCGGCCACACAGGCGGAAGCGTTGAACACGCGGCTTGAGGAGCAGCTGAAAGAGGCCGAGGCCCGCATCGGCTCTGCGCGCGCTGCTGCGATGGGCGCACTGCGCCAAGTCGCGACGGAGACCGCGCTGACCGTGGTCGGCCGTCTGACCAATCGGCCCGCCGACCCTGAGCTGGTCGATCAGGCGGTCGGCTCGGCGCTCTCGGCGCGCCAACAGGCCGCCTGAAGGACAGAGAGATGCACGAGGAAAGCTTCTGGGCCAACCCGCGCACCTGGGTCGGGATCGCCTTCGTCCTGTTCGTGCTGATTTTTGGCCGCAAGCTCTGGCAGGCGCTGGCGAAGATGCTGGATGCACGCACCGCCTCGGTCCAGGCCAGCCTCGACGAGGCCGCACGGCTGCGCCAGGAAGCGGAGGCGATGCTGCGCGACGCCGAAGCCCGCCGGACCGCCGCCCTCGAGGAGGCGCATCGGCTGCTGGAAGGCGCGCAGGCCGAAGCCGCCCGGGTCGCCGCCGCCGCGACGCAGGAGGCGGAGGCTGCATCCCGCCGGCGCGAGCAAATGGCGATCGACCGTATCGCCGCGGCGGAGAAGGCGGCGCTCGACGAGGTGCGCCTGACTGCCGCGGACGTTGCGACCGTCGCCGCGCGTCAGGTTCTTGCCACCAGCCTGACCGCGGACTCCGATGCCGCGCTGATCGACCATGCGATCGGCCAGCTTCCGGCAGCCCTGGCCGGCCGCCGCGCCGCCTGAGCGGCTCGCGCCGGTTTCCGCGTGACAGTCGGCGCTGATCCGGCACTATCCTTCCCAAGCAAGCGCGCGGTCAGGCGCGGGAAACTCGGGAGGATCGACCATGTTGCGCCGACGCGCCCTGCTTGGGGCGGCTGCCGTTGCAGCCGCATCGCCATTGCATCGAGGTCACGCCGAGCAGGCGCCCGGCATCACCGCGACCGAGATCAAGTTCGGCAACACCTACCCCTACAGCGGTCCCGCTTCCGGCTATGCAACCAACGCGAAAGCCGAAGCGGCGTATTTCCGGATGATCAATGAGCAGGGCGGGATCAACGGCCGCAAGCTCAACTTCCTCTCGTGACGATGATGCTGCCAGCCCGCCCAAGACGGTCGAGCAGACGCGGCGCCTGATCGAGCAGGATGGCGTCGCCTTCCTGTTCAACCCGCTCGGCACGGCCTCGAACACGGCGATCGTGAAATACGTGAACCAGAAGAAGGTGCCGCACCTGTTCCTCGCGACCGGGGCAGACCAATGGGGCGACTACAAGGAGCACCCGTGGACGATCGGCTGGCAACCGAGCTATCGGGTGGAGGCGCAGATCTATGCCAAGTACATCCAGCGCACCAAGCCGGACGGCAAGATCGGGATCATCTACCAGAACGACGATTTCGGGCGGGACTACATCAACGGCGTGCGGGACGTGATCGGCGACGCAATCAGGAACGTGGCGACGGTGTCCTACGAGCTGACCGATCCGACGGTCAATTCGCAGCTCGTCAGCCTCAAGGCGGCGGGTGTCGACACCCTGATCAGCGCAGCCTCGATCAAGTTCGGCGCGCTCGTAATCCGCAAGGTGAGCGAACTCGACTGGCACCCGCTGCACCTGCTCAGCAACGTGTCGGTCTCGGTCGGCGGCGTGATGATACCGGCCGGCGTCGAACGCGGCGTCGGCATCATCAGCTCGGCCTACCTGAAGGACCCGACCGACCCTGCCTGGGACGCCGATCCCGACATGCAGGGCTGGCGCGCCTTCATGGCCAAATACTACCCGGAGGGCGATCTGAGGGACGCCGGGAACGTCTACGGCTACGGGCTGGGAATCGACTCTCACCCACGTCTTGCGCGCCTGCGGCGACGACCTCTCCCGCGGGAACATCATGCGCCAGGCGACCGGCCTCGATCACGTCGAGAACCCCATCCTACTGCCCGGCATCACGCTCAGCACCAGTCCCACCAACTACCACCCGTTGCGCCAGCTGCAGATGATGCGCTGGAACGGCAAGACGTGGGACCGCTTCGGCAACATCATCGCCGGCGCCGACGTCTGACGAGGAACCAGTGCGTCAACGCACGATGACGCTTGCGCGCGGCTTGGTTGCCGTACTGGCGCTGCTGGCGGGCGCGGGAGCCGGTGCGGCGCAGACGGCGGCGCCCGTCGACTCCGCCGCAAGGGTCCTGGTCGTCGGCACCAAGGAAGCGCCTCCCTTCGTGATGAAGGCGGCGGACGGCTCGTGGACCGGGATCAGCATCGAGCTCTGGCGCCACATCGCCAGTGACCTCCACCTGCGCTATCGCTTCGAGGAGACCACGCTGCAGGGGCTGATCGACGGCACGGCCTCCGGGTCCCTCGATGCCGCGGTTGCCGCGCTGACCGTCACCGCCGAGCGCGAACGATCCGTGGACTTCACCCAACCGTTCTATGCCACCGGCCTCGGCATCGCCGTGCCAAACAACATCGCATTCGCCTGGTGGCAGTTGTTGAAGAGCTTCTTGTCGGTCGGCTTCCTGGCCGCGCTGCTCGCTCTGCTCGGCGTCACGCTCACCATCGGCTTGCTCCTGTGGCTGGTCGAGCGCCACGAGACCGAGCATTTCGGCGGCGGACTGAAAGCAGGCCTGATGTCCGGCATGTGGTGGTCCGCCCGGACCATGATGCAGGCCGGCGCCGACAAGGGGCCGCAAACCTTGGCCGGCCGCGCCCTGGCGATTGCCTGGATGGGGACCTCGGTCATCACGATCTCGATCTTCACCGCCGGGATCACGGCCCAACTCACCGCAAGAAAGCTGCAAGGCATGGTGCACCAGCCGGATGATCTGCGTTCGGTCCGGGTCGGCACGGTGAGCGGGACGGCCGCGCTCGGCTACCTCACCCGCGAGCGGATCGGATACCGTGTCTTCGCCACTCCTATTGATGGCCTGATCGCCCTCAAGGGAGGCACGCTGGACGCGTTCGTCTATGATCGGCCGCTGCTTGCCTGGCTGACGAAGCAGAATTTCGGCGGCTATTTGGAGGTGTTGGACGTCACGTTCGACCGGCAAAGCTACGCCATCGCGCTCCCCGCAGGCAGCCCGCTACGAGCCCCGATCAACGAAGTGCTGATCGAGGCGATCGGCACCGAGTGGTGGCAGGACCTCATGGCCAAGTATATCGGCAAGGAGTAGCCGCTCATCCGCGGAGCCAATTGCAGACCATGTTGATCGTGTTCGGCGGCCGTCCCGGGACCGGCAAGACGACGCTGGCCCAAGCGATTGCGCAGGAGCGGTCGGCGACGTTCCTGCGCATCGACACCATCGAGCAGGCGTTGCGGTGCTCCAATGACCTCGCCGGCGACGTGGGTCCGAGCGGCTACCTGGTGGCTTACGCCTTGGCCGAGAGCAACCTGCTGCTTGGCCGGACGGTGGTAGCGGATTCGGTCAACCCCCTCGCCGTCACGCGGGAGGCCTGGCGGCAGGTGGCTGCAGCGGCCACTGCCGCAATCATCGAGATCGAGATCATTTGCTCGGATGTCGCCGAGCACCGCCGTCGCGTCGAGACACGCTCGGCCGATATCGGCGGCCTGGTCCTGCCCTCGTGGCAGCAAGTCATCGAGCGCGATTATGAGCCCTGGAACCGGCCGCACATCGTGCTCGACACCGCGGGCCGCACGGTCCCAGACGCGATCCAGCGACTACGGACGCTTATCGCGACCCCACCGACCTGCACCAAACCGTGAGCGGCCCGCAACGCTGTCGCGGGCGCCCCGATAAGCGGTGATCGCGACGGCCGGCCCTGCGTTTGCTTCCGAGATGACGGAATCAAGACGGGACAAATTCATGGCCGAGCCAGCACCCACCGCGCCGCCTTCGCCGGTGATAGACAGTCCGGATGCGCCTGTGGTCTACGCGACCGAATTAGTCGGCGCCAGCAACCACCAGGGTGACGTGAACCTCACATTCGGCATCCTGCAACACGATCACGGCAAGGCGCCGCCGGCAGCTTATCGCAAAGTCTGCCTCCGGCTGGTCCTGCCGAGGAGCGCCCTGGCCCAGGCGCATCAATTCCTGGGCACGGTTTTGGCCGGACGACCGTTGCAGGAGCAGGGCAGGACGATTGCCCGGCCGAACTGAGGCCCCTACCCGTTCACCTGCTGCATGAGCTTGGCCCAGCGGTCGATTTCGGGCAGCACCACGTCCGCCTTGTCGGACGGGAAGCTCGCCACAACGCGCGCCACGCCGATCTCGGCAAACCGCTTCAGCTTGTCGAGGTCCTCGCCGAGGCCGAACAGGCTGATTTCGATCGAGGCCGGGTCGCGCCCGGCGTCGGAGCACATCTTGTGGAACTCGGGGAGCACCCCACTCAGGTCGCCGCGCCCGGCTACCGGGATCCAGCCGTCGCCATAGCGGATCGCCCGCCGCGCGCCCTGCGGGAACGCGCCGCCGACATGGATCGGCGGATGCGGTTTCTGCACCGGCTTCGGCCACGCCATCATCGGGTCGAAGTTGACGAACTCGCCGTGATACTCCGCCTTCGACTTGGTCCAGATTTCCTTCATCGCCTCGATGCTTTCGCGCATCCGCTTGAAGCGGCTGGCGAACACCGTGCCGTGGTTCTCCATCTCGTCCTGGTTCCAGCCGCCGCCGATGCCGAACAGGAAGCGGCCCTGGCTCACCTGGTCGATCGACGCCACCAGCTTCGCAGTCTGGATCACGTCGCGCTGCTGGACCAGCAGCACACCAGTGCCGAGCTTGAGGCTCTTGGTCGCGCAACCTGCTGCGGTCAGCGTCACGAACGGGTCCATCGCGTCGTAGTAGCGCTTGGGCAGCTCGCCGCCGCCCGGAAACGGCGTCTTGCGCGAGAGCGGGATGTGCGAGTGCTCGGGGGCCCAGACCGATTCGAAGCCTCGCTCCTCGAGCGCACGGCCAAGCTCCGCCGGGGTCATCGAGTAGTCGGTGAAGAACATCGCTCCGCCGAATTGCATTGTCCCTGCTCCCTTGTCGCCCTTTGTGGAAACAGCTTAGACCGCTGTCGCCGCAAACGGCTAGCATGCGGCGGGACGTGACGAGGGAGCGCCATGCGGCAGATCGGACATTTCATGGGCGGACGGCCGGTTTCGGGAGAAGGCGGACGGTTCGGGGACGTGTTCAACCCCGCCACCGGCGAAGTGGCCGGACGGGTGGCGCTCGGCGGCGCCGCCGAGATCGACCGCGCGGTGTCCGCCGCCGCCGCTGCTTGGCCGGCCTGGGCCGCAACTCCGCCGCTGCGCCGGGCGCGGGTGATGTTCCGCTGGAAGGAACTGCTGGAGCGCGACCGCCGCGAGCTCGCCGCGATGATCACCGCCGAGCACGGCAAGGTGCTCTCGGATGCCGAGGGCGAGGTGCAGCGCGGCCTTGAAGTGGTGGAGTTCGCCTGCGGCATTCCGCATCTGCTCAAGGGCGAGTTCACCGAGGCGGTGGGCACCGGGATCGACGCCTGGTCGGTCCGCCAGCCGCTGGGCGTGGTCGCCGGCATCACACCCTTCAATTTCCCGGTGATGGTGCCGCTGTGGATGATCCCGGTCGCACTCGCCTGTGGCAACTGCTTCGTCCTCAAGCCGTCGGAGAAGGACCCCTCGGCCAGCCTGAAACTGGCCGCGCTGTTGCAGGAAGCCGGACTGCCGGACGGCGTGTTTTCCGTCGTGCAAGGCGGCCGCGAGGCGGTCGAGGCAATCCTGGCGCATCCCGAAATCCAGGCGGTGAGCTTCGTCGGCTCCACCCCGATCGCCGAGACGGTGTACCGGGGCGGCACCGCGCACGGCAAGCGGGTGCAGGCGTTGGGCGGGGCGAAGAACCACTTGGTGGTGATGCCTGACGCCGACCTCGATGATGCGGTCGACGCATTGATGGGCTCGGCGTACGGCTCGGCCGGCGAGCGGTGCATGGCCGTGTCGGTTGCCGTCGCGGTCGGCGATTCGGCCGACAAGCTGGTGCAGAAGCTCGAGCCCCGGGTGCGGGCGCTGAAGATCGGGCCGGGCACCGACCCGGAGGCGGAGATGGGGCCGCTCGTCACCGGCGAGCACCGCGAGAAGGTGCGCGGCTACATCGACATCGGCGAGCGCGAGGGAGCCAAGCTGGTGGTCGATGGGCGCGACCTGTCCCTCCAGGGATACGAAAACGGCTTCTTCATCGGCGGCAGCCTTTTCGACCATGTTGGCACCGACATGCGGATCTATCGGGAGGAGATCTTTGGGCCGGTGCTGAGCGTCGTGCGCACGCCGGACCTCACCGGGGCGGTGCGGATGATCAACGACCACGCCTACGGCAACGGCGTGGCGATCTTCACCGGCGACGGCGGGGCCGCACAGGATTTCGCCAAGGGGATCAACGTTGGCATGGTCGGGGTGAACGTGCCGATCCCGGTGCCGATGGCGTTCCACAGCTTTGGCGGCTGGAAGCAGTCGCTGTTCGGCGATCACCACATCCACGGCCCGGAAGGGGTGCGTTTCTACACTCGCTACAAGGCAGTCACCCAGCGCTGGCCGCGTGGCGCCCGGAAAGGGGCAGAGTTCACGATGCCCACCCTAGGGAGGTAGAGCCGACACCAGGACATCTCCGGACAGTGGGCCGGTCGCGGCGCCGGCCCTAGCCCGCAATGGCGGGGATGAACCATCCGCCCAGCCAGATCACGGTCGCCACCGGCAAGCCGATGAACACCGAGAGGACCGCCAGGTAGTAAGCGGCATATGCGACCCAGCCCACGCACAGGGCGGCAAACGGCCGCAAGCGGGATGCCTCGCGTGCTTTGAGGAGAGGGCTGAAGGCAAGACAGGCACCGACCATCAATGAACATCCGATCTCGTTTGTCGGACGTCGTAATACTCCGGAGGGTTGAACAAATAGCGAACATCAACTCTCAATTCTCCGCCGCCTTGGCGGTCAGCGGAAACATCGCCCCTTTGACCCCCAGTTGGCCGCGCAGCCCCGAGCGCTGATTGCCTGCGAGCGTGATCTGCTCGGAGGGGCTTAGGGTCGCGATGCCGGTGTTCGTGGTGCCGTCGAGACGACAGGTGCCGTCCTCCGGGCCACCCTGACAGCGGAACGTGCCGTTCACGTCTGCGATCGTCAGCCGGGATATGCCGAGCCAACTGTCGGTGAGCGTACCCTCGGCATCAACCAGGATCGACAGCCTGCCGTCGAAATCCTGCGCGTCGCGGACAAGATCGACCGTGAAGGCATAGGCCTGCACGGGCACCACGTTCGGCACGTTGAGGTCGGCGCCCATGCCTCCGACGGTGGCATTCATGGACGTCAGCGCGGCCGACCAGAACCGGCGCGTCTCATCGGTCAGCGATGCCGCCTTGGAAACGGTATCGCCGAGACCGAACGCATAGAACACGCTGCGGCGCAGATAGGTGCCGAGCTTGCGGCCGTAGTTCTCGGCCTCGCCGGTGGGAAGGGGCCTGAACACCGAGCCGAGATCGCTGTTCTCCGCCATGTCCGAATAGATCACGGCGCGGATGGTGATCTTGCTTTGACTGAAGCGCGCCTCGTCGGAGGCGAGCGCCCGCAAAACTTCCTTGCCGGGCGGATTGGCCGGATCGATCCGAACCGCGCCGATCGGGCGCTTGGCGTCGGTGTAGATCTGCGTCAGGGCGAGGCCGAAGTCGCGCGTGAAGAATTTCTGCTGCTCGTCGAGCTGCGCCGCAGTGTCGCGGGTGAAGAAGCCGATGAGCGAGCCCTCTCTGGGCTTGGCGCGATCCGCCTCGGACAGCCCCGGCCAGCACCCGGACCACACCTCCTTCGACTGTCCGCTTGCCGGCGAGAGACGCACGACAGTGACCCTCTCGCCCGGCGCCAACGTCGCCTTGAGCTTGGTGGACAGTTTCGATGCCCACTCCGTCCTGCCCTCGGCCATCATCATGTCGTCGATATAGACCACCGTCTGGCGCAGCGTCGGCTTCTGGCACCACGCCGGATCGAGCCCGTCCGCTCCGAACAGCGACGCCGCTCTCACGGGCTGCCCCAGCACAGCCACGGCGATCACCGCACAGGCATAGAGGAAGGCCCGCATCAGAGGAGATCCCGAACGAACGCCGCGTCGATCAGGATCGGCGTGCTCTTGTACTCGTAGGGGGTTAGCGTCTGCCCGTCGGAGGCCCGAACGAAGCTGAGCGCATTTTTCTGCTCGACGCCGATCTGCACGAGGATATCGCGGTAGCGCTGGGCACTGGTAGCGATCGCGGTCTGGCAGGCATTGACCAGCGACCTTTCGTGCTCACGGACCTGCAGCAGCAGGTTGCGCTCGTCCTCAACGCCGCGCGAACGGCTCTTAGCGGCGTTCTGCTTCTCCCGGATCTGCTTGGCATAACGGGCGCGGATGCTGTCGATCTCCCGGTTGACCCGCGCCCGGCGGCGGTTGAAGCGAGCCCGCGCCGCCCGGCGCTCATGCGTCGCCTCCATGTACTCGGGGTCGGCGTCATGGGCGGTGTAGGCGACGAACACGCCGACCGCCCAGGCGGCAAGGTTGGCGAGCAGGCTGATCAACACGTCACGCAACGGGTCGACATCGACCTGAGCCTCGGCGCCGAGCAGGTTCGGGCCGGAACTTGCGGCGACCGACCGCAGCGCGGCCGCATAGCGCGATCCCCCAGCGGCAGCGAGCACGAGCAGCAGGCCGAAGGTCGAGAAGGCGAACAGGCGCCAGTCGCCGAGCCGTTCGGCCGGAGTGCGATGGGCGCCGAAGCGGTGCGACCATTGCTTCAGCAAGGTGCCATGCCCGTGCGCCGCGAAGGCCAGCAGCAGTCCAAGGATCAACGTCGCACCCGCGGCGATCGCCGGGATCTGCATGAACAGGTAGAGCGTGTCGTAGTTGATCAGCCATTCCGCCACCCCGATGCAGCCGATCGCGAGGACGTAGGTCCAGTGATAGCCCCAGGTGGTGGCGAGGCGCTGGTTGTTCTCGGCGAAGCGCTCCTCATAGCGCGCCTCGGCGCGGTCATGCCGCTGCCTGATCTGCAGGTAGGCGGTGTCCGATTCGAGCCGTTCCTCGCGCTTCTCGACTTCCACATCGCTGCGGCCCTGGAGTTCGCCGATCTCGGCGTCCAGCCGGTCGATCGCCTCGATGTTCTTGAGGTGCGGCACGAGCAGGCGATCGAACGGGGCGCGCACCTCCCGCCATTGGGCGAACAATGCGCGCGCGGGCTCGGTCAGATGGAGACGCATGCCGGCGCTCAGTCCGCGCTCGTCGATCGCGACACGGCCGAACGCCGCCTCTTCCGCCGCCCGCTCCTGGATGTCGCCCGGCGCCATGCCGCCTTCGACTGCGCGCGATGTCGGGAACATGATGGCGCGCTGGAACGCGGCTACGAGCGTGTCGGGGGCGGACGGGGACGGCTCCAATCGGACGGATCGCAGGGCCATGATGGCTAGTAGCTCGTCGGGTCTGAGGGTTGTCGATAGGCGGGCAGCGGCTCGGCCGGGCGAGCGACCGGCGGCGGCTCGGCCGGAGCGGCGGGACGGAGACCCAGGCCGGGCTTCGGAACCGCCCGCCTTGCTACGGGTGCGGCGGTGCGCAGACCGGAGTTCTGGTCGGCCTCGGGGCGGCGTAGCGACAGGATGCCGACCTGCCCGAGAATCGCGGCATCGTCCGGCGAGGCCGGCCGGCGGACCGGTTTGAGGATCTCGGCGGCGCCGGCGGCTGGGGAGCCGCGGTCGCGGACGACGGCAAGGTTGGCCTGCTCGGAACTCGAAATCATGAACTCGACCCGGCGATTGCGCGCCCGCCCCTCCTCGGTCCGGTTGGACGCGATTGGCTGCCCTTTCCCGATCGCCACCGTGCTCAGCTGGCTGGGATCAAGGCCCCGATCGATCAGCCGACTCATGATGGTCGCGGCGCGACGACGCGACAGGTCGACGTTGTAGGCGTCACTCCCGACCGCGTCGGTGTGACCGAGGATCGTCAGGGCGGCGCGCGGGCCGCGGCCTCGCATCTCCGCGGCGATCCGGTCGAGGATGGGCTGCGCTCCTGGCAAGGGCGTGTCCTGGTCGAAGCCGAAGAAGGCCCGTTCGTCGAATACTTCATCAAGCACGGGAACAGGCTGGTCCAGACCGGGAGCCGACCCAGGCGACGCGGTCAGTTGCTCAACTCGGCTGGCCGACGCGCCCATCGCGGTCCGATTCTCGTCCGCCAGGTTAGCCGGCCGGCTCGCAACGCCCGGATAGTACAATGCGCCCGGTTGTGCGCAGCCCGACATCGCCAGCGCCGTTATCAGTGCCGCCCGACGCCCCCCGGTCCAGATCGGCCCACGCCCCTGTCGTCGCTGGATTGAGTGAAACAAGCCATCTTCCGTCACGCAGGCGCGCGCTGGTGCCGACGCGGAGGGTCGAACTCCGGACCTACTGATTACGAATCAGTTGCTCTACCACTGAGCTACGTCGGCAGCAGGCCGGATATACTGCCCGGCACGGGGAGCGGCAACATGCTGCTCCAAGCGCCCAGCCTCACAGCCAGTCTCAGAGCAGCAGGCAGGTCTCGTCGAAGTCGAACCGCGGCCCTTTGGGCCGCACGCCGGCGTCGACGCCGTGCCCAAGATTGACGAGGAAATTCGACTTCCAGCCCCGATCATCCAGGAACGCGGCATCCACCTTGGCATTGTCGAAGCCGGACATCGCGCCGCAATCAAGTCCCAGCGCACGGGCCGCCATGATCAGGTAGGCGCCCTGCAGCGTCCCGTTGCGGAACGCGGTGGCCTCCGCCAGCGCCTCGTTGTCGGCGTACCAGGCCCGCGCGTCGGTGTGCGGAAACAGCCGGGGCAGGAAGTCATAGAACCGCGGATCGTAGGCCACGACCACCACGACCGGCGCCGTCATCGTCTTTTCGGTGTTGCCGGCGGACAGCGCCGGCCGCAGCCGCTCCTTGGCCTCCTTCGTGCGCAGGAACAGGAACCGGCCCGGCGAGCAGTTGGCCGAGGTCGGCCCCTGCTTCAGCACGTCATGGAGCCGGTGCAGCATCTCGTCAGAGACCGGCTCATCGCTCCAGCTGTTGTGGGTCCGGGCGGCGAGGAACAGGGCGTCGAGGCAGACCTGGTCGATCGCCGGCATGTCAGAACTCGACCTGCTCGACCGCCATCACCTCCGGCACATAGTGGCGGAGCATGTTCTCGATGCCGTGCTTCAAGGTCGCGGTCGAGGATGGGCAGCCGCTGCAGGCACCCTGCATGTGCAACCGGACGACCCCGTCGCGGAAGCCGCGAAACACGATGTCGCCGCCATCGCCGGCCACCGCCGGGCGCACCCGGGTGTCGAGCAGTTCCTTGATCTGGGAGACGACCTCCGCGTCCTCCGGCAGCACGTCCTCCTCATCCTCGACGGAACCGGTATCGCTGCCGCTGACAACCGGCCGGCCGGAGACGAAATGCTCCATGATGGCGCCGAGGACCTGCGGTTTGAGCGTCTGCCATTCCACCCCGTCCGCCTTCGTCACGGTGACGAAGTCGCCGCCCAGGAACACGCGCGCCACCCCGTCGAGGTCGAACAGCGCCGACGCCAACGGCGAGCGGGCGGCCGAGGCCGGGCCGGCAAAATCCGCCGTGGACAGTCCCATGACCTCGCGGCCCGGCAGGAACTTCAACGTGGCAGGATTGGGCGTGCCTTCGGTTTCGATGAACATGCAGGATACCCCGGCTCGAGATTGCGCTGTCCCATGAAAGCGGACCGCGCCGGTCCACTCAGGGCTTTGGGCTACATCGGCAGAATCAGGGGCGATGGCAAGGGGTAGTCGCCGGTCAGTTCAGCCGCGCGCGCAACTCATCCATCGCCGCGCGGACACGGTCCGCGGCATCGCCCCGGGGCACCAGTTCGAGGAACCGCTCGAAGCAGCGCAGGGCGGCCCCCACTTGGTCGAGCCGCTGGTTCATCAGCGCGGTCTCTCGCCACAGCGCCGCCTGGTCAGGGGCGAAGCGCAGCATGTCCTCCGCGCTGGCGAGCGCCCCGCGGAGATCGCCGGCCCGCAGGCGGCGGACCTTGATGTTGTTCTGCAAGCGTAGCAGCACCGCCCGCGCGCTCATCGGCTGCAGGATGCCGGGGCGGAGTTCCGCCGCGTCGCCCTCGATCCTTTTGAGCAGGGCGCGCAGGGCGCGAGCGTCGAGTGCGGCGCCCCCGTCGAAGACGTCGAGCACCGCCTTCGTCCCCTTCCCCTCGAGCGAGATCAGGAAGTGGCCGGGGAAGTCGACCCCGTGCGCGCCCCAGCCCGCCGCCCGCGCGCAATGCAACCAGAGCACGCCGAGCGCGACCGGCAGCCCGCGCCGGCGCTCGATCACGCGGATCAGGTTGGCGTTGGCGAGATCGTCGTACGACTGCACATCGCCACGATATCCGTGCCGTTCCGCCAGCAGATGCGCCAACACCTCCCCGCGGGCCGGCAGACCGCCTTGCGCGACTTCGACGGCTAGCCCGACCGCCTCGCGGGCCAGTTCGGAAAGATGATCGCCGGCCGCCCGCCAATCGGCCTCCGGCGCGTCGATGCGGGCCAATTGCAGCGCGGCGCCGGCAATGTCGATCTCGGTGTCGGGCAGCAGGCCGATGGCGTCCAGCGCGCCCCTCGGGTCACTCATCGCGGATCACTCATGGCGGCAGTTCCGTCAGGCTGACCCGATGGTGGGACCGCCGGCGCCCGGCCGCAAGGCGGGCGCAACCGCCCACCTGCGACGCCGAGCGTGACCGGCTATTCGGCCGCCGTCTCAGGGAGATACAGCGCCTTGCCCTTTTCCAAGAACTCCTCGCTCTTCGCCTCCATCCCCGCCATCCGCTCGGCGTCGGCGCGGATATCCTGCGTGATCTTCATCGAGCAGAATTTGGGGCCGCACATCGAGCAGAAATGGGCGACCTTGTGGGCGTCCTTGGGCAGCGTCTCGTCGTGATACTGGCGCGCCGTATCGGGGTCGAGCGAGAGGTTGAACTGGTCCTGCCAGCGGAACTCGAAGCGCGCCCGGCTCACCGCGTCGTCGCGCAGCTTGGCGGAAGGATGTCCCTTGGCGAGATCGGCCGCGTGCGCCGCGATCCGATAGGTGATGACGCCGACCTTCACATCGTCGCGGTTGGGCAGGCCGAGATGCTCCTTCGGCGTGACGTAGCAGAGCATCGCTGTGCCGAACCAGCCGATCATCGCGGCGCCGATCGCCGAGGTGATGTGGTCGTAGCCGGGCGCGATGTCCGTCGTCAGCGGGCCGAGCGTGTAGAACGGCGCCTCGCCGCATTCGCGCAGCTGCTTCTCCATGTTGACCTTGATCTTGTGCATCGGCACGTGGCCAGGACCCTCGATCATCACCTGGCAGCCTTTGTCCCACGCTACCTTGGTCAGCTCGCCCAGCGTCTCCAGCTCGGCGAACTGCGCGGCATCGTTGGCGTCGGCAATGGAGCCGGGCCGCAACCCGTCGCCCAGCGAGAACGAGACGTCATACTTGCGCATGATGTCGCAGATCTCGTCGAAGCGCTCGTAGAGAAAGCTCTCCTTGTGGTGCGCAAGGCACCACCGCGCCATGATCGAGCCGCCTCGCGAGACGATGCCGGTCGTGCGCTTGGCGGTGAGCGGCACGTAGGGCAGTCGAACGCCGGCGTGGATCGTGAAATAATCGACGCCCTGCTCGGCCTGCTCGATCAGCGTGTCCTTGAAAACCTCCCAATCGAGCTTGTCGGGCTCGCCGTCCACTTTCTCGAGCGCCTGATAGATCGGCACGGTGCCGATCGGCACCGGCGAGTTGCGCAGAATCCAGCCGCGGATGTTGTGGATGTTGCGGCCGGTGGAGAGGTCCATCACCGTGTCGCCGCCCCAGCGGATCGCCCAGACGAGTTTTTCGACCTCTTCCGCCGCGCCCGAGGTCACGGCGGAGTTGCCGATGTTGGCGTTGATCTTGACCAAGAAGTTGCGGCCGATAATAACCGGCTCGAGTTCGGCGTGGTTGATGTTGGCCGGGATGATGGCGCGGCCCGACGCGATCTCCTGGCGGACGAACTCCGGCATGATGAACGCCGGGATGGCGGCGCCGAAATCCTCGCCGTCGGCGCGCCGCTCCTCGGCGCCCGCGGCCATCTGCGCGCGACCCAGGTTTTCGCGATGCGCGACGTAGATCATCTCCTCGGTGACGATGCCGGCGCGCGCGAACTCCAGCTGGGTCACCGGCTGGCCCGCGCGGCCGCCCAATACCCGCCGCTCGGCGGGACATGGCGGCACCATCCGGTCGACGGTGACGTGGCCGTTGTCCTCGGGCTTGACCGCCCGCGCCGCGACGGGCGCGAAGCCACGCCGGGCGATCCAATCGCCGCGCACCGGCGGCAGACCGGCCGCGAGGTCGATGGGGATCGAGGGGTCGGTGAACGGGCCGGACGTGTCGTAGGTGCGGAACGGCGCCTCACGGGACGAGGGGTCGAGCGCGATCTCGCGGAAGGGCACGTGGATGTCGGGGTGGTCCGGCGGCGAGGAATAGACTTTGCGCGATCCGGCGATCGGTCCGGTGGTGACCGTATCCGGCCGGGCGGAAGCGGGTTTGGTGTCGACCGTCATGGGGGAAATCTCCTCTCGCGCCGCCGGCTCTGATGCGGCTGACGGGAGGATGGTCTTGTCCCCTTCTCCCGTCCCTCCGCCGGCATGACCCGGTTCAGGTTCGTAAGGGTCACCGCGCTGCCGTCGCTCGGCCTGGCGGTATCTCAGCCCCCTGTCGGGACACCCCTCGGATGCCGACACCATGAGCCGTTTGTCTTCAGGCTGTCAAACCGCTGAACCGGTCACTCGGGCAGGAATGCGTCCGACATCACCTGCGCCTCAGTCCACGGACAAGTAGGAGGAAAGGCCGCAGCACCGAGCCCGGTCTCCTTCTGAGCACCAAGCATCGCAAACCGGTACGCCCGATGAACAGCATCGGGAAGTTCGCCCCTCAGGCTTGGATTGTCGTCCAGGTGCGCAGTCAGTCGAGCGCGCTGCTCGCGGGCCGTGAGGCGCCAGCTATCGCCTCGAAACGCGGGCTGCACCTGCCATCTGAGGAGATGCCGGAGGAGCACCGCCAAACGATCGACCAGTTCGCGCTTCTCGCTGCGGCCCATGCCCTCGATTTCGTCGGCGATGTTCGAGAGGTCCGCTTCGGACAGCCGGCCCGCGCGCAGCAGGCCGGCCTGTTTCATCGCCCAGGCGTAGAAGTCACGGTCGTAGTCACTGACGTCGGACATACTATCAAATTCCGCGCTCGAGGCGGACAGCCCGTCCCGGCGCGCGTCGAACTAGCCCATGCCTTCGACGGAATCCGGCGTAATCTCGTACATCACCCGCTCCTCGCCGGGCTGGCCGAACGGGTATTTGTCCTTGCCGAGATATTTTTTTGCGAGGCCGTCGATATGCGCCTCGGCGCCGTCCTCGGTCTCGCGCGAGACAGTGCCGCGCACCTGCACGTAGCGATAGGCGTTGTCGGGGTCCATGATCGACAGCGCCACCTTCGAGCCCTGGTGCATGTTGCGGGCCTTCACCCGCCCCTTGGCCGTGTTCACCCGGACGTGCTGGCCGTCGTGATCGAACCAGACCGGCGTCACCTGCGGCGAGCCGTCCGGCATCACCGTCGCGAGGTTGGCATAGGCCTTATTGTTCTGCATCAGATCACGGTATTTTTCGGGGATCTCAGCCATCGCGATGCTCCTGCGGGTCTGGGTTCCGGTTGCCCGGTCAGTCACTCAGTCCACGAGACCTAGGCCGTGCCCGCCGGTTTACAACGCGCCGCGGTCAGGCCTGCGGAGACCGATCCACCATCCGGCCAAGTGGGCGACCACCGAACAAGTGGACGTGAAAGTGGCTGACTTCCTGGCCGCCGTGCCCGCCCATGTTGGCGAGCAGCCGATAGCCGGGTTCCTCCAGGCCGAGCGACTTCGCTATGTGGCCAACCGCGCGGACGAAGCCGGCGACCTCCTCGGCGCTTGCGGATGCGCTGAAATCAGCGAATGAGCAGTAGCGCCCCTTCGGGATAACCAGGACGTGAACCGGCGCCTGCGGGGCGATGTCGTGGAACGCGAGTGCCCACTCGTCCTCGTAGACGGTGCGGTTCGGGATCTCGCCACGCAGGATCCTTGCGAACACGTTGCCCTCGTCGTACGGCGGCAGCCCCGTGACCCCCATCGTCGAACTCCTACGGTATTTTCGTCGTCGCGACGCCGCTCTCAACGGGGAGCGTTTTGGCGCGCGAGGCCTTCTCGGCGACGCCGCTGATGCCCTCGCGGCGCTTCAACTCCGCCCAGACCTCGTCTGGCTGGATGCCCGCATCCACCCAGAGCAAGATGAGGTGATACAGCACGTCGGCGCTTTCGGCGATGATCGCATCGTGGTTGCCGGCCACCGCCTCGATCAGGCATTCGACCGCCTCCTCCCCGAACTTCTGGGCGACCTTCGGGGTTCCCCGGGAGAGCAGACGGGCCGAATGGCTTACCGCAGGATCGGCGTTCCGGCGGCTCATTACTACGGTCCAGATCCGGTCAAGCACGGCCGCACCCGGTCCGAGCGCCAGGGGCGGCAGCGGGCGGGACATCTCGCCCGTCTGCTTGGGCGAGGATCGCTTGCGCCGCGGCTTGGCCTCCCCGCGCTCGGCACGCGCCGGCCGCTTCGTCTTCTTGGTCGATTTCGCCATCGCCGCCTCTAGGTCGCCCGCGGGCTCGGGCGTACAGGAAGATTGGCGGCCTGGAGGGCGGCCTTCACTTGCCCCACGGTCAATTCGCCGAAATGGAACACGCTGGCCGCCAGCAGGCCGGTGGCGCCGGCTTCGGCTCCCTCGACGAAATGCGCCGGCGACCCTACCCCGCCGGACGCGATGACCGGCAGGCGCACGGCAGCGCAAACGGCCCGCAGCAGCGCGAGGTCGAACCCGATCCCGGTGCCGTCGCGATCCATGCTGGTCAACAGGATCTCGCCGGCGCCCAGGGCCGCGACCCGGCGGCACCAGTCGATCACGTCGATCCCGGTGCCGCGCCGGCCGCCGTGCGTGAACACCTCCCAGCCGTCGCCGCTGCGCTTGGCGTCCACCGCGACCACGACGCACTGGCTGCCGAATTTTTCCGCCGCTTCGCGGACCAGTTCGGGACGGGCGATCGCGGCCGAGTTGACGCTGCACTTGTCGGCGCCCGCGAGCAGCAGCCGGCGCATGTCGTCGACGGCGCGGATGCCGCCGCCGACCGTGAACGGGAGAAACACCCGTGCCGCCGTGCGCGCCACCACGTCCACAATGGTGTTGCGGTTCTCGTGGCTCGCGGTGATGTCGAGGAAGCAGAGTTCATCCGCGCCGGCTGCGTCGTACAGCTGCGCCTGCTCCACGGGGTCGCCCGCGTCGCGCAGGGCGACGAAGTTCACGCCTTTCACGACGCGACCGTCCTTGACGTCCAGGCAGGGAATGACTCGCAGCTTGAGCACGGGCTTGACCTCCCGTTCGCTATAGAACGACGGAGCCGTGGTCGCGCAAGTCGTATGATGCGCTCGGAACGTGGGCGGGCCGCTAGCCTAGCGGTTTGGCCGACAGCAGGGCGAGTGCCGCCGCGGGATCGACCCGGCCGTCGTACAACGCTCGCCCGACGATCACGCCCTCGACAATCCCGCGATCAATCCGGTCCACGGCAGCCCGAAGCGCACCGAGATCAGCCAGACTGCCCACCCCGCCGCTGGCGATCACCGGCGTGGTAAGGCGGGTGGCGAGGTTGACGGTCTCGGCCACATTGAGGCCGCCGAGCATGCCGTCGCGTGAAATGTCGGTGTAGACGATTGCCGCCACGCCGGCGTCCTCGAAGCGCAGCGCGAGCTCGGGGGCTCGCATGCTCGAGGTCTCGGCCCAGCCCTCGGTCGCCACGAAGCCGTCGCGCGCGTCGATGCCAACAACAATGCGGTCGGGGAAGGCGCGGCACGCCTCCCGCACCAGAGCAGGCTTCTTCAACGCCGCGCTGCCGAGGATCACGCGGCGGACGCCCTCACGCAGCCAGCCTTCGATGCCGGGCAGGTCGCGCAGGCCGCCGCCCAATTGCACCGGCACGTCGACCGCCCGGAGGATCGCCGCCACCGCCGCGCGGTTCACCGTTCGGCCGGCAAAGGCGCCGTTCAGGTCGACGACGTGGAGCCAATGGAACCCCGCTTCCTGCCAGGCTCGCGCCTGTGCCCCGGGATCCTCCGATACACGGTCGCGTCCGTCATCTCGCCCCGGCGCAGTCGAACGCAGGCGCCGTCCTTGAGGTCGATCGCCGGATAGAGCGTCAGTGCCGGCATTACCCCTTGCGCTCGCGCGGGCGCAGCAGCTTGTAGTAGAATAGACCGGCGACGGTCTGGCCGCCGACACGGGCGTAATGCGGATGCGATCCCCATCGCTCGTAGCCGAGTGACTCGTAGAGCCGGATCGCAACCTGCTGGGTTTCCCGCACGTCGAGGTTCAGCACCTGGTAGCCGAGCGCCCGTGCGCCCTCCTCGACGCGGATCGTGAGCAGGCGTGCCAAGCCGTGCTCGCGTGCGTAGGGGGCGATGAACGAGTGCATCAGCGTGGCGGCAAACGCCTGCGCCTCGTTGTTGCGCGGCGGCCGCACGAGCTGCGCCGACCCGACCACCGTGCCGTTCAGCCGGGCGACGAACAGCTCCCGCTCGGGGACCAGCAACACGCCGCGAAAATAGCTTTCGAGTGCGAGGCGGCCCGGCGGATTGACCCAGCCGAACCCACCGCCCTCCAGGATTGCCGAGTGCGCCGCCTCGCAGAGCGCGTTGAGGTCATCGTCCGACAGCGTCGAAGCGCGATCCACCGAGCGGACCGACAGCGGCGGCGCCGAATTGTCCGACACGTCCGCCTGCGCGGTCATCAGGGCGACCAGCGCAGGAAGTTGGTCAGGATGCGGATGCCGACCTCCTGGCTTTTTTCGACGTGGAACTGCGTTCCGGCGCGATTGCCCTTCGCCACCATCGCGACCACCGCCCCCCCGTAATCCGTCGACGCGATCACCTCGCCAGCGTCGGCCCCGGACAGAGAATAGCTGTGAACGAAATAGGCATGGTCACCCGGCGCGACGCCTTCAAGCAGGAAATGCGCGTCAGGCGAAAAATCGAGCGAGTTCCAGCCTATCTGCGGCAGCCGAAGTCCCGGCGGGTCCATCGCTGCGATCTCCCCCCGAACCCAGCCGAACCCCTTGGTCACCGCGTGTTCGAGACCGCGCTGCGCCATCAGCTGCATGCCGACGCAGATGCCAAGGAACGGTGTTCCGCTTGCCGTAGCGGCCTCGATCGCTTCCGGCATCCCGCGCACCGCGGCGAGCCCCGCGCGCAATCGGCGAACGCCCCTTGTCCGGGCAGTACGATGGGTCGACGCGCGGTGACTGCGTCGGGGTCGGCCGTCACCTCGATATCCGCGCGAACGCCCGCGCGCTCGGCGGCCAGCGCCAGCGCCCGTGAAGCAGAGGCAAGGTTGCCGCTGCCGTAATCGACGACCGCGACCCGCATCAGCGCAGGCCGGTCCCGCTGGCCAGCGACCCGGCGACATCCGGACGAGCCTGCAGCAGCCGCCCCACCGCGGCATCCTCATCGCGCGCGGCGATCACATGCGCCGTCGTGTAGCCGCGCCGGTCAAGCGACCAGCGCACCAGGTCGCGCCCGAACAGCCCCTGGGGCGACGAGCAGCGCGAGCCACAGGGCGATGCGGAGGCCGTCGTTCGCCAGCCCGATCAGCAGGCCCGCCGCGAAGACGAGCGCGGCCGGGATCCAGGCCCGGTGTGCCAGCAGCCAAAGCGGGCCGAACACCAGGGCCGTCCAGCTGAACGCCTCCTGAACCAGCACCGGGGCGGCGCCCGTGCGGACATGCACGGTCCAGAACTTCAAGGCGACGATCTCACAGCGAGCCCTTGGTCGAAGGCACAACGCCGTCGGCGCGGGGATCGGGTTCGACCGCCATGCGCAGCGCCCGCGCGGTCGCCTTGAAGCAGGCCTCTGCGACATGATGGGCGTTGCGCCCGGCGCGGCGGGTCAGGTGGAGCGTGAGCAGTGCGTTGCTGGCGAACGCGCGAAAGAACTCCTCGAACAACTCGGTGTCCATCTCGCCGATCTTTGGGCGCTCGAACTCGACGGTCCAGACGAGGAAGGCCCGGCCGGAGATATCGATCGCCGCCTCGACCAGCGCCTCGTCCATCGGCACCAGCGCATGGCCGAACCGGCCAATGCCGCGCTTGCCGCCCAGTGCCTCGGCGACTGCGCGCCCGAGCACGATGCCGACATCCTCGGTGGTGTGGTGGAAATCGATGTGCAGGTCGCCTGTTCGCCCGCACCGTAAGGTCAACCAGCGCGTGGCGCGCCAACGCGGTCAGCATATGGTCGAGGAAACCGATGCCGGTGGCGACGTCCGCCTGCCCCGTCCCGTCGAGGTCGAGGGTCAGCGCAATGTCGGTCTCCGACGTGGTGCGCGTCAGGCGAGCGATGCGCTGCGACGGTGGATGCGCCGGTAAGTCCATCGGCGCAGCACTTACTCCAAAGCACCACCCCCGCCAAGCGGCGGCCCCGGCGGACCAACGCGCCAAGCGGCGGCGGCTTGGCGGTCGCCGCGACGCGCCTACGGCGAAACCGGCTCAGGGACCGCCCGGGACGGCTCCGCCGGGCGGCCCGCCTCGGTCAGCATCTCGATGCGGCCGGTGATCTGGCCGCCATCCTCGACCTGCAGGCGGCGGCACCGGGCGGTCCCCAGCACCCGCCCGCTGGCCCGAACCAACAGGCTGCCGCGCACCGTCAGGGTGCCGTCGATGGTGCCGGCGATCTCGGCGTCCTCGACCTCGACCTCGCCCTTGAACACCCCGCCGTGCGAGATCGCGAGCTCGGTCGCGTGGATCATGCTGGCCTCGACGGTGCCCTCGACCACCAGCCGCTCGGCATCCTGCACCGTGCCTTGGACGCTGATGCCCCGGCCAACCACGAGGGTGCGGCGCTCGCCCGGATCACGGACCGGACGGGCACTGCCCGGCGGCATGACCGCCGGACGGGCCGGCGTGGCGGGGAGCGGGCCGCTGTTGGGCGGGGTCGCCAGCGTCGGATTGCCCGACGACTGGGTGGTGAACGGCGTACGGGCCATGGTCGAAGCCTCCTTCGGTTGGGCCGCAGGGCGGAACGGCGGCATGCTGAACCCGTCGTCGCGCGGCGCTGTCAGCGGGCCGGTGGATGCGTGGCCGCCCGGGGTCCTCCCCGACGAAGCGGAACTGCCCGGGGCTTGGCCACCCAAAGCCTGGCCACCCAAAGCTTGGCCGCCCAGGATCAGCCCCTCGAGTTGCCCGGCCCCGGCGGGACTCGCCGGCGCCTCGTGTCTCGGCATCGCCCGGCTCGTCGGGCTTGCGGCGTTTGAACACGGCCCCTCCGTCCCATCTCAATTCGTGGCGGACCATCCGCCTAACACGCGACTTGCCCGCCGAACAGAAGAGCCTGAGCGTTATCCACAGGCTTTCGCATCCGCGACCCGCACCGGGCCCGTCAGTCGGATTGCTGGTCCATGGCGTGTACCATCGCCGCCGTCCCGATCACCGGGATCAGCAGGTTGAGCAGCGGGATGGTCGCCGCCAGCGCCAGCGCGCCGCCCTGCACCAGGACCAGGGGACGCCGGCGGCGATAAAGCGCTTGCGCCGCCGCGCGGTCCATGCGCCGCATCGCCACGGCGACGAACAGGCCACGGCCGATCGCGTACGCGGCGATCCCCCAGGCCACGATGAGGCCGATCCCCGGGATCAGTACGGTCAACAGCAAGCCCACCGCGTTCAACAGCAGGATGCGGAGGCCGACGGCGAGACCGTCCCACACCTGGATGCCGATCGGCGCGCCGCGGGGAGGCGCCAGCGCCGGATAGAACCGGCGCTCCACCGCCGTCGCGATGCGCTCGAGGTAAAGCGTGCCGATCACGACGGCGACGGGCAGGAAGAGCCAGAAGGCGAGCAGCCCCGCCCCTACCGTGCCGAGCAGGTAGGCGAGCCAGCTCCAGATGCCGTGCAGGTCGATCACGTGGCGGACCGACCAGATCGCCAGTAGCAGCAAGGCCGTGAAACTTGCGGCCGACCACGCCAGGCTGCGCCACAGGACGCCGAGAAACACCGGGTCGTCCAGCTGGGCGAGCGCGCGCGCCAGCGGGCGCAGCAGAGGGATCATCGGGGAAAAACTCCTTCCGGGTTGTCGCACCCCGGCGCCGATGGTACGGGGCGGCAGCAAGCCGGAGCCCCTGCCGCATATGACATCATCGACCCCGCCCCGTTTCGACATACTCGGGATCGGCAACGCGATCGTCGACGTGGTCGCCGCCACCGACGACCAGTTCCTCTCCAAGCACGACATGCGCAAAGGGTCCATGACGCTGATCGACGCCGGCGCCGCCGAGGCGCTGTACGCCGCGATGCCGCCCGGCCGGGAGAGCAGCGGCGGCTCGGCCGCCAACACCTGCGCGGCGGCGGCCGCACTCGGCGCTCGCGTCGCCTATCTCGGCAAGGTGGCGGAGGACACGCTCGGGTCGGTGTTCGCCGGCGACATCGAGGCGGCCGGAGTGCGGTTCCCCACCGAGCGGCTGCGCGAGGGGGCGCCGACCGCGCGCTGCCTCATCCTGGTGACGCCCGACGGGCAGCGAACCATGCACACTTTTCTCGGCGCCTGCGTCACCTTCGGCGAGGCGGACGTCGACACCGCGCTCGTGGCCGATGCTCAGGTGACCTATCTCGAAGGCTATCTGTTCGATCCGCCGGCGGCGCAGGCGGCTTTTCGGCTCGCCGCCGAGACGGCGCACCGCGCCGGGCGGCAGGTCGCCTTGTCGCTCTCCGACCCGTTCTGCGTCGACCGGCACCGCGCGGCGTTCCGCGAGCTGGTGCGCGGCCATATCGACATCCTGTTCGCCAACGAGGCCGAGTTGTGCAGCCTCTATGAGACCGACGAGTTCGAGCCGGCGGTCGAGCTGGCTCGGCGCGACGTGGCGCTGGCGGCCCTCACCCGGAGCGAAGCCGGCAGCGTCGTCGTGCGCGGGACCGATACGGTTGTGGTGCCGGCTGAGCCGGCGCGGGTGGTCGACACCACCGGCGCGGGCGACGCCTATGCGGCGGGCTTCCTCACCGGCTTGACCGCAGGGCGCAGCCTCGCCGCCTGCGGCCGCATGGGCAGCCTGGTCGCCGCCGAGGCGATCGGCCATTACGGGGCCCGCCCGCAATCGGATCTGCGGGCGCTGGTCGCCGGCGTGACCGGCTGACCACACCGGCGGTTTTTCCGTCCGGCCTGTCGCTCACATCGTAATGGTCGGGTTATGGTCGACCAAGCACCCGCGCGGTGCGTCAACCAGGGAGACGATGCGATGCGCAACACGCTGCTGGCCTCGGCCGCGGTACTTGGCTTGGCCTTGAGCGCTGCGACCGCCACCGCTCAGACGAACACGGCGCAAACGGGGACGGACCAGACAAGTACCCGCAAGCCGCCCGGCCCACCAGCCCGGCGAAGGCACGTCCGGTCCGGCCTCCTCCAGCGCCAGCAATATCTCCGCGGGCCATGGCTCCAGGATTGCGCCGCACCTGCCCGCGCCGCGCCTCGGCGCCGAGGCCACCCCCGAGGACTACGCCCGCGAAGCCGCCGAGGACCTGCGACGGAACCGCACCGGACAGGCGCAAGAGGCGCTGGAACGTGCCGAGACCCGCCAGCTCGA
Source organism: uncultured Alphaproteobacteria bacterium (assembly GCA_963719345.1). GTDB lineage: Bacteria > Pseudomonadota > Alphaproteobacteria > Acetobacterales > Acetobacteraceae > CAVRCA01. Next base: position 892,419 of record CAVRCA010000001.1, read on the forward strand.
CCTGCATCAGAGCGACCAAGGTCGCATTCCGATGATGGACACCCTGGAGCAGGCACGCCAGGCGCTCGGTCGCCACGACGCGGCGGGAGCACGCCGCATCCTCGATGCCGCGATCGCCCAGAACGGCGGCGGTGCCCAGTCTCCGGCGCCCCCGTCCCGTTAGCTCCGCCCGCAACGATCGCCCTTCCCGGCGGAAGGGGCGGGGAGTGTTTCCCCGATGTCCGGGATCACGCACCGCTACGCCACGCTGACCGGCCTGAAAATGCATTTCGTCGAAGCCGGCGCCGGTCCTGCCCTGGTTCTGCTGCACGGCTATCCGCAGACCTGGTACGAGTGGCGACATGTGATCAGGCTGCTCGCCCAGCGCTTCCGGATCATCGCGCCTGACCTGCGCGGCCTTGGCGACAGCTCGCGCCCGGCGCACGGCTACGACAAGCGCAGCATCGCGGCCGACGTGCGCGAGCTTCTCCGCGGCCACCTGCACCTCGAAACCATTGGGCTGGTCGGCCATGACTGGGGCGGCCCGGTCGCCTACGCCCTCACCCGGCTGGATCCGGCGCTGGTCAGCCGTCTCGCCGTCATCGACGTGGTCATCCCCGGCGACGGCCGCCAGGGCGGCATGGCGCAGGGCGGCCAGCGCTGGCATCACGGGTTCCACCGGACGCCGCACCTGCCGGAGGCGCTGACCGCCGGGCGCGAGGCCGTCTACCTGTCCTATTTCTATGACGAATACGTCTCGACCGCCGGCGCAATCACCGCCGAAGACGTGGCCGAATACGTGCGCACCTATTCGCAGCCGGGCGCCATGCGCTGCGGTTTCGAATACTACCGCGCGACCGGGGAGGACGCCCGGGTCAACGCCGAGGAGCTGGCGCGGCTCGGCAAGCTGCAAATGCCGGTGCTCGGCATCGCCGGGGGTGCCGGGCGTGGGCGCGGGGCGGAGCTTGCCGAGTCCCTGGCCTGCGTCGCCGAACAGCCGCAATGTCATGTGCTGCCCGGTATCGGCCACATGGTGCCCGAGGAGGCCCCGGAGGCGGTCGCGTCGCTGCTCAGCCGGTTCTTCCTCGCGGTTTGACAGCCCCCGAACCGGGTGCCCAACTAGCCCGGCCAGCGACGAGGGGGGATGAGATGGCGTACCAACAGATCAAGGTCAGCACCGAGGGACACATCGCGACGGTGGAGCTGCGTCGCGGGCCGAACAATCACGTCAACGTTCCCATGATCGCCGAGATCGGCGAGGCGCTGGAGAGTTTTGACCGCAACCCCGAGATCCGCGCCGTCGTGCTGTGCTCCGACGGCAAGCATTTCTCCGCCGGCGCCGACCTCGTCGCCCGCAATTCGGACGGGCGGGAGATCGGCGCCGGTCGGAGGCATCTCTACAAGGAAGCCATCCGGCTGGTGCGGGCCGGCAAGCCGATCGTCGCTGCGGTGCATGGCGCGGCGGTGGGCGCGGGCCTGGGCCTGGCGCTGGTGGCAGATTTCCGCGTCACCTGCTCCGAGGCGCGGTTCTCCGCCAACTTCACCCGGCTTGGCTTTCATCCCGGCTTTGGCCTCACCGCGACCCTGCCGCGCCTGGTCGGCCCGTCGAAGGCCGCTCTGCTGATGTACCACCGGCCGCCGCATCACCGGTGATGAAGCGGTCGCGATGGGCGTGGCCGACATACTGGTTCCGTTCGAGCAGGTGCGCGCCAAAGCGACCGAGCTTGCTACCGAGATCGCGCAATCCGCGCCGCTCGCCATCGTCGCGACACGCGAGACCCTGCGGCGCGGCCTCGCCGAGGCGTTCCAGGCTGCCACCGAGCGCGAATTCGAGGAGCAGGACTGGTTGCGCAAGACCGAAGACTACAAGGAAGGCGTCAAGGCGATGGCCGAGCGCCGCCTGCCCAACTTCCGGGCGGACTGATCCTACCCCGGCGTCGACATCGGCACGCCGCCGTTCAGGCTGCGGCGCGTGCTCTGCACAGGGTGAGGTGAACCACCTCGGCCCGCGACGGTGGCGTCGCGAGCTCGGCCAGGACGGCATGTTCCTCGCTGATCCAGGCGGCCTCCGGCCGCAGCCGCCGCCCGGCGAAATACGCCTCTTCGGTGTCGGCGACTTCCTTCAGCCGCGTCAACATCCGGCCATCGAGGGAAACGAGTTCCGGCGGCGCCGTCCCATGCTCGACGCCACGGCCTTCGGGACCTTCGGCCACGAAGCGGCGCATCTGCTGCTGCAGCAGAGCGTGCAGAAAGGCGATCTCGGCCGAGGAGAGCTGGACGAGGTAGCGAGGCGTCACTTTCATGTCGCCATACTCAGCCAGCGAAACCCTATGAAGCCGTTAAGCGGGGGCGCCGAGGCATGACAGGACAGGATCGTGAGCGCCAGGACCGTCTCGGGGAGACCGATCCCGTCACCGTGGCCGTGCTCCAGGGCCAACTCGCGGCGGTTGCCGAGGAGGCCGGCGAGGCAATGCTGCGGACCTCATACTCGCAGATCCTCAATTCCTCACGCGACTTTTCGGTGGCCATTACCGACGCCGCCTGCCGGCTGGTCGCGCAGGCCGATCATATTCCGGTCCATGTCGGCGCCATGCCCTGGGCCGCGCGCGCCGTGGCCGAGCGGTTCCCGGACCCCCGCCCCGGCGACGTCTACATGCTGAACGATCCCTATCACGGCGGCAGCCATCTGCCGGACCTCACGGCTGTCGTCCCCGCCTTCGCCGACGACACGTTGCTGTTCTGGTCGGTGGTCCGCGCGCATGTGAGCGACATCGGCGGCGCGACGCATGGCGGCTACAACGCCGGAGCGACCGAGATCTGGCAGGAGGGCGTGCGGGTGCCGCCGATCCGCCTCGGCGAAGCCGGCCGGCTGCGCGAGGATTTGGTCGCCATGCTGGCGGCCAATACGCGCAACCCGCGCGACTTCCGGGGCGACCTCGCCGCGATGGTGGGGGCAGCCCGCCTCGGCGCGCAACGGCTCGAAACGGTGGCGGCCGAGTTCGGGACGCCGACGCTCCGCGCCACCGTAAATGCTATGCTTGACGCGGCCGAGCGCTACGCCCGCAGCATCGTCGCCGGCTGGAAGGATGGGGAGTATGAGGGCGAGGCCGTGCTGGACGACGATGGGCACGGGCGCGAGGACATCCGCATACGCGCGCGCGTCACCGTCTCCGGCAGCGACGTGACGGTGGACCTGCGCGGGTCCGATCCGCAGGCGATCGGCTTCGTCAACTCCTCGCACGCCAACATGCAGTCGGCGGTGGCGATGGCCTACGCCTACCTGCTCGATCCGGACTGCGCCCGCAACGAGGGCGCGTTCCGCCCGCTGCGCGTGCTCGCCGAGCCCGGCACGGTCGTCTGGGCCAACGAAGGCGCCCCGGTCACGCTCTGCACCAGTCATTGCTCGAACGAGATCGTGGAAGCCGTCGTCGCCGCCCTCGCGCCGTCCTGTCCCGAGCGCGTCATGGGCGGCTGGGGACGGCGGTTCCGGCTGGCGCTCGCGGGCGAAGACCCCCGCACGGGCCGGCGTTTCATCTGGCACATGTTCCATGCCCGTCCCGGCGGCGGCGCGTCGTCGGCCGGGCCAGGCTGGCCGGCAGCCGGGGAGTGGCACTCGGTCGGCGGCATCAAGTTCGGCAGCGTCGAGGTCATGGAGGCGCGTTTTCCCCTGGTTCTCGAGCGGCATGAGTTCCGCGGCGGGTCGGGCGGTGCCGGCCGTCACCCTGGCGGCGACGGCGGCGAGCTGGTGCTGCGGGTGGAAACGGCGACGGCCGCCCGGGCCAATACGGCCGGCGATGGCGTACGGCATGGGGCGCGCGGCATCCTGGGCGGCGAGGACGGCACGCCGCATCGCTACGTCCTGCTGGCGCCTGGCGCGCCTCCCCGAGCCTTGCGCACCAAGGAAACAGGCATCCCCGTTCCCGCCGGCAGCCGCTTCCATGTGCAGGCAGGTGGCGGCGGTGGGTGGGGCAAGCCGTGAGCGCGCCAGCCGTGGGCGCGCCAGCCTCGAGCGTGACGGCCTACGCGATCGGCGTCGATGTCGGCGGCACGTTCACCGATGTGGTGGCTGCCGGGTCGGACGGTCGCCTCGCAACCGCCAAGGCGGTGAGCACGCCGCGGGATCAATCGATCGGGGTGATGGAAGGGCTGCAGCTCGTCGCCGACCGGCTCGGGCTCTCGCTTGCAGCCCTCCTGGGTGCGACCACCCGGTTGGTCCACGGGATGACGGTGGCCACCAACGCGCTGCTGGAGGGCAAGGGCGCGCGGGTCGCGATGCTGGTCACGCAAGGCCACCGCGACGTGGTCGAGATGCGGGAAGGACTGAAGCCCGAGCGCTACAACCTTCGCCTGCCGCCGCCGGAGCCGCTCGTGCCACGGCCCCTGCGTCTGCCGGTGCGGGAACGGATGCGTGCCGACGGCCGGGTGGAGACGGAGCTCGACGGGATTTCTTTGCATGCGGCCCTCGACCGGCTTGCAGCCGAACAGGTGGAGGCGGTCGCGGTCTGCTTCCTGCACGCCTGGGCCAACCCGGCGCACGAGCAGCGCGCCGCGCAGGCGGCGCGGGCGCGTTTGCCCGAAGCGTTCGTCACCTGCTCCTCCGACGTGCTCCCGGAAATAAAGGAGTTCGAGCGCTTCTCGACCACGGTGGCGAACGCGCTGGTCGGGCCGCTGGTGCGGGACTACCTGGCGCGGCTCGAAACGCGGCTGCGCGCGGCCGGGCTGCCGGTGCCGCCGCTCATCATGCACTCCCATGGCGGCGTCGCCTCGGTGACGGAGACGATCCGGCTCGCGGCAGCTACCGCGCTCTCCGGCCCGGCGGGCGGCGTGGCCGCCTGCGCCGCCCTCGCCCGTGCGGGCGCCGGCGCCGATCTCGTCACCTTCGACATGGGCGGCACCAGCAGCGACATCGCGTTGATCCGCGACGGGGCCGCCGCGCTCTCGACCGGCCGGACGGTGGGCGCGGCGCGGATTGCCTTGCCGAGCCTCGACATCGTCACCCTGGGCGCGGGCGGCGGCAGCATCGCGGCGGTGAGGGCCGGACGGCCTGCTGCGCGTCGGCCCGCAAAGCGCCGGGGCGGTCCCCGGCCCGGCCTGCTACGGCCAGGGCGGCGAGGCCGCGACGGTGACGGACGCCAACCTGGTGCTGGGCTACCTCGATCCGCAGGGTTTCCTTGGGGGCACCCGGCGGCTCGACTCGGATACGGCCCGGCGCGCGCTGTTCCGGCTTGGGGAGCGGCTGGGCCTCGACCCCGTGGCGGCGGCGGCCGGCGTGCATCGCGTCATCAACGCCCGCATGGCGGACGGCGTGCGGGTGGCGACGGTGCGGCGCGGCGTCGACCCACGACGCTCGGCGCTGCTGGCCTTTGGCGGCGCGGCGGGGCTGCACGCCTGCGCCGTGGCCGCGGAGTTGGGCATGACGCGCGTCGTTGTGCCGATCCAGGCGGCCGTGCTGTCCGCCTGGGGAATGCTCAACTCCGATCTCCGAGTACAGCAGGTACGGAGCCTGGCGCAGACCGCGGGCGGCCTCGATCCCGGTATCCTGCTCGCCGCCTACGAGGCGATGGAGCTGGAAGGCCGCACGCGCCTTGCCGCCTACGGACTGCCTCTGGAGACCTCCCGGTCGGCCGACATGCGCTACGGCGAACAGGTGTTCGAAATCGAGGTGGGTCTGGATGGGATCGATCTGAGCGAGGCCGAGGCGCGCCGCGCCATGGAGAAAAGGTTCCATGGCCGGCATGAGGCATTGTTCACCTACGCGCTGCCGGGGGAGGAGGTGGTCGCGGTCAGCGCCCGGCTCGCCACCGTGGCGCGGCTGCCGCCCGCCAGCGCCGCTGCGGCCTCGGCCGAGCAACCCGCCGGCCCCGAACGATCCCGCACCCGTCGTGCTTTTCTCAGCGGAGACTGGCGCGAGGTCGCCGCCATGCAGCTGGATGGGTTGCGGGACGGCGAAACGTTCACCGGCCCAGCCCTTTTGGACTCCGAAACCACGACGATCCTGCTTCGCGAGGGCGACCGAGGGCGCTTCGACGCGCGCGGCTGGCTGCTGGTGGAGGTGGCGGCGCACTGACCAGGGGCCGCCGAACTCTTATCAGGGCGTCAGATGTTCGATCGCCTGCCCAGTTTGCCGCGCGACGAGGTCCGCGACGATCGCCCGATGGCAGGTGCGGTGATCGTGCTCGAAGCACAGGAGGCACGCGGGCACTCTCCGGACCTCCTCGGTGGCGTGGGCAAGGTCCGCCTGCGCCCGGTCGGACCGCAGGTGCTCCGCATAGATCGCGCGCATCCGCTCCGGATGGCCGGAGCGAACCGCCTGCCGTCCTTCCTTGGGCGTGCCCAAGCCCTGCAGATGGAGGTAGCCGATCCCGTGCCCGGCCAGGCTGGCCGCCAGCAGACGCTTGGAGAAGCCGGGCTTGCGCGAGGCAGCGACGGCGCGCACGTCGACCAGCAACACGACGCCGGCGGCGCGCAACGACCCGATCACCCCATCCAGCGTACTGCCCTCGTAGCCGATGGTGCGGAGCGGTGGTTTCATTGCCATGTCAGAATGGCGAGGCGTACCAGATGTGCCTGACCGGCTCGACGCCGCCCTGCATCAGGCCCTTGTCGCGCAGGCACTTCCGCTCGGCTTGCGCCTCGGCGAAGGCGAGGTCGTTCTGGTTCTGGGCGGCGAAGATCGGCACTGCCGCACCGGCGATCCGCAGGCGTCGCACTTCCGGGTCCTGATTGACCGCGGCCCGGCACTCGGGCGGGGTGTCCGGCGTCCGATAGCCGTCCGCGACCGGAGTTCCCGGCGACGAATTGCAGGACGCCATGCAGCGCCAGGAACAACAGGGCGGCGATCCGCTTCATCCGGCCGCCATCCAGTCCTCGATCAGGCGGCGCGCGATGCTGTCCGTGCGCGGCAACATGAAGCCGTTCTCTTCGGGCCGACGGATCTCGTCGCGGGAAAACCAGCGCGCGTCCTTGAGTTCCTGCGGATCGATCGTGATCCGCTCGGTCAGCCCCTCGGCGTAGAAGCCGAGCATGATGTTGGCCGGGAACGGCCAGGGCTGGCTCGAGTGGTAGAAGACCTGCCCCACCTCGACGCCGACCTCCTCCAAAACCTCGCGCCGAACCGCCTCCTCGAGGCTCTCGCCGGGTTCCACGAAGCCGGCCAGGGTCGAGAACATGGTGGCGCGCGGAAACCGCACGGAGTGGCCGAGCAGGCAGAAGTCGTCCCGGTATACCAGCATGATCACCGCCGGGTCGGTGCGCGGGAAATGCTGGGCGTTGCAGCCGGTGCAATGCAGCATGTGCCCGGCGGTCCTCGGCTCGCACGGAGCGCCGCACACCCCGCAGAACCGGTGTTTTACGCGCCAGTGCATCAGCCCGCGCGCGTGGGCTAGCACGGACGCGTCGCCCGGCGACAGTCCGCCCCCGCCCACCGCCCGGAGATCCACGAACTCGCCCATCCCCTCCGGCAGCAAGGGCAGCGGGTCGTCGGCCGCGCTGATGTCGACCGCGAACATCTGCCCGCGCCTCCAAGCAGGCCGAGGAAGCTCCAGGGACCGCCCGCCATCTGCACCGCTTGGGCGGCCTCGCCCGTCAGGTAGACGGCCTCCGACGTCGCGCTTTCGGCGTCGGCGCCCGTGGGCATCGGACGGACCAGGTTGCGAGCGCGCCAGACCGGCACGAACAAGGTGTCGGGGCGGCTGAGCGCCTGCCGGATCCAGGCCTCGTCCTCCCGCCGCTCGGCCGCGCGATCGAGCGGGCTGCCGGAGTAGATGTTCGGCCGGCTGGCCAGGATCAGCGTCACGCGACAACTCCGTTCGGCGGTGGATGGGCCGACCGTGCCACGCGACCTGCGGAGCGGCAACCGGCCAGGGTTGTCGCCCCGAGGGTTGTCTCCAAGCGAGCAAACCATGATATGCAGGCGCGGGAGGTCGGCGGCGGACGGGCGCCTCGCCAACCCGGTCAGGTCCGGAAGGAAGCAGCCGCAACGAGTTTCCGCTCGGGTCGTTGCCCGGCCTCCCACCCGATGCCCCGCAAGCTGAGAGGTGGCCGCAGCGGCGGTCAGCACGACACCGCGCATGTCCGGCTTCCTTCAGGACGATCCGAGCGACTCCACTCTGCCCGAGTTGCCGCCCCATCGGGTCCCGGCCTGTTCGGGGACGAACCGCCGGGAGCGGTCGGCCCGCAGCCTGAGTCGGTCCCCGCGGCGCCCTACCGGGTGCTCGCGCGAAAATACCGGCCGACCCGCTTCGAGGATCTGATCGGCCAGGACGCGATGGTGCGCATCCTGCGCAACGCCTTCGCGCTCGGGCGGGTGGCGCACGCCTTCATGCTCACCGGAGTGCGGGGGGTCGGCAAGACGACCACCGCCCGCATCATCGCCCGCGCCCTGAACTGCATCGGGCCGGACGGCCAGGGCGGACCGACGGCGGACCCGTGCGGGGTCTGCCCCAACTGCACCGCGATCCTCGCCGAGCGGCACCCCGACGTGATGGAGATGGATGCCGCCTCGCGCACCGGCGTCGACGACGTGCGCGAGATCATCGAGGCGACCCGGTTCCGCCCGCTACAGGCGCGCACCAAGGTGTTCGTGGTCGACGAGGTCCACATGCTGTCGCGCAACGCGTTCAACGCGCTGCTCAAGACGCTGGAAGAGCCGCCGCCGCACGTGAAGTTCGTGTTCGCGACGACCGAGATCCGCAAGGTTCCGGTCACCGTCCTGTCCCGCTGCCAGCGCTTCGACCTGCGCCGCGTCGGTCTCGACGAGCTGGCTCGGCACTTCACCGGCATCGCGGCGGCCGAACAGGTCGCGATCACCCCCGCCGCGCTCGAGCTGATCGCCCGGGCCGCCGACGGCTCGGTGCGGGACGGACTTTCGCTGCTGGATCAGGCGATCGCCCAGGGCGGCGGCGATCCGGCGGGCGGTCCGATCAGCGCGCAGGCGGTCACTGACATGCTCGGCCTCGCCGACCGGGGCGACGTCTTCGATCTGCTGGAAGCAATGATGGCGGGCCGCCCGGCGGCCGCCCTGGCCATCACCGACCGGGCCTACGAGCGGGGTGCCGATCTCGGCATGCTGCTGCAGGACCTGCTGGAGCTGATCCACACCGTCACCCGGCTGAAATCGGTTCCCTCACTCAGGCAGAGCCCAACCTTGCCGGAAGCCGAGCGGACGCGCGGCGCCGAGTTCGCCGATCGGCTGTCGGTGCCGGTACTCGGACGGGCCTGGCAGATGCTGCTGAAGGGGGTCATGGAGGTCGAGACGGCGCCGGATCGACGGGCCGCCGCCGAGATGGTGCTGATCCGCCTGTGCCACGTCGCCGACCTGCCCTCTCCCGGCGATCTCGTCCGCCAGCTTGCCGGGAAGCCACCGGCCTCTCCCGCCGGTCCGCCTGGCCCTGGCGGCGGCGTCCGCGCGGTAACGGGCAATGCGACTTCGGTTGGTGCGGCTTCCGTTGCCGTGCAGCCGAGGCATGAGGAGACGGTATCGGCTCCGGCTGGCCCGCGCCTGTCCAGCTTCCGCGACGTCGTGGCGCTCGTCGCCACCCGGCGCGAGCCGACGTTGCACGGCCACCTGCTGCACTCGGTCCACCTGGTGCGCTTCGCCCCGCCCGTCATCGAGTTGCGCACGCAGCCGGAGGCACCGCGCGACTTGGCGCCGCGCCTGGCCAAGCTGTTGCAGGAGACAACCGGCACCCGCTGGACGATCGCGCTGTCCGCTGCTTCGGGCGAGCTGACAATGGCCGAGCAGGCGCGCGCGGCGGACGTCGAGCGACGCGAAACGGCCGCCGATCACCCCTTGGTGCGGGCAATTCTTGCCGCGTTCCCCGGGGCGAAGATCGACGAGGTCGCCGATGACTCGCTTGATGGCTATGGTCTGCCGATCCAGACCGAGCCTGAGGGGCCGGCGTTTGCGCCGGTCGATGCGGAGTTCGTCAATGGCGAGTTCGACGATGACGAGAGCCGATTTGACAGCCTGACCTGGGAGTCCGACGCATGAAGAACCTTGCCGGCCTGATGAAGCAAGCCTCGCAGATGCAGGCCAAGATGCAGGAGATGCAGGCCAAGCTCGAAAGCCTGGAGATCGAGGGCGTCTCCGGGGCCGGGATGGTGAGCGTGACGCTGAACGGCCGGGGCGAGATGAAGCGCCTGAAGATCGACCCGAAGATCGCCGATCCGGCGGAGATGGAGATCATGGAGGACCTCATCGTCGCCGCCCACGCCGACGCCAAGCGCAAGCTGGACGAGGCTTCGGCCGACGAAATGCAGAAGGTCACCGGCGGTCTCGACCTGCCGCCCGGGATGAAGCTGCCCTTCTAGGATGCCGTGTTGCTCCCCTCACCCGATCCTTTCCCGAAGGGAGAAAGCTCTTCTTCTTCCTCTCCCCTTGGGAGAGGGTTGGGGTGAGGGCTAGGCAGGCCTGCCTCGGCGATGGGTGGTCCCGAGATCGAGCACCTGATCGGTCTGCTCGCTAAGCTGCCGGGGCTTGGGCCGCGCAGTGCCCGCCGCGCAGCGCTGCGCATGCTGCAGCAGCCGCAGACCCGGATGCTGCCGCTTGCCGCCGCGCTGGGTGAGGCCGCCCGCGCCGTCCGGGCCTGCAGCTTGTGCGGCAATCTCGACAGCCGCGATCCATGCTCGATCTGCGCCGACCCGCAGCGCGATCGCTCGCTGATCTGCGTGGTCGAGGGCGTGGGCGACCTCTGGGCGCTGGAGCGCGCCTCCGTCCACCGGGGTCTCTATCACGTCCTCGGCGGCACGCTTTCGGCGCTGGCCGGCACCGGGCCGGAGGACCTCAACACGGCAGCACTGCTGGCCCGCGTGGCCGAGGGCGGGGTTGCCGAGGTGATCCTCGCACTGGGCGCGACGGTGGACGGCGCGACCACGGCACATTGGCTGACCGAGCGCCTCCGCCCGCTAGGGGTGACGGTCACGCGGGTCGGCCAGGGCGTGCCGATCGGCGGCGCACTCGACGTGCTCGACGACGGCACGCTGGCGGCGGCGCTCCGGGCGCGGCGGCCGGCATGACGCTGTCCCGTCGCGATCTCGTTCACCTGGTCGGCCGCGCTGGCGGCGTGGCGGCGGCGTACCACACCATGGCGGCCATGGGCCTGCTGCGGGTACCCGAAGCCTATGCGGGACCGCCGGTGCTGCCGCCGGGCAAGGGTGCCCGCGTGGTCGTGCTCGGTGCCGGGATCGCCGGCCTGGTACTCGCCTGGGAACTCGGGCATGCCGGCTACGACGTGACCGTGCTGGAGGCGCGCGGCCGAGTGGGCGGCCGCAACTGGTCGCTGCGCGCCGGCGACGAGATCCTTGAGACCGACAGCGTGCAGCGGGTGCGCTGGGACATCGGCGAGCATCTCTACTTCAACCCGGGTCCGGCGCGCATCGCCTGGCACCACGAGGGGATTATTTCGTATTGCCGCGCGCTCGGCGTGAAGCTCGAAGTGATGTGCAACGACAACCGCGGGGCGTTGCTGCAGGATGACGCGGCGTTCGGTGGCAAGCCGCAGCGCAATGCGGCGGTGGTGAACAATTCGCGGGGCTACGTGGCCGAGCTCGCGGCCAAGGCGATTGACCAAGCGAACCTCGCGGCTCCCGTGACGACCGAGGACAAGGAGCGGCTGCGCGAGTTCCTCCGCGCCTTCGGCGCTCTCGATCGCGACCTCGTCTATCGTGGCTCGATCCGTTCCGGCTTCGGTCGGCCGCCCGGCGTCGAGGAGGGCACGATCAACCAGCCGCTCGATCTGCGCCAACTGCTGGCGTCGGATTTCTGGCAGGGCCAGATGCAGTTCGGCGAAACGGCACAGCAATCGGCGACGATGCTGCAGCCGGTCGGCGGGATGGGCGTCATCGGCCAGACGTTCGGACGCAAGCTCGGCCCAATGATCACCACCAACGCCGAAGTGACGCAGCTCCGCCGGACCTCCGACGGTGCCCGCGTCGTCTGGCGAGACGGCAAGACCGGCGACGTGCAGTCGGTCGAGGCGCCGATCGTGGTCTGCACCATTCCGTTCGCCGCCCTGCGCGGCATGGACACTGACTTTTCGCCTGAAATTACTGGCGCGATCGCATCGCTCGACTACGTCCCGGCCGGGAAGGTCGCTTTCGAAGCGCAGACCCGGTTCTGGGAGGTCGAGGACAACATCTACGGCGGCATTTCGTGGACCAGCCGGAACGCCACCCAAGTCTGGTACCCGAGCGCCGGAATTGGTCAGAAGAAGGGCGTCTTGGTCGGCGCCTACATCTGGTCGGGCGACATCGGCGATGCGTTCGCGGCCAAGCCGATTGCCCAGCGCCTCGACGACACGCTCGCCGACAATGAAGCGCTGCACCCCTATTGCCGCGACCATCTGCGCAAGGGTGTCAGCGTCGCCTGGAAAAAAATCCCGTTCAGCCGCGGCGCCTGGGCCGAGTGGAGCCGTGACGGGCGCGCCGGCTTCTACCCCAAGCTGCTGGAGGGCGACGGCCCGTTCCTGTTCTGCGGCGAGCACATGTCGTATCTCAACGGCTGGCAGGAAGGCGCGGTGCGCTCGGCCCACCACGCCCTTATGCAAATCGCTGCCCGGACGCAGGCGACCGGGTCGGCGGCGCCGTGACAGGCACCTCTTTGGCCTGTACTAAACGAACACCCAGCTCTTCCCGTCGAAGCTCTGCAGCTTCATGTAAGTGATCACCCGATACTGCGTCGGGCTGGTGTTGATCAGGCTGCCCGGCAGCAGCAGCGGCAGCCGGAAATCATGCAGGTTCGCGGCTTGGTGTATGATGTTCTCGCGCGAAAGATCGTCGCCGCACTGGCGCAGCACCTGCTCGAGCGTTTGCGCGTAGGCATAGCCCGCGACGTTGATGCTGTCGGCGAGTTGGGCATCCGGCATATGAGCGGCCATCCAATCCCGCCACGTGCGTCACGGCCTCGTCTTCGGCCCATTTCGGATCGGTCGCGTCCTTGATGAAGCCGGCGGTCTTGACGCCGACTGATTTCTCGAGCCCGGCCGGCACGAAGGTGGCGCCCACGGAAGCGGCGCCAAGGTGGATATATTTGTCGGGTCGCCAGCCGATGTCGAAGGCCTTGCGGATCGCCTGCGCACCCTGCTTGGCATAGGCGAACATGAACAGCGTGTCGGCGCCCGAGCCCTGCAAGGTCACGATCTGCGAGTCGACGGTCGGATCGGTGGCCTCGTAGCTCGCCTCGCTGATTACGGTGCCGGCCTTCTCGCCCAATCCCTCCTTCAGCCCTGCCAGCAGCTCCTTGCCGAAATCGTCGTTCTGATACAGCACGGCGATGCGCGCGTTCGGCGTCGCCTCAAGCACGTGCTGTGCGTAGAAATTGGCTTCGGAGCGCAGCGTCGGCTGCCAGCCGATCGTCCACGGGAAATGCTCGGGATCGGCGAACCGGGCGGAGCCGGCAGCGACGAACAGGTGCGGCACCTTGTGCTGATTGAGATAGGTGCGAATCACCACGTTGATCGGCGTGCCCAACGTGTTGAAGATGAACGCCACCTGTTCCTGCTCGATCAGTCGGCGGATCTGTTCGACCGCCTTGGGCGGGCTGTAGGAATCATCGAGGCTGACCAGCTTGACTTTCCTCCCGTTGATGCCGCCGGCCGCGTTGAGCGCGTCGAAACAGGCGGCCTCAACCCGCCCGAGTTGCCCATACGCGGAGGCAGGGCCGCTGTACGGCAGGGTCTGCCCGATCTTGATCTCGGTCGCGGTGACGCCGGGCGCGTTGCTTGCCCGCTCGGCCCCGTGGGCACGAGGCAGGAGGGCGGCAAGCGTCCCCATTGCTGGCGCGGCTATCAGGGCTCGCCTGGTGATCCTGGTCACGGTTATCTCCTCCGCTGTCGGCATTGAGCGCCGGCGTTCGTTGACGGCCAGGATAGCCAAGCCGAGGAACTCGGGCCATAACAACGGCCCACGGTTTGGAGCCTCGGGCATGGCGCGCAGCATCGCGGCCGGACTTGGCTTGATGGAGTTCCCCTTCGACACGACGGGCGGCTTCTGGCGCTGGGTCGATCTGTGCGAAGCGGGCGGCGCCAACTCGATCTGGCAGACGGATCGCCTGGTCAGCAACACGCCGATCCTTGAATGCATGGCGGTCATGGCGGCGCTCGCCGGGCGCACGCGGCGGATCAAGTTCGGTGTCAACGTCATCTCGCTGGCGATGCGCGAACCGGTCCTGCTCGCCAAGCAATGTGCGACGATCGACGTGCTCTCCGAGGGACGCCTGCTGCCCGCCTTCGGCATCGGCAGCCCACGCGGCCCGGAATGGACGGCGATGCACCTCGACACCACGGTGCGCGGCCGCGTGACCGACGAGGCGCTGGAAATTCTGCGTCGGCTGTGGACGGGTGAAAGGGTGGACTTCGAGGGGCGGCACTTCCGGCTGTCGGGCGCCTCGATCTCGCCCCGCCCGGTGCAGCCCGATCTGCCGATGTGGATCGGCGGCAGCTCGGAGGCGGCGGTCCGCCGCACGGCGCTGTACGGCACGGGCTGGCAGGCGGGCGCGGAAACGCCGGCGGAAGTGGCTCCCGTGGTCGCCGCGATCCGCACCGCCAGCGCGGCCGCCGGACGGGCGATCGACGAGGACCATTTCGGCGCCGCCTTCGCGTTCCGCTTCGGCAGCCCCGACGATGCGGCATTGCGCCCCGCACTGGAGTCCTACCGCAAGCGTACCGGCCGCGATCCGCTGAGCTATTTCGCGATCGGCGACGCGAACACGATCCTGGGCCGCATTGCAGACTACGTGGACGCCGGCATCTCAAAGTTCATCCTGCGTCCCGCCGCGTCGGGCGATGAGGACATGCTGGGGCAGACCCGATTGCTGATCGAGCACGTGTTGCCGGAGATTGCCGCACGCTGGCCGAAGCCGGCGCGCGGCGCCGGATTCTCCTAGAGCACGCTTCCTGCGACAAGCAGCCCGTAGAGGCTGGCCACCGCTCCCAGGCCGGCGCCCGCGATCGCCAGCCAGATGAGGCGCGTGACCACCGAAATTGACGCCAGGACAATCGCGATCTGCAGGCCGCTCACCACGATCTCGTACTGGTGGTAACGGTGGAAGGCGCGCTCCCGCAAGGCACTTTCCGCCTCGGTGCGCGCCGCCAACTGCTTCATGCCGTCATTGCCTTGCGGGTCGTCCCGCATCCGGGCTTCTTCGTCGCGCGCCGCCTTGATCCGCTGAGCAACGGCAGGACTGTCCGGCAGGCTTTCGAGCACGCTCGCCTCGGCGGCACGAACGGTCGCCCGCACATTCTTTGCCTGGTAGAAACTCCACTGGTCGCTGAGGTCGACATGGCGGGTGATGTACTCGTTCTGGGTGCTCTTCTCGCCCAGGTCCGCCAAGGCGAGACACGCCGCGAGCGCCGCGATCAGGACGGCGGTCCCACGGGCGCGGCCGTCGTCGTGATGGTGCGCGCCCTCGATGCCCTCCTTGGCCTGTTCAAGCGTCTCGCTCACCGGAGCGCTCCCCTTCGGTTTTCCGCCATCTTGCGAAGCAGTATGGTTGGCGTCGCGGGATGAGCCCCGGGCTTCACGACGCGATGGCCTGCACGGCCGCCAGCTCGCGGATCTTCCGGGCCATTGCGGCGACACCATTGCCTCGGTTGGTGGACAAGGCCTCAATCAAGCCGAGCTCTTTCAGGAACACCGGGTCGGTCGCCAGGATCTCCTGCGGTGTCCGGCCGGAATAGACCCGCAGCAGCAGCGCGATCAGGCCCGAGACGATCGCCGCGTCCGACGTGCTGGCCAAGCGGAGTTTGCCGGCCTCGACGCGACCTTCCATCCACACCCGGCTCTGGCAGCCGGGAACCCGGTGCGCGTCGTCCATCCACGCATCGGGGAACGGCGGCAGCTTGCGACCGAGCTCGATGATGAACTGGTAGCGATCCATCCAGTCGTCGAACACCTCGAGCTCATCGCGGATCGACGCGATCGCATCGGCCGCGGTGGGCTCTTCGGGGACGACGAAGGGATCGGACATCGGAGTGGATGTGCGAGAACGAGGGGCGGCCGTCAACCGTTCCCGCCCGACCCGAGCATCAGAGGATGAAGCGGCTGAGATCACCCTTCTGAGCCAACGGGGCGACCCGCTCGTTCACATAGGCCGCGTCCACCGTCACCGTCTCGCCCCCACGGTCCGTGGCGGAAAAGCTGATCTCCTCGAGCAGTCGTTCCAACACGGTGTGCAGCCGGCGCGCACCGATGTTCTCGATCCGGTCGTTGATGTCGGCCGCCAGGTCGGCAAGCGCATCGATCGCGTCGTCCGTGAAGTCGAGCGTGACGCTCTCGGTCCCGAGCAGGGCAGCATACTGCTTGACGAGCGAGTGCTGCGGCTCGGTGAGAATGCGGCGGAGGTCCGAGCGGCTGAGCGGCGCCAGTTCGACCCGGATCGGCAACCGTCCCTGCAGTTCCGGCAGCAGGTCGGATGGTTTGGCCAGGTGGAAGGCGCCGGAGGCAATGAACAGCACATGGTCCGTCTTCACCGAGCCGTATTTGGTGCTCACCGTCGTGCCTTCGATGAGCGGCAGCAGATCGCGCTGAACGCCCTCCCGTGAGACATCGCCGCCCCGGAAGCCGCCCTCGGTCGTGCGGGCGCAGATCTTGTCGATCTCGTCAAGAAACACGATGCCGTTGTTTTCGGCATGCACGACCGCGTCCTTGGCCAGCTGCTCGCTGTCCAGCAGACGGTCGGCCTCCTCCCGCTCGAGAGCCCGGCGGGCGGCCTCGACCGTCATGCGCCGCTTCTGGGCGGGCCGGCCGAACATGCCCTTCATCATCTCGCCGAGATTGATCACCTGCCCGGGCGGCATTCCCGGCATGTCGAGCTGCCCGATCGGCAGGCCGCTGGCCGGCTCGCTGACCGAGACCTCAACCTCCCGTCCCTCGAGTTCACCGCTGCGCAGCATCCGGCGAAATTTTGAGCGCGTGTCCGCGGCCGCGCCCTCGCCGACGAGCGCCGTGACGAGACGCTCCTCGGCCGCGAGTTCCGCCTTCGCCTGCACCTCCTTGCGGGAGGCTTCGCGCAGCATCGTCAGGCTGACCTCGACCAGGTCGCGCACGATGCTTTCCACGTCGCGGCCGACATAGCCGACTTCCGTGAACTTGGTGGCCTCCACCTTGAGGAACGGCGCCTGGGCGAGCCGGGCAAGCCGGCGCGCGATCTCGGTCTTGCCGCAGCCCGTCGGCCCGATCATCAGGATGTTCTTGGGCACCACCTCCTCGCGCATCGCCTCGGGCAGTTGCTGACGGCGCCAGCGATTGCGCAAGGCGATCGCGACCGCTCGCTTGGCGTCGTCCTGGCCGACAATGAAGCGGTCGAGTTCGGAGACGATCTCCCGTGGAGAATAGGTGGGAACGTCCATTCAGAGGGTCTCTACGATGATATTGTTGTTGGTGTAGACGCAGATCTCGGCGGCGATCGTCATTGCCCGCCGCGCGATCTCGTCCGCTGTCAGGTCGGGCACCGTGATCAGCGCCCGGGCCGCGGCCAGGGCATAATTGCCGCCCGACCCGATGGCGATCACGCCGTCCTCGGGCTCGAGCACGTCGCCGTTGCCGGTGAGGGTGAAGCTGCGGTCACGGTCGGCCACCGCCATCATCGCCTCGAGCCGGCGCAGGTAGCGGTCCGTGCGCCAGTCCTTGGCAAGCTCGACGCAGGCGCGTTCAAGCTGGGACGGGAAGCGCTCCAGCTTGGCCTCGAGCCGTTCGAGCAAGGTGAAGGCGTCGGCGGTCGCCCCGGCAAAGCCGGCAAGCACCGCCCCGCCGGCGCCGATCCGGCGCACCTTGCGGGCATTGCCCTTCACCACGGTCTGACCGAGGCTGACCTGGCCGTCGCCGGCCATCGCGACCTTGCCGTGATGGCGGACGCACAGGATGGTGGTGCCGTGCCAGCCGACGGGGTCGTGTGGGTTGTCAATCGTCGTTCGCATGACGCCGCAAATGGCCCGCCCGGGTCCACGCAACAAGATCCGCCCGGAGGCCAGCCTGCCCCTTTGCGCAGGACGGTTGCCTGGGAGGCCCTTGCCCAGCCATGCTGGCGCGGCGAAACGGGGGGAACAATGACCGAGAACACGGCAGCGGCGATCGCCGCGCGGATCGATAGGCTGCCGAGCGCCCGCAGCCTTTGGAGGATGATCCTGCTGCTCTCGCTCGGCGGCTGCTTCGAGTTCTACGACCTGTTCTTCACCGGCTACGTCGCCCCTGGGATGGTCAAGGCCGGGATGTTCACCCCGGAGTCGCTCGGCGTCTTCAACGTGCTCGGACCTCTTGGGGTCGAAGGGCTCGGCACCTTCGTGTTCGCGACCTTCGCCGGGCTGTTCGTCGGGACGATGGCGTTCGGCTCCGTCCCCGACCGCTTCGGCCGCCGCCGCGTGTTCACCTGGTCGCTTCTCTGGTACTGCGCCACCACGCTGGTGATGGCGTTCCAGACCACCGGGTTCGGCATCAACCTTTGGCGTTTCATCGCGGGCATCGGCATCGGGATCGAGTTGGTGACGATCGACACCTATCTCTCCGAACTGGTCCCCCGGCACATCCGCGGCCAGGCGTTCGCCTTCAACCAGTTCGTCACCTTCGCCGTGGTGCCCCTGGTTGCGCTGCTCGCTTGGCTGCTGGTGCCGACGCAGCCGTTCGGCATCGAGGGCTGGCGCTGGGTGGTGCTGATCGGCTCGGTCGGCGCGGTGTTCGTCTGGTTCATCCGACGCGGCGTGCCCGAGAGCCCGCGCTGGCTCGCGGGGCAGGGCAGGCTCGAGGAAGCCAACCGGATCCTGGACACCATCGAGGCCGCGATTGTCCGCGAGAAGGGTCCACTGCCGGAGCCGCGCGTCGCATACGCCGAACAGCCGGGGCGGGGCAGCTTCGCCGAGATCTGGCGGGCGCCGTACGGCCGCCGGACGACCATGCTGTCGGTGTTTCACTTCTTTCAGACGATCGGCTACTACGGCTTCGCCGCGTGGGTTCCGACCTTGCTGATCGCCAAGGGCATCACGATCACCCGCAGCCTGGAGTATTCCTTCATCATCGCGATCGCCAATCCGGTCGGCCCGTTGCTGGGGACCCTCGTCGCCGATCGCATGGAGCGTAAGTGGCAGATCGTGACGGCTGCCGTCGGTATCGCGCTGTTCATGTTCCTGTTTGCAACCCAGGCCGACCCGGCCCTGCTGATCGTGCTCGGCGTGCTGGTGACGTTGTCGAACAACTGGCTTTCGTTCGCCTTCCATAACTACCAGGCCGAGCTCTATCCGACCCGCATCCGCGGCCGCGCGGTCGGGTTCGTCTACGCCTGGAGCCGACTGTCCGCCGCGTTCGCTGGTCTCTTCATCGCCTTCTTCCTGCACACCGGCGGCGTCCCGGCGGTTGGCCTGTTTATTGCGTTAGCCATGCTGGTCGTGGTGATCGCCATCGGCGGGTTCGGTCCGCGCACACGGGGGCTCGCCTTGGAGGCCATCTCGCACTAGCGGCCGCTCTTCGTCGGAGATCATGCCATGGTAAAGCGTCGCACGATTATCGGGATCGCCGCCGGAACGGCGGCGGCGGCTTTCCTCGGCCGCGCCCAGGTCCGGCCGGCGTTCGCCGACGACAAGGTGGTGAAGGTCGGCATCAATCTCGCGCTGACGGGCGCCGACGCGCACAGCGCCACCCTGATGCTGCACGGCGCCCAACTGGCGTTCGACGAGGCCAATCGGGCGAATACCGTTCCCGGCTATTCCTTCCAGGCGGTGTCGTTCGACGATGCGACTGCCACGGCCGGCCAGTACGACCCGGTGCAGGCCGCGACGAACGCCCGCAAGATGGTGACCGACCGACAATTCGTCGCCGCGATCGGCCCGCAGATGTCGGGCTCCGGCAAGGCGATGGCACCGATCCTGAGCGAAGGCGACCTCGCAATCATCACGCCGGCTTCCACCAACCCCGATCTCACCGATCCGAAATTCGCCGAGCTCTACCGGCCGGGAGGCAAGCCGATCTACTTCCGGACGGTCACGACCGATGCCTACCAGGGACCGAACATGGCCAACTACATGGCCGAGAAGCTGCAGGTGAAGTCGGTCTACGTGCTGGACGACAGCGGCGCCTACGGGGTCGGGCTGGCCGATGCCTTTCAGCGTCAGGCGGAGAAGGATGGCTTGCGGGTACTCGGCCGCGATCGGTTGGACCCGCGGGCGTCGGACTACACGGCGGTGCTGACCAAGATAAAATCCGTCAATCCGGATGCCCTGTTCTACGGCGGCGTGCTGCAGGCGGGCGTGAAACTTGCCAAGCAGGCGTACGACATCATCCCCGCCGTCATCAAGGCAGGCGGCGACGGCGTGCTCGGGCCGGAGATGCTGACCGCTGCCGGTTTTCCGGCGGCCGAGGGCTGGTACGCCACCAACGCATCGCCGCACATGACCGAGGATGCCAAATCGGCCGCATTCGTGCAGACCTATCGGGCGCGCTTCGGCGAAGCGCCCGATGACTACGCGATTACCGCCTATGACGCGGCTCTGGTCATCATCGACGCCGTCAAACGGGTAACTCTGGATAAGAAGCCGGTCAATCGGAGCGCGGTGCGCGACGCCATCCAGGATGCCCGGGTTCCGACCGTCCAGGGTTTGGTGTCGTTCGACCAGAACGGCGACATCCAGGATCGCACCGTCAGCGTGTTCCAGATCAGGAAGGATGCGTCGAAGCCGATCGACGACATCTCGGCCCAATACCACTATCTCGGTGTGGCCCCTCAGGGTCGATCGTGAGATCGGCCGCCCGGTCGGCCTGAGATGACCGCCGCCGACCTGTGGCTCCAGCAGGCAATCAACGGCATCGGCTTAGGAGCGATGTACGCGCTCCTCGCACTCGGGTTCACGCTGGTCTACGGCATCCTCGAACTCATCAACTTCGCCCATTTCAACGTCTTCATGATCGGCTCTTTCGTCGCGTTGTGGGTCCTCCGGGCGTTTGGCCTGGCCGGCCAGAGCGTGATCCTGACCGGCTTTGCCCTGAGCGGGGCGCTGTTGGCGGCGTTCGCGGCGACGATGATCGTATCGGGTGCCCTCGGCATGGCCATCGAGCGGCTGTGTCTGCGCCCGCTGCGCGGCGTCACCGGGCCGGCTGCGATGATCACCACCATCGGCGTCTCCTACATCCTGTCCAACGTGATCCTGCTGACGGTGGGCGCGGATGCAAAGGACTTCCCGAACCCGCTGCCGCCCACGCGCTGGCATCTGGGCGGCGCCGTCCTGGAGCTTCGCCATCTGCTGATCTGGGCCATCTCGGTTGCCCTGATGGGCGGTCTGTGGCTGTTCGTGCGGAGGGCGCGTCTCGGCAAGGCCATGCGTGCCACGGCCCAGGACCCCGAAGCCGCCCGGATGATGGGCGTCGACGTCGACAAGGTGATCCTGACCGCGTTCTTCTTGGGCTCGGCGCTGGCCGGCGCCGGCGGCCTCATCTTCGGCCTCTATTACAACTTCACCAGCTTCATCATCGGCTTCACAGCCGGGTTGCGGGCCTTCACGGCCGCCGTGCTGGGCGGCATCGGCAACGTGCCGGGAGCGATGGCGGGCGGTCTCGCGGTCGGATTGATCGAGTCGTTCTGCGGTCAGTTGATCGGGGCGTCGTGGGCGGACGTGGTCATCTTCTCGACGCTGGTGCTGGTGCTGGTATTCAGGCCCTCCGGCCTGCTTGGCCGTCCGGCTCCAACCAAATCGTAGCGCCGCGCGTGCGCCGTTTCGCCCGGCCCACCCTGCCGAAGCCCTGGCAACAGCCGCTCGGCATCGTGCTGGTGGCACTCGGCGCCCTCTTCTTTCCCCTCTACCACGGCAACGACGCGGATATCGACGCCCTCGCCAACGCCCTGGCGTTTGCCGCCCTTGCCCTCGGGCTGAACATCGTCGTCGGCTTCGCCGGCCTGCTCGACCTCGGCTACGCTGCCTTCTTCGCCATCGGCGCCTATACCTATGGCATCCTGAGCTCTTTCCAGCTCCAGCCCGCCTGGAGCGACTCCTGGAACCTTCTTCAGAGCTTGGGGCTGGTGACGCGGATCGCCGGCGGCGGCGATGTCGGCGTGGTGCATTTCACCCTGTCGTTCTGGCTGGCGCTGCCGCTGGCGGCGATCGTGGCGGCCGCGGCGGGAGCGTTGCTCGGTCTGCCGACCTTGCGCTTGCGCGGCGACTATCTCGCCATCGTTACGCTCGGGTTCGGCGAGATCGTGCCGATCGTTTTCCGCAACTGGAGCGGTCTGACCGGGGGAGCCGCCGGCCTCAACGGCATTGCCGCGCCGCGCCTGTTCGGCTGGCGGTTCGGCGTCAACGCAACGCCGTATTACTATGTCGCCCTCGCCCTCGTCGCGTTGCTGCTGTTCGTCAGTGCGCGACTGCGCGACTTGCGGGTGGGCCGCGCCTGGATGGCGATCCGCGAGGACGAGATCGCCGCCGGCGCGATGGGGGTGAACCGAACCCGCTACAAGCTGTCGGCCTTCGCGATGGGAGCGGCGTTCGCCGGCATGACCGGTGTGCTCTACGTCGCCAAGCTGCAGACCGCCACGCCCGACATGTTCGGCTTCCCGGTGTCCGTCATGATCCTCGTCATGGTCGTCCTCGGCGGCGTGGGCAGTATCTGGGGCGTGGTCGTCGGCGCGATGGTCCTGCAACTCCTGCAAGCCTGGTGGCTGGAGGATTTGACAGGATGGTTGAACGCGGCGGGCCGGGTGGTCGGCAGCGCCTGGCTCGCACAGGTCGATCTGGTGCCGGCGAGCGAATTGCTGTTCGGGATCATCCTGGTCGGCATGATGCTGTTTCGTCGTGAAGGCCTGCTGCCGGCCCGCAGCGCTCGATCGAAGCCCGGTCTCGAACCGGCGGCCACCGTAATGGCGAGCGGTCAGGACAGCATCGTCGCCCGGCGCGAGCAGGGCGATGCCGATGGCGTCGCTCTGGCAATACGGGGCGTTACCGTGCGCTTCGGCGGCCTCCGAGCCCTGAACGCGGTCGACATGGAGGTAGCACAGGGCGGCATCGTCGCCGTCATCGGACCCAACGGCTCCGGGAAATCGACGCTGTTCAACGTCATCACCGGGCTGCTCGGCGCCGAGGCCGGCAGCATCCGATTCCGGGGCACCGACATTCTGGGCCTGCCGGACCACGTGATCGCGGCCAAGGGCATTGCGCGCACGTTCCAGAGCATCCGGCTGTTCGCCAATCTGTCGGTCATCCAGAACGTCCTGATCGGCCAGCACGTGAGGCTGCGCACCGGCACGATCGCCGCCATTTGCCGCCCGTCCTGGTCGCGGCGCGAGGAGAACGGGGCGCAGGCCTGGGCCAAAGAACTCCTGTCCCGCTTCGGCACCCGGCTGACGCCGTTGCTGGACCAGCCGGTCAGCCGGCTGTCCTACGCCAACCGCCGCCGCACCGAGATCGCCCGCGCCTTGGCATCGCGCCCGAAACTGCTCCTGCTCGACGAGCCGACCGCCGGCATGAACCCCACCGAAACGGTCGAGCTGGCCGAGCAGATCAAGACCTGGAACGCGGGCGGTCTGACGGTGCTGCTGATCGAGCACAAGCTCGACTTCGTCAGCCGGCTTGCGGACCTCGTCTACGTACTCGACCACGGCGAGGTCATCGCCAAAGGCCGACCCGAGGACGTGCGGCAGAATGAGGAGGTGTTGCGCGCCTATCTCGGCCGCCAAACTCGAGGCAATGCAGTCCCGGCGCTCGGCGATGTCCGCTGACACCCTGCTCGAGTTTCGCGATGTCGATACGTTCTACGGTGACTTGCCGGTTCTGAAGCAGGTCAGCTACGCCATCCGTCGGGGCGAAATCGTCGCTTTGCTCGGAGGCAACGCCAGCGGCAAATCGACCACCATGAAGACGATCATGGGCGTGGTGATCCCGGCCGGCGGCGAGGTGCTTCTCGACGGCGTTTCGATCGGCCGGCTGTCCACCGCGGCGCGCGTCAGCCGGGGTATCGCGCCGGTGCTGGAAGCGCGACGCCTGTTCCCACGGATGACCGTGTTCGAGAACCTGGAGATGGGCGCCTATCTTCGTCGGCGTGACGCCGACTGGGGCCAGGATCTGGATCGGGTCTACACATTGTTCCCGCGGGTGAAGGAACGCCGCAACCAGATTGCCGGTACGCTTTCGGGCGGCGAGCAGCAGATGGTGGCGATCGGTCGCGCGCTGATGAGCCGTCCCCGGCTCATCTGCATGGACGAGCCCTCGATGGGCCTGTCGCCCCGTCTGGTCGAGCAGACGTTCGAGACCATCCAGGAGATCAATCGTCAGGGGACCACGATCTTCATGGTTGAGCAGAATGCCAACATGGCGCTGCAGATCGCGCATCGGGCTTACGTGCTGCAGACCGGCAGAGTGGTGCTGTCCGGCACCTCATCGGCGCTGCGGGAAGATGCGATGATCCGGAACGCCTATCTCGGCGAGCCGCACTCAACCAGTAGCGACGAGTAGAAGCTGGTTGCGGATAGCGCGCTGCGGGGCACAGCCGGAACCGACGTCAAAGGGCCGGCAGCTCCGGCTCGGCGGCGCTGGGCAGCCAAAGCGTGACCGTCGTGCCCCGGCCGGGCTCGCTTGCGATCGCCAACCCGCCTCCGGCCTGCTCGGCGAAGTCGCGCGCCATCGCAAGCCCAAGGCCGGTGCCCTCCCCCTCCGGCTTGGTCGTAAAGAAGGGTTCGGCCGCGCGCGTCAAGGTCGCGCCATCCATGCCGGTGCCGGTGTCGGCGGCGGAGAGCCGGACGTAGCGACCGGGGCGGAGCCCTGCCGGAAGCGGCGTATCATCCCCCACGATGTCCTCGGCCACGGCGACCAGGGTGAGTGTGCCGCCCTGCGGCATGGCGTCGCGCGCGTTCGTGGCAAGATTGACCAGCACGGCTTCGAGTTCCCCCTTGTCGGCCAGAACCGTCGGCAGGCCCGGCACCGCCTCGATGCGGATATGCGGGCCGGATGCGCCCAGCGTGTAGGCGAGCACCTCCTCCAGCTCCTTCAGGAGCACCGCCGCATCTACCGCTTCAACGCGCAGCTCCCCCCGCCGCGCAAAGCCGAGCAGGCGGCGGGTGATGGAGGCGCCGTGCCGCGACGCGTCGCCGATCAGGTCGAGCAAGCCGCGGGCCGAGCCGGGATCGCGCTCGAGGCGCTCCGCAGCCAGCCGGGCGGCTCCCTGCACGGCTTGCAATACGTTGGCGAAGTCGTGGGCGACGCCCCCCGCAAGCTGCCCCAAAGCTTCCAAGCGACGGCTCTGAGCCAGCCGCGCTTGCGCCGCCTCGCGGGCGGCGGCTTCGTCGCGGAGCCGAGCCTCGAGCTCAGAGGCGAGACGACGCAGCGACAGCTCGCTCACGGCGACGGCGGCAAGGTCGTGCAGGGCGGCGGCTGCGTCGGCCGTCCAGGCGCGCGGCTCGGTGTCGATCGCGCAGAGCGCGCCGAGCACCTGGCCGTCCGCCATGGTGAGCGGCATACCCAAGTAGGCCACCACTCCCAATTCGGGGACGGCAAGATTATCGCAGACGAGGGAATTCTGGCGTGCATTCTCTATTCGGAGCGGCGCGCCGGTGGCCACGATGTGCTGGCAGAACGAGTGCGACAGCGGCGTCTCCCGCCGCGTGGCCCAGGGCTCGGGCAAGCCGTCCGCACTTTTGAAGAACTGGCGGTCGGTGTCGACGAGGGAGACCAGAGCGACAGGCACCCCAAGCAGCCGGCGGACGAGCCGCGTCAGCCGATCGAATGCCGCCTCGGGCGGCGTGTCGAGGATGGCCGTCCGCCGCAGCGCCTCAAGCCGGGCTCGGTCCCGCAGGGCCGCCTCCAGTGCGGCCTCGGGGGTCGGAACGGGAGACATAGACCCCAATATAGCGATTGGGCGAGCCATCCTCAAACCGGTGTACAATGCGCCGGATCGTATGGCTCAACGCCCGGACTAGGCGGCGCAGGCACGAGAGCCAGGCAATGTCTTCCAGACGTCGCGCCCGTTAACGGAGGATCGCCCATGCCCTTCAGCACACCGTATGTCTTCGTCGTCAGCATGGATGTCGACTCGGACAAGGAGGCACTTTTCAATGAGGTCTATGACACCGAGCACGTGCCGCTGATTTCGAAGGTTCCGGGCGTGCGCGCTGCCACCCGCATTGTGGGCGAGGACTTCAGGATGCAACTCGGCGGCGAGACGATGAAGAAGACGCACGAGGGTGCGCGCTACACGGCGATCTACGAGATCGACAGTCCCGCAGTGTTGCTCAGTCCCGAGTGGGCCAAGGCCGCCGAGCAGGGACGCTGGCCGGAGGAGGTGCGCCCGTTCACGCGGAACCGCAGCCACAAGGTTTACAGGGTGAGATAGTCGGGAGTGTCATGGCCGCGCGCACGGCTGGTAGGATACCCTTGTCACGCACCAGCATCAAACAGGAATGCCATGACCAATCTCGCGCGGTTCGTCCTTGTCGGCGGCATGTTCGCCCTCTGCCCGTCTCTCGTCCAAGCTCAGCTCAATCCCTACCATGGGCGGAGTGCCGCAGGCTTGCGGGCGGACGACTACAAGTCGATCGACGAGGCAGTAACAACGCTTCTCGCACGTCCTGATCTCAACGTGGGGTCTACGGAGCTTTGGAAAAACGACAAGAGCGGGGCGAGCGGAACGGTGTCGGTCGAGGACACCAATAGACACCGGGGCCTGACCTGCCACCGAGTGAACTATGCGACGGCGCAGCAAGGTGGCCGGCACCGGGATACCGTTGTCAACTGGTGCAAGACGCCGGCCGGATGGAAGATTGGCTGACACAGCCGACAGCGCTTCGCACACTTCCGTTCCGGCTCTCGTCCGGCAATTCAAGCCGGTGCGAACAGCGTTTCCTTCGACTCGCCCGGCGCCGATGGAGCCAACGCGGCGACCTCGCCGCGGAACGCGGCATCGCGCTGCAGGACCGGCATCACCCGATCGGCGAACAGGCGCATGTTGAGTTCGGAGTCCTCGTGCGGCATGCCGCCGAAGGAGAACTCCGTTACCAGATGATCGAGCCCTGTAAGCCGGCGCAGTTCCGCGATCTGCTCGATGCAGTCGTCCGGCGTGCCGACAACCTGGATGCTGATGTAGAAATCCGTCGCCTTGTCGCGGAACGCCGGGTCCTTCATCTTGGCGTATGTTTTCGCCATCTTGCCGTAGGATTCGTAGCCCTTCACCGAGCCGAGATGCCCATCGGAGAAATTGTAGTGAGTGTCGATCGAATCCCACTTCCGCCCAAGATAGCGCATCGCCCGCTCACGCGCCTCCTCGCGGCTTTCGGCGCAGGAGACGTTGGTCAGAATGATTGGCGGCCGCGGCGTGTGGCCGACCGAGCACGTGATTTCGCGATAGCGACGCACGTCCTCCGCCGCCTTGGGCCATTCGTTCTGCATCACGACCAGCATACCGAAACCAAGCTTTGCCATGATCTCCGCCGAATCGGGACTCACGGCCGACGCGTAGAACCGCCTTTCGGGATGCGAGATCGGCCGTGGACGGATCGCCGTGCGAGGGATCTTGTAGAACTCGCCGTCATACTCGAACGTCTCCTGCGACAGCGCGGCGATGATGATCTTCGCCAACTCCACGAAACGCGGGCGCGCCTCCTCCATGGGAATGCGGAATCCCGCATATTCCACGCTCGCGGCGCCGCGCCCGAAACCGAACAGGCCGCGCCCGCCGCTGATGATGTCGAGCAGCGCGATCTGCTCGGCGACACGGATCGGATCGTGCCAGGGGAGCACGATGACGCAGGTGCCGAGCGCCACGCGCCGGGTGCGGCCGGCATAGTAGCTCAGCAACTGGAGTGGCGCCGGCGACATCGAATAGCCGGTGAAATGATGTTCGAGCGCCCAAAGCGAGTCGAACCCGAGCGGCTCCGCAAGATCGCCGAGCGCCATATGCTCGTTATAGAGCGATGCGTCGGAGCGGTCCGGCTGGGCCAGAATGCTGATCGCCGTGCCCACCTTCATGTTTTTCTTCCTCCCTGATCGCACCCCTAAAGCGTGGGTCCGGACTGCGCCCCGCGCACCAGCCTGCCAGGCAGCGCGCCGGTCGCCGCACCGTCCCGATAGACCACTTCGCCAGCTACGATCGTCGCCATGAAACCGTCGGTCCGCTGGATCAGCCGCTTGCCGCCGGCCGGCAGGTCATAGACCACCTCGGGCGCGCGGAGGCGCAGCCGGTCGTAGTCGATGACATTGACATCGGCCTTGCAGCCGATCCGGATGGCGCCGCGATCGTCGAGGCCGATCGCCGCTGCATTGTCGCTGGTCAGGCGCTTGATCGCCCACGCAACCGGGAACAGGTCGCCTCGGGCACGGTCACGCGTCCAGTGGGTGAGTGTGTAGCTCGTCGCCGTCGCATCGCACATGATGCCGACATGCGCGCCGCCGTCGCCCAATCCGAGCAGCGTATTCGGATCGGCGATCATCTCGCGCACGACGTCGAGATTGCCGCCGGCATAATTGGTCACCGGGAGATAGAGCATCCCGCGCCCATCCCGCTCGAGCAGGAGATCGTAGGCGACCTCCTCGGGAGCACGGCCCTCGCGCGCCGCACGGGCAGCGACGCTGTGCTCGGAAGCGGGCTCGTAATCGGGCGGGTCGCCGAACGGAAACACCCGCTCCCATCGAGCCGCGCGGCGCGCCGCACGGCCATCCTCGCCCTCTTCCGCAAGCAGGCGGGCGCGGAAGCCGGGATCGCGTAGCGTGGCGATCCGATCGGCGAACGGCAGGTGAGCGATGCGCGCGTAGCTTGGCCGACTCATGAACGGGTTCTGCGACAACTCGAAGCCGAGCAGCACGCTGGTGGGACGCGAGCGCACCTGCCCGGTCATGCGCAATCCCGCGCGATTGGCCGCGCCGATCCTGTCGAGCAATGCACGCCAGCCCGCCGGGTGGGCATCGGCCTGCAGCAGGGTGATGCTCATGGGCCGACCCGACCGCTCGACGAGGCGCCGCAGCAGGGCGAACTCCTGCTCCGGTTCGTCGAAATCGGACACCACCTGCAGCCAGCCGGCACCCTCACGCCCCATCGCCTCGGCAATCGCGGCAAGCTCGGCTTCGGCGGCATCAAGCGTCGGCGTCGGCCGGCCGTCGATCGTGCGGTGGTTCAAGGTGCGCGACGTGGAGAAGCCAAGCGCGCCGGCGCGGATGCCCTCGGCGGCGAGCTGCGCCATCGCGGCGCGATCCTGCTCGGTCGCCGGCTCGCGCGCCGCCCCGCGCTCGCCCATGACATGCACCCGCAGCGCCGCATGCGGCACTTGCGTCGCGATATCGATGTCGTACGGCCGGGGATCGAGCGCGTCGAGGAACTGCGGAAAGCTCTGCCAATTCCACGGCAGGCCCTCGGTCAAGACCACCTCCGGGATGTCCTCGACGCCCTCCATCAGCTTGACCAGCATGTCGCGCCGCTCGGGCAGGCAAGGGGCGAAGCCGACGCCGCAATTGCCGAGCAGGGCCGTCGTCACCCCGTTCCAGGATGAAGGCGTGAGCCGGTTGCCCCAGGTGACCTGCGCGTCGTAGTGCGTGTGGACGTCGACGAAGCCGGGCGTCACGAGTTTGCCGCGTGCGTCGATCTCCTCGACGCCGGCGGGCAGGTTCCGACCGATCGCGCCGATGCGCCCTTCCGCCATGGCGATATCGGCCTCGTACGGGTCCCCGCCGTTGCCGTCGATGATGGTCCCGCCCCGGATGACGAGGCTCGCGGGCAACTGCATCGGCCGTCTCCCTGCTGCGCGAAGGCGCTTGCCGAACGCTATTCCCACCGTCCCAGGGGTGCAACGCAGCGCGCCCGCGACCGCGTCAGGCGCTGGCCTGCTTGCCCAGGATTATGGTGGAGTGGAAGTTCAGGATGCCGCCATTGGCGCTCACCAGCACCACGTCGTTCTTCGGCGCCTGCCGCTCGCCGCCTTGTCCGCGCGCCTGCACCACCGCCTCGGACAACGGGGTAAAGCCCCACATGTAATAGCCGGAAAGCTGACCGCCGCCGGTGTTGGTCGGCAGCGAGCCGCCGGGGCCGAGCTTGCCGTCGGCGACGAACGGGCCGCCCTCCCCCTTCCCGCAGAACCCGTAATCCTCGAGCGTGACCAGCACCGTGTAGGTATAGCAGTCATAGAGCTGGCAGATGTCGATGTCGTTTACGGTCACGCCCGCCATGCGGAAGGCGATCTCGCCCGATCGTTTGGCGCCGGTCTCCACTCCGGGATGGCGGTCGGTCCGCTGATTGTCGCCCGGCGCGCATTGCGCGTAGCCGAGCACGTACACCGCCGGCTGCCTAAGGTCGCGCGCCTTGGCCGCCGAGGTGACGATGACGCAAACCGCCCCGTTCGAAACCAGGCAGCAATCGAGCAGCCGCAGCGGATCGGCGATGAAGCGCGACTTGTGGTGATCCTCAAGCGTCATCGGCGCCCGCATCTGCGCCCACGGGCTCTTCCGAGCCCAAGCCCGCTGGCCCACCGCGATAGCGCCGAAATGGTCGCTGGTCGTGCCGTAGAGGTGCATGTGCCGCCGCGCCGCCATCGCGTATTCCGGGTTGGCGCCGAAATTGCCGTACGCCGCCCGCAGCCCGACCATGCCGTCGAGAGGAAACCGGTGCGGCCCCGCGTAGGACTGTCCCGCCGACCGGGTCGCCGTCAGCGGCGCATCGGCGTAGACCAGGGCGACGGCGTTCGCGAGCCCCTGCTCGATCGCCATGCAAGCGAACTGCATCATGCTGCCCGCGCTCGATCCGTATGCGTTCATCACGTTGAACAAGGTCAGGTTCTCGAAACCCAAAACCATCTGCGAGCGCGGGTCCATGTCGCCCGGAATGTTCGCATTGATCAGCAGCCCGTCGAGGTCGGATTTTTCCAGCCCGGCGTCGTCGAGCGCCAGGGCGATCGCCTCGGCCGCGAAATCGACGGAGCGGCGTCCATAGATCTTGCCCATCGGGGTCACGCCCAGCCCCACGATGGCGCCCTTCGGCCGGTTCGGCATTTCTTCTGTGTCCTGCTCTGAGCTCAGCCGACGACGGGCCGGAACTTGGGAATGAAAACGCCGCCGCCTGCTTCCTCGAACACCGCTTCGAGGCGCATGCCGATGCGAAGTTCCGCGTTGCCGACTCCGACGATGTTCGAGGTCATGCGCACGCCTTCGTCGAGGTCGATCTGGGCGACATTGTAGGGCACGTGCGCCGCAAAGCCCGGGTGCATCGACTGGTGGAAGATCGTGAAGGTGTAGAGCGTGCCACGCCCGCTCGCCGGCTGCCATTCGAGCGTCGGGCTGAAACAGGACGGGCAGCGCTCGCGCACCGGGAAGCTCCAGCTACTGCAGGTTCTGCAATGCTGGAGCATGAGACGGTGGTCGCGTGCGCCGGCGAAGAACGGCTCGCTGCGCTCGTCGGGAACCGGGGTCGGCTTGGGAACTGGTTCCTGGGACGCTGGTTGAGACATCTCGTTCTCCTTGATGCCGATGGCCTGATCCGTGCCTCTCGGCGGGATGGGTCACGGCGTGATGAGTGGCCAGGTCACCGATCTCGTTCCTCCGGCCCAGAGCGGGAGGTAGGTCATCTTGATGCCCGGTCCACCGGCTGGAACCAGGTGAATGTCCTCGGGCGCGCTCGCGATGTCGCCGTCGCCGCAGAGAAACCGTTGTACGGCAGCGATGTCCCAGCCCTTGCCTGCAAACATCCCGGCGATCTCGGGTGGGATCAGCGCGAACTGCTCGCCTCGAATGCGTGCGCGGCCGGCGCCGCTGGCCTCACGTGCGCCGATCATGGCGACCCGCAGAGGTCTCAGCGCGCCTTCCGGCGTGGCGTCACCGCTGGTCGGCAGCACCTCCATCGTGCCCGAGACGCCCAGCACGGTAACGGCGCTCTCGGCCGATCCGAGGCCACGCCGGACATGGAGCGGCGGTATCGCGCCCTGCTCGTGCTCGGCGAAGCAAAACGTGTATTTGCCGGGCTGGCCCATGGTGGCCATGTCGCCGATTCCGGGCCGCGCGCCGCCGATCGTGGTGAGCACGAGCTGCACTGCGCGCCCGATGCACGCGTTCGCGCGATTGCCGGGTCCGAGGCAGTTGGTGCCGGAGTTCATCCCGAGCGCCGGAGCGATCGGGCCATGCACGACCACCGCGACGGTCGGCGTTCCGGTCGTGGTCTGGATCCCGAGCAGGTTGAAATCCGCCTCGAGGCTGGCGGCAACGGCGGTCAGCACCACCGGCAGCTCGGTCGGCGTGCAGCCGGCCAGCACGCAGCGATACGCGACTGCTTCGGCGGTGAGATCGCCGAACAGAGGCGGGACGAGCCCGTAAGAGCGCTGCCGGTCCTCGACAGCGGCGAGCATGCGCCCCAACCGCCCGCGGGAAGGTGGCACCATCGGCAGCCCGTCGCTGACACCGGCCGCTTCCAACGCTCGCTGCGCCTCTTCCCACGGCGTTGCCTCGGCAAAGAGCAGAAGCTCGTCCGAGCTTCCGGTCATCTGCCCCTACTCGGGCTGCCGGATTTTCGTCGAGCAGACGGCCGTGCCGCCGAACGATGGGATCCAGGCGGAATGCTTGCCCGGGCCGCCGGCGACGAGGATATGGATGTCGTCCGGGGTCGGCGAGACCGCGAAATGCCCATTCTCCGGCTGGTGCCCCGCTTCCTCATACATTGCCCGGTTCTCGGGAGAGATGTGCAGAACCGGCACCCGCGCGCGCTCGTAGAGCGCCTGCTGCAACGCTTGAATCGTCCAGCCGTCACGATGCAGCGTCGCCGCGTGCTCCGGGCCGATGACCACGACATAGGGCCCCTTGCCGTAGATCGTGTTCGCGCCGGGTTGCGCGATCGACGCCGCCATGGTGGTCAGCAGACCCTCGCCTGTGGTGCTGCCGTGGTCGTTGATGTTGTGTGGCCCCTCGCCCGACATCACCGTCACGACGCTGTCTCCGGCCTCAAAACCGCGCCGGACGTGGTACGGCTCCCACGGGCTCTCCTCCTCGTTCTCGCCGAAGCAGAACGCGAATTTGGCCGGTGATCCCTGCGTCGAGCGGTCCATCACCTGCGGTCGCGCGCCGCCGACATTGAGCAGGATCAGCTCGAGCGCCCGGCCGATCGTCGCGTTGGCGCGCCAACCCTGGCCGAAGCAGTTGCCGGCGCAATTGACGCCGAGCTGGTGGCGTAATGGACCGTTTATCAGGACCATCGGAGCACAGGGATGCGTCGTCGCCAGAGAGCCGTGCAGATTGTAGTCGGGCATGAGAACGCCGCGCAGCGCTGCCAGCACGGTCGGGAAATACTCCGGGCGACAGCCTGCCATCACTGCATTCGCCGCCAGGCTTTGCACCGTAGGGATCACCTGGCGCGGTGAGATCGGCGGAAACGGCTCGTTGTCGCCGCGAGCTACGGCGACGAACTTCGCGACCGCCGCCTCGGTCGGAACGGCGAGCGGCAACCCGTCGCTCCAACCCTGCTCGATCGCGTACTCCGTCCACGCTTCCGGATCGGGATCGGCGATTTCGATTACTTCCGTGTCGGGCACCTCGGCAGCGCTCGCGCTCGTCATGCCGGCTCCTGCATCTCCTTGGTGAGACCCGAAAAGGCCGCCTGGATGCGCTCGACCAGTTCCTCGTCGTTGAGCCCGCCAACCGGGTGCTTCACCACGATCAGGTGCGGCTCGATCTTGCGCGCCCTGGCCTGCGCCAGCACGAGCGGCCGGAACGTCTCGGTTGCGATCACGAAGCTGGCGACACCGCGCTTTCTCAGTTCGACACTGTCGTGGAAACTCCACGACGAACATGAGCCTCAATCGCCGAGAGCGAGCAGCGCTCCGCAGTATTTCTGCGCCAGCGCGTCGATCATCGCCGCCGGCGCCGGCTGGCTTGCGCTGTTCTTGTGAACGTAGTCGATGTTTTCGATCGGCCGTAACGTGGCGAGCTTGGCACGCACGCCTTCCAGCAGCTCGCGGGCGTTCGGCTTGTTGTTCGAGAAGAGCACGATCGGGTCGGTGAGCCAGTCCACCTTGCGGCTGGTGGTCTGCTCCGCCCCTGCGGGCACGAGACCAAAACTCGGATTGACGATCCGCATCAGGCGTCCTCCTTCCGCAATCCGCCACCGGCAAGCAGGTTGACGATGGCCTGGGCGGCACGCTCTCCGTCCGCGATCGCCGTCTGCACCTGCTCCGATGCGCCGGAACGAACATCTCCGACAGCGTAGACAGCCGGCAGGCTCGTGCGCAAGTCGGCACCCACTAGATACCCGGCCATCGGGATCGCGCGCCATTCCGCCGGGCGCGAAGTCGAGCGCCGGGCGACGTCCGGTGAGCACGAACACCGCTCGCGTCGGCAGGCGCTCCCGCCCGCCGTCTTGCGCAATCACGACGGCGTCGAGCCCGTCCCCGCCCTCGAGCGCCACAATCAAGCCGGTGCGGTGCGTCACGCCAGGCGGCGCGTCGGCCCGCGCGTTCGGGGGCACGACAAGCGTGACTTGTTCCGTGAAGGCAAGCAGGTCCAGGGCTTCTTGCATCGCCCAGCGGTCCGATCCGGCGAGCACGACAGCCTGCCCCCGATACAGCGGTCCGTCGCAGGCGGCGCAACGCGAGAGGCCGCGCCCTTCGTACGCGTCCTCATCCGCAATGCCGAGCGTGCCTGGCGTCGATCCGGACGCCAGCACGACAGTGCGGGCCACATGCGTGCTTTCGTCGGTCTCGACCTGCCAGGGATCGCCGGCACGCAGCGCGCGGACCTCGCCGAACCCCAGTTCGACACCCGCCTCCGTCGCGGCGTCGAGCAGCGCGCTCCCGAGATCGGGGCCGGTCGTCGGTTCCGCATGATCGTGCAAGGGGCCCAGGTTCATCAACATTCCGCCCGGGCCGAGGCGTTCGAGGCACAGGCAACTCAATCCGGCGGACGCGAGGCCGCGAGCTGTTGTGAGCCCCGCCGGCCCTGCGCCGATCACCACCGTGTCCCATCGCTTGCTCATCCCTCCGCTCCCTTGTCCGGCCGATATCTCTGCTTTCGCAGTCTCGGCGGCTTGTCGTGCCACCGAGGATATCCTGCGTCCAAAAGTCAGGGCGACTGGGATAAGATCTCCGTGCCACAGGAACCGGCGCGTGTTGGGCCGGAGGCACGAGGAATGACGAATTAGGGGTGTGTCAGCATGCCGACCGGCTCGTCACCTCCGGACGGTGCCGACGTTAACGGGTGCGAACCTCGAACGCGCTCCTGCTCACTTCGAGAGGCCGAGTAGAACCAACCGGACCGTCAGACCGATCAAGCCCCAGAGGGGGATCGCCAACAAGATGCCGACCCCAATCCCCTTTACGGTCGAGAGAGGGTTCTCATGATCGGTGACGACGGCGCTTTCATCCGCGAATGGCGCATTGCGCAACAGGGCGATCAGGTCGGGATTGGCGTATTCCACCCGCCCCGGCCGGCGGCGGTCGGTGGACTGTTGACGGATTTCGGCAGCGTCCGGCCGTTCGATGACGCTGGTATTCTCAGTCATGGAAGACGACCTCTGATCCGGGAGGTCGGACTGCTAAAGGCTTTTGTTCAACGTTCGGTTAACGGCCGGAACGTTACGGCGGACCTTCATCTCCACCCGTGCGGCCCAACCGGGCGCATCGGACCGCTTTCCCGCCCGGGATGCCGAAAGCGGCCCCATCGCCCACACTGTGTTCGCACCACCCGGATGAGGGCTCGACGGGCCGCCGGTCTGGCGACATAACGCTCGCACCGTCGGATCAGAGGACCCCGTCATGCGCTTCGGTCTGCTCTATGAGCTTCAGCTGCCGCGTCCGTGGGACGAGCGGGCCGAGCATCGGATGATCCACGAGGCCCTGGCCGAGGTGGAGTTGGCCGACCGGCTCGGCTTCGACTGCGTCTGGGCCAACGAGCATCATTTCCTCGAAGAATATTCTCACAGCTCGGCCCCCGAAGTGTTCCTTGCGGCCGCCGCGGCGCGCACCAGCCGCATCCATGTCGGGCACGCCGTCGTGCTCTCGCCGCCCGGCTACAACCCGCCGGCGCGTGTCGCCGAACGGATCGCGACCCTGGATCTGGTCTCAAGCGGCCGGGCCGAGTGGGGCACCGGCGCCTCCTCCTCGCGCGCCGAGCTGGAAGGCTTCGGTATCGAGGTCGCCGAGAAGAAGGCGATGTGGGCCGAGGCGACCGAGCAGACCGCCAACATGCTGGCCATGTCGCCCTATCCCGGGTACGAGGGAAGGTTCTTCTCGATGCCGGCGCGCAACGTGATCCCCAAACCGTATCAGAAGCCGCATCCGCCGATCTGGGTGGCGTGCTCCAACCGCGAGACCATCCACACGGCGGCGCGCAACGGGATCGGTGCCTTGGCCTTCGCCTTTGTCGACCCGGAAGAGGCGGCCAAATGGGCCGGCGAGTACTACGACATCATCAAGTCCGAGGAGTGCGTGCCGATCGGGCACAGCGTCAACGCCAACATCGCGATGGCGACCGGCTTCTCGGTTCACCCTTCCGAGGCGGAGGCGAAGGCGCGCGGCCAGCCGGGCTTCCAGTATTTTGGCTTCGCGCTCGGCCACTTTTATGTCTACGGCCAGCACACGCCGGGCGTGACCAACGTGTGGGACCGGTTCGAGCGCGCCCGCGACGCGCTGCCGGCGACGCAGGGCAATGGCATTGGCACGCCGGCGCAACTCGTCGGCCGGATGAAGCAATACCAGGACGCCGGCATCGATCAGGTGATCTTCATCCAGCAGGCGGGGCGCAACCGGCACGAGCATATCGTCGAGTTGCTCGAACTGTTCGCCGATGAAGTGATGCCGGCGCTCAAGGCCGATCGGGCGGAGCGGGACGCGCGCAAGCAGGCAGACCTTGCGCCGTTCATCGCGGCGGCACTCAAGCGCAAGAAGTGGATGGCCCCGCTCGCCGAGGACGAGATCCCGACGATCGCCGCCTATGGCCGTACCGTGGTCGCGGGCGCTCCGACGGCCGCGCTGAGCGCACGCCGGGGTGGCGGCATCGAGATCCCCACCGAAGATTTCGCGGAGAAGAGCTTGATTGCAGGAGAGTAGCTGTCCGGTTCCGCCAAGCTGTCGCAGTGTCCACGGCGATCCGGCTACGGCATCGATAAAATGTGGGCCATCGGTTTAGGGGAGACACGAGCGATGAGACAGTTCAGCCGCCGCACCATCCTCGGGGTGGCCGCCGCCGCGCTGTCCGCCCCGTACGTCCGTCGCGGGTACGCGGCCGACGCAATCCGGATCGGCTCGCTGAGCGATCTCAACAGCGTCTACGCCATCCTGTCGGGCAGCGGCGCCGTGGCGGCGGTGAAGCTGGCCGTCGCGGATTTCACGAAGGAACATCCCGACATTCCGGTCGAGGTTCTGGTCAGCGACTTCCAACTCAAGCCGGACATCGGATTGGGCATCGCACGAGGCTGGTTCGACACCCAGGGCGTCGACTGCATCGTGGACGTGCCGATGTCGGCTTTGGCCCTGGGAATGACCACGCTTGCGCGCGATCGGAACAAGGTGATCATGTTCACCTCGACCGCGACCGACGACCTGACCGGAAAATACTGCGGACCGAACCACGTTCACTGGACACACGACACCTACGCGCTCGGCGCGACCGTCGCGCGTGCGGCACTCGCGAAAGGTTTGGACACGTGGTTCTTCATCCTTCCCGACTATGCGATGGGCAAATCGCAGGTCACCAGCATGACTCACGTGATCGAGCAGGGCGGCGGCAAGGTCATCGGTTCAGTGGCGCATCCGTTTCCGGGCACGACCGATTTCTCGAGCTACCTGCTGCAGGCGAAGTCCAGCGGCGCCAAGGTGATCTGCCTTGCCAATTCAGGCGACGATGCCGTCAATTGCGTCAAGCAGGCGGCGGAATTCGGGCTGATCGGCAAGGGCGATACCGGCCAGACGCTGACCATGGGCCTGTTTGACACGCCGCTGGTGTACGCGGTCGGCCTCGAAATCGGCCAAGGGTTGACGTATTCGGCGCCCGCCTACTGGGACATGAACGACGCATCGCGTGTGCTTGCGAAACGGATGGCGCCGTCGCTGAACGGGGGCCCGATGGCGGGGAACCATGTCGGCGACTACACCGGGACCTACCATTATCTCAAAGCGGTAGCCGCCGTCGGTGTCGGACGCGCCAAGACGGACGGACGCGCGGTTGTCGAGCAGCTCAAATCCGCGCCCATCGACGATCCAATCCTCGGACGCTGCGTCGTGCGCCCCGACGGCAGGAATGTGCACGACATGCTGCTGCTGAAGATCAAGGCGCCAAGTGCGTCGACGGGCGGCTTCGACCTTGCCACCATCGCGGCCGTTGTCCCGGGCAACCAGGCGTTCCGCCCGATGGCAGATGGCAAATGCTCCATGGTGGGCGGATAAGCCGACGATGAACGGCATGGAGGGGTCGGGACTCGCCCATAGTAGCGGGGAAGCTGGCGAACGGACGGCGCGAGCGGCCGAGGAGTCAGTGGAGCGAAGGGCGCTACCACGGAGAATGCGGACCCGCAAACTACGGTCCGGACACAGAGCCGGGAAGCCGTGTCACATGCGCAGGCCCGCATACGCGGAGCCGTAACCAGGGATCGAAAGGAGCCACTTACGTCGCTCCTCCACCACGTCAGCCTCGACGTCCTGCGAGCGGGCTTCTTCAGCTTGAAAAAGACCGCCGCACCGGGGTTTGATGGACTGACATGGGCGCGATACGCGGAGAGCCTGGAGGCAAACCTCCGAAACCTCCATGCCCGCGTGCATTGAGGAACGTGTCGAGCGCTGACCTTTCGCCAACGGTACATACCGAAGACGGACGGCCGGCAACGAGAGCTCGGCATTGCTGCATTGAAACACAAGATCGTCCAGGCGGCAGTGGTGATGCTTCTGACGTTGATCTACGAGGCGGAGTTCCTGGGGTTTAGCTACCGGGTCCGGTATTGCCTCGGCCAGCAGCTTCTTGCGCCGCCCGTTCTCGCCTCCAGCGTCCGCAGCCGACGGCCTCGGACACCCCCAGGCCGCCGAACTTCGCTTTCCACTGATGGAACGTCGCCGAGCTGATCCCGTGCCTGCGGCAAAGATCCGCGGTCTGCACCCCGACCTCCTGTTCGCGCAGCACGCCGACGATCTGCTCCTCCGTGAACCTCGACTTCCGCATGCATGACCAAAGCGGCCAACAAGTCTACGCCTTTGCGGAAGTCAACGGGCTTGGACGCGACCTTGATCCGCGAAGCCGGCCGCGGACCGATAACGTGGGTGATCGAAAGCGTCGCCGTAGGGATCCGAAGGAATGGGTACGACAACAGAAAAATCCCCCGGCTTGGTGTTCGGGGGGGTCAATTGTCGGTGGTTGCGGGGGCAGGATTTGAACCTGCGGCCTTCAGGTTATGAGCCTGACGAGCTACCGGGCTGCTCCACCCCGCGTGGGAAGCTGTGGGAGGACCTTGGGTTGGAAGACCTGGCGGCGACCTACTCTCCCGCGTCTTGGGACGCAGTACCATGGGCGCTGGGGTGTTTCACGGCCGAGTTCGGGATGGGATCGGGTGCGGCAACCCCGCCATGGCCACCAGGTCGTCCAGCCCAAGGAGTGGCCCCGAGGCAGGCGACGGTGAACCGGTTCCGGTGCGGGCGCGTAGGCGCGCGGGTGTGTGTGTGCTGGGTGTGTGCTGGGTATGCTGTGTGGATCGCTTCTGTGCATGGAGGTGGTTTGCGCCTGTCGGGCGATTAGGACCGGTCAGCTGAGCGCGTTGCCGCGCGTGCACCTCCGGCCTATCGACGTGATGGTCTGTCACGGCCCTCCTGGGGTTGCCCCCGGGGAGACCTGGTTTCGAGGTGGGTTTCCCGCTTAGATGCTTTCAGCGGTTATCCCGTCCGCACATAGCTACCCGGCCGTGCCGCTGGCGCGACAACCGGTGCACCAGAGGTGCGTCCATCCCGGTCCTCTCGTACTAGGGACAGATCCTCTCAAGTCTCCTTCACCCACGGCAGATAGGGACCGAACTGTCTCACGACGTTCTAAACCCAGCTCACGTACCACTTTAATCGGCGAACAGCCGAACCCTTGGGACCTGCTCCAGCCCCAGGATGTGATGAGCCGACATCGAGGTGCCAAACCTCCCCGTCGATGTGGACTCTTGGGGGAGATCAGCCTGTTATCCCTAGAGTACCTTTTATCCGTTGAGCGATGGCCCTTCCACGCGGGACCACCGGATCACTATGGCCGACTTTCGTCTCTGCTCGGGCTGTCACCCTCGCAGTCAGGCGGGCTTATGCCATTGCACTCAACAGCCGATGTCCGACCGGCTTGAGCCCACCATCGCGCGCCTCCGTTACCTTTTGGGAGGCGACCGCCCCAGTCAAACTGCCCGCCATGCAGGGTCCCGGACCGGGCTGACCGGTCGCGGTTAGACACCAGAAAAACTCAGGGTGGTATTTCAAGGACGGCTCCACCGAAGCTGGCGCCCCGGCTTCCAAGCCTCCCACCTATCCTACACAGCGTTTTCCTGGTGCCACTGCAAAGCTGCAGTAAAGGTTCATAGGGTCTTTCCGTCTGACCGCGGGTACCCCGCATCTTCACGGGGAATTCAATTTCGCTGAGCCGATGCCGGAGACAGTGGGGAAGTCGTTACGCCATTCGTGCAGGTCGGAACTTACCCGACAAGGAATTTCGCTACCTTAGGACCGTTATAGTTACGGCCGCCGTTTACCGGGGCTTCAATTCGGTGCTTGCACACCTCCTCTTAACCTTCCGGCACCGGGCAGGCGTCAGACCCTATACGTCGTCTCGCGACTTCGCAGAGTCCTGTGTTTTTACTAAACAGTCGCTACCCCCTGCTCTGTGCCACCCACCCCTGGTTGCCCAGGAGCAGGTCTCGCTTATCCCGAAGTTACGCGAGCAATTTGCCTAGTTCCTTCGGCATCGTTCTCTCAAGCGCCTTGGTATGCTCTACCAGTCCACCTGTGTCGGTTTCGGGTACGGTCTCTACGCTGGAGCTGTTTCCTGGAACGATCGCAAAGCCGGGACAATCCGTTAAGCCCCGACAACAGTCCTCGTCCGTCACTTCCAGCAGGCCCAGGACTATTAACCTGGTTCCCATCGACTACGGCTCTCGCCCTCGCCTTAGGGGCCGGCTCACCCTGCGCGGATTAACCTTGCGCAGGAACCCTTGGACTTTCGGCGACAGAGTTTCTCACTCTGTTTGTCGCTACTCATGTCAGCATTCGCACTTGTCGTACCTCCACGGCCTCTCACGAGAGCCGCTTCGCAGGCTTGGACAACGCTCCGCTACCGCGTGTATCGCTACACGCCCGCAGCTTCGGTACGTGGCTTGAGCCCCGTTACATCTTCGGCGCAGGATTTCTGTTAGACCAGTGAGCTATTACGCTTTCTTTAAAGGATGGCTGCTTCTAAGCCAACCTCCTGGTTGTTTTGGAATTCCCACATCCTTTCCCACTTAGCCACGATTTGGGGACCTTAGCTGGCGGTCTGGGCTGTTTCCCTCTCGACGACGGACCTTAGCACCCGCCGTCTGTCTGCCGCGCTATACTTTCGGGTATTCGGAGTTTGGTTAGGTTTGGTAAGGCTTTGGGCCCCCCTAGCCCATCCAGTGCTCTACCCCCCGAAGTAAACACACGACGATCTACCTCAATAGATTTCGCGGAGAACCAGCTATCTCCGAGTTTGATTGGCCTTTCACCCCTAGCCACAGCTCATCCCCGACTTTTTCAACAGGCGTGGGTTCGGCCCTCCAGTGGGTGTTACCCCACCTTCAGCCTGGCCATGGCTAGATCACTCGGTTTCGGGTCTTCTGCCGGCAACTGAACGCCCTGTTCAAACTCGCTTTCGCTGCGCCTCCACCTAACGGCTTAAGCTCGCTGCCAACAGAAACTCGCTGACCCATTATACAAAAGGTACGCCGTCACCCCACCCGGAGCGCGTATCGCTACACGTCCATCAGAGGCTCCGACTGCTTGTAGGCATCCGGTTTCAGGTCTCTTTCACTCCCCTCGTCGGGGTGCTTTTCACCTTTCCCTCACGGTACCTTGTTCGCTATCGGTCACCAGGGAGTATTTAGGCTTGGAGGGTGGTCCCCCCATCTTCAGACAGGATTTCACGTGTCCCGCCTTACTCAAGGATCCCTCGCCGCACTTCGCATACGGGGCTGTCACCCGCTCCGGCCGGCCTTTCCAGGCCGTTCTGCTGTGCCGACAAGAAACCACTGGCCTGTTCCGCTTTCGCTCGCCACTACTCGCGGAATCTCTGTTGATGTCTGTTCCTCCGGGTACTGAGATGTTTCAGTTCCCCGGGTTCGCCTCGCCAGCCTATGGATTCAGCTGACGATACCCCATAGGGGTGGGTTGCCCCATTCGGACATCCACGGATCAACGCCTGCTCGCGGCTCCCCGTGGCTTTTCGCAGCGTGCCACGTCCTTCATCGCCTCCTGGTGCCAAGGCATCCACCGAATGCCCTTCTCGTGCGCAAACCGCGGGAACCCACCCTCCATCTCCTGTCGGGCAAGTCCCCACCCACCATGCACAGAAGCCATCCACACCAGGCGCGCCCCAGAGAGGCGCACGCCAGCCAAGAAAACCTCGCGCACGGCAAAGCCATCCAGGTTCCCGCCGCCACGCCCGATCGAGAAGACCTCGAACGCCGCGGACAGAAACCCGCATCACTCAGCACACATATGTTTGCATGTGT
>CAVRCA010000001.1:940000-1583438 GCA_963719345.1 uncultured Alphaproteobacteria bacterium
CCATACGCGGCACGGGGTGCAGCCGGCGCGAAGCCGGCGTTGCCTGTCGATCGGCAGGGTCGGGGGTTCGTGTGGGATGCTGCTTTGCTCGCTGTTCGCGCCGGCCGCAACCGCCGGCGCGAAGCGGCTAGACCTCGCGCCACCGAGCACGGAGGTCGCTTTCCGGGCCTATGCGCTCGGCATCCTCCCGACCGACGGCAGATTTGCCCGCTTCGGGGGTACGGTCGACTTCGACCCCGGCGCACCCGGCCGCTGCGCGATCACCCTGACCGTGCAGGCCGCCAGTCTGCAGATGGCGGATCAGGCTGTTCGCGACGACGTGGTCTCACCCTCGCTTCTCGATGCCGGCACCTTCCCGACCATGAGCTATCGCGGCGGCTGCGCTGCCGGCGCCGTGCAGGGCGAGCTGACCTTGCACGGCCAGACCCATCCACTCGCGCTCACCCTGGCGAGGGACGGCGGCCGGCTGGTCGCGACCGGGATGATCCGGCGCGCCGACTGGGG
The DNA here is from genome assembly GCA_963719345.1 of uncultured Alphaproteobacteria bacterium. Lineage (GTDB taxonomy): Bacteria > Pseudomonadota > Alphaproteobacteria > Acetobacterales > Acetobacteraceae > CAVRCA01. The sequence goes on from CAVRCA010000001.1 coordinate 940,505, forward strand.
CATCACCGGCCACCCGGTTCTCGCCGGTCCCACCATCCGCATTCGCGTGTCGATCCCGATGCCGGAAGGCATCGATGCGCTGATGCCGTCACAGCGGACGCGCAGCTGATGCGCCTGCCGCCCGCCCTGGTCCCGCTGCGGCACGGGCCATTCCGGATGCTCTGGTTCGCCTTCGTCATCACCTCGCTCGGCACCTGGCTGCAGAACACCGGGGCGGGGTGGCTGATGACCAGCCTGTCGCCGAACGCGCTGAGCGTCAGCCTGGTCCAGATGGCGACGATCCTGCCAACCTTTTTTCTCGCGCTGCCGGCCGGGGCACTGGCCGACATCATCGACCGGCGCCTGTTCCTGATCGGCACCCAGGTCTGGACCATGCTGGCCGCCGGCCTGCTCGCGGCGCTGACCATTTCGGGCGCCACCGGCGTGTGGGGCCTGCTCGGCCTCACCTTCGCGATCGGCATCGGCTCCGCGATGACCAACCCGGCGTGGGGCGCGATCGTGACCGAGCTGGTCCCGCGCGAGGATCTGGTCCAGGCCATCGCCCTCAACGGCATCGGCTTCAACCTCGCCCGGGCGATCGGCCCGGCCCTGGCCGGGGTGCTGGTGGTGCTCGCCGGCTCCGGCTTCGCCTTCGCGCTGTTCGCCGTGTCGATTCTCGCGGTGATCGCGGCCCTGGTCGCCTGGCGACGCGTCGGCGACCGCCGCACCCTGCCGCGCGAACATCTGCTCAGCGCCATGCGGGCCGGCATGCGCTTCGTCCGCAACACGCCGGCGATGCGGGCCGCGATGATGCGGTCCTTCGCCTATTCGGTGCCGGGTGCGGCCCCCTGGGCCCTGCTGCCGCTGGTGGCGCGCGAGCAACTCGGGGTCGGCGCCGGCACCTACGGCGCTCTCCTCGGGGTGATGGGCGTCGGCGGCGTGGCGGCCGGCTTCGGCCTGCCTGCGTTGCGCCAGCACGCCGACCGGAGCGGCATCGTGCTGATCGCCAGCTTCTCCTCCTGCGTCGGGACCGCCTTGCTCGGGGTCTCGCATCACTTGCTCCCGGCCGGCATCGGCATGCTGCTGTTCGGCGTCGGCTGGGTATCCGCCTTCGCCACCATCCAGGCGGCCGCCCAGCTCGCCGCTCCCGCCTGGGTGCGCGCCAGAGCGCTCGCGATCTATCAGCTTTCGTTCAATGGCGCGCTGGCCGCCGGGTCCTTCGGCTGGGGCTGGATCGGCACCCAGATCGGACTGTCGGCCACGCTGATCACCGCCTCCCTGGCGGGATTGGGGCTTGCCGTTGCGGTCCGCGGCTACCCGCTCGATGCCCCGACGGCGGCGACCGCGACCGCCGGGTTCACCCATGTCCCTGCCCTGCCCGAAGCACCCGCGGCCGAGATCGCCGCCAGCCTTCAGCACGCGCGCGGCCGGGTGCTCGAAAGCGTGCATTACCGGGTCGACCCCGCCGAGCGGGATGCGTTTCTTGCCGCAATGAGGGAAATCCGCCGCGTCCGCGGCCGGGCGGGCGCGGTGTTCTGGCAGCTCTACGAGGATGTCGCCCATCCGGACGGCTGGCTCGAAATCTGGTGGATGGAGAGCTGGACCGACCATCTCAGGGAGGCCACCCGCATGTCGGCCGATGATGAGGCGGCGCTCGCGCGCGCCACCAACTTCCACCAGGACGCCAGCCCACCCGCCCTGGCGCGCTACATCGCGGTCAGCCCGCAGGAGCCGAACCGCTCCGGTCGTGCCCAGGTTTGAACGGCGCTGCAAGCCTGAGCCGTTCGCGCCGGGGTTGCGGGCGCTTTCTCCGCCCGCGTAGGCTGCGCCGACGCAGCGGGAACACAGCATGAACGATCTTTTCGGACCATCCCGAGGCGGCAAGGCAGCGGCCCGCCGGGAACCCGGCCCGCAAGCCGGGCGGGGAGCCGCGACCGCCGCTTCGCCGAGCGACTACTCGGCCCACGACATCGAGGTGCTGGAGGGCCTTGAGCCGGTGCGGCGCCGGCCCGGCATGTACATCGGCGGCACCGACGAGAATGCGTTGCACCATCTCGCGGCCGAAATCCTCGACAACGCCATGGACGAGGCGGTCGCCGGTCACGCCAGCTTCATCGAAGTCACCCTGGGAAACGACAACTGGCTGACCGTGCGCGACAACGGCCGCGGCATCCCGGTCGACCCGCACCCGAAATTCAAGAACCTCAGCGCGCTCGAGGTAATCCTGACCACGCTGCACTCCGGCGGCAAGTTCGGTGGCAAGGCGTACACCACGTCGGGCGGGCTGCACGGCGTCGGCAGCTCGGTGGTGAACGCACTCTCCGAAGTGATGGAGGTGGAAGTCGCGCGCGACCGCGTGCTCTGGACGCAGCGCTACGCGCGGGGCAAGCCGAGCTCCAAACTGGTCAATGCCGGGCCGGTACACAACCGGCGCGGCACCACGATCCGTTTCCGGCCCGACCGGGCGATTTTTGGCGACCTGCGCTTTGTCCCTGCCCGGCTCTACCGGCTGTGCCGGTCGAAGGCGTATCTGTTCCGGGGGGTGCAGATCCGCTGGAGTTGCGACCCCGGGCTGCTCGGTACCAAGGACGAGACGCCGGCCGAAGCGACTCTGCACTTCCCCGGCGGCCTGCGCGACAGCCTGGAGATCGAGATCGGCGGCGCCGAGCGCGCCCTGCCGCAACTCTGGGCCGGCGAGGCCGACTTGCCGACCGGGCCCGACGGCGCGGCCAGCGGCCGCGTCGAGTGGGCGGCTGCGTGGCTCGAGCGCGGCGATGGTTTTCTGCACTCCTACTGCAACACGGTACCGACTCCGCTGGGCGGGACGCACGAGGCCGGTTTCCGGGCCGCGCTGGTCAAGGGATTGCGGGCCTGGGGCGAGCATCGCGGCAACCGCCGGTCGGCCCAGATCGTGGCCGAGGACCTGCTCTCGCCGATGGCCGCCAAGCTGTCGCTGTTCATCCGCGACCCACAGTTCCAGGGGCAGACCAAGGAGAAACTGACCAGCGCCGAGGCCGCGCGCCTCACCGAGGCGGCGCTGCGCGACCGCTTCGATCATTGGCTGGCCGGCGACCCGGGCACCGCCGACAACCTGCTCGCCTTCGTCGTCGAGCGGGCCGAAGAGCGGCTGCGTCGCAAGGAACTGAAGGACACGCCGCGCAAGTCGGCCACCCGTCGCCTGCGGCTGCCGGGCAAGCTGACCGACTGCACGCGCGAGAACTCCGCCGAAACTGAGATTTTTCTGGTCGAGGGCGACAGTGCCGGCGGGTCGGCCAAGCAGGCGCGAAACCGCGACACCCAGGCCGTGCTGCCGTTGCGGGGCAAGATCCTCAACGTCGCCAGCGCCTCGGCCGACAAGCTGCGGCAGAACCAGGAGCTGAAGGACCTCATCGAAGCGCTCGGCTGCGGCGTCGGCGAGCGGTTCGACCGCGGCAAGCTGCGCTACGGCCGGGTCATCATCATGACCGACGCCGATGTCGACGGCGCCCATATCGCCTCGCTGCTCATCACGTTCTTCTACCGCGAGCTGCCCGAACTGGTGCGGCACGGCCACATCTACCTCGCACAGCCGCCGCTCTATCGGCTGACGCAGGGGGCTAAGACCGTCTATGCGATGTCGGACCCCGATCGCCAGCGCAAGCTGAAGAGTTTCCAGGCGAACGCCAAGGTCGAAGTCAGCCGCTTCAAGGGGTTGGGCGAGATGCCGCCGGCGGCGCTCAAGGACACCACCATGGACCCGGCGAAGCGCACGCTGCTCAAGGTGATCGCGCCGCCGGAGGAGCGAGCGCACACCAACTCGCTGGTCGAGAGCCTGATGGGGCGGCGACCCGAGCTGCGCTTCCAGTTCATCCAGGAGCGGGCCCGCACCGTCGAGGAGGTCGATGTCTAGTCGGCTCGGCGCCGAGCCGCACGCGTCAACACCGAGTCCCGATGATCAGAACCATGCTCCCGGACACCGAGGCCGACGGACACGATCCGTCCGCCGGCTGAGCGCACCGCGGGCGCGGGCGCGATCGCCGCTTGACAGGACGCGGCCGCGCCTCCGCATTTCGGATCCGTCCGAGGAGGGATGACGATGGCCCGCTTGCTCCCGCGCCGCGCGGCAGCCCTGCTGCTCGCAGCGCCCGCCCTGGCGCACGCTCGGGCGGGCTGGTCGCCCAGGCGGCAAGCGCAGAGCCTTGCGGGGACGCCCGCCTCGCCCGCACCATCGAGCAAAATGGATCTGGGTGACCGAATGACCGCGACCCGCACCGTCCCCGAGGGGGGATTCCGCTTCATCCCCGGCGTCTACCAATACAGCGCCGGCGTCGCCGCCGAGCCGGGCTTTACCCTCGAGCGCGTCCGCTTCACCGAGCCGGTGCCGCTGATGCGCGGCTTCGCCCGCATCGCCGAGCTGCTGGAGGCGGCCGGCCGGCCGAAAGCCGCCTTTGCCGGCTGCGAGCTGCGCTCGCCCGCGCCCTTCACCGAGGAGACCTTTGCCGCTTTCAATCACGTCTACGGCGGGGTGCTGGCGGAGTGGGGCGTGTTCCGCGAGGGCGGGCTGAACCCAGTGGCCCGCAGCAATGTCTGCCCTGAGATCGCGCCGCCACCCGAGCCCTCTTTTCACGCTTTCGTCTTCACGGTGCGAGACTCCGCGGCGCCACCGTCTTTCGCCATCGCCGGCAGCGCCGAGGCGCCGGAGGGCAAGAGCAACTACCGCGACTACATCATCGCGCCCGGTGACATCTCGCCCGCCGGGCTCCGCGCCAAGGCCCGCTGGGTGCTGGGCGAGATGGAACGGCGGATGGGCCTGCTCGACGCGGGCTGGGCTGGCACCACCGCCGTGCAGGTCTATACGGTGCGCGACATCCATCCGTTCTTCGCCGAGGAGCTGCTGGTCGCGCGCACCGCCGCCCGGAACGGCCTGACATGGCAGTTCTGCCACCCGCCGGTGGTCGGCCTGGACTACGAGATGGACTGCCGTGGCATCTGGCGCGAGCGGGTGCTGCCCTGACAAGGCCGCACGGGCGTCCCGAAGTAGTGGCGCATCATTTCCGTGGGCCTCGGCAATGGGCCACCGGTTCTGATCAACGCGTCACCCGCTCTCGGCCGTTTCCGCCATCAGCGCCGCTGCCATCGCGTCGTCGACCGTCTCCAGCCACACAAAGCCCAGCCGATCCCGCGCGCTGGCCGGGATATCCTCGTAATCGCGCCGGTTGCGCGCCGGCAGCATCACCGTCGTGATGCCGGCGCGCTCGGCGGCCACCACCTTCTCGCGGATGCCGCCGACCGGCAGCACGACGCCGCGCAGGCTGATCTCGCCCGTCATCGCGATCGCCGGATCGACCGCGCGGCCCATCATCAGCGAGGCCAGCGACATGAACATGGCCACGCCGGCCGAGGGACCATCCTTCGGGATCGCCCCCGCCGGCACGTGAACATGGATGTCGCTGCGCTCGAACAGCCCGACCTCGATCCCGAGGCCACTGGCACGCGACTTCAACAGGCTCAGCGCCGCCTGCGCGCTCTCCTTCATCACGTCGCCGAGCTGGCCGGTCAGAATGAGCTTGCCGCTTCCGGGCATCCGCGTGCTCTCGATGAACAGGATGTCGCCGCCGACCGGCGTCCAGGCGAGTCCCGTGGCAATCCCCGGCATGGCCACGCGATCGGCCACTTCCGGCTCGAACCGCCCAGGGCCAAGGATGGACGGGAGATCATCGGGGCCGATCCGCACCGTCCCGGCATGCCCTTCCGCGACCCGAGCGGCGACGTTACGCAGCACCGCGCCGATCTCGCGTTCCAGGTTGCGGACGCCGGCTTCCCGCGTATAGCCGCGCACGATGGCGGCCAGCGCCTCATCGGTGATCTCGACCTGCTCGGCGGTCAATCCGTTGCGCCCGAGCTGGCGGGGAACGAGGTAGCGGCGGGCGATGACGAGCTTTTCCTCCTCGGTGTAGCCGGACAGCGACACCACCTCCATGCGGTCCCGCAGCGGTGCGGGAATCGTGTCCATCTGGTTGGCGGTGGCGATGAACAACACCCGGCTGAGGTCGAACGGCACGCCGAGATAGGCGTCGCGGAAGGTGGCGTTCTGCTCGGGGTCCAGCACCTCCAGCAGCGCCGACGACGGATCGCCCTGGAAGCCGCCGCCGCCCAGCTTGTCGATCTCGTCCAGCATCATGACGCAGCTGCGTGATCCGGCGCGCCGGATCGCCTGGATGATGTTGCCGGGCAGCGCGCCGATATAGGTCCGACGATGGCCGCGGATCTCGCTCTCGTCGTGCACGCCGCCCAGACTGACCCGCACGAACGGCCGGCCGATGGCGCGAGCGATGGACTGGCCGAGCGAGGTCTTGCCGACGCCGGGCGGCCCGACGAAGCAGAGGATCGGCCCGCGCCCGTCGGGATTGAGTTTCCGGACCGCCAGGAACTCCAGGATGCGGCGCTTGATCTTTTCCAGAGCATGGTGGTCCTGGTCGAGCACCCGGCGGGCCTCGGCGATGTCGATGGCAGGCTCGTCCCCCGCCTTCCACGGCAGTTCCGAAAGCCACTCCAGGTAGCTCCGCACCATGCCGGATTCCGGGCTGCCGTCCGACATGCGCTCGAGCCGCCGCAGTTCGCGCTGGGCCTGCTTGCCCACCTCCTCCGGCAACCCCGCCTCGTCCAGCGCGCGGCGCAGGTCGGCCAGCTCGGGCGACCCCCCCTCATCCTCGCCAAGCTCCTTCTGGATCGCCTTGAGCTGCTCGCGCAGCATGAACTCGCGCTGCCGCCCCTCCATGGTCTCGCGGGTCCGCTTGCCGATGTCGGCCGACAGGCGCAGCACCTCCAGCCGGTAGGCGAGGCGCCAGAGAACGCGATCCAGCCGGGCCGGCAGCGGGATCGTCTCGAGGATCTCCTGTTTTTCCGATGGGGCGAGGTCCATCAGGCTGGCGACCATGTCGGCAAGCAGGCCGGGCTGCTCGACCGACTGGACCGCCGCCGCCAGTTCGGGCGGCGCCTGCTCGAGCAAGCTAAGCGTCTCCAAAGCCCGCTCGCGCAACTGGTGAAACCGCGCGTCGATCTCGGTGCCGGTCGCTTCCGGCTCGGCGATACGCTCGACGCGAGCGCTGCGGGGCTCGGCGCCGTCGACGGTGTCGAGCAGCCGGATGCGGCCGATGCCCTGGACGATCCCGTGATGCATCCCGTCCCGGCCGGCGACGTAGCGCAGCAGCCTGCCCTCGGTGGCGATCGGGTAGAGGTCGGATAGACCCGGAGATTCGACCTTGGGGTCGCGTTGCAGCACCACGGCGAGGGTGCGGGAGGCGCGCGCGGCTTCCTGCAACGCCGTCTCGGTGCCGGGGGGCACGTTCAGCGGCACCACGACACCGGGGAACAGCACAACGTCGCGCACCGGCACAAGCAGCAGCTCGTCGCCGTTTTGCTCGGTCGGGGTTGGAGGCGCGGTCCATCACGCGAGCTTCCGCAAGGCGACGACGAGCAGCCCGTCGGCGAGATCGCGCCGCGTCAGCTCATAGCGCCCGGGCGGGATCGCGACCCGCCGCTCGAAGCGGCCGTGCGGCAACTCCATGCGCAGCACGCGGACACGCTGCAGGAAGGCGGGAAGGCGTCGGACGCCGACGATCGCCAAGCTGTCGTCATGCACCACGATCTCGACCTCGTCCGCGTGGACGCCGGGGAGTGCGGCCATGATGACGAGTTCGCCCTGCGCTTCCAGCACGTCGACCGGCGGCTCCCACCCTTTCGGATCCGGGCGGAAGAAATCCCGGTGCAGGCGGTCGATGCGGGCGAGCGCGGAGACGGCCTCGGCCCACATCAGGTGGGACGCGGTGGTTGGCATGACGCACCTCGGAGCAGTTCATCTCAGGCCGAACGTGGGGAACGTCGGCGGGGATTTCAGGGTTGCTTGACGGCCGCGCCCCTGAGATCGCGACCAGGGGATGCGGGTCGATCGGCCCGTCACGCCTTCTCCGCGAGACGGCCTTGCGAACGGCCGGTTTGCCCCGATCGCCTTCTTGGCCGATTGTGCCAGCAAAAGCATTTGGTTCCGGGAGGAAGAGATGGCCAGAACTCAGGCGCCGCCCCGTGTCCGGCGGGCACAGCGCTCGGCGCTCACCATGCTGGTGGTCGCCGGCACTTTGAACTACCTCGATCGCTCCACTCTCTCGATCGCGAACCCGCTCATCCGGCAAGAGCTTGGCCTGTCGATCGCCGACATGGGCCTGCTCCTCTCCGCCTTCCTGTGGGCCTACGCTTTCGCGCAGCTCCCGGGTGGCGCCTTGGTGGACAGGGTTGGCCCGCATCGGCTTCTCAGCGGCGGTCTCGCGGTATGGTCCATTGCCCAAGCCTTTGCCGGCCTGGTGACCAGCTTCTGGCAGTTCTCCATCGCCCGGGTGTTTCTGGGCCTCGGCGAGGCGCCGATGTTCTCGTCCGCCGTTCGGGTGGTGCGGGACTGGTACAACGTGCGCGACCGCGGGCTGCCGACCGGCATCTGGAACTGCACTTCCTCGCTTGGCCCCGCCATCGCGCCGCCCATTCTCACCGGCCTTATGCTCACCCTCGGTTGGCGCTGGATGTTCGTGGTCATGGGGATCGTCGGCCTGGTGGTCGCCGCGGTGTGGTTCCTGGTCTACCGCGACGCCGCCGAGGCGCAGTTCACCGAACCGGAGCAGCAGTATCTGACGGAGACCGAGGAGGCCCCGGTTGCGCATCGGATCACGTTTCGCGAGTGGGCGGGACTGTTCCGCTTCCGCACGACCTGGGGGCTGGTGCTTGGCTTCTTCGGCGTCGTCTACATGGGCTGGCTCTACCTGGCATGGCTGCCCGGCTACCTCGAAATCCAGCGGCACATGTCGATCCCCAAGACCGGGTTCGTCGCCGCCATCCCGTTCGCCTTCGGGGTGGTCGGCAGCGTCGGCGGCGGCTGGATCGCCGATCGGCTGATGCGGGCCGGGTTCTCGCCGGTGAACAGCCGCAAGCTGCCGGTCATCGTCGGGCTGCTGGGCATGGCGACGTTCACCTTCATCGCGGCGGAAGCGGCGAGCGACACCGTCGCGGTGGTTTGCATCTCGGCGGCCCTGATGTTCGGTGCCAGTGCGAGCGGGATGTCCTGGGCCTTATCGAGCGTGGTCGCCCCCTCGAACTGCACCGCCTCCCTAGGCTCGATCCAGAATTTTGGCGGCTACCTCGGCGGCGCGCTGGCGCCCACGATCACCGGCTTCATCGTCCAGGCGACCGGCAGCTTCGTGCCTGCGCTCCTGGTGAGCGCGGCGATCGGCCTGGTCTCGGCGCTCATCTACCTCCTGCTCATCCGCCGCGAGCCGATCACCTCCGGCGAGTTGGGGACCATGATGCAGGCTGCCGAGTAGCGTCTTTTTGGGCGGCCCACGCCTGCATGGGTGAAATCCGCGGACCGCCAGCCTATAACCTCTCACTCTGAGCGGAACTCAGCGATTTCAGCTGCCCACCGCGTGGCGGTGGTCATGGACAGGCGAACCAGACCCAATGAGCACCGCAGCTTCTCCGTTCGGCATCACTGTCTGCGGCATCGAGGAACTGGCCGGACATTGCAGCACCGGCGCCAGCCACGTGCTGTCGATCCTCGATCCCGACCATCCGGTGCCGGAAGCCTTCGGCGCGTTCGGCGAGCACGAAAAAGTCGAAGTGCGCTTCCACGACATCATCGACGAGACGCCCGGCCTCCTGGCGCCGCAGCGCGAGCACGTCGAACGCATCCTGGCGCTCGGCCGCGACCTCCTGGCCGAGCCGGTTCCAAGCGCGCATCTGCTCGTCCATTGTCATGCCGGCATCTCCCGCTCTACGGCGTCGATGGTCTTGATCCTTGCCCAGGCGTTGCCGGAGCAGCCGGCCGACGCGGTTCTCATGCTGGTGCATGGAATCCGGGAGAAGGCTTGGCCGAACCTGCGGCTGCTCGAAATCGGTGACGCGATGCTGGGGCGCAACGGCACGCTGGTCGAAGCCACACACGCCCTCTATCGCCTGCAGATCGAGCGCCGTCCGCATATTGCCGAATTCATGGAACTGGGTGGGCGCGGGCGCGAGGTCGCCGCTGCCCGCGGCGCAGTTGCCGCGATCTGAATGCTGTACGCAATGAACGGATACCGCGGCTTCCTCGCCCTCCTCACCGCCGGCCTGCTGCTCTGCGGTCCGACGCTCGCCCGCACGCTGCCGCTGCCGGACAATCTGGTTGCACTGAACAGCGACGCCGGCGAGCACATGCTGCTCGAAGCGCCGGCGCGGCAGAGCTATTGGGATCTGAGCAACCAGTTCGTCACCCAGAAAACCCAGTCCTTCTGCGGCGTCGCCTCCATCGTGATGGTGCTCAACGCGCTCGGGGCGCCGGCGCCGTCCACGCCCGCCTACGAGCCCTACCAGGTCTTTACCCAGGATAACGTGCTCGGCGAGCAGACCGAGGCCGTCCTGCCGCAAGCGGTCATCTTGCGCCAGGGCATCACGCTCGACCAGCTCGCAGCCCTGCTGCGCACTTTCGCATTGCGCGCGGAGGTGCATCATGCCGGCGACATCAACCTCGACGATTTCCGCGCCGCGGCCAGCCGCGCGCTGGCAGTCAAGGACCATTACGTCCTGGTGAACTATCTGCGCCGCGCGGTCGGGCAGGAGCGGGGCGGACACATCTCCCCGCTCGCAGCCTATGATGCTCAGGCGGACCGGTTCCTTGTCCTGGACGTGGCGCGTTACAAATATCCGCCCGTATGGGTGGCGGCCAGCGACCTGTTCTCGGCGATGAACACGCCCGACTCCGACAACGGCAACCGGACGCGCGGATTCGTGCTGATCAGCAACGACAAATAGCGTCGTCGCGCCTTCGGCGCCCACGCGGCCACGTCTCCGGACAAGGCACGGTCGCCGCCTGTAGGGATCGTGCCAGATAAGCGTAGCCCGGCGCGGGCTACGCAGGGGCGGCGTCGGAGATGACCAGGCCCGGGCTAAGCGTGCCGTTCCACGCCTCCGCCCGCAGATGGCCTGCCAGGTGCAACGCCGCACCGCCGCCCAGCAGCGCGTCCGCCAGCGCGCCCTCGCGCGCACGGAACAGCATCGCCTTCAGCCGCACGCCGCCGCCCTCGCCTTCCACGAACGCCCGGATCGCGGTGCCCTCGCGGCCCACCCGATCGGCGCGCACCACGCGGGCGCGCTGCAGCACGAACACCGGCTCCTCGTTGCCGTTGCCGAACGGCGCCAGCCGGCCGACATGCTGCGCCAATTCGGTCGTCGCCCCCGGCACCGCGAGCGCGCCCTCCACGGTGAGGTCGGCGGCCGAGGGCAGCGCGGCAGCCGACGCCAGCCGCTCATCGAGGAAGGCATGGAAATCGGCCAGCCGCTCGGCCCGGAGCGAAAATCCCGCCGCCATGGAATGGCCGCCGCCGGTGGTCAGAATGCCGGCCTGCCGCGCCGCGATCACCGCCGCACCGAGATCGTGCCCGACCACCGACCGACCGGAGCCCTTGCCCATCCCGTCCGTCAGCGCGGCGACGCAGGTCGGGCGATTGAACCGCTCCTTGATGCGGCCGGCGACGATGCCGACCACCCCGGGATGCCAGTCGGCGCCGGCGACCAGCAGCGCCGGGTGCCCCGCGGCGGCCTGCGCCTCGGCGGCCAGCAGCGCTGCCTCCAGCATTCCGGCCTCCACTTCTTGGCGCTGCTTGTTCGTCGCGTCGAGCACCTGGGCGAGGGCGCGCGCCTCCACCGCGTCGTCGCACAACAGCAAACGCAGGCCGAGATCGGCTTGGCTGATCCGGCCGGCGGCGTTGATCCGCGGTCCGAGGCCGAACCCGCAGGTGAAAGCGGTCGGATGGTCGCGGGTCTGCGCCACTTCGAGCAGCGCGTCGATCCCCGGCCGGGCGCGTCGTGCCATCACCTTCAGCCCCTGGCACACCAGGGCGCGGTTGAGGCCGATCAGCGGCATCACGTCGCACACCGTCGCCAGCGCCACCAGATCGAGCAGGCCGAGCAGGTCGGGCTCCGGCCGCCCCTGAAAGAAGCCGCGCCGGCGCAGCGTTCGCACCGTCGCGACCGCGGTGAGGAAGGCGACGGCGGCGGCGCAGAGATGGGTAAGGCCGGAGCCGCAGTCGAGCCGGCTCGGGTTCACGGTGGCGAAAATCGGCGGCGGCGGCCCTTCCGCCTTGTGGTGGTCGAGCACCACCACGTCGGCCCGGCCATGCACCGCGTGCAGCGCCTCGGCCGCCGCCGTGCCGCAATCGACGCACACCACAAGGGTCGCCCCGCGCTGCACCAGGTTCCGCAGCGCCGGAGCGTTCGGGCCGTATCCTTCGGCGAGCCGGTCGGGCACGTGGTGCAGCACCGGGCAGCCGAGTTCGCGCAGCAGGGTCAATATCAATGCGGCGCTGCACGCCCCGTCCACGTCGTAGTCACCGAACACCGCCACCGTCTCGGCGCGCTCCACCGCGCCGGCGATGCGCTCGGCGGCGGCGTCCATGTCCGCCAATACCGACGGGTCAGGCAGCAGCGCCCGCAGGGTCGGCTGCAAAAAATGCGTCGCCTCCTCGAGCCCGATGCCGCGCGCCGCCAGCAGTCGTCCCATGATCTCCGGTATGCCGTGCCGCTGGGCGATCCCGAGGCCGATCCGCGGCTCGCCCTCGCGCCAGATCCAGCGCCGCCCGCTCAGGCTGCGCGCCACGCCGAGCGCGGACCCATCCGTCATGCCATCCATCGAGCCCCGTCTCCGTATCAGGACGACGGCGACCAGGTTTTCCGGTCGAAATTGTGGTGCGCCTCGACGTAGCGCACGGTGCCCGACTTGCTGCGCATCACGATCGACTGCGTAACCGCGCCATGCCCCAGTCGCCGCACGCCGTTGAGCATCGCGCCATTCGGTGACACCCGTCGCGGCGAACATCACGTCGCCCTTCGCCATCTCGGCCACCGAGTATTTGCGCTGCGGGTCGGCGATTCCCATGCTGCGCGCACGCTCGATCTGCGCCTCGTCCTCATACATCAGCCGGCCCTGCATCTGGCCCCCCGTGCAGCGCAGCGCCGCCGCCGCCAGCACGCCCTCCGGCGCGCCGCCGGAACCCATGTACATGTCCACCCCGGTGTTCGGCATGGCCGTCGCGATCACCCCGGCCACGTCGCCGTCGCCGATCAGCATGATCCGGGCGCCCGCCTCCCGGCACGCCGCGATCAGGTCCTTGTGGCGGTCCCGCTCGAGGATGCACACCACGAGGTCGGAGATGTCGCGCTTCCTGGCCTGCGCGAGATTGCGCAGGTTCGCCGCGGGCGATGCATCGAGGTCGATCACGCCGTCGGGCAAGCCGCCGCCCACCGCGATCTTGTCCATGTAGATGTCGGGCGCATGCAGGAAGTTGCCGTGCTCGGCCAGCGCCACCACGGCGAGCGCGTTCGGGCCGCCCTTGGCCGTGATGGTGGTGCCCTCCAGAGGATCGACCGCGATGTCCATCGCCGGCCCGCCGTGGCCGACCTTTTCGCCGATATAGAGCATCGGCGCCTCGTCCATCTCACCCTCGCCGATCACCACGGTGCCGTCGATCGCGACGTGGTCGAACGCCTTCCGCATCGCCTCGACCGCCGCGCCGTCGGCCTCGTTCTTCTTGCCGCGCCCCATCCACTTCGATGCGGCGAGTGCCGCCGCTTCGGTGACGCGCACCAGTTCCAGCGCAAGATTGCGGTCGACGACCGCTGCCGGGTCGAACGGCGCAGCGTTGCTCATCGGTTCTCTCCCAAATACCCGCTCAGGCGGGTTCGATGCGGATGATGGTCGGCGCTTCCAGCACGGCATCCAGCGCCGAAATCCGGTCGAGCGCCGCGGTCATCGCCGATTTATTGGTTTCATGCGTGACCAGCACGACCGGCACCGCCTCGCCAGGACTGCGGCCCCGCTGCAACATCGATTTCGAGCGAAATGCCGATGTCGCGCAGCACCGCCGTCACGTCGGCGATCACCCCCGGCCGGTCGACCACCATCAGGCGCAGATAGTAGGCGCCGACATGCGCCGCCATCGGTACCGACGGTGCGTCGGAGAGCGCACCGGACGCAGCCCCCCAGACCGGGGTCGCGCGGTCCGCGCGCGATGTCGATCAGGTCGGCGACCACGGCGGAGGCGGTCGGCCCGGCACCGGCTCCCCTGCCCTCCAGCATGACGCGGCCGACGAAATCGCCCTCGGCGACCACGGCGTTGAACACGCCGTCCACCCGCGCGATCGGCGATGCCTGCGGCACCATGCACGGATGCACGCGCGCCTCGATGCCGTGTTCCGTCCGCCGCGCGATGCCGAGCAGCTTGATGCGGTAGCCGAGCTCACCGGCGAACGCGATGTCGAGCGCCGAGACCCGCCGGATACCCTCGACATGCACCGCATCGAACGCCACCGGGCGACCGAACGCCAGCGCCGCCAGGATCGCCAGCTTGTGCGCGGCATCGATGCCGTCGACGTCGAACGACGGATCGGCCTCCGCGTAGCCGAGTTTCTGGGCATCGGCGAGCACCTCGGAAAACTCCCGGCCGCGCTCGCGCATGACGGTGAGAATGTAGTTGCAGGTGCCGTTGAGGATGCCGGCGATGCGGCCGATGCGGTTGGCCGCCAAGCCCTCCCGCACCGCCTTGATCGCCGGAATGCCGCCGGCCACCGCGGCCTCGAATGCCAGCGCTACCCCGGCGCGCTCGGCGATCGCGGCAAGCTCGGCGCCATGCACCGCCAGCAGCGCCTTGTTGGCGGTGACGACCGGCTTGCCCGCTTCCAGCGCCGCCTCGACGAGCTGGCGCGCCGGCCCCTCGGAGCCGCCGATCACCTCCACCACCACGTCGACGCCCGGGTCGGCAGCGAGCGCCACCGGGTCGTCGTACCAGCGCAGCCCGCCGACATCGATGCCGCGGTCGCGGGTGCGATCGCGGGCCGAGACGGCGGTGACGGCGATCGGCCGGCCGGCGCGGGCGGTGACGATGTCGGCATTGTCGCGCAGCACGGCCAGCACGCCGGCGCCGACCGTGCCGAGGCCGGCCACCGCGACGGAGAGCGGACGGATCATGCCGAGGCGGCGCTCAGCACCGGCTCGGCGGGCGAGCCATTGTCCGATTGCAGGAAGGCCCGGATGCTGCGCACCGCCTGCCGCAGCCGGTGGGTGTTCTCGACCAGCGCGATGCGCACGAACCCCTCGCCATGCTCGCCGAACCCGATGCCCGGCGCGACCGCCACCTTCGCGCGGGCGAGCAGCAGCTTGCTGAACTCGACGCTGCCGAGATCGGCGTAGCGCGGCGGGATCGGCGCCCAGGCGAACATCGAACCTTGCGGGCTGGGCACGTCCCATCCGGCCGATTGCAGCCCGCGGATCAGCACGTCGCGGCGCTCGCGGTACATCTCCCGGGTCTGCTGCACGCAATCCTGCGGCCCGTTCAGGGCGGCGACGGCGGCGACCTGGATCGGCGTGAACGCGCCGTAGTCGAGATACGACTTCATGCGGGTGAGCGCGGTGATCAGGCGCGGGTTGCCGGCCGCGAACCCGACGCGCCAGCCCGGCATCGAGTACGTCTTGGACAGGCTGGTGAACTCGACGGCGATGTCCTTCGCTCCCGGCACCTGCAGCAGCGAGGGCGGCGGCGCGTCGCCAAAGTAGATTTCGGCGTAGGCGAGGTCCGACATGATCCACAGCTCATGCCGGCGGGCGAACGCGACGATCTCGCGGTAGAAGTCGAGGTCGGCGAGATAGGCGGTGGGATTGGACGGGAAGTTGACGATCAGCGCCGTCGGCTTGGGCACCGAGTGCCGCACCGCGCGGTCGAGCGCCCGCAGCATGTCCTGGTCGGGGATGGCGGGCACGCTACGCACCGAGGCGCCGGCGATGATGAAGCCGAATTGGTGGATCGGGTAGGACGGGTTCGGCACCAGAATGGTGTCGCCCGGGCTGGTGATGGCGGCGGCGAGGTTGGCCAGCCCCTCCTTCGAGCCGAGGGTGGCGATCACCTCGGTCTCCGGGTCGAGGGCCACGGCGAACCGGCGCGCGTAGTAGGCGGCCAGGGCGCGGAGCAGGCCTGGGATGCCCTTGCTGACGGAATAGCGGTGGGTGCGCGGATCCTGCACCGCCTCGACCAGCTTGGCGACGATGTGCGGCGGCGTCGGGCTGTCGGGGTTGCCCATGCCGAGGTCGATCACGTCCTCCCCGGCGGCCCGCGCCCGTGCCTTGGCCGAGTTCACCTCGGCGAACACGTAAGGGGGCAGGCGGCGGATACGGTGGAAGTCGTCGGACATCGGAGTCTTTCGTGAGAGGGGGATTATTCTACCAGACGGGCGGCCCCGCCGCGACCGGCGGCTTGCGCGTCCACCCGCACCGAGCCGGCCGGCACCCCCGCCCGCGACAGCGCCGCCGCCATGGCCTCGGCCCGGTTGAGCGCCAGGGTGAGCGCGCCTGACTGCGCCCGCGGGTCCGGGGAGGCGGCCTCGCCGAACCCGCTGACCATCACGGCGGCGTTGTGCCGCCCGGCGGCCAGTTTTCGGAGCGCCGTCGCCCCGTCGGCCGGCAAATCCGCGGACCCGGCCGGAAAGGCGATCGGCACGGTGTCGCCGACCTGCCGGGGTTCTGCCGGAGCCGGTGGCGCGGCGGGCGGCGCAGCATCGACGGACGCGCTCCGCCCGGCGTTGTTGGCCGAGGGCGCGCCGGGAAGACGGGGAGGCGCCGGGGGAGCCGCCGCGAAGGCCGGCATCCCGTTCGGCGCGGCTTGGGCGTCGTCGGCACTCGCCGGCGGAGCCAGCGATGCCTGGCCGCCTTGGTCGGCCGGCACAGGATTTGACCCCGCCCCAGTCGTTTTGCCCGCCCCTGGGGCTGCCCCCGAGACAGCCGGCGAAGCCGCAACGGAGACCGGCGGGGCAGCCGGCGCGGGAGCCGCCGCCGTGGTGGGTGGCGTGGTGCCAGTCGGCGTGGCGGCCGGCGGCGCGGGAGGCGCGGTGGCGGCCGCCAGCGAGGCGCTCGCCGTATCAGCCGGAGCGGCGGCGGGCGGCTGCGGCGGCGAGCCCCCGGCGAACGCCAGCGGCGACCCGGTCGTCGCGGCCGCGCCGTTCCTGGTCGGCGCCCGCAACGGGGCTGCCTCGGCGTCCCGCCGGGCGGTGGCACGATCGGTGGCCAACGCATCGGCGATCTGCTGATGCAGCTTCATGTCTGGAGGGGCGGGCCGGCTCGGTACGCTGGCGAGATTGGGATAGGGCTGGTCCGCCCCGGGCGGCGGCGGCCGCTGCTCCGCGATCGCCCCACCCTGCAGGCCGCGCCACCACTCCACCGGATTATAGGACCCCGGCAGCGCGGAGCAGGCGGACAGGCTGCCCGCCAGTACCGTCGCGACCGGTACCGTAGCGATCAGCCGCTCACAGCGCCTGCGAACCGACAGCATGCAAGCGTGGTCCGGGCTCGGTTCTCGCCGGTCAGCCCTTCGGGTGTTGCCTATCCCGAGAGGTTGCGCCCCGTTTCTGCATGTCATAGGTCGGACCCGCCTCACCGCGCGTTCGTTTAGCGTGCAGTGGTGCGCACGGAAAGGACGTCCCAATGGCAGAGCAGGAAAAGCCCGAGAAGCAGGAGTTCAAACTGCCCGACCCGGCGGTCATCACGCGCTCGATGGCGGACGTCGCGGAGCGGTCCCAACGCATCGTCAGCGAGTGGCTCAGGCGGCAGTCGCCGGGACAGAGCAACCCCGATCCGCTCAACATCGGCGCCGCCTTCGCCGAGATGACGGCCAAGCTGATGGCCAATCCAGGCAAGCTCATGCAGGCACAGATCGGCTTCTGGCAGGACTACCTGACGTTGTGGCAGAACACCGCGCGCAAGATGATGGGCATCGACGCCAAGCCGGTCATCGACGCGCCCTCGAGCGACCGCCGCTTCCGTGACGACGCCTGGCGCGACAACGAGGTGTTCGACTTCATCCGGCAAACCTACCTGTTGTCGGCGCGCTACGTGAACGACGTGGTGACCCATGTCGATGGGCTCGATGCGAAGACGGCCCAGAAGGTCGATTTCTACTCGCGTCAGTTCATGGACGCGATGAGCCCAAGCAACTTCCTGTTCACCAACCCCGAGGTGCTGCGCAAGACGGCCGAGACCGGCGGCGAAAATCTTCTCAAGGGCTTGAACAACCTGCTGGCCGATCTCGAGCGCGGCAAGGGCCAGCTGCGCATCAAGATGACGGATACCGAGGCATTCAAGTTCGGCGAGAACATCGCCATAACACCCGGGAAAGTGGTGTTCCAGAACGATCTGATGCAGCTGATCCAATACAACCCGACCACCGAGACGGTGCTGAAGCGGCCGCTGCTGATCGGGCCGCCCTGGATCAATAAGTTCTACATCCTCGACCTCCGGCCGCGGAACAGCTTAGTCAAATGGGCGGTCGCGCAAGGTCACACGGTATTCGTGATCAGCTGGGTCAACCCGGACGAGCGGCTCAGCGAGAAGAGTTTCGAGGACTACATGACGGAGGGCTACCTCGCCGCCCTCGATGCGATCGAGGCCGCCACCGGCGAGGTCGAGGTGAACGCGATCGGCTACTGCCTGGGCGGCACGCTGCTGGCCAGCACGCTCGCCCGCAACGCGGTCAAGAACGACGATCGCATCAAGTCGGCGACGTTCTTCGTGACCTTGACCGACTTCCGCGACGCGGGAGAACTCGGGGTGTTCATCGACGAGGAGCAGCTCAGCGCACTCGAGGAGAAGATGAACCAGCGCGGCTACCTCGAGGGCAGCGAGATGTCCACGACGTTCAACATGCTGCGCGCCAACGACCTGATCTGGTCGTTCGTCGTCAACAACTACCTCATGGGCAACGAGCCCTTTCCGTTCGATTTGCTGTACTGGAACAGCGATTCGACGCGGATGCCGGCGAAGATGCACAGCTTCTACTTGCGCAACATGTATCAGCAGAACCTGCTGGCGCAGCCGGGCGGCATCACGCTTGGCGGAGTGCCGATCGACCTCGAGCGGATCCGCACGCCGTCCTATTTCCTGTCGACGCGCGAGGACCACATCGCGCCGTGGAAATCCACCTATCGCGGCACTCAGCTGCTGGGCGGCCCGAAGCGCTTCGTGCTGGCCGCCTCGGGGCACATCGCCGGGGTCGTCAATCCGCCCGAGAGCGGCAAATACAACCACTGGATCAACGACGACCTGCCGCCGGACCCGGAGGCCTGGTTCGAGGGCGCGACCGAGATGGCCGGCTCCTGGTGGCCGGACTGGCAACACTGGGTAACGGCGCTCGACAAACGGCGGGTCAAGGCGCGCATCCCCGGCGACGGCAAGCTCGCGCCGATCGAGGACGCCCCCGGCAGCTACGTCGCCGTCCGCCTGACCTGAACTTAAACGGGCGGAGAGTTTTCAGCGGCAGGGCAGCAAAGGGTTAACCTGATCTGTGGCTTCATTGCCGATCCAGGGGACCCACGATGCGGTGCGTCGGGTATTTCCGGACGCGAAGGTTCACACGACCGCCGCCGATCGTCTATTCGAGGTCTCGCCGCTGCAGGACGCCGCATGAGCCCAGACTTGCTCCTGACCAACGCCCGTATTGTGCTCGCCGACCAAGTGGTTTTGGGGACCGTGACGCTGACGGGCAGCCGGATCGGTGCGGTCGATCCCGGTGGTTCGACCCAGCCGCCGGCGCTCGACCTCGACGGCGACTATCTCATCCCGGGCGTGGTGGACGTCCACACCGACAATCTCGAGCGGCAGGTGCATCCGCGGAGCAACGCGCGCTGGCCATCCCGCTCGGCGCTCGTCGCGCACGATGCCCAGTGCGCCGCGGCCGGCGTCACGACGGTCCTGGACGCGCTGTGCCTGGGCAATCTCGGTTTCGACAAGGACCGGATGCGCACCTTCCGCGAGGGGGTCGCCGATCTCGACGCGCTGGGCGGCACCGGCCTGCTCAAGGCCGAGCACTTCCTGCACCTGCGCTGCGAGCTGCCGGCGGCCGACATGCTGGGGCTGCTCGAGCCGGTCGCCGAGCATCCGCGCGTGCGGATGATCAGCCTGATGGATCACAGCCCGGGAGTCGGCCAGTATTCGGACGTGACGCGCTACAAGGCGCTGCGGGTTAAGGAAGGCGGGGTGACGGCGGAATACGTCGAGCAGCACATCGCGGTCCTGCTGGAGCAGCGCGAGCGACATCGCGACCCGAACCGCCGGGCATTGCTGGCCCGCGTCGCCGGGCTCGGCATCCCGCTTGCCAGCCACGATGACCGCACCGCCGAGGAGATCGCCGAGAACGAGGCCGACGGCATCCGCATCAGCGAGTTCCCGGTCACCATGCTCGCCGCGACCGCGGCCAAGGTGGCCGGCATGGAGGTGATCGCGGGAGCCCCCAACATCGTCCGCGGCGGCTCGCATTCCGGGAACGTCGCTGCGGCCGACCTGGTGCGGGCCGCGGCGGTCGACGCATTCGCCTCCGACTACGTCCCGGCGAGCCTGATCGAAGCCGCGTTCCAATGCACGCGCGAGGCCGGCATCTCCCTGCCCGACGCCGTAGCGCTGGTTACGGATCGCCCGGCGCGCATGGTGGGACTGGTCGATCGGGGGCGTATCGCGGCGGGGATGCGGGCCGACCTGGTCCGGGTCCGGGTCCACGAGGGTCTGCCGATCGTCCGCGAGGTATGGCGCGCCGGCGAACGGGTCGCCTGATGCCGGCCTCCGACGAGGCGAGGGTCGCGATATATTATGCGCCCGCCGCTGACGATCCGCTGTTCGCCGCCGGAGCGACGTGGCTCGGGCGCGATCCCGAGAGCGGCGCGCCCTCGCCGCAACCCGACCTGCAGGGCATCGAGACGATCACCGCCGAGCCACGGGTCTACGGGTTTCACGCCACCCTCAAGCCGCCGATGCGACTCGCCGAAGGTCGCAGTTGGTCCGGGCTCGTGGCGGCCTGCCGGGAGCTTGCCGGTCGCACCGCGCCGTTCGCGCTGCCGCTTCTCGCCGTGACCGACGTGCACGGATTCCTGGCCTTGCGGGAGACCGCGCCCTGCCCGCCCCTGCAGGCACTCGCCGACGAGGCGGTGGCGGAGCTCGATCCGTTCCGTGCCCGGCCGTCCGAGGCTGAACTCGCGCGCCGACGCCGCCCCGGGTTGACCGCCGCCGAGCACGGCCAGCTGACCCGCTGGGGCTACCCGTACGTGTTCGGCACCTGGTTCTTCCACCTGACGCTGACACGCCGGCTCGATGCGGCCGAGCACGCGACCTGGCGACCGCGCGCTGAGGCGCATTTCGCCCGGGCGCTGGCGTTGCCGCGAACCGTGGACGACATCTGCCTGTTCACCCAGTCGCACCCCGGCGCGGATTTCGTGATCGCCGAGCGCCTCAAGCTGCGCGGCTGAGCGGTCAGGTAAGCACGTCTTCGAGCCGGATCGGGAGATCCCGCACACGAACGCCCGTAGCGTGCCAGACTGCGTTCGCGATCGCCGCCGCCGTGCCGACCATCGGCAGCTCTCCCAGTCCCTTGACGCCGACCGGATTGCCGGTCCGGTCGTCGCTCTCGACCAGGATGGTCTCGATCGCCGGGACATCGGCGTTCACCGGCACCAGGTATTCGGCGATGTTGGCGTTGACGATCCGCCCGGTCTCCGCGTCGATCTCGGTCGCCTCCAGCAGAGCCATCCCGATGCCGTAGGTGATGCCGCCGATGAGCTGGCTGCGCGCGGTCTTGGCGTTCAATACCCGCCCGCCGTCAAACGCCCCGACATAGCGCGAGACGCGGATCTCGCCCGTGTCCGGATCGACGCGGACCTCGGCGAACTGGGCGCCGAACGCGTGCAGCGAATACTGTTTCTTCTCGTCGCCGGGCTTGCTTTCCGCCGCCGCCTCGATGGACTCCAGGTTCTTCCGAGCCAGCAACTCGGCCACGCGCACCCGGCCGGACGGGCCGACTACGGCCCCTTTCTCGAAGCGCAGATCGGCGACGGAAACACCTTGGAAGCCGGCGCGCGGATCAGCGAGCGCCAGCTCGAACAGCTTCGCCTTGACCGCCGTGCAAGCCGCGACGACGGCCGGAGACACGCTCGGCACGGTCGAGGAACCGCCGGAAACCGGCGCCTTCGGATAGTCGGTGTCGCCGAGCTCGAAGCGCACGCGCGACAGCGGCAGTCCAAGCTCGTCGGCCGCGACCTGCGCCATCACCGTGTACGTCCCGGTGCCGATGTCCTGCGTGCCGGACTGCACCAGCGCCGTGCCATCGGCGCCGAGGCGGACCCGCGCCGCCGCCGGGCGGCGATTGTTCGGATACGTCGCTGTCGCCATCCCGAGCCCGACCAGCCAACGCCCGTCCCGCATCGAACGCGGCGCCGGGTTGCGCCGGCTCCAGCCGAACGCCGCCGCCGCCTGCGCATAGCACTCCCGCAGCCGCTTGGAGCTGAACGGCTTTCCCTCGTGCGGATCGGTCTCGGCGTAGTTCCGCAGCCGCAGCTCAACGGGGTCCATCCTGAGCGCGACCGCCAGCTCGTCCATCGCCGATTCGAGCGCGAACACGCCGGACAATTCGCCGGGTGCGCGCATGTAGGTCGGCAAGCCCTGGTTCACCGGCACGATGCGGTGACTGACCGCGACGTTGGGACACGCGTACAGCATCTCGGTTGCGAGTGCGACCGGCTCGACGAATTCGCCCAGGATGGGCTGCGACATCTGCGACAGGCCATCGTGGCGCATCGCCAGCAGCGCGCCGTCGGTCGCCGCCGCGAGCTTCAGCTTCTGGATGGTGCGCGGACGGTAGCCGTTGGAGGTGAACATCTGCTGGCGGGTGAGCACGAGCTTCACCGGCCGGCCGACCACGCGCGCCGCCATCGCGGCCAGCGTCGCCGGTGGCCAGGTGTTGCCCTTGCAGCCGAACCCGCCGCCGACATACGGGCTGATGACGCGCACGTTCGCGGGGTCGAGGCCGAACAGGGCGGCCAGCGTGCTCTGGGCGCCGCTGATCCCTTGCGTCGCCGTCCAGACGGTGAGCCGGTCGCCGTCCCACGCCGCGATCGTGGCGTGCGGCTCCATCGGATTGTGGTGCTCGACCGGGGTCGTGTAGGTGACGTCGAGCTTGATCGGTGCCGCTGCGAAGGCGGCGTCGGGATCGCCGCGCCGACTGTCCGGCGGCCGTTCGCCGTTGCGGAAGTGCTTGGGCGTCACCGCCTGACCGAGCGCCTGGTCCATCACCGTGACCGCCTCGGTCTGGCGGTATTGCACCCGCACCCTTCCGGCCGCCTCGAGCGCGCGATCGAGGGTATCGGCGATCACCACCGCGACGTGCTGGCCGTTGTAGACGATGTTCTTGTCCTGCAGCAGCGGCGCGGTGATCGTCTGCTCGGAGGCGTGCTTGCTCTGCAGGCGAGGCGCGTCGTCCGGCGTGATGATCGCGAGCACGCCCGGTTGTCGCTTGGCGTCGGCCGTATCGACGGCAAGCACGCTCCCGGCGGCGATCGTGCTCTGGACGAGAACGGCGTGAACCAGGCCGCGAGCCGGAAACTCGGCGGCGTAGCGCGCTCCGCCGGTAACCTTCAGGCGACCATCGAGGCGATTGACCGGTTGTCCTACAATCATTGCGCCGCCCCCTACGCGGTCGCCGTCGCGAGCGCCCGCTGCACGGCGCGCTGCGCCAGCTTGACCTTGAACGCGTTGTGTTCGGTTGGCCGCGCGCCCTCGCCTGCCCGGCTTGCGGCGTCAGCAAACGTTTCTGCAGCGACCGGGCGGTTCCGCAGCGCCGCCTCGACCGGCTGCGAGCGCCAGGGCATGTGCGCCACACCGCCCAGCGCGACGCGCGCCTCGCTGATCCTGCCGTTTTCGACGTCCAGCACGACGGCACAGGAGACCAGGGCGAACTCGAAGCTCGCGCGGTCGCGGATCTTGACGTAGCGCGAGAGCCGCCCAGCCGCGTTCGCCGGCAGCAGAACGGCGAGGATCAGCTCGCCGGGCCGCAGGTTTGTCTCCACCTGTGGCGTGTCACCCGGCAGTCGGTAGAACTCGCGGACTGGAAGGCGGCGGCGCGTGCCGTCCGGCGCCAGCATTTCCACCGTCGCGTCGAACGCCGCGAGCGCGACGGGCATGTCCGACGGATGCGTCGCGATGCAGGCGTCGCTCGTCCCCAGCACGCCGAGCAGTCGGCTCTCACCGTGCAGCGCGGCGCAGCCGGACCCCGGCTCCCGTTTGTTGCAAGCGGCGAACCCGGGATCGCGAAAATAATTGCAGCGGGTCCGCTGCAGCAGGTTGCCGCCGATCGTCCCCATGTTCCGAACCTGTGGCGATGCGGCCGACAGCAGCGCCTCCGAGACGGCGCGGTAGTTCCGCCGTATCTCCGGGTGCGCGGCGACGTCGGCCATGGTGGCAAGCGCGCCGATGCGGACGCCTTCGGGCCGTACCTCCACCCCGTCGGGCAGCAAACCCTCGAGGTCGATCAAGCGGGTCGGGCGCTCGACCTCCTGCTTCATCAACTGCATCAGATCGGTGCCGCCGGCGATGAACGCCGTGTCGGGCTCGGTCGCAGCAGCGGCGGCGGCCTGCATGTCGACGGGGCGAACGAGGGTGATGTTCTGCATTTCAGCCCTCCGAGGCAGCCGCCTCGATCGCCGCGACGATGTTGGGGTAGGCGCCGCAGCGACAGATGTTGCCGCTCATCCACTCACGGATCTCGTCGGGGGAACCGGCATGGCCCTCCTCGAGCAGCGCCGCGGCGGACATGATCTGGCCGGGCGTGCAGTAGCCGCACTGAAAGGCGTCATGCGCGAGAAAGGCGGCCTGGACCGGGTGCAACCCGTCGCCGCCAAGACCCTCGACGGTGGTGATCGCGCGACCCTGGCACCGCACGGCCAGCGCCAGGCACGACACGATCCGCTTGCCGTCAAGATGCACGGTGCAGGCGCCGCACGAGCCGCGGTCGCAGCCCTTCTTGGTGCCGGTGAGGCCGGCCTGCTCGCGCAGCGCATCGAGCAGCGACGTGCGCGGCTCGATGGTGAGGGCGACGCGCCGCCCATTCACCTGGAGCACGATGTCCTGCATCTCCGGCGTGCGGACAGGAGCCGGCGGATCGGAGGCTTTGGGAGAGGCGGGCGCCTCGGGCGGCGCGGACCGGGCAGCCAGAGGCAGGGTGGCGAGACCGGCTGCGGTCCCGCCCAGGATGCCGCGCCGGCCGACCCGGGGTGTCGTCATGTGCTCTTCCTGCCGCAGCCTTGGTCCGGGAGATGAGACGAACCCGCCAGATTCAACTGGCGGGCGTCCCGACCCACGGCGATTTGAGACAGGCGCCCTGCGGCGCCCGCGCCAGTCCGTCAGGCCTGGGTGACGAACTTCGTGTTGAGGTAGCTCTCGATCGCCTCCGAGCCGCCCTCCGAGCCATAGCCGGAATCCTTGACCCCGCCGAACGGGACCTCCGGCAACGCCAGTCCGTGATGATTGATCGCCATCATGCCCGTCTCGACGGCGGCCGCGATCGCCGAGGCCGTGCGCGCCGACTTGGTGTAGGCATAGGCGGCCAAGCCGTACGGCAGCCGGTTCGCCTCTTCCACCACGTCGTCGAAGGAGCGGAAAGAGTTGATGATCGCGAGCGGTCCGAACGGCTCTTCGGTCATCACGCGGGCGTCACGGGGAACGTCGGTCAGCACGGTGGGCTCGAAAAAATTGCCCTTGTTGCCGATCCGGCTGCCGCCGGTGCGCAGCTGCGCCCCGGTCTTCACGGCATCGGCGATGAAGCCCTCCATTCCGGTCACCCGGCGACTGTTGGCGAGCGGCCCCATGTTGGTGCCGGCCTCCAGCCCGTCGCCCACCTTCACCGACTTCGTCATGGTGACGAACTTGTCGACGAAGCTCTCGTAGACCGATTCCTGCACCAGCATCCGGGTCGGCGAGACGCACACCTGCCCGGCGTTGCGGTATTTGGCGCCGGCCAGCAGCTTGCTCGCGACATCGACGTCGGCGTCGTCGAACACGATGGCCGGGGCGTGGCCGCCGAGTTCCATCGTCGCCCGCTTCATATACTGGCCGGCCAGCGCGGCGAGGTGCTTGCCGACCGCGGTCGAGCCGGTGAACGAGATCTTGCGGATTACCGGATGCGGGATGAGGTATTCCGAGATTTCGGCGGGGACGCCGTAGACCAGATTGACCACGCCAGCCGGAACCCCGGCATCGACAAAGACCCGGATGAGTTCGGCGGGCGAGGCCGGCGTCTCCTCGGGAGCCTTGACGATGATCGAGCAGCCGGCGGCGAGGGCCGCGGACAGCTTGCGGACCACCTGGTTGATGGGAAAATTCCACGGCGTGAACGCCGCGACCGGTCCCACCGGCTCCTTGATGACGAGCTGATAGACCCCGGCGGCCCGCGCCGGGATCACCCGCCCATAGGTCCGGCGGGCCTCCTCGGCAAACCAGTCGATCACGTCGGCGCCCGCCAACGTCTCGCCCTTCGCCTCGGGCAGCGGCTTGCCCTGTTCCATCGTCATCAGACGGCCGATCTGGTCGGCGCGCTCGCGCAGCAGGTCGGCCGCCCGGCGCATCAGCTTGGACCGGTCGAAGGCCGACACCTTGCTCCAGGTCCTGAAACCCTTCTCCGCCGCCTCCAGCGCCCGATCCAGGTCCGCCCGCTCGGCGTGCGCGACGCTGCCGATCGTGTCGCCGGTCGCCGGGTTGACGACCGGAATGGTGTTGCCGGACGCCGCGGGACTCCACGCGCCATCAATGAACAGGTTGACGTTCGGATACATCGCATACTTCCTTGACGCTGTGCGCGGCCACATACATCGCCGCGCGTCGGCCGGCGATGATGCGTCCCGGCCGCCGGACGGTCGAGTCGCCACGGCGCACAGGATCGTGAGCTAAACCGAGTCGGTGTCGAGGGCGTATCCCGCCGCGCGCACGGTGCGCACGATGTCCAGCTCGTCGGTCCCGTTGATCGACTTGCGCAGTCGCCGGATGTGGACGTCGACGGTCCTCGGCTCGACGTGGATGTCGGGACCCCACACCGCATCCAGCAGCTCCTCGCGCGAGAACACGCGCCTCGGGTGCTGCATCAGGAACTCCAGCAGACGGAACTCGGTCGGGCCGAGGTGGACGGGTCGGCCGTTGCGCTGCACCCGGTGGGCGCTGAGATCCATCGCGAGGTCGTGGAACGTCAGCTGTCCCTTCACCGGCACCGAATTGGACCGGCGCAAGAGGGCGCGCATGCGGGCGAGCAGCGCCTCCATGCTGAACGGCTTGGTGATGTAATCGTCGGCCCCGGTGTTGAGGCCACGGACGGCATCGTGGTCCTCGGTCCGCGCCGTGACCATGATGACGGGCAGGTCCCGGGTGGCCGGGCGGCGACGGATCTGGCGGCAGACCTCGATGCCGGACATCGCCGGCAGCATCCAGTCGAGCAGCACGAGGTCGGGCTGCGCCTCGGAAATCCGGGTCAGCGCCTCCTGGCCGTCCACCGCCTCGTCGACCCGGAACCCCTGCTTCTCCAGGTTGTAGCGCAGCATGGTGGCCAGCGCCGCCTCGTCCTCGACGACCAGCACGAGCGGCTTGGCAGGATTACTCACCGCCTCAGGCATCGAAAAAGTCTCCCGTTCTGCATGGGACCTGAAATGCTCACTCGCGTGGCCGGACCACGGTGTAGGCGGACATGTCACCCTTCGGGCGGGCTTCCGGCAGGTTCTCGCCCCTCACCGCGTAGTAGACGGTCTCGGCGACGTTGGTCGCGTGGTCGCCGATGCGCTCCAGATTCTTGGCGATGAACAGCAGATGCGTACACGGCGTGATGTTGCGCGGATCCTCCATCATATAGGTGACGAGTTCGCGGAAGATGGTGTTGTAGAGATCGTCGATCGCCTGATCCGAACGCCAGACCTCGATCGCCTTGTCGGTATCGCTCCCGCCCAGCGCGTCGATCACCGTCTTGAGGTTCTCCTGCACCAGGCGCGCCATGTGGGCGAGCCCGCCGAGGCTGTAGGGCATGGTGAACTGGTCGAGCACGATGCTGCGCTTGGCGACGTTGGCCGCGTAGTCGCCGATGCGCTCGAGATCGCCGGTCATCTTCAGCGCCGCGACGATTTGCCGCAGGTCGCCGGCGACCGGCTGGCGCAAAGCGAGCAGGCGGATGACGAACTGCTCGACCTGACGCTCCAGCGCGTCGACGCGCGGATCCTCCTCCATCACTTTCGTCGCCATCGAGGAATCCCGGGTGATGATCGACTGCGCCGCCAGCGCCACCTGGTTCTCGACGATGCCCCCCATCTCCGTCATCAGGTTGCGCAGGCGGTTGAGTTCCTGTTCGTAGCTCTTCACGATGTGTCCCGCCGTGGTCGCCGATGCTGTGGTTCCGGACATGGATGTCTTTCAGCCGAACCGGCCGGTTATGTACTCTTGCGTGCGTTGCTGCTTCGGCGCCGTGAACATCCCGGCCGCCGTGCCGACCTCGATCAGCTCGCCGAGATAGAAGAACGCCACCTGGTCGGCGCAGCGCGCGGCCTGCTGCATGTTGTGGGTCACGATGGCGATGGTGAAATCGTGCTTCAGCTCGTCGATCAGTTCCTCAATCTTGAGCGTGCTGATCGGGTCGAGCGCGCTGGTCGGCTCGTCGAGCAGGATCACCTCGGGGCGGACGGCAATCGTGCGGGCGATGCACAGCCGTTGCTGCTGGCCACCGGAAAGTCCCATCGCGGAGCTGCTCAGCCGATCCTTGACCTCGCCCCAGAGCGCCGCGCGGCTGAGCGACCACTCGACGCGCTCGTCCATGGCCGCCCTCGACAGTCGCTCGTGCAGCTTCACGCCGAACGCGATGTTGTCATAGATCGACATCGGGAACGGCGTCGGCTTCTGGAACACCATGCCGATGCGCGAGCGCAAGGCGTTCACGTCGACGCCGGGTGTGATGATGTTTTCGCCATCCATCAGCACCTCGCCGGTGGCCCGCTGCCCCGGATAGAGATCGTACATCCGGTTCAGCACGCGGAGCAGCGTCGATTTGCCGCAGCCGGAAGGCCCGATCAGGCCGGTGACCTGCCGGCCGGGAAAGTCGAGGTCGATGCCCTTCAGCGCCCGCACGCTGCCGTAGTAGAAATCGAGGTTGCGGAGCGCCACGCGCGCCGGGTTGAGCGCTCCGTCGGCCTGCATCGTCGCGCCGCTCATGCTGTTCAGGCTGTGCTGGCGTGCCCCGGTCAGATCCTGCGTCGCGCTCATCCGCTTCCCTGTTCAGTTCCGGCCGCGCAGTAGACTACGGGCGAGGATGTTGATCGCCAGCACTCCGGCGGTGATCAGCAGGGCGCCAACCCACGCGAGTTGCACCCAGTCCGCGAACGCCGAGCCGGCGTACTGATAGATCGTCACCGGCAGGCTGGCCATCGGCTTGCCGAGGCTGACCGACCAGTTGAGATTGCCGAGGCTGGTAAACAGCAACGGCGCCGTCTCGCCGGCGACGCGCGCCAGGGCGAGCAGCACGCCGGTCACGATCCCCTGACGCGCCGCGCGATAGCAGACCTGCAGGATCATCTTCCATTTCGGTGCGCCGAGCGCCACGGCCGCCTCGCGCAGCGCAACCGGAATGAGATGCAGCATGTCCTCCGTGGTGCGGACCACGATCGGGATGACGATGACGGCGAGCGCCAGGCAGCCCGCGATGCCGGAAAACCCGCCGGCCGGCTGCACGACAAGCGTGTAGACGAACAGGCCGATCAGGATCGAGGGCGCCGACAGCAGCACGTCGGAAACGAAGCGCACGGCCTGCCCGAGCGGCGAGCCGTGCGCGTATTCGGCAAGATAGGTGCCGACGAGCAGACCGATTGGCGTGCCGATCAGGGTGCCGAGCGCCGTCTGGATGAGGCTCCCCACGATCGCGTTCAACAGGCCGCCGTTCGAGCCCGGCGGCAGCGTGACCTCGGTGAACACCCGCGCCGACAAACCGCCTAGGCCGAGATACAGCAGCGTGAACAGGATGCTCGCCAGCAGCACCAGGGCGATGGCGGTCGCCAGCACGCAAAGCGCCTTGACGACGAGGTTTACTCGATGCCGGCGTCGCCCGAGGCGACCGGCCACCGCAATGTCCTTGGCGGGACCGGGGTGCGAGGCGGCGATGCTGGCGCTCATGCGACTTTCCTACACCCGCAGCCGAGGGCGCAGCAGCAGGCGGGAGATCGCCAGCACGATAAAGGAGATCACGAACAGGAGAAAGCCGAGCGCCAGCAACGAGGCGAGTTGCAAGCTGCCCTCCTGGCTTTCGGGAAACTCGAGCGCGACCAGCGATGCGATCGTGTTGCCCGGGCCGAACAGGCTCGGTGAAATCCGGTTGGTGTTGCCGATGACGAAGGTGACGGCCATCGTCTCGCCCAGGGCGCGGCCGAGCCCGAGCATGATGCCGCCCACCACCGCCGAGCGCGTGTACGGCAATACGATGGAGCGCGCCACCTCCCAGGTGGTGCAGCCGACGCCGTAGGCGGATTCCTTGTACACCGCCGGCACCGTCAGAAACACGTCCCGCATCGTGGCGGCGATGAACGGGATGACCATGATCGCCAGGATGAAGGCGGCGGTGAATATGCCGGTGCCGAACGGCGGCCCTTTGAACAGGGCTCCGATCAACGGGACAGCGCCTATCGTCCCGATGATCCAGGGCTGGATGTACTGCGCCATGAACGGCACGATGACGAAAAAACCCCACATCCCGTAGATGATGGACGGGACGGCGGCCAGCAACTCGACGGCGGTGCCGACCGGCCGGCGGAACCAGTCAGGCGCCAGCTCGGTGAGATAGAATGCGATGCCGAACGACAGCGGCACGGCGAGGATGAGCGCCAGGATCGAGGTCACCACCGTGCCATAGACGGCGACGGCCGCACCGAACTTGTTGGTCACCGGGTTCCAGATCGACGAGGTCAGAAAACCCGGACCGAACGCACGGAACGCCGGCCAACCGCCGATGAACAACTCGACGATGATGGCGCCGAGCAGCACCAGCACGAAGGCGCCGGCAACCCGGGTCAGCGTCGCGAACACCGCGTCGCCGACACCCGTGGTCCGCCTCGCTCCGCTGGTTGCGGCGACGCCGCTCATCGTCTCACTGCCACCCTCAATCCGGCGTCACTCGATCGCCTTGCCGTTCGGTCCCATGACCTCGCTGTGCCATTTGGCGCGGACGGCGTTCTGCACCAATTCTGGCAGCGGAATGTATTCGAGCTGCGTGGCGATCGCCGACCCATTCTTGTAGGCCCAGTCGAAGAACTTCATCACGTTGGCGCTGCGCGCTGGATCGGCCGGATTCTTCGGCAGCTCGATGAAAGTGGCCGACACGATCGGCCAGCTCTTGTCGCCCGGCAGATCGATCAGGCTGACGGCGAAGTTCTGTGCGTTCCCCCAATCGCCGGCGCCCGCCGCGGCCGAGAACGTATCCATCGAGGGCGTCACGAACTGCCCCGCCTTGTTCTTCAGCTGCGCGGTAACCAGGTGGTTCTCCGTCGCGTAGGCGTTCTCCACGTAGCCGATCCCGCCCTTCGTGTTGTGAACGGTCGCGGCAACGCCGTCGTTCCCCTTCGCCCCGGCGCCGGTCGGCCAGCTGACAGAGGTCGCCGCGCCCACCTTGTCCTTCCACTCCGGGTTCACGGCAGAAAGATACGACGTATAGACGAAGCTCGTGCCGGAGCCGTCGGCCCGGTAGACAGGGGCGATCGCCAGGCTGGGCAGGCTCGTGCCTGGGTTCAGCGCGGCAATTTTCGGATCGTTCCACATCGTGACCGTGCCGAGATAGATCGCGGCCAACAGATCTCCGGTCAGCTTCAGCTTGTTCATCTCCACGCCCGGCACGTTCACGATCGGCACCACGGCGCCCATCACGGTCGGGAACTGGAGCAGGTTGCCGGTGCGCAGCTTCGCCGGGTCCATTGGAGCATCGGAGGCCCCGAAATCCACCGTGCGGTTCAGGATCTGGTTCTGTCCGCCGCCCGATCCGATGGCTTGGTAGTTGAGCTGGATGCCGATCGCCGACTTCGCCGCCTCGCCCCACTTCGTGTAGACCGGCGCCGGGAAGGTGGCTCCCGCGCCGGTGATCTGCTGCTGCGCCTGCGCGGCGAACCCGACGCCGGCGAACACCATCGCCAGCCCGGTTGCAATGAGCTTCATGCCTTCCCCTTATTATCGTTCGGCGTGGTTGCCGCCCGTCGGTGCGGCGGCCGTGTGAACGGCCCCCGCGTGGCTTTCCGACGGCGCCGAACCTAGGCAGGCACCGCGACCATCATATTTCAGTTTGGTTAAGCTTTGATGACACGGGCGACCGCCGTTCGTCGCCGCGGCCGCCCGTGAAGCGCTGGCGGTGGCTTACTTCACCGAGGAGAAGCTGGTGGGCTGCAGGATCTCGTTCGTCACCTGGGCGACGATCGCGCCATTGGCCTCGGTCTGGGCACGGGCCGACAGCCAATCGGGATCGGTGCCGAACCGGTTCCACTTCTCCTCGCGCTCCGCCAGCGAGTTCCACTCCAACAGATAATAGAGCCGCTGGTTGTTCTCGCCGATCAGGGTGGTCCAGAACCCGGCCTGCCGGATGCCGTGTTTTTCCCACAGCTTCAGTGTGATGGTATCGAACCGCTTCAGCAGGTCCGGCAGGCGCCCGGGCACGCAGTCGTAGATGCGCAACTCGTAAATCATCGCTCCCTCCGTCGATTGATGACGAAGTCAGGATGCGGCGCGGGTCGGGCGAGGGCAAGCAAGCGCGAGCGCCGCGGCGTCGAGCCCTGGCGGGCCGGTTAGCCTAGCGACCGCCGGAAACCGGGATCAGCGCGGCGCTGACGTAGGACGCATCCTCGGAAAGCAGCCAAACGACCACCTTGGCGACCTCCTCGGCGGTTCCCGTGCGGCCCATCGGCACGCCGCCCTTCAGGCGCTCGAGCCGGTCGGGCGCACCGGCCCGGGCGTGCAGCTCCGTCTCGATCAGGCCGGGGTTCACGGCGTTCACCCGGATGCCGGCCGGCGCGAGTTCGCGGGCCGAGCCGACGGTCAGCGAGTCCATCGCCCCCTTGGAGGCGGCGTAGTGGACCCATTCCCCGGCACCGCCCAGTTCGGAGGCGCGGGAGGAAACATTGACGATGGCCCCGCCCCGGCCGCCGCGATCCGTCGCCATGCGGGCGGCCGCCTCGCGGGTGGCGATGAAGGCGCCCCGGACGTTCACCCCCATCACCTCGTCGAGGATGGCCGGCGTGATCTGGTCGATGGTGCGCAGCGGCCCGGTGGTGCCGGCATTGTTGACCAGCCCGCTCAGCGGACCGAGCTCGGCATCCACGGTGCGAAACAGAGCTACCACGGAGGCCTCGTCCGCCATCTCCGCCTGGACCGCGATGGCGGTGCCGCCGGACTGGCGGATCTCGGCGACAACCCCCTCCGCCATGGACTGCGATCGCACGTAAGTCAGCGCGACCGCCCAGCCGGCACGAGCGGCGAGACGCGCCACAGCGGCGCCGATCCCCTGGCTGCCGCCGGTCACGAGGAGAACCTTTTCCATCCGGATCACCTGCTGCAACAGTGCAAACTTTTCTGCCAATCACATCCACGTTTGGAGCATTGCGCCCAACGCGCGAGAGGCTTGTTAAAAATTTGGGAAACAAACGGGGGTATTGTAGCGATGTATGGCGCCAGCCCGTTTTCCTGTTCGGCGTCGGAAGGACTCGATGCTCTACCATCAGTACCGAAATGCAGCGTCTGGCTTGGGCGCCGATGCGGGTGTTCGCCAGCAACGCCCTCAACATGCTGGACCTGCCCCACAACCCGCTCCGACGGACACCGCTCGGCCGCTTTACGGCGGCGTGGCTTGACAGCTTCGAGCATTCCACCCGCCGGTTCGGCAAGCCGGAGTTCGGTCACACCCACGTCGTCATAGACGGGGAGCCGGTTGAGGTCGAGGAAGAGATCGTCGCTTCGCATCCCTGGCTCGGGTTGCGGCACTTCCGGCGCGCGGCGGACCGGCCGGATGACCCCAGGCTGCTGATCGTCGCGCCGATGTCGGGCCATCATGCAACCCTGTTGCGCGGCACGGTGAAAGCATTTCTGCCCGACCACGACGTATACATTACCGATTGGCGCGATGCCCGCGAGGTGCCGCTCTCGGCACCGGATTTCGACCTCGACGACTACATCGACCAGGTGATCCGACTGCCTTCGGCAGCTGGGGCCGGACACGCACGTCGTCGCGGTCTGCCAGCCGGCGGTGCCGGTGCTGGCCGCCGTCGCCCTGATGAACGCCGCGCGCGACCCGGCGACGCCCCGCAGCATGACCCTGATCGGCGGCCCGATCGACACCCGCGAGGCGCCGACCGCGGTCAACCAGTTCGCCAAGCGGCACAGCCTCGACTGGTTCCGCCGCCACACCATCCACCCGGTGCCGTTCGGCAACCCGGGCTTCATGCGCCAGGTGTATCCCGGCTTCCTGCAACTCGCCGGCTTCATGGCGATGAACCTCGATCGGCACGTCGAGGCGCACTGGCAGATGTTCTCGCATCTGGTCGACGGCGACGGCGAGAGCCTTGCCGCCAAGCGGCGCTTCTACGACGAGTACCGCTCGGTGATGGACCTCTCCGCCGACGTTCTACCTGCAGACCGATCTCGGTGGTGTTCCATGACCACCTGCTGCCTCGCGGTCTGCTGGCCTCGCGCGGCCGCCTGGTCGAGCCGGCTGCCGTCGAGCGCACCGCGCATGCTGACGATCGAAGGCGAGCGCGACGACATCTCCGGCATCGGCCAGACCCGCGCCGCCCACCATCTCTGCCACAACCTGCCGCCGGCCATGCGGGAGCACCGCGAGCAGCCCGGCGTCGGCCATTACGGGCTGTTCAACGGCCGCCGCTTCCGCGACCGAAATCGCTCCTGCGATCAAGGGGTTCATCCAAGCGCACAGGTGATCGCCGCCCCGAACTCCCTGTAGCATGACCTGACCGGGCAGCCAGACTGCCGGAGCAGGAGGTCTACGTCATGCTCGGACTGATGCAGCACAAGATGCTGCTGATCTCGTCTCTGATCACCCACGCTGCGCGGCACCACGGCGTCGACCGAGATGGTTTCCAAGACGGTCGAGGGCGACCTCCATC
Organism: uncultured Alphaproteobacteria bacterium; assembly: GCA_963719345.1. Lineage (GTDB taxonomy): Bacteria > Pseudomonadota > Alphaproteobacteria > Acetobacterales > Acetobacteraceae > CAVRCA01. The sequence continues at coordinate 975,497 of CAVRCA010000001.1, forward strand.
GCTACACCTACGCCGAGGCGGAGCGCCGGGCGCGCCGGCTCGCCCGCGTGCTGCTCTCGCTTGGCGTCGGACCGAGCGACCGGGTGGCGACCCTGGCCTGGAACAGCCACCGGCACCTTGAGGTCTACTATGCCGCTTCGGGCATGGGCGCGATCTGCCACACCGTCAATCCGCGCCTGCACCCCGACGACATCGCCTACATCATCAACCACGCGCAGGACCGGATCGTCTGCGCCGACACGAGCTTCGTCCCCCTGCTCGCCGAGATCGCGCCGCCGTATCAGCGAGTCGGTGCGCGCCGTCGTGCTGATGACCGACCGGGCGCACATGCCCGACCTTGCCCTGCCGGAGGGGATGCGGCTGCTCTGCTACGAGGACCTGATCGCCGACGCCGACGAGGATTACGTCTGGCCGCAGTTCGACGAAAACACCGCCGCCGGCGCTTTGCTACACGTCCGGCACGACCGGCCGTCCGAAGGGCGTGCTCTACAGCCACCGCTCCACCGTGCTGCACGCCTTTGCGGTCAACATGGCCGACGTGCTGGCCTTCCGGGCGACCGACCGCGTGCTGCCGGTCGTGCCGATGTTCCACGTCAATGCCTGGGGCATCCCGCATGCCGCGCCGATGGCGGGGGCGGCACTGGTGATGCCGGGGCGGCACCTCGACGGCAAGAGCCTGGCGCAACTGATGAACGAGCAGCGGGTCACCATGTCGGCCGGGGTGCCGACCGTCTGGATGGGGCTGCTGCAATATCTGCGGACCAGCGGCGAGCGCCTGCACACGGTGCAGCGGATCATGACCGGCGGCTCGGCCTGCCCGCCGCTGCTGATCCAGGCGTTCGGCGACGAGTACGGTATCGAGGTGCAGCACGGCTGGGGGATGACGGAGCTGAGCCCGGTCGGCACCTTCAACCAGCCGAAGCCGGCCCATGTCGGGCTGGACCGGGCCGAGCGCTACCAGTTCATCCTCAAGCAGGGCCGCGTCCTGCACGGGCTCGACATGAAGATCGTCGACGACGCCGGCCAGGAGCTGCCCTGGGACGGCGTGCAGTTCGGCGACCTCAAGGTGCGCGGCCATTGGGTCGCCAACGCCTATTTCGCCGAGCCCGAGGGCAGCGCTCTGGATGCCGGCGGCTGGTTCGCGACCGGCGACGTCGCCACCATCGACCCCGAAGGGTTCATGGAGATCACCGATCGCTCCAAGGACGTGATCAAGTCGGGGGGCGAGTGGATCAGCTCGATTGCCCTCGAGAACATCGCCGTATCGCACCCCGATGTCGCCGAGGCGGCGGTGGTCGCGGCGGACCATCCGAAATGGGACGAACGGCCGCTGCTGCTCGTGGTCGCCAAGTCGGGTCATACGGTCGACCCGGCCTCGGTGCTGCAGGTCTACGAGGGCAAGGTCGCGAAATGGTGGCTGCCCGACGCCGTCCTGGTGGTTCCGGAGCTGCCCCACACCGCCACCGGCAAGCTGCAGAAGACGACGCTGCGCGCCCAGTACCGCGGCTATCTCGTCCAGGCTGGCGGTGCGCCGTCACAAAGCTAGGGATTGGTTGATCGGCCGGGCGGTTGGCGCTCGACGCTGGAGGGGCGATATACTCGCCTGCCACAAGCCGCCCCGCACAAGGATGTCGAGGGATGAAGAAATCCGATTGGGAAATCCCCGCCAACCTCCAGCCAGACCCGGACGACTACGCCTATGATCTCGAACGGGTGCTCAAGGGCATCGTCAGCGTCAAGTCGTACGTGCCGCCGGATGCCTTCACCGCCACGACCCTGGGAACCGAACGGGCGGGTAGCGGCGCGATCATCCGCGAGTCCGGCCTGGTCGCCACCATCGGCTATCTGATCACCGAGGCGGAGACGGTGTGGCTGACCGCGAGCGACGGCCGCGCCATTCCCGGCCATGCCCTGGCCTATGACCAGGAGACCGGGTTCGGCCTGGTGCAGGCGCTTGGGCGGCTCGAGCTGCCGGTGCTCGAGATCGGCGACTCCGAGCGGGTCAAGGTCGACGACCAGGTCGTGTTCGCCGCCGCCGGTGGCCGCCACCATGCGGTCGAGACGCGCGTCGTCGGCCGGCAGGAGTTCCCCGGTTACTGGGAGTACCTGCTGGACGACGCCTTCTTCACCGCCCCGGCGCATCCGTTCTGGGGTGGCGGCGCCTTGCTCGGTGCGGACGGCAAGCTGCTTGGTGTCGGCTCGCTCATCCTCCAGCAGGGGGACGGCAAGGGGAGCCGGCTGGATATGAACATGGTGGTCCCGATCGGCCATCTGACGCCGATCCTTGACGAGCTGCTGACCTACGGCCGGGTCAACCGGCCGGCGCGGCCCTGGCTCGGCATTCTCGCCACCGAGAACGACGACGAGATCGTGGTCGGCGGGGTCTCCGACGGCGGCCCGGCGGACAAGGCGGGCGTCCGCCAGGGCGACCGGATCATTTCCGTGGCGGGCGAGGAGATCACCGATCTCGGCAGCCTGTGGCGACGGATCTGGGCATCCGGCAGCGCCGGCGCCGACGTTCGCCTGCGGCTTGGCCGCGAGCGCGGGGTGGTGCCGGTGACGATCAAGTCCGCCGACCGGGCCTCCTTTCTCAAATCCCCAAAACTGCATTGACCGGCATGGCCCGCCTGCAAGCCGCCATCGTCCCGGTGACCGCGTTCCAGCAGAACTGCACCCTGCTGTGGGACGAGCCTTCCAAGGAGGCCGCCGTGGTGGATCCGGGCGGCGATGTCGAGCGCATCCTTGCCGCGATCGCCGAACTGGCGATCAGGCCGACGGTGATCCTGCTTACCCATGGCCACCTCGATCACGCCGGCGGGGCAGCCGAACTTCGGGACGCCCTGCCCCGCACATTCGGCAAGCCGGTGCCGATCGAGGGGCCGGACGAGCGCGACCGGTTCCTCCTTGAAGGCCTGGAAGCGCAGGCCGCCGGCTTCGGGCTCCCTGGCGTGCGCAATGTGCTGCCCGACCGCTGGCTGAAGGAGGGCGACACGGTCCGCGTCGGTCCGCACGAGTTCCTCGTCCTGCACTGCCCCGGGCATACCCCCGGACACGTCGTGTTCATCAACCACATCGCCAATTTAGCGGTGGTCGGCGACGTCCTCTTCCAGGGCTCGATCGGGCGGACCGATTTTCCGTACGGCAATACCGGCGCGCTGCTGCAGTCGATCGAGCGGAAGCTGCTGCCGCTCGACGATGGCATGGCGTTCGTCTGCGGCCACGGCCCGGGTTCCACCATCGGGGCCGAGCGGCGCGGCAACCCGTTCCTGCGGCGCGCCGGCTGACGGCCGCGCCCCCGGAGACCGCGCGATGGTCACGCTTCTGATGCTGCCGCCACAGACCGCGACGACCCGCGCGTGGGCCGACCGGCTTCGCACGGCGCTCCCGGAACTGCGGGTGGTGACGGCGGAGGACGCCCAGCAGGCGGCGCGCGAGCTGCCCGACAGCGATGCGGCCTACGGCACGCTGCCGCCCGACCTGCTGCCGCTCGCCGGCAAGCTGCGGTGGCTACAGGCGCCGCAGGCCGCGCCACCCGCGGGGTTCTACTACCCAGAACTGATCGCGCATCCCGCCGTCGTGACCAACATGCGCGAGATCTATAACGACCACATCGGCGCGCACATCATGGCGTTCGTGCTGGCGTTCGCGCGCGGGCTGCATCTCTACATCCCGCGGCAGCTGCGGGCGGAGTGGCGGCCGGAGCCGCTCGATACGGGCGTGGTGCATCTGCCGGCGTCGGTGGCGCTCATCGTCGGCCTCGGCGGCATCGGGGCAGAGGCGGCGCGGCTGGCGGCGGCGTTCGGGATGACCGTCATCGCCACCGACGCGCGGCGCGCCGACAAGCCGGACGGGGTGGCGGAGCTGCACGATCCGGACGCGCTCGACGCGCTGCTGCCACGGGCGGATTTCGTCATCCTGACGATCCCGCATACCCCGCACACCGAGGGACTATTCGACCGGGAGCGGCTGCAGCGGATGAAGCGGACGGCGTTCTTCATCAACATCGGCCGCGGCCGGACGACGCGCCTCGACGACCTTGTCGCCGCGCTGCGGGCGGGCGAGTTGGCCGGCGCGGGGCTCGACGTGTTCGAGCAGGAGCCGTTGCCCGCCGAACATCCGTTGTGGCGGATGCCGAACGTGCTGATCACGCCGCACACGGCGGGCTTCGGGCCGGATCTTGACGAACGGCGGTTCGCCATCCTGCGGGACAACGCACAGGCTTTCGCGAGCGGCCAGACGCTGCGCAACGTGGTGGACAAGGCTGCCTGGTTCTGAACCCTTCCCGATCGGGACCTGAGCGGGCCGGGACATGACAGGCGGCGGCGAGGTGCTATCGTCGCCGCCGGCGGGAGCTGCGGCGGCCCGGCGGTGAAGGGAGCGGACCATGAACGTGATTGCGGCGGAACGCCACGCGGCCGGGCAGCCGAGTGACGCTGAGTATCTGGCGCGCGCCCGATCGCTGATCCCGGTCATCGAAGCCGCCTCGCCGCACATCGAGGCCGCACGCGAACTGCCTCCCGATCTGCTCGCAGCGATGCACGACGCGGCGGTCTTCCGGACGCTGCTGCCGCGCTCGGTCGGCGGCGGCGAAGTGCATCCGGCGACCTTCGTGCAGGTCACCGAGGCGATTGCCATGGGGGACGGCAGCGCCGGCTGGGTTCTCTGTCAGGGTTCCGGCTGTTCGATGACCGCGGCCTATCTCGCGCCCGGCATCGCGCGCGAGGTGTTCGGACCACGCAACGCCGTCCTCGCCTGGGGCTATGGGCCGAACGGACGGGCCGTGGAGTGCGAGGGGGGCTATCGCGTCACCGGCAAGTGGAGTTTTGCCAGCGGCAGTCGGCACGCCACCTGGCTCGGCGGTCACTCCCTGGTCTGTGCGCCCGATGGCACGCCGCGCCGGGATGCGACGGGCAAGCCGATCGAGCGCACCATGCTGTTCCCGCGCGCGCAGGCCACCGTCATCGACGACTGGCAGGTGATGGGACTGCGCGGCACCGGCAGCGACAGCTATTCGGTCGCTGACCTCTTCGTGCCGAGCGAATACTCGGCCCGCCGTGATTCCGACGAGGATCGGCGGGAGGCCGGCAACCTCTACCGCTTTACGTCCCTGAACATGTACGCGGCCGGCTTCGGCGGCGTGGCGCTCGGGCTGGCGCGAGCCATGCTGAACGCTTTTCTGGCCCTCGCGCAGCGCAAGACCCCGACGGACGTCGGCCGGTCCCTGCGCGACAATCCCGTGATCCAAGCGCAGGTCGGACGCGGCGAGGCCCGCCTGCGCTCGGCCCGCGCGCACCTGCATCAATCCCTGCGCGAGATCTACGACGCGGTGGCGGAGACCGGCGAGATGACGATGGACCAGCGGATCACCATCCGCATGGCGTCCACGTTCGCCATCCAGGAGGCACGCGACGTCTCCGAATTCGTCTGGCAGGAAGCGGGTTCGACCGCAATTTTCGAGAAAAACCCGTTCGAGCGCCGGTTCCGTGACCTTCACGCCGTGACCCAGCAGGCGCAGGGGCGGTCGTCGCATTTCGAAACGGTGGGGCAGCACCATCTCGGCCTGCCGGCCTCCGGGCGCTTTCTCTGAGGCCGTACGCGCGCACGATTTCCCCGGCCGTCGCGGCTTGCCTCGTTGCCTGGGCCACGACCGCGCGGACGGAGCCGGCGGTCACGTTCCGCATCCACGATCACCGCGACGCGGTCGAGATCGAGGAGACGACGACCGTCACCATCGACGGTCGGCAGATCGGCATGTTTCGGCTTGGCCCTGATCGGGAGGAAGCGGCGATGACCGTCACGGTGACCGGCCCGGACCCGCACACCTACGCCTTGTGCGGGCAAGTGACGATCCGCAGCGCCGAGGGATCGGTCGTCACGCGGGAGGTCAATGGCGCGGGCACGCTGTCCGACGTGCAGGATCGCGACTTCGACGCCATCGCCCTCAACGATTTCACGCTGTTCTACCTGCGCGACATCACCCCGAACCGAGCGCCCGCAACCGCCACTGTCGAACCCCGGCGAGGTTGCCTGCCGAAGACGTCGTGACGGGCGACCGCACGATCTAGTTTGCCCCCGGCTTGCGTGCTAGTCGTCCCCCGACGCACGGCGCAAAGACCGGTGCGCAACAGAGGGGGAACAGGTCGCGATGTCCCGCTTCACGACGACGCGCCGTCAGACGTTGCTCGGCGCCGCGGCGCTGACCGCACCATTCATCCGCAGCGCCCGTGCGGCCGAGCCGATCCGCATCGGGCTGCTGCTCGCCAAACAGGGTCCGATCGTCCAACAGGTGGAGTACCTGCAGCAGGGCACCTTCATGGCGCTCGACGACATCAAGCGCACGCTGCTCGGCCGTTCGGTCGAGATCTTGTGGGAAGACGAGGCGACGCCGCAGGCGGCGGCGCAGAACGCGCAGAAACTGATCGAGGAACAGAAGGTCGTCGCCCTGCTCGGCGGCGCGATCAGTTCGACCGCCCTCGCCGAGGAAGCCGTTGCCGGACGGTTGAAAGTGCCGTTCTTCGTCAACAACGCCGCGGCCCGCGAGATTACCGGGACGAGCTGCAACCGCTACACCTTCCGCCTCAATCCGCCGGTTCCGGTGCAGGCGCGCGCGATGCTCGAATACCTGAGCAAGATCGGCAAGCGCTGGTATTTCCTGACCGCTTCCTACGCGTTCGGACAGGATATCGCGCGCTCGTTCAAGGATCTGCTGCACGAGATCGGCGGCACCGTGGTGGGCGCCGACGAAGCGCCGATCGGCACCGCCGACTACAGCTCGTTCATCCTGAAAATCCGGCAAGCCAAGCCCGACCTCGTCATCGGCGGCCTCACGTCGGGCGATCTGTCAAACTTCCTCAAGCAGTGGAGCGAGCTTGGCATGAAGGACGCGGTCCCCTTCACCGAGATCGCCATCGGCGACACCGATCTGTGGTCGGTCGGGCCAAGCATCGCCACCGGCATCTTCACCTCGCTGTGGTGGTACGAGGACCGGCACAACTCCGCCGAGGACAAGGCGTTCGCAGCGGCCTACCAGAAAAAGTTCAATCGTCCCGCCGCCGACAAGGCGTGGATGGGATGGTTCGCCGCCCGCACCCTGTTCCAGGCGATCGAGACCGCCAAATCGACCGACCCCGAGGCGATCGTGGACGCTCTCGAAAACTGGCGCGTGATGGATGGCACGCTGCCGGTTTTCTTCCGCAAGTGGGACCATCAGCTCGTGCACCGGATGCTGGTGCTGGGGACCAGACAGCAAATCACCGACAAGTGGGACTATTTCGACGTGCTCGAATCCGTGCCGGACAGCGAGGCGGGTTTGGCCAAGGCGTTCGGTCCGCGCGAGGAGAGCGACTGCAAGATGCCGCCGGCCTGATCGGCGGGCGGCGGCGCGATGCTCGACATGGTCGCGATGCAGGCCGCCAACGGTCTCGTGCTCGGATTCATCTACGTGCTGATTGCGATCGGGTTGTCGATCATCTTCGGCCTGCTCGGCGTGGTGAACTTCGCGCACGGGACCTTCTTTGCACTTGGCGCCTACTTTGCGGTGACCCTGTTCGGCGTGCTTGGCTGGCTCGGCGTGGTGCTTGCCGTGCTGCTGGTCGGCGTGGTCGGCATGGCGGTCGAGATGCTGCTGATCCGTCGCCTGTACGGCAAGGACCCGCTGATCAGCCTGATCACCACCTTTGCCCTTGCCCTGCTGATCGAAGCGTTGATCCGGCAGGTGTGGGGACCGGCCGGCCTGCCGTTCGATCCGCCCGCGTTCCTGCGCGGCGCGCTGTTCTGGGGTCCGATCCTGATCACCAAGTATCGACTGGCGGTGCTGGCGACCACGGTCGCGCTGCTGATCGCGCTCTGGGCGTTTCTCCGTTTCACGCCGCTCGGCCGCATCCTGCGCGCTGGCTCGCGCGACGCGGAGATGGTCGGCCTGCTCGGCATCGACCTGCCGCGCGTGCTGACCTTCACTTTCGGCCTCGGCTGCCTGTTCGCCGGCATCGCCGGGCTGCTCGCCGCCCCCTTGTGGACCGTCACGCCGTCGATGGGCACGGCCGCGATCATGCCGGCGTTCGTCGTGGTGACGATCGGCGGCCTTGGCTCCTATGTCGGCGCCGTCATCGCCGGTCTGCTGGTCGGCATCGTCACCGCACTCACCATCCAGTTCGACCCGGCCGCCTCGAACGCGGCGATGTACGTGCTGATGGCGCTCATCCTCCTGGTGCGCCCGCGCGGACTGCTGGGCGAGCGCTGGGAACGCTTCGAGTGAGGCAGTTCTTTCCGAATCCGGTGCTGTGGTGGCGGTGGTCCTCGTCGGGCTGACCGTCGTCGCGCCCTGGATCGGCTTGCCGCTCAGCCAGGTGACCGAGATCGCGATCTACACGCTGTACGGCGCGGCGGTGAACCTGCTGGTCGGCTATACGGGGCTGGTGCCGTTCGGCGCGTCCGTGTTCTTCGGCTGCGGCACGTACCTGGTCGCTGTCCTGCTGCTGCGCGGTGTGAGCGGGGAACTCGTGTCACTCGTGCTGTGCCTGGGCTTTTCGCTGCTGCTCGGCCTCGGACTCGGCCTCATCATCCTGCGCCGCCGCGGCCTTTACTTTTCGCTGCTGACCCTCGCAGCGTCGCAGATCGCGTTCGAGATCGCCTACAGATGGACCAGTCTCACGGGCGGCGAGAACGGCCTGCAGAACGCGCCGGTACGAACGCTCGGCAATCCGCTTACGCTGCACGCGTTCGTTCTGCTCGTCGTGGTGCTCGCGATGTGGCTTCTATGGCGGCTGGCGCACACCCCGTTCGGGCGCGTGCTGCAGGCCATGCGCGACAACGAGCAGCGGGCGACCTGCCTTGGCTACGACACGTTCGCGATCAAGCTGCAGGCGTTCACCATCACCGCCATCCTGGTCGGTTTCGCGGGCGGCGTGCTGGCGCTGCTGCTGCGCGGCGCGTACGCCGACAATCTGAGCTGGCAGCACGCCGGCGACGCGCTGCTGATGACGGTGCTGGGCGGCATCCACCATTTTCTCGGCCCGCTCTGGGGAGCGATCACGTTCCTTACACTTGAAGACAAGCTGAGCGGGCTGACCGAGAACTGGTGGCTGCTGTTCGCCCCGATCATCATGGCGTTTGCGCTCGGCTCGCCCGAGGGTTTGCAGGGCCTCGTCCAGCGCCTCCGTGGCCGCCAGCGTTGGACATTGGTGCGTCCCGGCATCCCGCCGCGGCCGACGGCGATCACGCCGTGGCGCAGCGCCGCAGCCGCGCTCGACCCGCACCGGCCACTGTTGAGCGTCCGAGGGCTGCACAACCGGTTCGGCTCGCTGGTCACCGCCGAAAACATCACGCTCGACGTCTATCCGTTCCGGCTGCATAGCCTGATCGGGCCAAACGGGGCGGGAAAGACGACCCTGTTCAATATCCTGAGCGGGCTGCTGAGGCCGAACGCCGGCGAAATCCGGTTCGACGGACGGGAGATCACCCGGCTGAACGCGTTCCGGCGCGCCCGTCTGGGGATCAGCCGATCGTTCCAGATCTCAGCGTGTTCCCGACGCTGACCGTGTTCGAGAACGTCCGAGTGGCGGTGCAGGCGCAGACCGGCCGGCGCACCAGTCTTTGGCGTGACGCGTACCGGATGGCGGACGTCAACGCGCGTACCTGGTCGCTGCTCGATGCGGTGGGACTGCTCGACCGCGCGGGCGATGCGTGCAGCCTGCTGCCGCACGGCGCGCGCCGCCTGCTCGAGATCGCCATTTCGCTGGCGGCGGAGGCCCGGCTGCTGTTGCTCGACGAGCCGCTGGCCGGATTGGCCGAGGCGGACCGCGAGAGCGTGGGCACGCTGATCCGGCGGCTGGCGCGAACCCACGCCGTGCTGCTGATCGAGCACGACATCGACCGCGTGCTCGCGCTGTCGGACCGGATCAGCGTGCTGCACCAGGGCAGGCTGATCGCGGACGGCAAGCCGGCCGAGGTGGCGCAGGACCCTGCGGTCGTGACCGCCTACCTCGGCAAGCCGAGCGAGAGCGCAGCGCCGGCGATCGAGCGGCGTGGGCTGGCGGCGGGCAAGCCGGTGCTCGAACTGCGGCAGGTGTGCGCCGGCTATTCGGGCAGCCGCATCCTTGATCGCCTCGATCTCGTGGTGCGCGAGGGCGAGGCGGTGGCACTGCTCGGCCGCAACGGCGTCGGCAAGACGACGACCCTGCGGGCCATCATGGGGGTTGCCCAGGTCGATGCCGGAACCATCCTGCTCGACGGCGTCGCGATCACCGGTGCGCGCTCGCACCTCATAAACCGCGCCGGCGTGTCTCTCGTGCCGGAAGGGCGTCGGCTGTTTCCCAATCTCACGGTTGTCGAGAACCTGCGTCTTGCAGCGCGTCAGGGTGGTGCGTCGCTCGACGAGGCGTTCGCCCTGTTCCCCCGACTGCGCACGCTGCGTCGGTCGCGTGCGGAAAACCTCTCGGGCGGCGAGCGGCAGATGGTCGCGATCGCGCGGGCGCTGATGGCGCCAAGCCGGATCGTGCTGCTGGACGAACCGTTCGAGGGCTTGGCTCCGGCTTTGGTGCGGGAGGTGCTCGACGCGCTGATCAGGTTGCGCGGTCGGGTCAGCATGATCATCGTCGAGCATCACGCGGAGAGCGTATTGCCGATCGTCGACCGCGCCTACGTCCTGGTCAACGGTCAGGCGGCGTATGAAGGCAGCGCGCAGGCGTTGCAGGCGGACGCGGCGATGCAGGCCAGGCTGCTCGGCGTCGTGCAGGCCGAGCCGGCGTTGCTGCCGGTCCCGTAGCACCGGTACAGAGGCTTACGACACTCTCAGAGGAGACAAAGTGGCATGAAACTCATCAACTCGATCGGGCCGAACCCGCGCGTGGTGCGCATGTTCATGGCCGAGCGCGGCATCGACCTGCCGAAGGAGGACATCGACATACGCGCCGGCGAGAACCGGCGTGAGCCCCATCTGTCGAGGAACCCGAACGGACAGTCGCCGACGCTGGAACTCGACGATGGCAAGTATCTGGCCGAGATCACGGCCATCTGCGAGTACCCTGGACGAGAAGAACGGCCACTCGCCGCTGATCGGGACCACGCCGGAGGAGCGGGCCGAGACCCGGATGTGGACGCGACGGCTCGATATCAACGTTGCCGAGCCGCTGACCGCCGGCTTCCGTTTCGCGGAGGGGCTGAAAATGTTCCAGGATCGCATCCGCTGCATCCCCGAAGCGGCCGCCGGACTGAAGCAGGTTGCCCAGGACAACCTGGCCAAGTTCGACCGCCAAATGGAGGGCAAGCAGTTCGTGTGCGGCGACCGGTTCTCGCTCGCCGACATCCTGCTGTTCTGCTTCCTCGATTTCGGCAACACGGTCGGCCAGAAGATCAATCCAGAGTGCAAGAACGTCAGCGCCTGGTACGAGCGCGTGAAGGCAAGGCCGAGCGCCGCCGCCTAGGCTCTCTCGCCTGAAACGCCGCGTCGGGACGACCTCGTCAGCGCTGGTCGTCCCGACGCTCGCCCGGATGGGCCGCCCGCGGCGGTTCGGCGGGATGCGGGGCAGCCGGCGCCGCGGCGGGATGGACGGCTGCGGGAGGCGCAACCGGCGGCGGCGCGGCCGGATGTGGCGGGACGGCAGGGGACGAGACGTGCGGTGTAGGCGGTTGCACGTGCGCCGCCTCCGGCGGGTGTACGGCAGCGACAGGCGGGTGAGCGAACGCCTGTACCGGCGGAGGTGGCGCAACTGGCCGAACCGGGGTCGGGGCCGTGACCGGAGCGGCCGAGGGTGCCGGGTGCGCGGGCGGCGGCTCCGGCGCATGGGCGGCCACCGGCGGCGCCTGCGGACGGACGCTCGCCTCCGGGCGCGGCGCGGGCGGTGCGACGGGGTGCCCCTCGGGTCCCGGATGAGCCGCGGGTGCCGGGTGCGCAGCTCCGGGCGTGCGCTCGGCGGTTTGCGGGTTGGCCGGAGCCACCGGATGCGGCTCGGCGACCCTTGATGCGCCGGCCGTCGGCGCGGTCTCGCCCGGACGCGGCAACAGCCGAGGCTCGGCGCCGGGCGCATGAGCCACGATGGCCGGACCGGGAGCCCCGGTGCGCGCGGCCTGGGAGGGCGAACCGTTCCGTTCCGCAGAGTTGGCACCGGCCGCCGGGGCGGAGGGCGTGCCCGCGCCCCCGGCCGGCAGCGAGGCAGGGCGCAGCGGGATCGCTCCGGGCCGTCCGGCCAGGGTCGGGCCGAACGCCGGGCCGGGGGCCGCCGGCCGCGCCGGCACGCTCACCCCCGCCGGCGGCGGACGGACCTGCAGCCGGGTCGCCAACGCCGGCGTGACACCCAGCGTCGCCGTGGTCGGCGCCACCGGGACACGGCCGACCACCGGCCGCGCCCGGGCGAGGTCGGCCGCCGGCAGCGGACGCGCGACACCCGCCATCGACGCCGAGGTCGCCATGGAGGCAGCCGGGGCCACGCTCGCCGCGGCGGCGTTCACATACCGGTTCACCGTGACGTTGTTGACGGTGGTGACATTCGAGATGTTGGTGACGTTCTGCACGTAGCGGGTGTTGACGTTGCGCACGTAGGCCGGGCTTGCGTGGTACCACGGATGATAGGGCTCGCTAGGTCCGAGCGGCAGCCAGCCGACGGCCAGTCCGGCGGCGGCCCCCAGCGCCACGCCGGCCGCCAGCCCGCTGCCGACATCGACGAAACTCACCAGGGCCGGCGCGTAGACCGGCGCGGGATCGGCGGCAACCGTATAGGCCGACGGCACCCAAGCCCAGCGCCCGTCGATCGACGCCCAGCGGCCGTAGTGGAACGGCGCGAACCCCCAGGGCGCGTCGTCGACCCACGTCCAGCCCCAGGGAGCGACATAGGCCCAATGGCCGTGTCGGTACGGCACCCAGCCCTGCTCGACCTGCGGATACCAGACCGCCCCGGACCTGCGGCGAGCTCTGCCACGTGCCGTAGGCGTCGAGATCCTCGCCGCCCGACATCGCAGCGATCACGGCGGGCGGTGCCGCAGCCTGACGCGGCGGCGGGCGCTCGCGGTCGAGTTGCGCCGTCACGAAGGCGTCCGGCTGCGCCGGCTGCACCTGCGCCTGGAGATTGTCGGTGCCGCTGATGACGCCGCTCTGGTTGGCGGCAACCGAAAGATCGAGGTTGTTGCCGGTGACTTCGGCCGCACCTTCGAGAACGGTTATGCTGGTCGGGTGCTCGGCGTCGCCCGCGACCACATCGTAGCGACCCGGCGCCCGTAACGTCGCCACCCCGCGCGGCGTGCCGATGGCGACCGTCTCCCCGGGCGCGAGACGGCGCACCCGGACATACGCCTCGCCCTGCGGCTCGGTGGCGGCGAGGGTGCGGTCATCCAGCGAATCAACGTCAAGCTCGGTCTGCCCGTTCAGCACGACGCGGGTGCCGGACACCTCGATCTCGGCCTGCGCGCCGGGCTGGGTCCAGAACGCGTCACCGGAGGTGATCGGATAATTGAGGGTGGCCGGATCCCAATGGTCGGCGCCCTGCGCGTGGAACGACACCGCCCCCGTGATGCGGGCCAGTCGCCCGACGCGCGCCGGCGGGTCTCCCCCCGACGCAACCGTTTGCGCGTGGGCGACCAGGGTGAGCGTCGGGCCACCCGCAACCGAGCCGATCACGCACGCGGCTGCAACCAGCCGCGACCGGTGGATACGTGGATTCACTGGATCATCCCCGCTCATGCACGTGGGGACGGCCGGCCGCGATAATGGCCGAACCGGGTCCGCACTCCGGCGGCACCCTGCCAGATTCGGGTTGCGGTCCCTAGCGCTTTTACAACCCCGACTGATCGAGGCGCGCAATCGCCCGTGCGCAGGCCTGAGCGCGCGGGACCATGGTGTCGAGCCGCATATACTCGTCCGGGCTGTGGGCCTTGCCGCCGACGGGCCCGACCGAGCAGATCGTCGGGGCGCCCACCCCGGCCGTGAAACCGGAATCGGCGCAGCCGCCGCTGAACTCGCCGACGGTCTGGAACCCGCTCGCCGCCGCGGCATCGAGATAGAGTTCATAGAGCCGCTTGGCGGACCCGCTCTGGGTCAGCGGCAGAAACTCGCCGGCGATCTCGAGCTCGGCCCGGGTGCCCGGGACGTAGCTGTGCTCGACGATGGCCCGCAGCCTCGCCATCACGTCGTCCCGGTCGGCCGGATCGACATAGCGCAGGTCGATGCGCCCCTCGGCCCAGGGGGCGACGGTGTTGACGCTCTGGCCGCCGCTGATCAGGCCGACATTGAGGGTGATGCCGCGGTCGAGGTCGGTCAGCGCATGGATCGCCTGGATTTTCCGGGCCAGTTCCTCGATCGCGCTGATCCCCTCGGTATAGGCGCCGCCGGAATGCGCGGCCTTGCCGGTGATGCGCAGGATGCTGAACACGCCTCCCTTGCGGCCGGTGACGATGGCGCCGTTGGCCCGGCCGGGCTCGCTGTTGAACACCACGCGGGCGCGGCGCGCCTCGGCCTCGATGACCGCCCGGCCCTCGGGGCTGCCGATCTCCTCGTCGCCGGTGAACAGCGCCACGAGGGGCGCCGGAGCGCCGCCGAACTTGTGGAAGGCGGCGAGCACGAAGCAATTCATCACCAGGCCAGCCTTCATGTCGGCCACGCCCGGCCCGTAGGCGGTGCCGTCGCGCACGGTGAACGGCCGGCGCGCCACCTCGCCGTCGGGAAAAACCGTGTCGCGGTGGCCCATGAGCACGACGTTGCCGCCCGCGTTGCCGCCTGGCCCGTCCCAACGTGCCGCCGCGCGCAAGCAGTCGCCGTGCTTCTGTTGCGCCAGGGTCTCCACCGGGATGCCGTGAGAATCCATGAAGCGACGGACCACCGCGCCGACGGCGTCGATCCCCGGCTTGTTGTAGCTGCCGCTGTCGATGTCCACCATTTCGCGCAGCAGCTCGGTCATCGCCTCCTGCTGGGTCGCGAGCCAGGCGGTGACGTCGGTTTCGGGGGTGTCGGCGTTCATCGGTTACGCTCCAAAGTCTCGTCGGCGCCATGGGCAGGCTGCTGCCGCTCCAGCTCGATCGCCGCGAACGGCTGCGCCAGCTCAAGCGCGCGGGCGGCGCGCAACACGAGGTCGTCGCGGTAGAGCGCGGCGGCGAGTTGCACCGAGCGCGGCAGGCCGTCGGCACCGAGCCCCATCGGTACGGTGATGGCCGGCTGTCGGGTCAGATTGAAGGTGAACGTCCAGGGCGCCCACTGCGTCCACAGCGCCTCGGTCGGGTTCTCGGTCGGCGCGTCGGCGAGCGAGGGCCCGGCCGGCACGGTGGGGCACAGCACGAGATCGTAGGTTTGATGCAGGCGTGCCATCGCGTGTGCGGCGGCGATCCGCATCGCCTCGGCGTCAAGGAAGTCGATCGCCGTCATGCCGCCCTCGCGGGCCGCGACGTCGAGCAGCCCGGGGTCCAGCAGCCCCCGCTTCTCCGCCGGCACCCCGGCGACCAGGCGGGCCAGCGCGACGCCCCAGACCCGGCCGAAGATCGCGCGGGTGTCGGGTAGCGCGGCATCGGCGGCTTCGATGATCGCGCCGGCATCGTGCAGCAACGCGGCCGCCTGCTCGACGGCGGCTATTCCCCCGGCGCTCAGCGGCGCCTCGAACCCGAGCCGGGAGAGCACCGCGACCCGCAATCCGGCGACCCCGGCCTCGATGCCGTCGCGCCAGTCCCGCGCATCGTCCGGCAGGCAGAACGGGTCGCGCAGGTCGTGGCGGGCGAGGGCGGAAAACATCAGCGCGGCGTCGCGCACCGTACGGGTCATCGGACCCGCGCAGGCGACGCCCGAGAACGCTCCGGCCGGCCATTGCGGGATGCGGCCGAAGCTGGGCTTGAGGCCGACCAGCCCGCACCACGCCGCCGGGATGCGGATCGAGCCGCCGGCGTCGGTGCCGACATGCAGCGGGCCGAACCCGGCCGCTCCGGCGGCGCCCGCTCCGGCCGACGAACCGCCGGTGGTGCGCGCAGGGTTCCAGGGGTTGCGGGTGATGCCATGCAGTGGGCAGTCGCCGGGCGTCTTCCACCCGTACTCGGTGGTCGTGGTCTTGCCGAGGATCACCGCTCCCTGCGTCTTCAGGCCGAGCACCAGCGGCGCGTCGTCGGCGACCGGGGCGGGATCGGTGAGCCGGCTGCCGCGACGGGTCGGAAAACCCGCGACGTCAACGAGGTCCTTCACGGTGCATGGGACACCGTCCAGCACCCCGAGCGGACGGCCTGCCCGCCATCGTCCGGCGCTCTCTCCGGCGGCCACCAGCGCCTGCGGGTTCAGCACGGCAAAGGCGTTGATCGCCGGATTGAACCGCGCAACCCGCTCGGTGGTCGCCTGCAGCGCCTCGACCGGACTGAGCCTTCTCGTGGCGTAAAGGCCGAGCAATTCCTCGGCCGACATCAGGGCAGGGTCGGTAACGGACATCGCCGCAGCATGGCCGCTAGGCGGCCAGAGGGGAACCCTCGTCCGCTGCCTCGCCGGCACAGGCCCGGACGACCGCATCGAACACGGACACCGGCGGGATCTCCCGCAGGCAGCGCCGGTCGGACGGGCAGTCCGCGATGCGGTTGATCCCGCAGGGCGCACAGGCCGTGCGCTTGACGAGCACCGTCACCGACGGTCCCCGCGGCATCCATTCGGCCGGGCTGTGCGAGGCGCCGAACACGCACACAGTCGGCACGCCACGGCCAGCGGCCACATGGGCGATCCCGGAGTTGTTGGCGACCACGCAATCGGCCTGATCGATCAGCCGCTCGGCGGCCGCCCAGTCCGTTAGTCCGCAGAGGTTGCGCGCACGGGCGGACGGCAACGTGCGCACGATCGGGTTTACCGCCCCGCGTTGCGCCCGTGTGCCCAGAAAACTCACCGTCGCCCCGAGCCGTTCGATGCAAAGCACGGCGAGCGTCCGAAAGTGCTCGGCCGGCCAGTCACGCAGCGGATCGTTGGACAGCGGCGCCATCACGACCGAGCCACGCATCAGGCCACCTCGCGCAGGCGCCAGGGATGGCGCATCCGCAACCCGACCAGGGTGCAGAGCAGGAGCTGCATTTCCTGCTGATGCAGGCCGGCGAAGCGGCGGCGTCGGGTCAGCCGGCATCCGGTGAAGCGGAATGGGCCGACGCCGCCCGACGGGTCCACGCGCAGGCGTATCTCGAGCGCCCGCGCCGGCGCCGGCGCCGGCAGGGAGAGCGTCAGGCGCGGGTAGCCGGTACGGCTCGCGACTTCCGGGCGCGGCACCCAGAGCGTGCCCGTGCCCAGAACCGCCCGGCCGTCCTCGACCGTGACGTCGAAAGCGAGCTGGAACTCGCCGGTTATCGCCTCCACCAGCAGTTCGGCATCCCATTCGCCGGCCTCGACATTCGCATACGGCCCGGAGACCAGGATCGCGTCGGGACGCCGTGCCTCGTCGTGCTCCGGGTTCACGATCGCCGGTCCAGTGTGGCGGCCGATGTGGGTGTCGAACCGATCGGCCGACCAGACGTGCTCGCCGGCCCGCCCATCGCGGGTCGGGTTGGACATCGGCAGGGCAATGTCGAGAAACGGAAACCGCTCCTCCGTGCCGAAGCCGGCGCGGATCGTCGCCTCGATCCCCCGCAACAGTTCACGAGTGTCCTCATGGAGACGCATGTCGATGGCGAGGTCGTAAGAGCGGTCGGCGAGCAGGCCGGCAAATCGGCGGGCGCTGTCGGTCATGCTGGCGGCTCCGCCATGCCGGCTCGTCGGCTGGCTTGCGACCTCCGGGAACACGGCCCAGCCGACCACCCGGTCGAACAGCGCCAGCCGCCGTGCCTCCTCGCGGTTCCACGGTCCGCAAGCGAGGGTGATGTGAGCGTCGGGGAAGCGCGCCCGCAGCGTCTCGAAGCCGGCGCGAGCCATGATGAAGTCGCCGCGATGGTCGAGCTTCAGCACCAGGATGCGATCGACCACCGGGCTGGCGCTCTCGATGGCGACCAGGGGCTCGTGCGGACGGGGATCGGCCATGGATCGCGCCGGGCGCATCGCCTCGGGCGCGACGCGGCGGTCCGGGCGGCCGACTCGCTGCACGACCACCACGATGTTGCCGGTCCCGTCATCCTGTTCGAGATGGCGCACGCGATAGAGAACCGGATCGAGCGCCTCCTCGATCTCGGCGAGCAGGCGCGCCGGCGTGTAGCCATCCGGGTGCAAGGTGGCGCCGGCTTGGCCGGACTCCACGATCACGAGATGGCCGGACAGCCGGACCACGCGGAACCACTCGCGCAGAGCGGCGCGGTAATCGGCGGCGGAGCCGAGGCCATGCCGGCTCACCACCGTTTGGCGACTTCTCGTCGGCAAGCGGGAGCGTCGGCGACCCGGCGTCGCCTGCGACATCGAAAAGATCGTCGGTGAGGAAGCCGCTCGCGTAGCCGAGCGATGGGTCGGGTGAGCGGCATGGGACCGACTTCGGATGGGCGTTCCACCTCGGCCATCTCGCTGCTCGACAGATTGGCCACGCTCAGCCCTCGCCCCGTGCGCGGCCCGAAGGGAAGCCAGATGTGGTTAACAGATCCTTTCCGGCACGTTCCTCAGGCCTGAGCGAGAGCCGCCGACCAGGGAGAGGCCGCGTCGCTGATCCCGGTGCGCCGGCCATCGGCTGTCTGCTCGACGAGGTTCGGGCAGGCGAAGTTGATCGGCATGACGCCGTGCTCGACCAGTTCGGTCGGGCCAACCTCCTGCAGGGCGGCAATCACCTCCGGGGAGAACCGCTGATCGGCGCTGACCTTGTCGGGACCGGAGACGTCGATGCGCGGGTGATGCGCAGCGTCTTCGATGCTCATGCCGAAATCGGCCCTGAACGCCAGCAACTGGTACACCGCCGCCATGATCCGCCGCCCGCCGGACGCGCCGGCGGCGATCCACGGCCGCTCGCCGTCGCGCAGGATGACGGGCAGCATGTTGGTCAGCGGACGTTTGCCGGGACCGACCGAGTTGGGCCGGCCGGGACGCGGATCAAACCACATGATGCCGTTGTTCAGCAGCACGCCGGTCTGCGGCAGCACGACGCGGCTGCCCATCGAGGAGAGCAAGGTGGTCGTGAGCGCCACCATGGTTCCCTCGGCATCGGACACGGTCAGGTGCGAGGTGCAGCTCTCGGCCGCTTGCGGGCCGGCCGGGTTCGCGAGGTCGTTGCCGCCGTTCGTATCCCCCAGGCCTTCGAGCCGCTCGGCATAGGCCGCCCGCATGGTACGTGCCAGGGTCGCGAACCAGGTCGCGTCGGGCCGCGTGCCGCACTCGGCGCGCGCCATGCCGTCGATGACGCGCGCGAGCGTCGGCGCCGCGGTGAGCCCGCCGGTGTGCTGCAAGGTCCGCCCCCGCCAGCCGATCTCGCCGGCCGGCCGCGAATTGGCCGCGCAGCCCCGCAAATCGGCTTCCGTGAGCACGCCGCCCATCTCGGCGATGTCGGCGGCGGCACAGCGAGCGATTTCGCCCTCGTAGAAGTCCCGCAAACCCGCGCGCTGAAGCTGCTCCAGGGTGTCGGCAAGGCGGCCGAGACGGAAGAATCCGGGCTGACCCTGGTACGGCGGCGCGGGCGGCAAGCCTTCCGGCAGGTAAATCCTGGCGCTTTCCGCATAGCGGCGCAGGACCGCAGCCGAGAACGCGACTTTCAGCGTCGTGAACCAGTCCTGCGGCAGGCCGCGCCGGGCGAGCGCGATAGCGGGGCTGATCACCTCGGCGAGCGGCAGTCGGCCAAAGCGCGTGTGCATGAGCGCGTAGCCGGCGACCGCCGAGGGGATCGCGACGGAAAGCGGGCCGTGTACGTTGGCGTCGCCCTCGACCTCGGGCCAGGGAAACAGGTCCTGCTTCATGCGGCCGGTCAGGCGAAAGCAGGCAGGATCGATGCCGGAGGGAGCGACCGGACCGAAATCGACCACCTCGGCGCGGGTCTGGCCGGCCGGATGGACCAGCGCGAACCCGATCCCGCCGAGGCCGGAGTTCCACGGCTCGACCGCGGCCAGCGCCAGCGCGGTCGCGACCGCCGCGTCCACGGCATTGCCGCCGGCGTCGAGAATCGCCACTCCTGCCTCGGCGGCGCTGCGCGCCTGCGCCACGACCATCCCGCCCCGTCCGCTGGCTGCCGGCTTCTCGAGCCGCCAGGTCTGGGTAACGTGCGGTGGCGGCGTGAATATCATTCCTGGGTTCCTCGGTCTTGCGGCCGCGCATCGTCGGACGGGCCGGGGGCGGCGGCAAGCGGAGGCTTCCCGCGACGTCGAGCCGTGCGTCGCTGTCGGACGGAGGCGAGTGCAACCTTCGCGGCTGGCGTGCATTGCCCAACAGTCGGTCCGGGAGCTATGGCCCGAGACCAGCGACAAGGGGGCGGTCATGATCGGCGTCGAATGGGAGCTCACGAGCTTCCGCGCCTGGCGGATCGCGGCGGATGGCGGAGTGCGCGACAGCCGAGCCGGACCACGCGGCATCACCCGGGTGCAGAACGGACGCTTTGCCGACACGCTGCGCGATGAAATCGGCCCCTGGCTCGCGGCCGGCGAATCCCAGGTCGTGCTCGCCGGTGCCGTGGGAGGCCAGGGAGGCTGGGTCGCGGCGCCGTACGTCGCCTGCCCGGCGGGACCAGCCGAGATCGCTGCCGCGCTGGTCGACGTGCCGTTCCACTGGGCGCAGGTCAAGCTGCTTCCTGGCCTCGCCGCAATGGACGAGGGCGGGGTGCCGGAGGTGATGCGCGGCGAGGAAGCGCAGCTGATCGGCATACTGCCCGATATCGGCGACCGCGGCTTCGTCTGCCTGCCCGGGCGTCACTCCAAATGGGCCCGCGTCGAGCAGGGGCGGATCGACCGCTTCGCCACCTGGATGACCGGCGAGGTGCAGGCCGCCTTGCGCGCGCCGACCGCGCTTGGCCGCATGATGCGCGAGGCGCCGACGGACCTGCAGGCGTTCGATGAGGGGCTTGCCCGCTCCGCCGATCCCGGTGGCCTGCTGCACCACATCTTTGGCGTCCGCGCTTTGGGCGTTGCCGGACGGCTGAGCGAAGGGGCCGCCCCGTCCTACCTCGCCGGCCTGCTGATCGGCCACGAGGTGCGCGAAGCGGTGCCGCGCGGTGCCGTCGTGCATCTGATCGGCCCGCCCGACCTGACGCAGCTCTATGGGCGGGCGGTGGTCGCCTGCCGCGGCCGGCCGGCGGTCGGCCGGACTGACGCAGCGGCCCGCGGCCTGTCCCAGATCGGCGGCCTCGCCGGTTGGCGCTGAGCCGCCCTGCCCCGCCCGCGACAAGCGTGTTCTGATCGAGCGAGCCGGAGGTCCCATGCCAGTCAATCCCGCCGACGGCCCGGTGCTGGGCACGCTCTACGGCAGCGACGCGATGCGCGCGGTGTTCGACGAACGCACCTATTTCCAACGAATGCTGGACTTCGAGGCGGCGCTGGCCCGGGTGCAAGGGCGGCTCGGCATCATCCCGGCGGCGGCGGCCGAGGCCATCGTGGCGGCGGCCCGGTTCGACAACTTCGACCAAGAGGAAATGGCCGCCAGCGCCCGCAACGTCGGCTATCCGGTGGTCGGGCTGGTCAAGGGCCTATCCCGCGCCGCCGGCGAGCACGGCGGCTGGACGCACTGGGGCGCCACCACGCAGGACGTGATGGACACCGCGACGGTGCTGCAGGTGCGCGACGGCTTGGCCCTGGTGCGCAGCGAATTGCTGGCTATCGTCCGCGCTCTGGCGGCGCAGGCGGAGCGGCACCGGGCCACCCTGATGCCGGGGCGGACCCACCTGCAGCACGCACTCCCGACCACTTTTGGTCTGAAATGCGCGATCTGGCTGCAACCGCTCGCCGTCCACGTGGAGCGCCTCGACCAGCTGCGCGGCCGGGTCGAACTGGTCGAGTTCGGCGGCGCGGCAGGTACGCTCGCATCGCTCGGGCCGGACGGCGTGGCGGTCCTCGAGGCACTCGCGGTCGAGCTCGGCCTCGCCGCGCCGGCGGCCCCTTGGCACGTCTGCCGCGACGGCCTTGCCGAGACCACCGGCTTCCTCGGCCTGGTCTGCGGCAGCCTCGCCAAGATCGCAACAGACGTGATCCTGCTGGCGCAGACCGAGGTCGCCGAACTCGCCGAGCCCTATGTCGCGGGTCGCGGCGCCTCCTCCACCATGCCGCAGAAACGCAACCCGATCGCCAGCGAGTACATCCTCGCCGCCGCCCGCACCGTCCAAGCGCTGGTGCCGGTGATGCAGGGTGCGATGGCACAGGACCATGAGCGCGCGACCGGGCCCTGGCAGGCGGAGCTGCTGGCCCTGCCGCAGGCCTTCGTGCTCACGCACGGCGCGTTGTTGCACGCCCGCGCAATCGCAGAGGGAATGGTGGTCGATCCCGCCCGCATGCGGCGCAATCTCGACGCCACCGGCGGTCTGATCGTCGCAGAGGCCGTGATGATGGGCCTCGCGCCGCATCTCGGCCGCGGCGAGGCGCATCACGTCGTCAAGCACGCCTGCGACCGCGCGCTCGCCGAGAGCATCACGCTGGCCGACGCACTGGCGCAGGAGCCCGGCGTTCGCGAACGCCTGGACCGTCCGGCCATCGAGCGGCTGACCGATCCCGCCGGGTACCTCGGCAGTACCGGCGCGTTTATCGATCGCGTGCTGAAATACGTGCAGCAACTAGACTGACGGGGCGCGCACCGCGTCCGTTGCGTTCCGCCGCCGGATGCTTCTAGATAGCTCCAATCAGTGACCTGCTAATTCGGCGGGACTGGATTGCGATGCCGGCGTAGATCGGCAGCATAAGGAGCGTCCGGAAGATGAACGTGCCCATCCATGCGGTAGCGAAGCCGCGCGCCGGCTGCCCGGTCTCGCGACGCAGCGCGCTGAAACTCGGGGCCGCGGCCGCCACCTTACCCCTCGTGCATATCCGTACCGCCGCCGCTGCGGGCAAGCTGACCATCGCCTTTTGGGATCATTGGGTGCCGGCCGGCAACGACGTGATGCGCAAGCAGGTGCAGGCCTGGGCCGACAAGAACAAGGTCGAAGTCCAGGCCGACTTCATCACCTCGAACGGCTTCAAGAACCTGGTCACCCTGGCGGCCGAGGCTCAGGCCAAGGAAGGGCACGACCTTCAGACTTTCCCCGGCTGGGAGACCCAGAACCATCGCGAGTTGATGGAGCCGGTGGACGACGTGGTGCAGCGGCTGTCCGCGCAGTACGGCGAGCCGGACGAGACCTTGCAGTATCTCGGCAAGTGGCAGAACCACTGGATGGCGGTGCCGACCAGCTCGGGCAATCAGAACAAGGGTCCGTGCGGACGCATCAGCGTTCTCAAGGAGAAAGCCGGGCTCGACGTGGTCGGGATGTATCCCGCGCAGGATGTGCGCACCGATGCGGCCAAGGACTGGACCTGGGAGGCGCATCTCAAGGCGGCGGAGGCCTGTCAGAAGGCGGGTCTGCCGTTCGCGATCGGCCTGGGCGTGACCGCGGATTCCGTCGATACGGCCGGCTCCCTGTTCCACGCCTACGGCGCGGAGGTGGTCAACGCCAAGGGCGACATCACGGTCGATTCCGACCCGGTACGCCAAGTGCTGGAGCATGCCCAGAAACTGATTAAATTCCTGCCGGAGGACGCCGTAAGCTACGACGACGCGTCGAACAACCGCGCGCTCATCTCCGGCAAGAGCGCTCTGATCTGGAACCCGCCTTCTGCCTGGGCCGTGGCCAAGCGCGACGCGCCGCAAGTGGCCGCCGACTGCTGGACATTTCCCGCTCCCGCGGGCCCGAAGGGACGCTTCATGCCACTGGGCGCGTTCATGTGGGGCACCTGGAAGTTCGCCAAGAACAAGTCTGCGGCGAAGGAGATGATCGAATATCTGATGCAGCGGGACAACGTCGAGGCGCGCTGCAACGCCGTCGAGGGCTACGACCTGCCGCCCTTCCCGAAGATGCTGGACTTTCCGGTGTGGTCGAACGTCGAACCGCCCAAGGGGACGGTGTTCAACTATCCGATGCGCCCCGTCCACGACTCCAAACTGAGCGTCGCCTGCTCGCCAGCGCCGCCCGACATCGCGGTGCAGATCTATAACCGCGGCACGCTGCCGACGATGTTCGCCAAGCTGCAGAGCGGCCAATCGATCAAGCAGGCGATCGCCTGGGCGCAGGAAGAACTCGAGGGCTACCTGCGCTAGGCCCTCTCGGATCACGCCATCCCGCGCAGGGAGACGCCATCATGGCCGACGGCACCAGCGTCCCGATTGGAGTGATCGACGCTCCCCGCGTCTCGGCGCGGCGCAGCAGCGGCATGCGGCGGTTCGCGCGACGACGCTCGACCACCGCGTTCCTGCTCTGCCTGCCGCTGATCCTGCTGATCGCGGGGTTGGTGGTATACCCGGCCTGCTACGCGATCTACCTGAGCATGCTCAACAAGCGGATGACGCAGTTCGTCGGCCTTGGGAACTTCGCGTTCCTGCTCCGGCGCAACACCTTCCAGCTCGTCATATTTCAGAGCTGCTTCTTTGCGGTCACCGCGGTAATGCTGAAGGCGCTGCTCGGCTTCGTGCTGGCGCACCTGATGCACAACATCCCGTCGCGCAATCAGCGCCTGTGGCGCGGCCTGCTGCTGGTGCCGTGGGTCATCCCGCTGGCGATGTCGACCCTCGGATGGTGGTGGCTGTTCGACCCGTCCTACTCGGCCTTCAACTGGGTGCTCAACGCGCTCGGCTTCGGCTCCGTGCCTTGGCTCGGCGTCGGCTGGATCGCGCGGCTCTGCGTCGTCGCGGTCAATGTCTGGTTCGGCACCCCGTTCTTCATGATCATGTATCTCGCGGCGCTGAAATCGGTCCCCGAACAGCTCTACGAGGCGGCGGCGATCGACGGCGCGGGAGCGGTGCAGAAGCTCTTCTTCGTCACCTTGCCGATGATGCGCAACATCATCGCGATCACCGTGCTGTTCAGCTTGATCGTGACCTTCGCCGATTTCGACATCGTGCGCATCCTCACCGCCGGCGGTCCGCAGGACACGACGCATCTGTTCGCGACCTACGCTTTCGTCGTCGGCATCCAGTCAGGCGACATCCCGCTCGGCGCCTCGGTCAGCTTGTTCATGTTCCCGATCCTGGCGGTGGCCGCCTACTTCATCCTGCGTGGGGTGACGCGGCGCAGCAAGGAGATCGCCGCATGAGCAGCGCCACAAGCGCGTCCGCATCGGCTGCGCTGCCCGCCGTTCGCCGCCGGCCCCGCAGCCTCGCCAGCCAGCGCCGCTGGGCGCTTTGGGCCAGCTACGCGGCACTGACGGTGTTCGTCATCATGTTCCTCGTGCCGCCGTTCTACACGGTGATGACGAGCCTCAAGACGTCGGCGGAGATTTCGGCGCAGACCGGCAATCCATGGATCGCGCATCACCCGACACTGGCGAATTTCGTCGAGCTGATCGAGATGCCGGACTTCCAGTACTTCTTCATGAACTCCGTCGAGATCACGGTCGTCACCGTCGTCGTCTCCATGGTGATCTCCGTCATGGCGGCGTTCAGCCTGGCGCGGATGGGGTTCTGGGGCAGCTCGGTGCTCGCCACCGGCGTGTTCCTCACGTACCTGATCCCGGCCTCGCTGCTGTTCATCCCGCTGTTCCAGATCCTTGGCGCGCTCGGATTGATCAACAACGTCTGGTGCCTGGCGCTGGTCTACCCGACGCTGGCGGTGCCGTTCTGCACCTGGATCATGATCGGCTACTTCAGTTCGATCCCCAAGGAACTCGACGAGGCGGCGCTGATCGATGGCGCGGGCTACATCCAGATGCTGCTGCGCATCTTCATCCCCGTCGCCATGCCGGGGATCATCGCCGCCACCATCTTCGCTTTTACCGTGAGCTGGGGGGCGTTCCTCTATCCGATGGCGTATCTCTACTCGATGGACCAGATGGTGCTGACGGTCGGCATCGTCAGCGATCTGGTGCGCGGCGACGTGTTCCAGTGGGGCAAGATCATGGCCGCCTCGGTGCTCGCCGCGGCACCCCCCATCATCATCTATGCCTTCCTGATGGACTACTACATCGCCGGCCTCACCGCCGGCGCCACCAAGGGCTGAGGAACACATGGCGCAGGTTTCGGTCCGCAAGGTCCTCAAGTCGTACGACGGCGATGTGCAGGCGGTGAAGGGCATCGACCTCGAGATCGCCGACCACGAATTCGTCGTGCTGGTCGGCCCCTCGGGGTGCGGCAAGTCCACGACGTTGCGGATGATCGCCGGGCTGGAGGAAATCACCGCCGGGGAAATCTGGATCGGCGGCGACCTCGTCAATGACGTGCCGCCGCGCGACCGCGACATCGCGATGGTGTTCCAGAACTACGCGCTCTACCCGCACATGAGCGTGTTCGACAACATGGCGTTCGGCCTCAAGCTCCGGAAATTCGGCCGCGACGAGATCAAGCGCCGGGTCGACAACGCGGCGCGCATCCTCGACATCGGCGAGCTGCTGCAGCGCAAGCCAAAAGCCCTGTCCGGCGGCCAGCGCCAGCGTGTCGCGATGGGACGCGCCATCGTCCGCGACCCGAAAGTGTTCCTGTTCGACGAACCACTGTCGAACCTCGACGCCAAGCTGCGCGTGCAGATGCGCTACGAGATCAAGAAAGTGCATCAGACCGTCAACACGACAACGGTCTACGTCACGCACGACCAGATCGAGGCGATGACCCTGGCCGACCGCGTGGTGGTGATGAACCAGGGCAATATCGAGCAGGTCGGCCCACCGCAGGAGTTGTACCACCACCCGGCGACGCGATTTGTCGCCAGCTTCATCGGCAGCCCGGCGATGAATTTCTTCCCGTGCCGGGTGCAGAATGGCGCGGCCGGACTGTCGGTGCGCGTGACCGACGGGATGGTGCTGCCGGTGCCGCCGGCGCGCAAGGACCGCTACGCCCCATTCAAGGATCGGGAAATGCTGCTCGGTCTGCGTCCCGAGCATCTGTTCGAGTATCACGACGACACCAAGCCCGGTATCGCCCGCATCGACGCTCCGGTCGACGTGGTCGAGCCGATGGGCATGGAGACCATGGTGTATTTCGTAGTCGGCAACACTCCCGTCTGCGCCCGCATCGACCCCGCGACCCACGCCGCTCCTGGCGAGTCCCTGCCGCTCTCGGTGGATCTCAACCACATGCACCTAATCGAACCGGAAACCGGTCGGGTGGTCTAAGGCGACCATCTCAGGCTTCCTGTCGGTAGCAACAGAACGGTACGTCATCACGCATTCGGTTATCCAAGCGTCTAATCGGCTAAGCCGATGCACGTTTAACCGAAATGCCACATTCGGCGACAAGCACGCCGGATAGGAACGTTCCGCCAAAGTTTCTTGGGAAGCCAACGATGTCAGACGTTGCCCTGCGGCCGGGCGCGCTTCGGCCCGCCGCGCACAAACCCAATCTCGACAACCAGGCGCATCCGGCGACCCTGCCGGTGTTCCTGCTTCTGCTTGTCTGTGGCATCGGCTACGCCGTTTACGGGCTGCTCAGCGACATGAACGGCGTCGGCCAGGAGCCGCTCGCCTTGGGTGCTTTCATCCTGCTGGGAATCGCCCTCCTGATTGCGCTCGGGTTCGAGTTCGTGAATGGCTTCCACGACACCGCGAACGCCGTTGCGACGGTCATCTACACGCACAGCTTGCCACCGGTCGTCGCGGTCATCTGGTCCGGCACCTTCAATTTCTTCGGCGTGCTGCTCTCGAGCGGTGCGGTGGCATACAGCGTCGTCACGCTCCTGCCCGTCGAACTGATCCTGCAGGTCGGCTCGGCAGCCGGCTACGCGATGATCTTCGCGCTGCTGATCGCCGCCATCATCTGGAACCTGGGCACCTGGGCTCTCGGCTTGCCGAACAGTTCGTCGCACGCCCTGATCGGCTCGGTGATCGGCGTTGGTCTCGCCAATCAACTCATGGCTCCCGCCGGCCAGGCAACTTCGGGCGTCGATTGGGGTCAGGCGCTCGGCGTGCTGCGGGCCCTGCTGTTCAGCCCGGTCGCCGGGTTCATCCTGTCAGCCCTTCTGCTGCTGGCGTTGAAGCTGGTCGTCCGCAACCCCGCCCTGTATCGCGAGCCGGACGGCAAGAACCCGCCACCCCCACTCATTCGCGGCCTGCTGGTCCTCACCTGCACCGCGGTCTCGTTCGCCCACGGCGGCAACGACGGGCAGAAGGGCATGGGCCTGATCATGCTGATCCTGATCGGCGCCGTGCCGACCGCTTATGCACTCAACCGCACGATGCCGGAGAGCGCCACGCCGGGCTTCGTCGAGACCACGAACCAGGCCCAGGCGATCTTCCACGCCCGCGCCGGAACCAACCCGACCATCCCGGCGGCGCAAGCACGCACGCTGGTCGGCGACGCCTTGCGGACCAAGCAGTTGAACCGGCCCGAGGTGTTCGCCGCACTCGACTTACTCTCGGGCGACATCGCCAAGCAGGTGCAGAACTACGGTGCCATCCAGCATGTGCCCGCGGCGGCGACGTCGAACATGCGCAACGACATGTATCTGACGGCCGACGCCATACGGTTGCTGCCGAAGGCCGGAGCACAGTTCAGCCCGCAGGAGAGCCGCACGCTGAACGCCTACCAGACCTCCCTGAACACCGGGACGCGCTTCATCCCGACTTGGGTGAAGGTATCCGTCGCGATCGCGCTCGGGCTCGGCACCATGGTCGGCTGGAAACGCATCGTGGTGACGGTGGGCGAGAAGATCGGCAAGCAGCATCTGAGCTACGCCCAGGGCGCATCGGCCGAACTCGTCGCGGCCGGTACCATCGGCCTGGCCGAGGCCTACGGCCTGCCCGTCTCCACCACGCATATCCTGTCGAGCGGCGTCGCGGGAACGATGGCGGCAAACGGGTCAGGGCTGCAGTGGAGCACGGTGCGCAACATGGCGCTGGCGTGGATATTGACCCTGCCGGCGGCCATCACGCTCGCCGGAGTTCTCTACTTCGTCCTGAGAACGGCCTTCGGCTAGCTCGCGCGAACATGCTGACCCATCTGGTTCCGGCCTCGACCGGCTCTCTCGTCGTGCTCGTGTTCTGCTTCGTCCTGGTCCTCGCGTTCGAGGCGACGAACGGGTTCCACGACACCGCCAACGCCGTCGCGACGGTG
This sequence comes from uncultured Alphaproteobacteria bacterium, assembly GCA_963719345.1. Taxonomy (GTDB): domain Bacteria; phylum Pseudomonadota; class Alphaproteobacteria; order Acetobacterales; family Acetobacteraceae; genus CAVRCA01. Next base: position 1,004,523 of record CAVRCA010000001.1, read on the forward strand.
ATCTACACGCACTCGCTGCCCCCCATCGCCGCGGTAATCCTTTCCGGCGTCATGAATTTTGCCGGCGTGCTGCTCGGCGGCGTGGCGGTGGCCTACACGATGGTCGAGCTGCTGCCGCCCGATGTCCTCACTCCGCCGAACGGCAATCCCGCGACCGGCATGCTGCTGGCGATCTTCCTCGCGGCGCTTCTATGGAATGTTGCAACCTGGTGGCGCGGCATCCCCAATTCCAGCTCGCATTGCCTGATCGGGTCGCTGATCGGCATCGGCGTCGCCGACGCACTGATCGTCGGGCGTGGCGCCGGCCAAGGCGTGGACTGGAGTCAGGTCTGGAGCGTGGTCCGGGCCCTGCTGTTCTCGCCGTTGCTGGGGTTCGTCGGCGCTTTCCTGCTGTTCAAGATCGCCAGCCTCGTCATCCGCGACCGCCGGCTGTTCGAGCCCACCAAGCCGGGGGAACCGCCAAAACCGTGGGTTCGCTGCCTGTTGATCCTGACGTGCAGCGGCGTGAGCTTCTCGCACGGCTCGAACGACGGCCAGAAGAGCATCGGCCTTATCATGCTGACTGTGATCGGCCTCATGCCCGCCTACTACACGTTGAACCTGACGTCGGGGGTGAAACCGCAGGAGGTCGCGCAGGCGGCGCAGTCGGCAATCCCCCTGATCCAACGCTTCGGCGACGACCAGAGGGATCTGGCGGTGAAGGCGGCCCAGAGCCTGAGCGCACGCCTCGGCAATCTGCAGGCACTCACCGACATTCCTGAGCGCGACCGCTCGGCGGTGCGTGATGACATCTATCGACTGAACGACCAGCTCAAGCTGGTGAGCGAGCACGATCAGGCGCAGCCGCCGGAGAAGCAGCAGGCGAGCCAACTCCGGGGCAAGATGCGCAGCGCCGTCGAATACGCGCCGTGGTGGGTGCGGATCCTGAGCGCGCTCTGCCTCGGCATCGGCACGATGGTGGGCTACAAGCGGATCGTCACCACGATCGGCGAACGGATCGGCAAGAAGCATCTTACGCCTGCCCAGGGCGCCTCGGCCGAGCTGGTCGCAGCCGGGCTGATCGGCACCGCCGGATACAGCGGTTTGCCGGTCAGCACGACCCATATCCTCTCGTCGGGGGTCGCCGGCACCATGGTCGGCGCCGGATCGGGCATGCAGTGGGGAACCGTGCGCAGCATGGTGATCGCGTGGATCATCACCCTGCCGATCACCATCCTGCTCTCGGGCAGCCTGTTCTGGCTGCTCGCCGGATAGCCGTCTATTCGCCGGCTGGATTGACCTCGGCGATGAACACGAGGTCGCCGGTCGCAACGTCCGGGCTGCCCGGCCCCTCGACCGAGACGAAATGCCCATCCTCCCGCTTGGCGATCCAGCGCGGGCCGTCACGCGCCTCTCGCTTGGCTTCCTCGACCACCTCGGCCGGCACTCCCGGCCAGAGCTCGTCGTCGAGGATGTTCACTTGCGACATCGGCTAGTCTCCCCCCAAAATTCGATCCACTGGCGAAAGCGCTGCAGCCGGGCGGAAGTTCACGTCGGAACGGCCAGCGCGCCCGACACGGTGCGCGCGATCCTGCCACGCGAAATTACTGCCCCCCGCCTGAAACCTTCCGGGGTTGACCGTGGGCAGGATCGCAAGCAGTCTCGCCGGGTCGCGGCCCGCCACCAGATCGGCAATCAGCCGGCCGACCGCGGGCGAGGTCTGGATGCCATAGCCCCCCTGCCCGGCGCACCAGAAGAAGCCCGGCGCCCGTGCATCCGGCCCGAGTCGCCAGGCTGCCGTCAGGGGTAAAACTGCGCAGCCCGGCCCAGCTCCGCTCGATGCGCCGCACCTCGATGTCGAGCGCCTGCTGCATGCGGTCGATCGCCACGGCGATATCGAGCTCTTCCGGTTGCACGTCGTGCGGGTGGGTCGGGCGTCTGGTCGGCCGGCGAGACCAGCAGCCGCGTGCGCGCCTCCGGGCGGACATACCAGGTTTCGCCGACATCGTTGATCATCGGCCAGTCTTCGACAGGCCAGGGCACGGGATCGATGACCGGGCGGTTCGCCGGCACGGGACCAGGCCGATGCCGGCGATCCCGCCTGCCCGCGACCTCATCGGCCCAAGCCCCGGCGGCGTTGACAATCACCGGCGCGCTGAATATTTCCCTGCCGCCGGTCGCGACCTGCCAGCTGCCGCCTATACGCTCGATCCGACCGGCACGCTTGCGCAACGCGAGAGCGCCGCCCGACGCCGCAGCTGGCGCAGATATCCTTGCAGGATCGCGGCTACGTCCATATCGAACGCGTCGTCCTCGACCGCCGCCACCTCCGCGTATCCCGGGGCGCAACGCCGGCACCAATGTGGCGATCTCGGAGAGCGCGGCTGGCCGCAAGCCGATGCCCTCCGCGAGCAGCGCCTCGAACCGCGTCGCGCTGGCCGGCAGGGGCGAGGAACACCACCGGCCGGCGACGGATAAGCGGGTGGTCGGCGAACCCGGCCGGCGGCTGCTCGAAGAAGCTGCGCGAGGCGCCGGTCAGGGCGCGGACGTCGGGTGGCCCGTAATTGAGCACCCACAGCGCGGCGGACCGGCCGGTGCTGTGATAGCCCGCCGCCTCCTCGGCCTCGAGCAGCGCCACCCGATGGGTGGGTGCGAGCGCCGCGGCGCAGGTCGCCCCGGCGATGCCGGCGCCGACCACGATGACGTCGAACATGTGCGTGTCCATGTGGCCAGTCTACACGCTCCGGCTTGTCTGCGCCTGCGCTGCGCACGACGATGCCGCCAACCAAAGGGGGCTCGCATGATCGATCTCGTTATCCGAGGCGACACCGTGGTGACGCCGCGCGGCGTCGGCGCGCACGACATCGCGATCGAGGGGGAACGCATCGTCGCCGTGTCTCCCAAGGGGGCAACCGCCATTCCGGCGGGCGCGCGGCTGGTCGATGCGGGCGAAAAGATCGTCATGCCCGGCGGTATCGACCCGCATGTGCATTGCAAATGGCCGCTGCCCAACCCGGATGGCACATGGGGCGAGACCGATCCGCCCGAGGTGGTCAGCCGCGCCGCGCTGTTCGGCGGGACCACCACCATGATCGATTTCACCCGCGCCTCGCAGGGCAGTTCGGTGCAGAACGCGATCGAGCAGCGCGAGAAGGACTGGCGGGGCAAATGCGCCTGCGACTACGCCCAGCACATCATGGTGGAGGGCGCGCTGCCGCTCGACCTCTACGGCCAGCTCGCCGAAGCGATCCAGTCCGGCTATCCGACGGTGAAAATCTTCACCACCGACATCACGCCTTCCCGCAAGGGCCGGATGGTGGATTTCGGCGACATCCACGAGGTGTTTCAGGTGCTCGCCGCGAACCAGGGTCTCGGCGTCATCCATGCCGAGGACAATGACATCGTGATGCACATGTACGCCAAGCTGATCCGCGAGCAACGGACCGGCTTCGAGAACATGGCGGAGGTGCACAACGCGCTGTCGGAGGATTTGTCGTTCCGGCGCGTGATCCGACTGGCCGAAAGCGTGCCGGGCACCGCCCTCTACATGATGCACGTGAGTGCCGCGACCGGCGTCGACGCGATCCGCGATGGTCGCGCACGCGGGCTGCCGATCTACGGCGAGACCCTGCACCAGTACATGCTGTATTCGAGCGAGGACTACAAGAAGCCGAACGGCCAGATCTATCACACGTATCCGTCGCTGAAATCGGCGGAGGACCAGGCGGCGCTATGGGGCGGCACGCTCGACGGCGCGATCAACGCGGTCGCCACCGACGAGATCTGCTGCAGCCTGCAACGCAAGCTGCAGGGCAAACGGGTCGACGACACCACGGGCGGCAACGCCGGCGTCGAGCCGCGCGTCGCCCTGATGTATACCGAGATGGTCGGCCGCCGCTCCTATACGCTGAGCCGCTTCGTCGATCTTGTCTCGAGCAACGCCGCACGGATCATGGGGCTCTACCCGCGCAAGGGCGCGCTTGCGACGGGCAGCGACGCGGATCTCTGCATCCTCGATCCCGCCTTGCGGCGCACCCTGCGCGCGGCCGATCTGCACGAGGCGGACTACAGCCCGTGGGAAGGCCATGAGATGCTCGCCTGGCCGAGCATGACCATCCTGAGAGGAAAAGTGGTGATGGAAGACGGCGCCTACGCCGGCGATCTCGGCTACGGGCGATGGCTCGAGCGGCACATCGACCCGACCCTCATCGCCGGTCCGAAACTCTGATCGGCGCAAGCCGCCCCGGACAGCTTCACGTCAGTTCCGAGCCCTCGATCAAGTCGCCGAACCGCTCCCACGTCTTGCCGGTCCAGTGCATCAACTGGAGCTGGCGCATTGGCCGGTAGTTCGTGGGACTGGTGTTGAGCGTCATGCCCGGCAACAGCGTCGGGCACCGGACCTCGTGCAAGTTGAGGGCCTGCCGCATGATGTTCTCGCGCGAGAGGTCGTTGCCGCAGGCGCGGAGCACGTGGCAGAGCGTGAACCCGCAGCCATAGCCGAAGACGTTGCCGGCGTCCGCGAGGTCTCCCTCCGGGTAGTATTTCGCCATGAAGGCCCGCCAGTCGCGCATCTCGGGATCGTCGCGCCAGGACGGATCGGTCGGGTCCTTCAGGTAGTACGAGCTGATCGCCCCGACGGCGCGCTCCGGTCCGGCCGGCTCCATGACCGAAGCGACGGAAATGCCGACATTGCTTGCGATATGGGCCGCCTTCCAGCCGAGCTCGTATTTCTTGCGAAACACCATGGCCGAAAACTTCGGGGTGCAGGCGCTGACCAGCAGATCGACGCCGGCCTCCTTCAGCGACACGAGCTGCGAGTCGATCGTCGGGTCGGTGACTTCGTAGGTGCTCTGGACCACCTTCGCGAACCGCTCGCCCATCACGTCCTGCAAGCCGAGCACATAGTCCTTGCCGAAATCGTCGTTCTGGAAGAGCAGCCCGACCTTGGCTTCCGGCCGCTCCCGGAGAATGTACTTGGCGTAGATCCGAGCCTCGATCCGATAACTCGGCGTCCAGAAGATCGTCCAGGGGTGCTCCTTGTAGTCCGCCCACTTGTCGGCGCCCGTCGAGATGAAGAGGTGCGGGATCTTCTTCTGATTGACGTATTTGACGATCGCGGTGTTGGTGGCGGTGCCGAGCGGGTTGAACAGGAAGGCCACCCCGTCCTGCTCGATCAGCCGTCGCGTCTGCTCCACCGTCTTGGGCGGGCTGTACGCGTCGTCGTAGGATATGAAATTGAGTTTCCTCCCGTTGATCCCACCCTGCTCGTTGATCATCCTGAAATACGCCGCTTCCGCCCGAGCAATGGTGGCATAGGCCGACGCCGGACCACTGTACGGATAGGTGTTGCCGAACTTGATCTCGGTAGCCGACACCCCCGGCGCCTGCTCGGCCCGGGCGATGCGTGGTGCGGCAAGCGCGACGGGGGCGAAGGCGGCGCCTCCCAACAGCGTGCGTCGGCCGATCATCTGGCTTCTCCCTTCATCGCGAGTTTCAGGTGGAACCGCCTTGCAGGACGTCGCCGAACAGTTCCCAGCTCTTGCCCGACCACTTCATGAGCTGGACTTGACGGATCGTGTGATAGTTGGTGGGGCTGGTGTTGACCCGGATGCCGGGGAGCAGTGACGGGATCTCGACATTCGAGAGATTGGTCGCCTGCCGCATCAGGTTGTCACGGGAAAAGTCGTTGCCGCACTGCTTCAGCGTCGCGATCATGGTCATGACGGCGCCGTAGCCGTAGACGTAGAAGGCGTCGTTGAGGTCGGCGCTGGGCAGATATTTCTGCATGATCGCGCGCCACTGCACGATGCCGGGATCGGTCTTCCAGGTCGGGTCGGACGGGTCCTTGTAGTAGGTGGCGCTGACGATGCCGATCCCCTTTTCCGGCCCGGCCGGCTCCATCACCGCACCGACCGAGATCGAAACGTCGGTGAGCAGGTGCAGCGGCTTCCAGTTCATGTCCGCGACCTTGCGGATGACCTGGGCCGCAAACTTCGGCGTCGCTGCCGTGAGCAGCGCGTCGACGCCGGCTTCCTGCAGCGAGATCGCCTGGCTGTCGATCGTCGCGTCGGTCACTTCGTAGGACGCCGTGGTGACGCTCTTGTCGAACCGCTCGCCCAGCACGTCGCGCATGCCGCTGACGTAGTCCCGGCCGAAATCGTCGTTCTGATAGAGAATGCCGATCTTGGCGGCCGGCTTCGTCTTAAGAATGTAGTTGGCGAAGATCTGTGCTTCGACGCGATAGCTCGGCTGCCAGCCGATCGTCCAAGGATAGGCTTTCGGGTCCTGGAATTTGTCCGCACCGCTGCCGACGAACAGATGTGGGATCTTGCGCTGGTTGACGTATTTCAGGATGCCGGAGTTGGCCGCCGTGCCCAGCGTGTTGCACAGGCACGCGACGTCGTCCTGCTCGACCAGCCGGCGCACCTGCTCGATCGTCTTGGACGGGGTATAGGAGTCGTCGTAGGACAGGAACTTGATCTTCCGCCCGGCGACGCCGCCCTGGTCGTTCAGCCACTGGAACGTCGCGCTCTGCGCCCGGCCGATCGCCCCATACGCCGAGGCGGGCCCGCTGTAGGCGGCCGTGCTGCCGATGCGGATCTCGGTGTCCGAGACCCCCGGCGTCTCGGCCGCACGCGCGATGAAGGGAGCGGCCGGGACGAAAGCCGCCGCGGCCGTTCCCAGCAATGTCCGCCTGCGCATCCTGCCCAATCTCCCCCGCACGCCCTCAGGCGGACGCGCCCTCGATGATGTCTCCGAACAGGTCCCAGGTCTTGCCGGTCCAGCGCGCGAGCTGAAGCTGCCGGATGGGATGGAAATTGGTCGGGCTGGTGTTGACCTTGATGCCCGGCAGCAGGATCGGGATATCAAGATCCTTCAGGTTGGCCGCTTGCTTCATGATGTTCGCGCGGCTGAGATCCTGGCCACACTGTTTGAGCACCTGCATCATGGTGAGCGTGATGCCGTAGCCGAACACATTGCCGGAGTCGTTGACGTCCCCGTCCGGGTAATACTTCGTCATGAACGCCCGCCATTCCTTCATGCCGGCATCATTGTCCCAGCGGTGGTCGGTCGGGTCCTTGCCGTAAGCGGAACTGACGATGCCGATGCCGTTCTCCATCCCCGCCGGCTGCATGACGGCGCCGACCGAGACCGACACGCCGGTAAGCACGTGCAGCGGCTTCCAGTTCATCTCGGCCACTTTGCGGATGCTCTGGGCGGCGAATTTCGGCGTCGCGATCGTCACCAGCACCGCGACCCCGGCACTCTGGAGGCTGACAAGCTGCGAATTCTATGGTTGCATCGGTCACTTCGTACGACGCCAGCGTGACCAGCTTGTCGAAATTGTCCTTGAGCACGTCCCGGAAGCCGGTCAGGTAATCCTTCCCGAAATCGTCGTTCTGGTAGAGGATGCCGATCTTGCCGCCTGGTTTCTCCTTGAGGATGTACTTGGCGTAGATCTGCGCCTCGGTGACGTAGCTCGGCTGCCAGCCGATCGTCCAAGGATGCTCCTTGTAGTTGCCCCATTTGTCAGCGCCGCTCGACACGAACAGCTGCGGCACCGCCTTTTCGTTGCAGTACTTGACGATCGCCGTGTTGCTCGGCGTTCCGAGCGTGTTGAACAGGCACGCCACCTGATCCTGCTCCACCAGCCGCCGGATCTGCTCCACCGTCTTGGGCGGACTGTATGAATCGTCGTATGAGATGAAGTTGATCTTCCGGCCGGCGAAGCCGCCCATGTCGTTCGCCATGCGGAACGCCGCCGCGTCGGCCTTGCCGATCGTGCCGTAGGCCGAGGCCGGGCCGCTATAAGGCATGGTGTTGCCGATGCGGATTTCGGTGGCGGTGACGCCGGGATTCTCGGCGGCCCGCAGGATGGCAGGGGCCGCCGGCACGAAACCGGCTGCGGCGGCGGCCGTGAGGAGCGAGCGTCGACGAAGCATGAACGGACCTTCCCAAGTTTGCGCCCCGTTCCGGGGATTGCGGGAAGCTTAGCCTTTCTGCGGCTCGCCGCGCGACGGAAAACGTGACCGACGGCGGGGCAGGCCGCCGTCAGTCACGCCGAGCGTCAGACCGACGCACCCTCGATGATGTCGCCGAAGCGCTCCCAGATTTTCCCATTCCACCTGATCAGCTGCATTTGCCGGATCGGGTGGTAGTTGGTCGGACTGGTGTTGATTTTGATGCCGGGCAACAGGACCGGGTTCTCGAGATCCTTAAGCGACGTGGCCTGCTTCATGATATTTGCGCGGGAGAAGTCGCTGCCACACTGCTTCAGCACGTGGACCATCGTGTGAGTGACACCGTAGCCCGTCACGTAGCCGCCGTCGGAGACGTCGCCATCGGGCAGATACTGCTTCATGAAGGCGCGAAATGCCTTCATGCCGGCGTCATCGTTCCAGCTCGGGTCGGTCGGATCCTTCAGGTAGCCGGAGCTGACGACCCCCAGCGCGTTTTGAAAGCCGGCGGGCTGGATCACGGCGCCGACCGAGGTCGAGACGTTGGAAAGCAGGTGCAGCGGCTTCCAGTTCAGCTCGGCGACCTTCTTGATGGTCTGGGCGGCGAATTTCGGCGTCGCCGCGGTGAGCATCACGTCGACCCCGTCCGACTGCAGGGAGACCACCTGCAAGTCGATCGTCGGGTCGGTTACCTCGTAGGAGACCTGCTTGACCTTGCTGAACTTGTCGCCGAGCACGTCCTTCATGCCGACCAGGTAGTCCTTACCGAAATCGTCATTCTGATAAAGGATGCCGATCTTGGCGTCGGGTTTCTCCTTCAGGATGTATTTCGCGTAGATTTGCGCCTCGGTGCGGTAGCTGGGCTGCCAGCCGATCGTCCAGGGATGCTCCTTGTAGTCGCCCCACTTGTCTGCGCCGGTCGACACGAAGAGTTGCGGCACCTTCTTCGCGTTGCAGTATTTCACGATTGCCGAGTTGGTCGGCGTACCGAGAGTATGGAACAGGCAGGCGACCTGATCCTCCTCCACTAGCCGGCGCACCTGCTCGACCGTCTTAGGCGGGCTATAGCTGTCATCGTAGCTGATGAACTTCACCTTACGGCCGGCGAATCCACCTTGCGCGTTCGCCATCTCGAATGCAGCCGCGTCCGCCTTGCCGATGACGCCGTAGGCCGAAGCGGGACCGCTATACGGCATGGTGTTGCCGATCTTGATCTCGGTCGCGGTCACGCCGGGCGTTTCCGCGGCGCACGACGCACGGGAGGCAGCAGGCAGTAGGCCGGCTGCAACGGTGCCGGTCAGCAGGGTACGTCTAGGCAGCATTCGTCCTGATCTCCTTCACGAGTTCCCACCCGATACTGGTGAGATTGCGCCGATTAGCGCCCGCTTGGCAAAATGCGGTGGCTGATCCGGCGCAGCAGGCCGGCGACCCCGGACGGGAGCAGGTACATGAAGGCGATGAGGATGACGCCGTAGATCGCCCCGGGCGCCGCCTTGGAGATCTGCTCGGAGATGTTCGGGATGAACACCATGAAGGCCGCCCCAAAGATCGCCCCGCTGATCGACGCGACGCCGCCCACGACGAGCCCGACGAACAGGAACACCGACAAGGTCACGGTGAAACTGTCCGGTGCGACGAACTCGACCGCGATGGCGCTGAGCGCGCCGGCCACGCCGGTGTACATCGCACTCACCGCAAAGGTCCGGGTCTTCAGCGAGGCGATGTCGATGCCCATAGCCTCCGCGGCGAGGGCGTGGTCGCGGGTGGCCATCATCGCCCGGCCCATCCGGCCACGGATCAGGTTCCAAGCCGCCAGGAACAACAGCGCGGCGACGCCGAGGGTGAACAAATAGAGGTACTGGTCCGGGGTCAGGTCGAGGCCGAACGGTGCGTCCGGCTTGGAGATCACGATCCCCTGCACCCCGCCAGTCCAATCCTCGATTGCCTTGAACTTCAGCAATTGCGGCACCGCGACTGCCAGCGCGAACGTGGTCAGGGCAAGATAGAGGCCTGTGAAGCGCAACGCCGGATAGCCGACCAGCAGGCCGACGAACGCGCTCACCACGCCGGCCACGGGCAACGTCGCCCAGTACGGCACGTTGAAGTTGGACATCAGGATCGCCGCCGTGTAGGCGCCGACGGCGTAGAACGCTCCATGTCCCAGCGATATCTGGCCGTTGTAGCCGGTGACCAGATTGAGCCCGAGGATGGCCAGCGCATAGACCACCAGCATCGTGAGCTGGAACAGGTGATAGCCGCTGACCAGGAACGCCAGCGCGACCGCCACAACCAGAAACACCACGACGATGATGGCCGAGGATCGTCCCGCTTGCACCGACGGCTGAGCCCGAATCGTGCTGGCAGCCTCGGTGGCTTCGGCCGTGATTTCGCCGCTCATGTTCCTACACCCTGCTCATCACGACACGGCCGAAAAGGCCGGTCGGCTTGACCATCAGCACCGCGACGATGATGACCAGCGCAAGCGACAACTTCAGCTCGGTGCCGACCACGTAGGCCCCGCCCAGGTTCTCTATGACGCCCACCGCAAACCCGCCGATCACGGCCCCGAGCGGGTTCTCGATGCCGCCCAGCAGCGCCCCGGCGAAGGCGTAGAGCAGCACGCCCGCCATCATGTTCGGGTCGAGGAAAACCACCGGGGCGATCATCATGCCGGCGATCGCGCCGATCGCCGCGGCAAGGCCCCATCCAAGCGCCAGCATCCAGCCAACGCGGACACCGACCAGCCGACTGGACGTCGGATTGTAGGCGGCAGCCCGCATTGCGAGGCCGAGGCTCGTGTGCCGGAAAAATACATAGACCAGGAGGAGCACGGCCAGCGTCACCGCCGTCGAGCCCAGCTCATGGCCGGACAGGAAGCCGCCAAGCAGCGGAGTGGTGCTGTTGAACGGGCTCGGAAACGTCTTGATGGTGAAATCCCAGATCCAGCCGGTGAGGGCATTCACGATCAGAAGCAGCCCTATGAATACGCCGACGGAGGCCAGCACCGGCGCGTTCTCCATTGGCCGCATCAGGATGCGCTCGATCAACACGCCGAGGATGAACGACACGATGACGGTGACGACGAACGACACCCAGTACCGACCAGCCGGCCGTCACCATCGTGTACGCAATGTACGTCGACAGCGTCGCCATCTCGCCCTGGGCGAAGTTCACGTGGTGCGTCGCCTGGTAGATCATCACCAGCGCCAGCGCGACGCTCGCGTAGATGCCGCCGGTCGCGAGGCCCGACAGGATCTGGTGGAGAACACCCTGCATCGTCGGGCCGCCTTTCGTCAGTAGCCGAGATAGGAGCGGCGGATCGCCTCGTCGTTCTGGATGTCGGCCGCCGGGCCGCCCATCACGATCCGGCCGGTCTCCAGCAGGTAGGCGCGCGAGGCGAGCTGGAGGGCCAGGTTGGCGTTCTGCTCGACGACCAGGATGCTGACCCGCTCCTCCGCGTTGATCCGTCGAAGGATCGCGAAGATGTCGCGCACGATGAGCGGTGCGAGACCCACCGAGGGCTCGTCGAGCAGCAGCAGCTTCGGCTGCAGCAGCAGCGCGCGCGCAATCGCCAGCATCTGCTGCTCGCCGCCGGAGAGGGTTCCGGCCTGCTGACGAAAGCGCTCCTTCAGGCGCGGAAAATAGCCAAACATCCGCTCGAAATCCTCGGCCACGCCGCGCCGCCCGCGGGTGTAGGCGCCGAGCTTCATGTTCTCCTCGACCGTGAGTTCCATGAAGGTGCCGCGTCCGTCCGGCACATGGCCGATCTTGCGGCGGATGATGTCCTCGGTGGCCTTGCCCTCGATGCGCTCGCCCGCGAAGCGGATCTCGCCGGTGGTGCGCACCATGCCGCAGATGGCCCGCAGGGTGGTGGTCTTGCCGGCTCCGTTGGCGCCCAGCAACGTCGTCACCTCGCCCTCGTTGACCACGAAGCTGATGCCGTGCAGCACCTTCGTCTGGCCATACGCCGCCCCGAGATCGGCGACTTCAAGCAGCGCCGGCATGCTCGGTCTCCCCGAGATAGGCGCGGATTACCTCCGGCTCGGCGCGGACCTGGGCCGGCGTACCGTCGGCAATCTTTTGGCCGAACTCGAGCGCCACCACCTTGTCGGACACCCGCATCACCAGGCTCATGTGGTGCTCGACCAGCAGGATGCTGAGCTTGAACTGCTCGCGAATGGAGATCAGCAAGCTCGCCAGCTCGTCCACTTCGCCGTGGTTCAGCCCGCCCGCCGGTTCGTCGAGCAGCAGCAGCTTCGGCGCGCTGATCAGCGCCCGCGCCAATTCGACGCGCTTCTGCGTGCCGAACGGCAGCGACCCCACCGTGACGTTGGCGACGTCCTCAAGGTCCAGCAGATGCAGCAGCCGGTGCAGCATCTCGTTGGCCTTGCGCTCCTCCTGCTGGACAGGCGGCAGGCGCAGCGCGTTGGTGATGAACCCGGACCGGCCGAGATGATGGGCGCCGACCAGCACGTTGTCGCGGACCGTGAGCGTGCGGAACAGCGCCAGATTCTGAAAGGTGCGGCCGATCCCGAGGTCGATCAGCTTATATCGCGGCGTGCCGGCGAGTTTGCGTCCCTCGAACAGGATCTCGCCCTCGGCATACCGATATATGCCGCTGATGCAATTGAACAGCGTCGTCTTGCCGGACCCGTTTGGCCCGATCAGGCCGCAGATCTGGTTTCGCCCGACCTCGAAGGACACGCCGTTCAGCGCAACGACGCCGCCGAAACGCACGACCACCCTGCTGACTTGAAGCAATGCCGATCCGCGATCGGCCATATCCACGGTCGTGGTCACCGGCGCCCGGTGAGCGATGGCGAGAGATGGCGTGGCGGTCGAACGCCATAACTGCTTCCCAAAAACGTGCTCCCTGCTCTCTGGATGGCACCCGTTCGGGCTGCCGTGACATTGGGGGCCGAAGATACGTGGGGTCGTGGGCAAGTCAAGCGAACTTCCGGACACTGCATTGCGCGAATGAGCAGGGTGGTGACAAGCTGATGGCCGGCCGCGAAACGGAGAGCACAGATGCCGACCAGGGTTGCCGTGATATCGCCCGGCAGCATGGGTGCCGGGATCGGCGGCCGGTTGACCGAGCATGGGGCGGAGGGTACTCACCTGGCTCGCCGGCCGCGGCCCATCGAGCGTGGCGCGCGCCCGCGAGGCGGGAATGCGGGCGGCGGAGTTGAGCGACGTCGCCGAGACCCGGCTCATCCTGTCGATCGTGCCGCCGGGCGATGCGTTGGGCTTGGCGGAACGCCTGGCCCCGGCGCTCTCGGCCTCGACCATCAAGCCGGTGTATGTCGACTGCAATGCCGTGAACCCGGCCACCGTGTCGCGCATCCAGGCGACGGTCGCCGCCACCGGGTGTCCGTTTGTCGACGGCGGCATCATCGGCGGGCCGCCGACGACCGGCGGCCGATCGCCCGCCCTGTATGTCTCCGGCCCGGCAGCGAGCGCGGTGTCGGCGCTCACCCAGCACGGATTGGATATCCGCGTGCTGGACGGACCGGTCGGAGACGCCTCGGCGCTGAAGATGTCGTATGCCGGGATCACCAAGGGCTTCACTGCCCTCGGCGCCGTGATGGCGCTCGCCGCGACCCGCGCCGGTACGGCCGAGGCACTGCATCGGGAACTCGCCGACAGCCAGCCGGAGCTGCTGGCCTGGCTGTCCCACCAGGTGCCGCGGATGTATCCGAAAGCCTATCGCTGGGTGGCCGAGATGGAAGAGATCGCCGGCTTCATCGCCGATCCGGACGCGGGCAGTGCCATGCTCGAGGGTGCGGCGAGGCTGTACGAGCGCATCGCGACCGACACTGTCGCCGAGCAGGCGGAAACCGCGGCGTTGAGCGCGTTTTTCGACCGGACGGCCTGACCCCCGCCCCGCTTCGACCAAGCTACGGCTTCAATCGAGCCAAGGCTCCAACCAAGGAGGAACGCGAGCATGGACATTCGGCTGGACGGCAGGACCGCGCTGATCACCGGTGGCAGCAAGGGTCTCGGTCTCGCCATGGCCGCGCAGTTCGCCGCGTCGGGCGCGGACGTCGCCATCGTCGCCCGCCGTGCCGAGGCACTGGAGGAAGCCAAGCGATCGATCGGCGCGACGGCAAGGGGCCGGGTCGTCACGGTTGCGGCCGACGTCGCCAAGGCGGACGATGTCGCGCGTGCCTACGCGGCGGCCACCGAAGCGCTCGGCCGGATCGACATCCTGGTCAACAACGCCGGGACGTCACAGACCGGGAAATTCGCCGAGATCACCGATGAGGTGTGGCAGGCGGACCTGGATCTGAAATTGTTCGCCGCGATCCGACTGGCCCGGCTCGCCTTTCCGGGGATGCAGGAGCGGCGCTGGGGCCGCATCATAAACGTGCTCAACATCGGCGCGAAAGCGCCACGCGCGGGGGGCGCGCCGACGGTGGTTTCGCGCGCCGCCGGCTTGGCGCTGACCAAGGTGCTCGCGGGCGAGGGAGCGCCCCACAACGTGCTGGTCAACGCGCTGCTGGTCGGCGTGATCGTCAGCGACCAATGGGTGCGGCGCCACAAGGTCCAGGGCAGCAACACCTCCTTCGAGGAGTTCACGGGCAAGATGGGCGCCGGAGTGCCGCTCGGCCGCATGGGAACCGCCGAGGAGTTCGCCAATGTGGCCTGCTTCCTCGCCTCCGACGCCGCCGGCTACGTCACCGGCACCGCGATCAACGTCGACGGAGGAAGCTCGCCGGTGGTCTGATCCAGCCCGCCTCTCGATCTCACGACCGTGGCTGCTTCAGAGTTGCGGCAGGATGCCGGCCAGCACGCGAGCGAGGTTCTTGCCGACTTGTTCCAGGGCCGCCGGCCAGGCGAACAGCCCGAAGCGGTCGAACTCCGGCACGAGGCGCCCGCCGAGGGCAAAGGTGGATCGGCAGACCAGGGTCTTTGGATCAGGCATCGGGTCGGGACGCCAGAGAAACAGCGCGAGCCGCTTGCCGGGCAGGTAGGCATGGTCGCCGAGGCCCGCCAGCGCTGCGGGGGCCGCGACCAGCCCGGTCTCCTCCGCGAGTTCGCGGCTCGCCGCCACCGCAAACGGCTCATCGGGCTCGGCGACGCCCTTCGGGATGTCCCAGCGCGGCGAGCGGGTGGCATGACCGAGCAGGAGGCGCGCGCCGTCGGTCACCAGCACGCCGCAGCTCGTGCGCATCATTCGGCTGGCATTGCGCGTCATCCCTCGACCATAACCGATGTTCAGAGCCGAGAGAGACCTGCGCGATGCCGAAGATCATTCCCGTGTCCAGCTTCGATTGCGTCGTGTTCGGCGCGACCGGCGATCTCACCCTGCGCAAGCTGCTGCCGGCGCTCTACTACCGTTTCCGGGATCGGCAGATGCCGGCCGACTCCCGGGTGATCGCGGCGGCCCGCTCCGAACTATCCAACGAGAGCTACCGGCAACGGGCAGCGAAGGCCCTCAAACAGCATGTCGCACACGAAGACCTCGATCCGAAGATTGCGGAGCAGTTCTATCGGCAACTCACCTACGTGCGGGTGGACGGGACCACCGACCAGGGCTGGGACGAGTTGGGCCGCGTGCTGGCCGACATGCCGGACCGGGTCCGGGTGTTCTACCTGGCGACCTCGCCCGACCTCTACGGGCCGATCTGCGCCCATATCGGCAAGCACAACCTCAACACCCCGGAAGCCCGCGTGGTGCTCGAAAAGCCGATCGGCCACGACCTCAACTCCGCCCGGGCGATCAACGACGAGGTCGGAAAAGTGTTTTCCGAGGCCCGGACCTTCCGCATCGACCATTATCTCGGCAAGGAGACGGTGCAAAACCTGCTTGCCCTGCGATTCGCCAACTCGATCTTCGAGCGGCTGTGGAACACCGACGTGATCGACCACGTCCAGATCACGGTGGGCGAGACGGTCGGCGTCGAAGGCCGCGGCGGCTACTACGACCACTCCGGCGCGCTGCGCGACATGGTGCAGAACCACATACTGCAGCTGCTCTGCCTGCTGGCGATGGAGGCGCCGGTCTCGCTCGACGCCGACGCCGTGCGCGACGAGAAGCTGAAAGTGCTGCGGGCGCTGCGTCCCATGCAGCAGCACGAAGCCGCCACCCTGACGGTCCGCGGCCAATACGGCCCGGGGGCGGTCAACGGGCAGCCGGTGCCGGGCTATCTCGCGGATCTCGGCTCCGATGAGCCCAGCCGGACCGAAACATTCGTGGCGCTGAAGGCGGAGGTCCGTAGCTGGCGTTGGGCCAACGTGCCGTTCTACCTGCGCAGCGGCAAGCGGTTGCCGGAGAAAGTGTCCGAGATCGTCATCCAGTACCGGGCGTTGCCGTTCACCATCTTTCCGATCGACGGCGCGGGACTGCAGCCGAACCGGCTGATCATCCGCCTGCAGCCGGAAGAGGGGATGCGTCTCGAGATGATGACCAAGGAGCCGGGGCCGGGCGGACTGCGGCTGCGGCCGACCGGTCTCGACATCAGCTTCGAGAAGACGTTCGCGACCCGCTACCCCGACGCCTATGAGCGGCTGCTGATGGACACCGTGCGCGGCAACGCGACGCTGTTCATGCGGCGCGACGAGGTCGAGGCAGCGTGGACCTGGGTCGAGCCGATCATCGAGGCATGGGCCAACTCGGCAGAGTTCCCCCGCCCCTATGCGGCCGGCAGCTGGGGACCGACCGCCTCGATCGCGCTGATCGCCCGCGACGGTCGGACCTGGCACGAGGATCTCGGCTAGACAAAAACAGGAGGAAGCGATGCCCGTATTGAACCGCCCGGATGGGTCTATCCACTACCGGACCCATGGCGATGGATTTCCGGTCCTGCTGTTCGCTCCGGGTGGCTTGCGGTCACGAATGGAGATGTGGCCGGCCCCCGCCGAAGGGCCACCCCGGCCCTGGGTGGACTGGACGCAAGCGCTGCCGGCGGCGGGCTTTACGGCCATTGCCATGGATCAGCGCAATGCCGGGCAATCCCGCACCGACATCAGAGCCGACCATGGTTGGCACACCTATGCGGCAGACCATTTGGCGCTGATGGACCATCTTGGGTTCGACAAGTTCCACGTCCTTGGCGGCTGCATTGGCGGCAGCTTTTCCCTCAAGGCGATACAGATGGCGCCGGAGCGCGTCACCGCGGCCGTGTTGCAGAACCCGATCGGCCTGCATCCCGAGCAACCGGACTATTTCCCGAACAGTCATGCGGAATGGAGCCGTGAGCAACGCGCCGCCCGTCCCGAGCTGGACGAGGAGGCACTTGCCGCATTCGGCCACAACATGTGGGATCATGACTTCGTCTTTTGCGTCGACCGCGCATTTGCCCAAAATTGCCCGGTGCCGACATTCCTGCTGCCTGGGAGCGACGTTCCCCATCCGGCGGCAACCAGCGCCGAACTTGCCGCGACGCTGCCGGGCGTCGAAATACTGACCGAGTGGCGCGGGCCGGACCACCTGGGCGAGCAGGAGAGCCGGGTCGTGGGATTTCTGCGGCGTCATACGCCAAGGACGTGAGGCGACGTGCGCTCACGCGGTTTGCGCGTCGCAAGAACACCGTAGCCGGGATTGTCGGCAGGGCACAATCGGCAGACCGCGGCGATCAATCCTGATGTTCAGCGAGGCAGATCATCGTTGCAGCAGATGCATGCCTTGGCATCGCCGCGCTGCAGCCCGGGTGGGTCCAGGAACCGGCTGATCCAATCTCCGATCCGGGCACACTCATTGGGCTCTTGATAGGAGGCTGCCGCGGCGTCGGCGCCCGCACCGTATTTGTCTCGCCTGTGCTCGACCAGCGCCTTGCCGAACTCTGGCGTGAACTCCGGGTGAAACTGAAACGAGATGGCGTCGCCGTAATCCAGCCCAGCAAAGGGGGTGAACACGTTGTCCACGGTCACGCGAGCACCCGGTGGGCATACGATGACTTGGTCCTGGTGCGACGCGGGGACACGCACCTCGACCGCATCGTCCATCCACGGCGCGCGGTGCCGCACATGGTAGCGCTGCACCCCCATGCCCCACCCCTTCGGTGACTTGTCGACGTAACCACCGAACGCCTGCGCCATAGCCTGGTGCCCGAAGCAGATGCCGACCAGCTTGGCCCGGCCCTTCGCGTCTTGCAGAAAGCGGATCAGCCCGGGAATCCAGGGCAAGTCCTCATAGATACCGGCCGGCGACCCCGTGAGCACATAGGCCTCGCAACCCGTCACGTCGGCAGGCAGCGCTCCCGCTGTCACATCGTGGATGGCCGTGTTCCGGGTCGGGCCGAGCAGCTGCTTCACCATTGCGCCGTAACTACCGTGGTCGACCCGCAACGCCTCCGGCGGGTCGCCGCATTGCAGGATGCCGATCGTCACGCGCGCTCTCCCGCGAAGGTCAGCTTGTCCTTCTGTCGGCCCTCGGCGTCGAAGTTCTCCGGCCGCAGCCAAGCCTCGTAGCCGGCCCGCAGATAGGAATGCCAATCCCCGTCCGTCATCGCGAACCAGGCCGTGTCGCGGTTCCGGCCTTTCTGTATCATGTGCTGGCGGAACACGCCTTCGGGGGTGAAGCCGAAGCGTTCGGCGGCGCGCTTCGATGGCTCGTTCAGGTTGTTGCACTTCCACTCGAACCGCCGATACCCCAACGTGTCGAACACGTAGGCGGCAAACAGGTACAGCGCTTCCGTCGCGATGCGGGTGCGCGCAATCGCCGGGCCCCACAAGATGTGGCCGATCTCGATGACGCCGTAGGTTGGGTCGATCCGCATCAAGGATTGCCGCCCCTCGGCTTGCCCCGTGGCACGGTCGATCACCGCGAAAAAGAGCGGGTCTTCCGAGCTGGCCGCCTTTTCAATCCAGGGCGCAAAATCGGTCTCACCCGATGGCGCGTCCTCGAACAGGTAGCGGAAGCGGTCATCGGCGCCGGGCTGCCGAGCCGAGCGAAACAGGTCCGCACCGTGACGCTCCGCGTCGAGAGGCTCCAAACGCACGTAGCGCCCGTTCAAGGCGACACGCTCCGGGCGCGCACGCCGTTCCAGTTGGTCAGGTCCATGCCTTACGCGACCACCCGCGGCCCGGACCGTCAACTGCGACGACGCTTTCTCCTTCCCCGAGGCGCACGAACACGTAGTCGCACCGGCCGTCGTCCAGGATCTGCACGCGGTGGATCACGCCCGGGTGACGGGCCCGGCTCGCGCTGATCAGGGCGAACGAAGACGAGGTGGCCGGGAAACAGCGAGCTGGTCATGGAAGCCTCACGGTATAATCCTGTGGGCCGCTTCCGCGGCGGCACGGCCATCCTGTAGCGTACAGGTGCCGATCGCGGCGGTTTGCGTGACCCGGCCAGCCGATTGCCGGGGCCAGCCGTTCCGGGACACGGCGAGGCCGGCCAGGGGCCGACCTCAGCCGCGATCGCCAACGCCGTGAAGGACGCGACGGGCGTGCGCCTGCGCGACCTTTGTTGTCCGCGGCGCGCGTCAGGGAGGCGATCGGCGTCTGAAGGCGAGGCGGTCGATCGGAGTGCCAACCGAGTGCCTCGCCCACGACGACGACGCCGTCGTCAGAAATCCATGTCTCCCATGCCGCCCATACCTCCCATCCCGCCCATGCCACCACCCGGCGGCATCGCGGGCGCCTTCTTCTCGGGCCGCTCGGCCACCATCGCCTCGGTGGTCAGCAGCAGCCCGGCGACCGAGGCGGCATTTTGGAGCGCCGTGCGCACCACCTTGGTCGGGTCGATGATGCCCGCAGCCACGAGGTCCTTGAACTCGTTGCCCTGCGCATCGAAACCCCACGCGTACTCGTCCCGGTCCAACACCTTGCCGGAGACGACGGCGCCGTCCTCGCCGGCGTTCTCGGCGATCTGGCGCAGCGGGGTCTGCACCGCCTTGCGGACGATCTCGATGCCAAAGCGCTGGTCGTCGTTCTCGGCGTGCAGCTTGGACAGCACCAGGCTGGCCCGGGCGAGGGCGACACCGCCGCCGGGGACGATCCCCTCCTCGACCGCCGCGCGGGTTGCATGCAGGCCGTCATCGACGCGGTCCTTGCGCTCCTTCACCTCGACCTCGGTCGAGCCGCCGACCCGGATCACCGCGACGCCGCCGGCGAGCTTGGCCAACCGCTCCTGCAGCTTCTCGCGGTCGTAGTCCGAGGTGGTCTCCTCGATCTGCGCCCGGATCTGGCCGCAGCGGCCCTGGATGTCGGATTTCTGGCCGGCCCCCTCGACGATCGTCGTGTTCTCCTTCTCGATGAGAACCCGCTTGGCGCGGCCCAGCATCTGCAGGGTGACGGTCTCGAGCTTGATGCCGAGGTCCTCGCTGATCACCTGCCCGCCGGTCAGGATGGCGATGTCCTCGAGCATCGCCTTGCGGCGGTCGCCAAAGCCCGGCGCCTTCACCGCCGCCACCTTGAGGCCGCCGCGCAGCTTGTTGACCACCAAGGTGGCCAGCGCCTCGCCCTCGATGTCCTCGGCGATGATCAGCAGCGGCCGGCCGGACTGCACCACGCTCTCCAGCAGCGGCAGCATCGGCTGCAGGCCGGACAGCTTCTTCTCGTGGATCAGGATATACGGCTGGTCGAGCTCGGCGTTCATCCGCTCGGCGTTGGTGATGAAGTAGGGCGAGACGTAGCCGCGGTCGAACTGCATGCCCTCGACGATGTCGAGCTCGGTCTGGACGCCCTTGGCCTCCTCGACCGTGATGACGCCCTCGTTGCCGACCTTCTGCATCGCCTCGGAAATCATCCGGCCGATCTCGGAATCGCCGTTCGCGGAAATGGTGCCGACCTGAGCCGTCTCGGCCGGGCTGCTGATTTTCCTGGTCTGCTTGTTCAGTTCCGCCACGACGGCCGTCACGGCGCGATCGACGCCGCGCTTGAGGTCCATCGGGTTCATGCCGGCGGCTACCGCCTTGGCGCCCTCGCGGACGATCGCCTGCGCCAGCACGGTCGCCGTCGTGGTGCCGTCGCCGGCGACGTCGCTGCTCTTGCTGGCGACCTCGCGCACCATCTGGGCGCCCATGTTCTCGAACTTGTCGGCGAGCTCGATCTCTTTCGCCACCGTCACGCCGTCCTTGGTGATCCGCGGCGCGCCGAAACTCTTGTCGAGCACCACGTTGCGGCCTTTCGGACCGAGCGTCACCTTCACCGCTTCCGCGAGGATGTCCACGCCGCGCAGCATGCGCTGACGCGCGTCACCGCCGAACCGGACGTCTTTAGCTGCCATTATCTTTTCCCTTCTTGAAACGCGCTCTTTCCCGGCAATGCCCGCCGAGAGACTGATCGTTACGGCACCCAGGATGTTTCGGCCAGTGTGTTCCCGGAGACCGCCGCGGCTGGTCTTGTCGCCCGGGCCGCCGGTAGCGAACTGGGCGGCGCGGATTTGCCGAGACGTCGCACGATCTGGGCCATGTCACCGATCCGCTCCAGCAATTCCAGGCGCTCGAAGATCGGCATGATGTCCTGCCGCGGCAAAGCGCGCTTGGCACAGTCGTAGAATTTTTCCCACAGCTCGTCGCTCGACATCGGATTGTCGCCGCCGCGCCCCACCTGGTCCTCGATGCGGCGAGAGAGCGTTCGCCCGTCCTTCAGCGTGACGATGACTTCCGCTCCGAACTGCTTGGCCAACTCGTTCGTCATCTCCGGGTGCGGCCCGGCCTGCGTGACCGCCAGCAGACGCTGGATGCGCGGGTCGGAATGGGCTTCGCCCTCGAAATGCGCGAGGCGGACCGCCTGATCCACCAGGGCACGGGCAACGACGTACTGAAGGCTGAACTTGGCGCCGAGCGGCGTCCTGGGGTCCGGGTTGTTGGTGTGCGGCAGGCGCCGGGGGTGGACGAGAATGCGGATCCCGGTGATGTCATCCGCCGCAAAACTTCCTTCCCGGCCGAGCGACAGCGCCATCAAGATCGCCGAATGTGTGCTGCCGCAGCAGGGGAATTGCTTGAGGCCCATCAACTCGCTTTCGAGTTCCAGCGGCGCCGCCCACCCCTCGAACATCCTGTCGGTGTCGTAATTGCCGGGTCCGTTGAAGGCCATGAGGAAGCCCTGCCGGTGCTCGAGGGCTGACGGATTGGCGTCAAATCCGCGTTCGGCCAGGAGCGCGGCAAGCAGGCCGCTGCGGCAGCAATGGCCGACATGCAGCGGCTTCGTCATCGTGCCGAAATTCGCCTTCAGCCCGGCGGCGAGGGACGCCGCGATGGCAAGCGCGGTCGCAATCTTCTCCGCGCCGAGCCCGATCGCGTGACCGACGGCCGCCGCGGCCCCGAACACGCCGAGGGTGGTGGTCGGGTGCCACCCTTTGTCGTAATGGTAAAAGTTCACGGCCCGGGCGATGCGGATCTCGGTCTCGATGCCAATGGCGTACGCCGTGACCAGCGCCTGCCCCGACAGCGACCGCTCCTCGGCCAACGCCAGCAGCGGCGACACGACGGGCACCGACTGGTGGCCGCCCATGGGAAAACTGAAATCGTCGTAATCCAACGCGTGCGAGGCGGTTCCGTTGACGAAGGCGGCATCGAGGGCCGAAGTCCGCCGGTCGGTGCCGAGTACGGTACACTCGCCTGGCGCGTCGCCGACGCCCGGCGTCGCGAGCAGGATCTGCGTGCAGGGTTCGGCCGCGCCGGCCAGGGTCACGCCGATCGTGTCGATGATCGCGGTACGGGCGACGGCGAGCGCCTTCGGCGTCACCTCCTCCCACGCGAAGTCACGTATCTTGCGGCCGAGCAGCAGGGCAAATGGTTCCGACATCGACTATGCCTCCGCGCCTGCGTGTCGCGCCGAGCTTCGACCGGCAATACGGCCAAAGGTTGCGCCCGATACCAGGCCGGTGCCGGCCGGGTAATTGTCGTAGAACAGCCCGCCGACCATCTCGCCGCACGCAAAAAGGCCGGGAATCGCCCGCCAGTCGGTGCCGATGACGCGCGCCTCCTCGTCCACCTTCAGGCCGCCGAAGGTGAAGGTGATGCCGCCGGTGGCGGTGTAGGCGTAGAACGGCGGCTGATCCAGCCGCAGCGCCCAGTTGGTTTTTTCCAACGCGAGGCCCTGGGTGCGCAGCCCATCCTTGCGCGACGGGTCGAAGCCGTCCTCAACGCCGCGGGCGGCCGCGTTGTAGGCCCGGATGGTCTTCAGTGCCTGCCCCTTGTCCTCGATGTCGAGCTGTTCCACCAGTTCCTCGATCGAGTCCGCAACGAGCGGGTTGCTGGTGGAATAGCGCGGCTCCAGCAGGTGAACCACTTTGGAGTCGAAGATCTGGTAGGCCCGCGCTCCGGGCTCGGCGAGAATGGCGCGGCCGTATTTGGCGTAGGTGAACATCGCCCCGTCCTCGCCCTCATCGACGAAGCGCAGGCCGCGCCGGTTGATCATCACGCCGTAGAGATAGCTCAGCCGGTTGCTGCGGTCGGTCAGTTCGCGGGGCGCGAAATTGCCCCAATCCGCGCTGATCGGCGTCGCGTGACAGCCGCTCCATTGGCCCCAGGGCATGGCGCCGATGGCCAGCGCGATGCGCAACCCGTCACCCTGGTTGTGCGGCGTCCCGCGCACCTTGGCCTGCCCGACCAAGGGACCGATGTGCTGCGTGCGCATCTGCACGTTGGCCTCAAAACCGCCGCAGCCGAGGATCACGGCTGGTGCGGTGATCTCCTGGATGCCGTCATCGTCGCGCACCCGGACACCGCTGATGCGGCCCTTCCCGTCCTGCAGCAGGCCCGTCGCGGCGCTGGCGTAGCGGACCTCGATGCCGATCCGCTCGACGGTGGAAAACCAGCTGCGCGACAGGCCGACACCCTCATGCTCGGCGCGGACCACCAAGCCGCGCGCCCAGACGATCCTGTTGCCCTTGCGGACGCCGCTCAGGGTGGTGGCCGGCTCCATCTTCACCCTGCCGACCCGGTTCATCCAGAACACCGTGTCCTTCGAGTTGTTCACCAGCACGCGCGAGAGGACCGGGTCGGTCTGTCCGCTGGTCACGCGCATCAGGTCGCCGTGGTAGTCCTCGGTGGTGTAGGGCTGGATGCCGCCGAAGAAGTCGTCGTACTCCTCCTCCACGTCGGGCAGCAGGGGGCCGATCTCGCGCGGGTCGTCGAAGGCGAAGCGCAACACCCCGCCGCTCCAATGCGTGTTGCCGCCTCGCATCTCGCGGGGTGCCTTCTCCAGCACCAATACGCGTTCGGCACCGCTCTCGCGTGCCGACACGGCCGACGCGAGCGCCGCGTTGCCGGCGCCGATGACGATGACGTCGTAGTCGGTCATGCGTTCAACTCCTGTCGGACGATTGCGCGCGGCACCGTTGCCGGTCAGCGTCACCGAGCTGAGCACCTCCAACGGCCGCGCCCGCGTGCGCGCGCCGAACACGGCGGCCACGACGGCACAGCCGAGCCAGGCCGCGGCAATGTAGGCGAACACCCAGACATAGCCGAGGCTACCGTAGATGGCGCTGACGATGAAGGCGTTGGCCACATTGGCGATCCGGCCGGTGCCGTAGGCGAAGCCCGCGCCGGTGTTGCGGATCTCCGTCGGGTATTGCTCCGGCGTATAGGCGTAGCAGATCGCGGCAAACGTCTGGATCAGCAGCGCGACACCGAAGCCGAAGGTCACGATCAGCGCGGGTTGTCGGCTGAGCCCGTAAAGCATGCCGCAGGCGGCGATCAGGACCGCAAGGATCGCAATGGTGTTCTTGCGTTCCATGCGTTCTGCGAGCCAGACGGCCAGCAGCGCTCCGGGAACCGCGCCGAGGTTGATCAGCGTCGTGTAGGTCAGGCTCGCCGTGATGGTGATGCCGTTCTTGACGAGCAGGGTCGGCACCCAGGCCTGGAACCCGTAGAAACCCAAGGTCTGGAGGACCCAGATCGCCCAGAGGGTCAGCGTGCGTCCGATGTAGTGGTGTGAGAACAGCGCGGTGAACGGGACCCGCGCGGCGGGCTCGGTGATCGGCCTCGGCGCGGGAGCGGGAAGCGGTCCCTTCTCCGCACTGACCTCGCCCTCAATCTGGCGCAGCGTCGTCTCGGCGTCCTGGGACCGGCCGTGGGCGATCAGCCAGCGTGGCAATTCCGGCAGCCGGCGGATCAGCAGCAGGGACGGCAGCCCGATCGCACCCCAGACGAAGATCAGCCGCCAGCCATCTGGGCCGGTCGGCACGACCAGGCGCGCGATCCAGCCGCAGATCGGGATGCCGGCGAGCGCGATCACCATCGCCCAGGACTGGAAGCGGCCGCGGCGGTCCGGCGGAAAGAACTCGCTGATGAGGGTCATGACCACCACGGTGGCCGAGGAAATGCCGATGCCGGTGAGAAAACGGGCGAGAAGCAGCAGAGGAAGATTCGGCGCGAGGCCGTTCAGCAGCGAGGCGACCGAAAAGAACGCGACCATCACCATCAGCGAGCGCCTGCGCCCGAACCGGTCGGAAATGAGGCCACCTCCGGTCGCGCCGACGAACATGCCGAGAAACCCCAGCGATGTCGCCAGCGCGATCTGCGGGACCGAGAGCTGCCAATAGTGCAGGATCGAGGGGGCGGCGTAGGAGAACGTGAAGATGTCGCTGATGTCGAAGAAGAACGCGATCCCGACGATGACCAGGAGACGCCGGTGGAAGCGTGATATCGGCAGTCGGTCCAATCTCGCGGCGATGTCGGCGGCGTCGGTCGTCACGGCGTTCCCCCGGTGATTGTCATCCCGCGCCTGCTTTCGGGCGCTTGCGGCCTCTTGTGCCGCCGAAAGCGAGACTAGGGTTCGCGTGGGCGCATGGGAACAGCAACCCGCGCCCAAAGCGGCGGAGAGAGCCATGAGCACGACGCGAGAGTTCTGCGAGCGGCTGGTCGAGCTGGGCGAGCCCGATCTCGGTCCGCAGGTGCGGACCCTGGCCCGCCAGCTCGTGCTGGACGGCATCGCGGTCGCCGTCGCCGGCGCGTCGGAACGCGCGATCCGTCTCCTTGCCGGCCATCATCGGGACCAGGGCGGGGTCCCGGCCGCCTCGGCGATCGGGTTCGGCTTCCGGTTGCCTCCGGTGGCGGCGGCCGCCCTCAACGGCGCCGCCATGCATGTGCTCGACTTCGAGCCGATGTGGAGTCCGGCCAACCACGCGCTCTCGACGACCCTGCCGGCGGTGCTGGCGGTGGCCGAGCAGCGCGGCGCGACCGGGCTTGCCGTCGAGACCGCGGTTGTCAAGGGGTGCGAGGCCCAGGGCTGGTTGCGGGCAGCGTCGGGCCAGTCCGAGCCCCGCCGTCTCGCCTTCCACCCGCCCGGTGTCGTGGGTCCGATCGGCAGCGCCGTCGCGACCGGGCATCTGCTTGGGCTCGACGCGGGGCAGCTCGCGCACGCGGTCGGCATGGCCGCCTCCCGTTCGGGGACGCTGCTCGCGAATGTCGGGACGATGACCAAGTCGCTGCATTGCGGCAACGCGGCCGCGGCCGGGCTGGAAGCCGCGTTGCTGGCCGAGCGCGGGATCACGGCGAACCCGGACGTGATCGAGGCGACGCAGGGACTGGCGGCCGGGTTCTTCCCCGACACGTTCCGCCCCGAAGAACTACGGCGCGTCGGCCCGCCGTTCCGGGTGAAAACGCCCGGCTTTGCCCTGAAGATGTTTCCCAGCCAGTACGGGACCCATTTTGCGATCCATGCGGCCCTGCAGCTCCGGGGCCGCCTTGGCGATCCCGCGGCGATCCGGCGGGTGACGCTGACCAGTCCGGTGATGCCCTATATCGACCGCCCGGCACCGTCGAGCGGACTCGAGGGCAAGTTCAGCCTGCAATACACTGTGTGTGCTGCATTGCTGGACGGCGCGGTCCGGATCTCGACATTCAGCGACGAGCGCCTGGGTTCCTCCGACATGAGGCGGCTCTTGCCGCGAACGCAGGTGATCATGTCGGCCGACATCCCGGCGCATTTCGAGGGAATGCACGTGACTTTGGAGGTCGAGACGGCCGACGGCCTGCTGCTGAGCAGCCGCAGCGACGGTCCGCCGGGCCGATGGGGCGGCCAACCGATCGCGGAGGCCGATCACCTCGGCAAGGTGCGGGACTGTCTCGCCGTCGGCATGGCGCCCGACCAAATGGAGGAATGCATCGCCCTCTCGGGCCGGCTGGACGGGCTTGACGAGGCTGGCGTCCGCCGGCTGGCCGCCCTCGCCTGCGGCTCGGATCGGCTTGGTCAGGGCAGAACAGGCACTACAGACCCGGGACGTGGACCCGGCCGCTGAACAACGGCCGGGCGGTGCGATAGAACGAGCCGCTGCGCGCCTCCCAGTCCCCGCCAACCTGTTCCACCGCGGCTTCGACGGTCAGGATCCCCGACGGCATCCCCAGACGCAGCCGCCCCTCCTTCGCCGTGGCGGGCGACAGGACCGAGGCGACGACGGTGCCTGCGATCCGGGCGGCAACCGCGGTGCATAGGGAAATCGTCAGCGGCAAGGCCCGGTGCGGCTGGCCATTCGAGATGACCCGCGCGGCAAGGTCGATCTCGTCCCGCCCGAGCGGCTTGCCGGTCAGGGTCGGCGCGTCTGCGGGGGCGCTGACGAGACCGACGAACGGCACGATGCTGATGGCACGCGCCTCCTCCTCGGTCTGTGCGATCCCCATGGCCAGCGAGGCCTGGACCCGGAACGCGGCCAAGCGGCGAAGCATGTCGGGGCGAGCCTCCAGCTCGTCGGGCAGCTCCCGTCCGGTGAGGCCGACATCCCCGGCCCGGAGGAAGACGCACGCGTTTGCCGCGTCCACCATCGACACTTCGATCGGCTCCTGCCCTGGGACCACGAGGCGGTCCGCCGGGTTGCCGGTCGGCAGCAGTCGTCCGGTGGTTGCGCCGCCCGGCGAGACGAAGTCGAGGCGGATCGGCGCTCCGGTGCCGCTCACGCCCGGAATCGCCAGCTCGCCCGGATAGTACGGCCGGCCCTCCCTGAGCGGGAACGTGGCGACGATCAGTTTCTCGGTGTTGGTGTTGAAGATCCGTACCGAGGCGGCCTCGCCGGCGGCGTGGACAAAGCCCTGGTCCACCGCGAACGGGCCGACGGCGGACGACATGTTGCCGCAGTTGCCCCGGTAGTCCACTCGGGGTTCGCGGATCTGCACCTGGGCAAAGGTGTAGTCGACGTCGGCATCGGGCCGCGAGGAGGGCGTGACGACGCAGACCTTGGACAAGGACGAGACGCCGCCCCCCATGCCGTCGAGCTGCCGTCCATACGGATCGGGGCTGCCCATGGCCGCGACGAACAGCGCGTCCCAGCAAGCCCTGTCGGCGGGAAGGTCGCGCCCGTCGAACATGATCGCCTTGCTCGTGCCACCACGCATGAACACGGCGGGGATGGTCCCTTGTGCCACGGTGTCTCCCTCCGGATCGCTTGCAGAGCAGCCTTGCTCGGCCTGAGAGTCAATGCGAACGCCCGCATCGTTGCGAGGCCCGGGAGCCCTGGCTACCTTGCGCCCGCGTAGCCGAGCAGCCCTTCCTGCGGGGGGAATTTCGGGCTGCGCGCCCGCGAGAGGATGACAGATGGCCGCCTTGCACGAAGCTCAGCCCTCCCCCGGTGAGTTACCGGTGCTGGACTACGACGCCATCGTCATCGGCGCGGGCATTTCGGGCATGTACCAGCTCTACCGCCTGCGCGAGCTGGGGCTGCGGGTGCGCGTGTTCGAGGCCGGCACCGGCGTCGGCGGCACTTGGTACTGGAACCGCTATCCAGGCGCGCGCTTCGATTCCGAAAGCTACTCCTACAGCTACTCCTTCTCGCAGGAGCTGCTGGACGAGTGGGACTGGTCCGAGCACTTCGCCGCGCAGCCGGAGACGCTGCGCTACCTTAACTACGTGGCCGACAAGTTCGACCTGCGCCGCGACATCCAGTTCCGCAGCCGGGTCACCGCGGCGCACTACGACGAGGCGACGCGGAGCTGGAAGATCACATTGCTGGACGGCGAGACGTATCGCGCTCGCTTCCTCATCACCGCCCTGGGTCCGCTCTCTGCTCCCACCATGCCGCGGATCGAGGGGGTGGAGACGTTCCAGGGCCAGTCCTTCCACACCGCCACCTGGCCGCACGAGCCGGTCGACTTTACGGGCAAGCGGGTCGCGGTGATCGGCACCGGCGCCACCGGCGTGCAGACGATCCAGGAAGTGGCCAAGACCGTCGGACACCTGACCGTGTTCCAGCGCACGCCGAATTGGTGCGCGCCGCTGCACAACAGCAGGATCGACGCGGAGACGATGGCCCGGATCAGGGCCGGCTACCCAGAGATGTTCAAGCGCTGCCAGGAGACCTTCGCCTGCTTCCTGCATACGGCGGACCCGCGCGGGACTTTCGAGGTCTCGGATGAGGAGCGCGAGGCTTTCTTCGAAAAGCTGTATGGCGAGCCCGGCTTCGGCATCTGGCAGGGCAATTTCCGTGACATCCTGACCGATCGGGAGGCGAACGCGGCGATCACCGACTTCGTGGCCAGGAAAATCCGCCAGCGGGTGAAGGACCCCGAGGTTGCGGAGAAGCTGATCCCGAAGAACCACGGCTTCGGCACCCGCCGCGTGCCGCTGGAGACCAGGTATTACGAGGTCTACAACCAGCCCAATGTCCGGCTCGTGGACATCCGCGAGACGCCGCTCGAGCGGGTCACGCCGAAGGGCATCAAGACCAGCGACGCCGAATACGAATTCGACATGATCATTTATGCGACCGGCTTCGATGCCATCACCGGCAGCTTCGATCGGATCGATTTTCGCGGCGCGGACGGGCTGAGGCTGAAGGACAAATGGAAGAACGGCCCGCAGACCTATCTCGGCGTGCTGGTCGAAGGCTTCCCCAACATGATGATGCTGATGGGGCCGCATACGGCGCTGGGCAACATCCCGCGCAGCATCGAATACAATGTCGACTGGGTGACAGGCCTGATCCGCCATGCGCGGGACCATGATTTGACGCGCCTGGAGGCCACGGATGCCGGAGTGGCGGCCTGGACCGATCACGTCCACGCCTTGGGCGCGGGCCTGCTGTCCAACGAGATCGACTCCTGGATGACCGGGATCAACAGCAACGTGGAGGGCAAGCAGACCCGCATCATCGCGCGCTACAGCGGCAGTGCGCCCGCCTACCGCGCCCGGTGCGACGAGGTGGCCGCGGATTTCTATCGGGAGCTCTCGCTCGCATAAGCCGGCACCGGCTTGCTTCGCCATCCCATGACCGCTTCCCTGTCACGTCGGATCGGCTGGCTTGAGCGGATCGCGCTGGTTGCCACCCTCCTCGTGCCCCTGTTCCTGATGCATGGGCACGGCATCGCCGAAGGACTGATCGGTCTGACGGATGGCTGCTTTCTGATCCGCAGCGCCGTCAGGCGGGACTGGCGCTGGCTGCGCAGCGGATGGGTGCCGCTCGGGCTCGCCTGGTGGGGATGGGAGGTGGTCTGCTCGCTGCCGGTCCCGGCCCTTGACCTGGGCAGCGGCGGCCTGGACTCGCTGGGCCAGGCGCTCGCGACGGTGCGCTTCCTGCTGTTCGCCGCGGCCCTGGACCATGCGGTGCTGCGCGACCCGACTGCCCGGCGTACGCTGTTCAAGATCCTGGCCGCGTGCGTCGCCTACATCGCGGCACAGGTCGCACTCCAGTTCGCGACCGGCCTCAATCTTTACGGAAATCACGCCGGGGCAGCGGGCGAGCTGACCGGCCCGTTCAACAAGCCGCGTGCCGGGCCACCTTTGGCGCGTCTCCTGCCGCCCACGCTGTTGCCGGCGGTCGCTGCCCTGCTGGCGCGGGCGCGCACCGGCGCAGCGCTGGCCGCCTACATCACACTGGCCACAGCAGTCGCGGTTATGGTGGTGATCGGTCAGCGGATGCCCCTGCTGCTGACCGGGTTCGGCCTGGTGATCGCCGGCCTGCTGCTCAAGAAGCTGCGCCCGGTGGTGCTGGCCGCCGGCTTGGCAGGCGCGCTGGTGGTCGCCGCCTCGAGCGTCGTGGCGCCCGCAGCCCACCACCGCCTGGTCCAGCAGTTCTCCAGCCAGATGGAGCATTTCGGGGCGAGCCATTACGGCTTTCTGCTGCAGCGATCGCTCGCCATTGCCAGCCAGCACCCCTGGACAGGACGTGGCTTCGACGGGTTCCGCACCGGTTGCCCGCGGCCTCGCTACTTTCAGCCCGGCGCGGGGCAGGATCTGAGCGCCGAGTTCTGCACCCAGCATCCCCACAACTTCTATCTGCAGGCGCTCACCGACGGCGGCATCCCGGGACTGGTGCTGTTCTCGGCGCTCGTGGTCGCATGGCTCATCCCGCTGGCGCGCGGGCTGTGGCGCGACCCCGATCCGTTGCGCGTCGGGTTGTTCGCCTCGATGGTGATCCAGCTCTGGCCCATCGCCTCCACCAGCGGGTTCACCTCGATGCCGATGGGCGGCTGGCTTTTCCTCCTGCTCGGCTATGCGCTGGCCGAAGCCCGAGCTTGGCAGACGACCGCAACCGCCACGCGCGGCGCGCCCGGACCTTCACGACGCATCCGCACGGGCATCGGATCGGCAGCGCCGGTAGAGCGCCGGCGGCCAGCCGAACTTGGCGCGGAACCTACGGGTGAACTCGGCTAAGTCGCCAAAGCCGACATCGAGGCAGATGTCGAGAACGGAGGACTGGTCGGCACGAAGGCGTGCGGCGGCGGCGTCCAATCGGCGACTGAGAATGTAATTATAGGGCGTGACCCCGACGATGCGCCTGAATGCCGACGCGAACCGGCGCCGTTCCATCCCGACATCGCGGGCCAGTCCGGCAATGGTGAGTGGTCCGGCATACTCGGCCTCGATGATTTGAACTGCCTGCGCCGCACGCGCCTCATCTCGCCTATCGTGCCGGGGCTCGGTCGCGCCGCCGTCGAGTGCGAGCGCGGTCACCGCAAGATCGATGGCCAGCTGCTCGGCCCGCAGGGAGTTCGGTGCCGCGGCAAGCGACCGTACTTCGGCGAGCAGCGGCACAAGGATTTCGAGAGGCGGAATGCTGGCGGTCCTGAAACGGGCTTCCCGGGCATTCGGATTGACGTCGAAAGCGTCGTCTACGAAGTCAGGAGCGAACTGGAAAGCCACGCACCGGTCGCCCGTTCCGTGCTCGTGACCGCACTCGAAGCAGGTACCGCTCTCACCGAGCAACAGCGATCCGGGAACCAGGAGCGCGCGACCGCGGCTCGATCGGTAGGTGAATGTGCCTCCGAGGACGACGGCGATCGAGGTCCACTCATGCTGCTCCTCGTAAGGCCGATCGGCGGGGCTTGCCCGGCAAATCACCTCCGCCATACGCCAGCCCGGGCCCTGCGCAAGCGTGCGAGCCGAGGTAAGCGGTCGATCGGGTTGAGCGCCTGCCATGAGGCCAGATTAGCCGTTTTCCCCAAGCGCGTCGCGCGGCTGCGATCTACCCTCACGCGATCGAGGTTGAGAGTACGGGAAGCCGACGATGGCATCGATCACCAAGGAAACACCGCTCAGCGTCAGCGCCGACCGCGCCTGGGCGCTGTTGCGCTCAGTCGGCGAGGCGCACCGGGCATTCCCCGGTGTGCTGACCGGTTGCCGACAGGAAGGGGATGCCCGGATCGTCACCTTCGCCGGCGGCTTGGTCGTGCGCGAGCGGATCGTCGATATCGATGAGACGCGCCGGCGTATCGCCTATGCCGTGGTGGAAGGGCGATTCGCGCACCACAGCGCATCGATGCAGGTGGTCCCTGAGGGGGATGAGGGCTGTCGGTTCATATGGGTGACCGATTTCCTGCCCGATGATCTTGCGCCGATGATCCGGCCGCTGATCGACCGAGGAGCCGAGGCGTTCCGACATGCGGCTGAAGAGCGCGGAGCAGGCGAATGAGCGCGGAGGATCAGGCCCGCATGCCGGGCGGCTGCGCCTGCGGATCGGTTCGATATCGGCTCGACCTGCCGCCCATGTTCGTCCATTGCTGCCATTGCCGCGACTGTCAGCGGCAAACGGGAAGCGCCTTCGTCGTCAACGCCCTCATTGAAACGCAAAGGATCGTCCTGCTCGGAAGCACGCCCGAAGCCACGCCGCTGCCGACCGCGAGCGGGCGGCCGCATGATGTCTACCGATGCCCCGGTTGCGGCACGGCGGTCTGGAGTGACTACGGACGCCGTCCCAAGCTGCGCTTCGTGCGCGTCGGTACGCTGGCTGATCCGGCGACACTCACGCCCGACGTACACATTTTTACTCGTTCAAAGCTGCCGTGGGTGATCCTGCCGAGCGGCATCCCAGCCTTCGAGGAATACTACGACCCAGCCTCGGTCTGGTCTGCCGAGAGCCTGGGCCGCCGGCAAGCAATTCTCTGATGAGTTGACCCCTCGGTTCGGGCCGTCACGAACCGAACTCTCCTCCAATGATGCACCACGACACGCTTCCCGCCTTGTGAGCTGCGATCCGATTTGACCGATGCCGGCGCTCCCGACGATGGTGCTCGGTGGGTCCAGGACGGAGCAGGCATGAACACGAGCTACCGGTTCGGCATCGAGGAAGAACTCTTCTTGGCCGACGCCATCACGCGCGGCACACCCCGCCGGACGATCAAAGCCTTCCACGACGCCGCACATGCCAAGCTGAAGGTCGAACGCGAGCTGCTGCAGGCTCAACTGGAGATCGCGTCGTCGCCAACCACCAGCTTCGCAGAGGCCCGCGCCGAGCTGTCCGAGTTGCGAGGGGGACTCGCCGAGATTGGCCGCGCGCACGACATATTGGTGCTGGCAGCCGGCACCCAGCCGATTGCCCGCTGGACGCGCCAAAGCCGCACCGACAAGCCACGCTACAAGGCCATCCAGAACGCCATGCAGATGCTGGCCCGGCGCGAGGTCGTGTGCGGGATGCACGTTCATGTCGAAGTGCCGCGACCTGACGATCGCGTCGACCTCATGAAGCGGCTGCTGCCCTATCTGCCGGTATTGCTGGCGCTGTCCGCGTCCTCACCGTTCTGGCAGGGGCGCGCCACCGAACTCGCGGCCTATCGCATGTCGGTATGGGGTGAACTGCCGCGCACCGGACTGCCCGATTTGTTTGCGGACAGCGCCGACTATGAACGCTACGTAGCGACCATGGTGCGTTGCGGCGCCATCGAAGACGCGAGCTTCCTGTGGTGGGCCCTGCGCCCGTCCACTCATTTCCCCACTTTGGAGATGCGGGTGGCGGACAGTTGCACGCGGCTGGACGACACCCTCGCTATCGCTGCGCTGTATCGCTGCCTGGTTCGGCTTGTGGTACGCACACCGCAGCTCAACCGCAACCTGACGGGGGCCTCGCGCGCGTTTGCAGCCGAGAACTTGTGGCGCGCTCAGCGCGACGGCATCCGTGCGAGCTTCATCGACGAGGAGACCGGGACGGCCGTGCCGTTCGCAGCACATCTTGACGCAATTCTGACGCATGTAGCGGAAGATGCGGACGCACTCGGTTGCCAGCCGGAAGTCGATCGCACGCGTGCGATTGCGGCGACCGACACCAGCGCCGACCGCCAGCTCGCAATTTTCGGGGAAGCGCGCGCGCGGTCGGGTCGCCCGGGCGAAGCTCTTGCAGCCGTTGTGGACTGGATTGCTGGTGCAACAGAGGTAACGTCGGCGTTGCCACAGGTGCGAAACACCTGATCGAGGCTGCTCGCAACTTGCTGTTCTACCTACCGACCTGCTTGTCCGGTTCAACCGGATCGCGTTCGCCGAGCTCAAGGAACGGCTCCGTATCGGGTTAATGTGAAGGGTCCGCTTGAACGGATCACGGTACAGCGACCCACCATTCCCGATCTCGGCGGTGTCACAGATGCCGGTTGTCTCGCGGGTACCGAGAAGGGAGAGATTATACCAGCCGCCCTAGACGGTGACGCGGACCCATGAGCGTGTGGTGATGGAAGCGATCTGCTTGGGCATGCGCATGAGCTTGTTCCAGGCGTCGCAGCATGCGTCTACCATGGCGTCATAGTCTTTCCAAACGAGGTGACTGAGAAAGTTCGCCCGCAGGAATTCCAGACGTTCTCGACCGGGTTCAGCTCGGGAGCGTAGCGTGGCAGCGGGAGCAGGCTGATGTTGTCCGGCACGCGCAATTTGGACGTGGTGTGCCAGCCTGCACCGTCCAGCACGAGCACGGCGTGCGCGCCGGTGGTCACACGTCGGCTGATCTCGGCAAGGTGCGCCTCCATGGCCTCGGTGTTCGCTTCGGGCATCACCACGGCAGCGCCGATGCCGCGGTCTGGGCAGACCGCACCAAACAGGTAGGCTGATGTGTATCCGCGCTCGCGTGGTGCACGCGGGCGCAATCCTCGCTGAGCCCAGACCCGTGTCAGCGTGCCTTCCTGGCCGACGCGAGCTTCGTCCGCGAACCAGATCTCAAGTGGCGCTGCACTGGACGTTGCCGGAACAGCCGCCTTCACCAGGTCAGCAAAGCCCCCTTAAAAGCCTGCTGGGCGGCGACATCGCCCGCCGGATGTCGGGGACGCACCGACAGGCGGCGGAACCGGAGCTTGGCCAACAGCTTGCCGATCGTGCGCTCGTGGAACCGGACCTGGAACTCGCGCTCGATCCGCTCCTGCAGATCCCGGCAGCGTCAGCGCACGACGCCGTCGCGTCCAGGTCGGGTCCGTCCTCAACCCACCGAGCGAACGCGGCTTCCTGCTCGGGCGAGAGGCGGGGCGTCGGTCCCGGCGCCAGTCGGTTCGACAACCCGGCAAGTCCCTCGGCATTGTAGCGGTGCACCCAATCGCGCAGCGTCTGCCGATCCATGCCACACATCTCGGCCGCATCCTGCCGCTGGTGCGTCTCCAGCACCAACGCAATCGCCAGCATGCGACGCGCCGCATTGGCGTCACGGCTGCGGGCCGCCTCTCGCCGCAGCTCGTCGGCCGACAGATCTCGCCGTGTCACCTCAACCGCCATCCCAACCTCCACGAATTGAGCAGCACGAACAGCGAATCACGTCCAGCAAACCGGCGGGATCACATCCGAGTCAGCGAGCAGGGCGGCTGGTATCAGGCGGCAGCGAATCACGGTTTGCCGCCTATGTCGAGGCGATCACGTCGGCGCTCGGTCACGCCGATCGCGTGGCGCCTTTCCAATCGTATTGCGCGGGGCTGCTGCTACCGGGCGATCGCAAAAGCGTCGAGCCGATGGCCGCGCGCGTGCAGCCGGGGCCGGTGCAGGCGGCGCACCAGTCGCTGCATCACTTCGTGGCGAAGTCGGAGTGGTCGGACGACATCGTGCTGGCGGCGGTGCGGACCCGCGTGTTGCCGGTCATCGAGCGGCGCGGTCCGATCCGGGCGCTGATCATCGACGACACCGGGATGCCCAAGAAAGGCAAACACTCGGTCGGCGTGGCACGGCAGTATTGCGGGGAACTCGGCAAGCAGGACAATTGCCAAGTGGCGGTGAGCCTGTCGGCCGCCAACGATCACGCCAGCCTGCCGCTCGCCTATCGCCTGTATCTGCCGCACGAGTGGGCTGCTGACCCTGCCCGGCGCGCTGAGACGGGCGTGCCCGACGATGTCGTCTTCCAGACCAAGCCGCAGATCGCACTCGGCCAGCTTCGTGCCGCTCTGGCGGCCGGGATCGAAGCCGAGGTCGCGTTGGCCGACGCGGGTTACGGCACCGACACCGACTTTCGCGACGGCATCACGGAAATCGGCCTGGCCTATGTTGTCGGCATCCAGTCCTCCACCAGCCTGTGGCCGCCCGGCGTGGAACCACTGCTCCAAAGCAATGGAGCGGGCGCGGGCGTCCGACGTCTTCGATCCGTCGTGACGGCGAGCATCGGCCGATCTCGGCCAAGCAACTGGCGCTGGACCTTCCCCAGAAAGCGTGGCGGCGGGTGACCTGGCGCGAAGGGAGCAATGCCAAGCTCACCTCCCGCTTCGCCGCCGTGCGCGTCCGTCCCGCCCATCGCGACTACCATCGCTCCACCCCCAGACCGGAGGAGTGGTGCCTGATCGAGTGGCCCGCGGATGAACCCGAGCCGACGAAATACTGGCTGTCCACGCTGCCAGCCACCGCCAGCCGTCGCGAACTGGTGGACACCGCCAAGCTGCGCTGGCGGATCGAGCGTGACTATCAGGACCTCAAGCAGGAACTCGGGCTTGGCCACTACGAGGGACGAGGCTGGCGAGGCTTCCAAGCGCCTCGCCTTCCCACCCGTTACCGACCCCGCGGATCCCCCGGTCGATCGCGCCCGAGAAGCTGCTGCGGGCGCTGCTGCTGCAGGCGTTCTACTCGGTGCGCTCCGAGCGGCAACTGATGGAGCAGATCACCTACAACATGCTGTTCCGCTGGTTCATCGGCCTGTCCATGGACGCGCCTGTGTGGGACGTGACGGTGTTCACCAAGAACCGCGAGCGATTGTTGGAAGGCGATGTCGCAGGTCAGTTCTTCCGGGCGGTTTTGGCTGATCCCGGGGTCAAGCGTCTGCTGTCCGCCGAGCACTTCTCGGTCGATGGCACGCTGATCGAGGCCTGGGCGTCCATGAAGAGCTTCCGCCCCAAGGACGGCAGCGACGAACCGCCCGGGCCGGGGCGCAACGGCGAGCGCGACTTTCGCGGCGAGCGGCGCAGCAACTCTCGACCACGGACCCGGATGCCCGGCTGTATCGCAAGGCGCGCGGACGGGCAGCCAAGCTCTGCTACATGGGACACCTGCTGATGGAGAACCGCAGCGGCTTGGTCGCAGACACCGAGGTGACGCACGCCAGCGGCACGGCCGAGCGCGAGGCGGCCGAGGCCATGGTCGGCGATGTGGCCGGCGGACGGATCACGCTCGGCTCGGACAAGGCCTACGATGTGGCTGGCACGTGGCGAACCTGCGCGCCATGGCTGTCACGCCGCATGTCGCCCAGAACACGGCACGACGCTCGGCCATTGATCGGCGCACAACGCGGCACGCCGGCTATACGTTGAGCCAGCGGGCACGCAAACGCATCGAGGAGGCGTTCGGCTGGATGAAGACCACCGGCGGTCTGCGCAAGACGCGTCATCGCGGGCTCGATCGGGTCGGCTGGGCGTTCACCCTTACAGCGGCCGCCTACAACCTCATTCGCATCCCCAGGCTGCTGGGAGGCACGGTGTAGTGGCAGGCGCCGCGAAGCATCCGCTGGCCGGCAGGTGGCGGATCACCGAGATGGAATTGTGGGACGCCGATTTCCTGGACTTGATGCAGCCCGCCTTCATCAGCTTCGATGGCGAGGGCAGCGGTGAGTTCGCCTTCGGTGCCGTCCAGGCCGGGTTTGATTGCTGATATGGCGTCCAAAGTGCCGACCTCACCTGGGAAGGGTTTGACGAAATGGATCTCGTCCGAGGCGACGGCGAGGTCGAACTCGAAGACGATAGCACGCTCACGGGGGAAATCCGCTACCACCTCGGCGACGAATCAACCTTCAAGGCCCGCCGATGGTGACCTTTCCGCAGCCTGCTAAACAACCGCGCGGCCAATCACGCCGCGCCCGGCCCGCAAGGCGTACGCGCGTCGACCTGAGAAATGCGGGCTAGCCGGAAGAAGGCCAGCTACCTGCAAGCCCAGTTCCAACGCCTGCGCCACCGCCGGGGACCCAAAAAGGCCATCTGCGCAGTCGCCGCCTCGATCCTGACCGCCGCCTATCACATGCTGCGCGACGGCACCTTCTATCAGGACCTCGGCGCCAGCCACTTCCACCGCGATTCACCCGAAAACCAGGCCAGCCGGCCTGGCACGACAAATCGCAAAGCTTGGCTTCACCTGCGTGCTCACCCCCGCCACAACGGGGACGGTTTCTGTTTGGTCATGACTTGCGAAACCGCCCGGGTGAAAGCGGCGCAAATTGCGGGCAGGGTGGGGCCAAGCAGGTCGCCGTGCGTGCCTGGCACCGAGAGAACTGTCAGATTAGGACAGAGCTGGTTCCATCCAAGATGAAGCGGAACATCGGCATCGTGCTGTTCTGTCCGGAACAGGAACACTGGTGCATCGAGGGGCGGTAGTGTCGGGTAGACCGTCGCCCATTGCCGAAGCAAGGGTTCAAAATGCCAGAACAGCAGATCGCGATCGAGATAGGAGGCAAAATTTCCTGACCACCAGGTGCGAGGAATGGCGGCAACGAGCCGAAGCGCAGGCTTCCAACGGGGGCTTATCAGCCGTCGGGAGATCACATAGGCCAGTTTTGAAGAACCTTCTCCCCGTTGCAGGGCTGCCATGAAGCCGGCCAGCTCCCGCCGGCGCGTCATGCGACGACGCCGCGCGCCTGTTGCGATCCCTGGTTGGGCTTCGATGTCGAGCAGACCGAGAAAGCACACCGTCCAGCCCGCTTCCCTTAGGCGTGTCGCAACGGCGAAGCCAACGATGCCGCCAAACGAGTATCCCGCGAGCAGGATCGGACCCGTCGGGGAGTGTGAGGCAATCTGCTTTAGGATATCGCTGATGAGCGTTTCAAAATCGAACTCCGGATGGCGAAGCAGAACTGTCCAGTGAAGATAAGCGATCTGGACGGCTCGCACCGACTCCTTGCACGCGGCGCCGACCTTGATGAGGTGCGGGTCGTAACCACCCATTCCTGGGAAAAGAAAGAGGTAGGGCCTGTCTGACAAAAGTGGCTCCGGCTGGCCAGAATGTTGTAGCTTCTCCTCCAATCAACGACATCGACGCGTCCCTTGGGAGGATGGGAAAGATGGTAAAAGAAAAGCCTTTACGCTGCCCTTAATGCCCGGGCGAGTTGCTTTGGTGCAAGCGACCGCAGAAGGGGCAAGGCGCCCTGGACGCCAGCCTGGTCCAGCCGATTGCGGCGCTCGGCCATGCCGAGACCCTTGATGATCTCGGTGAATCAGAGGGCGGGCACGGCCGCGCCCCCTACGTTGATCAACTCCAGGGTTGCATAGGCTTCGGGCGAAGCCTCGTTCCTGAACAGCCCTTAGAAGGTGAACGAGGCGTCAAACCCACAGGCGCTCACCCCGGCGTCACCGGCGACCCTCGCGCATCAGCCCCCGGATCGATCCCGCCGAGGGTCGGTTTCGGTTCTGAGAAGGTGTACCGCCCGCGGTTGTTGAGACATCTGTGAGGAGGCTACGCGGCGAGAGCCGCTGTTGAAAGCTGATCGTGTCTGGCTTGTTCGGGCGTGCGATATCCGAGGCGCTGGATGAGCCAAGTGGTGTTGTAGGTATCGCGAAAGGCGAGCAGCGCGAGCCGGAGTTCCTCGACTGTGTCGAAGGTCCGGATCCACAGCAGGTTCTCCTTGAGCGTGCGGATGAAGCGCTCGGCGCATCCGTTTCCTTCCTGTGCTCGGACGAAGGCGGGCGAGCTCTCGATGCCGAGGAAGCGCATCTCGGCCTGGAAGGCATCGGACATGTATTGTTGGGGTGGACGGCCCGCCGGCATCGGAGATGCCAAGATCGGGTTAAATCATCAGCCCAAGGAGGAGGCCGCCCGATGATATACAAGCGCATATCGATAGACACGTCCAAGCATGTCTTCACGATCCACGCGGTCGACGAAGCGGAACGGCCGGTGCTACGCCGCGAGCTCCGGCGCTCGCAGGTTGAGGGGTTCTTCGCCAAAGTGGCACCGACCGAGGTGGCGCTGGAAGCCTGCGCCGGCGCTCATTATTGGGGACGACGGCTCTGCGCCATGGGCCACCGAATAAAACTGATCCCACCCCAATACGTGAAGCCCTTCGTCAAGCGTAACAAGAACGACCGCAACGACGCCGAGGCGATCGGTGAGGCGGCTTCGCGACCGAGCATGCCCACGGTGCCGCTGAAGAGCCTCGACGAGCAGGCGGCGACCATTATTGTCAAGCACCGGGAACTGTTGGTCGGACAGCGGACTGCGGCGATCAACGCGTTGCGCGGGCATGCGGCGGAGTTCGGTGTGATCGCTGCCAAGGGGACCGCGAATGTCGAAGCTCTGCTTGCGACGTTGGCGGCGGAGCCGACGATCCCCGCCGTCGCGAAGGCGATGTTCACGGCGATGGGCGAGCATATCGCGGATCTCGATGCGCAGCTCGCGGGGGTAGAGAAGCAACTCATCGAGCAGCACAAACGCAATCCGGTCAGTCAGCGGCTGGCGGCGATCCCCGGGATCGGGCCGATCACCGCGATTACCCTGGTCCTGTCGGTGAACCCGGCGAACTTCGAGAGCGCTCGGCATTTTGCCGCTTGGCTCGGCTTGACGCCACGCGAGCGGTCCACCGGTGGCAAGCATCGCCTGGGGCGGATCAGCAAGGCCGGCAATGAGAGGTTGCGACAGCTCCTGGTGGTCGGCGCGACCTCGGTGGTCCGCGTTGCCAGAGCAGGACGGCCGTCGAGCTCGGCCTGGCTGCTGGGATTGCTGGCGCGAAAGCCGAAGAAGCTCGCGGCAGTCGCCCTGGCCAACAAGATCGCCCGGATCACCTGGGCGATGATGGTGCGGGGTGAGGCGTACCGGCGTCAGCCAAGCGCCGCCTGAGCTTCGCACCGGCGCCAGGGGTTCAAGCGCGTTTGGAGAGGATGGCGATCGGTCGAGCCGACGAATGACAAAATCCCGCACGGATCGCCGGCAGTTCCATGCCGATGTATTGTTCGGATGTCATTCGCGGATCCCATCTGGGCCAGCGGCCACGAGGCCGCGTCAGTAGGCCGGACACATGACCGCAGTCGCACCGCCGCTGATTCTCCGTAACCCATCTTGAACCCGCGGGCCGTCCACACATGCGAGCCGTGGTCGTGACGGATGGCGAGGCCATGCGCGACGTCCTTGCCGATGCCGCCAAAATGCCGGCGCATGCCCTGGCGCATCGGCTCGAGCGCCTCGAAGCGGGTGCCGCGCCGGGCTGCGTGAATGCCGACACATCCGGCGTTGTTGTGGTCGACGGCAACGAACACCGCGGCTTGTCCTTCGGCGGTCCAGGTCGTCGTCATGTCGGTCCCCCACATGGTGTCGACGGTGTCAGGGATGATGGTGCCGTCATGGTTGCGTGGCCCGCGTGGTTTGCCGACGCGGCCGGGGGCGAGCAGGTCGTTTTCGCGCATCAGCCGCAGCACGCGGCGGAGCGAGGTGCGGATGCCGCTCATCCGCAGCCGGCCCTCCGCTGGTATTCCACTCGCTTCGCGAGCGGAACCTTGACCAGCTCCGCCCAGACCTTCCGATGGCCTTCGCCATGGAAGGGGCTGGCGGAAAGAACGGCGCGGATGTGCTCGATCAGAGCCTGGTCCGGCATCGGACCCGCCGGTCCCGGCCGCTGCCGAACCGACGGCTCAGGGTGACGATATCGGTAGACGCTCGCCCGTCCCATGCGCCAGATCCGGCAGACCCGGGCGACGCCATAAGGCTTGCCAGTCGTGGGGAGAGCGTGCCGCTCATCGCCTCGACCTCCGGCGGGCCAAAGGGCCGTTGCCCTCCAGCACTGCGATCTTCTGTTCCAGCAGCTCGCGCTCGAGAAGCATCGCGCCCAGCCGCGCCTTGAGGCGATCGCTCTCCCGCTCCTCACCATTGACCGGTTTGGTCGCGAGGCCGGTCTCGCCGGACTCCAAGAAGGCGTCCCGCCAGCCACTCAGTGTCGCGGCGATGACGCCGAGCGAGCGCGACACCGTGTCCAGATCCTCACCACGCAGCAGCCGCAGAACCGCATCGCGCTTGCGTTGTCGCGACATCCGGCCGCCCCGGCCAGGACCCGCAGCATCCGTCTTGTCCTTCGTCATCACCCATCCCTCTCGCGGAATACCGTCCGCTAACGGGATGTCTCGTTCAACTGTAGAGCCGAGGAGTGGGCGGCGAACTCGTCGGAGATGGGCACCGTCACGTTCATGGCCAGCCCCTCTGTGCGGGGCGCCCTGAGGGCAAGGCGGTACAGGTGATCCCGTGTTCGATGTTCCCCGATATCTGCCGTGCTGCCAGTTCGGCGCCAATTCCCTCGTCGCCCAAACGGTAGGCCTTCCCGTCGGTCGCAACGTGACCGCGAGATCTGCACATTCAAAAGATCGCCGGTATACGCGGACCTCGTGAAGGCCCTGGGCGGCGAGGCGCATGAGCCGTGCAGGCCGGATCGGTAGCCGACTGCCTGTGCGGGCGTGGTGGACTGTAGTCGGTCAGGGGCGTTCGACACCTCGCTGGTTCGTGTAGATTGCGTAGAGTGTGTGCGACGCACAAATGAACAGCTGGGAGCTGTTGCGGCCGCCAAACGTCAGGTTGGCAACGGTAAACGGCACCTTGATCCGGCCTAGCAACGTGCCATCCGGCGCGATGCAATGCACGCCGTCCGCGGCGCTGCTCCAGACATTCCCATCCTGGTCCAGCCGGAAGCCGTCCGCAAAGCCTGGTTCCACCTTGTGGAACACCCGTCCCGGCGACAGGCGAGCGCCGTCGTCAAGGACGTCAAAGACGCGAATGTGCTGCACGGGGTTGACGGCGAACTGCGGCCCGCTTTCCGAGACGTAAAGCAGGCGCT
This sequence comes from uncultured Alphaproteobacteria bacterium, assembly GCA_963719345.1. Lineage (GTDB taxonomy): Bacteria > Pseudomonadota > Alphaproteobacteria > Acetobacterales > Acetobacteraceae > CAVRCA01. The sequence goes on from CAVRCA010000001.1 coordinate 1,047,735, forward strand.
CGTCCGGCGAGAAGGCTAAGCCGTTTGGTCCCTCGAAGTCGTCCGCCATCACGCGGAGGCTGCCATCCCGGGGGTCGAGGCAGTACAGCAACGGGGGCAGTTCCGGCACCTGCTTGCCGCCTTCGTAATCCGTGTTGATGCCGTAATGCGGGTCGGTGAACCAGATGGTGCCATCCGAGCGGCAGACAATATCATTGGGTGAGTTCAACCGCTTGCCCTGATAGCGGTCGGCGAGCACGGTGATGCTGCCGTCGAGCTCCGTGCGCGTGATGCACCGCTGCTGGTGGGAGCAGCCGAGCAGCCTTCCCTGCCGGTCGCGGGTGTGTCCGTTGGCAAACCCGGAGGGGCTGCGGAAAATTGAGATCCCGTCCCGCGTCCATCGCAGGATACGGTCATTGGGCAAGTCGCTCACCAGCAGGCAATCCTGGTCGGCAAACCACACTGGGCCTTCCAGCCAGGCAAAGCCCTCGCCGAGTTTCACCAGCGGCGCGTTCGGCAAGACATAGCTTCGGAAGCGCCCGTCGAGGATGTCGAACCCGTCCATCTAGCGGAAGTGGCACGGGCCGCGTGTGGGCGGGACGTGTAGTTGGATCGTCATCAGCACGGCTGGCACCTCGCCGATGGTGCCTGAGCGATGGCCCTTCCGCCCATTGGTCAGATGGCAACCCTGGTCCTCGCCAAGGGAGAACTCGCCCGGCCCCTGCTCGATCCGCACGCCGTCCATCAACTCGATCCACCAGCGGCCGGACAGCACGACGATCCATTGCGGCGCCGGGTTCTCGTGCCAGTCCCCGACCCAGCCCACCGGCTGCACGGTGTAGACAACGGTGGCCTCCGACCGGCCTTGCTTGTTGTTCCATTGCGGAGCCGCGCCGCCGACGCCCTTCAGCTCGAACTCGGTCAGGGTACAGCGGGTCTGGTGGCTGACGCCGTCGTTGTCGGTCCACAGATGCCAGTACGGAATTTCCGGGCTGGTGTTTTCGGTCATGCCTAATCTCCGCCTACATTCGATGTGTGCCTGCCAAAACTTTCTCGCCGCCGAATTGTTCGGGTTGCGTAGGGCCAGTCCGGCTCATCCTTACTAGGCTCTTGGGAGGACCCGGCACAGTGACGTTGATCAACGACTACGCGCCGCTGCTGTTGCGCATCAGCTTGGTGATCCTGTTCCCCTTCAGCGGGTTGGACAAGATCATTAATTGGGAGTCGGCGATGAAGCAGGCCGGCAGCCTGCCGTTCAAGCCCCTCATGCTCGTGCTGTCGATCATCATCGAATTCGTTACACCCGTCTGCATCGTGGTCGGGTGGCATGACCGCTTGGCGGCCTTTATCCTTGCCGGGTTCTGCGTCGTCACGGCGGTGCTGTTCCATCAGTTCTGGCGATACCCTGACTTCTGGCGCTTCAGGGAGGGCGACGGGCTGCAGCACTTCTGGGAGTTCCTGAAGAACTTTGGGTTGGTCGGCGGCCTCGGGCTGATCGTGCTCGCCCCCCGCACGCTGCCGGTCAGCGAGGTCGTGCTGCATCCCTTCGCTTCGACCCATGTGGTAGGACCTCACGCGGGCGAACCGACCGAGCCCTGATCCACCAGGACAAGCCGGTGGCCGTCCGGATCGCAGACGGCGCTGGCCAAGGTGCCGGCCAAGCGGTCCACCTCCAGCGTCACCCAATCCGTGGCCAGGTCGTTCACGGCGATCATCCCGATGGGGCGGCCGGGCGGTTGATAGCAGAGCAGCTCCAGCCCGGGACCCGTCTCCGAACCGGGGCGCAATCCGGTGACGCGCACCCGTGCGTTTGGCAGCCCGTCGAGCCGTGCCTGGGCGACGCCGTGGTTCAGCGAGCGATCGCTGACCCGCAGTCCGAACCGGCGATAGAAGCGCAGGCTCCGCGGGGTCGAGGCAATCGAGAGCGCGCTGTGATCGAGGCCCAGGAACGGCAATTCCACCGGACGCCGGTGCCAAATCGCGCGCCCTTGGCCCGGCGGGAACCAGATCAGCTCCAGCGGATGCCCGTCCGGGTCGCGGAACTTGAACGCCCGCACGCCGCCGTTCGCGGGAGGCAGCAGTTGCGGGCGGCCTTCTGTGATCGGCTGCCAACCGGCCTGCCGGGACAGGTGGCCGTAGGCGGCATCCATGTCGCTGACCACGACCGCCAAGTGCTGGAACCACAGGTCGTTGCTGTGGCTATCGGGAGGGTAGGGCCGCGCAGCGGTCGCGAACCGCACCAGCGCGATTGTCTGCTCGCCGAGCTGCATCACGATCTCCTCGGCCTCAACGCCCGCACCGAGTGCGGCCAGCACCGACGGGTCGGCGCGCCTGCGCGCCACAGCATGGAATCCCAGTGCGTCCCGGTAGAAAGCTTCCGAGCGGGCGAGATCGGAGACCACGCGGCTGATGCCCAGGATGCGCCGCGCTCGGGCGCGGCCCCGTGGGCGGCGCGGCCGAGCCAGGAGCGCAATGGCCGCGATCAGCAGGACGGCGCGTGCGGGCGTCACGCCCGCAGCCGCTCCTTGATACGGTCGGCGACCCGCAACGCATTGGCGATTATCGTCAGCGTCGGGTTCACCGCGCCGATCGAGGGAAAGAAGCTCGCGTCGGTGATATAAAGGTTGTCAAGCTCGTGCGCCTTGCAATCGAGGTCGAGCACCGAGGTGGCGGGGTCGGTCCCGAACCGGCATGTGCCGGCTTGGTGTGCGGTGCCCCCGATCGGGATATCCTTGCCCAGATACAATCGCCGGTCGATCAACTTCGGCAAAGCGTTCATCGGAACCAGCAGGGCTCGGAGCTTGGCGCGGAGCCGCATGGCGGCCTCCTCGTTGCCCTCGTGGATGTCGAGTATCACGCGGTCTCCGTCATAGCGGATCCGGTTCTCCGGTCGTGGTAGGTCCTCGCTCTGCAACCAAAAGTCAATCGAGTGCTCGGCCATTTTCTCGAACGGCATCTCCGGCAAAAAGGGCACGATCGACTGCAGGGGCGCCTCGCCGCGGATCTGCTCGCCATGCGAAGTGGCGCACATCTGCACCAGTCCCATCGGGAACTCCCAGTCGCTATCGCCGAAATAGAAATCGCTGAAGGCCAGCGTCTTCTGGAACACAGTGTGATTCGGTTCCTTCAGCAAAGCCATCACCACCGACATGTTATGCCGCATGTAGTTGCGCCCCACTTGGCCGGAGCCGTTGGCGAGCCCGTTCGGGTGCGCATCGCTGAGCGAACGGAGCAGCAGCAGCGCGGAGCTCAGCGCGCCACAGGCCACGACGACGATGTCGGCCGAATACTGCTCGAATTGGTTGTTCCGCACCACGTGGACGCGGCTGACGCTGCGTCCGCCCGCATCCGTCTCGACGCGGCTGACATACGCGTTTGTCAACAAGGTGAAATTCGGATGCGCCGCGCGGGTCGGATCGACGCAGATCACCTGGGCGTCGGCCTTGGCGTTGATAGCGCAGGGAAAGCCGTCGAACGCGTCACAGCGGATGCACGGACTGTAAGTGGTGGCGCTGCCGTCCGGGTTCTGGTCCAGCTTGATGCCGAGCGGCAGGTGGAACGGGTGGATACCCTCGCGTTGCAGGATGTCGTTTAGTTCCTGGATGCGCGGCTCGTGCTGCACCGGCGGATAGGCATAGGGCGCGCTCGACCAGGGCTCGGTCGGGTCTTCGCCGCGCTGCCCGTGTACGTGGAACAGCCGCTCGGCTTCCGTGTAGTACAGGCTCGAACACGTCGTATCCCAGGGGCCACGCCGGAGACACACCGCCCTTGTGCTGCAACGTGCCGAAATCGCGCTCGCGCAAGCGGAACAGCGCGGCGCCGTAGACCTTGGAATTGCCGCCGACGAAATAGTGCAGGCCTGGGTGGAACGTGCTGCCGTCAGCGCCGTACCACGTTTCCTTCGCTTGATAGAGGCCGTCGACGAACACGGCCTTGGCGTCCCAGTTGGTGCGAGATCTTGGGAGATAGCCGCCGCGCTCGAGCATCAGGATCCGCTTGCCGGTGCCCGCGAGGCGATGCGCCAGAGACGCGCCTCCGGGGCCGCTGCCGATGACAAGGATGTCGTAATGGTCACCAGTGGCTGCCATGACGCCTACAGATCCCCGCGCGCGGCCAAGGCCCGGACCCGGTCCGCGGTGCGCATTGCAATGCTCGTTATCGTAAGCGACGGGTTCACGCCGCCGCTGGTCGGGAACACCGAGCCGTCGCAGACCCAGAGGTTCGGGATATCCCAGCTCCGGCAATCCGCGTTCACCACGCTCGACGCCGCATCGAAGCCCATCCGCGCGGTGCCTGCCAAGTGGTTCGTGTCGTCCTCCTGGCGGAAGACGTCCCTGGCGCCGACGGCTTCGAGACTCGCCTGCATCTGACCCAGCGCGTGCTGGATCAGCGCCTTGTCGTTGTCGCCCCAGCTATAGGTGATGCGCGGGATGCGCAGGCCGTATTGGTCGAGTTCGTCGGCCAGCGTCACCCGGTTGGCTTCGTTGGGCAACATCTCGCCCACCATCTTCAGCCCGACCTGGTGGTTGTACGAGGTCATCTCGCGGGCCAGCGCCTCGCCCCAAAGTCCCTTGCTCCCAGTCAGCACGGAGGCCCATTCCTGCGGCAGCGGCCCCTGCGCCATCCAGCAATAGCCGCCTTGGAAATCCTTGCGGTCATCGTAGTTCCAGTGCTCGGTGATCGTGGTGGACGGCGGCGCCTTGCTGGATCGCACCTCCTCCTCCATGTAGCCCCAGGCTGCCTGGTTGGACTGGGTGATCAGGTTCTTGCCCACCAGCCCGCTGCTGTTGGCGAGACCGTCCGGGTAGCGGTCGTTGGCGGAGTTCAGCAGCAAGCGCGGCGTCTCGATCGCGTATCCGGCGACGACCACGTTGCGTGCCTTCTGGAACCGCCATGTCCCCTCACGCATATAGTGGACGCCGGTGGCGCGCCCATCTGGACCCGTCTCGATCCGCCCGACCATGGCGAGGTCCCGGACCTCCGCCCCGGCTTCCAAGGCGCGCGGGATGAAGGTCAGGAGTTGGCTCTGCTTGGCGTTGGTGGAGCAGCCGACCCGGCAGAAGCCGCGATAGACGCAGGGTGGCGAGTCTCCCCTCGGGGCGGAGACGGTGGCGAGCGGCGTCTCCGTCCAGGCGTAGCCCATCGATTCGGCCCCCTTGGCCAGCAGGGCCGCCGCGCCGTTGATCGGGTGAGCGCGGTAGGGATAGCGCGGCCGTTTCGGGCCCCAGGGATAGGTAACGGGGCCTGAGATCGATGAGCGCACGCTCCGCCTTGCCATAGTATTCCCACATCTCCCGCCAATCGAGAGGCCAGTCGGCGCCGTATCCAAGCACGGAACGGGATTTGAACCACTCCGGCCGGAAGCGCAGCGACACCATGGCGAAATGGACGGTGCTGCCGCCCACCGCCTTGCCGCTGTTGTTGCCGCCCATCTTGATCGGGTTGGCCCCGTCCACGATGCGCTGGTCGGTCCAGTAGAGTTTCGATTGCTCGGTCTCATCGGAGGCGAAGTCTTCGAGCGGGCGGAAATACGGCCCGGCATCGAAGCCGATCACGGAGAAGCCATGCTCTGCGAGGCCACAGATCAGCGGGCTGCCGCCGGCGCCGGTGCCGACCACGACAAAATCCACCGCTTCGTTCTCCGGGTATTCCCGCATCGGCACCCAGCCGCCGCGCTTGAAGACGTCAGGCGCCCGCCCGCCGGCAGAACGCGGTGCGGCGAAGGGGTCAGCCGACACGCTCGTTCTCCCGCCGCGCCTTGTCCTCGCGTCCGGGCCGCGCTTCGGACGCTTCCCAGGGATCGCGCCGGTCCAACCCGAGCCGTACGTAGCCACGCGGGCTCGCCGGGCCGCCGAACCCTATCTCGTTCCAGGATGTCGGGTGGGCATAGTAGGCCGACGTGATGTCCGGGATCACCCGATGCTTGAAGAACGAGTGTGGCGGCATTCCGCGCAATGCGTCGGCGTGTAGCTGACCCCGCTCGGTCCGCCGTAGCATCTCGTCCCGGCGCACGGCGCTCAGTGCCGCAAAGCCGGTGTCGTACTCGCGCCGCGCGGCCTCCTCCCACGCGGCCAACCCGCGCCTCCAAGCCTCTCCCTGTTCGGGCAGTTCGGCATGGCGGTATCCGTCATGTTTTCGCTCAAACATCTTCTGGTCGACATAGGCGGCGAGCGGCACCGGGGGTCGGTCGGCGGGCTGGGGCAGGATGCGGTCGCACACGGCCTGCAAGGTCAGCCACTCGCCGCGGCCGAAGAAGCGCGGCTCGCGCGGGACCGAAAGGCGCTTATCGATCGCCTTGCGGGTGGGCTCGTTCCAGGAAGGCGTGTCACGCTTGGCCAGCACGTCGTATCCTGGGTAGCGGTCCGGGCGCGGCTCAGCCATCGGGGTGGTCCTCAAGCAGGCGGAGGGCGGCGAGGCCGGCCAACGCCAGGCCGGTGAACGCGGGGGGAGCCGGGATCGGCGGCCCGTTCAGGACGTTCTGGCTCCAGTTCCGCCAGCCCCCCATGTTTCGGCCGACGCCGATAGCGTGGAAGCCCACTCCGGCGAAGCCCAGCAGTGCGGTCAACCGCAGCCACCACCGGGTAAGATGACGCGGCGCGCGGGCCTGCCCCAGCGCCGTGCCGCTCAACAGGGCGGCTGCGACAGGCGGCACCGTGACCGGCGCAAACATGAACGGATCGTGGTAGGCCCCACGGAAATGCAACAACCCCGCCTCGCCGACGGTGCCCAGTATGCCGAGGCCACTCGCCGCCGCGACTGCGCGCCCGGCCGACACGCCGAGAATTGTCGGCAACTCTCCTGGCGTGTTGTCCCGCACGCGCTCGGCAAGGAAGCCCATCAGCCCAGACAACATGAGGGCGGCCGGCGCGCCGATCGGTGCCGCGTAGAACAGGTTCTGCCAGCAGAAGCCGCCGGGCTTCTTGCCGATGTTGTAGATATGGAACCCGGTTCCCACGATCCCGGTCATGCCCGCCGCGGCATAGGCCGTGTCGCGCGCGGCGTGGGCCGCCGGGCTACGGTCCCTGGTGCCATGGAGGCTGGCGGCAAGCGACAGCGCGGAGGTGATGAGCGGCGCGAACATCGCCTTGTTGGCGAAGGAGCCGCGATAATGCTCGATCGCGCTGTCGAACAGAACGGAGGCGGCGATCGTGCCCGCCGCCCGGTTGAGCCGGCGGGCCGCGCGCACCGCCGTGCGGCGATCGACCGTCGGCGAGGCCGGAAGGTGGAGCAGGTTTCCGACCGGGGGCCGCTGCAAAGCGCCGGTCGTGACGGCCCTCTCCCGGCGTGCGCGCAAGGCGAGCGTCGCGGCACCCGCCGCCGTCGCGCCCCCGACCAGGGCCAGCGCTGCCGTAACAGGGCCGGTAGGCCTGCTCGTGGTCATGCCGCGGACTTCATGTCGCGTAGCGCTCCGCATCCTGCCGCTTGAAGGTCCGTCCAAGCTCCGGGCAACAGCATGTGCTCGCCCCGTCGATCCCCCGCCTCGATTTCCACCACGATCAGCGTGGCGGAAGTCCAGGCGAACGTCCCGTCGGCCTCGGGCACGTCGGTCGGAATCGTATAGGCCCGGGCGCGAATTGGCCCGATCCTCACATCTGGCCGCATCGGTTAACTCTTGCCAGGCAGCACGCTCGCCAGGAGTTCTCTCGCGCTGTTCTTCAGCACGCTGCCCAACTCCGGTTCGCTCGGCATCATGGTCATGAAGTGCATCGGCGTCCTTCAACGTGATGTGCGGCGGCAGCGGTGGCACGTTCGGGTCGGTGTACGCCTCCAGGATCACCGGACGGTCGGCCGACAGCGCCTCGTCCCACGCCGCACCGATCTTCTCCGGGTCGTTCACGAAGATGCCCTTCAGCCCGAGCAGCTCGGCATATTTGTGGTACGGGAAATCGGGAATGCTCTGCGTCGACTCCGTCTTGCCGGCGCCAAGCTGCACCCGCTCCTCCCATGTCACCTGGTTGAGGTCGCGGTTGTTCAGCACCAGCACGATCAGCCGCGGGATTCGACCACTGCTTCCAGTATTTCGAGATGGTGATCATGACGTTGATGCCGTTCATCTGCATCGCGCCGTCGCCCATGCAGGCGATCACCGTGCGATCGGGATAGGCCATCTTGGCCGCCATCGCGTACGGCGTGCCGGCGCCGAGCGAGGCGAGGCCGCCCGAGAGCGACGCCTTCATCCCGCGCCGCATCTTCAGGTCGCGCGCGTACCAGTTGGCGACGGAGCCGGAATCGGCGGTGACGATCGCGTTGTCCGGCAGTCGAGGCGACAGCTCCCAGAACACGCGCTGCGGATTGATCGGGTCGGCGGCGCTCATCGCCCGCTCCTCGAGCACCTTCCACCAATCTTTCACGCCGCTGGCGATCTCATCGCGCCACGCGGTGTCGGTCTTTTGGGTCAGCATCGGCAGCAGGGCGCGCAGCGTCGCCGCGCTGTCGCCGACCATGTTCACCTCCATCGGATAGCGGAGACTGAGGTTGGCGCCGTTGATGTCGATCTGCACGCCGCGCGCGTCGCCGGGCTTGGGCAGGAACTCGCTGTAGGGAAAGCAGGAGCCGACGATCGAGGAAGGTGTCGCAGCCCTTCATCAGGTCCCAGCTCGGCTTGGTGCCCAGCAGGCCGAGCGAGCCCGTGACATAGGGCAGGTCGTCGGGCAGCGCCGCCTTGCCGAGCAGGGCCTTGGCGACGCCCGCGCCCAGCTTCTCGGCCACCGCGATCACTTCGTCGGTCGCGTCCAGCGCCCCGGCGCCGACCAGCATGGCGACCTTCTTGCCCGCGTTCAGCACCTCGGCCGCTTGCTGCAGCGAACCCTGCTCGGGCACCTTGCGCCTTGCCCGGGAAGCCAACGCCGGTATGCGTGGAGCCGTGCGCCATCGGCGGCTCCTCGTAGCTCATCAACTGCAGGTCGTTCGGCAGGATGATGCAGGTCACGGAGCGCTTGGCCTGCGCGATCCGCACCGCGCGGTCGACGATCGTGCGAACCTGGCTCGGGATCGTGCCGGTGGCGACGTATTCGCTGGCGACGTCCTTGAACAGGGTCTGCAGGTCCACCTCCTGCTGGTAGGAGGCGCCGATCGACGCCCGCGCCTGCTGGCCGACGATGGCGACCACGGGCACGTGATCCATCTTCGCATCGTAGAGCCCGTTCAGCAGATGGATCGCGCCGGGGCCGGAGGTGGCGTAGCAAAGCCCGACGCCGCCGGTGAACTTGGCGTGCGCGGAGGCCATGAAGGCGGCCATCTCCTCGTGCCGGACCTGGACGTATTCCATGCGTGTCCTTGGCCTTCTCGAGCGCGACGTCCAGGCCGCCGACACCATCACCGGGATAGCCATAAACCCGCTTGAGGCCCCACTCGCCCAGCCGGTGCCAGACAAACTCACTGACGTTCATGCTCATGGACGGGCTCCGATGAAGATAGAATGAGCGTGCGGAGCCCGGTGCGAGCTCCGCCGGCAAGAGCGGGGTTCCATGGCGGATCTGTCAAGAGGGATGGTTGCACTCATGCAGAGAACGAGACACGTTCCCCAGGCCGCGAAAAGCGCCGGAGATGGCCTGCCCCGAGCCGGACCGTGCTGGGAAGGTCGCCGCGGCGAGGTGTTCTTGCCCGACAGCAAGACATGGCGTGCAGGGCATGGCCCAATTCAGGAACGTCCGCCGAAGTTGACCGGGTGACCCGGACAAACCAAGCCACCCGCTTGGGCTCACTTATGGTTAGAGCTGCTGCTATTGCTGCTCGTGCCACCCTGGCTCGAACTGGCCAACTCGTTCATTGCGGTGATCGCCGTCACGGAGTTCGGGGTGACCATCATCTCCAGCGGCTCGCCCTTGCTGTCCTTGGCGTGGACCAGGAATGAGCCGGGGGCGATCTTGATGTCCGTGTACCCCGCTTTTGCCAAATCCTGACGCAAGGTCTGCTCCGTCTGTTGGACCTGCTGCATGCTCGGCGGTCCGTTGCCGGAAGAATGGCCTGACGAGCTGCCGCCGGAGTTGCTGGACTGGGCCAGCGCCGGCAATGCCAGAAGGCTGCAGGCAGCGATCATGGTCACGATGGGCTTACGCATAGTGTCCTCCTTCTCCGTGCTGATGCTCGAGGTGGGTTTCGGGTGCAGCGTGCGCTCAACTTGATCGTGTGTCGCGCAAGAGGGGTCTCGCGGAAACGACCTCCATGCATAAACCTCGGCATGTCTCGTTTCCCCTTCCCCCAATCGGCAGGCAGCTTCGCAGGCGATTGAGACCGAAGGTGCAGCGTACGAGCCGATCCGCGATCTGGGTCAATCGGCACAGCTAATGTGCGGGTCGCACGTCGGAATGAAAAGCCGAGATTATCAAGACAGAACGTGCAGAAATGCACGGCCGAGCCCTCACGCTTACGACCAAGGACGCCCTCCTCCCAGCTTTCGCGCCCTGCTTTGCGGCGATCGGGTTCGCCCGAGGGCGGTGGCAGGCAAAGAAGTGTCGATGCTGCGGTTCTGCGATGATTGAGTCCGTGTGGGCGCGATCGGGTCCATGCCGGCAAATCGCCTGGAATGTTCGTCACCCCTCAATCCGACCCGACCACCTTCATCCCGGGACCGCACCTCAAGTGCATTTTTGCAGGCCTCCCTTCGGGAATGGATCTTTTCATTTTTGGTTGCCGCACACACTTTGCCACGTTCGGATTGCCCGTTAGCAGAGGCAGCCGCTGCACGGCACTGAGACAGGTATCCAGCCCTTGGCAGATCGCCCCCTCTCGATCGACATCCGTCACCCGCTGCTGCTCAAGGCGAACGACCTCGTGCTGCTGACGGAGGAAGACGGGAGCATACCCAAACCGGTCCCGGGGCTTGGCCTGTTCTATCGCGACACCTGCTATCTCGAGGCCTACGCGCTCCGGCTGCACGACACGGCACCCGAGCTGCTGATGTCGTCCGACGAGCAGGGCATTTCAGCCCAGGTCGGCTTGACCAACCGCCATCTCGCGACCGCCAACGGAGTGCCCATTGCCGACCATGCGTTGAGCCTACGGCGGACTTTCCTGGTGCTGGATGACGGTCCCGTTTTCATCGACACGATCAGCATCCGCAATTTCGGCCTGTCGCGCGTGACACTCCCGGTATCGCTTGAGTTCGCCACGACGTTCAAAAGCATGTTCGTCCTGCGCGGAACGCCCGCCGGCGAGAGGGGGCGGATGCGGGCGCCGGAATGGGACGGGGCGACGCTGCGGTTTGCCTATGAGGGCGCCGACGATGTGCTGCGGACGCTGTTGGTGGGTTTCTCGCTCTCGCCCGTGGTCGCCCCCCGCACCGCCGAGCAGAGCATTGCGAATTTCGAGCTGGTCCTGGATGCGCAGACAAGCCAGGACCTGATCGTCACCTGTCGGGTGGACGAGCGGCCGGTCGGCGCCACACCTCTAGCGGCGTCTCACGCGCCCCATGATGCGGGAGCGATGCGGCAGGCCCAGGATGCAGCCGCGGCAGCGCTGCTGGACGGTTATGCCCGCGTCGAGACGTCGAGCGAGGGGTTTGGCCGGGTGATGGCACGCTCCCTTGCCGATGTCGCCCTGCTGGAGGTGAGGCGTGGGGAGCACAGGTTCACCGCTGCCGGCTTGCCCTGGTTTGTCGGCTTGTTCGGTCGTGACAGCCTGCTGCCCACCATACAGTGCCTAGCCTTCAACCCTGATCTGGGATCCCGCACGACGAAGGCGGTCGCCACCTGGCAGGGTACCAAGGATGACCCGAGGACGCGCGAGCAACCGGGCAAGATCTTGCACGAGCTCCGGGTCGGCGAGATGGCTCACCTGCACGAGGTCTCGCAAACGCCCAGCTACGCCGCCGTCGATGCCACCCTTCTGTTCCTGATCGCAATCGCACGTCATGCCGAATGGGTCGGCAGCCTTGCGTTGTTCGAAGCCCTGCGACCCAACATCGATCGCGCGCTGGCTTGGCTCGACCGCAAGACCAGTGAGAACGAGGCCGGCTACGTTACCTATGACGGCTTGGCCGAGGGGGGCCAGCCCGTGAACCAGAGTTGGCGGGATTCCGGCACCGGCGTGCTGCGGGCGGACGGCACTTATCCCTCTCCGCCGCTGGCCCTCGTCGAGGTGCAGGGCTACGCCTACCATGCCCGGTTGCTGGTCGCCGGTCTGCTGCGCCGCACGGGCGAGGATGGCGCGGCGGCGCGGCTGGAGGCGGCCGCCAACGACCTGCAGTCCCGGTTCTTGCGGGATTTCTGGATGGAATTGGAAGGATGCTATTGCTTGGCGCTGGAGCGGGGCGGCCGGCAGGTTGCCTCCGTCACGTCCAACGTAGCCCAGGTGCTGTGGACCGGTATCGCAGCACCCGAGCACGCCCGCCGGATCGCGGCGCGGATGATGCAGCCAGACATGTTCTCCGGCTGGGGGATCCGGACGCTGTCGGCCGAGCATGTCCGTTTCGATCCGCTCGCCTACCAGCAGGGCAGCGTCTGGCCGTTCGACAACGCGCTGATTGTGTCCGGGCTGCGCCGCTACGGAGAGGATGCGGCAGCGCTGCGGGTTGTGGCCGCGACGCTCGACGCGGCGCGCAGCTTCCGCCTCGGCCGGTTGCCCGAGTTCATCGCGGGTAACCAGCGCCTGCCGGGTGATCGGCCGATCCACACTCCGCGCGCCGATCCGCTGCAGGCTTGGTCCGCGGCGGCGGTGCCGTTCATGGCAACGGAACTGCTGGGCCTGCACGCGGACGGCTTTGCGAAGCGCCTGCATGTGCGCCGCCCGATCTTGCCCGACGCGGTTGAGAACTTGGCCCTGCACGACATTCGTGTCGCCGGAACGACGGTGTCGCTGAGCTTCTCCCGACACGGTGAGGCAACGCGGACGCAGGTGGTAGGAAGCGGAGGCGAGATCGAGGTTCTGATCGAATAGGCTCAGGCAACGCGGCCACGCCGAGGGCTCCGGCGGCTAAGGTCTGCAGCGTTGCATTGCGCGACCGCCCGCGACCGAAATCGGCGCGGCGTCGCAGCAGTCCGAGCGTCTGCTGTCGGCTTCAGGAGACGGCTGCATTGCTGACCATAAGACGTTTGCGTTGAGGGGCAGCCGATCACACGCTCCGGGGTGACCGACGCGCTTCAGGCATCGCGGTCCGCCACGCGCGGCACATCGGCGAGCGTGCCCTGCCCCTCGATGGCCGGCGCCGGGACGTTCGAGAGCACGCTGAAAGAGCCGTCGCTCTCCAGCACGGCAGCCTGCAGCACGACGGCGGCGACCCTGCCCGGCTCGGCCTGGCAAGACTTGAGGATCTGGCGATGCACCCCGCTCCGTGAGCGGCCGGCACAATTTGCCCGCGCCGCGGCGGGCAGCGGCGCGGGCCCCGTCCAACTCCTCGTTCACTCGCCGGAGATCAGCCTCGTTGCGGAGCGCCTCGCGGGCGGCGGCAGCGGTCAGCTCCGCCTCGGTGAGCAGGGCGGCGCGGTCCTCTTCCCGCTCCACCTGCGCGGCTATTCGCGCGAGCGAGCGCAGAAGGTGGGCCATCACTATCGCGCTGTCGGCGCCGTAGACGCGGACCGGATCGACGCTGAGGCGGGCGAGTTCGGCAAAGCCCACCGGCTCTTGCAGGAGGCGGCGCGCGCCCTCGGCATCGCGGCGGCAGCCCGGTGCCGGGTTCATCCGCGCCGCGTCGGCCAGCGCGTCCATGAGCCAGTCCGTGCAGCCCATCGCGGTGAACGGGTCGTTGATGCCCGGCGAGAGGGCACGGGACGCGATCTCCGTGAGTTGGCGAATGCCGTAGCGCATGTCCTGCGTGGGGGTGCGCCGCGTACCGAGGCTAAAGGCATCTCGCATTTGCCCTGCTTGATCCTTGGCCAGCTCGCCCTCGTTCGTCCAAACCAGCAGCAGCGCGTCGCCGCGGGACACGAAATCGCCCGGCCGCCGGAGCGCCTGGACGAGCAGGTCGTTCGTTTCTCCGATCGCGACCAGGCCGTCGCTGTCGAGGGTCTGCACGTAGCCGCTCGCCTCGGCGCGCACGGTGCCGGCCGGGGAGGACGGAACATCCAGCGGCCGGTGCTCCGCATCTGTGTCCGGGTGGGCCGGATACAGGCGGGCGATGTTCTGCTTCAGCTCCGCACCGACCACGGCGATAAGGTTCTCCGCCTGGATGGAGGCGGCGATATGGTGGATAAAGTAGATCAGCACGCCGATGCTGGCCGCGGCCGAGAGTACGCCCAAGGTCACGGAGAAGTAGGGGACGAAGTCGCCCTCCTGCGCCCCGCGCACGGTGCGCAACACCAGCAGGCAGTAGAGGAACGTGGCCACGAAGGTGCCGAGCACAACCTGATTGCCTAGGTCGCGCGTGAAGTTGCGCAGCAGCCGCGGTCCGAACTGACCACTGGCGAGAACCAGCGCGGTGATGGTGATGGAAAATACCGTGCCCGCGACGGTGATCATGGAGCTGGCCACCATCGAAAGTAACGAGCGCGCGCCGTCGGCGCCCCCCGACCAAAGAAAGCCGATGGAGGTCGCGAGCTTCCTGCCGCTCAGGCTGCTGTCGAGCCTGACGGCGCCGAACGCCAAGCCGACGGAGGCCACCGCCATGAGCGTGGGCACGAACCAGAAGCTCGTCCGCAATGCTCTCCCACTGGCCGAGCAGGCGGGCCTTCAAGGGGTGTCACCCCCTTTGCCGCCGCCGGGCGACGCCGCCGTCCGGCCTTGCTCATCGAGCCCATCGCCGTCACGGTCGCGGCGGAGCAGCGCGCCGGCGATGAAACGCGGCCCGGGCACGCCGCTCTTGCCGGCCGGCCAACCCTCGCGCTGGCGGTCGCGGTCGCCGTCGGTCGTCTCGGTCTGGTCGTGGAACAGGATTTGCCGCGTGGGAAAGGGCAAGTCGATCCCTGCCTTGGTCAAGGCGCCTTTAATGGCGTGCAGGGCCTCGTTCGTGCTTTTCATCATGTCGGTGCGCAGAGGGGGATCGATCCACCAGCGCGCGCGGATGTTCACGCTGCTGCCAGCCAGATCTACGACCAGGGCTTCCGGCGCCGGATCCTGCAATACGCCGTGCGCGCGGCCAAGCGCCTCGATCGATGATGGCCTGGGCGCGTGCGATGTCGTCGCCGTAGCCGATTCCGATGTCGCATTGCAGCCGGCGCTTCTCGAATGCGGTGTTGACGGTGACCGATCGGGTGAACAGGTCCGAGTTGGGATAATGACCACGCGCCGGCCGTCATAGGTGCGGATGAAGGTGGCACGGGTCTCGATCTCCTCCCGTGCCTCGAACCGCGCTGGTGCGCATGGCGGCGTCGAGCCGAGCGCGACACGTGACCACCAGGTCGAAGGCGCACAGCTTGGTCGGCTTGGACAGCGTTGCAAGAATGCAGGCAAGATTGCAATAATTTGAGTTGGCGGCGCAGCCCTAAGTTACGAAGGTTCGTGCCTTGCATGTGGGCTTGCTTGGTCGCGACCAGCTCGCCAAGGGACCATCCGGAGATCGAGCTGTGGTCCAGTGAGCCAGCCCATCGAGAACTATGCCGTGGACGGTTCGGTCGACTGGCTGTGCTGGCCAAGGTTCGACTTCGGATGCTTGCTTCGCGGCTCTCCTCGGCAGCAGCGACAACGGATGCTGGGAATCGCGCCGGAGGGATCGGTGCGAAGCGTGTCGCACCGCTACGTGCCCGACACGCTGGTGCTGGAGACCAGCGGCCACACCGATGATGGCAGCGTGAACGTGACCGATTTCATGCCCGTCCGCGACGGGGCGCCGTCATTCGTGTGGATCGTTGCCGGCCTGGAAGGCCATATACCCATGTGCTTCCCGCAGGCGCTGACCCATCTCGCGCTGGTCAACACGGCCCTGGGTCTGTCGGGTCCCGTGCTCGACCGGGGCGGCGCCTGATGTCTGAGCAAGCCGGGGGGCAGGGCGAGGCGCATCCGATCGGGCAGCTGTTCGCACCGGGCGCGGATGCGATTCTCCGGCTTGCCGTGCTGACGGTGTTCGGCGGCGCGGCGGTGGCCGCCTTGCTGTTGTATCTCTGGGCGCACGGCGATTATGTGGGCAATGCCGGGGTGGCCCCCGCCCAGCCGGTTCCGTTCAGCCACAAGCACCATTCCGGCGAGCTCGGCATCGATTGCCGCTATTGCCACACCCAGGTGGAGACGCAGGCAACCGCTGGGCTGCCTCCAACCCACACCTGCATGACCTGTCATTCCGAGATCTGGACCGGCTCGGAGATGCTGGCCCCGGTGCGACAGAGCCTGGCGCAGGACCAGCCGCTGCACTGGACGCGGGTGAATTGCCTGCCGGACTATGTCTATTTCAACCACTCCATCCACATCGCGAAGGGCGTCGGCTGCTCCAGCTGCCACGGTGCTGTCGACACGATGCAGCTTACCTACCCGGCGCAGTCGTTTCGGATGGAGTTTTGCCTGACTTGCCATCGCGCACCGCAGGATTACCTTCGTCCTGCCTCGGAGATCTGGAACATGGAATGGACGCCCCCGCCCGATCAGGCGGCACGTGGCGCCGCGCTCTCGCGCGAGCACCATGTCGCCGGACCGGAACGGCTCTCCGACTGCTCGATCTGCCACCGGTGACGTCATGACCCGTGCCGACACGCCGCACCGTCGTCCCAGGCAATGGCGCAGCCTTGAAGAGCTCGCCGATACGGCGGCGTTCCAGCAACTCCTAAAAGCCGAGTTTCCCGCTGTCACCGACCTGTCCGTCGGGCCGGAGCGGCGGACCTTCTTCAAGCTGATGGCCGCGTCGTTCGCGCTGGCCGGACTGACCGGCTGCGACGAGCCGCCGGACGGGCGCGCGCAGGAGGTGCCCTACGTCCGCAACCCGGAACGCGCGGAGCCGGGGGCTTTGCTGGGCTACGCCTCGGTGTCGCTGCTGGACGGCATCGCCAACGGCATCATTGTCACCACCCGCAACGGCCGGCCGCTGAAGATCGAGGGCAATCCCGAACACCCGTGGAGCCGCGGCGGCACGGACGTGTTTGGCCAAGCCTCCGTGCTTGACCTGTACGATCCGACGCGCTCGCAAACCGTCCGCCACCTCGGCGACGCCAGCAGCTGGGAGGCGTTCCACGGCACCGCGTTCGGCCGCTTCGCCGCGTTCCGGGCCAGTGATGGCACGGGACTGCGCCTGCTCACAGGGCCAGTGAGTTCGCCGTCGGTCCGCGCGCAGATCGCGGCGATGCAGCGAGCATTTCCCGGCATGCACTGGCACACCCATGCCCCAGTCGGCCGCGATGTGGCGTATGAGGGCACGCGGCGCGCGTTCGGTCGGGCGCTGGAGACGCGCTGGCGGTTCGATCGCGCCCGCGTGCTGGTGGCCCTCGACGGCGACTTTCTCGATCCCGGCCCGCAGCAGGTGGGGGTTGCGCAGAGCTGGGTGTCGGCCCGCCAAGCGTCTGCATCCGGGCCGTTGCTGGTGCTGCACGCAGCCGGTTCGTTTCCCAACCTCACTTCGGCGAAGGCCGACCACCCGCTGGTCGCGACGCCGGCCGAGATTGCCGCGCTGGCGGACGGATTGCTGAGTGACGTCGCAACCCCGGGCGGACCGCCGCAGCCGGCCGACGGTGTTTCGGACATGGCGCGATGGCGCGCCCGCGCCGCCGCCGCCTTGCACGCGAACCGCGGCGCCGGCCTGGTGATCGCGGGCAGCACAGCGCCGCCCGCCTTGCACGAGGCGGTCCACCGGCTGAATGCCGCGCTCGGCAACACCGGGCAGACCGTGTTCTATACCGCTCCGGCCGCCGAACCGGCAGAGCCGCTCGCCGACCTTGTCGCGGCGATGGCGGACGGTTCCGTCGCCGCCCTGGTGATGCTTGACACCAACCCGGTCTATGACGCCGCCGCCAGCCTGCAATTCGGTGACGCGCTGCGCCACGTGCCGCTGAAAATCCATGCGGGGATATCCGAGGACGAGACCGCGCTGCGGTGCGACTGGCACCTGCCGCTGGCGCACCCGCTGGAGTCCTGGGGCGATGCCCGTTCGCCCGACGGCACCGTCGGCTTCATGCAGCCGACGATCGCGCCGCTCTACCAGGGCCGTTCGGCGGCGGAAATCCTGTCGTTGCTGGCCGATGTCGAACCGAAGGGCGGGCAGGCGCTGTTGCGTTCGCATTGGCAGGGCTCGCAGGACGAAGCGAGCTTCGCGCCGCGCTGGGAAGCCATGCTGCGGGACGGTTTCGTCGCCGACTCCGCCTTCGCACCGGCGAACGTGCGGCTGGTGCCGCCTCAACCTCCCGGCGACACGTCCCCTGCACAAGTAGGCCTGACCGTGTTGTTTCGCCCCGACCCGACCGTATGGGACGGCAGCCGGGCGAACAACGGCTGGCTGCAGGAACTGCCCAAGCCGCTGACTAAGCTGGTCTGGGAGAACGCGCTGTTCGTCGGCCCCGCGCTCGCCGCAAGCGAGCATCTCGAGACCGGCGACGTCGCCGTACTGGAGGTGTCCGGTCGCGGGATCGAGGCGCCGGTCTGGGTTCTTCCGGGCCAGGCGGACGGCGTGGTGGGCGTGACGCTCGGCTACGGCCGCTCCGTGCCCGATCGGCTGGCGAGCGGACTCGGCTACAGCGCCTATGGCCTGCGTGACGCGGCCGATCCCTGGCACGCGCCGGGCGCCACGCTGCGCAAGACGGATCGCACGGCAACGTTCGCGACCACGCAGCATGACAGCAGCATGGAGGGCCACGACTTCGTACGAGTGCAGCACGAGGGCGAACCGCCGGTCGGCGAGGCCCTGAGCTGGAGCCAACCCACGCTCTACGCCAAGCCGCGCAGGGATACGGGCGCGGCCTGGGGCATGGTGATCGACCTCGATGCCTGCATCGGTTGCAACGCCTGCGTGGTGGCCTGCCAGTCCGAGAACAACATCGCCGTCGTCGGGCGCGAGCAGGTCGCGCTCGGGCGCGCGATGCACTGGCTCCGGGTGGATCGCTACTACGAAGGGCCGCCCGAGGCGCCGAAGACGCATTTTCAGCCGGTGCCCTGCATGCACTGCGAAGATGCTCCGTGCGAGGTGGGCTGCCCGGTTGAAGCCACGCTGCACGACAGCGAGGGACTCAACCTGATGATCTACAACCGGTGCGTCGGCACCCGCGCCTGCTCCGGCTATTGCCCGTACAAGGTCCGGCGCTTCAACTATCTCGACTATTCGGCCGGCGTCGCGCCGTCGCTGGCGCTGCAACGCAACCCGCAGGTTACGGTGCGTGCGCGCGGCGTGATGGAGAAATGCACCTACTGCGTCCAGCGGATCGAGACTGCGCGGATCGAGGCGGCCAAGCGGAACGCACCGATCCCGGACGGCGCGGTGCAGACCGCCTGCCAGGCCGCCTGCCCTACCCGCGCGATTACGTTCGGCAATCTAAACGACAAGGGCAGCGCAGTCTCGAAGGCACGGGCGGATGGGCGGAATTACGCGCTGCTGGGCGAGCTGAACATTCGGCCGCGCACCAGCTACTTGGCCGAGCGCGCGCCACGCCAACCTCCCGGTGGCACGGAAGGTTGAGATGAGCGATCTCACCCATCCGCGCCGCCCGGCAAGCCCGGTCATCGCGCCGGAGCGACGCTGGACCACTGTCGGCCGCGAGGTGACGGGCGTCGCATTCGGACACGAGAGCGGGCTGCGGTGGTGGATCGCCTTCGCAGTGGCGCTGGCCCTCGTCGGGCTGCTGACCATTTGTCTGTTCTGGGTGCTGTATGAAGGTGTCGGCGTCTGGGGCAACAACATCCCGGTCACCTGGGCGCTCGACATCGTCAGCTATGATTGGTGGATCGGGGTGGCGAGCGGCGGGCTGCTCGTCTCGGCGGTGCAGCTGCTGCTCGGGACCGAGTGGCGCGGCGCGGTCAACCGCATCACCGAGACGATGGCCCTGATCGCAGCCGCCGCCGCCGGTCTGTATCCCATCGTCCATCTCGGTCGGCCCTGGTTCTTCTACTGGAACCTGCCCTACCCCAACACTTTCCTGCTCTGGCCGCAGTTCCGCAGCCCGCTCTACTGGGACGCAGTGGACATCATCAGCTACCTGCTGATCTGCCTCTGCTTTTGGTATGTCGGGATGCTGCCCGACTTGGCCACGATGCGCGATCGCGGCGTGGAGCGGACGGAACAGGCGGCCGGGCGGCCGGGCCATTGGTTCAGGTTGCTGAAGGCGCAACTCTACGGCATCGCGGCCCTCGGCTGGCGCGGTTCGGTGGTCCACTGGCAACGCTGGGAACAGGCGTATCGCGCCATCGCGATATTCGGCGTCGTGCTCGTGGTGTCGCTGCAGACCGGGGCTGCGGTGATGTTCGCGGGTACACTCGAGCCGGGTTGGCACGATACCCTGCTGCCAGTCGCTTTCCTGTTCGCCGCCCTGTTCGCGGGCGTGGCGGTCGTCGCGATGCTCGTCGTGGTGATGCGCGCCGTGTTCCCGCTGCGGGACTTGATCACGCCTCGCGACCTCGATCGTCTGGCGCTGCTGCTGCTGGCACTGGGACTCGCCAACCTCTACTGCTACGCGGCGGAGTTCCTGACGACCGCCCTGGCGGGGACTGACTACGACCGGGCGGTGCTCGGCCGTCGCTTCATCGGCCCGCACGCCTGGTCTACCTGGGCGATCATCGCCTGCGCCCTCCTGCCGGTGCAGCTGTTCTGGCTGCGACCGTTCCGCCGCTCCGCCGTCGTGGTGTTCGCGGCGGGGCTGCTGGTCGCGTTCGGCATGTACGCCGACCATTTCATGGTCATCGTCATCACCCTCCAGCACGATTTCCTCCCCTCGGCGGCGCACCCATACGCGATCGGCCTGATTGGCGTCGCGACGTTCCTCGGCACGGTAGGGCTGTTCCTGCTTCTGCTGCTGCTGTTCGTCCGCTTCCTGCCGATGGTCTCCATCCTTGGCATGCGCCGCATCCTGGCGGGCGGCTCGGTGCGCCTTGGCTGAGCCCCAGCACCAATCCGGCGCGCCGCTGTGGGGCGTGAGCGCCGAGTTCGACACGGCGGATGGGATGCTCGCCGCCCTTGCCGCGCTGCGCGATCGCGACCTGGGCCGGCTCGACGCCTATTCGCCTGTCCCGGTCCGGGGCGCGGCCGAGGCGCTGCGCCTTCCGCGCCGGCCGCTCTACCCGTTCGCGCTGGCCGGCGCGGCGCTCGGCGCGGCGCTCATGTTCGGCCTGTGCACCTATGCGACGATGGTCTCCTATCGTTTCGACATCGGCGGCAGGCCGCTGTTCAGCTGGCCCTCTTTCGTCGTGCCGAGCGTATCCTTCGCCGCTCTTACCGGATCGCTCGCCGTCGTCGCGGCCATGATGGCGCTGAACCGGTTGCCCCGGCTGAACCATCCGGCGTTCAACATCCCGCGTTTCACCCGCGCCACGGAGGATTGCTTCTTCGTCGCCGTCGAGGGGCGGGACGACGATTTCGACGCCGACCGCGTGGAGGCGGCGTTCGTCGCTTTGACGCCGCAGCCACGCCGGATCCGCCGGGTGCCGCGATGAGGCGGACGCTGAGCCTCGCTGCGCTCTGCCTGGTCGCCGGCCTGGCCGGTTGCAAGCGCGAGGACATGTATACCCAGCGCTATTCCAAGACATGGGACCGCAACGGGTTCTTCGATAACGACAGCTCCATGCGGCATCCTGTCGAGGGCACGGTGGCGCGCGACGCGCCGAACGGTCCGGTCCCGGCGCCGGCCATGATCGATGCTGCCTTGCTGCAGCGCGGGCACGAGCGGTTCGACATATTCTGCACGCCCTGCCACGGCCGCGCCGGCCGTGGCGAGGGCATGATCGTGCAGCGCGGCTTCCCGCACCCGCCCTCCTTTGTGGAAGGCAAGCTGCGCACCGCCAAGGCCGCGGTGTTCTACGACGCGATCACGCATGGCCACGGCGCGATGTACAGCTACGCGACACGGGTGGCGCCGGCTGACCGATGGGCCATCATCGCCTATATCCGCGCGCTTCAACTCAGCCAGAACGCCGACGCGGCCAGCCTGCCGGCCGAGGATCGCGCCCGGCTGGAGGCCGCACGATGAGGCGGGGCGCACTTCTGGCGCTGGCGGTCGGCGTGCTGGCCGGGGCCGGTTGGATCGCCCTCGCCCTCGCCAGCGCGGAGGTGATGCCGTCCTATCTCGCCGCCTGGCTGTTCTGGATCGCGGTGCCGCTCGGCGCGCTGCCGCTGGTGATGGTTCTTGAATGCACGGGTGGCCCGGCCTGGGCGGTGACACCCATCCTGCGCCGCATTCTGCTGCTGCTGCCGGCGGGTGCGCTCTTTGTGCTCCCGGTCCTGCTGCGAACCGCCCCCCTGTTTCGGCGACAGGGCGTGCGCGACCCGCTGCCGGCGGCTTGGATGTCGCCCGGCTTCTTCATCACCCGCGCGGTCGTCATCCTGGTCTTGCTGAGCCTGCTCGCCCTGCTGTTCAGCCGGACGCCGAAAAACGGCCCGCGGCGACGAACGGCGTCCCTCGGGCTGTTCCTCCACGTCTGCCTGATGAGCCTCGCGGCGGTGGACTGGGTGCTGGCACTCCAGCCGGGGCTCGGCTCCTCCGCGATCGGGTTGCTGCTGATCGCGTCGCAGCTCGGGGTGGGCGGGTGCCTGGCCGCCTTCGTCGTCGCGGTGGGAACGCGCGGTGTCCTGCTCCAGCCCGGATTGGGCACGCTGCTGGCGGCGCTGCTGGCCGGATGGGCCTTCCTTCACTTCATCCAGTTCCTCGTCGTGTGGTCGGCCAACCTGCCTTCGGAAATCGTGTGGTATCAGGCGCGCACCCCGGGTTTCGGCGGTGCCGTCATCTGGTTCGCGGTCGTGGCCGTGGCCGCTGGTCTGGCGATATTGCCAACCGGGCTGGCGCGGGTGCCTGCCGTCCTGGCTACCCTCGCGGCCACCCTGCTGGTGATGCATTTGACTGAAACGTTCTGGCTGGTGACGCCGGCCTTCCGCGGTCGTTTCACGCTGACGCTTGCGGACGCGCTCGCCGCGCTCGGCCTCGGCGGGCTGCTCGTCGGGTTGCTGCTGGCGGCGCTGCGGCACGAGCCGGAACTCGGACAGCATGCGACCGCTTAGCGCAGGGATGACGAAGGCTGCCGGCTGGGCCGCACGCCTCGCCTTGGTCGTGGGCGGGGTCACCCTGGCCGTTCGCCTCGGGGCGCCACAGGTCGCGTCGCCCGTCGCCGAGCCCTCCGAAGGGCAGGTCGACAGCGATGACACCGGCCGCGGCAAGCCCGGCACGCCGCCGAGCCGTCAGGCCCGCAAGGCCGGGCACGAGACGGAGGACATGAGCGGCGGGACGATGGCCCGCTTGATCATTGCCCTCGGGGTCATCGTGGCGCTGCTCGCGTTCGGCATGGTCGGATTGCGCATCCTGTTCGAACGGTTGCAGGCGAGCGACCGGCCGCCGCTCACGGCGGAGCAGACAACGCCCGTCACGCCACCCGCACCGAACCTGCAGGCCGACCCACCCATGGACCTATCACGGCTGCGCGCACGAGAGGATCAGTTGCTCGGCACATACGCATGGGCCGACGCGGGTCACACACGAGCCCGCATTCCGGTCGACCGCGCCATGTCGATGCTCGTCGGCAAGCCCTTGGACACGGCGCCATGAAGCCGCAGGACTATCCACTTGCGCTCTGGCCGCCCTCGGCTTCGGCGAGCGCGGTCGAGACCGACCACCTGATCTGGGCGTTCACGGCGCTCACCCTGCTGCTCGTGATACCTATCTTTGTCGGGATCACGTTCTTCGCGATCCGCTACCGCGACGGCCGCCAGGTGAACCGCCGTTATCGCGAAAACCGCGACCGGACCCTGGAACTCGGGTGGATGATCATCCCGTTCGTCCTGACGCTGATCTTCTTCGCGTGGGGCGCGCAGATGTTCATCTTCCACAAGCATCCCCCGGGCAACGCCACCGAGATCGAGGCGATCGGCCGCCAGTGGATGTGGAAGTTCCAGCACCCGGGCGGCCAAGCGGAGATCAACGACCTGCACGTGCCGGTTGGGCAGCCGATCCTCATCAACATGATCAGCCAGGATGTGATCCACTCGCTCTATATCCCGTCGCTGCGGATTCAGATGGAAACCCTGCCCGGGCGCTACACCCAGCTCTGGTTCAAGGCGGACCGCCCGGGCACCTACCGCATCCTGTGCAGCGAGTTCTGCGGCACCGATCATTCGGTTATGGACGGCCTGCTGACGGTGATGACGCCGTCCAACTACGCGAATTGGCTGGCGCAGGCGGGCACCAGCGGGAGCCTCGCCGCGGAAGGCAAGAAGCTGTTCCTGTCTTATGGCTGCAGCGGCTGCCACGACCAGCGCGGCACCGTGCGCGCACCCTCGCTGGTCGGCTTGTTCGGCTCGCCGGTACCGCTCGAGGGCGGCGGCACCATCACGGCGGACACGACCTATATCCGCGACAAGATCCTCAACCCTGACAACCACAAGATCGCCGGCTACAAGCAGGTCATGCCGGTGTTCAAGGGCGTCATCCCGGAGGACGACCTGGTCCGGCTTGTCGCCTTCATCAAGAGCGGCGGCAACGCGACGGAGCAGGCGCAATGAGCCCACTCGACACCACGTTGCGGGACCCGCCGACGCCGCGTAGCACCATCGGGCGGCCAGCGGACTACCTGCATGAGGCGCACACGCTGCGGTCCTGGTTCTTCACCACCGACCATAAGCGGATCGCGTTGCTCTATCTGTTCGCCATCACGGTTTTCTTCGTGGTGGGCGCCGTGGCGGCCGGGCTGGTGCGCCTGGCCCTCGTGGTGCCGAATGGGCAGATCTTCACCAACGACACCTACAACAAGCTGTTCACGGTACACGGCGTGGTGATGGTGTGGTTCTTCCTGATCCCGTCCATTCCCGCGACATTCGGCAACTTCCTGATCCCGATCATGATCGGTGCCAAAGACCTCGCCTTTCCGCGGCTGAATCTGCTGAGCTGGTATGTCTTCGTGAGCGGCGCGCTGTTCACCGTAGCCGACCTGGTGATCGGCGGGGTTGATACGGGCTGGACGTTCTATGCGCCGTTCAGCACCACCTTCTCCAACACCTACGTCATCCCGGCGTTGATCGGCGTCATCATCGTCGGCTTCTCTTCGATCCTGACCGGGCTGAACTTCGTGGTGACGATCCACACGATGCGGGCACCTGGCATGACGTGGTTCCGCATGCCGATCTTCGTCTGGACGCACTACGCGACGAGCCTGATCTTCCTGCTGGCAACCCCCGTGATCACCATCGCGCTGATCCTGCTGGTCATGGAACGGGCCTTTGGCATCGGCATCTTCGACCCTGCACTCGGCGGCGACCCGGTGCTGTTCCAGCACCTGTTCTGGTTCTACTCCCACCCCGCGGTCTACATCATGGTGTTGCCCGGCATGGGCGTGATCAGCGAAATCGTGCCGGCTTTCGCGCAGAAGAAGATCTTTGGCTACCGGTTCATCGCCTATGCCAGCATTGCACTCGCGAGCATCACCTTCTTCGTGTGGGGCCACCACATGTTCGTCAACGGCGAGAGCCCGACGGCGGCGCTGGTCTTCTCGGTGCTCAGCTTCACGGTGGCGGTGCCGTCGGCGGTGAAGGTCTACAACTGGACCGCTACCATCTACAAAGGCAGCATTCGCCTGCAAACACCGATGCTCTATGCGATGGGCTATATCGGCCTGTTCGTGGTGGGCGGGCTTACCGGACTGTTCCTCGCGACACTGTCGGTCAACGAGCACGTGCACGGCACCTATTTCGTGGTGGCGCACTTCCACTACATCATGGTCGGCGGCACGGTCCTCGCCTTTCTGGGCGGCCTGCATTTCTGGTGGCCCAAGTTCACCGGGCGCATGTATCCGGAGGCATGGGGCCGCGTCTCCGCCCTGTTCATTTTTATCGGTTTCAATGTCACGTTCTTCCCGCAATTCCTGCTCGGTTACCTCGGCATGCCGCGGCGCTACCACGAGTATCCGCCCGAGTTCCAACTGCTGAACGTGCTGTCGTCGGCGGGTTCCACCCTCCTCGCCGCTGGCTACGTCTTCCCGATGGTCTATCTCGTCTGGTCCCTCTGGTTCGGTCGCAAGGCGCCGGACAATCCGTGGGAGGCCAAGGGACTGGAGTGGACGACCACCTCGCCGCCCCCCGCGCACAATTTCGTCACCCCACCGACAGTGGATTTCGAGCCGTACGGCTATCCGATCGAGACGCCCGAAGATGTCGGCTAGCGCGATCGGGCTGCCCACCGGGATCGAGGTCGAGGAGCAGTTCGCCAATGCGGACCAGCAGCGCCGCGCTGCCGAACTCGGGATGTGGGCCTGGTTGCTGACGGAGCTCCTGCTGTTCGGCGGCCTGTTCCTGGGCGCGCTGGTGCTGCACTACCTGCACCCGGCGTCAGTGCAGGCGGCGGCGCAGCACCTGAAGTTCTGGATCGGCGCAACCAACACGGTCATCCTGATTTGCTCGAGCTTGACGATGTCCGGCGCGATCATGCTGTCCCGCCTGGGCGGGCAAACCTGGATGGTGCGCTGCATGCTGGCGACGGCGGCCCTTGGCTCGCTGTTCCTCGTGCTGAAAGGCTACGAGTACTACCGGGACTACGCCGAGCATGTCACACCCTTCCTGAGCCGGCCGTATGCGCTGGCGGGCGACGCGGCGTCGCAGCTGTTCGTGAACCTGTATTTCCTCACGACAGCGCTGCACGGATTACATCTCACGACCGGTGTCATGATCCTGTTGGGGCTGACGTGGCAGGCGAGTAGGCCGCACTACCTGGAGCGGCATCAGAATCGCATCGAGGTCTTCGGCCTCTACTGGCACTTCATCGACCTGATCTGGATCACCGCCTTCCCGGTTCTCTACGTGGTCGGCCGATGAGCGGCCGTATGCCCGACGCGATGGAGAAGCAGGAGATCTGGTCGCACATGCGCGTGCCGGTCTTCGCTTTTATCGCCCTGCTTGGCTTTCTCGCCGGCATCGTCCTGATTGCCCAGTTGATGCCGTCCCGCACGGCCTCCTTCATCGAGGCAGGCCTTACCGCCTGCATGATCCTGACCGTCTTGCTGTTTTCCATGGAAGTGCGGGCGGAGACGCCATTGCTGCGTTTCTACGCGAGCCTCGGCTTCTGCTGGCTGGCCATCCTCATGGCGGTGACGATGATCGACTACTGGACCCGTTAGGCCCCAACAAGGACGCAAAACATGGCGCGTGTCGCAGTTATCACCGGTGCCGGCGCTGGCGTGGGCCGAGCAACCGTGACCGAGTTCGCGCGCAACGGGTGCGATGTCGCCCTGCTGTCGCGCGACCCGGAGCGGCTCGAGGAAGCGGCGGCCGAAATCCGCCGTTTCGGCGTCCGCGCCCTGCCCATTCCGACCGACGTGGCCGACGCCGCGGCCGTGGACGCGGCAGCCGAGCGCGTCGAGCAGGAGTTGGGGCCGATCGACATCTGGGTGAACGTCGCGATGGCGACCGTCTTTGCGCCGGTCCATAAGCTGACGGCGGCGGAAATCCAGCGCGGCACCACGGTCACCTATCTCGGCCAGGTGCATGGCATGATGGCGGCGTTAAAGCGGATGCGTCCACGCAATCGCGGCTCGATCGTCAACGTCGGCTCGGCGCTCGGCTACCGGTCCGTGCCGCTGCAGTCGATCTACTGCGGCGCCAAGTTCGCCATCCGCGGCTTCACCGATTCGCTGCGCTCCGAGCTGATCCACGACAACGTCAACGTCACGCTGACGATGGTGGACCTGCCGGCCGTAAACACGCCGCAATTCGACTGGGCGCTGAACAAGATGGGGCATAAGGCGATGCCGGTGCCGCCGATCTACCAGCCGGAAGTGCCCGCGCGGGCGATCTACTTCGGTGCGACACACCCGCGCCGGCAGATCTGGGTTGGCTTTCCGACGGTGAGGGCGATCCTCGCCAACCGAATCGCACCGGGGTTGATCGACCGCTACTTGGCGAAGAACGGCTACTCCGGGCAACTAACGGACGAGACCAAGCCGGCGGACGCGCCGGCGAACCTTTTCGAACCCGTCAAGGGCGCTTACGGCGCCCATGGTCGGTTCGACAGCAAGGCCCGCACCGGAAGCTGGGAGATGTTCACCAGCCGCCACCGCAACGCAATGTGGGCCACCATCGGCGTCATCGCCATCGCCGGCATCCACCAGCTTGCCAAGCGCCTGAACGTATGAGGGCGTTGCCGCCTATCGGACCGTGCAGTGGCGGACGATGCCGCGCATCCCCGGACGCACGCGGAACAAGGCGCCGGCCAACGGTTCGCGTTCGAGCTGCTCGGGAGCGAGCTTGTCTCGGGCGCTGGTGACGTAGAGTTCGTCGAGGTTCTCGCCGCCGAACGCGCACATGGTCGGCTGGCTGACCGGCAGCTCGATATCGCGGTCGCAGGAGCCGTCCGGTCGGTAGCGGCGCAGTCGGCCGCCGCCGTGCAGGGCGCACCAATACCCGCCCTCCGTGTCTACCGCTGCGCCGTCCGGAAGGCCGAGTGCTTCAGGTATCTCGGCGAAGCGGCGTCTCGGGCCGATTCGGCCATTCGCCGGGTCGAACTCGTGCGCCAGGATCTCGCGGCGATTGCTGTGCGATAGGTAGAACACCCGCCCGTCCGGGCTCCACGCCATGCCGTTGTGCAACTCGGCGGCGTCGGGTTCCGGCCGAAGTCCCCCATCGAGGGTGAAGCTGTGCAGCGACGAGCGCTGCGGCGGCTGCGCGCTCTTGTCCAGCGGGTCGAACATGACGCCGACCCAGAAGCGGCCGGTTCCGTCGCAAGCACCCTCGTTGAACCGCAGCAGCGCCGGGTCATAGGGCGGCGGCGCAAGCCGGGTCAGGCTGCCCGAGGTGAAATCGAGCCGGAACACGCCCTTCCGCAGCGCCACCACCGCCCCGCTGCCGCCAGCGAGCAGCGCGAACCCGCCGATGTCGCTCGTCACCGCCCAGGAGCGCTGCGCCCCCGAAGCCGGGTCGTAGCGAAACAATGCCGGCTCCTTGACGTCGATCCAATAGAGCGCGTGCTCGGGGGCCGACCAGGTCGGCGACTCGCCTATGGTTGCCTTCGCATCCACGACCGCTTCGATCGTCATTCGCGCCGAACCCCGCGCCCGCACCGTAATAACGACGCCTTTCCATGCGCCGCCTCTCTTACGGTCGAGAGGATGGCGGCTGCCGCTCGGTGGAGGAAGGCAAATCTCCGCGCGCCCAAGTGCAGAAACGCAAGACCAAGGCGGTAGCCTTCGGCCCTGGCCTCCCGGAGCGCCGTTTGCCTTCGCGGGGTCTTCTGTAGACGCCGGAGCGGCGGCTGCGGATAGGGGAAACATGGCCGAACCGGGCACCATCGACGTCGCGGCGTTGATCGAACACCAGAGGCTCACCCCCTTCATCATACGGCTGGTGGTCCTGTCGTGGATCATCACCTTCTTCGATGGTTTCGACATCAACGTCATCTCGTTCGTGGCACCCTATCTCGCCACCGCCTACAAGATCGACCGCGCGTCGATGGGCATACTGTTCAGCGCGGGTCTTGTCGGCACGATGGTCGGCGGCTTCGCTTTTGGCCTCCTCGGCGATTGGATCGGCCGCCGCCCCACGATCATCGCGGCCACTGCCGCCTTTGGAGTGCTGACCCTCGGCTTCGCGCTGGCTTCCAACTACACGGAATTCCTGATCATCCGGCTGATCGATGGTCTCGCGATCGGCGGCATGCTGCCACTCTGCTGGGCGCTCAACATCGAATACGTGCCGAAGCGCTATCAGGCGACGGTGCACAGCACTGCTGGCCTGTTCTATCCAAGCGTCTATCGCGGGAACGGCGCTGGCTGGGCGACTTCGATCGCGAAAATCGGCTCGATTGCCGGGCCTATTTTGGGCGGCTTGATTCTTTCGACGGCGCTGCCTGTGCGGCAGATCTTCGTTTGTCTTGCGCTTTGCCCGGCGCTGATGGCGATTTGCATGTGGACGATTAGCCGCATTCGTGTTGGGCGCCGGGATCCCGCGCCGGTTCGGGCGCGGGTGGCCTGAGATGGACACTCCTGCGCCGTTCACCACCGCCGACCTCTCCGGCGCGATCGACTGCGATGTGCATCCTGGCGTGCCGCGCCGCTCCGACCTGATGCCCTATTTCGGAGCCTATTGGCGCGAGCGGATCGCCTATGTCACCGGCGAGTATGGCGCCTACGCCGAAGAACGGATTCTCCCCGCTGCGCGGGCGATCGCACTGCCGGACGGTTTGAGCGACGAGGCTGCCGCTTCTTTCATCTTGAAAGGGCTGACCGCCTGCATGTTGCTGCGCCGGGTCTACGTCGTGCAGCGTGAGCGTCGCGCGCGTGCTCACCTCGCCCGGAACTTCGGGATGAGCCACGCCGGCAATGCCGTAATCGGCGATCTCGACTTCCACCCCCGAAGTGCCCGGGTCGCATCGCGCCGCTGTTGCGCACCATTGTCGCGCGGCTCCGCGCAAACCCTGGCGTCCGAGAGCGAGCCCGGAATCACCGCCTCAGCCTCGGAAGAGTTGATCCTTCCTTGGCGTCCCGGATCCTCCGCCGCCACGGCTTCAGTGACATCGAAGCGGCCCTGCGGCAGGCAGTTCGGCTTCCCGAATCCCTGCCTCGGGGCCGCGAGTTGAATGGCTTCGCTGTTCAAGTTGAACTTGCTACGTAAATCCCGCGATTTGCTCGGCGAGCATGAGCGTGGTCAGGTTGACCGGTACGGAGACGGCGTTGGGGATGATCGACGCGTCGACCACCCGAAGCCTATCCATGCCGCGCACGCGTCCGGTCGCGTCGACCACCGCGGCGGGGTCCGCTTCGCCGCCCATCGGCGCGGTCGACGTGCCGTGATAGAAGGTCAACGTTCCCGCGTGCAGCGCTTCGTCGAGATCATCGTTCGGCCATATGTCCGCGTCGGGGCTGAGTTCATGGTCAATCATGGCCACCACAGCCGGGGCCGCCGCGATCCGCCGTGCGAGCGCCAGCGCCTCGCGCAGGCGCTGCTGATCGTCAGGATGCTCAAGCAGGCGATAGTCGATCCGCGGCGTCACCTGCGGGTCGCGGCTCTTCAACCGCACCGTGCCGGAGCCGCGCGGAATGACGACGCAGCACCAGATGCGCAGCGTCCGCACCGGCGCACCCCGGTCGTCCATGTCAGGCTGAACCGAGACGGATAGCTGGAGGTCGAGCTCGTCGCCTTGCGCCAACGACGAGCGGGTCCAGACCACACCGCTTCCGCCCTCCGGGTCATGCGGCGCGTCCTGTCGCATCTGGAACGCGACAGTATACATGGGGTGGTCCTGCAGCCGCTCGCCGACGGGCAGGTCCGCCCTGACCGGGATGCCAAGCCCGTCCAAATGCAGGGCCGGTCCCACGCCGGAACGCAGCAGGATCGCCGGGCTGCCGTACACGCCCGCCGACAGGATGACCTCGCCCGCCGCGACATCTTCGCCGTCCGCGAGCCGCACGCCGATCGCGCGATCGCCCTCGAACGCGACCCGGTCGACCAGCGCCCCGCTCCGGATCGTGAGGTTCGCCCGAGCGCGGACGGCGGCGGTGAGATAGGCGGTCCCGGCGTTCGCCTTGACGCCGTCGACGATGTTCTTGACCTCGCCGCCCACCCCGCCCTCGTGCGGACCGTTAAAGTCGTCCACCTTGGGCAGCCCCAGCGCCGCGGCCGCTTCCAAGAAGCGGCGCACCGGCGGAGTCAGCTTGTCGACCTTGGGCTGGCGGATCGGCCAAGGACCGGATGTGCCATGCCAGCGCGGGTCGTCGATGTCGCTGCGTTCCAGCCGCTTATAGGCCTTCAGCGCCTGCTCGTACGACCAGTCCGGCAGGCCGTGGGCGACCCAGCGCGCGAAGTCGTCGGCGCGGGCGCGGCGCGCGATCCCCGCATTGATCGCCGACCCGCCGCCGAGCAGCTTGCCCGCGAACGCCGCGATCGAGTGCCCCGTCCGCCCGGGCACGCTCTGGTAACCCCAGGTCCATCGCGGTTCGATCGCGATGGCGGGGCCGGTCAGGTCGGGCGGGTAGCCGTCCGGGGGATAGGCGGACCCCGCCTCCAGTAGCAGCACCCGCCGGTCCGGGTCCTCGCTCAGCCGCGCGGCGAGCACGCAGCCCGCCGAGCCGCCGCCGACGATCACGACGTCATGCGGCTCCATCACGGTTTGCCCGCCACGGCGTTGTCGATCCACTGGTATAGAATGTCCTCGGCGCCGGGATTGCCCATGTGACCGCGATCGCCGCGCGCGAACGAGATCTTTCCTGTCGCCCTCGGGTGGCGACTAAGAAGTTGTCCTCGATCGGGAAGATCGAGTCCTCCATGCCATCGATGACGAGCAGCCTGCACGTGGGCGTCCCGAGCAGGCCGCCCTCGACCAGGCTGAATTCCGGCCTCGGCGGCATAGCGCGCAACGGCCGCTGCGGGGTCGCTGTCGCGGTAGCCGAATTTCTACGCGAGCGCCTCGGCCAGGGCGAACGGGTATTCCATCTGGTCCTGGGCGCCGATCCACTCCGGCATCGAACATGTGGTGGCATCCGCCGCCCTGGGCGACGACAGCGAACAGACGGTCCGGCGTGGGTGTGCGCGACCCGAAAGGCGTAGTAGCCGCCCGTGCTGATCCCGCGCGCGACGACCTTCTTCGGGTCGAAGCCGTGATCGGAGGCCTTCGCCGCGACCCAGTCGATGACGCTGCTCATCAGGCGGTCTGGCGAGGTGGGGTCGTTGGGCGCGGCGGGACAGTCGCCCGTGCCCGGGATCTCGAAGCTCAGCGTCGCAAAGCCGCGATCGACGTGCTGTTGCGTGCGCGGCGTGTGATCGGTCCGGTAGGCGTCCAGCCCGCAGATGAAGAGAAGCACCGGCCAAGCCGCAGCCGGCCTGTCGCCCTTCGGCAGGCGCAGATAGGCCTGGATGGGGCGATCGTCGTCGCCGGCGCGAGTGTCGGCATGGGTGAAGGGACGGCTGACGGGGACGCTGGGCGGGTCGAGCAGCTGTCCGCCTTTCTCGTAGGCGGCCTTGCCCTGTCCCCACGCCTCCTGGCCCAAGCGGCGACCGGTTGATCGGAAACCTGGCGATCCGGTACACAGCCGCCGCGCTCAGAAAGAGGTTCCTCGCCTGCTCGGTTTTCGCATTTCGACAGCGCGTCCTGCAGCCTGAGCGGCGAGCTGTTCGCCTACCGGGAGGAACGGCTGGCGTAGTCGTCGGGCCGGTACAGAGATGGCCGGATCGTCGCCGGACAGCTCGCACCAGGTCGGCGAAGATCGGGTCGAAGTCCGCAACATCACCGTCGGTGAACGGATAGATGCCGGCGGAGCAAGGCGTCCGCCACTTCTGGGCCCACAAGCCGAGACGGACTCATGATGCGCGAAATACGGAAAGCCGTTCCGCAGCTGTTCGCGGTCGACTGAACATGGTAAGGCGGGGCGGTGATCTCAGCAGAGTTCATCATGACGTACTTACGCTTCTTCCGGGGCGGGAGACAGTCGGTTCCAGGGCGCGGGCTCGACGCTCCGAAACTTGCTCTCGCGGAAGCGCCCCGTGGAAGGCGTCCTGCGACTCGAACTTCTCGGGTGAGAGATCCGGGCGTAGCCCTGGCCGTGGATCGTGCCCTCTACATAGTCCAGGGTCTCGACCATCCGCGCTTCGGTGTCCGCGTCGGCGGGATACCAGCCCCGCTTGGCGTCGGTGCAAGCGAGCCAGGTCGCGATCGCGCCGAACTCGGTCAGCACCGTTCCGTCGTCGCGCACCAGCGTCGGAACCTTGCCCTTGGGGTTCACCGATTGGAACGCCGCTCCGTGCGTCGCGCTGCCCGCGACGTCGACCTTTTCGGCCTCGTATGGCCTGCCAAGCTCCTCGAGCAGGACGTGAATGCCGATCGCGCAGGTGTGCGGGCCCCAGTAGAGCTTCATCGCCCTAATCCGCCGTCGACTAGAGCATTTCCGTTCTATACTTAGGCGCAAGTTCCGGCCGCCTTCTTCCCCCGCTCAGCCTGCTCTTCCTTGCTGAGCTGGCGGCGGCGAAGAGGCGGCTTGCAACGCGATCGCCGACCTGAGCGAAGAATTCCTCCTGGCCGGCGGGCGTGCACATGCAGAGCATATGCACGGTCTTGCCCGAGATGTTGCGGAACTGGTGCGGCGCATTGGCGGGGATGTTCACCGTCGAGGCCCTGTGGAACGTTCATCGTCTGGCCGCGGAATGTGAACTCCACTTCGCCTTCGAGCAGCGTAAACATCTCCTCGAAGTCGTGGCGATGGGGCGGCGGGCCGCTGCCGTCCGGCACCAGCATGTCGATCAGGCAATAGCGCCCTTCAGTCTGCTTGCCGGAGACCAGAACCGTATAGTTGTCCCCGACCACCGACAGGTGCGGCAGGTCCGCGTCGTCAGGGTTCGAGACTGTCAGCGATCGGCTCAGGTCGTCGGCGGGAAGTGGACCGGTGTCGCCGTTCGCGGTGATCGAATGAGTCGGCCATGGGTGGTCTCCTTCAGTTGAACGGTTCGCGGCTCGCCATGTGAATGATCGCCTCGGGCCACCTGCGCGGGCGCCTCCTCGGGCAGGAAGTGGCCGCTGGTCGGCTCGACGGAGTGTCTTGACATGCTCGGCCACCAACGCGACCATCTGGCCGACACGGGCGCCCAGCCCCTTCTCTCCGCCCATCGCCCATACCGGCGTCTTGATCTTGGATCTGAGCAGGGGCTCGGTTTGGGCGATGCTGGTGAAGGCGGCGCGATAGACGCCGAGGCTGCCGAGCACGCCCTCGCGCCGGAGAAGGTGCGCAGATATTCGTCCACCACGGCGGGCGGAAACGCCGCGTGATTGATGACGTGGTCGCCCTCGTAGAACCAGCCGAGGAATGCGCGCTCGTTGCCGACGATCAGCCGTTCCGGGACGCCGGGCGCAAGCGGCAGGATCCACCACCACATCGAGCCCTGCGCCATGGCTTCGGGCGTATAGGCGAACACCGGGCGCAGCACCTCGCCGAGCATGACGGGCGCTTCGATGTAGAGCAGCGCCTTCACCTCGTCCGGATGGTCGGCGGCCCAGAGCAGCGCGGGCAGTGCGCCCATGTCGTGGGCCGCGTGGACCACGCGGCCGCCCCGGCCGAAACCGATCTGGGCGACCAAGGCGCGCGGCTTCCTCGGCCAGCGCGCGGGCGTCGTAGCCCTCCACGCCCGGCGGCTTGTCGCTGTCGCCATAGCCCCGCATGTCGGGGACGAGGACGGCGAGTCCGGCGTCCGCGAGCGCGGGGGCGACGTGCCGCCAAGCATAGCCGGTCGAGAGGAAGCCGTGCCACAGGACCACCGGCTGTCCCTCAGGATCGCCGCCGATCCAGTAATGCAGGCGCACGCCATTCACCGCGGCGGACCGCTGCGAAAGCCGGGGATCGGCGCGCCGGCGGTCATGCCCTCGCCCAGGAACGGGCAGCATCGGAGAGATCGCGGTCAGTGCCTTGACGAGCGGCATGCCCTGCGGCGTCGTCCAATCCTGCACCAGCTCGGCGACCATGGTGTTCGTCGAGGTCAGCCAGACCCCGGCGCGTTCCATGCGCCGCCGCGCCATGTTCTCGCCGATCGCAGTGTCGGAGCCGCACGTGTCGATCACCGCCTGCACCTCATAACCGGCCTCCGGTGCGCTTCACCCGCGCCGCATAGGCGTCGGGCATGGTCTGCTGGAGCAGCGGGTGAAGCGGTCCCTGGATGTGGTCTTCTTGCGCTTGATGACATCATGATCGGCATCTTCAGTCCGACAATGCCGGGCATCTCGTCATGGCGAAGTTCACGCGGCGCCGGGAAATCGACGCGCCCGTAGGCAGGAAGAAGTCGCCCGTGGCAGGGATCGGCGACGGGGCGACCGGCAATGCTCGCCGCCTCGCATGGCCGGATGCGCGACCCGGCCGCAATGCCAGATTTGGCAGAAGATGCGGCCGCCGGCGGCGTGGACCGCATCGGTGACCTGCGCCATCCGGCGACCTGATCGTTGCGGTGAATGCCCGGGCAGCGGATGATCCCGTGCCCCTGGTCGGAGACCTGGGTGCATTCGGTCACGATCAGCCCCGCCGAGGCGCGCTGGACGTAGTAGTCCCGCATCAGCTCGGTCGGAACGCCGTCCTCGCTGGCCCGCGTGCGGGTCATCGCCGACATGACGATGCGATTGGGAAGGAGGAGGATCGCCCAGATGAAAGGGCGAGAAAAGGTCAGGCATGTTGCTCCTTTCCTGCGTTTCAGAGCATCTCGTTTCCGCCATCGACGATGATCGTCTGGCCGGTGATGAAGTCGGCGTCAGGGGAGGCGAGAAAGAACACCGCTCCCGTGATGTCCTGTGCGTGCTCTTCGCGTTTCAGGCAGCGCGGGATGGCATTGTCCTGAATGGATTGCGGCAGGATCTTCTTGGCGGTGTCGGTGATGGTCACGCCGGGCGCCACGACGTTGACGCACACGCCGTCGCGCGCCGAACTCCCGCGCCAGGCTGCGGGACAGGCCGATCATCCCGGCCTTCGCCGCGACATAGTGAGCCTGGCCCTGGAACGCCGGCGTAAATGGAAGCGGAGCCGATGTTGACGATACGGCCCCAGCCGCGTCCGGTCATCAGCGGCAGCATCGCCTGACACATCAGCGCCGTGCCGGTCAGGTTGATGTCGATGATCTTGCGCCAGTCGGCCGCGGTCATTTCCAGGAAGGGCTGCACCGGGAAAATAGCCGGCGACATTGACCAGCACGTCCACCCGCCCCGTGGTCTGGCGGGCCAACTCGGCCAGCGCCTTGGTGTCGGCCTCGTCGGTGACGTCGGCGCAGCGCGTGTGGAGCCGGGCGTTGTTCATCGACCCGGCGAGCTTCGCGAGCGCCTCGTCGGCGATCGGTGGCGATGACGACGTCGCCATTGTCGAGGAAGCGCCGCACGAACTCGGCGCCCATGCCGCCTGCCGCGCCGGTGATGACCACGGTTCTGTCGGTCTTCATGTCTGGTCTCCTTCGTGGTCTGCCCCGGGGTCGACGCCTCAGCGCTTCGCGCCCGCATCTCATCGAAGAAGGCGCGTAGCGTGCGGGGTTCGCGGCCGAGGATGGCGCGCAGCGTCAGCGCATTCCCGCGCAGCCCGATGCGATCGTAATGTTCGAACATCGGGCGCATCGGCGCCGGGGTCGCACCGAGCCGTGTCGGGGTCGATCCGTCTCGCCGTGAACTCGCGGCCGAGCACCTCGCCGACCAGCGCGGCGACCTCGTGACGGTTAGCCAGCCCTCCGCGCAGAGCTCGAAGGTGCCGTAGAGCAGCCGGTCCTCGG
This sequence comes from uncultured Alphaproteobacteria bacterium, assembly GCA_963719345.1. Taxonomy (GTDB): domain Bacteria; phylum Pseudomonadota; class Alphaproteobacteria; order Acetobacterales; family Acetobacteraceae; genus CAVRCA01. The sequence goes on from CAVRCA010000001.1 coordinate 1,084,882, forward strand.
TCAAGGCGATCGCCGCGGTTTCGGCGACGTCGCGATAGTCGACGCGGCTGAAGCGGGTCTCGGCGGACCAGGGCTCGGCGAGAGCCGGTCTCGCGCAATGCCCCGCCAGCCCGCGCGTAGTTCTGGAAGAACAGCGCGGGTGGAGGAGCGTGTACTTCGAGCTCGCTGTTGAGGATGGCCTCCTCGACGGGGGCTTTGGCGGCGTGATTGGACAGCGCGCTCAGGACCGGATGGATCACCGAGGAAAACACGAACCGCCGCACGCCCGCGCTGGACCGCGGCGGCGACCAAAGCCTCGCCGATCTCCGCCTCGCGGGCGATGAAGGCTGGTGCGACGTAGAATAGCGAGCCGACCCCATCGAGAGCGCGATCGATGCTGGCGGGATCGCCAAGATCGCCGATCGTGACCTCCGCCGCGCCTTTGGGGCGAACCGCGTCGGCGTCCTCGGGTTTGCGAATCAGGCCTCGGTACATGCGCGCCGCGCGCGGCGAGCGCCGGGACGACCAGCCCCGCGAACTTGCCGTCGGCGCCAATCGTCAGAATGGTGTCTGTCACGCCGATGCTCCGGTTCTCACGGCTCGGCGACACCGAGCGGCACAGGTGCATCAACGGACGGGTCTGATTTAGATTGTCTCTCGTGCTGGATTGACCGTTGCACGCGGGGAACACTCAGAGGTTGCGGGCCTGGCCGATCTGCGCGTGTTTGAAAGGGCGCTCCGCAGCTTCTCGGCCGCAGCGACCGAGCAACCCAAATTCAGCATAAGCCGCAGTATCGTCCGGCTCGAACGGGCGCTCGGACTGCGGCTGGTCCAGCGCACCACCCGCGAGGTGTCGCTCACCGAGGCGGGCCCGGCGCTAATCGGCCGGTGCGCGTCGGCTCTCGGCGAATTAAGCGAAGCGCTTGACCATGTGGGCACGCTCGCCGCCGAGCCGCGGGGATGCTGCGGCTGAGCGCTGGTATCGGCTTCGGCATCAACGTGCTAGGCGGACAGCTGCCCGCCTTCGTCGTGCGCTATCCAGAGGTCATTCTCGCTCGACCTGACCAGCCACGCCGCCGATCTCGTCAGCGATAAAGTGGACGTGGCAATTCGGATGGGTCCGCAACCCAATTCGACCATGGTCGCAGTCGCCTCGGCGAGATGCGGCGGGTGTTGTGCGCCGCACCGGCGTATCTCGGGAGCGCCGCGAACGCTAGACGAGCTGGCCGACCATGGCGTGGTCGAGATGCCCGGTGCTGACGGGCGGGCTCGCATCTGGAACTTCACGCAAACCAGCTATAGCCTCGAGGTCCACATCACTCCTCGGATCTCCGTAAACGACGCATTGACCATCCACCGGCTGATCCTCAACGGGGCCGGAGTCGGCGTGATTTCCTGCTATCTCGCCGCGCCCGAGATCGACGCAGGGCGCTTGACCCAGCTCTTGCCAGATTGGGAACCGCGGCGGCGCTGGTCGGCCTAGTGTTTCCAAGCCGGCGCGAACTCGCCCCGTCCGTTCGCGCGTTCGTCGACTTCATCAAGGACGTCAATGAACCGTGCCGGGTTTGTCGGAGGCTCCAAGCCTTGAGAGGATGGAGCGATGAGCAAGCCAACGACCAACAAGTTTTCAGCTGAGGTTCGGTCGCGAGCGGTGCGATGGTGTTTGATCATCAGGCGGAGCATCCGTCGCAGTGGGCGGCGATCAACTCCATTGCCGGCAAGATCGGCTGCACGGGCGAGACGTTGCGAAGCTGGGTGCGGCGGTCCGAGCGCGACAGGGACTGCGGGCCGGTCCTACGACGCGAGGAGGGCGACCGGATAAAGGTGCTGGAACGCGAGAACCGGGAGCTGCGCCAGGCCAATGAGATCTTGCGCAAGGCGTCGGCGTATTTTGCTCAGGCGGAGCTCGACCGCCCGTTCAAGCGATGATCGCGTTCATCGACGATCAGCGTGCGGCATATGGGGTCGATCCGATCGCGGCTGCCGATCGCCCCGCGCCTAACGCGCCGCGAGGCTGCCAAGCTGCCGGCGCGGGCAAGGCACGACTTGGTCCTCGCCGCCGAGATCAGGCGGGTGTTCGAGGCGAACTTCCGCGTCTACGGCGTGCGCAAGGTGTGGCGGCAGCTCGGCCGGGAGGGCATCGCCGCCGCACGCTGCACCGTGGCCCGGCTGATGCGGCAGATGGGCCTGCAAGGAGCCATGCGCGGCCGCGAGGTCCGCACCACGATCAGCAATCCGGCCACGCCCTGCCCGCTCGACCGGGTGAACCGGCAGTTCCGGGCACCACGGCCGAATGCGCTGTGGCTGTCGGACTTCACCTACGTCGCCACCTGGCAAGGGTTCGTCTACGTCGCCTTCGTGATCGACGCATACGCGCGGCGGATCGTCGGCTGGCGGGTAAGCCGCACGGCGCATGCGGGCTTTGTGCTCGATGCCCTGGAGCAGGCCCTTGCCGATCGCCGTCCCGTCGACGGTAGCGGCTTGGTCCACCATAGCGACAGGGGGGTGCAATACGTCTCTATCCGCTACACCGAGCGTCTCGCAGAAGCGGGCATCGAACCTTCCGTCGGCAGTGTCGGCGACAGCTACGAGACCAACGCCGCCGAACCGCCGCCGATCAACGGCTCGCCGCCCGACCCTGCCATATCGCCGATCACCGCCCGGAGCGCGTTCACCGGCGGCGCGCCCAGCGACGACAAGCAGCAGGCGACGCAGTCCAGGTACATGCGTCCGAGCGAGACCTGTCGACGTGCTCGACAGCTTGTCATAGCTCGCGCGCAGCGCCCAGGCGGCGAGTTGCTCGACTTTGGTCTGCTTGTCAGCGTTGCTCACCTATGGTCTCCCGGACGGCGCGGACAATGCCGTCGACCGTCGCCGTCCGCGCCGGTTGACAGTTGGCCGGATAGGGCCGTTGCAGGCTGAGCAGTCTGTTAAAGCTGCAGGTCAGCCAGCGATCCCGGGTCTAGGGCGCGAGCATGGTAATCATCGCCTTGGGATGCACGGGCGCGACCATCCTAATTTGCGGTCCCGTTCACGAACCCATACCTGGGAACCGGCCAGCAAAAGGTTGAAAGTCGACCCGGATGAGCTGAGCGGGGTGGGGCCCGCTCGGCGGTGGCGAAGCCGTGCCGCCATCCATGAGGAAAAAGGCGGTGCGCCCCTGTTCCCCGGGTCTTCGTCCCCAAGCGCCGGCGCTCGGCCCAATCAACGCTTCAGTAAATGGATCGCCTGCGACGCTCTGCGTGAAGCCGCTATTCAGGCCGGGGTCCATCGACACCACGTCAATGGTGTTCTGCCTGTGGGTGGCGAGGTAGATAAGTGCCGCGTCCTCGTCGATGCAGAAGTCGTCGCCCATCCGGCCCGCCACGACCAGTTCCGGTTCTCCCCTGGCGTCGAGCGTATGCGGATCGACGGCGACGCGCATGAAGAGCTTCTTCGCCGTCCCGGTATAGTAGAGAAATCTCGATCTCGCGGCGTAACGCACGCCGTTGACGCCCGGTTGCTCGGGCTTCATCTTGCCGGGATAATAGCCCATGCTTTCGTGCCTGAGCCAGACCCGGGGGCTAAGCCCGCCGCTCCCGTCGGACGCGAAATCCACGCGCCAGATCAGACTGGCGAAGCAATCCGCAACGAGGAGCACGCCAGGACCAAGAAGGCAGCAGCCGTTCAGGCCGCGCGCTTCTCGCGGCATCTGGCACAACAATTCGGTCTTGACGGCATCGCCCTCCTTCCATCCCCGGAGATCAACTCTGAAAATGAAGGCTTCGTGGGTGGTGTAGATATTGCCTGCCAAGACGAGGAAGACGTCCGGCTCTATTTCGACCAGACCCGTTACAGGCGTGTCGAAGGTATGCAACTTGATGGGCTTGACTTGCTCAGCCTTCGCCGCGGCTGGCACGTACCATACCTCCTTCTGGTTTGTCACGGTCACCAGGATGGAGTTGTCCGCCCGAACCGCCAAGTTCTCCAGGAAGTAATGTTTCGGAAACTCGGCGACCATGGTTAGGCGCGCCTGCGGCGCCTTATTGTGAGACATGATTTTTTCCCTCCAACATGACGGCGACCAGCTGCGACACCGCTATTCAGGAGTTGGAACCTCGAACGTGTTGAGTAGGGACGAGATGGTCATATAGTGTCCCGCAAGCTGGATCATGTCGGTGATGCCCTGATAGCCGAATGCATCGAGTGCTTCGGCGTAGACATTGTCGCTCACCCGCCGGTCTTTGCACAGGCGGGTGGTGAACCGCTGCGCGACCGCTTCCTTGGCATCGAGGTCCGGCGCGGGGTCGCCGGCGCGAAGTGCCGCGATCGCGGCGTTGGATAGGCCCACCGTGGCACCCACCGCGGCGTGCGCGTACCGCTCATAGTCGCACCGCCATACCGCGCCCGTCGCCAGGATCACGATCTGCCGCTCGCGGTCCGATAGGGTCGTGCCGCGCTGCTCCGCCATCTCCGAGTCCAGGAAGGAGTCGGTCATCTCGGGGCTGAACAGGAAACCGTTGAACGGCCCGATCATCCGGCCGTCCGGTAGCCGTGCTTCGAAGCCGGACTTCTCCGCCCACGGAATCATCTTGCTGTTCATGATGTCGTAGGTTTTGCGTTGCGCGTCCGTCAGCTCGTCCGGTTCAGCAACGGCGCGCGACCGCCCAGCGCGTCGGGGTCGATGGCCATCTCGCGCCTCCTACTGGTCGAGACCGATGGCGTCCGACGGCACGTCGTACGCCATCAGCGTCAGCGACACGCCCGTGAACCACCCCATCAGCATGGTCACGTCCACGCATCGGCAGCTGGTGAAAGCCTGATGATCCGATGCGCGCGCGCGCTCAGCGAGCTGGATCAAGCTCTCGTCTATATCGGCGGCCTCGCAATCGAAGCCCATGGAGAGCTGCGAGTAAGCGTCGGCATCGGCTTCGGCATCAATGTGATTGCTGACCAGCTTTCGAAGTTCTTGCAGCGCTACCCACGTGTCGATGTCGTCCTCGATTTGACTAGCCGTGTCGCGGAACTCGTCTCCGAACGTGTCGATGTCGCGATCCGGCTCGGCAATTCGCCGGAATTCGTCTATGATAACTGTCCGGCTCGGCGAGATGAGACGACTGCTGTGTGCCTCGCCAGCCTATCTTGAACGCAGGGGCGCACCCCAGCACCTTGAGGACCTTAAAGCGCACGACATCATCGAAATGCCAAGACCGGATGCGCGAGCGCGGACCTGGAGTTTTACTCGCGGTAGCAAGAATTCGCGAGATCACTGTAAAAACACGCGCGACTGTCAACGATGCCCTGACAATCAACCAGCTGGTGCTGAACGGCGCGGGAATCGGGATCATCTCACGTTATCTTTGTGTGCCCGAAATAAGAGCCGGGCGCCTTGTCCACCTTCTTCCCGAGTGGATAGCACCAGAGGTCAACGTGAACATGATCTTCCCAAGCAGGCGCGAGCTCGCCCCTGCCGTGCGAGCGTTCGTTGACTTCATGAAGGAGGCGAACCCACCCACGGTGCACTGGCGAGATGGCGATGTTCACCCGTGAAAACCTGAGCTCAAAATGGGGAAACATGCTGCTAAGAAAATAAGCATGCTCCGTCCGAACGCCGTCCCTTAAGGCGGTCCAGCGGCCGAACCGGGCTCCCTGCGAAACCCAGTCGAGCTAGCCCATCCTATTCACCGCACTGACGCTTTTCTTGCTGGCTCAGCCGGGACGCGGCGGTTTTGGCGCCTGTTGCGTCGCTGTTTCGGTCCGGATGTGATGGGCGTTGGAGTTGCACGATCGGCAGATGTCGGGGCGCTCGCCCCGTGGATCACGGTCCGGCAGGCTGGAAGCTGAGTGCGATGCCGCGGAACAGGGCTGCTTCGGGCAGGCTGCAGCAAGGGCAATGCGGACCCGTGTCGCGGTCTCGGTGATACGAGCTGCGACCTTATCAGGCGCATCCGCAAGGTGGTGAACTCGGCGGCCGTCAGCGCTTGCTGTCTTGGGATGGCGTCGCGCACCGTCAGCATCAGCCAGTAGGCAGCGGTGTGCAGCACGAGGCGCACCTGATTGGCGAGCGCCGAGCGACAGGAGGTGCGGTCCGAGGCGAGTTGGCTCTTGTGCAGCTTGATCAGGTTCTCGGCCTGCCCGCGCGCGCAGTAGAGCGTGTCGTAGAGCCATTCGGCACTGCCGTTTGCCAGATTGGTCACCACGAAGCGGATGTCCAAACCTTGCGTGCTGGCTTCGATCCTGGCGGCCACCCGCCGCTCGTGCATCCAGGATTTGGCACCGTAGCGGGTTTCCGTGTAGCGGCGCAGCACGGGCGCCGCCGCTTCGGCGCGGCGGACCCGGACATCGTCGGCGGATGCCTCGACCAAGCGGCTCAGCACGGCATTGCCCGCCAGGCCGAAGATGAAGTCCACCGCATTGGCTTCGCACCACGCCATCACCTCAGGCCGGGCGTAGTGGCCATCGCCGCGGATGGTCAGGCGCGTCATCGGCCAATGCATTCGGATGCGGCGCACCAGGCGGCGAACATGACCGCGCACTTCCTGCCCGGACGGCGTCTTGCCTGGCCGCAGCAGCACCGTCACCGGACGCGACGTAGCGGTGTCATAGACGTGGATCGGCAGGAAGCAGCGTTCGTCGTAATGCGCGTTGAACAAGGAGAGCTGCTGATGCCCGTGCACAACATCGACGGTGTCGTCGATATCCAGCGTGACGGCGGCGGGGGGGCGGCGATAGCTGGCGCAGTAGATGTCGATCATGGCGTAGGTCAGGCGCACGACGTCGCGCAAGTTGGGTGCGTTCCTGAACGCGATACCGTCGGCTGCGAGCACAGGTCGCGGCCAGTGTCCGGCAGGCGTCCGCAGGCCAGCTTGAAGCCCGGATCGGTGCGCAGATGATCGAGATCGTCGGCGTCCTCGTAGCCGCAGGCAATGGCAAGCATGCGGGCGCGCAGGATGTCGGCGACGCTGTGCGTGACAAAACAGCGGATTGCGCGGGTCGGTGATCAGCTCCGCGAGATGCTGGGCAATCCTTAGGCGGCGCTCAGCGGCTGCCAGCAGCATGACCCCGCCGTCCGAGGTGAGGCGTCCACCGTCAAAAGCGGCGGCGACTTTCTTGCGTCCGACGGCTGGAAAGCCGAACGCCTCAATTGTATCATCAGGCATGGCGGGTGTGGTCGGAATTATCAGGTGGATGGATCGGTCTCAACACCCAATCCGTAAACGCGATCAGCAGCTTACGCGACACCCGCCAGCCAAATCCCTGGCATGCGATGAGATAAGAGCGGTGAGACTGAGCGGCTCTCGGGTGGAAGGGCGCGCCTCACTTCCCGTTCCGGACTTATCGGCGTATCACGGCCGGCTCGCCGTAAGCGTGGCCTTTGGGGGACTGCACTCCGCCTTGGAGCTCCTCTGCGGGCGAACCCGGCTGCGGAAAGCCATAATGCTCCGCGGGTTTATCGTTCTCGACCCGGTACAGGTCGTGATAAGTGTAAAGCTCGCCAGCATGCGTTAGACGACCACGCGTTCAGCCGCGAACCTCCGACGGCGAGAGGCCCGGTCGGCGATCGTCGCCACCGCCAGATCGCCAGCCCGCCCCAGCGCGAGTCCGCAGCCTACCCATCCCGCCGAGGGGGACTGTTGAACAAAGCGCCGATACGCCGCCTCGTTCACGAACGTCTCTTCCAGGCTATAGTGGTTGGGGATGCGGGTTTCTTCGATGAGCGCCACGGAGCGGAGCGCCGGGTCCTGCCGCGCCCGGCGCGCATAGTCGGCGAGCATCGCCGAACCGGCCGCCTGGTCGCTGGGGATCAGGTCGACAAAGACGATTGCATGAACCGCCCGCTCCCTGCGCCGTCGCCATCTCGGGCAGGGCGAGGCAGAGCGCGACGGGAGCGGCGATGAGGTGACGGATCATGGTCCCGTTCTCGAGCGATGCGTGGTTCGCGAGTTCAACGTCAAAGCATCCCGTTGCCGTTCCTCTGCTTCTCCAGCGGCGGAACTGGCTGCGGAAAACCCCAATGCTCGACGAGCCTCTCCTTCTCGACCCGGTACAGGTCGATATAGACGCAAGGGCTACCCGCATGAGTTCCCTTCGCGGCGATGAAAACAAAGTCTCCCTGCCCGAGCAGCAACTCAATCTGATCAATCGTCCGGTCGCGCGTCAGGACGTCAAGGTCTCGCAGGAACGCGCCGATGCCGTCGGTGACGCCCGGCTCGTGGCGGATCATGAAGTCGCCGGCGAAGTATTTGGGGGCGAGATCGTGCCGACCCTCGATGTGGAAGGTCTGGTAGTAGTCGCGCACCAGCGCCTTGTTCTTCTCCGTGTCTTCCAGAGACTTCGGCTCGGTCGGTCCATCGACCTGCGTATGGCCGCTCGCGTTCGGCGGCCCCGCGGGCGCCGAGAAGCCCCAATGCTCGACGATCAGGCCGTCGTCGAACCGGAACACGTCGAAAAAGGTCCCGTCACCCCGGACATGTCCGTCCGCCTGGGTAAAGACGAACGCTCCGTCCTGATAGGCCCTGATCACCTTCAGATCGGGACGGTCCGCCGCGATCTGATCGACATACTCGCTGACGCCCTCGACACCATCCCGCGAATGCGGATTGTGTTCGATGCAGCGCGCCGGGTCCATGTAGCGGGTCGCCAATACGGGATCGCCGCTCGCCAGCCCCTGGAAGTAGGTGGACGCTTTTTCGATGTTGTTCATGGCTGAGCCCTCCTTCATGCGAAATGGCCGGCTTCCTCGAAGGGAAGCCGCGGGTTGCGGGGGAACAAAAATTCCGGCTTGCCGTGACCGATGCTGCAGATGAAGTTGGACCGGATGCGGGTGCCGGCGAAGAATGCCTGGTCGACGCTGGCATTGTCGAAGCCGGACATGGGTCCGCAATCGAGCCCGAGCGCGCGCGCCGCGACGATGAGGTACGCGCCCTGCAGCGTCCCATTGCGCGTCGCCGTCGTCTCCGCCACCGCCGTTGGCGCGAACGCCTTCTGCATTGCCTCCCAATTGTGCGGCATGAGTTCGGGCAGCCGGTCGGCGAAGTCGAGGTCGTTGCCGATGATCACGGTCAACGGCGCTTCGAGGATCTGGGACGGTTGCCGCTCCCAGGCCGCTCCGCGGAGCTTCGCCTTGCCCTCCGGGCTACGCACCCAGACGAACCGCGCCGGGCTGGAGTTGGCCGATGTCGGCCCCCATTTCAGGACGTCATACAATTCGCGTACGACAGCTATCTTCCACGGGAGCGTCCGCCCACCCGTAGTATGTGCGCGCGGACCGGAACAACTGGTGAGTGTACCCCCGCCGATACCGTTTGCGTCATTTCATCTGTCCTTTGTCTTGCGCGAGCGGAGGTCCCTGTCGCGCGGGTCACGTGCGGGTAAGCGCGCGCTCAGGCGACGAAGCGGACCACGCCGCCGTCGACGCGCAGCGCTGCGCCGGTGGTTGCCGACGACTGCTCCGAGCACAGGTAGATGATCATGTTGGCGACCTCGTCCGTGGTCGCGAAGCGCCCGATCAGCGTGGTCGGCGGCTCGCCCTCAGGAACGCCTGCTCGGCCTCGTCCTGAGCGTGATGCCGTCTGCCTGCGCCTGCGCCGTCATCCAGTTGCGACAGGATCTCGGACCTGGTCGGGCCCGGAAGCACGGCGTTGACCGTGACGCCCGTGCCCGCGACCAATTCCGCCAGCCCGCGCGAGATGGCGAGCTGCGCCGTCTTGGTCATGCCGTAGTCGATCATCTCCTTCGGGATGTTGACGGCGAACTCGCTGCTGACGAACACCACGCGCCCCCAGCCCCGCGCCACCATCGCCGGCAGATAATGTCGGCGTCAGCCGCACGCCGCTCATCACGTTGAGCTGCGAACAGGCTCAGCCAATCGCTCGTCGGCGATGTCGGCGAAATGGCGGAGGAACGCCGTGCCCACATTGTTGACCAGGATGTCCGCGTCGGGGGCCTGCTCGGCGAGAGCCTCGGCGCCCTTCGCCGTCGCCAAGTCGGCGAAGAAGCCCGTGATGTGGGATCGGGATACGCCCGGCGCATCTCCTGCACGGCCCGGTCGACGCGCTCGCGCTGCGGCCGTTGACGACCACGACGCGCCGGCGCGCGCCAGTCCTTCCGCGGTGGCGCGGCCGATGCCGGCGGTCGAGCCGGTGACGACCGCCTTGCGGCCAGTGAGGTCGACGATCATGCTGTAAGCCTTCCGATGGTCTGGACGAGCCGGCGCGACGGCGCCGCCCCGCTGTGACTCAGGCGGCGTCGAACCTGACGAGGTCCTGGAAGATGAGCGGTCCCCAGGACTTGCCCCGCGCCTGGACGAGCGTGCCGCCTTCGGCGAGCTTGCCGAGCCACACGGGCGCGAACCCCAGCGTTTCGGCCAGCGCCTTCACCGGGACCACAGCCTCCTCATCGTCGCTGGACAGGAAGACGACCCGCCGCCCGCCCTTCACGTCCGGGTCCGCGCCCATCACCTTGGCGCCGAGGTGGTTAAATCCCTTCACCAGCCGCGCACCGGGCAGGCCCCGGGCCACCGCGGCCGAGGAGGGAAGCCCGCCCAGCTCCTCGGGTGGCACACCATAAGCGTTGGTCACGTCGACCACGATCTTGCCTTGCCAGTTCGGACGCGCCTTCGCGACCTCGCCATGCTTCGAGAACGGCACGGCCAGGAGCACGATGTCGGCGTCGAGCGCGTCGTGCAGCGATGTCGAATCACGCTCGACCCGATCGCTTGCGCCGGCGCCCCCATCGCCTCCGGCGGCCGCGTGCTCGCCACGCTCACCTCGATGCCCTTGCGCGCAAAAGTGCGGGCCAGCGCCTGGCCGATCGCGCCGAAGCCGATGATTGCGTAGGTCATATGGTCTCCCGTCGCAGCCGGCGACTAACCGGCCTGTTTGTTCCTGAGCGACGGAGGTGGGGGTGCGCGGGCTTGCCCGGGACCGGCTGATTCTGAACATCGGTTGTGCGACGGCGCACCGCTCGCGCGAGCGCCGCCGCGCCGAACCTAGCCGGGTGGGAAGACGTCACCCGCTGCGGGGCGAGGCCCCCGCGAGAAGCTCCGTATGGGCGGCGAGACGTCGGGAGATGAACTCGGTGAACAGCTGCACCCGCTTCGTCCCGCGCGTCTCGCCTTGCGTCAGCAGCCACAGCGTTCCGTAGAGATGGACGGGTGCGCCCGGAGCTCTGACCAGCAGTGGATCGGCGTCGCCGACAAAGCACGGGAGCGCGGTGATCCCCAGTCCCTGCCGCACGGCGGCGATATGCGCACCGGCGTCCGTCACCCGGAACGGAACCTCCGCGATCGGGACCTCGCCCTGCCGCGCCCATGCCGGAATGCCGTCATACTCCTTCACTATCCAGCGGACCGGCTGCGGCGCGCGCCCGGGCCATGCGGCCAGCAACTCGCCCGACAGGTAGACACCGCCGAACAGCTCCGGGCCCTTCAGGCCGTGGAGGTTCAGGGGCAGCGCGCCGCGCTCGTGGACGACGCGGATCGCCACCTCGGCCTCGCGGTTGGTCAGGTTCAGCGGCTCGTCGCGGGACAGTATCTCGACCTCAATGTCGGGGTGAGCCTGCGCGAACGCCGCGAAGTCCGGCATAAGCAGGTGTGTCGCCAGCATGGGCGTCACCGTCACCCGCAAGAGGCCGCCGATGCTCTGGTCCCGGCCGAGCACCCGTGTTTCCAGCCGGTTCGACGCCGCCGCCATTTGCTCCGCGAACGCGAGGATCTCCGTTCCCGCCTCCGTCAAGCGATACCCCGACGGCAGCTTGTCGAACATCCGCGCGCCGAGGCGCTCCTCGAGCTGCGATATGCGGCGCAGCACGGTGGAATGGTTGACCCCGAGATGCTCCGCGCCCGCCCGAAGCGAGCCGCCTTTCGCAACGGCGAGGAAATGGCGCACGTCGTCCCAGTCGATCACCTGCTCGTCATACCCGACTTGCGCCTCCAAAGGGCGACCAGATCGCGTCGTCCCTCTCATCAGGCAGGAGCGCGCCAACTCTCATATCCAAGGGGCCGTCATGAGCTTGTTCGACCAGTTGATCGGTGCCTGGGGCCTTAAGTGGTACCGGGCTTTTCCGTTGACTGATCGCCGCCGTCCTATCCTTTGGGAAAGGACACTACGGGCATTATCATGTACATTCCGGACGGGTTCATGGCGGCGCAGCTCATGCGCGCGGATCGGCCGGCGTTCGCATCGGGAGACTGGTTTGACGGCACCGCGAACGAATACATCGCCTATTCCGGTCCGTTCACCGTCGACGAAGCGACGGGCACGCTCACGCCTGGCATCTTTGCTTCGTTTTCCCCGACCTTGGGGTGGGCCCTTGGGACCGGGCAGGGTCAGGCTGCAGATTTGACCATGAGCCTTACTGCGCATTCGCGTCACGACTTCGGTCGGAGTTTAAATCATTTGACGAGACTTAAGACGAGCTCGCCATGTTCCTCGCTACCGTCTCGCTCGCGAGCGCCCGTGCCTTCGGGATCTACAGAGGTCTGACCCTTGGCAGAGGTGGTGCGGGTGGTCGGGGTCGAACCGACACTCCTTGCAGAACCGGATTTTTTGAATGGGCTACGCTCCCCTTCGCTCGAGTGCGCTGGAGTAGGATAATGCGAGCTAGATCAGGCATTAAGCTCTCCGTATCCTACGCCGGACCTCGACGTGAGACGCTCCTGTTCTCTAGCGCCCCTCCTATGTGGCTCCTGGAAGGCGGGTCCAGCTAGGAGCCAAGCATGCCTTCAATGAAGCTCACCAAGAGCGCCGTCAACTCCGCCCGGCCAGAAGCCCGCGACTACGAAATCAGGGACACCCATTGTCCCCGGCTTCTTCTGCAAGATCACTCCTGCCGGACGCAAGGTCTTCATACTCTCCTATCGCACGCCGACCGGCGAGCGGCGCAAGCCGTCGCTCGGGACCTACGGCCAGATCACCGTCGACCAAGCGCGTAAGCTCGCGCAGGACTTCCTCGCCGGCGTTCGAGGCGGCGCCGACCCGAGCCAGGAGCGTCAGGCCGCCCGCACCGCGCCGACGGTCAATGACCTCGCCGACCGCTTCATGGTCGAGCACTCGGAGGCGCGTAACAAGCCGTCCACCGTGCGAGGCAACCGGACGACGCTGAAGGTTCACGTCCTGCCCGCGATGGGCAAGATCAGGGTTGCGGACGTGAAGCGGTCCGACGTCGCCGACCTTGTCGGTCGGCTGCGCGGGACACCGACAGCCGCCAATCACTGCCTCTCGCTGCTTCGCAAGATGTTCAATGTCGCCGAACTCTGGGGCTTGCGGCCCGACGGCTCCAACCCCTGCCGGCACATCAAAAAGTACACCGGCTCGAAGCGGACGCGCCTCATCACGGATGAGGAGCTGACCCGGCTCTATGCCTACCTTCATCGGGCCGACGCCGAGGGGCTTGAGCACCCGATCCTGACCCTCGCCATCCGGCTCCAGTTCGAGTTCGCCGCACGCATGTCCGAGGTGCTCGCTGCTCGAATGGGAGTGGATCGACTTCGCCAACAAGCGCGTCGTCTGGCCCGACAGCAAGACGGGCGGCATGTCGAAGCCGCTGAGCGCCGAGGCTCTCCGCCTGCTAAACGAGGCGCCCCGCTACGCACGGTCCAAGTACGTCATCCCAGCCCTGTTCGACGGCTCGCAGCCGATGACGAAGAACACCTACTGGGCCGGGTGGAAGCGCATCTTGGAGAGGGCCGAGCTGCCACACTCCGGCACCCACGCCGTTCGGCATCGGGCCGCGACCGACATCGCCAACTCCGGCGTTCCGGTGAAGGTCGGCATGGCGCTGACCGCACACAAGACCGTCATGATGTTCATGCGCTACGTCCATACGGAGGACGATCCCATCCGCGCCGCGGCGGAGACGGTTGCCGCCCGCCGCGGGGCGTCGTCGCGGGCGCACCGGAGCCAGGGGCCCGCGATCGAGGAGGTCGCCGCCCTGGCTGCGGTGTCGCCGGTCGCGATCACACCGCACGGATCGGCAGGTCGCCGCGCGCCGGTCCGCCCAGGGCCGACCAAGACCGCGATGGGCAACTACCGTCCCTACCGCGATCGGCGTGACGAGAGCCGAGCCGCCCCGCCGAAGTCCTTCGCCCGGAATGCCAATGTTGAGGAGGTGCAGCATGTCTGACTGCCGCAACCCCGACGCGCGCTGGCCGACGGCGGAGATCATGCGCCGAGCGCGCCACGACGATGATACCGGACGGATCTCCTTCGTCGATACCGAGGCGGCCGCCCGCTATCTTGCGCTCAGTGCGCACTCCCTCGAATGCTACAGGTCACTCGGTGGTGGCCCGCCGTTCTATAAGTTCGGCAAGTTCGTCCGCTACGCCGTTTCAGACCTTGAGGCGTGGGCCGGCGAGCGCCGCTTCTCGCGGACACCGGGCGACGATTCCCGGCTCTATTAAACTCCGATTGCGCCTAGATGGCCTAACGGGCCTAGCGTAAGGATGCGGTTAGCGTCCGGCGCTAGCATGGGCAGCCGCAAGGCCGAATCGTTTGGACGCAGCGGGAGGAGGGGTTTTGACGTTTGAGGGGCAGACGATCTTGAGGCGGAACCGTGAATAGGTTCCCCGTCCTCACGCGTCTCGTCGTCAGCGACTATCGACTGTTCCCCGGAACCGGTGAGGCTGCAGGCATCGACTTCAGCTTCCAAGGTGGCATTTCGCTGCTGGCCGGGATCAATGGCCTCGGCAAAACGACCCTCATCAACATGCTTTTCCGCTTGCTAGTCGGCCCGTTCGAACTGCCGAAGGATGCGGGCTCCGCCCGGTTTGGTTCTGCAGCGAAGGCGAATGTCGTCGCATGGACCGGCCGAACCACATTCTTTCCGCAGCGGGTCGCCGACAAGGCGACAACCCGCCCTGGCGTCCGGTGCGCGCGTTCGATGACGGTGAGAAGGTCTATATCCAGTTCCCCGCCGGAATCGCCCAGGGCGAGCTGCCGCCGCTGTTCGTGGTCGGGCCCACCGGCGAGAGCCAGCTCGTAAACTACCGTTCGCGCGCGCCCTACTATGTCGTCGACCGCCTGTTCGGCGCGGCCGAGCTCAGGCTCGGCGGGGACAACCAGCAGGTGGTGCGGATCGAGCGGACCGACGGTCGCCGCCGCGGAGGTTTCGGCTCATGAACCCGCCGCCCTCCGACCCTCCGAGCGGAGCGCCGCCGATCCCGCCGAACGTGCCGCCGCAGCCAGAGGCGCTGGCGCTCCGCGCCAAGCCGCGGCCGGTTACGCGTCTGTCGCGCCGCGCGCTGATCCTGCTCGGGTCGGTGTCGGCGATAACCGTCGGCGGACTCGCCATCTGGGCGCTTGGGGTCCAGCACGGCGGCGGGACGCCGCCCCAGGAACTCTACTCGACCGACCGCAAGCCGATCGCCGAAGGCCTGAACACCTTGCCGCGCGACTACGCCGCCTTGCCCAGGCCCGCGCTCCCGGCCGGTGTGCCGCCGCTCGGCCCGCCGTTGCCGGGCGATCTCGGGCGGCCATTCCTGCGCGCCGCAACAGGAGCAGCGGCGCGCCTGTCGCGCGCCCAGCTGCGCCTGCGGGCCCGACCGCGGAGGAGCAGGCCGCTGCCGCCGAACGCGAGCGGTTGCGCCAGGAGGCGGAGGCGGCACGCGCGCGGCGCGCTGTTCGTGCAGGTGCGCCAGCGGGCGAGCGACCAGCCCGCAGCCAGCGAACCGGCCGTCGCCGATCGCCGCGACGCCGGCCAGCCCATTCGCGCCGCTGCCCGGCTCGGCCGAAAGTGCGCGCCCCGACGAGGTCGCGACCCAGAACGGGCAGGATAAGAAGCGCCTTTCTGAACGCCGCGACCGACACCAAGATCTACGCCTAGCGGCGAGCTGCAGACGCCCGCCTCGCCGTTCCAGGTCATGGCCGGCACGATCATCCCGGCCGCCATGGTAACGGGGCTCAACTCCGACCTGCCCGGTCAAGCGATCGCGACCGTCACCGAGCCGGTCTACGACACCGTGATCAGGCAAGCACTCTGCTGATCCCGCAAGGGTCGCGCCTGCTCGGGACTTATGACGCCCAAGTCGCCTACGGGCAGAGCCACGTGCTGCTGGTGTGGACGCGGCTCATCATGCCCGACGGATCCTCGATCGTGCTCGACCGGCTTCCCGGCGCGGACACCCAAGGGCTTCGCCGGGCTCGAGGGCGAGACCGACAATCATTGGGGCAAGCTCCTTGCCGGCGCGGCGCTCTCGACGCTGCTCGGAGTCGGCGCCGAACTTGGCTCGCAGAACAGCGGGCTCGGCGGCACGGGCCAGCAAACGGTCGTGGTCGCCACTTCGCGCAGCGCCGAGGACAGCGTCAACCAGGTCGGCCAGCAGACTCACGCGGCGTAATCTCAACGTCCAGCCGACTCTGACGGTGCGGCCCGGGTTCCCGGTGCGGGTGATCGTCAACAAGGATCTCGTGCTGCGGCCCTACGCAGGCGCAGGCACGGTTCGAGCCGCGGGAGTAGCGCCGTGACAGAGAAGCTCAGGCTGGGGCCGCTGCCGCGGTCGGAGGTGACCCGGTTGACGGTGGTGCTGCCGGCTCCAGTCAAGATCGATCTTGACCGCTATGCCGAACTGTTCGGTGCGGCTTACGGCGAGGCGGTCGACGCCGCCGCGCTCGTGCCACACATGCTGGCCGCCTTCATGGACCGTGATCGTGGGTTCCGGAGGGCGCGTCAGGCAATCGTGGCTCGGTCCGGCAGAGGCGCTCGGTCACCATCAACGAGGGCCGCAACTTCAAGAATCAGTGAAACCGACGGCGAGTCCTTCGAGTTCGAGTAAAGCATCCAGGTCACGAGCTCAGCATCGGGAGCAGTCAGGGGAACAACGGCGACCGGCGTGGCGCCGTTCACAAAAGAGGCTGGACAGAGCGCCAGCGCCCGGCCCGTCGCTGCGAAGCTGACCGCGGTGTTCCAGTGATGCACTGTCACGCGGTTATCGATGCCAACACGATGGCACAGAAACAATTCCTCGATCTGCGACAGGTAGCCCGGACAGATGGTAGGGCGAGGTAAGGCGAGCCGCTCGACGCCGATCTCCATGCCATTTTCCACATTCCGCAGCGCCCGCAGCGAGTAGCCCACCACCAATTCATCTTCGTCGACGATCTCGGCCGCGAACCGAACGGGAAAGTTGGAAGGCCAGACCACCGGCAGCTCGGCAGCGGGATCAATCGTCCGATAGAAGATACGCCATGGCAGGTCGGTCTCGCCGATCGGCTCGATAACCTCGATGCCGTCGGAACCGGGGGTGTTGAGATAATGCTCAGGATGCCCGGCCCGCATCGCTGCCGACCTGCGCTCGGAAACGACCTGCGCGTACCAGTCGCGGAATAGCTCAGCGCCCGGACCAGGCAGAGCCAGTGTAACCTCGGCCGAGCGCCATTTCCCGGCCGAAACGCTGACCCAATCGCGAACGTGCGCGGTCATGTAAGCTGTGTCGGCGGCGAGCAGACGTCGCATCGCGTCGTCGCCGATCCGAGCCTTGAGATAAGCCAGCGCGCGACGGGCCCGTGTCAGCTCGTGGCTTCGAATGTCCTGCTGGTAAGCCGCGCGCCGTCGGCGATCGCGATCGTTGTAAACGTTCGATCGTCCGGAACGACCGTGAGTGAGACGGCCATCACGCGGATTCGCCAAAGAAGGCGAGCAAATGCTCGGTCAAAGCCTCGGGCTGCTCCTCGGCAAGGTAGTGTCCGCAATCGGCGATCATCGCATGGCGGTGATCGGCAGCGAGCGGCGCGATCTCGTCTGCCAGATCCGCGCCAAAACTCGCAGTGCCGCCGATGCTCAGCACCGGCACTTCCAGCTTGCGCTTGGCGTGTTCCCGGTTGCGTTCGGCGTCCAACGTGTGCTCGCGGAAGTAGGCGATGCCGGCGTGCAGCGCACCCGGCTGCGCCAGGCAGGTCGCGTACTCGTCCAAGCCATCCTCGATCGCGGCCGGATCGAACGCCTGCTGACGCATGAAATGGCCGATGAACATCCGCTCGCGGCCTACGATCAGCGCCTCAGCCAGGGAATTGGGCGCGTCGAACAGGGCCAGGTGGTACATGCGCGGGTATTTGATCGCGTCGTACAGCTTCTCGAGCCCCAGGCCAGGGATCGCCGCCTCCATCAGCACGACGCGCTCCACCTCGTCCCGGTAGGTGGCAGCGTAGGCGTAGCCGGCCATCATGCCGACGTCGTGCGCGACGAGCTTGATGCGATCGAAGCCGAGCTGGCGGACGAGGCCGTGAACGTCGGCGGCGACGCTCTGCTTGTCATAGCCGTGGTCCGGCCGGTCGGAGGCGCCGCAGCCGCGCAAATCCGGGGCGATTACCGTATAGCGCTCGGCCAGCTTGGGCATCACATGGCGCCAGGCGAAGGAGGTTTCCGGAAAGCCGTGCAGCAGCACGACAGGGTCGCCCTGGCCCATGCGTCGGTAGTAGATCCTGACGCCATCGATTTCGGCGCGGTGATATTTGTCGAAACGGTCTTGTCCTGACATGCCTGTCCTCGAAAATCAGAGTTAAAAGCGTGGATTGCACGGGCGGGCCGCTGACGAGCTTCGCGTTGTTTGCGGTCGAAGCCCGAGTCTTGATCCGACGAGCGGCACCCGCTCAGATCATCGCATGCACCTCTTCGATCGCCGCGATGATGTTTGGATGGGCGGCGCAGCGGCATAGGTTTCCGCTCATGTATTCTTGGATTTTCCTGCGCGTGCCCGCGTGGCCCTCTTGTACGCAGGCGATCGCCGACATGATCTGGCCGGGCGTGCAGTAGCCGCAGTGAAAGGCGTCGTGATCGATAAAGGCCTGCTGCATGGGATGAAGCGTGCCGTCCGGTCCGGCGAGGCTTTCGATGGTCGTCACTTCTTGTCCACCAAGGCTCTCCACCAGTAAGAGACAGGACAGCACGCGCTCGCCGTCGAGGTGGACGGTGCAGGCGCCGCACTGGCCGTGGTCGCAGCCCTTCTTTGTGCCGGTCAGCCCGATCTGCTCGCGCAAGGCGTCGAGCAAGGTGGTGCGCGGGTCGGGGCGGAGCCGGTGCTCCTCGCCGTTGACCTTCAGCGTGAGGGTGGGGAGCGTAAGGGGGTCTGCTTCATCCATGACGGTGCGCCTTGATCAGCTTGTCGGGGGTGTAGGAAGCGAGCGGAGCCGGCGACCGGTCGCGTCTAAAATCGCGTTGCCAATGGCGGACGGGACGACATCGGTCCCCATCCCGTGCGCGCCGAGCTCGCCGATGTTCGGATCGGGGATATGCAGCACGCCGATGATGATCTCCGGCGCGTCGGCGCAGGCGGGGCGTGGTAGTCGGCAAGATTGCGCACGACAGGCAGGCCGTTGACGGGATCGTACAGTGTCTCTTCTGTGAGCGCCGCGTCGAGCCCGAAGAGCTTCCCGCCCATCAGCTGCGAGCGCGGCAAACACGCTGCCGCGACCGCCATCCAGGTGTCGAAGGTCCCGCGGACGAGGGCGCAATTGCCGTCGGCGGAGGTCATGCGGGCTCATGCACGCCAGCGATGCCTTCGACGCTGGCGGCAAAGGCGGTTCCGGCCGGACCTTGCAGCGGCTCTAGGCCCGTCGTTTCGGCCAGGCCGCGCGCGACCAGCACGCGGGCGAGTTCGGGCTTGTAGCCGTTCATGGAATAGGCGTGCGCGCCCTCCAGCGCGGCCGCGGCGGCGCGGCGGAACAGCTCCTCGCTGGGCCGCTCGCCCTGGATCATCGCCTCGACGGCGGGTAGCCGCCAGGGCTTGTGCGCGACGCTGCCCAGCGCGATCCGGGCCTTCGCGATCCGGTCGCCGTCCATTTCCACCTCTGTCGCGCAGGACACGAGCGCATAGGCGTAGGAGGCGCGGTCACGCACCTTGAGGTAATGCGATCGGCCGCCGAACGCGGGCAGCTCGATGGCGACGATCAGATCGTCGGACTCAAGGGTCGTGTCACGCAACGGGTCTTCGCCGGGTAGGCGGTGCAGATCTTCGAACGCGATGCGGCGCTTTCCCCTACCGCTCTCCACCACGATCACCGCTTCGAGTGCTGCCATCGCCACCGCCATGTCTGAAGGGTGGACGGCGATGCAGGTGCCCGAGGACTTAGGCCCCTCGTCGGTCTGGCCGAAGATGGCGTGCAGGCGGCTGAACCCGCGCACCGCCGCGCAGCCCGTTCCGGGGTCGCGCTTGTTGCAAGGCTGGGCGGGATCGCGGAGGTAGGGGCAGCGCGTTCGCTGGAGGAGGTTGCCCGCCATCGACGCCATGTTGCGGATCTGCTGCGACGCGCCGGCATGCAGCGCCTCCGCAACCGCCGTGTAGCGCTCGCGGATGATGGGGTGATCGGAAGCGACCGAGTTGCGGACGTTGGCTCCGACGCTGAGCCCGCCGCCATCGGTTTCGGTAATGCCGTCGAGCCCGATGCGCAGGATGTCGACCAAGGCAGCGGGGCGCTGGACGCCTTCCTTGAGCAGGTCGACCTGGCTCGTGCCGCCGGCGATGAACTGGGCGTTCTCGGTCAGCCGGACCTGCGCGATCGCGTCGGCGACGTCTCGCGCGCGCTGGTAGCGGAAAGGAATCATCGCAGCGCCTCCACGACGCGATCGGGGGTGAGCGGCAGGCTTCGCAGGCGCTTGCCGGTGGCGTTGAACAGCGCGTTACCGATCGCGGCGGGCATGTTGTTGGTGCCCATCTCGCCAAACCCGCGCGCGCCGAGCGCGCCCATCTGCGGGTCGGGGATGTCGAGCGTCTCGACGGTGATCTCGGGCACGTCGGCGCAGGCGGGGATGTGATAGTCGGCCAGGTTTCGGACGACGGCGCGGCCGTTGTTCGGGTCGAAATAACCCTCTTCGGTCAGCGCGCCGCCTAAGCCCGCGACCATCGCGCCGCGCAGCTGCGAGCAGGCAGTGCGCGGGTTGATGACGCGGCCGACGTCGTACACGCCCACCCAGCCGCGGTACGCGAATCACCCCCGTGTCGAGGTCGACCCGCACCTCGGCGAATATCGCGCCGAACGAATGCATCTCATATTGTTTGGTCAACGCCGAAGCCGGGAACTTGCGCTTGGATGCGGGAGTGAACTCACCGGCCGCTTTCAGCCGATCCTTGCCGGCCCGCTCCAGGATGGCAGTGTACGCTTCGCCAACTCGGGTATCGGCCTTGACCGCGAGCCGCCCATTCGCAGCGACGATGTCGTGGTTGGCCGCACCGGACAGCGGACCGTCGTTCGCGCGGCGGGCGAGATCCTTCAGCGTCTCGATCAGCTTGCGCCCGGCGTCCAGCACCGCTGCACCAACACTGGCGGTCGTGTGCGATCCAGCAGTGATCGGCGAGTCCGGAAAGGTGGAGTCGCCGAGGTCGAACTTGACCGCGTCGATGGGCAGCGCGAGCGCGTCGGCGGCGACTCTGGCTGAACACCGTGTAAGCGCCGTTCCCGATCTCGTGCGTAGCGCTCGTCACCTCCGCCGTGCCGTCGGCGAACAAGGTCGCCTGCGCCGACGCCTGGTCGAGCACGGCGGGCAAGGTGCTCGCGGCGATCCCCAGACCGGTCGCCCAGCGCCCGTTGCGCCGCTCGCCCGCGCCGGTCCCAGCCGATCAGCTCGCGACCGCGCGCGAAGCAGCGGTCCAGATGCTTGGAGGAGAACGAATGCCCGACAGCGGCCCCTTCTTGGCGTCGTTGCGCATCCTGAGTTCAACCGGATCCAAGCTCAGTTCGTGCGCCAGCTCGTCCATCGCGGTTTCCAGCGCCCAGCCGCCGGCCAGCACGCCGACGCCGCGCATCGGCGAGGGCGTCGGCACGTTGAGGTGCCGGATCTCCTGCGCGATGGCGAGGTTCGGCACGTCGTACATCATCATCATCATGCCGGTGACCGGTTCGGGATATCCGCTGACCGCCGAGGTCGGCGATATCGCGTCGTGGCGCAGCGACGTGAGCTTGCCCTCGCGCGTCGCGCCGATCCGGACGGTCTGGCGCGTCTCGGGCCGGTAGCCGTTCAACTCGAACATCTGCTGTCGGCTCCACTCGACCTTGAGCGGGCGGCCGATCGCTCGCGCGCAACTCGCGACGAGCAGGACGTTGCCGAACATCCAGGCCTTGGAGCCATAGGAGCCGCCCAGGAACTTCACGATCAGGTGGATGTCCGCCTCGGCCAAGTCGAGGCAGTGGGCGAGCACGGTATTAGCCGTCTTGATCACCCGCGTCGTGTCGTAGAGCGTCAGGAAGTCCTTGCCGTCGCGCTTCTCCCAGGCGGCGACGGTCGCCAGCGTCTCGATCGCGCTGTGCGTGTGGATCGGGGTCTCGTACGCGCGCTCAAGCCGCACCTCGGCATCGTCGAACGCCTTTGCGGGATCGCCAGTCGACAGTTGCAGCGGTTCCATGCCGCAATAGCTATCGGGCCTGGAGCGCCAGGTGGCTGTGTCGAGATCAAGCTCCGGCGCGTCCTCCTCATAGGCGATGCGGACCTTGGTCGCCGCGTGAATAGCCTGTTCGAAGCTGTCGGCGATCACCATCACCACCGCCTGCCCCGCATAGTGGACGCGATCGTCCTGCATCGGCAGCAGCATCTCGATCAGGCCGCCCTCACCCGAAAATTGGATGCCCTGCACCTTGTCGGGCAGCGGCTTCAGCTTGGGTGCAGTGGCGGACGTGATCACGGCCACCACGCCGGGAAGCGCCTGCGCCTCCGCCGCATCGACCGAGGCGACGCGGCCGTGCGCGATCGCGCTGCCGATCACCACGCCGTGAACCAGCCCGTCCGGCCGATGCTCCGCGGTGAAGCGCGCGGCGCCGGTGACTTTCAGCCGCCCGTCGACGCGGGGCAGCGGCTGGCCGACGCTGCGCGGCTCGAACGGAGTGTCGGACTTGCCGAGCAGGCCTTCAAGCATGTGGTGGCTCCTCTCCGCTGGCCGGGCCGTCATGGAAGCCGGCCCTGTTCTCCGGCGGCGTCGTCACGGTGAGGTAGACGAACTCGCTGTCGCCGATGTTCTCGACGCCATGCGTCTCGCCGGGTGGGGTGATGACGACGTCGCCGGGCTGAAGCGGCGCACAGGCGTTGGCAGCGGTCAGCAGCCGCCCGTTCCCATGCTCGACGATCCAAGTCTGTTCGGCACGGTCATGGCGGTGACGCGGCGAGACCGCGCCTGGCCGCATGACGACGCGCGTGACCGTGATGCGCGCGCCGGGCGCGTTGCGTGTCGAGACGATCTGCGCGGATCGCTTGCCCGGACGCTGGAGCATGGCGGCTTCCGCGACCCGGAGGCGGTGGATGGTGGCGGTCATGCCGTCGCGCCGTCCTTGCCGGGCCAGCCGCTCGCCTCCCGGGGCGCCCTTCGTCGGAGGAGGCGAGCAGGTCCTCGATCAGCCGCGTCAGCCGCACCGCATGGTCGAAATCGGGCGAGGTCCGCTTGTCGCCGACGATGTCGTCGCGAAGACGCGCGTAAACGCCCGCGACGTTCAGCGCCATGTCGGCGAACCCGGCGCGCTCGCCCTCGTCCACCTCCTGCCGCTCGCCGTTCAGCGCCAGCGCCAGCCGCCCCGATTGGAACCCGCGCACCGCGCCACCGGTCAGCGAAAGGTCGCCCTTGTCGCCCATCACCACCAATTCAAAGGGTGTCTGCCCCTCCGGGCGACCGCCCATGATCTCCGCGACAAACGTGCCGCCGGCATTGAGCTCGCCCTGAGCGATAATGTGGTCGAAGGTCTCGCGTGTGATGCTGCGATCCTCGCCTGCGACCGCGACTTGGGGATATTGGCGGGTCGCCAGCGCCGAGGCGTCGGACAGCCCTCCGAGGAGCGCGATCATCAAATCGATCGTGCGCGCACCCTGAATGATGACCAGGTTCACGCCCGCTTCCGGCTTTTCGGCGAACACCATGCCCGGCTGACTGACCGCGCCCCACGCGGCGGAGGTCGAGTAGCAGCGAGCGCCGAGCACCTTGCCGACAGCACCTTGCGCGATGAGTTCGCCCGCGCGCCGCACGGCGGGGTTGGCGCGGGTCTGCAGGCCGATCGCCACCTTGACGCCGGCGTCGCGCGCCGCCGCCGCAAGCTTCTGCGCATCGGCCAACGTCGGCGAGAGCGGCCACTCGCAATAAAGGTGCTTGCCGGCCCGGAGCGCGCCGAGCACGAGGTCGTGATGATCGGGCACCTTTACCGCCACGGTCACGATGTCGATATCTGGATCGTCGAACAACTGCTGCGGATCGGCGTAGCCGACGTGCGCACCGAATGCCCTTGCCGCCGCATCCGCCTCGTCCTGCTTGCGCACGACCACCGCGCCCAGGTTCAATCCGGCGAGCTTCTGTACGGCGGGCACATGCGATTCACGCGCCCATCCGGCTTTCGCGCTCGCGCCGATAATTCCGACCTGAAGTGGCCTATTCATGGGGTGCTCCTCTGGGATCGATCTCATCGGGATCGCGGAAATAAACGTCGTCGCTGACCGGGTGCAGCCACGTCGCCTGCTCACCTTGTGCGTCGGCGGCCTGGATCGAGATGTGCCGAAGAGCTGATCCGGGGCCGCGCCGTGCCAGTGCCGCTCGCCAGGTGCGAAGGTGACGCTGTCCCCCGGATACAGCGCCTGCACCGGCCCGCCTTCGACCTGGAACCGGCCGATTCCGACGGTGGCGATCAGCACCTGGCCGAGCGGTGATGATGCCACACCGTACGCGCGCCGGGTTCGAAGGTGACCCGCGTAACATGCAGCGGCTCGGCCGTCTCACCGATCGCCATCGGCTGCTGCCAGGCGACGCCGGTGAAGCTCTTGCCGACGACCTTGCGCCGTCCTCTGCTCCGCAGCGCGGTTCAGCTTCACGCGAGGTCCTCCTTAGTCCCAGCTACGAACTCCTGCCCGGGACCGCCCTAAGCGCCGGCAGATGCGCTATCGGCAACCCAGCTCGCGCACGTGCGCTTAAGTTCAGCCATAAACCCCAACTTATTATATCTCTCTGCAGAGACAATCAGCTAAGATGGCACGATACCTGAAACCAAAAATCGCTAATGCTCGACCGATTGACCAGCATGCGCGTGTTCGCAAAAGCCGCCGATCTCGGCTCATTCACGGCTACGGGAGCTTCGCTCGGCATCACTTCGCAGATGGTGGGGAAGCATGTGTCCTCGCTCGAGGCGAAGCTCGGGACGCCTTTACTCCAGCGCACAACCCGCAAACAGAGCCTGACGGAAACGGGGGCGCAGTTTTACGAGCGTTGCCGCGTGATCCTCGCGGAAACCGACGCAGCATACGCCCTCGCCGAGAACGCTGCCGCCCAGCCGCGCGGACGATTACGAGTGAGCGCACCAGTTGGGTTCGGCTCTTCCGACTGGCCCCCGTTATAAATGACCTGCTCGATCGTTATCCGGACTTGGAAGTCGAGCTAAATCTAACCGATCGGTATGTCGACATAGTCGACGAGGGTTATGACGCGGTGCTCCGGCTTGGTCCAATCGACGACACCAGCCTGACTGTACGAAAGCTCTCAGTCACGACCAGGTCGCTTGCGCTTCTCCCGCCTATCTTGCCCGGCGTGGGACCCCTCGCACCCCGGCGGAGCTAATCGATCATGCATGTCTGGGCTTCATCAACTGGTCTGGTCTGCCGTATGCCGATTGGCGCTTCGGCCGCGATGGCAAGGTGTTTCCGGTGCAGGTTCGCAGCCGTTTCCAGGTGAATGACGGCCGCACGCTGGTCACGGCCTCAATCAATGGCCATGGTATCATACTACAACCCGAGGCGGTGGTGGCTGGACGCCCTTCACCGGGGTGAGCTTGTCCCGGTGCTTACTGACTGCGTCGCGCCATCTAAAACCTGATCTGTCTTCGCATCACTAGCTGCAACCTGCGAAGCAAGCTTTGTCACTCACCTGTCGTGCGCCTTCTCTCAACCAGATCGCCAGTGAGCGACAGCAGAGATTGTGCAATCGTTAGCCAAAGTTTGGGTGGTCAGGTCGGACCGACGCTTGTTGAACCGGATCGCGGAACAAGACGCGTCTACCAACTCCACCACGCCCGCAGAGATTTCCAGGAGCGTAAGATACCCGCACACGGATGGCGGCGCTCCTAAGTGGCTCTTGAAATCAAACGGCACAAAACACCTGTCGATCGGGCTACCTACACGACCCTGAGAGGAGCTGCTTATCTCCGCCGATTGCCTCGCGAGTCCGTATCGCACCTACGAGAATATCGAAGAGCCGGCCAACGCACGGCGCGAACGACGGCTGGTCACCTACCCAGCCGAGCGCACCAATGAGGGCGAAGAGATCGACCCCGTCGAGATCGGCTCGCGCCATCCCTTCGGCTTGGGCGCGGGTAAGCAGGCCGGCGGCAGCCAGACCGGACGGCGGTGCAGGAGACGTGAAGAGCGGAGTCAGGGTCGGCTATCGCGGCAGCCATCAGGTCCACGACGCCGCGGTAATGCGCACAAACGCGACAGCATCCCGAAGCCATGTAAGCAGCGCATCCCCGGGTGGGGTTGCGACCTGCAACTCGGCTGCTTGTCGCGTCAGAGCGCCGAGGCTCTCGTTGAGCAGAGCTTCTAGCAGCGCCTCCCTGGTCGGAAAATGGCGAAGCAACGTGGCGAGGCCCACGCCCGCCTTGCCGGCGATGTCCCGCAAAGACGTGTCCGCACCGTGCTGCGCCAACTGCCTCACGCACAGACGCTGAGCAGCCATCGTCGTTCTTCCTGGCGTCGGCTCTCATCGGCTTGCCTTGCCAATCGGATCACTGGTCCACATAACCGGACCACTGGTCGAATAGCACGATGCGCCAGTCACGGTGAAGAGACCGGCTCTCCAGAGCGGGCCGCTTCACGGCCGATCGCACGTGCCCCGCGCCAGGAGGCCTTATTCGCACACGGGCGTATGCCGGTGCTCCGTGGAGATCGATCATGGGAAAGCTAGAAGGCAAGGTTGCGGTGATCACGGGCGGGTCGAGCGGCATGGCGCTCGCGAGCGCCAGCTGTTCGTCGAGGAAGGCGCGTACGTCTTCATCACCGGCCGGAGGCAGGAAGCGCTGGACGAGGCCGTGGAGCTCGATCGGCCGCAACGTGACTGGCGTGCAGGGCGACGCGGCCAACCTCGACGACCTGGATCGCCTGTTCGAGACGGTGAAGCGGGAGAAGGGCAGCATCGACGTGTTATTCGCCAGCGCCGGGATGGGGAAGGCGCAGAAGATCGGCGAGATCACCGAGAGAACTTCGACAAGCTCTTCGGGCTGAACACGCGCGGCACGCTGTTCACGGTGCAGAAGGCGTTGACGCTGTTCAACGACGGCGGCTCGATCATCATGACCGGCTCGATTGCATCGGTGAAGGGATGGCCCGACTACAGCGCGTATGCGGGCAGCAAGGCCGCGCTCCACGCCTTCGCCCGCGCTTGGCTCAACGAGCTGAAGGATCGGCAGATCAGGGTCAACGTGCTGAGCCCGGGGCAGATCGCCACACCTATCCAGGACCAGATGTTCGACGCGGAGACGAAGCGGAAGTTCGAGTCACTGATCCCGCGCGGCAAGATGGGTCGCCCCGAAGAGATCGCGTCGGTGGCGCTGTTCCTAGCGTCCGACGATTCCACCTACGTCAACGGAGTGGAACTGGCGGTAGACGGCGGCACGTCGGCCATCTGACCACCGACGATCGATCCATGGGAGCGATGCTCATTCTGGACAACTCAGGATCGCGTCGACAGCCTTGGTGGCGGTCAGCTGCGCGTTGTGATGGCTGAGACCCAAGCCAACGAGGGTGATCACGATGACTCCGAGCGCCACGGATTTCGCCTCGCGCGCCTCCGTTGCGCCGCGCAGCCGCGCCATCAACAACGCCGTCTGGCCGACGACGAGCAGGGCGGCGGCCTCGATCGAGGGGACGACGATTGATCCGTCGCCCAGGGCTGCACTCAGATCGCGGAGCAGCCCCGCGTTCGCCGCTGACCGCAAGAACGCGCCGTCAATACGCGTGAGGGTGAGCAGCTGCGCCTCCTCCGCCGAGGAAACCGCCAGCGAAGCGTAGACCGCCATGCCGCGCGCGATTCGAACGACGGGGCTTGCAACATTTTCGTTTACCGAGCGCACCTCGGCCTCCTCGCGCTCGCGGATGGCGCCATACACCTCGTCCGCGATGGCGTCCTTGTCAGGGAAGTGATTGTAGAACGACCCCTTCGCCACGTTGGCCACCGCAGTCAGCTCGTCGATCGTGAACGCCGCGCCCGACGCTTTCGCCATCAGGCTCCGCGCCGCGGCCAGCAGCGACTCACGCGTCGAGGTCCGCCTCAGGCGTGCACCCGGACGAATACCTGACGTTCCTGGCACCGGCCCACGCTTCGTTCGATGACCCCCCAATACGGCTCTCCCAGACGCTGATCTTGCTGCGGCATCGCGGTGCACGACGCAACGGGCTTGCCGGCGCGTGTCTTGCCTTATATGTACGTTTTAGTCAGATTGGGTCGTTCCGGTCCCTTCATTGCCGGCGAACAAACCCTTCTTCGTTACGTCAGTTGGTCGGCAGGCTCAGACCGAGGTCGCTATGTCAACTCCAGCTACTGCCGCGACCTGGAAGGCGTCCACGGTCAGGGAGACAGATGATGGAACACGAAGGGTGCGTGCTGGTGACTGGCGGGTCCGGCTTCATCGCCGGCTATTGCATCGCGCAGGCGCTGAACGAGGGATGGCGCGTGCGCACAACCATGCGCGACCTCGCGCGCGAAGCGGGATTGCGCAACGACGTCGCCAAGCTGGCACCGGCGGGCGATCGATTGGACGTAGTCCAGGCCGATCTCGGCGACGATCGGGGGTGGCAGGACGCGGCGAGCGGGTGCGCCTACGTACTCCACATCGCATCGCCGTTCCCGAGCATCGCGCCCATTGATGATGACGAGCTGGTGCGCCCGGCGCGCGACGGCGCGCTCCGCGTCCTCGCGGCCGCACGCGATGCCGGGTTGAAACAAGTCGTGATGACGTCATCGACCGCCGCCATCGCCTACGGCAAGGGTGGGCGCGAGGATCCGTTCGACGAGCGCGACTGGTCGGACGCGACGAACAAGACGGACACGTCGGCCTACGAGCGGTCGAAGACCATCGCCGAGCGCGCGGCGTGGGACTGGGTCGCGCGCGAGGGCCGTGGGCTCGAGCTCGTCACCATCTGCCCAGGTGCGGTGCTCGGGCCGGTCCTCGGCGCAGGTCGTTCTGCCTCGATCGAAATCGTATGGCGGCTACTCGACGGATCGTTGCCCGGCGTGGCGAGGTTCGGCTGGCCGCTGGTCGACGTCCGCGACGTCGCCGACCTGCACTTCAAGGCGATGACCTCGCCCGAGGCGGCAGGGCAGCGCTACATTGCCGCGAACGGCTTTGTTTGGATGGGCGACGTCGCCGAAATGCTGCGCGAGCACGTCCCCCACCTTGCCGACCGGGTTCCCCGGCGCGCGCTGCCCAGCTTGGTTGTCCGGCTGTCCGCACTCTTCGACCCCGCCCTACGTGGCCGACGCTACGAGCTGGACAAGCATCGGCCGGTCTCGGCGGCGAAGGCGCGCCGTGACCTGGGCTGGTCGCCGCGCCCGAACGCCGAGACGATCGCGGCGACGGCGGAGAGTCTCGCCGCGACGGGCCCGGCCCCCTGAGTGCAGCTCGCCCAGCCCTTCGGCGGGATCGAACGATCTGGCTATGGCCGCGAGGCTGTCCGAGAGCCGACCGTCAGCTTGCGGTATACCGATCGAAGTAGCGGAAGAACGTGCCGCAACGCCGGTTTTGCATCGCTTACTTAGGCTTCGTAGCCGCGATCGCCGCGACAGGAGCGGAAAGGCCTGTCCTTGACGCCGCCGCAAGCATCGCATCCACAAGCGCGTCGCATTCGGCGCTCCCGGTTGCGAGCAGCTCGCGAAACGACCGGACGCGCGACATCGCCCAGAGCATCGCGCCCAGAGCCGCCGCCGGGCTGCGGCGGATGATCCGCTTCAACCCCGGATGCAGCGGATAACCGAGTGCCTCGATTAGGCGGAACGCCGCGTGGACGCCGCGCGCGAGAACGAATGCCTGGCGCCAGGACGCGCCCCCGCCACGCCGCATGCCCGCGATCGACACAGCCTCGAACGCGACGCATAGCGGCGCATGGCTGCGCAGCCATGCCGGCATACCCGACTCCAGCACCGCAGGCAGTCCGGCGGTGGCGAACAGGTCGACCCAGCGCTGCCCATTTAGCAGCGTCTTCTGCCCGCCCGTCCCAATGCTCGCCTTCAGCCTACCGTCGCCGTCGAGCTTTGCCTGCACGAACGGCATACCCAGCGCGCACCGCTCGGCCCCGATCGCCTCGACCAGCGCCTCGGGTTCGAAGGTGTTGAACATGAACAGGACGCAGCCCGCGGCACTAGCCTGAAGCGCCGGCATCACCGACCCAACCTGGTGCGCGAGGAGTGTCACGATCAGCAGGTCAAAGGGGACCTTGGGGTCGAGTTCATCGGAGACCCGGACCGCGGTGCGCGAGCCATCGACCTCGATAATCCCGTCATCGCGGCGAAGTTGGAGCAGCCGCGTCGAGCCGGTCCGCGCGATAACCGTAACCTGGTGGCCGGCGCGCGCCAGCCGCAAGGCGAACGCGCTGCCGATGTTGCCGCAACCCAGCACGGCGATCGCGAGAGGTGTGGCGGCTAGGGTCATGTGATCTCCAAACGATGGGGCTTTGCGGCTCTTGACGAGGCTTCCGCCAGTGTCGGCGCGTAGACGGCCATCATCAGCTGCGCCACGCTCGCCGCCTCGGCATCGATCGCCTCGTCGTCGGGGACAGCCAGCCCGGTCAGGACCTGCATCGGCAACCGGTCGAGTAGCGCCATATAGGCAGCCGCGAACGCGTCCGGGTCGCCCGCGCGGAGGTCGCCGGCTCGCATCCGGTCCGCGACGTAACGCCGAACCTTCTCCTGCCCTCGCCCCGGCCCGGTCTCCTGCCACGCGTGGCCCAGCGCCGGGAAGCGCTCGGCCTCCGCAATCACCACGCGCCTGAGCGCGACGAGCCGCGGTGACGCCATAACCTTCACCACCGCCACGCCGAACAGCCGCAGCGCCTGGTCGGGCGGGCGGGACCAGAGCGCCTCGGGGTCGGGCACCAGGTCCACCATGCCGCACTCGGCTTCCATCACGGTGCTGAACAGCGCGGGCTTGGCCCGGAAGTGGCGGTAGAGGGTCATCAGGCCGATCCGGGCCTCGGCGGCGACGCCCTCCATGGTCGTGCGCTCAAACCCGAGCCGCAGGAACAGGTCTCGCGCCGACGCGACGATGGCGGCACGGGTACGCGCCAGCACCTTGGCCTTCGGATGGTCGTCCGTCCAGGCAAGCACATCGGTCATACGAGAGGGTAGGCTATCATTAGCATTGTCGTCCCCAGAACTGTGCGATAGGATAGCCTATCACATCGTGCAGGAGTCGTCATGCCCTCGAAGCAAACCGCGCGTGCCTATGTAACCCATGCCGACAACGCGCCCGGCTACTGGATGATCGGCGTCCTGTGGCGCGTGCTCGCGACGGGTATCCAGACTGGCGGCGCAATGTGCCTGCTCGACCAGGTCTGCTGGAAGGGCTCGGGGCCGCCCAGGCACGCCCATCCCCAAGAAGAAGCGCTGTACGTCGCCAGGGGCTCCGTCAGCTTCAGCGCGGGCGGCACCGACCTGGTCGCCGGACCGGGATCGCTGGTGACGGTGCCTCGGTTCACCGAGCACTCGTTCGTGGTCGACGACGACGCAGTGCTCATCAACTTCTACTTTCCTGCCGGGTTCGAGATGTGGCTGATGGGCTCGGCTGTCCCTGCGCAGCGTGACGAGCTGCCGCCCGCCGACACGCCGTTCCCACCGATGGCGCTGACCACGACGCTGTCGGACGATTATGGCGGCCTGCCGCTTACGAAGGAGCGGTCCACCTCCGCGAACCCGGACGCTCCCGTCGCGCCGGCTGTCAGCGCCCGCCGGACCGCCGAGGCGATCTGGCTCGATTGCGGCTGCTGGAGCGTCCTCGCCGACGCGGCGTCGACCGGCGGCAGTTACAGCGTGTTCGAGGTGGAGCATCCGTCCGGGCTGATCGGCGAGCCGCACGTCAACGACGGCGCTGACGTCGCGACCTACGTCCTCGACGGGGAGCTCGAGGTTCTGCTCGACGACCGGGCGGAGCGGCTGCGCGCGGGCTCGTTCGCGTTCGCGCCGCGCGGCACCGTGCAGGCGACCCGCGTGACCAGCGACACCGCCCGGTTCCTAGCGATCCACACCGCACCTGGGTTCGAGCGCCTGCTCCGTGCGTTGGGGACACGCGCGCCGGCCGCGGTGCTGCCCGCGCCCGATCAGCCTCGGGACGAGCGGACGCCGGAGCGGATGGCTAACTTGAACGCCGAAGTAGGCCGTCGGGCCATCAGCATTCCCGCCGCGTTCCTCGCCACAAAGTCGTAATCATCGATCAAGGGAGGGGCATTCAATGGGCAATCGCCGACTAGAGATCGCCTTCGCCGACTACGACCGCACGAGCGCGCTGACGAGCGGCGCGGTGACGATCGACGGGGTGGACACCAGCTTCCACACGGCACGGATCGTCACGGAGATCTTCGACGGCATGATCCGCCGCCGCGCCTACGACGTGGCCGAGCTGGGCTGGACCTATTACCTCCGGACCTTCGCCGACGGTGCATCCCCGTTCGTCGCCATCCCGGTGTTCCCCAACCGGGCGTTCCGCCACGGTGCCATCTACGTCAACAAGGCAAGTGGCATCACGCGACCCGAGGACCTCGTCGGCAAGCGTATAGGCGAGCTCGCCCTCTACGGACACGACGCCGGGGTTATGCCCAAGGGCATCCTTGCCGACGAACACGGGTTCAGGCCAGAGCAAAACCGATGGATCGTGGGCGGCATCGACTTCCCGATGGACCCGGTCGACTTCGTCGCCCATCCCGTGCCCGCCGGGATTGAGGTGGAGTGGGCCGACAAGGACGTTGAGCTGGGCGAGATGCTCGACTGCGGCGAGATCGACGCGCTCATCTCCGCCGACATCCCCCGCTGCGTGCTGGAGGGCTCGCCGCGGGTGGGCCACCTGTTCCAGGACTATCCCGCGGCCGAGCGCGACTATTTCCGCCGCACCGGCATCTTTCCGATCATGCACACGGTGGTGGTCACGCGCGAGCTGGCAGAACGAGAACCCGAGGTGGTCAAGGCGGTCTATCGCGGCTTCTGCGAGGCCAAGCAGCAGGCCGCAGAGCGCTACGCAAAGGGCATGACGTTCAACAACATGAACCTCATGCTGCCCTGGCTCACCAAGCTCGTAGAGGACGACCGCAAGCTGCTCGGCACCGATTGGTGGCCATACGGCATCGCCGCCAATCGCGCCGCGATCGACGCGGTGCTACGCTACCATCACGCTCAGGGGCTCACACCGCGCCGGTTCAGCATCGAGGAGCTGTTCGTGCCCGTGCTGCTCGACACGTGACACGACCTTTGCTGGGCCGCCCGTTAGCCGGTACTGCTGACCGAACATGCTCCAGTACCGGGGTTTTCGGAAAAGCCGCGGCGACATGCTCGACGAACAGGGTCAGCTTGGGCGACCACGCCTCGCGCGCGGCAAACAGCATAATCATTAGGCGATACGGGGCAACATAGTCGCCGAGCACACGCGTAAGCGTGTCCGCCGGCAGCAATCAAATTTCGATGGTGCGGGTGGTCGGGGTCGAACCGACACTCCTTGCGGAACCGGATTTTGAATCCGGCGCGTCTACCAATTCCACCACACCCGCATAGAGCCGCTTGGCTCCTATGTGG
Organism: uncultured Alphaproteobacteria bacterium; assembly: GCA_963719345.1. Taxonomy (GTDB): domain Bacteria; phylum Pseudomonadota; class Alphaproteobacteria; order Acetobacterales; family Acetobacteraceae; genus CAVRCA01. Next base: position 1,118,549 of record CAVRCA010000001.1, read on the forward strand.
CTCCTAGCGCATTTTGGGCGGTTTGGGGAACCCGTCCAGCGCCGCGCTAAGTGCCTGGGTTCACGCCGAAATAAAAAAGTTCACTAGAACCAACACATACCCCTTTTTGAGTCGACTGCGTCTGCCGTTCCGCCACTCCCGTCCAGTGATGATCATACACCCCTCAGGTCCGCCATCGGCAAGTCATCCCTACATTGCGTTGCCGGCGGAGCCTCGCTATAGGGTTCGCCCCGCTGGTCCCGGATAGCTCAGTCGGTAGAGCAAGCGGCTGTTAACCGCTGGGTCGTAGGTTCGAGTCCTACTCCGGGAGCCACGCTCTTCGCACACTTCCCGACATCCGGTCCTGGCGCCCGCGCGCGATCGGGCGAAGTGGTCGAACCGACCGGCCTGCCCCGTTCACGGAGCCGCAGCACCAACTCTGGCAGTTTGCTTGTTCCGCCATCGGTCGTCCCGATATGGTGAGCGGCACAGCGAGCCCGGATCACACTCGATGCCCGAGACCCATCATACCCGTGTCCTGATCATCGGCGCGGGGGCCGCCGGCTATACCGCCGCCATCTATGCCGCCCGCGCGAGCCTGGCGCCGATCCTGGTGGCCGGGTTGCAGCCCGGCGGACAGCTCACGATCACGACCGACGTCGAGAACTACCCCGGCTTTGCCGACGTGGTGCAGGGCCCGTGGCTGATGGAGCAGATGGCGGCGCAAGCCGAGCATGTCGGCACCCGGATCATCCAGGACCTGATCACGGAGGTTGATTTTTCTGCCGCCCCGTTCCACTGCACGGCCGATTCGGGCGACGTGTTCCTGGCCGACACGGTTATCGTTGCCACCGGGGCGCAGGCGCGCTGGCTCGGCCTGCCATCCGAAAAGGCCTATGCCGGGGCCGGCGTATCGGCCTGCGCCACCTGCGACGGGTTTTTCTTCCGCGGCAAGCAGGTCGCGGTGATCGGCGGCGGCAACAGCGCCGTCGAGGAGGCGCTCTACCTCACAAACCATGCGACCAAGGTGATTTTGGTCCACCGCCGCGACCGGCTGCGGGCCGAGCAGATCCTGCAGGACCGGCTGTTCCGCAATCCGAAGATCGAAGTGGTGTGGAACAGCGCGGTGGAGGAGGTGCTGGGACGCACGACGCCCGCCAAGGCGGTCACCGGCCTGCGGATCAGGAATGTCCAGAGCGGAGAGCCGCGCGGCATCCCGCTCGATGGCGTGTTCGTCGCCATCGGGCACGATCCGGCGACCGCCCTCTTCCGGGGCCAGCTCGACCTCGACCCCGCCGGATACGTACGGATCGCGCCATGGTCCACCGCCACCTCACGCCTTGGCGTGTTCGCGGCGGGCGATGTGGCAGACCCGAAATATCGCCAAGCGGTCACCGCCGCCGGCATGGGCTGCATGGCGGCATTGGAAGCCGAAAAATACATCGCCGAGCATGCGCCCGATCCGGCCGAGCGGGCCTCGGCGCGCCAGACACCGCTGATCGGTGCCTGGGACTGACGCGCGGTTGACCAAGGTAGCGGTTGCATCGTCAGCCGGGAAGCCGAACACTCTGGGCGAGAAAGCGGAGCAGGCCTGATCCGAGTTCGGGCGGGCGAAACCGTTCCAGCAACTCCGCGACGCGGAGCACGACGGGCAGGTTACAGGCGACCCGCCCGGTGGACCCCCCGGCGGCGGCGGACCGCTGCCGCGATACGGGAGTGGCTGACATGGACTGGGACAAGCTGCGCGTCTTTCACGCCGTCGCCGAGGCGGGCAGTTTCACCCATGCCGGCGACACGCTGAACCTCAGCCAGTCGGCCGTATCGCGGCAGATCTCGGCGCTCGAGGAGTCGCTGCAGGTGCCGCTGTTCCACCGGCACGCCCGGGGCCTGATCCTCACCGAGCAGGGCGAGCAGCTCAACCGGACGGTGCGCGAGGTGTTCGCCAAGCTGGCGATGACCGAGGCGCTGTTGACCGAGAGCAAGGAGAAGCCGGCCGGCAAGCTCAAGGTGACGACCACGATGGGGTTCGGCTCCTCCTGGCTCGCCCCTCGGCTGGAGGGTTTCCTGGAAGCCTATCCGGACGTCTCCGTCACCCTGTTGCTGGACGACACCGATCTCGATCTCGCCATGCGCGAGGCCGACGTGGCGATCCGCATGCACCCGCCCAAGCAGCCCGACCTGGTGCAACGGCATCTCTTGACGATGCAGTGGATCGTCTGCGCTTCGCCCGACTACCTGAAGACCCACGGCGTGCCGCAGCGGGCGGAGGATCTGGACCCTCACAAGCTGATCCTGTTCGGCGACTACCGGCCGCCGGTCGAGGACATCAACTGGCTGGCCGAGGTCGGCCGCCGGCCCGGCAACCCGCGCCGGGCGCTGCTCGAGGTCAACAGCATCCAGGCGATGCTGCTGGCGATCCGCTCGGGACTCGGTGTCGGCGCGCTGCCCGACTACATGCTGACCGAGGATGACGGGTTGGTGCGCCTGCTGAGCGACCTCAAGCCGCCGAAGGTCGACGTCTACTTCGTCTATCCCGAGGAGCTGCGCAATTCTAAGCGCGTCGCGGTGTTCCGTGACTTCCTGCTCGCCCGCCTCGCCGAACTGCAATAGTGGATCACACCCCCGGGACAGCCCACACGTCGAGTTCGGCCAAGCCCTCCCGCAGCTTCTTTACTTCCGCATAGTCCGGAGAATTCCAGAAGCGGTGGACCGCGTCCAGCGACGGGAACTCGAAGACGGCCAGGCTCCGTCCGTCGTGCGACCCTTCCAGCACCTCGGGCTTGATGCCCCCGGCCACAAGATACCGTCCGCCGAACTGCTCCGCCAGCGGCCCGACCGCGTCCCGGTAGGCGGACCATCCCTCCCGGCGCGTGATATTGATCTGGACGATCATGTAGGCCGGCATGTGCTCTCCCGTATGACGCCGCAATCCCCTCGACGGCCCCTCTGGACCGCCACCTTATTGCATCTCGGTGTCCGCCGCCCCTAACGTTCGCGGCAAAGGCAGATGGGAGGAACAAGCCGTGGCACACTCGACGGATCGCCGGCGCTTTCTGCAAGGCTCGGCGACCGGGGCGGCGGCCGCACTGGCCGCGTTCGGCGTCAACCCGGCGCGGGCGGAAGAGGTGGGCCGGTCGGCAAAACCGCTGCGCGCGGCGTTCTCCAACGCTGGGCTGCAGGCGACCTGGTGCGCCCAGGGCAAGCAGGCCGCGGAGTATTGGGGCAAGCTGTTCAACGTCGAGGTGACCTGGTTCGACGGCGAGCTCGCCGCCCAGAAGCAGCGCGCCGCGATCGACAACATGGCCTCGCAGAAATGGGATTTCGTCGCCATCCAGGCGTTCGGGATCGGCACCCTCACCGCCCCGGTCAACAAGATGATCGACGCCGGCACGCCGGTCATCGACATGGATACGTTGATCGCGCCGCTCGACACGATCAACGTGCACAGCTTGCTCGCCCCCGACAACGAGTTCATGGGAGCCTCGGTGACGCAATCCCTGGTCGACGCGATCAACGGCGAGGGCACCATGATCATGACCCAGGGCGCCCTCGGCCACACCGGCGCCCAAGGCCGCGCCCGGGGCTTTCAGTCGGTTGTGAAGAAATACCCGAAGATCGAGGTGCTCGACACGCAGCCGGCCGACTGGGACGTGACCAAGGTGGCGCGCATCTGGGAGACCTTGCTGACCAAATATCCGAAGATCAGCGCCGCCTATTTCCACAATGACGACATGGCGCTGGCCGCCTACAACGTGATGAAGGCGCACGAGCGGACGGACATCCTGATCGGCGGCTGCGACGCCATGCCGCCGGCGTTGCAGGCGGTGGAGGACGGGCGGATGCACGCCACCGTGCGCAACCCGTCCTGCCGCATCCATGGCGGCGCCATCGTCGCCGGCGTGGCGGCGGTCGTCGGCGGGGAAAAAACCGGCCAGGGCGGCATTCCGAAGAACATCGTCACCGACGGACCGGTGGTGACCAAGGCGAACGCGCCCGGGATGATGTGGATGGAGCAGCATTTCCTGATCTAGCCATTCCTGGTCTGGTCATGCCGGCACTGCTGGAGCTCGCGGGGATCTCGAAGGCGTTCGGCGGCGCCGTCGCCCTGCGCGATGTCGATTTTTCGCTTCGGCCCGGCGAGATCCACGGCCTGGTCGGCGAGAACGGCGCCGGCAAATCCACCCTCATGAAGATCATCGCCGGCGTCCACGCCGACTATGCCGGAACGATGGCGCTCGACGGCCGGCCCGTCCGGTTCGCCTCGCCCGCGCGACGCGCTGGCGGCCGGGATCGGCATGGTCCACCAGGAACTCTCCGCCGTGCGCGCCCTCAGCGTGGCGGAGAACGTATTTCTGGGGGTTCAGCCGCGCACCCGGCTCGGGCTGGTCGATTGGCGGACGATGCGGCGCGACGCGGCGGCGCATCTGCGCGACGTCGGCGTCGACATCGACCCGCGCACGCCGATGGGCGCCCTGCCCCTCGGCATGCAGCAGCTCGTCGAGTTGTCGCGCGTGCTGTTCTCCGGGGCGCGCATCATCATCCTGGACGAGCCGACCTCGGCGCTGTCGCCGCCCGAGGTCGAGCGGCTGTTCGGGGTGCTGCGCCGGCTGCGCGACGCCGGCCGCAGCCTGATCTTCATTTCTCACTTTCTCGACGACGTGCTGGCGGTGTGCGACCGGGTGACGGTGTTCCGCAACGGCGCCAAGGTGGCGACGGAGGCGTGCGCGACCATCGACAAGCGCTGGGTGATCGACCGCATGATCGGCGCCGGCCACGAGGGCCTGGAAAACTCCTATCTCCAGGACATCGCGCTCCGCAGCCGCAAAACCGCGCCCGTGGTGCTGAGCGCCGATCGGCTGAGCCGCGCCGGCGCCTTCCGGGATATCTCTTTCGAGGTTCGCGGCGGCGAGGTGCTGGGGATCTACGGCTTCCTCGGCTGCGGCAACCTCGAGTTGGCGCGCGCGCTGTTCGGCCAGTTGCCGCCCGAGCGCGGGCGCGTCGCGGTGGACGGGCGTGCGGTGCGCCTGTCGGCTACTTTCCAGGGGCGGCGCGCGGGTCTCGCCCTGGTGCCAGAAAGCCGGCGGCTGATGCTGTTCGCCCGCGAGCCGGTGTTCAAGAACATGACGATCGGCATCTTGCGCCGTATCCATCCGTTCTGGCTGCGCCCGGCCGCCGAGCGGGCCATCGCGCGCGGCCACGTCGAGCGGCTCGGCATCCGGCCGCCCGACATCGACCGGCCGCTCGGCACCCTGTCGGGCGGCAACCAGCAGAAGGTCGCGCTGGCGAAGTGGCTGACCCACCTGCCGCGCGTGCTGGTGTTGAGCGAGCCGACGCGAGGGATGGACGTCGGCGCCAAGGAGGATGTGCTGGACATCGTGCGCGGGCTGCGCGAGCGCGGCATCGGCCTCGTCGTGGTGTCGAGCGAGCCGGAGACGGTGCTCTCGCTGGCCGACCGCATCCTGGTGATGAAGAAGGGAAGCGTGGTGCGGGAGTTCGCCGACGAGCCGGTCAGCAAGGACCGGCTGCTCGCCGCGGCATGAGCGCCGCTCCGGAGGTGGCGATCAACGCCGCGGCGTGCGCCGCTGGCCTGGTTGCGCGCCCGCCTGCGCAACGTCGCGCCGTTCGCCACGCTGCTGCTGCTGGTCGCCTTCTTCTGCGCCGCCAGCGGCTCGTTCGCCACGATCGGCAACCTCACCAACATCCTGACGCAGATCTCGGTCACCGGCATCATCGCCGTCGGCCTGACCTTCGTCATCCTGTGCGCGGAGATCGACCTCTCGGTCGCCAGCGTCGCCAATGCGACCGGCATCCTGGTCGCCTTTCTTACGGTACAGGACGCCAGCGTGACGATCGCCAACCTGCCGCTGCCCGGCTGGGCGGCGATCCTGGCCTCACTCGCCGCATGCGCCGCCCTCGGCGCGGTGAACGCGTTCGGCGTGACCCGCATCGGCATCCCGAGCTTCATCATGACATTGGCGATGCTGCAGATCGCAGCGGGCATCTGCGCCCTGCTGGTGCGCGGGCAGATCGCCTACGCCGTGCCGCCGCTGCTGGTGACGCTCGGTTCGCGCTCGATCGGGCCGGTGCCGTGGATCGTGCTCGTCACCGCGCTCTTCCTGGTCGTCGGGCATGTGACACTCACCTACACCCGGTTCGGCCGCACCGTGTACATGGTCGGCGGCAACCGCGAGGCGGCCGAGTATTCAGGCGTCAACGTGCGCCGGGTGCTGGCGGCGGTGATGGTCATCTCGGCCGTCTGCTCGGGCGTCGCCGGCATGCTGGGCGTAGCCTATTTCGGCAGCGCCCAGCAGAACGAGTTCGACACCTACCTGCTGGACAGCATCTCCGCCGTGGTGGTGGGCGGCACCAGCCTGTTCGGCGGCCAGGGCGGCATCGGCAACACCATCATCGGGCTGCTGGTGCTCGGCGTGCTCAACAACGGGCTGGACCACATCAACATCGACAGCTTCGTGAAGATATTGATCCGCGGAGTCATCCTGCTGATCGCCCTCATCATCAACGTCTATGCCCAGCGGATGCGGGCCGCCGACTCTTAGGGGAAGAACACAGTGCCGATACCGCCGAACACGCCGCCCGATTCGCCGCCTCCTGACCCCGCTCCGGGCGACACTCCCGACGGCCCGGTCGAGGTGCCGGTCCCCGGCCTGCCGCCCGACGAGCCGGCGCCGCCGAACTCACCGCCAGGACCGATCGTCGCCTGATCTCCCGCGGCGCCACGCCGCTCGGCACTGTGGCCCGGGACTTGCACCCCGCATGGCATCACCCCGGAGATCCCATGAGCGCCACCGTGTTCGCGACGTCCCCCCGTGTCACCACCCGGACCCGCTGGGTGCAGTTGCTGCTCGGTCTCGTCTGCATGATGGCGATCGCGAGCCCGCAATATGTCTGGGCTCTGTTCACCAAGCCGCTCACCCGGTCGCTCGGGGTGTCGCTGGCGTCGCTGCAGCTCACCTTCACGCTGCTGATCGTGCTGCAGACCTTCTTTTCGCCGGCGCAGGGCTACCTGGTCGACCGGTTCGGCCCCCGGCTGCTGATCTCGATCGGCACCGCGCTGACCGGGCTGAGCTGGGTGCTCGCCTCGTTCGCGACGTCGCTGCCGATGTTCGCATTGACCTACGGCCTGCTCGGCGGGATCGGCACCGGGATCGTCTATGTCGGCGTCGTCGGCCAAATGGTGGCGTGGTTTCCCGACCGGCGCGGGTTCGCCGCCGGGGTGGTCGCGGCGGGCTACGGCATGGGTGCGATCGTGACCACGCTGCCGATCAGCAACACGTTGGCCACCTCCGGCCTGCGGACGACCCTGCTCGAATACGGCCTGATCTTCGGGGTCGTCGGCCTGCTTGCGGCGCAAGGACTGCGGACGGCCCCGGCGAGCATTGCGCCCGCGATGCCGTCCTCGCTCGAGGGAGTCGACGCCCGGACGATGCTGCGTACCGGGGTGTTCTGGCTGATGTTCCTGATGATGACGCTGATGTCCACGTCGGGCCTGATGGTGACGTCGCAGCTCGGCGCCTTCGCCGCGGAGTTCGGCATCACGAAGATGGTGGTGTGGGGCCTCGCCGCGTTGCCGCTGGCGCTCACCATCGACCGCTTCACCAACGGGCTCACCCGGCCGTTCTTCGGCTGGGTCTCGGACCGGATCGGGCGTGAGAACACGATGTGCCTCGCCTTCACGCTCGAAGGCGTGGCGATGTTCCTGTGGTTGGCGACGCGCACCGATCCGCTGCTTTTCGTGCTGCTCTCGGGCGTGGTGTTCTTCGGCTGGGGCGAGATCTTTTCGCTGTTCCCCTCGACCTTGACCGACACCTTCGGCACCCGCCACGCCACCCGCAACTACGGCTTTCTCTATATGGCACAGGGTATCGGCGCGATCTTCGGCGCCTATTGCGCGGTGTTGCTGCACGATGCGACGGGCGGCTGGGAAAGCGTCTTCGCCGTCGCCATCGCGGCCGACCTGCTGACCGCGCTGCTGGCGCTCGCGGTGCTGAAGCCGATGCGGCGACGATACCTCGCCTGAGCCGTCAGCCGAACGGGTGGACTGGCGCCGGCATGCGGGTGATGCGCCGATAAGTTGACGCCGGCACAGGTTGACGATCGGGCGAATGGCCCGTAGCCCCGCTCCACGTCCGACCTCAAGCGGCCAGCGGGTCGAGGCTTGACCGATTCGATCGCGGCCGTTCGCCCGGGAGGACCATGTTCCATCAGCTCCTGACGCCGGTTGCCGGCAGCCTGCCGCTGTCGTTCCTCGTCGCCGCGTTGCCGATCGCGGTCGTGCTGGTGATGCTCGGAGTCCTGCGCCGCCCGGCATGGCAGGCATCGCTGGCCGGTCTCGTCGCCGGGCTCGTGGTCGCCGTGCTGGTCTGGCAGCTCCCGGTTGGCTTGGCACTCGACAGCATCGCGGCGGGCGCGGTGTTCGCGCTATGGCCGGTCATGTGGATCGTGTTCAACGCGTTGCTGCTCTACAACATCGCGGTCGCGTCCGGCCGCTTCGACGCCTTCCGCGATTGGGTTCTGGACCACTTGCCGCGCGACCGGCGGATCGTGCTGGTCGTGATCGGGTTCTGCTTCGGCTGCCTGCTCGAAGGGATCGCCGGGTTCGGCACGCCGGTCGCGATCACCAGCGCCCTGCTCATCATGGTCGGCTTTCCGCCGCTCGAGGCGCTGACCTTCACGCTGATCTTCAACACCGCGCCGGTGGCGTTCGGTGCGCTCGGCGCACCCGTCACCGTGCTGGGGCAGGTGACCGGGCTGCCCGCCGTGACATTGGGCGCGATGATCGGACGGCAGCTGCCGTTCCTCGCGCTGTTCCTGCCGTTCTACGTCATGGCCATCTACGGCGGGATGCGCTCGGTGCGCGCGTTGTGGCCGGCGTTGCTGGTCGCCGGCGGCAGTTTTGCCGGGGCGCAGTTCATCTCCTCGAACTACCTCGATTTTGCGCTGACGGACGTGCTGTCCTCGCTCACCGCGCTGATCGTCACCCTGCTGTTCCTGCGCGTCTGGACGCCTGCACCGGACCCCGACTTCATGATCCAGGTTTCCGGGGCGAACGCCGCCGCCCGACCACCGGGCACGGTCTCGGGATGGCAGGGCTGGCTGCCCTGGATCGTCGTCTCCGTGGTCGTCATCCTTTGGACGCACCTGCAGGTGTTCGCCATCGGCCAGCGGACGATCCCCTGGCCGGGCCTGCACAATCAGATCCTGATTACGCTGTACAAAGACAAACCGTATGCCGCGACCTGGGTGTTCCAGCCGCTCGCGACCGGGACGGCGATCCTGCTGTCGGCCGTCATCACCGCGGGCCTGGTCGGCGTCGGCCCGGGCCGTTTCGTCACCGCGATCGGTGCGACTTGGCGCCAGAGCCGCATCGCCATTCTCACTGTCGCGCTGATCGTGGCCCTGGCGTATCTGATGAACTATTCAGGCCTGAACTACACGCTCGGCCTTGGCGTCGCCTCGTTCGGCGTGGCGTTCCCGCTGGTCTCGCCCTTCCTCGGCTGGGTGGCGGTGTTCCTCTCCGGCAGCGACACGTCGGGCAACGCGCTGTTCGGCAACCTGCAGGTGGTGGCGGCAAACCAGCTCGGCCTCAACCCGGTCCTCATTGCCGCCACCAATTCCTCGGGCGGCGTGATGGGCAAGATGATCTCGCCCCAGAACATTGCGACCGGTGTTTCCGTCACCGACCTCAAGGGCCAGGAGGGCGTGGTGTTCGCCCGCACCTTCAAGCACAGCATCGCGCTCACCGTGCTGCTCGGTCTACTGGTTTTGTTGCAGCAGTATGTGGTCCCCTGGATGATTCCGTAGTCCAGGGATAGCAGCCGTCCCGCGTCATCCGGGCGTGTAGATGACGAGCTTCAGCGCCGGATCGTCATTGGCCTGAAAGGTCGCGTACTCGAAGCGCAGCAAGCCCTTGCTGGGATGATTCAGCAGCTTCTGGCCGGCCCCGCCGTTGCGGATGTCGTGCGCTTCCCACCACGTCGCGAACTCGGGACTTCGGTGCCGCAAACGTTCCAGGAGGTCGAGGAACGCCGGATCACCGGCCCATAGATCGTGCGTCGCCCGGAACTGGGCCACGACGCGTTTCGCCTCATCCGCCCAACCCGCGCCGAACAGGCGCCGCGCGCCCGGGTCGATCAGCATATAGAGGAGAATATTGCGGTCCGCTTCGGCCAGACGGCCGAAATCGGTGAAGATGTCGGCGGCGGCCGCGTTCCACGCCAGGACGTCCCACCGCCGGCCGGTGACATAGGCCGGCTGATCGAGGCTCTCGACCAGGCGCCGGATCGTTGCGGGCACGGTCTCGCGGGAGAATGCGCGACGACTGGTGTCCCGCGCCAGTGCCCGGAGGTGGGCGTGCTCGGCCTTGCCCAGGCGCAGCGCGCGAGCCAGGGCGTCGATCGTGGTGACCGACGGGCTGACGGCCCGTCCCTGCTCCAGACGGATGTACCAATCGACGCCGATCCCCGCGAGTTCAGCCACCTCCTCGCGTCGCAGTCCCGGAGTCCGGCGTCGCCGCAGGCTTGAGAGACCGACCGCCTTGGGGCTCAGTTTTTGCCGTCGCGATCGGAGGAAGTCGCCGAACTCGCTTCGGCTCGGGTCCGACATGGCCTTCACTCTCCGCCAGGTTGGGATCGTCCAGTCCCAGGATACTACCAGGCCTGGATGCGCCAGCGAAACGGGCCAGGATGGGCGGACCCAGACAAGCAGGACGACGATGAAGGCTGCAATACTGAAGGCGTTCGGATCACCGCTGGCTATCGAGACCTGGCCCGACCCGGTCCTGGGCACCGGGGAGGTCATCGTCGATGTCGTAGCAGCCGGTGTGCTGCCCTATGCGAGCGAGGTCTTCAGCGGCGAGCGAAAATACCTCCTCGCCTTGCCGGCGGTGCCGGGATGCGGGGCAGTCGGCCGCGTCCGCGCGGTCGGGCCCGACGCGACGCGCCTCGCCGTCGGCGACTGGGTCTCCTGCGATCCGACCGTGCGGTCGCGCGACGATGCGCTGGCGCCGGACATCACGCTGCAAGGCTGGAGCGCCCGCGGCGACGCTGGCCTGCACCTGCAAAAACATTTCCACCACGGCCCGTTCGCCGAGCAGATGCTGGTGCCGACGGAGAACGCCATCCCGATCGGCCCGATCGATCCGGCGGATGCCGGGCGGTGGTGCGTGATGACCCTGCTTCTGGTGCCGTATGGCGGCCTCCTCGCGGCGAAGCTGCAGCCGGGAGAGACGCTGCTGGTCAGCGGCGCCACGGGCAATTTTGGCAGCGCCGCCGTTGCCGTCGCCCTGGGGATGGGCGCGGGCTGCGTCATCGCACCGGGCCGCAACGAGGCGATGCTGGAGGATCTGGCGCGCCGCTTCGGCCCTCGCGTGCGGACCGTGCGGCTCACCGGCAATGAGGCCGAGGATCGTGAGCGGATGAAGCAGGCCGCGCCGGGGCCGATCGACTGCGTGATCGACCTGCTGCCGCCCTCCGCCGGCACGAAGCCGGTGCGGGCCGCCGCGATGACGGTCCGGCAATTCGGTCGGGTCGTGCTGATGGGCGGCGTCGGCATGCTTGGGGGCGACGATCTCGCCCTGCCCTACCCGTGGATCATGCGGAACTGCATCAGCATCATCGGACAGTGGATGTATCCGCCCGAGGCCAACATGCGCCTGGCCGCACTGGTCCGGTCCGGGCTGCTGGACCTGAGCCAATGGGAGATCACGGCCTTCGACCTCGACCACGCGAACGAGGCCGTCGCGCACGCCGCCGCCCACGGGGGTCCCTTCAGGGCAGACGTGATCCAGCCGTGATCCGGCTCGCCTTCAGCAGATCCGTATCCGGTACAACAAGGACCGCCGCTCGCCTTGCGGGATCAGCATGAGGCCGGGCTTATCGGCGAACTCGCCGTCGAAATCGACCGGGCTGGCGGTGCCCTTCCAGGGCTCGATGCAGAGGAAATCCCCGCCCGCGCGCGACCAGATGCCGAGTTGCGAAAAACCCTCCCAGGACAGCTCGATGGTCGGGGCGCCGGGGGCGCCGTAGCGGACCGACTGGCTGACCGGGTAATCCAGGATTACCGCGTCGGCCGCGAACAAGGCCGGGTCGAGATGCAGCGTCTCCCCCGCGATCGGCGAGGGCTGCGGCTCGGCGATCAGCAGCCCGTCGTTCAGCCGGCGGATCGGTTCGGGCTCCGGATCGGCGAACTGCAGGGTGTGGGCGGTCTTCTCGACGTCGTCCACCAGCGGCCAGAGGAACGCCGGGTGCGCACCGGCCGAGGCGGGCAGGGTCTCACGGCCGGGGTTGGCGATGGTGAAGCTGACCTCCAGCGCATCGTCGGCCAGCGTGTAACCCACCTCGAAGCGGAACGCGAACGGGTAGAGCGCCCGCGTTTCGCTGTCATCGTGCAGGGCCAAGCGGCAGCTCGTCGGCGTACGCTGCAGCCACGCGAACCGCCGGTCGCGCGCAAAGCCGTGCTGGGTCATCCGATACTCGTGGCCGCGATGGCGCAAGATGTCGTTCTTCAGGCGACCGACGATCGGGAACAGGATCGGCGAGTGACGCGGCCAGACCGGGAGGGCCTGCCACAGCAGCTCCTCGTCTTCGGCATCGCGCAGCGAGCAAAGCTCGGCGCCCTCGACCTTGATGGTCGCCTTAAGGTAGCCGTTCTCCAGGACGTGCCTGTCCTTCATCGCGCCCCTCCAGGAGCGTTTGGCGCAGCTCTTCCCAGCTTGCCCTGTCGGGCGCGCAGATCAAACCGCCGCCGGTGTGGACGACCCGGTACTCGCTGCCGTCGAACCGCGCCGCATAGCCGCCGGCTTCCCGATGCAGCAGGCAGCCGGCCGCATGGTCCCACGGCATCAAGCGATAGTAGAGCAGGAAATGGCAGTGGCCGCCCGCCGCCATGCGGTACTGGTGCGCTGCGCAGCGCAGGTCCCAGGCGGCGGCGACCCGGGGCAAACTGCCGACGACCGTGCGCTTCAGCGGGTCCGGCAGATAGCGCCAGGACACGCAGCCGGTCATGCGCTCGGCCGGGGCCGCAGCGGTGACCTGCAACGCGGTCCGCCGCCCGGCGTCGTCCTCGAGCCATGCCCCTTCCCCGCGCAGCGCCAGTGCGGTGTCGTCGCGCAACGGGTCGTGGATCGCGCCCGCGATCACCTCGCCGCGCCGGACCACCGCCGCCATGACGCCAAACAGCGGCAGGCCGGCCGCAAAGTTCGCCGTCCCGTCGACGGGGTCGAGGATGAAGGCGAGGTCAGCATCGGCGAGGCCCGTGGCCCAGCCGGACGGATTGCCGGCGGCCGCTTCCTCGCCAATCACGAGGCAGCCCGGGAACGCCCGCCTCAGGCCCGCCGTGATCGCCGCCTCGCCGGCCTCATCGGCGTCGGTGACGAGATCGAGCGGTCCCGACTTGGTGCGCACCCCGGCAGCCGACAGGTCCCGGAAACGCGGCATGATTTCCGCCTTCGCCGCCGCGCGCAGCAGCTCGACCACGCGGGAAAGGTCAGGCGCGCAAAAATTCATTCGCGCCGTTCGAACCGCGCGCGATCAGCCGGCAGCAGGCGGACGGTGACGTGGATGGCGGAGTCCGCATCATGCCGATCGACCACCTCGCCGTGCTGGTAGAGCCAGGCCAGCCGGGCGCCGTCCGCCGGCGCGATGTCGTAATCCGCCACTTCGAGGGAAGCGGCAATGCGGGCGTCGATCGCCTCAAGCAGGGTTGCGACGCCCTCGCCGGTGATGGCCGAGACGGCGACCGCGCCGGGACGCGACGGGACGTTGGCCGGACCACCCAGCAGGTCGGCCTTGTTCAGCACCTCGATCGTGCGCGAAGGCCAGTCGGGGTCGAGCGTGCCGTCACGGGCCATGCCGTCCAGCACCGCAATCACGTCGGCGCGCTGGGCGACGGTGTCGGGGTGCGCGGCGTCGCGCACGTGCAGGATCACGTCGGCCTCGGCGACCTCCTCGAGGGTGGCGCGGAACGCGGCAACCAGCTCCGTCGGCAGCTCGCTGATGAAGCCCACGGTGTCGGACAGGATGGCCCGTCGCCCCGACGGCAGCCGCAGCCCGCGCATCGTGGGGTCAAGCGTCGCGAACAGCTGGTCCCGCGCCGTGACCTGGGCGCCGGTCAGCGCGTTGAACAGCGTGGACTTGCCCGCGTTGGTGTAGCCGACCAGCGCCACCACCGGAAACGGCACCCGCCGCCGTGCCGAGCGGTGCAGCCCGCGAGTGCGGCGGACCTGTTCGAGATCCTTCTTCAGCCGCACGATGCGATCGCCGATCAGGCGGCGGTCCGCCTCGATCTGCGTCTCACCCGGGCCGCCCAGGAAGCCGAAGCCGCCGCGCTGGCGCTCGAGGTGCGTCCAGGAGCGGACCAGCCGGGAGCGCTGGTATTCGAGATGCGCCAGCTCGACCTGCAGGCTGCCCTCGCGGGTCTGGGCGCGCTCGCCGAAGATGTCGAGGATGAGGCCGGTGCGGTCGATCACCTTGCAGCCCCAGCGTCGCTCCAGGTTGCGCTGCTGCACCGGGCTGAGTGCTGCATCGACGATGGCCACGGTCACGCCTGCCGTCTCCAGCGCCTCCGCTTCCGCCGCCACCTGGCCGTCGCCCAGCAGGGTCGCCGGGCGCCGGGACCGCATCGGCAGGATGGCGCTGTGGACGATGACCAGGCCGATGGACGAGGCGAGGCCGATCGCCTCGGCGAGCTTGGCGTCCGCCGCCCGCCCGGAATCGTGCCGGTCTGCCCGTTCCCACGGCAGGATGACGGCGGCGCGAGTCGGGCCGTGGCCGTCGTGCCACGGGTCGGACCCGCGACCGGCGCCGTTCAGCGCGCCATTGCCGCCGCCGTTCAGCTCAGTTCCCGTCGACAGCGACAGCCTCCCGCGGTGCGGCGGCTTCGACCTTAGCCGGATCGAACAGCTGGATCGGCGCGCCCGGCATCACCGTGCTGATGGCGTGCTTGTAGACCAGCTGGGTATGGCCGTCCCGGCGCAGCAGGACCGAGAAATTGTCGAACCAGGTGATGATGCCCTGCAGCTTGACGCCGTTCACCAGAAAGACGGTGACCGGCGTCTTGTTCTTGCGCACATGGTTCAGGAAAACGTCCTGAACGTTCTGCGACTTTTCATTGGCCACGGCGCGATCCTTCTTCTTGTCGTTCACAGTATTGCTTCGTCGCGACATCCGCCTTCGTGGCGCGTAAGCGGACGCGGTTGCACTCTAGCAGTCGGCCCCTTTCAGGCAAGCGATCGGAGCCGGTCCGCCAATTCGTGCGCGTCCGTGAAATGGTGGTCGGGGCGGGCGGACGCAACACCGCCATCATGCGCGGCATCGCCCACCAGCACGCCGGTCACGCCGGCGGCGCGCGCCGCCTGCATGTCGAGCGCCGTGTCGCCCAGATACCAAACCGATCTCTCCGCTGTCGCATGAAGCTGGGACAGGGCAAGCAATATCGGGGCCGCACTCGGCTTGTCGGCGGCGGCATCGCCCGCGCCGACCACCGCCCCGAACAGCGGCGCCCAGCCGAGATGCGCCACCTCCAGCCGCAGGAAACGGCCGGTCTTGTTCGACACCACGCCCTGCTTCCAGGCCGTGCCGGCCTGCAGCATGTCAGCCGCGCCGCGCATCGGCCGGACATGATCGAGATGCTGCTCGGCCAAGGTCGCATAGAAAATGTCGCGGGCGCGCCGCCAATCGTCGCCGAACAGCACGGGAAACGAGTCGCGCAGCGAGACGCGGACGCGCTCGACGGTCTCGGCGACGGTCCATTGCGGCAGCGCGAACGCGGCGAAGGCGGCGTTCAGCGCTGCGGTGATGCTGGCCCAGCCGTCGACCAGCGTGTTGTCCCAATCCCAGAGCAGCAGCGACGGACGGTGCATCCCGGTCATGCAGCGTTGCGCAGTCCGCCAGTGACATGCCGAGCGAACAGGTCGAACAACCCGCGCGTCACCGGGCCGACCTCGCCGTCGCCCACCGGCGCGCCGTCGAGCCGCACGATCGGGCGGACGTAGCTCGTGGCACTGGTGACGAACGCCTCGCGGGCGCCGCGCATCTCCTCGGCGCTGAATGCCCGTTCCTCGACCTGCGCGCCGCTCTCGGACGCGAGCGCCATCAGGGCCGCCCGTGTGCAGCCCGGGAGGATAACGTGATCGAGGTGGCGAGTGCGCAGCGCACCCTCCCGATCGACGATCCAGACGCTGGTGGCGGCTCCCTCGGTCACCATGCCGTGCCCGTCGACCAGGATTGCCTCGTAGGCGCCCTGTTCGCGCGCTGCCTGCCGGGCCAGGATGTTGGGCAGCAGACCGGTCGACTTGATGTCGCAGCGCGCCCAGCGCTCGTCGGCGGCGGTGATGGCGGCGGTTTGCCAGCTCGCCACGTCGGTCGGGAACGGCGGCAGCCGGCGGGTCGTCGCCACCAGGGTCGGCGGCACCGGCCGGGCCGGAAACGGGTGATCGCGGCGCGCCACCCCGCGCGTGACCTGAAGGTAGACGAGCCCCTCCGGCACCCGGTTGCGCCGGACGAGTTCGCGCATCACGCAGCCGAGGGCGTCGCGGCCGATCGGCTGCGCCAAGCGGATCTCGCGGAGCGAACGCTCCAGCCGGTCGAGGTGACGCTCCTGGTCGATGAAGCGCCCCTGGTAGACATGCACAACCTCATAGACGCCGTCGGCAAACTGGAAGCCGCGATCCTCGACGTTCACGCAGGCATGGCGCTGCGGCACGTAGCGGCCGTTCACGTAGGCGACTCGGCTCATGCGAAACTCCGGCTGGCCCCAGCGCGACAATAGCGCACCGGGCCACAAACGGCAGCCTGCTCCCTAACCCCCTGCCCTCAACCCCGTCCGGCGTGGCAAGCTGTCGGATGCCGGATCATCAAGGGGGACGCGCATGCTGCACAGCCGGGACCGGATCCTGACCACCCACGCCGGCAGCCTGCCGCGCCCGCCGGCGCTGACGCATCTCTATGTCGAGCGGGCGCGCGGCGGGACCAACGATCCGGCCGCGATCGAGGCCGAGGGGCGGGCCGCGCTCCGCTGGGTGGTGCCCCGGCAGATCGAGGCCGGGATCGACGTCGGCAACAACGGTGAGCAGCAGCGCGAGGCCTTTTTTCTGTATGTCCAGCATCGGATGAGCGGCTTCGGCGGCAGCTGGAACCGCCCCCCGTTCGCCGACATGGCCCGCTACCCTGGCTACCGGGCGATGATGCAGGCGCAGGCCGACGCGATGGAGCATGTCAGCAACCGCGACGGCGTGCCGACCGCGACCGGCCCGGTGCGCTATCTCGACCGCGCCCTGGTTGACGCCGAGTGCGACGACTTCCGCGCCGTGCTCGACGAGACTCGGCCAGGCTTTGCCGAGCCGTTCCTGACGGCGCCCTCCCCCGGCATCATCGCCGCCGCCATGCGCAACGAGCACTACGACTCCGAGCAGGCCTATCTAGGCGCGCTGGGCGAGGCGCTGCGGGTGGAGTACGAGGCGATCGCCAGGCGAGGTTTCCTTTTGCAGATCGACGCCCCCGATCTCGCGATGGAGCGGCACATCACCTACCAGGACCGACCGCTCGGCGACTTCCTCGGCTTTTCCGAGCGGGTGATCGACACCATCAACGCGGCGCTGGTGAACGTGCCGCGCGAGCAGGTGCGGCTGCATGTGTGCTGGGGCAATTACGAGGGACCGCATGATTGCGACGTGCCGCTGGCCGACATCCTGCCGGTGCTGAAGCACGCCCGGGTCGGTGCGCTGGTGCTGCCGTTTGCCAACCCGCGCCACGCGCACGAAATCCGCGCACTGAGCGAGGTATCGGCCGACCAGCTCGTCGTCGCCGGCGTGATCGACACGGTCACGAACTACATAGAGCACCCCGAAGTGGTCGCCGACCGGCTCGAGTCTGGCCGCCCGCGCGCTTGGCGACCCCACTCGGCTGATCGCCGGCACCGATTGCGGGTTCGATACCTCGGCCGGGCGCGGCAAGGTCGCGGAGGACGTAGTATGGGCCAAGCTGCGCGCCATGAGCAACGGCGCGCGGATCGCGTCGCAGCGCCTGTTCGGCCCGGGTGCGGGTTAGCGGGCGCCGGCTAGCGGCGTGATGCACCGGCGCACTCTGCTGGCCACGGCGGCGGCCAGCCTCGCGACGCCTCGGCTCGGCCGAGCGGAGTTGCAGCGCGTGCTGCGGTTCATCCCGCAGGCCGACCTCGCCGTGCTCGATCCCGTTTGGACCTCGGTCTATGTCACGCGCAACCATGCTTTTGCGGTGTTCGACACCCTGTATGGTCAGGACGGCGCGTTCAAGGCGCAGCCCCAGATGGTTGCCGGTGCCACAACGGACGAGGACGGCAAGCGCTGGTCGCTGACCCTGCGCGGGGGCTTGCGCTTCCACGACGGCGAACCCGTGCTGGCGCGCGACTGCGTCGCCAGCATCCGGCGTTGGGGCGCGCGCGACGCGTTCGGCCAGGCGCTGCTGGGCGTCACCGACGAGCTGTCGGCGCCGGACGACAAGACCATCCTGTTTCGTCTGAAAGCACCTTTTCCGCTGCTGCCCGACGCGCTCGGCAAGGTGAGCGTCAACATGCTGCCAATCATGCCGGAGCGGCTGGCGCGGACCGACCCGTTCAAGCAGGTGACGGAGATGGTCGGCAGCGGCCCGTTCCGCTTCAAGGCGGACGAGCGCGTGCCCGGTTCGCGCGTCGTGTACGAACGCTTCGCCGACTACCAACCGCGCGAGAGCGGCAGCGCCGACTGGACCGCCGGGCCGAAGATCGCCCATTTCGACCGCATCGAATGGACCGTCATCCCCGACGGAGCCACCGCGGCGGCGGCCATGCAGGCGGGCGAGGCAGACTGGTGGGAGCAGCCGCTGTTCGACCTCCTGCAGCCGCTCCGGCGCGATCCCAAGCTTGCGGTATTTTTGGTCGAAGTGACCGGCAACATCGGCGTGTTGCGGATGAACCAGCTTTTTGCGCCGTTCGACAAGCCGGCGATCCGCCGGGCGCTGCTCGGCGCGCTGAACGAGGCGGATTTCATGACCGCAGTGGCCGGCGACGACCGGCAGGCGTGGCGCGGCGATGTCGGCGTCTTTCCCCCCGGCACGCCGATGGCGAGCGACGCCGGGATGCAGGCGCTCACCGCACCGCGCGATTTCGAGCGAGCCAAGCGGCAGGTGCAGGCGGCCGGCTACAAGGGCGAGCGCGTCGCGGTGATGACGCCGAGCGATTATCCGCGGATCGACGCACTCGGCCGCGTCGGCGCCGACATGCTGCAGAAATGCGGACTGAACGTGGATTTGCAGGTGACCGACTGGGGCAGCGTGATCCAGCGCCGGGCCAGCAAGGCGCCACCGGACCAGGGCGGCTGGAGCGTTTTTTTCACATCGTTCACCGGGCTCGACATGTCCAACCCGGCGACCTGCCTGCCGCTGCACGGCTCCTGGTTCGGCTGGTCGGTGGCACCCAGGATCGACGCCCTGCGCGCCGAATGGCTGGTTGCACCCGACCTCGCCACCCAACGCCGTATTGCCGCCGAGATCCAGCAGCAGGCGTTCGTCGACGTGCCCTACCTGTCGCTCGGCATGTTCTTCCAGCCGACGGTGCAGCAGCGGACGCTCACTGGCACGTTGAAGGGGTTGTCGCTGTTCTGGAACGTAAGGCGGGGGTGAGGATCGCTCGATGAACATCGCGCTGCGGCCCGACTGGACCCTTGAGCAGTTCCTTGCCTGGGAACGCCAGCAAGAGGCGCGACATGAGTTCGACGGCAGGACCATCATCGAGATGAACGGCGGAACGCTGCTGCACGACAGGATACGCCGCAGGCTGACCCGCTTGCTGGAGGATCTCGCCCAAAACCGAGCCGAGGTTTGGGGACCCGATGTACAGGTGCTGACCGGCCGTGGGGTGCGCTACCCCGACGTGGTCGTCACGGCATCGCCGCAACAAATCGGCAGCCGCCAACTGATCGACCCGTTGGTGATCTTCGAGGTGCTGTCGGACAGCACCGAGCAGACCGATTTCACCGCCAAGCTCAGCGAGTACATGCATCTGCCCAGCGTGCAGCGCTACATCATGCTTTCACAGCGGGAGGTATTGGCCTTCGTTGTCCTCCGCTCCGACGACGGCTGGCTTGTGCGCGAGCAACGCGACGGCGATCTCGATCTGCCCGGGATTAACGCGAAGCTGTCGCTCACGCGCATCTACGAGGGCGTGGCGCTCTCCTGATGGGCGTCAGGCGGCTGTCACTTTGAGAACTATCTGATCGGGTTCTTAAGCGTCATTCGGCGGGAACAAGTATGTTCAGGGCGTGTATGCAGAGCGTCTGCTGGTCGGCCGCAAGGGAACCGAAGCAGCTCGCCTTGATCCAGGCCTTGCAGTCTCGGATGGCCCTGCCCCGATTCTCGCTCTGCATTCCCATCGGGATCAGATCGACGCGCCTGTTTTGCGGTTCAGAATGGTCGGGGAGCTGGGGACCGAGTGGCGTGGTCTGGCCGACATCTTTCGTGTAGATCGCCCTCGGTGTGACGCCAGCCTCTCGGAGTGCTTCGGCGACCGCCTCGGCGCGGCGAAGACCCAGTCCACGGTCTTCAGCCGTGGTTTCGGCGCTATCGGTGTTTCCGTTAAGCCCTATGAACCGGCCGTGGTCCTCTCGGAAGGCAGCCGCCAACTCCTCCAGTATCACCCGTGCTCTTGCCGTGAGCGCAGCGCTGTGGCTGTCGAAGAAAGCAAGCCAGCCCCGATCAGGGTGCTCAAGGACTTTGGCACACGCGGGCGGAGCGGGCAGCAGTGATTCGGCCAAGACAGCGCCGCAGTTGGGCAGCAAGAGGAGCGGTAGGCAGAGGCGAACCCTCAGCCGCATCGACGCGGTCTCCGAAGCCTTCTCCGCTTGCTCACCCACCCCGATCATCGGAATTAACCCCAAGCTGCTTGAGCTTGCGGTGCAGTGCGCTGCGCTCCATGCCGACGAACTGGGCGGTGCGGCTGATATTGCCGCCAAAGCGCAGCAGCTGCGCCTGCAGGTACTGCGTCTCGAACAGGTCGCGCGCCTCGCGCAGCGGCAGGCCCATGATGTCGGCCGTCGGGTCGATGGTGAGCAGCGCCGGCGCGTTGGAGCCGATCTCCGGCGGCAACATATCGGCGCGGATCGGGTCGCCGCTGCCGCCCGGCGCCATGATCAGCAGCCAGTCCATCAGGTTGCGCAGCTGGCGCACATTGCCCGGCCAATCGTACGCCTGCAGCGCGCTCAGCGCGTCGGCGGAGAGCTCGCGCGACGGCATCCCGGAGCTTTCCGCCGAGCGGGTCAGGAAAAACTGGGCCAGGGAGGGGACGTCCTCGCGCCGCTCCTTCAGGCTCGGGATGCGCAGCGGCACGACGGCCAAACGGTAATAGAGATCCTCGCGGAAGCGGCCGGCGGCGATCTCCGAATGGAGGTCCTTGTTGCTGGTGGCGAGCACCCGCACGTCCACCTTGACCCGCGCCGAGCCGCCGAGCCGCTCAAAAGTCTGGTCCTGCAAGGCGCGGACGATCTTGCCCTGGGTCTCCAGCGGCATGTCCGACACCTCGTCGAGCAGCAACGTGCCGCCATGAGCCCGCTCCAGCACGCCGGCCCGGCGCGGCTGGACCAGCGGATCGTTGCCTGCCTCGACGCCGAACAACGCCTCCTCGAAGCGGGCCGGGTTGAGCGCGGCGCAGTTCAGCACCACGAACGGTCCGTCGGTGCGGCGCGAGTGCGCATGGATCATGCGCGCCGCGACCTCCTTGCCCGAGCCGGCCGGGCCGGTGATCAGCACCCGCGAGCCGGTCGGCGCCACCTTCTCCACCGACGCCCGCAGCGCCGCGATGACGGGGCTGTCGCCGGTAAGGCTGGTCTCGGGGCCGGCACGCAGGCGAAGCTCGGCGTTCTCGCGGGCAAGTGCCGCGGCCTCGAGCGCGCGGCGCATGACCAGCAGCAGCCGGTCGGCCTGGAACGGCTTTTCGACGAAATCGTAGGCGCCTTCCTGGATCGCCTGCACCGCGGTCTCGATCGTGCCGTGGCCGGAGATCATCACCACCGGAACCTTCGGCACTTCGCTTTGCAGCGCCTTCAGGATACCGATGCCGTCGAGCCGCGAGCCTTGCAGCCAGACGTCGAGCACGATCAGCGACGGACGGCGGGCACGGAACGCCGCGATGGCGGCGTCGGAGTCGCCCGCCTGGCGGGTATCGTACCCCTCGTCGCGCAGGATGCCGTCGACCAGCAGCCGGATGTCCGGCTCGTCGTCAACGATCAGGATCTCATGCGCCATCGGCAACCTTCAGCGGCAGAACCAGGGTCGCTACCGCGCCCGGCCCCTCGATTCGATCGTCGAGCACGATGCGACCGCCATGGTCCTCCATGATCTTCTTGACGATGGCAAGGCCAAGCCCGGTCCCTTTTGGCTTGTGCGTCACGTATGGCTCGGTCAACTGGGCCCGGTCCTGCGCCGGCAGGCCGATCCCGTCATCGGCGACGGCGATGTGGACTTCTTGCTCCGCCACCGCGACGGACAGGCTGATCCGGCCCGCATCCGGCCGCATGGCCACCGCGTCGGCGGCGTTCTGCAGCAGGTTGGTCAACGCCTGGACGAGCAGCCGACGGTCGCACGGCGCCACCGGACCGTCGGCCGGGATGTCGGTAGTCCAGGCGATCTCCGGCCGGGCGGTCTTCTGCAAAATCAGCGCCTCGCGGGCGATCCGGCCAATGTTTTCCGGCCGGATCACCGGCTGCGGCATGCGGGCGAAGGCGGAAAACTCGTCCACCATGCGGCCGATGTCGCCGACATGCCGCACGATGGTGTCGGCGCAGGTCACGAACGTGTCCGGGTCGGAGGTGATCTCCTTGGAAAACCGCCGCTTGAGCCGTTCGGCCGAGAGCTGGATCGGGGTCAGCGGGTTCTTGATCTCGTGCGCGATCCGGCGCGCCACGTCGGCCCAGGCCGCCTTGCGTTGCGCCGACTGCAACTCGGTAATGTCGTCGAACGTCACCACCAGCCCTTCGATCCGGCCGTCCTGGCGGTCGGCCCCGACCCTGACCAGCAGGATGCGCCGATGGTTCGGCGGCCCGATGCGGATCTCCTCGGTGCGGGCGCGATCGGGAGCCGCCATCGCCTGGCGTACAAGGCCGGCAAATTCGGGCACCACAGCCGCCAAGTCCTGACCGAGTGCGGCCATCAGGTCGATGCCGAGCAACTGGCCGGCGGCCCGGTTGGGCAGCTCGATCCGACTCTTGCCGTCGAGGCCGATCACTCCGGCCGAGACCCCCGACAGCACGGCCTCGGTGAACCGGCGGCGTTCGTCGATCTGGCCATAGGCGTCCATCAGCTCGGTCCGCTGGGCGGCGAGCTGCCCGGTCATCCGGTTGAAGGCGCGCGAGAGCCCGGCGATTTCGTCCTCGCTCGCCGCCTCCGGCACCCGCGTCGCAAGATCGCCGCTGCGGACCCGCTCGGCGGCGTTGATCAGCCGCCCGATGGGCCGGGCGATCTGGTTGGCCATCACCAGCCCGATCAGCACCGCGGCGGAGAGCACCAGCAGGGCCAGCAAAGCAAAAATCCAGGCGAAGGCGAGCTGCAACCAGGACCGATTGTGGTCCAGGCGCTCGTACTCGGCGACCGCGTTTTCCGTGCTGACCATGTGGTCGAGGATTTGCGGGTCGATCGGCCGCCCGATCATCAGCATCAGCGGCGGGGTCGAATCGAACTGGACGACCGCGCGCACCCGGCTGTGATCGCCGCCCGGAACCACGGCGACGTCGCCGGTCTTGGCGCGCTCGGTCGCCCACGTCGGCGGCGGCTCGGCCCCGATGCCGGCCAGCACCCCCGCCGACGCGATCACCTGGCCGGTGACAGGCTCGTAGATCACCGCTTCGGTCAGGCCGCGCAGCGCCGTCTGGCTGGCGAGGAACTGGCCGAACGTGTCGGGATCGGCGGAGAGGAAGGTGCCGGCGCGGGTGAGGTCGTTCGACATCTCGAGCGCGGTCGCGCGGATGTTGTTCTCGTGCTCCTCGAGATAGCCGCGCGAGACCTGCAGCGATTCGTTCAGCGCGGCGCGCACCGGGTCGTTGAACCAGGTTTGAATACCGAAATGGAAGAATGCGGTGGCGAACACCGCGATGACGATGGTCGGCACGACGGTCACGACGCTGAACAGCATCACCAGCCGAACGTGCAGCTGCGCCCCCGCCGAGCCGCGCCGCCGCTCGACCCAGACGCGGGTCAGCCGCCCGGCGAGCACCGCGCCCAACAGCAGCAGCACCGAGAGGTTCGCCAGCACCATGCCGACGCCGACGTTCTGCTTGAGCGCGAGGGGAGCGCCGCGCGCCAGCACGACGAAGGTGGTGATCCCGAGCGCCAGCGCGATCGCCACCAGCAGCAAGGTGACGGCCTTGCCGAACAGCAGGTCGGCGAGCCGGCGCGCCGTCGAGCGGACGCCCGGCTCGAGCTGGCCGGCGCTGTCGCCGCGTGCCGCTTTCAGCGCCTCGGGAGCCGGCGAGACGTTCACGGGCCGACGGACCCGATGACCAAGCCCGGGGGTGACGGACACGGGAAACCCGTGCTCACGCCAGCCCCCGAACCACCGGGATCTCCAGATCACGGATCTTCTTGCGCAAGGTGTTGCGGTTCAGGCCGAGCATCGCCGCCGCCTTGATCTGGTTGCCGCGGGTGGCCGAGAGCGTCATCTGGATCAGCGGGCGTTCCACCTCGGCGATGATGCGGTCATACATGTCGCGCGGCGCCAAGCCGTCGGCATGGGCGGCGAGGAACTGGCGCGTGTGCCGCTCGACCGCGCGCGCGAGCGGCTCGGTGCCGGACGCGCTCGGCGACGGCTCGTCGGCCGGCGTCGCCGCTTCCGACAACTCGGCGTCGACAATCCCGCCGCTGATCGTCTCGTCCGGGCAGAGTGCGGCGAGCCGGCGCATCAGGTTCTCGAGTTCGCGCACGTTGCCGGGCCAGCGATGGGCGCGGAGCCGGTCGACCGCGCTCTGGTCGAGCGTCTTCGCCGGCAGCCCGTCCTCGCGCGCCCGGTCGAGGAAGTGCGAGGCGAGCGGCGGGATGTCCTCCACCCGCTCGCGCAACGGCGGCAGCCGGATCGGCACGACGTTGAGACGATAGAACAAATCCTCGCGGAACTGGCCCTGACGGATCGCCGCGCGCAGGTCGCGATGGGTCGCCGCGACGATGCGGACATTGGCCTTGATGGGCTGGCGGCCGCCGACGCTGGTGAACTCGCCCTCCTGCAGGACGCGGAGCAGCCGGGTCTGCGCCTCCGGCGGCATGTCGCCGATCTCGTCGAGGAACAGCGTCCCGCCATTGGCCTGCTCGAACCGGCCGGATGAGCGGTTGGTGGCGCCGGTGAAGGCGCCCCGCTCGTGGCCGAACAGCTCGCTCTCGATCAGCTCGCGCGGGATGGCGGCCATGTTGATCGGCACGAACGGGCCGGCGCGACGTTTGCCGTAGGTGTGCAGCGCGCGGGCCACCAGCTCCTTGCCGGTCCCGATTCGCCGCTGATCATCACGGTCAGGTCCGCCGTCGTGAGGCGGGCGACGGTGCGGTAGATCTCCTGCATGGCAGGGCTGCGGCCGATCAGCGGCATCGGCTCGTCGCCGTCCCGCGGCTCGGCGGCGAGCGAGGCGGCCGGCGGCGCCGGCGAGGCCAGCGCCCTTGCGACCACGGCCAGCAATTCCTGCAGGTCGAACGGTTTCGGCAGGTATTCGAAGGCGCCGCGCTGGGTCGCCTTGACGGCCGTGATCAGGGTGGATTGCGCGCTCATCACGACCACCCGCAGATCAGGCCGCACCCGCTTGATCCGCGGGATGAGGTCGAGACCGTTCTCGTCCGGCATCACCACGTCGGTGATCACCAGATCGCCCTCGCCCTCCTCGACCCAGCGCCACAAGGTGGCGGCATTGCCCGTGGTGCGGACCTGGTATCCCGAGCGACCGAGCGCCTGGGTCAGCACCGTCCGGATCGATCGATCGTCATCGGCGACGAGAACGGTAGGCAACGTCATGACACGCGAAAGCCTCGCTTACGGCCGGTCCGAATCTTCGTCGACCACCACCGGCAGCAGCAGGCGGAAGTCGGTCCGGCCCGGCCGGCTGTCAACCTCGATCAATCCGCCGTGGTCGCCGACGATCTTGGCCACCAGCGCCAGGCCCAAACCGTTGCCGGCGGGCTTGGAGGTGACGAACGGCTCGAACAGGTGCGGCCGGATGTCGTCCGGGATGCCCGGCCCGTTGTCGCGCACGCAAACCAGCAGCGGCAGGTCGATGCGGGTGCGCGAGCCCGGCATGGCGACCCGCATCCCCTGTTGGAAAGCGGTCGAGAGCACGATTTCCCCATGCGGGTTGTTGGCCGTGGTGATCGCCTCGGCGGCGTTCTTGACCAGGTTGAGCAGCACCTGCACGAGCTGGTCGCGATTGCCCCAGATCGGCGGCAGCGACGGGTCGTAGACCTCGCTGAACCGGATGTGCGGGGCGAACCCGCTCTGCGCCAGCTTGCGCACGTGCTCGAGCACTCGGTGGATGTTGACCGCGGTCCGCTCGATCGGCTTTTCGCCGAACATCTCCATCCGGTCCACCAGCTCGCGGATGCGGTCCGCCTCGTCGCGGATCAGCAAGGTAAGCTCGCGGTCGGCCTCGGCGACGCTGCTCTCGAGCAGCTGGGCGGCGCCGCGGATGCCGGAGAGCGGGTTTTTGACTTCGTGCGCCAGGATGGCGGCCATGCCGGTCACGCTGCGCGCCGCGCCGCGGAAGGTGAGCTGGCGGTCGAGCTGGCGGGCCGTCGAAGCGTCCTGCATGACGAGCAGCACCGCGCCGGGGATCTCGGGCACCGGCGTCGCCTGGACGGTGATCCCGCGCTTGCGGAACCGTGGGCCCTCCAATGTGAGATCATGGTCGGACACCGTGACCTCGCCCCGCCGGGCGTAGGCAATCAGACCGAAGATCGGGCTGTCATGCGGCAGCAGGTCCTCAAGCCGCATCGGCGCGAGCTGGATCGCGGAGATGCCGACGAACTGCTCGGCGGCTTGATTGACGTAGACGAACCGGTTCTGCTCGTCGAGCAACACCACCGGAACCGGCATGGCGCCCAGGATCAGCGCCGCCTCGGGCAGCCGGGTGGGCTCGGGCGGCGGCGCGACCACCGCCAAGGCCCGCTTGCGCAGCACCGACTTGATCATGCCGCCTCCGCCAGCAGGTCGGCGGCGCACGGCTCGCGGCAGGTTCCCCGCGCAATGAGGGGGTCGTAGAAACCGTGCACCAGACGGATGACGGCATCGGCGTCGGCCAGCCGGTTGACCACGGCACGGAACTCGGCCGAGCACGGCAGGCCGCGCGAATACCAGGCGAGGTGCTTGCGCGCCAGCCGCATGCCGGCATCCCGGCCGAAATGCGCGAGCACGGCACGGTAGTGCGCCAGCAGCAGCTCTTTCTGGCCGGCGAGGGGCGGCTCGGGGGCACGGCGGCCGGTGCGCAGGAACGTTGCCACCTGGGCCGGAAACCAGGGCCGGCCGTAGCAGCCGCGCCCGATCATCACCCCGTCCGCGCCCGAGCGGCCGAGCGCCTCGGCGGCGTCATCCTCGGTCACGATGTCGCCGTTGACGATCACTGGGATGGCCACCGCGTCCTTGACCGCGGCCACGAACCCCCAATCGGCGCGTGCCGGTGTAGAACTGCTGGCGAGTGCGGCCGTGCACCGTCACCATGCGGATGCCGCAATCCTGCGCGATCCGCGCGAGACGCGGCGCATTCAGACTGGCATGGTCCCACCCCATCCGCATTTTGAGCGTGACCGGGACCCTGACCGCCTCGACGGTGGCCGTGAGGATGGCGGCGGCGGCGGCCTCGTCGCGCATCAGCGCCGATCCGGCCTGCTGGCCCACCGCGACCTTCTTCACCGGGCAACCGAAGTTGATGTCGATCAGGTCGGCGCCGCGATCGACCGCGAGCCGGGCCGCCTCGGCCATCGCCGCCGGGTCGCAGCCGGCGAGCTGCACGGCGGAGACCCCGCCGCAGTCATCCACCTCGGCCATCCGCAAGGTGTTGCGATTTTCACGCACCATCGCCCACGACGCGATCATTTCCGACACCACCATCCCGGCCCCCTGCTGCTTGGCTAGGCGACGGAACGGCAGGTCGGTGACGCCGGACATCGGCGCCAGGATCACCGGGGTTTCGATGCGCACGCCGGACCCGAGATCGATCGGTCGCAGATCGAAGCGCGGCGGGGCCGGACAGGAGGGGGACTCGCAATTGCTCATGAATTGAGCATCGTAGTCTCCGTTGTGTCACCCTGCAATCCGGTTGACGGGACGCCGGGGGCCGGTGAGTTTGCGGCGGTGCGCATCGCAGCCATTCTCGTCGCCGGCGGCTCGGGCAGCCGTTTCGGCGCCCCGACCCCAAAACAGTTCCTCGTCATCGCCGGCCAGCCCGTGCTGCGCCACGCGGCGGCCGCGCTCGTGACGCACGCGCCGCTGCTCCAGCCGGTCGGCGATGCCGCCGCGATCGCCGCGGCGCTGGACGGCCTGCCGCATCTGCCGCCGGTGCCGGGCGGCGAAACGCGCCAGGCGAGCGTGCGCGCCGGATTGGAAGCCCTGGCGCCGCACGCGCCCGACATCGTGCTGATCCACGACGCGGCCCGGCCGGTCATTCCGCCGCACACCGTACCCGATCTGCTGGCGGCGCTCGACCGGGCCGCCGGGGCTATTCCGGCCCTGCCGGTAGCCGACACCCTCAAGCGCGCCGCCGCGGGGGCAATCGTCGGCACCGTGGCCCGCGACGGCCTCTACCGGGCGCAGACCCCGCAGGCCTTCCGGTTCGCGGCCATCCTCCGCCTGCATCGCGCGCAGGAAGGCGCGAGCGCGACCGACGACGCCGCCCTGCTCGAAGCGGCCGGCGAGACGGTCCTGCTGGTGCCCGGGTCCGAGGACAATATCAAGCTGACCTATCCGGAGGATCGCGTGCGACTGGAGCGGACGATGCTGGGCGGCTTGGCGCCGCGTGTCGGCACCGGGTTCGACGTCCACGCCTTCGCCGACGGGCGGCGGCTGGTGCTGTGCGGCGTCGAGGTGCCGCATCCCCGCGGGCTGGCCGGTCACTCGGATGCCGATGTGGGCATCCACGCGCTATGCGACGCGATCTACGGCGCGCTGGCCGAGGGCGATATCGGCCGCCATTTCCCGCCCTCCGAGGCAGCTTGGCAAGGCGCGGACAGTTCCGTGTTCCTGCGCCACGCGGCGGGCCGGATCGCCGCGCGCGGCGGCGTGCTCAGCCATATCGACGTCACCCTGATCTGCGAGCGACCGAAGATCACGCCGCACGCGCCGGCAATGATCGCGCGGCTGGTCGAACTGCTGGGCGTCCCTGCCGATCGGGTGTCCGTCAAAGCCACGACGACGGAGCGGCTCGGCTTCACCGGCCGCGGCGAGGGCATCGCGGCGCAGGCGGTCGCGACCCTGCTGTTGCCGCTCTGATCGAAGAACAGGAGAACCGGGTGGACCAGAGTTGAGGCCGCTTGCGCGTCGGGCTGAGTGTGGTGCTGAGCTGCGGCATCCTCGCCGCGTGCGTCGCCCGTGTGCCCGCCGCCAACCCCTACCCGCCGGTGCCAACGGCGGCGGTCGAGGTGGTGCCGAAGCCGCCGGTGTCGGCCACGCAGCTCGTTTGGCAGCCCGGGCACTATGAGTGGAACGGCTCGGCTTACGTCTGGTATTCCGGCGCCTATGTCCAGCAACTGGGGCAAGGGCAACTGTGGCAGCCGGGCTACTGGACCATCGGTCCAAGCGGCTGGGTCTGGTTGCCGGGGCATTGGAAGTAGCACGTTTCGCGTCAGCACCTTGCGGGCCATCCGGCGCCGCCCGGCCCTTGCGGCGCGGGCGACCCTGTGGTGTTACTGCCGCCCCAACTGACGCGGGAGGCCGCCTGGCTTATCCTGCCTGACCCGCAGCTGAGCGAGGCCGCGCTGATGTCTTCCACGTTCGACACCGTTGCCGGGATCATTTCGGAGACCTGCGACATACCGCGGGAGAAGATCACGCCCGAAAGCCACGCGATCAACGATCTCGGGCATCGACAGTCTCGACTTTCTCGATGTCGCTTTCGCCATCGACAAGGCGTTCGGCATCAAGATGCCGCTTGAAGCAATGGACGCAGGAGGTCAACGAGGGAAAGGTCTCGTCCGACCAGTATTTCGTGCTGTGACAATCTGTGCGAGAACATCGATCACCTGGTCGCGGCGAAGGCCGCCTGACCGCACCGAGTAATCACACCGACTGGCGCGCCGGATGCGGCTTGAGTATTTCCAGATGGTCGACCGGATCGAGGCGCTGGACCCGGCGGCGGGGATGGTGCGGGCGCATTTGCGTCGTGCCGGAGGCGAGTCCGGTGTTCGAGGGGCATTTCCCGGGCTATCCGATTCTGCCGGGCGTGCTGATGATCGAGATGATGGCGCAGACCGGCGGCTGGTTGGTGCTGGCGCTCGGCGGGTTCGAGCGGATGGCGTTTCTGGCCCAGGTCGAGAAGGCCAAGCTGCGCAGCTTCGTGACCCCGGGCGAGTCGCTGCAAACCGAGGTGCGGCTGGTGCATGAGGGCTCCGGCTATGCCGTCGTCGCCGGCCATATCCGCGGCCGAGGACAGGAAGGTGGCGGACGCGGAAATCACCTATCGCGTGCTGCCGTTCCCCAACGAGGTGGCACGACGCGAACTGCTCGCGACGGCTCGCCGCGTGCGGATGCCGGAGAAGCTGATCGGCGGCGGCCCGGAAATGCCGACGCCGGGCGCGACGTGCTGATCACCGGCATCGGCCTGGTCTCCTCGCTGGGCGAGGGACTCGACGCACACTGGGCGGCGCTGAACCGGCTGGACGGCTTCGTCCCGGTGGTCGATGCGCAGCGCTTCGCGCCGTTTCCGGTGCATCCGATGGTGCCGCTGGCGTTCGACTCCAGATCCCCAAGCGCGGCGACCAACGCCAGATGGAGCCATGGCAGCGGATCGGCACCTATGCCGCCGGGCTGGCGCTGGACCAGGCCGGGGTGAAGGGCGACGCCGCGCTGCTCGGCCGGATGGACATGATCGTCGCGGCCGGCGGCGGCGAGCGGGACTACGCGGTGGACGGCGCGATCCTTGCCGGCCCTGCCCCACGCCGCCGATCCGGAGGTGCTGTCTCAACGAGCAGCTGGTGGCGGACCTCCGCCCGACGCTGTTCCTGGCCCAATTGTCCAACCTGCTGGCCGGCAACATCTCGATCGTGCACGGCGTGGTCGGCTCGTCGCGCACCTTCATGGGCGAGGAAGTCGAGCGGCGCCGATGCCGTGCGCATCGCCTGCGCCCGGATCGGAGCGGGACAGGGCGAGCTGATCCTCGTCGGCGGCTCCTACAACGCCGAGCGGCCCGACTGCCTTCTGCACGACGCGCTGGGCAAGCACGCTTTGGCAGGGCGCGTGCGCCGGATCTGGGCGCGCCAGTCCGAGGGCGGCGGACTGTCCTGGGCTCGGTCGGCTGCTTCCTGGTCCTCGAGAGCCGGGCCCATGCCGAGGCGCGCGGCGCCCGGCCACTGGCGCGCCTCGCCGGGGTGGCGACCGACCGCTGCCGGCGCGCGCCGGGCGAGGCCACCGCCAACGCCGAGCGGCAGCTTGCCACCTTCCGCGGGATGCCGCGCCGACGCGGTAATCTCCGGCGCGTCCGGCGCGCAAGCGGCGACCGCGGAGGAGCGCGCCTTGCTCGACCGGCTCGGGCTGCCGATCCGGGCCGCCGCGACGGCGCTCGGGCATTCGATGGAGCCGTCGTTTCCGGCCACCCTGGCGCTGGCCGCGATGTCGCTCGGCCGGGGCGAGCTGTTCGCGCCGCTGGAGGCGGCCGAGGCCGTCAGCACGAAGCCGGCGCCCGAAGCAGGCTCGTTCGTCGACCTCATGGGGCCATTGGCGCGGCGAGGGATTGGCGCCTCGTCGAGGCGGCATAGCGAGCGGAGACGGTCATGGCGGGTACGGATCACGACCAGGGCCGCCCGGTCGTCGTGGTGACCGGGATGGGTGTGCTCACCTCGCTGGGCGCAGGGCAAGCCGGACAACTGGGGCGCGCTGACGGCCGGGCGTGTCGGGCATCCGCCGGATCACCCGCTTCCCGATCGACGGTCTGCGCACCACGATCGCCGGCACGATCGATTTCGTCGCCGTCGAGGAACCCAGCGCCGCGGCGCAGACCGAGGCGCTGGCCGGGTGGTGATCGAGGAGGCGATCAGCCAATCCGGGATCGGCCGTCCGGGCGATTTTCCCGGTCCGCTGTTCCTGGCCGTGCCGCCCGTGGAGATCGACTGGCCGCAACGCCGCGCGCTCGCCGCCGCGTCGGGTGCGAACGAGGCGGTCAGCTACGACGACCTGATGCGGGCGGCGAGCACGGGCGATTTCGTCCGCTGGCACGAGCGGTTCCTGTTCGGCTCGGTCGCCGAGCATCTGGCCGACCGGTTCGGCACCAAGGGCTCGCCGGTCGCCACCTCCACCGCCTGCGCCTCGGGCGCGACCGCGATCCAGCTCGGGGTCGAGGCGATCCGCCGCGGCGAGACCGAGGCGGCGCTGGTGCGTCGGCACCGACGCCTCGGTCACGCAGGAATCGCTGATCCGGTTCACGCTGCTGTCGGCCCTGTCGGCGCGCAACGACCCGCCGGAAGCGGCGGCGCGGCCGTTCTCCAAGGATCGCGACGGGTTCGTCATGGCGGAAGGCGCCGGCGCGCTGGTGCTGGAGAGCCTGGCCCATGCCCGGGCGCGCGGCGCCCGCATCCTCGGCGTGATCGAGGGATGCGGCGAGATGGCCGACAGCTTCCACCGCACACGGTCGAGCCCCGACGGCAAGCCGATCATCGCCTGCATGCGCCACGCGCTTGCGGACGCCGGGGTGGCGCCGGACGCCATCGGCTACATCAACGCGCACGGCACCGGCACGCCGGAAAACGACAAGATGGAATGGCTCGGCGTGTCCGCCGTATTCGGCGAGCGGGCGTCGTCGATCCCGATCTCGTCCAACAAGTCGATGATCGGTCACACGCTGACCGCCGCCGGCACGATCGAGGCGGTGTTCACCTTGCTCACGATGCAGCACGGGTTGCTGCCGCCGACCATCAACTACGAAATCCCCGATCCGGCGCTGCCCGTCGACTGCGTCCCGAACGTGGCGCGCGACACCACGGTGACGCGGGCGATCTCGAACTCCTTCGGCTTCGGCGGCCAGAACGCCTGCCTCGTGCTGGCCGCGGCGCCCGGCTGATGGCTCTCCCCTGATGGCGGAAACACGGCCGCGCGCCCTCGTCATCGGCGGCCGGCGCGGGATCGGGGCCGCGGTGGTGCGCGAGCTTGCCGCGCGCGGGGCGGATGTCACCTTCACCTTCCGCTCCGGCAGCCCGCTGGAGATCGAGGCCGGGCTTGCCGCCCTGCGCGAAACCTGCCCGGCAGCGGACTTTGCGGCCCAACTGCTCGACTTGTCGGACCGGCCGGCAGTGGACGCCTTCGCGGCCCGACTCGACCAGGACGAGGCGTTCGCGACGCTGGTGCAGGTCGGCGGCACGACCTATGACGCGCTGGCCGCGATGATGGATCAGGATGCCGCCGAACGGGCCATGCAGGTTAATTTCTGGGCATTCGCGCGCATCTGTCGCGCGGTGGTCCGTCCGATGACGCGAGCGCGGGCGGGGCGCATCATCGCCATCGGCTCGGTTCTCGGCCTGCAGGCGAGCCAGGGCAACGCGGCGTATGCGGCCTCGAAGGCGGCGCTGCTCGGCTACGTGCGCACGCTCGCCATCGAGACCGCGCGGCGGGGCGTGACGGTGAACTACGTCGCACCCGGCTTCGTCGACACCGACATGCTGGCGCCGTTCGCGGCGCACCGGGCGACGACCGAGGCGCAGATCCCCGCTGCCCGCTACGCCCGGCCGGAGGAGGTCGCGGCGGTCGTGGGCTTTCTCAGCACGGCGGAAGCGGCCTATGTGACGGGCGCGGCAATCCCGGTCGATGGCGGCCTCTCGGCGTCGATCGGGGTGCAGCGCGCCTAGCTCGATAATCATACGCTTGTATGCCAGGACTTCCTCATTGAGGTGCTGACAGCCCAGCGTCATTGCCGGGCTTGACCCGGCAATCCATCACCCGGCACGCGCCGCAGCATGGATGCCCGGATCAAGTCCGGGCATGACCAGGTTGGAAGGTTCAGTACCTTAGGTAAGGACCGTCCGGGCATAGGTGATCTTGTCAGGAACCACGCTTATGGCCCCAATCCGTGCGCTCCAGCTCCGCGCCGACCGTGACATCGCGCTCATCGAGTGCCCGCCCCCGCCCCCGCCGGCGGCGGGCGAGGTGCAGATCCGCATCCGCACCGTCTCGCTGAACCACATCGACGTCTGGGGCTTTCGCGGCATGGCGTTCGCGAAGCGGCAATACCCGCTGACCGTGGGCGCGGAGGCGGCGGGCGAGGTCGTCGCAATCGGCCCCAACGTGGACGGCATCGGCACCGGCCAGCGCGTGATCGCCTACGCGGCGCTGACCTGCGGCGCCTGCCGGTTCTGCCGAGCCGGACGGGACAATCTCTGCGAGAACCCGGGCGGCGTGCGCGGCTTTCACGTCGGCGGCTTTGCGCAGGAACTGGTGAACCACCCCGCCCGGCTGGCGGTCCCGGTCCCGGAAAACGTCTCCCTGGAGGACGCCGCCTGCGTGCCGGTGGCGTACGCCACCGTCGAGCACATGCTGTTCGACAATGCGCAACTCGAACCGGGTGAAACCATCCTGGTCCACGCCGGCGGCTCCGGGATCGGCAGCATCGCGATCCGCATCGCCCGCTCACTCGGCTGCACGGTGATCACCACCGTCGGCAGCGACGAGAAGGGGGAGAAGGCGCGCGCGCTGGGCGCCGACCACGTCATCAACTACCGTCGCGACCGTTTCGAGGGCGTGGTGCGCCGGCTCACCGGCAAGAAGGGCGTGGACGTGGTGTTCGAGCACGTCGGCGCCGACACCTGGAATGGCTCGCTGCTCTCGCTGCGGCGCGGCGGTCGGCTCGTCACCTGCGGCGCCACGTCAGGACCGTCCGCCAGCATGAACCTCATGCAGCTGTTCCAGCAGCAATACCGCATCATCGGTTCGTTCGGGGCGCCCCTCGCCTGCCTGCCGCGCGCCCTCGGGCGCATCGCCGCCGGCGTGCGGCCGGTGATCGATACCAGCTACGGGCTCGACGACTTCCGCGCCGGACTGGACCGCCTCCAGGATCGCGACGTGTTCGGGAAGATCCTTGTCTCGCTCTGACCTGCGAGGTCCGCTCGGGCTGCGAGCCCTGGCCGGCATCGGCGACGCGCTGCTCGGCCGTCTGCTGGCCCTGCTGTTCGGTCTGTTGCGGCGCCTCGACCCGGACCGGGCCTCCGATCTGTTCGGCGCCGCGGCCCGCCGGCTAGGGCCATTGCTGCCGGCGCATCGGATCGGTCGGGCCAACCTGCGCGCCGCGTTCCCTGACAAGGACGCGGCCTGGATCCAGGCGACGCTGCGTGGAGCCTGGGAGAACCTCGGCCGGGTGGTCGGCGAGTATGCCCATCTCGACACGCTGTGGGACTTCGACCCCGACCGGCCCGATGCGGGACGGATCATCGTGGCACCCGCAAGCGTCGAGCTGTTCTATCGGTTGCGCGATGACGGCCAGCCGGCGCTGGCGTTTGCCGGGCACCTCGCCAACTGGGAGCTGCCGGCGGTCGCCGCGGCGGCGCACGGACTGCCGTCGGCGGTGGTCTACCGGATGCCGAACAATCGGGCGGTGGCCGCCGAGATCAGCCGCATCCGCAGCCGGCTGATGGGCCGTCTGATCCGCGCCCGGACAGAAGCCGTGTTCGAGATGGCCGCTGCCCTCAACCGCGGCGAGCATCTCGGCATGGTGGTCGACCAGCACTGGTCGCGCGGCGTCGATGTCACGTTCTTCGGCCGACGCTGCAAAGCCAATCCGACGCTGGCCCGGCTCGCCCGGCAATATGATTGTCCGGTGGTGGGCGTCCGCGTTGTCCGGCTGCGGGGGCGGCAGTTCCGCGTCTCCAGCGTCGGCCCGCTGACGCTGCCACGCGACCCGAACGGTGCCGTCGACGTGGCCGCTGCCACCCAGCTGATCACGAGCACGCTGGAGGGTTGGATCCGCGAGAACCCGGACCAGTGGCTGTGGTTCCACCGCCGCTGGCGATGACGCAGCCGCGACGACAAATTTCATCAGGTCTTGCCAGGAGCTCCGGCTGATGCGCCTCAAAATCCTCCCGCTCGCCGCCAGTCTGGCGGCGCTTGCCGTACCGCCGGCGCTTGCACAGTCTTACTCCCCGCCGCCCTACTCCCCGCCGGCCTACCCCGCGCCGACCTACTCGCCGCCTGGCTATCCGCCGACGCCGTACTACGCACCGCCTCCGGCCGGGTATCCGCCGGCCGCGAACGGGTCCGCGCCGTTGCCGAGTTATACGCCGACGCCGGGCCGCTCCGGCGCCACTCCGCTCTATCCGCCGGGCTATGCCGGGCCGCCTCCCGCGACGTACCCCGCACCCCCGCCGGCCTATGCCGCACCGGCTGCTCCTCCGTATAGCCCGCCTCCCGTCCCGCCCCCGGCGGCGGGCGAAGCGGCGGGCCTGCCGCTCGGCGCGCGGCCCGGCTACGACGCCCGCGCCGGTAGCTCGACGCCCTATTCGACGCGGGCGAGCAACATCGACCGAGCCGACACGCGTGCAACGATCGCGCCATCGCTGCCGACGCCCCGCCTCGGGCCGGATGCCGCCCCGTTGCAGTATCTCGAGGCGGCGCGGGGCGCGCTCGCCGCCGGCCGGACCGGCCAGGCGCAGCAGTCGCTGGAGATGGCGCAGACCCGGCTGCTCGACCGCTCGGTGACCTACGACGCCACCAACCGGCCGATCGCCGACCCGGCGGTGGCGCAGATCTCCGACGCGCTGCGGGCGCTGGCGAGCCGCGACCGGTTCCGCGCCATGCAGATCATCGACGCGACGCTGCCGCTCGTCGCGGCGCAGACAGGGGCGCCGCGTTAGCTGCCAAGGCGCGTCGGAGCCGCCGGCGATCCGTCACTCTGCCCAGAGCCGACGCAGGCCGCCCTCGGCGCCTAACACGGGGTCCTGATCGGGCACTCCGACTGCGGCGATGGCGCGCACCGCCGCCGCGTGTTCCGCCGGAGCGCCGCGACGGATGTCGTAGTCCGAGCCGCCCGGATAGGCGCCGACCACCAAGAGATCGGCGCTCTGGCCCATGTTGCGATGGGCGACACCGGCCGGGATCACGACGACGTCGCCCGCCCGCACGCTCACGATCCGGCCGGACGGGCCGCCAAACGCGACCCGCACCTCGCCCGCGGCAATGCCGAGCACCTCATGGGCGATGCTGTGGAAATGGTGGTAATCGAAGATCCCGTCGCGCCAGCCATCGGACCAGCCGTGCTGCGCGAACGCCGCCTCGATCGTGGCAGGCTCGGGCCGCAGCGCGCTACGGTAGACCAGCAACGGCAGCGGCGAGTTGGGAAACCGCCCGTCATCGGCAAACCGGTAGGTTTCAGGATCGCTCATCCGGGAGCAACGCAGCAAGCCGTAAGCCGGATGCGTGCCGTCGCTTCGGCGCAGCTTCAGTCACTCACCACCGCGGTCGGACAGTGCCCAGAAAGACGGGCCATCAGCAATCGGACCCAGCCGGTCGAGCCACTCCGCGGTGCCCGCAGCGAAGCTCGCCACGTAAGCAGTGGTGACATCATCGAGAGCCACCTGATCTGCCTGCCCAGACCCGACATCGTCGAAGAAGACAGCGCCCCCGATGAGGACTCCCAGACAGGCACCGAACAATCCCGAATGACTTCGCATTTGATAACCTCCTGCGGCGGCGGTTGGCTAATCGCGGCCCTCAGTGAGTATATCTAACAGAACGTTCGCATTGCGCCCGCCGGTTTCACGTCGATGGACCGTTACAAGCGTGTCAATCCGCTCAGGCGAAGTGATGCAAGATGCGGCCGAGGCGGCGGCGGCCGAAGATCGGCGGCGCGGTCATGGGTAGCAGCCGGCCTGTCGGGCGCGCTCACGGACCAGGGCGAGGACGGCGCGGCAGGTCGGCGTCGGCCGCTCGACCACCTCGCCCAGCTCCACCACGGCGCCGAGCAGCGCGTCAATTTCCATCGGCCGGCCGCGCTCGAGATCCTGCAGCATCGAGGTCTTGTGCTCGCCCACCTCCGCCGCGCCGTCGATGCGTCTGTCCACGTCAATCGCAAAGCGCACGCCGAGCGCCTCGGCGACCGCCCTGCCCTCCAGCATCATCGCCCTGGCGACGGCGCGCAGCTCGGGCTCACCGGTGAGCCGGTCGAGCGTGGCGGTGGTGAGTGCGGACACGGGATTGAAGGCCAGGTTGCCCCAGAGCTTTACCCAGATCTCGTCCCGGATGCGCGGCCGTACCGGCGCCTTCAGCCCGGCGGCGATCAGCGCCCGCGACAGCGCCTCGGCGCGCGGACTGCGGCTGCCGTCGGGTTCGCCCAGGCTGAACCGGTCGCCGTAGCCGTGCGCGATAACGCCGGGCTCGACCACCTCGGCCGCCGGATAGACCACCGAGCCCAGCGCCTGGGCCGGCGGCAGCAGATCCCACAACCGCCCGCCGGGATCGACGCTCTTCACCCGCCGGTCCCGCCACGGCCCGTCGAGACCGTAGAAATACCAGTAGGGCACGCCGTTGATGCCGGTGACCAGCGTACTGGCCGGCCCCATCATGCGCGCGATGCCGGGCGCCGCAGCCGGCAGCGAGTGCGCCTTGAGGGTGACGATCACGTAGTCCTGCTCGCCGGCGTCCGCGGGATCGGCGAGGCAGCGGGGATGCACCGTGATGCGCTCGCCCCCGCTCAGCAGCGTCACCCCGTTCGCCTGCATGGCGGCAAGGTGCGGCCCGCGCGCGATGAAGGTGACGTCGGCGCCGGCGTGCGCCAGCCGTACCCCGAGCAACCCGCCGATCGCGCCGGCGCCGAAAATGGCGATCTTCATCCCGCGAGGCCGAGTTTTTCGGCCAGCCCAATGCGCTGCAGCTTACCGGTGGCTCCCTTCGGGATTTCGGAAAGAAAGACGACCTTGCGCGGCACCTTGAACGGCGCCAGGCGGGTGGCGAGGAAGTCGCGCAGCGCGTGTTCGTCGGCGGCGGCGCCCTCGCGCAGAACGACGGCAGCGGCGACTTCCTCGCCGAGCTTGTCGTGCGGCATCCCGAAGGTGATGCATTGGGCCACCGCCGGATGGTCCATCAGCACCGTATCGACCTCGATGGGGCTGATTTTTTCGCCACCGCGATTGATCAGTTCCTTGAGGCGACCGGTCAGGCGCAGATAGCCCCCTGTGTCCAGCACGCCCTGGTCGCCGGTACGGAACCAGCCGCCGGTGAAGGCGGCCGCGTTGGCGGCGGGGTTGTTTTCGTAGCCGGCGGTGACGTTGCGGCCGCGGATCACCACTTCGCCGAGCCCGCCGGGCGGAGCCAGTCGGCCCGCCTCGTCCATGATCGCGATCTCCGGGCCGGCGGCGATCCCGACAGCGCCGGGAAGGCGCGGTCGCGGCGGCAGCGGGTTCGACGCCATCTGGTGCGCCGCCTCCGTCATGCCGTACGCCTCGATCACCGGCACGCTGAACGTTGCTTCCAGTTCCGTCATCACCTGCGGCGGCAGCGACGAGGAGGACGAGCGGATGAATTGCAGCCGCCCGCGCCGGATGATCTCGGCGTTGCGGCCGGCCAGCGCGAGGATCGCCTGGTGCATGGTCGGCACCGCCGTGTACCAGGTCGGTCGTGCCTGGTCGAACCACGCGAAGAAACGGAAGGCGTTGAAACCGGGCGTGCAGCAGACGGACGCGCCGGACGCTAGGCTCGACAGCGTGGCCGCGATCAGACCGTGGATGTGGAACAGCGGCATGATGTTGAGGCACACATCGTCGGGCGTGAGCGCCAGGCTCTCGCCGATGTGGTAGGCCGAAGCGGTCACGTTGACGTGGCGCAGCGGCACGATCTTGGGCCGCGACGTGGTGCCCGACGTGTGCAGCACCAAGGCGACGTCGTCGGGGCCGGCGCCGCCGCCCTGGCGCGGCACGCCGCCGAGCGGCGTCTGTGGTTGCAGGGTGAAGAGGCCGGCGGTCCCGCCCGCCTCGGGGACCAGTTCGATGACCGGGACGCCGAGTTCGGCCGCGACGATGCGCGCCGGGCTTTCCATTCCCTGCTGGATGAGCAGGGCGCGGGCATTGAGATCGTCAAGGTAGAACTTGAACTCTTCTCCCCGGTAGGTAGGGTTGAGCGGCGCGGTCGTCGCGCCGGACGCAAGGGCGACGAAGCTCGTGGCCATCTCCGGCCCGTTCGGCAGCACGATCGCGACGCGGTCGCCACGTCCGATCCCCATTCCGTTGAGATCCTCGACCGTACGGCGAGCGAGGGCGCGCAAGCCGCCATGCGTCAGCGCGGTGCGGCCGGGCGCGCCGATCGCCGACGCCGACGCCTCACCCCGTTCCAGCAGCGCCAGGATGGTATCGGTCGGGTAGTCCGTCATGCGGCAGCTCCTTGTTGGAGGTCGAGGAAGTCCCGCAGCAATCCGGCGCAGAACCGGGCATGGGACACCGGCATGCCATGCCGCGCGCGACCGATCACGTTGAGCGTGGAGCCCGGCACCCGTTCCTTCAGATCGGCCATCACGGCGACCGGTATGAAGGGCGAGCTGTCCGGATGCAGCAGCAGGGTCGGAGCGGTCAGGCTGGCCAGTCGGTCCTTGAGGTCGGCACCGACCAGCGCCGCGAGCAGTTCCTGCACCGCCACGGGATGCGCCCTCGCCTGCTCGGCCTCGAACCAGCTTCGCTGCGCCGGGCTGACGGCGTCATCGAAAAAGCGACGCGGCATCATGTGGGCGGACCAGCCCGCCATGCCACGCGCCGCAATGACCTCCCGCCAGTCCTGCACTGACTGGATGCTCGCACCGACATGCGCACCGTTGCTGATGGTGAGCGAAGCGACGCGATCGGGGCGGCTGAGAGCGGCGTTCAGGACGATGGTGCCGCCGATCGACTTACCTACGAGATGGCCGCGCGACACGCCGGCGGCGTCCATGACCGCGAACAGATCGTCGGTCAATTCGTCGAGCGTGATCGTCGGATCGCGTTCGGGCCAAGTCGAGCGGCCATGGCCGCGCATGTCGAAGCGCAACACTCGATAGCGGTCCACCAAAGCCGGCAGCCACTCGGCCCAGATGCCCTTCGTCGCACCGACGCCGTGATGGAATACCACGGTCTCGACGGTCGTGAGCCACGGCGCCGCAAGGTCCGTCAGCTCGTAGTCCAAGCTCCCGCCCGCGATGTCCAACGTCGCCATTTCGAACCCCTTGTCGCGGGTGGAGCTTACCCCCGCCCCGAGGAGGACGAAACACCGTCACGCTACGCCGATATGGGCAACGGATGTCGCCGCAGGCGGCGGGCCACGTACGGCGGTGCCGACAGCGCGCAAACGCAAGCGGCCGGCGCATCCTCGAATG
This sequence comes from uncultured Alphaproteobacteria bacterium, assembly GCA_963719345.1. Taxonomy (GTDB): domain Bacteria; phylum Pseudomonadota; class Alphaproteobacteria; order Acetobacterales; family Acetobacteraceae; genus CAVRCA01. Next base: position 1,160,025 of record CAVRCA010000001.1, read on the forward strand.
CGCCGGCCGCCGGGTCACGTCGGTATTGAGATCAGGCCAGCGTTAACTCAGGACCTGCCCCTCGACGAAAGCGGGTTACTCCGCCGCCTGCTGGAACTGGCGGTCGCGGCGCTGCTCGATCTGCTGCTCGAGCGGACGCAGCGTCTCGTCGGCGGTGCGACGGGTGGCCCGGACCAGCGTGGCAGTGCCCTGCATCAGCGCGTCCAGGTACTCGCGCACGAACCGCTGCTGCAGCTCAACCAGCGCGCTCGGGTTGGTGAGCTGGAACAGCTCCTGCGTGGCACGCAGGTTGGTCCGCACCACGCCCTCGATGAGCCCGGTCATGCTCTGACGCAGATCCTGCAGCCCGCCATTGGCAGCGTTCGGCAGCGTCATGAATGCACGCACGTCCTCGGTCGTGCCTTGAGCGGCCTTGGCAACCTTCCGGCTCACTTCCTCGAAGCGCTCCGCCGCCTGCTGGACCAACTGCCGCTGCGTATCGGCAAGCGCCTCGGAACCCCGCCGCAGCGTCTCGCTCGCCGCGTCGCCGGCGCGCTGCACGGCATCACTGCCGGCCTGGCTGCCGCGCTGAACCGCCTCACCGCTGATTTCGCCCACTCTGCGCATCGCCTCGCTGGTCGCCTGACCGGCCTGCTGGGCCGCCTGGGCCCCCTGACGGGTCGCTTCGGCGCCCTTGTTGGCCTGCGGATTTGTATCTGCCATGATTTTCTACCCCGTTCCCAAAAATCGCGTCGTATGCAGCGGTGGTTTGCTGCAACGCACAAGACGTATATGACTTATTCGTCGGCCCAAACAAACACAAACGTGTGTAGTCCTGCCATGCGCGCCAAGAATGAGGTGGAGAGAGGTGCGTCGCCTCTCAACCGGCCACTTCCGGTTTTACCGAAGTGTCATTATTGCAACCAAGCTCGGCAGATTCCCCGCACCCACGACGGGCTCAAGCAAAAGGTGCGCTCGCAGGGGGCCAGCTCTCGGCGAGTGCTCAGCGTCTCTCCGGCCTACGGGCGCGTTGCCGCCATGAGACGCTTCGTCTACATCCAAGGCAAAGTAGAAAGATTAGGGAGACGTCGCGTGACCATAGCTGACCTCGCCGTCCCGTCGCGTCGCGCCCTGCTCCGTGGGACGGGCGGGCTGGCCGGCATCCTGGCGCTCGGTCGGGCGCCGGCGATTGCGCAGACCGCGCCCAAAAAACTCGTGTTCGCTCATATCAATCCCAAGCCGGAATCCGCCGCGGTCGCGTTCGACTGGTTCGCCAAGCAGGTGACGAACAAATCCAACGGCGCGTTGGTGGTCGACTTCGAGGGTGCGACGCTCCTGTCGAAAGAAATCGAGATCATGAACGCGGTGAAGGCGGGCAACGTCGCGATCGGCAATCCAGCCGGCGCGTCGGCCACCGTCTTTCCCGAAATGGGTGTTTTCCTGGTTCCGTACCTGGTCAGCAGCTACGACCAGGCCTATCGGCTTCTCAACGGCGCGATCGGACAGAAACTCGACCGGACATTTCAGGAAAAGTACGGCGTCAAGGTGCTGTGCTTCTTCGACTACGGGTTTCGCCACGTCTTCAACAACCGCCGGCCGATCAACGAGCCTCGCGACCTGCGCGGCCTCAAGCTCCGCGTGCAACTCGCCAAGGTCTACGCCGACACCATCAACGGCCTTGGCGGCGTGGCGGTGCCGATGCCGTGGGCGGAGGTGATCACGGCGGCGCAGCAGGGCGTGATCGACGGGGCCGATCTTCCGGTGGTCAACATGGCGCCGCTGAAAGCGTACGAAGTTTCCAAATACTTCTCGATGACCGCGCACAACTACACTCCGACGGTCAACGTAATCAATCTGGCGGTCTGGCAGGGACTGACACCGGACCAGCAGAAGCTGCTGATCGACACCTCGATGGAGGCGCAGGCAATGATCCGCCGCGCGACCGAGAGCGTCGATACCCTGGCCGCCGCCAAGGAGCAGCTTGAGCCGCACGGCATGACCGTCAATCAGGCCGACATCGCCGCCTTCAAGAAGGCCGCACAGGACAAGATCTGGCCGAGTTACCAGAAGCAGAATCCCGAGCTCTGGGATCTGATCGTCGCCACGAAAGTCTAGGGCCGATGGTGAGCAGCGATCCCTCCGCCTCGCGGTTCCGGGTCGTGCTCGCGGTGCCGAAGGTCGTGGTGGGCGGGCTCGTGCTGGCGGCCATCGGAGTGATGCTGGTCGGCGTGTTCCTGCGCTACGTCATGGTGGAGATCACCGACTTCCTTGACATGGACCCGGTCAATTTCTTCTGGGTCGAGGAGGTGGGCGAGCTGGCGCTGGCGTGGCTCACGCTGGTCGGCGCCGCGGTCGGCATCGCCGAGCGCAGCCATTTCACGTTGACGCTGCTGACCCCGCATCTGCCGGCCCGCGCGCAACGGGCGATCCAGACGTTCAACCATCTGCTGATCGCGGCCTTCGGCGCACTGGTCGCCTGGCTCGGGTGGAAGCTCCTGTTGCTGAACAAGGAGCTCGCCTCGCCCGCCCTCGAGATCAGCCTGGGCTGGCTGTACGGCGCCGCGGTGGCGGGCGGCATTCTCATCGTGCTCTACGCGCTCGGCACCATGCGGCGGCGGACGGAGCACAGCTTCGCGGACGTGCTGGAATAACCATGGTCCTTGCCGCAACCGCGCTGGTGTTCGTCGTCCTGCTCGCGCTGTCGTTGCCGATCGTGTTCGCGCTTGGCGTCGCCGGCGTCGTCGGCCTGCTGCTGGGCCACTATCCGTTGCAGATGGTCGCATCGAGCATGATCGGCGGCTCGCAGAACTGGGTGCTGCTCGCGATCCCGTCCTTTGTCTTTGCCGGGTCGCTGATGGAGCGCTGCGGCATGTCGAACGCGCTGGTCGAGCTGGCCCGCGCCATGGTCGGCTGGCTGCGCGGCGGGCTCGGCATGTCGGTGATCGTCGTCTCGTATTTCTTCTCCGACATCTGCGGCTCCAAGATGGCGGAGGTATCGGCGCTCGGCTCGGCGCTGATGCCGCCGCTGCGGCGCGCCGGCTACCGCGCGGAGGACGGCGCCTCGCTGATCGCGGCGGGAACCGCGATGGGGATGCTGGTGCCGCCGGCGATTTTCATGATCGTGATCAGCGCCGTGACCAATACCTCGGCGGTGGCGCTGTTCCTCGCCGGATTTATCCCGGCCGCAACGATCGGCGCGTGCCTCTGCGTGCTGGTGCTCGTGCAGGCGCAGCTCCTCGGCTGGCCGAAGGACACGCGCCCGAGCTGGCACAACTTTCTCCGTGCGCTGCGGCACGCGGCGGTGCCGCTGGTGGTTCCGGTGGTGATCCTCGGCGGCTTCTACATGGGCGCGTTCACCGCCACCGAGGCGGGCGCGGTGGTCGCACTCTATTCGCTGCTCGCCGCCCGGCTGTACTACCGCAACGTAAGCTGGCGCGAGATCGCCGGGATCGCCTACGAGAGCGGGGTGCTGACCGCCTCGGTGGTGTTCCTGCTCGCGGTGGCAACGATCTTCCAGTATCTGATGGGCGTCATGGAGGTACCGCGCCTGCTCGGCGAGGTGCTGGCGCCGCTCGAGGGCACGCATTGGCTGTTCCTGCTCGGTGTCGCGCTGATGACCATGCTGTTCGGCATGGTGCTGGAAGGCTTGCCGGCGGCGGTGGTGCTGATCCCGGTGGTGTTTCCGATCGCGACCAGGATGGGCATTCACCCGATCCATTTCGACATCGTGCAGACCGCCGCGGTCGGCATCGGCCTGTTCCTGCCGCCGATGGGCGTCGGCCTGCTGATGGCGCTCCGGTTCGCCGATGTCGGCGTGATGCAGCACGCCCGCCACTACTGGCCGTACCTGCTCGCCTTGCTGGTCGGGCTGATGCTGATCATCTGCATCCCCGAGCTGTCGCTCTTTCTGCCGCGCAGCGCAGGGTTCGTTCGGTAGAGCAAGAAGGAACAATGCGATGGCGCGTTTCGACAACAAGGTCGTGCTCATCAGCGGGGGCGCGCGCGGACAGGGCGCAGCGGAAGCGCGGATGCTGGTGGCGGAGGGCGCGCGCGTCGTGCTCGGGGACGTGCTGGAGGACGAGGGACAGCGCCTTGCCGGCGAACTCGGGCCAGCCGCCGTGTTCTTGCGGCAGGACGTCACGGCGGAGGCGGACTGGGCGCGCGCGGTCGAGGCGGCGGAGCGGCTGGGTGGTCTACATGGGTTGGTCAACAACGCCGGGATCTATCAGCCCGCGACCCTGCTCGAGACGGACGCCGCCCTGTTCGAGCGGCATGTGCGGATCAACCAGCTCGGCTGTTTCCTCGGCATGAAGGCGGTCGTGGGGGCGATGGAACGCGCCGGCGGGGGCGCCATCGTCAACATCTCCTCGGTCGCCGGCCTGCAAGGCTCGCCCGGCGCCTTCGCCTACAGCGCGACGAAATGGGCGCTGCGCGGCATGACGAAATCGGCCGCGATCGACCTCGCGCCGCGCAAGATCCGGGTGAACTCGGTGCATCCCGGCCCGATCGACACCGAGATGCTCAAGGTACGCTCGCCGGCGGAGAACGCCGAACGGCTGCAGCGCGTGCCGCTGCGCCGACAAGGCCGCGCCGAGGAAGTGGCGCAGCTCGTGCTGTTCCTGCTCTCCGACGACAGCGCCTACATCACCGGCGCGGAGATCGCCATCGACGGCGCAGCCTCCGCCTGAAGGCTGCTGCGACTATGGGCTGATCGCCTCCGCAATCCGGACGCCAGGCGGCCGGAGAATGACGGCTTAGATAGTTGACAGAGTCGCCGGCCGGTCCGGAGACTGCAGGCGCAACCAGCCCGGTCGCCGCGACCATGGGCGCGGCTCGACCGTCAAGTGCCTCACGCAAAAAGCAGAACGGCTTGGAGGGGGGAGACGATCGTGGACATGCCAGCATCGAGCGACGGTGGATCGGGCCGCATCGCAGCCCGGATCGATCGGCTTCCGTTGACGTGGGTGCAGTGGCGGCTGGCGCTCATCAGCCAGATTTTTTGGGGCGTCATCATCGCCGCCGACGGCATCCCGGCCCGGCTCTACCCGTTCACCTGGGGACCGCAGCACGCATTCGGGACGACCGCCTTCTCCGTGCTGTTGGCAATACAGTTCGGGGTCGGCATTCTCATCGGCGAATACCTGATCGGCATCGTCGCCGACCGCTGGGGCCGGCGCACCGCGTTGCTGCTCTCGTCCCTGGCAATGGCGCTGCTGCTCTGGCCAACGGCGCTGACCAACAATTTCGGTGTATTGCTGCTGTTCTTCGGCCTGTCGGCCATCGGGATGGGCGGCGTGCTCTCGACCAACGTGGTCTACATGGGCGAGATCATTCCTCCCAAGGACCGAGGGCGCGTGATGCTCGCATCCCAGATGCTGGCGGTCACGGTCTATGGCGTGCTGGGCAACGCGCCCGCGATTTTTTGGATACCCGATCACGCCCAACTCTACATCTATTTCTACAGCGTGGTTGCCATCCTGATCCTGGTTCCGCTGGCAATCTGGGCCTTGCCGGAATCGCCGCGTTGGCTGGAATGTCACGGCCGCCACGAGGAGGCCGATCGCATCACGACGGCGCTTGAGCGCGAGTGTCTCCGGCGCTCCGGGACCGCCAGCCTGCCCGAGCCGCAATACGAGAAATATACCGTGCCGGTCATCAAACACGTGCCGGTGCGGGAACTCCTCGCCGGCGAGTATGGCCGTCGGACCCTCATCCTCCTGGCGGCCTGGGTGCTCGGCTACAGCGGCATCATCTATGGTTTCTACGGGTATCAGCCGGCTATTCTGAGAGCCTACGGCCTCAGCCCCGACGAGACGTTCGCGGTCATCCTGGTCGCCGCCGTTGTCGGCGGCTGCATCGGCCTTGGCGTGTGCGCGGTGCTCGGCGAATCGGTGGAACGGCGGATGACGATCCTGTTCGCGGCACTGGTCAACATCGCCGCACTGATCGCCTTCTACTTCGTACACTCCCTCGTCGCGTCGTTCCTGCTGATGTCGACCATCGTCGGGGCGGAGACCGCGTGGCTGTTCAGCATGTACAACTACACGGCAGCCAGCTATCCGACGCGGCTGCGGGCGACCGGCACCGGCCTCACCGACGGCGTCGGCCATCTCGGCTCGATTTTTGGGCCGATCATCGCCGGCGCGCTGTTCACCGCGACCGCTGCGTCCGGCTACGCAGGCTGGTTCGCCTTCATCATCGTTCCCGGCGCCCTGGTCCCCTCCCTGCTCGTGGCCTGGCTCGGGATCGACCAGCGCGGCGCGATACTGGAGCAGATATCGAGCTAATGGCGCGCATCTGACCCTGCTTCGACGAGGCGCTGAAACATCAGCAGATCGAGTTCGGGCGCGCGGCCGACAAGCCCGGTCAGGATCGCGTGCGCCTGGCCGCGATGATGGGTCTGGTGATTGAACAGGTGGGCGAGCGCGGGCGCCAGTTTCTGCTCGAACAGATCGGGCGTGGTAACGCGGCGGTAGCGGATGACGCCCAGAAGATCCGCCTCGCTCAGCGCGGTGACGTGGTCGACGATGCGGCGGTCCTCCGCCTCGCGCGCCCGCCGCAACCCAGGGAGATCCTCGAACAGGATGGCGTCGAGCCGGTCCGGAGCGTCGCCCGTGCCGGTGATCCGCTGCATCCAGATGCGGTCCGTGGCCAGCAGGTGATTGAGCGTTCCGTGCATCGAACGGAAGAACGCGCCGCGGTCGCTACGGTACTGAATGTCCGAAAGCTCGGCGGCGGCGGCATAGAGCCGGCGATTCGCCCATTCGTTGTAGCGGGCGAATGTGTCGAAATGCGCCTTCATGGCGGTGACCTTCCAGTCGCTTCCGCCAGATAGCTTGCACCGGCGCGATTAATCGTCAACATTGATTAATAGAATCAACCAATGGTGCGCGAGTGACTGCAAAAACCTTGGTCGACGCCGCAACCGCGATCGGCGCGCTGCGCGTCAGCCGGGCGACCCTCTACGCCTACGCCAGTCGTGGGCTGATCGGCACCGTGCCGGATCCGGCTGATTCGCGTCGGCGGCTGTATCGGGCGGCGGACATCGAGCGGCTGCGCAAGACCCAGGAGCGCGGCCGCAAGCCGGCGGCGATCGCCGCCCAGGCGCTTGACTGGGGACCGGGCGGGTTGGCCTCGCGGCTGACTTTATTGGAGAACGGGCGGCTCTACTACCGGGGTCAGGAGGCTACCCGGCTCGCCGCCCAGGCGAGCCTGGAGGAGGTCGCCCGGCTGCTGTGGGATTGCGGGCGCGACGACCCGTTCGTCCACTCGCCGGACGCCCCGGATGGCCGCGCCCGCGCGTTCGCGCGCCAAGCCGCCGACGTGCCGCCGATCGAGCGTTGCCGCGCCCTACTCCCCCTGTTGCCGACCGGCGCGCGCGCCCTGTGGAACCGCGATGCGAGCCGGCTCGGCAGCGATGCCGCCGCCCTGCTCCGGGTGGTCGCCGGCGCCGTCCTCGGGATCGAGCCCGACGTCCGGCCGCTGCACGCCCAGATCGCCCAGGCTTGGCATCTGCCCGGTGGCGGCCACCAGCCGGCCGCGGAGCTGGTGCGCGCGGCCCTGGTGCTGCTGGCCGATCACGAACTGAACGCCTCGACCTTCGCTGCCCGCGTGGTCGCTTCGACCGGAGCCTCGCTATCGGCCTGCGTCTCGGCCGGCCTCGCCGCCCTCACCGGCCCGCTGCACGGGGGGGCGTCGGCGCTCGCCGAGCATTTGTTCGAGGAGGCGGCCCGCACCGCCGATCCTCGGGCGGTGGTGGAAGCGAGGCTGCACCGGGGCGAGCCGATCCCCGCCTTCGGCCACCCGCTCTACCCCGAGGGCGACCCCCGCGCGGCGTTCCTGCTGGACCGGCTGCCGCCCGATCCGGCGCGCGACACCCTGATCGCGGCGGTAGCGGAGATCGGCGGCCAGGCTCCCAACATCGATTTTGCCCTGGCGGCGATGGGCCGGTCGCTCCACCTTCCGGCGAATGGCGGCCTGATGTTGTTCGCGATCGCCCGCACGGTCGGCTGGATCGCCCACGCGCTCGAGCAGAACTCTGAAAAAAAGCTGATCCGGCCGCGGGCGGAGTATGTCGGCATCAGGCCGTAAGCGTGGCCGGACACTCCAGCGCAAGCAGGGCAAAGCTCGCCAGCCAATGCTCGCCCATGTAGTCGCCGGTGATGGCGGGCAGGCTCGCCGCCAGATGGGTGTCGATGGCGGCGAGCGCCCGCCGGCGGCGCGGGTCGTCGGGCGCGAGCTGGGCGGCGAGCGTCCGCCAGCACCAGGCGCGGCTGAGATTGAGCCCGTCGAGATGCACCATGCGGCCATCGGCGCGGTCGCTGACGCTGACCGGGCGGAACAAGGTCGTCGGTTCGCCCTCCCCGAGCCGGGGGAGGAACCGCCGAAACCAATTCTCCCACGCATCACTCTCCAGCGCGCGGCTCATGCACAACGCCTCGATCAGCGCCGGCGACAAGAAATCCTCGCCGTTCGGCTCCCAGGCTTGGCAGTCGGCGTCGCCGCCATACCAGGCGGCGGCCTTCAAGCGGGCGGCGGTGGCGAGCGTGCCGTGTCCTGCCTCGTCGGCGGAGTCGAGCGCGAGCAGCAATGCGAAGGCGGTGTTGGTGTGGGTGCCGGCCCTGATCGGATAATCCGCTTTGGCGAGGTAGGCGGAAAAACGGGCCACGATCGCGTCGGTGAGCGGCTGCAGCGCCTGCCCCGCCCGTGCATCACCGCGCGCCAGTTCCGCCTGGAGCATGAGAAGCCAGGCCCAGCCGTACGGCCGCTCGAATCCGCCGCGCATCTTCCCTTCGAGATAGGCGCACTCGCCGGCGACGGCCGCGGGGATGAGGCGGTCGGCGAACAAGGCCGTGATCGCCGGGTTTTCCGGCAGGTCCGGAAAAAGCGCGCGGAGGCGCGCCAGCAGCCAAAAGCCGTGCACGCACGAATGCCAATCGAAGCTGCCGAAGAACACGGGATGCAGCACGCGCGGCGCTTGCAGGTCGCCGGGGCCGGTAAGGATGTGATCGAGCTTGTTCGGGTATTCGCGCGAGACGTGCCCGAGGGCGGCGCGCGCCAGACGGCCCGCAAGTCCGATGGTCAGGTGGGGACTTGGCATGCCGCCATTTTGCCCGGCCCGGTCCGTACCTCCTAGCAGCGTGTGCCACCGCCAGATTTTCAGCGGCACACATAATAGATCCAGGCGTCACGCTGGTCTCTTGGATTGCTCATCTTTCCCGATCCAGCGGCCGTCGAGCCCGACCGGCGCCACCTCCTGAAATCCTGCGCTATGCAGTTGGGCAAGCTGCGGTCCAAGCCTGATGTAATACGTCAGTAAGCTGAAATTGTGAGCCGGGTCATTCCTGATTTCGTAGTCTTGGGCCTCTACCTCGTGCTTGCCGTTTCGGAACCTGTTTATGATGCCCACCGGGTACAAAGCTGTCCTTTTCAGCAAACCCAGAGGATTGCGGACTGGATTCCCCTCTCCCAGAAGACGAGCGATGTCCCAGGCGCTGGAAATCGAGGAGTTCTCGTTGTGAGACGAGAAATACAAAAATCCCGCCAGGAGCAAGTATCCGACGTATTTGCGAAAATGTCGTGAGCCGATCGGTATGGCCCATGTAGTCGATTCCATTGTAACTGAACATCACGAAATCGAAGGAGCCCGCGCCAAAACGTGACAGGTCCCTCGCATCACCCGATACGAAGGTAGCAAAAGGATATTTTGTTTGGCATTTGCGGATCATGCGGGCCGAGTAATCCAGTCCGACGTAATCCTGACTTATGCCAAGGAGATGGCCCGTCGTCCTCCCCGCGCCAACCCCGATATCGAGTATTCTCTTTCCGGCAATCTCCGATTGGAGCCGGTCGAGAACGACCTTCTCGGAAACCTGCAAGTCAACCACTTGTTGATAGTCTCGTACAGTAAGAAAATTCCTCCAGGATCTCCGGTTCAGCAACGCTATGTCCGTCACCGGCTTGATGTTTGAGGCAGTCTCGTCCGAGTAACTGCGAAGGCCGATTGCCCGAGCACCCCTTTTTAGTCCCGACCGGATCGACGAGGGCAAGCGGTGGGAGCGCGGCACCAACCTCGCCGCGCGTGCCTTCGAAAACGCGGTTTTTGCGTCGTAGTCGATCCGACGCACCGAAACCGCTTGCCGAGCGGTGTCGAGAACGAGGTAGGTGGCGCGCCGCTCCGCCGTCCGCGGCTGGCCGACCGAACCGGGATTGACCAGGTAGACCGCGTCCTCCCGCAGCGAGACTTCGTCGGCGTCATAGGTGTACGCCCTGCCGTTTCGAAGCTCGTGGATCTGAAGATGGTGCGTGTGGCCGAAAGCGCAGACCCGTGCGCCGGACGGGTGAGACAGCAATGCCTCGAAACTCGCCTGCCGGCGCTCCTCGCTGTTCAGCCGCACAAGCTCCTGCCCGGTGCTCGGATGCAACGCGCCGTGTACGGCGACCAGGTCGTTCCCGATGCTCCGCGTCAATGGCAAACCGGAAAGGAAATCGAGCGCCTCGGCGGCAAGTCGGCTGCGCGTCCAGACGACCGCGCGGGCGGCGGTGACGGAAAACTCCTCCATGCTGATCTGCCCGCAAACGGCGCGGTCGTGGTTTCCGGCGACGCATAGCGCGGCGCAGCCACGAACCGCGTCGATGCACTCGGCCGGATTGGCGTTGTAGCCGACGATGTCACCGAGGCACACGATCTCGTCGATGTGGTCCGTTTCAATCCGGCGCAAGGTCGCTTGTAGCGCCTCGAGGTTGGCGTGAATGTCGGAGATGAGCGCCAGCCTCATCTCGAGAGTGCCGTGTCCCGCAGGCTGCCGCCCCGCCGCAGGGGTGGCAGGCGTGCCGCGAGCCGGCTCGATCCGGTCCGCCACACGGTGTGCGCAAAGGGCATGGGATCATCCCAGACCAGGGGCTTGGCCTCGCAGCGCAGGGCCCAAGGCAGCCACGTGCCGAACGACATGCCGCCTTCCTTGGCCGCACGCCAATCCTCGGAGAACCGGCACCAGCGCACGCCCGTCCGGGGCCGGCTTGCGGCCGGTCCAGGTGACCCGGTCAGATCGGCGTAGACCAGAGCGGGGATATTCAAGCCGGCCACTGCTCCCAGATGATGCCAAAGCGTGAAGCGGGGATTGACTTCGAGCAGGTGAAGGCGGCCGTCCGGATCGCGCTTGAAGTCGAACTTGGCGACGCCGCGAAGGCCGAGCGTCACCACCAGGGAACGGCCGAGCGCCGCGACATCGTCAGCCTTGGTGATCGTCAGCGCGGTACTGTAGCCATGCGAGGTCGGGAAGGTACGGATCTTCTGTCCGGTAAACTCGGCCACGGTCACGCCGCGCTCGTCGACATAGACGTGGTAGCTCTCGATGCAGGTTTCAGGGCCAGGGATCCGTTCCTGCACGAGCAGGTCGACGCCTTGCAGCGCCCAGCGGGGCCACGCCGCTCGCAGCTCAGCGGGCGTATCGATCTGGACAACCTTCGCGGCCTGGTCCCACGATTTGCCGCGCCAGAGTGGCTTGATCACGACCGGGAAACGCAAGTCGATGTCCGGAACCTTCGAGTCGAAGGCCGGCCGCAGCCGCCGGGTCGGCGGCACCGGCAGGTTCAGCGCCTCGGCCAGTGTCTGGAAGCGCCCCTTGTCGACCAGATCCTCGACCAGCACCGGGTCGGCGATGACGAAACGGAACGCCTGCGCCAAGCGTTCGCGATTGCGCGAGACGAACAGCAGCTGCGGGTCATGTTCATAGAACAGCGCAGGCCGCTCCGGCTGGTCGGCCCCGAAGCGCAGCAGGCGGTGGAGCAAATCCTCCCCGCTTTCTCCGTCGTCCTCAAAGATCACTGCGTTGGCAAAACGCGAAAACGTCGTCAGCGCGCCGGGCTGGGCGACGACGGCGCAGCGTATGCCGGCAAGACCCAGCGGCCGCACCAGATCCATGTCACCCATCACGCATGCCAGCGGGCGTCTTGCCTTTGTGCGGCGCATTTTGCGGGTTCTCCGACAGAGAGTGGCGGGGAGCTGTGGTCTTCCGGCCCGACATGCCCGCGCAGCAACCAGGCCATGAGCAATGGCTCGGCCAGCCGTGCGACATGCGAGCTGGCAAAGAAGAATTCGGTCAGTTCGAGGTGATTGCTGGAGAGCCGTGTCTTGTACGGTTCCTCGCCGCGCATGAAGTCGAACCCTGACAAGCCCTGATCGATCGCCCAGGAAATAAGCTTCAGCAGCATGAGCCTGCCTGGAGCAAATCGGGCCCACCGCGCGGCGTAAGTAGGAAGATACCAGTAGAGGACGTCCTGGTCCTCAAATCCCAGATGTGTCGCGATGATCTCCTCGGCGCATTCCAGCCAGCAAAGATGCAAAGTGCCGGCCCCGAGCGCGGTTTGAACGATCGTTTCCAGCAGGGCAGCGCCCCGCGCCGATTCGTCCGTCAGCCATGAATGCTTGTCATGCGTCTGAAGCCAGTCGGCCTTTTGGCGGACGAGGGCTTCCAGCACTCGCGATGGCGGCGGCGAGTTGCGGCAAACCTCAAACCGGAGCGGCCCGGTCCGCGACAGCCGGCGCTCGGCGCGTCGATAGTATGCCCGCGTCGAGCGCTGAAAGCGCCTCGACCATCCAGGTATCGCCGGACCGCCATTCGAAGCGTATCTCCTCGACGCGGCTGTGCCGCGTTCGGCGGGCAAAGGCTGCAAGTGGGCCGTTGCACGTCGCGCGCGGGTGGACATCCCTCAGCAGACCGAAATCATAGAGCCCGCTTCGCCGAACCGTGTTCCAGAGAGGTTCACAGAAGGACGGATCCGCAACCAGGGTATCGCAATAATCGAAGATCTCGCTGCCACCCCACTCCAGGACCCGCATGCCCCAGCGGCGCGTCACGACCAGCGGCGCGAGCGCGACGAGTCTTCCGTCCTGCCGCGCCGCCGCGACGTGCAGCTTGCGACCTCCTTGCCTGCCCCGGATCTGCCACCAGGCGCTGAACGCGGCGGGGTCGGCAAATGGGAACCGTGCCGCGCTGACTTGCAGGCACTTCCATTCGTCGGTGACAGCGGCAAGGACGTTTTCCGACGAAATGATGTCGACTTCCATGCAAAGCCCCCCTTGGGGTCTTATGCTGACCGTCACGTCGTGGCCGCCGAGGCACGTCGCGCCACGCGCAAGCTGCCCGGCAGGGTGAGACACGTTCCTGATCCAAGCTGACCAAGGCCAATCGGCCTGTCGGAAGGTCCTGTCGGCAATCAGTCTTCTTCGAGAGCCATCGCGTGGCACGGCCGACAGATCGCGATGACGGAGCGTTGGTGCCGAAGCATATCGAACTGCTCCAGAACACATTAGTCTGTCACGCGCGCCGTTCTCGATCAAGGGTCCGACGGCAGGTCGGGAACCAGGCTTTGCCTTGCGCTGCGCCCGTTTGCTAGTTTGAGCCCGCCAGAAAGGGGGCCTGATGACCCGACCCATGCGCAACATTCGCGGCTCGGTCTGTCCGCACGACTGCCCGTCGACCTGCGCTCTCGAGGTCGAAGTTACTCGGGCCGGACGCGGATCGGCGCCGTCCGCGGGGCCGCGGCCAACAGCTACACGGCGGGCGTGATCTGCGCCAAGGTCGCCCGGTACCGCGAGCGCATCCATCACCCCGACCGCCTCACCACCCCTCTGGTCCGCACCGGTCCCAAGGGTTCGGGCCAGTTCCGCCCGATCGGCTGGGACGAAGCGCTCGACCGGGTCGCCGGCGCGTTCGTCGACGCGACCCACCGGCACGGCTCGGAAGCGGTCTGGCCGTATTTCTTTGCCGGGACCATGGGGCTGGTCCAGCGCGACGGGATCAACCGGCTGCGCCATGTCATGCGCTATTCCCGCCAACGCAGCACGATCTGTACTTCGATCGTCGAGGCGGGCTGGGCTGCCGGGGTGGGACGCCCGACCGGCCCCGACCCGCGCGAGATGGCGGAAGCCGATCTGGTCGTGATCTGGGGCGGCAACCCGGTCAACACTCAAATCAACGTCATGCACCACGTCACCCGTGCCCGGAAGGAGCGCGGTGCGAAGCTGGTTGTCGTCGACCCGTATCGCACCGGCACCGCCGCGGCCGCCGACATGCACCTCATGCCACGGCCCGGCACCGACGGCGCTCTCGCCTGCGCGGTAATGCACATCGCCTTCCGCGACGGCTACGCCGACCGCGCGTTCATGGCCAGTCACACGGACCAGCCTGATGAGCTGGAAGCGCATCTGGCCACCCGCACGCCGGAATGGGCGGCGACGATCACCGGCGTGCCAATCGCCGCCATCGAGGAGTTCGCGCGGCTCTACGGAACCACGGAGCGGGCCTACATCCGGGTCGGCTACGGCTTCTCGAGGATGCGCAACGGCGCCGCCGCCATCCATGCCGTGACTTGCCTGCCGAGCGTCACCGGCAAGTGGAAGCACCGGGGCGCCGGCGCGTTCTGGAACAACCGCGGCATCTATCACTGGGACAAGACCCTGATCGAAGGGCTCGACCGGCGCGACCTCCGCACGCGCGAGATGGATATGAGTAGGATCGGCGCGGTGCTTACTGGCGATCGGCGCGAGCTCGGCGACGGCCCGCCGGTCCACGCGATGCTGGTGCAGAACACCAACCCAGCGGTGGTCGCGCCCGACAGCAACCGGGTCCGCCGGGGGCTCTCCCGCGACGATCTGTTCCTCTGCGTCCACGAGCAGTTCCTGACCGACACCGCCCGCATGGCCGATGTGGTGCTGCCGGCGACAATGTTTTTGGAGCACGACGACGTCTATCAGGCTGGTGGCCACGGCCACATCCAGATCGGCCCCAAGCTGGTCGACCCGCCCGGCGAGTGCCGCTCCAACCACGAGGTGTTGCAGGGCTTGGCCACCCGGCTCGGGGCGCAGCACCCGGCATTTGAGATGACCGCGATGGAGCTGGTGGAGGCGACCCTGCGCGCGTCGGGCTGGCCGGATGCGACGACCATTCTGGCGAATGGCTGGTTCGATGCGCAACCTGCGTTCGACGATGCGCATTTCCTCGCCGGCTTTCCGCAGCCCGACCGCCGGTTCCACTTCGCGCCGCACTGGGACCGCATCGGACCGGACCATGCCAGGATGCCTGCGTTGCCCGATCACCTCGCCATCATCGACGAAGCGAGCGCCGAGCGGCCGTTCCGGCTGGTCGCCGCGCCGGCCCGGCAGTTCCTCAACACCAGCTTCACGGAAACGCCGACCGCGCTCCGGCGCGAGGATCGGCCGACCGCCCAAATCCATCCGGATGATGCCGCGCGGCTCGGGCTGGTCGAGGGCGGGCGGGTCAGGCTCGGCAACGAGCGTGGTTCGGTGGTCGTGCATGCAACCCTGTTCGATGGATTGCAGCCGGGCGTGGTCGTGGTCGAGAGCGTCTGGCCAAACGATGCTTTCGAGGGCGGCGTCGGCATCAATGCGCTGACCAGCGACGACCCTGCCCCACCGATCGGTGGCGCGGTGTTCCACGACACCGCGGTGTGGATGGAAGCGGCAATGCCGGAGCAGGCCATTGACACGGGGGCGCAACACCGATTGTCTCCGGCCCCCGCCTTGGACCTTTCCGCTTGAACCAGCCTGTACGCCCCACTCCCTCGGCCGTCGTCAGACAATCCGTTTCCGGCTGCCCTCGCGTTTCGTGACGTGCGGTGATCCGGCGATCTGCTCGGTGGTGATCGCCGTACACAACGAGGCGGAAAATGTTGGCGCGGTGGTCGCCGAGGCAGCGCGCGTGCTGCCTGCGGCCGGCCGGTTCGAGCTGGTCTTCGTGGACGACGGCAGCACGGACGGCACGGCAGGTCGTCTGCATGAACTGGCTCAGCACCATCCGGAGATCCGGGTGATCCGTCTCGACCGCCGATGCGCAAAAAGTGCGGCGCTGCGCGTCGGGATTGCCAGGGCGCGCGGCGCCTGGATCGCCACCATGGACGGCGACGGGCAGAACGATCCGGCCGACCTATTGCCGATGTTGCGCGCTCTGCGCGACAGCCCGCCGCCACATGCGATTGTTGCGGGCATCCGTACCCGACGCCTCGACACTTGGTCGCGGCGGGTATCGACCCGCTTCGCCAACCGTTTTCGCCAAGCAGTGCTGAAGGACAATTGCCCTGATACCGGCTGCGGCTTGAAGGCTTTTCCGCGCGAGGGGTTCTTGCGGCTGCCGGCATTCGAGGGAATGCACCGCTTCTTTCCCGCGCTCTTTCAGATGTATGGCCATCCGCTCGTGTGCCTGCCGGTGACGCATCGGCCGCGGCTGCAAGGTCGATCGAAATACACCAATGTCGGACGCGCGCTGGTCGGCATCGGTGATCTGCTCGGTGTCGTCTGGCTGCGCAGCCGCACGCACCTGCCCGCGCTCGTCACCGAGGACTGACCCGTGGCACGTGCGGGGACGGCGCCCCGGCTTGGGTGGCGCCACCTCCTTGCCTTGCTGGTGCTGGCGATCCTGCTGTTCCGGCCCGGCCAGTCCAGCATGCCGCCGGTCGACCGCGACGAGCCGCGCTACGCCCAGGCTACCATGCAGATGGTGGAGAGCGGCAACTACGTCGATGTGCGGTTCCAGGATCAGCCGCGCTACCTACAGCCCGCCGGCATCTACTGGCTGCAGTCACTGTCGGTGCGGGCGTTTGGCGGTCCGGGCATCCGGCAGATCTGGATCCACCGCGTGCCCTCGATGCTGGGCGCCATCGCCGCTGTTTTGTTGACGGCGCTGCTTGGCAGCCGGCTGTTCGGCCGGCCGGTCGGCATCATGGCGGCCGTCCTGCTGGCTTCCTGTGTGCTGCTCGGCTTCGAGGCGCGGCTCGCGACCATCGACGCGACGCTGCTCGCGGTGGTGCTGCTGGGCCAGCTCGCGCTGTCGACCGTCTATCTCGGTCGCGACGGCCCGCCGCGCATCGGACCGGCGCTGCTGTTCTGGGCGGCGCTCGGGATCGGCGTGATGCTGAAGGGGCCGGTGATCGCGCTCGTGCTGTTCGGCACTCTGGCGGCGCTGGCGGTCAGCGAGCGACAGGTCCGCTGGATGCGGCGGCTTCGCCCGCTGCCGGGCGTCCTGCTGATGCTGGTCATCGCATTGCCGTGGTTCATCGCCATCGGCGTGATCAGCGGCGGCGATTTTTTTTCGCGCTCCGTCGGCCACAACTTTTTGGGCAAGGTCGCGCAGGCGCAACAGGCGCACGGGCTGCCGCCCGGCTACTACGTCGTCATGTTTCCGCTGATGTTCTGGCCGGGCGCACTGGTCGCGGTGCGCGGGCTGCCGTGGGTCTGGCGTACCCGCCGAGATCCGCGCGTGCGCTTCCTGTTGTGCTGGATCGTCCCGACTTGGCTGACGTTCGAGGTGGTGGCGACCAAGCTGCCGCATTACGTGCTGCCGACCTATCCGGCCGTGGCGATGCTGGCCGCCGCCGCTGCGCTCGCCCCGGGAGGATGGGCGCTGCGTTCCTGGCAGCGAGCGCTGTTCCTGGTGTTCTGTGCGATCTGGCTGGTGGTCGGCGTTGTGCTCTCGGTCGGACTGCCGGCGGTGCTTTGGTGGATGGAGGGAGTGATCACGCCCCTGACCGCGCTGCTCGCGGCTTGCGGCGCCGGTGCGGTCCTGCTGATGACGCGCGCCGCGCTGCGCGGCCGGCCGGTGCGCGCGACCGCCTTCGGCGTGGCGGCGGCGCTGCTGGTCTCCTTCAACGCCTACCGCGACGTGTTGCCCCGACTGTCCACGATCTGGCTGAGCCCCCGCATCGCGGCGCTCGTGGCGGCGACCAAGCCCTGCCCGGATTCCGTGATGTCGTCCTCGGCCTTCAGCGAGCCGAGCCTCGTTTTTCTGGTCGGCACCGAAACCCGGCTTGAGGACGTGTCGGCCGCCGCCGCGCACCTGCGCGCCGACCCGGCCTGCGCGACCGCGCTGGTGAGCGCACAGCAGCGGCCGTGGCTGCTGGCGTTGCTCGCCCAAGACGGGATCACCCCCCGCGTGCTGGGCGAGGTGAAGGGGATCAACTACTCGAACGGGCGGCAACTCGACCTTACGCTCTACGCCGCCCGGTGAGTCGCCAGTGAGCCGCTCGGCAAGCGGCTGCTCAGGAGAGCACGGAGACCGGGTCGCCTTTGCGCTTCCCGCTTGCACGACGAACATCGCCCAACTAGACTAGGTAGACTTAGTCCGGTATGGATATGCGAACGGTCAACATGCATGAGGCGAAGACGCATTTGTCCCGGCTGGTCGAGCAGGCGGCCAAGGGAGAGTCGTTCGTGATCGCGAAAGCCGGCAAGCCACTTGTGAAAGTCGTTGCGCTGGACGCTCGGTCAACCGGGCAAACCGGACGACTGGGCTTCATGGCAGGGGAGATCGCGGTATCCGGACGACTTCGACCGGATGGGCCAAGCGGAGATCGAGCGGCTGTTCGGCAACGACGGCGCGTGAAGCTGCTGTTGGACACTCATCTTCTGCTATGGGCGGCCGGGCAGCCCGACCGCCTCTCTGAGGCGGCACGCGCGCTGCTGGACGATTTCTCGAACGAGTTGCTGTTCAGCGCAGCCAACCTCTGGGAGATCGCCATCAAGAGTGGGTTGGGTCGGCACGACTTTCGGGTGGACGCGAGATTGCTGCGTCGGGGGTTGCTGGACAGCGGCTACCGTGAGTTGCCGATCACCAGTGAGCACGCGGTCGCGCTCGACGGTTTGCCGGACATCCACAAGGACCCATTCGACCGAATTTTGCTTGCGCAGTCGTTGATCGAGCGGGTCACCCTGCTGACCGCGGACCCGTGGCTCGGGCGCTACCCTGGTCCGGTGCGGCTTGTCTAGAGCCGGATCGCCGATCGAGGCTCGGCGGGCTCGCGTCATCGCTTCGCCGGGCCACTCAAGCCGGCGACCATTTGGCGGTCCCGGTTGGCCTGCATCAGCATCGAAAAGCTCGGCACCTTCTCGAAGCCGAGCCCCTGCGGCACGCCGGTATCCGGGTCGGAGCGGATCTTTGCATACGCCTCGCTCGCGACCTTCTCCCATTTGCCGGCCGGCTTCTTGATCTCGAGCGCCACCACTGTCGCCTTGAACACCAGCCGCACGATCGCCTCCTTGGGCGATGACGGTTTGGTCAGGCTCGGGCAGCCGGCCATCACCTGCCAGCCGTTCGCCAGTGCCCAGGCGGTCAGTTCACCCTTGTCCATCTTTCCCGCACCCCGTTGCGCCGTCCGGACGGAACCGGTACCCGCGCTGTTCATCGATCCGGCCCGGACAAGCCCGACCGGAGCCGTCATGATGCCGTAAACGTCCGCCTTGCGCGGCACAAAGGCGAGGCCCGAGATGAACGACACCGACCCCGAACTGCTCCGCCGGATGAACGATTGGTGGCGGGCGGCCAATTACCTGTCCGTCGGCCAAGTCTACCTGCTCGACAACCCGATGCTGCGCGAGCCCTTGAAGCTCGACCACGTCAAGCCGCGCCTGCTCGGCCATTTCGGCACGGTGCCGGGCCTCAATTTCATCTACGTCCACCTCAACCGGATGATTGTCCAGCATGACCTCGATATGATGTTCGTCTGCGGCCCGGGGCACGGCGCGCCCGGCGTTGTCGCCAGCACCTGGCTGGAGGGCACCTACACCGAGGTCTACCCCAACGTGAGCCGGGACGAGGAAGGAATGCGGCGGCTGTTCCGCCAATTCTCCTTCCCGGGCGGCATCCCGAGCCACTGCGCGCCCGAAACCCCGGGCTCGATCCACGAAGGCGGCGAGCTGGGGTATGCGCTGTCACACGCCTACGGCGCGGCGTTCGACAACCCGGCCCTGATCGTCGCCTGCGTGGTCGGTGACGGCGAGTTGGAGACCGGGCCGATGGCGACCTCCTGGCACGGCAACAAGTTCCTCAACCCGCGCACCGACGGCACGGTGCTGCCGATCCTGCACCTCAACGGCTACAAGATCGCCAACCCGACGATCCCCGGACGGATCAGCCACGAGGAACTCCGCCAGCTCTACGAGGGCTACGGCTACACGGTGTATTTCGTCGAGGGCGATGACCCGATGACGATGCACGCGCAGATGGCGCGGGCGCTTGACGACATCTACGCGCAGATCCGGATGATCCGCGCCGAGCCGCCGGAGCGGCCGCGCTGGCCCATGCTCGTGCTGCGCTCCCCCAAAGGCTGGACCGGGCCGAAATACGTCGACGGCAAGAAAACCGAGGGTTTCTGGCGCTCCCACCAAGTGCCGATCGCCGATGTCACCAAGCCAGGCCACCTCGAGCTGCTCGAAGAGTGGCTGCGCAGCTACCGTGCGGAGGAACTGTTCGACGCGCAGGGGCGGCTACGCCCCGACATCGCCGCGCTCGCTCCGAAAGGCCAGCGCCGGATGAGCGCCAACCCGCACACCAATGGCGGCGAGCTGCGGCGCGACCTGCGGCTGCCCGATTTTACCTCCTATGCCGTCGAGGTGCCGCATCCCGGCGGCGTCACCGGCGAGGCGACGCGGGTCATGGGGACCTACCTGCGTGACGTGATCCGCAACAACCTGGAGGCACGCAACTTCCGTCTGTTCGGCCCGGACGAGACCGCCTCCAACCGCCTTACGGCGGTGTTCGAGGCGACCGACCGGGTATGGGAGGAAGACCTCATTCCGGAGGACGAAAGCCTCGCCCGCGAAGGGCGGGTCATGGAAATCCTCAGCGAGCACACCTGCCAGGGCTGGCTCGAAGGCTATTTGCTGACCGGCCGTCACGGGCTGTTCAGCTGCTACGAGGCATTCATCCACATCGTCGATTCGATGGTCAACCAGCACGCCAAGTGGCTGAAGACCAGCAAGGCCGTCGTATGGCGGCGACCCATCTCGTCGCTCAACTACCTGCTGACCTCGCATGTCTGGCAGCAGGACCATAACGGGTTCAGCCACCAGGACCCGGGCTTTCTCGACTATGTCATGAACAAGAAGGCCGACACGGTGCGTGTCTACCTGCCGCCCGACGCCAACACTCTTCTCTACGTCATCCACCATTGCCTGGCCACCTGGGACCGGATCAACGTGATCGTCGCCGGCAAGGCGCCGGCGCCGCAATGGCTGAGCATGGACGAGGCGGTGCGCCACTGCACAGCCGGTATCGGCATGTGGGAGTGGGCGAGCAACGACCACGGCGGCACGCCCGACGTGGTGATGGCGTGCGCCGGCGACGTGCCCACCCTGGAGACGCTGGCCGCCGTCGACCTGCTGCGCCATCACCTGCCGGAGTTGCGCATCCGCGTCGTGAACGTGGTCGACCTGATGACGCTGATGCCCGACTACGCGCATCCGCACGGGTTGTCGGATCATGACTTCGATACCCTGTTCACCCGCGACAAGCAGGTGATCTTTGCCTTTCATGGTTACCCGACCCTGATCCACCGGCTGACCTACAAGCGCGCCAACCACGACAACTTCCACGTCCACGGCTACGAGGAGGAGGGCACTACCACGACGACCTTCGACATGGTGGTGCTGAACCGGCTCGACCGGTTTCATCTGGTTGCGGCGGTGATCGACCGGCTGCCCCAGCTCGGCCCGGCGGCCGCCTACGCCAAGCAGGCGATCCGTGACAAGCTGATCGAGCATCGGCAATACATCATCGCCCACGGCAAGGACCTGCCGGAGGTCGCCGACTGGCATTGGCCGGCACCGGATTGAGCGATCGAACCCACCCGATCCCCGCCTCGAGGACTAGCCTCGCCGAAACCGAAAGGGGACCCCCGCATGGGCCTGCTGCACAATCTCACCTGCCGTCGATGCTTTGGCCGCAATGTGCTTCGGTCTGCCGTGGCCCTGCCGATGGCCGCCGCGTTCTCACGGGTTGCACGATCCGACGACAAGCCGGTTCCAGGTGCGCCGGTCTCGCCGCGCAGCCATGTGCTCGACACCGCGGCGGACGTGCTACAGGCGAAACGGCCGATCGACGCGATGAGCGAATTCCTCAACGGCTTTCATTTTTACGCGGACGACATGGGACGGCAGGTCGAGGCCAACCATTTCTGCACCCACTTGACCGAAGACTTTCATCAGTGCGTGATCTACTCGTCCAACCGCGCCGATGCCAAGCTGATCGGCATCGAGTACATCGTCAGCGAGCGCGTCTTCCGAACGCTGCCCGACGACGAGAAACGCCTCTGGCACAGCCATGACTACGAGGTGAAGTCGGGCGAGCTGATTGCGCCCGGCGTGCCGGAAGCCGCCGGCCATGCCTTCATGCAGGATCTCGTGAGCACGTACGGCAAGACCTGGCACACATGGCAGATTGATCGCGACCCGACCTTCCCGATGGGCATCCCGCAACTCATGATGGGATTTACCCGTGACGGCCAGGTTGATGCCGCGATGGTGCAGGATCGCGACAAGCGGTTCGGCGCCTCGACGGCGAACCTGCGCCAGAGCCGCACCGACATTCCCGCCACTGCGGTACTCGCCGGCGCCAACGCGTGGCAGTCCGGCAAGACCGTTCAGCTTCGGCTGGAGGAGGTGGCGGTCCGCAACATGCGATGAGCCTGTTGCAACTGCACGACTTCCGTTCGGGGGCGCGCGTGAACGAGATCATGTCCGCGCAGGTGCAGGGCCTCGACGACAGGTCGATCGCCGATGTCGCGACCTACTACGGACACCTCGTGCGCGGCGACTCCGACCTGCAGAACCCGCCTTTCGTCGATGCGGAGGTCGAGAACCTCGTGGTCAACGGCGATGTGGCCCGCGGCATTCCGCCCTGAGCTTCCTGCCATGGCACGCGGGCTGGCGGCCCGATCGAGACGCCGACTCTGATCTCACAGCACGACGACTACATCCAGGCCCAGCTGCAGGCGTTCGCCTCGGGCACGCGCCACAACGACATTTATCACCGCATGCGCAGCGTGGCGTCGCGGTTGAACCCGCACGAGATGCAGCTCCTCTCGATCTACTACGCCGGCTCGCACTGACCATCCCTACACGTGCTGGCCGCCGTTGATGTGGATTTCGGCGCCGTTGATATACGAGGAGGCCTCCGTGCACAGGAAAAAGATGGTCTCCGCCACCTCCGCCGGGGTGCCAAGGCGGCGCATCGGGATCTCGTGCTCGACGATGCTGCTGGTGCCGGGAGACAGGATCGCCGTGTCGATCTCGCCCGGAGCGATCGCGTTCACGCGCACCCCGTACTGGCCGAAATCATGCGCCATCTCGCGCGTCAGCGAGGCGAGGGCGGCCTTCGAGGTGGCGTACGCCATGCCGGCGAACGGATGCACCCGGCCGCCCGCGATCGAGGTGACGTTGACGATCGAGCCGCCGGCGGCGCGCAGTTCCTCGAACAGCCCGCGGGCGAGCAGCGCGGTCGAGAACAGGTTGACCCGGAACACGTGCTGCAGCAGCGCGGCGTCGGTCTCCAGCACCCCGAGCCGCGCACCCCCATCGCCCTTCGGCGAGATCGCCGCATTGTTCACCAGCGCGTCGAGCCTGCCGTAGTCGAGCCGGCTGCGGATGTCCTCGAGGATGCCGGGCATCGCCTCGATGTCGGCAAGGTCCATCTGCACGTGGTCGCGCTCGCCGCCCTCCCACGGGCACTCCTCGGGAAACGCCTGGCGCGAAACGGTGATGACCCGCCACCCGGCGCGGGCAAACCGCTTGACGGTCGCGTGGCCGATGCCGCGGCTGGCACCGGTCAGCAGCAATGTGCGGCGATGGTCCATGACATGCGCGCCTTCCTGGTCCTGGAGCCTCGACCATACAGGATCGTCCTGCTCACCATAGGCTGCCCGTGCGCGTTCCCCTGTTTCTCTGGCCGCCGGTCCGGGCCATCCTGGCATCCCTCAAAGCACAGGAGGCTCGCCATGTCGTTCACCGACAAGGTCATCATCGTCACCGGGGCGGCCGGCAATGTCGGGAGCGCCGTGATCCGGCTGCTGGCCGAGCGCGGCGCGATCGTCGCCGCGGTGGACAGCGTGCGCGAGCCGCTCGAGCAGGCGGTGGCGGCCCTGGGGGGTACCCGACACCTCGCCCTGCCCGGCTACGACCTGCTCGATCCGACCGCCGGCACCACCATCGCCGCCCGAGTGACCCAGAGCCTGGGCCGCATCGATGGGGCGGTGAACACGGTCGGCGGGTTCGCCATGGCGCCATTGGCCGAGTCCGGGCCGGAGCTGTGGGACGGCATGTTCGGGATGAACCTCAAAAGCGCCCTGAACCTCTACCGCGCCGTGGTGCCGGTGATGAAACAGGCGGGTCGCGGCAGCCTGGTCGCGATCGGCGCCGCCGCGGCGCTGCGCGCGCCCGCCGAGATGTCGGCCTATGCCGCCTCGAAGAGCGCGGTGCTGCGACTGACCGAGAGCGTCGCCGACGAGCTGAAGGCCAGCGGCATCCGCGTCAACGCGGTGCTGCCCGGGACGATCGACACGCCGCAGAACCGCGCCGCCATGCCCGACGCGGACCCCCGGCTCTGGGTACGCCCCACCGAGGTCGCCGAGGCGATCCTGTTCCTGCTGTCAGATGCCGCGAGCGGCGTCACGGGCGCCCTGCTGCCGGTCGGTGGGCGCAGCTGAAGCGCTGCGAGGCGGCCACTTGATCAGGCCGCTACGGTCAGGGCCCCGCGGCCGAGGCCGCCGAACTGGTCGAGCATTCGCTCGCGCCACATCCAGACCGGGTCGTCGGGCGCCAGCACCTCGAAGCGGCTCGCGCATCGGGGCCACATCAGGGTGCCGAACACGATATGGTCGGCATAGCTCGGGGTCTCACCGCCGAGGAAGTCCTGTCGGCGTAGGACGAGGCGCACCGGCAGCAACGCCTGCCGGAACTCGTCCACCCGGCTTTCGCGACCGTCCTGCACGGCTTCCAGGCTCTCCCCGAACCGGGCCTCCCGGCTCGACCTGAAATAGCCGGTGTCCTCGGGCGCGATGACGTCGAGCAAGTCGCGCACGATCAGCCGGGCGATCCCGCCGACCATGACCGCATCCGCCCAGGCATTGACGAAAGAGACGTGGCTGCGCCCCCGCCCGCCGCCGAACAGGCTGGGACGATCGGGATAGGTGTCCTCCAGATAGCAGGCTATAGACCAGCTATCGCATACTATTGTATTCGTATCCCGGATAACGGGCACTTTGCTCTGTCCCGAGAAAGCGATCGCGTCTCTTTCGGTGAAGCGCCACGGAATAGTTTCGACATCCAGTTCCTTATGGGCAAGCGCCATCCGGGTCCGCCAGCAATAGGGACTGAACCGGAGGTTCGGGTTTTTGCCGGCCAGGTCGTGCATGAGAATGGTCAAGGCTCGCCTTCCCTTTCTGCGAGAAAGTCCATGTCGGACGCAACCGAGAGCTTGCAGTTCGTCAACCGTGCGTTAAACAGTCGTTAAAGTCACGTCAGATATGGGTCGAGGAGTTCCGAATGATGCACCGATTGGCCGGAGTTGTGACGGCACTCGCGATCGGCTGCAGCACGGTCCCACCTTCCGAGGCTGCGACCTTCCGGTGGGCCAATGACGGCGATGTCAGCGCCCTTGATCCGTACACGCGGAATGAGACGGTGCAGCTCTCATTCCTCTCAGACATCTACGAGCCGCTGATCCGGCGCGACCGCCACCTCGGGTTGCAGCCGGCGCTGGCCGTGCATTGGCAGCAGACCAGCCCGACGGTCTGGCGCTTCAACCTACGGCCAAGCGTGAAATGGCAGGACGGCTCCGATTTCACCGCCGCCGACGTCGTGTTCTCCGCCCAGCGCGTGAAGTCGGAGAACTCGGTGCTGCGGGCCGTCCTCGGCACGGTCAAGCAGGCGCGCCAAGTCGATGACCTCACGGTCGACATCGAGACCGTGCAGCCGGACCTCATCCTGCCCCAGGAGCTGACGACCTGGCTGATCATGAACAAGGCCTGGGCCGAGAAGAACGATGCGGTCGAGCCGGTGAACCTCAGCTCCGGCAAGGAGAACTATGCGGTCCGGCACGCCATGGGCACCGGCCCTTACATGCTGGTCAGCCGCGAGCCGGATCGGCGAACGGTCGTCGAGGCCAATCCGCACTGGTGGGACAAGCCGACGGGCAACGTCACCCGCTCGGAGTTCAACGTGATCAGCAACGCGTCGACCCGCGTAGCCGCGCTGCTCTCCGGCGAGATCGACATGATCTACGCGGTGCCGCCGCAGGACAGCGACCGCATCGCGCACACCGACGGATTGCGCCTCATCACCGGGCCGGAGCTGCGTACCCTGTTCCTCGGCATGGACCAGTGGCGCGACGAACTGTTGCGCTCGAATATAAAGGGCAAGAACCCGCTGAAGGATTCACGGGTGCGCCAAGCGTTCGCGCTGGCCATTGACGAGACCGCCATTGCCGCGCGGATCATGCGCGGCCAGGCACACCCCACTTGGCTGATGTGGGGACCTGGCGTGAACGGCTACGATCCCGCCTTGGACGTGCGGCCCAAGGCGGACCCCGGGCGCGCCAAGCAGTTGCTGGCCGAGGCGGGCTACCCGGACGGCTTCTCGCTGAGCATGGATTGCCCGAACGACCGCTACGTCAACGACGAGGCGATCTGCACCGCCGTCGTCGCGATGCTGGCGCGGATCGGGGTCAAGGTCGATCTGACCGCGCAATCCAAGATCCGCTTCTTCAGCAAGATCCAGAAGCCCGCCTATGACACGGATTTCTACCTGCTCGGCTGGACCCCGCCGACCTACGATGCGCTCAACGTGCTATACAATATCGTGGCCACCCGCGTCGTACCGCAGGGCGAGACCAATTATGCCGGCTACTCCAATCCAAAGATCGACGAGCTGACCAGACGGATCGGCAGCGAGCTCGACCCGGAGAAGCGGACGGCCATGATCCACGAGGCAGCGGAGATCCTGCAAAAGGATGTCGGCTACATCCCGCTGCACCAGCAGATGATCTCCTGGGCCGCGCGC
The DNA here is from genome assembly GCA_963719345.1 of uncultured Alphaproteobacteria bacterium. Taxonomy (GTDB): domain Bacteria; phylum Pseudomonadota; class Alphaproteobacteria; order Acetobacterales; family Acetobacteraceae; genus CAVRCA01. The sequence goes on from CAVRCA010000001.1 coordinate 1,186,849, forward strand.
ACCAATATCGACCTCGTGCAACCGGCGGACAATTTTTTCCCCTTGCGGTATGTGACCGTTCACTAGCCGAGGGTCGCCAACCCCGCTTGCCCTTGGGCCGGCGCGGATCGATGATGTTCTCGTGAATCCCGCGCCGCCTTCCCGTCCTCCGCACGCCGGCCCCGGTCGTCACGGCGGTCCCGGATGAACGTCCTCGCTCCCGCCCGAGCCCGGCTTTCGATCGAGATCTTCCACGATCTCGTCTGCCCCTGGTGCTTCCTCGGTGTCCGCCGCCTGATGCGTACCCTTCGCCGCCGGCCGGACCTCCTGTTCGAGCTGTCCTGGCGGCCGTTCCTGCTCAACCCGGAGATGCCACGCGCCGGCATGGCGCGGCAGGACTACGTCGTTCGCAAGTTCGGGGGCGACGACCGGGCGCGTCGGCTCTACGCCTCGATTTCCGAAATCGGCCGCGCGGAGGGCGTGCAGTTCCACTTCGATCGGATCCGCCGCACGCCCAACAGCGTCGAGGCGCACCGGCTGGTACGTTGGGCGGGCCGCTTCGGCCGGGCCGGCGAGGCAGTGGAGGCGCTGTTCTCCGCCCATTTCACCGACGGCCGGGACATCGGCGACATGTCGGTGCTGACCGCCATCGCCCAGGCGCTCGGGCTCGATGCGGCCGCCGCCCGCCACCACCTCGCCGGCGAAATCGACGTGGACGCGGTTCACGGCGACAACCTCCGGGCCCACCGGCTCGGGATCAACGGCGTGCCCTGCTACATCATCGCCGGCCGGCACGCCATCGCCGGGGCGCAGGAACCCGAGGTGATCGAACGCCTGCTGGACGTCGCGGCGGTGGAGGCGATGGAACTCTAGCAACGCCGCGACCGCAACGGGGAGGAACTCGGTGAGCCACACCGGACAAAAAGATGATCGCGCCGGCCTGTCGCGCCGTGCCGTGATGCGGAGCGGCGCCGGCTTGGCGCTGGCTGTCACGCCGTTCGCCGCGTCGGCGCAGACCAGCCCCGCCCGGGCAAGCCCGCCGAGCGTCGTCAGCAACCCGCCGCGCCAGTGGGGGCGCGGCTCGCCGCCCGAGATCTATCCCGATCCCGACATCATCGTGATCGATGATGCATTCAAGCCGTACCTGTTGGGCATCACGCAGATCCGCCGCATCTGGACCGGGTTTCTGTGGGCGGAGGGGCCGGCCTGGTCCAGCCAGGGTCAGTTCCTGGTCTTCAGCGACGTGCAGGCCAACACGCAATACCGGCTGATCTGGGACGACCGCCGGGTGACGCCGTACCGGAAGCCGTCGAACAACAGCAACGGGAACGCCTTCGACTTCCAGGGCAGGCAGCTCTCCACCGAGGATTTCAACCGCCGGGTCATCCGTTGGGAGCACGACGGCACGATGACCGTCATTGCCGACAGCTTCGACGGCAAGCCGCTCAACTCGCCCAATGACCTCGTGCCGCACCCGGACGGCAGCATCTGGTTCACCGATCCCGCCTACGGCGACACGCTGTCGGAGGGGCACCCCGACGAGCCCGGCGGCCCGACCAATCCGCAGAACCTGCTCAATCCTCGCATCGGGGCGCCGGACGCCGGCGTGATCGGCGGCCGCAAGCGCGAGCTGCCGACCAACGTCTATCGTTGGGACCCGGGCGGCCGGCTCGACGTGGTGATCCAAGGCGACCAGGTGCCCGACCCGAACGGGATCTGCTTTTCCCCAGATTACAAGACGCTCTACGTGATCAGCACGGGCAAGGGACCGGGCGACACGGGGGACGGCGGCAAGGGTGTGATCTTCGCCTTCGATGTGCAGGGTTCGAAAGTGGCCAATCAGCGGCAATTCACCGACATGATGGCGGACGGCGTGCATTGTGGCCCGGACGGGATGCGGGCGGACGTGTCCGGCAATCTCTGGTGCGGCTCCAACGCCCCGCTCGGCTACTCCGGCGTTCTCGTGTTCACGCCGCAAGCCAAGCTGATCGGTCGCGTACGGCTGCCGGAGGCATGCGCCAACCTCACCTTCGGTGGGCCGAAGCGCAATGTCCTGCTCATGTGCGCCAGCCAGTCGCTCTACGCGCTCCAGGTGCAGACGCAGGGCGCGGCGCCGGGCTGAGCAGCCGCTCGGCGCGGCTCAGCCCCAGCTCTCCTTGACGCCGGTGCGGCGTCCGACCTTGTTCGGGCTGATGGTTGCTGGGGTATTCGCACTCGGCAATGCGCCGGGACGGCCGAACAGCCAGCCTTGCCCAAACTGGACACCGAGCGCCCGCAATGCTTCGGCTTCGGCTTCGGTTTCGACCCGCTCGGCAACGGTCGTGGCCCCGGCGGCGCGGGCGATTTCTACCATTCCCGAGACAAAGGCGCGCTCCCGTCCATTCTCGGCCACGCCGGGAACGTAGGAGCCGTCCAGCTTGACGATGTCGGCAGTCAGCGCGCGCAGGAGCCGTACGTCCGCGGCTCCAGCGCCGAAATCATCCATGCAGAACGGCACTCCGAGCGAGCGCAGGGCGTCGGCGGTGCGCGCCGCTTCCGGCACGTCCTCGATCTCCGCGGTCTCGGTCATCTCCACGATCACGAGTCCGGCCCGACGCGCCGGATTGGTCGCGAGAAAAGCGGTCAGCCGCTCGCGGAACGCCGGGTTTTGCACGCATTGGCCGGATAGGTTGAACGCGACCGATGTGCCGGCCCGTTCGGCCGCCTCGCAGGCGAGCCGCGCAACGGCGAGGTCAAGCTCGTCGGCCAAGCCGAGCGCCTCGACCAGCATGACGAAATCCTGCGGCCCTGACACGCCGCAATCGGCGATCGGCTTCGGACGGATCAACGCCTCGTAGTGATGCACCGCCCGATCGGCCAAGGAAACGATCGGCTGGAACGCCATGGTGAAATCGCCGGCCCTGATCGCCCGCCGCAAGCTGGCGGCCCGGGTTCCGGCTTGGCGGATGTAGCCGGCAAGACCGTCGCCGAAGCCGCCCTTCTTGAAGCCTTCCGCCCCCTCGCGTGCAAACACGTTGAGGGCGTGCCGCAGCGCCCGCGCCGCCTGGATCGGGGTCAGCCCCTCGGTCGCCAGCGGCAGGTGCTGTGCGGCGAGAGCGACCGGGACGCCTTGCGTCCGCAGCGCCGCTTCAAGCAGTTGGGTGATCGAGAGCAGGTCCGCCGAAGTTCCGCCCGTCCCGAGCAGTCCGAACCGGCCCGGCGCGATCTCGCTCGCCACCGCGTTGGGGGCCACCGCCTCGAGCGCCTGCCCGATCGCCTCGCTGGAGGCGATCGCCGACCGGCTGTCGCCGACAACCTCGATCAGCCCGAGGTCGCACGCGGTTCCGACGCGCAGGCGGGTCTCGGCTGCCCGGGCGAGCCCGTGCGCCGTTCCCGTCCGCAGCACGCTGCCGGCCGGCGCCGGCGGCCAGGCAAAGCTGAGGCAGAGCCGCGGCTTGCGGGCTGCCGCGGGCAGCACGATGCCGGCCAGCGCGAGCGGTGTCCGCTGGCCATCGGCAAGCCGGATCATCAAGGGCAGCAGACGCCCGCGTTCTCTCAGCAGGGAGAGCGCCGCTTCCAGAGCGTCGTGATCGGCCGGTGCCACCATTTCCCGCACCGCATGGCCGACGAACGCCTCCGGCGCCCGCCCGAACTTGCTGCGGAACGCGCCGGCGGCATAGGTGACGGTGCCGTCCAGGTCGGTTTCCGCGACGAGGTCGGCGCCGGCGAACGCGAAACCGACGAACCGCTCGCTGTCGATACGGCGGGCATTCCCGCCGTCGGCAGGCTGCGGGTGGGTCATCAGTGAGCTCCTCCGGCGCGGCTGTCGGCGGCCTGACAGCCAGAGGCACTCTGGATCGCAAATCTTAAGGAGGCATCACGGAGGCGATCTCAACCTCCCTCCAGTCGACGATGGCTTTCCGTGGCCAGGCGCATCCCGGTTGGAAGCTCCGGCCGCCGCACGCCAGGGGCAACGGGCTGGCGCAGGATCTCGAACGGCTGCAGCAATTGCCCAAACAGGCTGGAAGACATCGGCTGGTCGACACCGTACCGGACCGGCCGCTGGCCCTTCGGCAAATACAGAGTGCCAAACACACCGTCGATCCACGGCAGCAACGCGGCGTAATTCTTGTCGACAACGTCCGCGCCGTCGTTGGTGTGGTGCCAGTGATGGAAGCCTGGTGTCGCGATGAACCGCTCCAATAAACCGAACCGCCAGCGCACGTTGGCGTGGATGAAAAATCCCCATACCGTGCCAATAAGGAGCAAGGCAGTCGGGACAAGACTGGCTTCCCCGCCATGCGGAGCGGCCAGTCCCAGCACATAAAGCGGAACGAGGCCACAGAGACGGGTGAACACCATGTCCACCGGGTGCGCGCGCGTGTTTACAAGCCAGTCAATATGCTCGGCGCTGTGATGGATCGCGTGGAAGCGCCACAGCAATGGCACCTCGTGACTCCAACGATGGCCCCAATAGAAACCGATCTCGCCGACAACCAGCGCCACCACGAGTCGCACCGATAGCGGCCACTGTGCGACCGTCGTAGCCACGCCGTCCGGCAGGAGGCGATGCGCTCCCCAGGCGAGCAAGGCTAGCGGGGTACTCAGCAACACGCTCGGCACCAGACTGCTGAGGAAGTAGTAGAGGAGATCGGTAAGGATCGCCGTGCGGAAGATCTTTTGGGGATGCGCGGCGCAGAGCCGTTCCACAGGCACGAAGATCGCGCCCAGCAGTGCCAGCCAAACAACAAGCCGAAGAATGCTCAGGCTGAAGGGCAGCAGGTGCTGGTGGATGACCTGTAGTTCTTCCATGACGGACCCGACGCCGGCTTCCGAACCCTATCGCCGGGAGAGAACGCCGCCGCCGTGCATCGGCAGGGGCGGAGGCGACCCGCCCGGCCGCCTCTCACGCGTTCCTAGGATCGCTCGGAGCGCCAACACTCGCGGCACCGGCCGCCCTGCGACGCCGCCACGCGACACCCAGCAAGCCCGCCACGCCCACGCCGAGAACCGACCAAGTGGCCGGCTCCGGAACCGAGGTCGAGGCCGACACGCCGTCCAGCAACGCGAAGGGCGGCACACCGGCGGGTGTACCCAGCGAGAGGAACGACAGCACTTCGCTGGCGCTGGTCGGGGTGAACGTGAGGGTATCCTTGGTCCAGCCGGTGAAACCATGACTGGCGTTCTGGACGATCGGGGTCAACTGAATTCTCGCTGCCCAATTGGACCTGCCACTGCTCGGTCGTCGGACCGTTGTAGCCGAACTGCTGCGCCCCGGCCCAGTAGAACGAGACGGCGGTGGAGACGCCCGGGGTCAATCCGCTGATCGTCTGCGAGATCGGCCCGACAGCGAAGGCGCCGTCGGCCGCGACGAAATTGCCGCCCGCCGGGCTGGTCGTGGCCAAGCCGTTGCTCGACCCATCCGCCGGCCCCCATAACTTGAGAGCGCCATATTCGCCGACCGCTCCGGTGGTATCGGCCGTGCCGGGCTGAAAGACGAAGTTGTAGCCGTCGGTGGTCCAGTCGGTCAGTTGCTGGCTGGGGTAGCGACTGCCGAATTCGAAGGAGCCCGGCTGCGAGGTCTGTTCGAAGTCGCCGTTCAGGACGAGGTTGGGACCAGCATGGGCCGCGCCACTCAACGCAACGAGGGCGATGGCGGGAAGCAGCGTCAGGCTCGAAATCTGCGGCAGTCGGCGGCTGTTCACGATAGGCGTCCCTGGTGCATTTGACGGCGCGTCCGTAGCACACCATGGTCGGAAGGTTGTAGAAAATTGTTGAGGCTCTACCGACGAGAGAGTTCTGCGATACGCCGGCTCAGGCCGCCTTCGCTTGCCCGGCGATTTGCGTGAGACTGGCGAGGATATCCCGCGCGAACCGGACCCGGGTTGCGACATCCATCTCCCGCACCAGGGCCAGCTTGTGGTCGGGACGCAGCCGCATCAGCCCGCCCTTGGTGGAGAGCCAGGACACCAGCCCCGCCGGATTGCGGAACGCGTTGCCACGGAAGGTCAGCACCATCCCCTTCGGCCCGGCCTCCAGCTTTTCGACCCCGGCTTCGCGGCAGGCGCGCTTCAGGGCGACCACCTGCAGCAGGTTGTCCACCTCGGGCGGCAGCGAGCCGAAGCGGTCGACCAGCTCGGCCGCCATTGCCTCGGTCTCGGCGTCGGACCCCAGCGCGCCGATGCGGCGATAGAGACCGAGACGCACCGGAAGGTCGCGCACGTAGGTTTCGGGGATCAGCACCGGCAGGCCGAGGCTTAGGTTAGGCGTCCAGTCGCGGTCCTCGGAGCGGCGGCGGCCCTCGCTGGCGCGCAGCTCGGCGACCGCGTCCTCCAGCATCTGCTGGTAAAGCTCGATGCCCACCTCGCGGATGTGGCCGGACTGCTCGTCGCCCAGCAAATTGCCGGCGCCGCGAATGTCGAGGTCGTGCGAGGCCAGGGTGAACCCCGCCCCGAGCGCATCGAGCGTCTGCATCACCGTCAACCGCTTCTCGGCGGCGGCGGACAGGCGGTGGTTCTGGGGCCAGGTGAGATAGGCGTAGCCGCGCTGCTTGCCGCGTCCGACCCGACCGCGCAGCTGGTAGAGCTGGCCCAAGCCGAACATGTCGGCGCGGTGGATCAGCAACGTGTTCACCGCCGGCATGTCGAGCCCGCTCTCGACGATGTTGGTGGATAGGAGGATATCGAACTTGCCGTCGCCGAACTCGGTCATCACGCGCTCTAGTTCGGTCGGTGCGAGGCGACCATGCGCCTGTGCCATGCGCGCTTCCGGCACGATCTCGCGCAACCGCTCGGCCATCCTGCCGAGGTCCTCGATGCGCGGCACGACGCAGAAAATCTGGCCGCCGCGGAAGCGTTCGCGCTGGATCGCCTCGCGCACCACCACGCTGTCGAACGGCATGATGAAGGTGCGCACCGCCAGCCGATCGACCGGCGGCGTCGCGATCAGGCTCATCTCGCGCACGCCGGTCAGCGCCAGCTGCAACGTGCGCGGAATCGGTGTCGCGGTCAGGGTCAGCACGTGTACGTCGGCCTTGAGCGCCTTCAGGCGTTCCTTGTGGGCGACGCCGAAATGCTGCTCCTCATCGACGATCAGCAGCCCGAGATCGGCAAAATCAATCGACTTGGCGAGCAGCGCGTGGGTGCCGATGACGATGTTCACCGAGCCGTCGGCGATGCCCCGCCGCACCTCCGCGGCCTCCCTCGCCGGCACCATGCGGGAGAGCTGGGCGAGCCGCACGGGCAGGCCCTGGAAGCGCGCGGAGAACGTGCGGAAATGCTGGCGCGCGAGCAGGGTGGTGGGCACCACCACGGCAACCTGCGCGCCCGACATGGCGGCGACGAAGGCGGCCCGCAGCGCCACCTCGGTCTTGCCGAACCCGACGTCACCGCAGATCAGCCGGTCCATTGGCCGGCCAGAGGCGAGATCCTCCAGCACGTCGGCGATGGCGCGCGACTGGTCCTCCGTTTCGGCGAACGGGAAGCGGGCGCAGAACTCGTCCCATGTTCCCTCAGTGGGCGCCATGCTGGCGGCGTCGCGGATGCGGCGCGCGGCGGCAATGCGGATCAGTTCGCCCGCCATATCGCGGATGCGCTGCTTCATCCGCGCCTTGCGCGTCTGCCAGCCGGCACCGCCCAGCTTGTCGAGCGCGACGCCGCCGGCCTCGCTGCCGAAGCGCGACAGCAGCTCAATGTTCTCGACCGGGAGGAAAAGTTTTTCGCCGCCGTCGTAGATCAGCCGCAGGCAGTCGTGCGGCGCGCCGGAGACGGTCAGCGCCTCCAGCCCGTCATAGCGGCCGATGCCATACTCCTGATGCACCACAAGATCGCCCTCGGCGATCTCGGTCGCCTCGGCGATGAACTGGTCGGCGCGCTTGCGGGTGCGCGGCGGCCGGCTGATGCGCTCGCCGAGCAGGTCCTGCTCGCCCACCACCGCGATGCGCGCGGCGACGAAGCCGCGCTCGACGCCAAGCGTGACCAGCGACACCGCCCCGGCAGGCTTGCGCCGCACCGCCGCCCAGCTTTCCTCCTGGGCCGCGTCCTTGAAGCCGTGCTCGCGCAGCAGATGAGCGATCCGCTCGCGCGAGCCCCGTGTCCAGGCCGCGACGACCAGCCGCCGGCCCTCCCCGGCCCAGCGCTCCGCCTGCCCGCGCAGCTGGTCGAACGGATTGACGCCGGCGGGGGCGGCGCTCGCGGTCATCCCGGCCTGCGCGAACACCGGCCCCGGCCGGCCGCCACCATCGACCCCGGTCGCCCCATCCGGCTTGGCGAACGGAGAGAGCGCGAACAGCGGGCCGCCCGACAGCATCGCGTCCCAGCCGGCGCGGTCCAGATAGAGCCGGCCGGGCGGCAGCGGCCGATACGGCACCTCGCCCTCGCGCGGCACCGCGCGACGGGCGGCGTAGTGGTCGGCGATCATTTCCAGCCGCGCGGTCAGCACCTCCTCGGCCTGATGGTCGAGGGTCACGGAGGCGCCAGGCAGATAGTCGAGCAGCGTTTCCATGCCGTCGTGGAACAGCGGCACCCAATGCTCCATCCCCGAATGCCGGCGGCCCTCGGAGATCGAGAGATAGATCGGGTCCTCGGCGGCCTTCTGGCCGAACAGCTCGCGCCACTCGGCCCGGAAGCGGCTCACCGCGTCGCGGTCGAGCGGCACCTCCGACACCGGCCGCAGCGTCAGCCGATCGAGCTTGCCGGCGCTGCGCTGGGTCGCGGCGTCGAACCGGCGGATCGACTCCACGGTGTCGCCGAACAGGTCGAGCCGCACCGGCTCGGGCTCGCCGGCAGGAAAGATGTCGATGATGCCGCCGCGCATCGCGTATTCGCCCGGCTCCATGACGGTGGCGGCGCGAGCGTAGCCGTGGGCCTCCAGGAAGCGGGCAAGCGCCTCGGGCTGCACCGTGCCGTTGACCCGTACGGCCATGCTGGCGCCGCGGAAGGCATGGCGCGGCGGAATGCGCTGGACCAGGGCATTGACCGTGCTGAGCACGATGCGCGGCCGCTCGGCCGGTTCCTGCAAGCGGGCCAGGGTGGCGATCCGCTCGGCGACCAGCGCCGGATTGGGGGAGACGCGGTCGTACGGCAGGCAGTCCCAGGCGGGGAACCGCAGCGCCTCAAGCTCTGGGGCAAAGAAGGCGAGCGCCTCGGCCAGCCGCGCCATGCGGGAATCGTCGCGTGCGACGTGGAGCACGGGGCCGGCGAACTCGGCCCGGCGACGGGCCAGCAACAGGGCGTCGAACCCTTCCGGAGCGCCGTAGAGCGGGACGGCGGTCATGATACGCTTCCCCGGGCCGCGTCCCGCATCCGCTGCAACATGGGCGAATCCGCCTCGACGGGCACCGGCACGCGGCCGATCAGCCAGTCGGCCAGCTCGACATCGGGCAGCTCCATCACGGCTTCCAAGGCGTCGAGCTCGGCCGTGCTGAACCCGGCGAGACCCGCCGCGACGAATCCACCGATCAGCAGATCCGTCTCGTGCGTCCCGCGATGGGTGGCGCGGAACAGGAGGCGGCGTCGCCTCGTGTCCAGGTCGGCGTGTTCTGGAGGAACTCATGGGCTCGGTGTCATATAGCGACCGGACCTCCGGGTGTCAGCCTTGCAGCACGATCCGCTCGCTCCCGTTTTCGTGCCTCTGACGGTGCTGCGCGGCATCGGGCCGGCGGTCGCCAAGCTGCTGGCGCGCGCCGCCTCGGGTGAGCGGGTGATCGACCTGCTGTTTCATCTGCCCGAGACCTATCTCGACCGCCGGCAGCGCCCGACCATCGCCAATGCGCGGACCGGGCAGATCGCCACGCTGGAGGTGGAAGTGATCCGGCACGATCGGCCGGCCAATTCCCGGCAACCCTGGAAGATCATCGTGCGCGACCCGACCGGGTTCGCCGAACTGGTCTTCTTCCGCTTCACCCGGCAGGCGCAGATGCCGCCCGGCACGCGGCTGCTGGTGTCGGGCAAGGTCGAGCGGTACGGCGACCGGCTGAGCCTGCCGCATCCCGACCACCTCATGCCGCTCGACCGGGCCGAGCATCTGCCAGTGGTCGAGCCGGTCTGGCCGCTCACCGCCGGCCTGTGGCCGCGGCAGGTCGCCGCCGCCATGGGACAGGCGCTCGAACGGGTGCCGACCGGGATGCCCGAGTGGCACGATGCCGCGCTGCTGCGTCGCGAGCGCTGGCCCGGTTTCTCGGCGGCCTTGCACGCAGTGCAAAAACCCGCCGAGCTGCCCGGTCGGGCGCCGGGCCGCCGCCTCGCCTATGACGAGCTGCTGGCAGACCAGGTGGCGCTCGCCCTGGTGCGCGGCCGCGTCCGCGCGAGGCCCGGCCGGGCGCTGGTCCGCCCGGTGGACCCCTCGCCGACCGCCCCGATCCGGGCTCAGGAGCTTGGCGAGATGGCCCGGATCAGGGCTGGCCACACCCTTACCAATGCCCAGATCCGGGCTCTCGGCGAGATCGAGGCGGACTTGGCGGCGCCCCGCCGGATGTTGCGCCTTCTCCAGGGCGACGTCGGCTCGGGCAAGACGCTGGTTGCGGTGCTGGCGATGCTCCGCGCGGTCGAGGCCGGCGCGCAGGCGGCGCTGATGGCGCCGACCGAGGTGCTTGCCAAACAGCACCATCGCACGCTGTCGCGGCTCTGCCCGGTGCCGGTCGCCCTGCTCACCGGCTCCGTCAAGGGCACCGCCCGCAACCACACGCTCCGAGGCTTGGCCGACGGCTCGATCGCGCTCGTGGTCGGCACCCACGCGCTGTTCCAGGAGGCGGTTGCCTATCACGACCTCGCACTCGCCGTGATCGATGAGCAGCACCGTTTCGGCGTCCATCAGCGCGTGCTGCTTGGCGACAAGGGCGAACGGACGGACGTGCTGGTGATGACGGCGACGCCGATCCCGCGCACGCTCCTGCTCACGCAGTGGGGCGAGATGGATGTCAGCCGGCTGGACGAGAAGCCGCCGGGTCGCCGCCCGATCCGCACCACGCTCCACTCGCTCGCAACCCTGCCCGATGTGCTCGACGCCATGGCCCGCAAGCTCGACGAGGGTGCGCAGGTCTATTGGGTGTGCCCGATGGTGGCGGAAAGCGAACAGCTCGACATCGCCGCCGCCGAGGCGCGTTTTTCCGTCCTCCGCCAGCGCTTCGGGGCAGCGGTGGGATTGGCGCACGGCCAGCAGGACGCGACGGCGCGCGACGCGGCGCTGGCCGACTTCGCCGCCGGGCGCATCCGCCTGCTCGTCGCCACCACGGTGATCGAGGTCGGCGTCGACGTGGCAGGAGCGAGCGTCATGGTAATCGAGCATGCCGAGCGCTTCGGCCTCGCCCAACTGCACCAGCTGCGCGGCCGCGTCGGGCGCGGCTCGCAAGCCAGTTTCTGCCTGTTGCTGCACGATGACGGGCTGAACGACATCGCGCGTCGCCGGCTGCTGCTCCTGCGCGATACCGAGGACGGCTTTGTCATTGCCGACGCCGACTTCCGGCTGCGTGGCGGCGGCGACCTGCTGGGCACCAAGCAATCCGGCCTGCCCGGGTTCAAGCTGGCCGACGTGGTGGAGCACGAGGATCTGCTTCACATGGCCAACCGCGATGCCGCGCTGCTGCTCGAAAAGGACCCCAAGCTGGAAGGCGAGCGCGGGCGGGCGGTGCGGATACTGCTCCGGCTGTTCGAGCGCAGCGCCGCGATGCGGACGCTGGTCTCGGGATAACGGCAGCGAATGGCCGGCGTGTGCGCCTATCCCGAAACACCCTCCCGGTCTAATCGCGCGCGCACGTCGCGCTTGACCACCTTGCCGTAGCCCGACTTCGGCAGCTCGTCCCATACGACAAAACGTGCCGGCCATTTGTAGCGGGCGAGTTTTCCTTCGAGGTGCCGGGGCAGCTCCTCCGGACGGAGCGCGGCACCCGGCGCGGGAACCAGCACGGCGACGCCGCTCTCGCCCCATTTCGGGTGCGGCATGCCGACCACGCAGGCTTCCGCCACTCCCTCCACCGTCACCAGCAACTCCTCGATCTCGCGCGGATACACGTTGGAGCCGCCCGAGATGTACATGTCGGAAGCGCGGCCGGTGATCGTGAGAAAGCCGCGATCGTCGAGATGCCCGAGGTCGCCGGTGTGGAACCAGCCATGCGCAAAGGCTTTTTCGGTGGCCTCCGGGTTGGCGTGATAGCCGGCGAACACGCCGGGACCGCGCACGCAGATTTCTCCCGTCTCGTTGGCGCCCAGCCTTGCGCCATCGGCGTCGAGAATGGCGACCTCCATGCCGACGCGCGGCACGCCGCAACTGCCGATCGGGTAGGCCGGGTCGTCCTCGACGCTGTGCAGCTCAGGCGGCAACACGGTGATGTTGCCGGTCACCTCGCCCATGCCGAAATACTGCACCAGGACGCGTCCGAGCTTGCGTAGCGCGTGCTGCTGGTCGGCGCGATACATCGGCGAGCCGGCGTAGATGACGTAGCGCAGCGAGGAATGGTCGTAGCGGTCCACCGCCGGATCGCGCGTCAGCATGGTCAGGATGGTCGGCACGGTGAACATGTTGGTCACACGGTGCCGCTCGACCAGCCGCCAAGCTTCGTCGCAGTCCAGCCGCTCGCCACTCAGCAGCACCGTCGCAGCGCCACGCGCGACCTGCGGCAGGACATGGATACCGGCGCCATGCGAGAGCGGGGCGACAACCAGGGAGGCATCTTGCTCGGTGGTCCCCGGCATCAGGTCGCAGAGATGGTTGCAGACGACATAATCCATCTGCCCATGCGTCAGCACCGCCGCCTTCGGCCGCCCGGTCGTGCCGGAGGTATAGAAGAACCAGCAGGGATCGTCCCGCCCGACATCGACGGCGCTCGTGACTGCCTGCGCGCGATCGGTGGCCAGCATCTCCCAGTCGAGCGCGCCGCCGCCGATCGAGACATGCACCCGGGCGGCGGAGTTGGCCGCACGTGCCGCTGCCTCGTGCTCGGGGAAGGCGGTGTCGAACACGTGCGCAACGGCACCCGAGCTTTCGGCCAAGTAAGAAACCTCGGACGCGGTCAGCCGGAAATTGGTCGGCACGAATACCGCACCCAGCATCCAGCACGCCCACATCGTCTCGAACATCGCGTTCGAGTTGCGGGCGTGGACCAGCACCCGATCGCCTTTCCGCACGCCGCGGACCGCGAGGCCGCCGGCGACGGCCTGCACGCGATCCCGCAACTCGGCCCAGCTCCAGACCCGCTCGCGCCAGATCAGGCCGGGCCGGTCGGGAAACCGCCTCGCCGTCTGCAGCAGCAGCGCGGCGAGGTTGGCGGTCGGGATCACTTCGGCAGCGGTTCGAGGATGGAGACGTAGTTGGCGACGGCGGCGCCTCCCATGTTGAACACGCCGGCGCGGTCCGCCTTCGGCAACTGCATGTCGCCCGCCTCGCCGGCGAGCTGCATGGCCGAGATCACGTGCATGGAAACCCCGGTCGCGCCGATCGGGTGCCCCTTCGCCTTCAGCCCGCCGGACGGGTTGATCGGCAGTCTTCCGTCTTTTGCCGTCCAGCCCTCCAGCACGGCGCGGGCGCCCTGCCCCGGCTTGGCCAGGCCCATCGCCTCGTACTCGATCAGCTCGGCGATGGTGAAACAATCGTGGCTTTCGACGAACGAAAGGTCATCGAGCGTGATGCCGGCCTGCGCCAGCGCGCGTCCCCACGCCTCGGCCGCACCCTCGAACTGGGTGACGTCGCGCCTCGAGATGGGCAGGAAATCGTTGACCTGCACTGCGGCGCGGAAGCGGATCGCCTTCCCCAGGGTGCGCGCGGTCTCCTCGTCGGTGAGCACCAGCGCGGCGGCCCCATCGGACACCAGCGAGCAGTCGGTCCGCTTCAGTGGCGGCGCGACATACGGGTTCTTGTCCGACAGCGTACGGCAGAACTCGTAGCCGAGGTCGCGCCGCATCTGCGCGTACGGGTTCGCCACCCCGTTCCTGTGATTCTTGGCGGCAATCGCCGCCAGTGCGTCGGACTGGTCGCCATAGCGCTGGAAATAGCGTTCCGCGATGCGGCCGAACACGCCGGCGAAACCGGCCGGGATGTCGCCCTCCTCGCGGCGGTAGGCGGCGCTCAGCAGGTTGTCGCCGACCTGCGGCCCGGGGGTCGAAGTCATCTTCTCCGCCCCAACCACGAGGGCGAAGCGGCCCCGCCCGGCGGCCAGGAAGTCGCGCGCCCCATGCACCGCGGCCGAGCCGGAGGCACAGGCGTTCTCGTAGCGCGTGGCCGGCTTGAAGCGGAGTTCGGGGATGTGCTGCATCACCAGCGAACTGGGAAAATCCTGCTTCGAAAACCCGTTGTTGAACAGGCTGACGAACACCGCGTCGATCTCGCCGGGCGCCACGCCCGCGTCCGCCACGGCGGCCCCGGCGACCCGGCCGATCAGGGTCTCGATGTCGGGGTCCTCGCTCTTGCCGAAGGTGGAATGCGCCCAGCCGACGATGCAGGCTTCCGTCATGTTCGCTCTCCCTGTTGCGGGCGCATCGTAGCGCCGGCCACCGGTCGGGTCACGTCCAGGCGCCGGCCGCCTGTTGCAACCGTGCCATAACCTGAACTTTTCCACTCCCGAGTTGAGGTCGGGCGGGAACTTCCGGCGCACAACCTGATAGAGCAGCACCGGCTTTCCGAGGGGTTCAGGCATGGCGGCGGCTGTCGGCGCCACCCGGTTCGTCCGCCGTGTCGTGCGGCCTGCCTTGTGCGCGGCGGCGATTGGTGCGCTGGCCGCCTGTTCGGGGGGGCCGCACGCGCGTTACGGCGGCAATCCGGCCAATTATACGCCGCCCGGGCCGGCCGAGGACCCGTGGGGACCCTACATCCGCGAAGCGGCCACCCGGTTCCAGGTGCCCGAAACCTGGGTGCGGGAGGTGATGCGCCAGGAATTGGGCGGCAAGCAGTATCTCGGTGGCGAGCTGACCACCTCGGGCGCCGGCGCAATGGGTCTCATGCAGGTGATGCCCGCGACCTACGAGGAGTTGCGGCAGCGGCACGGACTGGGCGAGGACGCCTACGATCCGCACAACAACATCCTGGCCGGCACCGCCTACATCCGGGAGATGTACGACCGCTACGGTTCGCCCGGGTTCTTGGCCGCCTACAATGCCGGACCGGCGCGGGTCGACAGCTATCTCGCGGGCGGCAGCCTACCGAACGAGACGGTCAACTACGTCGCGGCGATCTCGCCCCGACTGGGCAGCGGTGACGGCGGTTCCCGCTCCGCGTATGCCAGCGCCGCGCCGGCGGCGTCGCCCGGCCGGACCACGGTGGTCGCCGCGATGACGCCGATCGCCTCGCCCGGCGATCCGGGAATGCCGGCAACGACGCCGGCCGTGAGCACGATGGCGCCGATCGCCTCGCCGGGTGATCCCGGCATGCCGGCGGCGGTGCAGGTCGCCAGCACGATGGCGCCGATCGCCTCGCCCGGTGACCCGGGGATGCCGGCCGCCATGCCGGTGGCGAGCGCCGCGCCGCCGATCTCCGGACCGACGATCCAGCCCGCGGTGGAGCGGGTCGCGGGATCAAGATCAAGCGGGTTGCTGCAGACCGCGAGCTCCCTGGTCGTCCCCTCCGCATCCGCCGCCGAGGTCCGGCCGATGGCGCCCCTCACGGCTGCGGCCGCCTCCCATCCCGGGTTCCGCTTCGTCGCCAACTCCCCGCCGGGTTTTTCGGCCGGCGGCCACCCGACCGGCCGCTACGGCATCCAGGTGGGCGCCTTCGCCAGTCCGGGCGAAGCGCGGGGTGCGGCCGAAAACGCCCGCCATCTCGCCGGGTCGGTGCCGCGCGACGCCGAGACCGTGCTCGGCACCTATGCTCGGCCGGACGGCACCGTGCTGTTCCGCGCCCGGCTAATGGGGATGCCGCCCGATGCGGCGAGCCGTGCCTGCCAACGGCTGCAGTCCAACCGCGTTTCCTGCTTCATCGTGTCGCCCGAGGGCACGTCCTAGCTGCCCCGGCTACCGCCATGTCGGCGACCAACGTAGATTGATCGTAGAGACACGGATGTGACAGGGGAGGAGTTGCCCATGATAAAAGTTCTGATGGAGCGGGATTTGCCGGCCAACGTCGACATCACGGACGATGCCCAGGCGGCTTGGCACGCGCGCATCGCGCTGACGGCGGTGACCGCGCTGAAGGGCCAGTTCCACTGGCTCTGCACCTACGCGACCGAGGACCGCAAGCTGTTCGGCCTGGTGGCGGCGGAGAACGAGGGGGTGGTCCGCGACTACATCCGCCGCTGCGGCATCCAGGGCGAGGTGAAGCTGCACACCGTCATCCGGACGGTGGACCCGTCAAACGCGGCTCCCCCGCGCGACCACCTGTAAGCGGTCGCCGCTAAGCCTGTACCCGGCCAGCTCACCAATTCGCGCCGTGGCGCGCGAGCCGCTGGGCCAGGCTCCAGCGGTGGACCTCTGACGGCCCATCGTAGATGCGGAAGCCGCGCACTTCGCGGAAGATGCGCTCGACCAGGGTCTCGCCGGTGACGCCCTGGCCGCCCATCACCTGGACGCTGCGGTCGGCCACCCGGTAGATCGCCTCGGAGCACACGACCTTGGCCATGCTGCTCTCGGTGCCGCCGCGCTCGCCGCGATCGAGCACCCAGGCCGTCTGCCAGATGGCGAGCCGGCTCATGCGGATGTCCATCTCGTTGTCGGCGAGCTGGAAGCCGACGCCCTCGTGCTCGATCAGCTTCTTGCCGAAGCCCTCGCGGCGGCGGGCGTACTCGGTGGCGATCGCGTGCGCCCGCCGGGCCGCGCCAAGCCAGCGCATGCAGTGCGTCAGCCGCGCCGGCGCCAGCCGGACCTGGGCGTAGCGGAACCCCTTTCCCGGTTCGCCCAGGATGTCGGCCGCCGGGACGCGTACGTCGTTGAAACGCATGACGGCGTGACCGCCCGGAAAGCCCTGGTCCAGGCTGTCCATGGTGCGGACGATCTCGATGCCGGGCGTGTCCATGTCGGCAAGAAACATCGTCGCGCCGCCGTCCTCGCCGGTCGCCATGATGATGGCGAACTTGGCGCCCTCGGCGCCGGTGATGAACCACTTGTCGCCGCTGATGACGTAGTGGTTGCCGTCCTTCACCGCGCGGGTGCGCAGCGCGGCGGGGTCGGACCCGGCGCCCGGTGCCGGCTCGGTCATGCAGAAGCACGAGCGGATCTTTCCTGCCGCGAGCGGGCGCAACCAGCGGTCCTTCTGCTCCTCGGAGGCGACTGCCTCGAGAAGATGCATGTTGCCTTCGTCGGGAGCGGAAATGTTCATCGCCAGTGGCCCGAGCAGCGAGTAGCCGGCCTCCTCGAAGACGATTGCCTTGCCGACATGCGACAGCCCGAGGCCGCCGTATTCGACGCCGACATGCGGCGCGACCAGGCCCGCCTTGCTGGCCAAGGCGACCAGCTCGTGACGGAACTCGTCGGTCGGCCCGTGGCGGGTCTGCCGCGCGTCGCCCTCCAGCGGCATGATCGTGTCGCTGACGAAGGCGCGGGTTCTTTGCTGCAGCTCCTCGAGCTCGGGCGGGATGGCGAAGTCCATTGGGCTGGTCCCTCAGAAGGCGCGGCCGCGCGTGATCTCGTGGGTGAACTCGAGCAACCCGTTGGCCATCGCGGTCAGGCCGGCGTAGCGCGGGTCGGTGGTCCGGCCGGTGACGTACCGGTGGCCGAGCTGGAGAAAAATGACGCAGGTCTTGAACATGCCGAGCGCGCGGTGGAAGCGGAAATCCGACAGGTTGCGTCCGGTCAGCGCGGCGTAGCGCTCGACCGCCTGGACGCGCGAGAGAAAGCCGGGTTCGGCGGTCGGCATCTGGCCCATCTCGTGCAGCGCCGGCGGGTCGTCGGGCTCGGTCCAGTAGCTGATCGTGGTGGCCAGATCGAACAGCGGGTCGCCGCGCGTCCCCTGGTCCCAATCGACCACGCCCACCGCCGACAGATCGGCCGGATTGAGGATCATGTTGTCGAGCTTGAAATCGTTGTGCAGCAGGGCCGGCGCACCGTCCGGCACCGCGTTGCGCTCGAGCCAGCCGCACACCTCGGCGATCAGCGGGGCGGACACCGCGTCCTGCACCGCCATCCCCCGCCTGCGCCAGCCGGCAACGGCGCGGCCCAGAAAACCGGCCGGCCGGCCGAGGTCGCCGAGCCCGACCGCATCCGGATCGACCGCGTGGACGGCGGCCATTGTCTCCAGCACCACCTCGGACAGCCGCGCCCCGGCCTCGGGGCGGCCGGCAAGCCCCGGGGGCAACTTGCTGCGCACCGTGATGCCGCGCCGGAACTCGAGAATCTGGAACGGCACGCCGACGACCGAGCGGTCCTCGCACAGCACGAGGCTGCGCGGGACGAAGGCGAGCGCGTCGGCGAGCTGGCTCAGGATGCGATGCTCGCGGGTCATGTCGTGCGCGCCGGCAGGCAACTCTCCCGGCGGCGGCCGGCGCAGCACGGCGGCGGTGCCATCGACCTCGACCAGGTAGTTCAGGTTCGCCAGTCCGCCGCGGAATTGTCTGGGCGGCGGGTCAACGGCAAGGGTGCGGCCCTGCGCCGCGAGATAGGCGCGCACCGCGTCCCAGTCGAGCGGCGCGCTGTCGGCGGGCGAGAGCACGTCGACCTGGGAGCCTTCCTGCACCGTGCCTCCGTTCCGTTAGGAATTGCCGCAAGCGCGGGCGGTCTGTTTGCCGGCGAGCCTGGGAGCCTTGCCGGCCGCCGTCAAGGCCGGGAGGATGGCACCGGCAAGCGGCGGAGAAGGGCCATGATCGCACCAGAGGACGTTCGAGAGGTCGCCGTCATCGGCGCCGGCACCATCGGGGCGAGCTGGGTCGCGCTGTTCCTGGCGCGCGGCTTGCGCGTCACGGTGTCGGACCCGAACCCGCAGGCCGAGGCGTATGTGCGCCGGTTCGTCGGCGGCGCCTGGGCCAACCTCGAGCGCCTCGGACTGGCCGCCGCTGCCTCCCCCGATGCTTGGCGCTTCGAGCCCGACGCGGCCGCCGCCGTCCGCGGCGCGGCGTTCATCCAGGAGAACGCGCCGGAGCGCGAGGCGATCAAGCGGGAGCTCTACGCCACGCTGGAGCCGGCGATGGCACCCGAGGCGATCCTGGCCTCCAGCTCGTCGGGACTGATGATGACCGGCCTGCAACGCGACCTGCGCACCCCGGGCCGGTTCGTGATCGGCCACCCGTTCAACCCGCCCCACCTGATCCCGCTGGTCGAAGTGGTCGGTGGCGAGCAGACCGACCCCGCCACTGTCGAGTGGTGCATGGCGTTCTACCGCGCTCTCGGCAAGCGGCCGATCCATCTGCGCCGGGAAGCGCCGGGACACTTGGCCAACAGGCTGCAGGCGGCACTGTGGCGCGAGGCGGTGAGCGCGGTCGCGACCGGGCTCGCGAGCGTCGAGGACGTCGACGCGGCGGTCGCCTACGGTCCCGGCCTGCGCTGGGCCGTCATGGGACCGGCGATGACGTTCCACCTCGGCGGCGGCGAGGGCGGCATGACCCACATGCTCGACCAGTTTCGCCCGGTGTTCGAGGCGTGGTGGTCGAGCCTGGGTTCTCCCACTCTGACGCCGGACGTCTGTCGCATGCTGATCGAGGGCGTGGAGCGCGAAGCGGCCGGGCGAAGCTTGCGGGAACTGTCGGAGGAGCGCGACAGCCGATTGATCGCGCTGCTTGACATGATCAACCGTGGCCGGGATGCAACAGCGCCGGAGCCTTGAGCCGGTCACCGCCGATCGTCAGCGGGTCACTGATGCAGCGGCGCAAGCGAGCGCTTACGCTCACCTGGTCGGGCCGGAAGGCTGCGTAGATGCCCGGTGCGCCGAAATGCGACCGCCGGCCGAACGGCCAGCAACTCTCGACACCTGCGAGGCGACCCCGGACGCTTGCACCTGCCCGCAACCAAAAGCTGCAGCCTGGCGGGAAAACGGCCGTTCTCTCGCAATAACTGCACGCAAAGCCGGCAGATTGCCGGCTATTTGTTTCAGATCAACGGAATGAGACAAAGCCGCCCAGCGGTTTTTCTGCCTGACTCGGGGAAAGTCTGGTATTGTTCTCCGATTGGCCGCCGGTCTTCCCGTCTTTGGCGCCGCCGGACGGGAACGTGGGCGATCCGGATGGCGGCAACGGGATCACCTGCCGCCCCGGCTCCCGCCGATCGGTCCAAGTCTTGCAACGTCGGCATTGGTCATGATGTCGGCGTAGTTGGGAGGAAAGCTTGTGGGTGTTTTCTCCAACCCGAGGTACAGCGTGAGGCGCTTGGTTGTACCCGGGACGGGCACAGAAGGTTTACCATTTCAGAAAATGGAGGTGCTGTGACATGGGCGCATCCCTAGCGTTGTTCTCCCAAGCCTTATCGCAGGCGGCTTTGCTGGAGTGTTCTGATGCACATGTTTGATGACGTCTTTACCGCCTACTCGCGCAGCTACGAGTTGCGCCGTGAAGCGGACATGTCGCTCGCCGAGTATCTCGAGGGCTGCCGCGACGACCCGATGATGTACGCCAGCGCGCCGGAACGCCTGCTGGCGGCGATCGGCGATCCGGAGATGGTCGATACCGCCAAGGATGCCCGGCTTGGCCGGATCTTCATGAACCGGACGATCCGCGTCTATCCGGCGTTCCCCGAGTTCTTCGGCATGGAGGAGACGATCGAGCGGATCGTCGGCTTCTTCCGCCACGCCGCCCAGGGCCTCGAGGAGCGCAAGCAGATCCTCTACCTGCTCGGCCCGGTAGGCGGCGGCAAGTCCTCCCTGGCCGAGCGGCTGAAGGCACTGATGGAGGCGCATCCGGTCTACGTGCTGAAGGCGGGCAACGAGATCAGCCCGGTGTTCGAGAGCCCGCTCGGGCTGTTCGACCCGGAAGCGATGGGACCGTTGCTGGAGGAGCGCTACGGCATCCCGCGCCGCCGGCTCACCCGCTTCATGAGCCCGTGGTGCGTCAAGCGCCTCGACGAGTTCGCCGGCGATATCTCCAAGTTCCGCGTGGTGCGCGTGAACCCGTCCCGGCTGCGGCAGATCGCCATCGCCAAGACCGAGCCGGGCGACGAGAACAACCAGGACATATCGTCGCTGGTCGGCAAGGTCGACATCCGCAAGCTGGAGCTGCACGCGCAGAACGACCCGGATGCGTACAGCTACTCCGGTGGGCTGAACCGTGCCAACCAGGGCATTCTCGAATTCGTCGAGATGTTCAAGGCGCCGATCAAGATGCTGCATCCGTTGCTCACGGCGACGCAGGAAGGCAACTACATCGGCACCGAGAACATCGGCGCGATCCCGTTCTCCGGCGTCATCATGGCCCACTCGAACGAGGCCGAGTGGCAGAGCTTCAAGAACAACCGCAACAACGAAGCCTTCATCGACCGCATCTACGTCATCAAGGTGCCGTATTGCCTGCGGGTGACGGAGGAGCAGAAGATCTACGAGAAGCTGGTCTCCAGCTCGGAGCTGTCCGGCGCGCCCTGCGCTCCGGCAACCCTCGAGATGCTGGCGCGCTTTTCGGTGCTGTCGCGGTTGCGTAAGCACGAGAACTCGACGCTCTACACCAAGATGCGGGTCTATGACGGCGAGAGCCTGAAGGAGACCGATCCGCGCGCGCGCAGCATCCAGGAGTACCGGGACTCGGCGGGTGCCGACGAGGGGATGGACGGCATCTCGACGCGCTTCGCCTTCAAGGTTCTGGCGGCGACGTTCAACCACGACACCACCGAGGTGGCGGCCGATCCGGTGCATCTGATGTACGCCCTGGAGCAGGCGATCCGGCGCGAGCAGATGCCGGAGGAGACCGAGAAGCGGAACCTCGAATTCATCAAGGGCGAGCTGGCGCCGCGCTACGCCGAGTTCATCGGCAACGAGATCCAGAAAGCCTATCTCGAATCCTACCACGACTACGGCCAGAACCTGTTCGACCGCTACGTCTCCTACGCCGATGCCTGGGTCGAGGATCAGGATTTCAAGGATCCCGACACCGGCCAGTTGCTCAGCCGGGAAATGCTGAACCAGGAGCTGACCAAGATCGAGAAGCCCGCCGGGATCGCCAACCCGAAGGATTTCCGCAACGAGGTGGTGAAGTTCAGCCTCCGCGCGCGGGCGAACAACAACGGGCACAACCCGTCCTGGACGAGCTACGAGAAGATCCGCGAAGTGATCGAGCGGCGGATGTTCAGCCAGGTCGAGGAGCTGCTGCCGGTGATCAGCTTCGGTTCGAAGAAGGACAGCGACACCGAGAAGAAGCACGAGGAGTTCGTCGAGCGCATGGCCTCGCGCGGCTATACCGAGCGGCAGGTGCGCCGTCTGGTGGAGTGGTACATGCGGGTCAAGCAGGCCGGATAGGCGGTGACCGAGTGATTGAACGGGCAACGGGCTGATGCACATTGTCGATCGACGTCTCAACCCTGGCGGCAAGAGCCTCGCGAACCGTCAACGGTTCATGCGGCGCGCCAAGGCGCTGATCCGCAAGGCCGTTCACGAGAGCTCCGGCAGCCGCAGCATCAAGGATGCGGACAAGGGCGGCGAGATTTCGCTGCCCAGCCAGGGCGTGCACGAACCCGCGTTCCACCGCTCGGGCAAGGGGGGCATCCGCGATCACCTGCTCCCCGGCAACAAGGAGTACGTCGAGGGCGACACCATCCCGCGTCCGCAGGGCGGCGCGGGCGGGTCGGGTTCCGAGGGCAGTCCCGACGGCGAGGGTGAGGACGATTTCCGCTTCGCCCTCTCCCAGGACGAATATGTCGATCTGTTCCTTGAGGATCTCGAACTGCCGGACATGGCGAAGCGCCGCGTGGTGAACGCCGAGGCGCTGGACTGGCACCGCGCCGGCTACTCGGTCACCGGGTCGCCGGCGAACCTCGCGCTCAACCGTACCAGGTCCGCAACAGCCTCTCGCGTCGGATCGCCATGCGTCGGCCGAAGGCGGAGGAGATCGCGCAGCTGCGAGCCGAGATCGACGCGCTCGAGACCAGCGGCGACAACCCTGCCCTGTTGGCGGAACTGCAGGAGAAGCTGACCCTGCAACTCCGTCGCACGACGCTGATCCCCTACATCGACCCGCTCGACGTGCGCTATCGGCGCTTCAACTCCACGCCGCGACCCATCGCCAAGGCGGTGATGTTCTGCCTCATGGACGTGTCGGGCTCGATGACCGAGCACATGAAGGACTTGGCCAAGCGGTTCTACGTGCTGCTCTTTATCTTTCTCAAGCGCCGCTACAAGCACGTCGACGTCGTCTTCATCCGCCATACCCACCAGGCGCAGGAGGTCGACGAGGACACGTTCTTCCACAGCCCGGAAACCGGCGGCACCGTGGTGTCGACGGCGCTCGAGGAGATGGCGCGGGTCGTCGCCGAGCGCTACCGACCGGAGGACTGGAACATCTATGCGGCACAGGCGTCCGACGGCGACAACACGTCGAGCGACAACGACAAGGCGGCTGCCCTGCTGACCGGCCGATTGCTGCCGATCTGCCAGTACTACGCCTATCTCGAGGTTGGCCGCGAAGGCGAAAACTTCCCGCCCGGCTTCATCCGGCGCGAGAGCGATCTGTGGCAGACCTACACCACGATCTGCCGCAGCGGCGCGCCGATGGCGATGCGCAAGGTCAACCATCGGCGGGACATCTATCCGGTGTTCCGCGAGCTGTTCAGCCGCAAGACCGCCCAGGCGGACATGGAGGCCTGATGAACGTCATCAGCAAAGCCGACCGGCTGCTCTACGAGGGCGCCGACTGGGAGTTCGGCACCATCCAGCGCGCCTACGACGCGATCGAGAAGATCGCGCTCGGCGAACTCGGGCTCGACGTCTACCCGAACCAGGTCGAGATCATCAGCACCGAACAGATGCTCGATGCCTATTCCTCCGTCGGCATGCCGCTGTTCTACAAGCACTGGTCATTCGGCAAGCAGTTCGCGCGCGAGCAGGCTTTCTACAAGGCCGGCATGCGCGGGCTCGCCTACGAGATCGTCATCAACTCCAATCCCTGCATCAGCTACATCATGGAGGAGAACACGGCGACGATGCAGGCGCTGGTGATGGCGCATGCGGCTTTCGGCCACAACCATTTCTTCAAGAACAACTATTGCTTCCGGCAATGGACGGACGCCAACGGCATCCTCGACTACCTCGACTTCGCCAAGGGCTACATCGCTTCCTGTGAGGAGCGCTACGGCGAAGCCGAGGTCGAACGGCTGCTCGATGCCGCCCACGCGCTGATGAACCAAAGCGTGCACCGGTATCCGCGCAAGCGGGCAACGGATCTGCGCTCGGAAGAGCGGCGTGCGCGCGAGCGGCGCGAGCACGAGCAGGCGATCTACAACGACCTTTGGCGCACCTTGCCCGCCAAGGAAAAGGCGCGCGAAGACAGTTCGCGAGAGGAGCGGCGGCGCGCACTGCTGCAGCTGCCGCAGGAGAATATCCTCTACTTCCTTGAAAAGACCGCGCCGCGGCTGCAGCCCTGGCAACGGGAAATCCTGCGCATCGTCCGACACATCGCGCAGTACTTCTACCCGCAAGGTCAGACCAAGGTGATGAACGAGGGCTGCGCCACCTACGTCCACTACCAGATCATGAACCGGCTGCACCAGCAGGGCTCGATCGGCGACGGTGCGATGATGGAGTTCCTGCACTCGCATACGTCCGTTGTGTTCCAGCCGAGCTTCGACGACCGGCGTTACTCCGGCTTCAACCCGTACGCGCTCGGCTTCGCCATGATGGAGGACATCGCCCGCATCGTGAGCGAGCCCACCGAGGAGGATCGCGAGTGGTTTCCCGACATCGCGGGCGCCGGAGACTCGATGGCGGTGCTGCGGGAGGTGTGGGCCAACTACCGCGACGAAAGCTTCATCCTCCAGTTCCTCAGCCCGCGGCTCATCCGCCAGTTCAAGCTGTTCGGCGTTCTGGACGATTCGAACGAGACGACCTTGCGGGTGGAGGCAATCCACGACGAACGCGGCTATCGCAAGATCCGCAAAGGTCTGGCGCGGAAATACGACATCGCCCACCTGTCACCCGACATCCAGGTCGTCGACGTCAACCTCGCCGGCGACCGCAAGCTGATCGTTCACCACAACACCCTCAACCGCGTGTTGCTGGAGGAGACCGACGCCCGCCGCGTGCTGCAACACTTGGCCGATCTCTGGGGCTACGACGTGCTGCTCAAGGAGGTCGATTCCGAAGCCGGCTCGGTGATGAAGGAGCACGCCGCCTCACCGCGCCCCGGGATTCTGATGCCCGAAAGCGGCTGAGACGTGGGCGACACAGAGTGCGGTCGCGCCCCATAAGACTGCGCCACCCGCCTTGCGACCGCAGCCCCGCTTCGCTAGCCTTCCCTGAAAGACAGCCATAAGCGTGACCGGGAGCGCGCGCCTCCGCCGTCGCGCATCAGGGATCATGCGATGAACTGGCAATCCGAGCTGGATGAATTGCGACGGCGCGAGGCGTTCGCGCACCGCATGGGCGGCCCGGATAAGATCAAGCGGCAGCACGACGGCGGTCGGCTGACCGTGCGCGAACGCATCGACGCGCTGCTCGATCCAAACAGCTTTCATGAAGTGGGCGCCATTGCCGGCCGGGCTGCCTACGACGCGAGCAATGCGTTGATCGAACTCACACCCTCGAACTGCGTGTTCGGCCGCGGCACGGTGGATGGTCGCCCGGTGGTGGTGGTCGGCGACGATTTCACGGTGCGGGGCGGCTCGGCCGACGCCACCATCCGGGAAAAACCGCAGATGGCGGAGGAGATGGCGGCGGCATTCCGGCTGCCGATCATCCGCGTGATCGAGGGCTCCGGCGGCGGCGGCTCGGTCAAGACGATCGAGACCAAGGGCCGCTCCAACCTGCCGGGCGAGGTCGGCTACGGCGGCTACTTCCAGATCACCACGCAGAACCTGGAGGTGGTGCCGGTGGTCGCGCTCGGGCTCGGCTCGGTCGCTGGGCTCGGCTCGGCGCGGCTGGCGGCGGCGCACTATTCGGTGATGACCAAGTCTTCGGCGATGTTCGTCGCCGGCCCGCCGGTGGTCGCCCGCATCGGCCAGGATCTTTCCAAGCAAGACCTGGGCGGATGGGAAATCCAGACCCGCGCCGGCGGCGTCGACGACGCCGTCGACACCGAAGAGGAGGCGTTCGAGCGCGCCCGTCGCTTCCTCTCCTACCTGCCCTCCTCCGTCTACGATCTGCCGCCGATCGAACCGTGCAACGACGACCCGAACCGGCGCGACGAAAGCCTGATGAGCGTCGTGCCGCGCGACCGGCGCAAGGTGTACCGGATGCGGCCGATCATCGAGACTGTGGTCGATCGCGGCTCGTTCTTCGAGATGGGCCGCAATTTCGGCCGCTCGGTCATCACCGGGCTTGCACGGCTGCAAGGGCGGCCAGTGGCGGTCATGGCGAGCGATCCCTTCCACTACGGCGGTGCCTGGACGGCCGATGCGTGCCAGAAGGTGGTGCGGTTCTGCGACCTCGCCGAAACGTTCCATCTGCCGGCGGTCTATCTGCTGGACTGCCCGGGGTTCCTGATCGGACTCGATGCCGAACGGAGTGCCGTGATCCGTCATGGCGTCCGTGCCATGGCGGCGATGAACCAATGCACCGTTCCGTGGTGCACGGTGATCGTGCGCAATGCTTTCGGCGTCGCCGGCGCGGTGCATAAGCCGGCCGGCCGGTTCACCATGCGTTACGCGTGGCTGTCGGCGTATTGGGGCTCGCTTCCTTTGGAGGGCGGCATCGAGGCTGCCTACCGCGCCGACATCGACGCCGCTGCCGATCCGGGCGCGAAACTGCGCGAGATCGAGGAGCGGCTGAACAAGCTGCGCTCGCCGTTCCGCTCGGCCGAGACGTTCGGGGTCGAGGAGATCATCGATCCCCGCGACACCCGCAAGCTGCTGTGCGAGTTCGCCCGTCTGTCCGACCCGCTGCGCACGCCGGGGCCGGCCCGGTTCGGCATGCGGCCTTGACACGGAGGCCATCTGCGATCGAATCGGTTGGTAAGGTTCCACAATGATCGGGAGAAGAAAATGTCTGTCGACGTAAAATACCGGACTACCGCAACCGCCACCGGAGGCCGCGACGGCAGCGCCCGTACGCAGGACGGCAATTTCGAGGTGAAGCTCGCGACGCCGAAGGAACTCGGCGGCGCCGGAGGCGACGGGGCCAATCCCGAGCAACTCTTCGCAGCGGGTTATTCGGCGTGTTTCATCGGCGCGATGAAGGCGGTGGCGCCTTCGCTGAAGCTGCATGTGCCGAATGAGGCGACCGTGACGGCGACGGTCGGCATCGGTCCGCGCTCGGAGGGCGGTTTCGGCATCACGACCGATCTCAAGGTGAGCCTTCCCGGGCTCGACCATGCCGACGCTCAGCGCCTCGTCGAGGCCGCGCATCAGGTCTGCCCGTACTCCAATGCCACCCGCGGCAACGTCGATGTCGGCCTGACCGTCGCCTGAGCGGCACCGACCTTTTGCAACATCGAGCCTAGCCGTCAGCGCCCGGACTTGATCCGGGCATCAAGCCGGGAGCTGACGGCAGGCGCTATTTCACCGTATCGGCGCCTGCCTTCGCGACGATGCCGTCCTGCGTCGACAAGCCGCCGCTTGCCCCGATGGCACCGATGATCTTGCCGTCGGCAACCAGCGGGATGCCCCCCTCCGAAGCGGTGACGTGCAAGCTGAGCGTGGCCGGTCCGCCGCCGTTGATGACGTCGGCAAACGCCTTGGTCGGTCGACGGAACGCGGCGGCGGTGCGCGCCTTGTCCTGCGCAATGCGCACCGAGGCGTTCTGTGTTCCGTCCGGCTTTTCAAAGAACACCAGACCGCCGGACGGGTCGACGACCGCGATCGCCATTTTCCAATTATGCCGCTTCATCTCCGCCATCGCCGCGTCCGCGACCTGTTTCGCCTGATCGAGCCCGATCGGACTCCCGTAGGGAATGTCGAACGGCATCGCCTCGGGAACCGCGGCCGGCGCCTGGGCGAACGCGGGCGACGAGGACGCCCACACAAGCAGCGCCAGACCGGCGAAGATGGCTCTCATGCGAGTGGTTCCCCTACTGCTTTGGCGGATGCGCGCGCACGCCGGCCTCGTCGATGTCGGTGCCCCACCCGGGACGGGTCGGCAACAGCATCTCGCCGTCCTCGAACTCGGGCGGGTGCGTCACCAGTTCGTCGCGCCAGGGCACGCTGTCGATGTCGATCTCCATGATGCGGAAGTTCGGCACCGCCGCGCAGAAATGCGCGCCGATCATCGAGCACAGGTGGCCGTAGTAGTTGTGCGGCGCCACGTTGACCTCGTACGGCTCGGTCATCGCGGCGATCTTCAGCGACTTCGAGAAAGCCGTTCCAGATCACGTCGACGATCGCGACATCCATCGCATAGGCGTCGAGAAACGGGCGGAACCCGCGTCGCCCGGTCAGGGATTCGCAGGAGGCGATCGGGCACGGCGCAGCGCGGCGGATCAGCGCGAGGCTCGCCGCGTCCCAGGTGTCGATCTCGAGCCACGCCAGGTCGAACGGCTCGACCGCCTTCGCGACCTTGAGATTGCCCTCCGTCTTGAAATGGTAGTTGACGTCGAGGTGCAATCCCATGTCGGGGCCGGCGCCGTCGCGAAACGCCCGCAGGGTGCTGCGTACGGCATCCAGGATGTTCCGGTCGATGTTGAGCGCCGGATGGCCCGGCGTACGCCCGAAGCCGGGCGCAAACGAAATCAGCCTCTCGCCGTCACTGGGAAGGATATTGGTCTTCAGCGCCTTGAAACCGCGATGTCGCACTTCTTCGCCAAGCCGGGCGAGATCGTCGTAGGTGCGCAGCGCCGGCACGCCCAGCAATTCGTGGTTGCGCACCCGGTAGGTGCCGCAATGCGACCAGTAGACCGGGATGCGGTCGCGCACCGCGCCGCCCAGCATCTCGTAGACCGGCACGCCGAGCGCCTTGGCCTTGATGTCGAGCAGTGCGTTCTCGATCGCCGCGATGGCACGCTGATTGACACCGCCCGGCGCCTGGATGGTGCGGTTGTGCAGGCTTGACGTGATGCGCTGAACTTGGCGCGGGTCGGCGCCGATCAGCGCCTCGGCGAGCCCGCGGATGATCGCCGTCAGCCCCCGGCTGCCGTCGGCCTCGGTATATTCCGACCAGCCGACAATGCCGTCGGCCGTGGTGATCTTGAGGAACGAGAACGTCCGCCAGCCGGCGTCGCAATGCAGATCCTCGATGCGCTCGATTTTCATTTTCCCTCCCCTTTTCCTCACCCCTCCACCCAATCCTCTCCTGAAGCGAGAGGGAGAGATGAGCCCTCTCCCCCCTCGGGAGAGGGCTGGGTGAGGGTCCCTACTCCATGATTGCCAGCGCCTCGCCTTCGGTCACGGCCTGCTCCTCCCTGACCAGGATTTCCTTCACCACGCCGTCCCGGGGCGCCATCACGGGAATCTCCATCTTCATCGATTCCAGCAGGATCAGCGTGTCGCCCTCGGCAACGCGGTCGCCGGGCGCGACCTCGATCTTCCAAACGGTTCCGTTCAGTTCCGAAACCACCTTCACGTCGGCCATACCGTCTCCTGCAACCCCGGGGCGTGCCTGCCCTCCGTGATCCCTGGATAAAACCGGTCGGACCCGAGGGCAATCGTGCCGCTCAGGACAGCAGCACCTCGCCGGTGCCGAGCGTGCGCAGGCCCGCGCCGGTCCGCAGCAACAGGTGCCCTTCGTCGGACAGGCCGGCGAACTCTCCGTCGAGGCGGGTGTCTCCGAAGGTGACGCGCAACGCCGTTCCGACCGGATGGCCGCGTGCCAGCCACGCCGCACGGATCGCGCCGAAACCGTCGCGCCCCAGCACTTCGCGCCATCGCCCGAACTCGGCGAGCAGCGCGCGGCCGAACGGCTCCGGCGGCGGCGGTGAAATCCCCTCGTCGGCGAGCGACGCGGTGGGTCGGTCGGGCAGTTCGGGGGCCACCGCGAGATTGGCCCCGATGCCGACGATCAGCCATTTGACGGCCCCATCCGGGTCGAGTGCCGCGTCGATCAGGATGCCGGCGAGCTTGCGTCCGCGCAGCAGCACGTCGTTCGGCCATTTCAACGTCAGGGCCGCGGGTTCGGGGAGCAGCGGTCGAACGGTATCAGCGACCGCGACGCCGGTCAGCAGCGGCCAGCAGCCGAGAGAGGCGGCCTGCCCTTCCGGCCGCAGCAGCAGGGACAAGGAAAGATTGCCGAGCGGCGATTGCCAGCCCCTGCCCCGGCTGCCGCGCCCGCTGGTCTGCTGCAGCGCAAGCACCGCCGCCCCCTCCGGCTCGCCGGCCTCGGCGAGGGCCGTGCAGCGATCCGACGTCGAGCCGATCGCCGCGTGGACTTCCAAGCGCCACATCTCAGGCCGCCCGTGCGTCCTGCAGGATCATGTCGGACGCCTTCTCGCCGATCATGATCGACGGCGCGTTGGTGTTGCCGCCGACAATGGACGGCATGATCGAGGCGTCGGCGACACGCAGCCGCTCGATGCCGTGGACCCGCAGCCGCGGGTCGACCACCGCGTTGATCTCTCGACCCATCCGGCAGGTCCCGACGGGATGGAAATTGGCGACGCCGCGCGCGCGCGTGTCGGCCAGCAGCGCTTCGTCGCTCGCCACCTCCGGACCGGGCATGATTTCCTGGGTGATGAACGGTGCCAGCGCGGGCTGCCCGGCGATCCGGCGACAGATCCGCATCCCGTACAGCACCGCCTGCGCGTCGTAATCGGTACGCAGGAAACTGAAGTGGATCGCCGGCGCCGCCAGCGGATCGGGACTTTTGAGCCGCACCGAACCGCGGCCGTCGGGATGAAGGTGGACCGGGCTCAGCGTGAAACCGGAAAAGGCATGCGGCCGGATGCCGGCGCGCGTCCGCTCGGCGGTGCTCCAGGCCGACATGTTAATCTGCAGATCCGGCCGCTCCAGCCGCGGGTCGCTACGGATGAAGGCGCCGACATGGATGCCCGTGGTGGTGAGCGGCCCCGACCGGAAAGCGGCGTATCGCGCCGCGGCGACAGCGCGGCGAGGCAAACTGTTGGCGAGATCGTTCAGCGAGACCCGCTGCGGCGATCGGTAAACCAGATAAGTGTTGAAGTGGTCCTGCAGGTTGGCGCCGACGCCCGGCATGTCGCGCACCACCGTGAGCCCGAGATCCTGCAGCTGCCCGGCCGGGCCGAGCCCGGACAGCAGCAGCAATTGCGGCGAGCCGAATGCGCCCCCGGAGACGATGACCTCTCCCCGCGCCCGCGCGCGGCGCAGTCCTTCGGCGGTCCGGTATTCCACGCCCACGGCGCGGCCATTCTCCAGCACGACTCGGGTGGCGTGCGCCCCGGTCGCGATCGTCAGGTTCTGCCGGTTGCGGGCCGGCCCGAGATAGGCGCGGGCCGAACTCCAGCGCCGCCGGTTGCGCGCCGTGAACTGGTAGTAGCCGGCGCCCTCCTGGCGGGGACCGTTGAAATCCGGATTGGCCGGGATGCCGGCCTCGATCGCCGCGCCCAGCATGGCGCGGGCCAGTGGAAAATCGTGCGGGATGTCGGAGACGTGCAGCGGACCGCCGACCCCGTGCAGGTCGTCCGCCCCGCGCTGCTGGTTCTCGGCGCGCTTGAAGTAGGGCAGCACCTGATCCCAGTCCCACCCCTCGCAGCCACGCTGGCGCCACTCGTCGTAATCGCCCGGCACGCCCCGCATATAGACCGTCCCGTTGATCGAGCTGGTGCCGCCGAGCACCTTGCCGCGCGGCTGATAGAGCGTGCGGTCGTTCAGCTCGGCGACCGGCTCGCTTTCGAACATCCAGTTCAGGGACGGGTTGGTGAAGACCCGTGTATAGCCGAGCGGGATGTGGATCCATGGGTTGCGGTCTCGCGGCCCAGCTTCCAGCAGCAGCACGCGATACCGACCGGATTCGCTGAGCCGGCCCGCCACCGCGCACCCGGCCGATCCCGCGCCGGTGATGATGAAGTCGTAGCTGTCCTCGGTGTCGATCATCGATCGTCTGTTCCACTCCCAATCCACCGGAATTACCCTATCGACGGTCGCATAAAGTAGTTCTTGCATTAAACGAACGGGGCCGCGACTATCTCCCTGTCTCCGTGGGGAGTTGAGCGATGTTGCAGTCCCATGTCATCGACGTCGACGGCAGCTTTGTCGGCGCGGCGGTCCGCCTCG
Organism: uncultured Alphaproteobacteria bacterium; assembly: GCA_963719345.1. Lineage (GTDB taxonomy): Bacteria > Pseudomonadota > Alphaproteobacteria > Acetobacterales > Acetobacteraceae > CAVRCA01. Next base: position 1,218,891 of record CAVRCA010000001.1, read on the forward strand.
ACACGGGGTATCGGTTCGTCGCCACCGACGTGCGGATGTGCGAACTCGATGGCACCACCTGGCCCAGCCTCGACACCGTGCGCCACCTCGCGCGCCAGCTGTTCGTTACCGGCCGGTTCGGCACCGTAGCCCCGGCCGGCGTTACGGCACGCTAATCGTCCTCGCTGGCGACCGAGCCGGCCATCGGTACCGCCGTCCACGACGATCGTCTGGCCGGTGATGAAGCGCCCGGCCGGTGCGGCCAGCATGATCGCGGCACCGGCGATCTCGTCGGGCTCGCCGATGCGCTGCAGCGGAGTGGTGCGCGTGCGCCTGCGGTAGCGCTCCGGGTCTTCCCAAAGCGCGCGGGCAAAGTCGGTGCGCACGAGGCCGGGCGCGACGCAGTTGGCGCGGATCTGCTTGGGCCCCCACTCGACGGCGAGATTGCGCGCGAGCTGCATGTCGGCCGCCTTGGAGATGCCGTAGGTGCCCAGGTGCGCCGAGCCGATCAGGCCGCCAATGGAGGAAATGATGATGATGGCGCCGCCGCCGCGCTCGGCCATCTGCGGGCAGACCATGTTGGCCATCCAGAGATTGCTGCGCACGTTGGACGCCATGATGCGGTCGAACGCCTCGTCGGAGATGCCGGCCGACGGCCCGAAATACGGGTTGACCGCGGCGTTGCACACCAGGATGTCGATCCCGCCCCACTTGCTCGTGGTCTGATCGAACAGCGCCTGCAACTCCTCCCTGCGGCCGATATGGGCGGGGATCACCGTCGCCTCGCCGCCCCGCTCGGTGATCGCCTGCGCCACCGCCTCGCAGGCGTCCCGCTTGCGGCTGGAGACCACGACCTTGGCGCCGTGCTCGGCCATCCGCTCGGCGATGGCGCGGCCGATGCCCTTGCTGGAGCCGGTGATCACGGCGACCTTTCCGGTCAGATCGAACAGCGACGACATGCGCACCCTCCCGATGGACGTCCCGCGACCGGGACATGCCGGCAATCGGGGTGGACCGCCCTCGGCTTGCCGCTCCTGATACCCGTGAGTATGCTCGGGAACCTGCGATCGTCAAACCAGACCACACGCGACAACCGCGTGCGATGAGGGATGCCAAGAACCGATGTCCGAGTCGCGCTCCGTCTTCCGTCACGCCCAGATGTCGAGAACTCTGGCACCCAAGAGCATCGCCGTGCTCGGTGCGTCCAACCGGGCGGGCGCGTTCGGCGAGCGCGCGGTGGTGAACCTCAAGCAGTTTGGCGGCAACGTCTATCCGGTGAACCCGCGCTATGACCGGGTGCAGGACCTCCAATGCTATCCGAACGTGGCGGCGCTGCCGGAGGTGCCGGATTGCGCGGTGATCTGCGCGGCGCGCGAGGCCGTCGAAGAAATCGTCGTGCAATGCGCCGATGCGGGCGTGGGCGGCGCCATCATCTTTGCTTCCGGCTATTCCGAGGTCGGCCTGCCGGACCGCATCGCGCAGCAGCAACGCCTGACCGACATCGCGCGCGAAAGCGGGATGCGCATCGTCGGGCCGAACTGCATCGGCATCTGCAACACCGAGCTCGATTGCATCATCACCTTCATGACGCTCACGCCGCCGCCGAAAGCGGGGACGCGCAACATCGGCCTGATCAGCCAATCGGGCGCACTCGGCTTCTCGCTGGCGCAGGCGGCGGCGCGCGGCGTGACGTTCAGCCATGTGTTCACCTCCGGCAATTCCTGCGACATCGACATGTCGGATTTCGTTTCTTACCTGGCCGATGATCCGACCTGCGGCACCATCTGCTGCCTGTTCGAGGGCAGCGCCAATCCGGGGCGCCTGCTGGAAGCGGCGGACATCGCGTGGGCGGCGAACAAGCCGCTGATCGTCTACAAGATCGCCCGCGGCGAGCAGGGTGCAGCGGCGGCGATGTCGCATACCGGCTCGCTGGCCGGTACGCACGACACCTATCGCGCGGCGTTCAAGCGGCACGGCATCGTGCTGGTCGACCATTACGAGGAGCTGATCGACACCGCCGTGTTCTTCGCCAAGGCCGGCGAGCCGTCCGGCCCCGGCGTCGCGGTGCTCACCACCTCCGGCGGCGCCGGGATCATGGCCGCGGATTGTGCCGAGGATCACGGCGTGCCGCTGCCGCAGCCGACGCCGGAGATGAAAAAGACGCTTGAGCAGCACATCCCGGATTTCGGCGTCGCCGCCAATCCGTGCGACGTGACCGCGCAGGTCATCAACGCGCCGGAGTCGATGGGCGCTTGCGCGACCACGCTGCTTGCCCATCCCGATTACGCCGCGATGGTGGTGCCGACCGCCTATGCGACGCCGATGAGCATCGAGCGCATCCCGGTGATGGACAAACTCGCCCGCGAGGCGGGCAAGCTGGTTTGCCAGGTGTGGGTGAGCGAATATCTGGCCGGCCCCGGCACCGAGGAGTTCGAGGCGGCGGAAAACATTGCGCTGTTCCGCTCGATGGACAATTGCTTCGCGACACTCGCCGCTTGGCAATGGCGTTCGGGGCTGCGGCGCAATCCGCCGAAAGCGACCGAGACGGTGGTCGGCGCCCAGGAGCGCCAGCAGGCGACACGGCTGATCCGGGCCGCGACCAGCAAGGCGCTGACCGAGCGCGAGGCGAAGGAGGTGCTGGCGCTCTATGGCATTCCGGTGGTCGGCGAAAAACTGGTGCGCAGCGCCGAGGAGGCCGCCGCCGCTGCCGAGGCGCTCGGGATGCCGGTGGTGCTGAAGGCGGAGAGCCCGGATCTGCCGCACAAGACCGAGGCCGGCGTGATCCGCCTCAACCTGCGCACCGCCGACGAGGTACGCGAGGCGTACTCGGTCATCATGCAGCGCGCCGACGCGGTGGTGCCGAAACCGCGTGTCAACGGCGTACTGGTGCAGCCGATGGTGCCGCAAGGGGTGGAAATGGTGGTCGGCGGCCGGGTCGATCCGCTGTTCGGCCCGCTCGTCGTGGTCGGCCTCGGCGGGATTCTGGTCGAGCTGATGAAGGACACGCAGCTCGCCCTCGCTCCCTTGGGGCGCGACGCGGCACTGGAGATGTTGCGCTCGCTGAAAGGGGTGAAACTGCTCGAAGGGTTCCGCAATCTTCCCTCGGTCGACATGAACCGTCTGGCCGACGTGATCTGCCGGGTCTCGCAGTTCATCGCCGATCAGCGTGAGGTATCGGCGGAACTCGACGTCAACCCGCTGATCTGCGCCGGCCGGCGGATCACCGCGGTCGACGCGCTGATCGTGCGCCAGGACGGATGAAGGAGGTCACGCGATGGATACCGCAGTTCATGTCTCCGAAGACCTCGTCCTGCGCCGCGATGCGGACCGGGTGGCGTGGCTGACCTTGAACCGGCCGGCGGCGCGCAACGCGCTGTCGGTCGGGCTGATGGGCGCTCTGGAGGCCGAACTTGACGCGCTCGCCGCCGATCCCGCGGTGCATGTCGTGGTGATCCGCGGCGCGGGTCCCGCGTTCTGCGCCGGGCACGATCTGCGCGAGATGCGGGCGACGCCGGACCGCGCCGTCTACGACGCGCTGTTCACCCACTGCTCGCGGCTGATGACCAAGATCGTGCGGCTGCCCAAGCCGGTGATCGCGCGGGTGCATGGCGTCGCCACCGCGGCCGGCTGCCAGCTCGTCGCGAGTTGCGACCTCGCGGTGGCCGCCGACACCGCACGGTTCGCCACGCCGGGGGTGAACATCGGGCTGTTCTGCTCGACGCCGATGGTGGCGCTCTCCCGCGTCGTCGGCCGCAAGGCAGCGATGGAGATGCTGCTGACCGGCGACCTGATCGGCGCCGCCGAGGCGCGCGGGTTCGGGCTGATCAACCGGGTCGTGCCGGAGGTCGAGCTTGACGCGGCGGTGGCGGCGCTGGCCCGCCAGATCGCGTCGAAAAGCCCGCTGACCGTCGCGCTCGGCAAGGAGGCGTTCTATCGCCAAGCCGAGATGGACCTCGATGCCGCCTACCGCTACACGGCCGAGGTGATGACGAAGAACATGCTGGCCCGCGACGCCGGCGAGGGCATCGACGCGTTCCTCGGCAAGCGGAACCCGGTCTGGACCGGGACATAGCCACGGCGCCCGTCTCGCGAAGGGCCGAACGCTGGGATAGTCTGCGCCGATGGAAGATCCCTATACCGTGCTGGGCGTGCAGCGCGACGCCAACCAGGAGGCGATCCGCGCCGCCTATCGCAAGCTGGCGAAAAAGCACCACCCGGACCTCAATCCCGGCAAGCCGGAGGCGGCCGAGCGGTTCAAGGCGATCAGCGCCGCGCATGAGCTGCTGTCCGACCCAGAGAAGCGGGCCCGGTTCGACCGCGGCGAGATCGACGCCAGCGGTGCGGAAAGGGCCCCGCCGCGCGACTTCTACCGTGATTTCAGCGACGCCGGGGGGCGGGGGAAATACCGGGCCGACACCGGCTTCGACCCCGAGGACCTGGAAAACATTTTTGGCCAGGCGTTCGGCCAGAGGCGCGGCGGCCGCGGCTTCTCGGCGCGCGGCGCCGACGCGCAATATTCTCTCACCGTCAGCTTCCTCGATGCGGCGAACGGCACCGTCCAGCGGCTGACGTTGCCGGACGGGCAGACGCTCGACGTGACGATCCCGGCCGGCTTGCGCGATGGCCATGTCCTGCGGCTGAAGGGAAAGGGCCATCCCGGGCTCGGCGACGGCCCGGCCGGGGACGCCCTGGTGGAGATCACCGTGGCCCCGCATCCACTGTTCCGCCGCGAGGGCAATGACGTTATTCTCGCCCTGCCGGTCTCGATCAAGGAAGCGGTGCTCGGGACCGTTTTGGAGGTGCCGACGATCAAGGGCGCGGTTCGGCTGACCATCCCCGCCGGCTCCGGCACGGGCAGCCGCCTGCGGCTGCGCGGTCGGGGCATTGCCGGCGGCCATCAGTTCGTCGAGCTGCAGGTGGTGCTACCGCCGGGCGACGAACCCGAACTCGCCGCGTTCCTGGAACAGTGGACACCCAAGCACCCGTTCGATCCCCGCCGCGGACTGGAGGGCCTGTGATCGGTTTCGAGACGCTGTCCCGGCTGCTGCCGGGCACCGACGCCATCGAGATTACCGCCTGGATCGAACGCGGCTGGGTGCAGCCCGAGCAGGAAGGCGAACGCTGGGTCTTTCAGGAGATCGACGTGGCCCGGATGCAGCTCATCCGCGACCTGCGCCAGAACATGGCGCTGGATGACGAGGCGGTCCCGGTGGTGCTGTCGCTCATGGACCAGGTCTATTCGCTGCGCGACAAGCTCCGCACGGTGCTCAAAGTGCTGGAAGACCAGCCGGCGGAACTGCGCCAGACGGTGCTGACGGCACTCGACCCGTCGGCGCACTGACGCCGGATCAGGCGGGTCGGGCCGGCCGCAGCCGGAGCCAGCTCATCACCGTTCCCATCGCGGCGAAACCGGCGCCGACGCCGATGGCCAGGCTCGCGCCGTGCGCCACCGTGCCGCCCAGGCCGAACGCCAGGGCCACGCAGACACCGCCGCTCGTCTGGCCAAGCAGGCGCGCCGTCGACAGGATGCCGCTTGCCGCCCCGCTGCGCTCGCGCGGCGCTCCGCCGATGATCGCGCGGTTGTTCGGCGACTGGAAAAAGCCGAACCCGCAGCCACACAGCAGCATGCGCCAGACGATTTCCCACGTGCTTGCGTCAGCGGGCATCGTCAGGAGCAGCAACATGCCGACGGTCAGCACCGACAGCCCCAGTCCGCCCAGCAGCCCGGCGGAGTAGCGGTCCGACAGGCGGCCGGCGATCGGGGCGATGACCATCACGATGGCCGGCCACGGAGTCATCAAGAGGCCGGTCCGGGTCTGCGACATCTGGCCCACGTAGTGGAAGTAGAACGGCAGCGCGACGTAGGCGAGGGTCTGCGCCGCATACGAGCAGATCGAGGTGATCACCGACAACCCGAACACCGGAGCCCGGAACAGGTCTACCGGCAGCAGCGGCGCGGGTTGCTTGAACTGCCGGCGCACGTGGACCACGCCGACCAGCACCGAGACCAGGAAGAAGCCGACGATCAGAACGGGCGGGAACCCCTCCCCCAGCCCATTCGCGGCGACGAAGAAGCAGCCGAACATGACGGCGTTCATCACCGCCCCGGGCAGATCGAAGCGATGGCCGCTCGAGGGCGTCGCCGGCAGCGCCCGCATGGCGACCACGAATGCCAGCACTCCGACCGGGACGTTGACCGCGAACAGCCACGGCCAGGAGGCGATGGACAGGATTGCGCCGGCGATGGTCGGGCCGCTCGCCGCCGAGGTCGCCACCACCAGGGCGATCAGCCCGATGCCACGCCCCAGCATGGCGCGTGGCATTACGAAGCGCACGAGGGCCGTGTTGACGCTCATGATGCCCGCCGCGCCCAGCCCCTGCAGCACGCGGCCGACGATCAGCGCGGCGAACGAGCCCGACAGGGCGCACACCAGGGAGGCGGCGGTGAACACGGCGAGCCCCACCCAATACACCCGCCGGTAGCCGAAGATGTCGCCGAGCGAGGCGAGCGGCAGCAGCGACACCGTGACGGTGAGCTGATAGGCGTTCACCACCCAGATCGAGGTCGCCGGGGAGGCGTTGAGGTCGCGCGCGATGGTCGGCAGGGCAATATTGGCGATGGAAACGTCGAGCACCGACATCAGGATCGCCAGGCCCAAGGTCAGGAGCGCGCGGTTCCGCGGCCCGGCCGGCAGTCCATCCATCGCCTCGATCGCCGTTCCGCTCATGCCATGGCACCTCCCCCTGTAGCTTGACCCGCCGGGGATTGGCCAACAAGCTGCCGGCCGATCAAACCTGACAGCGGCGGAGCGATGGAGCCGAGCGCGACGGCGTACGAGGAGACGGTCCGCCCGGAGTGGATCGACGACAACGACCACATGAACCTTGCGTACTATGTCCTGGTGTTCACCGACGCCGCCGAGGCATTTTCCGCCCAGATGGGCCTGCCGCCCGGCGGTCGAGTGACCCAGATGCACACGGCCTACGAACGCGAAGTCAATCGCGGCGACCGTCTTCGCGTCACGACCCACGTGCTTGGGCTGAACGGAGCGGAGCTGCACCTGCTGCATGAGATGGTCCACGCCGGCGAGAAATATCGCGCGGCGACCTTGGAGATGGTGGTGACGCACGAGCAGGATTTTCCCGCCGAGGCACGCGACCGGCTGCGGTCCATGCTGGCGAACCCTGCGCCGCCCGCTTCGGGACGACGCATCGGCATGGCGCGGGCGTCCTGAGCCATGCGGCAGATCCAGCCGATCGGCACGATCGAGACCCCGTTCAGGACGATCGCCGACTGCCCCAGCAATGGTCGTCAACTGAAGCCAGCCCCGCTGTGCCGCGTCCGCGTGCTGCCGGAGTTCGTCGCCGGGTTGGCGAACCTCGAAGGGTTTTCGCACCTGATTTTGCTCTACTGGCTCGATCAGGCCGCCGAGCCGCTGCTCGTCTTCACGCCCCGGTTCGACGACCAGCCGCGCGGGTTGTTCGCCACCCGCAGCCCGCGCCGGCCAAACCCGATCGGCCTTTCGGTGGTCGCGTTCGACGGTTTCGAGACGCCGGACTGCCTGAAGGTGCGCAACCTCGACTGCGTCAGCGGCACACCGCTGCTCGACATCAAGCCCTATCTGCCGACGACCGACGCCGAGCCCGGTGCGGCGATGGGGTGGCTGGAGCGGCACGCGACGCGGTGACCGGGCAGCCCAGCCCAATCACCGGAGTGCTTCGGGGCGGGACATGATCCCATTCAGGAGGGTGTCGTCGCCAGGTCCCCCGAGGATGCAGAAGACCATTTTGGCTGGCTCGGATATTTCGTCAGTGCCGACGCCCCGGCTTCAAGCGCGCAAACGCGGGAAGGGCTCGGATGGCGCCCGACACAGCCTGGGCTCATCCCCGATCTCGACCGGGCGCGCTATTTCGAAAACTGACATAGGTGTGCGGGAAGGCGCCCGCACTAGCCGCCCAGAAACTCCTTCGTCCAGCGCTTGTAGTCCGCGTCGCGCGTCGCGCGGGCCATGAACTCGGCGGTTGGCACGCCCTTCAGCTCCTTCGGCTTCACGCCGTCGCGCAGCGCCTTCATGGTGTCGTGCACGGCCTGCGCCGCCGCCACGATCGGCTGGTGCCCTTGCAACGCCACGCGCACTTTCTTCCCCGCCAGATATTCTGGGTCGGCGAGATCGCCGGAGCCGCCGCCGATGATGATGGGAATGTCGATCGCTTCGGCCGCTGCTTCGAGCTGGGCGCGATCGGACAGGCCGACGAAGAAGAAAGCGTCCACTCCCGTCGCCGCATAGGCCCGCGCGCGGGCGATGGCGTCCTCGGTGCTGGTCAGGCCCATCGCGATCGTGCGTCCGACGATCACCAGGTCCGGGTCCTGCCGCGCCGCCAGCGCCGCCCGCATTTTTCCGACCCCTTCCTCGATCGAGGTGAGCCCGCCGCCGCCCGAACCGTATGGGCGCGGCAGCACCGTGTCCTCGACGGTGAGCGCCGCCACTCCCGCCGTCTCCAGCTCCTGCACCGTACGCATCACGTTCAGCGCGTTGCCGTAGCCATGGTCGGCGTCCACGAGCAGCGGCACCGACGTCGCCCGATTGATCCGCAAAGCCTGCGCGGCAAACTCCGTCAGGGTGAGCACGATGAGATCGGGCGCGCCGAGCACGGTGAGCGACGCGGTGGAACCGGCGAACATGCCGACCTCGAAACCGAGATCCTCGGCGATCCGCGCCGACAACGGATCGAACACCGAGGCCGGGTGATAGCAGCGATTGCCGCCGAGGATGGCACGAAAGCGCCGACGCCGATCCGTCCAGTCCATTGTTTCCTCCCGTTCAGCCGATCAGCCCCGCCACCGCGCCGCTCGAGCACGTCGCCATCGTGCCGGACAGGATCGAGCGCACGCCGAGCGTGACGATCTCCTGCCGTCGTTCCGGCACCATCGCCGACAGCCCGCCGATCAGGATGCCGCAACTGCCGAAATTGGCGAAGCCGCAGAGCGCGTACGTCACGATCAGCCGCGTGTGCGCACCGAGCGCGTCCGGCGGCAGCTTGGCCATATCGAGATAGGCGACGAACTCGTTGAGCACCGTCTTGCTGCCCATCAGCGTGGCCGCCGCCGCACTCTCCGACCACGGCACGCCGATCAGCCACATCACGGGACGGAACGGCCAGGCGAAGGCGCGCTGCAGGGTGATCGGCGCGCCGCCCCAGTGCGGCAGCACGCCGAGAATCATGTTGACCAAGGTCACCAAGGCGACGGTGACGAGCAAGGTCGCGGTGATGCCGACCAGCGGACGCAAGCCGTCCATCGTGCCCTTGACCACGGCGTCCATGGTGGAGAGCGGCGGGTCGGCGAGCACGATCCGCCCCGCTTCGCCCGCGACCGGCGCGAACGGCACCATCAACGCCGCAATCGCCAACGCCGCCGGCGTGCTCACGACGGACGCGATGAGGATGTTGCCGAGCGCGTTCGGGATCACCGGGCCGAGGATCGCGGCGTAGATCACCATCACCGTGCCTGCGACCCCGGCCATGCCGCAGGTCATCAGCGCAAACAGCTCGCCCCGCGACATGCGCGCGAGATACGGGCGCACCAGCAACGGGGCCTCGATCATCCCCAGAAAAATATGCACTGCGGCGCCCAACGCGAGCGCGCCCCCCACGCCCAACACGCGACGCAGCAGCCAAGCGAACGCGGCCGTCACCCGTTGCAGCACGCCCCAGTGGAACAGCACCGACGCCAGGGCGCTGATCACCAGCACGAGCGGCAGGGCGTTGAACGCCAGGATGAAGCTGGCGCCGGGATGGGTTTCCGCAAACGGCAGCGTGCCGCCGGCAAGATAGCCGAACACGAAGCTCGTGCCCGCGTCCGTCGCCTTCTGCAACGCGAGGGCCGCATCGTTCAGCAGCACCATCACCCGCGTCGTTCCCGGCACGCCGAGCAGCAACGCCGCCAACAACAGTTGCAGCGCGACGCCGCCGATCACGGTGCGCCACGGAATGCGGCGGCGATCTTCGCTGAGTCCGAACGCCAGCAGAAGAATTGCCGCCAAGCCGAGCACGCGCGGTCACGCCCCGCTCACGTCAAGCCCGGGCCGGCGCTTCCTGTCGCTTGTTGAACGGGTAGTAGGGCGGGATCTCGCCGATCGCCTTCAAGTCCACCTCGATCAGGGTGGGACCGGAGGTGTGCAGCGCCTGCTCCACCGTGGAACCGAGCGCGTCGGGCTGCTGCACCTTCCAGAACGGCATGCCCGCGAGCTTGGCCAACTCGCCGAGATCGGGGCCGACCAGATCGGCGAAATAGTTTCGGCCGCCATAAAGCGAGTTCTGGATGTGCTTGATGACGCCGTAGCCACGGTCGTTCATCACGATCGTGACCATGTCGAGCTTTTCCTGCACGGCGGTCCACAGCTCGCCCACATTGAGGAAAAAGCCGCCGTCGCCGGTCATCACCACGACTTTCCGCCCGTTCGCCCCGAGGGCCGCGCCGATGCCGAGCGACAGCCCCTGACCGATGCCGGCACCCACCGGATAGACGTTAGTCTCCGGGCTGTAGACCGGGAACAGCCGGTGGCCCCAGGTGGTGTTGCTGATCGTGACGTCGCGCACCCACAGCGCGTCGCGCGGCATCACCTTGCGCAGTTGCTCGGCGAAGCTGCCGTAGGGGCCGAGGCTTTCGGCGAACTCCGCCCTTACCTGCTCCTTGAGCGCACGCACCTGCTTGGGAAACTCCGGATCGACCTTGATCCGCCCCTGCAGCCGCTTGGCCAGCCCGTCGAGTGCGAGGCGCGCGTCGCCCGCGACGAAAAAATTGACGGGATAGGTGCGGCCGGCGGCCAGCGGGTCGGCGTCGATCTGCAGCAGCTCGTCGGGGAATTTCAGCGAGAACTCGCCGGTCTCGTGGCCGCGCAGTCGAGACCCGACCACCAGCATCAGGTCGGCGCTGCGGTACAGCTCCTCGACCCGCGGCTGGCCCACGCCATTGAACCCGCCGAGATTGAGCGGATGGTCCTCGGGGACGCTGCCCCGGCCCTGCAGGCTGGTCACCATGCCGAAGCCCATGTCGAGCAGCCGACCCGCCGGGCCGCCGGCGTGTCGCGCGCCCGCGCCGAGCCACAGCATCGGCCTTTTGGCCCGCGCGACGCGCTCGGCCAACTCGTCGAGCGCCGCTTCGGAGGGGGCGAGCGGCGCCGGCAGCGGCAGCGAGAAGGCGTCGAGCTCAGCCGGCCGGGCGATCGGGGTGCGCTGCACGTCGATCGGCACCTCGACGCTCACCGGCCCCATCGGCGGGGTCAGCGCATCGACCGCGGCGCGGGTCAACACGCCCAGCGCTTGGCTGGCCGAGCGGATGCGGTAGGCGGTCTTCGACACGCTGTCGAGCATGTTGAGCTGGTTGTAGGCGTCATGCACCGTGCCGACGCCGCGATCGGCGAACTTGGTCGCGGTCTGGCCGGTGAGGTGCAGCATCGGGGTGGAGGCGAACCGCGCCTCGATGAGGCTGCCCACCGCGTTCGCCGCCCCTGGCCCGGTGCTGCTGATGAAGGCGCCGAGCTTGCCGGTGACGCGAGCGTAGCCGTCGGCCATGTGGCCGCCGCCCAGCTCTCCGCGCGCCATCGCGAAACGCACCGCGTTTCGCCGACCGATGCCGTCAAGCATCGGGATATTGTGGATCGACACCACGCCCACCGCGGTGGCGATGCCGCATGCGGAGAGGAATTCGGCGATCAGATCGCCCACGTTGTAGTCGCCGCTCATTCGCTCTCTCCCCGTCCCGGTTGGGAAGGCTGGATCACCGGACCAGGGGCGTCAACACGTGGGGTGAGGGGTGGCTCCGAACGCCGCCTCCATATCGCGCCGGAATTGGTACGCCTCGTCGGTCGTGTCCACGCGGACGTCCGCCCATGTGACGGGCCGTCCCTCCGCGATGTCGCGCACCAGTGGCAGCCGGCTCGCCAGCCCGATCGGCAGCCCGCCGATCGCGAGGCTTGCCGACGCCGGCATCAGCTTGCCCCAGACCAGCGAACCACCTTCGCCGTCCAGCACTTCGCCGGCTCGCAGCGGACGCTTGGCGGTCGCCACCACGTCGCCCCGAAAAGCGTCCGGCGCCCCGGTGGGCTCGCGCCGCAGCGCGGCCGAGAGGACGGACACGTTCAGCTCGAGGCCGATCAGGTGGAACGGCCGGTACAGCGCAGAGACCTTTCCCGAGGGATCGGTGATGACGCCGTACTCGTTGAAGCAGCGCATGGTGTAGGGGTTGTCGGTCTCGAACACGACGTAGACGCCCCAGCGCAGGTCGCGCTCGACCGGGCTGCCGTCGCGGCGCACCGAGGAGACCACCTCCACCTGCCCCGGATGATGGAGAGAAAAATCGTGGTTGCCGGGCCGCAGAACCTGAGCCAGCGCGTCAGTGCCGACCGGCGGAAATGCGAGCCCGTCGGGCGGCGGGGTGAGGCCGGTCGCGTTCGCCACCGCCGCCATCTCGATCCCCGACTTCGTGCCGTCGAGGAAGGAGTTGAACATCTGCGGGTTCATCCCGCCCGCTCGCGCCGCTTCGGGCGTGAGGCCGTAGAAGTCCCAGACCGTCTCCGGCGTCGAGGCGTGATAGGCGGGCAGGTATTTCGTCCCTTTGCCGGCCGCGAGCACGGAGAAACCACAGGCGCGGGCCCAATCCACCAACTCGCAGATCAGTGCCGGCTGGTCGCCGTAGGCGAGGCTGTAGACGACCCCGGCCTGCGCCGCCTCGCGCGCCAGCAGCGGGCCGGCGAGCACGTCGGCCTCGACATTTACCATCACGATATGCTTGCCGGCCGCAATCGCCCGGCGCGCGTGGGCGATGCCCGCCGACGCGTGGCCGGTCGCCTCGACCACCACCTCGACATCGTCGCCGCCGATCATCGTGGCGGCATCATCGGTGAACCGGGCCGCGGCAATCCGCTCCTCGCTCCAGCCGACCGCCCGGCATGCCGCCCGCGCCCGGTCGGGCGAGAGGTCGGCGATGGCCGCTACTTCGAGACCCGGGGTGGTCGGCACCTGGGCGAGGAACATGGACCCGAACTTTCCCGCCCCGATCAATCCGACCCGGACCGGACGGCCGGCATCGAGCCGCCGTTGCAGCAAGCGGTGCAGGTTCATGCGCGTCTCCCGATCTGGTTTTCTATCTATGCCAGATCGACCCCGGGCGGCGATGCCTGGAAGTGCTGGGGCGCGTGGCCGCGGCTCGGGCAGCCCGGAAAGGCTTGAGCAGGCTCTAACATTAATGTTAGAAGAAGATAGATCTTACCAAGGGCATCCCATGGCCGGCAACGAGCACGATCCGCGACGCCCGATGGATGCGGTGGTCCTGCCGTTCATATTCGTCCCCGACGGCGAGCCGATCCCGCCCGAGTGGCTGTCGCGCCACCGGGACATGATCCAGATGCGGGCCACCTTCGTGCCCGCCTCGGCATCATCTGTCGAGACTGGACCCCAGCGGCCCGCGGGGCGCCAGGAGGACTGACCCGGGGTCTCCTGCGCTGAACAAGGATGGATAAGCCATTCTCCGACCGGTTCAGCTGCTGCCGATCAGAACGCCCGTCGCGAACACCAGCGCGCCGCCAAACATGACCTGAAAGGTAGCGGCCAGCGGAGGCGTGTCCATGTAGCGCCACCGGATCCAGCTGATGACAGCCAGTTCCACGGCTACCACGACGAAGGCTATCACCATAGCCGTCCAGAAGGCTGGGATCAGGAACGGCAGGGTGTGGCCGATGCCGCCAAGCGTGGTCATCAGTCCGCAGATCGCACCCCGCGCCAGGGGTGCTCCGCGTCCGGTGAGGCTGCCATTGTCCGACAGGGCCTCGGCAAACCCCATCGAGATGCCGGCCCCGATCGACGCCGCAAGGCCGACGACGAACGCGTCCCATGACCGGCCTGTCGCGAAGGCCGCGGCAAAGATCGGCGCGAGAGTGGAAACCGAGCCATCCATTAGTCCGGCCAAGCCGGGCTGGATGACGCGCAGGACGAACATCTGGCGCTGTGTGTATTCCTCCCGCTGCCGCACGGCTTCCGGCACGTTCTGCGCAACCAGCCGGTCCGCGGCCCGCTCGTGACGCTCCTCCTCCTCCGCCAGATCGCCGAGCAACCGACGGATCGAAGCGTCCGAGGAACGTCCGGCCGCCCGCTGGTAGAAGCGCTGTGTCTCGAGTTCCATCTCGTGCGCGAGCTTGCGCACGGCCTCGATCCCGAGCGGGCGCACCTGCCACACCGGCTTGCGCTGAACGAAGCCCCGGATGTCCTGGCGTCGGATAAGCGGAATGTGTTCGCCGAACTTCTCCTGAAAAAGTTCCAGCAGGCGCCGCCGGTGACCGCCCTCTTCGGCGGCCATCTCACTGAACACCTTGGCCGTAGCCGGGAAATCCTCACGGAGCCCGTCAGCGACGTCCGCGTAGATGCGGCCATCCTCTTCCTCGCTACTGATGGCAAGGGCGAGGATCTCCTTCTCCCCCAAGTCTGAAAAATCGCGCATCAGCCGAATGTGGCAAATGCCACTGCCGCGTCAAGTCAAAGCGTTATTCACCGCAAATGCTGCTTAGAGTATGACTCTGAACTTATGCGCAACGAGCGATGCGTCTGATGCGGAGCATGGCGGGGGCAGCGTAGAGGAAAGCGGTGGCGGCTGTCGCCTTGCGAGCCGCCGATTGCGGCCGAACCAAGCGAAGCGCCGTAACCCATCGTCTCGGAAGAACGGCGAAGCCGACCCGATCCGGCAGTTTGCGGACGATCTCGATGGCGATGCTTGTCGCCTCGGCGACGCGCTGGCTGCCATCGCGCCCGGCCCGCTCGCGATCCTGCGACCGTCGCCGTGATCGCGGCCATGCCCGCCAAGGAGGTCGACGAACCATTCGTCCGGCGGATTGAACACAGTTCGATGACGAGCGCGGCAGATCTCGCCAGCAAGAAGAGGCCCGTTGCACTCCGTTGCAATTACTCCGTTAACCTTGCTCGCGGTCCGCACCAAATTGTCCGTCCCAACCTCTCCGAGGGCAAAGAAGGCTTCATGCGCAACGCCGCTTCCAGCCGCCTTTGCCGTGATCGCGTGGGCACCGCACCAGCAATACCTCGCGAGAGAGGGTCATCAACGTACAGGATGTAGGCGACAAAAGTCGGCGTTGCGTTCGCCGCAGACAGTGGCGAAGTGCTAGCACAGTTCACCATGGACAAGCACCGCGGCACATCGAGCGGTGGGCTGATCATCTCCGCAACAGGCAGACGCACAGCTTCATCCGGGGCTCACGTCAAAATCACATCGGTATAAGGGGATCATCATGCTTTGCCTTTTCTCCCTGCGGCGTTCACTCGCGATTACGTTTGCCGCCACGGCGTTGCTGGCGCTTGCATCACCTCGGGCAGAGGCGCGTGTTGCTGAGCCTCGGGTTCGCTCCGCGCAGCGCTCAGTGCAGATCGCGCTCAACACCTACCGGGCCGGCACCGCCGCCATACCAATGTCATTACCCAGCAGACCGCGTTGCTGAACGACCAGCAGACCGCCCTTTCGGTCCAGGAGCAGCGGCTCGTCGCCAGCGTGGCCCTGGTGCAGGCGCTGGGCGGCGGGTTCACGACGGTAAACCTGCCGACGCGCGACAAGCTTCAGACCGGACTGCCGTTCCTGAAATACTTAAGGTAATGTTCCGGGCGGCGGCTATGCACGCGAAAGGATGTCGGAGACGCGCTTTTTGCTCAACGCGAGGGTCGACTACGCGATCTTGCGATGTTCGACCTCGCGAGCGGTCTCCGGCATGGCCAGCAGCAAGGCCCCGAGGGCGACACAGGCGGCGGCCCCGAAGGTCAGAAACGCCGACCGAGTAACCGAAATGGTCCACAATGAGCCCAGCAGCCAGCCCGCTGAGGGATGCGCCCGCGCCCTGCATGGTCGCGACCGCGCCTTGCGCGAGGTTGTAGCGCCCGGTGCCCCGCATCAGGTCGGCGATGACCAAGGGCGTGATCGCTCCGAAGATGCCGGCGCCGATCCCGTCGAGCAACTGCACTCCGATCAGCCAGGGCGCTTTGTCCGAGAAGGTGTAGAGCAGCGCCCGTACGGGCAGCACCGCAAAGCCGACCAGCAGGATCGGCTTGCGTCCGAATGCGGTCCGCCGTGCGTCCGACAGCGATCGCCACAGGCAACATGATGAGCTGGGCCGCGATGATGCAGGACGACATCATGGCGGTCGCCCACTTGGGATCGGCCTGGGCGAGCTTCTGGCCGACCAGCGGCAGCAGTGGCGCATTGGCGAAATGGAACAGCATGGCGCAGAGCGCAAACACGACCAGCGGCCGGCAGCGCAGCAGGACCGAGTAGCCGGACGGGCCTGTCCTCGCCTTCACCTCCGCTTCTCCGTCATCCAACCACGCGCGCGGTTCTGGTCGATGGCGGCGCGGGGGATCGACAGCACGGCGATCGCCGCCAGCAGTGCGAACACCGGCACCAGCAGGAACACGGCGCGCTGCGAGAACAGGTGCCGATGCCGCCGGCCGCTGCGGCAATGGCGACGTTGCCGGCATGGTCGAACGCCGAGTTGCGCCCCATTCGGCGGGCCAGGTGCTGGCGGGCATAAAGGCCAAGGGTCACGGCCGCGACGGCTGGGCCGAACACGTCGCCGACGACGGCTATTGCGGTGTTGGCGAGCATCACGGGCCAGAAGGTCGGTACGGCGAAGATCACCAGGGCGCCGATCGCGAGCACGACGAGGGCCAGGACGACGGCCCCTCGCTTGCGCCGCGTTGCATCGATTGCCGCGCCGGCCGGCGTCTGCGCCGCCAAACCGAGCAGGCCGCCGATCGTCGTCACCCAGCCGACCTCGGTCTGGCTCCAATGCTGCTGGGTAACGAGAAACACGTTGAGGTACGGCCCCAACGCGCCGCGCACATCGGCCAGCAGGAAGTTGACGGCATCGAGCGAGCGCGGTCGGAAGCCCGCGCGCCGCGCCTGCTCGATAACCCCGTTCTCGGCCACGCCTAGAACAGTGCGATCAGGACGATGCCGCCGGTCATCAGCACGCCCCCCAGCATGCGCCAGACGTTGAGGCTGTGCTGCTCAATGCCGAACAGGCCGAAATGGTCGATAGCCAACGACATCAGGATGTTCGCCGTGATCGTCAGTCCGGCGAATGGCCCTGCGCCGATCTTGTCCACGAACAGCAGGCCCATGATGACCGCAAAGGCGCCGACCAGCCCGCCAAGCGGCGCCCACCAAGGCATCGTCGCGATGCCCTTCATCGAGGGCAATGGATTGGGCAGGCAGCAGAACAGCACCAGCAGGAAAGCCACGACCGGCAGGAATGAGACGGTGCTGGCGAGCCAGGGATTCTCAAGCGAGCTCGCGGAGGCGCCGTTCATCGGCGGCCCCCAGGCCTGGAGCGCGCCGGCAATGAGAATGAGGGGATAGAGCCAAGCCGCGCTGAGGTTCTGCATGCTGCTCTCCGGAAGATTGGTTCAGCCGAACGCGAAGGCGCCGGCGATGGCGAGAAGGAGGGCGGGCGGCATCACCAGCGGCGCCCAGCTTGAGGAAGGTCCAGGCGCTCACGCACTGGCCTTCCCGCCGCAAGGCGGTCAGCCAGAGGATGGTCGCGAGCGAGCCGGTGACGGACAGGTTCGGCCCGAGATCGACGCCGATCAGGACGGCGCTGCGCACGTGGTCGGGGACGTGTGCCAGCTCAACGACGCGACCTGCGACCAGGCCGGCCGGCAGGTTGTTGACCAGGTTGCAGCCGACCGCGAGCGACGCACGCCGGCAGCCCAAGCTGCCAGGGTCGCGGAGTGCTGCACCAGGTTTTGCAGCAGCATCCGCAAGTGCCTGCGTCACGCCGGTCTTCTCCAGCGCCTCCACCAGCACGAACAGCCCGGCGACGAGCGGCAGCACGCCCCAGGAGATGTTCGTCGAATGACCTCCAGCGGTCCGCGATTTGAGCCGCGTCAGCACCAGGAGCGCGGTCGCTCCACCGGCCAGGAAAGTCGGCAAGCCAAGCTGGATGTCGAAGCCCGAGGAGACGAGCAGTACCGCGCCGGTGGCGACGATGCCGAACGCCGCCATCTTGCCGGCAGCCGACAGGGCCGGCACGCCGATCTCGGCTCGACACGGGCTGCCCCAGCCTGCCCCGCTGGGTCCAGCGCAGGACGACGTAGGTGGCCAGTGATCGAGAGCACCGACGGCAGCGCGTAGCGGGGCAGCCATTGCAGCAGCGGCGGCATGTGGCTGCCGTAGATCACCAGGTTCGCCGGGTTGGAGATCGGCAGCACGAAGCTCGCCGCGTTGGCGATGAAGGCGCAGATCAGACAGGTAGGGCAGCGGCTCCTTCGCCTCGGCGGCCTTCACGACGGCGGCGACCGCCGGCGTCAGCACGACGGCCGTCGCGTCGTTGGACAGGAACACCGTCACGACCGTGCCGACCCCGAACACCAAGGTGAACAGCCGGCGGGCGGAGCCGCTTGCCAGCCGTGCGGCGCGCGCGGCGAGCCACTCGAACAAGCCCTCCTGCCGCGCCAGTTCGGACAGCAGCATCATGCCGGTCAGGAACAGGTAGACGTCCGTGCCTCTAGCGACGCCGGACCAGGCTTCGCCCGGCGACAGCAGGCCTAGCGCCACCAGCAGGCCGGCGCCGGCGACGGCCCAGATGAATTCGGGCCACGAGAAAGGCCGGGTGATGACGCCGACAGTCGCCAGCCCCGCAATCCCCCAGGTGCTCCAAGGCGACGCAAGAAGGGAGGCGATCACCACTTCCCTCCATTGCGGTTGGTTCGCCGGTCCGGCACCGCTGACGTGCAAGTCACCGATAGGCCGCCAGCTCAAGACATCGAGTTGAGCGGGCATAAAGGTCTCCTTCAAGACGAAGTCGGGCGCGGCACCCGGCTGAGCTGGTTCGCTTCGGACGGAAGGCGTCGCTTGCTCCGGTTTCGCCGTGCGCACCATGGCCGGACCCGTTGCGGTCTTTGCCCGCTTGCCGTTCTTCCTGGGATCAGTTGTCGGTTAGCGGGGCGCGTCGGGGCCGCCTGGAGACGGCGGCGCGTCAGGACCGGGCGGCGGGGCCATCCCTGGGCCGCCGGGCGGCGGCGGCCGATGGCCAGGACCCGGACGCGGCGGCGCCGCGACCTGCGCAAGGTGAGTCGCGTCCGGCCCGATGGACCGTGCCTCGATCACGCGGCCGAGCGGTCCCTCGCTTCCGAGGCCCTGCACGGTGAGAGGCGCCCCCGCCACAAGGATTGCGGCAAGACGCTGTGCCTCCGGCGGTGGAAGGCGAACGATCGTCCCGTCCTCGAGCAGCGCGCCGTTCAAGTCGCCGCGTGGTCCATGCAGCGGGGCCTTGATGCGGCCCGTGGCGCTAAGCGCCTGCTGCGTGTCGCTTGGACCGGGCGGTCCACCCGGGCCGGTGTCGGTCACCGTCGTGCCGGTCGCGTCGTTTTTGACCGACATCGCCTGCACCATCGGGATCGCCCGTGCCTTCAGGCCGCGGATCGTGACGGCATCGCCGGGCTTGATCGCATAGACGAGCTGGGTGCCGAGATGCGGCGGCAAATGCACCTCCGTCCCGTCGACCAGGATCAACCCGTCCACGTCGCCGCGCGGCGTCAAGCTGTATTCCGCTACCTTCCCCTGGATCGCCGGCAACTGGTTCGGATCGTAGGTAGCGGCGTTCTGAGCCACTGCCGCGCCGACACCGCCTGCGAGCAGCGTGGCGGCCAGCAGTATGTGTCTGGTCCTCATGATGTCTCCGTCTTCAGGGCTCCAGGCCCGTCAGACGAAAGGCAACCATCGTGCCAGTGCTAAGTCATTGTAACTGGTTGCCTGGTGTCTCCTCAGAAGAGGCCGTCCGGTCCGCTTCGGGGACGTCGTGTGTCCCATTTGCGGACCCAGTCAGCCTGTGGCGTTCCAGCTTCTGGTAGAGCAGCTGGCGCCGAATACCGAGCCGCTCTGCCGCCTGCGCCCGGTTGCCGCCTGACGCGGCGAGCGCCCGACGGATCAGCTCCACCTCCACGCGCGCAGACCACCTCCGGCAGAGTCCCTTCCAGCCAATCCATAGGTTCGGCAGCCCCATCGGACGCTGGGTGTGGGGCAGCCAGGAAAGCCAAGTCTTCCGCGGTGATAATCGGCCGGCGCACGAGCGTGGACGCGCGCTTCATAGCGTTCAGCAGCTCACGCACGTTGCCAGGCCAGGGATGGACCAGCAGACGCGAGGCAGCGGCGGCCGAGAGGCGCTTGGGCGTGCCCCCCTGGATGGACAAGGCCAGGAAGTGCTCGGCCAGTGGGATGATGTCGGCCAAGCGCTCACGCAGCGGCGGCAGAGCCACGGGCACCACGCCCAGCCGATAATACAGGTCCTCGCGGAACCTGCCGTCCCGCACTGCTTGCAGCAGGTCGCGATGGGTCGCCGCGATGACCCGCACGTCGATCGGCACAGGCCTGCCGCCGACTGGCGTCACCATCCGCTCCTGCAGGGCGCGCAGCAGCTTGGGCTGCATGGCGAGCTCCATATCGCCGATCTCGTCGAGGAACAGCGTCCCGCCCTGCGCCTCGCGAAACGAGCCGGCCCGGTCGGTGACCGCGCCGGTGAATGCGCCCCGGACATGGCCGAACAGCAGGCTCTCCAGCAACTCGGCGGGGATCGCCGCGCAGTTCACCGGCACGAAGGGCGATTTCGATCTGCTGCCGTAGCGATGAATGGCGCGCGCCACCACCTCTTTGCCCGTCCCGGTCTCGCCCAGGAGGAGCACCGTCGCGTCGCCGTCCGCTAGCAGGCCCACGGATTTCTGCACCTCCCGCATGGCGGCGCTCGAGCCGACGAGATCGCCCTCCCGGCCCATCGTTGGAGCGGATGGAGCGGACGCAGCCTCCCCGGCTGGCAACATCCGCGCGAGTAGGGCTTTGAGCCCGTCGCGCCCAATAGGCTTGGCCAGGTGGTCGGCTGCGCCCAGCCGCATCGCTTCGATCGTATTGTCGCTGCTCGGTACGGCGGTCAGTATTGCGACGGGCGGCGCGCCCTGCTTCGCGCGAATGCGACGGAGAACATCCATGCCGTCCATCCCCGGCATCCGCAGGTCCAGCAGCACCGCGTCCGCCTGGTGTCGGGACAGCCAGGCCAGCGCCGCCTCCCCGTCTGCCGCCTCGGCCGTGGCGTGGCCGAGATCGCCCAGGGCAGTTGCGATCGCGCTGCGGAGCGCGCGATCATCATCGACGATCAGGATGGTGGTCACGGGCCCGCCTGCGGGAGTTCGAGGGCGAATGTAGCACCGCGCGAAGGACCACCGGCGTGCCGCAGCACGAGCCGTCCGCCATGCGCCTCCGCCAACTCGCGCGCGATGGCCAGACCCAGGCCGGTGCCCTCCGGACGGCCGGTGACGAACGGCTCGAACAGGCAATCCCTCAGTTCGGGAGCCACACCGGCGCCGTTATCCGCGACGGTCAGGACCAGCAGGTCCGGGCTGCGCTCCGCGGCGACGATCACGGACCCGCCCTGGGGCGCATGCCGGATCGCGTTCGTCAGCAGGTTGCCCAGCATCCGCCCGACCACGGCTGCGTCGAACGACGCCGTGCCGGACGCATTCTCGATTGCCACTGTCAACGCCTTTGCCGCCGCCGTCTCCCTGTGCTGGGCCATCATGGCGCACAGGAACGTCGCGAGATCGATCACCGCCGGTTTCGGCTGAACCCGCTGGGTCATGGCCAGCAACTCGCCCACCAGGGCGTCGAGCCGGTCGATCTGACCGAGCATGTCGCTGATCGCCGCACGACGCCTATGATCGTCGCCCGCAAGCCCATTCTCGCCTTGGAGACGGGCCGCCGCGATCGGGTTGCGGATCTCATGCGCAACACCCGCGGCGACCCGGCCCAAGGCCGCCAGCCGCTCCGCCTTGGTTGCCCGCGCGGACATGTCGTCCGCCTCGCGTCGGGCTGCCGCAACCCGAACGCCGGCATCATTCAGCGCGTCGATGATCTGGTCCAGCTCACGCTCTCCGGTCCGATGCACGGTCGGCATCCCGCCGGATCCTGCGGTCCGGAGAGCGTCCTGAATGCCCCGCACATGCCGGCCCCAAACGAGAAGCGTCCGGCCGAGCCAGCCGGACATCATCACCATGAGCGCCAGCAACACGCCCAGCCCGAGCTGGAGTGGCCGAAATCCCTGCACGGAGCGGACGCGTGTCATGGTCCAAGCAGTCAGACCATTGAGCGGACCGGAGAGAGGGCAAGCGTGCAGCAGCAGCGTCTGCCTCCCGGATGTCGAGCGCCGATCGATCGATTGCTCGTCACGCGCCGCTTGCTGATTGATCGCCTGGATCTGGTCGCGTTCGGCCGCCGGCAGATCCGTCTTCGGTCCAGTGCCTTCATAAGTCGGGAACGCATAGGCCAATGGCCCGGCATCCGACTGCCAGATGCCTCCTTCGACGCCCGACTGGTTCACCAGCGCCAAACCGACCGCCGTCGCGAGATCGGAGCGGAGCTTGCCGTCGATGTAACCTGGCTCAGCAGGACCTGCCCAGTTCGCGGTGTAGAAACCGTAGCGGTCGCGGATCAGGTTGCAGGCGCGCGCCACTACGGCTTCTGCGCGACCCACCTGAGCCTCCGTCGATTGCTGATAGAGTTCGTGCAGCAGGAGGCCGACGGCAATGCACGCAATCAGTGACAAACTCCAAATCACAAGAAGCCGGAGTCTGAGGGATTGCAACATGCACACGCTCTTCTGGGCATCCTGACTGGAGAGGCAAGGGCCCTGTTGAAGCCGAAGGCTGAAGCCAGCTCACTCGTCCCCCGCCGCCCAGTCCGCTGCATTTTTCGTCAAACAAATCCGCCCATGCGCGAGGAAACGGGTGAATGCGGCCCACGCTTCGGAAAGTGATCCCTCGCCTTCGCCCCCCTCGGGGTGGCGGGAGAACCTGGTGCCTTCGCTGCGCCTCGGTCGATAGGACGCGAGGTCCACCAACCGACTTGTCAGATCGAAGCTAGCGACCAAATCCACTAAGAGACTGGGCCCGAACGGTCTTCGGAATCGGGCGGCAAGCGTCGCAATGATCGACACGGCGGTCGCCCGCTTCGCAGTCTGGCAAACCAGCATCCAAGCACCGAAACGACCAGAGAATAAAGCCATGGGCATTCCGATCACCCTTACCGTAAATGGCGCCCTGCGCCAGGTCGTGCTGGAGGATGAGCGCGTGACCTTGCTCGACCTGCTGCGCGAGCGCCTGGATCTCACCGGCACGAAGAAGGGCTGCGATCGCGGGCAGTGCGGCGCTTGCACGGTCCTGCTGGACGGGCGGCGGATCAATTCCTGCCTCGCCCTCGCCGTCAGTCATGACGGGGCCGAGATCCTGACCATCGAGGGGCTGGCGCAGCGGCGACGCGCTCGACCCGGTGCAGGCCGCCTTCATCGAGCACGACGCGTTCCAGTGCGGCTTCTGCACGCCGGGCCAGATCATGAGCGCCGTCGGGCTGATCCGCGAAGCCCAGGCAGGCGATGATCCCGAGCGGGTACGCGAGGCCATGAGCGGCAATCTCTGCCGCTGCGGCGCCTATGCCGGCATCACCGAGGCGGTGCTGGACGCGCAGCGCGGATGCATCGGCGAGCACGCGGCGGGAGAGGCCGCATGAACCGCTTCGACTACGTCCGCGCCGGCAGCATCGCCGAGGCCGTCGCGGCGGCGGCTGGGCCGGGGGCGGCCTATCTCGCGGCGGGCACCAACCTGCTCGACCTGATGAAGGGCGGGATCAGCCGCCCGGCGCGCGTGGTGGACATCACCCGGCTCCCCGGCCTCGATGCGGATCGAGCGTCTGCCCGACGGCGGCCTGCGGATCGGCGCGCTGGTGCGCAACAGCGACCTTGCCCACGAACCGGACATTGCGCGGCGCTATCCGGCGATCGCCGAGGCCTTGCTCTCCGGCGCCTCGGCGCAGCTCCGCAATGCGGCGACGACCGGCGGCAACCTGATGCAGCGCACGCGCTGCCAGTATTTCTACGACGCCGCCAGCGCCTGCAACAAGCGCGACCCCGGCGCCGGATGCGACGCGCGCGGCGGCGAGACCCGGCTGCATGCCGTGCTCGGCTGGAGCGAGCACTGCGTCGCCACCCACCCTTCCGATTTCTGCGTGCCGCTGGTCGCGCTCGATGCGGTCGTCGAGATCGAAGGCGGGTCGGGGCGGCGCGAGGTGCCGCTGGAAGCCTTCCACCGCCTGCCCGGCGACGCGCCGCACATCGAGACCGTGCTCGCTCCCGGCGAGCTGATCGTCGCCGTGCGCCTGCCGCCTGCAAGCCGCCGGGTTCGCCGCCCATGCGCGCTATCTGAAGGTTCGCGAGCGCACCTCCTACGCCTTCGCCGTGGTTTCGGCCGCCGCCGGTCTGCGGTTCGAGGACGGGAAAGATCGCCGAGGCGCGGCTGGCCTTGGGCGGCGTCGCCCTGAAACCCTGGCGCGCCCGCGCCGCGGAAGCGCGCCGGCTCGCCGGACGCGCGGCCGGGCGAGCGCGTCTTCCGCGACGCGGCCGAGGCCGCCCTCGCCGACGCGCGCCGTCCGGCGACAACGGCTTCAAGATCGAGCTCGCGCGGCGCGTCATCGTGCGCGCGCTCACCCTTGCCGCCGCCGGCACGCCTGAGCGGCTGCCGGCGCTGCCTGCCTCGCCGTTCGCCCAACTTCGGGAGTTCCGGCTCATGTCTGACATCGCCCCCGCGCATATCCGCCACGGCTCGAACATCGGCCAGCCGCTCACCCGCCGCGACGGCCTGCTCAAGGTAACCGGCGCCGCGCGCTACGCGGCCGACAACCACCCGCCCGGCATGCTGCACGCGGTGATGGCGGTGAGCAGCATCGCGCGCGGCCGCGTCACGTCGCTGGATATCGGCCGCCGCGCGCGCCCATCCCGGGCGTCGTCGAGGTGATGACCCCGGCCAACGCGCCCAAGCTCGCCCAGCATCCCGACCAGAAGGCGAACCGTTCACCTACAAGCTCGACCTGTTGCAGGACGACCGGGTCCGCTACGCCAACCAGCCGATCGCCGTGGTGATCGCCGAGACCCTGGAGGCGGCGACGCGAGGGCGCGGCACTGCTGCGCCCGCCCTATGCGGCCGAGGCCGCCCGCGTCGGATTGGACGCCGCCGAGCATTTCGTGCCGGCAGACCGTCGGCGTCGGGCAGAGAGGCGAATGCCGGCAAGGGCGACGTGGCGGCCGGCCTCGCCGCCGCCGACCAGCGGATCGAGGCGGTCTACGAGACGCCGGCGCAATACCACAACGCGATGGAGCCGCACGCCGTCGTCGCGGCATGGGACGGCGATCGTCTTGTCCTCGACACGCCGAGCCAGGGCATGACGATGGCGCAGGCCCGCATCGCCGGGCTGTTCGGCATCGATCCGGCCGACATCCACATCCGCAGCCCGTTCCTGGGCGGCGGCTTCGGGTCCAAGGGGGTGGTCTGGGCGCCGCAGGTGCTCGGGATCATGGCGGCGCGCCTCGTCGGCCGGCCGGTGAAGCTGGTGGTGCGCCGCGAGCAGATGTTCGGCCCGGTCGGCCATCGGCCGCCGACCCGGCAGACGCTGCGCCTCGGCGCCGGCGCGGATGGCGCGCTCACCGCGCTCGACCATCACACGCTCACCGCGTCGAGCACCTTCGATGATTTCTTCGAGCCGTGCGGCGGCGTGTCGCACACCCTCTATGCCAGCCCGGCGCTGGCGACGACCTACGCGGCGGTTCGCCTCGACACCGGAACGCCGACCTTCATGCGCGCGCCCGGCGAGGCCTCCGGCAGCGTCGCGCTGGAGAGCGCGATCGACGAGATGGCGGAGGCCTGCGGCATGGACCCGCTCGAGTTCCGCCTGAGGAACTACGCCGAGGTCGAGCCGCTCTCGGGCAAGCCGTTCTCATCCAAGGCGCTGCGGGAATGCTATGCGCGCGGCGCCGAGCGGTTCGGCTGGGCCGGCCGCCCGCGCGCGCCGCGGCAGATGCGCGACACGGCCGGCCTGCTCGTCGGCTGGGGTGTCGGCACGGCGACCTTCCCGGCATTGATGTTCCAAGCCGAGGCCCGGGCGGAGCTGCGGTCCGACGGTAGCGCCACCGTCGAGATCGGCGCGCACGACATGGGCCAGGGCGCCTGGACCGCGCTGGCGCAGATCGCCGCCGACGGGCTCGGCCTGGACCTGGCAAAGATCGAGTTCCGCTCGGGCACGTCCGACCTGCCGAACGGCGGCATCGCCGGCGGCTCCGCCCACACGGCGACGGCGGGGTCGGCGATCCACAACGCGGGCGGCCGACGTGATCGCGCAGCTGGCGGAGCTGGCGACGGGCGATGCGCGTTCGCCGCTGTTCGGCGCCGGCAATGCCGGCGTGATCGCCCGCGACGGGCGCCTGCTGCGGCGCGACGACGAGAGCCGCGGCGAGACCTACGCGGACATCCTCGCCCGCGCCGGCCGGGCCGCGATCGAGGGGCATGGGCAGGCCGCTGCCGACCCGGCAGCGCAGGAGCGCTACGCGATGCACGCCCACGGCGCCGTCTTCGCCGAGGTGAAGGTCGATCCCGAGCTCGGGCAGATCCGTGTCTCCCGACTGGTCGGCGCCTTTGCCGCGGGGCGGATCGTCAATCCCAGGCTGGTGCAGAGCCAGTATTTCGGCGGCATGATCTGGGGCGTCTCGTTCGCGCTGCACGAGCATGCGGTCATCGACCCAGGCTCGGGCCGGACGATGAACGCCAACCTCGCCGAGTACCACGTGCCGGTGAACGCCGACCTGCCCTCGATCGAGGCGATCCTCGTCGAAGAGCACGATCCGCACGTCAACGCCCTCGGGATCAAGGGCGTCGGCGAGATCGGCATTACCGGCACCGCGGGCGCGGTGGCGAACGCCGTCTGGCATGCGACCGGCATGCGGGTGCGCAAGTTCCCGATCACGCTCGACAAGCTCCTGGGCGGGTAAGTCAGGCCGGCAGCGACACCGTCGCCCGCGCCCCGCCCGTCGGCGGTTGGCCAACGTCACGTCGCCGCCATGCGCGCGCAGGATGTTGCGGGCGATCGGCAGGCCCAGCCCGACGCCGCCGGTCTCCCGGTTACGGCTGCCCTCCAGCCGATGGAACGGCTCGAACACCCGGTCCATTTCCTGGGGCGGGATGCCCGGCCCGTCATCCTCGACCTCCACCACCACCATCCCCGCTGTCCGGGGCGGCAGGCGGACCCGCGCGCCGCCGCCATAGTTCAGCGCGTTGGCGACCAGGTTGGCCAGGGCCCGCTTCAGCGCCAGCGGCCGTGCCTGCACGGTCAGATGCGCCGGGCCGTCATAGCACAGCCGCTCCGCCGCGGCGGCCGCGCGTCCGCCGCCTCGTCCAGCACGGTGCGCAGCAGTTCCGCCAGGTCGAGCGCGGCGACCGGCTCGGTGCCCTGGCGTCGCGGCCGAACGCGAGCGTCGCCGAGACCATCGCCTCCAGCTCCTCGAGGTCGGCCAGGATTTTGCCGCGCTGCTCGTCGTCCTCGATGAACTCGGCGCGCAGCTTCAGCCGGGTGATCGGGGTGCGCAGATCGTGGCCGATCGCGGTCAGCAGTTCGGTCCGGTCCTGCACGAAGCGGCGGATGCGCGCCGCCATGGTGTTGAAGGCGACGGCGGCGGTGGCGACCTCGGTGGGACCCGCCTCCGGCAAGGGCGGCGCGTTGACGTCGCGGCCCAGCGCCTCGGCCGCGGCGGCCAGCGTGCAACCGGCGCGGTCAGCCGCCGCACCGCCCACAGCGTCAGCAGGCCGCCGCGGCCGGTCATCAGGAGGAATGCCGCCAGGAACGTCGGGCGAGTGCCACGGCCGCGGCGGTCGGCGGGTCGGCGGCGACGTTCAGCCACGGCCGTCCGGCAGCCGCATCCCCGATCACCGTCGCGCATGCCGCGAGGCCGCCAGCGATGACAAGCTCGTGCGGCCGCAGCTCGCGCCGGCAGCGGCACCAGGCCATGTTCACCCGCACCAGGCTGCTGCCGGGCGGCGATCGGCCGGCAGGTCGGCCCGGCGGCGGGTCGACCAGTGTCGCCGGCAGACCGGGGCGGCGATGCAGCTCGCGCAGCACGGCGTCGCGCTGGGCGGCGTCGTCAGCACCACGGTGCGGTAGAGGCCCATGATCCGCGATCGCCAGGTCGCGCGCCTGCCCGAGCCGCTGCAAGTCGAGCCGGTCGAGCGCGTGGATGGTCAGCCCGGCGCCTGCACGACCGCCAGGCCCAGCAGCAGGACGAGGGCCGTGCGGGCCGCCAGGCTGCGCGGCCAGAGGCGCAAGCTTCACGCGCGCTCGACGTTCGCGGCCAGCACGTAGCCGCCGCCGCGCACGGTCTTGATCAGCTGGGCGTGGCGCCCGTCATCCTCCAGCTTGCGGCGCAGCCGGCTGACCGCGACGTCGATCGCGCGGTCGAACGGGCCGGCCTGGCGGCCGCGCAGCAGGTCGAGCAGCATGTCGCGGGTCAGCACCCGGTTGGCCCGTTCCACCAGGGCCAGCAGCAGATCGTACTCGCCGCCGGTCAGCGCCACCTCGGCGCCTTCGGGGTTCAGCAGCCGCCGCCGGGCCGGCTCCAGCGTCCAGCCGCCGAAGCGCAGCGCGCGGCCGGCTGGCCTCGGCACGGCGCTCGTCGGGTCTCCGGCGCGGCGCAGCACGGCGCGGATGCGCGCCAGCAGTTCGCGCGGGTTGAACGGCTTCGGCACGTAGTCGTCGGCGCCAAGCTCCAGGCCGATGATGCGGTCGGTCTCCTCACCCATCGCGGTCAGCATGATGATCGGGCACATCGGACTGGGTGCGCATCCAGCGCGCGAAGTCGAGGCCGCCTTCGCCGGGCAGCATCAGGTCCAGCACCACGAGGTGGTAGTGGCCGTTGGGCCAGGCCCGCCGGGCCTCCCGCGCGTCCCGCACCGCGGTGACCCGCAGCCGGTGCGCTCCAGGAAGCGGGCCAGCAGGTCGCGGATTTCGCGGTCGTCGTCCACCACCAGGATGTGCGGCGTTTGCTCCATAGGAACAGAATAAACAACCGTGCCTCCGCGTGGCAGATGCCGTTGCACTCCGTTGCAATTTGGTTCGTTACCCCTGTCGCATTCCACATCAGATTGCCGACACCGACCTGTCCAAGCGCAAAGGAGAGAGTTCATGCGCAAGACCGCTTTAGCCGCGTTTGCCGTCATCGCATTGGGCACAGCCGTGATTGCAGCGGATGCTCAACAACCGCCACCCGAAGCGCAGAATGGCCAGCCGCTGCCGCCCTCCGACGTGGCCCGCGCCAATATCATGCGGGAGAGAATGCGGGTCTGGGAGCACCATCGCGACCGCCGCTTCGGTCTGATCTATCGTGCCGAGGACCGTAATCTGAGTCCGGCCGACGTGCAGAAGATCGCCGAGGCGTTCCTGCTGTGGAATGGCAACCACACCTGGAAGATCATCAATGTGCAGGATGAAGGCGACAAGGTCGGCTTCGCTTTAGCCACCGACAATGGCGGCGTCATCGCACAGTTCACCATGGACAAGCACCGCGGCCGTATCGAGCGGATGGGCTGATCACCTCCGCACAGGCAAACGCCCGGGTTGGAGGACGCGTCGCCCTGCCGGGCTGCCGCATGCGCGACAGCCTCCAACCTGAATGGCCATTCCTGACATTCTGAACGCCTGATCTACGCGCAGGGGTCCCCTTTTGGACCCGATCGCACCGGCTGCGGTTGTCGAACCTCCGGTGTGCGCTCGCGGTTCGAGGCCGCTCGCGCCAGCGAGAAGCCGCTTCGCCACCGATGTTGCGTCCATGATGCGACTTCGCAATGAAGCTGTGAGCCACGTCATACTCGCCGAGTTTTTTGTCCTGTACACACACAGGGGCACGTGCCGCACGGCTGTCGACCGTGCAATCGGTTTCCAACAACCAGAAAAGGCAAAGCCCCATGTCGGATTTCGTAAGCTCGATCCGCCTCGCTCCTGACAGTGCCACCGTGGTCAAGCAACTCGGGCTGCTCGGTGATCTCGCCGGCACCTGGACGGGCAAGGGATTCAACCTGATCGGTCGTCCCGACTTCCACAACAAGGAGAATGTCTATCTACAGCTGAACCAGACCCGGGAGCGCCTCGAAATCACGCCGATCGGCTCGGCGATTCCCAACAGGGGTTTCGGGCAAGACGACATCAACCTGTTCGGGCTGACCTATCTTCAGCGCATCAGCGACGCCAACCACGGCGGCGCACTGCACATCGAACCCGGTCTCTGGGTGACCCAACCAAACACGACGTACCCGGGCGAGGAAGTACCCGGCGGCGAACAGATCATCGGGCGAATGGGCTCGATTCCGCATGGCAACGCCATGCTGGCGCAGGGTATAGCCGCCCCGTTCAAGGGCACGCCCGTGCTGAAGGCAGCGGCCACACAGTCCGCGTTCTCGCCATTCCCCTCGTTCAACAGCACGCCGTTCCCGGTGCCGGCGTTGCCGGGGTCGCCGATCGTCAACGCTGACGGCTCTTCGGAAAAGCTGACGGCCGCCGCTGCCGGGGTGCCGCCCTTCGGCTCCTACGACCTGACGGTCAACGGCGTTCCCCCAAATGCCCGCACGCCGTTCGGCACCACCGAACCGTCGCTGCCGCCGGCGATCAACGGCGTGGCGATGCAGGACATCGTCAACGACCCGATCCGATTGCTGCAACAGACGATCGAATTGCAGGCGAAGGAGGGGTACGAATTCGAAGGCGTCGTGCTGAACATCGCGAGTCAGCGCAAGATCACCTTTTTCAAAGCCGCGAACAGCGCCCCCGGCGCTGCGACGACGGCAGTGGACGTGCCGACCTTCGCGGGCGGCATCGAGAACATCCAGTTCCTGGAAGGCGGCGAGCCGACCGGAGCCAAGGGCCCGAACGCCGACACCGCCTTGGTCTACGCCACCTTCTGGATCGAGACGGTCAGCCACAAGGACCGTCCGACTTTCCTGCAGCTGCAGTACGCCCAGATGGTCGTGCTGAACTTCGGCATCCTCACGGCGCTGAACGCGCCGCCGAACCGGCTGGTTATGATAGGGTGGCCGCACGTTTCGGTCGCCACGCTGCGCAAGACGTTCAGTTGATGTCGTAAGTCACGAGGATCGGCATGCCCGGACTTGTCCCGGGCATGCACTCCAGTTCATCAGACCGTCAGGATGGATGCCGGGACAGGCCGGGCGTCGAGACGGCGCCTCAGTCCCGGCGGGCGGCCGGATGCACCGGCAATTCCGAACTGACCCAATCAAGCGCGTCGGCCATGCCGGCCCGCTGCTTCGCAGTGGCGCCTTGCACCCGCAGGTCGGCAACCACGATGCCCGACAACTCGCGCCAGACCGCAAAGACCGCGGCGCTCTCGCCGGATGCGAAAACCTCGAAGACCTCCGGGCTGAACGGGTAATCGGTGGCCAAGGTGTGGCGAAGCCCCCGGTCCCGTAGCACAGGGCGGAACTCGTGAATGGCCCGATGATCGCCAGGGGTGAGCGCCAGGCTCACATCGCGCTGCGGCGACGGACTCATGCCGAGCGTCCTAGACCTCGGCCGAGGGAGCGATCAGCCAACCGGGCAGGCGGTCCCACCAAGTCGTCTGACGTCGCTGCTCGGCCGCAAGGACCGCGGCGGCCTCGAGCACCGCCCTTGCCAACCGCAGGCCGGCCGACATCGTGCCGAACAGATAGGAGGTCGACCGGATCAGGTCCTCGAAATGCAGCATGCCGTGATCGTCCCGGTAGATCGCCCAGGCCGGGACGGCACCCTCGGCGAGGACAATCATCCCGATCTCACGGGCGATCTCCGGGCGTTGCAACTCCACGATCCAGCGCCCGCAATACGGCCGCAACTCGTCGACCAGGGCGATCGCCTCCGCATGTTCCTGGATGCTGAGCTCCTGCGGACCCGACGTCGCCGTCCAGACCGGACCCCGCGCGTCGCCCGGCCCAGGATGCCGACGTGACCCGTAGCGGTCCTCACTCTCACGCTGCTCGTCCACTCGTGTTCACTCCGGCAAGAGATCACACGAAAGTGTTCGCTCACTTGGCCGTGATTTTCAAGCGAAATCTCGAAGACGCGGCTCGACCCTCCCGCGCGCGGAGGGTCGAACCGGGTCCGATTACCTTCCCGAGGCGCTCTGTTGGCCGCGCACGAGCGTGCCCGGCAACGCGCCGGTCGCCTCGCCGTCGCGGAACGTGACCTGACCCGACACGACGGTCGCCGCGTACCCCTGTGCCTTCTGCAGCAGGCGCTTGCCGCCGGCCGGTAGGTCGTGCGCCACGTAAGGCCGACCGAAATCGAGCCGGTCGTAGTCGATCACGTTGAGGTCGGCCTTCTTGCCGACCGCGACCACCCCCCGATCGTGCAGGCCCGCGGCGCCGGCCGTGTCCGAGGTCAGCCGGCGGACCACCTCCGGCAGATCGAACCGGCCACGCTTCTTGTTCCAATAGGTGATCAGCCAGGTCGGGTAGCCGGCGTCGAGGATGAAGCCGACATGCGCGCCGCCGTCGCCAAGCCCCATGATGGCGTTGCGGTTGGCGAGCATCCCCTCGCTCGCGGACAGGTCGTAGCCCGCGTAGTTGGAGATCGGCGTGTAGATCATGCCGTGGCCGTCATCCTCCAGCAGCATGTCGTAGGCGACCTCCTGCGGCGCTCGACCCTCGCGGGCGGCGATCGCCTCGATCGAGTCCGGGTAGGTCGGCTCGTAATTGGGCGGATTGCCGAAGCGGAACATGTGCGCGAACGACAGCCGATGGAACAGCGGGAAGGTGGTGTCCTTCTTCGGGTCCTCGGCCAGCATCCGCGCGCGGAACGCCGGGTCGCTCATGCGCCGGGCACGCTCCTCGACCGGCAGATGCGCAATCGACTTGTAGGCGGGTGTCGCGGAGAACGGATTCTGGCTGCCCTCCAGCCCGAGCAGCACGCCGATCCCGCGCGGCGCGACCACCGGGCGGATCGAGAGCCCGTCGCGCGCCGCAGCGTCGGCGTAGCCGAGCAGGTCCTTCCACGTATCCGGCTGGCTATTGCGCTGCGCCAGGGAAAAGACCGCCGGACGGCCGGAGCGCTCGACCACGCGGCGCAGCATCGCGAACTCGTCCTTGGGGTCGGGCTGGGTCCATTCGGACACCATCTCGATGAAGCCCGAGCCGGCATCGCGCAGCCCCATCGCGATCCCGGTCAGCTCCTCCTCCTGCGCCCGCAGAGTGGGCGTGTAGTCGCCGTGCAGGCTCTTGTGGCTGGTGGTGCGCGACGTGGAGAACCCGAACGCGCCGGCGCGCATGGCGTCGGCCGCGATCTCGCGCATCTGCGCGATGTCGCCCTGGTTGGCGTTCTCCAACCGCACCGCGCGATCGCCCATCACGAACACCCGCACCGCCGCGTGCGGCAGCAGCGCGCACACGTCGACGTCGCGAGTGCGACGCTCGAGGGCACCGAGATAGTCGGCGAACGACTCCCACTCCCAGCTCAGGCCCTCGTGCATCACCGCGCCGGGGATGTCCTCGACGCCTTCCATCAGCTCGACCAGCTTTTCCCGGTCATCGGGCTTGCACGGCGCAAAGCCGACGCCGCAATTGCCCATCACCACCGTGGTCACGCCATGCCAGGACGAGGGTGCGAGATGGCTGTCCCACACCGCCTGCCCGTCGTAATGGGTGTGGATGTCGACGAAGCCCGGGGTGACCAGCTTGCCCTTGGCATCCACCTCCTCGGTTCCTGCGCCGGCGATCTTGCCGATCTCGACGATCCGGTTGCCGGCGACGCCGACATCGGCCTCGAACCCCGGTCTTCCGGTGCCGTCCACCACGGTGCCGCCGCGGATCACCAGGTCCAGCTCTGCCATCTTCGTTCCTCGCGCTTGCTGATCTTGCCGTTGACAGGACTATAGTCGCCGTACAGGCAGCGGTCATCCCTCCCGGGCTGCACCCCTGAGCAGCGTGTGGCAGGCAAGATGACCGACGGCGAACGCGCCTTCATCGAACGCCAGCGGGTCGGCCGATTGGCCACCGCCGACGTGCAGGGCGCTCCCCATGTTGTACCGGTTTGTTTTCTCCTTTCCGGCGAGACGCTGTACGTGACGATCGACGGCAAGCCCAAGCGCCAGGATGTCCGCAGCCTCAAGCGGCTGCGCAACATCGCCGAGAATCCCGGCGTCGCTTTCGTCGTGGACCGCTACGACGAGGACTGGTCACGCCTGGGCTGGGTCATGCTGCGCGGCCGCGCCGATATCCTTGCCAGTGGCCAGGAGCATGACGACGCTCAGGGAGCGCTGAAGTCCCGCTATCGCCAACTCGTGCCCATGGACATCGCCGACCTGCCGGTCATCGCCCTGCGCATCGAGAAGGTCACGCACTGGGGAGACCTTCTGTGACACGGTTGGCCGCTCCTACGGCATCGCCTCATGCCGAGCCGGCACCCTGGAAGGAGAGCTGCCGGATGTCACCCCGACCAACAGGGCGGCGATGAGGCTCGAAACGGCCATCAAGATGAGGCTGATGGTGAATGATCCGGTGTGGTCGCGCAGCAATCCGATCAGGTAGGGCCCAAAGAAGCCGCTGAGGTTGCCGACCGAATTGATCAACGCGACCCCGCCGGCAGCGGCCACACCGGTCAGAAACATCGTCGGCAGTGTCCAGAAAATCGCGATTGCCGACCATGAGCCGAGGATAACGCAAGCCAAGCCAGTGAGCGCAAGAGCCGCCGACACCGTATTGGCGCTCAGCAATACGCCGAGCGCCACCAAAATGCATGCCGAGACGATGTGCCACGTCCGTTCGCCGGTGTGGTCCGAGTGCCGCGTCCAGAACTGCAGCCCTATCACCGCGGCGGCGTTCGGCAGCACCAGGGTCCAGCCCACCTGCGCGTTGCTCAGCCCGAACTGCTTGATCATGAGGGGCATCCACATCCCCATGCCGGCCAAGCTGAGGATCATGAAAAAATAGATCACGGCCAGCATCAGCACACGCGGATGGGCCAGCGCCTGGCCGAGGCTGTGGCGTCCCGCCGCTTCCCGCTCCACGCGCTCCGCGGCTAAGGTCCGGGCAAGCCAGTCGCGCTCCTGTTCAGAAAGCCAGCCTGCGTGCTCAGGCTTGGACTTCAGCAGCAGCGCGACCACCAGTCCCATCGCCAGGGCCGGGGCCGCCTCTATGACGAACAGCCACCGCCAGCCGGCAAGGTCGTAGGCACCGTTCACGGCCCCGAGCAGCCAGCCAGACAGTGGCGCGCCGATCAGGGCGGACAGGATCGAGGCGGTGCCAGCCAACGCCAGCATGCGCGCGCGCTGGCGATGGGGTACCCAGTTGCTGAGGTAAACAATCATCCCCGGCGCAAAGCCTGCCTCTGCCGCCCCAAGCAGAAAGCGAATCACGTAGAAACTCGTCTCGTTCCAAATGACTGCATTCAGGCCAGATACGACGCCCCACGTCATCATGATGAGGGCGAGCCAGAACCGGGCGCCGACGCGCTCCATGACAACGTTGCTGGGAATCTGGAAAAAGAAGTAGCCCAGGGAGAAAATACCGGCGCCGATGCCGAAGGCGGTGCCGTCGAAGTGCATGTCCTGGTTCATCGTGAGCGCGGCAAACCCGACATTCGTGCGATCGAGGTAGTTCGCGAAGTTGCAGAGAAGAAAGATCGGCACGAGGCGAGACACGATCTTGCGAATGGCGCTCCGTTCGACGCCAGCGTGCGGCACCGCGAACAAGCCATCGCCCGGGTCTGCTAACGACATTCATTCCCCCTGTTATTGGGAGGTGTCGATCTGGCTACACCTCCACGACGATGTATTCCTGCTCGACCTGCACCGGCACCGTCTCGGCCACGAACGGCCCTTTCGCCAGCGCCTCGCCGGGTTCCACCGTCACCGCGTAGCTGCGCGCCCAGACCCCTTGCGGGTCGCACCAGGACTGGCCGGTGCGGATGTCGAACTCCCAGCCGTGCCACGGACAGCGCAGCAACTCACCTTGCCGGATCAAGCGATAGCGTCCGGGTGCATCGGCGTCAGCGAACCCGACGATGCGGCCGCGACAGAGCGGCGCGCCCTCGTGCGGGCAGCGATTGATCAGCGCGAAGTATTCGTGGGCAACGTTGAACACGCCGATCTCGCGGCCCTGCACGGTGACGATCTTGCTGCCGCCCGGCGCGATCTCGCCGACGCTGGCAACCACATGCCGGGCCATCGCTCAGTCGAGATTGTAGAGCGCAACCGCATTGTCGCGGAACAGTTTGCGCCGGAACGCCTCGGGCAACTCGACCTTGATCGCGTAACGGGGATCGTCCTGATCCCAGTGCGGGTAGTCGGTCGAGAACATGATCCGGTCCCAGCCGATCCACTCGAACGTCGCCAGCAGATCGGCGGGGCGCTCCGGCTCCTCGATCGGCTGGGTGGTGACCCAGATATGGTCCCGCACGTACTCGGAAGGCGCGCGCTTCAGGTGCGGCACCTCCTCGCGCAGCCGCTTCCAGTGCTTGTCGAGCCGCCAGCACAGCGAAGGGATCCAGCCAAAGCCGCCCTCGACCAACACGACGCGCAGTTTCGGGATGCGCTCGAAGACGCCTTCGACGACGAGGCTGGTGACCAGCGCCTCCATGCTCTGCACGTAGGAGTGATGCTCCTCGTGATAGAACGATGGCCAGCCGCCGCCGGTGGACGGATGGCCGCTGGTGCCGCCGAGATGCAGCGCGATCGGAAACCCGTTCGCCGCCGCCGCCTCCAGGATGGGCCAATAGCGCCGTCGCCCGAGCGGCTCCAGGCCGCGCGGCGGGATCATCACCTGCGTGAACCGCCGGTCGCCGGCGCGCCGCTCGATCTCGGCAACCGCCGCTTCGGTGTATTCGACCGGCACCTGGACCGAGCCCTTCAGGCGCGGCTCCGGATCGGACCAGACCTGCGCCTGCCAGTCGTTGACGGCGGTGCACAGTGCGGCGCCGAACTCCACGTTGCGCTCGTCCGAACAGCGCCCGATCAGCGGCAGCATCATGCCGTAGTCGGCGCCGAACGCATCGAGCAACTGCTCGCGCATCAAGGCGAGATCGGAACCGGGATGGCTGCCGTCGGCAGGCCAGGCGTCGCGCCGCATGCCGGTCCCCGGCGCGAGGCGCGGATATTGCGGCGCGCCCGACAGCGCGGCGCGGGACCGGGTGCCGATCGTCTGCGCATGTTTGCGCCACCGCTCCGGCAGGAACGAGCCGAGCTCGGTCGGCGATCTCACGTAGGGATGCACGTCGCAGTCGACATACCCCAATCGGGTCTGGCCCGAGCGATCGGGGGCGCGATCCATGACCGTGACGTTCATCGGGTTTGCTCCGGGTTCAAGGCGAGAGACGCGGATAGGTGGCGAGGGGGTTGTCGACGAGCATCTTGCGGGCCAGCGGTGCCGGCAATCCATCGGGCACCGCGTCGAGGCCGTCGAAATGCCAGTGCGGGTAGTCGGTCGAGAACAGCAGCATCTCGTCCGAGCCGATTTCCTCAATGATGCGCTCGACCTGCGCCGCGGTGGGCGGCGCGTCGAACGGCTGAAGGGTCAGACGCACGTGCTCGCGGATGACCTCGCCGGGCGGGCGCTTGTTCCACGGCACCTCGATGCGCGCCGCGCGCCAGGTCTTGTTGGCGCGCCAGATGAAATTGGGCAGCCACGTCACGCCGGATTCCAGCAGCACCACCTTCAGGCGCGGGAACTGCACGAACACGCCTTCGGTGACGAGGCTGTTGAGCGCACCGGCAAAACCCGACGACTGCGCGACGTAGTCTTCAAGGTAATAGGACGGCCAGCCGAGCGATGTCGGCGCGTGGCGGTAGCTGCTGCCGGCGTGGATGCCGATCGGCAAGCCGTGCCGCTCGGCCGCCTGGTAGATCGGCCAGTGCTGCCGCCGGCCCAGCGGCAACTCGCCCATCACCATGACCAGCACCTGCACGAAGCGGCGGTCGGGTGCGAGGCGTTCGATCTCCTGCACGGACAGTTCGGGACTGTGCGCCGGGATGACGATCGAGGCGCGCAGGCGCGGGTCGCGGTCGAGCCATTCCGCGGCGATCCAGTCGTTCACCGCCCGGCAGAAGGCGGCCGAGAGATCCTCGGCGAAGAACACCTGAGCGCCGTGCAGGCAGTTCAGGATGGCGAACCTGGTCTGGAATCCGTCCAGCGCCTGCCGGCGCAGCAACTCGACGTCGCTGCCCGGAGCGCCCTTGGCTGGACGCCAGTCCGGTCGGCCGGTCAACGGCGAGCCTGGCGGATAGGCGCCGATCTCGAGGTTGTCGCGCTCGAGACCACGCGTCATGACGTGCTCGCGCCAATACTCGTCGAAGTAGGGCACCAGGACGTGCGTACCCGGCAACGCCACGTGGACGTCGCAATCGATCGCACCGGCCGGCGGAATGGTCACTGCCGCGCTTCTCCCTTATGGGTAGACTACCGCTGCCCTCCTTCCGGCGGCAACAGGCGACGCACCGGCAACGTCCACGCCACAGCGACGATGGTGCAGGAAAAGCAGGCGACCGTAAGGAAGACGGCGCGAAAGGCGGCCGCGATCTCGGCATGGGTCTGCGCCTGCTGATCGGCCGGCAACGCGGCGAGCACCCCTGGCCCGCGCAGCACCATGCCGGCGAATAGCGTGGCCGCATGGCGGTCCAGTGCCGTCAGCACGGCGAACAGGACGCAGCCCGCGATCGCCACCCCGAACGCCGAGCCGAGCGAGCGCGACAGTTGCAGCACGCCGGCTGCGATCCCGAGCCGTCCCGGACCGGCGACGATCTGCGTCGTGACCTGGGCGACCAGCATGGACGTGCCCTGGCACACGCCCCCCACCGCCAATACCGCGGAAAGCTCGGCGCGGCTCATCGCCGGGGCCCAGAGCGCCAGCATGACGAGGGTGAGCGCGGTGAGCGACAGCCCGACGACGGGAAACGCGGCGGTCCGTCCGGTTCGCGAAACCAGCATGCCGGTCAGCACGGAGCCGCCGCTCACCCCCGCCGTGAGCGGCAGGAGCAGCAGGCCGGAGGTGGCCGGGCTCGCCCCGGTCACTGCCTGGAAGTAGATCGGCAGGAACGTGACCATCGCCACCAGCGACGCCCCCGAGCAGGCCGACATCACGTTGGCGCGCCAGATCGCCGGCAAACGCAGCAGGCCAAGCGGCAACAGCGGCACCGCGGCCCTTCCCTGCTGCCAGATCAGCGCCGGCAACGCGACGACGGCGACCGACAGCAGGGCCGTGATCACCGGCAGATCCGAGAATTCCAGCGCCCGGACCCGGGACAACGCCAGCAACAGGGGAACGACCAGCAAGGTCAGAAGGCCGAGGCCCACGACGTCGAACAGGACCGGGCCGCGGCGTCGCGTAGCCGACGGCAGACGGGTGACCAGCAGCAGCGCCACCACCCCGAGCGGTGCGTCGGCAAGGAACACTGCGCGCCAGCCGAACGATTGCGTGAGGAAGCCGCCGCCGACCGGCCCGAACGACGAACCGGCGACGATGCAGGCCGAGAAATAGCCCTGGTAGCGGCCGAGCAGACGGGCTGGCACCGCCTCTCCCAGCAGCGCCTGCGACAACGCCACCAAGCCGCCGCCGCCGAGGCCCTGCAGCGCGCGTGCCGCCAACAGCCATTGCAGGCTCGGACAGACCATGCACAGCAGCGACGCCACCACGAACAGCGAGATGGCGACCAGCATCAGGTTGCGCCGGCCGAACAGGTCGCCTAGCCGACCGTAGACTGGGGCGGCGATGGTGCTGGCGATCAGGTTCGCCACGACGAGCCACTGCAGCAACTCCACGCTGCCGAACCGTGCGCCGATCGCCGGCAGGGCGGTGGCGACCGCAGTGCCATCCGCCGCGGAGAGGAACACCGGCAGCGCGATCGGCGGCATGATGGAGCGGAACAGACCCGGCGGCGAACGTTCGCTCATTGATATCCGGGTCGGCCGTGAGGTCGGATGGTGGGCGCGACAGGGATTGAACCTGTGACCCCCGCCATGTCAAGACGATGCTCTACCGCTGAGCTACGCGCCCATCCGAGGCGGTTTTCTAGCCGCGGGTGCCTGCTCTCGCAAGCGGGGTGATGACAGCGACCGCGCCGCCCGCTTCAATGGGCGGCCATGGACATTCCGGTCCCGACCCTGCCCTACGCCCTGTTCCGGCCGGTCCAGCAGACCGCGCCGGTCGTCATCGCATCGCCTCATTCGGGCCGCGAATACCCGCCCGAATTCGTCGCCGCCGCCCGACTCGACTCGCTCAGCCTGCGACGCAGCGAGGACAGCTTCGTCGACGAGCTGTTTGCCGCCGCGCCGGATTACGGGATGCCGCTGCTCGCGGCCACCTTCCCGCGGGCGTTCTGCGATCCGAACCGGGAGGCCTGGGAACTCGACCCGGCGATGTTCGAGGACCATCTGCCCGCTTGGGTCAACACGTCGAGTCCGCGGGTGGGCGCCGGGCTCGGCACCATCGCCCGCGTGGTCGCGTCGGGCGAGTCGATCTACCGCAGCAAATTGCGTTTCGCCGAGGCCGAACGCCGCATCCTGGGGTTCTGGGACCCCTATCACCACATCCTTGCCGAGCTGATCCATACGACCCGTCAGGCGTTCGGCGCCTGCCTGCTGATCGATTGCCACTCGATGCCGGCACACGGCGCCGGCGGGCGCAACGGGCTGCCTGCCGTTGATTTCGTGCTGGGCGACGCGCACGGGACCGCCTGTGCGCCGAGGCTTGTGCGCCTGGTCGAGCGCGCCTTGATGAATTGCGGCTACAATGTCCGCCGCAACGACCCCTATTCCGGCGGCTACATCACCCGCCATTATGGCCGCCCGCGCGAAGGCGCTCACGTATTGCAGGTGGAGATCGCCCGCGCCCTCTACATGGACGAGACCCGCATCGAGCCGGTCGCCCAGTTCGGCCGTATCCAGCGGGATCTCGCGGCGCTGCTCGCGACCCTGGCCGCCGAAGTCCCCGCCGCCCTCTCCCGCTAGGGATGGGCTCGGTTCCGGACGGCCCAAAAAAATGCCGGCGCTTGTGGCGCCGGCAAGTTTAGGGAGGAAACGTCCAAGAAAGCAGACAGCGCGGTCAAGGACCGCATTGCTGCGACGCACAAGATAGGTGCTTCCGCGCACCGCTGCAAGCATTATCTTGCAATGCAGCATTGCTGCCCTTGCTCGGACGACGCAGCGAGGAAAAACAACTATGCCGTGCGAGACTTTTGGAGCAATTTCGTGCATAGCCTCATCCCATGCGATGCAGCTTCTCCATCGGCCTGGCGCTCCTGACGCTTTCGGGCGCCGCCGCCGCTCAGACGCCCTCCCTCGCAAGCCGGTATCCTGTATCCTCCTATTCCCTCCTCGGTGCGCCCGCCGCACAGTGTCGACGGGCGATCAGCGGCGCCGAGCGCACCGGCGTCATCCCGGCCCACCTGCTCTCCGCGATCGGCCTGGTCGAGAGTGGCCGACGTGATCCGCAGACCGGCCGCATCGACCCGTGGCCGTGGACCATCAATGCCGAGGGCCAGGGGTTCTTCTACGAATCGAAGGCGCAGGCGGTGGCCGCCGTACACGCCCTGCAGGCCCATGGGGTCCACTCCATCGACGTCGGATGCATGCAGGTCAATCTGATGCATCACCCCGATGCGTTCGCCTCGTTGGACCAGGCGTTCGACCCGACCACCAACGCCGCCTATGCAGCCCGCTTTCTCGGCCAGTTGCACGGGCAGACCGGCGACTGGGCGAAGGCCGCGGCGTTCTATCATTCCCAGACGCCTGGGCTCTCCGCCGACTACGCCCGGAAGGTGCTTGCACTCTGGCCGCTGGAGAAGCGCAACCAGGCCGGTTCCGACCTGAATGACGCCTTGGTGAGTGCCTGGGCCAGCACCCTGGCCGATGCCATTCCGACCAATCGGGTGGTCGTGTCGCTGCCCACCGCGCGCACCGGCACGATGCGGGTCATCCCGATCGCCGCCGCCTCGAGAGAGCGCGGTCTCGACATCTACCGCGCCTCGCCGGCGGCCATCGCCTCACGCCTGCAACGGGGCTCCGGCGGATAACCCGTCGACGTCCTGCTCGGCATCGACAGGACGAAGCGTCAGGCGGCGAACTCGCGACGGATCGCCTCCGTGTGCTCGCCGATGGCAGGCACCGGCCCAAGGTCCCGGTCCTCCCCTGCCACGAGCACCGGTGGAGCGGCGATCGAGACCGCGCCTCCGGGCGTCTGCACGCTCACCCGGCGCAGTGCGGGATGGTGCGCCAGCGCCGCCACGTCGTTGACGAACCCGTACGCGGTGTTGGCCGCCCGCAACTTCGCCGCTGCCTGGTCGCGCGTGAGCCGGGCGAAGGCAGCGCCGACATGGGCGTCCACCTCGGCCCGGTGCGCCACCCGGACGACGTTGGTCTCGAAGCCCGGGCGTTTCGGCAGATCGGGCTCATCCAGGAACCGCGCGCAGAAATCCGCCCACTCGCGCTCGTTCTGGATCGAGATCAGCACCAGCGCGCCGTCCGACGTCGCAAACGCGCCGTACGGACAGATCGACGGATGCGCAAGACCAAGACGCTCCGGCGCACGACCGGTGCCCTCGTAGAACAGCAGCGGCACGTTCATCCAGTCGGCCATGCCGTCGAACAGGCTGACCTTCAGCCCCTTGCCTCGCCCGGTGATGCCGCGCCCGATCAGCGCCTCCAGCACGCCGGCATGCGCCGCCATGCCGCACGCGATGTCGCAGGCCGAAACGCCGACGCGGCCCGGTCCGGCGGGATGGCCGGTGATCATCGCCAGCCCGGACTCCGCCTGCACCAGCAGGTCGTAGGCTTTCATGGTCGCGTAGTCGCCGGTGTCGCCATATCCGGAGATGTCGACCGTGATCAGCCTCGGGTAACGCTCGCGCAGCGCTGCCGGTCCCGAAGCCGGCCCGCGCCGCCGCGCCGGGCGCGAGGTTCTGGATGAACACGTCCGCCCGGGCGAGGATGCGCGTGCAGCAGCGCCGCATCCGCCGGGCGCTTGATGTCGGCGACCAGGCTCTGCTTGCCGCGATTGAGCCAGACGAAGTAGCTCGACAGCCCGTTCGCCGCCCGATCATAGCCGCGCGCGAAATCGCCCTCCGGCCGCTCGATCTTGATGACGCGCGCGCCCGGCATCGGCCAGCCGCGAACTGCAATACGGCGCCGCAACGGCCTGTTCGAGCGAGACGACGAGCAGCCCGTCCAGCGGCAGGGTCATGGCCGCCGCTCGCGCTGCGCTG
Organism: uncultured Alphaproteobacteria bacterium; assembly: GCA_963719345.1. Classification (GTDB taxonomy): domain Bacteria; phylum Pseudomonadota; class Alphaproteobacteria; order Acetobacterales; family Acetobacteraceae; genus CAVRCA01. The sequence goes on from CAVRCA010000001.1 coordinate 1,262,003, forward strand.
CCGCGGGCATCAGTAGCTGCGCGGCAATCCGAGCACGTGCTCGGCGACATAGGACAGAATCAGGTTCGTGCTGATCGGCGCCACCTGATAGAGCCGGGTTTCGCGGAACTTGCGCTCGACGTCGTATTCCTCGGCGAAGCCGAAGCCGCCATGCGTCTGGATGCAGGCCTCCGCCGGCCGCCCAGGACGCCTCGGCGGCGAGCATCTTTGCCATGTTGGCCTCCTCGCCGCAGGGCTGGCCGGCCTCGAACTTGGCGCAGCCGGCGCGCACCAGCAGCTCGGCCGCGCGCATCTGCGCGTAGGCGCGCGCGATCGGGAACTGGATCCCCTGGTTCTGCCCGATCGGCCGGCCAAACACCCTGCGCTCGCTGCGCATAGTCGGTCGATTTGGCGGTGAACCATTTGGCGTCGCCGATGCATTCGGCGGCGATCAGCAGCCGCTCGGCGTTCATCCCGTCGAGGATGTAGCGGAACCCCCGACCCTCCTCGCCGACCAGGTTTGCCGCCGGCACGACCATGTTGTCGAAGAAAATCTCGGTGGAGTTGTGGTTCATCATCGTCCGGATCGGCCGGATGGTCAGTCCGTGCCCGAGTGCCGCCCGCATGTCGACGATGAAGGTGGAAAGCCCCTCGGTCTTCTTCTGCACCTGGTCGCGCGGCGTCGTCCGCGCCAGCAGCAGCATGAGGTCGGAGTGCTCGGCCCGGCTGGTCCAGACTTTCTGGCCGTTCACGACGTAGTTGTCGCCTTCGCGCTTGGCGAACGTCCGCAGGCTGGTGGTGTCGGTGCCGCTGGTCGGCTCGGTGACGCCGAACGCCTGCAGCCGCAGCTCGCCGGTGGCGATCTTCGGCAGATAGGCCTTCTTCTGTTCCTCCGACCCGTGCCGCAGGATGGTGCCCATGATGTACATCTGGGCATGGCAGGCGGCCCCGTTGCAGCCCTCGGCTTGCACGGTCTCGAGGATCGCCGCCGCTGCCGACAGCGCCGAGCCCGGAACCGCCGTACTCCTCGGGGATCAGCACCGAGAGATAGCCTGCTTCGGTCAGCGCGGTGACGAACTCCGTCGGATAGCCGCGCTGACTTCGTCGAGCTTGCGCCAATATTCGCCGGGAAAGCGGGCGCAGAGCTTTCGGACCTCCTCGCGGATCTCGGCGTGCGGATCGGTGAGCAGGGCTGCATCGGATTGGGGGAGGTCCATGGGAGTTTCTCCGGGGACGGCGCTTCTGCTGCATTACGGCTCGCCTGACCACCGCGCAAGCCGGACGCCGGCCGGCAGCCGGGTCACGGTTTGCCTTCGCCCGGTGCGGAAGGCATGAAGGCGCCGACGGAGGTGCCGGATGGGTGAGGCGGACTGGCAAGGGGCGGTGTTCGCCGGTACTCAAACAGGCGGGGATCAGGCTGTTCGCAACGATCTAGATCTCGGCCGACGACGTGCCCCGGTTCCTGCCGCCCCGCGAAGCCATGCGTCTCAATTCGCGATCTGCGGACGCGATCGGCTCTTCCCGCACGATTATTCCGCAAAAATGACCGCTTCTTCATTCGCCCTCCGATTTCAGGTAGGGCTTGTTTGGTTATCCGGGTGCAGAGTGCTGGCCCGCAACCGTCAATTACGAGCCCATCAGATGCGACGACGAGCAGCGTCCCCTAGAAAGGGCACACGACGGATCGGGTGGCTCGCCGGATGGCTGGTGGCTGCCTTGTACTTGATCGCGCTTCCGGTCGCGGCCCAGCAGCCCCCTCCGGCCGCTTCGGGCGCGGCGTCCGTCCCGGTAACCACCGCCGAAGTAACGCGCCAGGATGTTCCCGTCGTGCTGAACGGGATCGGCACCGTGCAGGCGTTCTACTCCGTGACGGTGCGGGCACGGGTCGACGGCACGTTGATGGGAGTCGCCGTCACCGAGGGGCAGGAGGTCAAGCAGAACGACCTGATCGCGGTGATCGATCCCCGCCCTTATCAGGCGGCCCTCGACGCAGCGATGGCGAAGAAGGCGCAGGACGAGGCGCAGCTCGGCAACGCACAACGCGACCTCGCCCGCTACACCTCGCTCGCCAAGCAGGATTTCGCTTCGCGCCAGCAGGTGGATCAGCAGCAGGCGTCGGTCGATCAGTTCACCGCGGCGATCCAGGGGGACGAGGCGGCGGTGCGACCGCGCAGCTCAATCTGAGTTTCTGCTACATCCTGTCCCCGATCGATGGTCGGGTCGGTCTGCGCCAGGTCGATCCCGGGCAACCTGATCCACGCAAGCGATGCCGGGCATCGTCACGATCACCCAACTCCATCCGATTTCGGTAGTCTTCACCCTGCCGCAGGCAACCTGCCGCGCATCACCCAGGCCATGAGCGTCGCGCAAGCTCGCGGTCACGGCCTACTCCGGCGATGACGAAGGCCGAGCTCGACAAGGGCGAACTGCTGACCGCCGACAACGCGATCGACACCACGACCGGCACGATCAAGCTGAAGGCCACTTTCCGAACCGGGATGAGAGGTTGTGGCCGGGCCAGTTCGTTGACGCCCGGCTGCTGATCGACACTCGCGCAAGGACGTGCTGACGGTGCCGAAGCCAGCCGTCCAGCACGGCCCCGACGGACTTTACGTCTATGTGCGTGAAGCCCGACGCGACCGTCGCCCGCCAGGACGTGACCGTCGATCAGGAAACCGGCCGATTGTCGGTCATCGCCAGCGGGCTTGAGCCGAGGGCGGGTAGGTCGTCGTCAGCGGTCAGTCCCGGCTACAATCGGGCACCCGCGTCGCGGTCAACGGGGCGGGCGCTGCGGACCGAAACCCGGCGCAACGGCGCCGAGCCGACCCCGGAAATCCGAGCGCTGAGGCCAAGGGGACCAAGCCAGGGCTGACGGAGCTGATTCGCAGTGGACGCGGCTGCCGCATGAGCATCTCGACACCCTTCATCAAGCGCCCCGTCGCCACGTCCTTGCTGATGGCGGCCTTCCTGCTGGTCGGCATAGCCGCTTACCCGTTCCTGCCCGTGGCCCCGCTTCCCCGGGTCGATTTCCCCACCATCGTCGTCACGGGCAAGCTTCCCGGCGCAAGCCCGGAGACGATGGCGAGCACGGTCGCGCAGCCGCTCGAATATCAGTTCGCGCAGATCGCCGGCGTCTCGCAGATGACCTCGATCAGCGTGCTGGGCAGACGCAGGTCACGATCCAGTTCGATCTCGACCGCAACATCGACGCCGCGGCGGGCGACATGCAGGCCGCGATCAACGCCGCCGAGCGGCCAATTGCCGAAGAACCTTCCGGGCCCGCCGACCTACCGCAAGGTGAACCCGGCCGACAGTCCCGATCCTGATCCTCGCGCTGCAGTCCGACGCGCTGCCGCTGATCAACGTGGACGACTACGCCGACAACATCCTCAGTCGCAGCAGATTTCGCAGATCGCCGGGCGTGTCGCAGGTGATAATCGGCGGCGAGCAGAAGCGCGCCGTGCGCGTGCAGGTCGACCCGGCGAAGCTCGCCGCCATGGGCATGACGCTCGAGGACGTGCGGCAAACGCTCGTCAACGCCACGGTCAACAGCGCCCAAGGGCAGTATCGACGGCGGCGACCCGCTCGCTACACCATCTACGACAACGACCAGCTCACCAAGGCCGCCGAGTACGAGGACGTCGATCGCTCGCGTACCGCAACGGCGCGGCGGTGCGGGTGCGCGATATCGGCCGCGCAGTCGACGGGCCGGAAAACGACAAGCTGCCGGGCTGGCAGAGCGGCCATCGCGGCATCCTGCTCCTGGTCTTCAAGCAGCCCGGCGCGAACGTGATCGACACCGTCGAGCGGATGAAGGCCGCGCTGCCCGCGGCTGGAAGCCGTCGATCCCGCCGAGCGTGCATGTCAGCGTGGTGGTGGACCGCACCATGACGATCCGCGAATCGGTCGAGGATGTGCAGTTCACCCTGGTTCTGTCGATCTGCCTCGTCGTGATGGTGATCTTCCTGTTCCTCCGCAGCGTGTGGGCGACGATCATTCCCGCGCATCACCGTGCCGGTCGCGCTGGTCTGCACCTTGGCCGTGATGTACCTGCTGGGCTTCAGCCTCGACAATCTGTCGCTGATGGCGCTCACCATCTCGGTCGGTTTCGTCGTCGACGACGCGATCGTCATGCTGGAGAACATCTACCGCCACATCGAGGAGGGCATGAAGCCGATGGAGGCGGCGCTGAAGGGCGCCGGCGAGATCGGCTTCACCATCGTCTCGATCAGCCTCTCGCTGGTCGCGGTGTTCATTCCGCTGCTGCTGATGGGCGGCATCGTCGGCCGGCTGTTCCGCGAATTCGCGATGACGGTGACGATCGCGGTGCTGGTCTCGGCGATCGTGTCGCTGACCTTGACGCCGATGATGTGCTCGCGCTTCCTCCGTCACGACGACGGCAAGCACGGTCGACTCTACCGTGCGATCGAGGCGGTGTTCGACTGATGATGGCGTTCTATCGCCGCACGCTGGACATCGCGCTGCGCTACCAGTTCCTCACGCTGCTGGGGTTTCTTCGCGACGATGGCGCTCACCGGTCGTCCTCTATGTCTACATACCGAAGGGCTTTTTCCCGCAGCAGGACACCGGCGTCGTGATCGGCTGTCCGAGGGCGCGCAGGATACGTCTCGTTCGAGGAGATGGTCAGGCTGCCAGGAGGCGTTGCTCGACATCATGCGCGGCCGATCCGGACGTCGCAGAACTACGCGTCCTTCGTGGGCGCGGCGAATCGCGGGCAGACCGGGAACAACGGCCGCATCTTCATCACCCTCAAGCCTTGGGCCCAGCGCAGCGGCGGCTCCGCCCAGATTTCATCAACCGTATCCGGCCCAAGCTCGCAGCGGTCCAGGGCGCCAACTTCTATCTGCAGGCCGGCGCAGGACATCCGCGTGGGCGGGCGCCTTTCGCGCACGCAATACGAATACACGCTCCAGGACGCCGATCTCAGCGAACTCTATCAATGGGCGCCGAAGGTGCTGGACGCAGCTCAAGTCGCTGCCGATGCTGCGCGACGTCGCGACCGATCAGCAGATGGCGGGAACCACCGCGACGCTCGACGATCGATCGCGACGGCCGCGGCGCGGTTCGGCATCCAGCCGCAGGCGATCGACGACACGCTCTACGATGCGTTCGGCCAGCGCCAGATCACGCAGTATTTCACCCAGATGAACTCCTATCATCTGATCCTCGAGGTCCCGCCGACTTGCAGGGCGAGGTCGAGACGCTGGACAAGCTCTACGTCAAGTCCGCGACCGGTCAGGCCGTGCCGCTCTCCACCTTCGTCAAGATCGGACACGACAGCCGGTCCAGCCGCTCTCGATCAGCCACCAGAGCCAGTTCCCGGCGGTGACGCTCTCCTTCAATCTGGCGCCGGGCGCGGCGCTCGGCGAGGCGGTGAAGGCGATCCAGACGGCGGTGGGCGAAATTGGCATGCCGGACACTCTGCACCGGCACGTTCCAGGGCACGGCGCAGGCGTTCCAATCGTCGCTCAGCAGCCAGCCCTATCTGATCGCGGCGGCGCTGATCACGGTCTATCTCATCCTCGGCATTCTGTACGAGAGCTACATCCTGCCGCTGACCATCCTCTCCACCCTGCCGTCGGCCGGCGTGGGCGCTCTGCTGATGCTGATGATCGTGCACTACGATCTGTCGGTCATCGCGCTGATCGGCGTCATCCTGCTGATCGGCATCGTCAAGAAGAACGGCATCATGATGGTGGATTTCGCCGATCACCGCCGAGCGGCGCGACGGCGAGACGCCGCTGAATGCCATCCGCCAGGCCTGCCTGCTGCGCTTCAGGCCGATCCTGATGACGACGATGGCCGCCCTGCTCAGCGGCCTGCCCCTGATGCTCGGCTCCGGGGCCGGATCGGAGTTCCGCAAGCCGCTGGGCTACGCGATGGTCGGCGGCCTGCTGCTGAGCCAGGCGCTCACCCTCTACACGACCCCGGTCATCTATCTCTATCTCGACCGATTGCAGCACTGGCTTTCGCCCAAGCGTTCGCGAATGCCCGCTCTCGCCTCGAAGATGGGAGCGACCGCCGACTGATGGCCCGCGCGGCCGACGGTGCTCGCGCGCTCCGTTCGCTGCCGGTCGCCGATCTACGACACGATGACCGGAGGCGAGCCGGTTCTGGTGCTGGCGCCGCACGCCGACGACGAAAGCTGCGGCTGCGGCGGCCTGATCGCCGAGGCCTGCGCTCGGGGCCGCGAGATCGCGGTGCTCGGTGCTGACCGACGGCACCGGTTCGCATCCCGGCTCGCCCGCCTATCCGGCCGCCCGGCTGACGGGCGCTGCGCGAGGCGGAGGCGCGCGAGGCCGTCGCGGCACTCGGCCTGCCCGGCGGCCGACTCGCTTTTCTCCAATTGCGCGACGCCCACGCGCCGCACGGCGGGCCAGATTTCGAGGCGGCGGTCGCCCGCATCGTCGCGCACGCCGGCGCCCGCGACGCGCGGACCCTGCTCGCCACCTGGGAGCACGATCCACACGCCGACCATCTGGCGGTCGCCCGCATGGCGCGGGCGGCGTCGGGAACCACTGGGGCGCGCCTGCTCTCCTACCCGGTCTGGGGCTGGACGCTGCCGGGCGAGCAGCAGCTGCCCGACATCGTGACCGGCGCCCGCCTCGACGTCAGCGCGCATCTGCCCGCCAAACGGCGGGCCATCGCGGCGCACGTTTCGCAGACCACTGCGCTGATCGACGACGACCCTGACGGGTTCCGCCTGGCCGACGAGTTCGTGGCGCTGTTTACCCGCCCGTTCGAGGTCTACTCTCGGCCCCTGATCCGCCTCCCGCTCACGCCAGGCCGCCAAGAGCGGCCCAAAATCGCTGGGCTGCTCGGCATAGGAAAGGACGTTCTCTCGCAGCACGGCCCACGGCTGAGCGCTGCTCGTCCAGAACTGGGCCACCGGGCGCAGACCGCTCGTGTCGTCCAGCGTGCCTGCCCGCAGGTTGAGCGTTGCCGCGCCATCCCGCTGCGTCCAGAGGCGGCTGTGGCATCCAAGGCAAACCCAGGAGATGTTGCGCGCACCGTTGGCCAGCGCCCGTTCGGTCCGCGTCGGCGTCCCCGACACGATCTCGACCGCGTCGGCCGGCAACACGAGCGACATGCTGAAGGCACTGCCGGTCCGCTTCTGGCACCGATGGCAGTGACAGATGTAGGCGGTCAGCGGCGGTCGCCGCAGGACGTATCGGACATGGCCGCAGTTGCAACCGCCATTTGGGGCTGGGTTTTCAGTCACGGGCTCTCAAGGAAAATAGTGGTAGTGATACGGGTAGTAGTAGGCATGGCGCGGGTAGTAGGCCGGAACAACAATACAGCCCGATAGTGCAAGCAGTATTCCGGCTGCCCCGATGACCCGCAGCACGCGGCGCGATCTGTCCGACACTTCGTCGCTCCCCTTCTGGCTGGGCGCAGTTCAACGTCACAACGCGGCGCAAGTGCGACCGCTGCGTGTCAAATTGTGGCGTCGCCGTCCCAATGTCCCTCGTTGCCGCGCCGAGCCTCTCCCGCAGCCCAGCGCCGCCGAGGGCGCATACCAAAAAATCTGGACACGCTTATTGTAACACTGCTTATTATAAGCCGAGACAACGAGGGGCCGCTGATGCCGAACTCGCACCGCGACCTGCTGTTTTTGATCCACGATGTGGCTCGCCTGCTGCGGCTTGAGGCCGACAAGCGGGCCAGGGCGCACGGCATGACACGGGCGCAATGGGCTATCCTGTTCTGGCTCGAGCGCCAGTCCGGCATTTCCCAGAAGGAGCTCGCCGAGATCCTTGATGTCGAGCCGATCACAGTCGCCCGGCTGATCGACCGCCTACAGGCGCGTGGAGCGGTCGAGCGGCGGCCCGACCCGAAGGATCGGCGCATCTGGCGGCTGCACCTCCGGCCGGCCGCGTCGGTGGTGTTGCGCGAGATGGACGAGCATCGCGCGGACATGACCGACATCCTGACCCGCGGCATCGGCGCGGAGACCTTGGAATGCACGACGGAGGCGCTGATGCGCATGAAACAGACCATGACCGCCGAGGTCAGGGCACCGCGGCGCGCCGAAGTGCGCCCTGACCCGAGCTTCGCCGTCGGAGAGGTTGCCTGATGTCCACCACCACCAGTGCGGGTGCAGCGGCCCCCCGCGTCACCGACAAGGCTCCCGTGCGGACGCGCCCGCGCCGCCGCCTGCTGCGCCCGGCGCTGATGCTGGGCGGCATCCTGATCGTCGCTGCCGCCTCTCTCACGTACTGGCTCAACGGCGGCCGCGTCGTCAGCATCGAAAACGCCTATGTGCGGGCGGCCAAGGAAACGCTGTCGACCGATATCAACGGGATTGTCGCCGAAGTGCCGGTCCACGAGGGCCAGCTCGTCCAAAAAGGCGACGTGCTGCTGCGGTTCGACCCGCGCCCGTTCGTCATCGCGCTGGCGGGAGCCAAGGCGAGCCTGACCCAGGTCGGTCTCGCGATGGACGCAATGAAGCAGGATTATCAGCGGATGCTGCGCGACATCGACGCCAAGGAGGCGCAGGTGGAGCTCGATCAGGTCAACTTCGACCGTCGCGCCAAGCTGGTGGAACGGGGCGACGTCTCGCGCTCGGACTACGATACCGCCCGTCTCCAGCTCACCTCGGACAACCGCGCGCTCGACTCGCTGCGTATCGCCGCCCAGGTACAGCTCGCCAGGCTCGGCGGACGGGCCGACATCGACGTCACCAAGACGCCCGAATACCTCAAGGCGCAGGCCGCGGTCGACGAGGCGCAGCGCCAGCTCGACCACGCCGTGCTTTACGCCCCCTATACCGGCATCGTCACCATGGTCGACACCGTGCAGCCCGGCATGTTCCTGATCGCGGGGACGGCCGCGTTCGGTATCGTCTCCACCGAGAACGTCTGGATCGAGGCGAACCCGAAGGAGACCGAACTCACCTGGGTCAAGCCGGGCGATCCGGTCGACGTCACGGTGGACAGCTATCCGGGCCGTACCTGGCATGGCTCGGTCGAAAGCATCGCGCCGAATAGTGGCGCGGAGTTCTCGGTGCTGCCGGCGCAAAACTCGAGCGGCAACTGGGTGAAGGTCGTCCAGCGCATCCAGGTGCGGGTCCGAGTGCAGCGCACACCGGACGAGCCCGTGCTGCGCTCGGGCATGAGCGTCGAAGCCGCGATCGATACCGGCCATCGCCGCACCTTCGCCGATCTCTATTGATGCCCTGGCGGACCACCCGCGATGGCTGACGCAGCGCCCTTTGTGAAGATCCCGCATCGCGGGATCATCACTGCCTGCACGATGGCGGCGACGCTGATGCAGGCGCTCGATTCAACGATCGCCAACGTGGCGCTGCCCTACATGCAGGGCAGCCTGTCGGCGAGCTACGACGAGATCACCTGGGTGCTCACCTCGTATGTGACCGCTGCCGCCATCATGACGGCGCCGGTCGGCTGGCTGGCGGCGCGGTTCGGCCGCAAGAACCTCTACCTGATCTGCGTCATCGGCTTCACCGCCGCCTCCATGCTCTGCGGCGCGGCTCAGTCGCTGCCTCAGATGGTGCTGTTCCGCCTGCTGCAGGGCGTGTTCGGCGCCGCCCTGGTGCCGCTGTCGCAGGCGACCATGCTCGATATCTACCCGGCCGAGCAGCGCGGCTCGGCGATGGCGCTGTGGGGCGTCGGGGTGATGCTGGGGCCGATCCTCGGCCCGACGCTCGGCGGTTTCCTGACGGAGTGGTACAACTGGCGCTGGGTGTTCTATGTCAACCTGCCAGTCGGCATCCTCGCCACGATGGGGCTGATCTGGTTCATGCCGGGTGGCAAGCCGCAATCGAGCCTCCGCTTCGATTGGATCGGTTTCGGCGTGCTCTCGATGGGCATCGGCTGCCTGCAGATGATGCTCGACCGCGGGCAGGACCAGGACTGGTTCAGCTCGCGCGAGATCATCGTCGAGGCGGTGCTCGCCGGCCTCGGCTTCTACCTGTTCGTCGTCCACCTGATGACCGCCCGCACCCCGTTCATCAAGCCGGCGGTGTTCCGCGACCGCAACCTGGTCGCCGGCGTGTTGATGATGTTCGCCGTAGGCTCGGTGCTGCTGGCCAGTTCCGCGCTGATGGCGCCGTGGCTGCAGAACCTTGCCAATTATCCGGTCGCCGCGGCCGGCCTGCTGCTCGCCCCACGCGGCATCGGCACCATGATCGCGATGCTTATCGGCGGTCGCCTATCGGGCCGCTACGATCCGCGCCTGATCATGTGCGCCGGTCTGGTGATCCTGATCTACTCGCTCTGGATGATGACGGCCTGGACGCCCGACGTCTCGCAACGGGAGTTGATCCTCTGCATCATGTTGCAGGGCGCCGGGCTCGGCTTCGTGTTCGTCCCGCTGCAGGTGCTCGCGTTCTGGACGCTGCCCGCGCAGTACCGCACCGATGGCACCTCACTGCTCAGCCTGTTCCGCAACGTCGGCAGCGCGATCGGCATTTCCGTCATGTCCGCTACGCTGGCGCACAACACGCAGGTGCTGCATGCCGAGATCGGCGCATCCGTGACGCCGTTCAATCGCGCCCTGCAGGTGGGTGGCGCGATCGGTGACTACTGGATTCTGGCGCCGGTACGGGGCGCGGCGGTCACCGCCCAGCAGGGGTTGGCGATGCTCGACCAGATGGTCGTCCGACAGGCCGAGATCATCGCCTATGTCGATGACTTCAAGCTGATGATGTTCTCCGCCGTGCCCGCCATCCTTCTGCTCCTGTTGCTGCGCCGCCCCAGGGTCGGCCAAGCCTCCGCACCGCCCGCAGACGCGCACGCCGTGATGGACTGAGCGGCTACAGTCACCCGCCGGCGCCGATGATTTCCCGGATGTCGGGCAGGTGCTCGCGACCCCAGAAAATCTCGTCGCCGACAACGAAAGTGGGGACGCCGAACACGCCGGCCGCCTCCGCCCTTTGCTGCACTTCGGCGAGCTCATCACGACCCGCCCGGCGCGCAAACTCGGCGAACCCGGCGGCGTCGGCCCCCGCTTCCGCCAGGACGGCGGCGACGACGGGGGCGTCCTCGATGTCGAGTTCGCGCCGCCAGAAGCGTTCGAACACCCGGTCGTTGTAGGCGCGGAAGACCGCGTCGCCGTGCCGCTTGGCGAACAGCATCCCGATGGCGGCCAGCGAGGAGTCCCAGATCTTGCGCGTGCCGAGGATGGTGAGGCCGCGTCGGCGGGCTTGCCGGCGGCAGTCCATGTAGGAGTAGCGCACCCGTCGCCACTGATGGGCGTTGCGCTCGGCGCGGACCACTTCGCCGGCCTCCCCCAACTCCGCGCTGCCGAGATAGCTCGGGATGTCGAGGACGTAGGGCAGCCAGTCCACCCGGACCCCGAGTTCCCGCTCCAGCGCGTAGGCCGGGTCCTTGGCCAGATACGCATACGGGCTCTTGTAGTCGCTGTAGAGCGTGATGGTGGTCGTTTTGCTCACGCGCCGACCTTCCGCTTGACGGGCTGGGGGGGCCGCCCAACACTCGCAGGCTACGCCGTCCGCGCCTCGGGGGGAATACGATGCACCTGTTCAAGCAGCACGCGGTTCGCGACTTCGCGGAGGCCGCCGCGAAGATCCCGGTGATCGATTTCGGTGCCGCCTTCGCCGGCGAGCCCGGCGCGCTCGCCCGCGTCGCGCTTGAGGTCAAGGATGCCTGCGAGAATGTCGGCTTCTTTTACGCGCTCAACCACGGCGTACCGCAGGAACTGATCGACCGCGGGTTTGCCGCCTCCCGCCGCTTCCACGCGCTGCCGCTCGAAGAAAAACTCAACTTGTGCCTGAACGAGAACAACATCGGCTATCTGCCGATGAACGCCTCGGTGCAAGGCGCCTCCACGGTCCACAAGGCGACGCGGCCCAACCAGAATGAAAGCTTCTTCATCAGCCATGACCGCGGCCCGGATCACCCGGACGTGCTGATCGGCAAGGCGCTGCGCGGGCGGAACCAATGGCCGCCGGGAGTGCCGGGCCTGCGCGCCGACATGGTTGCCTATATGCAGGCGCTTGGCGCCATGTGCGACCGGATGCTGCCCGCCTTTGCGGCGGCGCTCGACCTGCCGCCCGACTTCTTCGCACCCTACTTCACCAACGAGGCGCACGTTACCTGCCGTTTCCTGCACTACCCGCCGCAGGATGCCGACGAGGAAAACCTGTTCGGCCAGGCGCCGCACACCGACAACAGTTTTATGACCGCGCTCGCCCGCACCGACGTGCCTGGCCTCGCCGTGCGGCTGCCCTCCGGCGAGTGGTTCCCACCGCCGATCATCCCCGGCACGTTCCTGATCAATCTCGGCAACATTATGCGCCGCTGGTCGAACAACCGGTTTCTGTCAACGCCGCACGGCGTGCTGAACAAGTCCGGCACCGACCGCTACTCGATTGCCTATTTCCACAGCCCCAATCCCAACTCGCTGATCGAGTGCCTGCCGAGCTGCGTGGACGCGGAGCACCCGCCAGCCTATGAACCGGCGGTCTATCGCGACCTTGTGCTCGCCTTCTATCGAGCAAATTATTTTCATCAGAAAGGACATGCGTCCGAAGCCGCCGCGGCGGCTTCGGCGTGAGCAAACGCACATGAGCTACGAACGTCCGTTTGCCGGCCTCAAGGTCGTCGATTTGAGCCAAGGCATCGCCGGCCCGTACGCGGCGATGATGCTGGCGCAGCACGGCGCCGACGTGATCAAGGTGGAGCCGCCCGGCGGCGGCGACTGGAGCCGGGGTCTCGGCACGATCTATGGCGACCAGACCGCCTATTCCATTCCGGGCAATCTCGGCAAGCGCTCCATCGTGCTCGACCTCAAGGGCGAGGACGGCCGCGCGGTGCTTTGGCGGCTTCTGCGCGGCGCGGACGTGTTCCTGCAGGGCTTCCGACCCGGCGTGATCGAACGACTCGGCTTCGGTTATCCCGACATATCGGAGCGCGAGCCGCGCATCATCTACGTCTCCGTTTCCGGCTTCGGCCAGACCGGCCCGCTCGCCGAGCGCCCGGCTATGGACCCGGTGCTGCAGGCCTACACGGGCCTGACGATGGAGAACAAGGGCGAGGACGGCAAGCCGCACCGCGTGCCCGTCATCGCGATCGACATGAGCACGGCGGTCTACACCTATTCCGCCATCGCCACGGCGCTGTTCGCGCGTCAGCGCGAGGCGCGCGGGCGGCACATCGAATCCAGCCTGCTGCTCGGCGCGGCGGGGCTGCAAGTGGTGCGGATGATGTCGTCCTATCTCGATGCCGGCGCAGCGCCGCCCGCGGCACCGCCGAGCGGCATCCATCGCGCGCAGGATGGCTGGATGAACATCACCGTCGTGCGGCCGCGCGAGTGGGTCGATTTCTGCGCGGCGCTGGGGATGGCGGAGATGGCCACCGATCCGCGTTTCGCCGAACGCGACGGCCGCCGCGCCAACGAGGCCGCGCTGCTCGATGCGCTGCGCCCGCTGCTCGCGGCGATGACGCTACGCGAACTGTCCGAGCGGTTGGCGGCGCACCGCATCATGCACGAGCAACTCAACAGCTACGCGGAGTTCTTGCGGCAACCGCACGTCGCCGCCTGCGGCGCAATGGCGTGGCTCGACCACGCGCCGGTGCCGCAGCCGGTGCCGATGCCCAACCTGGTCGGCGCCGCGCCGTTCGCGAGCGATGCGACGGCCCCCGGTCTCGGCCAGCACACCGACGCGATCCTGCGCGAGCACGGCTATCCTGCCGCCGAGATCGAACGCCTGCGCGAAGCCGGCGTCATCGAGCAGGCGTAACCCTCGCCCAACCCTCTCGCAGGGGGGAGAGGGCCGAGGTAAGGGAGCGTTCAGGCGTCCACCCCCGCCGGTCTCGCCGTGCTCCGTGCGGCCATCGCCAGCGGCGAGGTGATGTCGGCGAAGGTGATGTCGTCCAGCGCCGTCACCACGTCGATCACCGTCGGCTGCCGCGCCGCAACCGCGTCGCGGATCGCGGCACCGAGCTGGTCCGCCTCGGTGACGCGCACGCCGCCGCAGCCCATCGCGCGGGCGATGGCGGCGTGGTCGAAAGCCTTGAACTCGGCGGCGAACGGTCCGCCGCCGTGATACACCCAGCCGAGCGCCTGGTTGTTGAACACCACGCAGACGATCGGAATGTCCTGCTCGAGGGCGGTCATCATGCCGTTCATCGACATCGCGAACCCGCCGTCGCCGCAGATCGCCACCACCGGCCGGTCGGGATGCACCAGCTTGGCACCCAAGGCGGCGGGGATGGCAAACCCCATCGGCCCGGACCCGGCCGCCTGCAGGAAGCCGCCGGCGCGCTGGGTCTGATAAAGATGCGTCATCAAAATGCGATTCTCGCCCGCATCGCACGTCACGATCGTCTCGGGCGGCAGATTGCGGCGCAATTCACCGATCAGGCGCTGCGGATGGATCGGCGAGTTCGACGACGTGTACGCCGGCTGATCGAAATACCCGTGTTTGACGCGATGACCAGCGACACGCGGGACGCCCGCCTCCCCCCTGCCCTGTTGGGCGCGGCCTTCGGCGGCACCACGCAGCTGCCCCAGCACCAGCGCGGCGTCGCCGATCAGCACGTGTTCGGCGGGAAAACTCCAGGAAGCGTTGCGCGGCTCGATGTCGACCTGCACGAAAACCTGCCGCGCGGGATCGAGCAGGTCCGGGTTCTCCCGCGCCGTGTCGGACGCGCCGAGCTTCGATCCCACCACCAGCACGAGATCGGCCTCAGCTACGCACGCATTGGCCGCCGGGGTGCCGAACGTGCCGAACACGCCGAGCGCCAGCGGGTGGGTCTCGGCGAACACGCCCTTGCCGGACGCGGTGGTCACGACCGGGATTCCGAGCTCTCCGGCGATCGCTTCCAGTTGCTCGTAGGCTTGTGCGATCCGCACCCCGTTCCCGGCGATGATGACCGGGTTCTTCGCCGCCACCAGCGCCTGCGCCGCCGCCTCGACTGCTGCAGGATCGGCACCCTGCGGCGGCGATGGCAGGTAGCGTGCCGTCGCGTAGAGCCGCGGCTCGGAGCTTGCGTCCACGCTGCCGGACAGTGAGGCGAGGCTGAACAGCACGGCCACCGGGCCAGGCTCGCCGGCCATCGCGTGCTTGATCGCGAGCTGGGTTGCCTGCACCGCCGATGCAGGCTCCAGCGCCTGGAAAACCTGCTTGGTCACGCCGCGGAACGCGGTGCGCGCATCCCATGCGCCATAGTCGCCGGTCGCCGACTGGTAGGGACCGTGCAGCGTCAGGTGCGGCGGATCGCTGAAATCGGTCAGCAGCAGCATGGGCGAGCTGGACAGGTGGGCTTCCAGGGTACCGAGCAGGCCGTTGCCGAGCACCCACGGCCCCTGCCCGATCAGCACGCCCGGCTTGCGCGTCAGCCGGCCATAGACCTCGGCCATCACGCCGCCCAGGCTCTCCTCGCGCACCAGCACGGTGCGGATCGTGTTCTGCTGCTTCTCCAGCCCGCGGAAGATGCGCCCGGTGTGTCCGCCGGAGATGCCGAACACCATGTCGATGCCGGCCTCGCCCAGCACCCGCGCGACCAGGTCGGCGGAACTGGTTTCTTCGGTGACAAGCCGCTCGGTTGCCATGAACGTCGTTCTCCCGATTTGCGGTCCAGTCTGGCGCAGCCGGCGCAGCCGCGCCAGCTTACGGCCCGGAGAAAAATCCAATGGCACGCACGGTCATTCTAAACGTCGACGACCTCGGGAGCACGCACGGCGCCAACCAGGCGTATCTCGAGCTTGCGCGCCGCGGCTTCGTCACCAGCGGCTCAGTCATGGCGCCCTGCCCCTGGTTCCGCGAGATCGCCGAAGCCGGCGCCGCCGATCCCGCGCTCAGCCTGGGCGTACACCTCACGCTGACCAGCGAGTGGCGGCATTATCGGTGGGCGCCGCTGTCGACGGCCAGCCGCGCGTCCGGGCTGCTCGACGACGACGGCTATTTCTGGCGCGACGTGGCCGGCCTCCGCCGTCGTCTCGTGGTCGAGGCCGCCGAGGCCGAGCTGCGCGCCCAGATCGAGCGCTGCCTCACCGCCGGCTTGCGACCGACCCACATCGACGCGCACATGGGCGCCGCCATGCTTGCCGAGCTGCTACCCGCCCATGTCGGTCTGGCACGCGAGTACCGGGTTGTTGCCCGTGCTGCCGCGCTCGATCACCTGGCCGCCCGACATCGCCGCGTACCGAGACACCGTGGCGCGGCTCGACCAGGCCGGCCTGCCCGTCGTGGACCATTGTCGCGGTACGCTGCCCGTCGCACCGGACGCACTCGCCGCCGGCTGGCGCAAGATGCTCGGCGAGCTGCCGGACGGGATCACCCATTTTGCGCTGCACGCGACCGTGCCGGGCGAGTTTGAGGTAGTAGCACCCGACCACGCCATATGGCGCAGCGCGGAATACGGCTTGCTCGTCAGCGGCTCGGTCGCCACGGCGCTTGCCGAGAGCGGTGTCACCGCCGGCGACTATCGCGCGATGCAGCTCCGGTGGGCGGCCCTCAGCGCCTGAGACTCACGCTTTCCAGATCGCCGACGCGCTTGCCGTGGCGGCGGGCCAGACCTGCACCGGCTTGCCGTTCTGCCACTGGATCATGACCATCTGCGCCCCGATCCGGCGTCCCTTGTCGTCGAACTGTATCTTCCCGCCGGGGAAGTACTGCGCCGGACCGTCGGTCATGTTCATCGCGCGGATCGCATCCGCCACCTTGTGCCGCTCCGCGACGCCGGCCTGCTCCAGCGCCGCCTTGAGCAGCACGACGTGACCATAGGCGAACAGCGAATTGTGACCGAACCAGGGCTCCTTGGTGCGCTCGACGAAACGCTGCGAGAGCGCGTCGAGGTTCTTGCCCGGCCAGTTCGCCAGGCCCACCATCACACCTTGCAGCAGATCGGCGCCCGACACCTGCAGCAACTCGGGCGCCCCCCAATGGCCGCCGTTGCCGATTTGCGGCAGCCGAGTGGCGCCCAGATTGTCACTCGTTGAGCTTGTCGATCAGCAGCTTGTCGTCCGGCACGTTGGTCGACAGCAGCAACAGGAAATCCGGACGGCCGCTGCGCACCGCCTGGATCAGGCTCGTCGCGTCAGACAGCGGCGGCGTGTAGGTCTGGTTGACCACGGCGGTGAGTTTCTGGTCGCGGATGACATGGTCATCGAGCGCTTTGCGAAAGCTGACGGTAGAGGCGGTGTTGTCGCCGATGATGCCGATTTTGGTCGGCCGCTTGCCCGTGGTCTTCTCGGCCAACTCCATCACGATGGGAACCGTGTCGTCGGCCTGCTGCACCGCGGTCGGCGAGGTCTGGAATATGTAGCGAAAGCCGCGGCCGGTGATCAGGTCGGAGTAGGACAAGGTGAGCCACGGCAGTTCGGCCCGTTCCGTCACTTCGGTCGCCGCGAGGGTAAACGTGCTCAGCCAGCAACCGAAGCCGCCCACCAGGTCGGGCTCCTGCGCCACCATGCGCTGCGCCGCGTCTTTCGCCTTTTCCGCCGAATCGCCGGTGTCGTACTCGAACCAGCCGCAGCTTGGCTCCGCCAAGCGCCTTGATGCCGCCCGCGTTGTTCACGTCGTCGATCGCCAGCTCGGCGCCCATCCGCTCGAGCACGCCGTTGCGCGCCCACGGGCCGGACAGCGGCACCAGCATCGCGATCTTCACCTCGCTCGGAGGCGACTGCGCGCGCGACCGGCGCGACAGCGCGCCGGCACCCCCCGCCAGTCCGAGCGCGAGCGCGCCGCGCCGGCCGATGCGTGCAGTGTCGGTCATGACGAACTCGCCTCCTCCAAGATCACCGTCACCCAGCCCTCTCCCGCGAGAGAGGGCTGGGTGTCCGCTCAGCCGCCCTTGAGCAGCAACGCGACAATCGCCTCGAAGTGCCCATCCGCCAACACGCGCAACTCGGCGTCCGTGCGATCCTGCACCGGATGCGGGATGAACACGTACGCCGGGTCGAAACCGAGCGACTTTGCTTGCACGGCCGCCGCGTCGATGAACTCCGTCGTAGCGACGCCGACCGCGGGGATGCCACGGGTCTCGAGATCAGCCATGTCGTGCGTACAGCACGACGTGCAGGAGCCTCAATCGGCAAGGCCTTCGATGACGAGGTTCACCTCCGTGCCGATCTGTTGGCGCAGCGGCAGCGGCGCCGGCCGTGTCATCGTCGGCTTGGCATAGCGTCGCACGGCGATACCGCGCTCACCCAGGCGCTCGGCCAGGCGATCGAGAAAAACGTCGCCGCGCGGCTTGGAAATATCGAGGATGCCGACCGTCAAACCGTCCATGCGCTCCGGCCGGGCAAGCCGCGGTCGCATCGTCGAACTGCGCTCGGCGGTGGGATCGAGAAGCACTGTCATCGCCTGACCTCCTTGGTAACTGGCATGCTGCCGCGCTCGCCGCTTGCGGCCCAGCCGCCGATGATGCCGGAAAACATTCCGGCACCGCCGCCGGCGCGGACGATCAGCAGACCGCCCGGGCGTATCTTTGGCACCGATTGTCCGGCAAGCGACGCCGGACCGCCCTCGGCGATGCCGCGTGCCCCGCTCACGACGTCTTCGCCCGGGATCTGCGTCAGCGCCGCAAGTTCGTCGATGAGGCGTTGCCTGCTCCAGCCCGCCGCCCGGAATGTGCGCTCGTGCTCGGGACACACCACGAGCAACGCGTCGCAGCCGGGTGCGAGCTTGACGTTCTGCATCGCCTTGAGGCTCTCGGCAAAGCTGCGCGCCAGGCTGTCGGGCGTGCGCGATTTCTGGTCGACGATACCCTGCAGGCCGTAGCCCGCAAAAACCGTCACCGCCGAGACGCCGGGTGCGATGCCGCGCTCGACCGACAGCGGCTCCCAGGAGGAACCCTCCTCGTCCTCGGCGAAGCAGTAGGTGTATTTGCCGGGATTGCCGAGCGTGGCGCGGTCCACTTCCTGCGGCCGGCCGCCGCCGACGTTGCGGATCACGAGTTGCAGCGCACGGCCGATCGTCGCGTTGGCGCGGTTGCCCTGCCCGAGCGCGTTGCCGCGCGCGTTCATCCCGATCTGCCGGCGCACCGGCCCGTTCACCACGATCACGGGGCCGACATACATCGTCGTCGCGAGCACGCCATGCATGGCGAACGGCTCGTCCAGTACCGCTTCCACCGCCGCCAGCACAACCGGCAGGTACTCGGGCTTGCAGCCGGCCATGACGGCGTTGATCGCGATCTTTTCTACGGTCGCCGGCGCCAGGTCGGGCGGACAGGGGCCAACTTCTTCCCGCGGATCGCGCGCCGTGCCCGACAGCATCCGCAGCACCCGCTCCTCGGTGGGCGGCACCAGCGGCAGGCCATCCGACCAGCCGCGGTCGAACATCGCCTCGATCTCGTCCTCGCCGTCGCCGATCGCGACGCGGCGCGCGAGGATGCCGGTCTCGCCGTGCCGGATTCTCAGCCGCTCGATGACGCCGGGTTCGACGTTCTTGGCGCCACAGCCAGGCCGCGATGCCGGCAGAGTGTCGCCCAGCCCGGCGAGGCCGGTGACGCGCTGCCACTCGGCGCGGTCCCAGCCATACGTACGTTCAACTTCGCGGCCGCCCTCCAGCCGGATCAGGGTCGGCACGATCTCGATTCTGAGCCGGTGCGAGAGGTCGAGCGCGCTGTCGTCGATCCGCTCCGCCGCCTCAACTGGAAACGAGGGATCGTCTTGCGAAAAGACCTTGAGGCCGGCCCGGCGGGACAGTTCGCCCAGCACCGGCGCGGTCAGCACGCAAGTCGGGCACTCGCGCTTGACCACCGCGATCAGCCCATCCTCGGGCAAGGCAAAGCCGCTGTCGGGCATCCTGGACCTTTTCTTCCACCGGACGCTAACACCGTCCGGCTGGACGGGCAAAGCGGGGGACCGGAAAGACGATGGCCGATTGACCGCCGTACTCCGCTGACCTCGAATAACGTAGCCGCACGTAACGTAGCCGCACGTAAACGTAGCCGCACGGGAGGAAGCAGATGGACACCGAGGTCGAGACCACCGCAGGCCGGGTCCGGGGTGCCCTGATCGATGGTGTCGCGGCGTTCAAGAGCATCCCCTACGGCGCGCCCACGTCGGGCGAGAACCGCTTCATGCCGCCGCGCCGCCCTGCGCCCTGGGCTGGCGTTCGCGATGCCGCCGCCTACACGGCACAGGCGCCGCAATCGATGACCGGCTTCGGCCGCCGCCCCGAGATGGCGGAGTTCGCCAGCCCGCCCGATACCTCGCCGGAAAGCGAGGACTGCCTGATCCTCAACGTCTGGACGCCAAGCGCCGATCCGTCCGCGAGACGGCCGGTGATGGTGTGGTTCCACGGCGGCGCCTTCGCCTTCGGCTCGTCCAACGGCGCGCGGCTGGAGGGCGTCAACCTGTGCAAGCGGGGCGACGTGGTGCTCGTCACGGTCAACCAGCGCCTCAACATCTTTGGCCACCTCGATCTATCCGAGATCGGCGGCCCGGAGTTCGTCGCCTCCGGCAACGCGGGTGCCCTCGACATGGTGGCCGCGCTCGAATGGGTGCGCGACAACATGGAAAAATTCGGCGGCGATCCCGGCGCGGTCACCATCTTCGGCGAGTCCGGCGGCGGGGCGAAGGTGAGCACCCTGATGGCGATGCCCGCCGCACGCGGCCTGTTCCGGCGCGCCATCGTCCAGAGCGGCGCCGCGATCCGCCTGCGCGAACGCAGCCGGGCGACCCGGCTGACGGAACTTGTGCTGCGTGAACTCGGCCTCGACAGCACCCGGTTCGGCGACCTGCAACGCCTGCCGATGCACCGCCTGCTCGACGCGATCGAACCCGCAACGCGGGCGCTCGGTCCCTCCCGCTGGCCGCTGCTGGACCGCTATCCGTTCGGTCCGGTGGTGGACGGCACGACCGTGCCGCATCACCCCTGCGACCCCGATTTCCCCGACCTCTCCGACGATATTCCCCTCGTGATCGGCGACACCAAGGACGAGGCGTCGCTGTTCCTCGCTCAGGACGATCGGGTGTGGAACGGCACGCTCGGCGAGCAGGAGATGCGCGACGCGGTGAGAGCCGTCGCCGGCGACGACACCGAGCGCGTGGTCGAAGCCTATCGAGGCCTGTATCCCGACCGCTCGCCCGTCCGAACGCCTGATCGCGGCGCTCACCGGGTCGAACTTCCACATCCGCTCGCTGCTGATGGCCGACCGCAAAGCGGTCAAGCGCCGGGCACCCGTCTACATGTATCGCTTCGACTGGGAGACGCCGGCCTTCGGCGGACGGCTCCGATCGCCGCACGCGCTCGACGTGCCGTTCACCTTCGACACCATCCACCTGGTTTCGTCGACCGACCGCAGCGAGGCGGCGTACAGGCTCGCAGCCACGATGTCCGCGACCTGGGCCGCGTTCGCTCGCGCTGGCGACCCGAACAACGCGGCAATCCCGCAATGGCCCGCCTACACGCCGGAAAACCACGCCGCCCTGATCCTGGACACTGCTTGCCGCATCGAACCCGATCCAGGCACGCCGACCCGCGCGTTGTGGCAAGAGATCGCCCAGCACCCGAAATGATGGTTGCCGCCTGGAACTGCGGGCAGGCTCGCGCTTTGGCTCTGGACGGCATCACCCGCGAAAATGGTCGAGCGCAGACGGACGGATCGCCTCCGTTCGCCGGGTCGACGCCGATCCGTAAACCCCGGAGGAGGATTTCATGCCAGCACCCGAAAGTCTGAAGGACGTCTACATCGATGAGATGCGCGATCTCTGGTCCGCCAACGACCAGATGCAGCGGATCATGACGAGCCTCGCGGAAAAGGCCTCTGACGCCAAGCTGAAGGAGATGTTCCAGAAGTCGGTGGCCGGCATCGGCCAGCACACCCAGACCGTGAAGTCGCTCGTCGAGGCGCGCGGCGGCAATGTCGGCAGCGAGCAGTGCAAGGGGATGGAGGGCATCGTTGCCGAGGCGCAGAAGCACGCCTTGGAATCGTCTGCCAGTGGTCAGCTTCGAGACCTCATCATGATCGCCCAGTATCAGCGGATGTCGCACTATGGATTGGCCGGGTTCGGCACGGCGGCTGCCTACGCGACGGCGCTGGGGTTCAGCGACGACGCCGCGAAGCTGAAGCAGATCGTCAGCGACATCTACAAGGCGGACGAATACACCAGCAAGCTGGCGCAACAGGCGGAGCAGGCTGCCGCCGCGAAATAATTGACGGGGATCGTAGCCGTTCCTAGGTTCGGCCGCGAACCCCGGTGGATGTGCATTTGAACACGTCGAACGCACCGCGCGGGGCGGGGCGCGGGACCGGGTTGCCGCCGGGTCTCGACGCTCGCTCCGCCGCCGTGCTGCGCGAGATCGTCGAACAATACGTCGAGACCGGCGAGCCGGTCGGCAGCCGGACGCTGTCGCGCCGGCTGCCTCTCGGGCTGTCTCCGGCGACCATCCGCAACGTCATGGCCGACCTCACCGATGCCGGGCTGCTGTTCTCGCCGCATACCTCGGCCGGGCGGTTGCCGACCGATCAAGGGTTGCGGCTGTTCGTCGACGGGCTGCTGCAATTCGGCGAGCTCGGCGAGGAGGAACGCGAGACGATATCGGCCGCCCTTGCTGCCAGCGGCCGCAGCCTCGAGGCCACGCTGGCCGAGGCCAGCACGATGTTGTCCGGCCTCTCCTCGGGGGCCGGGCTGGTCCTCGCCCCCAAGGCCGAGGGCGCGGTGCGGCACATCGAGTTCGTGCAGCTCGGTCCTGGCCGGGCTCTGGTCATCCTGGTCAACGCCGACGGTCATGTCGAAAACCGGGTGATCGAGACGCCGCCCGGCCTGCCGCCCTCCGCCCTGCAACAGGCGAGCAATTTTCTCAACGCCCGCCTGGCCGACCGGCCGTTGACCGAGTTGCGTCGCAATGTCGCCGAGGAAATGGCGGTCGATCGCAGCCAGCTCGACGCCCTGTCAGCGCAGGTGGTCGAGGCCGGATTGGGCATCTGGACCGGCGACGGGCGGGCCGGCAGCCTGATCGTGCGCGGCCAGGCGAAGCTGCTGTCCGACGTCACCCAGGTTGAGCGCCTGGCGGCGATCCAGGCGCTGTTCGAGCGGCTGGAGGCGCACGAGACGATGCTGCGCCTGCTCGACCTTGCCGAACAGTCCGAGGGCGTGCGCATCTATATCGGTGCCGAAAGCGGGCTGTTCGCCACCACCGGCGTCTCCATGGTGGTCGCTCCGGCCCGCGGCGAGGGCGGCCGCATCGTCGGCGCGATCGGCGTCATCGGACCGTCCCGGATCAATTACGGCCGCATCATCCCGGTGGTGGACTACACTGCCCGGGTGATCGGCCGGTTGCTGGGCTGAACCAACCCTGGCCGACCCTAGGAGAACCGCGGTGCTCACCGTCCACCACCTGAACAATTCCCGGTCTCAACGCATACTGTGGCTGCTCGAGGAGCTGGACGTGCCCTACGAGATCAAGCACTACCAGCGCGACAAGGAGACCAATCTCGCCCCACCCGAGCTGAAGGCGGTGCATCCGCTCGGCAAGTCTCCGGTGATCACCGATGACGGGCGGGTCATCGCCGAGTCCGGCGCGATCGTCGATTACATCATCCGGCGCCATGGCGGTGGGCGGCTGCAGCCCGACCCGGCAAGCCCCGCCTATGACGACTACCAGGTGTGGCTGCATTTCGCCGAGGGCTCGGCCATGCTGCCGTTGATGCTCAACCTCTACGTCTCCCGCCTGGGCGAGGCGGGCGCGCCGCTGCGGCCGCGCATCGAGGGCGAGATCGCCAATATTCTGGGCTTCATCGACGCGGCCCTGAGCGGCCGCCAGTTCCTGCTCGGCGATGAACTGACCGGCGCCGATGTCGAGATGAGCTTCGTCGGGGAACTCGCCGGTATCCAGGGCAAGCGGGCCGCCTACCCCAATGTGGACGCCTGGGTCAGGCGGCTGCAGGGGCGGCCGGCCTATCGGAAGGCGATCGAGCAGGGTGGTCCCTACCGGATGGCGCAGTAGCCAGCTATCCGCGACCGCCCCGCACCCGCTCGAAGCCCCAGAGCAGGGCCGCCATTCCGAGGCCGCCGAGGACGAACCCGGCGCCCCCGCCCCACCAGATGGCGGCCTGGGCGCCGCCCAGCCAGGCGCCGAGTAAACCGCCTGCAATCATCAGGCCGATGGGCAACAAGCAGCCGATCGCAAGCATGACAAACCTCCGGGCTGCCCCAACCTTTACCGGGCGAGCACGGTTGCAGCCATGAGGCATTGCCGCTTGTTCCGAGGGCCGCCCCGCTCTAATTGATCGGCGCCATGATCAACGACACCGACCACACCGATCTCTCTCCCGGTCCTCTGTCGCCCGGTGCTGCGCCGACCGGCGCCGGCCGCTCGGCGACGGAGATGGCGGGCACGCCCGAGCAGCTCATGCAGGCGGCCACCACCCGGATCGCCGAGCTGGAGACGGAGCTGTCGGAGATGCGGGACCGCTGGATGCGATCGGAGGCCGAGATGGCCAACGTGCGGGCCCGCGCCAAGCGTGACGTGGACGAGACGCGCCAGTACGCCGTCCAGAAGTTCGCGACCGACGTGGTGGAAGCGGCCGAGAACATCCGCCGCGGGCTCGACAGCCTGCCTCCCGCGCAACCCGGGGAACCGGAGATCGTCGGCAGCCTGCGTGAAGGGTTTGCCGGCGTCGAGCGCAGCTTTCTCAGCCTGCTGGAGCGCAACGGGATCAAGCGCGAGGACCCTTCGGGTTCGGCGTTCGACCCCAACCTGCACCAGGCGATGGGCGAGCAGGAGAGCACGCAACATCCGCCGGGGACGGTCGTCCAGGCCTGGACGCCGGCTTGGACCCTGAACGGACGGCTGCTTCGCCCGGCCATGGTCGTGGTGGCCAAGCCGCCGGCCGCCGGCGCCGGCACGGCAACCCGGTTCAACCAGACGGCCTGATCGGCCAGACCGGTTTGTCCGACGGTTCGATCTGCCGGACCGACCGGTCAGACCGCCCGCCGCTGATAAACCTGCACGCCACCCTTGCCCCGGCGTTCGCGTGCGATACATCTGGTTCAATCCACCGTAGGGATGCGAGCGGTGCCTGCTCGGGCTGCACGCATCCGCTGAAAAGGAGCCTTATATGAGCAAGGTCATTGGAATCGATCTCGGCACCACGAACTCCTGCGTCGCCATCATGGAAGGCAAGGACGTCCGGGTTATCGAGAACAGTGAGGGTGCGCGCACCACGCCCAGCATGGTGGCGTTCGCCGACAACGGGGAGCGGCTGGTCGGTCAGTCCGCCAAACGGCAGGCCGTCACCAACCCGTCCAACACCATCTACGCCGTCAAGCGCCTGATCGGCCGTCGCTACGACGATCCGCTGGTCGGCAAGGACAAGGGCCTGGTGCCCTACGCCATCGTGCGCGGCGACAACGGCGACGCCTGGGTCGAGGCGAAGGGCCAGAAGTATCCGCCGTCGCAGATCAGCGCCTTCATCCTCGGCAAGATGAAGGAGACCGCCGAATCCTATCTCGGCGAGACCGTCACGCAGGCCGTCATCACCGTCCCGGCATACTTCAACGACGCCCAGCGCCAGGCCACCAAGGACGCCGGCAAGATCGCCGGTCTCGAGGTGCTGCGCATCATCAACGAGCCGACGGCGGCCGCCCTCGCCTACGGCATGGACAAGAAGAACGGCGGCACCATCGCGGTCTACGATCTCGGCGGCGGCACGTTCGACGTCTCCGTCCTGGAGATCGGCGACGGCGTGTTCGAGGTGAAGAGCACCAACGGCGACACGTTCCTCGGCGGCGAGGATTTTGACGCGCGGGTGATCGACTATCTCGCGGAGGAGTTCCGCAAGGAGCAGGGCATCGACCTGCGCAAGGACCGGCTGGCGCTGCAGCGCCTCAAGGAAGCGGCCGAGAAGGCCAAGATCGAGCTCTCCTCCTCGAAGGAGACCGAGATCAACCTGCCATTCATCACCGCCGACGCCTCGGGTCCCAAGCACCTGGTCATGAAGCTTTCCCGCGCCAAGCTGGAGAGCCTGGTCGACGACCTGATCCAGAAGACGCTGGAACCCTGCCGCGCCGCGCTCAAGGATGCCGGCGTGACCTCGGGCGAGATCCAGGAGGTGATCCTGGTCGGCGGCATGACCCGGATGCCGAAGGTGATCGAGGCGGTCAAGACGTTCTTCGGCAGGGAGCCGGCACGCAACGTCAACCCCGACGAGGTGGTGGCGATCGGCGCGGCGGTGCAGGGCGCGGTGCTGAAGGGCGACGTCAAGGACGTCCTGCTGCTCGACGTGACCCCGCTGTCGCTCGGCATCGAGACCCTGGGCGGCGTGTTCACCCGGCTGATCGAGCGCAACACGACCATCCCGACCAAGAAGTCGCAGACCTTCTCCACGGCGGACGACAACCAGACCGCGGTCACCATCAAGGTCTACCAGGGTGAGCGCGAGATGGCGGCTGACAACAAGCTGCTCGGCCAGTTCGATCTGGTGGGCATCCCGCCCGCCCCGCGCGGCGTGCCGCAGGTCGAGGTGACGTTCGACATCGACGCCAACGGCATCGTGGCGGTGCAGGCCAAGGACAAGGCGACCGGCAAGGAGCAGCAGATCCGCATCCAGGCTTCGGGCGGTCTTGGCGAGGGGGACATCGAGCGCATGGTCAAGGAGGCCGAGGCGAACGCCGAAGCCGACAAGAAGCGCCGCGAGCTGGTCGAGGCAAAGAACCAGGCCGAGGCGCTGGTCCACCAAGTCGAGCGCAATCTGCAGGAACACGGCGACAAGGTGTCGGCGCAGGACAAGGGCGAGGCGGAGGCGGCCATTGCCGCGGCCCGCAGCGCGCTTGAGGGCGGCGATCAGGAGGCGCTGAAGCAGGCCAGCGATCGGCTGAGCCAGGCGGCGATGAAGATCGGCGAGGCGATGTACAAGGCGCAGGCCCAGGAAGCCGGCGCCGCCGGGGGCGCTCCCGGCGGCGAGGGACCGGGCGCCGGTCCGTCATCGTCGGCCAGGCCGGACGACAAGGTGGTCGACGCCGAGTTCGAGGAAGTCGACGAGAAGAAGAAATCCGCCTGACAAATTCGGGCGAATCTGGTGAGGTTGAATCGCGCCCGCGCTTCTGATGAAGGCGGGCGCGATTTCAATTCGGCCTCTCACGGGACATGATCGGAGAGAGGAACCGCCGCGCCGCAGCGCCGAACCGAAGGGCTGATCTGGGTGAACATCTGAGATGGCTAAGCAGGATTATTACGCCACGCTGGGCGTGGCACGCGAGGCGAACGCGGACGACCTGAAGAAAGCCTACCGCAAGCTCGCGATGCAGTATCACCCGGACCGTAACCCGGGCGACGCGAAGGCCGAGGCCCGCTTCAAGGAAGTCAGCGAGGCTTACGACGTCCTGCGGGACGACCAGAAGCGCGCCGCCTACGACCGCTTCGGCCACGCGGCGTTCGAGACCAACGGCGGACCAGGCGGCTTTGCCGGCGGCTTCGATTTCTCGGCCGGCGGCGGTCTCGGCGACATTTTCGACCAGATGTTCGGCGAGTTCATGGGTGGCAACCGGCGGGGCGGCGGCCGCTCCCGGTCCGGCGCCGATATCCGCCAGGGGGTCGAGATCGACCTTGCGGAGGCGTTTACCGGAACCAAGACCGACCTGCGCGTGCCGACCCGGGTGACCTGCGAGGCCTGTTCCGGCACCGGCTCGGAGGACAAGGGGAAGGCAGCGGAGACCTGCGCCACCTGTGGGGGCGCCGGAAAAGTGCGGGCGCAACAAGGGTTTTTCCTGGTCGAACGCACCTGTCCCACTTGCGGCGGCGCCGGCCGGGTGATCCGCAATCCCTGCCGGATCTGCCACGGCGTCGGCACGGTGCAGCGCGAGCGCAGCTTGCAGGTATCGATCCCGGCCGGTGTCGAGGACGGCACCCGCATCCGGCTCGGCGGCGAAGGTGAGGCCGGCGGCCAGGGTGCGCCGCCGGGCGACCTCTATGTCCATGTCACCATCCGGCCGCACCCCATCTTCCAGCGCGACGGCGCCAACATCCTGATGCGGGTGCCGCTGCGAATGAGCCAGGCGGCGCTCGGCGGCGACATCGAGGTGCCGGTGATCGACGGCAGCAAGGCGCGCGTGAAGATCCCGCCCGGGACCCAGACGGGCGACCAGTTCCGCCTGCGCAGCAAAGGGTTTTCCGTGCTGCGCAGCGCCGCGCGCGGCGACATGTACATCCAGGTGGCCGTCGAGACGCCCCAAAACCTCACGCGCCGGCAGCGCGAGTTGCTGGAACAATTCGAGGCCGAAGCGACCGAAGGCGGCAAGGGCCACCCGGAGCACGAGGGCTTCTTCGCCAAGGTGAAGGAGTTTTTCGAAGGCCCGCGCGGGTAGCTTTCGTTTCCGGTACCGTCGAGGCGGTTGTGGATTGCCCTCAGCCTCGAAATATGGGATCGGTCACAGAATGAAATGGCTCCTTGCTTGCATTGCAATGCTGTGTGCGGCCTGCGCCGCCGACACGATGAGGAGCTTCGTCGGCCAGGACGTGCGCACGGTGGAATTGGATTATGGACCGCCGTTCAATCAGGTCGATATCGGCGACGGCGCAAGGGCGTATCAATGGCGGAGGATCTCGGTCGATACGACACCTGCGTCAGCGGTCACGACGACGACACGAGACAAGAAGGGGCGCAAGGTCCAGGAAACTCAATTTACCGGCGGTGATCAGACCGTTACCAAGTGCCTTTACACGTTCCTGACGCGCTGGAACCCTGACCGCAACGCGTGGATCGTGACCGGCATCAAGGAACCGTCGTTCGATTGTGCGATCGGCGACCTGAGCTGAGTCGCAGGTCCGGCATGGTCCGCAGGACCGGATGAAGCTTCCGTTAGGCAGGTCAGCCACGCGAACGATCGCCACGCTCGTCGCAGCCGGTTCGACAATCGCCCAGGCGCCAGCGCCTCAGAATACCACTGTCAACGTAAACTATGTCTATGCCGCATCCCTCGGGTTTGGCGGCTATTCCCTCTCCGGGCTCACGGCCGACGTCTACACGCTCCCTCTCTCCACTACGGTGCCCAACGCATTGCACGATGGCTGGTCGCTCAATCTGCTGCTGCCTCTGCAGCTCGGCGTCTACGACTTCAAGGCCGACATCAACGGGCAGCGCATCAAGCTCAACCAGCAATCAATATCCGCGGTGCCGGGCGCGGAACTGCAGATTCCGATCACTGACAACGTTGTCATAAAGCCATTCGCACAGGTCGGCGCGGCGCACGCCTTTGGCACTGACGGAGGAAATCCTGATGCCTGGATCTACCTCGTGGGCATGCGTTCGGTCGCACAGTGGCGCGCGGGCGCTTATACGCTGTCTCTGGGCAGCGGCATCATTCACGCCGGCGATCACACGATGGGATCGGGCTTCGCCGAGGACTACACCGCGCTGCAGATCGGCGGCGAGGTTCGGCGGCCGCTGGGTTTCACGTTCCGCGGCATCGAACCCGATCTCGGTTTGTACGCGGCGCATTACTACTACCCGTCGCCGCTGCGGTTTGACCGCTTCCTGCAACCGGCGCTCAAGATCGAGAATCAGAACGAGGTCGGCTTCTCCATCGGTTCCGCGAAACCGCTGAACATCCTCTGGCTCTCGAACCCGCGGATCGGCGCGGGCGTGGTGTTCGGCGGCGGCCTTACCGTCTACCACGTCAATTTCGGCTTCCCGTTCTAGGCCAGACTTCGGATCTCACTCGGGTCAGGGCAGATCCAGCCTGACCGCCACGGCGGCGCTGGCGATGACCGCAATGTCGTTCCCGTCGTCATCGGGCACATCGAGACCGCCCTTGACCACGCGCACCGTCACCACCCCGTGCGGCAGCGACGCCTGCACCGCCGCGGCATCGACCTTGTCCGGTTGCTGCACTCCGATCGTGACCTCGACCTGCATGTCAGCGGCCGGGACCTTCAGGCTCCGCAGCATGCTGAGGGAGCTGTGGTGCAGCGCGTCCTGCACCGCCCGCAGCGCCGCCTTGGTGTAATCGCCGCCGTGCAGGTCGTTGCCGGTGCCAAGCTCCAGGATCACGCGCTTCAGCGCCATGGGTCTCGCTCCTAACCGATCGGGAGCCGGACGATCGCCGCCGCCTGTGCGATGACGGTGGAATCGGTTCCGGCGTCGTTGCCGATCTCCAGCCCGCCCTCGACAACGCGCACCGTGCCGGTGCCGTGCGGCAACACTGCCAGCACCGCGTCATGGTCGACCCGGTCGGGCCGTGGGACGCCGATGACGACCTCGACCTGCATCGCATCGGTCGGCAGCCCGACCACGTCGGCGATGCTCAGCGAGTTGTGCCAGAGCGCGTCGCGCAGGGCGCGCACCGCCGCCTTGGTATAGTCCGCGCCCCGGATATCGGTTCCCATCCCGATCTCCAACGCCATCCGCTTCAGTGCCATCGCCGCCTCGCCCACCACCAGGTCACAGGATAGCCCGCCTGGCGCCAGCCTGCAGTACGCCGTCCACCAATGCCTCCACGTCCTCCTCCCGCGTGCGGTGGTTGACGATGGCCGCGCGGATCGCGAGGCGTCCGCCCAAAATCGTCGTTGACGGGGCCGCGATGCCGGCCTCCTGCAAGTCCGCGACGATCTCGGCATTCAATCGGTCGAGATCGCCGTCGGCTCCGATGAAGCGGAAGCAGACGATGTTCAGCGCCACCGGAGCGAGCCGTTCCAGCTGCGGCTCCGCGTCCACCCGGGCCGCCAGCGCTTGCGCGAGGTCGCAGCATTGCTCGACCACCCGGCCCAGGCGATCGGCGCCGTAGACCCGCAGCGTCATCCAGACTTTCAGTGCCCGGAACCCCCGCGAGAGATCAGGGCCGAGGTCGCACGGCCAGGGATGACCACCCGCGAGCCCCCTTCTCTCACGCCGCAGGTAGTCGGCAGGTGCGGCGAAGGCAGCCAGGTGGGCGGCGGGATCGCGCACGAGGACGCACCCCGCGTCGTACGGGACCTGCGCCCATTTGTGGAAATCGAACGCCACGGAATCCGCCTGCTCGATCCCAGCGAGCCGCGGCTGCAGCCTCGGTGACAACGCGGCGAGGGCGCCGAACGCGGCGTCGACGTGCAGCCACAGCGCGTGTTCCCGGGCAAACGCAGCAAGAGCAGCCAAGTCATCGATCGCACCGATGTTCACGCTTCCTGCGGTGCCGACGAGCAGGAACGGACGCAGGCCGGATTCGATGTCGCGCGCGACCGCGTCCGCCAGAGCAGGCAGTCGCACCCGCCCGTTCCCGTCGCATTCGATCAGCCGCAGCGCGTCGGTCCCAAGTCCGGCCATGTCCATGGCGCGTGGCACGCAGCCATGCGCGGCGGCGGAGGCGTAGGCGACGAGCGGCGCGCGCTGGAGGCCCACGTGCCGCACGTCGGCGCCGAGGGCCGCGGTGCGCGCGACCAGGACGGCGATCAGGTTGGCGATCGAGGTGCCTGTCACCAACAGCCCCGAGGTCCGCTCGGGCAGGCCGAGCATTGCGGCGCTCCAGCGGATCACCTGTCGCTCGATCTCGATGGGCGCATGGTCCCGGCCACCCAGGTTGGCGTTCAGGCCCGCGGCAAGCAAGTCGGCCAGCATTCCCATCGGGTTGCCGCCGCCATGCACCCAGCCCATGAAGCGCGGATGAAGGTTGCCGGTCGCGTACGGCGCCACGAGCCGGCGGAAATCCGCATAGACCACATCGGGATCGGCCGGGTCGCGCGGCAAGGCCTCCGTCAATTCGGCGCGCAGGGCATCGGGCATTTGCTGCCAGACCGGACGCGACCCGATCCCGGCCAGGAAATCGACCATGTCGTCGACCATGCGATGACCGAGCCGGCGCAGCGCGGTCCAGTCCTCCGGGTCCAGTCCCGCCGACTGGGTGCTCATGCGCAGCTCCGATGTTTCCCGCACGTGGTATCAAGAAGGTTCGGCGCCGTCAGTCTCGCCCGGTCAGTCTCGCCCGGCCAGTCTTGCGCCGCCCGCCTTCGCTTTTGCTTGAGGCCGCTACCCGCTCTCGACAGAATGTCGCTTGCCGCAGCGAGGACGGGCGACATCGTGGACCACGAGACCGCCGCACGCGGTTGCCGGATACCCGGCCGGTATGGGCGAGCCACCCGACCGTGAGGGCGCCGCGGCGCGGCGGGGTGACCCGGGAAGGGGCGACCGGTGGCGGGTTGCCGAGTCGCGACGAGCTGCGCCGCTTCATCCGCGACCAAGCCGGACGGGTGGGCAAACGGGAGATCGCGCGCGCCTTCGGTCTCGGTCCCGAACACCGAGCCGGGTTGCGGGCCGCGCTGAAGGCGCTCGAGGCCGAAGGAGCGACCGAGCCGGCCGGCGCGCGCCGGGTCCGCCCGGCCGGCCGGCTACCCGAGACGATGGTCGTGCGGGTCAGCGGCACCGACCCCGACGGCGACGCGTTGGCCCAGCCGGTGGGCTGGGAATTTGCGGGGCCGCCGCCACTGATCCTGATGGCACCCGAGCGACGCGGGCAGCCGGCGCTCGCACCGGGTCAGCGGGTCCTCGCCCGCCTCCGCCCGATCGGTCCCGACCGCTACGAGGGGCGCACCGTCAAGCGTCTCACGGACGAGCCGGGCCGCGTGCTCGGCATATTCCGACCCGACCCGGATGGGGGACGCCCGGGAGGTGGACGCATCGCGCCCACCGACCGACGGGTGAAAGCGGAATGGGTGGTGCCCCCCGGCGAGGACGGCGGGGCGGCGGCGGGCGAGATCGTGCTGGCAGCGCCGCTGCCACATCACGGATTGGGACTGAAGCCGGCGCGCGTCCTTGAACGGCTGGGCCGCATGGGCGATGCCCGGTCGGTCAGCCTGATCTGCATCCGCACGCACGACATCCCCGAGGAGTTTGCCCCGGCCGCGCTGGCCGATGCGGCGCGGGCCAAGGGTGTGGCGCTCGGCCGGCGGACCGATCTGCGCGACCTCCCGCTCGTCACCATCGACGGCGAGGATGCGCGCGACTTCGACGATGCGGTGTTCGCCGAGCCGGACGGCGCCGGCTTCCGGCTGATCGTCGCCATCGCCGACGTGGCGCACTACGTCCGCCCGGGCAGCGCCCTCGACCGGGACGCATGGACGCGCGGCAACAGCGTCTACTTTCCCGACCGGGTGGTGCCGATGCTGCCCGAGGCGCTGTCGAACGGCTGGTGCAGCCTGCGTCCCGCCGAGGCGCGCGGCTGCCTGTTCGTCGAGATGCGGATCGACGCCAGGGGCCGCAAGACCGGCCACCGATTCGGCCGCGGCCTGATGCGCAGCGCCGCCCGTCTCACCTACGAGCAGGTTCAGCAGGCGCAGGATGCTGGCGACGACCTCGGCCTGCCCCTGCCCGCGCTCTACGGGGCGTTCCGCGCCTTGCTCGCCGCGCGGGTCGAACGCGGCACGCTCGACCTCGACCTGCCGGAACGCCGGGTCGTGCTCGACGAGGATGGACGCGTGGTGCAGGTCGCGCCCCGGCCGCGCCTCGACAGCCACCGTCTCATCGAGGAGTTCATGGTGCTCGCCAACGTGGCCGCGGCCGAGGAACTCGAGCGGCTGCGGATCGCCTGCCTCTACCGCGTTCACGCGCCGCCTTCGGACGAAAAGCTCGCCAACCTGCGCGCCTTCCTGCGCGGCTTCGACATCAATCTGCCACCCGGCAACCAGATCCACCCGCGCGATCTCGACCGCGTGTTGCGGACCGTTGCGGGCACCGAGGCGGCCCCGCTGGTAAACGAGGTCATGCTGCGCAGCCAGTCGCAGGCCGCCTACAGCCCCGACAACATCGGCCATTTCGGCCTCGCCTTGCCGCGCTACGCCCATTTCACCAGCCCGATCCGCCGCTACGCGGACCTCGTGGTGCATCGTGCCCTCGTGCGCGGCCTGCGGCTCGGTCCGGACGGGCTAGGCGAGGAGGAAGCGGTGCGGCTGCCCGACACCGCCGAGCACATCACTGCCACCGAGCGCCGCGCCGCCCTCGCCGAGCGCGATGCGATCGACCGGTATCTCGCCGCCTTCATGGTCGACAAGGTCGGGGCCATCTTCGAGGCGCGCATTTCCGGGGTGACACGGTTCGGCATTTTTGTCACATGTGTGGTAAATGGGGCGAGCGGGATCGTCCCTCTGTCATCGCTGCCGAGCGACTTCTGGATGCACGACGAGAAGGCGCAGACGCTCACTGGTCGCCGCACACGAACGACGTTCCGCCTCGCCCAGGATGTGGAGGTTCGCCTCGCCGAGGCGAGTCCGGTCACCGGCGGTCTCGTGTTCCACATCATCCCCGGCGGCAGCGCCGCGCCCGGTGTCGGCGCCGACACCTCCGACGAGCGGCCCGAGCGACGGTCGCGACGCAGGTGAACCGGCTAACTGTAATTGTCGCCATCCTTTTCGTTGTCCCCGTACACGCCGAGACTCTCACGCCTGCCGGCACGCCCGCCGGTTTTGACGCCCGCCTCGCCGCCGAGGTCTATGCCGCCGCGCTGACCTTCATGGCGCCGCGCATCCTGGAGCCGGTCCCGGTGCCGGAGTTGACCGAGTGGGGCTTGCACGGGCTGACGGCCCTCGACCCCGATCTGCGGGTCGGGATTGGCAGCACCACCCTGGTACTCGGTTTTCGAGACCGGATGGTGCTGGCTCGCCAGCTCCCGACAGGGGGTACGCCGAGCGAATGGGCGGCGGCTGCCGCGGACCTCGCTGCGGCCGCTTGGCCAGCCTCTGCGGCGGTTCGGCGGGCCGGCACCGGTGGGGTTGTCCAGCGCTTCTTCGACGAAATGCTCGACCATCTCGATCCGTACCAGCCGATACATCCCGCCGGCTGAGGCGGGCGCCGACCGTAGCCGGCGCAGCGGGCAGGCGGGCATCGGGCTCACCCTCGCAACCTTCGGCGGGATCGTCATCATCGCCGACGTCGTCCCCGACGGTCCCGGCGCGGCTGCGGGCCTGCGGGCGGGAGATCGGATCATCGCGGTCGACGGGCGAGCGACCCAGGACAAGACCGCCGGAGCGGTGTCCGGTTGGCTCGCCGGCGCGGACGGCACAAAGGTGGAGATCGGGTGGCGCGGTCGGAACGGCCAGCCGCGCCGGGCGGTCGTGGAGCGGGCGACCGTGGCGGCCGAAACGGTCTTTGCCGAACGCGCCGGCGCAGTGCTGCTGGTCAGGGTGACGGCGTTCACTCACCGCACCGAGGAAAGGCTGGCACACGACGTCGGCGGGGCGCTCGCCGGGCCGAAGCCGGTCGAAGGCATCGTGTTGGACCTGCGTGGCAACGGCGGCGGCCTGCTGCGCGAGGCCGTGACGGCGGCCGACATGCTGCTGCCCGCGGGTGTCGTCGCCATCACCACGGGGCGCGATCCCGCCGCCTCACGGGTGTGGCGGTCGGCGGGAGGTGCTCCGGCGACCGCCGTTCCCCTCGTGGTGATTGTCGACGGCCGCACCGCCAGCGCGGCTGAAATCCTCGCCGCCGCCCTGGCCGATCGGGGCCGGGCGGTCGTCGTCGGCAGCACGACCTTCGGCAAGGGTCTGACCCAGGCGATCGCCCCGATGCCCGACGGCGGCGAGTTGTTCGTGAGCTGGAGCCGCGTCCTGGCACCACTGGGTTGGCCGATCCAAGGTCTCGGCGTGCTGCCGCAGGTATGCACCAGCCTCGGCCAGCCCGAACTCGAACGCCAACTGCGCGCGCTGGCCGCCGGACGTCAGCCGATGGCCGATCCCCTGGCGCTGCATCATCGGGCGCGAGCGCCGCTGCCTGCCGCCCAGATCGTCGCGCTCCGCAGCGCCTGCCCAGCCGCGGAGGGGCATGACAGCGATCTTGCGACGGCGCGCTTTCTGATTGGCCATCCGGGCGCCTACGCCACGGCCCTGCTGCCTCCCATGCGCGAGACGGCAGCCGCTCCTTGAGCGGATGGCCATTGAACGGGTGCTTGACGCGACGGGGTCGCCTCCGCATTTTGACCGCGAAGTCCCCCGCCCGCCGGGCGTGGCTCGCTCCGCCGTCCAGAGGTTCAAGTCTCAGAGGTCCAAGCCATGGCCAAGACCAACACCGTGCAGATCAAGCTCGTCTCAAGCGCCGACACCGGGTATTTTTACGTCACAAAGAAGAATGCCCGCACCCAGACCGGCAAGTTGGAGATGAGCAAGTATGACCCGGTTGCTCGCAAGCACGTGCCGTTCCGCGAAGCCAAGATCAAGTAGCGGAAATCGATAACCGCTGGCGTAGTTCCGGCCTGGTGAACCGCAGCCCGGCGGGGCGATCCCGCTAGGCCATGCGAATGCAGTTCCGCCCGGCGTGCTTGGCGGCGTAGAGCGCCGTATCCGCTTCGGCAAGCAGGGTCTCGGCCGAGACCGAGCGGCCGCGGGTGCATGCCAGCCCGATGCTGATCGTCAGCCTTGACGGCACACCCGGTGCGGCGCGATCGGCTCCCTCGATGGCGGAGCGCAACCGCTCCGCCGCGCTCGCCGCATCCGACGTGCTGGTGCCCGGCATGACGACGACGAACTCGTCGCCGCCGTAGCGTGCCACCAAATCGAATACCCGCGTGCTGCCACGCAAGCGCTCGGCCACGTCCCGCAGTGCCCGATCCCCGACCGCGTGTCCGAACGTGTCGTTCACCGACTTGAAGTGATCGACATCCACGACCACCAGGGCAAGCTCGTTGCCCGGCCCCGCGCTCAGCAATCCACGCAGGTGCTGCAACAGGTAGCGTTGATTGTAGAGGCCGGTGAGCGGATCGGTCAGCGCCATTTCCAAAGCGCTGCCAAGATCGGCCCGCAGCCGATCGTGATAGAACTTCCGCCGTATCTGGTTCCGCGCCCGCGCTCGCAACTCGTTCTCGTCTAGCGGCCGCAGCAACCAGTCATTGGCGCCGAGATCGAAGCCGCGCAGGATGCGGGTACGCTGTTCCGGCTCGGCAATCAGAAGCAGCGGCGTCTCGTGCGTCGCGTCTGCCGCGCGCAGCCGTGAAGCCAAGCGCAGCGGGTCCTCCGAACTCATTCCGAGGCTGAGCACGATCAGATCGAATGGGATGGCGCTCGAGAGTGCCACCGCCTCCGCCTCGCTGCGCGCGCGGCCGGGCACGATACCGTCCCGCGACAGCGCCTCCTGTACCCGCTCGGCGCCGAGGTCCCAGTCGTCGACGACCAGTGCGCGAGCGCCGGCGACCGAGGGCAGCACGCTCGGCAGACCGGTCAGCCCCAGCCCTCGCGTCGTCTCCCCGCGCGCCCGCCATTCATCAAGCAGCCGCTTCAGCCGGACCAGGCTGCGCACACGCGCAAGCAGGGTGTCGTATTCGACCGGTTTGGTCAGGAAGTCGTCGGCGCCGGAGTCAAGCCCGCGCAGCCGCTCCCCCGGCTCTCCCAAGGCCGTGACCATCACGACGGGGATGTGCAGGGTGCTCGGGTCCTCCTTGAGCCGACGACAGCACTCGAAGCCGTCCATTTCGGGCATCATTACGTCGAGCAGGATCAGGTCAGGTTGCCAGGATCTCGCAACTTCGAGGCACTCGAAACCGTTCTGACCTGTGGACGTCTGGTAGTATTCGGCGGAAAGCTTTGCTTCCAGCAACCGAGTGTTGGACGGAACGTCATCAACAATCAGTATGCGAGCCGTCATCAGCGATCGTCTGACCTCGGGTAATCCGCCGTGAACGCCCGCGGCAGAGTTACAGGGCAATAGTGGTCGACCGACCCGATGGATGCAACGTCTGACACTTGCGACACCGAATCTGTTACGAGGGCCGCGGCGTTCCTAGTGCGATTCTAACGAGCGAGAGTGACCAAAGGATGAATTGGGCCATCGATCCCTCGCGACAGGGAACCGCTGCCGCTACGCTTCCGGCACGCCCGGAGGCCGCGAAGCCGTGGATGTTCTTTCGACGCTGGCTGGCCAATCCGTTGCAGATGGGCTCTGTCGTGCCGTCCTCGCCGGCGCTCTGTCGACGCATTGCCGCGCAGGTGCGCCGCGCACCCGACCAAGTGGTGCTCGAACTCGGCGCCGGCACCGGGGTGATTTCGCACACGCTGCTGGCGTCCGGTGTGCCTGCCGACCGGCTCATCGTGGTCGAAATCGTCCCCGCCATGGCGCAGCACCTGCGCCGCATTCTGCCCGGCGTCTCCGTCGTCGAAGGCGACGCGCGTTCACTTGCTGATCTGATTCCAAAACAATGGCACGACAACGTCGGAAGTGTGATCTGCGGCATTCCGCTCGTGCTGCTGCCGCTCGCCCAACAGCGCCGCTTCATCGATGCCATCGAGGCGGTCGCGCCCGGCCGTGGCTTCCTGCACTACAGCTACTGCGTCACTTCGCCGCTGCCCTGGCGCAAGCATGGCCTTGTCGCCAAGCGCGAGGCCTGGACCCCGCTCAACTTCCCGCCCGCCAGCGTGTGGCGCTACACCCCGGCCGGCGCGCCGGCGTAGCGTTCGGCTCAGCGGCTGTCGAGCTGGCCGCGCCGATCGGCGTCGCTCATCGCCATCCCTTCCTACGTCGGCGCCCGTCAGGTGTTGCCGGCCAGAAAATCCATCGCGGCCATCACGCCGCCGGGCGAATACGGGACGCCGGCGGCGCGCAGCCCCATCTCCACCCCGCCCAAGGCGCCGACAAGCTGCAGGTCGCCGAGGTCGCCCAGGTGGCCGATGCGGAACACGCGGTCCTTGAGCACACCGAGCCCGGTGCCGAGACTCATGTTGGATTTTTCCAAGGTCGCGGCGCGGACCGCGTCGGCGCTGAACCCCTCGGGCACGCGCACTGCGGTCAGGCTCGAGGAATAGCCATGCGGATCGACGCACTGGTTTTCCAACCCCCAGCCGCGGATGGCGCGTCGCGTCGCCTCGGCAAGACGGTCGTGGCGGGAGAACGTGTTTGCCAGCCCCTCCTCGAGGAGCATCTTGACGGCTTCGTTCAGGCCGTAAAGCAGGTTGATCGCCGGCGTGTAGGGAAAATACCCGGTGGCGTTCAGCTCCAGCATGGGTTGCCAGTCCCAGTAGCTGCGCGGCAACCCGCCCGCTTGGGAGGCGGCCAGCGCCTTCTGGCTGATCGCGTTGAAGCCGAGGCCCGGCGGCAGCATCAGCCCCTTCTGGGAGCCGCCGATGGTGACGTCGACGCCCCATTCGTCGTGCCGGTACTCCATGCTGCCGAGCGAGGAGATTGCGTCCACCATCAGCAGGGCGGGGTGGTGCGCCGCGTCCATCGCCCGCCGAACGGCCGGGATGTCGCTGGCGCAGCCGGTCGAGGTCTCGTTGTGGACGACGCAGACCGCACGGATGCGGTGCGCGTGGTCCTCGGCCAGCGCGGCGGCAATCGCCTCCACGTCCGCGCCGCGCCGCCAATCGGTCTCGATCATGCGCGGCTGCAGTCGGAGCTTGCGCGCCATCTCCTCCCACAGGTTGGCGAACCAGCCGGTCCGGCACATCAGGACCCGTGTCGCCGGCCGACAGGGTGTTGACCAGTGCGGCCTCCCAGGCCCCGGTGCCGGAAGAGGGATAGATGATCACCGGCTGCGCGGTCTGGAACACCAGCCGGATGTTGGCCAGGATCTCGCGCCCCATGGCGCCGAAATCGGCGCCGCGATGGTCCATGGTCGGATGGTCGATCGCCCGCAGCACCCGGTCCGGCACGTTGCTCGGCCCCGGGATCTGCAGGAAATGCCGGCCGGGCACCCGCTTCGGCTGATAATACGCCATCGTTCTCTTTCCCCGCGAGCCACGCTTGCGCACCCGGAGCGGATTGTCACCGGGTCGGTGTTGGCGCATTCACCACGTCTCGCGGCGTGACGCCAGTTCTCTCGCCGCAAGGCCGCCGTCGAGGATTAGCCGATTGACCGCCCAGAAGACCGAACCGGGTGACCCCAGGCTCGCTGACCGGCTGCGCCGGGCGCTCGAAGGCGAGGTGCTGTTCGACCGCGGGAGCCGTGGCCGCTATGCGACCGACGCCTCGATCTACCAGGTCGAGCCGATCGGGGTCGTGGTGCCGCGTTCCGTGGAGGACGTGGCGGCCGCCCTCGCCATCGCACGCGAGCAGGGCGTGCCCGTACTGGCGCGCGGCGGCGGCACCAGCCAGTGCGGCCAGACCGTGAACCGCGGCCTCGTCATCGATTGCAGCAAGCATCTGCGCCGCGTGCTGCACGTCAGCGACGACGCGGCGACGGCGACGGTCGAGCCCGGCCTGGTGCTCGCCGACCTGAACGCGGCGCTGCGTCCGCGCGGCGTGTTCTTTCCGGTCGACCCCTCGACGCACGCCCGCTGCACGATCGGCGGCATGACGGGCAACAACTCGTGCGGCTCGAAATCGATCCGCTACGGGCTGATGGCCGACAACGTCCGGGCGATCGACGCCATCCTGGCCGACGGCACGCGCCACCGTTTCGGCAAGCTGCCCGACAATCTCGGCGACGACATCCCGCCGAGGATCGCCGGGCTGGTCCAGCGGCTGCGCGCCCTGGGTGCGGCAGAGGCGGAGGAGATCGCCGCCCGCTTCCCGCGCCAGCTCCGCCGCGTCGGCGGCTACAACATCGAGGCGCTGACCCCGGCGGCCCGAGCGGCGGGACGGGACAACCTGGCACGGCTGCTGGTCGGTTCCGAGGGCACCCTCGCCTTCTCCGCCGCGATCGAGCTGGCGCTCGCCCCGATCAAGCCGCGCAAGCTGCTCGGCATCTGCCAGTTTCCCTCCTTCCGCGCCGCGATGGAGGCGACGCGGCACATCGTCACGCTCGATCCCGAGGCGGTCGAGCTGGTCGACCGCACGATGATCGACCTCGGACGGGACATCGCCATCTATCGCCCGACGATCGAACAGATGCTGATCGGCGAGCCGGGCTCGCTGCTGATCGTCGAGTTCCACGGCCATGCCGACGCACCCCTGACGGCCAAGCTCGATGAGCTGGTTACGTTGATGGGCGATCTCGGCCATCCGGGCGCCGTGGTGCGGGCGGCCGACCCGGCCTTCCAGACCCGCATCGCCGCCGTGCGCGAGGCCGGGCTCAACATCATGATGTCGATGAAGGGCGACGGGAAGCCGGTCTCCTTCATCGAGGATTGCGCGGTCGGGCTCGACGACCTCGCCGACTACACCGAGCGGCTCAACGAAGTGTTTGCCCGCCACGGCACCACCGGGACGTGGTACGCGCATGCCTCGGTCGGCTGCCTGCACGTCCGCCCGGTGCTGAACATGAAGGACCCGGCGGACGTCGCCACCATGCGGACGGTGGCGGAGGAGTGCTTTGCGCTCGTGCGCGAGTACAAGGGCTCGCACAGCGGCGAGCACGGCGACGGCATCGTGCGGAGCGAGTTCAACGCGACGATGTTCGGCCCGCGCATCGCCCGCGCCTTCGAGACCGTGAAGGACGCCTTCGATCCGGCGGGGCTGCTCAACCCGAACCGGGTCGTCCGGCCGCCCCGGATGGACGACCGCGCGTTGTTCCGCTACCCGCCCGATTATCGGCCGGCCCCCGGCTTCACGCCGAAGCTCGACTGGTCCGACCACCCCGGACCGCTCGGCGGCATGCTGGGCGCGGTGGAGATGTGCAACAACAACGGCACCTGTCGCGGCTTCGACGCCGGCGTGATGTGCCCGAGTTTCCGCGCCACGCGCGACGAGCAGCACGTCACCCGCGGGCGCGCCAACACGCTGCGCCTGGCGCTCACCGGCCAGCTCGGCCCCGACGCGATGGCGTCCGACACGGTGGCGGACGCCATGAAGCTCTGCGTGTCCTGCAAAGCCTGCCGGCGGGAGTGCCCGACCGGTGTCGACATGGCCAAGATGAAGATCGAGGTGCTGGCCGCCCGCTCGGCGCAGCGGGGCGTGGCGGCGCGCGAACGGGCGATCGCCGAGCTGCCCCGGCTCGCCCCGGTGCTGAGCCGCATGGCGCCATTCGCCAATTGGAGCGTCTCGCACCCGGCGCTGAACCGGCGGCTCGGCCTCGCCGATCGGCCTCTGCCGCGCTGGCGGCGTGACTTCTTCCGCGACGCGGAGGCGGAACGCCGGACACCGGCTCACCCGGTCGGCGAGGTTCTGCTGCTTGCCGACACCTTCAACCGCTATTTCGAGCCCGAAAACCTGCGGGCTGCGGTCCGGGTTCTCTCGGCGGCCGGCTACCGCGTCACCTCGCCGCGGTCGCGCGGCCGGCCGCTGTGCTGCGGACGCACCTGGCTCGCCGCCGGAATGGTGGAGCAGGCGCGAGCCGAGGCGCGTCGCACGCTGGACGCGCTCGGAGCGGGCGATCAGCCGGTGATCGGGCTGGAGCCGTCCTGCCTGCTGACCCTGCGAGACGAGTTCAGGTCCCTGCTGCCCGGTCCCGCCAGCGATGCCCTCGCCGGCCGCGCGCTCCTGTTGGGCGAGTTCCTTGCCCGCGGCGCCCCGTCATTGCCGCTCACGTCGATCGGCGCCACGGCGCATGTGCATGGGCATTGCCACCAGAAATCGTTCGGTGCCTTCCCGGCTGCCC
Organism: uncultured Alphaproteobacteria bacterium; assembly: GCA_963719345.1. Lineage (GTDB taxonomy): Bacteria > Pseudomonadota > Alphaproteobacteria > Acetobacterales > Acetobacteraceae > CAVRCA01. The sequence goes on from CAVRCA010000001.1 coordinate 1,304,303, forward strand.
TCGAAACCCTGCAACGCATCCCGGCCCTCCACATCCAGCCGATCAACTCCTCCTGCTGCGGCATGGCCGGCGCGTTCGGCTACCAAGCCGAGACCGAGCCGGTGTCACGCGCGATGGCCGAGCGCGACCTGCTGCCAGCGGTGCGCGCCGCCTTGCCCTCCGACATCATCGTCGCCGACGGAACATCCTGTCGCCATCAGATCCGTGATCTGACTGGACGGGAGGCGATCCATTCGGTCCAGGTCCTCGACCGCGCGCTGGCCTGAGCACGCGGCGGCTTCAGGTTGCGTTTACCGCTCGATGCAATTCTGGCTTGCTATCGAAGTGAGCCCGCCATGCCGCCGCCCGAGGCGACACGTCCCGTTCTCGACCGTCGAAGCGCACGTCCTTACTCCGAGACGCGAGCGGTAGCGGCGGAGCGCCGGCGCCTCGTCCAGGAACTGCGGGCCGCGATCGACGACGAGGGCTTCCTTGTCTACTACCAGCATCGGGTCGCGCTCGACGCAGGTACGATCGTCGGCGCCGAAGCCCTCCTGCGCTGGCCGCATCGGCGGCGGGGGCTGGTCTCGCCCGCTTCGTTCATCCCGCTTGCCGAGGACACCGGGTTGATCACCGAGATCGGCGGCTGGGTACTGGGGGTCGCCTGCTTGGAGGCCGCCGCTTGGCCGCACGCGGTCAAGGTTTCGGTGAACGTGTCCGCCCGGCAACTGGTCGAGGGCTCGCTGATCGGCCAGGTGGCGGACGCACTGGGTCGGTCGGGGCTGGCGCCGGAGCGGCTGGAGCTGGAGCTGACCGAATCGATGCTCATCGATCTCGACGAGGACGTCCTGATGATACTCGGGGCGGTCCGGGATCTCGGCGTCGGTCTGGCGCTCGATGATTTCGGCACCGGGTTCGCCAGCCTGGGGATGCTGCGGCAACTGCCGCTCACGGTGATGAAGCTCGACCGCTCGCTGGTGCGTAACCTGCCGCACGATCCGGAGGACACGCAGATCGTGCGCGCGGTCGTGGCGACCGGCCAGGCTCTCGACCTCACCGTGGTCGGCGAGGGGATCGAGACCGAACGCCAACGCGATTTCCTGGCCGGGATCGGGGTCCACGAGGGTCAAGGCTATCTGTTCAGCCGTCCGGTACCCGCCGGCGCGATGCGGGACCAATTCCCCGGCGAGGGTCCGAAGCCGGCGGTTGCCCTTCCTTAACTTGCCGATCGCCCTGATTGCCGCCATTTCGGGGTGATGTACGAGCTTACCGGAATTGAGGCCGCGATCCTGCGGCTGACCGAGGCGCGCGGCTCCGACCGCTCGATCTGTCCGAGCGAGGTCGCGCGGGATCTCGACCCGGATTGGCGCCGACTGTTGAGCGCCGTCCGCCTCGCGGCCCTCCGCCTCGCCCGCACCGGTCGGATCGACATTCTGCGAAAGGGCAAGCCCGTCTCGGTCGACGGGGCCGAGGTCAAGGGCGTCATCCGCCTCCGCCGGCGCCCCGGCGACGGCGCATGAGCCCGCTTGGCTGGCTGATCGGGCTGGTGCTGCCGGCCTGCGCGGCGGCGGGCGCGAACGGGGTCCCGGTGCCGCCCCCGCTCGATCTCGCCCATTTCGAACGCCCGACAAGCCCCAACACGGCACTCGCCGCACCGGACGGCGCCGGCGTGCGACCGGACGTCGTCACACCCCTCTATCCCGTCCCGGCGTCGCGCCTTTGGTCCGAGGTGAACCGGGTCGCGGCGTCGCGCCCCCGCACCTACCAGCTCGCGGCCGACGAGGCGGGCCTGCAGGCAAGCTGGGTGGTGCGCAGCGCCGTCTTCAACTTCCCCGACGTGATAACGGCGGCGGTGATGCCCCGGGGACCTGACGCGAGTACGGTGGCGATATATTCGCGCAGCATCTACGGCCGATCCGATTTCGGCGTGAACCGGGCTCGCGTGCGGGACTGGCTCGCTGCGCTGGATGCTGCCTTCCCCTCCGTCCGCCCCTCTGCGGAGAAATAATTCCGATGCGCGGTCTCGGCCCGTTCCTCAAGAGCGCCTGGCGGCTTGCTCGCCCCTATTACAGCTCCGAGGAGAAGTGGTCGGCGCGCGGCTTGCTGCTGTCGATCGTGGCACTCAACCTGCTGCTGGTGGCCATGAGCGTGGTGCTGAACTTCTGGAACCGGGAGTTCTACAACGCCCTGCAAGCGAAGGACTGGGACGCCTTCATCCAACTGCTCTTCTTCTACCGCCGCACCGACAGCGGGCTTGATGCCTGGCTTCTGCCCGGTGGCGGCCGTGTTCATACTCGTCGCCGTCTATCGGACTTATCTGACCCAGTGGCTGCAGATCCGCTGGCGTCGCTGGCTGACCGGCCGGTTTCTGGACGAGTGGCTGGCCGACCGGGCGTATTACCGCATCAGCCTGACCACCGATCATGCCGCGGTGGGCACCGACAACCCCGACCAGCGCATCGCCGAGGATTTGCGGGATTTCGTCGACAGCACGCTGTCGCTCGGCGTCGGCCTGCTGTCCAACCTCGTCTCGCTGGTCAGCTTCGTGGGCATCCTGTGGGGGCTGTCCGGATCGGTAACGCTGCTGGGCGTCGTGATCCCGGGCTACATGGTCTGGGTCGCCATCATCTACGCGGCGATCGGGACCACCCTGACCCATCTCGTCGGCCGGCCGCTGGTCGGCCTGAGCTTCCGTCAACAGCGGTTCGAGGCGGATTTCCGCTACGGGCTGGTCCGCTTCCGCGAAAACGTCGAAGGCATCGCGCTCTACGGCGGCGAAACCGAGGAGAAAGGCAATCTCGCCGGCCGTTTCGGCAGCGTGATCCACAATTGGTGGGCTATCATGCGGCGCACCAAGATGCTGAATGCGCTGACCTCGGGCTATGAGCAGGTCGCCGTCGTGTTTCCGATCATCGTCGCGGCACCGCGCTACTTCTCCGGCCAGATCCAGCTCGGCGGCCTGACGCAGACCGCCGGCGCGTTCGGGCGCGTGCAGGACTCCCTCTCCTGGTTCGTTTCGGCCTACGTCTCGCTGGCGACCTGGCGGGCGACGGTCGAACGCCTCACCACCTTCCACAAGGCCATCGTCGCGGCCCGAACGGCCTATGGCCAGGGACTGCTGAGCCTGCCGGGAACGACCGACCGCTTCGTCGCGCGCGACCTCACCATCGCGGTCCCAAGCGGCGCGCCGCTGCTCGCGCATGAGGACCTCGACTTCGCGCCCGGCCGGTCCGTGGTCATCAGCGGCCGGTCGGGTTCAGGTAAGTCCACCCTGTTCCGGGCGCTCGCCGGCATCTGGCCGTTCGGCGGCGGCCACGTCGAGCGACCCGCGAAAAGCCTGTTCCTGCCGCAGCGCCCCTACATCCCGCTCGGCACGCTGCGCCACGTCGTGACCTACCCTGCCGAACCGGGTGCCTATTCCGAAGCCGAGGTGACGGAGGTGCTTCGGGATGCGGGGCTTGCGGGCTTCACTGACCGCCTGGATGAGGACGCGAACTGGGCCCAGCGCCTCTCGGGCGGCGAGCAGCAGCGCGTCGCCATCGCCCGTGCGCTGCTCGCCAAGCCGGACTGGCTGTTCCTCGACGAGGCCACCGCGAGCCTCGATCCCGAAGCCGAGGAACAGCTCTACCGGATCTTGAGAAAGCGGCTGCCGAACGCCGCCATCATATCGATCGCGCACCGCACCGCGGTCGCCCGCTTCCACGACGAGCGGCTCGTCTATCGGCGCGAGGAGGGTCGGCCGGGAACCCTCGGGCCCGCGCCCGCGCCGGCCGAGGCAGCGGAGTAGGCGGCGCGCGCTCTACGGTCGTGCCGGCCCGCCCATCGCAGCCTCATACGCCGTCAGCACGACCTGACCGAAACAGACGAACACGACCTGCCCGATGGCGGAATCGGCCCGCAGGAACGCGACTGTTTCGCCAACCGCGATCCGCGCAGCATCCGGGATCGGATAGCCGTAGATGCCGCAACTGATGGCCGGGAAGGCGATGCTGCGCACCCCGTTGGCAACGGCAAGGCGCAGGCTCTCGCGGTAGCAACTGGCGAGCAACGCGGGTTCTCCGTGCGTGCCGCCGCGCCACACCGGGCCGACAGTGTGGATGATGTGGCGCGCCGGCAGGCGGTAGCCTCGGGTGATCCGGGCCTGCCCGGTGGGACAACCGCCGAGGCTGCGACACTTGGCCAGCAGCTCCGGCCCGGCCGCCCGATGGATGGCGCCGTCCACCCCGCCGCCGCCGAGCAGGCTCTCGTTGGCCGCATTGACGACGGCGTCGACTGCGAGCGTGGTGATGTCGGCCTGAGTAATCTCCACGCGGTTGGACGCGTCGGCGCTCACATCCAGCCCCGCAGCTTGAAGACGACCAGCGGCAGTATGGCGCTGACCGCGATCAGGGATAGACCGTACGGGTAGCCCCAGGCCCATTCCAGCTCAGGCATGGATTTGAAGTTCATGCCATAGATGCTGGCGATCAGGGTAGGCGGGATGCCGACGACGGAGACGACCGTCAGCACCTTGATGATGTTGTTCTGCGCGATGTTGATGAAGCCGAGCGTGGCATCGAGCAGGAACTGCACCTTGTTGCTGAGATAGCCGTCGTAATCCGACAGGGAGGCGATGTCGCGACTGAGCGTGTCGGCACGCGGCTTGAGGTCGGCGGGAATCCAATCCGCCACTTGCGCCACGAAGGGCACCATGCGCCCCACGCCAAGCAGGCTGTCGCGCAGCCGCGAGATCAGATCGCCGGCGCCGCCGACCACCTTCAGGATGCGACGCAGCTCGCGATCCTCGCGTCGCGGTGCGCGACCGGAGCCGAGATCCTCCTGGAAGATCCGACGCGAGACGCCGTCCAGTTCGTCCCGGATTCTTTCCAGCTCGTCGGCCAACCGGTCGACGATCATCTCGAGCACCGTGACCAGCACGTGTGCGCCGGTCTGGTGCGAAGCCTCGAAGCGCAACGCGCGCTTGTGCAGGGCGTCGAAGGATGGACTTGGCGCGAACCGAACGCTGATCAACTGCGTGCGCGTCAGCACGAAGCCGACCGGGACCGTGCTGACGTTCTCGCGATCCGTGAAACGGACCAGCGGCAAGCTGAGATAGAGGGTGCCATCCTCCTCCACGCTCAGCCGGCTCGACAATTCGATTTCGCGCAGTTCGGCGACCGAGGCGACATGCAGGCCGGTCGCCCGTTCGACCGCCTCCTTCTCGGCATCGGTGGCTTCGAGCAGATCGATCCATGCGGCACCGGCGAGGGCGTGCCGGTCGGCCGTATCGACCGGCTGCAGACGACCGCCCTGCGGAGCCAACGCGATGAGCATGAAGCCCGCGACCGACCGGCGCGGCTCAGTTCTTCGCCCGGTCCACCAGGGCGTTCTTGGCGATCCACGGCATCATCCCGCGCAGCCGCTCGCCTACCTGCTCGATCGGATGCTCCGAGAGCCGCCGACGCGTCGCCTTGAAGCTCGACTGGTTGACCTTGTTCTCGAGCATCCAGTCGCGCGCGAAACGACCGGATTGGATGTCGGCCAGCACGCGCCGCATTTCCGCCCGCGTCTCGTCGTTGATGATGCGTGGGCCGCTCGACGTACTCGCCGTATTCCGCAGTGTTGCTGATGGAATAGTTCATGTTGGCGATGCCGCCCTCGTAGATCAGGTCGACGATCAGCTTCACCTCGTGCAGGCACTCGAAATACGCCATCTCGGGCGCATAGCCGGCCTCGACCAGAGTTTCGTAGCCGCCCTTGATGAGTTCCACGAGGCCGCCGCAGAGCACCACCTGCTCCCCGAACAAATCGGTCTCGCACTCCTCCTTGAACGTCGTCTCGATGATGCCGGCGCGCCCGCCGCCGATCGCCGAGGCGTAGGAGAGCGCTATTTCCAGCGCGTTGCCCGACGGGTTCTGTGCCACCGCCACCAGACATGGCACGCCGCCACCGCGCTCATATTCGCTGCGCACGGTGTGTCCCGGGCCTTTCGGCGCGATCATGAACACGTCGATGTCGGAGCGCGGATCGAGCAGGTTGAAATGCACGTTGAGCCCGTGCGCGAAAGCGAGCGCCGCGCCGGGCTTCATGTTCGGCCCGAGTTTTTCCCGGTAAAGGTCGCCCTGCCCTTCGTCGGGCGTCAGCACCATGATGACATCGGCCCTTTTGGCGCACTCGGCCGGGTCCATCACGCGCAGCCCCGCCGCCTCGGCTTTCGCCACTCCGCCGGAGTTCGGCCGCAATCCGACCGTGAGCTCGGTGGCGCCGCTGTCCTTGAGATTGTTGGCGTGCGCGTGGCCCTGGCTGCCGTAGCCGATGATGGCGACCTTTTTTCCTTTGATCAGGTTCACGTCGGCATCGCGGTCATAGTAGACGCGCATGGCTGTTTTCCTTCCGTATTGAGCAGGGCGAGCCCTCGCCCTGACCTCTCCCGAGGGGAGAGGTTTATACCGCTCCCTCTCCCCTCGGGAGAGGGCCGGAGTGAGGGCCACGCATGTTGTCTATGACCCGCAGCCCGCGCGCGATCGCTGCGATGCCGGTGCGCGAGACCTCGGCGAGCCCGAGCGGACGCATCAGGTCGAGAAAGGCGTCGAGCTTGTCGGTTGCCCCGGTCAGCTCGAAGACGAAGCTGCCGGTGGTCGCGTCGATCACGCGGGCGCGGAACGCCTCGGCGATGCGCAACGCCTCCATGCGCGGCTCACCGGTGCCGATTACCTTGATCAGCGCCATCTCGCGCGCGATGTGCGGGCCTTCCTGCGTCAAATCGGCGACCCGATGCACCGGCACCAGCCGGTCGAGCTGCGCCTTGATCTGCTCGATCACCATCTCGGTGCCCGAGGTGACGACGTTGATGCGAGAGCGGTTCCGCCCGTCATCGACCGGTGCGACGGTCAGGCTGTCGATGTTGTAGCCCCGCCCGGAAAACAAGCCGATGACCCGCGCCAGCACGCCGGCCTCGTTTTCGACCAGCACCGAAATCGTCGCGCTCCGCTGACCCGTCGTCATGTGCACTGGGATCAGCGAAGCCGGGGCGGGAGGGGTCGGCATCGAACGGCCTCGTCTGGTTCAGACCAGCACCAATCCCCCGTCGCTGACGCCGGGCGGCCGGTCCTCGTGCTCGGGGCCGAGGATCATCTCGTTGTGCGCGGCACCGCTCGGAATCATCGGAAAACAGTTTTCCTTCGGATCGACGGCGACATCGACGACCACAGCACGGTCGATCGCCAGCATTTCGTGGATCACGTCGTCGAGCTGGTCCACGGTCTCGGCGCGCAGTCCGGCTGCATGGAAGCTATCCGCCAGCTTGACGAAATCGGGCAGCGCCGCGGAGTAGCTTTCCGAATACCGGCCGCCGTGCAGCAGTTCCTGCCACTGGCGCACCATGCCCATATACTGGTTGTTCAGGATGAACACTTTTACCGGCAGCCGGTACTGCGCCAGCGTGCCCATCTCCTGGATGTTCATCAGTACGCTCGCCTCGCCGGCGATGTCGATGACCAGCGCGTCCGGATGCGCCACCTGCACGCCCATCGCCGCCGGCAGGCCGTAGCCCATCGTGCCGAGCCCGCCCGAGGTCATCCAGCGGTTCGGCTGATCAAAGCGGTAGTGCTGCGCCGACCACATCTGATGCTGGCCGACCTCGGTGGTGATGTAGACTTCGCGCGACTGCGCGCGGGTGATCTCGTAGAGCCGCTGGATCGCGTATTGCGGCTTGATGATGGAGCCGGGCTTGGTGTTCTGCGCAAAGCGCAGCGAGTCCTTGCCGCGCCAGCCATCGATCTGCCGCCACCACTCGGCCAGCGCCGGGCGATCCTGCCGCGTGTCGTCGCGCCGCCAGGCTGCCAACAGGGCCTCGATCACCCGTCCGGCGTCGCCGACGATCGGCACGTCCACCGGCACGTTCTTGTTGATGCTCGACGGGTCGATATCGGCGTGGATTTTCCGCGAGCCCGGACTGAAGGCGTTGAGCCGACCGGTCACGCGGTCATCGAACCGCGCGCCGATATTGAGCAACCCGTCGCAGCCGTGCATGGCCATGTTGGCCTCGTACGTGCCGTGCATCCCGAGCATGCCGAGGAACTGCGGGTCGTTCGACGGGTAGGCGCCGAGGCCCATCAGGGTGCTGGTGCAGGGAAAGCCGGTCTCGCGCACGAAGCGCACCAACGCCTCGGAAGCCGAAGGACCCGAATTGATGACCCCGCCGCCGGTGTAGACCATCGGGCGCTTCGCACCCTTGAGCAGGGCGACAGCACGGGCGATCTGCGCCGGGTCCGGCTCGGTCTGCGGGCGATAGCTGCGGTGCTCGGCGTCGGATGGCGGCGTCCAGGGGGCCGGGTTGATGAGGATGTCCTTCGGCAGGTCGATCACCACCGGGCCGGGCCGGCCGCTGCGCGCGACGTAGAACGCCTCGTGCACCACCGTGGCAAGGTCTTCGGAGCGCTTGACCAGGTAGTTGTGCTTGGTCGCCGGACGGGTGATGCCGGTCGTATCGGCTTCCTGGAACGCATCGTTGCCGATCAGATGGGTCGGCACCTGCCCGGTCAGGCAGACCACCGGTACGCTGTCCATCAGCGCATCGACCAAGCCTGTGACTGCGTTGGTCGCCCCGGGGCCACTGGTCACCAGCACGACGCCGACCTTGCCGGTGCTGCGGGCGTACCCTTCGGCCGCGTGTACCGCACCACCCTCCTGGCGGACCAGGATGTGGCGAATGGCGTTCTGCTTGAAGATCGCGTCGTAGATCGGCAGCACCGCGCCGCCGGGATAGCCGAAGATCACCTCGACGCCCTGCTCCTTGAGGGCTCGCAGGAGGATTTCAGCTCCCGACTGGGAAAGTTCCGCCGTCATCAGACACGCTCCGCTTGGTGCGCAGCCCGGAGCCGGGCGCGCAGGGAGGCGAACGGATAGGCAGTTCGCTGCGGCGCGTCAACTCACCTATCGAGAAAAGTTTCCAAATTCAGCAATTCTCTTTCCGAAAATTGCGTCCACGAGCCGTATCGAGCATTGATCCTATAGTTGCGGTTCAATGGCGCCAACCGATGGTGCTTGAACCAGGTGGCCTGCCGCTTGGCGTACTGCCCGGTCGCCAACCCCGCTCGCTGCGCCGCCGCCGCCAGACCGAGGATGCCGCGCAGGTGCCCGACAAGCTCCGGAACGCCGTGCGCGCGCATCGCCGGCAGGGCGGGATCGAGGTCGAGCGCCAGCAGCGCCCGGACCTCCTCCACGGCGCCCCGCCTCGAGCATGGCGGCGAACCGGCCGGCAATGGCCTCCCGCAGCTCGGGCCGGGGGGGATCGAGCAGCACCGCCGCGAACCGCCAGGGCGGCCGCTCCCCTCTTCGCGTCTGCCAGGCCGAGAGGCTTACGCCGGTGCCCCGCCACACCTCGTAGGCGCGCGCCACCCGCTGGCCATCGCTGGGGTGCAGCCGCGCCGCGCTGTGCGGATCGTGCTCGGCAAGCCGGGCGTGCAATCCAGCCGGACCGAGTGCCGCGAGCAGTCCGCGTGCCTCGGCCCGAGCGTCCGAACCGGGCTCGGGGATCGCGGCGAGCCCTTCGGTCAGCGCGGACAGATAAAGGCCGGTGCCACCGCACAGGATCGGCACGCGACCGGCTGCGCGCGCCTGCTCCATGGCAGCGAGTGCCGCGCGGCGCCACCAGGCGGCGCTGCCGGGCTCGGCGGCGGGGCGGATACCGTACAGCAAGTGCGGCACTCGGGCCTCCTCCTCCGGCGTCGGGCGCGCCGTCAGCACCCGCAGTTCGCGATAGACCTGCATCGAGTCGGCGTTGATCACCGTCCCGCCGAGCCGGGCTGCCAGGTCCAGCGCCAGACTGGACTTGCCCGAGCAGGTCGGGCCGGCCACGAGCAGCGCCGGCGGATCACCCACGGCCAGTCACGCGCCCGGCCAGGGCACGCGCACTCCCTTTGCGTGCCGGGGCGGGCTGCGCCGGCCGGCGTCAACCGCTACAACGGCGCCCATGTCGATCCCCCACGTGCTGACCCTGGTCGCCGACCGGACCGCGACGACACTCGACGACGCGACGATCGCGCGGGTGCGCGAGGCAATCCAGGCCGGGCCACCGGCAACGCTGCAGGCGGGCGAGGCGGCCGACCTCGTCTGCACGGGCGCCCCGGACATGGGCGCGGTATGCACCGTCCTGGCCGGGGCGCCGATCGACGCCGTCGCGCAACCGGTCGAGGGCCGACGCAAGGCGCTGCTGATCGCCGACATGGACAGTACCGATCGTCGCCGGCGAGACGCTCGATGAACTGGCCGATTTCGCCGGGCTGAAGGAGCGGATCGCCGCGATCACCGCCCGGGCGATGAACGGCGAGCTCGACTTCAAGGCCGCACTCCGCGAGCGCGTGGCCATGCTGCGCGGGCTTGACATCCGGGCGCTGGAAAAAACCTGGCAGCGGGTCCGCTTCACCGCCGGCGCGCGCGAGCTGGTCGCGACGATGCGGGCCAACGGCGCGATCAGCGCCCTGGTGTCGGGCGGCTTCACGTTCTTTACCGGGCGAGTGGCGGCCGAACTCGGCTTCGACCTGCACCACGCCAACACCCTGCTCGACGACGGGGCGGTCCTCACCGGCGCGGTGGGCGAACCGATCCTGGACCGCGATATGAAGGTGAGCACGCTGGTCAGCTTGGCCGCGCAGCGACGGGTCAGGCTGGCCGACACGCTGGCGGTCGGGGACGGCGCCAACGACCTCGACATGCTGGCCCGCGCCGGCCTCGGCGTCGCGTTCCACGCCAAGCCGATCGTCGCGGCTGCGGCACGCACCCGGGTGGACCACGCCGATCTGCGTGGCCTGCTGTTCGTCCAAGGCTACCGCGGCAGCGAGATCGTGCAGAGCCAGGGCGAGCGGCAGGGCATCGGCTAAAAGCGCCACCCTTTCACGAACGCGCCCGACGCCCGGCATGGCTTGCCGGCCCGCCTACCCCGGCTGCTTCTGGCCGGGTGCGTCGGCGAGCGGCAGCGGCACCCAGCGGCGGCCGTCCTGGCCCTGGATCAGCATCAGCACCGATTTGCGGTTCTGCTTGCGCACGCCGTCGATGCGGGCCTGCACCTCGGTCGGCGAGTTCACCGCCTGCTGCTGCACTTCGACGATCACGTCGCCCGGCTTGACCCCGCGCTCGGCCGCGGCGCCGTTGGCGTCGGTGACCAGCACGCCCTTCTGCGTCGCCCCGATCTGGTATTTGTCGCGCGCCTCCTGATCCAACGGCGCGACCTGCAGCCCGAGACCGGCGATGTCGGTCGGGCTCGCCGGAGTGGGCTTGTTGTCGGCGGCGGCGACCTGCTGCTCGTCGGGCATCTCGCCGACCTTGGTCTGCACCGTCGTCTCTCGCCCGTCCCGCCAGACCGTGACCGGCACCTCCTGTCCGATCGGCGTTTCGGCGACGATGCGCGGCAGGTTGCGCATCTCCTTCACGTCCTGATTGTTGAACTTCAGGATGATGTCGCCATTGTGGATCTTGGCCGCGTCCGCCGGACCGCCGTCGTTCACCCCCGCGACCATCGCACCGTTCGAATCGTGCAGCCCCAGGCTCTCGGCGATGTCGGGCGTCACCTGCTGGATGCGCACGCCGAGCCAGCCGCGCCGCGTGTGGCCGAAATCCTTGAGCTGGGCGACGACGTTCTTGGCCATGTTCGAGGGGATCGAGAAACCGATCCCGATCGAGCCGCCGGACGGCGAGTAGATCGCGGTGTTGATGCCGATCACCTCGCCGTTCATGTTGAACAGCGGGCCGCCCGAATTGCCCCGGTTGATCGCCGCGTCGGTCTGGATGAAGTCGTCGTACGGCCCTTGCCGGATGTCGCGGCCGCGCGCCGACACGATCCCCGCCGTCACCGAGCCGCCGAGGCCGAACGGATTGCCGATGGCGAGCACCCAGTCGCCCACCCGCTCGATGTCGCTGTCGCCGAACTTGACGGCCGGCAGCGGCTTGTCGGACTTGACGCGCAGCAGCGCCACGTCGACCCGCTCGTCCCGTCCGACCACGGTCGCCTTCAGCGAGGTGTTGTCCTGCAGGGTGACGGTGATCTCGTCGGCCCCCTCGATCACGTGGTTGTTGGTGACCACCAGGCCCGACGGGTCGACGATGAAGCCGGACCCGAGCGACTGCATCTTCCGCTCCGGCGCGGGCGGCGCCTGATCGCGCTGCCCCTGCCGTCCCCGCCGCCGGGGTGGTTGCGGTCGAGGAAATCCTTGAAGAACTGCTCGAACGGCGAGCCCGGCGGGAACAGCGGGATTTCCGGGCCGTTGCCGCGCGCCACCTGCATGGAGGTCGACGAGGAGATATTCACCACGGCGGGCAGCAGCTGTTGGGCGAGGTCGGCAAAACTGTCCGGCGCGCCGCGGGCGGCGGCCGGCATCGGCGCCAGGGATACGGCCGTGACCGTCGCCAGCGGCAGGGCGACCAGCGCGGAGACGGCCAGCGCAGCGGCGCGAGCGGAGCGAGGTGGCATCAGGCGCATGGCAGTCGGTTCCCGGAGAGCGGTAGGAGACTTATAGCGCATTGGCGCGTTCCCGGGCGATATGGTCCGCCCGTCCGCGAGTGGCAATGAGGCCGGATCGCTGCCAGACGGCGCCGGATGCTCGGGAGTTGATCCATGACCGTCCATATCCCCTTCGACAACACCTACGCCCGCCTGCCGTCGCGATTCTACGCACGGGTCGATCCGACGCCGGTCGCCGCACCCCGGCTTGTGCGGGTGAATGCCGGACTGGCCGGGGATCTCGGGATCGATGCCGCCGAGCTGGCCAGCCAAGAGGGGGTGGAGGTCCTGGCCGGCAACCGGATCCCGGACGGCGCTGAGCCGGTGGCACTCGCCTATGCCGGGCACCAGTTCGGCGGCTTCGTGCCGCAACTCGGCGACGGGCGGGCCATCCTGCTTGGCGAGGTGGTCGGGCGGGACGGCCTGCGGCGCGACATCCAGCTTAAAGGGTCCGGGGAGACACCGTTCTCCCGTCGGGGCGACGGCCGCGCGGCCTTGGGTCCGGTGCTGCGCGAGTACATCGTGAGCGAGGCGATGGCGGCGCTCGGCATCCCGACCACCCGGTCGCTCGCCGCAGTGACCACCGGCGAGCGGGTGATGCGCGAGACCGCCCTGCCCGGCGCCGTGCTTACCCGGGTCGCTGCCAGCCACGTCCGTGTCGGCACGTTCCAGTTCTTTGCCGCCCGCGGTGACGACGAGGCGCTGCGCCTGCTCGCAGACTATGTGATCGCGCGCCATTATCCGGCGGCGGTGGATGCGCCGCACCCCTATCGGGCGCTGCTGGACGCGGTGGTGGCGCGGCAGGCGCAGCTGGTCCCGCAATGGCTGCTGGTGGGGTTCATCCACGGCGTGATGAACACCGACAACACGTCGGTTGCCGGCGAGACGATCGACTACGGCCCGTGCGCCTTCATGGACGCCTACGATCCGGCCACCGTGTTCAGCTCGATCGATCAGTTCGGCCGCTACGCCTATGGAAACCAGCCGCGCATCGCGCATTGGAACCTCGCCCGGCTGGCCGAGACCCTGCTGCCGTTGCTGGCCGAGGATGAGAACGCGGCACTGGCGTCGGCGGAGGAAGCCCTGGCCGTATTCGGCCCGCGCTTCGAGGCAGCCTATCTCGGCGGCCTGCGCCGCAAGCTCGGTCTTGCCACCGAGCGCGAGGGCGACGCTGCGCTGGCGCAGGATCTTCTCAAAACCATGGCCGCAGACGGCGCCGACTTCACGCTGACCTTCCGCGCCCTGTGCGACGCCGCGGGCGGACCGGAGGGAGACGCCGCCATGCGGGCGCTGTTTGCCGATGGCGGCGCCTACGAGGCGTGGGCCGGGCGCTGGCGCCGCCGGCTGGAGGAGGAGCCGGGCGAACCGGCGGCGCGCTCCGCCGCGATGCGGGCGGTGAACCCGGCCTATATCCCGCGCAACCATCGGGTGGAGGCGGCCATCGCCGCCGCCGTCGAACGACAGGATTTTACCGCGTTCGAGGAACTGCTCGAGGTGCTGTCCCGCCCCTACGAGGAGCGGCCGGGCTTCGAGCGCTACACCGTTCCGCCCAACCCGGATGAGCGCGTGCTGCAGACATTTTGCGGCACGTAGGCGATCGGGCAGCGCCGCAGCCGGACATCTCCAAGAACCTGGGTTTCGGCATCATCGCCCACCTTCTTGTCGAAACTTCGAAGTCTCCTACAGACGTGCGAGCGAGAGCAGGCGTTCGGTCCGGCTGCAATCCACAGGATTCCTGGGCACCACGCACTCCGGGCTATGCGCGCACCAGCGGACACCCGCCTTCCGACAACGGGCGGAACGCCTCGTTCGCCGGCGTGGTCGCGAGATGCGTGTACACGTCGCCGGGATAGCGGCTCTCCTCCGGTTTCTTCACGCGGAACAGATAGGCCGGGTGGATCTTGCGACCGTCCTCGCGGATCAGGCCCGGGCCGAAACAGTCGTCGTCCGTCGGCATCCGCTTCATCGCCGCGACCGCCTCGCGCCCCGACGCCTTGACGCGCGCCGCCCCCATTTCGCGGACCACCTTGAGATAGTGGACAAGGGCGGCATAGCTTCCCGCCTGGTCCATGTTGACGAACACGTTCTCCGGCAGCAGCGGGCGGACCCGCTTGCTGAACGCGCGCGTGCGGTCGTTGAGGTCCCAATAGAAATTCTCGGTCAGGATCAGCCCCTGCGCCGTCGGCAGTCCCATCGCGAGCACGTCGGTGATGAAGCAGGCGATGGCGGCCAAGGTCATCGTCTTGTCCAGCCCGAACTCACGGGCCTGCTTCACCAGGTTGATGAAGTTCGTTCCCGACGCGGCGAACGCCACCACCTTGGCGCCGCTGGCCTGCGCCTGGACGAGGTAGGCGGAAAAGTCCGTCGTGTCCGGGAACGGGAACAGGGCGGCACCCACGACCTTGCCGCCCGCCGACTGGACGAACCGTGCCGTGTCATCCTGAAATGTGTGGCCAAAGGTGTAGTCGGCGGTGATGAAAAACCAGCTGTCGCCGCCGCCCTTGACGACCGCGGTCGCGGTGGAGTGGGAGAGGTTCCAGGTGTCGAGCGTCCAATGCACGGTATTGGCATTGCAACTCTTGCCGGTGAGCGCCGAGGTACCGGCGCCGGTGTTGAGATGCACCTTGTCCTTCTCGGCGCAGACGGTCGTGCAGGCCAGCGCCACCGCCGAGCTGTCCACCCCGACGATCGCATCGACGCCGTCACGGTCGAACCATTCGCGCACGATGCCTACCGCGATGTCCGGCTTGTTCTGATGGTCGGCGACCAGCATCTCTACCTTTGTGTCGGGATTGGCGGCGATGAACTCGGTGATCGCCTGCCGCGCGCAGACCGCGCCGGTCGGCCCGGTCACGTCACGATAGGGGCCTGACATGTCGGTGAGCATGCCGACGCGAATGGTCTCGCCCGCGCCGGGTTTTTGTGCCCGCGCCGCTTGTGGCGGCATCAGCGCGGCGGCTCCGGAGGCACCGAGCAGAATGCGTCGGGTGAGATCCATGGGCGTTCCATCTTGTACCTGGCCGACTTTGTACTGGCCGGCTGGAGCAGTAGCCTAGCCGAGACCTGAAGCTTGTGCGAGGTGTCGCCGATGCTGTCGAAATTCGGGACGTTGCTGGCGAGCGCGTCCCTCGCCGCCTGCTCGGTGGTCGGCATCCGCGAAGCCGAGGAGCCGAGGTTTACGGTCGTCGACCACATCGGAGCGGTGGAGGTGCGGCAATATGCTCCGCGCATTGCCGCCGAGACCGCGGTGGATGGGGACGAAATGGCGGCACGTAGCGCCGGCTTCCGCCGGCTCGCCGGCTACATCTTCGGCAACAACCGGTCGCAGGCGAAGATCGCGATGACGGCGCCGGTCGGGCAGAGCGCGGAAAAGATCGCGATGACTGCCCCGGTCGCGCAGGCACGGGACACTGCGGGACGATGGGTGATCCGGTTCTACATGCCGTCCAGCTACATCCTCGCCACCTTGCCGAAACCAGTTGATCCCGCCGTGCACTTGACCGAGGTGCCGGAGCAGGTTTTCGCGGTCTTGCGGTTCAGTGGCTCCATCTCGCCCGGCGCGATGTCGGCGCGGCAGCAGGAGCTTGCGCGCATCGTTGCCGCCAGCCCGTGGCGAGCGATCGGCGCGGGCCTCTCCTGGTTCTATGATCCGCCCTGGACGTTGCCACCGCTCCGGCGCAACGAGGTTGCCGTGCCGGTCGAGCGGCGCTGACGCGCCTGGACGAGATCGACGAGCCGCGCGCGGACGTTCGCCCGGTCCGCCCAGCCGACCGCCAGCAGCAGGGCGAGACCAGCGTACGTCGAGAGCCCACCGAACAGAACGTGTTGCATGCCCCAGATCAGGCCCGGGCCGACCGCCATCAGAGCGCAGGCGACGACCGCCGCGAATGCGGTGCGGGCCCGCGCCGGCTGGCGCAGTCGCCAATCGGCGGCCCACCAAGCAGCGGCGGCCATCAATCCCTTCACCGCCGCCATGAAGCGCAGCACGCGCACCAAATCCGGGTCGGTGGCGAGCGCGTGATCGGGTCCGGTATTGTGGCCGACCAGGAATCCGGTCGCGAGTGCGAGAACGCAGGCAAGTGCCAATCCGGCGCGAACCCGCGCTGGCGGAATGGAGATGTGACCGGCGGGCGAGACGTGGTGCGCTGCGGAGTGTGCCATCTCGCCCTCTCACAAGACGCGCGGAGTGAGGCGCGCGGCCTTCACCGTCCCACGAACCGGGGCTTGCGCTTTTCCTTGAACGCCGCCACGCCCTCCGGGTTGTCCGCCGTGGCGTGCAGCGCCGGCTGGACCAGGCTTTCCATCTCGAGATAATCCTCGAGGCTCGGTCCCGTCGCGTAGTGGATCAGCTTTTTGGCCAATCCCATCGCGAAGGTGGGACCCTCGGCGTAGTCCGCCGCCATCTCTTCCGCCTTCGCCAGCACGCCGTCATCGGGGACCACGTATTCCACGAGCCCGAGTCCGGCCGCCTCTGTCGCACCGACCATGCGGGCGGAGAAAACCAGGTCCTTGGCGCGTGCCATGCCGACGCGGCGGGTGAGGAACCAGGCGTTGCCGCCGTCCGGCGCGAGGCCGAGCTTGCGGAACACCGCGCCGAACCGCGAACTCGCGCCGCACACGATCAGATCGCAGGCGAGTGCGATACTCCAGCCGACGCCGACCGCGACGCCGGAGACGGCGGCGATCACCGGCTTCTCGATGGCGTGCAGGGCGCGGATATAGGTTTGGCTGCCGCGCTGCAGCCGCTCACGGCTTTCCCGCAGATCGCCGTGCCCCATCCTGGTCACGTCCGCCCCGGCGCAGAAATTCTTCCCGGCGCCGGTGACGACAACGGCGCGCACCGCCTCGTCGAAGCGCACGCGCTGGAAATGCTCGGCCAGTTGCTCGCGCATCTCCCAGGTCAGCGCGTTCATCCGCTCCGGCCGGTTCAGGGTCACGCGCGCGACCGCGCCCTCGATGGTCAGCTCAACACTCATCGGCTTTCCCCCAAGATTTCCGCCGACGAGCATGCACCGCGCCCCGGCCACCTCCAAGCCGGCGGTGCAATTGACGCCCCCCGCCCGGCCGGCGCAGCGTTCGCGGCG
This sequence comes from uncultured Alphaproteobacteria bacterium, assembly GCA_963719345.1. Taxonomy (GTDB): domain Bacteria; phylum Pseudomonadota; class Alphaproteobacteria; order Acetobacterales; family Acetobacteraceae; genus CAVRCA01. The sequence continues at coordinate 1,321,841 of CAVRCA010000001.1, forward strand.
GGAAATGGAGGAAGTCGCGCATGCGTCCGTTCGAGGGCATCCGCATCATCGACATCACGCACGTCCTGGCCGGCCCGTTCGCCGCTTACCAGCTCGGCGTGCTGGGGGCGGACGTGATCAAGGTCGAGCACCCCGACGACCCCGACCAGAGCCGCGATTCCGGCACCGACCGGGCGCTGAACGCCGCCGGCATGGGCACCGGCTTCCTGACCCAGGCGTCCAACAAGCGCTCCATCACGCTCGACCTGAAAACCGAGCCCGGTCGCGAGGTGCTGCGGCGGCTGGTCAAGACCGCCGACGTGCTGGTGGAGAACTATCGGCCCGGGGCGTTCGAGGCACTCGGCCTCGGCTACGCGGCGCTGGCGGCGATCAATCCGCGGCTGATCTACGCGTCGTTCTCGGCCTTCGGTCAGGACGGCCCGCGCGGCAGCATGACCGCCTACGACCACGTCATCCAGGCAACTTCCGGCATCATGGCGATGACCGGGACCCCCGACGCCCATCCGGTGATGTTCGGCTCGCCGGCGATCGACTACGCCACCGGCACAATGGGCGCGTTCGCGCTGTCGGCGGCGCTGTTCCAGCGTGAGCGGACCGGGCGCGGCCAGCGCATCGACATGGCGATGCTCGACGTCGCGATGATCCTGATGAGCTCGCACCTGGCCGGCTACATGCGCAACGGCGTACACCCGAAGCCGCACGGCAACCGGCACAATTTCGCGACCAGCGGGGCGTATCAGACCCGAGAGGGCCTGCTGATGCTGGGCGCGTCCAATCTGCGCCAACAGCGCCGCCTGTGGACGGTGCTGGAGCACCCGGAGATGATCAAGGACAGCAACGAGGCGCGCGAGGCGGACCGGCCGCAGGAGACCGCGCTGCTGGAAAAAATCCTGCTCAGGCAAGACGGCCGACGAATGGGAGGATTTCTTCCAGTCCCGCCACGTCCCGGCGGCGCGGGTGCGCATGATGCGCGAGGCGCTGGATGATCCGCAGCTGCAATCGCGTGGCGTGCTGCATCGCCATACCGAGGCGCCGGGGATCGACGGCCCGTTCAGCGTGCCGCTCGCCGCCTTCAAGTTCGCCTATGGCGGCGCCAGCATCCAGACCCCGCCGCCCCGCCTCGGCGAGCATACCGAGCAGGTATTGGCCGAACTCGGCTACGCCGCCGCCGAAATCTCCGCCCTGCGCGAGACCGGCGGAATATAGTTTCCAAATCCGCTGCGAGCGCCTGACCGGCGTGAGCTTGACAGGCGTGAGCTTGACAGGGTGGGCGAACTGCGGCGGGTTCCTTCCACCCGACCCTTTTGAAGGCGCGCCGATGTCCCAAGTCTTGTCCTCACCCCGCCCCGCCGGCGAACAGCGGGCGCAGCACTTCGACGTCGTGGTGGTCGGCGGCGGCCTGGGCGGCCTCTATGCGCTGCACCGGCTGCGCGGCCTCGGCTTGCGCGTGCGGGTGTTCGAGGCCGGGTCCGGCGTCGGCGGCACCTGGTTCTGGAACCGCTATCCGGGCGCGCGCTGCGACGTCGAGAGCCTGGAGTATTCCTACTCTTTCTCCGAGGAGTTGCAGCAGGAGTGGCGCTGGCCGGAGCGCTACGGCACGCAACCCGAAATCCTGCGCTACATCAACCACGTGGCGGACCGCTTCGATCTGCGGCGCGACATCCAGCTCAACACCCGCGTGGTGTCGGCGGTGTTCGACCCGGCGGCCAAGCGCTGGACGCTTGGGACGGACGGCGGCGACGTGGTCTCCGCCCAGTTCTGCGTCATGGCGAGCGGCAATTTGTCCACCCCGCGCGTCCCGGACTTCCGCGGCTTGGAAAATTTCGAGGCAGATGGTACCATTCCGGCCTGTGGCCGCACGAGGGCGTCGATTTCTCCGGCCTGCGCGTCGCCGTGATCGGCACCGGCTCGTCGGGCGTGCAGATGATCCCGCGCATCGCGGCCGAGGCCGATCAGCTGACGGTGTTCCAGCGCACCGCCAATTTCAGCCTGCCGGCGCGCAACGCGGCCGCTCGATCCCGACAAGGAACGCCGGCACAAGGCGGAATACGAGGCGCGACGCCGCGCGGCGCTGGACACACCGTTCGGCATCGCCGGGCATCCGGCGCCAACGAAATCGGCGCTGGAGAGCGACGCGAAGAGGAACGCCGGCTTGCCTACGAGGCGAAGTGGGCGGAAGGCGGCAGCATCAGTTTTCTGTATTCCTACACCGACCTGCTGGTGAACAAGGCGTCGAACGACACCGCGTCCGAGTTCGTGCGCCAAAAGATCCGCGGCATCGTCCGCAATCCGGCCACCGCGGAAATCCTGGCGCCGAAGGATCATCCGATCGGCACGAAGCGCCTTTGCCTCGATACCGAAGTATTACGAGACCTACAACCGCAACAACGTCTCGCTGGTAGACGTCAAGGCCGATCCGATCGTCGAGATCACCGCGACCGGGCTGCGCACCCGCGACGCCGAGTACGGCCCGTTCGACGCCATCGTGTTTGCCACCGGGTTCGACGCCATGACCGGCGCCCTGCGCGAAATCGACATCCGCGTCGAGGGCGGCGGCGGTGCTGGCCGACGAATGGGAGGCGGGGCCGCGCACCTATCTCGGATTGATGGTGGCCGGGCTTCCCCAACATGTTCGTCATCACCGGCCCGGGCAGCCCGTCCGTCAAGACGCAGATGATCCTCGCCATCGAGCAGCACACCGACTGGGTCGCCGACTGCCTGGCGCACCATGCGCGCCCGCGGCTACGCGCGGATCGAAGCCGACCGTGCGGCACAGGACGATTGGGTGCGGCACGTGAACGAGGTCGCCGACAGCACGCTCTATCCGCTGGCCAATTCCTGGTATGTCGGCGCCAACATTCCGGGCAAGCCGCGTGTGTTCATGCCCTATGTGGGCGGCTTCGCCGGCTACAAGCAGAAATGCGACGCCGTGGCCGCCAACGACTATGAGGGATTCGTGCTGACGCCCTGACGGACCCCGGCCACCGAGCGCCGAGGGCCGAGATTTTACGGTCGCGGATAGACCGGCTGCGTCTTGGCGTATTCCTCGGGAAAGACCGGCAACAACGCGAGCTTGCCGGTCTGCTGCTGCTTCACTTGGCCAACCGGTTGCAGGATACCGACCTGCTTGCCCTGTTCGGTGAGCTTAAACGGTCCCATGAAGGTGGTGAGGCTGCCCGATAAGCTCATGATGGCGCGGCGCAGCTCAAGCTGGTCGAGGCTGGTCGCCTCGCCAAGCGCGCGCTCCAGCACCAGCCCGGTGTTGTAGCCCGCCAGCGCGTTGACGCCGAATTCCAGATGTGCCCCAGCATAGCGCTTGGCCCACGCCTGCTCGTATTGCTCGCGCGTGGGGCCGAAATTGACCGGGAAATCGACAAACGCCGCGGTCACGTAGGTCGTCGTATCCTTCATGCCTGCCGCGCCCACGTCGCGCGCGAGCAGCTCGAACTCGTCGCCGGCATAGATCGTGAACACCATCTTGAACTGAGTCCCGGCGTCCTCGAGATTACGCAGGAAGGCGATGTCGTTCGGCGGATAGCCAAGCTCGATCACGCAATCGGGGTCGCCGGCCGCGATATTGTTCAGCAGCACCGTGTAGTTGGAGGTGCTGGTCGGCGTGCCCTGGTCGTAGACCAGCTGCAGCGCCGGATTGGCCTTGATCATCTGCCGCATCGTCGTCGCCATCGCGCCGGTGAAGTCGTTCGTGGAGTAAAGCAAGGACACGCGCTTGATGCCGAGCTTGACGCCGACATCGTCGAGAAAGTGGCCGAACGTTCCTGCCCAGGAATCGGACGAGGGCGCGGAGGTGAGCACGATGTAGGGATTGTCAGGGGTGAAGAAGCCCTGCGCCGTGCCGGTCTGGTCGATCAGCAACTGCTTGTGCTCGCGTGCGATCGGCAGGCCCACGGAGGTCAGCACCGAGCCTGAATCGGCGACCAGGATGTCGACCTTGTCCTGCGTGATGAGCTGGTTGTAGAGGGTCGCCGCCGTCGCAGTGGAACTCTGGTCGTCGTAGTCGATCAGCTTGACCGGTATCTTCCGGTCGAACGCTTTGACGTAGACGCCGCCGTCGGCGTTCTTCGTCTCCACCCAGAGCTGCAAGGCGCGGTGCGCCGTCAGCGAGATGCTGGAATAGGCGCCGGACGCCGCATAGAGCGAGCCGATCTTGATCGCCTCGGGTGGTTCCGCCGCGTGTGCGGACAAAGCTCGTCCACGCGAGGAGGATAGCTGCCAGGAAAGATTTCATTGGCCGGAAAAGCTCGGCTTGCGCTTCTCCAGGAACGCGGTGGTCGCCTCGCGGTGGTCGGCGGTGGCATGGGCCAGCGCCTGCATCGCCGCTGCCATTTCGAGCAATGTGTCCATCCGGGTCATGGCGGCCTTCGAGCAGCAGCCGCTTGGTCATCCGGACCGCGTGCGGCGGGTTGGCGGCGATGCGCCCGGCGAGCGCGCGAGCAGTCGCCATCAGTTCGCCATCCGGCACCACGCGGGAGACCAGGCCGCACGACAAAGCTTCGGCGGCATCCAGCATGTCGCCGGTGAACGCCATCTCGCAGGCCTTGGAAAACCCGACCGCGCGCGGCAGCAGCCAGGCGCCGCCGTCGCCGGCGATCAGGCCGACTTTCACGAAACTCTCCGCAAAACGCGCGCTCTCGCCGGCGATGCGGATGTCGCACATGCAGGCGAGATCGAGCCCGGCACCGATCGCCGCCCCGTTCACCGCGGCGATGATCGGCACGTCCAGCCGCTCGAAGGCGAGCGGGATGCGCTGGATGCCGTGCTTGTAGTAGCGCGGCGTATGCACCGGTTGGCGCGCCCGTGCTTCCGCCTCGGCCGCCATCGCCCGCAGGTCGCCGCCTGAGGAAAACGCCGGCACCGGCGCCGGTCAGGATCGCGACGCGCACCTCGGTGTCCGCGATTGAGCCGGTCGAGTGCGTCGACGATCGCATCCACCATCCCGCGCTCGGAGATCGGGTTGCGCCGTTCGGGCTGATTGAGCGTGAGGGTGACGATCGCGCCATCCTGCTCGTAGCGTACCAGCTCGGACATCTTCTTCCTCTCCGTGTTCAGCGCAGGCCGAGGCCGCGGGCGACCATGCCGCGCAGGATTTCCCGCGTGCCGCCGCGCAACGAGAAGGAGGGCGCGTGCAGCATCGTGTGGGCGAGCACCGCCGAGAACGCCTGGGTCGAATCCGCCGTGGGCTCGGTGTCGACCAGCAGGCGGGCGATTTCGGGGATTTCCTGCTCGACCAGCGCGCCGAGGTCCTTCACCATCGCCGCCTGCAACGCGGGGTTCTCGCCCGCCTGCAGCATCCCGGCGACCGAGCGCGACAGGCGACGCAAGGTCATGATGTGCGCCGAAAGCCGGCCGACCGCGACGGCGGCGCGCTCCGACGGCTCCGGCCCCAGCGCGCGCACCAGCTCGACGAGAAGGGTAAAGCTGGAGAGGAAGCGCTCCGGCCCGCTGCGCTCAAGCGCGAGCTCGCTGGTGACCTGGTTCCAGCCGTCGCCCTCGCCGCCGAGCAACGCGGTTTCCGGCAGAAAACAATCCTGGAACACGACCTCGTTGAAATGGTGCTCGCCGGTGAGCGCGTAGATCGGGCTGATCTTCAGGCCCGGCGTGTGCTTGAGATCGACCAGGAACTGGCTGAACCCGCCATGCCGGTTGGCGCTGTCCGGCGCGCCGGTGCGGCAGAACAGGATCATGTAGTCGGAGAGGTGCGCGAAGGAGGTCCAAACCTTGGTGCCGTTCACCAGGTAGCCACCCTGCACCTTGCTGGCTCGCGTGCGCACCGAGGCGAGGTCGGAGCCGGTGTCGGGCTCGCTCATGCCGATGCAGAAATAGGCCTCGCCGCGCGCGATGCGGGGCAGAATGTTCTCCTTCTGCTCCTCGGTGCCGACCCGCATGATCAAAGGGCCGCTCTGCCGGTCGGCGATCCAGTGCGCGCTGACCGGCGCGCCGGCGGCGAGGGTCTCCTCCAGCACGACGTAGCGTTCGAGCGCGCTGCGCTCGTGGCCGCCGTACTGCTTGGGCCAGGTCATCGCGATCCAGCCGCGCTCGCCCATCTTGCGGCTGAACGCCGGGTCGTAGCCGTTCCAGCTTTCGGCCCGCTCGCGGGGCGAGCGCGTGGCGAGCTCGGTGCGCAAAAAATCGCGCAGTTCGGCGCGGACCTCCTCCGCCTGCGGCGACGTGGGCGGCGGGGAAAACTGTAGATCGACACGACGTTGCCTCCCCTCGAGGCCGCGACCGCCTCGCGCGGGCAGAATACCAGCGAGCCGGGCCGCGGCAACCCGCGGGTGGACAGCGCGCCTGGGCTGTCGGATCGTCGGTTCGACCGCCTCCGACCGGCTGGCACGAAGGAAGAAACACGATGAGCGGAACCCTGCGCGGTGCGGACATCGTCGCGCGCACCCTGGAGCGGGCCGGCTGCGGCACCGTGTTCACCCTGTCGGGCAACCACATCATGTCGCTGTTCGACGCCGCGATCGAAACCCGGCTCGATCTCGTGCATGTGCGCCACGAGGCGGCGGCGGTCCACATGGCCGACGCGTTCGGCCGGCTGACCGGCAAGCCGGGGATCGCGATGGTGACGGGCGGCCCGGGCCACGCCAACGCAGCGGCCGCCCTGGTCACCGCGCTCGGGCAGGAGGCGCCGATGGTGCTGCTGTCCGGCCACGCCGCGACCTGGGAGCTGGGACGCGGCGGCTTTCAGGAGCTCCGCCAGGCCGATATGGCGGCCCCAGCCGCGAAAGCCTCCTGGACGGCGGGCAGTGCGGAGGCCCTGGGGGCAGAGGTCGCGCGGGCGCTGCGCATCGCGCGCACCGGCCGGCCGGGACCGGTCCATCTCAGCCTGCCCTCCGACCTGCTCGACCAGCCCGTCGACGAAGCGGCGATCGTGTGGCCCGACGCCGCCGCCTTCACCGCCCCCGCGACCGAACTGAGCGAGCCCGCCGCCGACGCCGTGCTCCGCCTCATCGCCGGCGCAAAGCGGCCGCTGCTGATCGCCGGGCCGCAGCTTGCGAACCGCAGCGGGCGCGATCTGCTCGCCCGCATCGAAACGGCGACCCGGGTGCCGCACCTGCATCATGGAGAGCCCGCGCGGCCTGAAGGACGCGACGCTCGGCGCCTTCAGCGCGGTGGCGCGCGAGGCCGATCTCGTCGTCCTCCTCGGCAAGGCGCTGGATTTCACGCTGCAGTTCGGCGCCGCTCCGGCGTTCGACCCGGCCTGCCGCTGGATCATGATCGACCCGGAAGCGCTCATTCTCGAACGCGCGGCGCGCGAGCGCGGCGACCGGCTCGCGTTCGGCACGCTGGCCGACACACGGGTAGCGGCCGAGCAGCTCATCCGGCTGGCGGGCAGGTATGATTTCACCGGGGACGAGTGGCTGCGGGCGGCACGTGCGCTCCATGGACCACCGGCCGCGCGGACTGGGCGACACTCGGCTCGTCCACGCCCGGAAAACTGCATCCGATCGAGGTGGTCCGCGCGCTGCAAGCCGTTCGTGGAACGCGACCCCGACACGGTGCTGATCTGCGACGGCGGCGAGTTCGCGCAATGGGGACAGAGCGTGCTGCGCGCGCCGCGGCGGCTGGTGAACGGCGTCGGCGGCTCGATCGGTGCCTCGCTGCCGTTCGCCCTCGCCGCGCGCGTGATCGACTCCGCTTCCCCGGTGTTCGCAGTGCTCGGCGACGGCACGTTCGGCTTCCACATGGCGGAGTTCGAGACGGCCGCGCGTCGCAAGCTGCCGTTCGTCGCGGTGGTCGGCACCGACGCGCGGTGGAACGCCGAGCACAACCTTCAGCTCCGCGATTATGGCCCCAACCGGGCGCACGGCTGCGAACTGCTCCCCGCGCGCTACGACCTCGTGGCGGCGGCGCTCGGCGGCCACGGCGAGCTGGTGGAGCGTGCGGCCGACCTGCCGGGCGCCATCGAGCGCGCGCTCGCCAGCGGCAAGCCGGCGTGCATCAACGTCATGATCGAGAGTATTCCGGCGCCGACCGTGCAGCCGCCGGGCTGACGCCGGCGGTAAGGCGATCACCTCCCCGTGGCGTGTACCGTCGTCCGCAGCGGGCGGCGTTCGGCCTCGGTGATGTAGTCGCGGGTAAGCGGGGCACTGGTGGTCTGGTGGCCGAGCTGGATCTGATGCACGACCTGCCCCGCGCGCCGGAACACGATCTCCGATGCCGCCAGATAGAACTCGAACATGCGGCAGAAGCGCTCGTCGTACAAGGAAGCGATGGCGTCGCGATTGGCCGCGAACCTACGGCGCCAGTGGCGCAGCGTCTCGGCGTAGTGCAGGCGCAGCACCTCGATGTCGGTGGGCATGAGGCGAGATTTCTCGATCGCCGCCGTCACCTCGCTGAGCGCCGGACAGTAGCCGCCCGGAAAAATGTATTTCTTGATCCAGGCGTTGGTGCCGCCGGGGCCGTCGGTGCGGCCGATATAGTGCAGCAACGCGACCCCATCGGGCCGCAGGCAGCGCCGCATGGTTTCGAAGAACTGCCCGAAATGGACGACCCCGACATGCTCGAACATGCCGACCGACACGACGCGGTCGAACGGCCGGTCCATCGCCCGGTAGTCGAGCAACTCGAAGTTCACCCGGTCGGCGAGGCCCTCCGCGGCGGCGCGCGCCCGCGCCTCGCCGAGCTGCTCGGCCGACAGCGTGATCCCGGTCACGCGCGCCCCGTAATCCCGGGCCAAGGTCAGCGCCAGGCCGCCCCAGCCGCAGCCGATGTCGAGCACCGTCAGGTCGGGGCGATCGAGATACAGCTTGGCCGCAATGTGCCGCTTTTTGGCGGCTTGCGCCTCTTCCAGGGTCTCGTCGCCACGCGGGAAATAGGCGCAGGAATACTGCCGGTCACGATCGAGAAAGAGGCTGTAGAGCCGGCCGTTGAGGTCGTAATGATGCGCGACGTTGCGCTGCGCGCGTCCGGCCGGGTTGAACTGGTCGATCCGGCGCCCGGCAGCGCCGAGGAGATTACGCATGTAAGCGAATGGATGACCCCTTGTGTTGGCCTCGAGATTGGTCACGAACACGTCCAGCATGTCGTAGACGCTGCACCCGACCGGCTCGAGATCGCCGTCCATGTAGGTTTCTCCCGCGCCCAGGGACGGATTGAGCACGAGCAGGCGGATGGCGCGGCGAGTTCGGATGGCGATTGCGGCATCGGGGCCGCTACCCGCAGACCCGGCGTAGACGGTCCGCCCTCCGTCCGGCCACTCGACCGTAAGCCGTCCATTCGCAATGAAACGCCTGAGAATCGCGTCCAGCGCCGCCTGCATCGCTCTGTCTCCGCAGTGCCACGGATTGCCAAGCGAATGTAGGCAACATCAACGAAACGTTAAAGTCCCCGCCGATCCTGCTTGCTGGGCGGACCGGTACCTGGTGCGGATCACGAGACGGCGAAACGACCCCGGACGGGCACCCGGGATCGCTCGACGGGCGGCAGCAACAGCAGGCGGGCGGCGCGCCGGACCGGCTGCGCCCGCGGCATTCCGTCCTCCCGACGGATCAGAGTCCCGGCCGCTCCGACTGCGCGCCGGTCTCGAACAGGTCGTCCGGCAAGGTGGGTTGATCGTCGTCCGGTTGCTCCGCGCCGATCGTCTCGCCGCGTGCCTGACGCTCGGCCTCCTCCTGGCTTCGCGCGACGTTCACCGTCACGGGGATTGAAACCTCGGGATGCAGGACCACGCGAACCTTGCTCAACCCGAGCGTCTTGATCGGATGCTCAAGGACAACCTGCGAGCGGTTCACCGTCAGGCCGCCCGCGGTCGCGCCTTCCGCGATGTCCCGGGCCGACACCGAGCCATAGAGGCTGCCCGACTCGCCCGCTTGGCGGATGATCATCACCGACAATCCGCCGACCCGCTCGGCGATCCGCTCCGCTTCCTCGCGACGACGGATGTTCTGCGCCTCGAGCTGGGCACGCTGCTCCTGGAAGCGCGCCCGGTTATCCTTGGTCGCGCGCAGCGCCTTCTTCTGCGGCAACAGATAGTTGCGCGCGAAACCGGGCTTCACCTTCACCACTTCGCCCATCTGCCCGAGCTTGTCGACGCGCTGGAGCAGGATCAGTTCGACGGCCGCCATGCCCGCCTCCTCAGCTCACGATGTAGGGCAGCAGGGCGAGGAACCGGGCGCGCTTGATCGCGACCGCCAGCTCGCGCTGCTTCTTGGCGGAAACCGCCGTGATCCGGGACGGCACGATCTTGCCGCGCTCGCTGAGGAAGCGCGACAGCAGCCGGACGTCCTTGTAGTCGATCTTCGGCGCGTTCGGGCCGGAGAACGGGCAGGATTTGCGCCGTCGGTAGAACGGCCGCCGGGCGCCGACCGCGGCGCGGCGGGCGGCTGGATTGACCTCGATCGTGTCGGACATCGCGGCCTACTCCTCCGGATTCTGGCGAAAATCTTCGCGCGGCGCGAACTCGTCGGTGCCGCGGGCGCGGAACTCCTCGCGCTCGTCGTAGCCGCGCCGCCGCCCGCTCTCGAACCGCCCGGCCGGCTTGGGCCCACGGAAACCACGCTCGCGCTCGTCGGACTTGCGCGACAGGATGGCCGAGGGCGCCTCCTCGATCGCATCGACCCGGATCGACATGAACCGCAGGATGTCCTCGTTGAGCCGAAGCTGGCGCTCCATCTCGGTCAGCGACGCCGGCTTGGCGTCAAGGCCGAGCAGCATGTAGTGGCCCTTGCGGTTCTTCTTGATCCGGTACGACAGGCTGCGCAGGCCCCAATACTCGCGCTTCTGAACCGCACCGCCGTCGCCTTCCAGCTGGGTGGCGATCTGGTCGGCGACAGCCTCGACCTGTTGCTGCGTCACATCGTTGCGTGCGATCAGCACGCATTCGTATAGCGGCATTCTGTTCTCCCTCTGGCTTGTTTCCGCCCGCGGCCTGGATCGGGCCCGTTCCGACAGGGAACGTGGGCACAGCCGGGGACGATGCCGTCGCCCCGGCAGGGAAGCGGCGGCGTAGAGCACGGAACGCGACCGGGCGCAACCGTCGCGGCGTACTGTGGCGGCCAGCATGAACGCAGGGCTTGGCGGGCCGCGTCCGACCCGTTAGGACCATCGCCGAGACGAGACTGAGGAGTTCGCATTGTCCGACGTCAAGCGGCCGGCCAGCCCACGGCCGGAAGGTGGGGCGGGTCTGCCTCTGGTGGAGACCATGTCCTTCGAGGACGCACTGGCCGAGCTCGAGCAGATCGTGCGTGGCCTTGAAGGCGGCCAGCAGAAACTTGAGGATGCGATCTCCGCCTACGAGCGCGGAGCCACGCTGCGACGACATTGCGAGGCCAAGCTTGCCGAGGCCGAGGCCCGCGTCGCCGCAATCGTCGAGCGGGCGGACGGCTCGCTCGCGCTCCGCCCGGCCAGTTGATGCTTCTGCCAAAGAGAGCGATCCCATGAGTTGCGTGAGCACGCCGTTGCTGGACCGGGTTCGGGTTCCGGCGGATCTGCGCAATTTCTCGGCCGAGCAGTTGCGGCAGTTGGCCGACGAGTTGCGGGCGGAGACGATCGACGCGGTGTCGGTGACCGGCGGCCATCTCGGCGCCGGGCTCGGGGTGGTCGAGCTGACGGTGGCGATCCACGCGGTGTTCGACACGCCGTCGGACCGGCTGATCTGGGACGTCGGCCACCAGGCCTACCCGCACAAGATCCTGACCGGCCGGCGCGACCGCATCCGCACCCTGCGCCAGGGCGGCGGCCTGTCGGGCTTCACCCGCCGCAGCGAGAGCGACTACGACCCGTTCGGCGCGGCGCATTCGTCGACCTCGATCTCGGCCGGGCTGGGGATGGCGGTGGCGCGCGACCTGTTGGGGAAACCCGAGCAGAACGTCATCTGCGTCATCGGCGACGGGGCGATGAGCGCCGGGATGGCGTATGAGGCGATGAACAACGCCGGCGCGCTGCACTCGCGGCTGGTGGTCATCCTCAACGACAACGACATGTCGATCGCGCCGCCGGTGGGCGCGATGAGCGCCTACCTGTCGCGGCTGATGTCGTCGCGGTCCTTCCTCTCGCTCCGCGAGCTGGCGGCGCGGATGGCGAAACGCTTTCCCAAGGGTCTCGAGCGGACGGCGCGGCGGGCGGAGGAATATGCCCGCGGCATCCTGACCGGCGGCACCTTGTTCGAGGAGCTGGGGTTCTACTATGTCGGGCCGATCGACGGCCACAACCTCGACCACCTGCTCCCGGTGCTGCGCAACGTGCGCGAGGCGGAGGAGAGCGGGCCGATCCTGGTCCACGCGATCACCCAGAAGGGCAAGGGCTACGCGCTGGCCGAGGGGGCGGCCGACAAGCTGCATTCGGTGGCCAAGTTCAACGTCGTCACCGGCGAGCAGGCGAAGGCGCCGCCGGGGCCGCCGGCCTACCAGAAGGTGTTTGCCGACGCGCTGGGCGACCTCGCCGAGCGCGATCCGGCGATCGTCGCGATCACCGCGGCGATGCCGTCGGGCACCGGGCTCGACCGCTTCGCCAAGCGGTTTCCGGAGCGCTGCTTTGACGTCGGCATCGCCGAGCAGCACGCGGTGACGTTCGCCGCCGGCATGGCGAGCGAGGGGCTCAAGCCATTCTGCGCGATCTACTCGACGTTCTTGCAGCGCGCCTACGACCAGGTGGTGCACGACGTGGCGATCCAGTCGCTGCCCGTCCGCTTTGCGATGGACCGGGCGGGGCTGGTGGGGGCGGACGGGGCGACGCATGCCGGCAGCTTCGACCTCGCCTATCTCGGCTGCCTGCCGGGGATGGTGCTGATGGCGCCGTCCGACGAGGCGGAGCTGGTGCACATGGTGGCGACGGCGGCGTCGATCGACGACCGGCCGAGTGCCGTGCGCTACCCGCGCGGCGAGGGCACCGGGGTGGCGCTGCCGGCGGTGCCGGAGATTTTGCCGCTCGGCCGCGGCCGGGTGCTGCGGGAGGGCAGTTCGGTGGCGCTGGTCTCGCTCGGCACGCGGCTCGGCGACGCGCTGCGGGCGGCCGACGAGCTGGCGGCGCGCGGGCTCGGGGCGACGGTGGTGGACGCGCGGTTCGCCAAGCCGCTGGACGCGGCGCTGCTCGAGCAGCTGGCGCGCCACCACGCGGTGCTGATCACCATCGAGGAGGGCGCGGCGGGCGGTTTCGGGGCGGCGGTGATGCACCACCTGGCCTGGCGCGGGCTGCTCGACGGCGGCCTCAAGTTCCGGCCGCTGACCCTGCCCGACCGCTTCATCGACCACGACAGCCAGCCCCGCCAGCTCGCCGACGCCGGCCTCACCCACCGCGACATCACCAACACCGCCCTCGCCGCACTCGGGGTGGCGGGCGCCGAGCGCGGCGCCGCCAGCGCCTGAAGCCGGCCAACCTGATCGCCTCCAGGCGGCGGGCCGATCAGGCGCTGGTCGATCGCGGCTTGGCCGAGAGCCGGGCCCGCGCCCAGGCGCTCATCCTGGCCGGGCAGGTTTTTTCCGGCGAACGACGGGTAGCGAAAGCCGGGGAGGCGCTGGCGGCCGACGCGCCGCTGGAGGTCCGTGGCCAGCCGCATCCGTGGGTGTCGCGGGGCGGCCTCAAGCTCGCCCACGGGCTGGCGCATTTCGGTTTCTCCCCTGACGGGCGCATCTGCCTCGACATCGGCGCCTCGACCGGCGGGTTCACCGACGTGCTGCTGGCGCACGGCGCCGCGCGGGTCCACGCCGTCGACGTCGGCCACGGCCAGCTTGCCTGGCGCCTGCGCACTGACCCGAGGGTGGTGGTCCACGAGCGGACCAACGCCCGCGCGCTGACAGCGGCGATCGTGCCCGAACCGGTGGCGGCCGTGGTCTGCGACGCCAGCTTCATCGGCCTGCAAACCGTGCTGCCCGCCGCTCTCAGCCTCTGCACGCCAGGTGCCTGGGCGATCGCACTGATAAAACCTCAGTTCGAGGCGGGGCGCTCGGCGGTGGGCAGCAAGGGCGTGGTGCGCGACCCCGCAATCCACCAAGCCGTGTGCGCCCGCATCGCCGCTTGGTGGGCCGGGCTACTAGGGTGGCGGGTGTTCGGCGTCACCGAAAGCCCGATCACCGGGCCGGAGGGCAATCGCGAGTTCCTGATCGGCGCGACGCTAGACCCGCCCGGTTGAGCCACCCCGAAGCGAGCCACCCGCGAGCCCGCCAGCCTGGCCGGGGTTCCGCTGCGACAGCTCGGCGGCAAGTCCCCAGACCCGGTGCGCTTCCATCGGCACCTCAGGATCATTGATCAGCCGATCAAGTTCATCGAGCAAATCAACGTAATCGGCGTCACTCACACTCAGCGCCCCCGTCTTCGCAGCACGGCAATCAACCCGGAGGCATGAACGTGACGGGAACGCGACGGTTCCGGACTGGCATCTAAACCTGCGCGATCGGCTGGCCCTCGACCTGACCGCGGCGGCTCTGCCAAAGGGCGACGAAATCGATCGGCTGCAGCAGCACCGGCGGGAAACCACCCTCGCGGGTGATGTCGGACAGGATGTTGCGGGCGAACGGGAACAGGATGCGCGGGCACTCGACGAGCAGCACCGGCTCGATCGCGTTGTCGGGCAGGTTGCTGAGCGTGAACACGCCGGCGTAGGCGAGTTCGGCGACGAACACGGTCGGCGCGTCGGCCGCGAAAGCCCCGGCTGGCGGCGCACCCGCCTGCCCCGCCCCGTTGCCCGACGACGCGCCGGCGGCCCCCGGCCCGGGGTCGCGCGCCTCGGCGCGGATCAGCAGGGTGACCTCGTAGACATGCTGGTTGTCCTGCAACCGCCGTGCATTGACGTCGAGGTTGATGTTGACCTGCGGCTGTGCGCGCAACTGAGTGTAGATGCCCGGCGCGTTCGGCACCTCGAAGGAAAGATCCTTTACATACTGGATGTTGACCACCAGCGGCGGGATCTGCGCCTGGGCTTGCGGGTCGGGAGCTGTCTCGGACATGGCGGGGTTCCTTGTCGGTGCGGGGCCGGTAGCACGGTCGGTCCGCGGGCGCCATCACGCTGCTGGATCTGCCGCCCGCCAGCCCGCCCGGGCCACACCGTCCAGGATCAAACCTTCCGGGGTCAAACCTTCCAGACTACCTGCTCGGGCGGCGGGGTCGTCGGATCGCAGCGCAGCCACTGTCCGTTGGGCACGCTCTGGCCGGTCATGCAGAGGAGAAAACCCCAATGGCTGATCACCAGCGTATCGGCCCAGTCCGGCAAGGCGGCGATCTCGGCGCGGAACAGCGCCGCGCGGGCCTCGATCGCCGCCTCGGGCTCCTCGACCGTGGGCCACCAGATCTCCTCGATGGCGCTGAAATCGTGCTCGGGCCAGGCGAGCTCCAAGGCGGTGCGCGGCGAACCGATGTCGCAGCTGAACGAGTAGCGCTCCCGCACCACCGGGTTGACGAACACCGGCGCCCGCAGGCGGTTGGCCACCGGCGCCGCCGTCTGCAGCGCGCGCGTGTAGGGCGAGCAGATGATCCGGCTGATCCGCTCGGCCGAGAGTGCCATCGCCGCCTCCTCCGCCTGGGCTTGGCCGAGTTCGGTCAGCCTGGGATCGGCGATCCCCGGATCGCGTCGCGTGACGGTGAAATGCCGGTTGAACTCGCTCTGGCCGTGGCGCAGCAGGATCATGCCTGGGCAATAGCCGCCGTCCCGGCGCGCCGCAATCCCTGCCTCCAGCCTGGGGCTTCGCCGACATTTGTTGTGCGACAGGCCCCCGCGCCCTATCTGTTGACCAGGGAGAGCAATGATGGGCTCCAGCGGTTTTCCGATCGACCTTGTCCTGTTCGCGATGATCGCGGGCTTCCTGGTGCTGCGCCTGCGCAGCATCCTGGGTCGCCGCACGGGCTACGAACGGCCGCCGCGGGCGTATCAGGCGCCGGAGGCGGGCAGCCCCCCGCCCACGATCGACGGACGCGCCGAGCCGGTCGCCGCCGCCCCCGCCCGCGCCGTGCCGGACCCGGCGAGCCCGGCGGGCACGGTCCTCATCCGCATGCAGCAGGTTGATCGCAGCTTCGACGCCGGCCGTTTTCTCGCCGGCGCCGAGCAGGCGTTCCGCATGATCGTCGAGGCGTTCGCCGCCGGCAACCGGGAGAGCCTGCGCAACCTGCTCTCCGAGGAGACGTTCCGCAGCTTCTCCGCCGCCATCGACGCGCGCGAGGCCGCCGGCGAAACCCAGACCTCCGACGTCCGAACGATCCCGGCCGCGACGATCGAGGCCGCCGACCTGCGCGGCACGCTCGCCTCGATCACGGTCCGCTTCGTCTCCGACCAGGTGAGCATGATCACCGGCAAGGACGGCCGGATCGTCACCGGCGCGGACGCCGTGACGGAGATCACCGACATCTGGACTTTTGAACGCGACCTCACCTCGCGCGACCCGAGCTGGCGGCTGGTCGCCGCCCGCAGCGGGGCTTGAGGAGGACCACATGCCCGGCGCCAAGCCGCGTGTGGCGCTGTTCGTCACCTGCCTCGTGGACCTTCACCGCCCGACGGTGGGGTTCGCGGCGATCCGCCTGCTGGAACAGGCCGGCTGCCTCGTCGAGGTGCCGCGCGCCCAGACCTGCTGCGGCCAGCCGGCCTACAATTCGGGCGACCGCGCCACCACGGCCGACCTCGCGCGCGGCATCCTCGAAGCGTTCTCGGGCTACGACTACGTGGTGGTGCCCTCGGGCTCGTGCGGCGGGATGCTGCGGACGCACATGCCGCACCTGTTCGACGACGACCCCAATCTGCGCGCCCGCGCCGACGCGCTCGCGTCCCGCACCTACGAGCTGGTCAGTTTCCTGACCGACGTGCTGAAGGTCGACGCCGTGGGGACGCAAGCGCCGGCCGGGACGACCGTCACCTACCACGATTTCTGCGCCGGTCTGCGCGAGCTCGGCATCAAGCAGCAGCCCCGCCGGTTGCTGGCGGCGATGGGAGCGCGTATCGCCGAGATGGCTGAACCGGAGACCTGCTGCGGTTTTGGCGGCACGTTCTGCGTGAAATACCCCGAAATCTCGGTCCGCATGGCGGCCGACAAGACCCGCGACATCGGCTCGACCGGCGCCGGCACGGTGCTGGCCGGCGACATGGGCTGCCTGCTCAACATCGCCGGACGGCTCAGTCGCGAGGGCAGCCCGGTGCAGGCCCGCCACGTCGCCGAAGTGCTGGCCGGCATGACGGAGGAGCTGCCGGCGATCGGTCAGTCCGCGACCAGGGCGCTTTGACAGCCGCGATCCCGGACGCTTTGCTCGCTCCGCAAGAATCCGGGAGGTGGCCGTGCGACCGTTGGAGGGGATGCGTGTCGTGGCGCTCGAGCACGCGGTGGCCGGGCCGATCTGCACCCGGCACCTGGCCGATCTCGGCGCCTCCGTGGTCAAGATCGAGCGGCCCGGCGCGGGCGATTTCGCGCGCGGCTACGACAGCGCGGCGCACGGACAATCGACCAATTTCGTCTGGCTCAACCGGGGCAAGCAGAGCGTCACCCTCGACGTCAAGCACAAGCGCGCCCGCGACGTGCTCGGCAAGCTGGTCGCGCGCGCCGACGTGGTGGTGCAGAACCTCGCCCCGGGCGCCGCCGCCCGGCTCGGCCTCGATTACGAGACACTGTCGGCGACCGACCCGCGCATCGTGGTCTGCGACATTTCCGGCTACGGCGAAAGCGGACCGTATGCCCAGAAAAAAGCCTATGACCTGCTGATCCAGGCGGAATCCGGGGTCATCAGCATCACCGGCACGCCGGAGCAGCCCGCCCGCGTCGGTATTTCCCTCGCTGACATCTGCACCGGCACCTACGCGCACCAGGGCATCCTGGCGGCCCTGCTGCGCCGTGAGCGAACTGGCCAGGGTGCGTCGGTGAAGGTCGCGATGCTGGAGGCGCTGGCGGAGTGGATCCACTATCCGATGTACCGGGCGGCGTACGGCCACCAGCCCTGGGTGCGGGAGGCGGCGAGCAATCCGCTGGTGGCACCCTACGGGGCGCACCGGACCGCCGACGGGCAAGTGATCTTTGGTCTGCAGAATGACCGCGAATGGGTTGTTTTCGCGCGCGACGTGCTGGGCCAGCCCGAACTCGGAGAACACCCGCGCTTTGCCACCAACAAGGCCCGCGTCGAGCACCGCCCCGAACTGACTGCGCTGATCGAGGCGCTGTTCACCACCATGACCTCACGGGACGTCATCGCGTCGCTCGACCGGGCTGGCATTGCCAACGGGCGGCTGAACGAGCCGATGGATGTGTGGAACCATCCGCAGCTCGCCGCGCGGGACCGCTGGCGTGAGGTCGGCACGCCGGGCGGCCCGATCCGGGCCTTGCTGCCGCCGTTTACTTTTGGCGATTTCGAGGCGGTGATGGGCGACGTGCCGGCGTTGGGCGAACACACCGACGCGGTGCTGCGCGAACTCGGCTATGCGGAGAACGAGATCGCCGATCTGCGCGGCTCGGGCGCGTTGTGAGCGGATTTGACCCCGCGGCCAGCACCGCATGGTCGCGGCGACAACGCTGGTTCGAGGATTTCTCGCTGGGCGAGCGCTTCGTACTGCCCAGCCGGACGATGACGGAGGCGATCTTCCTCGCGTTCCAGGCGGCGAGCGGCGACAACCACCCGGTCCATTACGACGCCGAGTACTGTCGGACGCGCGGCATGCCGCACATGCTGGCGCACGGCTTCCAGACCGTCATCCAGACGGCACCGGGCGCCGGGCTGTTTCCGTATCTCGTCGAGGAGTTGCTGGTGGGTTTCCTCGAACAATCCAGCCGGTTCCACAAGCCGGTGTTTGCCGGCGACACGATCTATCCGGCGCTGCAAGTGAGCGAGCTGACCCCCGGCCGCACGACGGGCGTGGTCGGGCTGTCGAGCACGGTGCACAATCAACGTCGCGAACTGGTGCTCGATGGTACGCAGCGGTTCCTGCTCCGCCGCCGCCAATGAGGTCTTGAACGGGGTCAGGAGCACGTCCTCAAAACTCCGTCGATCAGGGCGAGTATGCGGGGCTGGGCATGCAACCCATGAGACCGACGAATGTTCAGGCCGAGCCCTTGTCGGAGACGACGGGCCGGCGCGCCCAGCCAAGCGCAGTTGAAACCCAAGCGTCGGAAGGAACGGACGCCATGAAGAAACTTACGGTTGCGGTATTGGCACTTGCCCTGAGCATCCCGGGCGTCGCCCTGGCCCAAGGCGGCGCCAACGCGACCGGGCCGACGGGTAGCGGGACGACGTCGGGCGGGGACAGCGGCACAAACGGAAGCTCAAACACTCGGGGCGGCGCCACCGGGGGCACGACCAGCGGCGCCCCCTCAACGACGCCAAGCGGGCACGCTGCCGGAACCGATCCCGGAACCAGCGCCACGCCCCCGCGCACGGCGTCCCCCCAACGATAAGGTCCTAGGTCCCGAACGGTCCGCGACGCCTCTGGTGGGATGCGATGACGCTTGCCGGCGTTCTCACGTATGTCGTCCTGCCGGTCTTTGTTCTTGGCCTTTTGGTCTGCTGTGCCGCGTTCCTCACCCAGGTCCGCGCCCATCGTAGGCTCCAACGGGAGAAGGATTTGGGCGACCCTGGCGCCTAAACATGTTCGGCAGCGGCGGCCGCGGCGGCGATCTCGCCGCGCGCCGCCTCGATGCTGCCGAGCCCGTTCAGGAACACGTTCAGGATCACCGAAACCACCGCCGACAGCAAAATCCCCGACTTCAGCAGCGGCTGCAATTCATGCGGCAGATTGTGGAAGAAGGTGGGTGCGACGAGCGGGATCATCCCGAACCCGACCGACACGGCGACCACGAACAGATTGTTGGGATTGGCCTTGAAGTTCACGCCGGTGAGGATGCGCGCCCCGGTCGCCGCGACCATGCCGAACATCACCAGCCCGGCGCCCCCGAGCACGACCTGCGGCACCGCCTCGACCAGCGCCGCCATCTTCGGCAGCAGCCCCAGCACCAGCATGATGAAGCCGCCGACGACGGTGACCCAGCGCGATCGGACGCCCGTTACGCCGACCAGGCCGACGTTCTGCGAGAACGACGTGTAGGGGAATGTGTTGAACACGCCGCCGATCATGGTGCCCACGCCATCGGCGCGGAGGCCCCGCGTCAGCGCGGTCTGGTCGATCGGCTTGCCGGTGATCTCGCTGAGAGCGAGGAACATCCCGAGCGACTCGATCATCACCACCACCATGACGATGCACATCGTCACGATCGGGATCGGGTGAAACACCGGCATCCCGAAGTGGAACGGCAGCACGATGTCGAACCAGCTCGCGGTCGCGACCCGGTCGAAATGCATCAACCCGATCAGCGACGCCACGATCGCGCCGGCGACGATGCCGAGCAGCACCGCGACGTTGGCGACGAAGCCCTGTCCCCATTTGATGAGGGAAAGAATCACGATCAGCACGAACAGGGCGA
Source organism: uncultured Alphaproteobacteria bacterium (assembly GCA_963719345.1). GTDB lineage: Bacteria > Pseudomonadota > Alphaproteobacteria > Acetobacterales > Acetobacteraceae > CAVRCA01. The sequence continues at coordinate 1,342,177 of CAVRCA010000001.1, forward strand.
TGGCGAGCCCGGCGAGTTGGCCGAAAACCGGATTGGGAACCGCGGCCGGGACGCCGTCGACCAGTTTGGTGATCGTGGGCAGTCCACCTCCTGCCCAATTAATGCCCACCCGCATCAGCGAGACGCCGATCACCAGGATGATGGTGCCGGTGACCACCGGCGGGAACAGCGGCAGCAACCGGCTGATGAACGGAGCGGCCAGCACGCCGAACAGGCCAGCCCCGATGACCGCGCCGTAGATGCCGAGCAGCCCGATGTCCGGTGCGGCCGCCATCGAGAGCATCGGTCCGACCGACGCGAAGGTGACGCCCATCATCACCGGCAGCCGGATGCCGACGCCCGGAAACCCCCAAGCTCTGGACGATGCGTGGCGAGACCGCAGGCGAACAGGTCGGCGCTGATCAGGAACGCCACCTGGTCGGGCGGCAGGTTGACCGCCCGGCCGATGATCAGCGGCACCGCGACCGCGCCCGCATACATCACAAGCACATGCTGGACCGCCAACGGCACCAGCTTGGCGACGGGCAGGCGTTCGTCTACGGGATGGACGAGGTTCGGCATGGCGATCTTCCCGGCGTCGTCGCCCCGCCGCTCCGGAGCAGCTGGCGCGTCATCGACGGCGCAGGAAAGCAATTCTCGGACCATCACCCGGCCTCCCGGGCTTGAGAGCGGCCGAAGCTCAGCGCACCCGCCGGAGCAGCAGGCGCACCGAGCCGGGATTGGCCGGATGCGGATGCGCCGCCGCCAGGATCATCGGTCGGATCTGGCCGAGGTTGAGCCACATCGGCAATTCGCGGCGGAGCACCCCGCCCTCCTCGCCCGCCCCCCGTCCGGTGATCACCTCGACGCAGCGCAGCCGATCCGCGTGCGCGGTGCGCAGGAACCCCTCGAGGGCGTGATACGAGCGCTGCGCCGTGCGCCCGTGCAGATCGAGCGCGCGAGCGGCGGCCAGCTTGCCGGTGCGAAAGCGCTGCCAAGTGGCGGTGTCGACGCCGGCGGGCTGCGCACCGATGACGACCGGCGCCGCCGGCCGAGAAGCGCCGGAGCGGGCGACGGGCGCCGGGCGTGGCGGGCTGGGCGGGGATGGCGGCGCGCGGTCGAACGTCTCGGGCCGTAGCCGGCCCGGCAACGGCACCACGTGCCGTGCGTAGCGCGCCCAATCGGCGCGATCGTCCTCGCTCAGCCGGGATCGGTGGCCGGAACTCATGCGTTCGTCAGCGGCAATGATGTCCACGCGAATTCGGCCAGTGAAATGCCGTTAGCGGAAAACAAATATCGTCATAGGAAAATAATCGGATCAGGTGAAACGACGGCGGTCAGCCAACCGATCAGCCCTGCTGCTCACGCTTGCGGCGTTCCTCATTCGCGCGCTCGACCTGCTCCAGCGTCTCGGTCGATTCGCGCACCGTGAACCAGCCCTTGCGCACGACCCTGAGCGGCGGCGGCTCCGGCGATCGCCGCGGGTGGGGCGGCTGCGGCTTGGCCTGATCGAACGGCATGCGGCCCTCCTAACTAGGAACCGGTGCTTATCTGGTAAGCGATAGTAACCGCGCCAAGGATGAACGTCGCAAGGTACGGAAACCAAGGTGGCGATGCCTGCGATCGTGCGCATTTCAGCGCGATGGCGGTTGATCGCCCGGTTATTGTCGGTCGTCGCCGCATATTGCCGAACCAGGAAGCGCTTGAAGGTGACCAGAGCGTCCTCGCCGGGCAATTCGCCTTCCCGCTCGGCGCGTTCCAGCTCGGTTACATACTCAAGGATGCTGGGTTCGCTGGCAATGTAGATAAACTTCGCAGCGGCAATGGACCGCGCAAGGAACAAAATAGCAACAAACGTTGCTATTCCGACAAGGACGCCGAGGGAGCCGGCGACCCACGACGTCCAGCCATTGACCCGCAGGATGGGTTCGCGCAGTTGGGTCAGGCCGCCGATCTGCACCGCCAAGGTCGCGGCGAAGAAGGGCAGCGTCCGCCAGACGTTGTCTTCCTGGTCGATTTCCTTGCGGTAGCTGTCGGCGAAGGTGCGCTCCAGGTGATCGAGCGGAACTCAATGGTTCCCCGTCACAAGCCCGTCATGCCCGGCGTGCCAGACTTGATCCGAACAGGCCAATGTTCACACTTCGTTCCCGCGCTGCTCATCCTCGATCAGCAGAACGTGCAGCCGGCGCGGGCCGTGTGCTCCGAGTTCTAAGGTCTGCTCGATGTCGGCCGAGCGCGACACGCCGGTCACCAGCATGACGTTGCGCGGCATGACCCCGTTCCCGTGCTCGGTGCGCAGCAGGTCCCAGGCCTCCTCGTAGGCACCGACCACGCGGCTGGCGCGCAGCACGACGATCGCGGTCTCGGCCAGCAGGTTGAGCGTGGTCGGGCGCTGCGGGCCGGACGGCAGCATGAGCGTGCCGGTCTCCGCGATGCCGGCAAAGCCGTGCTGGACCGCCACGGTGTCGGCGCCCTGGGCGCGTCCTTCGCGGATGGCGAGCAGCGGCCGCTCCGACCACGGGATGGCGCGCAGTTCCGGGTGCGGCGCCATGGTGAAACCGGAGGGCAGGTTCTGCACGGCGAGGTAGTCGGCGACGGCGGCGGGCACGGCGGAAAAATCCGCCAGCCGCGCGACCGTGCCGTATTCACGTTCGACCATGGTGACGAACAGGTCGATCTGCCCGGGACGCGGCAGCCGGCTGCGGGCGGGGATCAGGTGTCGCGGATGCTGCGCCATGCGGGTGCGCAGCAGGTCGGCCTGATCGGCGGGCAGCGCACCCCGGCGGAGGCCGCGCCGGATCGCGCCCAAGACCGCCCGCTTGCCGCCATCCTCGCTCACGCCCTCCCCCCTATCGGGCCGGCCGGCCGCGCTGGGTCCGGGCGTAGCGGGCAAAGAACGTGTCCCCCTCCGGCGCCGGCAGGTCGCGCCCGCTTGTCCAGCCGCCGGCGAAGGGCAGCGAGGCAAACCGGCCGCGCCGCCGCCCGAGCGCGCCGAGCGAAGCCGCCGCCGCCCTTGTCGCCATCCGATAGAGCGCCGGCCGACGGGCGAACCAAGCCCACAGGCCGAGATTGCTGCGCACCGTCGCGGGCGTCAGGTGGCGCTCGAACTCGCGCTCCCGCCAGTGGCGCATCAACCCCGGCAGCGGGATCTTCACCGGGCAGACGCTCTCGCACTTGCCGCAGAAGGTCGACGCGTTCGGCAGGTTGCCGGCCCGGTCGACGCCGATCAGGGAGGGCGTCAGCACGCTTCCCATCGGGCCGGGATAGACCCACCCGTAGGCGTGGCCGCCGATCGCGCCGTACACCGGACAGTGGTTCATGCACGCGGCGCAACGGATGCAGCGCAGCATGTCCTGGAACTCGGTCCCCAGCATGGCGGAGCGGCCGTTGTCGACCAGCACGACGTGGTACTCGTCCGGGCCGTCGAGGTCGCCCGGTCGCCGGCCACCCGTGGAAAACGTGGTGTAGACGGAGAAATCCTGCCCGGTGGCCGAGCGGGCAAGCAGCCGCAGCAGGCTGGTCGCGTCCTCGAGGGTCGGAACCACCTTCTCGATGCTGGCCAGCACGATGTGGACGCGCGGCAGGGTCTGCGTCAGGTCGCCGTTGCCCTCGTTGGTGACGATGACGCTGCTGCCGGTCTCGGCGATCAGGAAATTGGCGCCGGTGATGCCGACATCGGCGGCGAGAAAACGGGCGCGCAGCCGGCCGCGCGCCTCGGTGAGGATGTCGCGCCGCTCGGCAAACACCCGGTCGGCCGGCAGATCGGTGTGCGACGCCCGGAAGCTCGCCTCCCAATCCTCCCGGTTGAGGTGGAAGGCGGGCGCGATGATGTGGCTCGGCAATTCGTGGCGGAGCTGGATGATGTATTCGCCGAGATCGGTCTCCACCGGCTCGATGCCGTGTTGCTCCAGATGCTCGTTGATGCCCAGCTCCTCGCTGATCATCGACTTGCCCTTGGTGACGGTGCGGGCGCCGGCCGCTTCGCAGATGCGCAGCACCGCCGCGCGCGCCTCGTCCGCCGTGCCGCACCAATGCACCTGCCCGCCGGACGCGAGAACCTTCTGCTCGTAGGCTTCGAGGTAGAAGTCGAGGTTGGCGAGCGTGTGGTTCTTGATCCCGCGGCCGATCTCGCGCAGTTGCTCGAACTCCGGCAGCCCCGCCACCGCGAGGGTGCGGCGGGCGACGAAGCTGGGGCCGCTGCGCGCCAGCGCCTTCTGCAGCCCGGTATCGGCGATCGCGCGGCGGGCGTTCTGCTTGAACTCTGGGCTGGTGGCGAGCATCGGCGGTCTCCTCCCCGCAACTAATGACCCCGCCGGCAACCGTCAGCAAGCCGTCCGGTTCGGTTTACGCGGCGTGGCCCCGCCCTTAGCATCATTGAGAAGTCCAGGGAGGTTGGGATGCAAGGCGTCATACCCCGGCGGACGCTGCTGCGCGGCGCAGGCGCGGCCGCACTGGCCTTGCCAGGTCGCCGGGCGCGGGCCGAACCGCCCGTTATCCGCATCGGTGTCCTGACCGACCTCAATGGGGTGAACTCGAACGGCACCGGCCAGGGCTCGGTGGTCGCGACCAAGATGGCGGCCGAGGATTTCATGCAGGCCAACCCCGACTACAGCGTCGAGGTCCTGGCCGCCGACTACCAGAGCAAGGCCGACGTCGCCCAGGGGATCGCGCGCGACTGGTTCGACCGCCAGGGCGTCGACGTGGTCACCAACGTCAACAACTCGGCCGCCGCCCTCGCCATCGCCACCCTGGTCCGCGACAAGGACAAGCCGGCGGTATTCACCACCCCGGCCAGCTCCGACCTTACCGGCAAGGCATGCAGCCCGAACCACGTGCAATGGACCTACGACACCTGGTCGCTCGGCAACTGCACGGGGACCGCCCTGGTCGCCGAGGGCGGCGACACCTGGTTCTTCATCGCCGCCGACTACACGTTCGGCAAGCTGCTGGCCGGCGACACCGCCCGCGCCGTGACCGCTGCGGGCGGCAAGGTGCTCGGCACCGCCCTGCACCCGTTCCCGGAAACCACGGATTTCTCCGGCTTCCTGATCCAGGCACAGGCCAGCGGCGCCAAGGTGATCGGGCTGGCCAACAGCGGCGACAACACCGTCAACTGCGTCAAGCAGGCGGCCGAGTTCGGCATCGGCCGTTCCGGTGCCCGGCTGGCCGCCCTGCTGCTGACCATCCCCGACGTCCACGGTCTGGGCCTGTCGACCGCCAAGGGCCTGCTGCTCACCGAAGCCTGGTATTGGGATCTGACGGACGGCAGCCGCGCCTTCGCCCATCGCTTCGCACCCCGCGTCGGCGACAAGATGCCCAACATGCTGCAGGCGGGCGATTACTCCGCCGTGACGCACTACCTCAAGGCAGTGCGCGCGCTCGGGGTTGCCCGCGCGAAAGCGTCGGGCCGCGCGGTCATCGCGCAGATGAAGGCGATGCCGGTCGATGACCCTGTCTATGGCCAGGGCAGCATCCGCGCCGACGGCCGCAAGCTCAACCCGATGTACCTGTTCCAGGTCAAGTCTCCGGCGGAAAGCCGCTACGCCTGGGACTATTACAAGCTGGTGCGTACCGTGCCGGCGGACCAGGCGTTTCGGCCGATGAGCGACGGCGGCTGCCCCATGATCCCGGCGTGATGATCGCGGCGTGATGATCCCCGCGTGACCCGGGTTGTCGCCAGCTATCGCGTCCACAGCGAGCCGGGCGCCATCGAGGCGCGTGCCAAGGCCCTGGCCGTCGAGCAGAGCATCGAGATGCCGCCGGAGGCGGTGGACGAGCCGCGCGTGCTCGACGAGGTCGTCGGGCGCGTCGAGGCGATCGAGGATCGCGGCGGCGGTTTCTTCACGGTGCGGATCGGCCTCGCCGCGGCGACGGTCGGCGCCGATGCCGGCCAACTGCTCAACATGGCGTTCGGCAACTCGTCGCTGCACGACGACCTGCAACTGGTCGATCTCGACCTGCCCGCCGATCTCGCCGCCGCGTTCGGCGGGCCACGACACGGCATTGCGGGGCTGCGGGCGCGGACCGGGGCGGAGCGGCGGGCGCTGACCTGCTCGGCGCTCAAGCCGCAGGGCTTGTCGGCCGAGCGGCTGGCCGACCTGGCCGGACGGTTCGCCCAAGGCGGGCTCGACTTCGTCAAGGACGATCACGGCCTCGCCGACCAGTCCTATTCCCCTTACGCCGCGCCGGGTCGAGGCCTGCGCGGCGGCGGTGCGCCGGACCGGGCAGCCGACCCGCTACGTGCCGAGCCTCTCGGGCGACCTCGACCGGATGCGCGAACAGCTCCGGCTGGCCCGGGACGCCGGTGTCGACACGGTGATGGTCGCGCCGCTGCTCGCCGGGTTTGCCACCGTGCAGCGCCTGATCCGCGACAACCGCGAATTTGCGTTCCTGGCCCATCCGACGATGGGCGGTGCCGCCCGCATCGCCCCCGACCTGCTGATCGGCAAACTGTTCCGGCTGCTCGGCGCCGACGCGGTGATTTTTCCCAGTTATGGCGGCCGGTTCGGCTACTCCGAACAGACCTGCCGGCGTCTCGCCGAGAAGGCCCGCGCGCCGTGGCTCGGGCTTGCCCCCAGCCTGCCCGTTCCCGCCGGCGGCATGACCCTGGCGCGGGTGCCGGAAATGCTTGATTTCTACGGCGCCGAGACGATGTTGCTGATCGGCGGCAGCCTGCTCGCGGCGCGCGAGCGACTGACCGAGGCCACGGCCGACTTCGCCCGCGCCGTCTCCCGTCACTTCCCCTCTTGAGAGGCGTCATGGACACCGAGCAACGCCCGCTGGTGCGCGGCTTCCAGCCGGACTTCCGCTGGGACGGGGTGCCGCACCTGCCCTACAAGGAGGACGGCGCCGCGCCGTTCCGCGCGATCTCGCGCCAGGTGCTGTTCGCCGAGGACAAGCTGGGCTGCGAGCTGCGGTATTTCGAGATGGAGCCCGGCGGCTACTCCACCCTGGAGCGTCACGAGCACATGCACGCGGTGATGGTCCTGCGCGGCCACGGCCATTGCCTGGTCGGCGACACGGTGCGCGAGATCGCGCCGTTCGACCTCGTCAGCATCCCGCCCTGGACCTGGCACCAGTTCCGCGCCACCGAGGGCGAGAAGCTGGGCTTCCTCTGCATGGTCAACGCCGAGCGCGACCGCCCGCAACTGCCGACCGAGGAGGAACTCGCCGCATTGCGGCGGGCCAGCCCGGCGGTCGCCGGGTTCCTGCGGTCCTAGCTCCGGGGCGAGCTGCGTGCCCTTACAGGCGCGAACTCAGGTCCGTGTCGTACAGCGTGTCCGCATCGTTCCGCGTCCCCTGCAGTCGCAGGGACAGATCAAGGGAACCAGCCCACGGCCACGGGGTGAACCTCTTCGCCCACCGTCATAGGCGAAGCTACTCCGGCAGCCCCGCCAGCCGCAGGCCGTCGAAGTAGCGTTGCCGCAGGCCGGCTTCGTGCAAGGCGCAGTGATCGTTCACGGCTGTGACCGTATAGCCTGGTATGACATGGGTGTGCAGTTCATTCGCGGCGATCCGGGCGGCGTCGTGAGCGCCGAGGTGTGCTAGGCTGGCTGCCAGGAGCCGGTGCGCCGGCAGGTAGGTCGCGCGGCCCTCGATGCCCTTGCGCGCCAGCGCAGCGGCCGCCGCATAACGCCCGGCGGTGAAGTGGGCCACACCGAGCGCGGTCATTATGTAGAACATCGTCGGGTCAAGCGGGCTCAACCGCATCGCCCTTTCAAGGAGCGCGATCGCCGCCGGCGCGTCCCCGACACACACACGAAGCCAGCCGGCATGAAACAGCGCCTGCGCCGAGTAGGGGGCCAGGCGCACGGCACGATCGGCCGCCGCCAGACCCGCGTTGCGATCCTGGCCGAGATAGGCGAGCGTGTGACCCGCCCAACCCAGGCCAACGGGGTCGTCCTCGCCGCCGCTTTCCACTACCTCACGGGCGCAGAGTAGGGCTTCGGCGACGTCGTGCTTGTCTGCCCAGCCGTGGGCGAAGCGCATCGTGAGCGCGCCCGCCAGCGCACCCTTGGTGGCGATGAGGTTAGGATCGAGCGCAATGCCGCGGTGCAGCAGGTTCAGCACCTCATCATTGCCGGTCTGCGTCACGTAGTGCTGCGGCAAGGCGTGTAGATACAGATCGTAGGCGCTCAGGCTTTCGACTGGCTTGACGCGGGTGCGCGCGGCCTCGGCCAGCCGCAGCTGGGGTTCGAGCGCGCCGGCCACGGCCTCGGTCACCTGGTCCTGCAGGTCGAAGACATCGGCCAGCGCGCCGTCGAAGCGCTCGCCCCAAACCTGCCGCCCGGCCGCGGCCTCGCACAGCCGCGCCGTGATCCGCACTCGGCTGCCCGCCTGGCGCACGCTGCCTTCAAGCACGTAGCCCGCTCCCAGCGCGCGCCCGACCTCACGCACGTCCACCATTCGGCCCTTGTAGGCAAAGGCGGAGTAGAGGGAGACGACGGCAAACCAGCGAAGCCGCGAGAGCGCGACGGTTATTTCCTCGGTGATGCCGTCAGCAATGTGTTCCTGGCCCGGCTTGCCGGTCATGTTCGCAAACGGCAGCACCACCAATGTGGGCCGAATGGCGCAGGTGTGGGGCAGGGGCAGTCCGCGTCTCGCGTCGACAATCGCCACAGTCGCGGGTGTCGGATCAGCGCGTGACACTATGGCGGCGAACAGGTAGCCGCGGCGCGGCAGTGTCCGCAACAGACGCTGCCCTTCGTCGCCGAGCGCCCGGCGGACATCCTTGACGCACTGCCCGATGCTGTCCTCGGTGACGAACACGCCTGGCCAAACGGCGCTCATGAGTTCGTCGCGGCCAATCAGCCGCCCAGCGTTCTCAACAAGATAATGCAGCAGCGTGAAGCTCTTCGGGCGCAGGGGAATCTCTGTCCCGTCTGCCGTCAGCAGCGCCCCGCGTACGAGGTCGAGGGTGAAGCGGTCAAAGTGGTACACGGCCTTTCCGGCCCGAACATCCATGCACATTCCCCTGTGGCCGCCACCGGGCTGCGAGCCCGTCGCAGGGGCCCGCGCGTGCGCACCATGTCCTGTTGATTTCGCAACCAATTCCGCAGCGATTTCAGGCCATTTTCCGTGTTCTTTCAAGCCGCCTTCGGGACGGTAGGACCAGGTTTGAGGTTGCCTGCGGCCTGACACGGCGTCGCGGCGGCGGGGAAGGCGGCTGGCCTCTGCAACCGGGACAAAGTGGCAGGTACTCGGCGCACGCCGGGAAAAACGTTCACGGAGCACGCGTCATGTCCGGCACGACCAATGGCAACACCACCACTTTCGGCTACACCGGCGGCCTGAAGAGCTATCCGGTGCTGGCCACCGGCACTTACGAGATCACCGTCATCGGCGGGAGCGGTGGCGCTGGCAACTTGGATTTCCCCAACCTCGCGGGAGGCGCGGGCGCCGAGGTCAGCGGCGATGTCACCCTTACCCAGAACGAGACTCTGAGCATCGCGGTCGGCGGCAGCGGCGCCACTTCTTTGAACGGCGCCGGCGGCGGCGGCGGCGGCAGCTTTGTGGTCGGGCCGAGTAACACGCCGCTGGTGATCGCGGGCGGCGGCGGCGGCGGCGCAGACGGCAATGGCGGCGGCGGCGGCGGTATCGCCAGTAGTGGCGGCACCGGCGGCACCGGCGGCACCGCTATCGGCAGCGGCGCGGGCGGCGGTGGCGGAGGTGGCGGGCTGCTGCTAAATGGCGCCGCAGGCGCTGCGGGGGTCGAAACTAGCGGTGGCCAGGGCGGCATCGCCTTCAGCAAAGGCGCGATGGGCGGCAACAGCGGCGACGGCTACGGCATCTACCAGGGCAGCGGCGGCAGCGGCGGCTTCGGCGGCGGCGGCGGCGGCGGCGGCGACGGCGGCGGCGGCGGCGGCGGCGGCTACAGCGGCGGCAATGGCGGCAACGTCGGCGTCGGCGGCGGCGGCGGCACGTCGTTCGACAGCGGCACGAACCAGCAGTTTCTCGGCGACCTTGGCGCCGGCGATGGCTCGGTCACGATCACCGAGCTGTTCGCGCCAAACGTGGTCAACGAGAGCGGCTTCAGTACCAATATGGCACGCCGATCACCCTGACCGCGGCCCAGCTCCTGAACGGCGACAGCGATCCCCAGAACGGCACCTTGACGATCAAGGCGGTGAGCGGCAGCGGCGCCGTGCTCAATTCGGACGGCTCGGTGACCTACACGCCGCCGAGCACGCCCGCCTCCGGCAACACCGCCAGCTTCGGCTTCACGGTGACCGACACGGACGGGCTCAGCAGCAACGCCACGGCCACCGTCGGCCTGACCTCGCCTTCGCCGACACCGATCACCCCGGCGCAACTGCAGACGCTCACGGCAGATGTCAAAGCGGTCTTCCTGGATGCCACCCAGCACAAATCCACCACGGCCGATGCCAACAAGCTGGCCACCGACTTCACATCGTTCAACGTTACCGAACCGAACCTGGCTGCAACCCTGACCCAGGCGTTGACGCCAACAACCGGCGCCACGGCGGCCGGAACGCTCGGATCTGATATCGCAAGTCAATTCTATCCGACGATCGCCACCGACCTCGCCAACAGCGGCAAAGGGCTTGCCGGGGCGCTCACCGCGATGGTCACCGAAACCCAGTTGGCCGGGGCGGACTACACCCTTCGGTCGCATTACGGTCAGTCAGCGAGCACTGCGCTCGCCGGAACGCTGCAGGACTTCAAGTTCGGATAAAAGGATCCGCAGAGAACCCGGGCGGCAAAGGTGACAGCCGCCCGGAGGTTTCGAGGGGTCCGTTGCGGCGTATCCGCCTCATCCGCACGGTCCGCAACGGTCAAAACCAACGATCTTAGCTTCGACGCTTATGGCTCAATCCATTGGTGCTTCAAGGCCGGCCTTCGCGTCGGGGCCAGCATCAGTTTGCGCCTATGCTGCGGTCCTACCCCTCCGCCGGCTCGGCCACCAGCGCGGCCCGCAGCGCGGGGCCGGCACGGTCGAGTTCGTCCTCGAGGCCGGCCCCGCCCCGCCGCGCCTCAACCAGCCGCCCCGCGCGGGCGCTGGCCAGCACATGGCCGAGCTGCTGGTCGAGGCTGCTGAGCCCATACCCGGCGGCCAGTCCCATCATGGCATGAGCCTGGTATTCGATGGCCTGCAGGTTGCCGGCGGCGAGTTCCCGACCGAGTTCCCTCATGCGCTCGTCCAGCTCGGCCAGGCACCCCTCGGCCAGCTCGGCCAGGGTGCGGGGCGGCAGGTTGGCGCGGAGTTCGCTGAGCCGGTCGGGTGAGACCAGGACCGATGCGCGTCCGGGTTGCCTCTCCTGCGGCCTGCCGGTGCCGCCCTGGACGGGATGCCTGCCCCAGACGTGGCGGGCGATGACGGCGAGCAGATCGGGCTTTTGCGTCGGCTTGGCGACCAGATCGTTCATCCCGGCGCTCAGGTAGCGGGAAAAGTCGGCCACGCCGGCGTTCGCCGTCAAGGCCACGACGGGAACCGACCGGGGCAGACCCGACAGCGCCCTGATGCGTCGGGTCGCCTCAAGTCCGTCCATGCCCGGCATCAGCACGTCCATCAGGACCATGTCGTAGGGCACCCGCGCGACGCGCTCGACCGCCTCCGCGGCGGACGAAGCCACGTCGACCATGTGGCCGGCCTGACGCAGGATCAGCGCCGTCACGAGCTGACTGGGCAGCACGTCCTCGACCAGCAGGATGCGCGTCCGGGGCACCCTGATCTCGCCCGGTTCGGACGCGCGCTCCGGCGCCGGCGTCTCCTCGGTCGCCCGCATCGGCACGGTGAGCCAGAAATCGTTGCCGCCCGACGGCCCGGCCTCGCACCCCATCTCGGCGTCCATCAGCGCGGCCAGGCTGCGGCAGATCCACAGGCCAAGGCCGGTCCCCGGGACGGCGGCCGTGCGGGCGCGATCGAGCCGGGCGAACGGGTGGAACAGCTGCGCCCGGTCCTTGGCGGAGAGGGCGGGTCCCGGGTCGCGCACTGTGAGCCGCAACTCGGGACGCGAGCCGCGCCCCTTCTGCTCGGCCAGGACCAGGACCTCTCCGGCGTCGGCGAACTTGATGGCATTGCTGAGGAGGTTGATCAGGATCTGCCGGACCCGGCCGGCATCGTGATGGATCAACTCCGCAACCCCCGGCTCGACCACGATCGACAGGCTGATCCCGCGCGCTGCGGCTTGATCTCGGAACGGATCGGCGACGCTCTCCAGCAGCGGTCGCAGCGCGAACAGGCTGGGGCGCAGGGTCAAGCGCCCGGCTTCGAGCTTCGACATCTCCAGTATGTCGTTCATCAGGCCAAGCAGGTCCTCGCCGGCCTGACGCGCCACCTGCACCAGCCGTCCCGGCATGCCGGAGACCTCGGCCCCGGCGAGCAGGCGTAGGCTGGTGAGCAGCGTGTTGAGCGGCGTGAGGATCTCGTGGCTGACGGTCGCCACGAACCGGGTCTTGGCCTCGGTGGCCGCCTCGGCCATTTCGCGCGTCCGGCGCATCGCCTCCTCGGCGAGCTTGCGGCCGGTGATGTCCTTGTAGAGGACGACCCAGCCACCCCCCGGCATGGCGATGCGGCGCAGCTCGATCGTGCGGCCGCTCGGGCGGGTCCGCTCCATGGTGCCGGCGACCCATTTCGAGCCGAACCCCCGGATCCGGCTCGTCACCTCCGCCTCGACATCGACCCGGCCGAACTCGCCGCGCTCGGCCTGCGCCCGAACGAGCTCCGCCAACGGCGTGCCGATCTGCAGGAGTTCCGGCGGCACGCCGGCCATCTCCGGAAACAGGTCGTTCCATGCGACCAGGCGCAGATCGGCATCCAGCATCGAGACGCCGTCGGACATGCCGGTCAGGGTTCCCTCGAGCTGGGCCGACTTGGCGTCCGCGCGCCTTCGCGCCGCGTCCAGCTCGGCGTTGGCCGCCGCCAACGTGCGGCGGTCGCGATCCAGCTCGGCCTCGCGGCGCCGGGCTATCGCGCGTGCCCGCAACAACCCGGCGGTCATGATCACGATGAGGATCGTCGTCCCCGACGCGAAGGCGAGCGCGGCATTGTGGAACGCCACGGAGGCCGCCATCGCGGCGCCCAGGTCGAACGCGACGACCACGTCGAGCTCGCGATCCGGCACCTGGCGGAAGGCGTGGATGCGCTCGACCCCGTCCGGTTCCGACGGCCCGATCCAGCGGCCGTCAGGGTCGGCGGCCATGGCCGCGAACATCGCGCTCCTCGAGATGTCGAGGCCGGGTTCGGGGACGACGGGGCCGACCAGCGCCCGCAGCCGGCCATCCTGCAAGCCGACCAGCGCGATCATGCCGCCTTCGCCGAGATCCACCTGCCGGTAGAAGCGGGTCAACGCCCCGTTGTCGTAGGAGATCACGATGACCCCGGCGAAGTGGCCCGCTTTGTCGTCGAGCCGGCGCGCCATGTTCATCTGCCACCAATGGGTGATGAGGCCCCGGGTCGACGGGCCGATGAACATGGTTTGGCCGTCGCTCGCGCGGCCGGCCCTGTCGCGGAAATAGTCCCGCCCGCTCACGTCATTGCCGATCAGTTCCGGTCGGGTGCTCGACCGGATGATCCCGTTGGCGTCCGTCACGAACAGCTGCAGGGTCAAGTCCGGCAGCGCCAGCGCGCGTTGCTTCCAGCCCTGCAGATCGAACCCGCCCGGGTCCGCCTCCCACGCGTGCTCGAGGATCCGGAGCGTCTGGTCGAGCACGAGCAGTTCACGGCGCAACTGGTCCTCGAAGACCAGCGCCTGATTGGAGACATCGGCCGCCACCCGGGCGCGGGCCTCGCGCTCCTCCGCCTCGGTCGCGCCCCATGTCCCGAGCCACGTCAGCCCGATCAGGATCACCGCGGCCGCCACGAGCAGGGCCGCGCCCCGCAGGCCGCGGCGATGCAACCAGCCCATCAACACCCCTACCCGAACGATCAGCCGAGACATGGACGGCGCGACCGGTTCACAGAAGTTACACGCTCTACCGACGGAACACCCTCCCCAAACTTGCGCGCGGCTTGCCGCCGGGGCGGCTCGGATGCCAAGGTCGGCGCTCCGGGGGCCGCACGCGGCGGTGCCGGTGGCGCGAGGGACCGCATGGCAAAGATCAAGGTGAAGAACCCTGTCGTCGAGCTGGACGGGGACGAGATGACCCGGATCATCTGGGGTTTCATCAAGGACAAGCTGATCCTGCCCTATCTCGATGTCGATCTGAAATACTACGATCTCGGCATCGAGTATCGCGACCGGACCGACGACCGGGTCACCGTGGAAGCGGCCAACGCCATCAAGCAGCATGGCGTCGGCGTGAAATGCGCGACCATCACCCCCGACGAGGCGCGGGTGGAGGAGTTTAAGCTCAAGCGGATGTGGCGCAGCCCGAACGGCACGATCCGCAACATCCTCGACGGGACGATCTTCCGCGAGCCGATCATCTGCCGCAACGTGCCGCGCCTGGTCCCGCATTGGAGCCGGCCGATCGTCATCGGCCGCCACGCCTACGGCGACATCTATCGCGCGGTGGAGACCAAGATCCCGGCCCCCGGGAAGGTAACGCTCACCTACCAGCCCGCCGGCGGCGGCACGCCGCAGGTGCTCGAGGTGTACGACTTCAAGGGTCCGGGCGTGGCGCTCGGCATGCACAACACCACCAAGTCGATCGAGGGATTTGCCCGCGCCTCGTTCAACTACGGATTGGCCCGCAAGTACCCGGTCTATCTCTCGACCAAGAACACCATCCTCAAGGCCTATGACGGCGTGTTCAAGGACGTGTTCCAGGACATCTTCGACCACGAGTTCAAGGCGAAGTTCGCCAAGGAAGGGCTGACCTACGAGCACCGGCTGATCGACGACATGGTGGCGAGCGCGCTGAAATGGTCGGGCGGCTACGTCTGGGCCTGCAAGAACTATGACGGCGACGTCGAGAGCGACATCGTGGCGCAGGGGTTCGGCAGCCTCGGCCTAATGACCAGCGTGCTGCTCAGCCCGGACGGCAAGACGGTGGAGAGCGAGGCGGCGCACGGCACCGTGACGCGGCACTATCGCGAGCACCAGAAGGGCCGCGAGACCTCGACCAATCCGATCGCCTCGATCTTCGCCTGGACCCGCGGCCTCGCCTATCGCGGCCGGTTCGACGACACCCCCGAGGTGACGCGTTTCGCCGACACCCTGGAGCGGGTCTGCATCGCGACGGTGGAAAGCGGCTTCATGACCAAGGACCTGGCGCTGCTGGTCGGCCCCGAGCAGGGATGGCTCAACACGCAGGATTTCCTCACGAAGCTCGACGACAACCTGCAGGCCGAGATGGCAAGCCGGTGATCGCCGCGGTCGAGCGGAAGGGATTGCCGATGGACATGAGAGCGGCGGCCGACGGGCGCGCCGGGACCGCCCTGCCCCGGCGCGGGTTCGTCATGACCAGCCTGATCGCCGGTTTCACCTTGGCAACGGCCCGGGCCGACGCGCAGGCGATCCACACCGACAGCGCCGGCATCGAGGCCGGCGAGGTTTCCATCCCGGTCGCCGACGGCGCCCTGCCCGGCTACTCCGCGCGGCCGCAGGGCGGCGGGCCGTTTCCGATCGTGCTGGTCAACGAGGAGATCTTTGGCGTCCACGAATACATCAAGGACGTCTGCCGCCGACTGGCCAAGCAGGGCTACCTGGCCGTCGCACCCGAATACTATGCGCGTCACGGCGACCTCTCGAAGATGACCGACGCGCAGCAGATCGTGCGCGACGTGATCGCCAAGACGCCGGATGCCGAGGTCATGGCCGACCTCGACGCCGCCTCCGGTTGGGCCGGGTCGAACCACGGCGACCCGCGCCGGCTCGCCGTGATCGGCTTCTGCCGCGGCGGGCGGAACACGTGGCTGTACGCCGCGCATAACCCGGCCCTGAAGGCGGCCGTCGCCTTCTATGGCCCGCTCGGCGGGCAACCCTCGCCGATCCAGCCGCACGCCGCGCTCGATGTCGCCGGCGAGATCAGGTGCCCGCTGCTCGGGCTCTATGGCGGGCAGGATGCGGGCATTCCGGTCGACCAGGTTCGGCAGGCCGAAGCGAGGGCCAAGCAGGCCGGCAAGACGGTCGAGATCGTGATCTACCCGGACGCCGGCCACGGTTTTCATGCCGACTACCGGCCGAGCTACCGCAAGGGGGACGCCGAGGACGGCTGGCAGCGCGCCCTGGCCTGGCTTGGCCGCTACGACCGGGCGTAGCAATCAGGCCGAGCCCGAGGGGAGGCTGCAAGCCAGGGCGACCGCTCCGACCTATCCGCGGGCGACCAGTCCTTCGATGCGTCGATCCGGCACGAGCCACATCAGCGCGACGGCGGCGTAGATCGCATCCGAGATCCATGTGCTGACAAACGCGAGCAGGATCGCGGCGGCATAGAACAGCGGGGACAGCTTGCCCTTCAGGTCGCCGCCGGTCGCCTGCGCCAGGGCCGATCCCGGCCCCTGAACCCTGATGATCGTCCGTTGCAGGATGTTGAAGGCGATCGCCGGCATCAGCAGCGCGACGCCGTACACCGCCGTCGGGACCGGCAGGAAATGGTTCTGGCCCATCCAGTCGGTCGCGAAGGGAACCAGCGACAGCCAGAACAACAGATGCAGATTGGCCCACAGGATGGCGCCGCTCACCCGCGGCACGACCTGGAAGAAGTGGTGGTGATTGTTCCAGTAGATGCCGATGTAGACGAAGCTGAGGACATAGCTGAAGAAGCCCGGCGCGACGGTCAGCAGCGCCCGCCAGTCGGCGCTGTGCGGCACCTTCAGGTCGAGCACCATGATCGTGATGATGACGGCGATCACACCGTCGCTGAACGCCGTCAGCCGGTCTCGCTCCATGGGTGACGGCGGGACCGCTAACCGCGATCGTTGCCGCCGGCGTCCCGCGTCATGCCGCCAGCGCCGCGCGGACCGCCGCCAGGGCGTCGTCGGCGCGACCGCCGTTCGGGCCGCCGGCCTGCGCCATGTCGGGCCGGCCGCCGCCGCCCTTGCCGCCCACCGCCGCACTCGCCGCCCGCACCAGATCGACCGCGCTGAACCGTCCCGTGAGGTCGGGCGAGACGCCGACCACGATGCTGGCCTTGCCGTCGGCCGTCGAGACCAGCGCCACCACGCCGCTGCCGACCTGCTTGCCGATCGCGTCGGCCAGGCTCTTCAGGTCACGCGGCGGCACCTCGCCGAGGTTGCGGGCCGATAGCCGGACCCCGTTCACCTCCGCAACGTCGGCGCCGCCACCGCCGCCGGTGGCCAGCTTGCGCTGCAACTCCACCACGTGGCCCTGCAGCTTGCGCCGTTCCTCAATCATCGCCGCGACCCGCTCCGGCGCTTCCGCCGGGTTGGCCCGCAGCACACCGGCGATCTCGTTCAGCCGCCGCTCGTTCGCCTCGACCAACGCCAGGGCCGCCGTCGCCGTCACCGCCTCGATGCGCCGAACCCCCGCGCTGACCCCGCCTTCCGAGACGATCTTGAACAGTCCGATGTCGCCGGTGCGCCGGACATGGGTGCCGCCGCAGAGTTCGATCGAGTAGGCGGGCTTGTTGCCCTCGCCTTCGCCCATCGAAACGACGCGCACCTCGTCGCCGTATTTCTCGCCGAACAGGGCCATCGCGCCCATCTCGACGGCCGCTTCCGGGGTCATCAGCCGCGTCGTCACCTCGCTGTTCTCGCGCACCCGCGCGTTCACCTCGCGCTCGACCCAGGCAAGCTCGTCGCCGGTGATCGGGCGTGGCTGGCTGACGTCGAAACGGAGGCGGTCGGGCGCGTTGAGACTGCCCTTCTGGGTCACATGGATCCCGAGCTTCTGCCGCAACGCTTCGTGCAGCAGGTGGGTCGCGCTGTGGTTGGCACGGATCATGGTGCGACGGGCATGGTCGACCTCGGTGAGCACCGGCGTGCCGACACGCGCCGTTCCCGCCGCCACCCGGCCGAGATGAACGGTCAGGTCGCCGACCTTCTTCTGGGTGTCGTGGACCGTGATCACCAGCCCGTCCGGGCCGGAGATGCTGCCGGTGTCGCCGACCTGTCCGCCGCTTTCGGCGTAGAACGGCGTCTGGTTGAGGACCACCGCGACCTCCGACCCCGCTGTCGCCTCCGGGACGGAAGCGCCGTTGGAAACCAGCGAGAGGATTTCGGCCTCCGCCGTCTCGGTGGAGTAGCCGAGGAACTCGGTGGCGCCGACCTGTTCGCGGATCTCGAACCAGACCGTCTCGGTCGCTGCCTCGCCGGAGCCGGCCCAGGCGGCGCGGGCGCGGGCGCGCTGCTCCTGCATCGCCGCCGCGAACCCGGCGCTGTCGACCTCCCGCCCCTGTTCGCGCAGCGCGTCCTGCGTGAGGTCGAGCGGAAAGCCGTAGGTGTCGTAGAGCCGGAAGGCCACCGCCCCGGGCAGCGCCTGGCCGCTGCCGAGCCGCCCGGTCTCCTCGGTAAGCAGGTGCAGGCCGCGCTCCAGCATCTGCTTGAACCGCGTCTCCTCCAGCCGCAGCGTCTCGACGATCAGCGCCTCGGCGCGCCCGAGCTCCGGATACGCCACCCCCATCTGGCGCACCAGCGCCGGCACCAGCCGGTACATGATCGGCTCGCGGGCGCCCATCATGTGGGCGTGGCGCATGGCGCGGCGCATGATCCGGCGCAGCACGTAGCCGCGGCCCTCGTTGCCCGGCAGCACCCCGTCGGCGATCAGGAAGGCGGAGCTGCGCAGATGGTCGGCGATCACCCGATGGCTGGCGCGGAACGGCCCGTCCGGGTCCTGCCCGGTCGCCTCGGCCGACGCCAGGATCAGCGCGCGAAACGTATCGGTGTCGTAGTTGTCATGCTTGCCCTGCAGGATGGCGGCGGCGCGTTCGAGGCCCATCCCGGTGTCGATCGAAGGACGCGGCAGCGGCACCCGCGTGCCGGGCGGCCCTTCCTCGAACTGCATGAACACGAGGTTCCAGATCTCGACGAAGCGATCCCCGTCCTCGTCGGCGCTGCCGGGCGGCCCGCCCGGGATGTGCTCGCCGTGATCATAGAAAATCTCCGAGCACGGGCCGCACGGGCCGGTGTCGCCCATCCGCCAGAAATTGTCCGCCGTCGGGATGCGGATGATCTTTTCCGGCGGCAACCCGGCGACCTCGCGCCAGATGCGGGCCGCGTCGTCGTCCTCGGAAAACACGGTGACCAGCAGCCGGTCCTTCGGCAGCCCGAACTCGCGGGTCACGAGCTCCCAGGCGAGCGGAATGGCGAGCTCCTTGAAATAGTCGCCGAAACTGAAATTGCCGAGCATCTCGAAGAACGTGTGGTGCCGCGCCGTGTAGCCGACATTGTCGAGATCGTTGTGCTTGCCGCCGGCGCGGACGCATTTCTGGGCGGTGGTCGCCCGGCTGTAGGGCCGCCTCTCCTGGCCGGTGAACACGTTCTTGAACTGCACCATCCCGCTGTTGGTGAACAGCAACGTCGGATCGTTGCGGGGAACCAACGGCGAGCTCGGCACCACGGCGTGGCCATTGCGGGCGAAGAAGTCGAGGAAGGTGGCGCGGATGTCGTTGCTGCTGGGCATGATGCCGATGGGATTCCGCCGATGGTATTCTGAGGTGAACGCAACCCGATCAGGTAGCGCAGGGAGCGGTGCCTGTCACGCCGAACGCACCGGCGGCCGAGGCGGCGACGGGGGCGGCGAGGGCAGGCGCAGACGGCTCGCGATCGCCCCGGCATCGGGCCGCATCAGATCGGCGATCGTCACGCCGTCGAGCACCGCTAGGAAGGCACCCAGCGCCTCGCCCAGCACCCGCTGCAACCCGCACACGCCGGCGATGACGCATTCCCCCGAGCCGAAGCACTCGACGATCGCAAGGTCGTCCTCGGTCTGGCGCACCACCTCGCCGAGGCCGATCCGGTCGACCGGTCGGCCGAGCCGAACCCCGCCGCCCCGGCCACGGACCGTCTCCACCAGCCCGAGCTGGCCCAGGCGATGCACGACCTTGACGAGGTGGTTCTCGGAAATGCCGTAGGCGCGGGCGATGTCGGCGATCGACGCCAGTTCGCCGCCTCGCAGGCCGAGATACATCAGCACGCGAAGGCTGTAGTCGGTGAACATCGTCAGGCGCATTCGGGCGATCCGTGGTCAACCTGTTCAAAGATGTATATTCCTTGCACCTTTCAGCAAGGGGAGTGTAGATGTACCAATGATGCACCTTCGGGAAAGTCCGATGCCGAGCGCGCTGTGTCCCGCCACCATCGCTGTTGTCGAAGCAACGGTCCCGGCGCAGGAAACGCACGGATCCTCCGCGCCCTCACGAGTGGGCTCGACGCGCTCGAACGGCAACTCGCGGCCTGATCGGGTCCCGCAATGAGCGAGGCGGACGGATCGACCACCGTGTCGGCAGCGGACGGCACGGTGTCCGACGCCGACATCACG
Source organism: uncultured Alphaproteobacteria bacterium (assembly GCA_963719345.1). GTDB lineage: Bacteria > Pseudomonadota > Alphaproteobacteria > Acetobacterales > Acetobacteraceae > CAVRCA01. The sequence continues at coordinate 1,362,501 of CAVRCA010000001.1, forward strand.
CGCCTGGTGGAACGGTTTTATACGCGGGTGCGGGGCGACGCGGTGCTCGGCCCGGTGTTCGCCGCCGCGATCGGCGAGACCGACGAGGCCTGGGCAGCGCATCGGGCGCGCCTGCGGGATTTCTGGTCATCGGTGATGCTGACGAGCGGGCGCTACCACGGGGACCCGTTCTCGGTGCATCTGCGGCTCCCTGACCTCGCGCCGCCGATGTTCGACCACTGGCTCGCGCTGTTCGGCGAGACCTGCGCCGAGCTGTTCGAGCCTGACACGGCCGCCGCGTTCCGCCGCCGCGCGGAGCGGATTGCCCGCAGCCTGCGCATCGGCCTGTTCGAGCGCCTGCCGCGCCCGGCCGCGCAGCCGCTCACCCGGGAGGGTCGGCACGCATGAGCGAGCGGGAGCTGATGCAGCGGCTGGGCGAGGCGATCGTCGCCTCGGTTGCCGATGCCGTCGTGTTCGCCGACAGCGACGGCGTCATCCGGTTCTGGAACCCGGGAGCCGAACGAGTGTTCGGCTTCACCGCCGCCGAAGCGGTCGGGCAGACGCTGGACCTCATCGTTCCGGTGCCGCAGCGGGCGCGCCATTGGGAGGGTTTCCGCCGGGTCATGGCAACCGGCGAGAGCCGCTACGGCGCCGGCGACATCCTGGCCGTGCCCGGGCTGCGCAAGGACGGCACCCGCGTCTCGATCGAGTTCACCATCGTTGCGCTCCGAGATGAAGCAGGGCGCATGGAGGGGATGCTGTCGATGCTGCGGGATGTGACGCCACGCTTCGAGGAACTGCGCGCGTTGCGGCGGGAGATCGCTGCCCTTCGCGGTTGATAGGGGTGCCCCCTGGCTGCACGGGTGGGGTGGCGGACCGGGCGGACCCGCGTCATATCATCTTCGACGCAACGATTGGAGCGACGAATGATGAAGCTGAGCGCCCGCAACCAGATCAAGGGCAAGATCACGGCCGTCACCAAGGGGCAGACGACGGGTCACGTCCACATCGACATCGGCAACGGCGTCACCGTCCACTCCTCCATCACCAACGAGGCAATCGACGATCTGGCGCTGAAGGTCGGCGACGAGGCGTTGGCCGTCATCAAGGCATCCGACGTCATGGTGGCCAAGTAGCAGGTGCGATTGGCGGACCGCCTCCGCCCCTCGGCGATCGCCGTTGCGGCCATGCTGGTGCTGGCCGCTCCGTCGCTCGCCCAGACGGCGGTTCCCCCGAACGAGGCCGCCGCCCTTTCGATCACCGGGCAGGTCGCGCATCCGCAAACGTTCACCGCGGCCGAACTCGCCGGGCTGCCGGCGACGACGGTCGAGGTGAGCCAGGCGACGGAGCACGGCATCCAGCACGCCACCTACACCGGGGAGCTGCTGTGGAGCCTGCTCGAACGGGCGGCGCCGATCGACGCGCCGGGCGAGAAGACCCATCTCCAGCACATTTTTTTCGCACGCGGACGGGACGGCTACTCGGTCGCCCTGGCGATGGCCGAGATCGACCCGACGTTCGAGGGCAAGCCGGTCATCATCGCCTACGCCCAGGACGGCAAGCCGCTGCCGGGCCTGCGCCTGGTGGTGCCGAACGACAAGCGGGCCGGCCGCAGCGTCAGGGATCTTGCCGCCATCGAGGTGAAGTAGCGCCGGGTCCGGGTGCGTTCCTGCACATCTTTGGTCGGCGCAGGCCGACCATCCACGCCTCCGTCAAAGCATTACGCCTCGAGGCCGTGGATGCTCGGCCTTCGCCGAGCATGGGCGGGGGAAGGGCTGAGACGGATGCTTGGTCAAAATCCTACTGGCAGGCCAAGCACTCCTCGTAATTGGTCGCCGCCGCAACGGCCGAGGCTGCGACCAGCGGCACCGACAGCGGCGCCGTCACGTCGTTGGCGATCGTGGCGAGCAGGTCGGCCGGGCCGACCGCCTTCTCGCTCACCGCGTCGGCGCGCTGCAGCGACAGGCTGCGGCAGTAGTAGAGCGATTTTACTCCGCGCTTCCACGCCAGCAGATGGATCTGGTGCAGGTCGCGCTTGTGGACGTTGGCGGGGAGAAAAATGTTCACCGACTGGCTCTGGCAGATGAACGGCGCGCGGTCGGCGGCGTGCTCCACCACCCAGCGCTGGTCGAGCTCGAACGCCGTCTTGTAGACCGCCTTTTCCTGTTCCGTCAGGAAATCAAGATGCTGGACGCTGCCCTTGTTCAGCGTGATCGAGGACCAGGTCTCCTCGTTGTCCATCCCCTTCGCCGCCAGCAGAAGCGCCAGGTGCCGGTTGCGCACGGTGAAGCTGCCCGACAGCGTCTTCTGCAGGAAAACATTGGCGGCGATCGGCTCGATCCCCGGGCTCGAATTGCCGGCGATGATCGAGATCGAGGCGGTCGGCGCCACCGCCATCTTGTTGGAGAAGCGCTCGAAAACGCCGAAATCGGCGGCATCGGGGCAGGCGCCGCGCTCCTCGGCCAGCACGCGCGAGGCGTCGTCGGCCTGCGAACGGATATGGCGGAACATCCGTCGGTTCCACACCTTGGCGACGACGCTCTCGAACGGCACGTTCTGCGATTGCAGGAACGAGTGAAAGCCCATCACGCCGAGGCCGACCGAGCGCTCGCGCATCGCCGAGTAGCGCGCCCGCTCCATCCCATCCGGCGCGCGCTCGATGAAATCCTGCAGCACGTTGTCGAGGAAGCGCATGACGTCCTCGACGAAGGTCGGATGCTCCTGCCACTCGAACCAGCTCTCGAGGTTGAGCGAGGAGAGGCAGCAGACCGCCGTGCGCTCGTGGCCGTACTGGTCGCGCCCCGTCGGCAGCGTGATCTCGCTGCAGAGATTGGAGGTCCTGACCTCCAGGCCGGCCAGCTTCTGATGCTCCGGCAGCGCGCGGTTCACATGGTCGCTGAACACCAGGTACGGCTCGCCGGTCTCGATCCGGGCGAGCAGAATGCGAATCCACAGCGAGCGCGCCTGCACCGTGCGCACCACGCTGTCGTCCTTGGGCGAAACGAGCGCCCAGGGCTCGTCCGCCTCGACCGCGCGCATGAACGCATCCGAGACCAGGATGCCGTGATGGAGGTTCGGCGTCTTGCGGTTGGGGTCCCCGCCGGTCGGCCGGCGCAGCTCGACGAACTCCTCGATCTCGGGATGCGAGACCGGCAGGTAGACGGCGGCCGAGCCGCGGCGCAGCGAGCCCTGCGAGATCGCCAGCGTCAGGCTGTCCATCACCCGGATGAACGGGATGACGCCCGAGGTCTTGCCGTTCTGCCCGACCTTCTCGCCGATCGAGCGCAGATTGCCCCAGTAGCTGCCGATCCCCCCGCCCTTGGAGGCAAGCCAGACGTTCTCGTTCCACAGGCCGACGATGCCGTCGAGGCTGTCGGACGCCTCGTTGAGAAAGCAGGACACCGGCAGCCCGCGATTGGTGCCGCCGTTCGACAGCACCGGGGTCGCCGGCATGAACCAGAGGCGGCTGATGTAATCGTAGATGCGCTGCGCGTGGGCCTGGTCGTCGCCGTAATAGCTGGCCACCCGCGCGAACAGGTCCTGATAGCCCTCGCCGGGGAGCAGGTAGCGGTCGTTCAAGGTCGCGCGTCCGAAGTCGGTCAGCAGCGCATCCCGACGGCGGTCGACGTGTACCTGATGGCGGCCCTGCATCTGGACGGCATCAAGCATGGCGGTTTCGCTCATCTGACTTCCTTACGTTCGGCAGGCACTTCCTGATCGAGCCGGCTCCGGTCGGGCCGGAGACGAGACGGGATTGCACACGGAGGTCGCGATTTGAGTGATCCCAAAGCCGCCCCGCCTCGCGATAAGGTCATACAAGATATGGTGCACACCAGACCAAAATCGCCGTCATTTGGTTGTGACCAGGCGGTTTGAGCCCATTGTGGCAGCTTCGCCACCCCTGAACAAACCAGGAATCTACGCTCTATGAATCGAGTCGGAGCCGACTCGACAGGAGTTCGCCCTGGCTCTCCAGAAGCGGGTAGGCGGCCGCTGCGACCAGGTAGCCGTTCACACGGCTGATCTCGCGCAACAGGTCGAGCAGGGTCCAAGCAGCGTTCATCGATGTCGCAGCCTCCACGCCCGGGCCTGCGGCTGTCGGTCGTGTGTGGTCGGCCGGGCGGCCGCCTAGCCTATGCCGCTTCCGCGCCGGCCGGGGTCATGTCTCGGAGAGGGGTCATGTCTTCTCGGAGAGAAAGCCCGCCTCGACGCGCGTCCGGCGAGGATTTTCGTCGCGGTCACGCCGGGTCAGGGTCGCCGTGATCGCAGCGTCGAGTTCCTCCAGCCGGTACGGCTTGGGCAGGAGCGCGATGCGCTCGGCCTCGGCGTCCCGCTTGGCCGACGCCGCGTAGCCGCTGGTGAGCAGGACCGGCAGGCCAGGACGGCGGCGGCGTGCTTCGCGGGCAAGATCCACCCCGTTCATCGGACCCGGCATCATGACGTCGGAGAACACGAGGTCGACCCCACGGCCATTCGCCAACGCCCCGAGCGCCGCGACCGGATTGCTCGTGCGGGTCACCTCGTAGCCGAGCTGGTCCACCATGTCGGCGACCAGGGCGGCAACCTCCTCGTCGTCTTCGACCAGCAGGACGTGACCCCGCGAGCGGGTGCGCGGCTCCGGCGCGAGGACGGTGACCGGGTGCTTGGTATCCTGCGGCACCTTGTGCGAGCGCGGCAGCAGCAGGGTGATCGTGGTGCCGCGCCCCGGTTCGCTCACGATCCGCACGCCGCCGCCGGATTGCTGCGCAAAGCCATGCACTTGAGCGAGCCCAAGCCCGGAGCCCTTGCCGACGTCCTTGGTGGTGAAGAACGGCTCGAACACCCGGGTCAGCACTTCGGGCGACATGCCGGTTCCGGGATCGATCACCGACAGACGCACGAAATCCCCCTGCAACTCGCCATCCTGCAGCGCGGGGGCGTTCTCGGCGCGGATCGTGACGGTGCCGCCGTCCGGCATGGCGTCGCGCGCGTTGACACAGAGATTGAGCAGGACGAGTTCGAGTTCGGGGGCATCGACCTCGATGGGCCACAAACCCGCCGCGAACTGGGTGTCGACGTAGACGTCGGCGCGCAAGCTGCGATCCAGCAGCTCGCGCATCTCGCCGATATGCCGGCGCAGGTCGATCGGCTCGGGCTTGAGCGCCTGACGGCGCGAGAAGGCGAGCAACTGGCGGGTCAGCCGGGCGGCGCGCTCGACGGCTTGGCGCATCCGATCGAACACCCGCTCGCGGCGCAGACCGTCGGGATGGCGCGTCAGCATGTCGAGCCCACCCGAGATCACCATCAGCAGGTTGTTGAAGTCGTGCGCGACGCCGCCGGTGAGCTGGCCGATGGCCTCGATCTTCTGGGTGCGGCGCAGACGCTCCTCACGCTCCTTCTCGCGGGTCACGTCGCGCCCCACCGCATAGAACGCGTCGGACTCGGCCACCGCCGTCCAGGAGATCCACCGGTAGCTGCCGTCCGCGCAGCGCAGCCGGTGCTCCGAATGCTCGATGCTGCGGCCGCTGCGCAGCGCGTCCATCATCGCCTCGGTCCCGACCCGATCCTCCGGATGGACCAGATCGGCGAATGGACGCTGGAGCATGTCCTGGGTGGAATGACCGAAGATGCGGGCCCAGGCCGGATTGACCAACCTGAGGGAGCCGTCCCGGTTGACGATCGCAAACAGGTCCTGGCTCAGTTCCCAGACCCGGTTGCGCTCGCGGGTTCGCTCGTCGACCCGCTGCTCCAGGGTCTCGTTCAGCTCACGCAGGCGGCTTTCGCGTTCGCGCAGCGCTTCCTCATTCCGCCGTCGCTCGGTGATGTCCTCGGCCAGCCCCACCGACCGGCGGCGGGCCCCCGCGTCCTGGCGCACCGCGAACGCCCGATGACTGATCCAGCGCTCGGCGCCATCCGGTCGCCGGATGCGGTACTCCACCGAGACCGCTTCGTGCCGCGTCTGCCTCTCCTGTTCCGCCACGACCACCGGCCGGTCGTCGGGATGGATCGTCTCCAGGAACCGGTTGAGATCCGACATCAAGTCGGAGACCGGGCGTCCCCAGATCCGCTCGTACGCCGGGCTGACGTAGAGCAGGCGCCGCGCGTCGAGGTCGATGACGTAGAACACCTGGTCCACCGTCTCGGCGAGTTGGCGGAACCGCTCGTCGCTCTCGGCCAGCGCGACGGCCGAGCGCCGCCGCTCGGTCTCGTCGCGGGCGATCCGGATGAAACCCTGTTCGCGCCCCTGCGAGTTCGCGCGGCAGCGGCCGCACCGAGCCGCTCATGAACACCGGCCGACCGTCCGACCGCAGATGCCACCGTTCATTCCTGGCTGCACCCTGCTCACGGGCCGCCCGCATCTCCCGGTCGGGCTCGCCGGCCAGGCGATCCTCGGGTGTGAAGATGATGTCGACGTCGCGGCCGATGGCCTCCTCGGCTGAAAAGCCAAAGATGTCGGCCGCGCCGGCGGACCAGCTCGTGATCCGCCGCCCCGGGTCCGTGGTGAGGATCGCGTAGTCGGCCGCGCTGTCGAGGATCAGGCGCAACCGCTCGTCGCGCTCGGTCAGCGCCCCCGCGGCAACCCGCTCGTCGTCGATGTCCTCCGTCGTGCCGTACCAGCGCGCAATGGCGCCTGCCGCGTCGCGCCTCGGGTAGGCACGCGAATGCATCCAGCGATACGAACCGTCGCGCATGCGAACCCGGTGCTCGACGTCTGTACGGCTCGCCGGTCGACACCGCGCGGGTCCACGCCCGCAACGTCCGGGCGAGGTCATCCGGATGCAGGACCTCGCTCCAGGTCGCGCCCAACCCGCTGGTGCCGGTCCATTCGGTCCAGCGCGGCCCGACATGGTCGAACCCTCCGTCCGAAGCCGCCGTCCAGACCGTCTGAGGCGACAGCTCGACCGCGTGGCGGTAATTGTCCTCGCTCTCGCGCAACGCCGCTTCGGCGCGCCTGGCCTCGGTCACATCGCGGTAGAACATCGCCACGCCGTCGCCGGACGGGTAGGCGCGGACCTCGAGCCAGACGTCGCGAAAGTCGGAGAGATAGCGATAGGTCACCTCATCCGAGATGCGCTCCGACATCACCCGTTGCAGCAGAGGCCAGATCGGCCGAGATCTGGCTTCCGGCCAGAGCTCCAGGAACGGGCGACCCTCGATCTCCTCGCGGCTTCGCCCGTCGATCCGCAGACCCTCGGGGTTGATCCGCCTGATGCGGAACTCCCGGTCGAGCAGGAGAATGCCCTCGCCCATGCCCTCGAGCACGCGCTGTGCATCGGCCTCGCTCTCCCGCACCCGTCGCTCGGCGACCCGTTGAGCCGTGGTCTCGAATGCGGTGTTCAGGACGCCGACAACCCGCCCGCTCTCGTCCCGGATCGGACTGAAGCCGAAGCTGAAGATGGCTTCCTCGCGGCAGCCGCCACGTTCGAGGATGAACCGCGCGTTCTCGACCAGGCAGCTCTCGCCGGCGAAGGCCGCGACGGCGAGTGGCCCGATGGTCTCCCAGATCTCCGCCCAGACCTCCCTGAAGGGCCGGCCGAGCGCTTCCGGCTTGTCACCCAGGATGGGTCGGTAGGCATCGTTGTAGATCGTCGCGAGGTCGGGGCCGCACAGGACCGCCGTCGGGAAACTGGTCTCGAGCGCCGTGCCGATAACCGCGCGCATCGATTGCGGCCAGGTCCCGCTCGACCCAAGCGGGGTCGCCGCCCAGCCGAACGCACGGACCCGCGCTCCCGCCTCGCCGCCCCCCGCAGCGAACAGGGCGCTTGGCAGCGAAGCCTCGCGGTTGTTCAAGGCAGCACCAGAACACCAATCCCGTTCAGTGATCTCTTAGTGTCTTTTGTGTTGAGACACCACCACTCCGTGCATCACGGGATACTTTCACAATCACCTACGGGGTCGATGTCGCCGCACGGCCCTTCCCGGGAGGGATGGCTTCATCTCGGAGGGCCGCCACCGTCGTGCATGCCGGGATGCTACTTCGCCGCCTGAAGTGCCTCGGTCGGCGCGTCGACCACCTTGGTCTCGAACTCCCCGGGGGCCACCACCTCCAGGATCACCACGTCGTCGCTGTGCGCCACCTCGGCGTGACGGATCATTGGCGGCTGATAGACCATCGAGTCCTTCTCCAGCCGCACCTTGCCGATATCCTCGTAGACGAACTCCACCCAGCCGGCGGGGACGTAGACGAACTGGAAGCCGAGATCGTGCGTGTGCCACTGGCCGTGCGGATGCTTGCCGGGCAGCACCTTGACCCCGTGCGCCACGAGGGCGCCCCCGGTCGCCTCCTTCACCCCGAAATCGCGGTAGAGGAAGTAATCGCGCAGCCCCGCCTCGTAGTCGGCGTCACGCGCGTGCTGCACCACGGCGCGCGGCCGGCCGTCGCCGCCCATCGGATTGGCGGTCGTCAGGCTGAGGATCTCCAGCCCGTCGCCGCAGCCGAGCTCGCGATGGCGCGGGCCGTTGAACGAATAGATCACGCTGCCCGGCCCGACATGCTGCAAGCCGATGTCCTCGAACTCCACGTCGAGCCAGCCCTGCAACACGTAGGTCAGGGAGAAGGCGTGGTCGTGCCGGTGCCATGCTTCGTCGCGCGGCGCCTCCGGATCGACCCGGATGACCCTGGCGGTGAACTCGCCACCGGTGACACCGGCGATGCCGAGGTCGCGGTAAAGAAAGCCGGGCGCCTGCCCAGGCTGGAACTCGCTGTCGTTCGCATGACGGACATAGGTGCGCGGCATGGCCTCTTCCTCCCTCGCCTGGGCCGGAGAATACGGCGGTTCCCGCGGTCGAGCCAAGAAGGGCCAATCCTCGAAACGCTCCTTGCCGGAGACAGCGAGAACTCAGGCGGCGACGCGTTCGGCGCGATGATCCTTGATGTCGCGGAACACCAAGGCCGGGTTCAGCTCCCCCGCGCGGCGCATCATGAACGCGGACGTCGCCAAAAACACCGGATCGCCGTCGACGTCGTCGGCCATCGCGTTGCGGTTCTCGGCGATGAAGCGGGTCAGCGCCGCGCGATCCTCGCTCGACACCCAGCGCGCCAGCGCGAACGGCGGCGGCTCGAAGCCGATCTTCACGCCGTATTCGGCCGCCAGGCGCGCCTGCAGCACGTCGAGCTGCAAGGTGCCGACCACGCCGACCAGCGGCGGCGCGCCGTCCTGCGGCCGGAACAGCTGCACCACGCCCTCCTCGGCAAGCTCGGAAAGCGCCTGGCGCAGCTTCTTCGCCTTCATCGCGTCGTCGAGCCGCACCCGGCGCAGGATTTCCGGGGCGAAATAGGGGCACGCCGACGAAACTCACATCCTCGCCCTCGGTCAACGTGTCGCCGATGCGCAGCGTGCCGTGGTTGGGGATGCCGACCACGTCGCCGGCGAACGCCTCTTCGGCCAGCTCGCGCTCGCGGGCGAAGAAGAACTGCGGCGCGTGCAGCGGGATGAGTTTTCCCGTCCGCACCTGGCGCAAGCGCATCCCGCGCGTGAGGCGCCCGGAGCAGACGCGGGCGAAGGCGATGCGGTCGCGGTGGTTGGGGTCCATGTTCGCCTGGATCTTGAACACCAGCGCGGTCAGGCCGGGCTCGGTCGCTTCCACCACCCGCGTATCGGCCGGCTGCGCGCGTGGACGCGGGCCGAACTCGGCGAGCGCGTCGAGCAGGTCCAGAACGCCGATCTCGCGGATGGCGCTGCCGAAAAAGACCGGCGTGAGGTGGCCGGCGGCGAACGGCTCGACCTCGAACCCGGGCAGCGCCGCGCGCACCAGGTCGACCTCCTCGCCGAGCGCCTGCATGCGCGGATCGGACTGCGACAGTTTTTGCGTAAGCCGATAGTCGCGGCGTGCGCAGGTCGTAGGTGCCGACGAACTCCGACGCGCGGCCGACGGGCCACGTCACCGGCGCGGTGTCGAGGGCCAGGGTGGAAGAAACCTCGTCGAGCAGCTCGAACGGATCGCGCGCCTCGCGGTCCATCTTGTTGATGAACGTCAGGATCGGGATGTCGCGCAGCCGGCAGATCTCGAACAATTTGCGCGTGCGCGCCTCGATGCCCTTCGCCGCGTCGATCACCATCACCGCCGAATCGACGGCGGTCAGCGTGCGGTATGTGTCCTCGGAGAAATCCTCGTGGCCGGGCGTGTCGAGCAGGTTGAAGACGCAGCCGGCGTGCTCGAACGTCATCACCGAGGTGACGACCGAGATGCCGCGTTCGCGCTCGATGCCCATCCAGTCCGACCGGGTGCGCCGCCGCTCGCCCTTGGCGCGGACGTTGCCGGCGAGCTGGATCGCGCCGCCCGCGCGCAGCAGCCGCTCGGTGAGCGTGGTCTTGCCCGCGTCGGGATGGGAGATGATCGCAAAGGTGCGGCGGCGGGCGATCTCCGCCGCGGGGTCGGTGTTCATGGGGGTCCGATAACTAGAGCCAGTGAAAGCCGTGCGCCATCACGCCCAGCAGGCCGGCGAACCCGCCGAGCATGATGCCGAGCAGCCAGCGGAAGTCGGAGCGCTGGTCGGCCGCAACCGCGTCGATGCGACGCTCCAACCTTTCGATCGAGCGCTCCAACCGCTCCAGCGTGGCGGCGGTGGTCTGGGCGATGTGCTCGAGCACGGCGACCCGGGCTTCCATGCCAGGAGGTTGGGGACGCGAGCCGCCGGGTTCAACCTGATCCGCCATGGCGACTCGTGATGACGTGTGTCAGAGCCAGTGGAAACCGTGCGCCATCACGCCCAGCAACCCGGCAAATCCGCCGAGCATGATGCCGAGCAGCCAGCGGAAGTCGGAGCGCATGTCGTGCCGCAGGTCGCGGATTTCGCCGCGATACTCGGCCTGCATCGTATCCAGCCGACGCTCTAACCGCTCGATCGAGCGCTCCAGCCGCTCCAGCGTGGCGGTGGTGGTCTGGGCGATGTGCTCGAGCACGGCGACCCGGGCTTCCATCCCAGAATGGTAGGGGGACGGCCCGCCCGATTCAACTTGATCCGGCACGGGGGCAAGCCCCGTTGGTCAGCGGGAGTAGAACTCCACCACCAGGTTCGGCTCCATCTGCACCGGATACGGCACGTCGGACAGCTTGGGCGGCCGGGTGAAGCGCCCCTTCATCGCCCGGTGATCGACCTCGAGATACTCGGGCACGTCGCGCTCGCCGCTCTGCGAGGCGTCCAGCACCACCGCGAGCTGCTTGGATTTGTCCCGCACCTCGATCGTGTCGTTGTCCTTCACCGAGTAGGACGGGATGTTGAGCTTGCGCCCGTTCACCGTCAGGTGGCCGTGCGACACGAACTGGCGGGCGGCGAACGGGGTGACGGCGAACTTCATGCGGTAGACCACCGCATCCAGCCGACGCTCCAGCAGCTCGATCAGGTTCTCGCTGGTGTCGCCCTTCCGGCGCACCGCTTCCTCGTAGTATTTGCGGAACTGCTTCTCGCCGATATTGCCGTAATAACCCTTCAGCTTCTGCTTGGCCATCAGCTGCACGCCGAAGTCGGTCGCCTTCTTGCGCCGCTGGCCGTGCTGGCCGGGGCCGTATTCGCGCTTGTTGATCGGCGATTTCGGCCGCCCCCAAAGGTTGACGCCCAGGCGGCGGTTGATCTTGTACTTGCTTTCGGCGCGCTTGGTCATGCGCGTGGCCTCTTTCTTCTATGCCCGACCGCAATCACGGTTTTGGTCCTGGCTTGTTGCACCGGTAGTCCGCCCGCATGGCAGGCGGCGGGCGCGGACCCGAGCGGCCCGTCCACGTTCCCGGCAGTGGCGGGCGACATAGGGGGCGGCCAGCCGCTTGTCAAACCGGCCACTTGTCAAACCGAACCGGCGCCCGTAGCTCCCACCGGCATGGTCGAACGCGGCGACATCATCTGGCTCGGGGTCGCCGCAGGGGTCAGCGGCGGCCTGCTCGGCGGCATCATGCTCGGCATCGGCATGGATTTGATCATCAACGGCCAGCCGCTCGGCTGGCTGCTCATGCTGCCTGGCGCGCCGGCTTCCGCCCTGCCCGGCTGGCTGATGGCGCGCCGCCTCGCAGCAGGGCTTCGTTAGCTTCTCTTGCGAGCGGCGAGACGCGCGGCGACGCTGGCCGCGACGATCGGCGACCGCCGGCTCGCCGCCGAGGCGGCATCGGCCTCCGCGGGGTCCATGTCGCCGCCGGCGATGCGGTTGATGGCGCGTTTCATGCCCTGGATGACCTCGGCGCTCGGGGCGTCGGCGATCAGTTTCGCGATCACGTCGACCCGCGCCCGCAACGCGGTCCCGTCGGGCACGATCTCGTCGAGATAGCCGATCCGCAGCATCTCCGCCGCATCCAGGGTCTCGCCGAGGAGAAACAGGCGCTTCGCCGCTCCCGGTCCCATCCGCGTCGTGTAGCGACGGATGCCGCTCGCGTAGTAATGCAGCCCGATCTGGCCGGCCGGCATCATGATGCGGGTCTGGGCGACCCCGATGCGGAAGTCGCAGGCGAGCCCGAGGTCGGTGCCGCCGCCGTAGACGCCGCCGTTGAGGGCGGCGATGGTCGGCACCCGCATCGCCTCCAGCCGATCGACCAGGGTCGCGAACGAGAATTTTTCCGCTACCGGCGCCTCGCCCGAGGCACCCTTGGCCAGCGCTCCGAGATCGTAGCCCGAGCAGAAGCTGCGGCCGTTGCCGGTAAGCACCATGACGCGCACGTCGGGGTTGGCGTCGAGTTCGCCCAGCAGGTTGCCGAGCGCGGTGAGATCCTTGCCGTCGAGCCGGTTGTGCTGCGCCGGGCGGTTCAGGGTCACGGTCGCGCGGCCCCCGGCGATGTCGACCAGCAGCGGATTCTCGGCGGCCATGGGCGCTTCGGGCATCGACGTTTCTCCCCTTCGTTGCCGCGTGGAGTATCAGGTCTCGGGCGGTTCCTCCACCCGCCCTGCCGGCCGGCGGCCATGGGCGAGTTCGGTGACGATGCCGTGCAGCGTGCGCAGCTCCTGCTGCGTCACCTCGCCGCGCTGGAACAGGTGGCGGATGTTGCGCACCATGCCGGGCCGCTTCGGCAGGTTGCGCAGGAAGCCGCAGGCGTCGAGTTCCCCGGTCAGGTGCGTGAGGAAATTATCGAGTTCGGCCTTGGTGGCGATCTCGGTCTCGTTGGTCATGAAGTCGCGCGGCAGGGTTTCGTCCGCGGCGGTCCACCACTCATAGGCCAGCACCATCACGGCATGGCCGAGATTGAGCGACATGAACGCCGGGTTGAGCGGGATGCGGACCAGCGCGTCCGCCTCGGCCATGTCCTCGTTGTCGAGGCCGGCGCGCTCGGGTCCGAACAGCACGCCGGCCCGCAGGTCGCGGGCGCAGATCAGCCGCAGCTCGGCGGCCGCCCCCCGGGCGGTGAGCACCGGCTTGATGATGTGGCGCGGCCGCGGACAGGTGGCGAACACGTGCTGGAGGTCGGCGACCGCCTCGCGCACGCTGCCGAACAGGCCGGCGGCGTCGAGGATACGATCGGCCCCCGAGGACGCCCGCCACGCCTTTTCCTGCGGCCAGCCGTCGCGCGGGGCGATCAGGCGGAGGTGGAACAGGCCGCCATTCGCCATGGCTCGCGCCACGGCACCAATATTTTCCGCAAGCTGCGGGCGGACGAGCACGACGACCGGGCTGTTGCCGAGCGGTACGAGCGGGGCACCGCCGTCACGCCCGGTCACGCGGCGCTCACGACACCCGCCGCCATGTCGTGCCTCGCGGCCCATCCTCCAGCACGACGCCACGCGTGGCGAGTTCGGCACGAATTGCGTCGGCGCGGGCGAAGTCGCGCGCCTGGCGCGCTGTCAGACGGGCAGCGATCGCGGTTTCGATGTCGCCGGCATCCGTCCCGCCCTGGAACCAGACGGCTGGCTCGGTCTGCAAGACCCCAAGCAAGTGCCCCGCGGCGCGCAAGCGGGCCGCCGCTCCCGCATCCCCCGCCAGGGCGGCATCGGCGTCGGCGTGCATGGCCGACACCGCGAGCGGCGTGTTCAGGTCGTCGGAAAGCGCCGCCGAAACCGCGTCCGAGAGGCTTCCGTCGGCCAATCCAGGGTGATGCTCAAGCGCGCGATAGAACCGGTCGAGATCCTTGCGCGCCGCCGCCAAGGCGGTGTCCGAAAAATCCAGCTCCGCCCGGTAGTGCGTGCGGAGCAGCAGCAACCGCACCGCCTCAGCCGGTGCGCGCGGCCAGCACGTCCCGGATGGTGAAGAAATTGCCGAGGCTCTTCGACATTTTCTCGCCGTTGACCAGCAGCATGCCGTTGTGCAGCCAGTAGCGGGCGAAATGGCTGCCGGGGAACGCGCAGACGCTCTGCGCCAGCTCGTTCTCGTGATGCGGAAAGATCAGGTCGCGGCCGCCGCCGTGGATGTCGAACGTTTCGCCTAAATAACGCCACGACATCGCGGAGCACTCGATGTGCCAGCCGGGGCGGCCACGCCCCCACGGACTGTCCCAGCCCGGCAGGTCGGGGGTCGAGGGCTTCCACAACACGAAGTCGCCGGGATCGCGCTTGTAGGGTGCGATATCGACGCGGGCGCCGGCCAGCAACTCGTCGGGACTGCGGCCCGACAGCCGGCCGTACTCGGCAAAGCTGGCAACGGAAAAAAGGACGTGGCCCTCGGCAACGTAGGCGTGCCCGGCGTCGATCAGCCGGCCGATCAGTTCGATCATTTCGGGAATGTGCGCGGTCGCCGCAGGCTCCTCGTCAGGCGGCAGCACGCCGAGTGCGGCCATGTCGGCGTGGAAGTCGGCGGTTGTCTGGTCGGTGATCGCGGCGATGGGCTCGCCGCTCTCGCGGGCGCGCGCGTTGATCTTGTCGTCCACGTCGGTGATGTTGCGGACGTAGGTTACCTGCTTTTCGCCATAGAGCGTCCGCAGCAACCGGACCAGCACGTCGAATACGACCATCGGCCGGGCGTTGCCGATATGGGCGAGGTCATAGACGGTCGGCCCGCAGACGTACATCCGCACGTTGGCGGGATCGAGCGGCTCAAACCGCTCCTTCCTCCGGGTCCGGCTGTTGGTCAGAAGAAGGTCGGGCATCGGTCGGGCATCCCAGACAATGCCGCTTTCTCGGCCAACCCGCGCGACAGATCAACGCCGTCCGGTTTGCGGGCGCGGGATCACCCCTCGTCGCGCAACAGGTCGAGCTGGGAGGGGCGGGCCGGCAGCGGCAGGTCGAGGTGACGCCAGCCGGGCTCGCCCAGCATGCGGCCGCGACTGGTGCGCAGGATCAGCCCCTCCTGGATCAGGAACGGCTCGACCACGTCCTCGAGCGTGTCGCGCGCCTCCGACAGCGCCGCCGCCAAGGTCTCGACCCCGACCGGCCCGCCGTTGTGGTGGCGGGCGATGCGCAGCAGGTAGCGGCGGTCCATCGCATCGAGCCCGAGCCGGTCCACCTCCAGCCGGGTCAGCGCCGCATCCGCCACGGCGCGGTCCACCGGGTCGGCGCCCTGCACCGCCGCGATGTCGCGCACCCGCCGCAGCAGACGCCCGGCGATGCGCGGCGTCCCGCGGGAGCGGCGGGCGATTTCCTCGGCGCCGTCCGGGGTCAGCCGGAAGCCGAGCTTTTCCGCCCCGCGCGTCACGATCAGCTCAAGCTCCTCGGGGGTGTAGAAAACCAGGCGCAGCGGGATGCCGAAGCGGTCGCGCAGCGGCGTCGCCAGCAGGCCGGCGCGGGTGGTGGCGCCGACCAGGGTGAACGGCGGCAGGTCGATGCGCACGCTGCGCGCCGCCGGGCCCTCGCCGATGATGAGGTCCAGTTGAAAGTCCTCCATCGCCGGGTAGAGCACCTCCTCGATGGCGGCCTGCAGGCGGTGGATCTCGTCGATGAACAGCACGTCGCGCGGCTGCAGGTTGGTCAGGATGGCGGCGAGGTCGCCGGCGCGCTGGATCACCGGGCCGGAGGTGGCGCGGAACCCGACGCCGAGCTCGCGTGCGACGATCTGGGCCAGCGTGGTCTTGCCGAGGCCGGGCGGCCCGTGCAGCAGCACGTGGTCGAGCGCCTCGCCGCGCCCGCGTGCCGCCTCGATGAACACGGCGAGGTTTTCCCGGCTCGCCCTCTGGCCGATGAACTCGCGCAGGGTCTGCGGCCGCAGGCTGGCCTCCGCCGCGTCCTCCGACGCACGGGTCGGCGCCACCGTGCGCTCGTCGCCGCTCACGGCGTCCGGCCTTGCGCCAGCTCGCGCAGGCTGTCGCGGATCACCGCGTCGATCGCGGCGTCCTCACCCAGCCTTGCCAGCACGCCGGCCACCACCGGCTGCGCCTCCGGTCGCCGGTAGCCGAGGTTGACCAGTGCGGACAGCGCATCCTCGAACACTCGGGGGACGCCGGGCGGCCCGAGCGGGGTTGCCGGCAGCCCGGGCGCGGCGGGCAGCGCCCCGGCCTTTTCCCGCAGTTCCGTCAGCACCCGGATGGCGAGCTTGGCCCCGACGCCGGGCGCGCGGGTCAGGCTGGCGCGGTCGCCGGCCGCGATCGCGCCGACGAGATCGCGCGGCGAGAGCGCGGAAAGGATGCCGAGCGCCACCCGCGCGCCGACGCCCTGCACCGTGGTCAGCAGGCGGAACCAGTCGCGCTCGGCCGGGTCGGCGAAGCCGAACAGGGTGATCGCGTCCTCGCGCACCTGCGTCTCGACCAGGAGCTGCGCCAGCGCCGGCGGCCCCGGCAGCGCGGCCAGGGTGCGGGTGGAGGCGTGGACGAGATAGCCCACCCCGTTCACGTCGAGCACGCAGCGCCCCTCCTCCAGTCCGTCGACCCGGCCGGTGAGCTTGGCGATCAAGACCGCTCACCCAACCCTCGCCCCGACGGAGAGGGTTTTTTCTCCCCCTCTCCCCTAGAGAGAGGGTCGGGGTGAGGGTTCCAAGCGACCCGGGTCGCCCGGTGATGCGCATGGCAGATCGCCACCGCCAGCGCATCCGCCGCGTCCGCCCGGCGCAGCTCCGCCCCCGGCAGCAGGCGGCGGACCATCGCCTGCACCTGCTGCTTCTCCGCGCCACCGGTGCCGACCACCGCCATCTTCACCGACTTGGCGGCGTATTCGAGGACCGGGATGCCCGCCAGCGCCGGCGCCAGCAGCGCGATGCCGCGCGCGTAGCCGAGCTTCAGCGTCGCCGCGCCGTTGCGGTTGACATAGGTCTCCTCGACCGCCGCCTCGGCCGGGCGATATTCGGCCAGCAACGCCAGCAGCGCGGCGTGCAGCACGCACAGCCGGTCGGGCACGCCCGTATTGTGGTCGGTCGCGATCACGCCGTCCGCGATGTGGCGCAGCCGGTTGCCGTCGATCTCGATCACGCCCCAGCCCGTGCAGCGCAGGCCGGGGTCGACCCCGAGCAGCCTCACCATGTGCCCCCAATTCGCCCGCTATCCCGTTCAGGCGGAGAGTTTCTGCATCACGGCGTCGGGGATGTCGAAGTTGGCGTAGACGTTCTGCACGTCGTCATTGTCGTCGAGCACGTCGATCAGCTTGAGCACCGGGGCGGCGCGCTCCTCGTCGAGCGTGACGCTGGTCGCCGGCCGCCAGTCCAGTTTTGCCAGATCGGGCGGCCCGAACCGGCTTTCCAGCGCGTCGCGGACGGCGAAGAAGTCGTCCACGGCGGCGGTGATCTCGTGCGCCTCGACGTCGCTCTCGACGTTCGTCGCCCCCGCCTCGATCGCCGCTTCCAGCATGGCATCGTCGCTCGCGACGCTCGCTGGATAGCGCACGACGCCCAGCCGCTCGAACAGGAAGGCGACCGAGTTGCTCTCGCCCAGCGCCCCGCCGTGCTTGGAGAACGCCGAGCGGAGGTCGGAGGCGGTGCGGTTGCGGTTGTCCGTCAGCGCCTCGACGATGATGGCGATGCCGGCCGGGCCATAACCCTCGTAGCGCACCTCGGCGTAGTCCTCGCCGCCGCCGGCGCCGGTCGCCTTCTTGATCGCCCGGTCGATCGTGTCGCGCGGCATGTTGACCAGCCGTGCGGCGGTGATGGCGGCGCGCAACCTCGGGTTCGAGCCCGGGTCGGGCAGGCCGGAGCGGGCGGCCACCGTGATCTCGCGGATCAGCTTGGCGAACTGCCGGGCGCGCCGCGCATCCTGCGCGCCCTTGCGGTGCATGATGTTCTTGAACTGCGAATGTCCGGCCATGGCCGTGTCCTAACAAGACTTGGACGTGAAGGCACCGGGTTCTACCAGGATGAACGGACGCGACAATTGCACGCCACCGCTACCGCGAGCGGCGCCTCCCGGCGACAGCCTGTTCCATAAGACTTCGGATGAAGCGCGTATAAGGGATACCGGCCGCTTTCGCCCGTGCCTTGACCGCATCGAGCAACGGTTGTGGCACTCGCATGTTGAGCTGTGCCGACTTCGCCTCGAACTCGAATTGCACCGGTTTGAACTGCGTGAAATCGAGGTCCGAAAGATCCGTGTCGAGAAAGGCCCTCGCGGCCTCATCGGTCTTCATCCGCGGAACTTTGCGCGGCATAGGCCCTGATCTCCTTGGGATGCATATAGCGAGCAGTAATCGGCCGGATCAGCTTGGTTCCCCGACGCACCCGAATGGTGAACGCAACAAATACCGCCCGTCCTTTCTCCGTCTCGCCGATCGCGATGAAGCGATTCCCCTCTCCGGCGTGTTTCAGGTCCGGTGCGACCCGGCCCGATCTCCTGAACAGCGCCTCGATGTCGGCGCAGGCAAGCCCGTGGCGCTCGCAGTGCTCCCGGTTGCCAGTGTCCCAGTCAAAACCTGCAACCGTTCCGTCGAAGAATGGCACTACGCTTTCGTATATACAATAGGAGGCGCCCGTTCAGCCAGATACCACGCTTCGTGAGGAAGCGCTGCCGTGGGTACAACAGCACTTCCTTGCCTGGGCAAACTGCCGGGCGGGCCGCGCATCCTGCGCGCCCTTGCGGTGCAGGATGTTCTTGAACTGCGAATGTCCGGCCATGGCCGTGTCCTACGTCCTGATCATCCTAGGATGCTGGGCCTATCGTGCCGGAGCAAAACCAAAGCCGCTCGCTCAGAAACCGATCTCTTTGCCGTGCCGGAGGGCGAGGATGACCACCGTTTGCGCATCAGCACGATAGCGCACCACGTATTCGCTGTCGCCGAACGAGATCCACCAGTCGCGAAAGTTCGGGCCCATGCCGTCTATCGGTCTGCCGATTTCTGGGTATGTGCAGAGCGATTTCACGCCTGCTCGGATCCCGCGGATCGCTTGGCGCGCCGCTTGCGGGTTATCCCGGGAAATGAAGGCATGCAAGCGTGAAAGATCAGCAAGCGCTTCAGGCGCCCAGGTCAGCGATGGCACTCAGGCGGGTCCGCGTCCTCTCCGGCCTCTAGTCGGGCAAGCCAGCCATCCACCTCTTCCCCGGTGGCGTGGAGGCCCGTTGTCTCGTAATGTTCCCAAGCGGCCTGCGCGTCCGTTCGGAACTGCGCCTGCTGCTCCTCGCGTGCGACATACTGGGTGATCGCCTCGCCGATCAGTGAGGCTGCGCTTCGGCGGCTTGCATCTGCGAGCCGCTGCACGCGTGCCTGCATGTCGGCATCAAGTTCAATACTGGTGGTATGCTGCGAGGGCGAACCGGGCACCGATCGATCTCCTGTCCCTCAAATGACTTAGAGTCCGACTCTGAACTCATGTGCAACGAGCCATGCGCCGGATCAGCAGCATCGCGGATGCGGCGTAGAGGAAAGCGGTCGCGGACCCGACGGTGGTCTCGAAATCCTTGGCAAGCCGGCGGTTTCGGTTGAGCCAAGCGAAGCACCTCTCCACCACCCAGCGGCGCGGATGGACGGCGAAGCCGACCTGATCCGCTGGCTTGCGGACAATCTCAATGGCGATGCAGGTCGCGTCGGCCACGCGCTCGGCGGCGTAGGCAGAATCCGCGAAGGCGCGCTCGACGAACGGAAAGCTGCGGCGAGAGGCTGTCAGCAGCGGGATCGCGCCGTCCCGGTCTTGGACCGACGCAGGGTGGACCTGCAGCACCAGCGGCCTCCCGTCGGTGTCGACCATCGCGTGCCGCTTGCGGCCCAGCACCTTTTTGCCGGCGTCGTAGCCGCGCGGGCCGCCGGCCTCCGTGGTCTTGACGCTTTGGCTGTCGATGACGGCCGCACTCGGGCTCGCCTCGCGTCCGGCCCGCTCACGGTCGAGCATCACCAGGCAGTGCGTGACGGCCTCCCACACCCGGGCGCGCCGCCATGCTGCGAACCAGCCATAGACCGTCTGCCGCGGCGGGAAACAGGGCGGCAGCATCCGCCACGCGACGCCGCCGCGCAGGACGTAGAAGATCGCATTGACGATCTCGCGCATCGGCCACTCGGGCGGTCGTCCGGTGCCAGCAGGAGGCGGCAGAAGCGGCTCCAGCACCGTCCATTCGGCGTCGGTCAGGTCACTGGCGAAGCGGAGCTCGTCGCGCATATGCTGCGCGCGGGTGGTTGCGGTCCACATGGGCGTGCTCATCCAACTCGGTCTCGACAACCCGTTGGAATAGCAGCCTGCCGTAGCCACCCAACCCCCATTCCGCTAGCGTTCAGAGACAGCCTCTTAGCAGCCGCAAGCCTGCTTGCCCAATCAATCGAGCATCCGGCATCGCCGGCGACCGCCGCCGCCCGCACCGGCTCGATCCGGCGCGCAAGCCCCGTCGCATCATCGGTCTCGACGATCATCCTGCCGACGTTCGGCGGCGACCAGGAACAATCCCAGTGCCCAGCCCCAAGCCGCAGCGCCGCGAGAACCTGATGGTTTCGATTGAAACGCGACGCGGGGCGTCGATACTGAACCCGTGATCCCGGCACCCCCGCAAACCGCGACCGACCGCTTCGCCCTCATCCTCGGCGCGCTGTGCCGGGCGGTCGCCGCGCGGGGTGCGGACAAGCGAGGTTGCGGCGGCCTCGCGGCGGGGCCGGTGCTGGTCCTTTTGTGGACCCGGCTGCGGCGCATGGCCACCCGGTTTGCCGCTCTGGCAGCGCGGGTGCGCGCCGGCACCCTGCCCTCGCCGGCGCCCGCGGGCTATCGCGCCGCGTCGCGTCCGGCCTCGCCGCCGCCCCACCGCCTGCCGCGAGGCTTCGGCTGGCTGATCCGCCTGGCGCCGGAGGCGGCGTGCCACGGCAGCCAGTTGCGCCACCTGCTTTCCGACCCGGAGTTTTCGGCGCTGGTCTCGGCCGCGCCTGCGCTCCGCCGGGTGCTGCGGCCGCTTTGCCACATGCTGGGCATCGAGCCCGCACCTTCCCTGACGCCGCCCTCGCACATCGCCGACACCGAGAACGACACAGCCCGCGGTTCGGCGCCGCGCCTCAGTACGCCGGCGCAGCCCGCGCCCACGGGCAAGGCAGCCGGCGCGCACCGGCTTCTTCCTGGGCTCCGGCCGATTTCAGAAGCTTAAGGCGAGGCGCATGTGCGCGGCCAAATCGTTCCTGTATCGGAACTAGAACGCGGCAAACCCTTGTGAGTGAAGGAGCCAGGTCAGACCTCCGGCATCGCCGGCGACAGCCGTCCGCCCATGCGGACCGGCTCGACGCGGCGCGCAAGCCCGGTCGCGTCGTCGGTCTCCACGAACACGCCGCACACCGTCGCCTCGCCCTCGGCCGGGGCCAGCCGCTCGCCCGGCAGCTTGCGCCAGAAACGGGTGGCGGCCCCCTCCTTGGCCATGCCGATCACGCTGTCGTAGTCGCCGCACATGCCGGCATCCGACATGAACGCGGTGCCGCCCGGCAGCACCTGGTGGTCGGCCGAGGGGCAATGGGTGTGGGTGCCGACGACCAGCGACAGGCTGCCGTCGAACGAGTGGCCGTACGCCATTTTCTCGCTCGTCGCCTCGGCATGGAAATCGGCCACGATCGCCTGCACCGTGCCGCCCAGCCGGTATTTTCCGAGCAGTTCGGCGGTGCCGCGGAACGGGCAGTCGAGCGGGTCCATGAACAGCCGCCCCATGGCGTTCAGCACCAGCGCCCGCCGGCCGCCGGGCACCTCGACCACCACGCTGCCGCCCCCGGGCGTGCCGGGCGGATAGTTGAGTGGGCGGATCAGGCGCGGCGTCTCGGCGATGAAGGGAATGATCTCGCGGCGGTCCCAGCTGTGGTTGCCAAGCGTGATCACGTCCGCTCCGGCCGCGAACAGCGCCGCCGCCATGTCCGGGGCGAGGCCGAACCCGTGCGAGGCGTTCTCCGCGTTGACCACGGCGAGGTCGATCGCCAGCCGCGCGCGCAGCAGCGGCAATGTCGCGCCGACCGCCTCGCGGCCGGTGCGCCCGACCACGTCGCCCAGGAACAGGATGCGCATCCTACGGTTCTATCCCACAGCAGATGATGCCGCGCTCGGTGGCCACGGCGGGGAGGCGCACATCATGCGGCCCGGCGGGCACCGCGTCCATTTCCTGGGCGGCGAAGGCACAGCCCAGCCGTCCGGCCCGCGGCAGCGCGGCGAGGGTGCGGTCGTAGTAGCCGCCTCCGTAGCCGAGCCGGTGGCCGCGGCGGTCGAAAGCCAGCAGAGGCACGAGAAGGAAATCGGGCACGCGCTCCGGGCCGGTCGGCCGGAGCGTGCCGAACGGCTCCGCTTCCATCGGCCCCTCCGGCCGCCAGAGCCGGAACGCGAGCGGCTGGCCGCGCGGCGGCGTGACCGGCAGCACCACGTCGATGGCCCCGTTCGACCAGCGCGAGCAACAGCGGCAAAAGGTCGATCTCGCCAGCCAGCGGGAGAAAACCGGCAACCACCGCCCCGGGGGGGCGGCGCGGCACGCAGCACGTGCTCGGCAAGGCGCGCGCCCCAGGCCGGATCGCAGCCGGCCCGCGCCGCCCGTGCAGCGAGGCGCGCGGCCTGCTTGGCGGCGACGAGTTCAGGGGAGGGAAAGTGCGGAGCCGCCGTGGCCGTTGGCGTGTTCATCCTCCCAGAGCCTGCTGTTGCAGGTGGGCGCCGGATACCGTGACCTGGGCCACGACAGAGCCAGCTCCCGAGGGGATGCTTACTGGCCCTGGGGATGTATTGCCTGACGCACCGGGCAGCCCCGCGCTCGGAACTTAGGGATGCTCCAGGCCCGCTGCAATCTCTTCCGCCCGGCGGGCGAGCTTGCCCAGCCGCCGCCCGAGCTTGGGGTCCGCGCCGACGACGGGCGAGGCCTCGAGGCGGGCGACCTGCCGGCGTACCTCGTCGAACTCGCGCTTGCGGTCATGCAGTTCGTCGGCGAGCATCAGCGCGGCGAGCATGAGCAGGCGTGACTCGCCCAACGTGCCGGCGGCGGCTTTGATCTCGTCGACCCGGCGATCCACCTCGTCCGCCATCGCCTCGAGATGACGCTCCTGGCCGTCCTCGCAGCCCACCGGGTAGGAGTAGCCGTTGATGCGAATGGTCACCTGAGCCATCGAGGTATTCCTGCTTCGTGTTCAATTCAGGCCAATTCGGCCAGCGCCGCCCGCAGCTTTGCTATCAGGTAATCGAGGCGGGCCGCTACCGCCGGAACCCGTGGATCATGGGGATGATCGGCTTCTCCGCCCCCAGCTTGATTCGCTTGATCGGCGAAAGCAAGCCGCGCAATTCGCTCCAACGCCGCTTCAAGGCGCTGGGCGGCAAGGTCCGGGTCCTCCGGCGCAGCACTCATTTTTGGGATCCCTCACGGCGTGCCGATCCGGCCGCGCCACTCAAGACGAGTGGTGCCGCGGCCGTCAAGCATGACTCCAAAGTCCCATCCGAGACTGGCGCCGGCCGTGATCGTCCACGGGCTCGACGACGCCCAAGCCGCCCTGGCCGTGGGCCGGCCGGTGACGCTGCTCTCTGCACCCGGGGCGGCGCTCTACGCCGGCTGCCTCTGGTGGACGGCGCTGGTCGCCGAGGCGCGCGCCGGATCGCCGTCGGTGGAATCTTCCGACATTCTCGACTGCGCCGATGCACCCGGCCATGCGCTCGCGGCCATCCGCATCGGGCAGCCGGCGATCATCCTCGACGAGCAGGCGCCCGGGTTCGCCGCGGTGGCGGCGATCGCCGAGGCGCAGGGCTGCATGACTGCTGCGAGAGCGGCCCCCGGCACTCGATCTGGGCGCGCCCGGCGCCCGCCGGCGGCTCGCCGGCTGGCTGGCGTCGGCGTGACACCGGCGCGGATCTTGGGCTACCACCCGCCCGATCATCGACCTGGTCGATCCAAGGAGGCGAGCGTGCAAGCCACCCAGACCGTGAGGACCATGCTCGGCTGGCATGAGAGCCTCGGCCGCACCACGTTCCAGCACCCCGAGAAGGGGGCGGTGCAGATGCTCGCCAAGATCACCGACATTTTCCAGGGCAAGGCCTGACGGCCGCCGATGGGCGATGCCGAAAGGGCGGGGTGCCGGCTCTACCTGATCACCCCGCCCGCCCTCGATCCGGCCGCGTTCCGCGACCCGTTCGCCGCGGCGCTCGATGCGGGCGACGTGGCGGCGGTGCAGCTCCGGCTCAAGGACGTCGATGACGACGCCTGGCGGCGGGCGATCGAGGTGCTGCGGCCGGTCGCGCAGTCGCGCGGGGTCGCGTTCCTGTTGAACGATCGCGCCGACCTCGTGCCCGGGTCGGGCTGCGACGGCGTTCACGTCGGCCAGGACGACATGCCGGCCCGCGAGGCGCGGCGGCTGATCGGGCCGGACCTCACCCTCGGCGTGACGTGCCATGCGAGCCGCGACCTCGCCATGCAGGCGGGCGAGGACGGCGCCGATTACGTCGCCTTCGGCGCCTTCTTTCCGAGCGCCACGAAGGCGGTGGAGCGGCGTGCCGACCCGTCGATCCTCGCCTGGTGGTCGGAGCTGATGGAGCCGCCCTGCTGCGCCATCGGCGGCATCACCGCCGAGAACTGCGCCCCGCTGGTGCAGGCGGGCGCCGATTTCCTTGCCGTGGTCGGCGCGGTGTGGTTGCATCCCGCCGGGCCGGCGGCCGGCGTGCAGGCCCTCAACCGCGCTATCCGCGAAGCCGCGGAGCTCTGAGCGGCGCGGTTGCCGCCGCCCGGCGAGGGGCGCATCCTCGCGGCTCAAAGCGCACGAAGCGCGATCGAGGGGAGAGCGGCGATGGCACCCGACGGAGCGAGCACACCGGCCCGGTCAAACACGTTGGCGAAACTGCCGCTGCGGCTGCACCACCATGCCTACGTGGTGCGGGACCATGAGGCCAACCGGCAGTTCATCGAGGACGTGCTCGGCATCCCGCTGGTCGCGACCTGGTGCGAGAGCTACCGCAGCGCCCATCTCGGCCGCGAGATCCCGATGTGCCATACCTTCTTCGGCATGGCGGACGGCGGCGCGCTGGCGTTCTTCGGCTTTGCCGACGAGGAAGCCTATCAGGCCTGCATCGCCGAAAAACCGGCGCTGGTCCGCAACTTCGACCACGTCGCCTTCAAGGTCGAGGCGGATACCTACGACGAACTGATGCAGCGGCTGAACCGGGCCGGCGTGACGTTCCGCGAAACCGACCACGGCTATTGCCGGTCGGTGTACGCCACCTCACCCGACGGATTGGTCGTCGAGTTCACCGTCGATCCACCCGGGGTGGAGGAGATCGACGCCATCCGACGGGCCGATGCGCACAGCGAGCTTGCCCGCTGGATCGGCGGCGACCACCGGCCGAACAACGATCTGCGGCCGCACGGATAGCTCCTACCCGCAGGCGTTGCCGCGCAGGGTGAACGAGCGCACCCGGCCCTCGACCACCTCGAACGTCGTCTCGCAGCCGTACCGCAGCACGGTCGGGGCAAAGCCCGGCCCGTACCAGCCGTAGCCATAGCCCCATCCGTACGGCCAGACCGGCGGCGGCACGTATTCGGTGCGCTGCTCGTCGTAGGCCAGGAACTTGATTCCGCCCGCCGTGTAGGTCCGGGTCGGCACGCCCATCGACTGCACCAGGGTCGCCTCGTCGGCGCCCACGAACCGCGACAGCACCTGCCGCCGGTCCGGCCCCAGCACGCAGCCGGCAAGCAACAGGAGAAGCAGCAGAGCGGGTCGACGCATCAGGAACTCCAAGGTCGCGACTTCAGCGGACAGCGCACCGTCAATGTTAACGCATGGCGTTGTTCGCCGTCGTGGGTAACGGCTGCGAATAAAACCACGCTGTCAGCAGTCTCCCTCATGCCGGCGGATAGAGCCGGTTGCACCGCCGGCGACGGCGGACGACACATCCAGGAGACCACCATGAAGCCCCTTCTGATCGCGGCGCTGACGGCGTTCGTCCTCGCCACGCCCGCTCTTGCCCAATCCGAACAACATCCGACCGATCGGTTGGTCGCTCATGCCGGCGCGACGGAACGCTACGAGGGCGGGACGGCTCTGCATCACGCGGCGACGCCGCAGCGGGCGCAGGCTCTGGCCCAGGCAGAGTCACCGAGCACCGGCGAGACGATGTATCGGCGACGCTATGCGAGCGAGCAGACCGGCGTGGACAACGGCCGCTCTGCCTGACGGCGACAAACCTGGGAATGACGGATTGAAGGGCCGAACGGCTCTAACGTTTCGGACGAAACCGACCGAGCCGCAAATAAACCGACCCCGCTTCCGGTCACCCCAGTGCCGACAATCCAGGGGAGCACGAGCATGAACGAGCACAACGAGATGTCCGGGCCCGGCGAAACATCCGGGCAGAACCGCCGAGGGTTGCTGAAATGCATGCTATGGGCGGGAACCGGCGTCGTCTGGACCGTCAGCGGCGGCGTGCCGCGGTCCCTGCTGCTGGACAGCGCCCAGGCGGCGGAACCGACGCAGGATCTGAGTTTCGTGCAGATCAGCGACAGCCACGTCGGTTTCAGGAACGAGCCCAACCAGGACACGCCCGGCACGCTGCGCGAAGCGATCGCCGACGTCAATCGGCTGAAGGGTGACGCGCAGCTGATGATCCACACCGGCGACGTCAGCCACCTGTCCAAGGACGAGCAGTTCGACACCGCGGCGCAGATCATCGGCGGCGCGGGGCTCGACACGCACTACGTGCCAGGCGAGCACGACGTGCTGGTCGACAACGGCCGCGCGTTCTTTGCCCGCTTCGAGAAGGGTGCGGCGCAGGGCGGCTGGTACAGCTTCGACCAGCAGGGCGTCCACTTCATCGGCCTCAACAACGTGCAGGATCTGAAAGCCGGCGGCATGGGGGCGTTGGGACACGAGCAGCTCGAGTGGCTCGAGGAGGACCTCAAGGGCCGCTCGGCAAGCACGCCGATCGTGGTCTTCGCGCACATCCCGCTCTGGACCGTGTATGAGACGTGGGGATGGGGCACGAGCGATGGCGCGCAGGCCCTGTCTTACCTTCGGCGGTTCGGCTCGGTCACGGTGCTGAACGGGCACATCCACCAGGTGATGCAGAAAATCGAGGGCACGATCGCCTGCCACACCGCGCGGTCCACCGCCTTCCCGCAACCGGCTCCGGGTGCCGCGGCGTCGCCTGGGCCGATGAAAGTGCCGGCCGAGCAGCTGCGCTCCATGCTCGGCGTCGCCGAGGTGCGGGTGGTACGCGGCCAGCAACGGCTGGCGATCGTCGACACGCCGTTGGCGGCCTGAGCAGGAGATGAACGCAATGTCGCACATCCTCAATCCGACGTGGCTGCGCGCCGGCCTTCTGGCGGCGTCGGTGGCCTTTTCCGGTATCCCGCATTCGGGGTTCGCTGCCGCTTCGGCGATCGCGATCGACAACTTCACCTTCAACCCGCCGATGCTGACGGTGCCGCCGGGTACTGAGGTGACGTGGACCAATCGCGACGACATCCCGCATCTCGTGCAGATGGTCGACGCCGCGAAGCTGACAGGGGGACGCTCGCAGCCGCTCGACACCGGCGACCATTTCAGTTTCACCTTCACCGGAGCCGGCACGTACCGCTACTTTTGCGCCCTGCACCCGATGATGACCGGGACCGTGGTGGTCAGGTGATGCAGTCCTGAGCCTGCCTCCGGGGAGAGCGCCATGGCCGGTGCTGACGCCCATCCGACCTTCGAGCAGGTTGCGGTGCCTCACCTGGATGCCGCGTACAATCTCGCGCGCTGGCTGGTGCGCGACCCCGCCCTGGCGGAGGACGTGGTGCAGGATGCAATGGTGCGCGCGCTGACCTATTTCCGCTCCTACCGAGGCGATGGCGCGCGTGCCTGGCTGCTGCGGATCGTCCGCACCACCGCCTATGACCGTCTGACGGAGCGACGCAGCCAAGCAACGCGCGAAGCCGATCTCGACGTTGCCGAAGTAGCGGTGCCGGACCGCGCCGACGGTCCGGAAGCGGCGATGGTCCGCAAGCAGGGAGGGGAAGAGGTGAGCCGGAGGCTTGCCTCGCTGCCGCCGGAACTGCGCGAGTGCCTGGTGTTGCGGGAGCTTGAGGAGCTTTCGTATCGGGAGATCGGTCGTATTACCGGGGTACCGATCGGCACCGTGATGTCGCGGCTGTGGCGCGCCCGCCAAGCGCTGGTACGGGTGCGGGAGAGGGTCGAGCCATGATCAACGACACGGCGGAGGCGGCCTGCGAGGAGATGCGGCTGCTGATCCAGGCCGAGATCGACGGCGAGCTGGACGCGGCGCGGGTTGCAGTGCTCAGCGCTCACATCGCCGAATGCACCGGCTGCATGGCGACGCGGGAGCAGCTGACGGAGCTCTCCACGACGCTGCGGCGGGATCTCGCGTATCACGCCGCGCCGGAATCCCTGCGGGCGGCGGTCGAGCAGCGCATCGCCGCGGCCCGGCCGACACCGTCCCGCGCGCCGCGCGCCCCCTGGCTCGCCGCGCTGCGGCAACGCTGGCGGGAGGTGACGGCGTTCGGCGGGGGCGCCGCCATGGCCGCCGCGCTCGTGCTCCTGCTCGTGCTGCCGGGCCGTGGCGACTTGGCCGGCTCCGTCGTCTCCGACCACATCCAGGCGCTGCAGCCCGGCCATCTGATGGACGTGGTCTCGACCGACCAGCACACGGTAAAACCGTGGTTCGACGGCCGGCTGGACTTCGCCCCGCCCGTGAAGGATCTGGCAGCGCAGGGCTTTCCGCTGACCGGCGGCCGGCTGGACTACGTCGATGGGCACCAGGCGGCGGCGCTGGTCTATCACCGCGCCCAGCACGTCATAAACCTGTTCGTCTGGCTCGACCCGGGCCGCCCGGCGACGCCTCCGGTCATCGACCAGCGCAACGGCTACAACTTCGTCCATTGGTCGCAGGGCGGAATGGCGTTCTGGGCGGTCTCGGACGTGGAAGCGAGCCAGCTGGCCGATTTCGTGCGGCTGTGGCGCGAGGCCTGACGGCGCAGAAAAAGCTCTCGCCCGCGTTCAGCGCGACCCGGTCTCCTGCATGTAGCGCGCCTTGGTCTCCGCGTTCATCGGGTAGAGGCCGGGCAGCGAGGCGCCGCGCGACACCTGCTCCATGATCCAGCTTTCCGAGCGCTCCTGCTCCGGCGCTTCCGCCAGCACGTCGTCCACCAGGGCCGCCGGGATCAGCACCGCGCCATCCTGGTCCACCACCACCAGATCGTCCGGGAACACCGCGACGCCGCCACAACCCACCGGCTGCTGCCACGCCACGAAGGTCAGCCCGGCAACCGAGGGCGGCGCCGCCGCGCCCTGGCACCAGACCGGCAGCCCGGTCTGCAGCACGCCCGCGACGTCACGGACGACGCCGTCGGTGACCAGCGCCGCGACGCCCCGCTTGGCCATGCGCGCGCACAGGATGTCGCCGAAAATCCCGGCATCGGTGTGGCCCATCGCGTCCACCACGGCGACGCAGCCGGCCGGCATCGCCTCGATCGCTGCCCGGGTGGAGATCGGTGACGCCCAGGACGCGGGCGTCGCCAGATCCTCACGCGCCGGCACGAAGCGCAGCGTGAAGGCGCGACCGACGATGCGCGGCTGGCCGGCCTGCAGCGGCTTCGTGCCGCGCATCCAGACGTTGCGCAGGCCCTTCTTCAGCAACACGGTCGTGAGCGTCGCCGTGGTGATGTCGCGCAGGATCGAGAAGATGTCGGTGTCGGTGGCCATGCCGATGCTCCGTAGGGACTGCTCCGATTACGCCGCCGTCACCGGGATCGCGCAACCGCCCGCGTCGATCCGGCGGTCAGCGCGCTCCGCGCAAGCGCCCGACCGGCGGCGCCCACTCGCGCCGGCGGCGGACGCTCCAGGCGTAGCGGGGGTCGCCGTCCAGCAGGGAGACGTGCTCGGACAGGCGGTTCCGCTCCAGCCAGCTGATCGCTGCCTCAAGCTCCTGCAGGTTCATCTGTGCGCGCGGCTTGTCGCCGGTGCGACGCTTCAGGATGGCGTTGTAGCGATGGTAGAGCCCCTGCCCACGCGGCCGCTGCAGCGCCGTCTCATCCTCGACGGCCTGTTGCGCCACCAACTCGCCGATCCGCTGGCGCAGCCGCCGCTCCAGGACCGAGGGCGGATCATGCATCTCGGCCTGCGCCGCCTCGTGCTCGGGACGGTGCAGGGCGAGGTCCGGACCGGGCCGCAGCAGCCCGAAGCGCAGCGCCAAGGCGTTGCTTTCAAGCGGCACGACACCCCGCTCCTCCCGCTCGCTATCGGCCAGTTGCTCCAGCAGCCAAGCCGGCGGCCGGCGCCGAAACGTCTCCTTCGGCTTCTTGGCCAAGGTTCCCTGCTCGGTCTCGACGCTGTGGCGGAAGCGCGCGAACAGCGGATCGTCGGGATGGAACACCAGGGCGCGCTGCTTGGCGTAAGGCCCGGCGTTGAAATCGACGCGGGAGGCACGCGCCACCATCTGCTCGAGCCAGGCACGGCTGCGGACATGCGTCAGCGCCGCGACGACCGCGACCTCCGGCGCGTCCAGCCCTTCATAGGCCATCGCCACCGTGACCAGCACGCTGGGTTGCGCCAGCAGGCGGAACCGGGCGAGCGCCTGGTGGGCGTCCCGCTCGTCGGAGGTGGCAAGCTGCGCCACCCCGCCCTGCGCTTCCGGAATCCATCCGCGAAGCACCGCCATGTAGCGACGCGCCGTCAGTTGGTCGGGAGCGACGACGAGCAGCTTTCCCAGTCCGAGGGCGTCGGCGTCGGGAGCCAGTCCGCGCTCGCGCCGCCGCTCGGCCCGCAGGGTGCGGGTCGCCTCGAACGCCCGGCGAAGCAGTTCGTCGGCAAACCCGGTCCGCAGGGCGGTGAACAGGGCCGGACGGGTGGTTTCGGTCGGCCAGTGGGAAAACAGCCGGTGCGGCCCGACCGGGGTGCGGCTTTCGTCGAGCCACCGCGCCTCGCCGTCCAGCGCCCCGAACACCACCGGCAGCACGGCCCGCTCCGCCAGGGCCTGGGACCGCGAGTAGCCGACCACCGCCCATCCCGGAGCGGCGAGGTCGATCTGCCGGGTCTTGGCGCGCGGACCGCTCCGGTAGGGCAGCCAGAGGATGCTGCGGCCGTCGGCGCGCTGCAGGGTGCCGGACAGCAGCAGCCGCAACCGGGCGCTCTCCAGCAACGGCTGCAATGCCCGGCTCCAGCCGGAGGCATCGTCCTCCACCGGCGGCGCGAGCGGATCGGGCGCCATGTCGGACAGGGCCGGAAGGTGATGCACCTCGTCGAGCACCAGCAGGGTGCGATGCCGGCGAAACTCGGCCAAGTGGAGGTCGGGCGCGGCGGCAACGCTCTGATAGGTGGTGATATAGCCGCGCAAGCCACGACACGGATCGGGCGAGTTGTCGGCGACCCTGACGTCGACCGCATGGCCGAGTGCGGCCCGCCAGTTCGGGTCGGCGAACGCCTCCTCGGCCTGCAGCCGCAGGCTGTCGCGGGGCACCACCCAGCAGACCCGCTCGACGACCCCCGCCTTGAGCAGCGGGGCCGCCGCGATCACCGGCAACAGCGATTTTCCGCCGCCCGGCGTCACCGCTGCCAGGATGTCGGTGACGGAGGCGGCCTCTCCGGCGGCGATCGCGTGGACGATGGCAGCCACTTGGGCCTGGTGGGTTCGCAGCGGACGCATATGAGGCGGCAACGAGGCTCCAGCAAGTCGCCGGCCAGTCTAGGGAATCGGGCTCGCTTGATGAGAGCGACGTCGCACGACGGTGGGCGGAAATCGCTGTCGTTGGATCACGTACCGGTCATCACCTCGCCGAACCGCACCCACGACTTGCCGTCGAACTTCGCCATCTGCTCCTGGTTGACGGGAAAGAAGCGGGTCGGGCTGGTGTTCACCGTGATGCCGGGCAGCAGCATCGGCACGCTGACATTCTGCAGGCTTGCGGCCTGGCGCATGACGTTGTCGCGGCCGAGATCATCACCGCATTGCTTCAGCACCTGCACGAGCGTCGCAGCGGTCGCCAGTGCGTAGGCGAAGCCGCCGTCGTTCGGCGAGCCGTCCGGCACGTACTTCTTCATGAACTCGAGGTAGAACCTGACGTCCGCCGCATCGGCAAAGATCGGATCGTTGATGTCCTTCAGATAGATCGACGTGATGATGCCGACCGATTTGTCAACGCCGGCCGGCACCAGGGTCGCGGCGATCGAGCTTGCGGTGCTGTTCATGAAGTGCGTCGGCTGCCAGCCGATGTCGTGCAGCTTGCGGATCGCCTGCGCCGCGAACTTGGAGGTGCCGACATCGAAGAACACCGTGGCCCCGCTGTTCTGCAACGTCACGATCTGCAAGTCGATCGTCGGATCGGTCGGCTCGTACGTCACCTCCTTGACGATCAGCTTCGCTCCGGCGTCGCCGAGGCCATCTTTCAAGCCGCGCAGGTAGTCCTTGCCGAAATCATCGTTCTGATAGAGGACCGCGATCGTCGCCCCCGGCATGTTCCGCAGGATGTATCGGCCATAGACGGAGCCTTCGGCCCGGTACGTCGGCGCCCAGCCCATGGTCCACGGAAAGTGCTCCGGGTCGCCCCAGCGCGAGGCCCCCGAGGAGACGAACAGCTGCGGCACCTGCCGCGCATTCAGATATTTCTGGACCGCGGCATTGGTCGGCGTGCCGAGCGAGCCGAACGTCAGCAGCACCTGCTCGTCCTCGACGAGCCGCCGGGTCTGTTCGACCGTCTTGGGCGGGCTGTAGCCGTCGTCGAGCGAGATCAGCCTGATCTTGCGGCCGTTGACGCCGCCCTGCTGGTTGAGCATCTGGAAGTAGGCGAGCGCGCACTTGCCCTGCACGCCGTAGGCCGAGGCGGGGCCGGAATAGGCCATGGTCTGGCCGATCTTGATTTCGCCATCGGTGACGCCCGGGCCGTATTTCTTCTGCGCGTGGGCGCGCCCGGCCGCGACGCCCGATCCGAGCAGCGCGAGGGCCGGCAGAACCCGCCCCAATTCCCTCCGTCCGATGGCCATGCGTAACCTCTCCCGGTTCGTTGCCGCAGATGCCGGTCAGTGTACGTCAGGTTTGGTCGCGTGCCGTCTCGGATTGAGGCCGGCCGGCATCAGCAGCGCCAGCCCGAGAGCCACGACGGCGAACGTGCCCGCCAGCAGGTAGGTGTTGTGCAAACCGGCGGCCACCATCGCGGTCAGCCGGGCCAGCTCGTCTTCGGGGAGGCCGCCGCGCAGCGCCGGGTCGAGCAGCCGGTCGACGAGGTGCAAATCGGTGCCGCCCTGCCCATCCGCTCCGCGCAGGCTCGCGTTGAGCACCGCACCGCACCCGGCGGCGCCGAGCGACTGGCCGATGAAGCGCAGGAACATGGTGGAAGAGGTCGTCGCCCCGCGCTGGCGCCAGGGCACCGAGGCCTGGATGGAGACGATGAACGTGGTGCTGCACAACCCCATGCCGATGCCGATGACGAGCGACCCGGCGGCGGCGAACCATGGCCCGCGGGCCGGGGTCAGGGCGACCAGCACCGCGCAGCCCGCGAGCAGCGACAGGCCGCCGAGAATGGCGGTCAGGCGATAGCTGGTGCGCAGCATGATGCGGGCGCCGGCAATGCTGGCCAGCGCCCAGCTCACCGACATCGCGCCGAGCACCAGGCCGCCCGCCATCGGGCTGTGCCCCATCACGCCCTGCACGTAGGCGGGCAGGAACGCGCTCACCCCCATCATCAGCGCGCCCGACGCCCAGTTGCCCAGGCTGCCCAAAACGATGATCCGGTTGCGCCATAGCTCGAGCGGCAGCATGGGCTCGGCGATCCGCGACTCGTGCACCGCCAGCGCGATAAGACCGGCGACACCGATCGCGGTGCCGGCAAGCCAGGCGAGACGGGGAAGGCTGCCGGCCTGGACCAGCACCGCCAGCAGCGCGGCGACCGAGACCAGCAGCAACAGGGAGCCCAGCCAATCGATGCGATGCTGCCGGTGCTCCACCGTCTCGTGCAGGAACAGGGCGATCATCGCGACCGCGCCGAGGCCGATCGGCAGGTTGACCCAGAACACCACCGGCCAGCTCACATGCTCGATCAGGAAGGCGCCGAGCGAGGGTCCGACGACGGCGGAGACGCCGAACACGCTGGAGACCATGCCCTGGATCTTGCCGCGTTCGGTCGGCGTGTAGATGTCGCCCAGGATGGTGGCGGCGATCGGCTGGATCGCCCCGGCGCCCAGTCCCTGCAGGGCGCGGAACGCGATCAGCGGCACCATGCCCCAGGCAAAGCCGCACAAGGTGGAGCCCAGCAGGAACAGCCCGACGCCGACGAAGAACACCGGCTTGCGGCCGTAGAGATCGGCCAGCCGGCCATAGACCGGAATGCTGACCGCCTGGGTCAGCAGGTAGATGGTGAAGACCCAGCTGAACAGGCGAAAGCCGCCGAGATCGGCCACGATGGTCGGCATGGCGGTGGCGATGATCGTGCTCTCGATGGCCGCTATGAACGTGGCCATCAGGCAGGCGACCAGGATCAGGGTGCGGCGCGCCCCCTCACCCCGGCCCGCTCCCGGAGAGGGGGCAACCGAAAACCCACAGAGGGGGTTCAGTTGGCCCGCGTCGGGATCTGATTGAAGGGGATGCCCTTGTCGGCGCGGATGTCGGCCGGCAAGCCGAGCACCCGCTCGGCGATGATGTTGCGCAGGATCTCGTCGGTGCCGCCCTCGATCCGCACGGCCGGCGAGCGCAGCAGGATCGCCTGGAACCGGGCCGCCGCGTCGGCCTGCGCCGGGTCCGCCAGCACGCCCGCCTCGCCCTGCAGATCGAGCGCGAACATCGCGATCTCCTGCAGCATCGAGCCTGAGACCAGCTTGCCGATCGAGTTTTCCGGCCCCGGCGTCTCGCCCTTGGACAAGGAAGAAATCGCCCGGTAGGCGGTGTATTTCAGTCCGCTGGCCCGTGCCGCCCAGGTCGCGACCTTCGAGCGCACCGCGCTGTCCTCGATGGCCGGCCCGTCCTCGGTCGAGAGCCCGTTGACGTACTCGAACAGCTCGGGAAAGCCGGTGACCGCGCGGGCGCCGATCGAGGCGCGCTCGTTCATCAAGGTGGTCAGCGAAACCTTCCAGCCGCCGCCAACCGGGCCGAGGCGCTGGCTGTCGGGGATGCGGACGTCGGTAAAGAAGACCTCGTTGAAGTCGGACTGCCCGTTCGCCTGCTTGATCGGCCGGATCTCGATGCCGGGCGACTTCATGTGGAGGAAAAACATGGTCAGACCGGCGTGCTTCGGCACGTTGGGGTCGGTGCGCAGGATCAGCAGCCCCCAATCGGCAAGATGGGCGACGCTGGTCCATATCTTCTGGCCGTTCACCACCCACTCGTCGCCGTCGCGCTCCGCCCGCGTGCGCAGGCCGGCGACGTCCGAACCGCCGGACGGCTCGGAAAACAACTGGCACCAGTTCTCCTCGCCGGCGGCGAGTTTCGGCAGCAACCGGCGCTTCTGCTCCTCGGTGGCGTAGGCCATCACCGTCGGGCCGCACATCCCGTGGCCGATGCCGAACAGGCTGGAGAGCTTGCCGTAGAGGCCCTCCTCCTGCTGGAAGATCACCCGCTCGATCGGGGTCGCGCCACGGCCGCCGTATTCGGCCGGCCAATGCAGCACCGCCCAGCCGGAATCGGCCTTCTTCTTCTGCCACGCCTTCGAGGCCTCGACCATGTCGACGCTTTTGAGCTGCAGGCGGCCGAACGGCGCGTCCTCCAGCTCCTGGCGCAGCTCATGGGGAGCGTTGGCGTCAAGCCACCCGCGCACCGTCTTGCGGAACTCGGCTTCCGCCGGCGTGTCGTCGAAGTCCATGGCGCGTTTCCCTTCAGGCGGCGTTCTTCTTGCGCAGGCGGTCGACCAGCTTGTCCTCCCACGTGGAGAGGCTGCCGAGCGACAGCGCCAGCAGGTTGGACCGGCGGTAATACAGATGGCAGTCGAACTGCCAGGTGAAACCCATGCCGCCATGCACCTGGATGTTGTTCTTGGCGCAATGCTGGAATGCCTGGGTGGCGCTGACCCGGGCGGTGGCCGCCGCCTCCGGCAGCTCGCCGGCGTCGGTCGACAGCGCCCAGGCCGCCCAGTAGGCGTTCGACCGCGCCAATGTGGCGGACACGTACATGTCGGCCAGCATGTGCTTGATCGCCTGGAACGAGCCGATCTGGCGGCCGAAGGCGAACCGCTCCAGGGCGTAGTCGCGCGCCATCTCGAGCGCGCGGTCGGCGCCGCCGACCTGCTCGAAGGCGGTCAGCACCGCCGCGCGGTCCTGCACGGCCTCGATGGTGCGCCATCCCTCCCCGGCCACGCCCAGCGGCTCGGCCGGCGCGCCGTCGAAGCGAAGGCGGGCATGGTCGCGCGTGGGATCGAGCGTGCGCACGCGTCTCGCGCTGCACGCCCGCCCCGTGCAGGTCCACGACGAACAGCCCGATGTTACCGTCGCCCGGCCCGCTGCGCGCGGCGACTATGGCGACATCGGCGATGCTGCCGTCCGGGACCGGCGTTTTCGTGCCGGTCAACGTGCCCCGGGTCACGCTGGCCTCGATCGCACCCGGCGTCACCGCACCCGAGCGCTCGGCGAACGCAAAAGTGCCGATCAGCTCGCCGGACGCCAGCTTCGGCAGGTAAGCCCGTTTCTGCGCATCGCTGCCGGCCGACCGAAAGAACTCGGCGGCAAGATAGATGGACGAGGAGAACGGCACCGGCGCCAGCACGCGGCCAAGCTCCTCGGCGATCACGCACAGCTCGAGGTGGCCGATACCGAGGCCGCCGAATTCTTCCGGGATGGCCGTGCCGAGAAAGCCTAGCTCGGCCATGCTGCGCCAGAGATCGCGGTCGTAGGGCGCTTGTCCGTCGAGCACGGCGCGGACGGCGGTGGGCGGGCACTTGTCGGCCAGCAGCCGGCGCGCCTGCTCCCTGAGCTGCTTCTGCTCGTCGGAAAAATCGAGGTTCATGCTGCTTTCCGGGCCCCCCTTACCGAGCGGTAGCATCTCGCATCCCCGGCCGCGAGAGGCAAGGCTCCCCCTCGTAGCACCCGCGCAACATTATCGTGGCTCGAACCCGCACGAGAGCGTAAAGATCGCTCGTCGAAACATTCGGCACACATGGTGAAAACGGGGGTTCCACTCCATGGAACAGCTGAACCACGACAAGCTGAACGCACTTCTCGGGAAGATGGTCGGCGACCTGGGCGCGGCCGCGACCGGCGCGTTGGTGACGCTCGGCGACCATCTGGGGTTCTACAAGGCGATGCAGGACGGGGAAGCGCTCACCCCGGGCGAGCTTGCCGAGCGGACCGGCACGCGCGAGCGCTACGTGCGGGAGTGGCTCTCCGCCCAGAGCGCCGCCGGCTACATCGATTACGATGCCGGAGCAGACCGCTTTCGGCTCACACCTGAGCAGGCAATGGTCTTCGCGAACGAGGACAGCCCGGCCTTCATGGCGGGAGCATTCGAGGTCATTTCGGCGCTCTGGCTGGACGAGCCGAAAGTGGCGGACGCGTTCCGCACCGGCAAGGGCCTCGGCTGGCACGAACACAGCGCCTGCCTCTTCCGGGGCACCGAGCGATTCTTCCGGCCGGGCTACAACGCCAATCTGGTATCCAACTGGCTGCCGGCGCTCGAGGGCGTGGTCGAGAAGCTTGAACGAGGAGCGCGAGTGGCGGATGTCGGCTGCGGTCATGGCGCTTCGACCGTCGTCATGGCGCGGGCATTTCCGCGCTCGCACTTCACGGGCTTCGATTACCACCCCGCGTCGGTCGAGCGGGCGCGCCGATCGGCCGAGGATGCGGGCGTTGCCGCCAACACGCGCTTCGAGACCGCCAAGGCGAAGGAATACCCGGGGACCTATGATCTGGTGACGTTCTTCGACTGCCTGCACGACATGGGGGACCCGGTCGGGGCCGCGGCGCATGTTCGCGAAACACTCGCGCCCGATGGCACCTGGATGGTGGTCGAGCCGTTCGCCAACGACACCCTCGCCGGCAACCTCAATCCGGTCGGCCGGGTCTACTACGCCGCTTCCACCATGATCTGCACGCCGGCCTCGCTCTCGCAGGAGGTGGGTCTCGGTCTGGGGGCGCAGGCGGGCGAGGTTCGGCTGCGGCAGGTCGTCTCCAGCGGCGGCTTTTCGCGCTTCCGTCGGGCGGCGGAGACGCCCTTCAACCTGGTGTTGGAAGCCCGGCCGTAGCCAACCTGCTCCTCGCCCGAACAGAAGGCGTGAGCGCCCAATAGGCCTGGGCGTGCCGGGAGGGGCCCTCTCGTGGCCCTCCCGGTACGCGGTCGCTTGCCGGACGCGGCCAACCGTCACACACTTGGCCGAACCGACATGTCGCCCTGGGAGGGATCGATGGACCTGCGCTTGACGCCGGAGGAACAAGCATTCCGTGAGGAGGTGCGCAGCTTCATCCGAGACAACCTGCCGAAGGACATCAAGCAGCGGATGTATCTCGGCGACCGGGCGAGCAAGGAAGACATCGTCGCCTGGCAGCGCATCCTGAACAAGAAGGGGTGGGCGACCTACAGCTGGCCGAAGGAGGCCGGCGGCCCGGGATGGACCCCGATCCAGAAGATGATTTTCCTGGAGGAAAACCTGGTTGCGCCGGCACCGGAGCTGTCGAGCTTCAACATCACCATGCTCGGTCCGGTGCTGATCCAGTTCGGCACCCAGGCCCAGAAGGACCGGTTTCTCGCACGCGCCGCTAACCTGGATGATTGGTGGTGCCAAGGCTTCTCCGAGCCGGGCGCCGGGTCGGACCTCGCCTCCCTGAAGACGGCGGCCAAGCGCGACGGCGATCACTTCGTCATCAACGGCCAGAAAATCTGGACCTCCACCGCGCACATGGCGGACTGGTGCTTCGTGCTGGTGCGCACCAATCCCAACGCGCGCAAGCGGCAGGAGGGGATCTCCTTCATCCTGGTCGACATGAAGACGCCGGGGATCACGGTGCGCCCGATCATCTCGATCGACGGCGGCCATCACCTCAACGAGGTGTTCTTCGACGACGTGCGGGTGCCGGCGGAAAACCTCGTCTTCGAGGAGAACAAGGGCTGGGACGTGGCAAAGTTCCTGCTCGGCAACGAGCGCGTCGGCATCGCGCGCCTGGGCAAGTCGAAGGAACGCTTGCGCTTCGCGGTCGAGCACGCCCGCGAGATGCGGTCGAACGGCCGCAACCTCATCGAAGACCCGGCCTTCCGGCAGCGCGTCGCCCAGCTCGAAGTGGACGTGAAGGCGCTGGAGATCACCCAGAACCGCGTCGTGTCGGCGGCGTCCAAGCGCCAGGACGGCAAGCCCGACCCGCTCTCCTCGGTGCTGAAGATCAAGGGCTCCGAGTTGCAGCAACTCACCACCGAGCTCGCCATGGATGTCGGCGGACCGCTCGCCATGCCGTTCTGGAGCAAGAGCGGCGAGGCGCTCAGCAACGAGCCCGAACTCGGGCCGGACTGGGCCTCCGAGGCGACCGCGGCCTATCTGTTCCTGCGGGCGGCCTCGATCTATGGCGGGTCGAACGAGATCCAGAAGAACATCATCACGAAAGCGGTGCTGGGGCTCTGATGGATTTCGACCTGACCGAAGAGCAGCGGCTGCTGCAGGACAGCGTCAGCCGCCTGCTCGCCGACCGCTACACGTTCGAGGCACGCAAGGGCTACCAGCAGCAGGCCGAGGGCTGGAGCACCGACCTCTGGTCGCAATACGCCGAACTCGGCCTGCTCGGACTGCCTTTCCCCGAGGATTACGGCGGCTTCGGCGGCGGCCCGGTCGAGCTGATGCTGGTCATGCAGGCATTCGGGCGCAACCTCGCGCTCGAACCCTATCTCCCGACCGTCGTGCTCGGCGGCACCGCGATCCGCCTGGCCGGCACCGAGGCGCACAAGGCCGAACTCCTGCCGGGCATCGGCGAGGGCAAGCTGAAACTGGCGTTCGCCCATGGCGAGCGGCAGGCGCGCTACGATCTGGCGGACGTGATGACCACCGCCCGGCGGAACGGCCGGGGCTGGGTTCTGTCGGGCGGCAAGAGCGTCGTGTCGCACGGCAATTCGGCCGACAAGCTGATCGTCAGCGCGCGCACCGCCGGCGAGCGCGACGATGCCTACGGCATCTCGTTGTTCCTGGTGGACGCCGGCGCCAACGGGGTGGCGCGGCGCGGCTACACGATGCGGGACGGCACCCGCGCCGCCGAGATCGCGCTCGCCGACGTGCAGGTCGACAACGAGGACCTGCTCGGCGAACCCGGGGAGGCCCTGCCGCTGATCGAGCGCGTGGTCGAGGCCGGCATCGCCGCCACCTCCGCCGAGGTGGTCGGCGCGATGGAGACGATCCAGGCCATGACCTTGGATTACCTCAAGACCCGCGAACAGTTCGGCCAGCCGATCGGCCGCAACCAAGTGCTGCAGCATCGCTCGGCGGAGATGCTGGTCGCTCTCGAACAGGGCCGCAGCATGGCCATGCTCGCCGCCGTGACGGTCGAAGAGCCGAACGCCGGCGAGCGGGCGCACGCCATGTCAATGGCGAAGGTGGGTGTCGGACAGGCCGGGAAATTCGTCTCGCAGCAGGGGATCCAGCTGCATGGCGGCATCGGCATGACCGAGGAATACGCGGTCGGCCACTACTTCCGCCGCATCATGGTCATCGAGCACACGTTCGGCGACACCGCCTATCACCTGAACCGGTTGGCCGAAGGGGTCGCCTGAACCCGGGTCGCGCACCGCTCCCCGGCGGTGCTCACTCGTGCCCTTGGCCGGAACCTCCCCCGGAACCTCCCTCGCTCGGGGGCCGGAAGAACCGTCCCGATCATCTCCCGCAGTTGATCAGGGGTTTGCGGCACGAGAGACATCCAGGACCGGAGCATCGCATCGGGCGAGAACCGCTCGGCTGCCTCCGTCATCCGCGCCTGCATGTGATCCATGACGGCCTTCTGCATCGGTTTGACGTCGGGCAGCCCAAAGAACTGCCGCGCCTCGTCCGGGGTGCAGTCGATCTCGATGTTTACCTTCATGCTGTCCTCCGGGGCTGTCGGCCCCAAGTTTCACACAGCATGTCATTGCCGGGCTTGACCCGGCAATCCATCGAACAAGTCGCGTCAGATGACGTGGAACAGGTAGAGCAGGATCAGGATTGGGATCGGAATCCCGAGCAGCCAAAGCAGAATCCCGCGCATTGGTCCGTCTCCCTGGAGATCAGAGAAGGGAAACGCCCGGAATCCATTTCGGTTCGAGGCCCGCGGCCGATTGGCAACCTAAGCGCGACGGCGCAGCAATCCCTCGACCCGGCGGCGAAGCTGGCCGACACGGCCGACATCGGCCAGCCGGCGGTCGAGGAACGCCAGGGTGCTCGTGTCGTCCTCGCTCTGGTCGCCGAGCCAGAACAGGACGGTCGCCGAGTAGATCGACGCCAGCGTGGCCCGCTTGGTGTACCAGCTGAAATCGGCCGACCGGTCGCCGGCGGCATGCCAGATCGCATCCACGGTGCGGGCGGTGAT
This sequence comes from uncultured Alphaproteobacteria bacterium, assembly GCA_963719345.1. Lineage (GTDB taxonomy): Bacteria > Pseudomonadota > Alphaproteobacteria > Acetobacterales > Acetobacteraceae > CAVRCA01. The sequence continues at coordinate 1,404,049 of CAVRCA010000001.1, forward strand.
CGCAGCGGCGAGGCCGGCCTGACGGGGCAGCGCAAGCAACCCGAGAGCGCGGCGCACCGCTTCCTTGTGGGCGCGGCTCTGCCGCAGGCGGAGCGCGATCAGCGCCCGCACGCGCGCCGGCAGCCGCATCGTCTCCAGACCCAGGTCGGGGGCACCCTGCTCCATCCAGCGGTCCGCGAGATCGCAATACGCCTCCACCATGTCCGCCGGGCCGCCGGGAAACAGCAGATCGGCATCATCCGCAGGCTGACCGGCCGCCACGAGGGCAGCGCGCAACCCGCGGTCCGTCCAGCCGTCGAACGGCACGTTGGGCAGCAGCGCCTCAATCGCCGCGTCCCGCTCGGGACTGCGCTCCGGAGGTCGCATCACGCGGTACGTCCCTGGTTGGCCATTGCCGCCCGGGCCAGTTCCTCGTTGAAGCCGAACAGGGAGAAATCCGTCATGCGCATCGGGTACAGGATGCCGTCCAGGTGATCGTATTCGTGCTGCACGACGCCGGCGTGAAAGCCCGAGACCTCGCGGTTGACGGGTGCGCCGTCGCAATCCACCCCGCGATAGCGGATGCGGGGCGATCGGGGCACGGCGGCGCGCAGGCCCGGGATCGAGAGGCAGCCCTCCCATCGCAGCACCCGATCGTCGGACAGCAGCTCGATCTCCGGGTTGATGACGACGGTGTTGCCCACCGCGAGGTCGTCGGGATCGCCGCCGCTGCGGTCGGAATGGACCCGGAAGACGAACAGCCGCAGCGGAACATGGACCTGTGGAGCGGCGAGGCCGGCGCCCATCGCGTCCTCCATCGTGTCCATCATGTCGGCGACGAGCCGGCGGATTTCGGGCGCGCCGGGATCGGCGACCGGCTCGGCGCGTTGCAGCAGGACGGGATGGCCCATGCGCGCGATCTTCAGGATGGCCATGCGATCCTTCCTTAGTTGAATGGGCGATTGGCGGGTTGGTCGTGTCCCAGGCCCATGTTATAGGGGCAACCCCCCGGGTCGGCAGCCGGCCGCGGGGTCTTTTTTCATGGCGTCGCGATCCCGCGCGCCGCAGACGGAAGGAGCAGGCGGCCAAGTGCAGGTTCTCGTTCGAGACAACAACGTCGATCAGGCGCTGAAAGCGCTGAAGAAGAAGATGCAACGGGAGGGGATCTTCCGCGAGATGAAGCTGCGGCGGCATTATGAGAAGCCGTCCGAGCGCCGCGCCCGCGAGGCCGCCGAGGCGGTTCGCCGCGCCCGCAAGCTGGAGCGCAAGCGCCTGGAGCGCGAGGGGTTCTAGCCCCTCATCAGGCCTGCGCCGGCGCGAGGGCGACTTGGTCCGGCCGGGGGTCGACACCCTCCCCCATTGCGAGCCGAACGACCGCCTTGGCATTGCCCTTCAGCACCTCGTATTCGGTGGTCTCGCCGTCGCGCCAGAACCGGATGTCGAACGACTGCTCACCCACCCTGAGATCGAGCAACGTCACGTCAGGCAGCCAGGCCGGCAGCAGCGGATCGACGAACAACCGGGCGCCGGGCGCGTCCGGGACGATGCCCAGCATGGCCTGGATGAGCATGAAGGCGGAACCGGCCGCCCATGCCTGGGGCACATTGGCGCCCAGATACTGGACCGGGAAGCTGCCGTCCTCCCGCTGGATCCCGGCATAGAGTTCGGGCAACTGGTTCGACAGGAAGTGGCCGGCGGCGCGGCTGACGTCATGCGCGATCGCCGCCGCCTCGGCGCCGAACCCGTACCGCTTGAAACCGAGTGCGATGATCCCGTTGTCGTGCGGCCAGACCGAGCCAGTCTGGTAATTGTACGGATTGAAGGCCGGATTGAGCGCCGACAGGGTCCGGACGCCCCAGCCGCTCCACATGTCGGGCTGCATCAGCCGCTCGACCACCTTCGCGGCGCGGTCGGGTCGCACGATCCCTGACCACAGGCAATGCCCCGCATTGGAGGCGATCGTCAGGATCTTCTTCTTGTCGCCGTCGAGGCCGTAGACGTAGAAGCCAAGACCGTCGTCCCAGAACGCCTCGTTGAATCGCTCATAAAGCGTCCTGGCCTTGTCGCGCAGCGTCGCTGCCCGCTCCGGATGGCCGAGTTCGTCGAACACCTCGGCCATCCGGCGCCACGCATCGTAGACGTAGCCCTGTAGTTCGCAGAGCGCCTTCGGACCCTTGACGAGCGAGCCGTCCGCATAGACCACGCAGTCGCCGGAATCCTTCCAGCCCATGTTCTCGTAGCCGACGTCCGAGCGCGTCTGGTACTCCTGGAAACCGTCGCCGTCGCGATCGCCGTATCTGTCGATCCATTCGAGGCAGCCTTCCGCGGTCGCCAGGTTGCGCTCGAGAAGGCTGCGGTCCCCGGTCGCGCGCCAAGCCGCGTGCAGCACGACGAGATAGAGCGGGGTGGCGTCGGCGGTGCCGTAATACGGCGTGTGCGGGATCAGCTTGAAGTGGGCCAGTTCGCCGTAGCGGAGCTCATGAAGGATCTTGCCGGGCTCGGCGTCGCGATGCGGGTCGTCCACCTTGGACTGCAGCGAACCGAGGATCTCGAGCGTGCCGCGCGCGAACTCGGGATAGATGAGCAGGTTCTGCAGCGAGGCGATCAGGCTGTCGCGCCCGAACGGCGCCACGAACCAGGGCAAGCCCGCGGCGGGCAGGAACACCATGTGGTCGGTGCCGGCGATCGGCAGCCGCAGCGCCGCCATGTCCTCGAGCGCCTGACGATACAGCCGATAGAACTCCTCGTTGCTGGTGCGGATCTTCATCACTTTCTGCAGCCAGTCGGCCAGCGCTTCGGCGTGTTCCGATCCGTGCGTTCCGGCAGTACACTCGGCCGGCGCGTTGGTCAGCGTCGTACCGTCCTGCAAGTCGTAGCACAGGCAGCAATGCCAGGACGCTTCCGGCTCAAGGATCACCTCGAAGCTGATCCGCCCGTTGGCATAGACGGCGCGCGAGCCCTGGTTGCGGGCAAGGATCGTCACCGCGCGCGCGAAATCGCCGTTGACGTAAGTGGTGCGGAGTTCCTGCTGTTCCTCCGACCAGATGGTCTCGATCCGTCCACGCCGGACGATGCGGTTGGCCTTGACCTCGAAAATGTCGGCGAAGTCGCAGCGGACCGCGATCTCGAGCTGGAAACGTACGGTCTTCGGACCGTGGTTGGTCAGGTCGAGATCCTCGTGCATTCCGCCGCTGAGCGCACGGCTGAGGACGAAGCTCAACGTGCGCTGCGGAATGACGCCGTCCTGCGTCACGATCTCGCTGTTGGTGAGGTAGACCCGGGCTCCGTAGTAGGTGACAGCCCCGCCGTTCAGCAGCTCCCAGGTTTGCCCGTTGGCGTAGACCGTCCAGGCGCTGATGAGGCGCGTGTCGCGGAAATAGAGCCCCTTGTCGCTCGGCCAGAGAATCCGTCCGTCCGGCTCGCTGACCAGGATGGTCTCACCCTGGTGAATTGCGGTCTGCTGCGGACCGACCTGAACCCTGAACGGCATGCGTCTCTCCCTGTGTGCAGCTGCCCGGTGAGGCGTGCCGCCTCACGGCTGCGGACATCCGGCATCGGGGACATAGCGCATCGGGCAAGATGCCAAGAGAGATTCGGGCCCCGACAGGGTTTCGCCACGGGGCCCAACAAGTTACGGCCGCGGGCAGGGCGCCCGCGGCCGCATATCAGTCGGCTGGTCAATTCGGCGAGCTACTTGCCGGTGCTGGCCCAGTCATGGCTGTGCACCAGGCCGTCGTCGAACTCGTCCTCGCAGGCGATCTGCACCGCCGGCGCCAATGCGATTCCGGCCGGCTTCTCGGTCGCCCAGTGATGCCCGTGAACCAGGCCGTCGTCGAACATTTCGTTGTCCATCGTCGTCACTCCCTTGTTTTGGGCTGCTGATCGGAGAAACTACTCGGCTGCGGCCGGCAGGGCCGGGGCGTGCTCGCCGTCGTGGAACTGCTCGGCCTCGGTGCTGCCATGCAGCGCCGTCGTCGAGGACTTGCCGCCGGAGATCGCCATCGCGACGGCATCGAAGTAGCCGACGCCGACCTCGCGCTGGTGGCGGGTGGCGGTGTAGCCCTCGACCTCGGCCGCAAACTCGGCTTCCTGCATCTCCGAGTACGCCGCCATGCCGCGCTCCTTGTAGCCCCGCGCCAGCTTGAACATCGACAGGTTCAGGCTGTGGAAGCCCGCCAGGGTCACGAACTGGAACTTGTAGCCCATGGCGCCGATCGAGCGCTGGAAGTCGGCGATCTGCTGCGGCGCCAGCTTCTTCTTCCAGTTGAAGCTCGGCGAGCAGTTGTAGGCCAGCATCTTGCCCGGGAACTCGCGATGCAGCGCGTCGGCGAACCGCTCGGCTTCCTCAAGACTGGGCTCGCTGGTCTCCCACCACAGCAGATCGGCGTAAGGCGCATACGCCAAGCTGCGCGCGATCGCGTAGTCGACGCCCTTGCCCGGGGTGATCCGGAAAAAACCCTCCGGCGTGCGGTCCGAGCGGTCGATGAACGGATGGTCCCGCTCATCGACATCCGTGGTGAGCAGCTGGGCCGAGTGGCTGTCGGTCCGGCACAGCAGCACCGTCGGCACGCCCTCGACGTCGGCGGCGAGGCGGGCGGCGTTCAGCGTGCGGATGTGCTGGCTGATCGGCACCAGCACCTTGCCGCCGAGATGGCCGCACTTCTTCTCGCTGGCGAGCTGGTCCTCGAAATGGACGCCGGCGGCACCCGCCTCAATCATCGCCCGCATCAGCTCGTAGGCGTTCAGCGGACCACCGAAACCGGCCTCGGCGTCGGCCACGATCGGCGCCATCCAATGCGTGCCGTCCCCCTCGCCTTCCTGGACGGCGATCTGGTCGGCCCGGCGCAGGGCCGAGTTGATCCGCCGCACCACGTTCGGCACGCTGTCCACCGGATAGAGCGACTGGTCGGGATACATCTGGCCGGCGGTGTTGGCGTCCGCCGCGACCTGCCAGCCCGAGAGGTAGATCGCCTGCAGCCCGGCCTTCACCTGCTGGACGGCCTGGTTGCCGGTCAGCGCGCCGAGCGTGTTGACATAAGGCTCGGTCCTGAGCAGGTGCCAAAGCCGCTGCGCCCCCCTCTCGGCCAGCGTGTGGCGCACCCGGAAAGAACCGGCCAGGCGCTTGACGTCAGCCTCGGTGTAGTCGCGACGGATGCCGGCGAACCGCTCCGGGTCGCCGCTGGGGCCAGCCGCCATGCCGTCCGGGGCGAAGGCGGGTTGGGGATAGATTCGCATCGTCACTCTCCGTCGCTTGCGTCGTCGGGGTCAATAATTAACACCGCACATGCGAAGTTCACCCCTCAATCCCGGAAGGGGTTGCGCAATCCGGTCCAGTTCCTCACATCCAAACCCACAAATCTGTAAATCCTGTAAAGATGACGCGCACACTCATCGGCCGAACGGTCCGGCGCCTCCGGACCGACCGCGAGCTTTCCCAACAGGCTTTGGCCAGTCGGTTGGGGATCTCGGCGAGTTACCTGAACCTCATCGAGCACGATCAGCGGGCGGTGACCGCTTCGCTGCTGATCAAGCTCGCCGAGACGCTGCGGGTCGAACTTGCCATCCTGTCCGGCAGCGAGGAGCGGCAGCTCGAGGTCAACCTGCGCGAGGTGTTCGCCGACCCGCTGCTCGGGTCGGACGACGTGCCGGAAGCGGAGATCGGCCAGATTGCCGGGTCCAGCCCGAACGCGGCGCGGGCCGTGCTGGCGCTATATCGGGCCTGGCGGGTGGCGCGGGAAGATGCGGGGGGCATCGCGCTGCCCTCCGGCCGCCGCATCCTGCTGCCCAACGAGGAAGCGCGCGACCTGTTCAACGACCGGGCCAACTATTTCGCCGAGCTGGAGGACGCCGCCGAGGCGATCGCCGCCGAGCTTGGCGCGACACCCGCCGAGACCAATCATGCCATCGCCGAACGGCTGCGCCGGCAACACGGGCTGACCGTTACCGTGGGGCCGCTCGCCGGGGCGTTGCGCCGCTACGATCCGGCGAGCCGGGCGCTGATGCTGTCGGAGATGCTGCCCCGCGAGAGCCGCGGCTTCCAGATGGCGTTCCAGCTCGCCTTGCTGGAGACCCGCGAGGTGATCGAGACGGTGCTGGAGAGCGCCGCGCCGAGCTCACCCGAAGCGGCCTCCCTGATCCGGGTCGGGTTGCTCAACTACGTCGCCAGCGCGCTGCTGATGCCATACGCGCCCTTCCTCGCCGCCGCCCAGGAGTTGCGGCACGACATGGAAGCGGTCGCGGCGCGATTCGGCGTGTCGTTCGAGCAGGCGTGCCATCGGCTGTCCAGCATGCAGCGGCCCGGCGCACGCGGGGTGCCGTTCTTTTTTCTGCGTGTCGATCCGGCCGGCAATGTCTCAAAACGGTTTTCCGGCGCCGGCTTCCCGTTCGCCCGGTTCGGCGGCTCCTGCCCGCGCTGGGTCGTACATGCCGGCTTCGCCACACCCGGCGCGGTCCAGGTGCAGGTCGCCGAGCTGCCGGACGGGGCGGCCTTCCTGTGTTTCGCCCGTGCCGTGAGCCGGCCGGCCGCGCATTGGGGCGAGCCGCGGCCGGTCCACGTGGTCGCGATGGGCTGCAACATCGCCAATGCCGGCGAGCTCGCCTATGCCGATGGGATCGACCTCGACCATGCGCGGGTCGGCATCGGCCTGTCCTGCCGCTTGTGCGAACGGCCCGACTGCCGCAGCCGGGCGTTCCCGCCCCTTGAGCACCGGCTGGCGCTCGACCCCAACTCGACCGGGATAAGCCCGTATCGCTTCGAGGCGCGCCGGGCAACCAAATCCTAACCATTTCTCGGGAATGGTGCCGGCCTCGAAGCGGAAGGGGCCGGAATGGTCCTGCGGTCGCAGGCGGAGGACAACGACCAGGGCGTCGCGGTGACGCCGCACGGACGCGCGTTCCGGGTGCTTGACGATCCGTTGGTGCTTGCCGGCATGGCGGAATTCGAGAGCGGCGCCGGAGACGGCACCCTCAGTCTGCTCGACGCCATCCTGCCCCAATGCGACCAGATGGTGGATTTCGGCGCCTATCTCGGCTTCACGTGCTTGTATGCGGCTACCTACGTCCCGGAGGTGTTCGCCTTCGAGGCCAGTCCGGCCAATGCTGCCCTGCTGGCCCGCAACCTGGCGCTCAATCCACCGCTCCGGTCGCGCATCTGCGTTTTTCCGTATGCGATCGGCGCACGGAATGCCCGGGTCACGCTCTACGCTCCGGGCCGGGCCGGCTCGGCAACTTCCGTGTTCCCGACGATCGAGCTTGACACGGTGGTCAACGGCGCGCCGCAAGCCACGGTGCTGATGCGCGACGCCGGAACGGTGCTGGACGAAATCGGCATCGGTCCCCGCACGCTGCTGAAGATCGACATCGCGGGCGGCGAATACGAGGTGGTGCCGGCAATCGCGGAGCTGCTGGCACGGACCCGTCCGGTGCTGCAGGTCGCGTTCCATCCCGCCAACATCGTGGTCGGGGCGGACGAGTACGAGAACACGGCGGCGCGGCTCGGGCGGGCGCTGCGCGTCGCCGAGGCGCTGGCCTGCTACCGGTTCATGTATTGCCGGGTGGACGAGTGCTGGATCCGCATCGGCCGGGAGGACCGGATGGATTTCCTGCGGCAGTACCTGCTGTCGCCGAAGCCGGTGACCGGGATCGCCAGCCCGCAATACGGTTTTATCGGGGCGCTCGCCTTCGCCGATCGGGCGTTACCAGGGCTGGGAGACGGTTGACCTCACCCCGGGTCGGCGGTGAAGCCTGCCGCCTTGATGCCGGCCAGCGCCGCCGCCTCGTCGTTGTCCGACGTATCCCCGGTCACCCCGACCGCGCCCAGCACGGCGCCCGCTGCCGACCGCAGCAAAACCCCGCCCGGCACCGGGATGAGCGATCCGCCGACGGCATGGGTCACCGCGGCGACGAAATGCGGCCGTTCGGTCGCCGCCTTGGCGAGACTGCGCGAGCCCATGCCGAGGGAGATCGCGCCATGCGCCTTGCCGTGCGCGATCTCCGGCCGACGCAGGCTGGTCCCATCCTCCGCCGCGAACGCCTTCATGGCGCCGCGCTCGTCCAGCACCACGATGGCCAGCGGCTGGAAGCGCTGCTCGCGCGCATGGGCGAGCGCCGCCGTGACGATGGCCTGGGCTTTCTGCAAGGTGAGTTCGGGCATGCCGGTCCGTCCACTGTTGCTGCTGCTGTTGCAGGGTGGCGGGCCGGTCAGCGCGCGTCCAGAGGCACCGCGGTCACGCTGTTGAAGGCGCTGCCGCCGGTGCTGAGCGTGATCGTCGACCAGACCACGTAGACCAGCACCCGCTTCTCCTTGTCGAACAGGCGGGTGACCCGGATCTCCTTGAACAGCGGGCTGGCCGAAGCGCCGAACACCACTTCACTGTCCGGCAGCTGGTCGGGGGCGCTGATCGTGCCGGTGGCCCGGCACGCGATGGAGAATCGGTTCGGGTCGGTGGCGAGACCGAGCGAGCCCTTCACGCCGCCGGTCTCGGCGCGCGAGACGTAGCAGGAGACGCCGGGCACCCGCGGATCGTCGTAGCGCTCCACCAGGATGCGGTCGTTGCGGCCGAGCACGCGGAAGGTGGTGTCGACCGTCCCGATGCGGCTCGGGTCGGCCGCCTGCACCCCCACCGAGAGAGTGCCGGCGAACAGGGCGGCAACGGCAAGAGATCGGACGAGGGTCATACGGGTATCCCAGCTGTGGTCGCGTGTGCGGTCGCGCCGGACGAGCCTCCGGCGACAGGCTTCGCCGCGTCAGGCCGCGGCTCCGAGCGGCAGGGCCAGGAGCCGCTCCTCGAGCAGTTCCAACACCGCATGGCCGAGGGCGATGTGGCATTCCTGGATGCGGGCGGTCTCGGTCGCCGGGACCAGCAGGACATGGTCGCAGTAGCCGATCGCCGGCTCGCCCGTCCCGCCGAGAAGTCCGACGGTCACGATCCCCAGCTCGCGGGCCGCCTGCAACGCCCGGATCACGTTGGCCGACCGACCGGAGGTCGTCAGGCCGAACAGCACGTCTCCCGTCCGCCCGAGGCCGCGCAGCGGGCGCTCGAACACCCGGTCGAAGCCGTAGTCGTTCCCGGCCGCCGACAGGGTGGTTGGGTCGAAGGTCAGGGCGAGGGCGGGCCAGGACTCCCGCTCCACATGCGAGCGCAGACGCACCAGCAACTCCGTCGCGAGATGCATGCTGTCCCCCGCCGAGCCGCCGTTGCCGCAGAACATCAGCTTGCCCCCGCCGCGCAAGCTGGCCTCGCAGGCCGCCACGGTCGCGATCACCGGCTCCACCAAATCCGTGGCGATCCTCCGCTTCAGCTCCGCCGAGCGCAGCATGATTGCAGTGAACAGCTCGGTCTCGCTCATGTGTCGGTTGGCCTCCACGTGCCCTTCATTTTATCCGCCCGGCGCCGCTCGCCGCCAGCACGGGGTTGACGCGCGACCGAGAAGCCGCCCTTTTGTTCGAATTGCCGGAAGTGAGTGGCCGGTCTGCAACTTCCAGTTAATGTCGGCGTAGACGAAACCGGCAGCGTCGAAGTAAGCACCGAACTCGTGTAAGGCGTTCGTGCAAGTAGCCTCTGTTCAAGATAGGAACCTTTATGCCGACCAAGAAATCGGAGCCCAAAAAGAAGGCGACTTCGAAGGCCATCGACCCGCCCGCCAAGGGCGACAAGCCGAACGCCCTTCAGAAGCCGCTGCAGCCGTCGAAGGAACTGGCCGAGGTCGTCGGTTCTGATCATCTCCCGCGCGGCGAGGTGGTGAGCAAGGTGTGGGCCTACATCAAGTCCAACAACCTGCAGAATCCGGACGACCGGCGCGAGATCCTGGCCGACGACAAGCTCCGGAAGGTGTTCGGCAAGGACAAGGTGACCATGTTCGAAATGAACAAGCATCTCGCCCAACACCTGAGCTGACGTTGGACGGCCTCGCGGCCGTCCCCTAGGCTGATCGCGCCACCCTCAGGAGCGGGGCTGATGGGAGGGGGTTTGAGAATCGAGCCTGCCGACCGTAGCGGCCCGTCCCGCTCGCAGCAGGCCGCCCGCATCCTTCTCGCGGCGGCCTTGACCGCGGCCGGCCTCTGGATCCTGCAGAGCTTCCTGCCGGCGCTCGCCTGGGCCGGGGTCTTCGCCATCGCCACATGGCCGCTCTACGAGCGCGCCCAGCGGCGCTGGCCCGCGGGACGGCACAACATCCTGATCCCCATCCTCTTCACGGCTGCCGTGGCGTTGCTGTTCATCGTTCCGTTCGGCCTGGTCGCCGTCCAGCTCGGACGCGAAGCCCATTTTGCGATGCAATGGATCATGCAGGCTCGCGACCAGGGCGTCCCGACTCCGGAGTGGGTGGCCCGTCTGCCGTGGCTCGGCGCCCAGGCGGCTCAATGGTGGCAGGCAAATCTGGCCGATCCGCAGGGTTCGGCTGAACTGCTCGGCAGGCTGGGTCGCGGCGAGTGGGTCGGGTTCAGCCGCCATGTCGGCCAGCAGGTGGTCCACCGCCTCGTCCTGTTCGGCTTTACGCTGCTCGCCCTCTTCTTCCTGTTCCGCGACGGGCGGCACCTGACCGAGCAGATGCTGGTGGCCAGCCGACGGGCATTCGGACCGCGCGGCGAGCGGATCGGGCGTCAGATGATTGCCTCGGTGCACGGGACAGTGGACGGACTGGTTCTGGTCGGATTGGGCGAAGGCGTGCTGCTGGGCATTGCCTACTACGTGGCCGGGGTGCCCCATCCGGCGATGCTTGGATCGCTGACCGCGCTGGCCGCAATGATCCCGTTCGGCGCCCCGCTGGTGTTCGGGGCGGCTGCGCTGCTGCTGCTGGCGCAGGGCGCGACCATTGCCGCGATCGGGGTGTTCGCCTTCGGATTGACGGTGACGTTCATCGCCGACCATGCGGTCCGCCCGGCGCTGATCGGCGGCGCGACGCGCCTGCCGTTCCTCTGGGTGCTGCTCGGCATTCTCGGCGGCGTCGAGACCTGCGGCTTGCTCGGCCTGTTCCTCGGCCCGGCGGTGATGGCGGCGCTCATTCTCCTGTGGCGGGAGTGGACCGAGCCGACCACTCCCTGAGGCGTCCGCCAGCCGGCCGCGCCGGCAGGAGCGCTACAGTTCGCCCCGGGCGGCGAGGGCGCGGATGCGTCGGCGGTGCGGCGCGCCCTGATGTGAGCGAAGTGCCCCGCCCACGTGGAAACACAGCCCCATCCCCGGCCTCCACCCCGCCCCCCCCCCCCCCCCCCTCCTCTCTCCCCCCCCCTCTTCCCTCCCCCCCCCCCCCCCCCCCCCCACCCCCCCCCCCCCCCTCTTTTCCCCCCCCCCCCCTCCCCCCCCTCCCCCCTCGGCGACCACCACGTTGCGTGCCTTCTGGAACCGCCACGCACCGTCGCGATGGTAGTGAACGCCGGTAGCCAGCCCGGCATTGTTCAGCTCGATGCGACCGACCATGGCGAGATCGCGGATCTCCGCGCCGGCCGCGAGGGCGCGGGGCAGCCACGTCACCAGCACGCTCTGCTTGGCATTGGTCGAGCATCCCAAGACGCAGAAGCCGCGATAGACACAGGGATGGGCGCGGCCGCGCGGAGCGGACAGGGTCGCGATCGGCGTCTCCGTCCACTTGATGCCGAGCGCCTCGCAGCCTTGCGCGAGCGCCAGCCCCGCCGCGTTCAACTCGTGCGCGCGATAAGGATAGCGCGGCCGCTTCGGTCCCCACGGATAGGTCATCGGACCGGAGATCTTCAGCGCTTCCTCGACCTCGCGGTAGTAGCCCCACATCTCGCGCCAGTCGAGCGGCCAGTCGAAGCCGTAGCCGAGCTTGCTGCGCGACTTGAACCATTCGGGCCGGAACCGGAGCGACACCATCGCGAAGTGAACGGTACTGCCGCCCACCGCCTTGCCGCTGTTGTTGCTGCCGAGCTGGAGCGGGTTGTCGCCGTCGACGATCCGGTCGTCGGTCCAATAGAGTTTCGTCTGTTCCGCTTCGTCGGAGGCAAAATCCTCGAGCGGCCGCCAGTACGGCCCGGCGTCCATGGCGACGACCGAAAATCCGGCCTCGGCCAGCTTGCAGGCGAGCGTACCGCCGCCCGCTCCGGTGCCGACGATGACGAAGTCGACCTCGTCGGTCTCGCGGTACTCGCGCATCGGCACCCAGCCGCCCGGCTCGAAGACGTCCGGCGCGCGGCCATGCTTGGCACGCGGGGTCGTCCGCGGATCATCCGACATGGCGGTTCTTTCGGCGCGCCGTCTCGACATCGCCGTCCTTCACCTCGACGGCTTCCCAGGGATCGCGCTCGTCATATCCCATGCGGACATAGCCGCGCGGGCTGGCCGGACCGCCCCAGCCAACCTCGCTCCACGCCGTCGGATGGGAGTAGTAGGCGAGCACGATGTCATGCGCCATGCGCTTGTTGAAGAACTCCTTCGGCTGCATCGCGCCCCATGCCGGGTTTTGCAGGTTGCCGTTCTGCATGCGCTGCAGCAGCGCATCCTGCTCGCCGGGTGCGAGCGCCGTGAATTTCGAGCCGTGCGCCGCTTCCAATTCGGCATCCAGCGCCCGCAGTCCTTGACGCCACGCCTCCCGCTCGCGCGGCATCGTGGCGGAGCGATAGCCGTCCTGCTGGTTGAGGTGCAGCTTGTGGTCGACCAGCGCGGCGACCGGGATCGGTGCCCGTCCGTGCGGCTGCGGCACGATCCGGCCTGCGATCGCAATAACGGTCGCGTATTCCGCTTCCGTGAAGAAATGCGGATCGTGCGGCGTGGCCAGGCGGGCGTCGATCACCTTCCGTGTCTGGTCGTTCCAGGACGGCGTGTTGCGCTTGGCGAGTACGTCGTAACCCGGGTACGGGCCGCCTGGCACCAGTTCAGGCATCGGGGTGATCCTCCAGCAGGCCGAGAGCGGCGAGGCCGGCCAACGCCAAGCCGGTGAACGAGGGAGGCGCCGGAATAGGCGGCCCGTTCAACACGTTCTGTCGCCAGTTGCGCCAGCCGCCCATGTTCCGCTGCACGCCCCAGACGTGGAAACCAGCGCCGGCGAAACCGAGCAGCGCCGTCAGCCGCATCCACCAGCGCGTGAACCAGCGATCCCGCCCGCGTTCCCCAAGCGCGGTTTCCGCCATCAGCAACGCCGCCATCGGCGGCACGCTGACCGGCAGGAACATGGCCGGGTTGTGATAGGCGCCGCGCAGATGCAGCAGCCCCGCCTCGCCGGCCGTGCCGAGCAACCCAAGCCCGGTAAGCGCCGCCAGCGCGCGACCGGCCGGCAGGCCGAAGACGCGCGGCGTGCGTCCCGGCGCATTGTCGCGCACCTGCTCGGAGTAGACGCCCAGCAAGCCGGCCAACGAGAGCGCGGTCGGGGCTCCGATCGGCGCACCGTAGAACAGGTTCTGCCAGGAGAAGCCGCCCGGACGTTTGGTGATGTTATAGATGTGGAACAGAGTGCCGACGACACCGGTCGCGCCTGCCAAGCCGTATATGACGCCGCGCGCCCGATGCGCCTCCGGCCTGCGATCGCCGGTGCCATGGCCGCTCGCAGCCAGCGCCAGGGTCGCAACGATCAGCGGCGTGAACATGGCACGGTTCTCGAAGGAGCCGCGGTAATGCTCCATTGCGCTGTCGGCCAGGACCGAGGCGGCCAGCATCCCGGACGCTCGGTTCAGCCGCCGCGCCGCCACGACCGCGGCCTCGTGCGTGATCGCCATCCGTATTCCTTCAGTGTGTGCGGTAGCGCTCGGCGTCCTGACGCTTGAACGCGAGACCGAGGCCCGGGCGCGACAGGTCCGGCCGGATCACGCCATCCCGCGGCACCGGGGCGCCGTCGAACAGCATGTGCTCGATGCGGACATGGTCGTGGAACCATTCGAGGTGACGGAATCTCGGCGCGGCGCAGGCGGCATGCAGGTGCAACGCCGGAGCGCAGTGGCCGGACAGGTCGATATGGTGCGCGTCGCACAGCGCCGCCGCTTGCAGGAAGCCGCTGACACCGCCGCACCGCGAGGCGTCCGCCTGCTGTACATCCACCGCGCCCGCTTCCAGCATGCGGCGGAAATAGTCGGCGGTGTAGCCGTACTCGCCGGCGGCGATTTCCATGCAGGACGGCGCGCGCTCGCGCAGCAGCCGCAAGCCCGCCAGATCATCGGAGGACACCGGCTCCTCGAACCAGCCGACACCCTGCGCCGCGAACGTTTCCGCCAAGTGGAGCGCCTGCTTGACCCGGTAGGCGCCATTGCCGTCCACGAACAACGTGCGTTCGCCGATCGCATCCTTCGCCACCTGCACCCGGTGCGGATCGCGCGCCGGATCGGTGCCGATCTTCATTTTGACCCAGCGGCAGCCGTCGCGCTCCACCCAGCCGGCGAGCTGTTCGCGCAACTCGTCATCCGTGTAGGTGGTGAATCCGCCACTGCCGTAGATCGGGATTTCGTCGCGGAAGCGACCAAGCAACCGGGCCAGCGGCAGATCGAGCAGCTTGGCCTTGAGATCCCACAACGCCGCATCGACCGCCGAGATGGCCGTCGCCGCCACTCCTTCCCGCCCGATATTGCGGACGCGTCGCTGCATGGCCATCCACGAGCCGCCGACGTCGAGCGCGTCGCGACCCTGCACCACCTCGGCCAGCATCCCCTCGATCAAGGCGACGTTGCTGGCGTCACTGTAGGTGTAGCCGAGCCCGGTCAGGCCGCCCGCCTGCACCTCGACCACCACGAGGGTCGTGGCAGTCCAATGCATGCTGCCGTCCGCCTCGGGCTTGTCGGTCGGGATCTTGTAGGCGGCAGCCGCGATTGAGTGCAGCTCCACCTCGATGCGCCCGCCGCCCATTGTCTTACTCCTTGCTGCCCGGCAGGACGGAACTGAGCACCTGCCGCGCCGTGCTGAGTATTATGCCGGCCTCGTCCGGATCGCCGCTGAGCAGCGTGGAGGTGAACGCCTTGGCCTGCGCCAACGTGATATGCGGCGGCAGCGGCGGCACGTCCGGGTCGGTTTTGATCTCCAGCACCACGGGGCGGTCCGACGCCAACGCTTCCTCCCAGGCAGGGCCGACCCGGTCCGGGTTGTCCACAAAGATGCCCCGCAGCCCGATCAGCTCGGCGAATTTGTGGTAGGGCACGTCGGGCAGCTCCTGCGACGCCTCGAATTTCGGGTCGCCGTTCATCACCCGCTGTTCCCAGGTCACCTGGTTGAGGTCCTGGTTGTTGAACACGCAGACCACCCATTTCGGGTTGGACCACTGCTTCCAGTATTTCGCGACAGTGATCAGCTCGGCCATGTTGTTCATCTGCATGGCTCCGTCGCCGACCAGCGAGACCACGGGCCGATCAGGATGCGCGAACTTGGCGGCGATTGCGTACGGCACCGCCGCGCCCATCGAAGCGAGGCCGCCGGACAGCGAGGCCATCATGCCGCGCCGCATTTTCAGGTCGCGCGCGTACCAGTTGGCGCAAGAACCGGAATCGCTGGTCACGATCACCCGCTCGGGCAAGCGCGGCGACAGCTCCCAGGTCACGCGCTGCGGGTTGACCGGCTTGGCCGGCTGCATCGCCCGGTCTTCAGAGGTCTTCCACCACTCCGCGACATTGTTCTCGATCCGCTCGCGCCAGGAGCGATCCGATTTCTGCTCGATCATCGGCAGCAACGCACGCAGGGTTTCGGCAAAGTCGCCGACGAGGTTGACCTCCATCGGGTAACGGAGGCTCAGCATGTCGGCCTTGATGTCGATCTGCACGCCGCGCGCCGCCCCCTCCTTCGGCAGGAACTCCGAGTAGGGAAAGCCGGAGCCGACCATCAGCAGCGTGTCGCACTCGGTCATCATGTCCCAGCTCGGCTTGGTGCCGAGCAGGCCGATCGAGCCGGTCACCCAGGGCAGTTCGTCGGGCAGCGCCGCCTTGCCGAGCAGCGCCTTGGCGACGCCCGCCTGCAGCTTGTCGGCCACCGCGATCACTTCGTCCGTCGCGTGCAGCGCGCCGGCGCCGACCAGGATCGCGACCTTGCTGCCGGCATTGAGCGCTTCTGCGGCGCGCCGCAGATCCGCCTCGTAGGGGACGACCTTCGGCGCGCTGTAGCCAACACCCGAATGCACGGTGCCGTGCTTGCGCGGCGGCTCCTCGTAATCCAGTTCCTGCAAGTCGTTCGGGAATATGAGCGCGGTCACCCGCCGCTCCGCCTTGGCGATGCGCACCGCGCGATCAACGAGATGACGGACTTGCGGGGGCGAGCTGGCCTGCTGCACAAACGCGCCCGCGACGTCCTTGAACATGCTCTGCAGGTCCAGTTCCTGCTGATAGTGTCCGCCGAGCGCGGCGCGCGCCTGCTGCCCGGCGATCGCCAGGACCGGCATGTGATCCATGCGCGCGTCATAGAGGCCGGTGATCAGGTGCGAGGCGCCCGGCCCGGAGGTCGCGATGCAGACGCCGAGCTCGCCGGTGAACTTGGCGTAGGCGGAGGCCATGAACGCCGCCATCTCCTCATGGCGAACCTGGATGAAGGCGATCTTGTCGGTGCCCAACCGCTGCAGGCCGCCCAGCAATCCGTTGATGCCGTCGCCCGGATATCCGAATACTTTCCGCACGCCCCACTCATGCAGACGCTGCCAGAAGAAGTCGCTCACCAGCTGCGCCATCGCGATCAGCCTTTCACAATGTCAGTCGCACGGATCATGTGGGAAAAACCCGCCCAAACAGCGGTCGTTCCGCGGCGAATGCTTACATTGTCGTTAGCTGTTCGCGACCGCTGGAAAGACGATGGACAGCTGGCCTTTCCTTCCGCCAGAGAAGGTAGGGCCAGCGGCCATTGCTAATACATGTGCTGGCCGCCGTTGATCGACAGCGTGGCGCCAGTGACGAAATCGGCGTCGTCGGCGGTCAGGAAGGCGACGCCGCGCGCAATGTCTTCGGCCTTGCCGAGCCGGCCGGCGGGGATGCGGGCGATGATCTTCTCGAGCACGTCAGCCGGCACCGCCCGCACCATGTCGGTATCGACATAGCCCGGCGCGATCGCATTGACCGTGATGCCGAACCGCGCCCCTTCCTGCGCCAGCGCCTTGGTGAAACCGTGGATGCCCGACTTCGCGGCGGCATAGTTCACTTGGCCGTACTGGCCAGCTTGGCCGTTGACGCTGCCGACGTTGACGATGCGACCGAACTTCTGCTGGCGCATGGAGTCGAAGGTGAGCTTGCAGAGGTTGTAGCAGGAGCCGAGATTCGTATCGACCACCGCATCCCACATGTCCCGCGTCATCCGGGCGAGCGTGCCGTCGCGGGTGATGCCGGCATTGTTGACAAGGATCTCGATCGGCCCGACCTCTCCGATGATTCGCTTGACCGCGCCTTCGCAGGCCGCGAAGTCGGAAACGTCAAAACGATAGGCCCGAATGTCGGTCTCCTGGGAGAAGGCCTTCGCCGCCTCCTCGTTGCCGGCGTAGTTGGCCACCACCGTGCGGCCTTGCGCCTTCAGCGTCCTGCTGATGGCCGCGCCGATGCCGCGCGTTCCGCCAGTGACCAGAGCGACCCTTGCCATTGTCCGTCCTCCTTTTGCTTCCTAGACTTGCTGCGGTCCGGCCGCGGAGCACGCACCCGGCTCGCACTCCGCACTTTGCTTGTGCGCCGCAGCATGGGCTTGTGCGCCGCAGCACGGGCGAACGCGGATTGAACACCGTTCGGGCAAACGCGGCAACCGGGGAGAAGAAACATGCGCCTGGAAGGAAAAATCGGCATCGTCACGGCGGGCGCCTCGGGCATGGGCCGCGCGGGGGCGACCCGGTTCGCCAGGGAAGGCGCTTCGGTCGCGATCGTCGACCTCGACGGCGGCAAGGCAGAGGCGCTGGCCGGCCGGTTGCGGGCCGACCGGGGCAAGGTCGTCGCGCTCGCCGGCGACCTGCGCGACGACGGCTTCGCGCGCGACATCGTGCGCCACACGGTCGAGCGGTTCGGCGGTCTCGATTTCGTCTGGAACCATGTCGGCCATCCCGGTCCCGCCGCCGTCGAGGGGATCGACATGGCCCAGTACGAACTCGCGATGGACCTCAACCTGCGCAGCGTGCTGGTCACCACCGAGGCCGCGGTCCCCCATTTGCGCCGCCGGGGCGGCGGTGCCCTGCTGTTCACCGCGTCGATCGCGGGGCTGACCGGATCGGCCTACAGCCCGGTCTATTCGATGGCCAAGTTCGGCATCGTCGGCTTCGTCCGCTCGCTCGCCAAACGGCTGGCCCCGGATCACATCCGGGTCAATGCGGTCTGCCCCGGAATGACCGACACGCCGATGCTGCGCACCTTCGTCGCCCGGCCGGACCAGCAGAGCACCGCCAACCAGCACCCCGAGATGGTGGTGCGCCAGACCGTCAAGAGCGTGCCGTTCGGCCGCGCCGCCAAGCCCGAGGAGATCGCCAACGCCGCCCTGTTCCTGCTTTCCGACGAGGCATCCTACGTGTCCGGCATCGCGCTGCCGGTCGACGGCGCTGCGACCGCCTAGGCCCTTTGCAACCGGCCGCGAACACGGGACAATGCGCGTAACGCAGGGGGAGGCCACCAATGAGCAGGATCGCCGTCGTGACCGGCAGCAACGGCCGCATCGGGCAGGCTACGTGCGCGCGCTTCGCCAAGACGGGGCTGACCGCCGTTGGAATCGACGTCGGGCCGACGGCGGCCGGCAACTGGCCGCACTACCAAAGCGACCTGACCGACCTCGAACAGATGCGCGCGACCTTCGCCCGCATCGAAAGCGAGCACGGCCTGATACGGGTCCTGTTCAACAACGCCGGTATCTACCACGACGGCGAGGACTTCCTGGACGCGAGCCCGGAAGGCTTCGACCAGACGCTCGACATCAACCTGCGCACGCCGTTCTTCGCCACCCAGTTGGTCGCCAAGCGGCTGATCGCGTCGGGCGAGACCGGCGCCATCGTCAACACCGCGTCGCTCGCCGGGCAGGCGGGCAGCACGGTGGTCGATTACGGCGCGGCCAAGGCGGCGCTCATCAACTTCACGCGGAGTGCAGCGCGGGCGCTCGGGCCACACGGCATCCGGGTCAACGCGGTCGCGCCCGGACTGATCGACACCGCGATGGGCGCCCGGGTTCCGGAGGCAAGCCGGACGCGGATGATGACCCACAGCGCGCTGCGGCGGATCGGCGAGCCCGAGGAGATCGCCAACGTCGTCAATTTCCTCGCCGGCGACGAGTTCCTCCTACGTCACCGGGGCGACGATCGACGTCAACGGCGGGTTATGAGGCCCATGCCTCCTTACAGGAGTTGCGCTCGATGGAACTGACGGGACAGGTCGCCCTGGTGACCGGGGCCGGACAGGGCATCGGCAAAGCCTGCGCACTCGCTCTAGCCGGTGCCGGTGCGCATGTCGTCGCGACCGACATCAACGCCTCGGGCGCCGAGGAGACCGCGGCGGCAGTCGCCGCTTTCCAGCGCCGCAGCCTGGCACTCCGGGCGGATGTCGGCGACGTCCAGGAGATCGAGCGCATGGTGGCGCGCACGGTCGAGGCGTTCGGGGCCGTCGACATCCTGGTGAACAACGCCGGCGTCACCCGTCGGGCCGACATCATGGACCTGACCGAGGACGACTGGGACCGGATCCACCGCGTCAATGCCAAAGGCGTTTTCTTCTGCCTGCAGCGGGTCGCGCGCGAGATGATTTCCCGCCGCAGCGGACGGATCATCAACATCGCCTCGATCGCCGGCAAGGGCTACGCGGGAACGTCCAACGCGGCGTACGCGGCGAGCAAGGGCGCGGTGATCAGCCTCACCAAGATCGCCGCGCTGCAACTGGGCAAGCACAACATCAACGTCAACTCGGTGTGTCCCGGCGTCACCCGGACGGCACTGGGCGACGCCAATCTTCGCGTCCGGGCGCAGCAGGAGGGCATGACGGTCGAGGACATGGAGCGGCGCCAGGCCGAGATGATCCCGCTGCGCCGCGCCAACGATCCGGAGGACGTCGCGGCCATGGTGGTGTTTCTCGCGTCTCCGGGCGCACGCAACGTCACCGGACAGTCGTTCAACGTCGACGGCGGCATCATCCCCGACTGATCGCCCGGTCGGATAAGCTTTAGGTCGGACAAGCTTTAGGTCGGACAAGCTGGGGGGGAAACAAAGGAATGGCTGTGGAAACGACCGACACGCCGCGCCTGGCGATGCGCGGCATCTCCAAGACGTTTCCCGGCGTCAAGGCGCTCAACAACGTCCAATTGCAGGCGTGGGGCGGCGAGGTGCTGGCCCTGATGGGCGAGAACGGCGCCGGCAAGTCCACGCTGATGAAGATCCTGGCCGGCGCCTACCACGCCGATGCGGGTGGTGAAATCCTGATCGACGGCAAGCCGGTGTCGATCACCGATCCGATCGCGGCCAAGCGCCACGGCATCGCGATCATTTACCAGGAACTGGCGCTGGCTCCCAACCTGACCGTGGCGGAAAACATCTATTTGGGCACCGAGCCGTCGCGTGGCGGCCGGGTCGACCGGCGCGCCATGAACGAGGGCTGCCGGCCGGTGCTGGAGCGCCTCGGCGCCCCTTTCGCCCCCGGCACGGTGGTGGGCGCGCTCTCGATCGCCGAGCAGCAGCTCGTCGAGATCGCGCGCGCCTTGCACGCACGGTCGAAGATCGTGGTGCTCGACGAGCCGACCACCGCGCTGTCGTCGCGTGAGACCGAGCGATTGTTCGCGCTGGTGCGGCAGTTGCGGGCCGACGGCATCGCCTTGATCTACATCAGCCATCGCATGGCCGAGGTCTACGAATTGGCCGACCGCGTCGCCGTGCTGCGCGATGGCGGCTATGTCGGCACGCTCACCCGCGACGAGCTCAGTGCCGAACGCCTGGTGAAGATGATGGTCGGGCGCGACCTGTCGAGTTTCTACACCAAGGAACACGACCCGCACGGCAACCACGGCCCGGTCATTCTCGACGTCAAGGGCGTCACCGACGGCGGCAGGCGGGTGCGACCCTGCAGTTTCCAGCTCCATGCCGGCGAGGTGCTGGGCATCGCCGGCCTGGTCGGGTCGGGCCGGACGGAACTCGCGCGACTGATCTACGGCGCCGACCGAAGGACCGGCGGCGAAGTCACGCTGCAGGGCCGCGCGTTGTCGATCAACGCACCGGAGGACGCGCTGGCGGTCGGGATCGCCTATCTGACCGAGGATCGCAAAGGGTTGGGCCTGTTCCTCGACCTCTCCTGCGGCACGAACATCAACCTCGGCGTGATCGCGCGCGATTCCAAGGCGGCCGGCATCCTTGATCTGCCCGCGGGCCGACGCCGTGCCGCCCAGGCGTTCCAGGCGATGCGCGTCCGCGCCGCCAGTCCGCAGGTACTCGTGGGCAGCCTCTCCGGCGGCAACCAGCAGAAGGTGTTGTTGTCGCGATGGCTGGAGATCGGCCCCAAGGTGCTGATCCTCGACGAACCGACGCGCGGCGTCGATATCGGCGCCAAGTCGGAGATCTATCGGATCATCGACGAACTCGCCAGCCGGAGCATCGGCATCATCGTGATCTCAAGCGAGCTGCCCGAGATCATCGGCATCTGCGATCGTGTGCTGGTGATGCGCGAAGGACGCATCGCCGGTGAGGTCGGTGGACCGGGCGGGCAGCCGATCACGCAGGAAAACATCATGGCCTACGGCGCCGGGATGGAAGCGGCCTAGTCGAGGCCGGGGGGAACGACAATGGCTGAAGCGGACAAGATCGAGCTGGCCGCCGCACCCGCGGTCGCGGCGTCAGGGGGCGCCGGGCTGTCGGCGCGACAGGTGCAGATCCGCAGCATGGTGCAAGCGCTGGGCATGCTCCCGGTGCTCATCATTCTTGCGATCGGGTTCCACTACCTCACCGGCGAGCGCTTCTTCAGCGGCCAGAACATCGGCATCGTCGCGCAGCAGGCCGCGATCAACACGGTGCTCGGCTCCGGCATGACCTTCGTCATCCTGACCGGCGGCATCGATCTGTCGGTGGGATCGATCCTTGCGGCGTCCGCCATGGCCGCCCTGCTCGGCTCGCTCGTCCCGGACTGGGGGCTGCTGGGGATTCCCGCGGCACTCATCACGGGACTGTTCTTCGGCGTGCTGAACGGCATGCTGATCGCCTTCCTCGGGCTGCCGCCGTTCATCGTCACGCTCGGATCGCTGACCGCGGTGCGCGGCCTCGCCCGCCTGATGGGCGGCGACACCACGATCTTCAATGCCGATCTGCCGTTCGCCTTCATCGGCAACAGCAGCATACCCCTGGCACCCGGCGTCAGCATCCCGCTGCTCGCCGTCATCGCCCTCGCCGTCGTGCTGATATCCTGGTACGTGCTGCGGCGGACCGTGCTCGGGATCTGGATCTATGCCGTCGGCGGCAATCCGGCGGCGGCCCGCCTGTCGGGCATCAAGGTCTGGGTCATTCTGCTGTTCGTCTACTCGGTATCCGGCCTGCTCGCCGGACTGGGCGGCGTGATGGCGGCGGCCCGGCTGTTCGCCGCCAACGGCCTGCAACTCGGCCAGTCCTATGAGCTGGATGCCATCGCCGCCGTCATCCTGGGCGGCACCAGCTTCGTCGGCGGCATCGGTTCGATCTGGGGCACGCTGATCGGCGCGCTGATCATCGCCGTGCTGACCAACGGGCTGATCCTGCTCGGCGTCTCCGACATCTGGCAGTTCATCATCAAGGGCCTGGTGATCATCGGCGCCGTCGCGCTCGACCGCTTCCGGCTGCAGGGCAGCGCCCGCACCTAGCCGCATCCGACACCATCCGTCAGGGAAGTTCGTCCACATGCTGAAAAACCTGCTGCTGGCCGCCGCCGCACTTACGCTGACCGCCGGCACCGGCTTCGCGAAGGACCTCAAGGCGATCGGGATCACCGTCGGCTCGCTCGGCAACCCGTTCTTCATCGCCGTCGAGAAGGGTGCCACCGACGCTGCGCACCAGATCGCGCCCGGGGCGAAGGTCACGACCACATCGTCCGACTACGACCTCAACAAGCAGTCGACCCAGATCGACAATTTCATCGCCTCCGGCGTCGACCTGATCCTCGTCAACGCCGCCGATCCGAAGGCGATCGGGCCGGCGATCAAGCGTGCCGAGGCCGCCGGGATCACCGTCGTCGCGGTCGACGTCGCCGCCGCGGGCGCGGATGCGACGGTGCAGACCGACAACGTTCAGGCCGGCCAGATCGCATGTCAGTTCCTCGCCGACAAGATCGGGCACAAGGGGAACGTCGTCATCGAGAACGGCCCGCAGGTGTCCTCCGTCATCGACCGGGTGAACGGCTGCAAGCAGGTTCTCGGGAAGTTTCCCGACATCAAGGTTTTGTCGTCCGATCAGGATGGGAAGGGCTCGCGCGATGGCGGATTGAACGTGATGCAGGGTTACCTGACCCGCTATCCGGACCTCGCCGGCGTGTTCGCCATCAACGACCCGCAGGCGATCGGATCAGACCTTGCGGCGCGTCAGCTCAACCGCAGCGGCATCGTCATCGTCTCGGTGGACGGCGCGCCCGACATCGTGACGGCGCTCAAGGGTCATACGGAGGTGCAGGCGTCCGCCAGCCAGGACCCGTACGCGATGGGCAAGCTCGCCGTGGAGATCGGCAACGGCATCATGAACGGCAAGAAGCCGGAAAACCCGATGGTGCTGATCCCCTCGAAGCTGGTCACGCGTGACAACGTGGCCGAGTACGCGGGCTGGACTTATTAGGGCGTCAGCAGACGCCATTGCTCCTGGTCGTCACTCGCTGGCGGCCAGCAGAGCAAGTTGCGGCAAGGCAAACGAGCGGGGGGAAACGTGAAACACGTGATTGCCGGATTGACGTGCCTCGGCCTGAGCGCGGCCGCCTCCGCCGCCTGGGCGGGCGACGTCTACATCGTCGACAACGCCCAGGGGAAGCGGCCGATGGTGATCCAGAAGGACAGCTTCGCCCGCAATGCCGTTCCCGTCACCAATGGCGGAGCGAACCAAGGCTATAGCTCCGCAACGATGTTCGCTACGCCGGGAACCGGCGTGACGTTCTACACGGGCCACATCGACGCGGGCGGCAAGATCGCGCCGCACGAGGGAGGGACCGTCTACGTGCTCTATGTGGTGCGCGGCAGCGGGAAGCTGATCAATGTCGATCCCAAGGGAGCGACGACCTCGGAGATCGCCTACAAGCCCGACGACGTCATCGTGTTTCAGCCCAACACGCACCACCAATGGGAGAACGGCGCGGAGCCGTTCGACTTCATCGGCGTCAGCCAGCCGCAGCCGAAGCCTTAACGCACAAGGCTACTCGGCGGCATGGCGCAGCGCCGTGCCGGCGGCCAGCGGGCAGAGCGGCAGCGCCAGGGCGAGCAGGGCGGCCAGCAGCAGCAGGTGCGGTCGCGGGCTCTGCCCGCCGGAGGCGGCGTCCACCGCCGCCACCCCGAAGATCAGCACCGGGGTGGCCAGCGGCAGCACGAGCAGCGGCAGCAGCGCCCCGGCGCGCCGGGCGCCCAGCACCATCGCCGCCCCCATCCCACCGAGGAGGGACAGCAGCAACGTCCCAGGCAGCAGGCCGACGAGCAAGGTTGGGATCGCGTCGGCCGGCATTCGCAACATCACGGCAAGCGGGGCCGCCGCGACCAGCAGCGGCAAGCCGGTCACCAGCCAGTGCGCGCCGCTTTTGGCAGCCGCGATGACCGGCGCCGGCAGGCCGCTCAGCAGCAGCTGGTCGAGCGAGCCGTCCTCGAAATCGGCGCCGAACAGCTTGTCGAGCGGCAGCAGGCTGGCGAGCAGGGCGGCCACCCAGATCACGCCGGGCGCGAGGCGGCTCAGCGTCTCGGGCGCAGGCCCGATGGCGAGCGGAAACAGCGACACGACCAAAAGGAAAAACAGCAGGGCGGTGAGCGTGTCGCTGCCTTGCCGCAGCGACAGCCGAAGCTCGCGTGTGAGCAACCTGGCCACCCGGTTCATCCGAGGCGCAGTTCCCCTGCCCCGTCCAGCGGCAAGGGCAGATGCGTGGCGGCGATCACGATGCCGCCGCGGCGGCGGTGCTCGGCCAGCAGCCCGCCGAGGCGGGTCACGGCGGCGGCGTCGAGGCCGAGCGTCGGTTCGTCGAGCAGCCAGAGCGGGGCGGCGGAGAGTACCAGGCGACCCAGCGCGAGCCGGCGGCGCTGCCCGGCCGAGAGCATCCGAGCCGGCAGTGCGGCGAGCGGCGTCAACCCGAGGGCGTCGAGCGCCTCGCCGACGGCAGGGTCGTGCCCGAAGAACGCCAGGTTTTCCGCCGCGGTGAGCGTCGGCTTGATCCCGTCCTGATGCCCGAGATAGGCGAGCCGCCCGGCGTGCCGGGCGAGATCCGTCAGCGTGTCCTCGCCGTTCCAGGCCAGCGTGCCCGCCGCCGGGCGGACCAGGCCGGCAAGCAGCCGCAGCAAGGTCGACTTGCCGGCGCCGTTGGGTCCGACCAGCACCAGCGCGTCGCCCCGGCCGAGGCGGAACGAGATGTCGCGGAAAACCAGGCGCTCGCCCCGGAACGCCGCCAGCCCCCGTGCTTCGATCACGGATGCTTCGATGGCGGATGCTTCAATGGCGGATGCTTCGATCACGTGCCCCCCTCGCGGCAATCGGGCGATCGCGGCGTCTCGGTCGGCCGCCTCACCGCGCCCGCCCTGCCGTGGACAAGCCGGGGCGGCTGGGTTTAAAGCCTCGTCGTTGCAGCGCACGACTTTCGGAGGCCCTCATGACGGCGATCGGCCAAGACAGCCTGAAAACACGGCGGACCCTGAGCGTCGAGGGCAAGAACTACGACTACTACTCGATTCCCGAGGCGGCGAGGACCCTGGGCGAGGTCGATCGCCTGCCGGTCAGCCTGAAGGTGCTGCTCGAAAACATCCTGCGTTTCGAGAACGGCCAGAGCTACAAGGTCAGCGACGCCAAGGCGCTGGCGGACTGGCTCAAGCTGGCAAGCTCGACCGGCGAGGTGCCGTTCCGCCCGGCCCGCATCCTGATGCAGGATTTTACCGGCGTGCCGGGCGTGGTGGACCTTGCTGCGATGCGCGACGGCATCACCCGTCTCGGCGGCAAGCCGGAGAAGGTGAATCCGCTGATCCCGGTCGATCTGGTGATCGACCACTCGGTCATGGTCGACGCCTTCGGCACCGATCACGCGCTGAAGGAAAACGTCGACATCGAGTTCGAGCGCAACGGTGAGCGCTACCAGTTCCTGCGCTGGGGCCAGGAGGCGTTCGACAATTTCCGCGTCGTCCCGCCGGGCACCGGCATCTGCCACCAGGTCAACCTCGAATACCTCGCCCAGGCGGTCTGGACGTCGGAGAACGGCGGCACGATTTTCGCCTATCCGGACACGCTCTACGGCACCGACAGCCACACCACGATGGTGAACGGCCTCGGCGTGCTCGGCTGGGGCGTGGGCGGCATCGAGGCGGAAGCGGCGATGCTCGGCCAGCCGATCGCGATGCTGATCCCCGACGTCATCGGCTTCCGGCTGACCGGGCGGTTGCCGGAGGGCGCGACCGCGACCGACCTTGTGCTCACGGTCACGCAGATGCTTCGCCGCAAGGGCGTCGTCGGCAAGTTCGTCGAGTTTTTTGGCGCCGGCCTCGACAACCTGCCGCTCGCCGACCGCGCGACGATCGGCAACATGGCGCCGGAATACGGCGCGACCTGCGGCTTCTTCCCGGTCGACCGCATTACCCTCGACTACATGCGGCTCTCCGGCCGTGACCCGCACCGCATCGCGCTCGTCGAGGCCTACTGCAAGGCGCAGGGGATGTGGCGCGAGACGAACACGCCGGACCCGGTGTTCACCGACACGCTGGAGCTTGATCTCTCGACCGTGCAGCCGAGCCTCGCCGGGCCGAAGCGGCCGCAGGATCGCGTGCTGCTGAAGGACGCGTCATCGGCGTTCCGATCGGAGCTGACGAAAAGCCTCGGCGTTCCGGCCAACGACGTCGACAAGAAGGTGGCGGTCGCCGGCCGCAACTACGAGATCACCCACGGCGACGTGGTGATCGCGGCGATCACCTCCTGCACCAACACGTCCAATCCGTCGGTCCTGGTCGCCGCCGGGCTGGTCGCCCGCAAGGCGCGGGCGAAGGGCCTGCATCCGAAGCCGTGGGTCAAGACGTCGCTCGCACCCGGCTCGCAGGTGGTGACGGAGTATCTCGACAAGTCCGGACTGACCCAGGACCTCGACGCGCTCGGGTTCAACACGGTGGGTTACGGCTGCACGACCTGCATCGGCAATTCCGGCCCGCTCGACGAACCGATCGCCGACGCCATCGAGGACAACAGCCTGGTCGCCGTCTCGGTCCTGTCAGGCAACCGCAATTTCGAGGGCCGCGTGCATCCGAACGTGCGCGCGAACTACCTCGCCTCGCCGCCGCTGGTGGTCGCCTACGCGCTGCTCGGCACGATGAACGAGGACATCACCACGGCGCCGCTCGGCACCGGCTCGGACGGCCAGCCGGTCTATTTGCGGGACGTCTGGCCCTCCAACAAGGAGATCGCCGACACGATCGCGGCGAGCCTGTCGCGCGAGCAGTTCCTGCGCCGCTACGGCGAGGTGTTCAAGGGCCCGAAACAGTGGCAGGAGATCGCGGTCGACACCGGCAGCGACACCTATAGCTGGTCGGACAGCTCCACCTACGTGAAGAACCCGCCCTATTTCGAGGGCATCACGATGGAGCCGCAGCCGGTCGCCGACATCAAGGGCGCCCGCATCCTGGCCGTGCTCGGCGACAGCATCACGACCGACCACATCAGCCCGGCCGGCTCGATCCGCAAGGCGTCGCCGGCGGGCGACTACTTCATGGAGCGGCAGGTCCAGCAGAAGGATTTCAACAGCTACGGCGCCCGCCGCGGCAACCACGAAGTCATGATGCGGGGCACCTTCGCCAACATCCGCATTCGCAACGAGATGGTGCCCGGGATCGAGGGCGGCATCACCAAGCACCTGCCCTCGGGCGAGCAGATGCCGATCTACGACGCCGCCATGCGCTACGCCCGCGACAACGTGCCGCTGGTGATCATCGGGGGCAAGGAATACGGCACCGGATCGTCGCGCGACTGGGCCGCGAAAGGGACCATGCTGCTCGGCGTCAAGGCGGTGATCGTCGAAAGTTTCGAGCGCATCCATCGGTCCAACCTGGTCGGCATGGGCGTGCTGCCGCTGACCTTCAAGGACGGCATGGACCGCAAGAGCCTCGGCATCACCGGCGAGGAAGTGCTCGACATCCTGGGTCTCGAGAACCTCAGCCCGCGCATGGACCTCACGCTGGTCGTCCATCGCCCCGACGGCAAGGTCGATCAGGTGCCGGTGCTCTGCCGGGTCGATACCCTGGATGAGGTCTCGTACTACCGGCACGGCGGCATCCTGCAATACGTGCTGCGGGGCATGGCGCGGGCGGCATAATCGCCTCGCCGCCTCGCGAGCGACGCGCAGGGTGGTGCTCAATGGCTGATGCGGTCAGGCCCGACGAGGCCGACGGAGCCGCCGAGCGGGTGCGGCGCGGCTTGGCGCGATCCATGCTTGTCGCGCGCTGGCTGATGGCTCCGATCTATATCGGCCTGCTCGGAGCCCTGCTGCTGGTCGCCATCAAGTTCATCCAGAAGCTGGTGCAGACGGCTCCTCGCATCCTGGTCATGGATTCGAACGAGGCCATCTTTGCGGTGCTGACGATGGTCGACATATCGCTGGTCGCAAACCTGCTGGTGCTCGTCATGTTCTCCGGATGGGAGAACTATGTCGGGCGGCTGAACGCCGGTACCGCCACGGAACGCTTGACGGGGCTCGATTTCAGCGGCTTGAAGCTGAAGCTTTTCGGCTCGGTCGCCGCCATCGCGGCCATCCAGTTGCTCGAAACCTTCGTCCATATCGAGGATGTTCTGAAGGCGGACGCGATGTGGCGGTTGTTCATCCTGCTCGGTATCGGCCTGACCGGCGTATTGCTGGCTGTCATGGATCGGCTCGGCAACAACGGGCACGATTAACTCCCGTCAGTCGTCAGCGCGCATGTCCTTCAGCTCGCGCGCAAAATCCTGCCCATGCACCGAGTCCGGCAACGCCGCCTCGTTTTCCTCAAAGAGCACCACGTCCGCGCCGAGCACCGATTCTCGGCGCTCCGCCGCATCCACCGGCAATCGTTCCATTTTCCGGTCGGCGTAGCGGAACCGATTGTGATCGAAATAGAACCAGTAGGCGATGTCGGGTGGACAATCGAGCGCCTCGAGCGTGTCGTTGATGCCCATGAGGAAGCTGCCGCCCACCTCGGCGATCCTGAGCGGGCGGCACTCGCCCGGCGCTGCCGCAGTGACGTATTTGAGCGCCGGCACCGGGTAATGCGCGTCGGGGTACGGCAGGTTCATGATATCGAGCAGGTCGCGGTCGGCCCCCACGGGATGGTACGACACCGTCCAGGCAAAGGTGAACGGCCGCATGATCGGCTTTGCGCGCCGCGCATTCACGGCGGCGATCACCTCCTGTGTGGCGAGAGCCGCGGCCAGGGCGTTCCAGTGCACGCCGCCACGAGGAAACATGTCGATGCCGTAGCGCTCGCGTGCCGCCACCAGACCCGAGGCGCCGTCGACGAACCGCACGCCGTGATCGCGCAGGATCTGGTCATAGACCGCAAGCTTGCTCGTGCGGTCATCGTGCGGTGCCGGGCAGCGATAGGCGGCCGGGATGAACTGCGGGTTTTGAGCCACCTTGGACGGCGTGATGACGTAGAGAAACGGCTGGCCTCGCGCATCGAAGAAGTCCTGCATGGCCCGGATCCGTCCCGCCCATGCCTCGGCCTTCGGCCGCAGAGCGGCGGTGTCGCGCGCGCAGTATTCGTTGAGGTAGGCGATCTCCAGCAGTTCATGGTGCCGGCCGACGACGACGCGATCGGTACCGGACGTGCCGAGCAGGGAATAATAGATCTGGTTCTTCCAGTGGATCGCCGGCTTGAACAACGGCGACAACACGCCGATGGTGCGCGAGATCGACCGCTGGAACTGCCCGGTCAGCACCGCCTGCATGGTGAGCGTGGGTGCCGCCTCCTGCATGACGCCGGCGACAGTCTGCTTGGTGCGGAAGCGTACCGCCGGGATCGCCTCGCCGACGGTCGTGTTCCAGCCAAGATAGAACCACGGAACGATGAGCACCGCCGCGCCGATCGCGACCGGCAGGTTCTGCCAGCCGAGCCACCGGAACACTCCCGCCATCCGACGCACGATCAGAACCTGAAATAGAGGAAGGGGATGAACGGATCGGCCACCGCCTTGCCCACCGCGAGCACGAAGATCAGCGCCAGCGCGGTCTGCATGGCGAAGGTGGCGCGTTGGGAGGCGAATGCCAGCCGTCGCAGCCGCTCGAAACCGGGCACCAGGGGCAACGCGCAGATCACCGCCGCGGCAGAGGCCGCGACCGTCATATCCCGCGTGACGAACAGGCCCTCGACCCTTCCCTCAAGCCCGGGTTGCACCATGGCGGCAAAGAACGCGCCGGCCTGGTCGAGCGTTCTGGCACGAAAGATCGTCCAGCCGACGGCGACGACCAGGAAAGTGAGCAGATTGGCCAGCAGGCGCGGCATGCGGTCCAGCACGCGCAGCAGGAACAGCTTGTCGAGCACCAGGAACAGACCGTTATAGGCGCCCCAGACGACGTAGGGCCAGGCGGCGCCGTGCCACAGGCCCGAGGCGAGAAAGCAGATCCAGAGATTGAGGTAGCGTCGCCCGACCGCGACCCGGTTGCCGCCGAGCGGGATGTAGAGGTAGTCGCGAATCCAGGTGGCGAGCGAGATGTGCCATCGCCGCCAGAACTCGGTCATGCTGGCCGAGAGATACGGCATGTTGAAGTTTTCCCGCAGCCGGAAACCGAGCATCCGGGCAATGCCGATGGCCATGTCGGAATAGGCCGAGAAGTCGAAATAGATCTGGACGGTGAACAGCATTACGCCGAGCCACGCGTCGCCACAGCCGATCCCATGCTGGATCGGCGGCGAAGATGCGGTCGGCGCCGACCGCGACCGTGTCGGCGATCAGCGTCTTCTTCACCACGCCCAACATGAACCGCTGAAAGCCGTTCGAGAAATCGTCCCACCGCGGCGACGGCATGGCCGCGAGTTGCTTATCCATCTCGTGGTACTTGATGATCGGACCGGCCAGCAGCTTCGGGAAGAAGAAGACATACAGCAGGTAGGTCGTAAGGGTTGCGGCCGGCCGGCTCACCCGGCGATGGACGTCGACAAGGTAAGTGATCTTCTCGAAGACGATGAAGGACACGCCGATCGGCAGGAGGATGTCGGGGACGGAAAGCGAGTGGACCGCGAACTCGTGCAGGAGCGGGTTCAGGTTCTCGATCAGGAACCGCGTGTACTTGAAATGGAACAGGATGCCGAGATTCACCAGCACGCCGAGGGTGAGCAACATCCGCGCCGCGGCCGATCCCGCCGGTAACCGGGCGATGCGGCGCGCGATCCAGTGATCCGCCAAGGCCGAGGCGAACGCCACTGGGACGAACAACGGCTCGCTCCAGGCGTAGAACAGCAGGCTGCCGCCAAGAAGAATGCCGACGCGCATTGCCGCCCGCCGCGCGACGGCCAGGTAGACGAGATAGAAGGTCGGAAGAAAGCCAAAGAGGAACAGCGGCTCGTAGAACAGCATCGCCGCTATGTACAAGCCCACTCGAAGGGCGGGCAAGATCGGGCTGGCATCCTGCTTCGGGACGCCAAGCTGCGGGCCTGACCGCCGGGAAACGCGCTTGCGCCAAAAGCCGGGCCGAGTAGGGTCCGCCCGCCACGTCATGGGACGATATCGATGCGGCGTGAACCGACATCTCCTGCCAGCTCGGCCTATTCGCGGTCCGGCCGGGTCGCCGGAACGGCGCGACAGCCCCCCGGCCAGCCCGGCGCACCATCGTGAGCGACGCCGGGCCGCGGCGACAGCCCGCCTATCTTCTGCTTGCCGCGGCGGTGATGGCGGTCGTGCTCATCGCTGCCGCGACGCTGTGGCTGACCGCGGGCAACGGCGGACCGACGATCGGCGGCCCGTTTAATCTGGTGAACGGCGACGACAAGCCGGTGACGGACCGTGACTTCCGCGGCCGCTACATGCTGGTCTATTTCGGCTACACGTTCTGCCCGGATGTCTGCCCGACGACGCTCAACCAGGTCGCGGGGGCGCTCGACCAGCTTGGTCCGCGAGCCGATCGGGTGCAGCCGATCTTCATCTCGGTCGACCCCGGGCGCGACACGCCGGCCGTCGTCAAGCAGTTCGCGGCGGCGTTCACGCCGCGGCTCATGGGCCTGACTGGGACGCCCGAGCAGATCGCGCAGGTGGCCAAGGAGTATCGGGTCTACTACGCCATCCACCGCACCGGGAGCGGTCCGAACGACTACACGGTCGACCACAGCTCGATCCTGTACCTGATGGACCCGGCCGGGCGTTTCCTGGCGCCGATTCCGGCTGACGGGACGGCGGCCGAGATCGCCGCCAGCATCAATCATTACGTCTCTTGAAGGAGCGCCGATGCGCCCTCGCCTTCTCCCGTTCGTGCTTCTCGCCGTGCCAAGCATCGCGCTGGCGCAATCCACTCCGATCCAGGTGACGGACGCCTGGTCCCGTGCCGCGGCGCAGGGCCGGGTGGGCGTGCTCTACCTCACCGTCACGGACGCGGGACAGCCGGACCGGCTGGTCGGCGCCGATACCCCGGTCGCCGAGAAGGCCGAGCTGCACGAGAGTTTGAGCGACAACGGCGTGATGAAGATGCGCTCGGTGGACGCGGTGCCGGTCGCGGCCGGGCAGAAGCTGGTGCTCAAGCCGGGCGGATATCACTTCATGCTGATCGGACTGCGCAAGACGCTCAGCGCCGGCGACACCTTTCCCGTGACGCTCCGCTTCTCCGGCGCGGGAGCCGTGACGGCGACGGCTCAGGTGGCGGCGGCGGGGGCAGTTGGCCCGGCAACGCCGGGAATGGGGCAGGACAACGGGGCGATGCACCACTGATGCGGTTCCGCCTTCCCCCGTGGGCGGGGGGCTTCATGATGCCGCTTATGCTATCGCTTGCCTGGTGCGCGCAGCCGCCGGCGCCGACCACGCCAGTCTCGCCGGTCGCAAGCATCGATGGCACGTACACCGGGCTTGCCACCGGGTCCTGCGGCACCGACCAGGCCGCATCCGTCACCCTCCATGACCGACAATTCACCCTCGCCGTCGGGCGCGAGCGCCTGGACGGGACTGCGGCAGCCGACGGCGAGCTGAGCGCGACGCGCCCGATGGAAGGCGGAGGCGAGCTCAACTTCACCGGCCACGTCCAAGGCAAATTGCTTCATGGCGGCAGCTACAACGGCCGCTGCGCCTATGCCTTCGAGTTGATCCGCTCCCCTGGGGGCGTTGCTAGCCGTTGACGATGACGCCGCCGTTCGGGTGCAGCACCTGACCAGTCATGTAGGACAAGTCGCTCGACGCCAGAAAAATGTAGCTCGGGGCCACCTCGTCCGGCTGTCCCGGCCGGCCCATCGGAGTGCTCTCGCCGTGCCGGGCTGCCTGCTCGGCCGGATAGCTCGCCGGGATCAGCGGGGTCCAGATTCGGCCCGGGCGCCACCGCGTTGACCCGGATGCCCCGCGGCAGCACGGCTTTGGCGAGCGACCGCGTGAAGCCCACGATGGCCGCCTTGGTGGCCGCGTAGTCGATGAGCTGCGCATTGCCCTGGTAGGCCGTGACCGAAGTGGTGTTGATGATCACGCCACCCTCGGGGATGAGCGGCAACGCGGCGCGGGTCAGATAGAACTGGCCGAAGATATTGGTGCGGAACGTGCGCTCGAGTTGGGCATCGGTGATGTCCTCGAAGCGTTCGGCCAGGTGCTGCTCGGCCGCATTGTTCACCAGGATGTCGATCCGGCCGAGCTGGTCGACGATCTCGGCGACGGCGGCCCGGCACAGGCTGGGGTCCCCGACATCACCCTTGATCGACATCGCCTTGCGTCCCTCGGCCTCGATCAGCGTGACCGTCTCCGCCGCGTCTTCCACCTCGTCGAGCCAGAGGATGGCGACATCGGCGCCCTCCTTGGCGAAGCCGACCGCGACCGCACGCCCGATGCCCGAATCGCCGCCCGAGATCACGGCGACCTTGCCGGCGAGCTTGGCCGAGCCCCGGTAATCCGTCATCGACGAGCGCGGCCGCGGTTCCATCTCCGCCTCCGTGCCGGGCTGCTCATCCTGTTGCTGGGCGGGCATGGTGACCATGGGCACTCGCTGGTTGGGTTTTGCAGCTCAACGGTTGTGCCGGGCCGGCGTTCCGGCCGCGCCTGCACGGCGTCGCGACCTTGATTGACTTCGCCCGTCCCGACCCGGCTTAATCGCGGCAAGCGACGTTCCTTAATGGGGACGCAACCAGGGAAGGATACGGCCCATGCGGGGCGGCACTCGGCGCATTTTCGTCGGCGCGCTTGCGCTGCTTGCAATCGTGATTCCGGCGGTCGCGCACGCGGCGGGCCAGACCGTCACCGTGTGGTGGAACCAGGGGTTCTATCAGGCCGAGGACCAGGCCATGAAGGACGCGGTCGCCGCCTGGGAGAAGGCGAGCGGCAACAAGGTCGACCTCACCTTCTACAACGGCTCCGACCTGCCCGCCAAAGTGGTCGCCGCGATCACCACCGGCGAGGTGCCGGACGTGATCTACGCCGACACCGGCGATTTCCTGCTGGTGCCGCAAAACGCCTGGAACGACAAGCTGGTCGACGTATCCGATGTCGTCGACACGCAGAAGGGCGAATATAACGAGACCGCGCTGCTCGCCGCCCGCCTCTACGACAACGTCACGCACAAGCGCAGCTTCTTCGGCGTTCCGCTAAAGGAGCAGGCGCTGCACGTCTCCGTCTGGAAGCCGATGGTCGAGACGGCGGGCTATACGATGGAGAGCATCCCGAAGGAGTGGGATGCGTATTTCGATTTCTTCCAGCAGGTGCAGAAGAAGCTGCGCGCCAAGGGGCAGCGGGTCTATGGGCTGGGTTACTCGCTGGCGACCAAGGATACCGACAGCACCTACCTGTTCAACCAGTTCCTCGTCGCCTACGGCGGTGGCGGCCTGGTAACACCAGACGGCAAGCTGCACGCGGATGATCCGAAGATCCGCGAGGCGGCAATCAAGGCGCTGCGCAAGCTCACCACGCCCTACAAGGACGGCTTCGTGCCGCCGGGGGCGATCAACTGGGGCGATCCCGACAACAACAACGCCTTCTACGCCAAGCAGATCGTGATGACGCCGAACGCCAGCATCTCGATCCCCGTCGCGCAGATGGAAAAAACCGATCAGTACTTTAAGGAGATCGTCACCCAGAGCTTGCCACAAGCGCCCGGCGGCGGGGAGTTGACGAGCCTGGTCGCGGTCAAGCTCGCCTTCATTCCTAAGGGAGCCAAGAACGTCGACGGCGCCAAGGACTTTCTGAAGAACTTCATCCAGCCCGCCAATCTGGACACCTACCTGAAGGGCGCACGCGGGCGCTGGGCGCCGGTGATGCCGTCGCTGGTGAAGAACGATCCCTACTGGCTGGATCCGTCCGATCCGCACCGGCCGGTGGCGATCCGCCAGCAGGTCGGCGCCAAGACGATGCCGTGGTTCATGTCCTTTAATCCCGGCTATTCCGACGTCAACGCCGAGCAGGTCTGGGGCAAGGCCGAGGCCAATGTCATGACCGGCGGCATGGCGGTTGAGAAGGCGGTCGACCAGGCGCTCGACCAGATCAAGGCCGACTTCGCGAAATACCCGATCGCCGCGGAGTAGCCCGATGGCCGAGGTCTCCGCGCTAGACGTTGCGGCCGGGTCGTCGCGGCGCACCCGGCCGGTGGCGCGGCGAACCGGACTGCAGGGCTCCGACAGCATGTGGGCGGTTGCGTTCGTGCTGCCCTACATCGCCGTGTTCGTGCTGTTCGTTATCTACCCGGTGGGCTACGGACTCTGGCTCGGCAGCGACCCGCAGAGCTACCGCACGCTGTTCGCCGACCCGATCTATGCCGAGACGGTGATCAACACGCTTGTTTACCTGGCGCTCGGCGTGAACGTGAAACTGTTCCTGGCCCTGCTGCTCTCCGGCTTCTTCATGCGTCCGGGCTGGTGGGTGCGTGCCCTGTTGCTCGTCTTCGTGCTGCCTTGGGCGGTGCCGGCCATTCCGACCTTCATTTCCTGGCACTGGATGCTCAACGGCCAATGGGGGCTGATCAACAACGCGATCTGGGATGTCTTCCAGGCCGACGGCCCGCCCTGGCTTGACCAGTCGACGCTGGCGATGGGCTCCGTCATCGTCGCGTATATCTGGAAATGGCTGCCGTTCTGGACGGTCATCCTGCTGGCCGGCCGCATGGCGATCCCGAAGGAGCTCTACGAGGCCGCGGCGGTGGACGGCGCCACCGGCTTGCGTCGCTTCGTCCACGTCACTCTTCCCCTGCTTGCAAACCTCTATCTCGTCTGCACGCTGCTCTCGACCATCTGGACGCTTGGGCGACTTCAACTCGGTGCATTTCGTCTCGGGCGGCGGCCCGGCGCTGCAGACCCATGTGCTTGCGACGCTCGGCATCCGTGACGCGTTCGAGCTTGGCGATCCGCGCATGGGCATGGCCGCGGTGATCTCCGCGTTGCCGCTGCTCATTCCGCTGGTGATCGTGCTGATGCGCCGCCTCTCCACCGGCGAGGTGCGGCTGTGACCAGGGCCCGCCGCCAGCGC
The DNA here is from genome assembly GCA_963719345.1 of uncultured Alphaproteobacteria bacterium. GTDB lineage: Bacteria > Pseudomonadota > Alphaproteobacteria > Acetobacterales > Acetobacteraceae > CAVRCA01. The sequence continues at coordinate 1,440,628 of CAVRCA010000001.1, forward strand.
TTCCTCGGCGACCTCGGAGCGATGTTGATCGGCGTGCTGATCGTGGTCTGGACGCTGACGCCGCTCTACAACATGGTGCTGGTGGCGGTGCAGCAGAAGGAGGACGTGTTCGCCACCAACGTCTTCCCGCCGAAGCCGACCCTTGAAAGTTTCTACGCGGTATTCCAGCAAGGCTACTGGCTGCTGGCCAATTTCTGGCGCCAGATGGGCAACAGCTTCTATATCGGCATCGCGGTCGCGTTGCTGACCTTGGCGATCGGCGCGATGACCTCGTTCGCCATCACGCGGCTGCGCATCAGGCTGGGCTGGCTGCTGACCAATGCGGCGTTGCTCACCTACGTGATCCCGATGAGCTTCCTCGCCATCCCGTTCTATCGGATCATGCAAAGTTACGGGTTGGCGGACAACGCCTGGGCGGTCATCGCGGTCGAGGTGACGTTTGCGACGCCTTACGCGATCTTCATTTTCTCCCAGTACAGCGCCTCTATCCCGCTCGAACTCGACGAGGCGGCGCGCATCGACGGCGCCTCTCCCGTCCAGGTGTTCTTCCGCATCTACCTGCCGCTCATGGCGCCGGCGCTGGTCGCCATCGGCACCTACGCGTTGCTGCTCGCCTGGAACGAATACCTCTACGCCTTCCTGCTGCTTTCATCGGACAGCACCATCACCGTCCCGGTGGCGTTGGGAAAATTCCTCAACAGCGACGAGGCGCCCTGGAACTACCTGATGGCGGCGTCGATCGTCTACGCCGTGCCGCCGTTGGTCATCTACTACGTCTTCCGCCGCTACATGAGCGCCGGTCTGACGATGGGCGGGGTGAAGGGATAGCCCTCCCCCGTCAGCGGGAGAGGGCGTCGCCCGCGGCCGTTCAGCCCGGCGCAGGCATTTGGTCGATGAAGCCGGTCACCGCCTGCAGCGGAAGGCGGGAAAACGCGCCTGCACGGACTGGATCATCGCGTCCATCCCGGCGTGTTCCTCGCTCCGCATCAGCGGATCGACGTACCGCGCACCGTCGGTCCAGGTGCGAGCGATCAGCGCCCGTCTCCGCTCGACGTCGGTCTCGTTCCAGCCCTCGACGTAGTCCTCGACCAGCCGGGTGGGGTTGGTCATCGCCTCTCTCCTTCGCTGCGGCATCCGGCGGATCGCCGTGCCTGAGGGCAGTGTCCATCCCTGCCGCCGCGCGTCGATTACGTCCTGCGCAGTAGCCGGCCTCACAAGATGGCTTTCGAGACCCGCCGCCGAGCGCGTAGCATGTTGGTGGGGATGGGAGGACGGACGGCATGCAGATCGTCGACGCACAGGTGCACATCTGGTCGAGCGGCACGCCGCTGCCGCCGCACCGGCAGACCTCGCATTACGGCAAGGACGACCTGCTGCGCGAGATGGCGGAGGCGGGCGTCGACGCGGCCGTGATCCATCCGCCGAGCTGGGACCCGCGCTCGAACGAGATCGCCGTGGAGGCGGCGCGCGTGCAGCCGGACACGTTCGCCATCCTCGGCTACCTGCCCCCCGACCGCCCCGAGAGCCGGACGTTGATCGAAGACTGGAAAAACCAGCCCGGAATGCTGGGGCTGCGCTACGCGCTGGTCCGGCCGGAGCAGCAGACCTGGCACGAAGACGGTACCGATGGACTGGCTGTGGCCGGCGGCCGAGCGGCTCGGGCTGCCAGTGGCGCTGTTTGCCAACCGCTTTTTCCCGCTTGTCGCGAACATTGCCGAACGGCATCCGCGGCTCCGTCTTATCGTCGACCATTTCGGCCAAACTCGTGGTGGAGTCGACGAGGCGGCGTTCAGCAAGAACGCCGAGCTGTGCGGGCTGGCGCGCTTTCCCAACATCGCGGTCAAGGCGACAGGTGCGCCAGGCTACAACACGCAGCCATACCCGTACCGCAACATTCACGACCATATCCACCGCATCTACGACGCGTTCGGCCCGGAGCGCTTCTTCTGGGGCACCGACATCACGCGGATGCCGTGCAGCTATCGCCAGTGCGTCACGATGTTTACCGAGGAGCTGCCTTGGCTCACCGGACAGGACCTCGAACTCGTCATGGGCCGCGCGGTCTGCGAGTGGCTCGGCTGGCGTCGGCAGGCGACCTGAGATGAGCTACGACGCGCCGTTCGCCGGCCTCAAGGTCATCGATCTCAGTCAGGGCATCGCCGCGCCCTACGCGGCCATGCTGCTCGCCCAGCACGGGGCCAACGTCATCAAGGTGGAGGTGCCCGACGGCGGTGATTGGGTGCGCGTCACCGCGCCGCGGCCCGGCGGCAACACGGCATTGTCCGTGATGGGCAATCTCGGCAAGCGCAGCATCGCCCTCGACCTGAAATCGCCAAGAGGTTGCGCCGTCCTTTGGCGCTTGCTGGACGGCGCCGACGTGTTCATGGAGGGTTTCCGGCCCGGCGTCATCGGGCGACTCGGGTTCGGCTATGAGGCCGTCGCCGCGAAGCATCCGCGCATTCTCTATCTGTCGATGTCCGGGTTCGGCCAGACCGGCCCGCTCGCCGAGCGGCCGGCGATGGACCCGGTGTTGCAGGCGTTCACCGGCTTCATGGCAGAAAATCGCGACATCGACGGCACGCCCAAGAACATCGCCTCGATCCCGGTCGACCTCGTGACCGCGCTCTACGCTTTTCAGGCACTCTCGGCGGCGCTGTACGCCCGCCGCGAAGAGCCGCGCGGCCGCTACATCGAGGCGAGCCTGCTGCAAGGCGCCGCTTGGCTCAACAGCTACGCCACGTTGCAGCGCGTCATCTACGACAACGACCCCCCTGCGGCGCGCGCGCACCGGGGATGCTTTCGCACCGCCGACGGCTGGATCCTCGTCATCGTCGCCGGCCGGCGCGGCTGGCCCGAGTTCTGCGCCGCATTGGAGCGCCCCGAGCTTGGCGCCAATGCGCGGTTCGCCACGGCGCTGGACCGCTTGCGGCAGTCCGAGACGCTGACGCCCATCCTGAGCGAGATCATGGCCGCCAAGCCCACCGCGCACTGGACGGCGCGGTTCACCGAGCATGGTGTCCTGCATTCCGTCGCCCGCGAATCGCTCGAGGCGCTGCACGACCCGCATGTCGAGGCGACCGGGCTGTTCAGCTATCTGGCCCAGCCCGGGCTTGTCCAGACGCTGCCCATCCCGACCGTTCCTGGCGCGCCGTCAATGGTGAGCGGCACGCAACGCGGGACCGCGCCGCTGACCGGCGCCGATACCGCCGCAATCCTGGCCGAAATCGGCTACACCAACTCCGAGATTGCGGACCTGATCGAGCGCCGGATCGCGGTCACGGCCCGGTAGCACCACGGCTCAGTAGCAGCGCGCGGGGACGCCGGATCAGCCCTCGTTGTTGCCGTTGTCGAGGTTGACGGCGACGAATGCCGGCTGTCCGTGCCGGATGATGCGAAGCGCCATGTCGTGGTTCGCGCCATCCGCCGCAGCACGGATCGCCTTCACCGCGTCGTCGGGCGTGGCGACGGCTTTGGCGCCGACGCCGATGATCACGTCGCCGGGCTGGATACCGGCCTGATCGGCCGGTGAGCCGGGCTGCACCCGAGCGACCACCGCACCTTTCGCCTCGCGTGGCAGCTCAAGCTGCTCGCGCGCATCGGGCGTGATCGGCGCCAGTGCCACGCCGAGACGGGCGTGACCCTCGGACTGCGACGAGCCGGAATCGGCCACCTGCGTCTCGCCGGGCTGCTCGCCGACCGTGGCGCTGAGCGACTGCGTTTTGCCGTCGCGCACCACGTCGAGCTTGGCGGCTTCACCGGGTTTCACGGATGCCACCTTCACCGCGAGCTGGCGCGGGCTGTCGATCTTGTCGCCGTTCACCGCTGTTATCACATCGCCCGGTTGCAATCCCGCCTTGGCGGCAGGGCCGTCCGGATTGACCCCGGCGATCAAGGCGCCACCCGATTGGGCGAGCTGCAGCGCTTTCACCATCGACTGGTTGAGCGGCTGCGCTTCGACGCCGAGATAGCCGCGCGTGACGTGGCCGCTCTGCTCAAGCTGGGCCACCACCGCTTTCACCGTGTTGGACGGGATGGCGAAGCCGATGCCGACCGAACCGCCGGACGGCGACAATATCGCGGTGTTGATGCCGACGACCTTGCCATCTTCCGTAAACAGCGGCCCGCCGGAATTGCCCTGGTTGATCGGTGCGTCGATCTGGATGAACTGGTCGTACGGACCGGCGCCGATGTCGCGACCAAGCGCGGAGATGATGCCCGCCGTGACCGTGCCGCCGAGACCGAACGGATTACCCATCGCGACCACCCATTCGCCCGGCCGCGCCTTTGTAGAATCGCCGAGCTGGATGTAGGGCAGCGGACGCTTGGCCTGCACGCGCAGCACGGCGACGTCGGTTCGCCCGTCGTGGCCGATCACCTTGGCCGGGAGCTGCGTGCCGTCGTCGAGCGTGACCGAAACGGCCGTGGCGTCCTTGATGACATGGTTGTTGGTAACGATCGTTCCATCTTGGTCGATGATGAATCCGGAGCCGCGCGCCTCGACCGCGTGCGGACGCGCCCCAGGCATCTGGGCGCCGGGCATCTGATTGAACGGGAACGGCAGCGGGACGCCCTCACCCTCTTCGGCAACCGCCTGAGGGCGCATCTTGCTGGTGATCGAGACGACGGCAGGCTTCACCTTGGCGACGAGATCGGCGAAATCCGGCACGTTCTGCGCAACCGCAACCCCCGGCGGGTTGACCGGCTGGCCTTGAGTTTCCGCGACGGTGGCCGCATTGCCGACCTGGCCGGCCGCGAAGCCGCCGAGTGCGGTACCGGCCAGCAGCACGGCGGCAAGCGCGGTTCGGCGAGTACGCCCGGGCGGTTTACTGGGTTGGGTCATTGGTCGTCTCCTTGCTGAATGATCTCGGCGCGACGCGCCAGCGCGCATCCAACATGCGTTCGCCGACGTGAACGTTCCAATGGCACGCCAATTAAACCGGCTTCATCCAACAATGGTCTGGCATCCTGCGGTCTGGCGGAGCGCCCCAAGCCGGTGATAATCGCGGCTTGGCGAATTCCTCCCCGGATGGTAGACCGCAATCCGGGTAGCATCCTCCTTGCCAAGAAATGCGATGGAGATGGTGGCCGCGTCGCCCGGTGGGTCCGCCAATGCGGGCCCACGCCGGTCCGACCTTCCTGCTACGATTTCGGGAAACGCGCGAACATCAATGTCGGAACAATCGAACCCGCCCAAGCTGGGCTTGAACACGTCTGAAAGCGATGAGGCCAGGATGCGCCTGGCGCTCGGCTTGCGTGACGGGTCAACACACGACCGTACGGCGCAGCGGGGGCAGCCGGATCGCCGCGCTCGCCGCTTCGTCCGCGACGGCGAGGTGCCGGTCGTCGTGCTGAACGGGGTGCGCGAGCACCCAGGGGATGCCGCGCCGGCCGGCAACCGTTTGGCGGCGGTGGAAGCGGCGCTCGCCACCGAGCGGAGCGCGCGCGAGCGGGCCGAGCGGTCGCTCGCCGATGCTTTGAGCACCGTGCAGCACCTGCGGACGCAGCTCGGCCACGCCGATCTCGCCCATCAGGAGGCGCTGCAAGCGGAGCGCGCCGGCCGAGAGGCGGCCGAGACGGCATTGAGCGAAGCCGTCGCAGCGCGCGATGCGGCAGAACAGCGCTTTGCGGCCGAGCTTGCCGCGCAGGCTTCGGTGCCGGAACTCCCGTTGCCTCCCGTCGCCGCGCCTTCGGTCGGACCCGAACAGGAGGAACGCACGCCTGCCAAGATCAAGGAAGCTGCCAAGCGGGTTCCGCGTGCGCGACGCCTGTCCGAACCGTCATCGTCCGAGCCGGAACCCGAGCCGGTGAAGTGGTGGCTGCCCTCCTATCGGGCAAGCCGGCGCAAGCGCTAAGGGGAGATCGGCCGCGTCATGTCTTCGGGCCGCACCCAGCGGTCGAACTGCTCCTCCGTCACGAAACCGAGCTTGAGCGCCGCCTCCCGCAGGCTGATGTCCTCACGGTAGGCGGTCAGCGAAATACGCGCCGCCTTCTCGTAGCCGATATGCGGGTTCAGCGCGGTCACCAGCATCAGCGAGTTGTCGAGGTTATGCCGGATGCGTTTCTCGTTCGGCATGATGCCTTGCGCGCAGCGCGCGTCGAACGCCAGACATCCGTCCGCGAGCAGCTCGGCCGATTCCAGCAGATTATGCAGCATGACCGGCTTGTAGACATTCAGCTGGAAGTTTCCCTGAGAGCCGGCGAAGGCGACCGCGTGGTCGTTGCCGAACACCTGCACGGCGATCATCGTCAGCGCCTCGCATTGCGTCGGATTGATCTTACCCGGCATGATCGAGGAGCCTGGCTCGTTCTCCGGCAGCAGCAGCTCGCCCAAGCCGGCGCGCGGCCCGCTCGCATGCCAGCGCACGTCGTTGGCGATTTTCATCAACGCTCCCGCCAAGGTGCGCAGTGACGCGCTCACCGCCACCATCGCGTCATGCGCCGACAGAGCGGCGAACATGTTGGCGGCACTGACGAACGGTTTGCCGGTTTCTTCCGCGATATGACGCGAGGCGGCGGCGCCGAATCGCGGATCGGCATTCAACCCGGTGCCAACGGCGGTGCCGCCGATCGCCAGTTCATACAGTCCGGCCACTGCCTGCTTGATGCCGCCGATCGCCTGATCGAGCTGCGCGACCCAACCCGAAATTGCCTGGCCGAGGGTAAGCGGCGTCGCATCCTGCAGATGCGTCCGCCCGATCATCACCACTTGGGAGAACGCCGCCGCCTTGTCGTTCAGCGTGTCACGCAGGGCCTGTACGGCCGGCAGCAGCCGGTTCTCCAGCACCTCGACGGCGACGATGTGCATCACGGTCGGGAAACGTATCGTTGGATGATTGACTGTGGTTGACGTCATCGTTCGGGTGGATCGGCCGCTTCGAGCCGATCTCGCCGCCGGCGAGCTGGATCGCCCGATTGGCGATCACCTCGTTGGCGTTCATGTTGGTCTGGGTTCCCGAGCCGGTCTGGAACACGACGAGCGGGAACTCCGCGTCGAGCCGGCCGTCGATGACTTCCTGAGCGGCGGCGACGATCAGCCGGACTTTTTCCGCCGGCAACTGGCCAAGCTCGCCGTTGGCGAGAGCAGCGCATTTCTTCAGAACGCCGAGCGCGCGCACGACCGGGCGGGTCCAGCCGAACCGGCCGACGCCGATCGGAAAATTATCCAATGAGCGTTCGGTCTGAGCGCCCCAGAGCCGGTGGGCCGGGACCGGCACTTCGCCCAGCGCGTCTTCCTCGATGCGCACGCTGTCGGAGTCGGGATGGGTCATGGGTGCGCCTCCTCGGGATGGGCGGAGCGGCCGGCGTGCCGCCTCATGCCCGGCCTCAATGCAACGTGCGGCCGCCGTCAACCGCCAGGGCAATCCCGGTCACAAACGAGGATTCGTGCGCGGTGAGGAACAGGATGGCCGCGGCGATCTCCTCCGGTGCCGCCGGACGCTGCAGGGCGTAGCGAGCGGCGATCGCCGGGTCCACGGCACCGGCCGCATCGCGCAGGAAGCTCGCCGTCATCGGGGTATCCACTGCTCCGGGACAGACGACGTTGACGCGGATCGTCGGGGCGAGTTCCAAGGCCAGCGCCTTGGTCATTGCGATCACGCCGCCTTTCGATGCGACATAGGCGGTGCTGCCCGGCCCGGTCGGGGTCAGGCCGACGCCCGACCCGATGTTGACGATCGTCGCGCGGGGGGACTGTCGGAGCAGCGGCACCGCCGCCTGGACGACCAGGAACGTGCCGGTGAGGTTGATCGCAAGGGTCTGGGCGAACATCTCGGGCGTGGTGTCCGCCAGCCCGTTGCCGAAGAAAATTCCGGCTGCGTTGACCACCCCGTCCAGACCGCCCATCGCCTGCGCCGCCCCCTCGACCGCTCGGCCGACCTGTGCCGGTTCGGCCAAGTCCGCGGGCACCGCCGTGCCGCGCAGGCCGGATGCGACCGCCGCAGCCGCCTCGGCGCTGCGATCCAGGATGGCGACCGTGGCGCCTTCCTCGACAAACAGAGTGGCGGTCGCCCGGCCGATGCCCGACGCGCCACCGGTGATCAGTATCCGCCGCCCCGCCAATCTGCCCGCCATGGTTTGTCCCCCGCCCATGGCCGACGCTAGTTCCGGCTGTACTCGTGTCAAGGGAACCGCGCCGAACGGCGCGATCTCGCCGAGTACTCACGTCGGGAGACCGGCGGGCTACTATCGACGTCGTTCAGTTCAACGGAGGGTTCCGTCATGGCGATCCGCAAGCTGCTCCTGCCATTGCCTGGCCCCGCGGGGGGCGAGGCGGCGCTCGCTACCGCGCTGATGGTCGCCCGGATGTGGCGGGCGCATCTGAGCGTGCTGCACGTGCGGGTCAACGACCAGCGTGCGCATGCGGTGCGGGCGCTGTTCAACGAATTCGTTGCCGCCAATGACGTGCCGGTCGGCGACGCCACCGCGGGCGGCCCGGCGGTGGCAAGCTTCGCCTGGATGACCGGGCGGGAAGCCGAACAGGTCGTGCATCACGCCCGGTTGGCCGACCTGACCGTCTTGCCGCATCCGGAAGCCGGCGAGGACGTCTCGTCCTCGGACACGCTGCACGCCATCCTGTTCAATTCGGGTCGCCCCGTGCTGGTGGCTCCTCCGGTCGCACCGAGGACGATCGGCACCAGGATCTGCATCGCCTGGAACGGCACGGCCGAATCCGCTTCGGCCGTCTATGCCTTGACCCCCTGGATAAAGCGGGCCGAAGCGGTGCGCATCCTCTACGCCGAGGGCTATCAGCGCCGCGGCCCGCCCGCCGGGGAGGTTGCTGAATATCTAGCGCTGCACGGCGTCACGGCAGACCTGCAGACCTTCCCGCCGGGCACCGGCCCGGTCGGCGCCGGCGTGCTGTCGGCGGCCGAGGCGTTCGGCGCCGATCTGTTGGGGATGGGCGCCTACTCCCATTCGCGGTTGCGCCAACTTATCCTGGGCGGCGTGACCCGGCACGTGCTGACGAACAGCAAGCTGTCGGTGATCATGAACCGATAGCGGGGGCGCCCTTCCTTCGGCTCGTCTCGGCGGCGGGTCAGGCGGCACGATTGAAGCCGTCGCGCAGGCGGTTGAGGGTGCGGTCGAACTCGGCCAGGGAGAACGGCTTGCGCAGAATGGCGTCCGGGGTGACGCCCGACTTGTCGCTGGCGAGCTCGGCATAGCCGGTGGCCAGCAGCACCGGCGCGCCGATGCCCAACCGCCGCAACTCGGCAGCCAGTTGCAAGCCGTTCATCCCCGGCATGGCGTAATCGATGACGAGCAGCCTGGGTGGCGCGGGCAGTCGGCGCGCCGTCGCCAGCGCCTCATCGCCGCCGGCCGCCTCGACAACCGCGTAACCGAGGTCGCGCAGCATCTCCACGCTAACCTGGCGAACGTCGGCATCATCATCGACCAGCAGAACGAGTTCCCCGGGCGGCTCGCGCCGGGCGCTTCCCTCCGGCGCCGGCGCATCGCCGCCGGCCGTCTCCGGTTCGGCACGCGGCAGCAGCAGGCTCACTTTGGTGCCGTCGCCAGGCTCGCTCCGGATGCGCACCGTGCCGCCCGACTGCCGGGCCAGCCCATAGACCTGGCTCAAGCCGAGACCGGCGCCCTGGCCAAGTTCCTTCGTGGTGAAAAACGGCTCGAATGCACGCCCGAGGATCTCGCGCGTCATCCCGACCCCGGTGTCCGTGACGGTGATGCGGATGTAATCGCCCGCTCCCACGTCGGAGCTGTCGTCGCCCACCGTCTCGTTCGCGGTCGAGAGCGTGAGCACGCCGCCTTGCGGCATCGCGTCGCGCGCGTTCAGAGCCAGATTGAGGATGGAAGCCTCCACCTGGCTCGGATCGACCAACGCCGGCCACAAGTTCGGCGCGAGATCGGTTTCGATCCGCACGCGCCGACCCAACGTGGAGCTGGCGAGGGTGACGAGATCGGTGACGAGGCGATTGAGATCGGTTGCCCGAGCGGCCAGACGCTGGCGGCGGGAGAAGGCGAGCAGCCCCGAGGTCAACTGGGAGCCTCGCTGGACGGCATCGATCGCGCGCGTGATCAGGGTCTGCGCCTTGCCGTCCGGATCGACGAGCCGCCGCTCAAGCAGCTCCAGGCTGCCCAGGATGGTGGCAAGCAGATTGTTGAAATCGTGCGCCATGCCTCCGGCGAGCTGGCCGACGGCCTGCAGCTTCTGAGCCTGGTGCAGCACCGCCTCGGCCCGCCGCCGTTCGGCGATCTCGACCTGCAGGCGGTTGTTGCTGCTCGACAGCTCGTGGGTGCGTTCGGCGACCCGGGTCTCGAGCAGCTGTGCCTGTTGTAGCTGCTCGGCTTGGCGTGCCTCGAGTGCCGTCGCCATCTCGTTGAACGCCTCGGCCAAGCGGGCAAATTCCACCGTGTCACTGTGGACCTGGACCCGCGCGGTCATGTCGCCGCGGCGCCACTGTCGCACGCCTTGCAGCAACTCTTCGGTCGGGCGTTGGAAGAGCCGGCGCACCGCCCAGACCGCAATCGTCCACGCGATCAGCAGCGCCAGGAGGGCCAGCAATGCGCCCTCGCCGATGGTGGTCCAGAAGTCTGCCAGCAGATCGGGCCGATACAATCCGACGGACAGGAACAGGCCGGGCGGCGGCAGGCTCGTCGGGATGAACGCGGTCAGGCGCTCAAGCCCATCAAGATCCTTGATCCTGACGAGGCCGCGCGTGGGCGCCCTCAGAAGCGACGTGAACGCCGGCCCTCCCTGCGCGCCGATCCAGCGGTCCGGGTCGGGAAGCCGTGTCAGCACGACGCCGTCGCGGTCCAGCAGGAGCAGCGTGCTGTTCGCCAGGACGGCGTCGTTGGATGGCCTGAGCGCGCCGAGGTGTTGCCCGAGCCAGTGCAGATCCAGCGCGGCGATCAGCAGCCGCGTTTCGTTTCCCGCGTTCGAAATCCGCAGACCCAGCGGCAGGAACGGGTCGGCCAAATCAGGCAGGGTCGCGAACGCTCCCCACCCGAACCCCATCGCCGCCCGCGAGCGGCCGCAGCCAGGCCGAATTGGCGGCCGACAGCGGAGCGAGAGTCGCTGTCGAGCTGCAGAGTACCCGCCCCGCTCCGTCCATCACGGCGAGGAACTCGTAGGCCGCAAGGCTTCGCTGCATCTGGGCGAGGCGGCTGCCGCACTCCGACCCGAGGGGAACCTCCGCCAGCCCTTCCAGGAGGGATTGTGCGCCCTGGAAGATATCTGAAACGTCCGTGTTCGCAGTCTCGGCCGTCCGGTTCAGGAACGGTGCAATGCGGCTTACCCGCTGCTCGTACAAGCCGACGAACGCGACGATGAACGCGGCTGCCATCGGCAGAAGGCAGCTGCCGATGACCAATAGAAGACGGCGGGAAAGCCTCATTGTCCGCCTGTCTTCGCCTCCCGGTGCCCGCGCTCTGGACTACGCTTCCCCTGAGACGACGCCGAGCCCTCGCCAGCCCGGCCGCCCGGAGCAGCCGCCCGTCAATAGAACTGCTCCAATCCATTAAAGCGAACAACTGGGAAAGAGCACAACCAGTCACAGTGTCGCGAGCCCGACGTGATCCGTCGGAGAGGAGCGGCGTCAACCCCGGCGTCAGCCGAAGCCGTTCTGGGGCAGGCTCACGTCGCCGAACACGACCCGGGTGCCGTCGGACAGGAACAGCTCGGTCCCCGCCCCGTACGGGTGGGCGTTGGCGTTGGCGTTGCTCGCCTCGTCGCCCCCGTATTCCTGAAGCGAGAACTGGTCGACCCCGGGCGGAAGCCCCAGATGATGTCGGTCCCGCCGCCCTGGCCATTGATGAACTCGAACGTGTTGGCGCCCTGGCCGTCGGAGATGAAGTTCACCGTCCCGCCCGACGGCGGCGCGACCAACACGTTGCCGTCCGAGCCGCCGAACACCAGGACGCTGCCGCCGCCCGCCTCGATGGTGTCGTAGCCGGGGCCGCCGATCACCAGATCGCTGCCGAGGTCGGTCGCGATGAGGTCGGCGCCGCCGGAGCCGAGATACATGTTGCTGCCGGTCGCGCTGCCGCCGAGCAGGGTGGAGCTGCCGGTGCCGGCGATCAGCACCTCGTTGGCGCTCCCCGCGGCGCGCAGCACGTTGCCGGACCCGCCGCCGACCAGGGTGCTGGCGCCGGTGCCGGCGACCATGACGTTGCTGCCGCTGCCGCTGCCCCAGAACAGCGAGGTGCCGGACCCGCCGACCATGGTCGCGGCGCCATTGCCGCCAATCACCGTTGCCGCCGAGCCCGAGCCGCCGAGGAAATCGAGCGCGTTGGGACCGCCGAAGACGACGACCTGCGAGCCCGTCGTCGCCTCGACGGTCGCCGCGCCGGCGCCGCTCAGCACGAGATCGTTGCCCGACGAGGTCACGACGCTGTTGCCGGTGCCGAGATAGATCGAGTTGTTGCCGGCCCCGGCCGCAATGGTGTCGTTGCCGGACGAGGCCTCGATCACGTCATCGCCGGACCCGGTGACGATGACGAAGTCACCGCCGCCGGCCGGCGCCAGCACGATGTGGTTGTTCCCGGCATTGCCGCCGGCCACGTTGTCGTCCGCCAGCACGGCGCCGGAGCCGCCATTCGCATGGTAGGTGAAGCTCGTGGTGGAGGTGATGAACTGGTCGGCCCCTCCGTTGCCCTCGAGGTCCGTCCCGGCGATCTGGTTGCGGACGATCGCCACCTGCGTCGGCACGGTGACGGTCGCGGCGCCGCCGCTCGCGATCAGCAGGCTCGGGATGCCGCTCGACGGCACGGCCGAGCCCGGGGCGAAGTAGGTCAGGCGCGCCGGGCTGGCCGGGCACTTGGCTGAGATACTGACCCAGCAATCCGACATAGGCGCTCGAGCCCTCGCCGGCCAACGGGTCCTGCGGGCCGGGGAGACTGCCGGACACCGCCGTCACCCCGGTGGCGGTCAGGTCATAAACGTCGCCGGTCTGCTCGTCGGTCACGGTCGTGACGGTGCCATTGTAGCCCAGCAGCAGCATGTCGCCGCTGGTCCAGGAGCGATCGAGCACGGTGGACACGCCCCAGCCGGTGATCGCCAGCCGGCCGCCGTTCGTCCGGACCGTCATGGGTCCGGTCCCGGCATGGATCGTCGTGTCGCCCCTCTGGGTAAAGGCGATCGAGCCGCTGGTGGCCGTGATGCTGGTGTCCTGCGCGGCGCCCGTGATCGTCGCGCTGCCGCCGTCGTCATAGTAGAAAAGAGTGCCTTGGGTTCCGCCGGACAGAACCCGGGTCGGGCCGGAGGCGCTGCCGAACACGGTATCGGCGCCCGCGCCCGGCGTGACCGTCAGCGCACCCGATCCCCCGACGATCCGCAAAGGGTGGCTGTTGCCCGCGGCGTTGACGGTCAGCGCGCCGGAGCCGCCGGTGATGGTATCGGTGCCGGCGGATGCGGTGACGAGCGCCGCCGCCGTGCCGAGCGTGATCAGGTTGCTGCCCGCCGCGTCGAGGATCGTCCCGCCGGCCGTCCCGTCGACCAGGTTGAGGGCCTGGCCGCCGCCGAGGCGGAGGGTCCGATGGGCGGCGCGGTCGCTGACGGTGGTGACCCGGGTGCCGGCGTCGGTCTGGATGGTGACGACATCGCCTGCGGTGGGAGACCAAGTGCTGGATTCTGCGCCATCGGCTCCGGTGACGGCGAGCGGACTGCCGTCGGCATCGATGGTGATCGTGCCGGTTCCGGCACTGATCGCGGCTATGCCGTGCTGGGCCAGCGCGATCGGGCCGCTGCCGCCCTTCACCGTCGTCCCGTTCGCCTGGCCGGCGTTGATCGTCAACGCATTGAAGTCGGCCGAGGCATCGACGGTAAATCGACCGGTTCCACCCACGACGGTGTCCACGCCGGCGGACGCCAGCACGGTCGCCGCCAGGCTGCCGAGCGTAATCCGGTTGGGGCCGCCGATGTCGGTGACGGTGCCGCCGGCCGTGCCGTCGATCAGGTTGATCACCTGGCCGCCCGCGAGCAGCCGGCTCGTGCCGGTAGTGGTGTCGATCACGGTGGTGGCGAGCGTGGTGCCGTTGGTCCGGATCGTGACCACGTCGCCCGCAGCGACCGGCCAAGCGTCCAACTCCTTGCCGTCGGCACCGTTGATGCCGAGCGCTCCCCCATCCGAGGTGACGGTGATGGTTCCCGATCCCGGAGTGATCGTGGTAGCACGATGCTGGGTGAGACTGATGGTGCCGCTGCCGCCGAGGATGATGGTGCCGGTCGCCGACCCGGCATCGATGACCAGCGGGGAGGCGTTGCCGGACGCCGCCACGGTCAGGGCGCCGCTGCCGCCGGTGATCGTGTCGCTGCCGAGGGAGGCGCTGACCGTGGCGGGCGCACTTCCCAGCACGATCTGGTTCAGACCCGTGAAATCGGTGACGACCCCCCCACCGACCCCGCTGATCACGTGAACGGCCTGATTGTTGGCGAGCCGGACCGTCTCGTGGGACCGCTGGTCGACCACCGTGGTCACGCGCCCGCTGGCATCGGTCTGAACCGTGACGGTATCGCCCGAGACAACGGCAAAGCCGCGCATCACCGACCCGTCCACGCCGGTGACGGAAAGCGGGCTGCCATCCGACATGACCGTAATCAGACCGGTACCGGCGGTGATCGAGGCCGCGCCGTGCTGGTTCAGCAAGATCATACCGCCGCCGCCCAGCAGGGTGAGTGCGCCGGTTCCGCCGTTGATGGTGTCGCTGCTGCCGAGGGACGCCGCGACCGTCGCGGCCACGCTGCCGAGCGTGATCTGGTCGAACCCGGCCGCGTCGGGGATGGGGCCGCCGGCGCTGCCGTCGATCACGTTCAGGACCTGGCCACCACCAAGGCGCAGACCGCGGCCGGAGGTCGGGTCCGCGACCGTCGTGACGAAGGTGGCAGCGTCGGTCCGGATGGTGACTCCATCGCCCCCGGGCACGGTCCAGGTCGCCACTTCGCGCCCGTCGGCCCCGGTGATGACCAGCGGGCTGCCGTCCGAGGTGATGTTGATCGCGCCCGATCCTGCCGAGATCGCGATGGCGCCGTGCTGGCGGAGGGTGATGGAGCCGCTGCCGCCGAACACCGTGGTTGCGGTCGCCGTCGCGGCGGCGTCGATGACCAGCGGATTGGCGTCGCCGGACGCGTTGATGATCAGCGAGCCGCTGCCGCCGATGATGGTATCGGTGCCGGCCGAGGCGGTGACGGTCGCCGCGGCGGCGCCCAGCGTGATCCGGTCGAGGCCACTGACGTCGGGGATCAGCCCGCCGCCCGTGCCGTCCACCAGGTTCACCACCTGCCCGCCGGCAAGCAGGCGGCTTCGGTGGAAAACGGCGTCGGTCACGGTCGTCGCCCGGCTTGTGCCGTCGGTCTGGATCGTGACCACGTCGCCCGCAGGCAGGGTCCAGGTCGCCGGCCCCGAACCGTCGGCGCCTTCGATGACGAGCGAGCTGCCGTCCGCGGTGACGGTGATGGTGCCCGATCCCGCGGAGATCGTGGTCGTCCCGTGCTGATTGAGGCTGATCGCGCCGCTGCCGCCCAAAATCGTTGTGCGCGGTGGCCGCCGGATCGGCATCGATCACCAGGGGATGGGGATTGCCCGCTGCGTTGACGGTGAGCGCGCCGCTGCCGCCGATGATGGTGTCGGTGCCGGCCGACGCGGTGACCGTTGCCGCCACGCTGCCCAGCGTGATCCGGTTCTCGCCCGCGACGTCGGTGATCGCGCCGCCCAGGCTGCCGTCGGTTACGTTCAGGACCTGCCCGCCGGCCAGCCGCAAACCACGGTGCGAGGTCTGGTCGGCGACCGTCGTGACATGGGTGGCGGCGTCGGTCTGGATCGTGACCACGCTGCCCGCAGGCGGCATCCAGGTCGCCGGCCCCGAACCGTCGGCGCCTTTGATGAGGAGCGAACTGCCGTCCGCGGTGACGGTGATCGTGCCCAATCCCGCCGTGATCGCGGTCGTGCCGTGCTGGCTCAGGCTGATCGCGCCGCTGCCGCCCAAGATCGTCGTGCCGGTGGCCGCCGGGTCGGCGTCGATCACCAGCGGATTGGGGTTGCCCGCCGCGTTGACGGTGAGCGCGCCGCTGCCGCCGACGATGGTGTCGGTGCCGAGCGAGGCGGTGACAGTGGCCGCCACTTGGCCCAGCGTGATCCAATTCTCGCCCGCGACGTCGGTGATCGAACCTCCCGCGCTGCCGTCAACCGAGTTCGCAGCCAGGGGAACCGCCTGCCCGGTCGTCGTATCGGTGACCGTGGTGTGGTTGGCGGCGTCGGTCTGGATCACCAGCACGTCGCCGGCACCCGGGTTCCAGGTATTCGACAGCCCGTCGGCACCGATTACGGTGAGGGCGTTGCCGTCGGAGTTGACGGTGATGATCCCCGCGCCGGCGGCGACCGTGGCGAGCCCGTATTGTTCAAGCTCAACCGCACCGGTGCCTCCGATCACGGTCGTGCCGCCGAACGAGCCGTTCACGGTCGCCGCGCCGGCGCCGCCTACGAGGCAGACGCCGCCCTCGAAGATCGAGTCTCCCGTCTCGATGTCGACCAGCCCGGCACCGCCGAAGACCGTGTTGGCGCCGTCACCCGGCGTGAAGGCGAGCGCTTCGCTCGCCTCGACGACGATCGGGTTGGAGTTGTAGCGATTGCCGTCCGCCGTGGCGGTGACGACGAGGTAACCGGCACCCCCGACAATGGTGTCCGTTCCGAGCGCGGCGACGACCGTAGCCGCCGCGCTTCCTGCCGTGATGACCGCGTTCCCGGCCTGATCAGGAACCGTGCCGCCCGCAGATGCATCGATCTGCGCTATCGTCCCAGACATACGCACTCTCTCGCATTTCGCGTGACCAACACTCTTTCTTGAGTGCAAGTCTCACAATGGAGACAGTGGGTAAATCAGACGCTAACCGGTCGGTTCAAGCTCGTGACGAAAGCGAAAGGCGTGGCGACCGGCTAGCGGATCGGCGGGGCGTATTGGAGACCACCCTTGTTCCAGAGATTGTTGATCCCGCGCGGCACGCCCATCGGCGTGATGTTGCGATCCCACATCTCTCCGAAGTTGCCGACCTGCTTGATGACGTTGTAGGCCCACCGATTGTCGACGCCGAGCG
This sequence comes from uncultured Alphaproteobacteria bacterium, assembly GCA_963719345.1. GTDB lineage: Bacteria > Pseudomonadota > Alphaproteobacteria > Acetobacterales > Acetobacteraceae > CAVRCA01. Next base: position 1,457,666 of record CAVRCA010000001.1, read on the forward strand.
CCTTGCCCATGTCGCCGTCCACCCCGAGCAGGCGGCGGACGTCGGGGCTGTTGTTTTTCAGCATCTCGTCGACGTTCTTGCTTGTCACGCCGTTCTCTTCCGCCGTGAGCATGGCAATGAAGGTCCAACGCACGAGGTCGAACCACTTGTCGTCGCCCTTGCGCACCATGGCGCCGAGCGGCTCCTTGCTGATGATCTCAGGCAGCAGAACGAAATCGTCGGCTTTCGCTCCCTGGCTGAAACGGAAGGTCGCGAGGGCAGAAGAATCGGTGGAGTAGGCGTCGCACCGTCCGTTCAGGAAGGCTCCCTGGATCTCGGACAGATCCTGGATCAGGATCGGGCTGAACTTGAGCTTGTTCTGCTGGAAATAGTCGTTGATCGCGAGTTCCGTGCTGGTGCCCGGCTGCACGCAGATGGTCGCACCGTCCAATTCCTTGACCGACTTCACGCCGGCGGCTTTCTTCACCAGGAACCCGGTGCCGTCGTAGTAGTTCACCCAGGCGAACTCTAGTCCAAGATTGGCCTCGCGCGCCAAGGTCCAGGTCGTGCTGCGGATCAGCACGTCCACCTCGCCCGACTGCAAGGCGGTGAAGCGGTTGGTCGTGGTGAGCGGCGTGAACTTCAGCTTGTTGGCGTCCCCGAGCACCGCGGCGGCCACGGCGCGACAGGAATCCGCATCCAGTCCGCGCTCGATGCCCTGACTGTCCGGCAGCGAAAAGCCCGGCACGCCGGTCGACACGCCGCAGACGAGCTGGCCACGCTGACGGACCGCATCCAGGGTCGCCGAGCCGGAACCCTGGGCCGTCGCGACGCGCGGCGACAACGCCCCTGCCGTCAACACGGCCGCGAGCGCCACGCCCGCTCGCCCGATCCACGATCGCACCATTCGCAAGCCTCCTGGAAAACGCGGGTCGGACCCGCCCGAAACGACTGTGAGGCCCGCCTGCCGGGAGATCAACTTCTGGGCGGGTTCGGCCCCTGCTCGTTTCTCGCGACACACCCATGGGAGTTGTGCCATCTCTCCGTGAATGCGCGCTTTGGTTGCCGAGGACATGGAGCGCTGCCGCCTCCGGCGAGGATTTCTGGCCCTGCTTGGCTGGGCTGGTGTGCTGCTCCTGTGGTCCGCCTGCCTGTCGGCCCTTGCCATACTTGCGCGGCTGCGCGACTGGCCCGTTTCGGAAACGGCGTCCAAGCTGACGGTGGGCACTTCCGCCGCGGTGCTGACCGCCGCATGTGCGCCGGCGATGCTGCGGCGCGGCTCCCGGAGCGCCAGAATCCTGACCGTCACAGTACTGGAGGGCTTGGCCGCCCGGACGCAGGCAGGCGCCCCCTGCTCGGCCCCCCTCTGGCTGGCGGCTGCGGGCTGTCTCGGCTGCGTCCTCCTCGCGGCGGTCCTGGCGCGCGTCGCATTCGACGGCTTTGCAAGCTCCGCCGACGAATACGGGTTCCTGTTCGAGGCCGAGACGTTTCTGTGCGGGCGGCTGGCCAACCCGATCCCGATGGATCCCGAACTGGTGGGTCAGGTCTACCTCATCGCCAAGAGTGGTGAATGGGTCAGTCAGTATCTCCCCTTCTGGCCGGCTCTCCTGGCGGCGTTCGCTTGGGCGGGACTGCCGACATGGCTGGCGGCCCCGGCCTGCATGGCCGGCACTCTGGCGCTGCTCGGCTGGGCCGCTACGGCGGTGACGCAACGGCCCGGGATCGCCGCCTTGACCACTCTGGCCTGCGCCGCCTCGCCGTTCGTGCTGCTGAATGCCGCGACGCTGTTTTCCCATTGCGCCAGCGCGCTGCTCGCGATCGGCGCGGTGGCCGCGCAACTGCCGTCCACGGCGCGGGGTTCACGCTGGCGGGACGCAGCGACGGGCGCTTGCCTCGGTATGCTGCTGGTCTGCCGGATCGACAGCTTCCTTGTCGTCGGCTGCGCCGTCGCGTGCGCCTGGGCCGGGCGACCCGGCCGAGCGCCCCGGCTGGCGGCGCTGGCCCTGGGCGCCGCGCCGTTTGCGCTGGCCTTCGCCGCCTACAATCTCGCCGTGACCGGCAACCCGCTCGTCCCGCCGACGGTCTGGGGCGGCAACCTCTCGCTCGCCGCCGGCGGTCTGCGCGGGGTGGAGCCGGACGGCGGCCCGTGGCGCGCGCTGACGCACACGGCCTGGCGGCTCGCCGACCTGGCCGACACCACGACCCTCGTGCTGCCGGTGCTCTACCTGTGGGCGCTCGCTCGCGGTCGGCGCCGGCGCTCGCTCGCGTTCTACGACGCGGTGCCGCTCGCGGCATTCGCGCTGTTCCTGGTGTTTCCCGACTATGGCGGGTGGCAGATGGGGCCACGCTACTGGTTCGACGGCTTCGTCATCATGCACCTGACCGTGGCGCGCGAAATTGCGGCTGCGGCCGATCCGGCCCGGCTGCGCGCCGTCGCCTTGCTGGCCCTGCTGATCCCGGCGGAACTCGGCCTGCTGCCGGCCCTGGTCTTCTACCATGCCGGCATGATCGCCGAGCGTGCCGCCCCGACTTCGCCTCGCCGCCGCCCTGCCCGACTCGCGCGCCTTCGTCCTGGTAGACGATTTTCCGAGCGGCTTCGACCGGCGGTTCAACCGGAACAACATCCACCGTGCCCAGGATTTCATGCGCAACGGCCCCGACCTCGACGGGCGGGTGATTTTCGTTCGAGCCGACGTGCCGGATGCACTCGGCCGGGCGTGTCGCCTGATGCCGGGCGTCGCCGGCTACCGCTTCTCGCTCGGCCCCGCCGATCCCGGGGGAAACTCGACCCGGTGCGCTGCCCGGACTGATTATGTTGTCGCCGACTCGGCACAGCCCCTTCCGCTCGCTCGCGCGGCTTGGCACATCATCGGACCATGCTGCATCTGACCAAGCTCGCGGTCGGCGCCCGGGATGTCGGGCAACTCCAGGCTTTCCAGGCCGAGCGGGCGGAGACCCACCCGCCGCTCCGCCATCGCACCCGCAACTTTCCCCGGCGCGCGCCGGATGTGGTGGCCGGCGGTTCGATGTATTGGGTGGTCAATGGGGCCATGCTGGTGCGCCAGCGCATCCTCGACATCATCGACGACACCTGGGACGACGGACGGCGGTGCGCCGGGCTGCTGCTCGACCCGGCGCTCATCCTGGTTGCGGGGCGGCCGGTCAAGCCGTTCCAGGGATGGCGCTACCTGAAGCCGCAGGACGCGCCGGAGGATCTTACGCCGCGCATGGCGGGGACCGGCGAACGGAGCCTGCCGCCGGAATTGCAGCGCGAGTTGCGCGCCCTCTGCCTGCTGTGAGTTGCAAGGCTGCGAACCTCAAGACGGATCGCTCGCGTTCGCCTCCAGCAGCGCGCGCAAGCCGCTCAGCAGCTCGGCCGGTGCCGGCGGGCAGCCGCTGATCACGAGATCCACCGGCACCGCCGCCCCGGCACCGCCGAGCACGGCATAGCTGCCCTTGAACACGCCGCCGTCCATCGCGCAGTCGCCGACGGCGACGACCCATTTCGGATCGGGCGTGGCCTCGAACGTCCGTTCGAGTGCCTCGCGCATGTTGCGGGTCAGCGGGCCGGTTACCAGGAGCACGTCGGCGTGGCGTGGGCTGGCGACGAAGCGCAGCCCGAAGCGCTCCAGGTCGTAGACGATGTTGCCCAGCGCCTGCAGTTCCAGCTCGCACCCGTTGCAGCTGCCGGCGTCCACATGGCGGATGGACAGGCTGCGTCCGAGGCGTGCCTGCGAGGCCGCCTCCAGCTCGGCCGCCAGCGCCTGCAAGGTCTCTTCCGGCACGACCGGCGCCCGCTCGGTGGCCGAGCCGTGCCGTAGGCCGCGGGCGATGCGTCGCCAAACCATCAGAGCCACACCCTCAGAGATCGACCCCCGAATAGGACGCGTTGAACGATTTGTTGGAGAGCGGGAAGTCGGCGACGATGTCGCGCTGCGCCGCTTCCTCCAGCAACGGCCAATGCGCCCAGCTCGGATCGCGCGGGAAGGCGCTGGCGATCATGCCGTTATCGAGCCGCAGCCAATGCCAGATGTCGCCCCGGAATCCCTCGGCGACCCCGATCCCCTCGCCGCTGCCGGGCGGCAGGGTGGCCGCCACACCGCCGTCCGGCAGCGAACCGCACAGGGCGCGCAGCAGCCGGATGCTCTCACGGATCTCGGCCAGTCGAATATGCACGCGGGCGTTGACGTCGCCTTCGACCAGCACCGGGATCGCGAGGTCGAGTTCCGTGTAGGGCGGATAGCCCGGCCAGCGCCGTGCGTCGAAGTCGCGGCCCGAGGCGCGCCCGACGAACCCGCCGGCGGCGAAGGCGGCCGCCATCGGCGGCGTGACCACGCCCGTCCCGATCACGCGGTCGGCGAGGCTGGCGGTGTCGGCGTAGACGCGCGCCAAGTGGGGCAACTCGGCCTCGAGGGCGGAGAGGCAGCGCAGCACCGCCTCGGGCCCGCCCGGCACGATGTCGGCGGCCACACCGCCCGGGACGGCGCAATCCATCATCAGGCGATGGCCGAACGCGATGGCGCTGGCGCGCAGGACCGCCTCCCGATGATAGCCGAAGCGGGCGAACGCGAAGGCGAAGCTCGCGTCGTTGCAGATCGCGCCGACGTCGCCGAGATGGTTGGCGACCCGCTCCAGCTCCGCCATCACGGCGCGCAGCGCTTGCGCGCGTGGCGGCACTTCGGTCTGCAGGGCGGCCTCGGCGGCGCGAGCGAAGGCGATCGAGTGCGCGACGGTCGAAGTCTCCTGACAGCCGGGCGGCGAACCGCGCCGCCGCTCGCGGGGACTTGCCGCGCAGCAGGGCGAGCGTGCCCTTGTGCGCATACCCGAGCCGCGCCTCGAGGCGGACGATGGCCTCGCCCTGGGCGGTGAAGCGGAAATGGCCCGGCTCGATGATCCCGGCGTGGACCGGTCCGACCGCGACCTGATGCAGATCCTCGCCCTCGGCCGGCAGGAACTCCGGCGGCTCCGGCGCGCCGCCGGTCGGCTGCGGGCGCAGGGCCATTGGGTGCGCTTGGCCCCATTGGCCGTGGTCCAGCCAGGGCCGCGGGTCGCGTCCCCCGACGCCGCATGGCCCCAGAGATCGCCGACCATGCGCTCGAACCAAGCTACGCCCGGCCGATGCGGCGACAGCGCCGGGTAGACGCCGTCCACCACCTCCGTCGTCACTGGCAGAACCGCCCCGGCCTGCTCGTCAAGCAGCAGCGCGTGGGCGCTCGCGGTCTCGGCCCACAGGGCCAGCACGGCGAGCGTGGGCTCGGCCGCGAGCGCCTGCGCCATCGCCGCCCAGGTGTCGCGATCGAGCACGTGCCGCGGCCACGGTCGACAGGGTGCGATCCGGCTTGCCCGGATCAGGTCGCTCGCCGGCCCGCTCATGGGGCGGCGCTGGCGATCGCGGTCATCCAGCCCGCGACCGGTCCCGGCATCGCCAGGCCGAACACAATGACGAGGGCGAGTTGGAGCCAGACCGGCACCAGCGCCAGCGTGGACGGACCCGGACCGCGATCCGGGGTCGGCGCCCCGAAGCACAGCGATTGCAGCCGCACCACCAGCGCCCAGCCGCCGACGACGAGGCCGATGCCGAGCGGGACCGACAGGGGCCGGCAATCGCTGGACGGTCGCCGCCACGATCAGGAACTCGCTGGTGAACAGCCCGAACGGCGGCAGCGGGGCGAGCGCGACGATCCCCGCCGCAAGGGTCAAGGCCAACGGGCGATGCCCGTCGATCAGGCCGGTGATGTCGGCGAAGCGCTGGCCGCCTTTGAGCTGCGCCGCGCGGCCGACGCACTGGAAGACCGAGGCTTTCGTCAGCGTGTGCAAGGTCATGTGCAGCAGCCCGGCGAACATCGCCGCCGGGCCGCCCAGCCCGAAGGCGAACGCCACAGCCCCGCTCTGCTCAATGGTGGAGTAGGCAAAAAACCGCTTCACGTCGCGGCGGGGCCAGAGGCTGAATGCGGCGAGCAGGAGCGAGAACAGGCCCAGCGCCATGATCGGCGGCCCGGGCGCGATCGCCGCCGCGTTCGCCGCCATCACCCCGCGCAGCCGCACGATGACCACCAGCGCGACGTTCAGGATCGACCCGCCCAGCACGGCGGAGACCGGCGTCGGCCCCTCGGCATGGGCGTTCGGCATCCAGGCGTGCAACGGCGCGAGCGCCGCCTTGGTGCCGTAGCCCAGCAGCACGAAGACGAAGGCGACGTTCAGCACCGCGCCGTCGCACCGCGCCGCCGACGAAGAAAGGCCGCTCCAGCTCATCGCCGCCGCGCCGGCGCCGAGCGCCGGCAGCGCCGCGAGATAGAGCAGCACGGTACCGAACAGCGCCAGCGCGATGCCGACGCCGCAGACCATGAAGAACTTCCACGACGCCTCGACCGCCTCGGCGGTGCGCGGCAATCCGACCACCAGCACCGCCGCGATCGTCGCAGCCTCGATCGCGACCCAGGTGATGCCGAGATTGTCGGACAGCAAAGCGAGCAACATGCCGCCGACGAAGCACTGGTACATGGCGTGGTAGAGCCGCAGGCGGCTGCGGTCGAGCCGCCGCGACGCAAGCTCCAGCTGGATGTAGCCGAGGCTGAACCAGGACGTCGTGCAGGCGACGAACGCGGTGAGCAAGGCGACATGCGCCGCCAGCCCGTCCACCCGCAGCAACGAGCCGGTACTGCCGACGCACCACGGCAAGGCGCAGGCGAGCAGGAAGACGAGCGTGGACGCCCCGCAATTGATCCAGCCGCCAATCCGCCAGGAGGGCACGAAGGCGATGACCCCTGCCGCCACGAACGGCACCAGCGCGACCAGGCCGGCGACTTCCAGGGCCGCGAAGGAACTCACCCGGAGACCTCACCCACGCGGTCGAGGTGTCGCACGTCGAGACTCTCGAAGCGCTCGCGGATGCGAAAGAAGAACACGCCGAAGACGATGAACGCGACCATGACCAGGAATGCGACCGACAGTTCCACGATGAGCGGCATCCCGGCGACCCCGACGGCGGCAAGAATCAATCCATTTTCCAACGACATGAAGCCGATCACCTGGGTGAGCGCGTTGCGCCGCGTGATCATCGTGAGCAGGCCGAGCAGGACGACGGAGAGCGCCAGCGCCAGATCCTCGCGGGTGAGCGCCTGCGCGGCCAACGTGGTCGGCAGCACGACGAGGATGGACAGCGCGACCAGCAGAACTCCGATCACCATGCTCGGAAAGATGCCGAGCGCGGTGTCGATCGAGCGGTGGATGTCGAGGCGACGCACGATCCGGTGCAGCGCGACCGGGATCACGACGCCCTTGGCCGCGGCCGTGATCGCCGCGGTGACGTAGAGATGCGCCGCATCCTGCACGTGACCCTGCCACGCAGCGGCAGCCGCGAGCACCCAGGCTTGCGCGGCGTAGGTGTTGACCACCGCGCTGACCCGCCGCTGGTACAGCAGCACGAACGAGAGCACGAGCATCGCGCCGCCGAGCATGTGGGCCGCGTCGTAGGCGAACGCCCCGTAGCCGAGCTGGGGCGGCATCGTCGCCATCAGGCAAAGCCCTGGCTGACGAACAGCAGCACCGCCGCCAGCAGCCCGAGCAGCAGCGCGACGCCGAGGAACTCCGGCACGCGAAACACCCGCATTTTCGCGGTCGCCGTCTCGAACAGCGCCAATGCGCCGGCCAGTGCGGCAATCTTGAGGAGCCAGCAGCCGAGTCCGACCAGCCACGCCAGCGGCCCGGCGGCGGCGTCCGCCATGCCGAACGGCAGGAACAGCCCGGCGATCAGGGTCAGCCAGAGCAGCAGCCGTAGCGCCGCGGAAAACTCCATCAGCGCGAGGTCCCGGCCGCTGTACTCCAGCAGCAGCGCCTCATGCACCATGGTAAGCTCGAGATGCGTCGCCGGGTTGTCGACCGGCAGGCGTCCCGTCTCGGCCAGCCCGACGGCGACGGTCGCGATTGCCGCCAGCCCGAGCGAGACGCGCAGGCCCAGCGAGCCCTCGCGCAGCACGCCGACGATGTCGTCGAGGTTGGTGGTGCCGGCGAGCAGTGCGAGGGTGAAGAACACCATGAGCAGCGCGGGCTCGGCGAACACCGCGAAGGTCATCTCCCGGCTGGCGCCGATGCCGCCGAACGCCGTCCCGGTGTCCATGGCGGCCAAGGCGAGCACGCACCGCACGAGCGTCAGCAGGCCGGCGATCACCAGCAGATCGGCGAGCGGCGCGGTGGTCATGCCACGCGCGAACGACGGCACGAGAAGCACCGCCGTCGCGGTCGCCGCCAGCGTCACGATCGGCGCCATCATGAACAGGACCGACGCCTCCTCGGCCACCACCCGCTGCTTGCGCGCGAGCCGGCGCAGGTCGCGCCAAGGCTGCAACGGGAGGGCTCCTCGGCGCCGAAGCAGCCGCGCCTTCAGCCAACGGATCAGCCCGACGAGCAGCGGGGCGGCGGCCAGCATCAGCGCGCCGTGCAGCACCTGAGCCAGCAGGCCGAGCACGATGGTCACACTGCCTCCAACAGCGCCACCAGCACGAGGAAGAGAACCAGAGCGGCGAACATGACCGACAGGATGCGGCGGATCGTCAAAAACTGCATCTGGCCGGCGCGCTGGGAAATCACCTCGCGCAGCCGCCGCAGCGGCGTGAACAGGACGATGTCGGCCGGGTCGATCAGCCCCGTGATGGCCTGCGCGGGTCCGGCGTCTCCAGGCGATGGCGTCGCGACGGTCTCGCGGGCGCCCAACAGCGTCGCGCCGATGGTGCGGATCAATGGTTGCGCGAACGAGGCGCCGCCATACTGGGTAGCCGGATCACCGAACGGGAGCCAGGCGGGCGCTGCCGCGAAGCCGCAGCCCCAAGCCGGCCCGCGGCGATAGCTCGACACGCCCCACCGCCGCGAAGCCCACACGGTTGCGACCCAGGCGAGCGCGAGCAGTGCCGCCACCGCCGGCGCCGCATAACCCGGCGTCCCGGAGGTGGGAGCAACCGCACCCCAACCCGCGCGGTCCGCCATGCCCGCCCCTGTCATTTGCGACAGTGCGGGTCCGATAAGGCGCAACACCGGGCCGGGCAGCAGGCCGAGCAGTCCCGCCAGCCCGGCGAGGCCGAGCAAGACCCAGCATGTCGGCCTCGGGGCGTCCTCCGCCGCGGCGGCCCGCGGCGTGCGCGGCCGCCCGAGCAGGGCGACGCCAGCCAGCCGCACCGCTGCCGCCGCTGCCAGCGCCGCGGCCAGCGCCATCAGCGCCGCGACCACCGCGACGACGGTCTGCACCCCGATGCCCGCCGAGGCGGGGCCCGGCGAGCACCGACTGGAACAACAGCCACTCGCTGGCGAAGCCCGGCCCGGGCGGCAGGCCGGCCAGCCCGGCGCAGCCGACGAGCGTGCAGCCCACGACGATCGGCATCCGGTGGATCAGCCCGCCGAGCCGGGCCAGGACGCGGCTCCCGGCGCCGTGCCGGACCGCGCCGGCACAGAGGAACAGCAGGGTCTTGAACACGCCATGATTGAGCGTGTGCAGCAGCGCCGCGCCGAGGGCGAGCGACGCCAGGGCCGGCAGGTCGACCGCGCGCGCCATCAGCGCCAGGCCGAAGCCGATCGCGATGAAGCCGACATTCTCGATCGTGCTGGCGGCGAGCACGGTTTTCAGGTCCGCCTCGGTGTTGGCGCGCAATCCGCCAAGCACGGCGGACGCGGCCCCCATGACCAGCAACGGCAGTCCCCACCACCCCGGCTGCGCCGGCCCGCAGAGGTCGAACAGCACGCGGACGAGCACGTAGAGCGCGACCTTGGTCATGGCGCCCGACATCAGCGCCGAAGCGTGGCTCGGCGCGGCGGGATGGGCGATCGGCAGCCAGAGGTGCATCGGTGCGAGCCCTGCCTTGGACCCGGCGCCGAGCAGCACCAGCGCCAGCACCGCGACCGCCCGCCAGCCGTCCGGTGGCATGGCGCGGATCGCCGCAAAGCGGAGATCGAGGCCGGCGGGCGCGAGCAGCGTCACCGCCGGGATCAGGCACGCCGCCCCGAACAGGGCCATGCCGAGGTAGAACTGCGCCGCATCGCGCGACGGCGCCGCCTCGTGGCCGCCCAGCACCAACGCCCAGGAAGCGAGCGACATCAGCTCGAAGCCGAACACCAGGGTAAATCCATCGGCGGCCAGCAGGGTGAGCGCCATCGCCGCAATGAACGGCGGGAAGAACGGCAGCGCCCGGCGGTCATCCACATCTTGCGGCGTCAGGGCGTAGACGGAGCACGCCCCACCGGTCACGAACAGCAGCAGCAGGAACACGGCGGAGAGCGCGTCCAGACCGAGCGCGACGGACATCCCCGGCGGGCCGAGCGGGACGCTGAACCCGGCCTCCGGCACACCCGCCAGCAATGCGACGAAGGCGACGAGCGCGCCGAGGCCGCACAGCCCGGCGCTGCCGGCCATCCATCGGCCGGCGTGCTGCGGCACAACTGCCCCGACGAGCCCGAGCCCGAACAGCCCGAGCGTGATCCCGACGAGCACACCGGGCGCCAGCGCGGTCACAACGGAGGCATTCGAGTCGGCGCAGGAGGGACTGTGGCCACGGGCGAAAGATACGCCCGCGGGGAAACCGGGGCTACAGCATCCCGAGCCGTTGCGGGCGACGCGGCGGCGGGTGCGCCCGGTCGATCACGGCGAGATCCTGCTCGGTCAATACGAGGTCCGCGGCCGCCGCATTCTCCCGAACGTGCTGCGCATCGGCCGCTTTCGGAATGGAGATCACCGTCGAGTGCCGGATACTCCAGGCGACCGCGACCTGTGCCGGGGTCGCCCCATGCCGCCGTGCCACTTCGGCGAGGGCCGGAGAGCGGAGCAGCGCCCCGCCCTGCCCGACCGGCGAATAGGCCATGAGCGGTATTTTTCGCTCGGCGCACCACGGCAGCAGGTCGAACTCGATGCCGCGCGTCGCGGGGTTGTAGAGCACCTGGTCGGTGGCGCAGGCCGGCCCGTCCGCCAAGGCGACCACCTCCTCCATGTCGGCGACGCCGAAGTTCGAGACGCCCCAAGCGCCGATCTTGCCCTGCTCGCGCAACAACTCGAACGCGATCACCGTCTCGGCGATCGGCACCGAACCCGGCCAGTGCAGCAGGTAGAGATCGATCCGGTCGGTGCCGAGCCGCTTGAGGCTGCGGGCGCAGGCGGCCGGCACTCCCGTGCGCGAGGCGTTGTGCGGATAGACCTTGCTGACGATGAACGCGCGGTCGCGCTGGCCGGCGACGGCGCGGCCGACCAGTTCCTCGGCGCGGCCGTCGGCATACATCTCGGCGGTGTCGATCAACGTCATGCCGAGATCGATGCCGAGGCGCAGCGCCGCCACTTCCTCGCCGGCGCTGCGGCGTCCCTCGCCCATGTGCCAGGTGCCCTGGCCGATCGCCGATACTTCCCGCCCATCCGGCAGCCGGACCGTTCGCATCGCTGTCTCCCTGGCTTCGCGCCCTGACTTCCCGCCGGGGAACCTGAACCCAAGGCGGCCGACCTGGAAGCTCCATTGACACGCATTTGACCCATCGTTACGCCGCCCGCAGCCACCGCGCCCCCTCCAGCCGGTCCCGGAACCGCCCCATGCTCGTTCATGCTTTCGTCTTCCCCGGTCAGGGCAGCCAGTCCGTCGGCATGGGTCGCGACCTCGCCGCCGCCTTCCCCATCGCGCGAGAGGTGTTCGAAGAGGTCGACGAGACGCTGCGGCACAACCTCTCCAGGCTCATGTTCGAGGGGCCCGCGGACGAGCTGACGCTGACCGAGAACACCCAGCCGGCGCTGATGGCGCTCTCGCTTGCCGTGCTTCGGGTGCTGGAGCGCGAGGGTGGCTTTACCCTGCGGCAAAAGGCCGTGCTGGTGGCCGGGCACTCGCTTGGCGAATACAGCGCGCTCGCCGCCGCCGGCAGCTTTTCCCTCTCCGATGCCGCCCGGCTGCTGCGGCTGCGCGGTCAGGCGATGCAGAAGGCGGTGCCCGCCGGGGAGGGCGCGATGGCGGCGCTGCTCGGAGCCGAGATGGCACAGGCGGAGGAGATCTGCGCCGAGGCCGCGCCGGTGCCCGAGAGCGAGGCAGGCGAACGCGAGGTGATCGAGCCGGCCAACGACAACGGCGGCGGCCAGGTGGTGATCTCCGGCCATCGCGGCGCGATCGAGCGCGCGGTGGAGATCGCCAAGGCGAAGGGTATTCGCCGGGCCATGCTGCTGCCGGTCTCGGCGCCCTTTCATTGCGCGCTGATGGCCCCTGCCGCGGATGCGATGGCGGAAGCGCTGGAGAACACCCCGCCGGGAGCGCCGACCGTCCCGCTGGTCGCCAACGTCTCGGCCGCGAAGGCCACCGACCCTGCCGAGATCCGCGACCTGCTGATCCGTCAGGTGACCGCAACCGTGCGCTGGCGGGAGAGCGTGCAGGCGATGACCGCGATGGGGGTGGACAGCTTTATTGAACTCGGTGCGGGCAAGGTGCTGGCCGGGCTGGTCAAGCGGATCGCGCCCGATGCCCGCGCCGCCTCCGCCGGCACGCCGGCCGAGATCGAGACGGTGTTGAGGGCACTCTGACGGGGATGTTCAGGCTGGACGGCAAGGCCGCGCTCGTCACCGGCGCTTCGGGCGGCATCGGCGCCGCGATCGCGCGCACGTTGCACGCCCAAGGCGCCACGATCGTTCTCTCGGGCACGAGGCGCGACGCGCTCGACGGGCTGGCCGGCGAGTTGGGCGAGCGCGCCCATGTCTGCCCAGCCGATCTGAGCGACGCGGCCGCCCCGGACGCGCTGGTCGCCGCGGCGGAGCAGGCGACGGGACCGCTCGCCATCCTGGTCAACAATGCCGGGCTGACCCGCGACATGCTGGCCCTGCGGATGCGCGACGAGGACTGGCAGGGCGTGCTCGAAATCGACCTCAGCGCCCCGTTCCGGCTGGCTCGCGCCGTGCTACGCGGTATGCTGCGGCGTCGCGCCGGCCGCATCATCAACATTTCGAGCATCGTCGGCGCCACCGGCAACGCCGGCCAGGCGAACTACGCCGCCGCCAAGGCGGGGCTGGTCGGCATGAGCAAGGCTCTCGCGCAGGAGGTCGCCTCGCGCGGCGTGACGGTGAACGTGGTAGCCCCCGGCTTCATCGAGACGCCGATGACCGACGCGCTAGGCGAGGCGCAGCGCGGCAAGCTGGCGGGTGCGATCCCGCTCGGACGTCTCGGCCAGCCGGCCGACGTGGCGGCCGCGGTCGCCTATCTCGCCGCCGACGAGGCCGGCTGGGTGACCGGAGCGACCCTGCACGTCAACGGCGGGATGGCAATGATTTGACGGCCTGCCACACCAGCTTCTGTGTCGCACGACCGTTGCATATGGACGACACCCCTGTGTTGGCCATGCCGGAGAACCATGCTAATCGGCCGGCTGCTTCGTCCGGGGCAGCCTTCGGCGACATGCTCGATCTGCCTGCGGATGATCTGGATAATAGAGCCACCGGGCGGGACCGCGGGACCCTTCCATTCAGGAGTTGCAGATCCGATGAGCGAGATCGCCGACAAGGTTAAGAAGATCGTGGTGGAGCATCTGGGCGTCGAGGAATCGAAAGTGACGCCGGAGGCGTCGTTCATCGACGATCTCGGCGCCGACAGCCTGGACACGGTCGAGCTGGTGATGGCCTTCGAGGAAGCGTTCGGGGTCGAGATCCCCGAGGACGCGGCGGAGAAGATCAGCACCGTCAAGGACGCGATCGACTACATCGAGAAGCAGAAGACCGCCTGATCGGGTTGCACGGCAGGAACGGGCGATGCGTCGCGTAGTCATCACCGGGATGGGCATCGTAAGCCCGCTCGGCCTCGGCGTGGAACGCGTCTGGCGTCGCCTGATCAACGGCGAATCGGGCATCCGCGCCATCCAGTCGTTCGACACCGAAACCCTGGCCTGCAAGGTGGCCGGCCAAGTGCCGCAAGGCACCAAGACCGAAGGCGGACTCGATCTCGCCGAATGGATTCCGGTCAAGGATCTGAAGAAGATGGACAGGTTCATCCATCTCGCGGTGGTCGCCGCCACCGAGGCGGTCGAGGATTCCGGTTGGCGGCCGGAGACCGAGGAGGACCGCTGCCAGACCGGCGTCATGATCGGCTCCGGCATCGGCGGGCTCGACTCGATCTACGAGGCGTCGGTGCAGGTCCATTCCGGCAAGGGCCGCCGGTTGTCGCCGTTCTTCATCCCGTCCGCGTTGATCAACCTCGCGTCCGGCCAGATTTCCATCAAGTTCGGCTTCAAGGGGCCGAACCACTCGGTAGTGACGGCCTGCGCGACCGGCGTTCACGCGATCGGCGACGCCGCCCGGCTGGTTGGGCTGGGCGATGCCGAGGTAATGCTCGCGGGGGGCGCCGAGGCGACGGTGGGGCCGCTCGGAATGGCGGGCTTCAGCGCCGCCCGAGCACTGTCCACCGGCTTCAACGACCAGCCGACGTACGCCTCGCGGCCCTGGGACAAGGACCGCGACGGGTTCGTGATGGGCGAAGGAGCGGGGGTGGTCGTGCTCGAGGAGTACGAGCACGCCAAACGGCGGGGTGCGAAGGTTTACGCCGAGGTCGTCGGCTACGGCATGTCGGGCGACGCCTACCACATCACGGCGCCGGCGGAAGGCCACGAGGGCGCCCTGCGGGCGATGCGGGCCGCGTTCCGCAGCAGCCGTCTCGAGCCGGCAGAGGTGCAGTACGTGAACGCGCACGGCACCTCGACGCCGCTCGGCGACGACCTCGAGCTCGAGGCGGTCGAGCGGATGTTCGGTGACGCCGCCCAGGGCCTGGCGATGTCGTCCACCAAATCGGCCATCGGCCACCTGCTCGGCGCCGCCGGCGCGGTGGAAGCCGTGTTCTCGATCCTCGCCATCCGCGACGGGATGGTGCCGCCGACGCTCAACCTCGACGCGCCGAGCCGCGACAGCGTGATCGACCGGGTGCCGCACGTCGCCCAGGAGCGACGCGTGAACGCCGCGCTGTCGAACAGCTTCGGCTTCGGCGGCACCAACGCGAGCATCATCTTCCGCGCCGCCTGAGATGCCGGGCGGCGCGCCATCGGGCCGGCCGCGACGGTGGCTGCGGGTGCTGCGCCGGACGCTCGGCGCCCTCGTCGTGATCGCCGGCCTGCTGGCGGGCACCTGGATCTATACGGAGCGGGTGTTCAATGCGCCGGGGCCGCTACCTGATTCCGCGACCCTCGTCGTGCCGCATGGCGGGGAGGAGCAGGTGGCGGAGTTCTTGGCCGACGCGCTGGTCGTCGCGCGCCCGCTGCCGTTCCGGCTGGCCACCCTGCTTACCCGCGACGAGGGTCCGCTGCACGCGGGCGAGTTCGCGTTTCCGGCGCACGCCAGCCTGCGCACCGTTCTCACCGTACTGCGCACCGCCAAGCCGGTGCAGCACCACTTCACCATCGCGGAAGGATTGACCGCCAAGCAGATCGTCGCATCGCTCGACCGGGCGGACGCCCTCGTCGGGACGGTCGATCCGCCTGCCGAGGGCAGCGTGCTGCCGCAGACCTACGCCTACGAATACGGCGCGCAGCGCGGCGCGGTGCTTGAACGCGCGCGGGCCGCCATGGACCGCGCGCTGCAAGACGCATGGACCGCCCGGGCACCCGACCTGCCGCTCGCCTCGCCCAGGGATGCGTTGATCCTCGCCAGCATCGTCGAGCGCGAGACGGCCAAGGCCGACGAACGGCCGCACGTCGCGGCGGTCTTCCTCAACCGCCTCCGGCTGGGGATGAAGCTGCAATCCGACCCGACAGTGGTCTATGGGGCGAGCGGCGGCAGCGGCACGCTCGACCGGCCGATCTCACGCGCCGACCTCGAGCGCGACGATCCCTACAACACGTATCGCCTTCGCGGGCTGCCGCCAGGGCCGATCAGCGCGCCCGGCCTCGCCAGCATCCGGGCGGTGACGCAGCCGCTGCGCAGCGACGACCTGTTCTTCGTGGCTGACGGCAGCGGCGGACACGTATTCTCCCGCACGCTGGACGAGCACGCCCGGAACGTGGCGCGCTGGCGGGCTCTCACCGGCCCGCCGACGGAAATTCGCTGATTATCGCCGGTTCGCATCGCTGGTGCGGGCTGGTAGAGTAGGCGATCATGAGCGCTGCGCTTGCATCAATGACCGGCTTCTCGCGCGTTGAGGGTAGCGACGGCACCCTCGGCTGGGCCTGGGAACTGCGCAGCGTCAACGGGCGCGGGCTCGATGTCCGCTTCCGCCTGCCGCCCGGCTTCGACGCGGTGGAGCCGGAGATCCGTGCGGCGGCGCAGTCGCGCTTGCGGCGCGGCAACGTGACCGCCACCCTGGCCGTTCAGCGCGACCAGCAGACCAGGCTGACGCCCGAGCCGGCGGCGCTCGAACAGGTCCTCGCCCTCGCCCTGGCGCTGCAGACGCGCATACCCGGCTGCCCGGCGCCGCGGGCCGAGGCCCTGCTCGCATTGCCCGGCGTGCTGCGGTCGGAGAGCAGCGGTTTGGGCGGCGAACCCGGTCGCGAGCCGGACCTCGCGGCCATCCGCGACGGGTTCACGCGGGCACTGGATCGCCTGGTGGCAGCCCGACGGTCGGAGGGCGCCCGGCTGGCGGCCGTGCTCGGCTCGCTGCTCGCCGACATCGCGGCGCTGTGCCGGCAAGCGGCCTCCGAGGCGGCCGATCAGCCCGCCTTGCAACAGGCCCGACTGCTGGAGAACGTGCAGGCGTTGATGCGCGAAATACCGAAACTGCCGGAGGAGCGGATCGCCCAGGAGGTCGCGCTGCTGGTCTCCCGCTCCGACATCCGTGAGGAGCTGGATCGCCTGGCCAGCCACGTCCAGGCCGCACGCGACCTGCTCGAAGAAGGGGTTGCGGTCGGCCGACGCCTCGACTTTTTGGTGCAGGAGTTCAACCGCGAAGCCAACACCCTGTGCAGCAAGTCGGCTTCGCTGGCGCTGACCGCCACCGGGCTTCGCCTGAAGGCGGCGATCGAGCAGCTGCGCGAGCAGGCGGCGAATATCGAGTGACGCACTTGGCGCGGCGCGGCGTCTGCCTGGTGATCGCGGCACCGTCGGGAGCCGGCAAGAGTTCGCTGACGCGTGCGCTGCGGCGGGTCGAGCCCGAGGTGGCGGTGTCGGTCAGCGTCACCACGCGCGCCGCACGATCGGGGGAGCGTGAGGGCGAGCACTATTTCTTCCGCACGCAAGCGGAATTCGACGCGCTTGCGGGCGTCGGCGGCTTGCTCGAGTGGGCGACCGTGTTCGGCCGCAGCTACGGCACGCCCCGCAAGCCGGTCGAGGCCGGGCTCGCCGCCGGCCGGGACATGGTGTTCGACATCGACTGGCAGGGTCATCGGCAGCTGCGTGCTGCGCTGCCGGGCGACGTGGTGGGCGTGTTCATCCTGCCGCCGTCGCTTGCCGATCTGCGGGCCCGTCTGCGCGGCCGGGGCGACGCCGAGGCGGAGGTCGAGCGGCGGATGCAGGCGGCGCGCACGGAAATCAATCACTGCACCGAGTTCGACCACGTTCTGGTCAACGACGATTTCGACCGCGCGCTGGCCGGACTGCGCGCCGTGCTCGAGGCCGCCCGTTTCGCCACGGCGCGACAGATCGGGCTGGCCTCTTTCGTCGCCGGACTGCGTTAATACGGCTGCCGCTCTCAGGCGGGCGGCGCGACCAGGGCGAACGTCGCACCTTGCGGATCGACGCAATGGACGATCCAGCTGCCGCCGGGAACCGGATGTGGGCCGTTGATGATCTGACCTCCGGCCGTCCGCACGCGGGCCGCCGCGGCTTCGATCGCGTCGACGTTGAAGTAATACAGCCAGAACGGCGCCGGCACATCCGCGCTGTTGGTCATCATGCCGCCAACTGGCACGCCGCCGGCCGCGAAGAGCTGATAGATGCCCATTGCCCCCATGTCGATGGCCTCCGCCTTGGTCCAGCCGAACAGACCCGAGTAGAAGGCGAACGCGCTTTCCAGCTCGGCGGCGTGCAGTTCATGCCACCCCGTGTGGCCCAGCGTGCCCAGCGCCGGCCGCGGCGGTCCCTCGCCCGCCCCCGTGAAGAGCACGAAATGCGCACCCTGCGGATCGGCCACCACCGCGAAACGCCCGACGCCGGGGATGTCCTCGGCCGGGCGGTGGACGGCGCCCCCTGCTTGCGTGACGCGGGTGGCGAACGCGTCGACGTCGTCGGCCGCGACGTAGCCGATCCAGCCCGGCGTCGCGCCCCGCTCCCGCGCCTCCGGCGGCAGCGCCATCAGGCCGCCCATCGGCAACTCCGCGGCCGAGAGGATCGTGTAGTCCCGGTCAGGCAGGCCGGCTTCCTGCGTGCCCCAGCCCACCACCTCGCGGTAGAACGCCTTTGCCGCTTCCGCGTCGGTGGTCATCAATTCGTACCAGATGAAACAGCCGTTCAAGCTGGGCATCCGCTGTCTCCCCCGTGGCGCGGCGACGCGACAAGCCGCCGCGCGGCCCTTGACAGATACCTTGATATCAACACATTTATCCCGTGTCAAAGTCAAACGATCCCTCATTCGAGACGACGCTGCGGGTGCGCGACGCGTGCTTGTGCCTGCATGCGCAGCGTGCCGCGCGCGCGCTGGCGCGGCGGTTCGACGAGGCGTTGCGGCCGCTCCGGCTGACCAGCGGGCAATTCTCGCTGCTGGTGTCGCTGAACCGCCCGCAACCGCCCGCCATCGGGCCGGTGGCCGAGCTGCTTGGCATGGACCGCACGACCGTGACCGCCGCGCTCAAGCCGCTGCAACGCCGTGGACTGGTACAGGTCGTGCCCGACCCGGATGACCGGCGGGGACGACTTCTGTGGCTGACGGTCGACGGGCGGACACTGCTGCGGCAAGCCGTTCCCGTCTGGGAACGGACCCACCGCGCCGTCGAATTGCTGCTGCCGGCGAGCGGTGCCGACGGCTTGCGGACGGGCCTTCGCGCGTTGTCGCGGCAACGATCCGAGAGCCGAATCACCTGAATCGAATACCTGACCGAATCTGACGACGCGCGAAAGCAGGCGTTCAAGGCCCTGCTGCTCATCATTCGGGCACGACTTCTGTGGTGCCGATTACAGGCTAAAGGTGAGCCAAGCCTTATTGGAACACGGGGCGATAACCGCCCGTTTCTAGAGGAGAATGGCATGGCTTCGGACTTGTTGAACCAGACCATGGCTCGACAGCTCACTCTGGTGCCGACCAGCATCGAGGGTGTGCATGGCATCGCGCCCCCGCCTGAGGGCTTTGACCCGCTCAAAGCTGATACCGCCAGCTTGCTCCGCCACGGATTCCCGCCGCCGCCCGATCCGGCCACCGCGCCAAAAGCGGCGGCTATCTGGCAACGCACATTGTCCCGCAAGCTGCTCTTCGTGCAGCCCACGCTGCGCCCCCGGCTGGAAAAGAAGGACGGCCCACTTTCCGGACCCCGCCCCTCCACCGGCACCGCTGCGCTCAGTAGCCCCAATTGGAGCGGTGGCGTATTGTTCAACGGTGCCCCGTTCGACGGCATCGTCGGCTCGTGGACCGTGCCCGCTGTGTCACCCCCGGCTGCCGGTGACGCCGATTGGTGGTCTGTCGCCTGGATCGGCCTTGACGGTTGGAACTCCAATGACGTGCTGCAGGCCGGTACGGGACAACACATAACGCGCCGCAACGGCGTCCTGACCACGGAGTACTTCGCCTGGTATGAGTGGTTCCCGTTCAATTGGACCGAGATCACCAGCCTAGCCGTGCATCCTGGCGACACAATCTCGGTGTTTGTGCGCTATCTCGGGATCACCAACGGGGTTGGACAGGGCACCGCCACGCTGTCCAATCTGACTACGGCAGTTTCCACCACTGTCCATCTGACCGCTCCTCCCGGCACCACCTTGCAAGGCAATTGTGCCGAGTGGGTTATGGAACGGCCGCGGATCAACGGGCAACTCGTCAACCTGCCGGAGTATGGGCATGTCGCTTTCAGCGACTGCGTGGCCTGTTCAGGAAACAAGAGCTTCGATGGCAGTCAAGCTCAGCCAACAAACATGACGGAGGCGGGAGCCACCGTCTCGGTTGCGCGGCTTGAATCGGACTGGGGCTGCACTTTCCAGGGTTCGGCAGTCGTCTGACCGCAACAGTCCTGGGCGCCAAGGGCGCCCAGGAGCTTCTCTTCGGTGAGCCCGCCGTTCAGGCCGGCAACGCTTGCCGTTTTCCGTTGCGGGACAAGATCAGCAGCGCGTGGGGCCAAGCGGTGATCGTGTGGAGTGCGTGATGGCAAAAGAGCTGAAGCCGGGTGACAAGGTGGCGTGGAAGACCTCGCAGGGGGAAACCCACGGCACCGTGGAAGCGAAAGTCACGTCCAAGGCCAAGATCAAGGGCCATGTGGCGACCGCGACCAAGAGCGAGCCGCAATACAAGGTCAAGAGCGACAAGTCGGGCAAGCAGGCGATCCACAAGCCCGAGGCGCTCAAAAAGAGCTGATCAGCGCCTTCGGGCGGTCCTGCGACGCGCGCTCCGCTCGAACCGCGCGACCCTGCCCCGGTTCGTGTGCCGCGAGAGGCGCCCGGCCCACGACGGCGCCCACCAACACCATCGTGGGTCCGCCCGTCGACCACGCGTCCGCCCGCTCCACCAACTCGTCCAGGGTGCCGTGGGCGACGCGCTGCCGATCGGTGCCGCCACGCTCGATCAGAGCGGCCGGGGTAGCCGGGTCCAATCCGTGCGCCAGCAACTGGTCGCGCAATCGGGGCAGGTTGGCGAGCCCCATGTAGACCGCCAACGTCGCTTCGGACCTGACCAGCGCCTCGTAATCGAGATCCGGCACGCCGCTCTTGGCGTGTCCTGTCACGAACGTGACCATCTGGGCGGCATCGCGGTGGGTGAGCGGAATGCCCGCCTGCGCGGCGCAGGCCAGCGCCGCCGTGACGCCCGGCACGATCTGGCACGCAATGCCGGCCGCGCGCAGCGCCTCGGCCTCCTCGCCGCCGCGGCCGAACACGAACGGGTCGCCGCCCTTGAGACGGACCACACGACGCCCGCTGCCCGCCAGCCGGATCAGCAGCGCATTGATGTCCGCCTGCGGCATGCAGTGGTTGCCGCGCGACTTGCCGACATAGACGAACTCGGCGTCGCGTCGCGCCAGCTGCAGGACGTCGTCGCTCACCAGCCGGTCGTGGACGACCACGTCCGCCTCGCCGAGCAGTCGCTGGCCGCGCAACGTCATCAGGTCCGCCGCTCCCGGGCCGGCGCCGACCAGGAACACCATGCCGCGCGCCGGCGCCTCAGCGCCCGACTCGGCGGCGTCCAGCTCCTGCCGGTAGGCGTCCTCGGCCGCCGCCGCCTCGCCGGCCAGCGCCAGTTCGGCCGTCGCGCCGCCAAAAACCCGTTCCAGCATGCGCCGGCGGCGGGCGACGTCGGGCAGCCGGCGACAGGTCTCGCCGCGCAAACGCTCGGCAAGACCAGCAAGTCGGCCCCAAGCGGGTGAGATCAGCGCCTCGATCCTGGCCCGCACGAGACGCGACAGCACCGGCGCGACGCCGCCGGACGCCACGGCGATCGTCAGCGGATCGCGGTCCACAACGGCCGGGCTGATGAAACTGCACAGTTCCGGCCGGTCCACCACGTTCACCGGCACACCGAGCCGGACGCCCGCCTCGAACAGCGCGTGCAGGTCGCCCTCCGGCGCCTCGGCACCGATCGCCAGCGCGCAACCGGCGAGACGGTCCGGCTCGAACCGGGGCACGATCTCGGCCCGCGCCCCGGCCGCCTCGAGCGCCGAAGCCTTCCGGTGCGCGATCTCGCCGCTGCCGAGGACCAGAACGCGGCGGCCGCGCAGGTCGAGGAAAATCGGAAAATGTCGCATCGATGTCGCTAGTCCGCAGCCGTCATCTGGCTCGCCTGCGCTGCATCGGCCGGTTCCATCGACAGCAGGATGACGCCGTCACCCGCCAGGCGGACGGGGTAGGTCCGCAAGGCGCAGTCGGCGTTCATCTCCTGCCCCGTCCGCAAGTCGAACACGCGATCATGCAACGGGCATATCACCGCCGCGCCGCCGAGCAAACCGTCGGCCAGGGGACCCTGCTTGTGCGGGCAGTTCGGTTGTGTCGCGAACACCTCGCCCGCGTGGGTGTGGAAGACGGCCACCGGCGTGCCGTCCACCTCGAAATTCCGCCCCTCCCCGCGGGGGATTTGCGATAGCCGGCCGATGGGACGCTCGCGCACCATTGTCTAATCCTCCACCGGGATCAGCGTTGCGAACTGGTTGGACGTCTTCGGCGCCGTGGCCTCCTTCCAGGGGTCGCGCACGGCGGCGATCGACCATTCGAGCGCTGCGTCGAGATCCGGCACGATCCCGTCCGCATCGTCCACGACCGCGGCCCGGATGCGTTCCAGCCCGACCCGCTGCACGAACGTGTAGGTGCGCTCCTTGTACTTGGCGTTCTCGCGGTAGGTACCGAATGAAACGTCCAGCGAGCTGCAACACTTCGTCCTCGCCGGTGACGGTGCAGAGCACGTCACCCTTGCGGATGTGCGCGCCGGCCGCGCCTCCGATGTAGATCTCCCACTTGCTGTCACCGATCGCGACCGCGCCGAGATCCTTCACCATCGCCTCCGAACAGTTGCGCGGACATCCGGCGGTGGCAAGCTTCAGCTTGCCGGGGCTGTCGAGGCCCCGGAACCGGGCTTCTATCTTCTTTGCCAATCCCATGCTGTCGCCGAGGCCGAAGCGGCAGAAATCAGTGCCGATGCAGCTCTTGCAGGTGCGGTAGCTCTTGCCCCACGCCCAGCCGGCCGGCATGTCGAGGTCTTGCCAGACGCCCGGCAGCTTGTCCTTAGGGATGCCGACCAGGTCGATTCGCTGACCGCCGGTCAGCTTGACGAGCGGCACGTCGTATTTCACCGCGACATCGGCGATACGCTGCAGCTCTGCCGGCGTGCAGATGCCGCCCGGCATTTCGGGAATGACGGAGAACGTGCCGTTCTTCTGGATGTTGCCGTGAACGCGGTCGTTGATGAACCGCGCGTCGCGCTCGTCCTCGTACTCGCTGGCCCACATCGTGATGAGCAACGAGGCGAGCGCCGGCTTGCTGGCCGCATCCTCCTTGCCGCCCGCCAGCTCGCGGAACACTGCCGAAACCGATTTCAGCCCGCGCTCGCGGACCGCCGTCACCAACTCCGGCCTCTGCATCGGGATGCACGGCACGTAGTAGTGGATGGAGGGGTCCTCCTCCACTTCGCCGCCGCAGAACCAGTTGACCAGCTCGTTCACCAGCCCCTTGCAGGAGCCGCACCCCATGCCGGCGCGGGTCGCCTTCATCACCGCCTGCGCCGAGCGCCTGCCGCTCCCCACGCAGCCGCCGATCACGTCCTTTGTGACGCCGTTGCAGTTGCACACCTGCGCGTCGCCCGGCATCTCGTCCAGGGTCACTGCCTGAGGTGGCGCGCCGAGGTCGAACAGCAGCGACAGCCGCTCCTCCGGCAACGGGCTGTCGCGGTCGAACGCCTGCATCAGGTAGGCTGCCTTCGAGATGTCGCCCATGAGGATGCCGCCCACGAGGCGGCCGTCGCGCACGATCAGCTTCTTGTAGATGCCTCTCTTCGGTTCGACGAACTGGATCAGCTCGTCCGTCTCGTCGGCGACTTCCGTCACTCCCATCGAAGCCAGCTCGACGCCCATCACCTTCAGCTTGGTGGCCAGCTTGGACCCGCTATACGTTGCTTTGGGATTGTGCTCCGTGATGTGGTCGGCGAACACCTTTCCCTGTTCCCACAAGGGTGCGACCAAGCCATAGACGCGGCCGCGATGCTGCGCGCACTCGCCGACGACGTAGACATTCATGTCGTCCACCGAGCGCATGTGGTTGTCGACGACGATCGCGCGCTCGACGGTCAGCCCGGCGCTCAAGCCGATCTCGGAGTTGGGCCGGATACCGGCGGAGACCACCACCATGTCGCAGTCGAGCGTGCTGCCGTCCTTGAACACGAGCCCGGTCACGTGGCTATCGCCGAGGATGGCGCTGGTAGACGCCTTCAGGTGAACGGTGACACCCATCTGCTCCATCGACTTGCCGAGCATCGCGCCGCCGATCGGGTCGAGCTGGGCCTCCATCAGATGGCTGGACAAATGGATCACGTGCACCGCGCAGCCGTGGTTGAGCAGGCCGCGGGCGGCTTCGAGGCCGAGCAGCCCGCCGCCGATCACCGCCGCGACTTTGCTTCGCCTCGCCTGCGCGACGATCCCGTTGCAATCGTCGATGCCGCGGAACGCGAACACGCCCGGCTTGAGCGTCCCGTCCACCATGCGCAGCCCTTCGATCGGCGGCATGAAGGCGCGGCTGCCGGTGGCAATCAGCAGCTTGTCGTAGTGCGCGACGGTGCCGTCCTGCGCGCGCACGCAACGCGCGCCGCGGTCTATCTCGGTGACGCGGGAGCCGGCGTGCAAGGTAATGCCGTTCTCCTCGTACCAGGCAAGCGGGTTGATGAATATTTCGCTAATGTCCTGGGCGCCGCTCAGGATGTTGGACAGCAGGATGCGGTTGTAGTTCCCGTACGGCTCGTCGCCGAACATCGTGATCTCGAACTGGTCGGCACCGCCGCGGGCAAGCACCTCCTCCACGGCACGGGCGCCAGCCATGCCGTTGCCGATCACCACGAGCCTCTGCTTGCCCATCAATTCGCTCCTGCGCTGCATTGCATCGGGTTCTCAGATTTCCAGCAGTCCGAGATCCAGCACCACGGTGCCGCTCGCAGCGACCGGTGCGCCGATGAGGATCTCGAGCTTGCTCCCGGGGTTGATGTCCTCGACGACGGCGAGGGGGATGTGTTCGGCCGACTTCGCGCCGATCGGAAAATACCGCATCGGTTGGCCGTCCCGCATCAGCACCAGGTAGACCAGGTCGATCCCGGAGTTGCCGGCGCGCAGATAGATCGGTTGCGCCCGTTTATCGGAAGGCACCACGTAGTTGAGGCTGTCGTGCAGCGGGATCGGCTTGTCGTAACCGCTGCCGGTGAACGCAAAGACGCCTTGCAGGAATTTGGGGATGGATTCGATCATGGGTCCTCGTGCGGGTCATGTCCGTGATGGACGAGCGAAGCGGTTTCGGACGTACACGCGGCCGGTGCAATCCGCTCGGCGCGGACGGCGCAGACCTTGTACTCGGGAATGCGCGAGACGGGGTCGAGCGCGGCGTTGGTCAGGAAGTTGGCGTTGGCGCGGCCGCTCCAGTGGAACGGGACGAAGAAGGTGTCGAGCCGGATGTTGCGCGACAGCCGGGCGCGGAACTCCGCGTCGCCGCGTCGCGTGGTGAGCCGCACCATGTCGTCCTGGGCGATGCCGAGCGTGCGCGCCGTCTGGTGGTGCATTTCGACGAACGCGTCGGGTTCGGCCGCCTGCAACTCCGGCACCCGACGCGTTTGCGCGCCCGACTGATAGTGTGACAGCACGCGCCCGGTGGTGAGTACGTACGGGAACGCGTCGTCGGTCTCCTCCGCCGGCGAGAGGTGCTGGACGGCCACGAAGCGGGCGCGCCCGTCCTCATGCGCGAACCGCTCGAGGAACAGGCGCGGCGTGCCGGCGTGCGTCTCGTCGGGACACGGCCAGAACACCCCGTCTTCCGCGGCGATACGGTCGTAGCTGATGCCGGCGTAATCCGCCGCGCCGCCGGCGGTTGCGCGGCGGAATTCCGAAAAGATATCCGACGGCTGCGCCAGGAAATGCGCGCCTGCGCCCAGCCGTTCGGCCAGCGCCTTGAGGATCTGCGTGTCGGTCCACACGCCGCTCGGCGGTTCCACCACCTTGCGCCGCAACAGCACCCGACCCTCGAGATTGGTCATGGTGCCGTCTTCTTCGGCCCATTGCGTGATCGGCAACACCACGTCGGCGCGCCGCGCGGTGTCGGACAGGAACATGTCGGCCACCACCAGGAGGTCGAGCGCGCCGATCCGCTCGGCGAGCTGCGCCGCCTCGGGCGCCGAGACCAGCGGGTTGCAGGCCATCACGATCAGGCCGCGAATCTTGCCCCCGAGCGCGCCGAGCAGTTCGCAGGCCGACAGCCCCGGACCGGGCAGCTCGTCGGGGTCGATGCCCCACACGGCGGCGACCTCGGCGCGATGGCGCGGATTGTCGATCCGGCGATAGCCCGGCAGCTGGTCGGCTTTCTGGCCGTGCTCGCGGCCGCCCTGCCCGTTGCCCTGCCCGGTCAGGCAACCGTAGCCGCAATGCGGCTTGCCCACTTTGCCGAGCGCCAGGATCAGGTTGATGAACGCGGCGACGTTGCCGACACCCTGGCTCTGCTGCTCGGGGCCGCGCCCGGTCAGCACCATCGCGGTCGCTGCCTCGCCCAGGATGTGCGCCGCGGCGACGATCTGTCGCGCCGACACCCCGGTAATGCGTTCCACCCGATCCGGCCAGTAGGCGGCGCAGATCCGGCGCACGGCGGCAAAGCCGCTGGTCCGGGCCTCGATGAACGCTTCGTCGATCAGCCGGTCGCGGATCGCGACATGCAGCAGCCCGTTCGCCAGCGCGGCGTCGCTGCCGGGCGCGAGCTGCAGGTGCAGCGTGGCGGCCCGCGCGGTCGGCGACAGGCGCGGATCGGCGACGATCAGCCGGCCGCCGCGCGCCCGCTGCGCGTCGAAATACTGCATGATCGGCGGCAGCGTCTCGGCCGGGTTGCCGCCGGCAATGAGGATGGCGTCGGCGCCGGGGATGTCGGCGAGCGGGAACGGCAGGCCACGGTCGATCCCGAACGCGCGCAGGCCGGCGGCCGCCGCCGAGGCCATGCAGAACCGGCCGTTGTAGTCGATGTTAGCGGTGCGCAGCGCGACGCGGGCGAACTTGCCGAGCGTGTAGGCTTTCTCATTCGTCAAGCCGCCGCCGCCGAACACGCCGATCGCGTCGCGTCCGTGGAGCTGCTGGATGGCGCGGATCGAGGCGGCCACGTGATCCAGCGCCTCGTCCCAACTCGCCGGACGGAGCGGCCGGTCCTTGGCGTCGCGCAGCAACGGCGTGGTCAGCCGGTTCGGTGCCTCGAGCAACGCGGCGGCGGTCCAGCCCTTGCGGCAAAGCCCGCCCTTGTTGGTCGGAAAATCCCGAGGCAGCACCGCGAACCGGCCGTCGGCCTGCACCACCGTCATGCCGCACTGCAGGGCGCAATACGGGCAATGCGTGTCGGTGCCCGCCGCGGGAAGCATCGCATCCATTTGTCTGGGCTCAGATCCGCGCGGCGCCCAGGACGGCGCCCCAGGTCGTCCGCCAGCGCGACTTGATGATTGTGAGGCCGATCACCGCCGCCGCGGCGAGCACGGCGAACACCAGCAGCCCCGAGCCGTAACTGCCGGTGATCTGCTTGGAGAGCCCGAGACTGGACGCGAGATAGAAGCCGCCGATGCCGCCGGTCATGCCGACCAGTCCGGTCATGATGCCGATCTCGCGGCGAAACCGCTGCGGCACGAGCTGGAACACCGCGCCGTTGCCGGTGCCGAGCGACAGCATTCCGATCACGAACAGCAGCAGGGCCATCCAGGCCCGCGGCGGGCGGACACTGACGGCGACCAGGACGACCGCGGTGATGACATAGAGGATGGAGAGGGCGCGGATGCCGCCGATCCGATCGGCGATCGCGCCCCCGACCGGACGCATCAGCGAGCCGGCAAAGACGCAGGCGGCGGTGAAATACCCGGCCACCACCGGGCTCAGTCCGTATTCGGCGTTGAAGTAGATGCTGAGTGAGGAGGCCAGCCCGGAAAAGCCGCCGAAGGTGACGGCGTAGAAGAACATGAACCACCACGCATCGCCGGTGCGCAGGATCGCGAGATATTGCGCCAGCGTCTTCGGGGCGCCCGGATTGGGCGCATCCTTGGCGAACACGACGTAAACGGCGAACGCCACGGCGAGCGGAATGATCGCGAGGCCGAGCACGTTGCCCCAGCCGAATGCGGCGGCGAGGCCGGGCGCGAACAGGGCAGCCAGCACGGTGCCGGAGTTGCCGGCTCCGGCGATGCCGAGGGCGACTCCCTGGTACTCCGGCGGATACCAGCGTGAAGCGAGCGGCAGCGCCACCGCGAACGACGCGCCGGCAAATCCCAGGACGAGCCCGAGCAGCAGGATCTGACCGTAACTGTGGAGGCCGACCAGCCAAGCAACCAGCAGCCCAAGCATGACCACGAGCTGGCCGATGATGCCGGTGCGCTTCGGCCCGATCCGATCGACCAATACCCCGTACACCGACCGCAGCAGCGCTCCGGCCAGGACCGGAACAGCCACCATGAACCCCTTCTGCGCCGCATCCAGATGCAGGCTCTGGCTGATCTGGACGCCAAGCGGTCCCAGGATCACCCAAACCATGAAGCTCATGTCAAAGTAGAAGAAGGCAGCAAGCAGAGTCGGCGTGTGCCCTGCCCTGAGAAAAGCGCGATTGATCATCGTCCGACCGAGATGGTGTTGCAGCGCGATATACCGCGTAGATTTCGGGCAGATCAACAGGTCTCGCCGGCCGTCCTGAGCTTTTGTTCGTCGTGTGATTTTTTTGAAGGCAGATGCTCGTGAAGAAGTGCGGAAAAAGCCTGTTTTTTGTTCAATACCACGCCCCGCCCGGATCGATCGATGGTTGAGGCCCGGGCGTCGGCGGCCGCGAGCCGGCTCGAGGTGCGGCCCGGTTTTGCGACCGCGATCGGCGCTCGTGAGCGCAATGAGGATTTTGCTGCCTTTGCCGCGCCACCGGCGGGGCAGGCCGATGCCGGTCTGGTCGCCGCCATCGCGGATGGGGTGGGGGGTGCGCGCGGGAGCCGGGTTGCGGCGGAACTCGCCGTGCGCGGCTTCATCGAGGCGCAGTTCGGTCAAAGCGGGTTTTTGGGTGTCCAGCGCGTCAGTGCGCGCGGTCTCGATTCATTGCACCGCTGGATCAGCGCCATCGGCCGCACCGACGTCGCCCTCGACGGCATGGCCTGCACCTTCACCGCCCTGATCCTGCGCGGCCGCCAGGCGCATGTCGTACATGTGGGCGACAGCCGCTTGTATCGGCTGCGCGACGCCATGTTGAGCCGTCTTACGACCGATCACGTCGGCGACGGCGCCGGCGGCAAGCACATGCTGACCCGTGCCGTTGGGGCGCCCGACAGCCTGCGCATCGATTATGCCTGTGAACCGACGCGGCCGCATGACCGTTACCTGCTGTGCACCGACGGCGTCCACGGCGGCCTCTCCGACGCCGCCCTGCGCGAAGAGCTGGCGCGCCGGGCGGGACCGGAAGAAACGGCGCAGCAATTGGTGGACATGGCGCTGGCATCACGCATCGGCGACAACGCCACCGCGCTGGTGATCGACGTGCTCGATCTGCCCTGCGCCAATCAATCAGACCTCGAGCTGGCGATCGCCGGCCAGCCGATCCGGCCAGCCCCGAAGGCCGGCACGACCGTGGACGGCTTCGAACTCGGCACCATGCTGTCCGACGGCAACTACAGCCGCGTCTTCCGGGCCATCGACAGCGTCGGTCGGCGCGACGTGATCGTCAAATTTCCCAAGCCGATCGCTGGCGGCGAGGCGGTGTTGCGCCAAGCCTTCCTGCGGGAGGCCTGGATCGCCGCGCGGCTGCACAATCCCTGGCTCGGCGAGGTGATCGAGCTGCCGCCCGAGCGGCGAAGCTGCCTCTATACGGTGATGCCGTATTACCGCGGCGAGACGCTGGAGCACCGCCTGCTCCGGGCGCCGGCGATGTCGCTCGCAAGCGGGATCGAGGTCGGCGTCAAGCTGGCCAAGGCGGTGGCAGCGCTGCATCGGGCCGGCGTCATTCACCGCGACGTCAAGCCGGACAACGTCATCCTCGAGCCCGGCGGCGGCCTCCGACTGGTGGATCTCGGCGTCGCCCGATTGCCGAACATGGAGGATTTCCCGGCTCCCGACATCCCGGGAACGCCGAGCTACATGGCGCCGGAGCTGTTCGCCGGCGCGGCGGGCGACGAGCGATCCGATCTGTTCGCGGTCGGCGTGACGCTCTACCGCATGTTCACCGGCCTCTATCCGTTCGGGGAGAGCGAGCCGTTCGCGCGTCCGCGCTTCGGCCGCCCGGTCTCGTTGCTCGCTCGCCGGCCTGACCTGCCGGCATGGCTCGACCAGGTGCTGGCCCGCGCGCTCGCGCAGCGACCGGATGACCGGTTCGACGATATGGTGGAACTCGCCTTCGCGCTCGAACACGGGGCGGTGGCGGCGGCCGCCTCGCCGCCTTCCCGCGTGCCCCTCTACGCCCGTGATCCCCTGCGCTTCTGGCAGACCGTCGCCGCCGTAGCGACCGTTCTGCTGATCGGCCGCTGCGCGCTCGGCTGACGCTGGACCCGACCGGCTGGCCGCTGCGCCAAATCGCGTGCTACGGCTTGCCGCAAGCGCGCCGATGAGCGCGCGGAACGGGGGAGGAAAAGAATGCGCGCATACCTGATGGCCGCCTCGGCGCTGGCCATCGGCCTGGCCGGAGCGGCCCGGGCCGAAGTGGTGATTTCGATGAACGACAATCACACCGTCCTCGACAAGCAGATGAACCTTGCCGCGCCCGATGTCGTGAAGCCGGACACGACGGACGTCATCGACGTCGGCAGCTTCCCGCCGCGCATCACGCAAAGCTTCGAGGTTCCCGGCAGCGTGGTCGGGCCGCCGCTCGCCGTCTGGGTCGCACCGGACGAGAGCTGGGCCATCCTGACCGCCGCCACCAAGGCCGATCCGGCCGGAAAGTTCGGCATCTCTCCGGATGATCGGGTATCCGTGGTGGACCTGAAGGCGTCGCCCCCACGCGTGACCCAGACGGTAAACGCCGGCGCCGGGGCCACGGTCGTCCGTGTCTCGCCCGACGGCGGCCTGGCCCTGGTCTGCAATCGCGCCGAGGGCACGGTCTCGGTGTTCACGGTGAAAGAGCGGCAGCTCGAGCCGGCCGGCAAGCTCGATCTCGGCAAGACGTCGGGACCGAGCAGCGTGGTGTTCCTGCATGACGGCAAGACGGCGCTGGTGACGCGCAGCTTCGACAACCAGGTCAGCGTCCTGCACATCGACGGGAGCAAGCTGACCGTCGATCCGCGCCCGATCACGACCGGGGTGGCGCCCTACACGATGGACATCAACGCCGCCGGCACGCTCGCCGCGGTGTCGAACATGGGCCGGGGCGACGGCGATGTGGATGCCGTGTCGCTCATCGACCTCACGCAGACGCCGCCGCGAACCGTTGCGATCTACGGTGTCCCGAGCGGACCGGAACCGCTGCGGTTCTCCCCCGACGGCAAGTATCTCGCCGTCGGTTCGCAGGAAGGCACCACCAAGCCCAGCACCTCGCCGTTCTTCCACGAGCACGGCAACGTGCAGATCCTCGCCGTGAACGGCGCCCAGCTCCAGTCGATCGCCAGCGCACCGATTGGCCGCTGGGCCGAGGGCGTCGCCTGGTCCCGCGACGGCAAGACCCTTCTGGTGCAGAACGATTTCGAGCACACGATCTCGGTCTTCCGGTTCGACGGCAAGACGCTGACACCCGGCCCAACCCTGCACCCGAGCGGCGGTCCGGTTTCATTCGGAACGGCTTGGCCGTAGCCGACGAAGGCGGCTTACAGCAGGGCGGCGAGACGCGCGAACTCCTCCACTGACAGCGTCTCCGCCCTGCGCTCGGGAGCGATGTGCGCACGCGCCAACAGCGCCTCGCCGCCGAGCGGGCGGAGCGCGCCGCGCAGCATCTTGCGCCGCTGTCCGAACGCCGCTGCCGTCAGCCGCTCCATGGCGGCAAACAGCGCCGGCGACGGCTGCACCGGATGCGGAGCGAAGCCGACCACCGCCGACCAAACCTTGGGCGGCGGCACGAACGCCTCCGGCGGGATACGGAGCAGCAACTCGACGTCGCCGAGCCACTGGGCAAGCACGGACAACCGACCGTAGGCGGCGGTGCCGGGAGCAGCGCAGATCCGCTCCGCCACCTCCTGCTGGAACATCAGCACCATGCGCTCGAAGGCGGACACCTGGCGCAGCCAGCCGATCAGCAGCGGGGTGGCGATGTTGTACGGCAGATTGGCGATGATCTGGCGCGGCGCCGGCACCAGGGCCGCGAGATCGAGCGCCAGGGCGTCGCCCTCGTGTATCGCCAAGCGGCCGCCGGCCGTCGCGGCCAGTTCGCGCATCGCCGCCACCGCTCGCGCGTCCACCTCAACCACGGTCACGCTCGCCGCCTCGGAGGCGAGCAGCGCGCGCGTCAGTCCGCCTGGCCCCGGTCCGACCTCGACGACATGCCGGCCGGCGAGCGGCCCGGCCAGCCGCACGATCCGGCCGGTCAGGTTCAGATCGAGCAGGAAGTGCTGACCGAGGGACCGGCGCGCATCGATGCCGTGACGGGCGATGACCGCGCGAAGCGGCTCCGTCAGGCTCGAATGCTCGACCAGCTCTGGGCGCGCGCGAACAGGGTTACTGCTCGGCTCCGGCGACCTTCTCCGAGCGGATGTCGATCATCGCCCGCCGCCGGAGATCGCCTTGCAGCTGGCGCGACATCAGTTCCACCCGCTCGGCGAGCAGCCGCGATCCGATCTCCTCGGCGCTGAGCTGGGCCAGGTTCTTCTGCTCGCGCGAGCAGACGATGATCACCGCGATCCCGTCATTGGCGACCAACGGCTGGCTCGCCCGGTCCGACGGCAGTTTCTGCAACATGTCGCGAAAGGCGGGAGGGTTCACGGTCTCCAGCCGCAGCTCGCCCGGGTCAGCCGGTCGCGGCGAGTTGTTGGCCTTGGCTGCCGCTTCCATGGCGTCGCAGCTGTGTACGCTGGCGCTGAGTTGACGCGCCTTGTTCAGCGCTTCCCTCTGCGCCGGGGTGGGCGCCTGCGGATCGAGCGGCGTGCTGAACGGGAAAAACACCTGCCGCAGCGACAACACGGTGCCGAAATCGCGGCCGATCTCCCGCTTGGCGCGAAGGGTGACGATGGAGTAGCCGCCCGGGACGGCCAATGGATTGCTGATCGCACCCTGCGGCATCTGATCCACCACGCGGGCGACCGCCGGGTCGAGCTGGTTCGGCTGCTGCCATCCGAGATCGCCGCCCTGCAGCGCCGTCTGGCTCTGACTGAACTGCGCCGCCACGACCGGGAACGCCGCACCAGCGCGCAATTCGGTGATGACGGTCTCGGCAAAGCGCCGCGCGTCGCCAGCATGGGCGGGGTCTTCAGCCGGAATGAAGATCTCCGCGATGCGGTACTCGGGCTTGCCGACCTGCTGCTCCTGCAGCTTCTGCTGTTCGGCGATCTCGGACGGCTTGATGGTGGCGTTCTCGCCGAGCTGCTGGCGCAGCACGCGCGTCCAGCCAAGCTGCACCCGGATCTGGTCGACCAGCGTGCGCATCCCCACGCCATCCGCCGTCAGTTTTGCGGCCATCGTACCGGGCTGCATGCCGTTGCGCGCCTCGATTTCCCGGATCGCATCCGCGATCGCCTTGTCGGGCACGACGATGTGGCGACGCTGCACTTCCTGCAGACGAAGCCGCTCGTCGATCAACTGGCGGGCGATCTGCGGCCGCAACCGGTCCAGCACCTCGGGGGTAAGGGCCATGCCGGTGGACAGCGCAAACAGGCGTCCGCGGTTGGTCACGTCCGCGTTGCTGATCACGTCGCCGTTGACGATAGCGACGATACCGGCCGCAGGCTGGGCCGATTGCGCCGGCGGCGTCCCCGGTGCGCCGCCGCGCGGCGCGGCCGCCGCGGCGCCCAGCAGCACCGCGAGCAGCGGCACCGTCGCCCGGCTCAGCGCCCGTCCGTGCAATGCTGATTTTTGGCCCATGACTGCTCCTGTCACAACGCGCGGAAGCCAAACTGACCGATCGTCTTGAAGGTCAGCTGAAACAAAATCGTGCTCGCTCCGCTGTCGCCGTTGTACGAGGTGTATCGCCGATTGAAGCGGATGTCGAAGATGAAGCACTCGTCCTCATAGGCGGCATCCAGCCCGACCGCGACCATCTGGTTGGTCGCGAGGTCCCGCCGGGCATAGGCGCTGGCCCGATAGGAACCCCAGCTGGTCGAGGCACCCAGCGTGATCTCGTTGCGCGGCGTGTAGTAAAGGGTCGAGTTGTTGGTCGGCGGCGGCGGTGCGACGTCGTAGAACTGGTACGGGTCGTAGGTGGTGTAGATGTAGCCGCCGGTAATTCGCAGCTTCGGCCCGCCCACCGAGGCGAGCGCGTCCGCCATCCTCGTGTTCAGCGATTTGTGGTCAAGCCGAGTGCGGTAGGTCACGTCGAACCAGTCGGTGGGGGCGAAAGTGGCGCGGCCGACGATGTCGGAGACCGTGTCGTGCAGGCCGGACGCCGGGGCGAAGTTGTTGTCCTTCGTCGTGCGGTATGACTGGCCGACCAGCGCATCAAAGCTCGTCCCGTTCAGCAACCAGGCGCCATGCAGCGCCGCGTTGGCACGCACGCCGCCTTCCAGCCGGTCGATCCCGGGAAAGCGGTTGAAGCCGAACAGGTTCTGGTCGGTGAACTCGAGATCCAGGCTGTCCTCGTTCGGGATGGTCCGGAACTGGCTGTCCCCGACCTGGGGCGCGACGATCAATTGCGCGATCGGCTCGATGATCTGGCTTCCCCAGGCGCCGCTGTCGCGGGCGAAGGGCCAGCGGAAATCGACCGCGGCCTGCGGCAGCGCCCGGGCCGTGCTGTTGGAGTCGAGCGTGCTGTAGTTCGGCTGAAGGTTGAGGTCGGTTGCGTTGTAGGCGGCCACGTCGGTGTGCAGGGTAACGGCCCACAGGTCGCCGAGCCGGCCCGCGAAGGGGCGTTGATAGTCGAGGGTGAGGTTGGCGCGCTGGGTGTTGGTGCCGTCCGTGCGCAGCACGTTGAAGGCGCCGGCGTTGACCTGCAATCGCCCGCCCCAAGCGTCCGGCTCGCCGAAAAAGCTGTATTGATAACGCGGCAGGACGAACGGCAGGCGGCTGTCGGTGATGGTGTTGACCAGCCCCTGATAGAACTTCGCGTCCAGCCGCGTGTAGGCGCCCTCGCCAAAACCCTCGAGATAGATCTGGCTGGTCAACAGATCCGGATTGCCGATGATGCGGTTGAGCCGGAAATCCCGCACGTAGTCGCTCGACGAGGCCCGGGCGATATCGAAGCCGTAACGCCAGGTGTCGTCGTAATTGAACCGGCCTTTGGCGAAGATCGTGCCCTGGAGGCTGTTGTCCAGGTAGCCGGCGGAGCCGTCCACGCTGAGCGTTCCGTCGTTGAACCGTCGCCGGTAGGCAAGATTGAGCTGCGGGCCGGCTTGGGTCGTCAGCATCGGCGTGACGGTCACGTCGGACTGGTCGTCGAGCACGATGTAATAAGGAACTGAGACGAACTGACCGATGTGACTGGAACTGCCGATCGACGGAATGAGCAGGCCGCTGGCCCGCTTCACCGACGGGTCCGGGTGCTCGAGATACGGGAAATAGGCGACCGGAATGCCGTCCATCAGCAAGGTGGCATCCTGGTAGCTGATCCGCTTGTGTTCGAGATCCTGCACCGCGTCGAGAGCGCGGATCTGCCACAGTGGCGGGCGGGTCGGATCGGTCTTGCAGAGATTGCAGGTCGAGTAGACGACCTTGCTCAGCTCGTTGATCTTGCCTTCGGTGCGTCGCGCCCCGTTCGCCGCCAGTCGCCCGTTCTCGGCGAGAATGGCCCGCATCCCGTCGAGCACGGCATTGCGCATCCCCTCCGACAGCTCGGCGTAGTTGGAGAACAGCACCTGCCCGTCGGGCTCGAGCAGCACCACGTTGCCCGACGCGGCGGCGACATTGGTGTTGCGATCGAACGTCATCTTGTCGGCGCGGATCACGTGCCCGTTCTGCCAGGCCTCGACGTGGCCGGTGGCGGTGACGACGGCGCGATCACGGTCGTACTCCACCTGATCGGCGGTGAAGGTCACTGGCTGGTCGCGGCTGATCGGCGGCCCGTGCGTGCCGTTCCCGGTGACGATCTGACCCAACTGCGCGTTCGCACCGCCCGCCAAGCCGCAGGCCAGCAGCACCGCGAGCGCGACGAGCCGGAGGGTGCGCATCAGCTACCCTCCACGTGCAGCAGCAACGCGACGGCCAGCATCAGCCCGGCGGCGGCGGGAGCCCAGGCGGCGAGCTCGACCGGCAGGGCGCCGGATTGTCCGAACTCCTCGGCAAGCTTGGAGATCATGAAAAGCAAGAACCCGGCCGTGACCCCACTGCCGATCATGCGCGCGACGCCGCCGCGGCGCGCCGGGCGCATCGAAAACCCGGCCGCGACGAGCGCCATCGTTCCCGCCAGCAGTGGCAGCGCGAGCAGCGCCTGGATAGTGCAGCCGATGCCGCAGCGACGAGAAACCGGATTCGTCGAGCAGCGTGATGAAGCTCGGCAGCACCCAGACCGACATCGTGTCGGGCGACGCAAAGCTGTCCTGGACCCGGCTGACCGTCAGGTCGGTGGCAGCGTGACGGTGCGGGCGGGCTCGGGCAGCTGGTCGGGGCGAATCGTGCGGGCCTCCTCGAACGTCCAGCTGTGGCCGGCGAGGATGCCGCGCTTGGCTTCGATGCGGGACAGCAGCCGATCGTTGCCATCGAGCCGGAACACGCTGACTTCGGTTGCGGCCAGGGTCTTGCCGAGCAGATGGACGCTGAGCGCGTGGATGATCGCGACCCCCTGCGGGTCGAGCTCGCGGTCCGATTGGCGCATCCAGAGCTGCCCGCCGGTCAGCGCGAGCGGGCCGCCGCCGGTGCGCAGATAATTGGCGTCCAGCACCTCGGCCTGGCGGAACAGGACCGAGGACAGCGGGCTCACCGCGGCGGTGGCGAAGCCGCCGAACAGGAGGGCGCAGAGCACCGGGCCGGCCAGGAACTGCCAGGCCGAGACGCCGGCCGCGCGAGCGACCACCAGCTCGGAGGAGCGGGTCAGCCGCCAGAACGCGAGGATGCCGCCCAGCAGCACGGCGAACGGCAGGATCTGCATGGCGATATACGGCAGCCGCAAGGCGGCGATTTCCGTCACCAAGCCGAAGGTGGCGTCCGGCTTGGTCGCGGAGCGGCGCAACAGCTCGATGAAGTCGAACAGCGCCACCAGGCCGCTCAGCGCCGCCAGCATGGCCATCACGGCATAGGTGAACTGCCGCGAGATGTAGAGCGACAGGGTGAGCGCGACGCCCATGGCCGGTTCGTCAGGCGGGGTACGGCATGGCGGGGCGGCGTTCCGGCCATAGCCGCCGGCCGTACAGCCACCAGGCACAGACCAGTCCCGGCCCGGCGGCGTGCACCCAGATCAGCGGCAGCAACGCGTTGTCGCGAGCCGCCAGATTGCCCACCGCCAGGCCGAGCGCCAGCAGCCCGACCACCGACAAGACGGCGACCAGCGGGCGGATGATCCCCCCGTGGCGGCGGAACGGACCGCTCAGCGCCGACACCAGCGCCACCATGGCGAAGGAGGCGGCGGTGAGCGGCGTCGCCAGACGCTTGATCGCCTCGGCCCGCCATTTCGGGATGTCACGCGCGTTGGGCAGGATCTCCGGGGTGCGGATGCAGGAGGTCGCCGAGCGAGACTTCCGTCATGTCGCGCACTCGGCTGCCTTCATTGCGGCTCCCCTGCGCGAGATCCATGACGTTTTCCGCGAACGTCAGGATATTGAGGCGGCCCGTCTGGCGGTCGAGCTCCTGACGGCTGCCGTTGATCAGCAGCACGCGCGGACCCGTCGGACCTTCGAGCAGCCGCCCGCTCTCCGCCAGGATGGTCGCGTGATTGTTCTGCTGGCGCGCGTCGTCGACGAGGATGCCGTGCAAGGTCCCGTCGGGCTCGCGCGAGCGCACATAGACGGTCAGGTCGTCAGAGATCGAGGTGAACACGCCTTCCTGGAGCAGGAACGCCGCCATCCGGTTGCGGATCTCCCACTGGTATTCGCGGAACTCCGTGAGGCTGGCGGGGACGATCCAGAGGTTCAGCAGGTAGCAGGCGGCCACGGCCAGCACGGTGACGGCGAGGGCCGGACGGGACAGCGCCAGCGGCGACAGGCCCGCCGATCGCATGACCGTCAGCTCACGATCACCGGCGAGGCGCTGGTAGACGAATTGCAGCACGACGAAGGAGGTGATCGGCAGGATGACGGCGACGAAGCTCGGGATGAGCAGGCCGGTGAGTTCCAAAAACACCCCGACCGACAGGCCATGGTTGACCACCAGTTCGACGAAGCGGAGCGACTGGGTGAGCCAGATCAGCGCCGCCAGGCCACCGGTGACCGCGACCAGCGCCAGGAAGAGCTGGCGGAAGACGTAGCGATCGATGCGAGTGACAAGCGGGCCGGTTCGCATGGCGGGCGGGCGGACTCCTCGGGCGCGGCGGCACTCCGCCACGCCCGGCCTTTCTGCGGTACCCGCTCGGCGGATGCAACTGCGCCCGTGGAAGTCCTGCCCCGACCCGGTTGAACCCGGGCCGGGCCGCCCGTAGCATCCCGACCAACGATGCCGGAGAGCGATATCCGGCGCACCGAAGGGAGGCCGCCCGTGACCTTGCGCCGGATGGCGCGCCGCACCCTGCTCCGCTCGGCGGCAGGCGCTGCCGTCGCGCCCGCCATCATCGGCCGGGCCCATGCGGCGCCGGTGACGCTTCGGTTGTCGTCGTCGCAGGCCAACGACCCGAAATACGCCAACGGGCGGGTCTACTACGATTTCCTCCTCAAGCAGTTGGCGGCGGACGGGCTGGCCGACCAGGTCCAGGTGAAGTTCTTTCCCGACAATCAGCTCGGCCAGGAGATCGACGTCGCCAACTCCGTCAAGCTCGGGGTGATTGACCTGATGGTCACAGGGACCTCGATCTGGGCCAACCTGGTGCCCGACCTCGGCCTGATGGACCTCGGCTACCTGTTCCGGAGCTTTCCGCAGCAGACGCGCGCGCTCGACGCCGGCGCGGGGGCGCAGCTCGAAGCCATGGTGCTGAGCGGCGCCAACACGCGCATCGTCGGCTGGGCGTACGATTTCGGCGCCCGCTGCGTGCTGTCGAAGACGGCGGTCGGCGGCCCGCCCGACCTCGCCGGCAAGAAAATCCGCACCCTGCCCAACCCGATCATCACCGAGTGCCTGCGCCTGATGGGCGCCGCCGCGACGCCGCTGGCATTCGGCGAGGTCTACACCGCGCTGCAGGCCGGGGTGCTGGACGGGCTCGAGCACAACCCGCCCACCATCGTCGCCAGCAAGCTCTACGAGACCGCAAAGTTCTTCGCCCGCACCGAGCACATCCACACCGCGTTGGCGGTGTTCTTGAGTGACGCCTCATTCCGCCGGATGCCGGCCGGACTGCGGGAGCCGTTCGTGGCCGCCTGCCGCCGGGCCGCGGTCGACACGCGGGCGCGCGGGCTGGCGGCGGAGGGCGAGGCGACCGAGGTGCTGAAGCAGCAAGGCGTCACCATCACGCCGTGCGACCGCGAGGCGTTCCGCCGTCGCGTGCTGCCGCAGACCGAGGCGTTCCTGAAGGCGCGACCCGCGACCCGGCCGATCATCGAACTGATCCAGTCGACCGCCGCATGATCCCGCCGAGCCAGAGACGCAGACAACGGGCCACGATGGAGACCAGGATGCCGACCCGATGAGCGCGACCCGCCGTGCCCTGCTCCGGGCTGTCGCCGCCGTCCCGGCCGGCGCTGCGTTGGCACCCGCCCTGATCGGCCGGGCGCACGCCGCGCCGCTCCGGCTACGGGTCTCCACGTCGCTGTCGAACGATGCCAAATACAGCAGCGGTCGGGTCTACTTCGACAGCCTGGCCAAGCACCTGCACGCCAATGGTCTCGACGATCAGGTGAGCGTGACGTTCTTTCCCGACAACCAGCTCGGGCAGGAGATCGACGTCGTCAACTCCGTCAAGCTGGGCGTCATCGATCTCATGGTGTCCGGCAGCTCGATCTGGGCCAACGTCGTGCCGCAGATCGGCGTGCTCGATCTCGGATACCTGTGTCAGAGCTATCCGCAGCTCGGCCGCGCGCTGGACCACGGCGCGGCGAAGACGCTGGAGCAGACCGTGTTCGGCGCCGCCGGCGTCCACATGATCGGCTGGGGCTACAATTTCGGCGCCCGCAGCGTGCTGTGCAAGACGCCGGTCCACACGCCGGAGGACCTTGCGGGCAAGAAGATCCGCACCCTGCCGAACCCGATCATCACCGAGGTGCTGCGCCTGATGGGCGCGGCGGCGACGCCGCTGGCGTTCGGTGAGGTCTACACCGCGCTGCAGGCCGGCGTACTCGACGGGCTGGAGCACGACGCGCCCACCATCCTGTCGGGCAAGCTATACGAGACGGCGAAGAACTATGCGCTCACCGAGCATGTCATCAACCCGCTTTGCCTGACGATGAGCGACGCGGCGTACCGCCGCCTCGGCGGGCCGTTGCGCGACGGGTTCCTCGATGCCGTCGCCAAGGCCACGCTCGATCAGCGGGCGCACGGCCTTGCGGTGGAAAGCGAGGCGAAGGACGCGCTGCGCGAGCACGGCGTCACCATCGTCGCCGTGGACAAGGAGCCATTCCGTCAGCGCGTGCTGCCGCAGACAGAGCGCTTCCTGGCCGCGCATCCCGACATGAAGCCGGTGGTGGACGCCGTGCGCGCCACCACCGCCTGAGTTTCTGCCGATGGACGCGGCGCTGAGACACGGAGCCGGTGCCGCGATCGCCCGGCCGGCGCTGGACCGGCTGATCCGGCCGCTGCTGTGGGCGGTCGACGGGATCGCCGGCCTGCTCCTGCTCGCCGACCTGATCGTCGTCGCGGCTTCGGTGCTGTCGCGCTTCGCCTTCGACGATCCGCTGGAGTGGGCCGACGACGTCGCGCGCGGCCTCCTGGTGGCGCTGAGCTTCTTCGGCGCCGCCGGCGCGCTCGCACGCGGCGAGAACGTCGGCGTCGCGTTCTTCGTCGAGCGCCTGCCGGCGCGGGTCCGCGAGCTGGTGGACACCACAGGGTCGTTGCTGGTCGCGATCACCGCGGTCGCCGTCGCCTGGGACGCGCTCGAGATGGGCCGCCTGACCGTCGGCCAGACCACCGGATCGGGGCTGCCGCTGCAGCTCACGTTTTATCCGATGGGCGTCGCCGGCCTGTGCATGGCCGTCTTCGCGCTCGACCGGCTGGCCCGCCACCGGCTGGCGGACGTCGCCGGGGCCGTGGCGATCGCGGCGGTGTTGGCGGGCCTCTGGTACGGCGTGACCGAGTATGCGCCCGACGCGATGCCGGACGCGCCCATCCTGATGCTCGCCGTGTTCGTGGTGTGTCTCGTCGGCGGCATGCCGATCGGCTTCGTGCTCGGCCTTTCCGCCCTCGTCTTCATCTGGGTCGAAGGGACGCTGCCCGGCGTGATCTTCGCGCAGCAGATGGCGCGCGGCATCGATAATTTCGTGCTGCTCGCCATCCCGTTCTTCATCCTGGTCGGCTACCTGATGGAGGCGAACGGCATGTCCGTGCGCCTGATCGAACTGCTCGAACGGGCGGTCGGGCGGATGCGCGGCGGGCTCAACGTCGTGATGGTGCTCAGCATGGTCATCTTCTCGGGCATTTCCGGCTCGAAGATGGCCGACGTCGCGGCGGTCGGCTCGGTGCTGATCCCGGCGGCGCGCAAGTCCCGGCAGAACCCTGGCGGCGCGGTGGCGCTGCTGGCCGCCTCGGCGGTGATGGCAGAAACCATCCCGCCCTGCATCAACCTGATCATTCTGGGCTTCGTCGCCAACATCTCGATCGGCGGGCTGTTCGTCGCCGGGCTGCTGCCGGCGGGCTTCATGGCGCTGGTGCTGGTCGCCTCGGCGATCGTGTTCGGCAGCCGCGTGTCAGCCGCCGACTGGGACGCCCTGCCACGCCGGCCGATGTCGGAGCTGTGGGGCGGCGCGGTCGTCACCGTGGGGCTGATCGTCCTCATCTTCGGCGGCTTCAAATCGGGCTTCGCCACCGCGACCGAGATCTCGGCCTTTGCCGCGATCTACGCCCTGCTGGCGGGCGGGGTGGTGTTCCGCGAACTCACCTGGCGCACGGCGGCGCGCACCTTCGTCAACTCGGCGACCCGCTCGGGACTTGTGCTGTTCATCGTCGCCGCCGCGCAGGCGATGGCCTTCGTGCTGACCCTGCAGCAGATCCCGCACGCCTTGGCCGAGATGCTGATCGGCCTGTCCAACAGCAGCGGCGGCTGGCTGTTCATGCTGCTCTCGATCGTCATTCTCATCTTCATGGGATCGGTCCTGGAGGGTGCGGCAGCGCTGATCATCTTCGCGCCGTTGCTGATGCCGGTGGCGATCCAGCTCGGCATCGGGCCACTGCACTATGGGGTGGTGCTGGTCGTCGCCATGGGCATCGGGCTGTTTGCGCCGCCGCTCGGGCTCGGTCTCTACGGCGCCTGCCTCATCGGCGGCGTGCCGATCGAGGTGACGGTCCGACCGATGCTGCGCTATCTCGGCTTGCTGTTCCTGTGCCTGCTGGTGATCGCGTTCACGCCGGGTCTGACCCTGTGGCTGCCGCGGGCGCTCGGATACTGATCGGCGCGCGGCGGCTCAGTTCCTTCGAAACAGCACGTTGGCGAAGGTGTAGCGCAGGTCGAGCCGG
Organism: uncultured Alphaproteobacteria bacterium; assembly: GCA_963719345.1. GTDB lineage: Bacteria > Pseudomonadota > Alphaproteobacteria > Acetobacterales > Acetobacteraceae > CAVRCA01. The sequence goes on from CAVRCA010000001.1 coordinate 1,500,086, forward strand.
CGCCAGTGCACCACCCGCTCGCGGCAGGCGAAGTCGGCTGGCCCGTCGAGCGCCAGGCCCACTTCCCGCGCCTCCGCGAGCATGGTCGCAACGTCCGCAGCGGTGAGGACGCGCACCGGCACGCCGTAGGCATATTGGCCTCGTGTGTCGATGGCCTCCTGCCAGTAGTCGAACGACACGAACAGCCGGCCGCCCGGTCGCAGCAGCCGGGCCGATTCGCGGAGGAACGCGGCGACGTCCACGCCGTGCTCGATGACGCTGAGGCAGGCGATGTAGTCGCACGAGGCGGGCGGCAGGCCGGTGCTGGTGATGTCGCCATGACGGAACACGATCCCGTCCGCCCGCTCCTCGCCGTCGAACACGAGATTGATCCCGGTCAGGCCCGAGAACCCGAGGCGCCGCAGCGCCGGCAGGAAAGCGGAATAGCGCTCCGCCCCGGCGTCCAACACCGCAAGCCGGGTTCCCGGTCCGGCGGAGGCGGCGGCGAGGGCGTGGAACAGGGCGAGCAGGCCGTCCCAATTCTTTGGGCGGTCGGGATGCAGGGCCAGTCCGGCCTCGTGCAGCAGGCGCTCGGCGCGATCGACCGCCGCCTGGTCGCGCAGCGCCGTGTTGGTCTGGCCGGCAACCCAGAGGTCGGCCTTTTCATCGTCGAGCCACGGGATCGGGAGCATATGGGCCTGCTGCGGCACGAGCGATCCTTCAGGCAAGGGCGGCGATGGTGGCCGCGAGCGCCGTGCCGTGCCGCCGGTCATAGGCGGCGAGCGCACGCTCGGCGACCGAGAGCCGCCCGTACAACGCGACCGCGAGGATGGCCTGGGCGAGCAGCGCGCGGTCGGACGCCGTCGCGAGGCCGGCGATGAACAGCGCGTCGGCCCACAGCAGTTGCTCGTTGCGGATCGCCCCGGACGGCACCACCGGCGCGCGGCGGGCCGGGGCGTGGAAATCGAGGAAGTCGAAGCCGTGCCCGCGCAAGAAGAGCTCAAGTTCCGAAAACAGCGCCTGGCCGGCGTAGATGGGGGCGAACTCCACCTCGCTCTGGATGACGGCGACCCGCGGCAGCAGCGAAACGGCACCCTGCAGCGCCGGCAATTCAAAGCCCTGGATGTCGAGCTTGAGGAAGTCCACGGCGGAATCGTCCGCCGCGAACAGGCCGTCGAGGGTGGCGGTCTGCACGGGCGACGTTGCGACAGTGCGCAGCCCCCCCAGGGAGGCATAGCCCGCGCACACCGCCGGGTTCAGCGGCAGCAGCGACGACGTGCCGCTGGAGTTGTTCTCGTGGAAGACTCGGCGGGTGCCGTCGCCGATGAAGGCCTCGATGATCTCGCAGGCATGGCCGGCCTCCTCCGCCCGGCGTGCCGCGGCACGATCGGGCAGCGGCTCGAACCCGATCACGCGGGTCGGAAGATCAAGACGCCGGAGCGGCGCGTAGACATGATCCTCGCCGTGCAGTGACTGCGCGCCGACGTCGATGACCACCAGTGGTCCGTCCAGTCGGTCGGCGAGCGCGGCCATCCGGGTGCGGAGCGTTGCGAAGTCCGGCGCCATCGATCTCGCTCCTGGTGCTCTCCGCCTGCCCGCGAGAGCGGACGGCACCATGCGACGACGTGGGTAAACGGAAGATGAAGACGGTGCTGCCGAGACCGGAGCCGCCGCTGCCGTTAATCTGCCTTGCCAAAAGCCGCTTGCCGGCGGACGTCTCCGATCAAAGCAGGCTGGCAGGAGCGTTGGCGCTACTCAGGCGGATCGCCGCAGGGGACGTGAACGACACGGCTGACGAAGATGCCGGGCGTATGGACGCGCTCGGGCGCGATTTCGCCGAGTTCGCGCATGTGCTGACTCTGCACGATGGTGAGGGAAGCGGCCGTCGCCACGACCGCATTGAAATTGTTGCCGGACGCGCGATAGGTGAGATTGCCCCAGCGATCCGCCTCCCACGCCTCCACCAACGCGACGTCGCCCTTGATGGCGTGTTCCATCACGTAGTCACGTTCGCCGAAGCGTCGTGCTTCCTTGCCGCGCGCGATCAAAGTACCGACCGAGGTCGCGGTATAGAACGCGGGCACACCCGCGCCGCCGGCGCGGATGCGCTCGGCAAGCGTGCCCTGCGGCACCATCTCCAGTTCCAGTTCACCGGATTCGTAATGCTGCTGGACGAAGTTGGCGTGCGCCCGGCTGACATAGGTGGTGATCAGCTTGCGGACCCGGCCGAGCCCGACCAGACGACCGGTTCCGGCGGTGTCCCGCCCGGCCGCGTTCTGCACGATCGTCAGATCCTTGGCGCCCTGCGCGATCAAGCCCTCCAGCAGGTCGCGCGGTTCGCCGACCCCGCCGAAACCGGCGACGAGAACCACCGAGCCATCCTTCACGTCGGCCAGCGCCTCGGCGACCGAGCCGACGGTCTTGTCGATCATGCGCGGGAGCGGGGTTTGGCGTCACGGAACGACGTGCCGCTCTCGGCCAGCTCGCGAAGCAGCGCGGCGGGGGTCCAGCGTTCGCCGTATCGCTGATGCCAGTTGCGGATCTGGTCGTACACCGTTCGTACGCCGATCTGGTCGGCCCAGAACATCAGCCCCCCGCGATAGCGCGGGAAGCCGAAGCCGTGCAGCCACATCACGTCGATATCGCTGGCGCGGTAGGCAATTCCCTCCTCCAGGATCTTGCACGCCTCGTTCAACGAGGAGAACAACAGCCGCCGCAGGATCTCCTCGTCGGAGAAGCTGCGCTGCGTCCCGCCCGTCTCGGCGGCGAATTCCTTGATGACGCGCGCAACCTCCGGGTCCGGATGCGGGGTGCGGTCGCCCTTCTCGTAGCGGTACCAGCCGGCGCCGGTCTTCTGGCCGTGTCGGCCCATCTCCACGATGCGGTCGGCTATCGGCAGCTTGCGGTAGTTCGGGTTTTCGGCAGCACGCCGCCGACGTCCCGCATAGCCGATGTCAAGTCCCGCCAGATCGCCGACGGCGAACGGACCCATCGGATAGCCGAAATCGACCATCACCTTGTCGACCTGCTCGGGCAGCGCGCCCTCCTCCAGCAGGATGACCATTTCCGAATTGAACGGCGCGCGCGAGCGGTTGGCGACGAAGCCGTCGCAATTCCCGGCCATCGCGCTGATCTTGCCGATCTTCCTTCCCAGCGCCATCGTCGTGGCCAGCACCTCGGGCGCGCTCTTTGTGCCCTTCACCACCTCCAGCAGCTTCATCACGTTGGCAGGGCTGAAGAAATGCGACCCGGCGACATCCTGCGGCCGCTTCGTCACCTCCGCCATCCGGTCGATGTCGATCGCCGACGTGTTGGTCAGCAGCAGCGCGCCCGGCTTCATCGCCGCGTCGAGCTTGCGAAACACCTCCTGCTTGACCGGGATTTCCTCGAACACGACCTCGATCGCCACGTCGGCGTCGCCGATCTCGTCGTAACTCGTGACCGGCCGGATGCGGGCAAAGCGCCGTTCCATCTCGTCGGCCGCCAGGCTGCCGCGCTTGACGGAGGTTTCATAATTCTTGCGGATGCGGTCCATGCCGCGGTCCAGCGCCTCCTGCGTCGCTTCAAGCACGCGCACCGGATAGCCGTGATCGGCAAAACTCATGGCGATGCCGCCGCCCATCGTGCCCGCGCCGATGATCGCGGCGGTCTCGATATCCTTGATCGGCGTAGCGGCCGGGATATCCGGCAGTTTCGCCACTTCGCGCTCGGCAAAAAACGCGTAGCGCAAGGCCCGCGCCTCGTCCGCGTTCTCCAGTTCCTGAAAGAGTTCCTGCTCGCGCGCGAGGCCCTGCGGGAAGGGCAGCGTGCATGCGGCCTCGACCGCGGCAATGCAATTGTACGGCGCTTTCTGGTTGCGTGCGCGTCGGGCGATGCTTTTGCGCATGCCATCGAACATCCCGGGTTCGTCGCGCGCTTCCTGCAGCTTGTCGGTCTTTTCGCTGACCCGCGGCAGCGGGCGGATCTCGGCGATCTCGCGGGCGACCTTCACCGCCGCTGCTCGCAGATCGGCCGCGTCGTCCACCACCGCGTCCACGATGCCGAGCTTGTGCACCTCCTCGGCGGGCACGTGCCGGCCCGAGACGATCATTTCCAGCGCCGCCTTCGGACCGGCCAACCGGGGCAGCCGCTGAGTCCCGCCGCCGCCGGGGAGAATACCGATCAGCACTTCGGGCAATCCCACCTTCGCGCTGCGGACCGCGATGCGGTAATTGCAAGCCATTGCGTTCTCCAGGCCGCCGCCGAGCGCGAAGCCGTGGATCGCCGCGACGATCGGTTTGTCGCTGCGGTCGAGGAAGTCGTAGCTGCGCTCGCCAAGAGGCGGCCGGACCCGGCCGGTGCCGAACTGGCGGATATCGGCGCCGGCGATGAAGGCGCGCCCGGCGCCGATCAGCACGATCGACTTGATAGCCGGGTCGGCGTTGGCGCGGGTTACGGCGTCGATGATGCCCTCCGGCACGCCGGGGCTGAGCGCGTTCACCGGCGGATTGTCAACCACGATGACGGCGACATCGCCCTCGGTCTCCAGACGAACGAGCAGCTTGTCGCTCATGATACCCCTCCCCTTCCGCGCTATGGAGCGAGTTTACGGGATGGGGGAAGGAGCGTCCACGCGGCCACATCGAAATCTTCTTGTATCGGGGCGAAATCGGACGACAATCCCAATGATCGCCAAAGAGGGGGACCTATGAGCGACTCTTATACGGGAACGTGCTTCTGCGGCGCCGTCGAGATCCGGGCCACCGGGCAGCCCAACGCCATGGGCTACTGCCATTGCCGGTCATGCCGTTCCTGGTCCGGGGGACCGGTCAACGCCTTCACGATCTGGTCACCCGAGGCGGTCACGGTGACGAAAGGCGGCGAGAACATCGAGACCTACCGCAAGACGGACATGAGCCACCGTCAGTATTGCCGCCTGTGCGGTGGCCATCTGATGGCGCAGCATCCGCCGATCAATGCGGTCGACGTGTTCGCCGCGACGCTTCCGGATCTTCCGTTCGCTCCGGCGTTGCATTTGAATTATTCGGAAACGGTGCTGCCGATGCGCGACGGGCTGCCAAAGCTGAAGGATTTCCCGGCCGAGTTCGGCGGCTCCGGCGAAATGGTAGCGGAGTGACGCCCCGGAAAGTGAGGCCCTGGAAACAGTGCGCTGCTGTGACCGAGCGCCCAATAGGCGACTAGCCCGACCCACTCGTGGGCGGCTTCGTCGAGGCCGCCGAGCCGGCTGCCGAGCGAGGACGGCAGCCAAAGCCGCCAGTCGTGCCCGCTCTTGTAGCCCACCGGCCAGGCCAGCATGTCCCAGCCCACCGCCCGGAATGCACCGATGCCGCGCGCGACGTGGTCGGCGGAGGTGATCAGCACCCAGGTTTCGCCCGGACCAGGCTGGACGATCCGCTTGGTCATGATGGCGTTTTCGTAGGTGGTGCGCGACGCGCCTTCCATGACCAGCCGGTCCCGCGCGATGCCGAGGTCCATAAACAGCTTTACTGCTTCGTCCGCCTCGCCGACCTGACCGGGGAACAGCGCGCCCTGTCCGCCGGTGAACACGAGCCGCGCGTCGGGGTAGCGTCGCGCGAGGATCACCGCCTCGGTCATCCGCTCCGCCGCGCTGGTCAAGGACGGTCGGCCGCGGTCGGCGGAGAGTTGCGCGTCCACCGCCCCGCCGAGCACGACGATCCCATCAATGCGCGCGGGCCATTCCGTGACCTGCGGAAAGCGATCTTCAAGCGGCAGCAGGGCCCATTGATCGAGCGGCAGAAGCAACACCACGACAAAGCCGCCGACGCCGATGAGCAGCAGCCACCGCCGCCGCGCCGCCAACCCTCCCAGGCAGCAAAGCAGCAGCAGCGTGCTCGGGCGCAGCAGCAAGCCGGCGATTTTCGAAAGGATGAACATGCGGCTAGTCCCCCACCCCGACTCTCTCCCGGAGGAAGAGGGAGAAGAAAGCCTTTTTCGGTCGGGCGACGAGAGAAGGCTCTCTTCCTAGAGGAGGGAGAGAGAAGCCTGCTCCCCTCGTGAGAGGGTTGGGTAAGGTCTACCGGGACGCGATCATCCCAGCTTATCGAACACCATGACCTTTGAAACGAACGCCTGGGTGTCCCGGACGTGGGTCAGGCCGCGATCGCTCGCCAGCCGGCCGAAATCCTCCCTCGTGTAGCTGGCGAAATAGGGCTCATGAAAGTTCTGCGGAAAGAGGTCGAGCAGGCCCTCGTACTCCGGCCTGTCGCCGCTCTGCAGCGAATCGATGATCACCAAACGCCCTCCGGGCTTCAGAACGCGAGCGAATTCCCCGAGCACGGTCCGGCGCACCTTCGGCGGCAGCTCGTGGAAGACGAAGGTGCTCGTGACCGCGTCCTGGCTCGCATCGGCAAGCGGAATCGCTTCGGCGTTCGCGACAATGAGGTTCGCCCAGGAGCGGCGAGCCAAGTGCCTTCGCGCCTCGCGGATGTACGCCTCTGACAGGTCGAGGCCGGTAACAGGCAGCCGCGGCCAGACCTGCTTGACGAAATCGAGCGAACGTCCCGTGCCGCAGCCAGCATCGAGGAGTTGCAGCCCGCGCTGGTCGCGGCCGGCGAAAACCTCGTGCAACTCCGGCAAGACCTGGCGGCGCATGGCGTTCGCCGTGCCACTGAAGAACACCTCGACCTGGGTGTCGTAACGCTGGGCCGAGTCGTCCGTCAGCCAGCCGCCCGACTGAAAGTGGAAATTCTGGAGATAGTAACGGGGCCGTTTGCCACGGGTCTCCTCGGTCAGCACCTCGCTGTGTACGCCGCCTTCGCGCCGCCGGTGTACCTCGGGCAGATCCGAGAAGAACAGACGCGAGCGATCGAGCAGCGTGGACAGGGAGCCGTCACGGTCGAGGGGAAACGGATAGAGTCCCGCCTCGACATTGGCGATGTCGCGCCGGAAAAGGGCGGCCATATCGACATAGAGGCGGTTCCGATCGGGCACTGGGTTGTCCGTCCGGGCCGGAGGCCGGGTGCTCTCGCCGTTTATCACTCGCGACAGCCGACGCATGGCGAGGCCGTGCCCGATGAACCAACCGACCCGCGGCAACTGGCTTGCGCCATAGGCGGCACGGGTGGCGAGGCGGGTGATAGGATCGATCATGCTACCGATCTCGATGATCCAGCGGTGACCGCAAGCGCGATGGCAGAAATGTGAGCGGGAACGCCTACTCCCCCCGGAACACCGGTTTGCGCTTTTCCACGAACGCACGGACGCCCTCGCGGCCATCCGCCGTGTTGCCGGAACGCGCGATCATGCGTGTCTCCCGTTCCATCTGGGATTCCAGCGTTTCGTTCGGCGCGTGCAGCAGCAGCTTCTTGACCCCGCCATAGGCCTCCGTCGGTCCGTGCGCCAATTGGCGGGCCAGCGCACCGGCCTGCTCGATGAGCTGATCGGCCGGGACTACCCGGTTCACCAGCCCCCATTCCAGCGCCTCCGCCGCGGTCAACGTCCGGTTGGTCAGGTACAGGTCCATCGCGCGCCTTGTGCCGAGGATGCGGCTCAGGAAATAGGTGGAGCTGCCGTCCGGCGTCAGGCCGATCTGGGTATAGGCACTGGTGAACTTCGCATGCTCGGCGGCGATCGCGAGGTCGCAGCAGGCGACCAGGCTGAGCCCTGCCCCGGCGGCGACCCCATTGATGGCGGCGATCAGCGGCGCCCGCATCCAAGCGAAACGCGAGACGGCGACATGCAGAGGGGCCGTCATCTCCTTGAGCAGGATTTCGATTCGCTCCGGGTTGGCGGCGAAAGCGGTGACGTCGCCGCCGGCGCAGAACGCGCGCTCGCCGGTGCCGGTCAGCACCGCTGCGCGCACTCGCTTGTCGGAGCCGCACAGATTGGCGATTTCGAGCAGTTCCTGCCCGACTTTCAGGGTCACGGCATTGAACGAGGCGGGCCGGTTGATGCGGATCCAGGCGACGTTGTCGCTGATCTCGAAGTCGATCGTCTCATACGGCATCGCTGGCGCTCCTGGCGACGGCTTGGGACATCACGCCGTCGCCAACTCGCGCGTGCCGATCTCCTCGACCATTCGCTCGCGCATCAGGAATTTCTGCATTTTGCCGGTCACGGTCATCGGGAAATCCTCGACGAAGCGGATGTAGCGCGGGACCTTGTAGTGGGCGATCTGGTCACGACAGAACGCGCGCACCTCGTCCTCGGTCAAGCTCTCGCCCGCATTCGGTCGGATCCAGGCGCACAGCTCTTCGCCGAACTTTTCGTCCGGCACCCCGAAAACTTGCACCTCCTCAATTTTCGGGTGGCGGTAGAGGAACTCTTCCACTTCGCGCGGATAGACGTTCTCGCCGCCGCGGATCACCAGGTCCTTGATGCGGCCGACGATGTTGCAGTAGCCCGCCTCGTCCATCGTCGCGAGGTCGCCGGTGTGCATCCACCCCGCGCGGTCGATCGCCTGCGCGGTGCGCTCCTCGTCGTCCCAGTAACCGAGCATCACCGAGTAGCCGCGGGTGCAGAACTCGCCTGGGGTGCCGCGCGGCACAATGCGACCTTCCGTGTCAACGATCTTGATCTCGATATAGGGAAGCGCCCGCCCAACGGTGGAGACGCGGCGTTCAAGCGAGTCGTCGTAGCGCGCTCAGGGTGCTGACCGGGCTGGTCTCAGTCATGCCATAGCCGATCGTCATCTCACGACAATGCATCCGTTCGATAACGCGACGCATCACCTCGATGGGACAGGGCGCGCCTGCCATCACCCCGGTGCGCAGGCTTGAGAAGTCGAATTTGTCGAAATCCGGATGCTGCACTTGCGCGATAAACATCGTGGGCACACCGTAGAGCGCGGTGCAGCGTTCCTCGGAAACGGTCTGCAAGGTTGCCAGCGGATCGAATCCCTCCGCAGGATAAACCATGGCCGAACCGTGGGTAAGGCAAGCCAGGTTGCCGATAACCATGCCGAAACAATGATATAGCGGCACCGGGATGCAGACCTTGTCTTGTTCCGTGAAGCACATCCGATCGCCGAGCGACAAACCATTGTTCAGGATATTGTGGTGGGTGAGCGTAGCCCCTTTCGGGGCGCCCGTTGTGCCCGAGGTGAACTGGATGTTGATTGGGTCGTCGAACTGCAGCGCGGCGCCGATCTCGGGCAGGCGTGCGTGCTCGGCTGCGCTGCCGCACTGATACACGCGGTCGAACGGGATCGCGCCACGCACCGTTGCACCGCCGATCTGGATCACGATCTCCAGCCGCGGCAGCTTCTCCGCCTTTAACTGTCCAGGCTCGGCGTCGCGCAGCTCCGGTGCCACGTTTGTCAGCATGGCGATGTAGTCGCTCGACTTGAAAGCGGTAGCGGTGATCAGCGCCCGGCAACCGGCCTTGTTGAGCGCGTATTCCAGCTCGAATACTCGGTAGGCCGGGTTGATGTTTACCAGGATCAGCCCCAGCTTCGCGGTTGCGAATTGGGCGACCGTCCACTCGGAATTATTGGGTGACCAGATTCCCACGCGATCGCCGGGGACTAGGCCGAGTGCGAGCAGGCCGGCGGCGAAAGCGTCGACCCGTTCTGCCAGCTCACGCCAAGTCCATCGAACTCCCTGCTGGCGGGCAATGAGGGCGGGTCGGTCGGGCCAACGCGCCACGGTCCGGTCGAACTGGACGCCGATCGTCTCGCCCAGCAGCGGCTTATCCGATGTTCCGCAGGCGTAGCTCGGTGCCGTTATGGTCATCGCTCCCTCCCTCGCGACCCGCCCAAAAACTACTCCCCCGACCGACATGGCTTGGCGGGGGTGGCGAAATCGGCGATGCTCGCGGGAGAAGGCTACTTCAAGGCCGGAGGGATTTGCCAGAGCATGCCGTCCATCCCGAACAGGCTGCCGGGGCTAGATTTCAACCTCGGCGAGACGGCGGACATGCTGCGGGACCAAGTGGCGGGCTTTGCCGCCACCGAGATCGCGCCGCGCGCCGCCGTCATCGACCGCGAGAACGACTTTCCCGCCGACCTCTGGCGCAAGATGGGCGCCCTCGGCGTGCTCGGCATCACGGTCGAGGAGGAGTACGGCGGCGCCGGGATGGGCTACCTCGAGCACGTGGTCGCGATGGAGGAAATCTCCCGCGCCTCGGCATCCGTCGGCCTATCCTACGGTGCCCACTCCAATCTCTGCGTCAACCAGATCCGCCGCAACGGCACCGAGGCGCAGAAGCGCCGCTACCTGCCTGGGCTGATCGCCGGCGAGCAGGTGGGGGCGCTGGCGATGTCCGAGCCGGGCGCAGGGTCCGACGTGGTCGGGATGCGGACGCGGGCGGAGAAGCGCGGTGACCGGTTCGTGCTCAACGGCTCGAAGATGTGGATCACCAACGGGCCGAACGCCGACACGCTGGTGGTCTACGCAAAAACCGATCCGACGCCGGGGCCGCGCGGCATCACCGCGTTCCTGATCGAAAAAGGTTTTTCCGGGTTTTCCACCGCCCAGAAGCTCGACAAGCTCGGAATGCGCGGCTCGAACACCTGTGAGCTGGTGTTCGAGGATTGCGAGGTGCCGGAGGAGAACGTGCTCGGCGCGGTCGGACGCGGCGTCAATGTGCTGATGAGCGGGCTCGATTACGAGCGCGCGGTGCTGGCCGCCGGGCCGCTCGGCATCATGCAGGCCTGCATGGACGCGGTGATGCCGTACGTGCACGAACGAAAGCAGTTTGGTCAGCCGATCGGCGAGTTCCAGCTCATGCAGGGCAAGATCGCCGACATGTACACCACGATGAACGCCAGCCGGGCCTACGTCTACGCCGTGGCCCGCGCGTGCGATCGCGGCGAGACGACGCGCAAGGACGCCGCCGGAGCTATTCTCTATGCAGCGGAGAAGGCGACCTGGATGGCGCTCGAGGCGATCCAGGCGCTCGGCGGCAACGGCTACATCAACGACTATCCGACGGGGCGGCTGCTGCGTGACGCAAAGCTGTACGAGATCGGCGCCGGCACCAGCGAGATCCGCCGCATGCTGATCGGCCGCGAACTGTTCCGCGAGACCGCATGACGGTCCTGCGCTCCGACCTCAGCCGGCGCTCCGACGAGTTCGCCGCCAACGACGCCGCAATGCGGGCCCAGGTCGAGGATCTGCGCGCCCGCGTGGCGGAGGCCGAGCAGGGCGGCGGCGAGGCGGCGCGCAAGCGGCATCAGGGGCGCCGCAAGCTGCTGCCGCGTGAGCGGGTGCAGGCGCTGATCGACCCGCTCTCCCCGTTTCTCGAATTCTCCCAGCTCGCCGCCTACGGCATGTACGGCGGCGAAGTCCCGTCCGCCGGGGTCATCACCGGCATCGGGCGCGTCTCCGGGAGCGAGTGCGTCATCGTCGCCAACGACGCGACGGTGAAGGGCGGCACCTATTTTCCGATGACCGTGAAGAAACACCTAAGGGCGCAGGAGATCGCGCGTGCCAACCGGCTGCCGTGCATCTATCTCGTGAACTCGGGCGGCGCGTTCCTGCCGCAGCAGGACGAGATCTTTCCGGATCGCGAGCATTTCGGCCGGATTTTTTTCAATCAGGCCACCATGTCGGCGGAGCGCATCCCGCAGATCGCGGTGGTGATGGGTTCCTGCACCGCCGGCGGCGCCTACGTGCCGGCGATGTCGGACGAGAGCATCATCGTGCGCAACCAGGGCACCATCTTCCTCGGTGGACCGCCGCTGGTGAAGGCCGCCATCGGCGAAGTGGTGACGGCGGAAGAACTCGGCGGCGCCGACGTTCACGCGCGCACCTCCGGCGTGGTGGACCACTACGCGAACGACGACCGCCATGCGCTCGCCCTGTGCCGACGCATCGTTGCCGCCCTCAACCGCGACAAGCAACCGAACGTCGTCACGCGCACGCCCTGCGAGCCGCTGCACGATCCGAGCGAACTCTACGGCGTCGTCCCAGCCGACCTTCGCGCGCCGTACGACGTGCGCGAGGTGATCGCCCGCGTCGTCGATGGCAGCGAGTTCGACGAGTTCAAGCGGCTCTACGCCACCACGGTGGTCTGCGGTTTTGCGCACGTCTACGGCTATCCGGTCGGCATCATCGGCAACAACGGAATCCTGTTTTCCGAGTCGGCGCTGAAGGCGGCGCATTTCATCGAGCTGTGCAGCCAGCGCGGCATTCCCCTCGTCTTTCTGCAGAACATCACCGGCTTCATGGTCGGCCGAAAGTACGAGGCGGGCGGGATCGCCAAGGACGGCGCGAAGATGGTGACCGCCGTCGCCTCGACCTCGGTCCCGAAGTTCACATTCATCATCGGCGGCAGCTACGGCGCCGGGAACTACGGCATGTGCGGTCGCGCCTACGACCCGCGTTTTCTGTGGATGTGGCCAAATGCGCGCATCTCGGTGATGGGCGGCGAGCAGGCGGCCAGCGTGCTTGCCCAGGTCCGGCGCGACAATTTCGCCGCGCGCGGCACCGAATGGTCGGCCGCGGAAGAGGAAAAGTTCAAGGCGCCGCTCCGCACTCAGTTCGAGGAGCAGGGGCATCCCTATTACGCGACCGCGCGGCTGTGGGACGACGGCATCATCGACCCGGCGGACACCCGGCGCGTGCTCGGCCTGTCGCTGTCGGCGGCATTGAACGCGCCGGTGGAAAAAACCCGCTTCGGCGTGTTCCGGATGTAGGCGCGGACACGGTGTTCTCCTCCCTGCTGATCGCCAACCGCGGCGAGATCGCCTGCCGCATCACGCGCACCGCCCGGCGCATGGGGATCACGACCGTCGCGGTCTACTCCGACGCCGACGCCGGGGCGCTGCATGTGGAAAGAGCCGATCGAGCCGTCCGCATCGGGCCGCCGCCGGCGCGCGAGAGCTATCTCGACATCGGCCGCATCGTCGAGGCGGCGCGGCGCTCCGGCGCCGAGGCGGTGCATCCGGGCTACGGGTTCCTGTCCGAGAACCCCGATTTCGCCGAAGCCTGCGAGCGGGCCGGCCTGATCTTCGTCGGCCCGTCCGCGGCGGCGATGCGGGCGATGGGCTCGAAAGCGGCGGCGAAGGCGTTGATGGAAACGTCGGGCGTGCCGCTGCTGCCCGGCTATCACGGCGAGGACCAAGACCCCGATTTCCTTGCCGACGCCGCGCGCCGCATCGGCTTTCCGGTTGTCATCAAGGCGGTGGCCGGTGGCGGCGGCCGCGGAATGCGTGTGGTGCGCGAGGCGGCGGAGTTCGGAGAGGCGCTGGCGTCGGCCCGCCAGGAGGGCGCCGCCGCGTTCGGCGAGGACCGGGTGCTGATCGAACGCTATCTCGTGCGCCCCCGGCACATCGAGGTCCAGGTGTTCGGCGACAAGCACGGCAACGTGGTACACCTGTTTGAGCGCGACTGCTCGACGCAGCGGCGGCACCAGAAGGTGATCGAGGAAGCGCCGGCGCCGGGCCTCGATGCCAAGCGTCGGGCGGCGATGGGCGGGGCGGCGGTCGCCGCGGCACGCGCGGTCGGCTACGTCGGCGCCGGCACGGTCGAGTTCGTCGCCGATGAAACCGGTTTTTTCTTCCTGGAGATGAACACCCGCCTCCAGGTCGAGCATCCCGTCACCGAGATGGTCACCGGGTTCGATCTCGTCGAGTGGCAGCTCCGCGTCGCCGCCGGCGAACCCCTGCCGGCGTCGCAGGACGCCATCCGGCTGCATGGGCACGCGATCGAGGCGCGGATCTACGCCGAGGATCCGGCGCGCGATTTTTCTCCCTCGATCGGCCGGCTTGTCGCGTTCCGCACGCCGCCCGAGACCGCCTCGGTTCGGATCGATGCCGGCGTGCGCGCGGGCGATACGATCTCGGTGCATTACGATGCGATGATCGCCAAGCTGATCTGCCACGCCGACGATCGCCCGGCAGCACTGGCGACGTTGCGCGCCGCACTAGCGGCCTGTGAGGTTGCCGGGGTCGCCACCAACCTCGACCTGCTGAGCCGGATCGCCGGCACCGAGGCGTTCCGCGACGGCCGGATCGACACCGCCTTCATCGAGCGGCACGCGGACACGCTGCTCGCGCCGCAGCCGGCGCCGCCGTTCCCGGTGCTGGCGGTGGCCGCGCTCGGAGTGGTGACCGAGACCACGGAACGGGCCGCCCGGATCGCACTCGGCTCGACGGACCCGCACTCGCCCTGGAACGCGCGGGACTCCTGGTGGCCCAACGCCATGCCGGAGCACCGTCTGGCGTTCCTCGCCGACACCGAGGAATACTCGGTCCGGCTGCGGCGCTGCGGCACCGGATGGACGCTGACGGCCGGGAGCGGATCGGCGAACGGGCGCGCTTGGCGCGCAGCCGATGGCGAACTGGGCTTCGAGCTTGACGGGATGCGGGGATACGCCCGCTTCGAGCATCAGGGTGAGAGCATCACGGTGCGGCTGCGGGGCGAGACCTGGCGGCTGCGCCTGCCGGACCCGAGTGCCGCCGATGCCGACGAGAACGTGGCCGGGAGCCGGCTGGTCGCGCCGATCCCCGGCCAGGTGAAGGATATTCACGCCGAGCCCGGTCAGGCGGTGACCCGCGGCGAGGTTTTGGTCGTTCTGGAGGCGATGAAGACCGTGTTCCGCCTCGCTGCGCCGGCGGACGGGGTGGTGGCGACCGTGCCCTGCCGCGCCGGGGACACGGTGCAGGAAGGCCAGTTGCTGGTCAGCTTCGTCGAGGAAGCCGCCACCACCTAACCATCAGGAGAAAACCATGCCGCAGTTCCAGTACGACCACATGCATCTCCGCAGCCCGGACCCGGAGGCGACCGCGCGGTTCTACGAAACGATGTTCGGGGCCGAGGTGCTGCGCTCCAAGCAGGCGGACGGCAGCGAGCGGATTGATTTGAACCTGTGCGGCGCCCGGGTGTTCATTGCGCCGGTGCGCGACGAGGGAGCCGCTCAGCCACCGAGCGCGCCCTATCTCGGGCTTGAGCATCTCGGGCTGCGCGTCACGGGAATCGACGATGCGGTGGCCGGGCTGAAAGCCAAGGGCGTCCAGTTCACCATGGAACCCACGACCATCCGGCCCGGCGTCCGAATCGCGTTCCTGCGCGGGCCGGAGAACGTCAGCATCGAGTTGCTGGAGCGGAGCGCGTAGAACCCTCGCGTCATCCCTCCTTCCGGGGGAAGGAGAAGCCCTCTCCCGCCGGGAGAGGGTGGGGTGAGAACCTACTTGCGGCTCGGCTTGACGGTCTGGATCGCCTCGAAGCCCTCGAAATTGGGGTGGCCGACGTAGAGCGGCTTGTTCTGCCCGGCGTTGCGATGCGCGGCACGAAACGCCTCCGATTGCGTCCACGCCTCGAAATCGGCGTGGCTGCGCCAGATCGTGTGCGAGGCGTAGAGAACGTGGTCCTCCTCCTCCGGCCCGCGCAGCAGATGGAACTCGATGAACCCCGGCACGTCCCCGAGATGGGTGTCGCGCGAGGTCCACACCGTCTCGAAGTCCTGCTCCGCCCCCTTGAGCACCTTGAAGCGGTTCATGGCGACATACATGCGGCGTCTCCCAGGAATGGCGACGCACGGTTCCCATTAATGCCGCCGAATGCAAGGGTGAGCGCGGATCCGAAAACAACAAGGGGCTGGTCATGGCGCTGCAAACCCGGATTTGCGAGATGCTGGGCATCCGGTATCCGATCCTGCTGGCCGGGATGGGGCGGGCCAGCACGCCCGAACTGGCCGCGGCGGTGTCGAACGCCGGCGGCATGGGCGTGCTCGGAGCGGCGTCCTGCGGCCCGAACCAGTTGCGGGCCTGGATCCGTCGCACGCGCGAGCTGACCGACAAGCCGTTCGGCGTCGACACGCTGCTCCCCGCCTCGGTGCGGCGCGGCCCCAAGGGCGACAACACCGGCATCTCGCCCCGTGACCTGCTGCCGCAGCACCGCCAGTTCGCCCGCGATTTTCGCCAGCGCGAGGGGCTGGCCGACCTGACCGACGAGGAGGTCAGGCAGATCGCCGGCCACGATCCGCTCGACGCCGCCGGCCCTGCCGTGCTGAGCGCGGAGTTCTTCGAGGCGCAGATGGAGGTGGTGATCGAGGAACGGGTGGCGCTCTACGCCGCCGGCCTCGGCAGCCCCGAACCCTGGATGGACCGGCTGCACGCCAACGGCACGAAGGTGCTGTGCGTGGTGGGCGCGACCAAGCACGCGCGCAACGTGGTGCAGACCGGCGTCGACCTCGTCGTGGCGCAGGGCCACGACGGCGGCGGCCACAACTCGCCGATCGGCACCATGGCGCTGATCCCGCAGGTGGTGGACGCGGTGGCGGGCCGGGTGCCGGTGCTCGGGGCGGGCGGCATCGCCGACGGGCGCGGGGTTGCGGCGGCGATGATGCTCGGCGCGGAAGGGGCGTGGATCGGCAGCGCCTTCCTGGCCACCCGGGAGTCGGGACTGCGCGACTTCCAGAAGCAGGCGATCGTCGCCGGCAACGACCAGAGCACGGTGGTTTCCCGCTCGCTCACCGGCAAGCCGGCGCGGATGATCCGCAACAAATGGGCCGAGGCGTATGTCGAGAGCGGCATCGAGCCTTTGCCGATGCCGTACCAGGGCATGATCGCCGGCTCGGTGACGGCGGCGGCATTGCAGGCGGAACGCGGCGACATCGTGCCCGGCTTCGCGGGCCAGGGCCTCGGGATGATCCATGCGGTGCGTCCGGCCGCCGAGCTGCTGGCCGAGATCGTGGCACAAACCGAGCAATCGCTCGGGCGGGCGGGGCTGTTCATCGGAACGTGAGCGGCTTTTCGCCTCTCGCGTGAATCGACTACGCTTCGGACAACTGGCCAGCTCGGCGCCGAACAGCTAGGATCAGTCAAGTCTGTCGCCGGAACAATCGTCGCTCGGCGTGCTGGTCAAGCGCAAGGTGACAGACGCCTCAATCGGGGTACATGAGGGAGCCGTCGGTGGCTGCACCAAATCCCGGCTCGGACTGGCAGAATCGCGATGTCATCGTAATTGGTGCCTCGGCAGGGGGACTGCAGGTCTTGCAGCGTGTGCTGACCGAACTCCCGGTCGATTTGCCGGCGTCGATATTCATCGTTTTGCACATGGGCGCCTCGAGCCACCTGGCCGAGATACTCGACCGCACATCGACTTTGCCCGTCGTTCAGGCGGCGAGCGGTGCAACGGTCGAGGCGGGACGGGTTACCGTAGCCGTGCCGGGAGTTCACCTGCTGCTGCACGATAACCATCTCCTGCTGCGTCGGGGACCGCGCGAGAACATGGCGCGGCCGGCGGTGGACCCTTTGTTTCGCTCAGCCGCGTGCAGCTTTGGCGGCCGGGTGATCGGGGTCGTTCTGTCGGGCGCCTTGAATGACGGAACCGCCGGTCTGAGCGCCATCAAACGGTGCGGCGGCCTGGCTGTGGTGCAAGATCCCGCCGACGCTGCCATGCCCGACATGCCACGCAGTGCGTTGCGGTATGTCGACGTCGACTACATGGTGAGCGCGGACAAGCTGGCCCCGCTGCTGGTGAGGCTGGCGGGCCAACAGGCCGACGAGACCCCGGACATCCCGCTTG
This sequence comes from uncultured Alphaproteobacteria bacterium, assembly GCA_963719345.1. GTDB lineage: Bacteria > Pseudomonadota > Alphaproteobacteria > Acetobacterales > Acetobacteraceae > CAVRCA01. The sequence continues at coordinate 1,517,497 of CAVRCA010000001.1, forward strand.
AACTCAGGTTGGAGGCGGCGATCGCCGCCCAGGAATTGGCAGGCATGGCAGCCGAGGATCAGTTGGGAGTGCCGTCCCGGTTCACCTGTCCGGAGTGCCACGGGACCCTGTGGGAGCTCAACGACGGCAGCATGCTGCGCTATCGTTGCCACGTTGGCCATGCCTACACCGGCCAGGTGATGCTGTCCTCACAGGCGGTCCGGGCCGAGGAGATGCTGTGGAACCTGATGCGGGTGCATCACGAGCGGGCTGAACTCGCGCGCCGCATGGCAGAGCAGGAGGAGGCCGCCGGGCATGTCGAGCTGGCGAGCCAACTCCGCGATCGGGCGCGCGGCTATGACGAGGACGCCTCGGTGGTGCGAACGATGCTGCAAGAACACCGCCTGATGCCGCTCGGCGACGACCAAGCGCAAGAGGTCCATTGATGCCGGACTCGCCTTTGACGGTTGCCGAGACGTTGCCGAGCAGCGAACCCGAGGCGTCTATTCGGGAGGAGCGGACCGCAAGATGCCCGGTCGTCGGCATCGGTGCGTCGGCCGGCGGTGTCGATGCCCTGCAACGCCTCCTGCCCGCCATTCCGTCCGATTGCGGCATGGCCTTCGCCGTCGTCCAGCATCTTGATTCAGAACGCCAGAGCCTGCTTGCTGAAGTTCTTTCGCACTGTTCGCCGCTGTCGGTCGAACGGGTCACACATAATGTCGAAATCCGTCCGAACCACATCTACGTCATTCCCCCAAACGCCCTGCTGACGATCTCCGACAACCGGCTCCTGTTGACGACGCCCGAGTCGGATCGCGAGCGCCGCAGCTCGGTCGACGAGTTCTTCATGTCGCTGGCAGCGCAGCGGGGGTCACGCGCCGCTTGCATCATCCTGTCCGGCACCGGCAGCGACGGCACGATCGGGTTGCGGGCGATCAAGGAGAACGGCGGCTTTTCGCTGGCGCAGGTGGACGCCGAATATGACGGGATGATGCGCAGCGCGGTTGCGACCGGCCTCGTCGATTACGTGCTTCCCGTCGAAGACATGCCGGCCAAGCTGGCAAGCTTCTTCAAACAGGCGATCCAGGACGAGGACCAGGACAACCGCGAGGCGGCGTCGCCCGACTACCTGAAACAGATCTGCGCGGTGCTGCGCGCTCATACCGGCCACGATTTCAGCGACTACAAGGATCGCACGATCATCCGGCGCGTGCAGCGGCGCATGCACGTGCTGCAAACCTCGGACCAGGCCGCCTTCATCGACCGGCTCCGTCGGGAGCCGAACGAGATCGCGCTGCTGTTCCAGGATCTGCTGATCGGCGTGACCAGCTTCTTCCGGGACCCGGACGCCTTCGCCGCCCTGGAACGCAAGGTGATCCCGAGCCTGTTCGATGGCAAGGGTCCGAGTGACACGCGTCCGCGTCTGGGTTCCCGGATGCTCGACCGGCGAGGAAGCCTACTCGATTGCGATGTTGCTGCGGGACTACATGCCGAAAGCCAGCGGCGGCCCAAAAATCCAGATTTTTGCCAGCGACATCGACGAGCACGCGCTGGACCTCGCCCGCATCGGCCGATTTCCGGCAACGGTCGCCAAGGATATTTCGCCGGTGCGGCTGAACCGATACTTCACACGCGAGGACGGCACCTATCGCATCGCCAGCGACCTGCGGGAGATGGTCCTGGTCTCGATGCACAACCTGCTCAGCAACCCGCCATTCTCGCGGCTCGACCTGATCTCCTGCCGCAACTTGCTGATCTACTTCGGCAACGAGCTGCAGGATCGTGTGATGCCGTTGTTCAGCTACGCGCTGAACCCGTCAGGATACCTGTTTCTCGGCGGTTCGGAGCATGTGACGCGGCACTCGCGGCTGTTCTCGACGGTCGAGAAGGTGAACCGCATCTTCCAGCGCCGCGCCAGCAGCGAGCGTCGCATGCCGGTGTTTCCGCTCACCGTGGCGGAGGGCGTTCGCCGGGGGCCTGCGCCGGGCCGGGCCGGGCCGGGCGCCGTCAGCTTGGAGGCGGCGGCCGAGCGTCAGTTGCTCGACCGCTATGCGCCGGCCTATGTCGTGGTCAACGTCGAAGGCGACCTGATCCACGCATCCGGCCGGACTGGACGCGTATCTCGAGCTGCCGGCCGGGGCTCCGGAGACCAACATATTCAGCATGGCCCGCAGCGGATTGCGACTGGATCTGCGGGCGGCGCTGCACAAGGCGGCGACCACGGGGCGCATCGCCGTCCAGAACAAGGTGGGCGTCGTCACCAGTGTTGGGCGGCAGGAGATCGACCTCTTCGTCCAGCCGCTGCGCTATCAGGACACGCCGGACGCGCTCTACATGGTCGTGTTCCAGGATCTCGGTGCCTTCAAGACTACGCCGACTCGAGGACATCACGACCGAGGTTGATATCGAGACCGCCAACGTGCGGCAGATGGAGATCGAGCTTCGCAGCACCAAGGAACGGCTGCAGGCGACGACCGAGGAGCTGGAGTCCTCCAACGAGGAGTTGCGGTCGAGCAACGAGGAACTTTCCTCGATAAACGAGGAGTTGCAGTCGACCAACGAGGAGCTGGAGACCTCGAAGGAGGAACTGCAATCGATCAACGAGGAGCTCCACACAGTCAACGCCGAGCTGAACGCCCGCGTCGAGGAGTTGAGCCGCGCCCACAACGACATGGCCAACCTGCTGGAAAGCACGCAGATCGCGACCATATTCCTCGATCGCGATATGCTGGTCCAGGGCTTCACGCCGGCCGCGAAGGACGTCTTCCGCCTTGTCGAGAGCGACACCGGCCGCCCGCTCTCGCATGTCCGCCCCCGCTTTACGTCCGACAGTCTGCAGGACGATGCCGCGCGCGTGCTTCGTACGCTTGGCACGGTCGAGCGTAAGGTGCAGAGCAACGAAGACGACACCCAGTATGTGATGCGCATCCTGCCCTATCGCACTGGCGAGAACGTCATCAACGGTGTCGTGATCACCTTTACCGACATCACCCAGATCGCCAGCGCGCAGGCGCAGATCGCGGCGCTTGCGCACGATCTTCGCTTGCGGATCTCCAGTCTGGAGACGTTGCTGGATCTGGTTCCGGTCGGCGTCCTGTTCGCCGAGAGCGGCAAGGACGACATCATGATCAACCAGTACGCTGCCCGTCTGCTGGGCGTGCCGGACCATCGGACTGGGTTACGGCCGGCCTCCATGCCGCTGCGCTTCTTCATCGGTGATTGGGAGATCCCACCCGAGGAACAGCCGCTGCAGCAAGCGATCCGCAGCGGCAAGATCCCGCCCCGCCTAGAGGGTCAGCTGCTGTCGTTCGGCGGCAAGACCGTGGAAGTGATACTCTCCGCGACACCGCTGCTGCACGATGACGGGACGGTACGGGGCGCCATCGCCGCCATTGTCGACATCTCGCAGCGCAAGAGGTCTGAGGCGCAGCAGCACGAGCTGCAGCACCGGGTCAAGAACATCCTGACCACCATCAGCTCGCTGGCGACGCGCATGGCCCGCGGCAGTCCGCCCGTCGAGGAGTTCCATCAGACATTTCTGGCGCGGCTGTCGGCGATGGGACGCACGCACGACCTGTTGTCGGGCGAGATCTGGGAGGGCGCCCGTCTGGGGCCGCTGATCGCCGCCTCGCTCGATGGCTACAACAATGACGGCCGAGGCAGCGTCGAGATCGATGGGCCCGAGGTGATGCTGCCGCCCAACGTCGCGGTGACGCTCGGGATGGTGTTGCACGAGCTCACGACCAACGCCGTGAAGTATGGCGCTCTTGGTTCAGCAGGCGGCCGGGTCAAGGTATCCTGGACGGTGACAGCGGAGCCGGGATTGGACGACCAAATCGACCTGGTCTGGCGTGAGCGGGGCGGGCCGCCGGTCGACGTGAACCCCAAAGCGGGATTTGGAACCGGCTTCGTCCGGCGCAGCGTCGAGTACGAGCTGGAAGGCAGCGTGGCGCTGGACCTCGCTCCGGAGGGGCTGCAATGCAGGATCGCCTTCCCGTTGCCCCGCATGCGCGGAGAGGCCTGAGATGAGCGGTGCCAGCCAGCCGCCCGGTAACCCGCAAGGCCTTCGGGTCCTGGTAGTGGAGGACACGATGCTGGTCGCCGATGTCATCGTGGAGCAGCTCCAGGACTGCGGTTGCGAGGTCGTCGGACCGGCGGCGCGGGTCAATCGCGCGCTCGAGCTGGCACGGCGGGAAAAGCTGGATGGGGCGCTGCTGGACGTGAACCTGGCGGGCGAGTACCTGCTTCCCGATCGCTCAGGTATTGGCGTCGCGCGGTATTCCGTTTGCATTCCTCACCGGCTACGGGGACAGCGCCATACCGTCCGAGTACCGCGACGTTCAGCGGCTTCAGAAGCCGTTCGAACTGAAAGACCTAATACGCATCGTCGGAACGACGTTCGTCGGCGATCGCTAGGCGGAACCGAACCAGCAAGGGAAGATCATGGGCATCATCTACGCGATCATCATCGGGGCGATCGCAGGTTTCCTCGCCCGGCTGATCTCGCCGCATCCGAACAATCCCCAGGGATTCATCCTGACCACCGCTCTCGGAATCGTCGGCGGCGTCGTTGCGACCTGGATCGGCCAGGCGCTGCACTGGTATCGTCCGGGACAGGGGGCCGGCCTGATCGCCTCGATCGTCGGCGCGGTGATCGTCCTGTTCATCTGGCATTCGCTGTCGCGCAACCGGGTAGGCGGCTACTAGCCGGGCTGCAACTCGACGGTCGCGCTGCCCAGTCCCTCGAACGTCGCGACCACCCGCTGCCCCGGCGGGACGAACAGCAGCCCGGTGCAGCTCCCCGTCGTGACGATCTCGCCCGCGCGCAGGTGCGTCCCGGACGCGATCAGCCGGTTGGCCAGCCAGGCCAATGGCAGCAGCGGATCGCCCGACGGGTTGCCGCCTACCTGATCCACTTCGACCTTATCCCCGACGGTGAGCCGGACGTGCAGACGTGAGAGGTCGAGCGAGCGCCAGTCAGGCGCGTCCTCGCCTTGGACGAACCCGGCATTGCCGATGCTGTCGGCCATGCCGGCGAAATGGGACACCGCACGGGGGTCATTGAAGCGGCTGCGGACCAGCTCGATGGCCGGCATCACCGCGGCGATCGCGGCGAGCACGTCCTCACGGGTGTACGGCTGCCCGTCCGGGCGCCCGGGCAGGTCGGCGCCCAGCCGCACGGCGATCTCGCCCTCGATCCCCATCTCCTGACCGGCCGGCATCTTCAATCGGGCGGGACTGCGCAAAAATCCCGCCGCCATCATGCACGCCCCGGATTGCGGCCGGCCCGGCGGTGCCGCGCATTTCCAGCCGGCGATGCGATCGCCCATCAGCCGCACCACCTCGCGCTGCACCGCCCATGCCTCGTCCTCGTCGGCCGGCGCGACCGCGTCCGGGAAGTCCGGCAGGCGTTCGCCGGAGCGATGCACGGCAACCAGCATCTCCGCCGCACGGGTGATTTTTTCGGGGGTGGCAGCCGACATGGGATCGTCCTCCGAACGGATTTGCCGCAGCATACGAAGCGGGCGGCCGGGCGTCCAACCGCCGAGGCGGTCGGCGCCGGGCGGATTGAGCTTGTCCAATCGGCACAATCGGGCAAGCTGCGCCGATGGACCAAACCAGCACCGATGCCGCGCACCTGCTCGAGGCGCGGTACGGCACGCCGCCGGCGAGCACAGGCGAGATGCCGCGCGAACTGACCGCCCTGCTCGATCGGCGGGTGGCGCGCCGGTATCGGGCCGAACCGGTGTCCGACAGCCTGCTCGACGCGCTGCTCGCCGTCGCGCAGTCGGCGCCCAGCAAATCCGACCTGCAGCAATACTCGGTCGTCGTCATGCGCGACCCGGCGCGGATCAAGCGCATCGCCGACTGGATCGGTACCATGCCGTGGATTGCGTCGGCTCCGGTGTTTCTCGTCTGGTGCGCCGACATGCGGCGCGGGCAACGCCTGTGCGCGATGCACGGCATGCCGCACGCCAACAACAACCTCGACACCTTCCTCAACACCGCCGTCGATTGCGCGCTGGCGATGGCCCAGTTCATGGCCGCGGCCGAACTCGCCGGGCTCGGCACCTGCCCGATCAGCTACGTGCGCAGTCACATCGAGCGCGTGACGCCGCTGCTCGGATTGCCCGCGGGTGTCTTTCCGGTCGCCGGGCTGACCCTGGGCTGGCCGGACGGACGGCGGCCGACCTCGATGCGGCTGCCCGCCTCGGTCGTCGTGCATCGCGAGCGCTATGACGACGGCGCGATGGAGCAGGAGGTGCGCGACTACGACGAGCGCCGACGCGCCCGCGAGCCGATCGCGCCGAACAGCCTCAAGAACAACGACGTCCACCCGCCGCGCGAGGGGGTGGGCTGGAGCGAGAATGTCGCCCGCCAGCTTTCGGTGCCGGAGCGGTTCGGTTTCGCCGCCTACCTCAAGACGAGGGGGTTCGACCTTGCCTGACGTGACCCCGCTCGATCTGCTGGCGCCGAAAGCCCGGCATCGCCCGGTGCGGCCGCGTCACGCGGCCAGCCTGATCGTGCTGCGCCACGCGGCGGACGGCCTTGAGATCCTGATGGGCACGCGCGGCCGCAAGGCGCGCTTCATGCCGAACCGGCTGGTGTTTCCCGGCGGCGCGGTCGATCGGGCCGACTACCGCGCCCGGTCGGCTACCCCGCTGTCGCCCGGCACCCGCGACCACCTGGAACGCGGCGCTCCCCCACGCCTCGCGCACGCCCTGGGGATTGCGGCGGCGCGCGAGCTCCAGGAAGAAACCGGGCTCACGCTCGGCCACCCGCCCCACCTCGACGGCCTCTTTTATCTGTGCCGCGCCATCACGCCGCCCGACTCGCCGATCCGGTTCAGCGCCCGCTTCTTCGTCGTGGATGCCGACCGGCTATCGGGGACACTCGGCGGCTCCGGCGAGCTCGACAACCTGCGCTTCTACGGGTTGGAGGAGGCCCTTTCGATGAACCTCGTCAGCATCACCCGAGAAGTGCTGGACGAGTTGCAGGCCTGGCTCGCGCTGGGCGAGCCGGAGCGGGCGAACCGCCCCCACGTGCGCATCCGCCGCACCCACCGCTGGCACCTGGAATAGCGTCTCACGCGGCCGCCTCACTGGGCGCGCCAACGCTCTCCCTCGCGCGCGACCCGCCCCTCGGCCTGCAGCTTCTGGAGATGGGCGAGCACGTTGCGTTCGGCCGCCCGGTGCAGGCGCGGGTCAACATCGGAATAGATCGCCTGGACCAGTTCGGATGTGGTGGAGCGCTTGCCGCCGGCCAGCGCGTCGGCGATGGCCCGCTCGCGTTGCTGCCGATGGTGCAGCAGTTCCAGCACGAGCGTGCGCGGCTCGGCGAGCTTCGGCCCGTGGCCGGGCAGATAGAGGTCGTCCTGCCGTTCGAGCAGCTTGTCGAGGCTCTTGAAATAGGCCCGCATGTCGCCGCTCGGCGGGCTCACGATCGTGCTGGACCACGACATGACGTGGTCGGCGCTGAACAGGATTTTTTCGCCGCCGCGGCCGTTCAGGACGAAGCAGAGATGGTCGGGCGCGTGGCCCGGCGTGTGCAGCGCGGTCATGCCGGCGATCCCGCCGCCATCGTCGATCTTGATCTCGGGCTCGAACTCCGGGACGGCCTGCTCGCGAAAGCCGGCCGTGGGCGCTCCGCTCGCCGCCTTCAGCGCGGGGAGTGCGCCGATGTGATCGTGGTGGTGGTGGCTGACCAGGATCAGCCCGATCTTGCCGCCGGTCTCCCGCAGGATCGTTTCGATGTGCTCCGGATGATCCGCCGGCCCGGGGTCGAGCACCACGACGCCCTCCGGCGTGTCGATCAGGTAGGTGTTGGTGCCGCGATAGGTCATCGGCCCGGGATTGGCGGCGACGATGCGGCGCACGCCCGCCACCACGGGCAGCGCGACGCCGCGTTCCGGCTCGGGCTCGGTGAGAAAGGGCATGGCTGAGTAGCATCCCGTCTTGCTGGCCGCCCACAATACAATCGGCCGGGGGATCCGCCAGGGCCGGACGACGTCTCAGGCCAGCACGGCCTCCGCCGCCATGCACACGGCACCCTCGGCGTCGCGGGTCTCGAGGCGGATCTGTCCATCCGCCTCCCAACCCAGCAGTTCGAGTGCATTCTGGTGGAAGGCGGGTCGTCGGCCGCGGAAGGCGAACCGGGAAATCCGTGCCCCGGGACGTTGGCGACGTACCAGATCGGCGAGCCAGGTCGCCTGCAACGGGCCATGCACGATGAGGCCGGGATAGCCCTCCTCGCGCGTGACGTAGTCGAGATCGTAATGGATCCGGTGGCCGTTGGCGGTCAGCGCCGAGTAGCGGAACAGGAGCACGGGCCCGGGCTCCACCGTGCGGCGGAACGCCCCGGCAGGCGGCGGCGCTGCCCGCTCGCCTGCCCGGACCGCGGCCCCCTCAGCCCCGCGGTAGACGATGTCGTGCTCCTCCTCGATAGCCGGACCCGCCGGTCCGGTGATGGTGTGGCCGACGGTCACGAACACCAGCCGGCCCGAGCCGCCCGATTTCTCCTCTATCTTGCGGATCGTGCTGGTCCGTTGCACCGGCTCACCGGCGTGCAGCGGGGCGAGGAAGCGAAGCCGGCCGCCGGCCCACATCCGGCGCGGCAGCTCGTGGACGGGCGGCAGGAAGCCGCCCCGCTTCGGGTGCCCATCGGGGCCGAGACCGGCGCCCGGCACCCACTCCTGGAACAGCATCCAGTGCCAGAGCGGCGGCAAACGGCCACCCGGGGCGACCTCCTCCTCCGCAATGTCCAGGGTCGCGGCCAAGCCGCGGATCAGGACCGGCCAGACGGTGTCGGTGCGCGTCTCGGTCCTGCCGACATACTCGTCATAGGCCATGCGGTCAGTCCTTCCGGGCGTAGAGACGGAAATGGTCCCACTCAGCAGCCAACTGATAGTGCGACCACATCTCGGCGAACAGCGGGTGACGCTTGAAATAGGCGATGTAGTCGAACTCGCCGCCGCACCACGGGATGCCCGGCGACGTATCGACGAGGACAGCGCTGGGCGGTGCGCGGGCGAAATCCTCGGCCACCGTGCGAAAGACGAAGAACTCGGGCCGGTCCATCTCCCACACTTCGCGATAGCGACGACCGTTCGGCAGGCAGCGCTGGTAGGCGCCCTGCAGCAGCCAGGTGTTCATGGTGCGCAGCGTGTTGCGGGCGCCCGCATAGTCGAGGCCGGGATAGATCGGATAGATGCCGGGCGACAGGACCAGGACCCGCTCGCCCGCGGCCTCCTGCGCCACGAAGCTGGCCAGTTTGTCGACCGGGCTGCCCGAGTACTGCATCTCCCGCCAAGGCGCCTCGCCGTTGGACAGCGCATAGAAGGTGAACAGTGCCGCCAGCAGTGCGGCGACGGGGTGAGAAGCGAACCCACTCGCCGACCGATCGGGGCGCCCCAGCCCAGGCCGGGCCGCCGCCACCAAGCGGTCGAGCCAGTCGGCTGCCATGACGCCGGCCAGCCCGCAGGCGAACAGCTCGATGGGCACGATGTGGTACGGACCAGCCCTTGTGCTGCGCCATCGCCGAGGCGAGCGCTCCGAGACCGGCCAAGGCCAGCACGCGCGGCAGCCGACCGGCCGGCCGCAGGAACGACAGCCACACCAGGGGCACCAGCAGGCACAGCGACGTCGCCAGACGCGGCACCAGCAGCACCTGAGCGGCGGTCAGGTCGCCGATCGCCAGGTAGTACTCCCAGACCAGCGGCACCACCGTGCCGAGATAATCGGGAAACAGCACGGGGAGCGAAATGAGGTAAAGCGCCCAGACGGCGCCCATAACCCACGGCACGGGATCGGCGGCCCAAGCCCGCAGGCCGGCGGCCCAGGCGGGAAGCATGGGGCCGCGCGGCGTGCGGCCGACCAGCACGGCAGCCTCCACCAACGCGGGGATCGCCAGGAAATGCGGCTTGAGGGCAAACGCGAGGCCCGCAATCAGCGCCGTCGCCACCCTTCCGCGCGGTTTCTCGCCCGTCATCCGGCGGGCGGCGACGAGCGCATAGGGCAGCGCCCCAACCGCCATCAGGTGCTCGCGCTGACCGAAATCATAGCCGGCGTCCAGCAGGAACAGCAGCGGCAGAACGTCGAGATAGGCGCGCCGGATCGGTGCCTCGCGCGTCCGGTCCCGCGCGCGCAGCGAGAGCCACCAGCACCCCAGGCCGTAGACCAGGAAGCAGAGTTGCAGGGCGCGCGGCGCATCCAGCGGCGTGACCGAGGCGATCCAGGCCGGGAACAGGTTGAGCACGAAGATCAGCGGCGGATTGACGTCGATCAGGTCGGAGTAGAGGCGCTCGCCCCCGAGCCACCGCTGCGCAAATTCGAGGACGGCGGCGACGTCGTGGTTCAGCGGCGGGCTCAGCACGACGGGCAGGAAGACGAGGGCCGGCAGCAGGGCCCAGGGCAGCCGAATGGCGGACCAGGCGATCGGCCATGCGCCGGCCAAGGGCCGCAGCCGCTGCGGCGGCGTCGGCGGCTGCCGCGGAAAATTGCTCATCGTCATTTCGGTGTCGTGAATGCCCACCAATGATGGTCGGCGCAAGGCAAGGCAGGCTTGCACTTTCGACTTAAATTCCTGTCAAAGACACGGAATGGAGACGGGCGAATATCAGCTCATGGACGCGCACGAGGCCGATCTGTGGTGGTACCGCGCCCTCCACGCCCGGCTCGTGGACGCGTTGCGGAGCGTGAACGGCATCGTGCTCGATGCCGGCTGCGGCACCGGCGGCCTGCTCCGGCGGCTCGCGGCCCTGCGCCCCGACCTGCGACTGATCGGATTGGAACGGGATTGCGGTGCGGCCCGCAGGGCGGCAGAGAAATCCGGTGTCCCCGTCGCTACCGGAAGCATCAACATCCTGCCCTTCGCCGATGCCAGCTTCGCCGCGGCGCTCGCCGCCGACGTCCTGTGTCACCGCGCGGTCGAACCCGATCTCGCGCTGGCCGAACTGCGGCGGGTGCTTCGCCCCGGCGGGCTTTTGGTCGTGAACATGCCGGCCTACGCATGGCTGATGTCGGAGCACGACCGGCGCGTGCACAACGCGCGGCGTCAGTCCGCCCGCGAGGTGGGCGTCATGCTCGGCCAAGCGGGCTTTGCCGTAATCCGCCTTCGTTACTGGAACAGCCTGCTGTTCCCCCTGATGATCGCGCAGCGCAAGCTCCGCCGTCGCCATCAATCCGCCTCGGATGTGACCCGCTTTCCGCCATGGCTGGATGCGAGCTTGCACGCGGTCGCCCTGCTCGAGCGTCGGCTGCCGGTGCCGCTGCCGGTGGGCGGCTCGGTGCTCGCCACGGCGCGGCGCACATGAACGAGAGCGATTCGCTGATGGATACCATGATGACCAGCGAGCCGGCGCTATCCGGACGAGAGCCGGGGACCCCGGTCGGATTGTCGATCGTGGTCCCCGTCTACAACGGGGCGGCGTCGGTCGGCCGGCTGGTCGCGGTCCTGAGCTCGCTGCGACCGGCAGGCGACCTTGAGATCGTGCTGGTGAACGACGGCAGCCCCGACGGCTCGGCGGAGGTCTGTCGGGAGTTGCTGCGCATCGCGACCGTGCCGATCACCTATATCGAGCACTCCCGCAACTTCGGCGAGCACAACGCGGTCATGACCGGCCTGCGGCACGCCCGCGGCGCCTTCGTCATCACCATGGACGACGACCTGCAGAACCCGCCCGAGGAGGTGGTCCGCCTCTACGACCACGCCCGGCTTGGCGGCTGGGACGTGGTCTATACACGCTCGCCGACGCGGGCCCACGCACGCTGGCGCAATCTCGGCAGCCGCTTCGCCAACAAGGTGGCCGACTGGCTCATCCACAAGCCGAAGGGCCTCTACCTTTCATCATTTCGTTGCATGTCCGCGCTAGTGGTGGATGCAGTGACCCGGTATCGCGGTCCCTACCCCTACGTGGACGGACTGGTCATGCAGGTGACCCAGCGGATCGACAGCATCGAGGTGCGCCATCTGCCGCGGGCGGAGGGACAATCGAACTACAACCTTCGGCGGCTGGTGCGGCTCTGGCTCAACCTGGCGACAAGCTTCTCCCTCGCGCCGCTGCGGCTGGCGACCATCGCCGGCGTCCTGCTCGCGTTGCTGGGCGGCTTCGGCGCGGCGGTGGTGTTCACCCAGGCGCTGTTCTCCAAGGCGTCGCCCTCGGGCTGGGCTTCGACGATGGTGGTGATCCTGATCGTATCGGGCGTGCAGTCGATGATCCTCGGCGCGATGGGCGAGTATGTCGGCCGCACGTTCCTCTCCGCCAACGGCAAGCCGCAGGGCACGGTCCGCATGGTGGAACGCAGCGCCGTCCCGGCGGAGCAGGATCGCCCATGATCCCGTACTGGATCCTGCTGGCGGCGGCGATCACCACCAGCATGCTGGGTCAGGCGTTGCTCAAGGCCGGCGCCGCCGCCCCGAACTTCGTCGCCCAGTTGTTCGACCGGCATACCGTGATCGGGCTCGGGCTCTATGGCGGGGCGGCGCTGCTCTACATCTCCGCGCTGCGTCGCATCCCGATGTCGGTCGCCCTGCCTTGCACGGCGGCATCCTACGCCGCCGCCCTGCTGGTCGGGCATTTCGCGTTCGACGAGCCGATCGGGGGCGCCCAGCTCGCGGCGATCGGCCTGATCTCCGCGGGTGTTCTGTTGCTCGCGGCGGCCTGAGCCGGCTACCAGGTGTCCACGTGGGGGCGCTTCTTGCCCTCGCGCGGCGCCGGGGCGCGGGCGGTGCGCAGGCCGCGCATGATCCACCGCCGGGTCTCCGCCGGGTCGATCACGTCGTCGATTTCCAGCATCTGCGCCACCGCGATCGCCTTGCCGCGGGTATAGAGCTCATCGACCCGACGACGATACTCGGCATCCCGCTCGGCGGGATCCTCGATCGCGGCCAGCTCGTTGCGATATGCGAGCCGGACCGCGCCCTCCAGCCCCATGCCGCCGAACTCGCCGGTCGGCCATGAGACGTTGAACCAGGGCGCATGGAACGAGCCGCCGGCCATCGCCTGAGCGCCCAACCCGTAGCCCTTGCGCAGCACTATGGTGAAGAACGGCACCGAGATGTTGGCGCCGACCACGAACATGCGGCAGACCCGACGCACCTGGGCCGACTTCTCCGCCTCCGGCCCGACCATGAAGCCCGGCGTGTCGCACAGCGACAGCACCGGGATGTCATAGGCGTCGCAGAGCTGGACGAAGCGCGCCGCCTTGTCCGCCGCCTCGGCATCGATTGCGCCCGCGAGGTGCATCGGATTGTTGGCGATCAGCCCGAGCGGCCGCCCCTCGATGCGGATGAGCGCGGTGATCATGCCGAGGCCGAAGTCCCGCCGCAGCTCGAGCACCGAGCCGGTATCGGCAAGCGTCTCGATCACCGCGCGGATGTCGTAGACACGCAGCCGGTTTTCCGGGATCAAGCGGCGCAGCCCACGCTGGTCGGCACAGGTCCAATCGGGCACCGAACCCTGGAAATAGGACAGATAACGCCTGGCGACCGCGACCGCCGCGGCTTCGTCGCGCACCAGCACGTCGATCACGCCGTTCGGCGCCTGTACGCTGACGGGGCCGACCTCCTCGGGCTTGAACACGCCCAGGCCGCCGCCCTCGATCATCGCCGGACCGCCCATGCCTAGGCTGGTGCTCTCGGTCGCGATGATGACGTCGCAGCAGCCGAGCAATGCCGCGTTGCCGGCGAAGCACCTTCCATGCACGATGCCGATCAGCGGGATCAGCCCCGACAGTCCGGCGAAGCTGCGGAAGGTCGGCACATCGAGGCTGGCCGCCGTAGTGAGCTGCTTGTCGGTATCGCCCGGCCGGCCGCCGCCGCCTTCCGCGAACAGCACCAGCGGACGACGCATCTCCTGTGCAAGCCGAAAGATGCGGTCCTGCTTCTTGTGGTTCATCGTGCCCTGGGTGCCGGCGAGCACCATGTAGTCGTAGGCCACGACGATGGTGGACGCGCGCTCCTCGCCGTGCTGCGCGGCGTTCACCGTGCCGATGCCGGCGACCAGCCCGTCGGCCGGCGTGGTGCGCAGCAGCTCCTCGGGTGTACGCCGGCTGCGCTGGGCCGCGACCGTCAATGCGCCATACTCGACGAAGCTGCCCGGATCGCAGAGGTCGTCCACGTTTTCGCGCACCGTGCGTCCGCCCTGGCGACGACGTCGCGCGACCGCATTCGCGCGGGCAGCATCGAGCGTCAGCCCGTGCCGGGCGATGCTCTCGGCGAGATCGGGGCGGATCGCGTCCAGATCGATTTTTTCCACGTCGGCCTCGTCCGCCGCTTCGACCGCACGCGGCTCGATGAACAGCAGTGGCTCGCCGGGCGAAAGAACGGCGCCGCGCGCCGCCGTGATCTGGCGCACCATGCCGGCGACCGCCGCAGGGATGAGATGCTCCATCTTCATCGCTTCGAGCACCGCCACTGCTTGACCGGCGCGCACCAGGTCGCCAACCGCAACGTCCACCGAAACCACGGAGCCCTGCATCGGGGCGACCACCGCGACAGTCCCGGGCGGACCGGCCGCTTCAGCCGGCTTTTCCCGCACGGCGGCTGCGTCGGTGAAGAACGGATCGGCGGCATCGGCGCCCGCGGCATGCACCAGTTTGGCGGCGTGCTCGTCGAGCCAGCGCGTCGTGACCGCGTTCGAGGCCACATCGCCGTCCCGCAGCAGAGCGGCCAGAAAGCCGACATTGGTGCGCACGCCCTCGATGCGGAACTCCGCCAATGCCCGGCGAGCACGAACGAGCGCATCCGCATAGTCCGACGACGGCGCGTGGACGATGAGCTTGGCCAGGAGAGAATCGAACGTGGACACGGTACGATAGCCCGCGTAGCCGAACCCATCGACCCGCACGCCGGGGCCGGAAGGCGGGTCGTAGCGGGAGAGCGTCCCGCCCGACGGCAACGCCGTGCCGTCCGCGCGCATCCGCTCCATGTTGACGCGGAGCTGGATTGCGTGACCGCGTGGCGGCGGAACGTCAGGCTGGCGCAAGCCGAGCGCGGTCAGCGTCGCGCCGCCGGCGATGCGCAACTGCGTCTTGACCAGATCGACCCCGAACACCTCCTCCGTCACGGTGTGCTCGACCTGGAGGCGCGGGTTGGCCTCGATGAAAACGAAGCGACGCGGATCGTCGGCGTCCAGCAGGAACTCGAACGTGCCGAGACCGCGATAGCGCACGGTTTCGGCCATGCGTATTGCCGCCTCGGTGATCGCGGCACGTTGCCCGGCGGTCAGGGTCGGGCTGGGCGCGATCTCCATCAGCTTCTGATGGCGACGCTGGATGGTGCATTCGCGCTCGCCCAGGTGGGAGACGCCGCCCTCGCCGTCGCCGACGATCTGCACCTCGATGTGGCGCGCCCGCGTGATCAGCTCCTCGACGTACACCTCGTCGCGGCCGAATGCGCGAAGCGCCTCGGAGCGGCAGCGGGCGATGGCGTCGTCCAGCTCCGCCGCCTTCGCGGCCACGCGCATCCCGCGACCGCCGCCGCCGGCGACGGCCTTCACCATCAGGGCGGCGCCTGCGCCCAGCGTTGCGAAAAAATCCTGCGCCTGCTCGAGGCTGGTCGGCCCCGACGTGCCGCGCGACACCGGCACTTCGCACCGACGTGCCAGCTCACGCGCCTGCGTCTTGTCGCCAAAAAGTTCCAGCACATCCGGCGAGGGGCCGACGAAGATCAATCCGGCCTGGGCGCAGGAGCGCGCGAACCCCGCGTTCTCGGCGAGAAAGCCGTAGCCCGGGTGCACGGCGTCGCAGCCCGCCTCGGACGCATTGGCCACGATCTGCGCGATGTCGAGATAGGCCGCCGGACCGGCCCCGCGCAGGGGCCGCGCCTCATCGGCGCGCCGGACATGCAGGGATCGTGAATCGTCTTCCGAAAACACGGCGACCGACGAGACCCCGAGCTCGGCGCAGGCACGCGCGATCCGGATCGCGATCTCGGCGCGATTGGCGATCAGCAGCCGCTTGACGGGCAAAGCTCAGCGGCCCTTGAACTGCGGCTGCCGCTTTTCGAGAAAGGCGCGCAGGCCCTCCGCGTGATCCTCGGTCCGCACCGCCTCGGCCATCGCCTCCGCCTCGCGATGCGATTGCTCGTCCCAGCTGTTGTCGAGCGACGTGCGCATCAGGCGCTTGATGTGCCCGAGTGCCACGGTCGGACCGTCGGCCAGCCGACGCGCGAGATGGAGGGTCCGTTCCTCCAGTTCGACGCGCGGGACCACCCAGTTCAGGAGGCCAAACTCATGCGCCTGGCGGGCATCGTAGCGATCCCCGAGCAGCCCGATTTCGAGCGCACGCCGTTCGCCCACCACGCGGGGGAGAAAATAGCTGGCGCCGCCGTCGGTGGAGAAGCCGATGTGGCGATAGGCGAGCGTGAAGAGCGCGTCGTCGCTGGCGATGGCGAGATCGGCGGCGAGCAGCAGACTGACCCCGAACCCCGCAACCGCGCCGTGGATCGAGGCAAGCACCGGCTTGGCCATGCGGCGGATCTGGTAGATGGTCTGATGGGCCGAGACGACGCGGGCCTCGAAGCCGCGCACATGCGCCTCGCGGTTGGTGCGCAGCTCCTCGTCGAACGACTTGATGTTGCCGCCGGCCATGAAATGCCGGCCGTTGCCGCGGATGACCACTGCGCGCACGGCCGGGTCCCGCTCGAACGAGGCGGTGGTCTCGAACAGCAGCCGGCCCATGTCCGGGGAAAGCGTGTTCAGCTCCTCGGGCCGGTTGAGGGTGATCCAGCCGATCCCGTCCCGCACCTCGGCGAGCACGTGCGCCGTTGTCTCCATCCCCGATCTCCCGCTCGACACTCATGGCATCGAGCCATGATCGGCCGGCGGATGCAAATGGGGGAAGGCTGCCCGCCGCCCGGTCCGTGCGAAGAGGCGAAGGGTTGTTCGGGGCCGCGAATGGGGCTGAAGTGCCTCGGACAAACCGGGAGAGCACGATGCGTCAGATGGCTCTGGTCGCGTTCCTGCAGGCGCAGAACTGCACCAATTTCGTCGGCTCGTGGCGGCACCCCCAGGCGGCCCCCGACTTCACCTCCGCCGAGTATTTCCGGCGCATCGGCCGCATCCTGGAGGCCGGCAAGTTCCACATGGGATTCTTCGATGACCGGCTCGCCATGCCCGACCGTTTCGGCGGCGATCACGCGCACACCGTCGCCAACGGCATCCGCTGCGTGAAAATGGACCCGATGACGATCCTCACCGTCATGGGCATGGCAACGGAACGGCTCGGCCTCGGCTCGACCTACACGACAACGTATTACGAGCCGTTCCACGTCGCCCGCGTGTTCCAGACATTGGACCTGATGACCAATGGCCGGGCCGCGTGGAACATCGTCACCTCGATGAATGACGGCGAGGCGCTCAACATGGGCATCGAGGCGCACGGTGAGCATGATCTGCGCTACGACCGCGCCGACGAGTTTCTGGAAGTGGTGCTCGGCCACTGGGATTCCTGGGAAGACGACGCGATCGTGCTCGACAAGGCGTCCGGCCTGTTCGCGCGTCCCGAGAAGGTCCATCGCCTCGACTATCGGGGCCGCTTCCTCAAGTCACGCGGGCCGTTCACCGTCCCGCGCTCGGCCCAGGGTCATCCGGTGCTGATCCAGGCGGGGCAGAGCGATCGCGGCCGCCGGTTCGCCGCGCGATGGGCGGAGGTGGTGTTCGTCGTCTATCACACGCTCGAACACGGCAGGCAGGAATACGCCGCGTTCAAGGAGCAGGTGGCGCGCAACGGACGCGATCCGGACAGCGTCAAGGTCACGCCCGAAATCTACACCGTCGTCGCCGAGACCCGCGCCGAGGCGGAGGATCAACTCGCCCTGATCGACACGCTGCCGCGCGACGCCGACCGGGTCTCACTGTTGTCGGAAGTCCTGAACTTCGATTTTTCGACCAAGGGTCTCGACGAGCCGTTCACCGACGAGGAGTTCGCCGCCATGACCGGCGCGCAGGGCATCCGCAACCGGGTGATCCGCGAGACCGGCAACCGCAACCCGACGGTCCGCGACTTCATCCAAACCAGCGGCCGCGGCACGTTCCATGATCATCCGCGCGTGTATGGCACTCCGAATGACGTTGCGGACCAGCTCGAAGAGTGGTTCGTCGGGGGTGCCTGCGACGGCTTCGTCATCGCGGCATCGCATGTTCCGGGAGCGTATGAGGATTTCGCCCGACTTGTGGTGCCCGAATTGCAGCGGCGCGGCTTGTTCCACAAGGAGTACGAGGGCGCGACCTTGCGCGAAAACCTCGGCCTGCGCCGGCCCGCGATCGGGGAATGGCGCGGCGCAGGCCCGTGATTTCCTATTCCAGCCCCTCGAACAGCGGCGTGGTGATGTAGCGCTCGGCGAAGGACGGAATGATGGTGACGATCCGCTTGCCCGCCATCTCCGGGCGTCGCGCAACCTTGAGGGTCGCCGCCAGCGCCGAGCCGGAGGAAATGCCGCCCGGAATACCTTCCGTCCGCGCCAGACGCCGCGCGGCGGCAAAACTCTCCTCGTTGCTGACCTGCACGGTCTCGTCGATCAGGTCGGTTTCGAGCACTTCGGGGATGAAACCGGCGCCGATGCCCTGAAGCGGGTGCGGCCCGGGCTTGCCGCCCGACAGGACCGGGCTTGCCTCCGGCTCGACGGCGATGAAGCGCATATCCGGTTTGCGCGGCTTCAGCACCTGCGCGCACCCCGTCAGCGTGCCCCCCGTTCCGATGCCGGAGACGATGGCGTCTACCTGTCCCTCGGTGTCGTGCCAGATTTCTTCCGCCGTGGTGAGGCGGTGGATCTCCGGATTGGCCGGGTTGCCGAACTGGTTGGGCATGACCGCGCCCTCGTTGCTTGCCAGCAGCTCGTTGGCGCGCGCGATCGCGCCGTTCATGCCCTTCTCGCGCGGCGTCAAGTCCACCTGCGCGCCGAGATAGCGCAGCATCTTGCGTCGCTCGCTCGAGACCGATTCCGGCATCGTCAGGATCAGCTTGTAGCCCCGTGCGGCGCACACGAAGGCAAGCCCGATGCCGGTGTTGCCGGAGGTCGGCTCGATGATCGTCGCGCCCGGCGAGAGCTTGCCCTCGCGCTCCAGCGCCAAAATCATGTTGACGCCGATGCGGTCCTTGACGCTCGAGATCGGATTGAAGAACTCGAGTTTCAGGCAGATGTCCGCGGTGATGCCTTCTTCCTGCGCAATGCGCGGGATGCGCACCAGCGGCGTGTTGCCGATCGTCTCGGCAATGCTGTCGTAGATCCGCCCGCGCAGCGGACGGTCGAACACCAATGGCTTGTGCTGTTCGGTCATGATGAGAGGTTCCTCCGCGTATTTGCGATTATCGCACCGACGGCTGGGCATGAGATCTACCACGTCAGGACGCCGGTAGTCACCCGACAACCCCACGCATTTTCACGGTTGTGCTGCGTGATTTTGCCCGGCGATGGCGTCCGTCGCCGGCTGTGCTTATGGTGCCGCACGCTCAGAAGGGGGACGAAGGTGGCGGATCTGACCGAGACGATCGAGGACGGCGTGGCCGTCCTGACGATGAACCGCCCCGACCGGCTGAACGCGCTGTCGCCCGAGATGCTGGCGGCGATGCGCGAGGCGCTACCGCGCCTGTCAACCGACGACGCGGTCGGCGCCATCGTGGTGACCGGCGCCGGGCGCGGTTTTTGCGCCGGTGGCGACGTCAAGACGATGCTCGCTCGCGGCCAGGTGACGTTCGAGCAGCGCATCGACGGCCTGCGCCTGATGCACCAGCTGCCCCTGATGTTCCGCGCCAGCCCGAAAGTGATCATCGCCGCGGTGAACGGCCCGGCGGCCGGCGCCGGCCTCGGGGTGGCGATGTCCTGCGACCTGCGCGTCGCGGCCCGCTCCGCCCGGTTCGGCACCGGCTTCGCCGGGGTCGGCTACTCCGGCGATTTCGGCGGGTCCTGGCTGATGACGCAGCTGGTCGGGACCGCCAAGGCGCGCGAGCTCTACCTGCTCGGCGACGTCATCGACAGCGCCGAAGCAGAACGGATCGGACTGGTGAACCGCGTGGTGGAGGACGACCAGCTGCTGCCGGAGGCGATGGCGCTGGCGCGACGGTTCGCGCAGGGACCACGTGTCGCCTACGGCTACATGAAGCGGAACCTGCACGCCGCCGAGACCGAGCCGCTTACCGCGGTGCTGGAGATGGAGGCGATCCACCAGGCACGCACCGGCCAGACCGAAGACCACCGCGAGGCCGTCACGGCGTTCACCGAACGCCGCAAGCCGGTGTTCCGCGGCCGGTAGCAAGCAGGGGAGAGGGCGGGCGCGCGGGCCGGTCAGTGGCCGCCGCCCCCACCGCCGCCGCCCTTCGGGATCGGCCGCAACAGGATCGCCCCCAGCATCGCGACCGTCAGCCCGATCGCGACCAAGGTAAAGCCGTCCGAGTAGGCCATCACCAGCGCCTCCCGCCGGACCGTCAGGGCGAGGCTTCCGATGGCCTGCATTGCCGCATCGCCACCGTGCGGGGCCAGCGTGCCAGTCAGTGCCTGTAGATAGTCCTGGACCTTTGCCGAGTTGTGCGTTGCCCGCTCGGCGATCATGGAAAAATGGAATTGCTCGCGCTGCTGCACGATGGTGGACAGCAAGGCGATGCCGATCGAACCGCCCAGGTTGCGCATCATGTTGAACAGCGAGGAAGCGCTGCCCGCCTCGGACGGCGGAATGCCGACCATCGCCATCTGCGACAGCGGTGACATCAGCAGCGGCTGACCCAACGCGCGCACGAGCTGCGACCATTTGAGCTGATCGATCGCCGTATCGTGACTCATGTAGCCGTTCATGTAGCAGGACAACGCGAACAGCCCGATGCCGACGGCGACCACCAGGCGGCTGTCGACGTATTTCAGGATGAGCGGCAGGAGCGGGAACAGCAGCAGCTGCGGCAACCCCATCCACATCAGCACCTCGCCGATCTGCAGGGCGTTGTAGCCCTGCACTTGCGTCAGGTAGAGCGGCATGATGTAGACGGTGCCGTAAAGGGCGAGCCCGGTCGCGAGATTCATCGCCGTCGCCGCGCCCAGCGAGCGGTTTTTGAGTAGCCGCAGGTTCAGCAGCGGTTCCCGGCGGGTGAACTGGATGACCAGGAACGCGGTAAGGAAAATCGCGGCGAGCCAAGCGGTGACGCGGATGCCCTGATCGCCGAACCAGTCTTTTCTCTGGCCTTCCTCCAGCATGTACGTCAGGCAGCCGAGCCCGATTGCCATGCAGAAGATGCCCAGCCAGTCGCCGCGCAGAAAACGCGACAGCTGCGCCGGCGCGTTGTCCAGCCCGTACCAGATCAGCCCGACCAGCAGAATTCCGGGCAACAGGTTGATGTAGAAAATCCACTGCCAGCCGTAATTCTCGGTCAGCCAGCCGCCGATCGTCGGACCGATCGCCGGGGCGAACGTGGCGGAAAAGCCGAACATCGCCGAGCCGATGGCGCGCTTCGACGGCGGCAGCCGCGTCATCAGGATGGTGAAGGCAAGCGGGATCAGCACGCCGCCGCAGAACCCCTGGCCGACCCGGAAAAGGATCATCTGCGTGAGGCTGGTCGCCGTGCCGCAGAACACCGAGAACAGCAGGAAGAAGCCGCAATTGACCAGCAGGTAGCGGCGTAGGCCGAACACCTGGGCGAGCCAGCCGCTCAGCGGGATGACGATGATCTCGGCGATCAGATAGCCCGTGGAAATCCAGCTTCCCTCGTCCAGCGACGCGCCGAGCGAGCCCTGAATGTCGGCGAGCGAGGAATTGGTGATCTGGATGTCGAGTACCGCCATGAAGGCGCCGAGCACCCCGCCGATGACCGCTAACCAGTTGCGCAGCGGCACCGCATCGCTGGCCGGCGGAGCAGCCGCCGGCGCGTGCGGTGCGAGGGTGGTGGCGCTCATCGGCGGCTGGCCACCGCCCCTGCCCTTGCCGGAGCCGCGTCGACCAGGGTGTGGGGCGGGCCATCCGGCCGAGTACGCGTGTCGACGCTGGCATCCACCGACAGTCCGGGGCGCAGCTTGGCGAGCATCGCCTCATCGGCCGGGTCGAGCAGGATCTTCACCGGCACGCGCTGCACGATTTTCGTGAAGTTGCCGGTTGCGTTCTCCGGCGGCAACAGCGCGAACTGCGCCCCGGAACCGGGCGCGAGACTGTCGATCCGACCGCTGAGCGTGACGCCGGGCAGCATGTCGACCGAGACCGTGACGCGCTCGCCGCGCCACATATCGGCAAGCTGGGTCTCCTTGAAGTTGGCGACGACATAGATGTCGCGCCCGGTCGGCACGATGTCCATGATACGGGTGCCGGGCTGCACGTACTGGCCGAGCCGCAGGCTGCGGTCGCCCACGGCGCCCTCGATCGGCGCGATGATCGAGGTGTAACTCAGGTTGAGCTCGGCCTGCGCCTGCGCGGCCTGCACCCGGGCCAGCGCGGCCACCGCCTTGCCGCGTTGCGCCTGCAACACCTGCACCTGTTGCTGTGCCGCTGCGAAGGCGGCCCGGCTGCGCGCAAGGGCCGCAGTGCGCGAGCGGATGTCGGAGTCGGCCTGCTCCGCTCGCTGCACGGTGCCGTTTCCGGTGCGCATCAGCGCGGTGTAGCGATTGTAGTCGGAGCGGGCGAAGTCGAGCGCCGCCTGTGCCGAGGCGATATCGGTCTGCGCCTCCTCGATGGTGGCCTTCTGCATCGCGATCTGCGCATCCAGGTTGCCGATGTCGGCCTGCGCGGACTGAGCGTCGGCCTTGGCCTGATCGAGCGCGGTAACGAAGTCGCGTTCGTCGATCCTGGCCAGGACCTGTCCGGCCTGGACACGCTGGTTGTCGGTCACCAGCACGTCCTTGATGTAGCCGGCGACGCGCGGCGCGATGGTGACGGCGTCCGCCTGGGTGTAGGCGTCGTCCGTCGCTTCCAGGAAGCGTCCCGTCGTCCACCAATAATGACCATACCAGCCCGCCGTGCTGAGCACGACCAGGGCCAGTGCGGCGAACAGGAGACGGCGCAAGCGACGCGGGCGCACCGGCGGCGTGACACTTGCCAGGATATCGCGCTCGGCAAGAGCCGGCGGGCGAGCAACTTCGGATTGCGCCAGACCGGCCAGGGCCAGACTGGTCGGGCTGCGACCCGGCAACTGTGAACCGTCCATCTCAGCCCTCGTCGATTGTCGTTGCGCGGAGATCAGCGTCGTCCGGGTCCGAGGGCGTGACCGGCACCGGTCGGCAGCCCTCCAAGGCGAGCAGCGCGTCGAGTTGCGCCGCCAGGCAGGCGCGCCCTTCTGCCGGCAAGCGGCCGAAGAACGCCTCCTGCGTCGCCAGCGCGATCGGGATGGCCTCGTCGAGCGCGGCGCGGCCCAGCCGCGTCACATCGACCCGATTGGCGCGTGGGTCGGCCGGATGCGGCGTGCGCTCCACGTATCCCTTGTCCTCCAGCAACCGGAGGATTTTTGACGCCATCATCCGGTCCAGTTTCGCATACGAGGCGATCCGGGTCTGGGTCGGCACCTCGCGGCAGCGGGCAAGCCATGCCGTGTTGGCCAGCACGACGAACTGCATGTGCGTCAGGTCAAGCGGTGCGAGCGCGCCTTCCAGCCGCCGCTGCCAGGCGTGCAGCACGTGCCACAACCGAAAGCCGAACGTCTCTTCCGGGCGGCAAAGCACCCTTGGCAGCTTACCGGACGGACCCTCTTCGGCGGTCGCGTCGGACCGATCCACGATGTGTTGATCCATAAGCTTTCTCTCGTCGGAGACAGATATAAGTCATGACTACAATCCGACAAGCAGGCGCAGGCGATTCCAGCTGGACTCGCTCCGGTGCATGGAGATCAGGCGGTTCAACTTGCCGGGCCCCCGGCGAACGGAAACAGTTCAGAAACCGATTGCCCCTGAGGGGGCATCATGCCACGATGCACTGCACAATCACCGCTGATCCAGGCGATGCATGTGGCAGATGCCTCTTAGATGAGCGGCTAAACCTGTTCCCCGGAATTTGAACTCGTAGGAGGCGCTTGATGCTCGATCAGCCCACGGTCAACCGGTTTGCCCATGTTCGACCAGACGATACCGAGTGGAAGGGCGAAGGACTTCGGGACTTTTTTCTTTATCGCGATCTCGGCGTCGCGGCGGCGACCGGGGGACGGGTGCTCGCCCAACTGGTGAAGGCCAATGAGGCGCCGGAGCACGGCACCGGGTGGCACCGGCACACGGCCGAGTTCCATATCGTCTACATGATCAAGGGCTGGGCGAAGTTCATGTACGAGGACAAGGAGCACCTGGTTGCGGCCGGTGACTGCGTGCACCAGCGGCCCGGCATCACGCACTTCCTGTTCGACTACTCACCCGACATGGAATACCTCGAAATCGTGTCGCCGGCCGATTTCGGGACGCTTGACGTCGAGGCTCCCTGCGCCGTGCCGCAGCCCGCAGCCTGGGCTTCGGCGGATTAACCGCTCCGCCGGGCTGGCAATCGGGCGAGCTCAGAACTCGACTTCCAGTTCCTCGATCTGCTCGGGTTCCTGCCTTGCCGCGGCGAGCCATTCCTGCATGTCCGGCCATTGCAGGATCTGGGCGCAGTATCCCGTGCAGACCGGGTCCAAATGCACGTCGTATGTCCGAAACCGGGTTACGACGGGCGCGTACATCGCGTCGGCGACGGTCGGCCGCGGGCCGAACAGCCACGGGCCCTCGTATGTGGTCAGACACTCGCGCCAGATGTCGGCGATGCGGTCGATGTCGGCCTGCGCCGAGGACCACACGATGAAACCTGGGCGATGACTTTTCAGGTTCATCGGCAGGGACGACCGCAGCGCCGAAAACCCGGAATGCATTTCACCGGAAATCGAACGGCAGCGCGCGCGGGCGGCGCGGTCGGCGGGATACATCCCCGCGTCAGGCATGATCTCGTTGAGGTACTCGCCGATCGCCATCGTGTCCCAGATGCTCAGGCCGTCGTGCATGAGGCAGGGGAGCAGGATGGAGGACGACCGGAGAAGCAGTTCGGCACGGGCCGCAGGATCATCGGCGGATACCACCTTCTCCTCGAACGGCAGACCCGATATCCGGGTGAGCAGAAAACCCCGCAAACACCATGAGGAATAATTTTTGCTGCTGATCAGCAGGGTCGCGTTCACCATTGGCTGGGTACCTTCGGCGCTTGGGGCCTCGACAAGCGATCGTAACACATGCAGCCTTTGTGCCGGAGCGCAAAACTTGCCCGCGTTGAATGCCATCTCGCCAAGCGCTCCACCATGACTGAGGTAAGCCGTGCTCCGATGATGTACCAACTCTACCAGGCTCAGGCCGACGCACTCGCGGCGGTGCGCCTGCTGGCGCGCGTCGGCTCCGGGTGGGCGCGGCAGATGGATGTCGGCCCCCGCACCCCGCCGCTCCTGCGCCACATGGCGGCCACATGCGAGGTGCTTCTTGCGGCCGGTCTGACGCACCAGCGCCCGTCCTTCGGGATCGAGCATGTCCGCATGGGCAACCGCGACGTGCAGATCACGGAGGAGATCGCCGACGACACGCCGTTCGGCACGCTGCTCCACTTCAAGAAGGACTCGCAGGTCCACCAGCCTCGCGTGCTGGTCGTGGCCCCGATGTCGGGCCATTTCGCCACCTTGCTGCGCGGGACGGTGCAGATCCTGCTGCCGGAGCACGATCTCTACGTCACCGACTGGAAGAACGCCCGCGACATCGGCGTCGGCCACGGCGGCTTCGGGCTCGACGATTTCGTCGACCACATCATCCGCTTCGTGGAGACGATGGGCGACGGCAGCCACGTCGTCGCGGTCTGCCAGCCCACGGTGCCGGCGCTGACGGCGACGGCGGTGATGGCGCAGGGCGGCAATCCCGCCCAGCCCCGCAGCCTCACCCTCATGGCCGGCCCGATCGACACCCGCATCAACCCGACCAAGGTCAACGAACTCGCTCAGTCGCGGCCGATCGAGTGGTTCGAGCGGGAGCTGATCGGCCGGGTTCCGTGGCGGTTCCACGGTGCCGGGCGACGGGTCTACCCCGGGTTCCTGCAACTCTCCGCGTTCATGCTGATGAACCTCGACCGCCATGTCGCGGCGCATTTCAAGCAGTTCCGAGACCTGGTCGGCGGCGATACCGCGAGCGCGTTGGCGCACAAGCGCTTCTACGACGAGTATGGCGCGGTGATGGACCTCCCCGCGGAGTTCTACTTGCAGACCGTGCGCCGGATTTTTCAGGACCATGAGTTGCCGTCGGGCCGCATGACCTGGCACGGCCACAAGGTTCGTCCGTCGGCCATCCGCCGCACCGCGCTGTTCACGGTCGAGGGCGAGCGCGACGACATCTGCTCGATCGGCCAGACCCTGGCGGCGCAAGACCTCTGCACCGGCATCCGACCGGCGATCAAGCGACACCATCTGCAGGCCGGCGTCGGCCACTACGGCGTGTTCAGCGGCAAGCGGTGGGCGAACGACATCTATCCCCGCGTGCGCGAGATGATCCAGGCGACAAGCGGTGCGGCGAGCCGCCGGACCGGTGTCGCCCGGCCGGCCTGACCGGCCCCTTCGCCCCTCCCCTCTGTTGCCGGTCGACGATCCGGACTAGCGTTGGCCAACGAGCCACCGGAGGCGCCATGCCGCAGCAACGTCCCGCCCTCAGCCTGGTCGCCGTGCCCGGCCGTCGCCGGGCGACCGTGGAGATCGCGCGCGAGATCGAGCGCCGCGGCTTTGCGGGCATCTACGTGCCCAGCATGTTCAGCAACTTCTCGCTCTGCGAGGCTCTGGCCTGGAACACCGAACGTATCCCGTTCGGCACCGCGATCGCGCCGATCTACGCCCGCACGGTCTCGGACTTCGCCCAGTCCGCCGCCTTCATCCACGAGGTGTCCGGCGGCCGGTTCCGCTTCGGCATCGGCGTCGCGCACGCACCGAGCCATGCCCGCATGAACGTGACGGTCGGCAAGCCGATCAGCGACACCCGGGAGTTCGTCGAGCGCTACAAGGCGCAGCAGGGCAACGGCGAGCTGCCGCCCATCATCCTTGCCGCGCTGCGCAAGCGCATGGTCGCGCTGTCGGCTGAGATCGCCGACGGCGTGGTGTTCGCCAACGCCAGCCGCTCCGCCATGGGGCGCTCGCTCGCGAATTTGCCGGAAGCGCAGCGGAGCGCTCCCGCTTTCTTCATCGGCGACATGATCCCCACCTGCATCTCGGACGACATCGAGGCCGCAAAGGCGGTGAACCGGCGCACTCTCACCTCCTACCTACTGTTGCCGAACTACCGCAACTACTGGAAGGAGTGCGGCTATATCGAGGAGATGGCAGCCGTCGAGCGCGCGATCGCGGAGGACCGGCGCGAAGACCTCCCGAACTGCATGAGCGACGCATGGCTCGCCGACGTGTCGCTGTTCGGCCCCGCGGCGCGGGTGCGCGATGAGCTGGAGAAATGGTATGCGGCCGGCGTGCGCACGCCGATCGTGGTCCCCTCCTCGGCCGCCGGCAATCAGATGCGTGCGCTGCAGGAAGTGTTCGACACATTTACCGGCTGAGCGGGCAACGCCAGATGAGCGATACCGACATCCTCGCGACGCTGCACGGTCTGTGGAATGAGAACTGGCCGCCTGGCGTGCCGCGCGCACCGCATTACCCGTTCGGTGAAATCCCGCTGAGCGATTATTTGCGCAAGTGGGCGCAGCGGCAGCCGGATACGGCGGCCCTGATCTTCTACGGCCGAGAAATCAGCTATGCCGAGCTGGATCGTCTGAGCGACCGCTTCGCCGCCCTCATCGCCGCCCATGGCGCGCGGCCGGGCGACCGCATCGCCGTCTTCCTGCCGAACTGCCCGCAGTTCCACATCGCGTTCTTCGGCATCCTCAAGGCCGGCTGCGTCCACGTCCCGGTCAACCCGCTGTTCAAGGAACACGAACTGCTCGACGAACTGACCGACACCGGTGCCGAGATCATGGTCGTGCAGGACCGGTTGTTCGACCTGGTGCAGACGGTGCGCGAGCAATCCATGCTGCGCACGATCATGGTCACCAGCCTGCAGGAGATGATCCCGGAGCGGCCGAGTTTTGCCGTCCATCCGACCATCGTCGGTCCACCGATCGAGAGTCCGGGCGCGCTGGACCTGATGCCCGCGTTGCAGGCGATCTCGGACCCGCCTCCCGCGTACCAGGCGAGCTTGGACGCGCTCGCCGCCCTGAACTACACGAGCGGCACCACCGGCATGCCGAAGGGGTGCGAGCACACGCAGCGCGACATGCTCTACACCGCGGCAACCTCGAACAGTTGCGCGCTCCGCATCGAGCCGGGCGAGGTCTGCCTCTGCTTCGCGCCGATCTTCTGGATTGCCGGCGAGGATATGGGCATCATCATCCCGGTGTTTGCCGGCGCAACGTGCGTGCTGATGGCGCGCTGGGACACGCGCGGCTTCATGCAGGCGGTCGAGGCGCACCGCGTTTCGCAGGCTTGGCTGCTTGTCGACAGCGTCGCCGACATCCTCGACCACCCGGAGCTTGCGCAGCACGATCTCCGCTCGTTGCAGAAGGTCTCGGCGTCGTCGCTGCTCAAGAAGATGTCCCTCGAGTATCGTACCCGCTGGCGCGCGCTCACCGGTGCCACGCTGGTCGAGGCCGCGTACGGGATGACGGAGACGCAGACGTTCGATACCTTCACCACCGGGCTGCAGGACGACGACCGGGACCTCAATGCGCAACCGACCTTCGTCGGGCTGCCGATGCCCGGGACCGAAATCCTCATCCGCGATTTCGGGACCGGCGCGCCTCTGCCGATCGGCGATGAAGGAGAAATCACCATCCGCTCACCGTCGGTGACGCGCGGCTACTG
This sequence comes from uncultured Alphaproteobacteria bacterium, assembly GCA_963719345.1. Classification (GTDB taxonomy): domain Bacteria; phylum Pseudomonadota; class Alphaproteobacteria; order Acetobacterales; family Acetobacteraceae; genus CAVRCA01. The sequence goes on from CAVRCA010000001.1 coordinate 1,546,254, forward strand.
GCAGAAGCCGGAAGCCACGCGGGCAAGCTTCATCGACGGCTGGCTGCGCACGGGCGACATCGGCGCCTTCGACGAGCACGGTTTCCTTCGTTATCTCGGCCGCCGCAAGGAAATGCTGAAGGTGCGCGGGATGAGCGTGTTCCCGACCGAGATCGAGGCGATCCTCGGCAAGCATCCCGACATCATCGGCTCCGGGGTCATCGGGGTGCCCGATGCCGACAAGGGCCAGATCCCGCTCGCCGCCGTCACGTTGAAGCCGGGTGCCACGCTGACCGAGAACGAACTCGCCGCCTGGTGCCAGCGCAACATGGCAACCTACAAGGTCCCGCGCGTCCGCATCCTCGCCGAGCTGCCGATGACCGCGACCGGCAAGGTCAAGAAGGAGGAGCTGGCAAAGCTGCTGTCCTGATTTTGCCGAGCACACCTGCTTCCGTCATTGCCGGGCTCGTCCCGGCAATCCATGCCGCCGACCCCTTCAGCCGGGGATGGATGCCCGGAACAAGTCCGGGCATGACGGGTGTGGTTACGATTTCATTCTCGAAACCGACTGAAAAAGCCACGGACTTCCTCGACGAAAAGCTCCGGCTTCTCGAACGCTGGGAAATGTCCGCCGTCGGGTGAGTTGCGGCGATGCACGAGGTTGTAGGCGCGCTCAAGCCAGCGCGTCGGCGGCGGCACCACGAGATCGTTGGGCATCAGCAGCATTCCGGTCGGCACCTCGACGCGCCGCCCGGCCGGCAGGCGGCGCGCGCTGCCGTCGAACAGCGACTCGTAGAGCCAGCTCGCGGCGTTCGGCCCGGCGAGCCAATACAGCATGATATTGGCCAGCAGATGGTCGCGATCGAACGGCGGCGGCGCCGCCACGCCGGGGATCGTCCAGGCGTGGAATTTCTCGAGAATCCACGCGGCAAGCCCGGACGGTGAGTCGGTCAGCCCGTAGCTCAAGGTGGTGGGCTTGGTGCCCTGGATCTGCTGGTAGCCGGTCTCGCGCGCCCGCCGGGCGTTCTGCCGCTCCATCCAGGCTTTCTCGTCCTCGTCCAGCGGCGTGTCGCCCGCTTCGGGCGTGATGCCCGGCATGTTGAGATGGATCGCAGCGAGCCGCTCCGGGTGATCGAGCGCCAGCCACGACGTGATCATCGCGCCCCAGTCGCCGCCCTGCGCCACGAAGCGCTCGCAGCCGAGCACGTCCGTCATCAGCCGGTGGAACGTCGCCGCCATGTCGCGTGGCCGGATCGGTGCGTCCGGCGGATCGGAAAAGCCGAAGCCCGGCAGGCTGGGCGCCACCACGGTGAAGGCATCGCCCGCATCGCCACCGAACCGCTCGGGATGGGCCAGCGGCTCGATGACGTCCAGGAACTCGACCACCGAGCCGGGCCACCCGTGCGAGATCAGCAGCGGCAACGGCGCCGGGCCGGACCCGCGCTCCAGGATGAAGTGCAGCCGCTTGCCGTCAATCGGTACCCGGTATTGCGTGAACCGGTTGAGCGCGGCCTCCGAGCGGCGCCAATCGGACTGGTCGCGCCAGTAGTCCACCATCTCGCGCATGTAGGCGAGATCGGTGCCGTAATGCCACGCCGGCGCGGCCGGCGCGATCGGGAAGCGGGTGCGGCCGAGGCGTTCGCGCACGTCGCGCAGCACACCATCCGGCACGTTCACGGTGAACGGCTCGGCCCCTACCGGGTCATGCATCTTTCCGTCCTCTCCTTGCCCGCACCAATCAGAGCCGTTCGCCGGTCCGGCCGCAACCGCTTGCGCGCGACGCGACGGCAGCGCAGGTTTCGGCCAACCGGGGGAAGGTGACAGCATGGCGGGCGGGGCGCGGCAGCGGGACATCACGGCGAACGGTATCCGGCTGCACGTGACGGAGCAGGGTGAAGGCCCGCTGGTGATACTCTGCCATGGCTGGCCCGAGCTGGCCTACTCCTGGCGTCATCAACTGCCCGCCTTGGCCGAAGCGGGGTTTCGCGTGGCGGCGCCCGACATGCGCGGTTTCGGCCGCAGCGAGGCGCCGCCGGACGTGCAGTCCTACTCGATCCTGCACACGGTTGGCGACATGGTGGGGCTTGTTGCCGCCTTGGGCGAGACGCAGGCGGTGATCGTCGGCCACGACTGGGGGGCGCCGATCGCCTGGAGCAGCGCGATGATGCGGCCCGACCTGTTCCGGGCCGTTGCGGCCCTCAGCGTGCCGTTCCGGGCGCGCGGAGCCGCCCCGCCGCTGCAGGCGCTCCGGGCGGCCGGCGTGACGCGGTTCTATCAACAGTATTTCCAAGAACCCGGCGTGGCGGAGGCGGAATTCGAGCGGGATGTTACGGCGACCATGCGCCGCATCCTGGGCGCGTCCTCGCTCGGGCCGATCGGCCCTTCCGATCCGGTGATGATCGTCCCGCAGGGTGGTTTTCTTGAACTCGTGCCCGAACCCGAACGGCTGCCGGACTGGCTGACCGAGCAGGACATCGCGGTGATGGCGGAAAACTATCGGGGCTCCGGGTTTCGCGGCGGCCTCAACTACTACCGCAACATCGACCGCAACTGGGAACTGACCGCGCCGTGGCAGGGTGCGAAAATCATGCAACCCGCGCTGTTCATCGGCGGCACCCGCGACGTGGTGCTGCACCCGCGCTTTTCCGGCGCCGCCTTGAAGGCGATGCCCGAGCATGTGCCGAACCTGCGCCGGACGGTCATGCTCGAAGGCGCGGGCCACTGGCTGCAGCAGGAACGCCCGGACGAGGTGAACGCGGCGCTGCTCGATTTCCTGCGCGGACTGGGCTGATCCCGTGGTGACCGGTGCGAGCACGCCGCTGCCCGTCGATCTCAGCGGCTTGCGGGTGGCCATCACCGCCGGCGCCAACGGCATCGGCCGCGTCATGGCCGACAGTTTTTCGAAGTGTGGCGCCCACGTCTTCGTCTCCGACATCGACGAGACTGCGCTCGCCGCGTGTGGCCATCCGGGGATGCGCGCCGACGCGGGAAGCGTCGGTGACATGGAGGCGTTCATCGACGCGGCGGTGGCGCATCACGGCGGCCTAGACGTGCTGCTGAACAACGCCGGCATCGCGGGACCGACCGCGCCAGTGGAGGCGATCGAGCCGGCGGCGCTGGACGCGACATTGCGGATCGACCTCGCGGCGATGTTCCACTGCGCGCGCAAGGCGATCCCGGCGCTGCGGCAGGCCGGCGGCGGCAGCATCATCAATCTGAGTTCCGCCGCCGGGCGGTTCGGTTTTCCGCTGCGCGCGCCCTATGCCGCCGCGAAATGGGGCGTCGTCGGTTTCACGAAGACGCTGTCGATCGAGCTGGGCGCGATCGGTGTCCGGGTCAACTGTATTCTTCCGGGGCCGGTCGATGGGCCGCGCATCCGCGCCGTCATCAAGGCTAAGGCGGAGGCGGCGGGCGTTTCCGAGAACGAGATGACGGAGCGCACCGTCGCCGTCACCAGCCTGCGCTGCTTCGTCACCCAGCAGGACATTGCGAACATGGCACTCTATCTCGCCAGCCCCTACGGGACGACCATCAGCGGCCAGGCGATCAGCGTCGATGCCGACATGCAGACCATGATGTAGGCGGGCGGTCCGATGCGTTCAGCCGTGTTTCACGAGGTCGGAAAAAAACTGGCGATCGAGGATCGGCAGCGTCCGGTGGCTGAAGCAGGCGACCTGATCCTGAAGGTTGCCTATGCCGGGATCTGCGGCTCCGATATCCACGCCACCGAGGCGAGCCGGGTGCCGCTGCCGGCGGGCACCGTGCTCGGGCACGAGTTCTCCGGCGAGGTGGTGGAATCCGCGTCACCGGTCTGGCGAGCGGGCGACCGGGTGATCGGTGTGCCGCTGCTGCCGTGCGACGAATGCGCCCCGCTCGGCGACTGCCGCGACGGTTTGGGTATCCTGTGCAGCCGCATCAGCATCATCGGGATGTCGCCCAAGGCGCCGGGCGGCTACGCCGAGTTCGTGCGGCTTGGCGCCCGGCAGGCGTTGCGCGTGCCGGACGGGATCAGCCTGAAGGAGGCGGCGCTCACCGAACCGTTGGCGGTCGGGGCGCACGCGGTCCGCATCGCCGGCTCGCTCTATGGCGCGCGCGTGCTGGTGATCGGCGCCGGGCCGATCGGACTGGCGGTGACCGCGTTCGCCCGGTTCGCCGGCGCGCGCTGCGTGGCAGTGAGCGAGCTCGATCCGACCCGCCGGGAGCGCGCGGTCAATGTCGGTGCGACCGCGCTGATCGACGCGTCCTCGGAAGCGGTCGGTTCCGCCTTTGCCGCCGCGGCGGGCGGCGCTCCGGACGTGATCTTCGAGTGCGTGGGCGCGCCGGGGCTGATCGGCGAGTGCATGGCGCTCGCCCCGGTGCGGGGCCGCGTCGTCGTGGTCGGCGTCAACCGGCACGAGGACACAATCCTGCCGCGCGTCGGCATCCGCAAGGAACTCGTCATCCAGTTCGCGCTCGGCTACGTGCGCGCGGATTTTTCGCTGGTGCTCGACCTGATGGCGGAAAAACGGATCGACGCCAACGCGTTCATCTCCACTGTCATCGGCCTCGACCAGGTGCCGGACCTGTTCGAGCGGCTGCGACGGCCGAACCCGCACGCAAAAGTCCTGATCGACCCTTCACGCTGAGGAGCGAGACATGCGCGCGATCTGGTACGACCGTCAGGGGCCGGCACGGGAAGTGCTGCAGCTAGGCGAGTTGCCGACCCCGGTGCCGGGACACGGCGAGGCGCTGGTGCGGCTGATGGCGTCGGGCGTGAACCCGGCGGACACCTATTGGCGCAGCGGCGCGACGTCGCCGATGCCCTATCCGCGCATCGTGCCGAACAGCGACGGCGCCGGCGTGGTCGACGCGGTCGGACCCGGTGCTTCCTCCGCCTGGGTCGGCCGGCGGGTCTGGCTCTACAATGGCCAGCGCAACGGGCGCGCCTTCGGCACCGCCGCCGAATACATATCGCTCGATACCGACCTGCTCACCGCGCTGCCGGATCACATCTCGTTCGCGGAAGGCGCGACGCTCGGCATCCCGTGCATGACGGCGCATCGCTGCGTGTTCCTCGCCGGACCCGTGCAGGGGCGCACTCTGCTGATCACCGGGGGCGCCGGGGCGGTCGGGCACTATGCCGTGCAGCTCGCGACCTGGGCCGGCGCGCGGGTGATCGCGACGGTGAGTTCGGCGGAGAAGGCGGCGCGCGCTCGGGCAGGCGGAGCCAGCGAGGTGATCGACTACCGGCGCGAGGACGTCGCCGCGCGCGTGGCCGCGCTGACCGGGGGCGCGGGTGTCGATCACGTGGTCGACGTCGATTTCGGCGGCAACCTCAAGGCGACACTGGCGAGCGTGCGGGCCAATGGCAGCATTGCGGTCTACGCGACCAATGGCGACCGCAACCCGGCGGTGCCGATGCGCGAGCTGATGGGCCGCAATGTTTCCCTTCATGCGATGTCGCTGCCCGGCTCGCCGCACGAGACCAGGCGACGGGCGCAGTCCGACATCGCCGCCTGGCTGCTGGGCGGCCCGCGCATCCTGTCGGTCGCGGCCGAGTTTCCCTTGGAAGAAACGGCAGCCGCTCACGAGGCGGTCGAGGCCGGCGGCAAGGTCGGCACGGTGGTGGTGCGGCCGGCCGAAAGCTGACCGGTCCTCAGCGGTTGTACTGCTTGTCCTCCGGCACGTCCTCGTCGGGACCGACATAGAGGGACGCGCATTCCTCGGCGAGCAGGCCGCCCGTGACCGACAGGTCGTCGCGAAAAGCGTCCCTGATGAAATCCATCGTGTCGAAGTGCCGGTCCTCGAAATACATTTCGTGCACCTGGTCGCGTTCGGCGCCGTACACGATGCGGCCGATCTTCGCCCAGATCGACGCCATCGTACACATTCCGCACGGCTGCAAGGTCGAGTAGAGCGTCGCGCCGCGGAACTCCGATCGCTGCAGCCGACTGCCGGCACGCCGCATCGAGACGATCTCCGCGTGCGCGGTCGGATCGTTTAGAGCGTCGACCTCATTATGGCCCTCGCCGACGATCTCGCCGTCGAGCACGATCACGCAGCCGATCGGGTTGGCCCCCGCCTTGCGATCACCCGCGCGGGCGAGTTCGATCGCCCGGCGCAGGAAGTGCTCATCCTCGGTGGTCTCGGTCGGCGGCATGCGTGGTCACTCCTCTGGGGAGGAGCATCAACGCCGAAATCCGGGTTAGGCTCCGTCAGGCGGCCGAAGCGCGAGGCCAGAGTTGCCGGGTCGCGAGCGCCGCACCCTTGGCGAGAGTGTCCAGCTTGGCCCAGGCGATGTCGGGATGCACCCGCCCGCCGAGGCCGCAATCGGTCGCAGCGATGACACGCTCCCGCCCGACCAGGCTGGCGAAGCGGAGGATGCGCTCGGCAACCAGCTCCGGATGCTCGACCACGTTCGTCGCGTGGCTCACCACGCCGGGCAGGATGAGCTTTCCGTCCGGCAGCTTGACGTCGCGCCAGACGCTCCACTCGTGCTCGTGGCGGACGTTGCCGGCTTCGAACGAATACGCCTGGCAGTTGATCGCCAGCATCACGTCGACGATGTCGCGCATCGGGATGTCGGTGGTGTGCGGCCCGTGCCAACTGCCCCAGCACAGATGAAACCGGATGCGGTCTTCAGGCAGTCCCTTGATCGCGTGGTTCAGCGCCTCGACCCGGCGCATCGAAAAGCGACGGTAGTCCTCGACGGACGGCTCCGGGTTCACCTGATCCCAGTTTTCCGCAATCGAGGGGTCGTCGAGCTGCAGGATGAGGCCGGCGTCGATGATTGCCTTATACTCCTCGCGCATGGCGTCGGCGCAGGCAAACAGGAACTCGTCCTCGGTCTTGTAGTAACGATTGCCGATGCGTGAGGCGCTGCCGGGAGCGATCGAGGTCATGAAGCCCTCGTCGATGCCGTTCGCCGCCAGCGCCGCCTTGAAGTTCGCGATGTCGGATCTTATGGCATCGTGTCCAACGTAGGTCAGCTTGTCGACGCAGACCGGCCAGTTCGGCGCGCGCGGCCCGGTGGTGATGCCGGAGTCCGGATCATTGTACGCCGCGGCAAAGCGCGTGCGGTCCCGCCGGTCGCCGAAGCTCGTGAGCACGATGCTTCCCGGTTGCGAGCGCTGCACGGGAAAGTCGTAGAGTCCGGGGCCGGACAGTTCGAGGCCGCCGAGGCGCTGGAACGAATAGCTCCACCATGCGCCGTAGTTGACCCGGCTTCCCATCGCCTTGCCGAACTCGCCGTCGCCCGGAAGGTCGATTCCCAATTCCTTTTGCCGCCGCACCACGTCCTGCACAGCTTCGCGAAGCTGCGCCTGGAAGACGGCTTCCTCGGCGCCCTGACCCGAGGCACGGACGCGGTTGGCCTCGATCAGCGCATCCGGGCGCGGCAGGCTTCCGGCGTGACTGGTGAGGATGTGGTCTGCGCTGGATCGCACGGTGTCCCCCGGAGCTGATGTTGCTTGCATCAAGCTTGTGGAGGCAGCGGGGCATCGTCAAGCCGGAGCGTGAGCGCCCCCGAGCCGTCATTGCCGAGCTTGACCCGGCAATCCATGCCGCGACGTCGGGAAGGCGGGATGGATGCCCGGAACAAGTCCGGGCATGACGAAGTGAGTGGAGCCGGCTAGGCGCTCTTGGCCATGATCTCGTCGGCGATGTTGCGCGGCACCGGGTCGTAGTGGTGGAACTGCATGGTGAAGGATGCGCGGCCCTTGGTCATGCTGCGCAGATCGGAGATGTAGCCGAACATCTCCTTCAGCGGCACATGCGCCCGCACGATCACGGTCGAGCCCGAGCTTTCCTGGTTCTGGATCATGCCGCGACGGCGATTGAGGTCGCCCACCACGTCGCCGACATGGTCCTGCGGCGTCGTCACCTCGACATCCATGATCGGCTCGAGGATGATCGGCGCGGCCTGCTTCATGCCCTCGCGGAAGGCGGCCTTGGCCGCGATCTCGAAGGCCAGCGCGCTCGAGTCGACGTCGTGGTACTTGCCGTCGATCAGGGTGGACTTGAAATCCACCGTCGGGAACCCGGCGAGCACGCCGGTGTCGGACTGCGACCGAAGCCCCTTCTCCACCGCCGGGATGTACTCCCTCGGCACGGTGCCGCCGACCACCTTGTTCTCGAACACCACGCCGGCATTGCGCTCCAGCGGCTCGAACACGATCTTCACCTCGGCGTACTGGCCGGACCCGCCGCTCTGCTTCTTGTGCGTGTAGGTCTCGGTGTACGGCCGGCTGATCGTCTCGCGATACGCTACCTGCGGCGCGCCGATGTTGGCCTCCACCGCGTACTCGCGCCGCAGCCGGTCGATGATGATTTCGAGATGCAGCTCGCCCATGCCGGACAGAATGGTCTGGCCGCTCTCCTGGTCGGTGCGCAGACGCAGCGAGGGGTCCTCGCCGGCCAGCTTCTGCAGCCCGAGCGTCATCTTCTCGACGCTCTCCTTGGTGCGCGGCTCGACCGAGATGTCGATGACGGGCACCGGGAAGGCCATGCGCTCCAGCACGACGGGGTCCTCGGCAGAGGCAAGGGTGTCGCCGGTGCCGGTGTCCTTGAGTCCGACGAAGGCGGCGATATCGCCGGCATAGACCTCCTTGATCTCGGCGCGCTTGTCGGCGTGCATCTGGAACATGCGGCCGATGCGCTCGCGGTGCTCCTTGGTGGTGTTCTGCACGGTATCGCCGGACTTCAGCGAGCCCGCGTAGACCCGCACGAAGGTCAGCGTGCCGTATTTGTCGTTGATGATCTTGAACGCGAGGCCGGCGAACGGCGCCTTCGGGTCGGCCCGGATCACCCGGCGGTCGTCGTTGGCGCTTTCCTCCTCGCCCTCCTCGGCGGCAACCTTGATGCCGGGCACGTCGACCGGGCTCGGCAGGTAGTCGATCACCGCGTCGAGCAACGGTTGCACGCCCTTGTTCTTGAACGCGGTACCGCACAGCACCGGCCGGAACGCGCCGCTGATCGCGCCGGTCTTGATCGCCCGCTTGAGCGTCGCAACCTCGACATCGCCTTTCTCGAAATACTCCTCCATGCCGGCGTCATCGACCGACAGGGCGGTGTCGAGCAGCAGCTGACGGTACTCCTTCGCCTGCTCGACCAGGTTTTCCGGGATCGGCTCGTCGTGGAACTTGGCGCCGAGCTCACCGCCTTCCCAGACGATCGCTCTCATCTCGACGAGATCGACCACGCCGATGAACGTGTCCTCGATGCCGATCGGCAGCTGCAACGGCAGCGCCACGATGTCGAGTTTTTCCTTGAGCGTGTCGAACGCCCGGAAGAAGTCGGCGCCGGTGCGGTCAAGCTTGTTGATGAAGATGATGCGCGGGACGTTGTAGCGGTCGGCCAGGCGCCAGTTGGTCTCGGACTGCGGCTGCACGCCGGCGACGCCCTCGATGATGAACACCGCGCCGTCGAGCACGCGCAGGCTGCGGTTCACCTCGATGTTGAAGTCGATATGGCCGGGCGTGTCGATGATGTTGATGCGGTGGTCCTTCCACTCGCACGTCACCGCGGCGGAGGTGATGGTGATTCCCCGCTCCCGCTCCTGCTCCATGTAGTCGGTCGTCGTGTTGCCTTCGTGCACCTCGCCGATCTTGTGCGACACCCCGGTGTAATACAGGATGCGCTCGGTCGTGGTGGTCTTGCCCGCGTCGATATGCGCGGTAATGCCGATGTTGCGGATCGTCTCTAGCGGCGTGCCGGGCACCCTAACCTCCATACCACGACGGGCGCGCCAGGGCCCCTGCCCCGCGCGCCCGGTCATGTTCCGGCCCGTATCGGCCGGCGTCACTGCCTCACATGCGTGAGGATGCCCTGTTTTGCAAGCGGCGAATGCGGCGCCGAATGGCCGCTTGCGCTCACCCTTTGTCACAGTCGGCAACGAAGGGCCACGCTAGCCTGAGGCATGGACCTGCGCACCGCCCACGGCCTCGTCCGCTTCGGTCTCGGCCGCCGAGGGACCGAGCCGGTGCCCGGGGATCCGGCGGGCTGGCTGGCGGCGCAACTCGTCGGGCCGGACCCGGCCGCATCGAACCGGCCCCCAGCACGGCGATGGGGCTTGCCGCGATCCGGCAAGACCGGGCCAACAAGCCCGCCCGCGGACAGTCCCGCTCGCGCGAGGTTTACCGGACGGACGCCGAGATGCAGCTGACTGCCGCCCTGACGGCGACGGCGCCGTTCCGCCAGCGCTTGGTGTGGTTCTGGACCAATCATTTCACGGTCAGCTTGCGGCGTCCGGTTTGTGCCCCGCTCATCGGCGCCTTCATCGAGGAGGCGATCCGGCGCATTCGTGAACGGACGCTTCGGCGACATGCTGGTCGCCGTCATGCGCCATCCGGCGATGCTGCTCTACCTCGACAACGCGCAATCGGTCGGGCCGGACAGCGCCGCGGGACAGCGGAGCGGCCGCGGGCTGAACGAGAACCTGGCCCGCGAATGCCTCGAGCTGCATACCGTCACGCCGGCGGCCGGCTACACCCAGGCGGACGTGACGAGCTTCGCCCGCCTCCTCACCGGCTGGTCGGTCGACCTGAAGGAAGATCCGCCGGGCTTTCGCTTCCGCCCGCGGGCACACGAGCCGGGCGAGCAGACGACCCGCCGCTCCGGCAGCTCGATGCGGGACTGGTGGCACTCAGGGAAGCGCTCGGGGATGCCTGGCGAGAGACGGCGGTTCTCGTGGCGACCGAGTTCGGCCGAACCGTGCGGGTGAACGGCACCCAGGGCACCGACCACGGCACCGCCGGGGTTGCCTTCGTGCTGGGCGGGACGGTCGCGGGTGGGCGGGTCCAGGCCGACTGGCCCGGGCTCGCCGACGACAAGCTGCTCGACGGGCGGGACCTGCAACCGACGGCCGACCTTCGCGCCATCACCAAGGGATTGCTCGCCGCGCATCTCGGGCTCGGGACGTCGGCCCTCGCTCGCATCTTTCCGGGCAGCGACGCGGTTCCACCCACACGCGGTCTGCTCCGCGTCTGAGCCGCTTTACCTGCCCCGCGAGCGCTCGCTACGTTCGCGCCATGTATGATCCGCGACAGGTCACGCGCCCGAACGTCGCCACGCGCGCCGGTCGCCTGGTTCCTCCCGGCTCCATCTTCACAGCGGCCGAGATCGCGGAGCTGGGGCGGCGTTCCAACCTGCACGGTGCTGGACTGGTGCTGCACGCCTGGGGTTCGATTGGCCTCGCGATGGCGCTCTGCACGGTTTGGCCGAACCCGCTCACCATCGCCGCTGCCGTCCTGGTGATCGGCGGCCGGCAGCTTGGCCTCGCCATCCTGATGCACGACGCGGCGCACCGGATGCTGTTCGCCGACCGCAGGCTGAACGATTTTGCCGGCGCATGGCTGTGCGGTTGTCCGGTGATCGCCGACCTTGCCGTGTACCGACCCTATCATCTGACCCATCACCGGCTCGTGCAGTCGGCGGACGATCCGGACCTCGTGCTCTCGGCGCGCTTTCCCCACCTCGGGCACGAGCCTGCGCCGCAAGATCCTCCGCGATCTGACCGGGCGGACGGCGCTGCGCCAGCGAACCGATCTCGTGCGCGCGGCTCTCGGGCCTCCGGCGCACCCGATCGCGACGCGGCTGCGACACGCCTGGTCGACGCTGAAAGGGCCGCTGTTCGCCAATGCCGTGCTCATGCTCGTGACCACGGCGCTTGGCCCCTGGTGGCTGTATCCTGCGCTGTGGTTGCTGCCGCTGGCGACCGTGTACCAGCTTGCGAGCCGGGTGCGGAACATCGCCGAACACGCGGTGGTCGCGGACAATGACGACCCGTTCCGCAACGCCCGCACCACCTATGCGAGCCGGCTCGAACGGCTGGTGTTCGCGCCGTACTACGTGAACTACCACCTCGAGCATCATCTCGCGATGTTCATTCCTTGCTACCGTCTGCCCCAGGCGCACCGGTTGCTGCTGGCCAAGGGCTACGGCCCGCGTATGGAGATCGCATCCGGCGGTTACCGAGCGGTGCTTGCGGCCGCAACCAAACGGCGGGCTGCGTTGGCCGCCTAAAGCTGCGCCGTCCAGGTCTGGATCAGCAGGCTGGCCAGGGCGACCACCGCCCAGGTGCCGAGCCCGAGGCCGAGCGGGCGGAAGCCGGCACCGGCGAACGCCCGCCAATGCCCCTGCAAGCCGACCGCCGCGAGCGCCACCACCATGACGAACCGGGCAAAAAGCTGGACCTGCGGCGCAGCGGTGCCGATCAGGCCCAGCGTGTTGATCAGCGAGGCGATCACGAACAGCGCAATGAACCACGGGATCGCCTGGCGGATGCGTGCGCCGAGGGTGCTGGCGCCGGTCGCTCGCGCTTCCGGGTCGAGCCACGGCATTGCCAGCCCGAAGCCGAGCACGAGCGGAATGATCAGCGTCGTGCGGGTCAGCTTGACGATGGTAGCGTAGGCGCCGGCCGCCGGGCTGTAGGCGAACCCCGCCGCCACCACCGCCGACGTGTCGTTCACCGCCGTGCCCGCCCATAGCCCGAACCCGTCATCGGATAGCCCGATGCCGTGGCCGATCGCCGGGAAGATGATCACCGCCAGCATGTTGAACAGGAACACGACGGAGACCGCGTAGGCGATCTCCTCCGTCTTGGCGCGGATCACCGGCGCGAGGGCGGCGATGGCGGAGGCGCCGCATATCGTGGTGCCCATGCCGATCAGGCATCGCATCCGCCAATCGACGCCCATCCGCTTGCCCACCAGCAACGCGAACCCGAGCCCCGCCGTAATGGTGACGGCGAGCAGCCAAAGGGAAGAGAGACCGGTGCGCAGGACGTCGCCGAGATTGAGGGTGGCGCCCAACAGCACGATCCCGGTGCGCAGCGCGTAGCCGCTGATCTTGCTGATGCGCAGCCGGCTGTTCAGCGCCGCGCCGCCCACCGTGTTCGCCAAGGCGACCCCGATCAGGATCGCGATGATCGGCGGTCCGACGAGTGGCACGCGGACGCCGATGAACCACGCCACGACCGCGATCGCCAAGCTGAGCAGGAGACCGGGAATGTAGACGCCCGCGTCGGCGATGCCCGACCGCTTCGTCGGGATGCCCGGGGAGCTTTGCGCGGTGTCCGCCATCTTGGTCCCGTCCCTACGAATCGCCGGACGGCTGTAGCATCGCCCCTGAGTGCGGCCAAGGCGACCAGTCCCCCGCGCCTCGGGGTTCGCAGCGGAGGGCGGAAATGGCAAGGTGACCTCATGCTGAGCCTGCCCGTCATCCTCGATTGCGACCCCGGCACGGACGACGCGCTGGCCCTGCTGCTCGCGTTCGGCGCCCCGGAGCTCGACGTGCGCGCCGTCACCGTCGCGGGCGGCAATGTCGGGCTGGAACGCACCCTGACGAACGCGCTGTCGCTCACGGCACTCGCCGGTCGGGAGATCCCGGTCCACGGGGGGGCTGAGCGGCCGCTGCTCGGTGCCTACAGCTTCGCCCCCGAGGTGCATGGCGATGACGGGCTCGGCGGGGTGCTGCTGCCGACGGGGCACGCGCCGGCCCCGGGCCTGGCGGCGGACGCGATCCGCACCATCCTGCGGAACGCGACGGCGCCGGTGACGATCGTCGGCATCGCGCCGGCGACCAACATCGCACTCGCGCTGATGACCGAGCCCGCGCTGGCCGCAAGGATCGGAGCAGATCGTGCTGATGACCGGCGCCTGGGGCGAGGGCAACACCACGCCCTCGGCCGAGTTCAACGCGTTGAACGACCCGGAGGCGCTGGCCGTCGTGCTCACCGCGGCCGGCCGGTGTGCATCGCCCCGCTCGACCTGACCGCGCAGGCGCTGGTGACTCCTTCCCGGGTGGCGGCGCTGCGGGCTCGCGGCGGCGGCCAGTGCCTGCGGGCGGCCTGCGACATCCTCGCCGCCGTCGCACCTTCGCAGCGCCTGGGCGGCGCCGGTTTCCCGCTGCACGATCCCTGCACCATCGCCTGGCTGATCCGTCCTGACCTGTTTTCGAGCCGCGAGTGTGCGGTCAGCGTGGATCTCGGCCCCGGCCCCAGCCGCGGGCGCACGGTGATCGACCGCTGGGGGCGCACCCGATCGCCGCCCAATGCGATGGTGCTGGAGACCTTGGACGCGGACGCCTTCTTCACCCTGCTGGGCGACCGCCTGGCGCGCTTGCCCTGAGGGAATGGCCAAAATGGACCTCAACGCCCTGCCCTTCGATGCCGACGCCATGCTCGAGGGGCTGCGGCCGTGGGTGGAGTGCGAAAGCCCGACCTGGGACGCCGCGACGGTCAACCGGATGATGGACATCGCCTCACGCGACCTCGCCATCGCCGGCGCGCGGGTCGAGCGGATCGCCGGGCGCATGGGGTTCGGCGACTGCGTGCGCGCCACGTTTCCCCACTCCAACCCGGCCGAGCCGGGCATCCTGGTGATGGGCCACCTCGACACGGTGCATCCGGTGGGAACGCTGAAAAACCTGCCCTGGCGGCGCGAGGGCGGGCGCTGCTGGGGTCCGGGCATCTACGACATGAAGGGTGGCAATTTCCTCGCCCTCGAAGCCCTCCGGGTGTTGCGCCGCGTTGGCGAGGCGACGCGTGCTGCCGGTGACGGTGCTGCTGACCAGCGACGAGGAGGTGGGCAGCCCGAGCACGCGCGACCTGATCGAAGCCGAGGCCGCCCGGCACCGTTACGTGCTGGTGCCCGAGCCGGCGCGGCCTGACGGCGGCGTCGTCACCGGCCGCTACGCGATCGCCCGCTTCAACCTCGAAGCCACCGGCCGGCCAAGCCATGCGGGGGCGCGGCTGGCCGAGGGCCGCTCGGCAATCCGCGAGATGGCCCGCCAGATCATCGCGATCGAGGACATGACCAGCGAGGACTGCACCTTCAGCGTCGGCGTGATCCATGGCGGCCAATGGGTGAACTGCGTCGCCACCACCTGCACCGGCGAGGCGCTGAGCATGGCCAAGCGGCAGCAGGACCTCGACGAAGGGGTGGCGCGGATGCTGGCGCTGTCGGCCTCCTCCAACGACGTGCAGTTCCGTGTCACGCGCGGCGTCACCCGCCCGGTGTGGGAGCCGGACGGGCGGACGATGGCGCTGTACGACGTCGCGCGCACCCTGGCCCGCTCGGTCGGCTTCGACATCCCGCACCAGAGCTCCGGCGGCGGCTCCGACGGCAATTTCACCGGTGCCATGGGCATCCCGACATTGGACGGGCTGGGGGTACAGGGCGCCGGTGGACACACACTCGACGAGCACATCGTGGTCGACAGCCTCGCCCAGCGCGGCCGGTTGATGGCGGGATTGCTGGCGACCCTGACCTGACGGCAAGGCCATGGGGGTCGTCTGGAGGCTGATCGACGGCCGTCGCCGGCTGTTGGCGGGGATGCTGTGCGGCGCGCTGAGCTACCTCGTGCTGCCCACCGTCATCCCGCCGGGCGCATTGGCTGCCAACAGCCGCGCCGTCCTGGCGTGGGACACCGGAGTTCTGGCTTTTCTCGTGCTGGTCGCGCTCCTGTTCACCCGCGAACGCGCCTCGCGCATGCGCGTCGATGCCGAGCGGCAGCAAT
The DNA here is from genome assembly GCA_963719345.1 of uncultured Alphaproteobacteria bacterium. Classification (GTDB taxonomy): domain Bacteria; phylum Pseudomonadota; class Alphaproteobacteria; order Acetobacterales; family Acetobacteraceae; genus CAVRCA01. The sequence continues at coordinate 1,561,728 of CAVRCA010000001.1, forward strand.
ATGGCGAGTGGACGATCTTCGTCCTCACGCTGGCGGCCGTGGTGTTCAGTTTCGTGGCGCTGTTCGGCGAATTTGCCGACACCAAGGACCTCCAAGGGCCCGCCAAGGCGCTCCACGTCGGCCTCGTCGGGGTGACGTTGCTGCTGTCGTGGCTGATGACGCACACCACGTTCGCATTCCGCTACGCGCACGAATTCTACCAGATTTCGTCCGGCCGTTCCGACGTCGATGGCGGCTTGGATTTCCCCGGCGGGGAGCCGCCCGACTATCTCGACTTCATGTATTTCGCCTTGGTGCTCGGCATGACGTTCCAGGTATCCGACGTGCAGATCACCTCCCGCAAGCTGCGTCGCCTGGCGACGGTCCACGGGGTGCTGAGCTTCCTGTTCAGCACGATCATCGTGGCGCTCAGCGTGAACATCGCGGCGGGGCTGGTTTAGACGGTCGCGGCCTCGTCACCGCTCGGCGACGGTGGCGAGACAGTTCACCCGTCCAGCCAGCAGGCAATCCTCAAGGACGGCCTTGGCGTGCAACTGATGGACCAGGAAAAGCCCGACCACCACCAGGAACAGCGCGATCGCCAAGCCGCCGAGACTCGCCGTCTGGCGGTCGGCCGCCCTGTGGTCTTCTTCGACTTCATCGAACCAGGACCGTGTCTGGCGCATGGCGCTTGCCTCGCTGCGGGGCATTGTTCCCCTTTGCCGTTGCAACCTCCCGGATGCCGCAATGTAGCGCAGCTCGCTCCGGCAGCGGAAGCGGTCTGGTTGCCGAGCCTCGCGCGGCAGCGATACACCTGCGGCCATGTCGCTTCGCGCCATGCGCTACCTCGCATCGGACCCGACCTTCGCCGCTCTCATCCCGCGCATCGGCCGGCCGCGCATGGTCGTCGAGCGCGACCGTTCGCCCTACGAGGCGCTGGTGCGCGCGATCGCACATCAGCAGCTGCACGGCAACGCGGCGCGCGCGATCCTCGGGCGGTTCGCCGCCCTCTACCCCGGCCACGCCTTCCCAACCCCTCAGATGGTGCTCGCGACCGAGGAGGAGGCGTTGCGCGCTTGCGGCTTCTCGCTCGCCAAGATCGCCTCGATCCGCGACATCGCGGCCCACGCGCTCGACGGCACGGTGCCGACCCGCCGCGCCGCCGCCCGGTTGTCCGACGACGTCCTCATCGAGCGGCTGGTCGCGATCCGCGGCGTCGGCCGCTGGACGGTCGAGATGATGCTGATGTGGACCCTCGGCCGACCCGATATTCTTCCGGTCGACGATTTCGGCGTACGCGAGGGGTACCGCGTGGTCCACGGGCTGCCGGTGCAGCCCAAGCCGCGCGCGCTCGCCCTGATCGGCGAGCCTTGGGCGCCGTGGCGCAGCACCGCCGCCTGGTATCTCTGGCGCGCGGCGGACGTGGCGAAGCAGGCCGCCGAGCCGGCCAGCCGGGCCTAGTCCCTAGCGAAAAACCCCTCCACCACCGAGGCGAACCCGTCCGGGTTGTCGGCGTGCAGCCAGTGACCGGCATCCTTGAGGGCGATGAAGCGGGCGGCCGGAAACAGCGCCCGGATGACCGGACGGTGTTCGGGCCGCACGTAGTCGGAGCGCGCACCGGTGAGGAACAGCGCGGGTTTTTCGTACACCGCACCCGACGGCGTCTCCCATCCTTCGATGGTGGGCAGCGAAGCGGCGATCTCGGCCAGGCCGATGCGCCATTCGGGTTGCGGTCCGAACCGGAGATTCTGCAGCAGGAAGGCGCGCAAACCCTTGTCCGGGACGGCGGCGGTCAACCGGGCGTCGGCCGCCTCGCGCGTGAGGCCTGAGCAGCGGGATGGCCAGCATCGCCTCCGCCATCGTGCGGAAATGCGGCTGGTAGGAGACGGGCGCGATGTCGGCGACCACAAGCCGCGCGACCGCGTCGGGGCGCTCCAGCGCCATGTGCATCGCCACCTTGCCGCCCATGGAGTGCCCCATCAGGAGGACGGGGAGAGCGCGATGCGCGGCAAGCGTCTCGAACACGTCGGCCGCCATCGCGCCGTAGTCCATCCCGGCCGCGTGCGGGCTGGCGCCGTGATTACGCAGGTCGAGTGCCAGGGTGCGGAAGCGGGATGCGAGGCGGCGCTGGATCGTGCCGAGGTTGCGCGCCGCCCCGAACAGCCCGTGCAGCAGCGCCAGCGGCTTCCCCTCCCCCGCCTCGACCGCCTGCAGGATCATGCGCGGCGCGACGCGCCGGCCAGGCTGCCGCGCCGACCCCGCCCACGATGAGCCCGGTGCCGATGACGAGGTCGGGCGTGATCGGCTCGCCCAGGATAAGGTTCGACAGGATCAGCCCGGTCGCCGGAGTGGCGAGAAACCCGACCGAGGACACCACCGTCGGCAGCCGTGCGGCAGCCAGCATGATGCAGAGCGTACCGAACGGTCCGGCGACCAATCCGACATAGAGCAGCGCCGCCCAGGCCGCCGGGTCCGGCCCGAGGCCGCCGTCGGGCTCGCGCCACAGCACGACCGGCAGCATGAGCAGGGTCGCCAGGGTGAAGCACCAGGGCAGCAGCACGAGCATGGGTCGGCGAGGCGGGAACCGACGCACCACGACAAGTGCCACCGCGAAGGAGAAGGCGGCGCCCAGCAGGAAGGCGTGCCCGATGAGTACGGCGGGTTGCGACCAGTCGATCGCCCACGGTCCGGTCAGCACCGCGACGCCGGCCAGCCCGAGCGCCGCCGCCACCCATCGCCGCGGCGGGATGGTTTCACCCAGAACGACCAGCGAGAGCGGCACGACGAACATCGTCGTCGTGTTGGCGAGCACCGCAGTACGACCGGCCGGCACCCAGGCGACCGCGAGATGCGCGAACAGGATAAACGCTGCGAGCTGTAGCAGACCGACGGCCAGGACCGTCGGCAGGTCCGCCCGGCCCGGCCTAGCGACGCGCCTGGTGGCGGCAAGCACTGCCCAGGCCACGAGGGCGGAGAACCCGACCCGCCCCTCGGCGAACCACAACGGCGAGGTACCCCGCATCAATGCGAATTTCGCGAGTGGCCAAGTCGTGCTGAGCAGCACGACGGACGACGCGAGCTGCGCCACGCCCGCCAGCGGCAGCGGGCCGACCTCGCCGGCGGTGAGCGGCGCGTCGCTCAATCGTCGGCCACGCGCAGCATGATTTTTCCCACATGCGCGCTGCTCTCCATCAGCCCGTGGGCCTCGGCGGCTTGCGCCAGCGGGAACACGGCATGGATGACCGGCCCGCAGCGTCCGGCGTCGAGCACCGGCCAGACCGCTTCGCGCAGCTCGGCGGCTATGGCGCCCTTCTGGGCGGTCGTGCGCGGGCGCATGGTGGAGCCGGTGATCGTCAGGCGCTTGGTCATCACCTGCACGAAATCGAGCTTCTCCACCGTCGACCCCTGCAGGAAAGCGATCAGCACCAGCCGCCCGTCCATCGCCAGCGAACGGATGTTGCGTTGCATATACGGCGCCCCGACCATGTCGAGGATCACGTCGACGCCACGGCCGCCGCTCAGCCGTTTCACCTCCTCGGCGAAATCGGCGGTTCGATAGTTGATCGCCGCAACCGCGCCCAATTTTTCGCACGCCGCCACCTTGGCGTCCGATCCCGCCGTGGCGTAGACGGTGGCGCCGAACTCGGTGGCGAGCTGGATGGCGGTGACGCCGATGCCGGAGGTGCCGCCATGGATCAGCGCGCTTTCGCCGCGCGCCAGCCGGCCGCCCTGGAACAAATTGGCCCACACGGTGAAGTAGGTCTCGGGCAGCGCCGCGGCACGGATCGCGTCATAACCGCGCGGCCATGGCAGGCATTGCGGCCCGGGCGCGGTGCAGAACTCGGCGTAGCCGCCGCCGTTGACCAGCGCGGCGACACGGTCGCCCGGTCGCAAGTCCCGCACCTCGGCACCTGCGGCGACGACCTCTCCCGACACCTCAAGCCCAAGGATCGGGCTGGCGTCACGCGGCGGCGGATAGCTGCCCTGGCGCTGCAACACGTCCGGCCGGTTCACGCCGGCCGCGATCACCCGGATCAGCACCTCGTCCGGCTTCGGGCTGGGCGTCGAACCGGTCGCGGTCCGCAAGACCTCCGGGCCGCCAGCCCCCTCGGCGGCGATATAGGTCATGCTGGCCGGGACGTTCATGCGGACACTCCTGCTGCTCGCCGAAGAAAGAGCCCGCGCATGGTCGACGCGTCAAGGCGAGCGACCGGCCGCCTGTAGCGCCCCCGTGTGGGCCGGGCTAGCATGGTGGCAACAAACCAGGGGCGGGACCGAGCGATGCGAATTCACAACCTTTTCACCGACGACAACGGCGAGTCCCATTTCCGCGACGTCATCGTCGAGTGGGTAGAGGAAGGGCGGGGCGGCAAGGTGTCCAAGCGACTGCCCGCCAACGGGATCATCTTCCGCGAGACCCAGCCCGGATACGATCTCGACTGGCACCCCGCGCCGCGCCGGCAATACATCATCAATCTCGATGCCGGCGTGCGGATCACCGCCAGCGACGGCGAAAGCCGGGTGATCGGCGCCGGCGAGGTCATCCTGGTCGAGGATACGACCGGCAAGGGCCACCTGTCGAAAGCGGTGGACGGCGCGATCCGCCACTCGATCTTCGTGCCGGTCGAGTAGGCCGCGTCGGGTCGCCTCGATCAGGGTGCCTCTCTCCGACCCATTCGGCCGAGAATTGCCCGGATGGTCCCGATTTGGCTATGCTGCCGCTTCCACACGCAGCGGCAAGCCGAGAAGCACGCGCCAACACAGCAGGAGCGCCACATGGGAAGCACAGCGACGGACGCACCGACCCGACGGGAAGCAGTCACCCCGTCCGGGATCAATCACCTAGTCCTGAATGTCCGCGACATCGAGGAGAGCCACCGGTTCTGGACCGAAGTCCTCGGCTTCAAGCAGGTGGGCGAGTTGAAGAAGACCGAGCAGCGTCCGAACCCGCCAAAAATGCGGTTCTACAGCGGCGACCACAACGGCAGCATGAACCACCACGACGTGGCACTGGTCGAGAACGCCGACCTGCCGGCGCCCCCGGCCGAGTGGAGCATGTTCGGTGCCCCGTGCGCGATCAACCACATCGCTGTCACCCTGCCGACCCGCGAGGCTTGGTTGACGCAGCTCGAATACCTGCAGGAACGGGGCGTGAAGTTCAATCGCCGCGTCGAGCACGGCATGACCCACAGCCTCTACATCAACGACCCGAACGGCTATGGGATCGAGTTGCTGTATGAGCTGCCGCGCGAGGTGTGGGAAGGCGACATCGACGCCGCGCTCAATTTCGCGGTGGCGGTCCCGACCGAGGGCAAGGACGCGCTCACCGACCGCGAGCACGACAACCCGGTGTTCCGCCAGACGGAGACCGCCGCTTCCTGACCGTCACCCGTCTACGTCCCGCACTCGTCATTGCCGGGCTCGTCCCGGCAATCCGTCCTGCCCGCCTGGCAGAACCTGAGATGGATGCCCGGAACAAGTCCGGGCATGACGTCCGCTCAGGATGAAACCATCCGTATCCGGAACAGGCTCGACAGCAGCAGGTTGAAGCCAATGCCCGGCAACTCAACGCGTCGCCGGCGGTTACAATGCTGACAGTCCAGTAAGGGAAAAAGAAATGCGATTGCGTGGATTGCTCCTGTGCGGTTTGCTGGCTGCCAGTCCCAGCCTCGCATTCGCCGACACGTCGGTCGCCGGGCAATGGGAAGCCGATCTGGGCGACAACGTCAAAATCGCGATGGATGTGCTGGCCGACGGGCATTGGTCGAGCCAAACCGTGCAAGGCGACAAGGTGGTCGCCGCGATGTCCGGCACCTACACGCAAAAGAAGAGGAATGACACCTCCGGCACCCTGGTCTTCAAACCGGCTCAGTCCCACGTCAGCGCGCAGCACGCTGCGCCGACTGTCGAATACGATACGTATTCGTTGCAGGACGATCGGCAGGTGCTGAGGCTCGTCGCCAAGGGCGACACGATGGAGTTCCACCGTCAAGAAGCGGCGAAGTGAGGGAACCAATGATGCGCTACGTGCTGCTGATCGCCTGCGGAGTCGGACTGACCTTCGCCAACGTGCCGGCCCACGCCATCGGCTGCTTGAGCGGTGGTGCGGCTGGCGCCCTGGCCGGCCATATGGCCCACCATGGTGTGCTGGGCGCCATCGGCGGCTGCGTCGCCGGGCATGAATACCACAAGCACCAGCTCAAACAGCAAGATCTGAAAGATCAGGGCGCGTATCAGCAGCGCCAGCAGCAGCAGTCCAACGATCAGGACTGATCGCTGCCGATGCCACCCTCCCTTCGGGGCCACCGAGGGGAGAAGGTGGGCTCTAAATCGGCGACCGGGACTTCAGCCGGCGTTTCGCTCCAGCCAGCCCCCGTATTCCTGCCGGAGCTTGGTCTTCAGCAGCTTGCCTGTCGCCGTGTGTGGCAGTTCGTCGACGAACACCACGTCGTCGGGCATCCACCATTTGACGATTTTGCCGCTGAGGAAGTCGAGCATTTCCTGCTTGGCGAGCGCCGCACCCGGCTTGAGATGGAGCAGCAGCAGCGGGCGCTCCTGCCAGGTGGGGTGACGGGCGGCAATCACCGCCGCCTCGTGGACGGCCGGATGCGCGACTGCGAAATTCTCGATATCGATCGAGCCGATCCACTCGCCGCCTGACTTTACAACGTCCTTGGCGCGGTCGGTGATCTGTACGTAGCCGTCGGCGGTGATGACCGCGACGTCGCCGGTGCGGAACCAGCCGTCGGCATCGAGCACGTTGCCGCCCTCGCCCTTGAAGTAGCCGGAGATCACCCAGGGACCACGCACCTGCAACTCGCCCACGGTCTTGCCGTCGCGCGGCAATTCGCGTCCGGCGTCGTCCACCAGCCGCACCTCGCAGCCGATGATCGAGCGGCCTTGCAGCGCCTGGATGTCGTAGCGCCGTTCAAGATCCAACCCGGCATGGTTCGGCAGCAACGACCCGATCGTCGCAATCGGGCTGGTTTCCGTCATCCCCCAGGCTTGCAGGACGAACGCCCCGAACAGGCTCTCGAATTTCTCGACGGTCGAACGAGGCACCGCCGTGCCGCCCGACAGCACGCGCGTCAGGCGAATGTCGCTCAACTGCAGCCGATGCCGGTTCTGCTCGATCCAGGTGAACAGGTTCAGCCAGATGGTCGGAATGCCGCCCGCGAGGGTGCAGCCCTCGTCGCGCATAAAGGGTAAAAATGCTTTCGGGGTCGAGCCGCATGCCGGGCAGTACAAGTTTGGCGCCGGTGCCCGCGGCGGCGAAAGGCAGGCCCCAGGCATTGGCGTGGAACAGCGGGACGATGAGCATGATGCTGTCGCGCGCCGACACCGCCATGACGTCGGCGGCCATCGCGACAAAGGAATGCAGCATTTGCGAACGGTGGCTGTACAGCACGCCCTTCGGGTTGCCCGTGGTGCCCGACGTGTAGCAGAGCGTGGAGGCGCTGTTCTCGTCGAACACCGGCCAATCGTAGTCTGCGCTTTCGGCGGCGAGCAGGTCCTCGTAGCACATCAGGTTCGCGAGCTTCGCCGACCCGGGCATCTCGTCCGGGCTGCACAACGCGACGTAGCCGCGCACATGCGGCAGGTGCGGCGCGAGCTCCTCGACAAGGGAAAGAAAACCGAGGTCGAAGAACACGTAGCGGCCCTCGGCGTGGTCGATGATGTAGCGGATCTGCTCGGGGAACAGGCGTGGGTTCACCGTATGCAGGACAGTGCCCGTACCGGTGACGCCGAAATACAGCTCGAGGTGCCGGAACCCGTTCCAGGCCAGAGTGGCGACCCGCTCGCCCGACCCGACGCCGAGGCGCCGGAGCGCCCCGGCCAGTCGCCGCGCGCGTGCGCCCACCTCGGCATAGTTGCTGCGGTGGATGGTGCCGTCGCTCAGCCGGGAGACGATCTCGGTCGCGCCATGGTAGCGCTCGGCATAGGCGATCAGGCTTGACAGCAACAGCGGCCGTTGCTGCATCAGACCGAGCATAGACCAGCCTCCCTTATCGTTGCGTGACCGATAAGGGAGTATGCCCTTTCCCGCCGTCGGGGCGCCAGCCCCGCGGCCCAGCCGGGGTCAGAGGATGTGCAGCCGGCCGACGATGTAGCCGATGCCCAAGGCGAGCAGCGCGGCGCTGAACGGCTGCTCGGTGATGTAATCGCGCACCTGCTCGAGCGTGCCTTGCGCCTGGTCGGCCGCTTGGCGGGTGGTTTGCTGCATGGCCTGCCCCTGCGAATTGAGCAGCCTGCCAACGTTGTCCCGCGCCTGGTTCGCCCCGCCCTGGACGGAGTTGCTCACCCTGTCGCTCACCTTGATCTCCCTCGTCGTGACACCCGCAATCAACAGGGCGGAGCGGATGGAGTTCCGCCCTGCCGATGCGAGAAGGTCAGGCGGCGAGGCGCTGGTGTGCCGGGACCTCCAGCCGGAAAAACCGGGCCGCGTTCAGGCCAAGGATCTTGGCCCGCTGCGGCTCGGAGAGGCCGGGCATGGTGCGCTCGATCGCCTCGGCCGAATGCGGCCAGGTGCCCTCATGGTGCGGGTAGTCGTTCGCCCACATGAAGTTGTCGACCAGGTTGTATTTCTCGGCGAGCGCCAGCCCAGTCGGGTCCTCCTGGAACGATGCCATCGCGTGCGCCCGGTAGTAGTCGCTCGGCAGACCCTGCAGCTTCGGGCGGACGAACATGTGGTGCTTGCGATACCCCTCGTCCATTGCGTCGAGCAGCCACGGCACCCAGCCGATACCCGCCTCGATCGTCGCGAACCGCAGGCCGGAAAAGCGCTCCAGCACGCCGGACGCGCACATGTTGGCGACCGGCTCGATGGTCGGCGACAACGAGTGCGTCACGTAGTTGATGACGGCGCCGCCGTTGCCCCGCGAGGCGCGCGGGTCGCGCCCGGTCGAGATGTGGAACGTGATCGGCAGGCCCGTCTCCTGGATCACCGCCCACATCGGATCGAAATGCGGCAGGTTGTAGTTGACGTGCTCGACGTCGTGGCCGCCCCAGACCGGCTTGCACGGCAGCGACAGTGCCCGAAAGCCGATCTTTGCGACGCGCTGGATTTCGGCGATCGAGCCTTCGAGATCCCCGGTGGCGATCGCCGCGACCGGCAGCATGCTTTCCGGATAGGGGCCGAACTGCTCCCAGGCCCAGTCGTTCCAGACCCGGCATTGCGCGTTGGCGAACACCGGATCGGGCGTCGCCCACATCGCCAGCCCCTTGTTGGGGAAGATGATCTCGACGTCGATGCCGTCCTTGCGATTGTCGCGGATGCGGTCCTGCACGTCGGCGCCAGCCTTGGAGCGCACCCAGTCCTCGCCCTCGAAGCTCATCACCCGGACCTTGTCCGGCCGGTAGCCTTCGCAGTAGCGCCACTGCACGCCCTGGTCGTCGGTGATGATCCGCGGCACCCGCTCCCGATACTTGGCGTCGATCCGCTTTTCCCACAGATCCGGCGGCTCGTTGGCGTGGCTGTCGGTCGAGACCATGAAATACTTGTTCGGGTCGCCGGAGCGTGCGGTGCGCGACCAGCCCGAGTGGCCCGGTGTGTCCAATCGCCAGAGGTTCGGGGCGTTGATGGCAGCTTCGTTCATGAGATCCTCCCGGTCTACTGACCGGTAGCCTAGCACGATCCGGGCCGAGGTCCACAATCGCAGTCCGCCAGCTGATCGGCTTTTGGCGTTATCGCGCGGTCTCCTGGTCTTCGATCAAGGCCCAGTGCTGACCGTCGAACCGCATCAGGCGGACGCCCTTCAAAGGCTGGTAGTCGGTCGGGCTGGTGTTGATCACGAGGCCCGGCATCACCATCGGCAACACCAGGTCGTGAAGATTGGCGGCCTCGCGCATGACGGCCTCGCGCGTCAGCGTCGCGCCGCACTGCTTCAGCGTCTGCACCATCGTTTGCGCGATCGAGTAGCCGATGACGTTGTTGAAGTCGGTGATGTCGCCCTCGGGATAATATTGCTTCATGAAGGCGAGCCATTCCTGATAGCCGGCGGTGGCCTGGGTGGTCGGGTCGGTCGGGTCGCGCACATAGGCACCGGTAAGCATGCCGACCGCCTTCTCGACACCGGCCGGCTTCAGCACCGTGCCGATCGAGGAACCGATGTCGCTGGTGAGGTACAAGGGGTGCCAGCCGATCTCGCTCACCTTCCGGATCGCTTGCGCCTCGAATTTCGGCGTGGCGACGGTGAACAGCGCATCCGCGCCGGAACCCTGCAAGGCGACGATCTGGCTGTCGATGGTTGCATCGGTCACTTCATAGCTCGCCTTCGCGACGACCATCTGCGCCGCCTTGTCGCCGAGCGCACGATCGATGCCGTGCAGGTAATCCTTGCCGATGTCGTCGTTCTGGTAGAGCACGGCGAGCTTCGCGTTGGGCCGCACCTTCAGCAGATGGCGCGCGAGATCGTACGCCTCGGCCTCGTAGCTCGGCAGCCATGGCATCGTCCACGGAAACTGCTTCGGATCGTTGAACCGCGACGATCCGCTCGAGATGAACAGCTGCGGCACCTTGTGCGCGTTGAGGTATTTCTGGATGGCGCTGTTGGGGGCGGTGCCGAGCGGATCGAAGATCGCCAGCACATCCTCGCTCTCGACCAGCTTGCGAACCTGCTCGACGGTTTTCGGCGGGCTGTAGCCGTCGTCGAGGCTGAGCAGGTTGACCTTGCGGCCGTTGATCCCGCCATGTTCGTTCAGCATGCGGAAATACGCCTGCTCGACCCGCCCGATGGTGCCGTAGGACGAGGCGGGCCCGGAATACGGCATGGTCTGGCCGAGCCGGATCTCGCTCTCACTGACGCCGGGCGTGCCACTCTGGGCGCCAGCCGGACGGGGCGCCACGGCGGCGCAGAGCGCCACGCCAAACAGCAACGCGAGCCGGCGTCTCGGTGAAAAAAGTTTCATATCGGATTTCCTGCCTGCGATCTGGTCCATCACATGCGGTACGCGCGACGGGCGGTGCCGCCGAACAGCGCCGTCTTCTCGTCCGTCGAGGCGCCGGAGGCAAGGCGCTTGAAAGCGTTCCAGACGACCTGGTAGCTGCACCAGCGCTTCTGCACCGGGAAATTGCTCTCGAACATGGCGCGGTCGGCGCCGAACAGCTCAATCGAGGTCTCGATATACGGACGCCAGGCGCTCGCCACCTCCTCCGAGGAGGGCGGGAGGTCGCGCGCACCGCCGCCGTGGCCGGGCAGCCGGATCGGCAGCGCGCCGAGCTTCACCACCACATTGGGATGCCGCGCCAGCTCCGCCATCCCCACCCGCCAGGCCGCAAACACCTCCTCCCGCCGGCCGGCATAGGGGCCGCCGAGGATCGGGCTGCCGACATGGTTGAGGATGAGCGTGGTGGCGGGGAATGCCGCCGCGAGATCGGCGATTTCGCCAAGCTGCGGATGATAGACCCAGGCGTCGAACGACAGACCGAGTGCCCCGAGCCGGGCATAACCCTCGCGCCACGCCGGCTCCTGCGTCATGCGGGGCCTTGGCGCGACCGCGCGCACCTGGTCGTCCCACGCGGTTGAAAACCGGATGCCGCGGAAGCGGCCGCCGCTCGCCGCCAGGTGCGCCTCCAGCACCTCCTGCACCGGGGCGCCGAGCGTGAGGTCGGCGGCGCCGAACATCGCCGCGCAGACGCGCGCCGGGCCAAAGCCGCCGCTGGCGCTCATCGCCGCCACACCGGTGACGAACTCCGTCTCGCCGACCGGGCGCAGCGCCTCCGGCCCGTCGGCGCGATACATCGAGTGGCACTCGGCGAACACGGTCGCGGTGACGTTGTGGCCGCTGTCGATGTCCTCCAGCAGCTCCGGAAACAGATAGGTGTTGCCTGGCCGGACCCAGAGGTGATGGTGCGGATCGACGATCGGCAAATCCGGCTCCAGGATCGGCTCGACGTGCCTGGCGAGCCATTCGGCGTCGGCGCCGCGCGAGAATGCGTCGCTGCTGCTCATGGTGGTTCTCCGCTTTCGCCGTTCCTCGTTGGCCGTCAGCGCAGCACGCGCGGCGCTCGCGCACAACCGGGCGGCGGCGCGTTGCACTGGCGACCTCCGGCACGATAGGGTCGCGGAACGGCAGAGGGGGGACGCCAGTGAACTTCGAGTTCTCGGAGGAGTCGGACCTGCTGCGCGATCAGGCGCGCAGCTTCTTGCAGGAGCGCTGCGGCAGCAAGGTCGTGCGGCATGTCCTGGAAGGTGGCGCGCCGTATGCGAAGGACGTCTGGCAGGCGATCGCCGAAATGGGCTGGCTCGGCGCTGCGATCCCGGAAGAACACGGCGGCGCGGGGCTTGGCTACGAGGGCCTCTGCGTGCTCGCCGAGGAACTGGGACGCGCGGTCGCGCCGGTGCCGTTCGCGTCCTCGGTGTATCTCGCGACCGAAGCCATCCTTGCCGCCGGCACCGAGACGCAGAAGCGCGCGATGCTGCCGGCTCTCGCCGACGGCAGCACGATCGGCACGTTCGCCCTGGCCGAAGGCCCCGGCCGACCTGCGCCCGAGGCCGTCAAGCTGCGCGCCGCGGGCGGCGGGTTGACCGGCGAGAAATGGCCGGTGCCGGACGGCAGTTTCGCCGATTTTGCCATCGTGGCGGCGCGCGACGACGGCGGCATCGGACTTTATCGGGTGGACCTCGGCGGCCCCGGCGTTTCGCGTCGGACGCTGCGCACGGTCGACCCCAGCCGCGACCAGGCCCGGCTGGCCCTGAGCGGCGCGAAAGCCGAGCGCCTTGGCGCCGGCGACGCCTGGCCGGTGGTGGAACGGCTGCTGGAGGGCGCGGCGATCCTCGTCGCCTTCGAGCAGGTAGGCGGCGCCGAAGCGTGCCTCCACATGGCGCGCGACTATGCCATGGAGCGCTTCGCGTTCGGCCGGCCGATCGGCTCGTTCCAGGCGATCAAGCACAAGCTGGCCGACGTCTACGTGGCGCTCGAACTGGCGCGCGCCAACGCCTATTACGGGGCCTGGGCGCTGAGCGAGGGCGGCGCGGAGTTGCCGCTGGCGGCCGCGGCGGCGCGCGTCTCGGCGACCGAGGCGTTCCATCTCGCATCCAAGGAGAACATCCAGACGCATGGCGGCGTCGGGTTCACCTGGGAGTTCGACTGTCATCTCTACTACCGGCGCTCGAAGCACCTCGCGCTGACGCTCGGCGGCGCGCCGTACTGGAAAGACCGGCTCGTCGACCAGCTCGAAACCCGCAACGCGGCATAGAGGCAAGAAATGGATTTCAACGACACTCCGGAAGAAGCCGCGTTCCGCACCGAGGCGCGGGCGTTCCTGCAAGCCAACGCCGAGCCCAAGAGCCGCGCCAAGCCGGTGAACTTCCGGGGCCACATCGGCGACGACGAGGTGGCTCGCGCCAAGCAGTGGCAAGCGAAGAAGGCAGCCGCTGGTTTCGCCGGCATCACCTGGCCGAAGCAGTGGGGTGGGCGCGAGGCGTCGCCGATGATGCAGGTGATCTACACGCAGGAGGAAGCCAACTACTCGGTGCCGAACGGCGTGTTCGAGATCGGCCTCGGCATGTGCATCCCGACGATGATGACCTACGCCAAGCCGGAGCAACTTGACCGCTACGTGCAGCCGGCGCTGCGGGGCGAGGAGGTCTGGTGCCAGCTGTTCTCCGAGCCGGCCGGCGGCTCCGACTTCGCGGCGTTGCGCACCCGCGCCGAGCGCGACGGCGACGAGTGGGTGGTCAACGGCCAAAAGATCTGGACGTCGGGGGCGCATCTCTCGGATTACGGCATTCTCGTCGTCCGCACCGACCCGACCGTGCAGAAGCACGCCGGCCTGACCTTCTTTTTCATCGACATGAAGTCGCCCGGCATCGAGATCCGGCCGATCCACCAGATGTCGGGCGCGCGACACTTCAACGAGGTGTTCTTCACCGACGTGCGCATCCCCGACAGTCAGCGCCTGGGCGGCGTCGGCCAGGGATGGCGGGTGTCGCTCACCACCTTGATGAACGAGCGGCTCGCCGTCGGCGGCATCGCCTATCGGCCGGACATGGACGATCTCGTGGACCTCGCGCGCGAGCTGACCATCGACGGCGCGCCGGCGATCCGCGACAGCGCCGTCCGCGAAAAGATCGCGGATTGGTGGGTCCGCGCGCAGGGCCTCAAGCTGACGCAGTTCCGCACGCTGACGGCGATGTCGCGCGGCAAGGACCCGGGGCCGGAGAACTCGATCTCCAAGCTGGTCAAGGCGAGCATGACGCAGGACATCGCCTCCTACGGCATGGACCTGATGGACGCGGCGGGCGCGGTCATGGACCCCGATCTCGCGCCGCTGCACGCGATCTATCAGGAGACGTTGCTGGCCTCGCCAGCCGGCCGCATCGCCGGCGGCTCGGACGAGATCATGCGCAACATCATCGCCGAGCGCGTGCTGGGACTGCCGGGCGACATCCGGGTCGACAAGGACAAGCCGTTCAATCAGATCCCGACCGGGCGGAGCTGAGCAGAAAAAACCAGCGCTGCGGTCCTGCCCTTCGTGGTGGGCCGCAGCGTGCGCGTCAGATCTTCGCCTGTACTTCCGGTGTGATGGCCTCGTAAGCCAGACCGATGAGCTGCTGGTCCATCGCGTCGGTCATCACCATGGCCGGTGTTCCGACCCGTTCACGGAGAGTGCTCATGGTGCGTTCCAGATCGTTGGTCTCGATCTGGTACAAGGCGAGATAGCGCCACGGGCTCGGCGACGGGCCGAGTTGCGCACCGGCGAGCTTGAAGCGCTGCGCCGAGACGAAGCCCGGCACCTTCAGCACGTCGCCGAGATGCTGGTTCGTGTACCACTCATTGTAGGTCTCCTCCTTCCGTCCACCGGGTTGGTGAGCACCATCAGCGTATATTTCGGCATATTTCCCCCGTGATTGGTCGCTTGCCTGTTTTATACGGCGTATCGCCGCAAATCGTGATGCGGTGCATGATGCGGGTCTCGGCGGGATAGTCGTTCACCGCAAAATGCTGGACGCAGCGGTTGTCCCAGAACGCCAGCGAACCGGTCTCCCAGCGGAAGCGGCAGGTGAACTCCGGGCGGACCGAGTGCTGCATCAGGAAATCGATCAAGGGCTGGCTCTCTTGCTCGGTCATGCCCTCGAAGCGCTGCACGTGGCCGCCGATGTAGAGCAGCTTGCGCCCGGTCTCCGGATGGGTGCGGACCAGCGGATGCACCGACGTGGTCTGCACCTCGCCCGGGTCCTTCACCTTCATGCTGATCTTGTCGGCATAGAAATCCTTGCGCGACTTGCCGCCATGACCCTTGAAGTGGTCGCCGGCGCAGACCGTCCGCAGTCCGTCCAGCATGCGCTTCATGCCGTCGGACAGGCTCTCGTAGGCGAAGTACTGGTTGGTGAACATCGTGTCGCCGCCGGCGGACGGCACCTGCTTGGCGTAGAGGATGGTGCCCATCGCCGGCTGCGGCGAGAACATCTGGTCGGTGTGCCACGAGCCGCCAAAGTTCTTCTTGTCGGCCGGCGTCTTGACGATCTCCAGAATCTCCGGATGCGACGGCATCCCCTCCATGAACGGATGGAAATGGATCTCGCCCCAGCGCCGCGCGAAGGCGAGTTGCCGGTCCGGCGTCAGATCCTGATTGCGCAAGAAAATGACGCAGTTGTCGAGCAGCGCGCTGCGCACCTCGCCCAGCACCTCGTCGTCGAGGTCGCGCGAGAGGTCCACTCCCTCGACCTCCGCCCCTAGCGCGCCGGCGATCTTGCGCGCCTCCAAATGGCGATACTTGGCATTCTGCAGATAGCTCATGTCCGTCTCCGTCAGTTCAACCGAAGATCGATGATGTGGCGCTTGTCCGGTGGCAACTCGCCCTTCTCCACACGCTTGACGATGTCGGTCAGCGCGGCGTTGGCCGGGGTGGCGAAGCCGATTTCCTGGCCCTTGCGGACGACAAAACCGTTCAAGAACTCAATCTCGGTGCGGCGGCCCTTCATCATGTCCTGCCCCATCGACGGGCGGTGCTCGCCGCCGCCTTTCTGGGTCTCGGCAAGCCGATGCTCGTCCACCTCCCTGGTGGCGGCGGGGTCACCTTCGCCGGCGCGGGCGATGGTCTCCGGCGGCAGGTGCAGGATCTCCTCCAGCTCGTAGCCGAGCGCCTGCCCGACGCGGATCGCCTCGCTGCCGAGCCGGGACGAAAAATGCCGCAGCGCGTCGTCGCGGATGATGTCCTTGCTGAGCAGCCCGGTCGCCGCGGACAACCCGTTGCCCATGACGTTGATCACCAGCTTCGACCAGCGCTCGCCCCAGAGGTTCGGCGTCACCTGCGCGCTGTCGGCGTAGGCCACGAGCCGACAGACTTCGCGGGCCCGATCGGTCATGCGGCCATGCACTTCGCCGGCGCGGAACACCGTGTGCTTCGTCCCGCTCTTGCCGGCGGCGCGGCGGACGTGGCCGGGCTCGCACAGATCGACCGTGATCGAGCTGGCGATCGAGCCGAGCGTGCGAACCCAGCCGACAATGCCGGCGACGGTCTCCTCGTTCATGCAGTTCTGCAGCGAGACGACGTAGCCGTTCGGGGAAGGGTACTGGGCGATCATCGTCGTCGCCCATGCGGTGTCGTACGACTTGACGCAGACGAACGCGATGTCGATCGGCGGCTGCTTGGCAAGCTGCTGCACGTCGGTGAGGTGCAGCGCCCGGACCGGCACGGTAAACTCGGGCACGTCGCGCAGGTGCGAGATGCGGAGCCCGCTTCGTCGCATGGTTTCGACGTTCTCCGGCCAGGCATCGATGAACACGACGTCCTCGCCGGCCTGGGCCATATGCGCCCCGGCATACCCCCCGACCGCCCCCGTCCCGACTATCGCGATCTTCGGACGCATCCCCATCTCCCCCGCCATTGCCCCGATGGTAGAGACCGACGAGGCCGGGATCAACGCGGCCTCAGTCCCGCACGTAGCGGTCGATGGTCCGCCGCTTGAAGCGCCATTCTCCGCCCTGCTTGACCAGCTCGTCGGTATAGCTGCCGCCCGAGTTGATGATGGGGCCGTGGTCGCTGTTCTGCGGCAGGACCCAGTTCGACTTCACCTCGGCCCGCTCGCCATCCAGGCGGATGACGATGTTGCTGACCATGTGGATCCGGCGCGGGCGCGGCGGGTCGCCGGCGATGCGCCGGACCAGTGCTTCGATATCCTGGTGGCCGGTGGCGCTGCCGAACGCGGTCTCCCACGTGCCGTCCGCCGCAAAAAGGGCGGCGAACTCGGCGAACCGGTCGCCGTCGAGACAGAAGCGGTACCTCGGCCAGGAGGTCGCGGATCGCGTCCTTTTCCTCGGTCGTACTCGCCACGGCGTCCCTCCCCCAAACATCTGTCGCGAGAGCCTACAGGCACAGGACGGGTCGGCCCAGACTTGGAAGGAGGTCAGGTCCTCGAAAGAGGCCAGACTTGAAAGAGGCCAGACATGGAAAAGGCCCCGGAGTGACCCGGGGCCTTAAACATTGTTTGTGGGCGATCCGCCAAACCGCGGACGGACTACTCCGCGATGCGAAGCCTCGCTCCGGAGATCCAGGCCGCGGCGACAGGCGCCGACACGAAACAATGAGACACTGGATCACCTCCTTTCAGTTGGTTGCGGGAAAGCTCATATAGGGCGCGGCGCCGCACGAGCGCAAGAGGATTGATCCTCGCCTGGGAGGAGCCCCCATGAGCGACAATTTGGCCGACCAAGTAACCGACAACCCCGGCCGCAGCCGGTACGAGCTGACGGTCGACGGCAGCACGGCGTTTGCCGAATACCGCAAGGCTGAAGGTGAACGGGTTTTTGTCCATACCGAGGTGCCGGACGCCCTCTCCGGCCGCGGCGTCGGTTCCAAATTGGTGCGTGGCGCCCTGGACGATGTTCGCACCACGGGCCTCAAGGTGGTCGCCGAGTGTCCGTTCGTCGCCTCGTTCATCGAGCGTCACCCGGATTACCGGAGTCTGCTCGCGAGAACGTAGTCAGGGTCCGTGCCGCGCCACGGCGCAGTCGCGGTCCAGCAAGTCCTGGCCGTGGCCCCGATTGGCCGTACCGGGATCGACGTGGCCGGCCAGGACGAAGAAACCCTCGGCGTCGGCGTTCAGGCGAGCGCCCACCACGACGATGGTCTTGGCCGCCATGGTCGCGCCTTCCGAGAGGACTTCGCGGGCGACTAGCTTGAACGGGTTGATCGCGCCCAATTCGGGCTGCTCGATGCGCCGGACGCCAAAAGTCTGGCCGGCGAGCTCGATCGTGGACCAGCGGTCGCCGATTTGCGCCTGTCGCGCGCGCAGGGCTTCGCGCACATCGGCCCGCACGCAGTCGATGTGGATGTGGAGCTGGTTCTGGGTGCGCGCGGACGCGGCGTTGATCGCGAGGCCGATGTCGTCTCGCGACAGCGGCGCGGGCGCGCGCTGCTGGACGAAAGGTGCGGGCGTCCCAGGCGCCCTGCCAGTAGTTGGGCGCCTGGGCCTCCAGAAGTTCGGGGCTTTCGATCCCGCTTAGGCGGACGGTCGGGAATCAGCAGAAACTGGGTTTGCCCGACAAGGTCCTTCAGGATCGCCCAGCCCCTATCCACGCCGTCCGCGATGTCGACGGCGGCGCACGGCGCGGGGTCGTGATGCTCCAACTCGTCCGGCACGCATCGGTCGTGGACGATGGTCCAGAGCGCGTTCGGGTCCACTGCCCGAGAGACGCCGACAAAAATCGCCCCGGCAAGTGCCAGCACGGCCACGACCCACGCCGTGCGGCGGGCCGCATCCGTCATCCTCTGCACCGTCGTGTCATGCGCCAACCTGTCGCACGGCGTGGGGCGGGGCGGGAAGTGCGCGGCCGCCGGACGCCTGCCGGGCCCGGCGGGCTTCAAGCCAGTTCGGCCCTCCTCTACGGTGCCGCCATGCGAGCCGGCCCGCCGATCACCACCGATCTCGTTCTGCTGGGCGCGGGACACGCCCATGTCGAGGTGCTGCGCCGTTTCGCCATGCGCCCGGAGCCCGGCTCCGCCTCACCCTGATCGGCGCGCGAGCCGGAGACGCCGTATTCCGGGATGCTCCCGGGCCTGCATCCGCGCGCGAATATCGTTTCGAGCAGGCGCATATCGACCTCGCGCCGCTCGCCGCCTCGTCTGGCGCCCGGCTGATCTTGGACGAGGCGATCGGAACTGATCCTGCACGACCGTGCCGTGGCACTCGCTGGACGGCCGGAGATCGGGTTCGACCTGCTCTCGATCGACGTGGGCGGGGTGCCTGGCATGCCGGCCGGCGCCGGCGTCGCCGTCAAGCCGATCGGCCGCTTCCTCGCGCAACTCAGGCGTTTGAGGCGCGCTTGCAGCCGGGCGCGCGCATCGCCGTCGTCGGGGGCGGGCCGGCGGGTACGGAACTGGCGCTGGCGCTGGCCCATCGCTTCGGCGGCCGCGTTCGGATCGCGCTCGTTTGCAGCGAGGCCGAGCCGCTGAGCGAGCCGCACCCAAACGCGCCCGCGCCGTTGCTCGCGGCCGCGTTGGTCGAGGCGGGTGTGGAGATGGTCTTCGGCGTCACGGCCGGCCGGCGCGAGGCCGGAAGGCTGGCGCTGTCGGACGGGAGCTTTCTTGATGCCGACGAGGTGCTCTGGGCGACCGACGTCGTCGCGCCGGCGTTTCTGGCCGCTTCGGGCCTCGCCTGCGACGCGACCGGCTGCGTGCTGGTGGATCGCACCCTGCGCAGCGTCAGCCACCGTTTCGTTTTCGCCGCCGGCGACTGCGCCAGCGTGGAAGGCGCGCCCGCGGCCCAAGGCCGGGCGTCTGGGCGGTTCGCGCGGGCGCGCCGCTGGCGGCCAATCTGCGCCGCTCGGCGCGGGGCCGTCTGCTGCGACAGTGGCGGCCGCAGCGGGAGGCGCTCGTGCTGCTCGGATTGGGCGACGGCCGCGCGATCGGATGGCGGAACGGGATTGCCGTGCACGGTGCGTGGGTCTGGCGCTGGAAGGACTGTATCGACCGGCGCTGGATGCGCATGTACCAGCCAGCTGAGGCCGATGGCGGAGGACCCCGAGCGCGCCGATGCGCTGCGGCGGCTGCGGCGCCAAGGTGGGTGCGGAGGTGCTGGCGGGCGCGCTCGCCACGCTCACGCGCACCCCGAGCCCCGACATCCTGCTCGGGCTCGATCGTCCGGACGACGGCGCCGGTGGCCTGCCGCCGCCTGGGATGGCGGTGGTGCAGAGCGTCGATCATTTCCGCGCCTTTCTCGATGATCCGTATCTGTTCGGCCAGATCGCCGCCGCGCATGCGCTCTCCGATCTGCACGCGATGGGCGCGCGGCCCTGGACCGCACTCGCCATCGCCGCCGTCCCATACATGCCGGTCGGACAAGATGCGCGCGGAGCTTGCCGCGATGATGCGGGGTGCTACGGAAATGCTGGAAGGAGATGGCTGCGCGCTCGTCGGCGGCCATAGCGGCGGAAGCGGCCGGGACCGGCACTGGGCTTCGCCGTCACCGGCCTTGTCGATCCCGCGAAGGTGCATGCGCAAATCCGGCCTGCGTCCCGGCGACGCGCTGATCCTCACGAAGCCGCTCGGCACCGGCATCATTCTCGCCGCGAACATGCGAGGCCGCGTGAAGGCGAGTTGGCTCGCAGCGGCGATGGAGCTCGATGCGCCGGACGAACGCCGAAGCGGCGCGGGTTCTGCCGGGCGCACGGCGTCACGCCTGCACCGACGTCACCGGGTTCGGCCTGGCCGGGCACCTGCTCGAAA
This sequence comes from uncultured Alphaproteobacteria bacterium, assembly GCA_963719345.1. Classification (GTDB taxonomy): domain Bacteria; phylum Pseudomonadota; class Alphaproteobacteria; order Acetobacterales; family Acetobacteraceae; genus CAVRCA01. The sequence continues at coordinate 1,582,378 of CAVRCA010000001.1, forward strand.
TGTTGGCCGCGTCCGGTGTCGGTGCCGCCCTTTGGTGGGAAGGTATTTTGGCGCTGGACGGCGCCCGGGAGCTTGCGGCCCGCGGGGTGGCCAGCACGCTGGCGCCCGCCAACGGGCGGGTCATGCGCCGCGCCGGACTGGTCGGTCCGGACGGTTTTCTGGCGCTCCTCGCCGACCCGCAGACCTCGGGCGGCCTGCTCGCCGGCATTCCCGCCGTACAGGCTGACGGGTGCGTCGAGGCGTTGGTCGGGGCGGGTTTGCGGGCCGCCGTGATCGGCGAGGTGACGGCGAGCAAGCCGGGAACGCCGCCGCTGGTCGGGCGGGACCGGCGATGACCGCGATCTACGTCGATGCGGATGCCTGCCCGGTGCGCGAGGAAGTGTACCGAGTGGCCCAGCGGCTCGGGCTGGCGGTGTTCGTCGTCTCCAACGGCTCGCGCCCGATCCGGCCGCCCGGCTTGCCCGGCGTCACGCTGGTCGACCGTGGCCGAGGGAGCCGACGCGGCCGACGACTGGATCGCCGAGCGCATTACCGCGGCCGATCGTGCGTACCGCCGATATCCCGCTGGCCGCCCGCTGTCTCGCCAAGTCCGCCCGCGCGCTCTCCCACACCGGCCGGGTCTGGACGGCCGACAACATCGGCACCGCGCTGGCCGGCCGCGAAGTGGCGCGTCACATGCGGGAGATCGGGCTCGCCACCGGCGGGCCGGCGCCGCTGAGCAAGGCGGATCGCTCGCGGTTTTTGTCGGCGCTCGACACGGTGGCGCATGCGGCGATCCGCGCCGGCGGCTGACTGGGCCGGCGCGATACCGGTTCTTTGTCAAAAGACGTCGTCTCAATAATTGTATTCCTGTCTCCTTTTACGTATTATGGGAGGGAGGCACGGGTACTGGCCGGGTCACGTCGAAAGGGAATCGTGTGAGGCGGATCGAGGGCGAGCAGGCCATACTGACGGGGTTAACGGCAGCCATTGAGGTCGGGGCCGCTCCTGGTCGGCGGCTCTGTTACGTGACGCCCAGCTACGCGCCGGATATCAACCGGTTCGCCTTGCTCCGGAAGTCG
>CAVRCA010000002.1:0-243950 GCA_963719345.1 uncultured Alphaproteobacteria bacterium
CCGATGCGGCGGTTGAACGCGACGTGCGGCAGGGCCAGCCGATGAGCGAACCCGGCACGCTCGATGACGGTATTCCATCGGCGCACGCCGCCTGACGTATCACCCACGAAATCATCGCGCAGCCGCATGTTGAGCGCCGAAAGCGCCGGCACCTGCTCCTCGCGGATCTGGCCGTCGGCCCAGCGCAGCACGGGATAGGTGGCGTCGAGCAGCTGGTGGTCGTCGTCCAGCTTGTCCTCGCGGTAGCGGCCCTTGATCCCCGCGGCAAAAGCGTTCGCCGCGTTGGTGCTGATCTCGTTGCCGAACAGGTCGAGTGTCAGGGAGAAATGCAGGTTGATCTTTTTCTGGATGGTCGGCAGGTCGATCACGCCGAGCGCGCGCACCCGCTTGACATCGGTCGGATTGGTGATCCCGGCGGTGCGCATCGCCTCGCAGGTGCGTTCGATCACCCGCGAAACCCCGGTCTCGCCCACGAACATGTGGTGCGCTTCCTCCGTCAGCATGAAGCGGCAGGTTCGCGAGAGCGGGTCGAAGCCCGATTGCGCCAACGCGGCAAGCTGCATCTTGCCGTCGCGGTCGGTGAAGGTGGTGAACATGAAGAAGCTGAGCCAGTCGGGTGTCGCCTCGTTGAAGGCGCCGAGCATCCGCGGCGTGTCCTGGTGGCCGGAGCGGCGGCGAAGCAGTTCTTCCGCTTCTTCCCGTCCATCCCGGCCGAAATATTTCTGCAGGAGGTAGACCATCGCCCAAAGATGGCGGCCCTCCTCCACGTTCACCTGGAACAGATTGCGCATGTCATAAAGGGAGGGTGCGGTGGCGCCGAGATGGCGCTGCTGCTCCACCGATGCGGGCTCGGTGTCGCCCTGGATGACCAGCAGTCGACGCAGCATGGAGCGGTATTCGCCCGGCACTTCCTGCCAGGCGGGCTCGCCCTTGTGGCGACCGAACGGGATGGTGCGGCCGGGCACGGCGGGCGCGAGCAGGATGCCCCAGCGGTATTCCGGCATGCGGACAAAGCCGAACTTGGCCCAACCCTGCGCATCGACGCTGACCGCGGTGCGCAGATAGACGAGCGCGTCCTGGAAGCCCTCCGGCCCCATCTGGCGCCACCAGTCGATGTAGCCCGGGTGCCAGGTTTCCAGCGCCCGGCGCACGCGCGGGTCTCCGCCCAGCCCGACATTGTTCGGGATCAGGCCGTCGTAGTCGATTGCAAGACCCGTGCGGTCCGGACCGGCGGGATCGAGACCATCAGGCATGGCGAGCCTCCAGGGGAGAAAGATTTACACGCGGTCCGGTTCGTATTCGGGCTGGACGCCGGTGCCGTAGCGGTGCAGCGCGCCCTGTTCGCTGCCGGCGTTGGGACGCAGGAAAACCCAGTTCTGCCAAGCGGTGAGCCGGCCGAAAATGCGGGTTTCCATCGTCTCCGGCCCCGCGAAACGCAAATTGGCTTCCATCGCGGTGAGTGCATCCGGGGAGAAGCTGGCGCGCTCCTCCAGCATCAGCCGCACCTCGTCATCCCAGTCGATCTCGTCATACGCCCCGGTGACGAGGCCAAGCGCGTCCGCCCCGTCGCTGTCGAGCGCCTCGCCGATTGCGGCCTCGGCCTGCCGAAAACTGTCGGGTTCGCCCAGGAAACGGGTGGCGAGCCGGGTCAGTCCGTTGCTCATCGGGTAGGCGCCGAAGTTGAGCGGGCTGAGGCACAGGGATGCGGGCGATCGGTCGTCCTCGGCGCGGGTTCCGGCGAACATAAGGGCGCGGTCGGCGGCGAAAGCCAGTTCGGCCAGGGTTCCGGCAAAGCAGCTACCGGGCTCGATCAGCGCGATGAGGCTGCGCGAGGTGAGGTCGAGACGCTTGAGCACGCGTTTGAGCAGCAGGCGGATTTCGCGCACCAGCCAGTCCCCGGCGTTCGCGTCGAGCAGCGCGTCGCCTGCCAGCACTGCCTCCGGTCTGCCCTTCGTGCGCAGCGTCAGTATCCCGAGCATGGGCTCGTTGAGGCGGAGGTGCAGGATGGCGTCGTCCAGCTCCCGCGCCATCGCCAACGGCCAGAACGCGGCGCCCTCGGCGCGCAAGCCGGCCAGATCGGTGGGCATCTGTCCGGGTCCGTGGATGAGGATATCGGCCCGCCGCAAGCTGCGGTCCAAGGTGACGCGGACGTGCTCGTAATCGAGGCCATCGGCGGTGAGCGCCCGGCGCAGAACCGGAAGCGCGATACCCTCGGCCGTCGGCGGGCCGGTCCGACCGGGCGGCGAACTCGCCGGCGCGGGCGACGACCGTCGCCTCCCAGGCGGAGGGCGGCACCACCTCGTCGACCAGCCGCCACTCGACCGCGCGGCGGCCACGCACGCCCTCCTGCAGGGTGCAGAACACGTCCGCCCGGTCGCGCCGGACGCGGCGCTTGTCGGTCAGCCGCGTGAGGCCACCGGTGCCGGGCAGCACGGCGAGCAGCGGCACCTCGGGCAGCGCGACCGTGCTGCTGCGGTCGTCCACCAGCATGATGTGGTCCGTGCTGAGGGCGAGCTCGTAGCCGCCGCCGGCGCACGGACCGTTTACCGCAGCCAAGTAAGACTGGCCCGAGTGCGCGGTCGCGTCCTCGATCGCCAGGCGCGTCTCGTTGGTGAACTTGCAGAAATTGACCTTTTGGGCGTGGCTGGCCTTGCCGAGCACGCGGATGTTCGCTCCGGCGCAGAACACGTTGTCCTTGCCCGAGCGCAGCACCACACAGCCGACCTCCGGGTGCTCGAAGCGCAGCCGCTGCACCGCGTCGGCGAGTTCGATGTCCACGCCGAGGTCGTAGGAGTTGAGCTTCAGCTCGATGCCGGCAAACAGGCTGCCGGCCGGATCGACGTCCATGATCAGGTGCGCGACCGGCCCTTCCAGCCGCAGTCGCCAGTGTCGGTAGCGCCCGGGCTCCGTGCGGAAATCCACCTCCGGACCGGTCATGTGACCTCGCGCAGCTTGTAGCGCTCGATTTTCCCCGTCGCGGTCTTCGGCAAGGTGCTCACCACTTCAATCCAGCGCGGGTATTTCCACGGGCCGATTTTTTCCTTCACGTGCTGCTTGAGCGCCTCCTCCAAGGCGGCTGCTTCCGGGTTGTCGACATCCGCCCGCAGTACCACGAAGGCGCGCGGTTTGAGCAGCCCATCGGCGTCCGGGTGCCCGACCACTGCCGCCTCCTGCACCGCCGGGTGGGCGACCAGGGCCGCTTCGACCTCGAAGGGCGAGACCCAGATCCCGCTCACCTTGAAGATGTCGTCCGCCCGGCCGCAATAGCGATACATGCCGTCGGGGTCGCGGACGTAGGTATCTCCGGTACGGGTCCACTCGCCGGCAAAGGTCCGTCGGCTCTTTTCCCGCTGGTTCCAGTAGCCCTCCGCCGCACTGGGCCCAGCGACCAGCAATTCGCCGTACTCGCCGTCGGGCACGTCCTGTCCCGCCGCGTCGACAATGCGTGCCCGGTAGCCCGGCACCGGGATGCCCGAGGTGCCGTATCGCAGCCGGTCGGGGCGGTTGCTCAGGAAGATGTGCAGCATCTCGGTGCTGCCGATGCCGTCGAGGATGTCGATCCCGACCGCCTTCCGCCAGCGCTCGCCGACCGAAGCGGGCAGCGCCTCGCCCGCCGAGATGCAGCGGCGGAGCCGGTCCGAGCCCGCCCCCGGTCCGGGTCCTTGCCCGCGCGCCAGCAATGCGGCGTACAACGTGGGCACGCCCCCGAAAATGGTTGGCCGGGTGCGGCGCACGGTGGCGAGCACCGCGTCCGGCGTTGGCCACTCAGGCATCAGCACGGCCTGCGCGCCGACCGCCATCGGAAACGTCATGGAATTGCCCAGCCCATAGGCGAAGAAGAGCTTTGCCGCCGAGAACACGACGTCCTCCGGGGTGATGCCGAGCACGTGCGCGCCATACGTCTCCGCCGTGGCGCGCAGGCTGCCGTGGACGTGCCTGGTTCCCTTTGGGGCTCCGGTCGAGCCCGAGGAGTAGAGCCAGAACGCCACCTCGTCGGCGCTGGTGGGCGCCGGCTCCGAGGCGCACTCGTCGCCGCCGGCCAGGAAATCGCCAAAGCCTCCTGGCGTTCCGGCCGAGGGATCGCTGCCGTCCGGTCTGGCGGTCAACACGAGTCGCAGGTCGGCCAAACCGGCGAGCACTGGCTTCAACGCCGGCAGCAGCGGCTCGGAGACGACCACCCCCTCGGCCCGACAGTCGGCCAGGATGGCGCCCATCGGCTCCGGCGGCAGCAGCGTGTTGATCGGCACGGGCACCACCCCGGCCCGCATCGCGCCCCAGAACGCCACCGGGAAGTCGATGGTATCCAGCATGACCAGCGCCAGCCGGCGTTCGCGCCCGATGCCGGCGCGGCGCAGCGCGGATGCGAACCGGGCGGAGCGGACGTGCAGGTCCGCATAGGTCAGCGACCGCCAGGGATCGGCCACGCAGAGCCGCCCGCCGCTTCCCTCGCGGACATGGCGATCGACGAAAAACTGCACCGCGTTGCCGTTCACGCTCGTCCTTCCCACCCTTGCGCTCGGTCGCGACGTGCCGCACCTCCGTGCCCCACGACGCTTGGATGAACCATTGCACGGGCGACGCGGCATTCGAAGACTATCCGCATGGCCGGGCTGGTCGTAGGTCTCGGCCGGCACGCGACGGCCCGATTTTAGATGCTCGCCGTAGAACCCGTTGATCGGCGCGGCCCGTGCTGGCTTCCTAGCGGTCGCTTGATCCCGAAGGTGGAGACGCCGCCATGAGCGCCCCGTACGAAGCTCACCGTGCCCAGATCGAGGCGATCCTGCTCGCCTGGGGCATGCCGCCCGACAAGGCCGGCCGCACCGCCGACGTCATGGGCTGGGCCGACCTGCACGGCGTCGATAGCCACGGACTTTCGATGCTCACCGTATACGACGAGCGGCGTCGCGACGGCCGGCTCACCATGAACGCCGAGCCGCGGATCCTGTCGGAAACGCCGGTCTCCGCCCTGATCGACGGCGGCGGCGGTCTCGGCCATGCCCCGGCGCGTTTCGCCATGGAAACCGCCATCGCCAAGGCGCGGGCGATCGGCATCGCGGTGTGCGCCGTGCGCAACTCGGCGCATTTCGGGGCTTGCGGCTTCTACACCAACATGGCTGCCGAGGCCGGGCTGATCGGCATGGCCGCGACGGCGGCGGCCGGCATCCAGGTCGCGCCGACGTTCGGGGCGGAGGCGAAGCTCGGCACCGATCCCTGGTCGTTCGCCGCGCCCGCTCGGCCGGGCGAGCCGTTCCTGCTCGACATGGCGACCACGACGGTCGCGGCTGGAAAGATCCGCAACAAGGCGAACGAAAGCATGCCCCTGCCGCCAGGCTGGGTGACCACCAAGGACGGACAGCCGAGCACCGACGCGACCGAAACCCAGCGGGGTGGATTTCTCACGCCGCTCGGCGGCACGCCGGAGGGCAGCAACTACAAGGGGTACGGGCTGGCCGCGATGGTCAACATCCTGTCCTCCGCCCTTTCGGGCGCCACGATGGTCACCGACCCGCTGCACATGAAGAAGCCGACCGGAATGGACATCGGCCACTTCTTCCTCGCCCTCGACCCTGGGCTGTTCCGTCCGCCCGGGGAGTTCGCCGCCGACGTGGCGAGCTTCTGTGACGCGCTGCGGGCGACGAGGCCGGTCGACCCGGCGCAACCCGTCATGGTGGCCGGCGATCCGCAGCGACGGTATGCGGAGGAACGGATGCGGACGGGCATCCCCGTCGCCCCCAATCTGCTCCACAAGGTGCGATCGATCGCCCAGGCGGCCGGGGCGCGGTGGCTGCTCGACTGACCGGACGGTCGCCGCTGGGGAAGCACGCCATCTCGCGGATTTGACCGCCCGCATCGAGACGGAGATGATCCGTTTCCCAGAAGACCAAAGTCCTGCGATTCGGGACACAGGGGGGATGATGAGCAACGGGCTCCGCGTCGGCGACATGACGATCTTCCGCATCATCGAGGAGGAAAGTCCGCTGTTCGATCCCTTGACCTTCTTCCCTTCCCTCACGCCGGAGCTCTTTGCCGAGAATCGCCCGTGGCTGGAACAGCTCCGGGCGATCGACCCGGCGGGGCAGTTGGTGCTCTGTATCCAATCCTACGTCGTGCGGACGCCGCACCATACGATCCTCATAGACGGTTGCGTCGGCAACGATAAGCCCCGTCCGGCGAGGCCGTTCTGGCACATGCAGAAGAAGGATACCTATCAGCGAGGCCTGGCCGATGCCGGGATCAGGGTCGAGGACATCGACTTCGTCCTCTGTACCCATTTGCATGTCGACCATGTCGGCTGGAACACGCGGCTGGAGAACGGCCGCTGGGTCCCGACTTTTCCGAACGCCCGTTACGTGTTCTCCGAGCGGGAGCTGGCGTACTGGACCGAGCAGCACTCCCAGACGCCGATCGAGTGCATCGAGGACAGCGTGCTGCCGATCGTGGCGGCAGGACGGGCCGATCTCGTGCGCAGCGATCATGCGCTCGGCGACCACGTTCGCCTCATGCCCACGCCGGGTCACACGCCGGACCATTTCGCCGTTCACGTCGGCCGCACCGGGCGGGCGGCGGTCTTCAGCGGCGACCTGATCCATTCGCCGTTGCAGGCTCGCTACCCCGAGCTGTCGATGCGAGTGGACTTCGACCCGTCGCAGGGTTCGCACACGCGGCGGACATTCCTGGAGCAGCACTGTGACCAGGACACGCTGATCTGCACCGCACATTTCCCATCGCCGTCGATGGGTGGCGTTAGCCGATGGGGTGATGGCTTCCGGTTTACACCGACTGCAGCTTGACGTCTTTGCTGTCGCGAATCGCATTCTTTTCGAGCGTGGGCACGGCGCTCAAGCCGGGTCCAAAGGGGAGGCCACACCGTTGACCAAACGACCTCGATTGCTGCGGCGTTTCTTGCTTTTGACGCTGCTTCTGGCGGGGACAGGATTTGTCGAACGTGGGCAGGCTGCGGAGCCCACGCGCGGCGTTACCGACACCGAAATCGTCATCGGAACGATCACCGATCTTTCGGGCGTGACAGCGGTCCAGGGCGTCAACAATTCCCAGGCAATCCGCATGGCGTTCGACGAGGCGAATGAGAAAGGGGGCGTCCACGGCAGGAAGATCCGCTACATCGTCGAGGACAACCAGTACCAGGTGCCTCGCGCGGTTCAGGCGATGAACAAGATGCTGAACCGCGACAACGTGTTCGCGATGGTCAACAACGGCGGCACGCCGATGAACAACGCCAACATGCCGACCCAGCTTGAACACGGGGTGCCGAACGTGTTTCCACTGACCGCCGCCCGGTCGATGTACGAACCGTTCAACCGCCTGAAGTTCGGCCAGTTCGCCTCGTCCTATGACCAGATGCGGGCCGGGATAAAGTATTTCGTCGAGCAGAAGGGCAAGAAGCGCATCTGTGCGATGTATCAGGACACCGATTTCGGACGGGACGTCCTCGCCGGCGTCGTCGAGCAGACCAAGGCGGAGAACCTGCAGGTTGTCGGAGAGACCGCGCACAAACCGACCGACACCGATTTCACCGCCTCGCTGGCGCGGTTGCGGGAAGCGGACTGCGATCTGGTGGCCACCGGCACGATCGTTCGCGACACGACCCTGATCTTGGCGACGGCGCACAAGCTCGGCTGGAACGTCGATTTCCTCGGTCAGTTCGCCTCATACGACACCGCGGTCGCGGAGGCTCCGGGTGGCGTCGGCGAAGGCTACTTCGCGGTCAGCCCGTCGCTTATCGCGTATGGTGACGATCCGCGTCCCGCTGTTCAACAATTCGTCCAGGACTACAAGAAGCGGTTCGGGATCGCTCCGAACTTCTTGGGCGAGATGGGCTACAGCGCGGCCCAGATCGTTCTTCTTGCGCTCGATCGCGCCGGACGGGATCTGACGCTGGACAGCTTCATCAAGGGATTGGAAAGCATCAAGGACTACCAGGACATTTTTGGCTCACCGCCGCTCACGCTGAGCGCCACGCAGCACCACGGCTCGTCGCAGGCTTGGCTGTCGGTGGTGAAGGAAGGGCGCTGGGTTCCGGTGGTCGACCATCCACTCGGCTATTGACCGGAGAGAGAGGGCGGCCGACCAGGCCGCCCTGAGTCCGGGTTCGGCTACTCCGCTGCGCTGGCGACCGGCTCGGCCTGCCAAGCCTGCAGCACGGGAAGGACTTCGCGCGCGAACAAGCGCATCGACGCTTCCGCCTTCTCGTATGGAATGCCGCCAAAACGGAACGACGTCGCCAATTCGAAGGCGCCGACGACGCCGCGGCGGGTTTCGAGTTCGCGCAAGATCCGGTCGGGCGGTCCCCAGACCGCTGCCTTCATGAAGCCCTCGGTCATGCCGGACAGGCCGGTCTCCCGCACGATCTGCGATTTCTGGGCGTAGGCGTTGTATCCCTTCACCGTCGAGAAGTGCTCGCCCATCAGCTCGTAGTGTTCGACGTTGCTCTGCACGAACGAACCCATGTGCCTTCGCGCCAGCTCCTCGGCCTCGGCCAGATCGGGCCAGCAGACGCAGAAATCGGCAATCAGCATCGGAAGAGCATCGCGGCCGTGATACTTGCGCGTGAGATCGCGATGCCGCTGGATGGCGTCCATCCGCATCGGCCAGGGACGGTCGGCGAACATCACCATCCGGGCGCCGATTTTCGCGCACGCGTCGATCGAGTCGTCGCTGGATGCGACGGCATAGATCCTCCCGTCGAAATCGTATTTCGGGCGGGGGCGAAGCTCGATCCGCGGCTGCTTGTAGTATTTGCCGTTCCCCTCGATCCAGCCGGTGCGCAACGCGTTGAGGATCATCGCGGCGGATTCATCAAACCGCTCGCGGCTTTCCTCCATCGTCTGCCGGAACGCCGCGAACTCCCGTCGCGCCAGTCCGCGGCCAATGCCGAACCGCAGCCGGCCCTTGCTCAGCAGATCGAGCACGATCGCCTTTTCCGCCACGCGCAGCGGGTCGTTCCACGGCAGGATGACGGCGGCGGTGCCAAGATCGATGTTCGGACAGAGTGCGGCAAGATAGGCCATCACCTGCAGGTTGTCGGGGCAGAACGAGTAGTCGTTGAAGTGATGCTCGACCGCCCAGAGTGCATTGTAGCCCAGTTCGTCGGCGAGCTGGGCCAGGCGGATTTCTTCGTCCCATGCTTGATCGTCGCGCATCCCCGTCCAGCCATAGGTCGCGAAGACCATTTGAACGCCGACGTCCATCGTCCCTCTCCCTCATCTACCGACGAGTAGGTTCCCACGAAAAGGGGGTTACTGGCAACGCGCACGCCCCGTCATCGGGTCGACGCACGCTGGTAGGGCCGGCCGACGATCCGCAAGTGATCGCGGAAATGCGGGCGCATCCGTTCAGTCCAAGGCGTGTTCGCCGCGCGCTTCCATTCGGCGGACGCCTGAACGTCGGGCGAGGCGAGATGGTAGAGCGCGACGTAGCGTGGCGAGCCCTCGCGGGCGCGGAACCGTCGCGCCGCGAGCGTGCCCGGGACCGCGGCGAGCGCCGGGATGTGTTCGGTGTCGTACCACTCGTTGAACTCGGCGTCGTGCTCCGGCTCGACGCTCATCGCATTGATCAGAAGCCCGCCTGCTTGCGGAGGGGCATCGGCATCGCTTGCGGCAATCTGCTCCCCTTCAAACCGGATCAGTCGCGTGCAGCGTGCAAGCATGCGCTTCGACCAGACGGAAAGATTGTCGTACGCGATCGCGCAGTAGGCTTCGCTCCGCAGGACGTCGAGGCTGTCGAGTTCATACGTCGCCACGGCCCGCTGCGGATTTGCCGCGTCGATCCATCGGTTGCAGGCACGAAACCCCGATATGCGCTGGCGCTCGGGAAGGTGTTCCAGATCGTACCAGTCGTGGAACTCGTCGGCGGCGGCGTTGGAATAATCGAAAGCCGCGATCAGGATGCCTCTGGCCATTTCTTGGTTTCCCCTCGATAGATCCCATCATCGCGCAGCATCGCTCGCCCCGCCAGTCCGTCGCAGGGCGGCAAGCAGCCCACTGTGCTAGGCATGTCTGCGGAGGATTTTGATGCGCAAACCGGAGTTCTGGCTGGAGCGCAGGAGCCCGGCTCGCAGGAGCCTGGGGCGCGACCGTCCGGCTCCGGCTGGCGGCTTGCATCCTGGCGGCGCTATCGGGCGGCGCGATGGCGGCCGTCCCGGAGGGGATCTGGACCGTCGGCGACAGGGTGGCGGTCCGTATCTTCGATTGCAGCGGCGATCTGTGCGGTCAGGTGATCTGGTTGCAGAACCCGGCCCTGCGAACGCCCGCAATCTGCGGGCGGACCATCATCTGGGGATTGCGGTCAAGTGGCCCGGAACAATGGTCCGGCGGGTGGTTCTTCGACCCGGAAAACGGCAGCACCTACAATGTGTCGGCTCGCCTGACGCAGGCGGACGTGATTGCGGCCGACATCTATCGCGGCCTGCCGATCCTTGGACGACACGAGACCCTGCGACGGATTTCGCTAGAAGCCCTGACCAGCCGTTGCTGACGGTCACAATGGTTGGCGCGAGATGGTCACCCCGTCGGTCTCGCTGAAGCGGACCAGGTTGATCGTCCTCGCCAGTTCCGGAGAGCCCGAATAGTAGGCCGGCACGATCCCGTCGCCGACCGCGGCGGCCCGGTCCCAATGACCAAGCGCCAGATAATCGGCCTCGGTGGTCAAGATCTCGTCCTCGCTGAACAGCCAGGAGGGGCGGAGCGGGGTCGCTCGATCGCGCCGCCATTCGAAATGGCCGTGCGCCATCGCGACCTGCCACCGTGCCGCCCGGGGCCGCGGCCCGCGCAACGGCACCATGTTCTCGTAGTCGAGATGGGCGTGTCCCCACACTTCGACCTGCCGTTCCGGGAAGACGACCGCCTCGGCGTGGGTCAGACCGAGGATGCTCACCCCGGGCACGTCGCCGAGGCGACCGCGGTGGTAGACGCTGCCCGCCACCACCGGATCATGGTTGCCCGGAAGGATGACGACGGGCATTGCCGCCCCGGCGAGCATGTCGGCGACACGCGCCAATGTGCCGGCGCTGACCCGATTGTTGTCGAACACGTCGCCCGCCAGCAGCAGGATATGCGCTCCGTCGCGCCGGGCCGCTTCCAGCACGAAACGCAACCCGGCGGTGCCGTCGCCACCATAGACGCGGGCGGTGAAGTCCTCGTCGATGTGGAGATCGGAACTGTGGGCGAGCAGGACCGGAGCGGGCTCGGCGGTCAGCGACACGACGATCTCTCGCGCGGAGGGAGAGCCAATCCGGCTGGCCTACTCCGAGCCGAGTTCCTCAAGCCGTTCCTTGACCCGTTCGTCTTCCTCGCCCAGCGGCTCGGGCGTCTCTACGGCGACACCGGGCGGCACGGCGTCGCCGGGATCGCGCTCGGGACGGTCGGCGTCCGCGTGGGCGTCCGCGCGCCGCCGCCGCCGAGGCTTGGGCGCATCCGAATCGGGCTTGGGTGCGGACTTGCGTTCGAGCCGGCGCAATTCCTGTTCAAGGCTCGCAACCTGCTCGTCGCTTTCACGGGCAGCGCGGGTCAGCTCCCGGTTCTTGGCGCGCAGATTCGAATTGGCCCGCTCGAGTTTGCCGACCCGCGCTTGCAATTCGTCCTTGGTCATTTTCGGCGACCCGGTATTGCCGCGGACCGCTGCGGGGCGAGCGCTGGATCGCGCCTTGGACGCCGGACCGGAGGCGGCCTTTGCATTGCTCCGTGCCGGAGCCGATCGGGTCGATAGGCTCGGCTTCCTTCCCGGAGTTCTCGTTGTGGTGCGTGCCATACTGGACTCTCTCCCAAATTGTACGTCGCGGCGTCGGGCCTGGAGGCTCGACCCCGTGTTGCTGTCCCAACCTATGCGGCCGAAACCTCGACCTCGGTATCGTTGAAGCAGGCGCCGCCGGCCAGATCCGCTCGGATGTCGGCCGAGACCAGTGCCGAGATCGTCTGGCCGGTGGAACTGGTGGCCAGCCAGGCGCCCTTCTCGCTTGCCACGACGCCGCAACGGACGGCGTCCGTGACCGCGAGCGGCATCACAACGCTGCCGAGACCGTTCCAGATCCGCACTTCGGCGCCGGTCGCGAGACCGCGATCCCGTGCATCCCGAGGATGCATCATCAGACGGGGCGGCTGCATGGACGCCGCCTGATCGCCGAGCGTGGACGATATGCGCCGGTCGGAGGCCGGTGAAATCAGTTTCAGCGGGTGGATCTTGTTGTCGGATCGCCAGCGCGGCAGCAGCGCCTCCTCACCCCAGCGATGGGCCAGCGTCTCCGATCGCAGCTCGATCCTGCCCGACGGCGTCGCCGGAAAGACGTTTTCGAACAGTACCATCGGAGCGCCATCGGCACCGGTCATCGGCACCGCCCGGTCCGTCGGGATGCGGCTCGGCGCCACGCCGCCAAGACGGGCGTCCGAAGGATCGATCGCGTCGTCCATCAGCTCCGCATCGCTGGCAGCGAGGCACGGGTCCGTAAACCCGAACGAGGCCGCCAGGCGACGGAAAATCTCGGTGTTGGGCAGCGACTCGCCCAAGCGGTTGGATCGCCGGCTCGGCCCGTTGCAGCCAGTGATGGCCATAGGCCGGATACAGATCGGGATACTCGAAATGAGTCGCCGCCGGGAGCACGACGTCGCAGTAGTCCATGCTCTCGGTCATCGCGACATCGATGCCGACCGTGAACACGTCCTCGCGGGCCAGCCCTCGCCGCATCCGGTTCTGGTCGGGGTGTACGACGAGCGGATTGTGGTTGTAGATGAACAGGGCGCGAAGCGGCGGCTCCGCCTCGTCGTCGGCAAGCAGGCGGCCGACATCGACGAGATCGATCGTGCGCACCCCGGGCGGCGCGAGGTCAGGCCGTTGCAGTTTCGCCATGGTCTTGGGAAAAGCGTTGCCGGCCCCGAGTACGATCCCACTGCGCCCACCCAGCTTGCCGAGCAGCGCCGGCAGCGCGATGGCGCCGCGGATGCCGCTGCCGCCATTGCGGCCTCGTTCCATCCCGTTGCCTGGAGCCAGGACGAGCGACTCGCTCCCGGCCAGCATCTCGGCGAAGCGGAGGATCTGCGCTTCGGTCAGGCCACAGGTTTCAGCGGCGCGAGCGGCCGGCCATTTCCGGGCCTGAGCCATGTAGTCCTCGGCCCCAAGGACGTTTGCCGTGATGAACGCCGCGTCGAACGCGCCCATGCGCTCCAACTCGGCCGCGACCGACCAAGCCAGCACGATGTCGGTTCCCGGTCTCGGGGCGAGATGCAGGTCCGCCTGCGCCGCGATCTTGGTGCGCAACGGATCGACCACCACGAGCTTGCCGCCGTGACGCATCGAGCGGCGGATCCGTCGCACGATATGCAGGTTCGCGACCGTCGCGTTGTTGCCCCAGACCACGTTGAGTTTGGCGTGCTCGGCCATTTCAGGCGGGCAACCCGGCACCGCACCATAGGTTCCGGCCCACGCCTCGCTGCGCACGCCGCCGCACAGCGACCGGCGATAGAGCTGGGTGGCCCCGAGCCGGTTGAAGAACCGCATCGACATGCTGTCGCCAGCCAGGAATCCGTGGGGGCCTGCGTAGTTGAACGGCATCACCGCCTGCGCGCCCCAGCGATCGATCACCTCGCCGACGCGCTGGCAGATCGTTTCCAGGGCCGCTTCCCACGACATGCGCTCGAACCGGCCGGAGCCTTTCGGCCCGACGCGGCGCAGCGGATGGAGCAGCCGCTGCGGGCCGTGGACGAAAGCCGCCATGTCCTGAGCGACCTTGTTGCAGATGACCCCATCGGTGAACGGCGCCGAGTTCGATCCGCGCACCTTGCCGATCCGCCCGTCCTCCACGGTCACGGTCAGGCTGCAGGTGTCCGGGCAGTCGAACGCGCAGACTCCTGGATGTTCTTCAAGTGTCAAAAGCGATCTCCCGCTCGATACGAGGCTAACGTATCAACTCCGGCAAGCCTAATCGAGCGGCAGGGTAGATAATAGAGCGAGCCGCGCACCGGGCGCGCCCAAGTTCACTGGATGAGCAGGGCGCGCCCGCGGCAAGTCACATCAGGTGCGGGGCATTTCCGTCGCGGGCGTCTTCGAGAACATGCCGAGAAGGCGGTTCTTGAGGCGCCCTCCGAAGCGGGCAGCAGTCCGACGAAGTTCCCGGTAGATCTGCTGACGGCCTTCCTGCGCAAGCAGCATGGCGTTGCCGAAGTCTTCGAATGCGTCCATCTGTCGTCATCCCTCCAAATCATTGCCCATTGCGGGCAGGAGGACGTTTCCCGGCTTATGCTGCAATGCAATATAGGCGTCCGCAGGCGACCTGCAACCACGCCAGGAAATGGATGCGGGTTCGCGAGCTGAAAAGCGCTCCGGGCTCAGCCGCTTCCAGGCTGGCCGAAGCCGAGGACCATCTCGCGGATGGCGACGGAGTTGGATTGGTCCATCACGTGGCGGGCGAAGCGGGCGCAGGTGTCGATCGAGACCGTGCGAACGGCCTGCTTGACCCGCGGTATTGCGCCCGCATTCATGCTGAAGCTGCGCAGCCCGAGCCCAAGCAGCAGCGGGGTCAAGCGCGGATTTGCCGCGATTTCGCCGCAGACCGAGACCGGCATCCGCATCCGCAATGCCGCCTCGGTGGCAAACTGCACCAGGCGCAGGACGGCGGGGTGCAGCGGGTCGTAGAGCTCCGCGAGCTCGGTTTCGCCGCGATCCACGGCAAGGGTGTACGAGGTGAGGTCATTGGTGCCGATCGCGAAGAAGTCCGCCTCGAGGGCGAGCGCGTCGGCCGCCAGGGCGGCCCCGGGTGTTTCGATCATGATGCCGAGCGGCGGCAGCTTGTCAGGGAGAGCCACCCCGCGTCGGCGGAGCCGCCGCGCGACCCGCTCGAAGACGGCGCGCGCCTGACGCACCTCGGCCACGTTGGTGACCATCGGCAGCATCACCCGGGTCGGCCCGGAGGCGGCCGCTCTCAGGATCGCGGCCAACTGCGTCTCGAACAGCTCGCTTTTGCGCAGCAGCAGGCGAATTCCGCGCAAGCCCAGCGCCGGATTCGGGTCGGCCGCCTCGGGCACGAACCCGGCGCTCGATAGGGCGTCGATCTCCTTTTCGCCGCCCCAGTCGAGCACCCGGATGGTAACGGGATCGCCACCCATCGCCTCGATCACGGCGCGATAGCTCTCCGCCTGCGTCGCCTCGTCGGGCACGGTCTCGCGGTTCATGAACAGGAACTCGGTTCGCAGCAGACCGATGCCTTGCGCGCCCGACTGGGCGATCAGCGGCAGCTCCAGCGGCAGCTCCAGATTGGCCTGCAGCTCCACAAGCTTGCCATCCAGGGTGACGGCCGGCAGCCGGCGCAGGCGTCCGAACCGCTGCCGTTCGCGGGCGAACGCCGTCACCGCGCGCCGCGCGGCGGCGACCCGCGCCGGCGACGGGTTGAGCGTGACCGTCCCCGCGCTGCCGTCCACCACCGCGACATCTCCCGGCTGGATGGCGTGGGCAAGCCCGACCGCGCCAAGCACGGCAGGAACGCCGAGCGCCCGCAGCATCACCGCGGTATGGCCTTCGGCGCCGCCCTCCTCGGTCGCCACTCCGGCCAGCCGCGACGGATCGAGCAGGGCGGCATCGGCGGGGCGAAGGGCCTCGCTCACCAGGACCGCACCCTCGGGCAGACCGGCAAAGCTGCGGAACGGCTGGCGGGTCAGGTTGCGCACCAGCCGGCGGGCGATCTCGCGAACCTCCTCGGCGCGCCGCTCGATGCTGCCCCGCTCGTCCTCCGTCGTTCCGGGCAGCATCTGGCGCAAGATGGCGCCCGCGATCGCTTCGCTCTCCTCGAACACGGCGCTTTCCGCCGAGAGCAGGGCATCGGCGATCCGCTGGCGGGCGCCGCGCACCAGGCGCGACTTGCCCAACATGCGCAGATAGGCATCGAGCAAGGGCGCGATCTCGGCCTGGCTCTCCTCGGGCAGCACCGCCAAGCGGCCACGCAATTTGCCGAGCTGCCGGCGCGATTGGACGATGGCCGCCTCGAACCGCGCCTGTTCGGCCTGAACATCCTCCGGGGCGACCGCGTGACGGATGATCTCGGTCACCGGCTCGCTGGTCCCGAACACCGGGCCGATGGCCACGCCGGCGGACACCGGGATGCCGGCAAACACCTGTTCACGGCCGGTCGGGCAGGGGTCGGGCAGCGGCAACATTCGCTTGTGTTGCGGCGGGGGAGGCGCGGGCAGAGGGCGCGGCGGCTCAGTCCTGCTCATTGAAGCCGCACTCGACGAGCGCGACGAGCGCCTCGAGCGCCTCCTTGGCATCCCAGCCTTCGGCCCGCAGCTCGATCTCGGCCCCCTTGCCGGCGCCCAGCATCATCAAGCCCATGATCGAGCGGGCGGAAACGCTCTGGCCGTCCTTGATCACGTCGACGGCGGCGCCGAACCGCTCGGCGAGGGTGACGAACTTGGCTGCCGCCCGGGCGTGCAGCCCCCGCCGATTGGGCACGACGAGAACTCGGCTGAGAACCGGGGCAGGCGGATCGGCATCGCTGCTGCCGACCGCGCTCATCCGCCGCAGCGTCCGTTCCCGTTCACCTTGCAGGGGTCGACCTTGCAAGGCGTGCCGTGAAGGACGTGCGAGGCGGCGGCGATGTATTTGCGTCCGGCCTCCTGCGCCCGGTCGACCGCGCTCGCGAGCGGCTGGCTCGACCGCACCTTGGCCAGCTTGACCAGCATGGGAAGGTTCACGCCGGCAATGACCTCCACCCCCTTCCGGTCCATCAGCGAGATGGCGAGGTTGCTCGGCGTGCCGCCGAACATGTCGGTCAGGAGGACGACCCCATCCCCGGTGTCGCACCGCTCGATGCAGCGCTCGATATCCGCCCGCCTGCCGTCCATGTCGTCTTCCGGGCCGATGCAGACAGTGTCGACGTTGCGTTGCGAGCCGACGACGTGCTCGAGCGCGGAGCGAAGTTCCTCCGCGAGGCGACCGTGGGTCACCAAAACCATGCCGATCATCGCGTGCTCGTCGGCGATCCCAAGCGGTAGCCGCCCTCGTTGGCCATGATACCCGTCAGGCCTCCTGCGCCCGATGGAGCGACTGGCTTTCGCCATCGCCGACTATTTCCTTCTCCGCCCCGTTCCGGGGGGCATCGGAGACGTTCGAACCCGCGACGCCGGACGCGCCGTCGCGGGCCAACTCCCGGTGAGTCACATTGACCCTCCAACCGGCGACCCGCAAATGCCGCGACAGCTTGTCCACAAGGTGGACGGAGCGATGCCGTCCACCGGTGCACCCGATCGCGACCGTGGAGTACTTCTTGCCCTCCTGGACGAACCTCGGCAAGAGCATCGCCAGCAAGCGCGTGATCGTGCCGAAGAATGCCGCAAAATCCGGGTCGGCCTCGACGTAGGCTCCCACCGCGGGGTGAAGACCCGTCCATGGCCGCAATATGGGATCGTAGTGGGGATTTCTCAAAAACCGTGCGTCGAATACGAGATCCGCTTCGCGGGGCAGACCAGCGGGAAACGCAAAGGAGATCAGCGAGACACTGAGTTCGGCTTGCCCCTCGACCGCACTGCCGCTGCCGAAGAAGCGCTCGACGGTGCCACGCAGGGCTCCGGGGGCGAGATGCGAGGTGTCCAGCAGGAGGTCGGCCGCTTCGCGCAGTTCGGCGGTAAGCCGTTCCTCTACATGGATGCCATCGCTGACCCGGCCTCGCGGCGCCAGGGGGTGACGTCGCCGGGTCTCGGTATAGCGCCGGAGCAGCACCTCCTCGTCGGCCCAGGCGTAGACCAGTTCGGGCCGCCGCCCCAGTTGGCGTAGCCGGGTCATCATGTCGAGCACCTCGCCCGCGTCGAACTCGGCGCTGCGGGCGTGGATGCCGATGGCCAAGGGACCGCAGCTCTCGCGCGCCAGCGCCTCGGCCATCGCGAGCGGCGGGTTGTCGACCACCTCGAAACCGAGATCCTCCAAGGCATGCAGGACGGATAGCTTACCGCCCCCCGAAAGCCCGGTCACCAGAACCATCCGCGGCGTCTCGGCGGCAACGATCATGCAGCGAACGCTCCAGCCAGTTGCGAGAGCCGCCCGAGTGCGCAGTCGAGCGCCAGTTCCACCCGCTGCGGCGCCGATGCGAGACCCGGATCAAGCCCCACCAGCGGCAATCGGAGCACGGGGTGGCACTCCGGCTGTGGCAGGCGATCAGGCTTGGCGGACAGGTCGACCACCAGCGCCAGCCGCGCGGAGGCGGCATACGGCAGTCTCAACACCCCGAGGCCACGCACCTCGAGCAAGCCGGCAAGGCGCTCGGCCGGCGAGGCGATGCCCTGCTCGATCTCGACCCGGTCATCGGCAACCAGGGCAAAGCCGCGGTCGAGCAGACGGAGGACGAGGTCCGATTTCCCGGACCCCGCCGCCCCGATCACCAACACGCCGGCGCCCTGTCGAGAGGCGCAGCTTCCATAAATCTGCATGTGGCCTGCAATGTGGGACGGGCCACGCCAGAAGGAAAGCGACTTATGGTGGCGGGCCAACCGCGACCAGTTGGTCAAATTTGCTGTCGAAAGCCCTCATATCCGGCTACTCGCTGCCACGGTTCGCATGCTTAGGTATTTCTGACGGTGCGAGATTTGCGGTTGCGAAATTTGCATTGTCCCTGTGCTTGCCGGATCACCGTAAAATGTGGGTGAGCGCAAGCCGACCACATGCACTGATGCTGACCCTCCGGACGAGGTGTTGCTCCGATGAGCCAATCCGTTCTTCTCGAAGTGAGTTCGCGCGGAGTCGCGACTGCGACTCTGAACCGCCCGCAGGTCGGGAACGCGTACAACGAGGAAATGCTCAACGCGCTCATCGCCGGGCTCGAACGACTGGCCTCGGACCCGGCGGTCCGTTGTCTCGTTCTCCGCGGCGCCGGGCGGCATTTCCAGGCGGGTGCCGACATCACCTGGCTGGGCGAGGTCGCCGAGTATGACGCAGCGCGCGGCTACGTCGCGGCAATGGCGACGACCCGGGCTTGCAAACTGCTCAATGAGTTTCCCAAGCCGACGGTGGCCCTGGTCCACGGCGCCTGCTTCGGCGGCGGAGCGGGAATGGTGTGTTGCACCGACGTGGCATTCGCGACGCCGGATGCGCTGTTCGGCCTGACCGAGGTGCGGGTGGGAGTCGCGCCGACGCCGATCTCGACGCACATGGTCGATGCCATGGGGCTGCGGCACACGCGACGTTACGCCCTGACCGGCGAGCGGTTCGATGCCGCGGAAGCCTGCCGCATCGGCCTGGTTCACGAGATCGTGCCGGAAGCCGAGATGGAAGCGAAGCTGGCCGGGCTGCTCGACGCCATCTTCCTCGGTGCGCCGGGCGCCATTGCGGCGACCAAGCGATCGTTCCTGGGCGCTAACGGATTGCTGCTCGACGAGCGGGCGATGTCGATGCTCGCCCATGAGAGCTGGACCCAGCGCGCCTCGCCGGAAGGCCGGGAGGGAACCGCTGCCTTCCGCGAGAAGCGTACCCCCTCTTGGTACCGGCCGCCGGCATGAGCGAAGCCATGCGGCTTGAGGCTACTGGGTGTTGGTAGCAGCCCCGTTGGGATGGGAGCGGGAGAAGCAGCCCAGCGCATAGCAGCCCAGCAGGGCTGCGGCGCCGATGCCGATCTTGGTGCGGGTCGACATGCCGGTCGAAGCGGGTTCGTTGCCTTGCTGGTCGCGGGCGGTCTGCGCCGCACCTCCTGGGCTGCCCACGGTTACCGCAATTCTTTGTGCCTGACCCGGGCCGCCGCCGGCTGGGATGTAGTCGACGGTGATCCGGTTACCCGGCGGCACCGATCCGACGTAGTTGGCGAAGGTCGCGAGGTTGGGAAACACCTGCCCATCGACGGCGATGATCTGGTCTCCGCGGTGGAACCCTGCCTGCGCGCCGGCCGAATGCGGCCGCACCTGCTTGACTCGGATAAGCTCGAACGTCATGCCGGAATCGGTGATCTGCTGCGCCCGCTCGACGTCGAGGCCGAGGCTGCCGCGGTTGTGCGGCAGTCCCGACGCTTCCTGCGGCGACAGCAGGCGGTAGCCCATCTGGTTGTCGGCGTACGCCGGAGCGGGAAGGGATTGCAAGGCGAGAAAGGAGATCCCCACGAATGCGGCGAACGTTCTGTTGACCATGCGGAGGCTTTCTGGTCAGCGGTGCAGACAGGAAAGAGATCGCCCCGCGGCCAATGTGGCTCGCGGAGCTGGACGATTGTCAGACCGACATGGTGCCTTCCGAAGGGAGCTGGCCGTTCGGCGTCATGCCGTTGACCACGTTCGGGAGGTGCTGACTTAGCTGGGACAGGAAGTCGTGCGGCGCCATGCCGGCTTGACTCGCCATGTTCTGCACTTGCCCCTGGCCGAACACCGACTCCAGTTGCTGCGGCGAGACCGGCTGATTGGCTCCGTTGCTGATCCAGGATTGGGCGAGGTGGCCGAGGCCCGCCTGCTGGAACATCGAGACCAGCCCGCCAAGGCCGGCCGCCAAGCCCGGCCCGCCTGCTCCCTGACCGGCCATGCCTTGGGCCGGACCGCCCTGTCCTGCAAAGCCTCCGCCCTGGTTGCCGCCGCCGGCAAGCAGGTTCGTCAGCACCCCTTGCAACGGTGAGCCGCCTCCCTGCGAGCCCCCCAGGAGGCCGCCGATGAGTTGGTCGAGCAGAGCCATGTCATTCTCCTCGCGTCATGGTGGGTGGCTGGCCTTCACGTTCTCAAGCGATGGGCACCGCCGAGACTGGCGCGGACCGGCACTGTGCCGTACGCCCCCGGGTCTTGGCAAAGCCGCCAGAGTTCTACCTCTGGCCTAACCGGGCGCACCGGCGGGAGTTCCCGCCGAGCGCGAGCGGAAACCATTGGACGACGCTGACAGTGCGGGCAGCTCGACCGTCGACGTCGTCCCGCAAGAGGCCTGAACCATGCTGCTCGACGCCTTCGAGGACGACCATCCACTTGCCGAGCGGTTCCGGACGCTGGTCCAGGAGCCTGGATTCTGCTGCGTCGGCGCCAAGGCGACGCTTGCCCGGAGCCAGCTGCACTTCATCGTGGCCCGCAGCATCACGTCGGCGTGGGACGATCTGCGGATCTATCCTGAACTCGTCCAGTTCGCCCGCACGTATCGCTCCAGCCCGAAACCGTTCCAAAGCTTCATCGTGCTCTTCGAGGGACCGCTCGGCCTGTCGGAGATGGAGTTCGAACGGAGCCTGTGGGATCGGGTACAGTCATTGACCGACAAGGACAGCTGGTATGGCCAGGCTCCGGACCCCCGCGTCAGCGCCGATCCCGACAACCCGCACTTCTCGCTAAGCTTCGGTGGCGAAGCCTTTTTCGTCGTCGGATTGCATCCCAATGCGAGCCGCGTGTCGCGGCGGTTCGATGTTCCGACCATGGTGTTCAACCTCCACGGGCAGTTCGAGGAGCTGCGGTCGAAGGGGGTTTACGAGAAGATGCGGCAGACGATTCTGGCGCGTGATCTTGTGGTGGCCGGCTCGGTCAACCCAATGCTGGCGCGGCACGGGGAAATGTCTGAAGCGCGGCAGTATAGTGGACGGATGGTCGGCAATGATTGGACCTGTCCGTTCCAGCGACCATCGCGACCGTAGGCGATGCGCAAGACAATCCCGCCACGGTCGGGCGTCGCCTTCACGCTTGCCAAAGGGCAGCTGCTCAAGGTGATCGACCCGCAGGGTCAGCAGGTCGCCGATCTCCTGGCTTTTCGCCAGGGCGATGTGGGCGAGGTGATCTCGTCCGGCCGCACGCTCGATTACGTCAGCCGGATTTTCCTGACGGCAGGGGATCCGATCTATTCCAATCGCAGCAACATCCTTCTGCGTATCGTCGAGGACACTGTCGGCCGGCATGATTTTCTCCTGACGCCGTGCTCGGCCGACACGTTCCGGATCATCTACGGCGACACCGCCCCGCATCGTGGGTGCTTCGGCAACCTGGCGGCCGCGCTCGCCGCATACGGCGTCAATCCCGATCAGATCCCGGTGGCGTTCAACGTCTTCATGAACGTCGTCGTGGACAGTCGTACCGGGTGAACTGCGCGTCGACCCGCCGCTGAGCAGGGCCAACGATCACGTCGTGTTCAGGGCCGAGGAGAACCTGGTCATCGGTCTGACGGCGTGCTCGGCGCTGCAGTCGAACAATTTCGCGTTCAAGCCGATCGATTACGAGATCATCGACCAGTAGGTCCCGATCGAGAGCGATAAGTCGCGTTCAGCGCGCGGGGTGCGTCACCGCTGCAATGCGCGTCATCGATGCAGCCAGCCGCATCAGGCCGGGGAAGATGTGGCAGGCGGCGACGACGGCGGATTGGGTGCGCGGCCGCAGACAAAGCGCGTGCAGCGCGGAGGCGCGGCGCATCTGCGCACCGAGGTCGTGTCGCAGGGCCTGATGGTGCGCCGAAGCCGGGCGACCGGCGAGCCAGGCCGAGGCGGCGGCCTGTGCGCTATGCAGAGCAATGGACACTCCATCGCCGGTGAAGGACGGAATGACCGCTGCCTGGTCACCGAGACGGAACAGCGCCGGCGGATCGGCCGGGCGTGGCGTATGGACAAACCCGTACGGCAGGCGACTGATCGCGAGCGGGCGTGCGAGCAGCGATCCGGCCCCGCCCAAGCGGCGCGCCAAGTGCGGCGAGGCCTGTCGCAGGGCTTCAAGCAGGGTCTGCCAGGTTCCGCCAGTACGGCGCAGCACATCGGCCGAGACAACCAGGCTGAGGTTGGCCACCTCCCGCTCCACCAGCAGGAGCCCGGCGTAGCCGCCGTCGAACAGGATGATTTCCACCGTGCCGCGCAGCGCATCGGTCTGCTCGCGGGCGAGCGAGAGGTAGGCCTTGAAGGCGACCGCCTTGGCCGCCTGCGCCCGCCGCACGGCCCCGCGGAGATCATGTTTGCCGGTCGCCAGAAAGACCGCACCGGCGTCCACGGGTCCATCCCGTAAGGCGACCGAGAAGCCGGATCGGGCAAACTCCAGCCCCAGCACCTTGGCGCCGTGACGGATCGAGGCACCCTCGGCCGTCGCGCGATCGAGCAGGGCGGCGTCGAACAGCCGCCTGGAGAGGCCGAGTGCGGTGAAGGGCAACCGGGCCTCCGCAACGCGGCTTCCGTGTACCAGGCGCAGTGCCGAGATCGGCACGGCACCGAGGCTGGCGAGGTCGACTCCGAGCGAAGCAGCGCTCAGCTGCGCCTCGATGCTCAGGAAGTCGCCGCACACCTTGTCGGCCGGCTTGGCATCACGTTCCAGCAGCAACACGGGACGGCCGGCGCGCGCGAGGAGGATGGCGACCGCCGCACCACCGGGCCCGCCGCCGATGATGACAGCCTCGTTCACCCCGGGCGCGAGACGGTCAGACGAAAGGGCACGTGGCGTCGGATCGCGACCGGACCCGCCGGTTCCGCCGCCGATGCCAAGGCGAGGAGCTCGCTTGGGCGGAACCCTCGGGCAATGGAGATCAGTCCGTCGCTCAGGACGAAATGATGCCATCGGGCGGCGCGCGCCAGCACCTGGAAGCCGAGCTGGGCCAAGCGGCTGCGTTGGAGGTCGCTGATCAGCCAGCCGCGGGATGCATGTCGCTCCATCCACCGGACGAAGGCGACGATCGCCTCCTCGGTCAGGTGGTGGGTGAACTGGGAGCTGACGATGAAGTCAAAGGCGCGGTCGGGCACGAAGGCGAATACGTCGCCGGCGCGGTAGGTGATCCTTGCCGCTTCCGGGGTCGCCTCGCGAGCCGCCCGCACGGCCCACGGGTTGAGGTCGATCCCGACAAGTTCGGCCTCGATGCCGCGCCGCTCGCTCCATCGCCGGATGCGGCGGAGCATGTCGCCGTAGCCGCAGGCGACATCGAGCAGCGAGAAGCGATCGCCCGCCCGCAGGCCTTGCCGGCCCAGCCAGCGCAGCGTCGGCGCTCCCGTGAACGTAGTGCGGTTGACCCGCGAGAGGTCGCGCAGGCAACGCCGATAGTCTGCGTAATCGACGCAGTCGAGGTCCATCCGCTCCGGCTCGGTGCTGCGGTGCGCCAGGTTCACGCGCCGGCAACCCGACGAAAGCGGAACGTCTCGACGCTCAGCCCCGGACCGAAGGCCGCCGCGAGGCCGTTGCCCTCGATGCCCGGCGTGCGCATGATCCGGTCGAGAACGAACATCAGGGTCGCCGACGACATGTTGCCGAACTCGCGCAGGATCTGGCGCGAGAACCGCAGCGCGTCCGGGCCAAGCCCCAGCGCCTGCTGCACCGCATCCAGGATGGATCGTCCGCCGGCGTGCACCGCCCAGAGGTCGACATTGGCGGGATCGGGCAGGTCGAGTGCCTCGCGGCCGTCCTGATCGAGCCAGCGCGCGGATGCGGGCGGGCACCTGGCCCGACAAGTGCATGTCAAATCCGTTGTCGCGGATATGCCAGGTGATCAGCTCCTGGCTGTCCGGTATCACGCTTGCGCGGAATGCGCCGAGCTCGATGCCCTCGGGCTCGGCGGACACCAGGCACGCCGAGCAGCCATCGGCAAACAGCAGGAACATCAGCATCTTCTCAATCTCCCACTGCTCCTGGAGATGCAGGCTGCTGAGCTCGACGTTGACCACCAGCACACGGGCGGCCGGTTCGGAACGGACGATGTGACGCGCCAGCTTAAGCGCGTTGACTGCGGCGAAACAGCCCATGAAGCCGATCATGGTGCGCTCGACCGAACTGGACAGACCAAGGGCGCTTCCCAGGTGCAGGTCGAGCCCGGGTGCCGAGAAGCCGGTGCAGGAGGCGACGATCAGATGAGTGACCGACCCGCGCAGTGCGCCGATCCCGAGACGCTCGGCCGCTTGCGTGGCGAGAGCCAGTGCCGCCGGCTCGAAACGGGCCATGCGCGCCCCGGTGCTGGGAAACTGGCCGCGCTCGTAGAATCCGCCGCGATCCAGGAACACGTCGCGCGGCAGCGGTCCGGGCTCCATGAAGGAATAGCGGTGCTCGATGTCGGACAACCCCCGCATCCGCTCGAACACCGATTGGCTGCGCTCGTCGGGCAGGGTGGTGCGCGCGAATTCGACGAACTCGCCGTGAATGTCGTATTCGGGTACGGCTGTGCCGATCCGGTTCAGGAAGGCACGGGACATGCGATCTCCGCTGCTGGTTTGACCCGCTCAGCCGCGGGATGATCATGGGACGATCTGATACTCGGCCCGCCGGCCGCGCCGTCAAGCGGGGAGGAAGCACTCGCGCCTCGCTCGGCTCCTGCCTAGAAGGCGACGCGATGCTGGACACCGCTGAACCCCCAAGCGCCCCATTCGTTCCGCACCGGAGGGACCGCCGGCCTGCGTGGTCGCCGACCCTGTCGGTGCGCGCGTCGATGTGGCTGCATGCCGCGGCCGCCGGCGGGCTGCTGGCTGACCCGAGCGCTTGGCAGGCCTGGATTGGTGTCGTGCTGGCCAACCATTGCCTGTTGGGAGCGGTCGGGATGTGGCCCAAGAGCCGGCTGCTCGGTCCCAACCTGGTGCGGCTGCCCGAAGCTGGCGGCCGTGCTCGGGGGTTGGTCGTGCTGTCGTTCGATGACGGGCCGGACCCGGAGGTGACGCCCCTCGTCCTCGATCTGCTGGAGCGGCATGGCGCCAGCGCGAGCTTCTTCTGTGTCGGCAAGCGTGCGCGGGCCTACCCCGACCTCGTGCGTGACATCGCCCGGCGCGGGCACAGCGTCGAGAATCACACTGAGCGGCATAAGCTTCATTTCGCATGTTTGGGACTGGGCGGCGTCCGGCGGGAAATCGACGAGGCGCAGGCTACCCTCATCCGCATAACCGGCCGCGCGCCGCGCTTTTTTCGCGCGCCGGCCGGACTGCGCAGTCCGTTGCTGGACCCGGTTCTGAGCCGGACCGGACTGCGCTACACCTCCTGGACCCGCCGCGGCTACGACACGGTCTACCGCACTCCGGCCGCTGTGCTGCGCCACCTCACGCGCGGGCTGCGAGCTGGCGACATCATCCTGCTGCACGACGGCGCCTATGCGAGGACGCGCGCCGGCCGTCCGGTCGTGCTGGAGGTGCTGCCCGATCTGCTCGACCATCTCCGCGGGCTTGGCTTGCGGGCGGTGTCGCTGCCCGGCGCATTCGCGCACACTGACACGACTGACGAACTCACCTGAAGGGCAGCAATGATCGCCAGACGTCGCCTGCTGTTCGTGCTCGCACTCCTCCTCGTCGCATCGGAGGAGGCCGCCGCGCAGGGATCGGCCGGGCTCGAGCCGGCCCAGGCCGCCGCCTTCATCCAGAAGACCGGCCAGGAGCTGGGCGCCCTGGTCGGTGGGGCGACCTCGGCCGCCGACAAGCGGCAGCGGCTACAGCCGTTCATCGACCGGGTGGTGGACGTCGACACGGTGGCGCGCTTCTGCCTCGGCCGCTACTGGCGCCTAGCGACGCCGGAGCAGCAACGCGAGTACCTCCGCCTGTTTCACGGCGTGCTGCTGACCAACGTCGTCGCCCGCATGGGCGACTACCAGAAGACCGAGGTAAAAGTGGTCATCGGTCAGCCCGACCTTCGGGAAGACGGGGTACACGTCCCGACGGTGGTGGAGCGGACCGGCAATCCGCCCGCCCGCGTCACCTGGATCGTGCGCCAGGACGAGGGAGGGCCGCGGATCGTCGATGTGGTCGCCGAGGGCACCAGTCTTCGCCTGACCGTGCGCAGCGACTACAACTCGTTTCTGGCGCAGCACGGCGACAACGTCGATGCGCTGATCGCCGCGTTGCGCGAGCAGGCGCGTCAGAACTCCGGCTGACCGCGTCGGCGGGCGATCAGCAGCACGTTTGCGAACGGAGTTCCGCGCCAGCACGGCGCGACCTCCACATCGAAATCGTAGTCCTGCAATTTGCGGACGAGTGCTGCGACCGGAGGCGGACACACGTGCCGCCCGCTTCCCGGCGCGAGCATTCGGCAGAACCGCTCGAACGCCATGGTGAGTGTACTGCGCCACCCGCGCTCGGCATCGAGAGTGCGGATCAGCAGGGTCTTGCGCGCGGCCCGGGCGGTGCTGCGCAGCAGTCTCTCCTGGGCCGCCGGGTCGAGCTGGTAAAGCGCGTCGATCACCAGCACGGCGTCGGCGTCGGGAATTGTCGGGTCGCGCGCCAAATCCTGCGCTCTGACGCCGAGTGCCAGGCCCTGGCCGGCGCGGCTTGCCCGTTCGAGTTGCGCCGCGGCGCGATCGAGGCCGAGCACGACCCGCGCCAAGCCGGCCTCCAGGAGCGCGACCGCCATCTGGCCGGCGCCGCAGCCGACATCGACCACCTCGCCGAACCCGCCGATCCGGGCGGCGGCTTCGAGCACGTCGCGATGCACCGGATCGCGCCTGAGCTTGCCGGCGGCAAAGCCGCGCGCCGCGTGGCCGCACGCGGCGTACCGTCGCACTACCCGTTCGAACACCGCCTCCAAATCGTCCGACGCTGGGAGCCACCGCCCGGCCGCTGGTCGTCTCGGGCGCGATGGCGTGCGAGCCAGCAGGACCGACCGAGGAAACGGAGCCCATCGTCGCGGACGGGGACGGCGTCGCCATGACGGCGCTGTCCTGCGGGCTCATTCTGCTCTCCGCTGGCTTGAGCCTGCTCGCCGCCCTGGCCTTCGTGCTGTGGCACGCAAGGCGGGCGCCGGCTTCGCCCGGCTGACCGGAAGCCGGCGGATCGCGGCACGCATCAGCCAGGTTGCGCCTGCCGAGATTGGACTTTCCGGGGCGGCCGATCCGAAACTCCGAGACGATGCAAAACCCTGAACAGGCGATAGGTCGCCTTGAAGGCCACCAGTCGGAGATCGGGCCCCTGGCTGTCGTGCAGGTTGCCCGCGAGCACGCCGAACACGCCGTCCCGCATGCCGAGCAGGTTGCGGGGCGCCATGAACATCGCACGGATCACCGGGTCGTTGATCCGGTAGATCAACCAGCCGACGCGCTCCATCGCGCGCTGCATGACCTGCTCGGCCCGCCGGGCGACCGCCCGTGCCCGCGCCGGGTCGTCGAGCCAGGCGGACGCGACCTCCGCCCCCAGTTCCCCGGCCTTCATCGCCAGCAGGACGCCGCTCGAGAACACCGGATCGACGAACCCGTAGGCGTCGCCAATCAGCATGTAGCCGTCACCCCAGGCGCGACAGGAGCGGTACGAGTAGTTGCCGGCCGACATCACCTCCGAGCAGAGCGCGGCGCCCTGCATGCGGGTCCGTACCGTCGGACTCCGGTCGATCCGCTCGAACAGGAAATCGTGGACGCTGCCGCGACGCGACTTGAACGCGCGCTGCGTCCCGACAAAGCCGACGCTCATCGTCTCGTCGAGCAGCGGTATCATCCAGAACCAGCCGTCTTCGGCGAGAAGGATGCTGATGCAGCCGGCGCGGTCGTCCGTGTGGCACTCGACGTTGCGGAAATGCGCGAACAAGGCGGCGGTGTTGTTCTGCTTGTCCGCCCTGATCGTGCCCAGCTTGTTGCCGAGGAACGTGTCGCGACCCGACGCATCCAGGACATAGCGGGGCGCATAGCGGACCAGCTCGCCTCCTGGCTGCCGAGCTGTGACAGTGGCGCGGCCGCCGCGGACGAAGGCGATGTCGGTCACGCGCACCCCCTCCTCGGCACGGGCTCCCTTCGCGCGGGCATTGGCGAACAGCAGCGCGTCGAGATCGGCGCGACGTACCTGGTAGCTGTGCGTGATCGTGGGGTCGGGCGAGTCGGCGAACTTGAACGTGATGCTGCGTCCGGTGTCGTCCGAGACGAACTCGGCGCCGGGCTTGTGGAGGCCGATCGCCGCCACGCCGTCCGCCACGCCCAGGCGCTCGAAAACGGCGAGATTGCGCGGCAGCAGCGACTCGCCGATGTGGAAGCGCGGATGCGTGTCCTTCTCCAGCAGCACGACCCGGCGACCTTGTTCGGCAAGCAGCGTGGCGGCGGTCGAGCCGGCCGGTCCACCGCCGATGACGAGCACGTCGCAAGGCTGGGCGTCCGGCGAGGTCGAGGCGCCGGCAGGGTCGGGAGCGGCCAAGCAGTGTCTCCTCTCGCGGACGAGCGCACGATTGAGCGGGATCATCGCCCCATGCCATGACGGACGGGTGCATGAGAAGCCCGAGCCGGCTCCCCGGATGGCGGTGGTCATCCCGGCGTTGAACGAAGCGGCCACGATCGGCCGCCTCGTCGCCGAATGCGCCGCGCTCGCGTGCGTGTCGAGCGTGCTCGTCGTGGACGACGGGTCTTCCGACGGGACGGGGGCGATCGCCGCCGAGAAGGGTGCCCGCGTGCTGCGCAACCCGGGCAATCGGGGCAAGGGGTTCAGCCTCGCCCGCGGCCTTGCCGCCGCCGTCGCGGGTGGAGCGGTGCGGGGCGCCACGCTCGACGGCGACGGGCAGCACCGGCCAGAGGATCTCGAGCGGATGCTGGCGTGCAGCCTGGCTTGGCCCGGGCACGTCGTCGTCGGCTCGCGTCGGGCCGCCGGCCGGGATGCGCCGCGGGCGCGGTTCGTCGCCAACCGGGTGGCCGATTTCTGGGTGTCGTGGGCGGCCGGCCACCCGATCGACGACAGCCAGTCCGGCCTGCGGATCTATCCTGCCGAGCTGATCCGCGCGCTGGCGGCGCGGCGGCCGCTGGCGTGCGGGTTCGGCTTCGAGAGCGAGGCGCTGATCGAGGCCGCCCGGCTCGGTTTTCGCACGGTGGCGGTCGACGTCCCGGCGATCTACGGCGATGCGCTGCACCGGCCAAGCCACTTCCGCCCGGTGCGCGACATCACCCGCATCGTCGGGATGGTGGCGGGCAAGCTGTTCAGTCGGGGCATGGACCCGCTCGGCCTGTGGCGGTCGCTGACCCTGGAGCGGCTGCACGCGGCTAAGCCACCCCGCCATTGATCGAGATAGTCTGGCCGGTGATGTAGCCGGCGGCG
This sequence comes from uncultured Alphaproteobacteria bacterium, assembly GCA_963719345.1. Lineage (GTDB taxonomy): Bacteria > Pseudomonadota > Alphaproteobacteria > Acetobacterales > Acetobacteraceae > CAVRCA01. Next base: position 29,846 of record CAVRCA010000002.1, read on the forward strand.
TCGGAGGCGAGGAAGCCCACTAGGGCGGCGACCTCCTCCGGCCGGCCGGCGCGCTTCATCGGCACGATCTCGGCGATCCGCTTGCGGTCCAGCACGGCGGCGACCGCAGGAGAGTCGATGATCCCCGGCGCGACGGCATTCACCGTCAGCCCGCGGCTCGCCACCTCCAGCGACAGGGCGCGCACGGCGCCGATGAGCCCGGCCTTCGCCGCGGCATAGTTCACCTGGCCGCGATTCCCCGTGATCGCCGACAGCGAGGAGATCGCGACGATGCGGCCCCAGCGCGTCGCCATCAGGGGCAGCAGCAGCGGGCGGGTAACGGCGTAGAAGCCGGTCAGCGACACCTCGATGACGTCGCGCCATTGCCGCTCGGACATCCCGGCCAGCGGCACGTCGTCATGCGTTCCGGCGTTGTGGACGATCACCTGGGGTACCCCGACTGCCAATACCGGCGCGAGCGCCGCTTCGGCGGCGGCAACATCGGTAAGGTCGCAGGCGAGCGTTTCGGCCGAGCCGCCGGCGTCGCCGATCTCACGGGCCAGTCGCGCGGCGGCGTCGAGGCTGGTCCGGGCGTGGATGACGACATGCAGCCCGCGCGCCGAGAATTCGCGGCAGATCGCCGCACCGATCGGGCTCGCGCCGCCCGTGACCAGGGCGCGCCTCACGCCGGTCGTTCCGGGAGGGCGATCGTCGCCCGCCCCGTCACCAGCGAGCGGCCGTCGGCGGCGATGATGCGGAAGCCGTAGATCAGCCCGGCGGGTTGCGACAGCTCCAGCGAGGCGGTGACGTCCAGTTCGCCGATCCGCGGGTCATCCAGGCGCTCCGCGGTGGCCAAAACCCCGCTCAGCGCGGCAAGGTAGCCCGGCGGCTGGATCGAGCCGGCTTGCAGCGCGCCGTGCAGCGCCGCCGCCTGCAAGCCGTATTCGATGCCGCAGAGGGCGCCGAGCCGCCCGTCGCGGCGCAGCGGATTGGCCGGGTCGAGATGGAGTGCGGGAGCGGCACAGGATGCGCGCTGCGATCCCACGCCGACGACGCTCTCCAGCAGGCACATCGCCCCCTGGTGCGGGATCAGCGACGCGAATGCTGCTGGCGGCCGAGCATGGCTGCGACCCTGATCTCCAGATGGCCGTTCAGCAATGGTGCGGCCGACCGGTCCGGCGCGCGGCGCGCGAACGCCTCCAGCAGCCGCAGCGAGCGGGCGGCCGGGTTGCCATCGCTGAGCCGGCGCAAGGAGGGCGCTTCAGGCAACATCGCGTCCATGTCGGCAGGCCCGGCGACGTAGCCGAATATCGAGCAGCGCCTGAGCGTCCTCGCGATGCCCGGGGCCAGCACAAGGCCGACGCCGAATGCGCCCGCGGTCTGGCGCACCGCGTCGAGCGGCGGCGGCAGCGGCAGGTCGTAGACGCAGAGCAGGGTCGGGGCCTGTTCGACCGCTGCCTGCGCCACCGCCTTGAGCAGTGCCGCGGCCGAACGTCGCGTCGTGGCAGCCGAGGCAGGTGAACGGCTGGCGCGAGCCGGTTGCGATCGACCAATAGCCGGCGGCGGCGTTGTGCACCGAGTTGTGGAACTGCGTCGGCGAGACCGCCGCGGCGGCGTCGGCGAGCGTCTCCAGAATGGCGTGGACCAGCGCGCCGTCGCCGTTCGAGGTGCGCGAAAACGCTCGTCAACGTATCGGCCGGGAAGCCGGCCATGGGCTCGCTGCGTCCGCCACGGCGAGAGCCAGCCGCACGGACGCGCTGGCGCGGCGCCGTTCGGTGGCCGACAGCATGGCCGGCGCCGGCGCGGCAGGCTCGCGCCAGGAACGTGTCGCCTGGCCCGCGAGAACCGGTGGCCGCTTCGTCCCAGCCCTGCAGCCCCGGACCCCAGACCGACACGCCCGCATACTGACGCGCGCATCACCGGCGTGCCCAGCAGCAGGCTGCAATTGATGCCGCCGAAGCCGAAGGAGTTGCTGATCGCGCGGCGGACCGGCCGCTCGACATTCTCCGTCAGCACCGCGGCGCGGAGCGCCGGGTCGGGCTCGGTCAGGTTGAGGCAGCCCGGCAGCAGCCCATGGCGGATGCCAGCGCCGTGATATCGCCTCCACGATGCCGGCCGCGCCGAGCGTGTGGCCGGTCCAGCCCTTGGTCGAACTGCACGGGGATCGCGGGGCCGAACACGCGCGGCGACCGCCGCATCCTCCGTCGCATCGTTCGCGCGGGTGCCGGTGCCGTGCAGGTTCACGTAGTCGATCGCGTCGGCGGGCAGCCCGGCGCCGTCGCAGCGCCTGCGTCGCATCGCCGCGGCCGCGCCGCGCCGCTTCGGGTGCGGCGCCGACATGTGGTGGCCGTCGCTGCTCGCGCCGTAGCCGAGCAGCGCCACGCCGTGCCGTCCGGTCGGCCGCTCGAGCAGCGCGAAGCCCGCCGCCTCGCCGATCGAGAGCCCGTTGCGCGTCGCATCGCACGGGCCGGCATGGCCCGGGGAGAGCAGCTCCAGCGCGGCGAAGCCGTGCAAGGTCATGCGGCAAAGACTGTCGGCGCCGCCCACCACCGCCGCATCGCAGACGCCGGCCTCGATCAGATGGTGGGCGTCGGCGAACGCCCGTGCGCCGACGAGGCGCAGGCGGTCGGAGACGACCATCGCCGGCCCGCGCAGCCCGAGCGCGGCGCGCACGAAGCGGGCCAGCGAGACCATGTCGTGCGTTGGGCGTAGTCGAAATCCTCGGGCAGCGCGCCGCTGACGGGATCGCGGGCGCGATAGGCCTCCTCGCTGGCGAGGATGCCGGAGGTGCTGGTGCCGAGGACGACCCCGATGCGGCCCGCGCCGATGACGCTCGCGTGCCGCCGCCGACGTGCTCGGCAAAGCCGTCGCGTGCGGAGTGCCATGTCGGCGAGACGGTTGTTGCGGCAATCAAAGCCGGCGAGCGCCGGCCGGCAGCCGTGCGTCTCGACCCCCTCACGCGGCCGATGAACCCGCCCGTTACGTCCTCGAAGTCGCAGGCCCGCAGACCGCTCCGACGCTCGCGCAGCGCGGCCAAAGTCCCGGCGTCGCCGCGCCCGACGGCGCTGATCGCGGTGATCGCGGTTACGAACAGGGGGCGCATCAGGTGGCCTCCCGGCCCGGGCGTGGGCCGGCGAACAGGAAACTGAAGCAAAGCGCGCTACCGCGCCCGATGACCACGGTCTGGCCGATGTCGCGCAGCAGCGGCGTGCGGCACATCGCGAGCAGGCCGAAGGTCGGCACCGTCATGGCGTTGCAGGTGAGCAGCGTGCGCAGGGTGCGCGCGCGCTCCTCCTCGTCGAGCTGACGGCGGGCGAAGAACAGCGCGTAGTCGAGCCCGACCCCGGCGACGAACTGCACCGACACGATGGTGAGCAGCGACAGCCGCGCTGCCGGCGGCGGTCAGCAGGGCGATGGTGACCAGCGCCGCCGCCGCGATCGAGCCGACGACGCGGAGCACGCGCCGCGCGTCGCTCAATCCGACCAGCAGCGCGAGCGACCGCGAGCAGCGCGCCGAGGCCCAGCCAGCGGAGCGCCGCCGCGTGTGGTCGCCACGAGGCCGTTCGGCGCTGCTGCCATGTCGACGTAGAGCGCGCCGGCGGCCTGCAACGGCCGCGGCGAAGCGCGACGGGTCGCGCACGCCGCGCGGAACCACCAGCCCGAACCAGCCGTCGTCGCGCTGGAACAGCAGCGCGCCGATCCGCGTCTTGTCATGCCCGGGGGCAAGTCGGCCGGGGTGAGCGGCTCCATGTTCCGCGCCGCTGCGACATCGTCTAGGAAGGGCCGCAGCGCCTCGGGGCGAAATGGCAGTCCGGCCTGGGCTTCGGCAACCCGCGCCGCGAGGACGTCGGGGTCGGGCAGCGAGGCGCGGCGAGCCAGCTGGGTCGTCGCGCTCGGCAGGAAGCGAGCGGCGACCTCCGCGCCGGTGATCGCGCCCTGGGCCTGCAACTCGCCCAGCAACGGCAGCAGCTGTTTCCTCCTGTTCCAGCACCGCCTCGGCGCTGGCGGCTTTGACGAGGGCGACTTGCCCGGCGTCCGGGGCGCCAAGCTCGGCGCGGAGTTCGGCGTCGAGCGCCAGCGCCGCCGGCGGCACCGGGCTGAGCGCGGCCAGGCCCGCTGCAAAGTCGGGCCGCCGATCACGAGCAGATAGAGCGCCGCCGACGACCGCCACGGCGAGCGCCGGCGGCACGCGTAACGGCGCCATCGCTCGATGCGCAGGAGACGCGCGGGATCGCCCGCCGGCAGCGGCGCGAGATCGGCTGCGACGATGAGGCGCGGCAACAGGAACCGGGTTGCCGCGGCGGCGACCAGCAGTCCGACCACGGAGAACAGCCCGAGCTGCGAAAGCCCAGGGAAGCCCGAGAACAGCATCCCCGTCAGGCCGAGCGCGGCGGTCAGCGACCGCGAGACCGAACGCCTGGCCGATGCGCCGCAGGGTCGCCGGCGCGGCTTCAAGCTGCTTGCGATGGCCGATCAGCAGCACCGGATAGTCGATGGTGACGCCCAGCATGGTCATGCCAAAGCCGAGGGCGACGCCGTGGACGAAGCCGAACGTCAGCTGGACGACAAGGGAAGCGGCGGCCAGCCCGAGCACGACCGGGATCGCGATAGCGGCGATCACCCAGCAGCGAGCGGAACCGCCAGAGCAGGAGAGGCCGATCAGGAGGGTCGAGGCGATCGACAGCGGTCGATGTCGCTGCGGATCGAACGGCGCGGCGTCCCGCGAGAACAGGGCCGTGCCGCTGGCGAGCAGTCGCGCGCCGCGCGGCTCGCTGGCCGCGAACGCCGCCTCGGATCGCCTGGATCGCCCGTTCCTGGGCGGCGACCTCGAACCCGCTGCCGCGCATCTTGGCGAGGATCAGCGCACGATCGCGGTCGGCGGCGAACCACACGCCCTCGACGCTGCGCAGCTTCGTCGGCCCCGCCCAATCGCCGACGAGGGCGAGGAACGCGCCGGTCGGGTCGGCCAGACCGAACTGCGAAACCAACGGCGAGGCCGAGGACTGCAGCCGGCCGAGCAGACGCTGCAGGTCGGCCCGCAGGGCGCCGACGGTGAAGCCGTCCGGTGTCGTGCCGGGCGGACAGCAGATAGCGATAACGGAACAGCAACTCCTGCTCCGTCGATCCGACACCCAGGCTCGCGCCGTCGCTGACGGTGTCGAACAATCCAGTGCGGTCCAGCTTGGCGGCCATGCTGCTGCTGATGCCGGCCAGCGCCGCCGGGGGCGCCCCATCGATGCCGAGCAGGATCAGGCCGGCGGCCGGACCCGACCGGATTTCGCGCAGGAGGAACTGCTCGGCCGCGGTCTGACCCCTCGGCAGCAGGTCGGTGATGTCGGTGCGAAGGTCGATGCGGGTCAGCACGATCGCCAGCAGGACTGCCGCGCCGATCAGCGCACCGGCAATCGGCAGCCCCCGCCGCACGGTCAGCCGCGACACCGTCGCCAGCGCGGTCACGTCGCCGGTCGGATCGTCATCAGTGACTGGTCGCCATTGGATTGCGTGATCCGGACGCTGCGCAGGTCCGTATCGGCGCCGTCCACCACGACCTGTCGAAGCAGCCGCGTCAGGCTGGCGTCCTTCGGGGTGAGCGTCAGCCGCCAGTCCTGCACACTGCCCTGCATCGCAACGTCGTAGGACCGGCGCAGGGTCCCGAGATCGCCCGCCAGCGTGCCCCGCACCGCATCGACCAGGGCGCGCAACGGCGGCTCGAAGTCCAGCTCGAGAACCCGTGCCTGATCGCCAGCCACGATCGACAGCCGATCCCCGTCCACCATCAGGCTTTCCTGGATCGGTTCGGTCGTGACCTTCTCAAAGTGGTCGGGGCGGCGGTACTCGAGCCAGCCCTTGCTGCGCACCGGCTGCGTGAGGGCGGCGAGCGTCTTTTCCTCGGCAAACGAGCTTCGCCGCTCGGGCACGCTGGCCAAGTGCTGCATCAGCTCCTCAACCGCTCCGGGAGGCGCCGGCGGCGACGGCGCCGCGCCTGCTCCGGGCAGCAGGAGCACGGCCGCGACCAGCACCATCGTCCGCTGCCACATCCGGCCGCTGCTCCCAGAAATCGTAGAAGTTGAACCAGTTGAACGGATGTTGCCGGCAATGGGCGGCAAGCCGATCGGCATAGCGCGCCGTCCAGTCGCGCAACCCGCCGGGACCATTCCGCAAGGTAGTCCCGTCGGCGAAATGCTCAAGCACGACGCGGTAGTCGCGCGGCCCGACCCGCAGGCCGAAGAACAGGATCACGGGGACTCCGAGGCTCGCCGCCAGGGCCAGCGGACCGGTCGGAAACGCGGCGGGCGCACCCAGGAAACCGACCGTGGCAACGCGCCTGGTCGGGGGCGTCCGATCGGCCAGGATGCCGACGACCTCGCCGCGCGCCAGGCTCTCTTGGACGCGCAGCATGCTGTCGGGCCTGCCGATCTCGATGACGTGCTCCGCGGCCGTCGGGTCGAGCGCTTCGAACAGGGTCGTGAGCGCGCCGGAGGTGCCGCGGTACATGAGTGCCTTGACCGGCACCGGCGACTGTCGGCCGAAGACGCGCAGAACCTCGAAGCTGCCGAGATGGGAGCCGAGCAGGATGCAGCCTCCGCCACCCTCGACGGCCTGGGCGAGGGTCTCGAACCCGCTCACCCGGATGGTGAACTGCTCCACCCGGCCCGACAGGAAAGAAATACGGTCCAGGATCACGCAAGCGAAGGTGAAGAAGTGCCGCCACGTCTCTCGCGCCTGGGGCGTGCGACCGAGCACCCGGCCGAGGTACTCTCTGGAGGCCGCCCGTGCGTGCGGCAGCCTGGCCAGGAAGTAGAGGGTGATCGGATAGAGCAGCACCAATCCGACGGGCCGCCCGAGCCGCAGGGTCAGCCAGATGATCAGCCGGATCAGCAGGGAACTGCCGTGCTCCCGGCCGCTGCTCCAGACGGCGTTCACTCGGCAGCGCTGCTGGTGATGCGACCCCGCAGCGCCTCCAGGCCGGCGACATGGCAGACGAAGGCAGCCCCGCCCGCCGGCGCATCGGCCCAGGTTACCTCGACGGCTTGTCCGGGCAGCACAGGACGAGTGAACTTGGCGCGTTCCAAGCGGATCGGTGCGCCGGAATACCGCTCGGGAGCGAGTGCCAGCACAGCCTCCAGCAGCACGACGCCGGGGACGAGCGGGCGGCCCGGGAAATGCCCGGGCAGCGACGGATGCGTGGCCGGAATCGTGAACGAACCGGTTCGCGGCACGACCTCAATCCTCGCCGACGCACGCGCGCAGGCTCTCGATGGCCTGTTGCGGCAGCTTGCCCGTACTATTGCGAGCCAACGTGTCCACCCGGATGATCCGACGCGGCAGGAACAGCGGGTCGATGCGGGTCCGCAATCCCGCCATCACGGTGTCCGCGCTGACGCCCGGTGCCACCACGAAGGCGACGAGGCGCGCCGTCGGCCGCTCATCGAGATCCGCGGGGGCGACGAAGAGGCCGTCCACGACACCCTCGATGTTGGTGAGAACCCGGTTGAGCGCGGCAAGCGAGGTGCGCCGGCCGCCCAGCTTGACCACGTCGGTGCGTCGCCCGAGCAGTCGGAATCGGCGGGCGTCGATCTGCTCCACGAGATCGCTGAGCGGGTAGGGCTCCGCGAACGGGCCGGTGACGAGGACCGCGTCGTCGCCGCCGGGGGCGTCCCGGGCGTGCAGCCGCACGCGAGGATAGGTGAGCCAGGTCTGGTCCCGTGTCGGCCGGCGACTGGCGATGGAGCCGACCTCCGTCGCCCCGAAAATCTCCCACAGCTCGGTGCTCCATAGGCGCTCCGCCTCGGCGGCGAGATCGTCGTAGAGAGGCGCGGTGGCGGAGATCACCTGCTGAAGGGATGGCGGTTTCATCGACGCCTGGAGCAGCGCCCGGATCTGGAGCGGAGTGGTGATCAGGATGCGCGGGGCCGGCACGGCCTCCAGGGCGGTACGGACGTCCTCGGGGAAGAAGGCAGGCCCGACCCAGATCGAGGCCGAGGCGTGCAGCGGGAGCAGCACGGTGGTCTCGAACCCGTACATGTGCTGGGGCGGTACCATGCCGACCACCGAGGCTGGCTGGGCGCGGCTCATCCGGAAGCGCCGCCCGGCATCGCGGCTCCGCGCGGCCAGGGTTCCCCAGAACTTGCGATGGCCGACCGGCTCGCCGGTGCTCCCCGACGTGAACACGATGGCCGCGAGACGGGTTGCCGGGATCAGGGGTGGCCGACCGGGGTCAGGATCAGCCAGCAGCCGCGCTTCAGCCGCAAGCGACACGGCCCGGCTGTCGCCGCCAAGCTGAGATGGCGTTATGATCCCGTGTTCGTCGGTCAGTGCGTAGGTTCCCGGATGGCGCTCGGCCAGCATCCTCAGGCGGTCCGGCGCATAGTCGCTGGTCAGCAGACTGACTTGGCCGCGCAGCACGGCCGCGGAGAACGCGACCGTGAACCGATACCGATCGCTGCACAGGTTGGCGACCTGTCCCGCCGGCGGCAGGCGCCGGGCAAGTCCTTGGACGTCCTGCAGGAATGCCGCCGTGGTGATCAAGCGATCGGCCGTGCGAAACAGCACGTCCGTCGGCGCTCGGTCGATCAGCGGAACCTGGGGGACCATCGGCGCGGTCGAACTCGATGCTGTTCATCGGGGCTGCGTGCCCAAAGCTGTCGGGAGAATGGGCTACTTGAGGCGCGTGTCTTCAATGTGGCGCGCCAGGTCGCGCAAGGTGGCGAAGATACGGTGGTTGCGCGCGTCGTCGGACTTGATCTCGATACCGTAGACGCGGGAAATCGAGAGCGCCAATTCCAGGGCGTCGATCGAATCAAGTCCGAGCCCCTCGCCGAACAACGGCTCCTCGGGGGCGATCTCGTCGGGACCGATTTCGAGGTGGAGTGAATCGACGATCAGCTGCGCCACCTCAGCTTCGAGGCTGCCGGCGATGCTCCCAGTCATCTCACGGGTGACCGGGTGGCCGGGGCAGGATAGGTGTTCAGCATGGCGCTTCCTGTATAATGAATGTTCGGCGACCCGCAATCGTTGATCTCTCCTATGCGCAAGCAACTAAGGCGGGGCTATGACGCAGGGCGCCCGGAACCTGTTGGCGTCGAACCGGCGGTTCTACGATCGGCTGTGGCACGCGGCGCGCCTGATTCCGCCGGATCGGTTCGCGACGTGGCCGCTGGTCTCCTCGCTGCTGCCGGGGAGACCGCGCCGGCTCGAGGTCGCGCCTGGCCTGCGGCCGCGATTGCCCCTCGAGGGGACCTGCTTCCTCGACATCAGCATGGCCGCCCTCGCTCCGCTGAAATCCGCCGGCGGGCAAGCCGTGTGCGGCACGCTCGCCGCGCTGCCCTACCCCGATCAGGTCTTCGATCTGGTATGCGCGCTCGACGTCGTCGAACATGTCGAGGATGACGGGGCCGCGTTCGGCGAGCTGGCGCGGGTGGCCCGACCCGGCGCGGTCCTGTTGCTCTCGGTGCCGCTGCATCAATCGGCCTGGACCCGGTTCGACGACATTGTCGGCCACGCGCGGCGCTACGGGCCCGAGCACCTCCTTGGGCAGCTTCAAGGCCACGGTTTCGAGATGGAGAGCAGCGCCGTGTACGGAATGCGGCCCCGCTCGTCGCGCCTGACCAGGTTCGGGATGTGGTTCCTCACCCGCCACCCCGCGCACGCGATGAGCGTGTACAATCGCCTGCTGTTTCCTCTCGCCTTACGTCGGCAGAACACGCTCGCGATGCGGGAGGGGCCACTGCAGACGGAGGGTGTCGACGAGGTCCTGCTGGTCTGCCGGCGGATATAGGCACGGGCGGTGGAGTGGGGCGGCGTGTCCCGCTACGATCTGGCCGACCCGCCACCATTTGATTTACCCACAGGACGCGTTCATGCCCTCTCCCTCGTCGGCGGCTGCGGCGCTGCCCAGCCGCCCAGGTAATTTGTCTCGGGCGATGGAGTGGGCCTGCACGCCCTCCGGCGGCGTTGCGCTGCTGATCGCCGCGACCCTGCTGCTTCGGCTCCTGTTTGCCGCGGCACTCGGCCTCGGAATCGACGAGAGCTACATGGTCGCCGCGGGACGCCACCCGCAACTCGGCTATTTCGACCATCCCCCGATCGCCTGGTGGCTTGCGTGGGCAGCTTCCCGCCTGCTTGGCGACGACACCGCTTTCGTCGTTCGGCTGCCGTTCGTGGCGCTGTTCGCGCTGAGCACGTTCCTGATGTATCGGATCACGGCACGGCTGTTCGGTGCCCGTCCCGGCTTCTGGGCGGCGGTGGCCCTGAATCTGGCGCCGGTTTTCGGCGTGACCACCGGAACGTGGGTGCTGCCCGATGGGCCGCTGACGGCGGCACTGCTCGGCGCGCTTGCCTGCTTGCTCGGAGCGCTCCCGGCACGGGGCCGGGCGGCGTGGGGATGGTGGCTCGGCGCCGGTGCCTGCGCCGGGATCGCACTCTGCTCCAAATACACGGCCGTCCTCACCTTCGCGGGTGCCGTCCTCTATCTGGTCAGCGATCGGGATGAGGGAAGAAAGTGGCTTGCCCGGCCGCACCCCTATGCGGCGGCGCTGCTCAGCGCGACGATGTTCTTGCCGGTCGTCGTCTGGAATGCGGGGCACGGCTGGACGTCGTTCCTGTTCCAGGGCGGCCGGGCGGTGGGCCGGTTCCATCCGTGGGGGCCGCTGTCCCTCCTCGGCGGCGAAGCCGTGTTCCTGCTGCCGTGGATCTGGGCGGCGTTGATGCTGTGTGCCGCCGGGGCGCTGCGGCGGGGCAGGCAGGGCCACGCCAGTTGGCTGCTGCTCTGCCTGGCAGCGCCTCCCATCCTGCTCTTTCTCCTTGTCTCGTTCTGGAGCCACGTGCTGTTCCACTGGGCCTCGCCCGGCTACCTCATGCTGCTGCCTTTGCTCGGGGACGCGATCGCCCGGAGACTGGACAGTCGCGCCTTGCGGGTCGGGTTGGCGGCGACAGCAACGTTGGTGCTCGCCGGGGTGGCCCTGGTCGGCACGGAGGTGCGGCTGAACTGGTTGCCCTCCGTGCTCGAGGATTTCCCAGTCGGCGCCGACCCTGACCTCGACGCGGTGGACTGGACCTCGCTGCGAGCCGACCTCGAATCGCGGGGCCTGCTGGCGCGGCCAGGATTGGTGGTGGCGGCGACCCGCTGGCACGACGCCGGCAAGATCGATTACGCGCTTGGCGGCGCCATGCCGGTCATCTGTCTTGGACCCGACCCGCGCGAATACGGCGAGATCGCACCGGTTGCCCGGTATTCTGGACGCGACGTGCTGATCGTGGTCCCTCGCGGAACGCTGGCGGGGGTCGTCCGGCGGTTCGGATCGCTGTTCGAACTCTCTCCAGGTGGTCGAGCCCTCGTACGTGCTGCACGAAGGCAGCCTGGGCATGATGCTGCCGATGTTCATCGGGCACCGGCTGCGTGGCTGACCGTCGCCGTGCTGACATGATCGGATCGCTGCGCGCCCTCATCAGGCGAGACATCCGCGTCGATACCGACGTGCGCGCCAAGTCCGAAACCCACCTCCCCGTCACGACTTTAGGGCGACGAGGGGCGGCCGAGGGGCTACTTCGCGTCGGCCTGCGATCCAGTTGGACCGCCGACCTCTACCATCGCGCGCTTCGGACCTCGTGGCGGGTCTTTCTGCTCGTCACCACCGGGATCTATATCGCGGCGAACCTGGCGTTCGGTTTTCTGTATTATCTGCAGCCGGGAGCGATCGCGAACGCCCGCCCGGGCTGGTTCCGCGACGCCTTCTTCTTCAGCGTCGAGACATTCGGGACGATCGGCTACGGCGTCCTGTCGCCGGCGACCGACTACGCCAACATCGTCATGACAATCGAAGTGTTGTGCGGCATCGTGATGGTGGCGCTGACGACGGGCTTGATGTTCGCCCGGGTATCGCGCCCGACGGCCCGTGTCCTGTTCAGCAAGGTCGCCGTGGTCGCGGTCTACAACGGCGTCCCGACGCTCATGGTCCGGATGGGAAACCAGCGGGCGAGCCGGATCGTGCAGGCCGAGGTCGGCATGACGTTGGTAAGCGACGAGCAAACCAAGGAAGGGATGTCCATCCGACGCTTCTACGATCTGCGGCTGTCGCGGGAGCGCACGCCGATCTTCGCGATGTCCTATCTCGCCATGCACGCGCTGGACGAGTCGAGCCCGTTATACGGCGCGACGCGGCAGCGGCTGGAGGACATCGAAGCCGAGATCCTGGTGACCGTCACCGGGCTTGAGGAAACGATGGCGCAGACGGTTCACGCCCGCGCATCCTACCTTCCCGATGAAATCCTGTTCGGTCACCGCTACGCGGACATTTTTGGAGTGACCGAGGACGGGCAGCGTGCCATCGACTACCGACGGTTCCATCTTACCGAAAAAATCCCGGATGCCGTCTTAGCGGAGACCGTTCTGGACGTTGCGCGGTACACCGAATAGGGCGCCGGCCGCATCAGCTTCCGGCAGGCTGTGTCTCCTCAGTCATACGGGTCGGATGCGGCAGGCCGAGTACAGCGAGCATCGCAACCCCATAGGCCAAGCTGGAGGCCAGAAATGGGGCGCCCGGGAAGTGCAGTAGCGCGCCGGGTCGGGTAAAGGCGCCGAACAGCCAGCCGGCGACCAGGGGCGAGACGATGGCGGTAAGACCCTGCAGCGACGCGAGGGCTCCTTGCGCCTCGCCCTGACGGTCCGGTCCGGCGCGGACGGAGATCATCGCCTGGACCGCCGGCCCGCTGATCGCACCGAACGCCTGCAGCGCGATCCCCATGAAGATCATCCATCCGGCACCGGCGAGGGCGAAGCAGAGGAAGGCGGCCCCTGCCAGCGCGTAGCCGGCGAGGGCGGTGCGCCGCTCGCCGAGTGCCGGAAGGATGCGCCTGATCAGCAAGCCCTGCACGACCGCCGAGCCGAGACCGGCTGCTGCCAGCGCCAGCCCATTCTGCTGGGGCCCCCAGCCGAACCGCATCTGGTTGGCCAATACGAAGCTGCTCTGCAATGAGCCGAGGGCAAACCAGCCGCAGCACCAGGCGAGCGCCAGCCGCCTGCGGGCGCGGTCGGCCCCGACGATGCTCAACGTGGCGATCGGATTGGCGAGCCGCCATTCGAAGGCGCGTCGCCTGTCGTGCGGCAGGCTCTCCGGCAGCGCGACGATGCCGTAAAGAAGGTTGCAGCCGGCGAGCCCGGCGGCGACCATGAACGGAACGCGCAGCCCATAGGCGCCGAGCAGGCCGCCGAACGCGGGACCGAGCACGAACCCGAGCCCGAACGCGGCCCCCACCAGCCCGAACCGTTGAGCGCGTCGGGCCGGTGGCGTGACGTCCGCGATGTAGGCGGTCGCGGCTGACGCGTTGGCCGCGGTGGCACCCGCGATCAGCCGTCCGACGAACAGCCAGGCGAGCGTCGGCGCCCATGTCAGCAGCAGGTAGTTGACGGAGATGCCGGCGAGCGAGACGAGCAGGATCGGTCGCCGTCCGTAGCGGTCGCTCAGCGCGCCCAGCACCGGGGCGCAGACGACCTGCATCGCCGAGAACACGGCGAGCAGCGAGCCCATCCATAATGCTGCGGCGGACGCGGTCGAGCCCGTGAGTTGCTCGACGAGGTTGGGCACCACCGGGATGATGATGCCGAAACTCAGGGCGTCGAGGGCGAGCGTCGCGAGGACGAAGCGGACGGAAGCCGAGCCTCGTTTCATCCGGAAACCCTGCTCGACAGCAGCAACGGAGACCTCGTGCCGGGGCGGCGCGCCACCAAGCCGCCGGTTTGATCGCCACGGACCATGCCGGACCACGCGCAGGGGCGCCAGGGCTGTCCCGGAGCAGGCGTTCCATCGGAGGTTGCCAACCTGAATGGATTTTGGCTCAATACTCGACGGGGGTTTCACATGCTGAGCAACGTTGGGGCGGCTCGGCCGATGCGCGCGGGTCGAACTTGGCGGGCAGGACTGTGCCGCACGGCGCTCGTGCTCTGTCTGGCCTTGCTGATCGGCTGCAAGGAAAAGAACAGCTTCGTCGCGCCCCCACCTCAGCAGGTCGGTGTCGCACAGCCGCTGAAGCAGCTTGTCACCCCGTGGCTCGAGGTGACCGGCAACGTGGTCCCAACCAACTCCGTCGACCTGGTAGCCCGCATCCAGGGGATGCTCACCAGCATCGACTACATCGACGGGGCGATGGCCCACAAAGGCGACACGTTGTTCGTCATCGAGCCCGCTCCGTACCAGGCCAGAGTACCAGCAGGCGCAGGCCGCGCTCGCCGCGACCCAGGCCCAGCTCACCCAGGCGGAGGCGGAGTTCAACCGGCAGGCCAGCCTCGGGCGGAGCGACTTCGCCTCGCAATCCTCGGTCGACCAGGCGCGATCCAACCGTGATGTCCTGCGGGCCAATCTTTCCAACCAGCAGGCCGGTGTCACCCTGGCGGCGATCAATCTCGGCTATACGCGCGTCACCGCGCCGTTCGACGGCGTGGTCACGGCCCATCTCGTCTCGGCCGGTGAGCTGGTCGGCGCGACGAGCCCGACCAAGCTCGCCGAGATCATCCAGCTCGATCCGATCTTTGTGAACTTCACCCTGAGCGAGCAAGACGTTGCACGGATCAGGGCCGGACTGGCCCGACGCGGGCTGACCGTGCGCGACCTGTCGAAAGTCCCGGTCGAGGTCGGCCTGGTGAGCGAGGCCGGGTATCCGCACCAGGGCACGCTGGACTACGTCGAACCGCAACTCGATCCGACGACGGGAACGCTCGCCGCCCGGGGCGTGTTCGCCAACGCCGACCGGGCGCTGCTGGCGGGCAATTTCGTCCGCGTGCGTATCCCGACCGACCAGCAGCGGCCCATGCTGCTGGTCCCGGACCGCGCTCTCGGAGCGGATCAGGGCGGCCGCTATCTGCTCGTGCTGAACAAGGAGGATGTCGTCGAACAGCGGAGCGTGCAGACGGGGCAGGCGGTCGGCGGCCTGCGTGCCATCGATGACGGTCTCATGCCCGATGACAGGGTGGTGATCGACGGCCTGCAGCGCGCCGTGGTCGGCAGCAAGGTCGCGCCCCGCCAGGCGCAGGTCACGCCCGATGCCCAGGCGGCGGCGCTCGCCCAGCAATGACGCAATTCCGATGATCTCCAGGTTCTTCGTAGAGCGGCCGGTTCTGGCCAACGTGCTGGCGATCGTGATGGTGCTGGTCGGCGCCGTGGCGATGTTCGGGCTGCCGGTGGCGCAATATCCGTCCATCGTGCCGCCGACCGTCAGCGTGACGACGCGCTACCCCGGCGCCAGCGCCGAGACGGTGATGCAGACCGTGGCGCTGCCGATCGAGCAGCAGGTCAACGGCGTCGAGCACATGCTCTACATGCAGTCGACCAGCACGAGCGACGGCACCTACTCCCTCGTTGTCACCTTCGAGATCGGCACCGATCTCAATGCCGCCCAGGTGCTGGTGCAGAACCGCGTTTCGAGCGCCTTGGCATCATTGCCGCAACCGGTGCAGTCGCAAGGTGTCACGGTCCAGCAGAAATCGACGGCGATCCTGCAGATCGTCACGCTCACGGCGCAGGACGGACGCTACGACAGCCTCTTCCTCAGCAACTACGCGACCATCAATCTGCTGAACGAGCTGGCCCGCGTGCCGGGCGTCGGCAACGTCAACGTATTCGGCGTGGGCCAATATTCCATGCGGATCTGGATGGACCCGCAAAAGCTCTATGCGAGAGGACTGACGCCGCAGGACCTCATCGGTGCGGTGCAGCAGCAGAATCAGCAGGTCACTGCCGGCCAGGTCGGGACGCCGCCGGCGCCGGCCGGCCAGGATTTCCAATACACGGTCACGGCACTCGGCCGGCTGGCCGATCCGGAGCAGTTCGCCGACATCATCATCAAGGCGGAGAGCGGCCAGGGCGGCCGGATCACGCGGGTGCGGGACGTTGCCCGGGTGGAGCTCGGCGCGCAATCCTACACGCAGTCCTTTCAGCTCGACGGCCGCCCTGCCGCCGGCTTGGCGATCTTCCAGTCGCCGGGCGCCAATGCGCTCGACGTCGCCAACCGCGTCCAGGCGCGGATGGCGGAACTCTCGCGCAGTTTTCCGCCCGGCCTGCAGTTCGCGATCCCGTTCGACACGACGCGGTTCGTCAGCGCCGCGATCCACGAAGTCTACAAGACCCTGATCGAGGCCGCGGTGCTCGTGCTCGTCGTCATCCTGGTGTTCCTGCAGGACTGGCGGGCGACGCTGGTGCCGGCGACGACGGTGCCGGTCACCATCATCGGGGCGTTCGCCGCGATGGCGGCGCTTGGTTTCACCATCAACCTGTCGACGCTGTTCGCCATCGTGCTGGCCGTCGGCATCGTGGTGGACGACGCGATCGTGGTGGTGGAGGGCGCGGCCCATTACGTCGAACAGGGGCTCAGCGGCCGCGAAGCCGCGATCCGCGCGATGGGCGACCTGTTCGGCCCGATCATCGGCATCACCCTGGTGCTGATGGCGGTGTTCATCCCGGCGGCGTTTCTCCCGGGGCTGACCGGGAAGATGTACGCCCAGTTCGCGCTGGTGATCGCGGCGACCGCACTGATCAGCGCGGTCAACGCGGCCACGCTGAAGCCGACGCAATGCGCGGTCTGGCTCCGCCGGCCGGTTCCGCTGGCGCAGCGCAACGTCCTCTCCCGCGGCTTCGATCGGGCGTACGGCGCGGTCGAGCGGGCCTACGCCGGCCTGATCCGTCGCATGGTCGGCCGCAGCGTGCTGATGGTCGTGCTGGCAATTGCGCTGAGCGGCTTGGGGATCTGGGGCATCGCGCGGGTGCCGACCGCGTTCATCCCGATCGAAGACCAGGGCTATGTCCTGGTCGGTGTCCAACTCCCCGACGGGGCCTCGATCGAGCGTACGCAGCGCACCCTGGCCGAGGTCAGCCGGATCGCTCGCGCCACCCCGGGCGTCGACCAGGTGATCGAGATCGCCGGGATTTCGGTGCTCGACAACAACGCATCGCTCGCCAATGCGGGCGCCGCATACGTGATCCTGAAGGACTGGAGCAAGCGACCCGACCTGCGCACCCTCTATGGGCAGCTCACGCGTAAACTGGAGCAATTGGCGGACGGAACCGCGTTCGTGCTGCCGCCGCCACCGATCCAGGGCATCGGCAACGCCGGCGGCTTCACCATGCAGGTGGAACTGCGCGACGGCAGCGTCGACTACCGCAAGCTGGCCTCGATCACCGACCGCATCGCGACCGACGCACGGAGCCAGTCGGGGCTGCAGCGCATCGTCACCTCCGTCCGAGCGGACGTGCCGCAAGTCAACGTCGTCATCGACCGGGTCAAGGCCGAGACGCTCGGCGTATCGGTGAACGACGTGCTGGCCGCGCTCGGGTCCTACATGGGCTCAAGCTACGTCAACCAGTTCAACAAGTTCGGGCGGACCTTCCAGGTCTACGTGCAGGCGGACGCGCTGTTCCGGCTCAAGCCCGAGGACATCGAGCGGCTGAGCGTGCGCAGCGCGTCCGGCGCGATGGTCCCGCTCGGTACGCTGGTACGGCTGCAGCCGACGACCGGACCGTCGCTGATCGGGCTTTACAACCTCTATCCCTCGGCGACGATCCTCGGCGCTCCCGCCGACGGGTTCAGTTCGGGGCAGGCGCTCGCCATCATGGACCAGATCGCCACGACCACGCTGCCGCGCGGGACCGGTTACGAATGGTCGGCGATGTCGTTCCAGGAAAAGGCGGTCGGCAATCAGCTCTACTACGCGTTCGGGCTGGCGCTGCTGCTGGTCTATCTCTGCCTCGCCGGCATGTACGAAAGCTGGATCGCGCCGCTCTCGGTCATCCTGGCCGTGCCGCTCGCCCTGCTCGGGCCGGTCATCGCGCTGAGCGCGCTCGGCCTCGCCAACAATCTTTACACGCAGATCGGGCTGCTGCTGCTGATCGCGCTCTCGGCCAAGAACGCCATCCTGATCGTCGAGGTGGCGCGCGAGCGGCGGCTGCTGCATGGCGAGCCGATCCTCGATGCCGCCCTCGGCGCCGCCCGCGCCCGGCTCCGGCCAATCCTCATGACGTCGATCGCATTCATCCTCGGCGTCGTTCCGCTGGTGACCGCGACGGGAGCCGGAGCGAGCGCGCGCGCCTCGCTCGGGCTCAGCGTGTTCAGCGGCATGATCGCCTCGACCTGCCTCGCGATCCTGTTCGTCCCGTCATTCTTCGTCGTGCTGCAACGCATCGAGGAGCGGCGAGGCGGTGCGAGGGCCGCCGTCCCGCTCGCCACGTCCGCAGAGTAGCCGAGAGCGCTTCACCCCGATCTGAAAGGACCCATGATGGACCGTGCCGATGCGAGACCGTGGCTGACCGGTTTGCTGATGCTTGCCTTGACGGCGTGTTCGCAGGGCCGCGTCGAGACCGTGCAGAGTTACAGCACCGCGCGGCTGCCCCGGCCCGAGCGTATCCTGGTGCGCGACTTCGCCCTCACTCCTGAGGATGTCCGGCTGGACCAGGGCGTCCGGGCGCGCCTGACACAGGCGTTCAACCAGACGCCCCCGAGTGCCGCGAAGATGCAGGCGGCGCGGGCGGCGACGGCCGCCCTCGCCGAAGATCTAGTGCGCGAGCTGCGGCGCGAGGGCTTGCCGGCGGAACGCGCCTTCGGGTCCGAGGTGCCAGCGTCCGAAAACGTGGTTCTGGTCGAAGGCCAGATCGTCTCGATCGACCAGGGAAACCGAACCCGGCGGACGCTGATCGGCCTCGGCGCGGGAAAGAGCAGCCTCGGCGCCGACGTGCAGGTCTTCTACCGCGGCGGCAATTCCAGCCCCCGGCTGCTGCAGACGCTCGAGGCGGATGCCGACAGCGGGCGAGCGCCGGGTGCCGCGGAGACGATGGGTGCCGGCGCGGCGGCCGGCAGCGGCGTCGCAACCTCGGCCGCGGCCAGCTTGGGGCTGCACGAGGTCAGTGAACGACGCGCGGCGGGGGACACGGACAACGCTCGCCGCGTCGCGGCAGCGCTCGCGCCAAAACTCCGGCAGCTGTTCGAATTGCAGGGCTGGAGCGAGGCCGCGGCGCGATGATCCGGATCACAGAGAGAAACCAGGGGGAAACCATGCCGTACCGACTGCCAGTCACGATCGCCGCGTTCGCGCTGGCGCTGTTCGCAATGCTCGCGCCGGCTGCGGCGCAGCAGCCGACGCAGGCGCAGATCGGCGCCATCCGCCAATCATGCCGGTCGGACTATCAGGCGCACTGCGCGTCGGTGCCGACCGGGGGTTCCGCTGCGCTGGCCTGCTTGCAGGAGAATGCCTCGAGCCTGTCGCCGGCTTGCGGCCGGGCGGTCGCGGCAGTCAACGGCGGCGCGGCCGCCGGCGCGAGCGCTCCGCCGGCGCAGCGGCAAAGCCAGCCGCAAGGCGGCGGGGCCGGCGGCTTGCGCGAGGCGTGCGGCGCGGATTACCGGAGTTACTGCCGCGGCATCCGGCCCGGCGGCGGCCGTGCCATGGCCTGCCTGAAGGAGAACGCGGCGTCGCTGTCGCCCAACTGCCAGCAGGCACTCTCGTCCATGCGGGGAGCGCGCTAGTCGATGCGCGCCGCGGCAAGCCGGCGGCCAGTGTCGGCGACGCCTCTGACGCTGCTGCTCGTCGCGTGGCTGGTGTGGGCGACCGCGCCAGCCCTCGGGGCGGAGCCGGAGGCGAACTGGCCGCATACCGTGGCCGCCGACGGCGCCACGGCCGTCGTCTATCAGCCGCAGGTCATTGCGTGGGCCGGGCAGGGTCCGCTCACCGCCCGCGCCGCGATCGCGATCAACAAGCCCGGCGGCCCGCCGATCCTCGGCACGATCGAAGTGCAGGTCGCGACCGAGACCGATCTGGCGACGCGCACGGTCGTGTTGACCGACCCCAAACTGCTCTCGTCGCAATTCCCGACGCTCGACACCGCCCAGGCGGCGCAGCTCGAAGCCAAGATCAAGGCGTTGCTGCCCGAGCAGATGAGCGTCAAGAGCGTGCCGCTCGATGCGGTGCTGCTCGGGGTGAAGGAGGTTTCGGCCCCGTCGGCACCGGCGCTCGACAACACGCCGCCGGCGATGTTCTACAGCGAGCGGCCCGCCAGTCTGGTGGTGTTCGACGGCGAGCCCGTCCTGGCGCCGGCCGGAAGCAGCGGCCTGTCGTTCGCGGTGAACACCAACTGGGAGGTGATACAGGACCCTGCCGGCGGCGGGCGATGGTACCTGCTGAACAACGGGGTGTGGCTGGTGGCGCCGGCGTTCTCCGGGCCGTTCCAGCCCGCCGGCAAGCTGCCGGATGGGTTCGCCAAGCTCGCCGGCGACCCGAATTTTGCCGACATGCGCAACAGCATCCCGGGCCGGGTCGTCACGACAACGGAGGCGCCGACCATCTTCGTCAGCACCAAGCCCGCCGAGATCATCGTCACCAGCGGACCGCCGGTGTTCGAGCCTGTGCCGGGGACGACGCTGCAACGGGTGAAGAACACCGACAGCGTGGTGTTCCAGCACGCCGGGACCGGCCGCTACTACGTCTTGATTTCCGGCCGCTGGTTCGCCGCCCCGGCGCTCGACGGGCCGTGGACGTTCGCCACACCCGATCTGCCCGCCGATTTCGCCCGCCTTCCACCCGACGGACCGGCCGGCAGCGTGCTGGCATCGGTGCCCGGCACGGCGCAGGCGCAACAGGCCGTGCTGCAGGCACAGATCCCGCACCAGGCGACCTTGCAGCGTGCGGCCGCGAAGCTCGACGTCGTGGTACGCGGGGGCGCCCGAGTTCAAGCCGATCCCCGGGACCAGCGTCCAGTACGCGACGAACACCAGCTTCGAGGTGCTGCAGATCGGCGGCAAGTACTTCGCCTGCTACCAGGGCGCCTGGTTCGTCGCGCCGAGCCCGACCGGGCCGTGGACGCTGGCCGACAGCGTGCCCGAGGCGGTCTACGCCATCCCGCCGAGCAGCCCGCTCTATCACGTGACGTTCGTCAAGCCGTACGCGGCCACCCCCACGACTGTCACCTACGGCTACACCGCGGGTTACACGATGGGCTTCGTGGCCGCCGGCGTGCTGGTCTATGGCACCGGCTACTACTATCCGCCGGTGGTGATCCCGGCGCGGGTGCCCGTCTATCTACCCTACCCCTACTCCTACGCCGGGCGTGCCTACTACAACCCGGCGACCGGCGCGTGGGCGCGCGGCGGCGTCGCGTACGGCCCGTATGGCGGGGTCGCCCGCGCCGGCACCGCCTACAATCCCTATACAGGCGCTTACGCCAGAGGCGCCTCGGTGTATGGCCCTTACGGCGGGGCCGGCGCGTGGTCGGCCTACAATCCGAGCACGGGAGGTTATACGCGCGGCAGCGCCGTCTGGGGACCGAACGGCGGCACCGCGAACGCCAGCTTCTACAACCCGCGCTACGGCACGTCCGGCAGCACGACGCAGAACGCCAATCCGTACGGACGCTGGGGTTCGAGCGTCGTGAGCGGCCCCAACAAAACCGTACACACCGCCAGCGCCAGCAACAGCCGGGGCGCGGTCGGCGGCTTCCAGTCCAGCACCGGCGCCGAGGGGGCCGGCGTGCACGGCGCACCCGGCCACAATGCCGGTGTCGTCAAGGGGCCGGGAGGCAACGTCTATGCCGGTCGGGACGGCCACGTGTATCAGCACACCGGCAGCGGATGGTCGAGCTGGAACAATGGATGGCAGCCCGTCAACCGGTCGAACACCGGGCAAACCAACCTCAATTCAGGCCAGCGCAGTACCTCGCGCCAAGCCGGGCTGGGGGCAAGCCAGGGGAACAGCGGCACGGTCCAGCAGCTTGACCAGGATCGTTTCGCGCGCCAGCAGGGCGCCATGCAGCAACGGCAGTTCGGCGGCGGGCGGTCTGCCGGGGAGGGCTTCCGTCGTGGAGCGGGGCGGGGGTGACCCGCTGAACCGACCATGATGAACGCCTCGCCCGAACTCTTGGCGCTCGGCCATGCGCTGACCGAGCGGGCGCACGAGCTGATCGCGGCGGGCGGACTGCTGGGTTTGTTGAGCATCCTCGCCGGGCTCGTCTCACGCCGGCTCGGGGCGCCGGTCCTGCTGGTCTTCCTGCTGCTCGGGATGCTGGTGGGCGAGGACGGACTTGGCGTCCCGTTCGACGATTTCTACGCCGCCTATCTGATCGGCAGCATCGCCTTGGCGATCATACTGTTCGAGGGCGGGGTCAAGACACGCATACCCACACTGCGGCTGGCGTTCTGGCCGGCATTCGTGCTGGCGACGGTCGGCGTCGCCGTTACGGCGTTTGTCGTCGGCGGTTTCGTGACGCTGATCGCGTCGGTGCCGCTGTCGGCAGCGCTGCTCGCCGGTTCGGCGGCGGCGCCGACCGATGCCGCGGCCGTCAGCACGTTGTTGCGCCGCGCGCGGGTGGCGCTGCCGGAACGGGTATCCGCCTTGCTGGAGGTCGAGTTGGGCCTCAATGACCCGATGTCGGTTTTCCTGACCATCCTGTTGATCCACGTGCTGACCGAGCCGGGCTGGGCGACGTTCTCCAATGCGGCGCTGCTCTTCGCCCGCGAGATGCTGGGGGGCGCGGTGTTCGGCTTTGCCGGCGGCTGGCTGCTGTCGCTGATGCTGCGCCGCCTCGGGCTGGAGCCCGCGCTGGCGACTGTCCTGGTCCTGGCCGGTGCGCTGGCCCTGTTCGGCTTGGCGCAGACCTGCGGCACCAGCGGCTTTCTCGCGATCTATATCGCCGCTCTGATGACGGGCGCGACCCGGCATACGGCACACCAGGAGGTCGAGATCTTCTTCGAGGGCATCGCATGGTTGTCGCAGATCGTGCTGTTCCTGATGCTGGGGCTGTTGGTCACGCCGTCGCATCTGGTCGGCCAGATGATTGCCGGAAGCGGCGCGGCCCTGGTGCTGATCTTCGTCGCGCGCCCGGTGGCGGTGCTCCCTTGCCTGCTGCCGTTCGGCTTCAACCTGCGCGAAATCGGCTTCGCGTCGTGGGTCGGGCTACGCGGGGCGGTGCCGATCTATCTCAGCATCCTTCCGGCGCTGGCCGACCCTGAGCGGAATATCCGCCTGTTCGACGGCATCTTCGTGCTGGTGGTCGCCTCGCTCATCCTGCAAGGCTGGACCATCGCCCCGGTCGCCCGGCTGCTCGGCTTCGGTCGTGCGGGACCGTAGGCGCAGGTTCGGTCCTCAATCGAGATTTAGGCGCTGAGCGACTGTCGCCGCTTCACCCCCCTATCCTGCGCAATAGTGCATAGTGACCTGGCGGTTTTCACCAATGTGTTTTGCCCGTCGCCGCATCGATATCCTGTCGCGACGGCAGGTTCTGGAACAGGACCCCGGACAAGGACAGGTGACCGACGATGCGGACGTGGGTCCTGGCGGCCGCGCTCGTTGCTGGTTTGGCGGGTTCGGCGAGCGCGGCCGAGTGCGCGCAATTCGAAGCCGCGGAAGCGCGCATCAGGGCGATGGTCGAAGGAGCGATGGACAACCAGGGTGTCCACGTGCGCGTCCTTGCCGTCCAACTCCACGACGCGAGGGGACCGGAGCGGGGGTCCAAGCTGTGCAAGGTGACGGTCGTCACGACGGCAGGCGACCAGCATTGGGAACTGCTGGAGAACCCGACCGCGGGAAACGGCATGATCGCCCAGCGTGATCGTGCTCTCGAGGGGTGACGTGTCGGCCGCGCCCAGGCGTTACGCTACACCATCACTCGGCTTCATCGCGCTGCTGGTCCGCGCCGGCATCTCTGTTGCCAAAGTACCGAAAGGATCGCCCGCCGGTGCCCATTCACGTGCGTCTCTTGATTTTGGCGCCGCTGCTCGCCGCCTGCTCGGTCGGGCCGAACTTCAAGGCGATGAACCCACTGGCTCCGGCGAGCTGGTTCGCCGCTCGGCAGAACCCGGCTCCTCCCCCCGCCGGGGCCAGCACGCCCTCGGCCGGTCCGGTCGAGACGCGCTGGTGGGAGTCGTTCCATGATCCCAAGCTCACCGACCTGGTGACCCGGGCGGCCGCGTCGAACCTCGACGTGCGCGCGGCGGCAGCGCGGCTTGCGGAAAGCCGGGCGCAGGTTCGCGTCACCGGTGCCGACTTGCTGCCGCAGGTCAACGGCAACGCGTCCTACACACGCGAACGTCCGAGCCCGAACGGTGTCCTTTCCCTGTTCCCCAGCGGCGGCGGCCAGTCGAGTTCCGGGTCCACCGCGACGCAAAGCAACGGCCTTGGCGGGCGGCAGGGCGGCATTCCGACGAGCAGCGGTGGCAGCGCGCTCGCGTCGCCGTTCGACCTTTACCAATACGGGTTCGACGCCTCCTGGGAACTCGATCTTTGGGGTCGCGTCCGCCGATCGGTCGAAAGCGCGAACGCCTCGCTCGATGCCTCGGTGGAGGCGCGGCGCGACACGCAGCTCTCCACCATGGGGGAGGTCGCGCGCGACTACCTGCAACTTCGCGGCACGCAGGAGACGCTGCGGATCACGCAGGAAAACCTCGCCAGCGCCGAGCAGAGCGTGCAACTCACCCGGGCGCGCGCGAGAGGCGGCCTGGCCACGGATCTCGATGTGGCGAACGCCGAGTTGCAGGCGGCGACCAACGGCGCCAGCATTCCGCAGCTCCAGCAGCAGGCGGCGCAACTCATCAACGCGATCGGCCTCCTGCTCGGCGAAGCGCCGGGCGCGCTCGAGGCGGAGCTTGCGCCGCCGCAGCCGGTCCCGCCGGTGCCGCCGGTCGTGCCGGTGGGCCTGCCCTCCGAGCTGGCGCGACGCCGCCCCGACATCCGGCAGGCGGAAGCCCAACTGCATGCCGCCACCGCGAGCATCGGTGTGGCCAAGGCGGATTTCTATCCGCGCGTGACGCTGTCCGGCAGCCTGTCCATCCAGGCGCTGCAGTTCAAGGATCTCGGCAGCTGGGCGTCACGCACGTACGGGTTCGGCCCGGCCGTTACCATCCCGTTCTTCGAGGGCGGCCGCCTGCGCGGCACCCTCGCGCTGCGCGAGGCGCAGCAGCAGGAAGCGGCGTTGAACTACCAGCGGACCGTGCTCGGGGCCTTCCGCGACGTCGATGACGCACTGACAGCCTACGCCGCCGAGCAGCGCCGCCGCGAGCGGCTGGCCGCCAGCGCCGTGGCGTCCCGGCGCGCCCTGAACCTGGCCACCCTGCGGTTCCGGCAAGGGGTGTCGGACTACCTCCAGGTGCTGACGGCGCAGCGCAGCCTGCTCGCCGCCGAGCAGCAGCTCGCCGACAGCACCGCTACGGTCGATACGAACCTGGTCGCCCTCTACAAGGCGCTTGGCGGCGGCTGGGAAGTGGCGCCCGACGGGTCGGGCGCCGCACCGCAAGCCGGCGAGAAAGCGTTCTGACCGGCAGACGCCGCCCGTCTTACCGAGACAGCTGGTCGATTGCCGACAGGATCGGCTGGTTGCTAGACAAGCTGTCGACGAGTTCTTGAGCAAGACTCGCCTTGCCCTTCGCTGCGTAAACCCCGATGCAGCCGTTCACGCATGCCGCGTCGGCCGGACTCGGCCCCAGCGGAACGAAGATGTGATTGTTTCGCGGGTCCGCAGCCACGGAGTGGGAGGCCGCCGTGGTCGGCACATTGGCGACGAACTCGTTGTTCTGCGCGTCGATGATCCCTAGCACTGGGCCGCCGGCGGCCGCGGGATTGTTGCGGGCCCCTAGATAATAATTGCCGTCGCCCGGGTTGTACCAAACCTCGTCCGAGCCGGAGACTTCGGGGAATGCCGCGACCAAGCTGCCGTCGAGGGCGCTGATCACCTGCGAGTTGTTGGTCAGCGAGCAGCCGATCAGCAGGTTCTGGTTCGGCCCGAGGGCCAGCCCAGCACCGTTGCAGCCGGTCACCGGAAAGCGGTTGACCTCGGCCCCCTTCAGAGGATCGATTACCGATAAGGCGCCAACGTTCGGGTCCGATCCCACCTGTGTAAGGTTGACGTAGAACAACCCGGTGCTCGGGTTGTAGACGGATTGTTCGATCCCGGCGGCATCGCTGTAGACGACTCGGCCCACGACCCGGCGGTCGCCGGCACGAGTCGAGATCAAGCTGATGAAGGGCGGCGTGGCAGCGTTGTTCGCGACCGCTAGAAGTTGATCTTTGGGATCGTAGGACATCTCGTCGGCGCGCTTGTCGGTATCGGCCGTGTGGCCGGGCTCGTCGGTCCGCACCGTGGAGATGATGTCCACGACGCTGCGCGTAATCAGGCTGACCACCTTGACGCTGCTGTCGCCGTCGCCGACCCAAACCTCGCCCAATCCGACTGCCTGAACCCCATCCGGTCCGGAAATGCTGGTGTCCGCCGCGCCGTTCGTCTCCCGTACGCCCACGAAGCCGCCGACCCGGGCGAGGAACCTGTTGGTTATCGTCTCCACGATGTCCAGCCCGGCGTTGGAGCGATCCGCCAGGTAATAGAGCGGGAGTTGCCGATCAACGAAACTGATGTCGAACACCGCAAGCGGAGCGCCGGGTATCGCGACCGTCGCGATGCGCGAGTAGGTCGGGCTGGGCGCGGTGGCCGATCCTTGGGCGCGGGCGACGCTCGACCCGACCAGCATCGCCGACGAGATTAGGGCAGATGCCATCAGAGTTGCGCGCAGCAAGCGTGGTGCGGTCTCGAACATTCGTTGTCCTCCCATTTCGCTCTTTTGAGCATTCCGTCTCGCGTCCGGACGGCACGCGATCATAGCGCCGCCAACGATACACACGCCTTCGGGGCCGACACCAGAACAGAGCGTCCGATTGCGCGCGGCCGAGGCCGCATTGCAAACGCGTTAGCCCCGCAACCCGCCCAGGGGCGCTCCGTTCTGTTTTCCTGCAAAGACCGACCAGGGAGAGAGCCCATGAGATCGCTTCTGACGGCTGCCACGATATTGGGGCTGGCCGCGAGTCCCGCCTGGGCGCAGACCGGCACGCCGACTGCACCGACCACGAGCCCGATGGCGGCCCCGATGGCGGCCAATGCCCAGGCGCTCAGCCAGCAGGACCAGACGTTCCTGAAGGAGGCGGCAAACGGCAAGGCCGAGGTCGAGACCGGCCGATGGGTGCAGGAGCACGGCCAGAACCCGGCGGTCCGCCTGTTCGGCCGCTGGATGGTCACCGACCATACGATGGCCGACAAGATGCTCCAGCGTACTGCGGCGGCCGTCGGCGCGTCCTTGCCCGATACGCTCGACCCGGAGGCGCAGAGCATGGTCGACAAGGTGCAGAAGCAGCGCGGCGCTGCGCTCGATCACACTTACGTCCAAGACATGGTAAAAGATCACGAAGAGGATGTACAGAAATTCCAGCAGGAGGCGAATTCCGGACAAAACGCGCAAGTGAAGGCGTTCGCCCAGGAGATGCTGCCCGTGTTGCAGGAGCATCTCGCCGGGGCAAAGGAGCTGGAGCAGCACGCGATGCCCAAGGAAGCGCACAAGTAGGCAAGCGCGATCAGGGACCGGAGCCAAGCGCTGGCAGGAACGGCGTCCTGCCAGCCTGACGCTACTTCCGCCGGGGCGGCATCAAGTCGGTGATCGTGCCGGCGAACATTTCGGCCGCCATGCCGAACGTCTCGGACAGGGTCGGATGGGCGTGGATGGTGAGACCGATGTCCTCGGCGTCGGCACCCATCTCGATCGCCAACGCCGCCTCGGCGATCAACTCGCCGGCGTTGGTGCCGACGATGCCGCAGCCGATGATGCGGTCGGTCGCTTCGTCGAACAGGACTTTCGTCACGCCCTCGTCGCGGCCGATCGAAAGCGAGCGGCCGCTGGCGGCCCAGGGGAAAGTGCCCTTGCCGAATTTTACGCCGCGCGCCTTGGCCTCGTTCTCGGTCAGTCCAACCCAGGCGACTTCTGGGTCGGTGTAGGCGACTGAGGGGATCACTTTCGCATCGAAGAAACTGTTCTTGCCGGCGGCGGCCTCGGCGGCGACGTGGCCCTCGTGGACCGCCTTGTGGGCGAGCATCGGCTGGCCGACGATGTCGCCGATGGCAAAGATGTGCGGCACGTTGGTCCGCATCTGCTTGTCCACCGCGATATAGCCGCGCTCGTCGACCGCCACGCCGGCATTTTCCGCGCCGATCCGCTTGCCGTTGGGGCGGCGGCCGACGGCGACCAGCACGCGGTCGAAGGTGGCACTTTCGGGCGCCTTGCCGCCCTCGAAATGAGCGACGAGGCCGTCCGACGTCGCCTCCACTTTCGTCACCTTGGTCTTCAGGTAGATCGCCGAATAGCGCTTTTCGATGCGCTTCATCAGCGGCGTGACGATGTCGCGGTCGGCGCCGGGGATGATCTGGTCCATCAGCTCGACCACCGTCACCTGCGAACCGAGCGCGTGGTAAACGGTCGCCATCTCCAGGCCGATGATGCCGCCGCCCAACACCAGCAGGCGTTTGGGGATGTCCGCGATCGCCAGCGCGCCCGTCGAATCGATCACGCGCGGATCGCCGTGCGGCACGAAGGGAAGCGTGACCGGCTCGGAGCCCGCGGCGATGATCGCCTGCTCGAAGCTGATCGTCTTGCTGCCCTCGGCTCCCTCGACCTCGACTTGGTTGAGCGACACGAACTTGCCCACCCCAGCGACGACCGTGACCTTGCGCTGCCTGGCAAGTCCCGAAAGTCCGCCCGTGAGGCGCTTGACCACGCCGTCCTTCCAGCCGCGCAACTTGTCGAGGTCGGTTGCCGGCGCACCGAAATGGAGCCCGTGCTCGGCCATCTCCTGCGTCTCGGAAACCACCTTTGCTGCGTGCAGCAGCGCCTTGGACGGGATGCAGCCGACGTTGAGGCAGACCCCGCCGAGCGTGGGCCAGCGCTCGACCAGCACCACTTGCTTGCCGAGGTCGGCGGCGCGGAACGCGGCGCTGTAGCCGCCCGGTCCGGCGCCGAGCACCAGCACTTCGGCGTGCAGATCGCCCCGCGCGGCGCTCGGCGGGCGGGCGGTGGGCGCGGGCGGCGGCATGGCGACGGTCGCCTTCCCGGCTGGGGCAGCGGCCTGGCCGGTCCGCAGCCTGAGAATGGCCATTCCTTGGGAGACGCGGTCGCCGAGCTTGACGAGCACCTGGGAAACCATGCCGGCGGCGGGAGCCGGGATATCCATGCTCGCCTTGTCGGATTCGAGCGTGATCAGCGGGTCGTCCTGCTTGACGGTCGCACCCGCGTCGACATGGACCTCGATGATCGGGATGTCCCGAAAATCGCCGATGTCGGGGACGACCACGTCGATCTCGTCATAGACCCCGGCGGGCGAGCCGTAGCTCGACGGCGGTCCCTCCGGCATCGGCTCGGCTTCCTGGCGGACCGTTTCCTTGGGCGGCGTCGCCGCGGCGCCCGCCGGCTCCATGAGCATGATGAGATCGCCTTCGGAGACCTTGTCGCCGATCTTGACCTTCAGCTCGGCCACCGTCCCGGCGCGCGGGCAGGGGACGTCCATGGTGGCCTTGTCGGACTCGAGCGTGATCAGCGGATCCTCCGGGCTGACCGAGGCGCCGGGGGCGACGTGGATTTCGATGACGGGGATATGCTTGAAATCGCCGATGTCGGGGACTCGGATCTCGACGTTTGCCACGGGCTTTTTCCTTGAACGGTCCGGTCAGAGCACCAGCCGGCGCACGTCTTCCAGGACGTGGCAGAGGTGGCGGGCGAAGCGGGCGGCGAGCGCACCGTCGATCACCCGGTGGTCGTAGGAGAGCGACAGCGGCAGCATCAGGCGCGGCTTGAACTCCGCGCCGTCCCAGACGGGCGCCATTTTCGAGCGCACCACGCCGAGGATCGCCACCTCGGGGGCGTTGACGATCGGCGTGAAGGCGGTGCCGCCGATGCCGCCGAGCGAGGAGATCGTAAAGCTCGCCCCCTGCAGGTCGGTCGCGCCCAGCTTGCCGTCTCGCGCCTTCTTGGAGATGGCGCCCATCTCCTGGCTCAGCTCGGTGATGCCTTTGCGTTCGACGTCCCGGATCACCGGGACCACCAGCCCGTCCGGCGTGTCTACGGCGATGCCGAGGTGGTAGTACTTCTTCAGGATCAGCGCGTCCTTCTCGGGGGAGAGCGAGGCGTTGAACTCCGGGAATTGCCGCAGCGCCGAGACGCTGGCTTTCAGCAGGAATGCCAGCATGGTGACGCGATAGCCCTTGTCCCGCGCCGCCGCGTCCAGCTCCTTGCGGTAGTTTTCGAGGTCGGTGACATCCGCCTCGTCGTTGTGCGTGACGTGCGGCACGTTGAGCCAGGCGCGATGCAGGTGCGGCCCCGAGATGCGCTTGATGCGCGACAGCGGGCGCGTCTCGACCGGGCCGAATTTCGAGAAATCCTGGGCCGGGATCTCGGGGATGCCACTGCCCGCCGCAGCCGGGGCAGGCGTGCCGGCGGGGGCGGCGGGACCGCGCAGGAAACCGAGCACGTCGTCCTTGGTGATGCGGCCTTTTTCGCCGCTGCCCTTCACGCGGGTCAGATCGACGCCCAGCTCGCGCGCGACCCGGCGGATCGAAGGGCTGGCGTGAACCTGGTCGAAACCGGCATCCGTGTTGACCGCGGTGCCGGCGGCACCCGCGGCGGCCCCGAGTGCGGCCGGCGCGCCTGGGCGTGCCGAGGCGGGCGCGGGCTGGGCCGTGCTCGCCTGGGCGGCGGGCGCGGGTTCCTGCTGAGACAGGAGCGAGGGCGGCTGCGTCATCGCGCCGTCCTCGGTGCCGCGGAGCATCAGGATCGGCGTGCCTTCGCTGACCCGGTCGCCGACCTTGACCAGCAGCTTCTCTACCGTGCCCTGGCGCGGCGCGGGCACGTCCATCGTCGCCTTGTCGCTCTCCAGCGTGATGACCGGGTCCTCGGCGTTGATCGGCGCGCCTTCGGCCACGTGGACCTCGATGACCGGCACGTCCTTGAAATCGCCGATGTCGGGGACCCGGACTTCCATGCCTGCCGCCGCCACGTCCAATGCTGCCACTGTTCCCTCCCTCCGTTCTGGTGCCGCCCGTTCTGGTGCCGCCCGGTTCTGGGGCCGCTGGATGCGGGCCGATGCCGCCCGCCTCAGCTGTGCGCCGGGTTGGGCTTCTCCGGGCTGATGCCGAACTTGCCGATCGCGTCCGCAGCGAGCTTGGCCTCGACTTTGCCCTCCTGCGCGAGCGCTCGCAGGGCAGCCACGGTGACGTAGTGGCGATCCACCTCGAAGAACGCGCGGAGCTTGCGGCGGTAGTCGGAGCGACCAAAGCCGTCGGTGCCGAGCACCTTGTAGCGGCCGCGCACGAACGGGCGGATCTGGTCGGCGAACGCCTTCATGTAGTCGGTCGCCGCGATCACCGGTCCCTCGCGTCCGTCCAGGCATTGCTCGACGTAGCTCTGGCGCGCCGGCTGCTCGGGGTGCAGCAGGTTCCACCGCTCCACGTCCAGTCCCTCGCGGCGCAGCTCGGTGAAGCTCGGGCAGCTCCAGATGTCGGCGCTGACGCCATACTGCGCCAGCAGGTCGGCCGCGGCGATGACCTCGCGCAGGATGGTGCCGCTGCCGAGCAATTGTACGCGCGGACCCTGCGCGTCGGTGGGCGCGGGCCGGAGCAGATACATCCCCTTGATGATGCCGTCCTCGGCGCCCTCCGGCAGCGCCGGGTGCTCATAATTCTCGTTCATCAGGGTGATGTAGAAGTAGACGTCCTCCTGCTCGGCGACCATCCGGCGCAGCCCGTCCTGGATGATGACCGCGACTTCATAGGAGAACGTCGGGTCGTAGGAGACGCAGTTCGGAATGGTCGAGGCGAGGATGTGGCTGTGCCCGTCCTCGTGCTGCAAACCCTCGCCGTTCAGGGTCGTGCGGCCCGCCGTGGCGCCCAGCAGGAAGCCGCGGGCGCGCATGTCGCCGGCCGCCCAGGCGAGGTCGCCGACCCGCTGGAAGCCGAACATCGAGTAGTAGATGTAGAACGGGATCATCGGCACGTTCGAGGAGCTGTAGGAGGTCGCCGCCGCGATCCAGGACGACATCGCACCGGGCTCGTTCAGCCCTTCCTGGAGGATCTGCCCCTTCCGGTCCTCCTTGTAGAACATCAGCTGGTTGGCATCCTCGGGCTGATAGAGCTGGCCGACCTGGCTGTAGATGCCGAACTGGCGGAACATGCCCTCCATGCCGAAGGTGCGGCTCTCGTCGGGCACGATGGGGACGACGTGCTTGCCGATCGTCTTGTCGCGCATCAGCGTGTTGAGGATGCGCACGAAGGCCATCGTGGTGGAGATCGTGCGACCCTCGGTGCCCTTGAGCTGTCCTTCGAACGCCGACAGCGGCGGCACCGGCAGCGGCACCGATTTGGCGCGACGCGCCGGCAGGTAGCCGCCGAGGGCGGCGCGGCGCTCCTGCAGGTAGGTCATCTCGGGGCTGCCCTCGGGAAAGCGCAGGAACGGCACCTCCTTCAGCTGCTCGGCGGTGAGCGGCAGGCCGAAGCGGTCGCGGAACTCGCGCAGATGCGCCTCGCCCATCTTCTTCTGCTGGTGGGTGATGTTCTGGCCCTCGCCCGCCTCGCCCATGCCGTAGCCCTTCACGGTCTTGGCGAGGATCACCGTCGGCTGGCCCTGGTGCTGCGTGGCGGCGGCGTAGGCGGCGTATACCTTGTTGGGATCGTGGCCGCCGCGGGTGAGCGCCCAGACCTGCTCGTCGGTCATGTCGGCGACGAGGGCGCGGGTTTCGGGGTATTTGCCGAAGAAGCGCTCGCGCACATAGGCGCCGTTCTTGCTCTTGAAGTCCTGGTACTCGCCGTCGACCGCCTCCTCCATGCGGCGGAGCAGCATCCCGCTCCTGTCCTTGGCGATGAGCTGGTCCCAGCCCGACCCCCAGATCACCTTGATGACGTTCCAGCCGGCGCCGCGGAACTCGCCTTCCAGCTCCTGGATTATTTTTCCATTGCCACGCACCGGACCGTCGAGGCGCTGCAGGTTGCAGTTGACCACGAAGATCAGGTTGTCGAGGTGCTCGCGCCCGGCCATGCCGATCGCGCCCAGGCTCTCCGGCTCGTCGGTCTCGCCGTCGCCGAGAAACGCCCAGACCTTGCGCCCGGCGGTGTCGGCCAGGCCGCGATGGTGGAGGTATTTCAGGAACCGCGCCTGATACAGCGCCATGATCGGGCCGAGGCCCATCGACACGGTCGGGAACTGCCAGAAATTCGGCATCAGCCAAGGATGCGGGTAGGAGGAAATCCCGTGCCCGCCGACTTCCTGGCGGAAGCCGAGCATCTGCTCTTCGCTCAGACGGCCTTCGAGGAATGCGCGGGCGTAAAAACCCGGGGCGGAGTGGCCTTGGAAATACACGAGGTCGCCGCCGTGCCGCTCGGTGGCGCCGTGCCAGAAATGCATGAAGCCGACGTCGTACAGGGTCGCCGCCGACTGGAAGCTTGCGATGTGGCCGCCGAGCTCGCTGCTTTCCTTGTTGGCGCGCAGCACGGTCGCCAGCGCGTTCCAGCGGATCAGCGAGCGGATACGATGCTCGATCGCGCGGTCGCCGGGATGACGCGCCTCCTGGTCGGGGCGGATGGTGTTGAGATACGGCGTGTTTGCCGAATACGGCACCGGCGCACCCTGGCGGCGTGCCTCCTCGGCGAGCTCCTCGAGCAGGAACTGCGCCCGCTCCGGCCCCTCGAAGGCGAGCACGGAGTTCGAGCGCCTCGCGCCATTCCTGGGTCTCGATCGGATCGCTGTCGCGCATCACGTCCATCACGTTCTCCCCCTGGGACGTTCTCCCATGTTTCCCGGCCTGCCGCGTCCACGCGCCGGGAACCACGTCTACAATCGCGGCCTCGGCCGGATCGTTCCGGAAATTGTGTGCTCAACCTCGCTTGCGGTCGAGCGGCTGGAGTGCCCAGCATGAGAGGGTGCGCCAAGGTGACAAGAACCAAGGAGGATGCGTCATGGCTGACGACCGACGCGCGCCGGAGCAGGCGGGTGGAACCTCATCGCTGGGTCCGGGACCGGACGCGATGCTGGGTCTTTGGACGTCATGGGTCGACTCCGCCTCGAAGCTGGCCGGACAGTGGATGCCGACCGCACCCGGCCAGCCGGCGTGGCAGCTCTCGCCCGATGCGCTTGCGGGCGGCCTG
Source organism: uncultured Alphaproteobacteria bacterium (assembly GCA_963719345.1). Lineage (GTDB taxonomy): Bacteria > Pseudomonadota > Alphaproteobacteria > Acetobacterales > Acetobacteraceae > CAVRCA01. The sequence continues at coordinate 63,784 of CAVRCA010000002.1, forward strand.
TTCGAGGGCGGGCGTGCGGCAGCTCAGCGAGGCGCTGGCGAGGGACCCGGTTCTGCACGCCGTGGAGCAGGCGCTCAATGCGAACCCGCTGCACGATGTCGTGCCGGTCGACTGGGCGGAGATCGCCCGCGCGCTGCGCACCGTCTGGCTGCGCTCCCTCGGCCGGCCCGACAAGGCGCTTTCGGCCGCGGTCGACTACAACACGCGGGTGTGGCAATCGGCGATGGACGCCTGGAACGAGGCGGGGCAGCGCTGGCTGGGGGTGGCGCAATCGGAGGGCGCGGCAGCCTCGCCGGCCGCCGCCGACAAGCGGTTCGCCGCGCCGGAGTGGCAGAGCAATCCGGCGTACCGCACACTCAAGGAACTCTACCTGCTTGCCTCCGACTGGCTGCTGCGGCATGCCGCCGAAGTCGAGAAGGACATGGACGAGGCCGAGCGGCAACGCATCGAGTTCCATCTGCGCCAGTTCGTCGATGCCATGAGCCCGACGCTGATCCTTGCCTCCAATCCGGTCGCCCTGCGCCGGGCGATGGAGACCGGTGGCGCGAGCGTCGCCGACGGCGTGCGTAACCTCCTGCACGACATCCAGGAGGGCAAGCTGAGCATGGTGGACACCACCGCCTTCGCGCCGGGGCGCAACCTCGCCCTCACGCCCGGGCAAGGTGGTGCTTTCGCAACAAGCTGATCGAGCTGATCCAGTACGCGCCGTCGACCCAGACGGTCCACCCGATCCCGCTGATGATCATCCCGCCCTGGATCAACAAGTTCTACATCATGGACATGCAGCCGAAGAACAGCATGGTCCGCTACCTGGTCGGCCAGGGCTTCACGCGTGTTCATGGTGTCGTGGCGCAACCCGGATGGCTCGATGGAGGACACCACCATCGAGGACTACATGGATCTCGGCCCGCTGGCGGCGAGCGACGCGGTCCGCGAGATCACCGGCAGCCAGACGGTCAACGTTATGGGCTACTGCATCGGCGGAACCTGCTGTCGATGACGCTGGCCTGGCTGGCCACCCGCAACGACCGCCGCTTCAACTCGGCGACGTTCATGGTGTCGTTGCAGGACTTCTCCAAGGTCGGCGACACGGCCGTGTTCCTCGGCGAGCCGACGGTGGACTTCATCGAGCAGCAGATGATGGAGCGCGGCTATCTCGACAGCCGCGAGATGTCGAACATGTTCAACCTGCTGCGCAGCAACGACCTGATCTGGTCGAACGTGGTGAACAATTATCTTCTGGGCCAGAAGCCGCCGGCTTTCGACCTGCTCTACTGGAACAGCGACGGCACCCGGATGGCCCGCACCGCCCACGGCTGGTATCTGCGCAACACCTATGTCGAGAACAATCTCATGCATCCGGGCAAGGTTGTCCTGAAGGGCGAGGGGCTCGACCTCGGCCGCATCAAGCTCGACATGTACGCGGTCGGCGCGGAGAAGGACCACATCGTGCCGTGGGCCGCGGCGTGGCAGATCCACCGGCTGGTCGGAGGCAAGGTACGCTTCGTCCTCGCCTCGAGCGGCCATATCGCCGGGATGATCAATCCGCCCGGCGGCAAGGGCGTGTTCTGGACCAACGACACGCCGGCGGAGACCGCCGAGGAATGGCGAGGCGACCGCCGAGCGCCATGACGGGTCGTGGTGGACCGACTGGTCCGAGTGGCTTGCTTCCCGCGCCGGCGAGAGGGTCCCGCCGCCCGGCCTCGGCAGCGCCGCGCATCCGCCGCTGCAGGACGCGCCCGGCAGCTACGTGCTGGAGAAGTAGTCCACCACGCTCTGGATCGGCGCGGACGAACCGACTGGTGCAGAACCAAATGGGGCGCTTCCGAAGAAGCGCCCCGTTGGTCTGCGGCTCGGAGGCGGACAACCGCGTCGTGCACCTGAACGGGAGAGCCGAAGGTGGTCTTTCGGGGTCCCTCGTATCTGAGCCCCACATTCACTCACGGAAATGAGAAAAGTGTTAACGGGCCGGCTATGCCAGCCTTTTCCTGAGCCGCGGGGCGATCGAGGCGACGCGCCGCGCGCGTGGCGCCGCAATCACTCGCCGAGAGTTGCGTTTGGCCTGCCGGCGAACGAGCCGGCGGTCCCAAGGGAGACAGGGAGCTGAACATGCCGAGCGGCCGCAGCGTCGATGTCCAAGCCTTTCTGGACGAGCACCCGTTCTCGCCGTTCCAATGGCTGATCTTCGGGCTGTGTTTCTTCATCGTTCTGCTGGACGGGTTCGACACCGCCGCGATCGGCTACATCGCACCCTCGCTGCTGACGGAATGGCACTTGGCCCGGTCCGATCTCGCGCCGGTCCTGAGTGCGGCGCTGTTCGGTTTGGCTGCCGGCGCCCTCTGCTCCGGACCACTGGCCGACCGGTTCGGCCGCAAGGCGATGCTGGTCGGCTCGGTGCTGGTGATCAGCATCGCCTGCCTGTTCTCGGCGTTCTCGGGCAGCTTGGACCAACTCGTCGCCTGGCGGTTCGTCACCGGCCTCGGCCTCGGCTCGGCGATGCCCAACGCCGTCACCCTGATGAGCGAGTATTGCCCGAGCGGGCGGCGCGCCACGCTCACCAACGCGATGTTCTGCGGCTTTCCGCTGGGGGCGGCGTTCGGCGGCTTCCTCGCTGCCTGGATGATCCCGCAATGGGGCTGGCGCAGCGTGCTGCTGTTCGGCGGCACCATGCCGCTCGTCTTGGCCGTTCTCCTGCTCCTGCTGTTGCCGGAATCGGTGCGTTACATGGTCGCCAAGCAGCAGCCCGTGGAGCGGATTCGCGGCGTGCTGCGCCGCGTCTCCGCCAGCGCCGCGGAGGCGACATCGTTCGTCATGAGCGAGACAGCGCCGGCGGCCGCAGCCCGGAGCGGCGCCGGGGTGGTGCTGTCGGCGCCCTATGTGGTGGGCTCGGTGGCGCTGTGGGTGGCCTACTTCATGGGCCTGGTGATCTTTTATGCGGTGGTCAACTGGATGCCGGTCCTGTTCCGGGACGCCGGCCTGCAGCCGGGCACGGCCGCGCTGATCTCCGCCCTGTTTCCGCTCGGCGGTGTGGGCGCCATCCTGTCCGGCTGGCTGATGGATCGTTTCAACGGCAACAAGGTGATTGCCGTGAGCTTTGTTCTGACGGCGGTGGCGATCTACGCCATCGGCCAGGTGAGCGGCTCGCTCGGACTGCTGATGCTGGTGGTGTTCGTGGCCGGCACTGTCATGAACACGGCGCAATCGTCGCTGCCCGCGCTGGCCGCCGCGTTCTACCCGACGCAGGGGCGCGCGACCGGAGTGGGCTGGATGCTGGGTCTCGGCCGCTTCGGCGGCATCGCCGGCTCGTTCCTGGTCGCCGAGCTGGCGCGGCGGAACCTCGCCTTCAGCGAGATTTTTGCGGTGGTTGCCGTCCCCGGCCTGATTTCGGCGGCGGCGCTGGCGGTCAAGCAGATCGCCCATCCCGAGGCGAAGGACGCGCGCAGTGTCGCTACGCAGGGCGAGGTGCTCGGCCATTGATCCGCGCCGGGCAGTGCTCCCACAGTCGCGGTTGATCAGCCCTCTTCGCGCATCTCCGCAAACACCTTGCGCGCGGTGATCATCGCTTCGCGGACCAACGGCAGTCCGACGTAGCCGCTCATGTGCAGCAGGGTCTCGATCAGCTCGTCCTCGGTCCAGCCCTCGCGGCGGGCCATGCGCAGGTGGATCGCCAGCTCGGGGTCGCGGCCCATTGCGGTGTCGGAGACGACGCAGATCAAGGTGCGCGTCTTCACGTCGAGGCCCGGCCGTGTCCACAGCAAGCCGAATACGGCCTCGGTCGCGTAGTCGCCGAATTTCTTCATCGTTTCGTCGGTGTAGACCGTCTTGTCCATGCGCTCGACGGTCGCATGCCCCATCAGCCGGCGCCGCATTGCGCGGCCCTGCTCGTAGGCGTCGCTGTTGGCCATGTGTCCCTCCCGGTTTGCCCCGCCTATTCCGCCGAGGCCCGCACCAGTTTGCCGGGCGTCGCCCCGGTGTATTCGCCGTCCTCGAACACCGGGACCCCGGCGACGTAGGTCGCGCGGTAGCCGTCCACCCGCTGCACCAGCCGTCGCCCGCCCGCCGGCAGGTCATAGCGGATCTCCGGGATGTGCAGCCGCAGTTTCTGGAAGTCGATGATGTTGAGGTCGGCCCGCAAGCCGGGCGTCAGCGCGCCGCGGTCGAGAAAACCGAAGAACCGCGCCGTCTCGCTGGTCTGTCGCTTGACCAGCAGCTCCACCGGCAGCACCGCGCCGCGTTTCCGGTCGCGGCCCCAATGCGCCAGCATGAAACTCGGCAAGCTGGCATCGACGATGGACGAGCAATGCGCGCCGCCGTCCGACAGCCCGAGAATGGTGCCGGAATCGGTCAGCATCTCGCGGATCGGCTCGTGGTTGCCGGTGTTGTAGCCGACCACCGGAAAGAACAGGAACCGGTCGACGCCGCCGGCGAGGTAGTCGTAGGCGACCTCGTCCGGGGTGCGACCCTCGCGCGCGGCGATGGCGGCGATGCTGCTCGACGCCGGCGGCTCGTAATCCGGCGGATCGCCCATCACGAACATGCGGTCCCAGCGCGTCACGATGTTCTGCCGGAACTGCGACAACAATCCGACGAGTTTTGGCGACGGCTGCTCGGCCAGGATGGTGCGCCGCACCTCCGGGTCGCGCAGCCGGGCGATCCGCTCGTCGCGCGGCAGACGCAGGATCTCCTGATAGCTCTGCCGAATGGAGAAAGGATTGAGCGCGGTGTCGATGCCGAGCAGTACGCCGACCGGTCGGCCGGCGATCTGCGCCGTCAGCATCGCGCCTTTCGCGCGCGCGGCATGCACGCCCTCGAGCAGCCGACGCCAGCGCTCGGGGTCGTTCGGCTGGTCGGTGAGGAGGAACCAGATCGGCCGGCCGGTCTCCTGACCGAACTCGGTCATCCAGGCGAGTTCTTCCGCCTCGTCATCGAAATCGCTGTTCATGCCGAAGGCGCCGTGCCGGACCGCCTTGAACGCCCGGCCGATGCCGAGCAGCTCGTCGATCTCCGAATAGCGGCCGGGGACGAACTGCCCGTCCGGCGTCTTGTGCGAGTTGGTCCGCGACGTGGTGAAGCCGAACGCGCCGGCGCGCAGCGCGTCCTCGGTCAGCCGGCGCATGGTTGCGATGTCGTCCGCCGTCGCCGCCTCGCGCCGGATCGCCCGCTCGCCCATGACGTAGACCCGCAAAGGATGGTGCGGGATCTGTGCCCCAACGTCGATCGCGCGCGGCATCCGCTCCAGCGCGTCGAGGTATTCCGGAAAACTCTCCCAGTCCCACTTGAGGCCCTCGAACAGCGCGACGCCGGGGATTTCCTCGACCCCCTCCATCAGCGCGACCAGCGCCTCGTGGTGCTCGCGCTTGACCGGCGCGAAGCCGACGCCGCAATTGCCGAACAGGATGGTGGTGACGCCGTGCCATGACGAGGGGGCGAGCAGCGGGTCCCAGGTCGCCTGGCCGTCGTAATGCGTGTGGGCATCGACCCAGCCCGGCGTAACCAGCATGCCCTCGGCATCGACGTCGCGCCGCGCCGGCCCGAGCTTGCCGCCGACCGCCACGATCCGGTCGCCCTCGATCGCGAGATCGCCCGAAAAAGCTGGCTGGCCAGTGCCATCGACGATGGTGCCGCCACGAATGACCGTATCGTGCATGGACCCTCCGAACGCGGGCGCTGAACCGAATGGCTGGCCGCTTGCCGATATTCGAGGTCAACCCGGTCGAGGGGTCAAGCGACATCGCGGCCGTGACCGGAGCCAAGGCCCTGGCGCTGGCGTCGAACGCTGCTAGGCTCGCGAGCGACAGGCGAGGAGTGCCCCGAATGCGAGAGGAGATACCGGTTATCGACTTCACGGCCGCCCTCGCGGGCGAGGGCGACGCGCTGCGCACGGTGGCACGAGAGGTTCGCGAGGCGCTCACCAACGTCGGCTTCCTCGTGCTCACCGGCCATGACGTGCCGCAGTCGGCGATCGACCGCACCTTCGCGGACGCCAAGCGCCTGCACGAGCTGCCGATGGAGCGCAAGCTCGCGCTCAGGATGAACGAGCACAACAACGGGTACATGGCGATGAACCGATACGCCGTGTGGACGTCGGAGGTGAACCGGAACGACAAGCCGGACCTGAACGAGGCGTTCTTCCTCGGCCCGCAGATAGACACGGTGATCGAGTGCCTGCCCGGCTGCGCCTCAGTCGACCGGCCGGCGCAATGGCCGCCGATCAGCTACGGCGACTGGCTGGCCTATTGGAACAGCGCCAACTACGACCCCAAGGCGCAGAAGGATGTCGCGGCCTGAACGGGCGCCGCGACCGGAGAAAGCAAGCGAGATCATGCGGATCGAAATCATCTGCACCGGCGACGAGGTGCTTACCGGCAAGATCGTCAACACCAACTTTTCCTACATGACCCAAAAACTCGAGGATGTCGGGCTCGATGCGTACTGGGGCACCACGGTGGGCGACGACCGCGAGGCGCTGCTGAGCGCCTTCAGGCTGGCGTCCGAACGGGCCGACGCGGTGATCGTCAATGGCGGGCTCGGTCCCACCGTCGATGATCTGTCGCAGGAGATCGCGGCGCAGGCGGCGGGCGTCGATCTCGTGCTGGATGAGGCCTGGCTCGAGCGGATGGAGTCGTTCTTTACCCGCCGCAACCGCACCATGTCGCCTAACAACCGCAAGCAGGCGATGCTGCCGCGCGGCTCGGAAATCCTCGACAACCCAATCGGCACGGCGTGCGGCTTCGCCATGGACATTGGCCGCGCGCGGTTCTTCTTCACGCCCGGCGTCCCGCGCGAGCTGCGCCGGATGCTGGAGGAGCAGATCATCCCGCGCCTGCTCGCCCGTGGCGGGGCGCCGATCGCGATCCGGCTCAAGCGGTTCCACACCTACGGCTTGGGCGAGTCGCACGTCGACGAACTGCTCGCCGGCGTCGAGGATCTGGTGCCGGACGGCAGCGCCAAGCTCGGTTTCCGCGCCCACTATCCGCAGATCGAGACCAAGCTGACGGTGCGCGGGACCGACCCCGACGACATTGCCCGCAAGCTGCGGCCGGTCGAGGCGGAGGTTCGCCGTCGGCTCGGCAATTTCATCATTGCCCAGGATGACGAGACTCTTGAGAGCGTCGTGCTCGCCGATTTGCTCGGGCAGGGCGGGTTGCTGGCGCTGGTGGAGACGTTCACGGGCGGCCAGATTGCCGCCCGGCTGGCGCATCTGCCGCAGGCGGAGCGGGTTTTTCGTACCGGCACCGTGGTGCGCGACTTCGCCCAACTCCGCAGCGCGTTGGGCGTTTCGGACGACGATGTGTCCGATGGGTTCACCGAGGCGAAGGCGGAGGCGGTCGCCCGCGCCGCCTTGCGTCGGAGCGGTGCGAGCCACGCGCTGGCGGTGCTGATCGAGCTTGATGAGGGCGCCGACCGGATGGATTTGGGCGGCACCACCTGGGTCGCGATCGCCACGGCGGATCGCGCGGCGGTCCGGCGCTCCCGCATCCTGGGCGGGCGCGACTGGATCAGGTTGGGTGCGGTGGAACTCGGCCTCGACTGCCTCCGCCGCTTCCTCCACGACCTGCCGGTGTACGAAAAGACCGACTTCGAGAAGACGTAGGCTTCCGGTTCGTCATTGCCGGCTCGATCAGTTCCGCGCCGCGGCCGGGAACTGCATGCAGAGCGCCTCGGCGCCCCCCTCTCCCGCGACCGCGCTCAAGGCGCCCGCGTCAGGGGCCACGAACACGCACGAGTTCGCCGGCAGCGGCGTCGAGCCGTCGGCCGAGAGGCGGCCGGCGAGCACCAGCCAGAACTGACCGCCGCCGGTGCTCGGGTCGGGGCCGCGCACCGAGGCGCCGGCAGGTAAGCGGTAGCGCCACGCGCCGACCCCGTCCGCCTCCTGCGGCAACACCTCCAGCGCCGCGGGTTCGGCCAGCCCGGCCAACTCGGTCTCGGAGAGGGCGGGCAGCGGCGCTGCCGTCGCCTCCCGGTGGTGGTGGCGGGCGCGGGCCGCGCGCAGCTCCGCGCGGTTCGCCGGCATGTATTTCGCCCCAGGATCCCAGGCGGGACGCAAGGTGAACCACTCGATCCCCTCCTCCCCGGCGACGATCGGGCCGTAGGCGGTGAACGGGTCCGTGTAATGCACGGTCACGCCGCGCGCCTGATGGACGCCGAACCGGCCGCCGCCGCCGACCACCACCTGGAACTGGCGCGCCTCGTGGAAATGCGGCCGGACCACCGAGCCCGGCTCCTTCTCGACCAGGAAAGCCACCGGGTACAGCGTCGCGGCGTCCGGCACCGGATCGCCCTCGCGGCGGGAGAACCGGTTGGCGCCCATGAACACCGTGTTCCACCCCTCGGTCGCCCGCCGCCGGTTGGTCCGCAGGGCGTCCGCGCTGTCGGCTGTCAGAATCACGGCGGCCTCCATATTTGTCTTCCCGAGTCTCCGGACCGGGCCGCGCGTTGTCAACGCGACGCCCGCGACGCCCTGACCAGCTCGAAGATTGCCCGGATCCGGGCGGGCGCGCTCGCATGGACGGCCCGGATCAGGGCTGCCACCTGGGCGGGATTGCCCGCATCCGGGCTGCCCGCATCCGGGTTGTTCAGATGCGGCCGGAACCGACCCCGCCGCACGCTGACGGTTTTTGTCACCGTCATCTCCAGCAATCCCTCGGCCCCCCTCGTGAGACCAAAGCCGCTGCGCCGCCGGCCGCCGAACGGCAGGCGCGGATCGGCCGTCGGCACGATCAGGTCATTGATCACCACCGAGCCCGCATCGACGCGCGGGGCGAGCGACTGCGCCGCGGCCTCCGGGCCGAAGATCGCCGCCCCGAGCGCGTAGCCGCTCTCCGCCGCGACCGCCAGCGCCTCCTCGATGTCGGCGACGCGGATCACGAACGCCAAGGGCCCGAAGAAATCCTCGGCGGCACGGCGGAGCGGCGGGGGAGCATCGGCCAGCACCAACGGCCCGGCCTCGCGCGACGCCAGCACCCGTGCGCCCGCCGCTTCGGCCTCCTGCCGTATCGTCCGCAGCCGATCGGCCGCCGCCGCACTCGGCCGGGCGGGCAGGCAGGCGAGGCGGTCGCGCAACACTCGCTCCAGCCCGTCCGCCGCGGCGTGCGGCACCAGCACGAGGCGGGGCGCGATGCAGGTCGCGCCGCCGTTCATCCCGAGCCCATAGGCGAGACAGCGCGCGGTCAGGTCGAGATCGGCCGCTTCCAGCACGAACACTGGGTCGTTGCCCGACAGCTCCATCACGCATGGCGTGAGGTTTTCCGCCGCCGCCGCCAGCACGCGCCCGCCGGTCGCGGCCGAGCCGGTGAGAAAAATCTTGTCGAAGCCGGCCCGCACCGCCGCCTCGCCGATCGCGGCCGCCTCGTCCAGCACCCGCAGCACTCCGTCGGGCAGCCCCGCCTCGGCGAGCAGCGCCGAGAAGACCGTCAGCGGCGCCGCGCGCCCTTCCGGCGGCTTGACGCACACCGCGTTGCCCGCTGCGAGGGCCTGCAGGATCTGCGCTCCCGCCAGGAAGAGCGGAAAATTGCCGGGCGCGAGGATCAGCACGACGCCGCACGGCTCGCGCCGGATTTCCGCCCGCACCCCGGCCAGCCACGGCGGCCGGCGGCCCCGCGGCGGTCGTGGGGCCAGGATGCGCGCCGCCTGCCGCTCCAGAAAGCGCGCGGCGTCGGCCAGCGGCAGGATCTCGGCCGACAACGTCTCGGCCGGCGGCCGCTCGGGGCCGAACGCGGCGAGCAGGCGCGGCATGTCGCCGACCATCCGCCGCCGCGCTGCGCCGATAATGCGCAGCCGCTCGCCGGGCGGCACTGCGCGCCAGCGCTCGCCGGCCGCCCGCGCGTCCGCCAGCAGCGTGGCGATGGTGCGTCCAGACATCGGGTCTGAGCGCGCTCGGGCGACGCCTGCCAACGGCTATCCTACTGGAGCGCCAATTCGAGCAGCTGCACATATTGCTGCCCGCCGTGCATGTCGCGCTCGATCACGCCGCCTTGCGGCTTGGTCCGGGGAATGGAGAGCTTCACCACATTCAGCGCGTCCACCGTGAAGCGCCGGACATGCTGGACATCGACGCCATAGAGAGCCGCGATGGATGCAGCATTGATCGCGGCGGCGTCGCGATACCGCCAATACGAGTCCGGACCGTCGAAGAAGAGGTCGAACGTCACCCAGAACGGGCCGGCGTTCTTGGAGCGCACATACCGGCAAACATCCTTGATCTTGGGCATCGCAACCTCAGACATGGGCAGCCCGCGGCTTCCCGGGCTGGCCCACCCAGCACGTGCGGACCAGCTCGAACGGCGTGTCCGTGCGGACGACGTGGTTGAGATGGAACTCGAACACTTGGCCGCGTTCGATCTCGGGCGGCGAGAATGCGAAGGCGTAGCTCAGCAGCTCCTTTCCTTCGCGCACGGGGAGGTGGAAGAACAAGGGATTGCAGATTTTGGCGACCTCGGTGGCGAGCGCCTGCGTGGCCGCGGTCGCCACGAACATGAGGCCGATCTCGCGCGGCGGCGGCGCGCCGGCCGGGGGCGGCCGGCCGGTCACGGCGTTCCAGCCATAGGGCCGGAGCGAAATGTCGATCTCGCCGACTTGCAGCCCCAGCGTGCGTCGCACCCGCCCGTAAAGCGCGTGCGACATGCGCGCGAGAAAGCTGTCCACGTCTTCGAGGACGGCCGGATCCTGGATCCCGACGAGCATGATGGTTTGGAACGGTCCGCAGCCGGCGCCCTCGAGTTTCATGGTGTACGGCGCCGGCTCGAAGCGAGAGCCCGTGACCCGCACCGTGCGCCCGTCCACCGCCTCGTACACCGCGTCGGTCACGTCGAGCACTCCGCCTGGCTCCACCAGACGGAACGGGTCGCTGTTCTCGTAGAGCATATGCGCCGAGACGATCTCGGGCGTGCAGCGGTTCTCCGGGGCAAGCGGCGCGACGCTGAAACCCTCCCTGTCGACGCTCATCAGCACGCCGGGGCTCAGCGGATTGACCGTGCAGAGTCCGCCGCACTCGGTGATCTTGGCCGCGTGCCAAGCCGCGCCGGCCGCGCCGCCCCGCCGAAGCGGAACGGCGGCCAGCACGGCGGTGTCGGTGGTGCGACCGCCGAGCACGATATCGGCGCCCGCATCCAAGGCTGCGGCATAAGGTTCAGGCCCCAGCAGGGCGACGATGTGGGTGCAAGCGTCGATTGTCGCCGCGTCGAGCGCGGCTGCCGGGGCGAGCGGCCGCACCGCACCGGCAGCCGCCTTCGCTTTCAGGACCGCCCTGTCCTGCTCGGCATAGAGCACCGCGATCCGTGGCGCGCTCCCCTGCTCCCGCGCCAGCTCGACTACAATGTCGACCGTCCAGTCCACCGCCGCGTCGCATCCCGAAGTGCCGCAGGAGCCCACCAGCAGCGGAACGCCTGCCCGTTCGCGAGCCGCCATCAACAGCGAGAGGTCGCGCTTGACCGCCGCTCGGCTGTATTTGGGAAGGCCGGTCGCCAGGTAGGCCGGTCCACTGTCGGTCGAGCCCGCATCAATCGCGATTGCGTGTGGTGCGAAAGCCAGCCCCGCTTCCAGCTCGTCCGCTCGTACCCCGGTTCCCAACGCTCCCGCCGGCACGACGACCCGGGTTGGTTCGGAATGGTGAACGTCTGATCCCAACAAAGCACCCTGTTGCCTGAGATGGCGGGCCGGCGCGGCAGTACGCCGGGCTGCCCGCTCCCGGCGATTGCGTGCTCTATTCGCAACTCGCAACCCCGTGCATTACGGCGCCTGGACGAAGGGTGGCGCAAGGGTTGGCGGCGCCACCGTTTTCCAGCCTACAACCCTGACAAGACCGCGTCCGCCCCCACATGCGCGGGGTCAAGGACGACGCAAGGGTAGGGACCGTACCGTTTCATGAGCCATCACGCACGTGCCCGCAGCACGGGACGCCGCACCGTCGGCATCATCGGCGCAGGTCCCGGCGGGCTGGCGGCCGCCATGCTGCTCGCCCGCCAGGGCGCCGACGTGACCGTATTCGAGCGACTGCCGCGCGTGGGCGGCCGCTCCGGCACTATCGTGGCGCCGGTTGCGGACGGTGCGAAGGGCGCGTTCCGCTTCGACATGGGGCCGACTTTTTTTCTCTATCCGCGCGTGCTCGCCGACATCTTCGCCGCCTGCGGTCGCCGCCTTGAGGACGAGGTCGAGCTGATCCGGCTCGACCCGCAATACCACCTCGTGTTCGAGGCCGGCGGCGAGTTGCAGGCGACCGGCGACATGACCCGTCTTGCCCGCGAGGTGGCGAAATTGTCGCCCGATGATGCGCGCGCCCTGCCGCGCTTCATGGCCGATAACCGCAAGAAATTCGCCGCCTTCCGCCCGGCACTGGAATCGGCGTTCCACGACGTGCGGGCGTTCGCCACCCCGGCAATGATGCGCGCGCTGCCGAAACTGCGGCCGCACCGCACGGTAGACACCGATCTCGCCACCTACTTCAAGGACCCGCGGGTCCGCCTCGCGTTTTCGTTTCAGAGCAAATATCTCGGCATGTCGCCTTTCCAGTGTCCGAGCCTGTTCACGATCCTCGCGTTCATGGAATACGAGTACGGCGTCTGGCATCCGCGCGGCGGCTGCGGCGCGGTGATGGAAGCGATGGCCCGCGTCGCCATCGAGGAAGGGGCGGACATCCGGCTCGACGAGCCGGTGGAGGAAATCATCTTCGATGGGCGGCAGGCGCGCGGGGTGCGCACGCGCTCGGGCGAGCATCGGTTCGACGCGCTGGTGATCAACGCCGATTTCGCCCACGCGATGAGCTCGCTGGTGCCCAATCACCTGCGCCCGGCCTGGTCGGATGAGCGCATCGCGCGCAAGAAATTTTCCTGCTCGACCTTCATGCTGTATCTCGGCATCGAAGGCAGGCTCGACGAGCTCGCGCACCATACGATCTATCTGAGCAAGGATTATCGCCGCAACGTGCATGAGATCGAGAGCGGGCCGGCCCCGCCCGAGGAGCCGTCGTTCTACGTGCAGAACGCCTCCGTCACCGATGAAAGCCTGGCGCCGCCCGGCCACTCGACGCTCTACGTTCTCGTGCCGGTAAGCAATCTGACGACGGAAAACGCGGACTGGCCGGCGATCCAGGCGCGCTACCGCCGGCTCACGCTCGACCGCCTCGCGCGCATCGGCGTCCCCGACATCGAACGGCGGATCCGCTACGAGAAAATGCTGACCCCGGTCGACTGGCGGAACGACATGGCGATCCATCGCGGTGCCACGTTCAACCTTGCGCACTCGATGCGGCAGATGTTCCACATGCGCCCGCGCAACCGGTTCCGTGACCTGGGCGGTGTCTATCTGGTCGGCGGCGGCACGCATCCCGGCAGCGGATTGCCGGTGATCTTCGAGAGCGCGCGCATCACCACGCGGCTGCTGGCGCAGGATTTCGGGCTCCAGCCTGTGTCCGCTCCGGCGCCCACCGCACCGCTGGCGGTGCCCGAACTGGCGGACGTGACATGAGCGAGAGCCTTCCCATCGGCGTCATCGGCGGCGGTCTCGGCGGCCTCGCGGCGGCGTGCGTGCTCGCGGGCCGCGGCCACCAGGTCGTGCTGTTCGAAAAGAACGAATGGCTCGGCGGCAAGGCTGCGGTGCTGGAGCAGGGCGGCTATCGGTTCGACATGGGGCCGACCATCCTCACCATGCCGAGCGTGCTGGCGCGCGTGTTCGCCGAATGCGGCGTGCGGATGGAGGATCGGCTCGATCTGCGCCGGCTCGATCCGCAATGGCGCTGCTTCTTCGACGACCGCTCGGTGCTCGATCTCCGCAACGACACGGCTGAGACCGCGCGCGCGATCGCGGCCTACTCTCCGGGGGACGAAGTCGGCTTCGACGGGTTCATGCAGCTTTCAGAACGGCTGCGCGGCATCTCAGACCGCTTCTTCTTCTGGCGCTCGGTCGAGGATCTGCGCGACACGATGGACATGCGCAAGAACTTCGAGATGAGCACGGCGCGCGACGTCATGGCGCTGCGCATGGGCACCACCGTCGCCGCCGCCATCCGCGCGCGGGTGCGCGATCCCCGGGTGGCGCAGATGCTGGACCATTTCGTGCAGTATGTCGGCTCCTCGCCGTACGGCTCGCCCGCCGTGCTGTGCGGCATCGCGCACATGCAGTGCAACGACGGCGTCTGGTATCCGATGGGCGGCACGGGCGCGGTGCCCGCCGCGTTGGCGGCGCTGGCGCGCGAGAAGGGCGTGCAGATCCGCACCGGCGTCGGCGTGTCCGCGGTCACCACCGCCAACGGCGCGGTGCGCGGCGTCACGCTCGACACCGGCGAGGCCGTGCCGCTGGCCGCCGTCGGTCTCCAACATGGACAGCGTTCGCACCCTGCGCGAGCTGGTGGGCGGCGCGCCGGCAAGAAAATTCGCGCGGCGTTGGAAGCGCGAGCCGGCGTGCTCCGGCGTGGTGCTGTATCTCGGCCTCGACCGCGCGTACGAGCACCTGGCCCATCACTGTTTCGTGTTCTCGCGCGATCCCGAGGAGGAGTTCGACTGGATCTACCGGCGCGGCGAGCCGGCGCCCGACCCGACCTGCTATCTGGCCGCGCCCGCCCGCACCGAGCCGGGGGTCGCGCCGCCGGGCGGCGAGGCGCTGTACATCCTCGTCCACACGCCGTGGCTGCGCCCGCACCATGACTGGGCGGCGATGCTGCCGCGCTATCGCCGGGTGATCCTCGACAAGCTGAAACGCTGCGCCGGGATGCCGGATCTCGAAAGCCGCATCGCGGTCGAGCGCTGGCTGACGCCGCAGGACATCAACGACCGGTATCGGGTGCTCAACGGCGCGATCTATGGTCTTGCCAGTCACGGGCGGTTTTTCGGCGCCTTCAAGCCGGGCAACCGCTCGCGCGACCTCAGGGGCTTGTATCTCGCCGGCGGTGCCGCGCATCCTGGGCCGGGGATGCCGATGGTCCTCATGTCCGGCTGGATCGCCGCCGATACGCTCGACCAGGACCGGGCGTCCCAGGACCGGGCCGCCTGAGGGCGTGCGTGGCTCGCGCCCGGTCCAACTCTGCCTTGCGCCAGCTCGCCATCGCCGGGCTTGACCCGGCAATCCATTCCGCCGGTTCCCGGACCTGTGAGATGGATGCCCGGATCAAGTCCGGGCATGACCGGTTGATGACTGCAAAGTCGCTTGCTTCGGGTACGTTGCAAAATCGGACAGCAATCGCTCAACTCCGGCCATGACGAGAGACCTGCTCCCTCGCCGATCGCCGCGTCTCGTGCGTGGTTTCACGCGATACCTTCGCTGGTATTGCGGCCGCAACTTCCACGCCGTCCGCGTCTCGCGCACCGGCCTGCCCGCACCGGTCGTCGCCAGGCCGCCCGCTGATCGTCTACACCAACCACCCGTCCTGGTGGGACCCGGCGATCTTCTTCCTGCTCAACACCGCGCTGCTGCCGGGCCGGGCGGGCTACGGCCCGATGGAGGAAGCGGCGCTCGCCAAATACGGCCTGTTCCGCCGATTGGGCGTCTTCGGGCTCGAACCGGGGGCGCGAGGCGCCGCGCAGTTCCTGCGCACGAGCGAACGCATCCTCGCCGACCCCGGCAACGCGCTCTGGATCACCGCCGAGGGCGCGTTCACCGACCCGCGAGAACGGCCGCTGCAACTTCGCCCGGGCCTCGCGCATCTCGCGCGCCGCACGCCGGGCGCCATCATCCTGCCGCTCGCGCTGGAGTATCCGTTCTGGAACGAGCGCAAACCCGAGGCGCTGGTCCGCTTCGGCCGACCGATCGCCGCCGACGACACGCGCGACGTCGTCGCCTGGACGTCGCTGCTCGGCGCCGAGCTGGGCGCCTGCATGGACGCCCTCGCGGACGAGGCCTGCGCGCGGGACGCATCGCTGTTCCTCACCCTGCATCGCGGCACGGTCGGCGTCGGCGGCAGCTACGATCTGTGGCGTCGGGCGCGCGCCTGGTTCGGCGGACGCCGCTTCGACGCCAGCCACCAGGGCGAGCGCGGATGACGCTTCTCTCAGACATCGCCCTCGGATTCGCCGCATTTCCGCTCCTGATGGCCCTCGTCAATCTTGCGGTGTTCCGTGCTCCGCCGCGGCATACCGGCCGGCCGCCGGTGTCGGTCCTGATCCCGGCGCGCAACGAGGAGAAGAACATCGCTGACTGCGTCGCCGCGGTGCTGGCCAGCGCGGACGTCGATCTCGAGCTGGTCGTGCTCGATGACCATTCGACCGACGGAACGGCGGCGATCCTTGCGGCAATCCCCGATCCGCGGCTGCGCGTCGCCAAGGCGCCGTCCCTGCCGCCCGGCTGGTCCGGAAAGCAGCACGCCTGCGCGGCGCTTGCCCGATGCGCGCGGCATGAGCTGATGGTGTTCATCGACGCCGACGTGCGGCTCGCGCCCGACGCGCTGTCGCGCATCGCCGGCTACATGGCGCGCCACGATGTCGGGCTCGCCAGCGGCTTTCCGCGCCAGATTACCGGCAGCTGGTCGGAGCGGCTGATCACGCCGCTGATCTATTCCCTGCTGCTGGGGTATCTGCCAATGCCCTTGATGCAGATGTTCCGGGCGCCCGCGTTCGGCGCCGGCTGTGGCCAATTGATGGTGGCGTGGCGCGCTGCCTATGTCCGCGCCGGCGGCCACACGGCGATCCGCGCCTCGCTGCACGACGGCGTCACGCTGCCTCGCGCATTCCGCGCCGCCGGTCTGATGACCGGGCTGTTTGACGCGACCAATCTCGCGTCCTGCCGCATGTACACCCGCCCGGGCGAGGTCTGGGAGGGTTTCGGCAAGAACGCCACCGAGGGCATGGCGAAGCCGGTCGCCCTGCCGGTGTGGACGGTGCTGCTCGGCGGCGGACATGTGCTGCCGTTCGCCCTCCTGGTGATCGCTCCCGGCGCGGCGGCGGCGTTGGCCGTGTGCGGCAGCCTCGGCTTGCGCCTCCTGCTGGGATGGCGGTTCCGCCAGCCGCTGGCGAGCGTACCGCTGCACCCGCTCGGCGTGATGGCGTTGCTGCTGATCCAGTGGTCGGCGCTGCTGCGCGCTGCGCGAGGGCGGCCGGCGACCTGGCGCGGCCGCATCTACCCGGCGCAATGAAGCGCGTCATCCTGCCGGCGCTCGTGCCGTTGCTGCTCGCGCAGGCACCGGCGGGCACTGTCGAGGTCACCGTCACCGGCGTGCGCAATGCGCGCGGTCACGTGCTGGTCGCCGTCTGTCCGCGCGAGCAGTTCCTGCGGCCCGAGTGCCCATGGCGCGGCGGCGCGCCCGCCCGGGAGGGGGATGTGCTGGTGCGGGTTGTCGGCGTGCCTCCCGGCACCTATGCGGCGCAGGCCTTCCACGACGAGAACGACAATCGGGTCATCGACCGCAACATCTTCGGCATCCCGCGTGAGGGGATGGGCTTTTCCAACGATGCGAAAATGCGGTTCGGGCCGCCGAGCTTTGACGACGCCGCCTTCCGGGTGACGCCGGGCGGCGCGAAGATCACCTTCGCGCTGCGCTACTTCGATTAGAGCCGGCTGGCCGGCACTCCCCGGCTGCGATAAACTGCGCGCCATAGACAAGCAAAGTATTGTTGCCGCTAAGCAACTCAACGCAGGGGGGAGAAATGGCCAACCAGGGATCGGGTGGATACCTCGACTCCACCGGCATGACCGACGCTCCCGCCGACATGCCGCCCGTCGGGCGGATCGTTCTGGTGGCCGCCACGGCGGCGTTGGGCGGCTTCCTGTTCGGCTTCGACACGGCGGTCATCAACGGCGCCGTCAAGGCGATCCGGGAGTGGTCGCAAGTCGGCGACGCGCTGCTGGGATTTTCCGTCGCCAGTGCCCTGTTGGGATCGGCCGTCGGTGCGTGGTTCGCCGGACCGCTGTCAAACCGCTACGGGCGGATCGCGGTGATGCAGGTCGCCGCGATCCTGTTCTTCATCAGCGGCATCGGCGCGGGCCTCGCCTGGGAGATCTGGTCGTTCACCTTCTTCCGGGTTGTTGGCGGCCTTGCGGTCGGGGCCGCGAGCGTGATCGCCCCGGCCTACATCGCGGAAGTGTCCCCGGCCCATCTGCGCGGCCGGCTCGGCTCGTTGCAACAGATGGCGATCGTCGTCGGCATCTTCGCCGCCTTGCTGGTCGACTACGCACTCGCGACGGCGGCCGGCGGCGCGAGCGGCACGCTGTGGCTCGGGCTCGCGGCATGGCGATGGATGTTCATCTCCGAAGCGCTGCCCAGCCTCATCTACGGCGTCCTGGCGGGCATGATCCCGGAATCGCCGCGCTACCTGGTGGCCAAGCACCGCATCGAAGAGGCCATCAACGTGTTGCGCCACTTCGTCAGCCGCACGCCTCCGCCGGAGGTCAAGATCGCCGAAATCCAGCAGACCATGCGGTTGGAAACCGTCCAGTCGATCCGCGATCTGAAAGGTCCGGCGCTGGGACTGCTGCCGATCGTCTGGGTCGGTATCTTGCTCTCGGTGTTCCAGCAGTTCGTCGGCATCAATGTCATTTTCTACTATTCGTCGGTGTTGTGGCAGGCGGTCGGCTTCACCGAGTCCAACTCGCTGGCAATCACCGTCATCACCTCGGTGACGAACATCCTGACCACCCTGGTGGCGATCGTCCTGATCGACCGGACCGGACGCAAGCCGCTGCTGCTCGTCGGCTCGTTGGGCATGGCGCTGACCCTGGGCACGATGGCCTACATATTCGGCACCGCGCCCACCCAGGTCAGCGGCGGCGCGTCGGTTCCCGTCCTCAGCGACACCAACGGCGTGATCGCGATCGTCGCCGCCAACCTCTACGTCGTGTTCTTCGGCATGAGCTGGGGACCGGTCGTGTGGGTGCTGCTCGGCGAGATGTTCAACAACCGCATCCGCGCCTACGCGCTCGCAGTCGCCGCGGCGACGCAATGGGTCGCCAATTTCGTGGTCTCCCAGACCTTTCCCGCCCTGGCCTCCGCCGGCCTTGGCCTCGCCTACGGCATCTATGCCACCATGGCCTTCCTGTCCTTCGTCTTCGTCGCGCGCGCGGTCACCGAGACCCGCGGCCGGGAGCTGGAGGACATGTGACGGGAACTGCCAGGGGAGGCGAGCGATGGACTTCGAGCAGATCACCTACGAGGTTCGCGGCACGACCGCGATCATCACGCTCAACCGGCCGGAGCGGCGCAACGCCCTGAGCCACAAGCTGCAGCAGGAACTCGCGGCCGCACTCGCCGAGGCCGACGACCACAATCCGGTGCATTGCGTCGTGCTGCGCGGCGCCGGGCCGCATTTCTGCGCCGGCGCCGACCTCACCGAGTACCGGGAGGATCGCGGCGAGCAGTATCGTGGCCGCACCGAGATCGACGACGACGTGTGGCGCCTGGAACAGGGCCAGCGCCTGCGCATGGTGTTGTTCGACATGCACAAGCCGGTCATCGCGGCGGTACACGGCACCTGCATCGGCGTCGGCACCGGCATCATCGGGCTGTGCGACATGGTGATCGTCGCCGAGGACGCGCGCATCGGCTTTCCCCCGGTGCGCGACCTCGGCACGCCGCCCGAGAACATGTGGCTGTATCTGTGCGGCCCGCAATGGGCCAAGCGCCTGCTGCTCACCGGCGACAGCCTGTCGGGCGCGGACGCGGCGCAGATCGGCCTGGCGCTGAAAGCGGTGCCGGCGGCCGACCTCGAAGCCGAGGTGATGCGGCTGGCCGACCGGCTCGGCCTCGTCGATCCGCACCTGCTGGCGGCCAACAAGCGGCTGGTCAATCTCGGCCTCGAGCTGATGGGCGCGCGGACGATGCAGCGCCTGTCGTCGGAGATCGACGCCCGCGGCCATCTTGCCCCCAAGGCACGCGCCTTCCGCGAGACGATGCGCGCGCACGGGGTAAAGCACGCGTTCCAGCAGCGCGACGCCGCGTTCGGCTCAGGCTATGCGCGCGTCAACGGGCCTGACCCGGACTGACCTGGTCAGCGTCGTCATGCCCGGACTTGATCCGGGCATCCACGCCACGGTTCGTGGAGCGCACGGATGGCCGGATCAAGTCCGGCCATGACGTGTCAACGAGGGTCTCGCCTACTCCGCCGCCGCCTGCGCCCGAGGCCCGATCGGCGCGCGGGTGATCTCGCTCATCCGTTCGCGTACGTCGAACACGCGGATCTCCAGTTCGCCGACATCGGCGTTGGCCTTCATGCGCGCGACGATCGGGCCGTTGACATACGCCTCCGCCGCCGCGCGGTCCTCGAACAGGTAGATCCCGCCGGCGCGACGCTCGTCGCTGCCGTCGAGCCAGATCTTCCATTGCAGTCCGGGCACGCTAAGGAACTGCGCCGCGCGATCGTCGGTGTAGCGCGCCTCCCACGCCGCCTTGTCCATCTCCGGCCGGCGGTAGTTCACCTGCACGATGACCATTCTTTTTCCTCCTACGAAAACGCGGCGCGCGCCCGGGCGCGTCGTCCGCCCTGGCGCTCACCGAGCAGCGCCAGCACCACCGTCGCCAGCATGAACGCGGCGGAGGCGAAGAAAATCCAGCTCGGCTGGCCGTGGTCGATGATCCAGCCGAACAGCAGCGGACCCACCGCGCCGCCGATGTTGAAGCCGGTCGTGACGATGCCGAACACGCGTCCCGCCGCCTCCGGGGGAGCGGCCTGGCGCACCAGCATGTCGCGCGACGGCGAGATCACGCCTGACAGGAAACCGGCGCTCGCCATCAGCAGCACCAGCAGGATCGGACCCGGCGCGAGCATGGCGATCAGCAGCACCAGGGCGGCGTTCACCGCAAAGCAGCCGGCCGCGACCTCGCCGTGCCGGCGCGTGCGGTCGGCGACGAAGCCGCCGGCCAGCACGCCGAACGCGCTGGTCAGCAGGAACGCCGTCAACGCGACGTTCGCCGCCGACAGGCTGATGCCGTAGCCCGTGGTGAAGGCGGTGATCGAGAACGACTGGATGCCGCCGGTCGACAGGCTGAGCAGCACGAAGAACGCGGTAAGGCTGAGCACCGTCGGCGTCAGCAGCGACCAGGCGCTCGTGTCGGCGGGCGCCGAGGTCTTCGGCGCGCGTACCGGCGCGTCGAGGTCGCGCGCGAAGCACAGCGGCAGGGCGGCGAGCAGGCCCATGGCGCCGGCGCTGACGATCGCCGCGCGCAGGCCCGCAGTGGCCATGACCAGCAGCACGAAAGGTGGGGCGATCGCGCCGCCCAAGTAGCCGGCGAAGGTGTGGACGGAAAACGCCCGGCCGATCCGGCTCTCGCCGATCCGCGCCGACAGGATGGCGTAGTCGGACGGGTGATAGACGCTGTTCGCCAGCCCGGCACAGGCGGCGCTTGCCAGCAGCACCGGGTAGGTGGGCACCAATCCAAACGAGACGAACGCGGCGCTGCCGAGACACAGGCCGCCGACGAGCACCCGTCGCGGTCCGACGCGATCGACCAAAAACCCCATCGGCGCCTGCGTCAACGCCGACACCACGTTGAACACCGTCAGTGCCAGGCCAAGCTCGACGAAGCCGACACCGAGCCGCAGCTTGAGGAACGGGAACAGCGGCGGCAGAACAAGGATGTGGAAGTGGCTGATGAGATGCGCCGCCGAGATCAGCCCCAGCGTGCGGATTTCGCCAACCCCGTCCGTCCTCTCTCGCACGACCGCCATTGCCGGATGACTACTCGGCCGCCGTCCGCTTCTGCGCCGCGGCGCGCCGGTCGATCTCGTTCTGCACGGCGACTCTGCCCTGTTCGAAGAAGATCGAGTGGTGCTCCCCGGCGTAGTCGTAGCTCGCCCGGCGCAGCTCGCGGGAACCCTGGAAGTGCGGGTGGACGTAGCGCGCCATCAGCTCGTAATGCCGTTTCGTCTCCGCCCAGTCGGCCCAGTTGTGCGCGAGTTCGAGGATGGCGCCGAAGCCGCCCGAGCCTTCCTGCAGCCGCTCGATATAGGCGATGGCGTCGTCCGGCGTGCCGATGCAGGCCGAGCTGGTTTCGGTGAGATAGGTGTAGGGATCACCAGCATCGGCCGGCACGATCGGAAAGGTAGAAATGTTGTTGAAGTAGTCGCAGAACGCCTGGATGCCGTGCTGCACGTTCGCCCGCGCCTTCTCGCGGGTCTCGGCGATGTGGAACAGGCTCACCAGTCGCCATTTGCGCCGGTCCGGGACATGGCCGTGTTCGCGCGCCTGCTCCTCGTAGAGGTTCCAGTTGTTGGCGTGGTGCTTCATCGCGTCGGGGCTGGTGCCGCCGATCGACAGCATGCCAAGGCCGTGCCGACCGGCGGCGAGCGCTCCGGCGGGCGAACGGGCGGCGGCGACCGCCATTTCCATCGCCGGCCTCGTGTAGCAGGGGAGTTGCAGCCGGGCGTCGCGCAGCTCGTACCAGTCGGTCTTCTCCGTCACCGTCTCGCCGTGCAGCAGCTTGACCAGCACGTCGAGCGACTGGTTCATCCGCGGCCGCTGGTCTTCCGAGTTGATGCCGATCCGATAGGCGTCCTGCACCAGGGCGCCCGGCCCGACGCCGAACATCGCGCGCCCCCGCGTCATGTGGTCGAGCTGCACCATGCGGTCGGCCAGCATGAACGGGTTGTGGTAGGGCAGCGACACCACGCCGGTGCCGAGCCGGATGTGGCGGGTGCGCTCGGCGGCGGCGGCGAGGAACATCTCCGGGCAGGCGATGATCTCGAACCCGCTCGAATGGTGCTCGCCGACCCAGGCTTCGCTGTAGTTCAGCCGGTCCAGGTGCTCGATCAGCTCCATGTCGCGCTGCATGGCGAGCGTCGGGTTTTCCGTAAGATTGTGGAACGGCGCCAGGAATATCCCGCTGCGCAGGGCGTGGTCCTTCATCCGCGTTTCCTTCGGGTCGGTTGTGGACGATGCTAGCCGCTTGCCGCCGGTCCCGCCACCCTCTGGACGTTTTTCCCCGTCGGCGCGATACGGACGGCCAAGGACACGCACCGAGGAAGGACCGATCCCATGACCATCCGCTACGACGACCGCGTCGCCATCGTCACCGGCGCCGGGGCCGGGCTGGGTCGCGAACACGCCAAGCTGCTGGCCAGCCGAGGGGCCAAGGTGGTGGTCAACGATCCGGGCGGCGCGGTGGACGGACGGGGCAGCGCCAACGCGGTCGCCGACACGGTGGTGGCCGAGATCAAGGCGGCCGGCGGCGAGGCGGTCGCCAACTATGATTCCGTCGCCGACGAGAAATCCGGCGCCAACATCGTGCAGACCGCGATGGACACCTGGGGCCGGCTCGACATCCTGGTCGCCAACGCCGGCATCCTGCGCGACAAGGCGTTCATCAACATGGACATGCAGGATTTCGAGACGGTGCTGAAGGTGCACCTGATGGGCTCCGTCTATCCCCTCAAGGCGGCGTGGCCGATCATGCGCGAGCGCAAGTACGGACGCGTCGTGGTCACCACCTCGGGCTCCGGCACGGTCGGCAATTTCGGCCAGAGCAACTACGGCGCGGCGAAGATGGCGGTGAACGGGCTGATCAACTGCCTGCGCTTCGAGGGCGCGAAATACAACATCATGCTGAACGCCATCTCGCCCTCCGCCAAGACGCGGATGACCGAGAACCTGCTGCCGCCCGGCGTCGCCGAATACATGCGCCCGGAACTGGTGTCGCCCGCGGTCGCCTATCTCGTCAGCGAGGAGTGCAAGGTTTCCGGCGAAATCATCGCGGCGACGGCGGGGACGTTCGCGCGGGTGCAGTATTTCATGACCGAGGGCGTCGCGTTCGACCCCGACAAGCCGGTGACGATCGAGATGGTCCAGGACAATTTCGAGCGCATCACCGATCTCAATACGGCGACGCCGTCGGTCGGGTTGATGGGCAACATCGAGCGCCAGCTGCGCGAACTCGGCAAGATCAAGTAGAAACTCGGTTCCGCACGATCGCCAACGCCGCCGCGAAGGCGGCGTCCGGATCGAGGTGCGTGGTGTCGAGCAGCACCGCATCCGCCGCGGGGCGCAGCGGCGCGGCGGCGCGGGCCGCGTCGAGGGCGTCCCGCTCGCGCATCTCCTCGGTGACACGGGCGAGGTCCGCCTGCACTCCCTTGGCGTGCAGTTCCCGCCAGCGGCGGCCGGCGCGGGCGTCGAGGCTTGCGGTCACGAACAGTTTCGCCGGCGCGTCGGGGAAGATCGCGGTACCGATGTCGCGCCCGTCCAGCACCGCGCCACGCTCGCGCCCGAAGCCGCGCTGAAACGCGAGTAGCGCCTCCCGCACCGCCGGGATGGCGGCCACTGCGGCCGAAGCGGCATCGGCCTCCGGGCCGCGCAGATCCCCCCGCTCGAGGTCAGCGGGGGAGAGGGAGCGCGCCGCCGCCGCCGCCCTCGCCGGATCGCGCGGGTCGCCGCCGGCATCGAGCACAAGCCGGCCGACCGCCCGGTAGAGCAGCCCGGTGTCGAGATGCGGCAGGTCGAAGGCCGACGCGAGCCGGCGCGCCAAGGTTCCCTTGCCGGCAGCCGCCGGCCCGTCGATCGCGACAATCAACATACTTGCCGTAGAGGCGCCGCAGATCTCAGACACCCGTGAACAGCCAATCAATCCCGCGGGTGATCTCGTCGCGATACGCCGCCACGGAGCCCAATCTGTCGCCTAGCGCGTGCTTCGGCACCGAGGTCATCAGTTCCAGGATGACGCGATACTCGTGCTCATCAAGCCTGTACTCCGGGGAGCAGTCTGCCCGTTGCTCCGGGCATGGCGGAGCGCGTCGCCATGGGCGCGACGACACGCCGGCTCCCATCAGCGGCAAGATCGGCCTGAAGCACCACCAGATATGGGTAAGCGGCACGGGTCCGGGGCGCAGGATTTGCGAACACGTCGTGCTGCATCAAAGCGTGCCGAACATCTCTCGCAGTTCAGCGACAGGGTCGCCATGCTCGGCGATGAAGCGATCCACTACCTCCATGTCAGTGCGGATGTCGGCGAGCAGCTGCTCGCGGTTGGCTTGATGCAGTGCCCGAGCGATTGCCGCCTCGGCGACACCGGTGGTGTCGACGCCCGCCGCTTGCGCCTTAGAATAAAGATCCCCGTTGATGCTGAGACGGACCTCGCGCTTGCGTGCGCCCGGGTCGAACAGCCTGTCCGCCATCGCTCTCCCTCCTGCTCCGTCGCGCTCATTCTAGCCGATCGCCGCCCCTGCACGGTTCATCAGCTCGACAAAGCCCGGAAAACTGGTGTCGATGAATGCGGTCTCATCCACCGTGACGGCCGCTGCGGCGGCGAGCCCGAGCACCAGGCCGCTCATGGCGAGGCGATGATCCATGTGGGTCGCCACCATCCCACCCCCGGGCGGCATCCCGCCAGCGCCGTGTACCAGAAGGTCGTCGCCCTCGACCGATACGCGCACGCCGTTCGCCGCCAGCATCGCGGCAGTCGCAGAGAGGCGGTCGCTCTCCTTGACCCGCAGCTCCTGCAGCCCGCGCATCCGCGTGACGCCGGAGGCGCAGGCGGCAGCGACGGCGAGGATGGGGTACTCGTCGATCATGCTCGGCGCGCGGTCGGGCGGCACGTCCACCCCGCGCAGCGCGCCGGCATGGACCAGCAGATCGCCGACCGGCTCGCCGCCTTGGGTGCGCTCGTGCTCGACGACAAGATCGGCGCCCATCTCGCGCAGGCAGGCGAGCAGGCCGGTGCGCAGCGGGTTGAGCCCGACCCCGGCGATGCGCAGCACCGAACCCGGCACGATCAGCGCCGCGACCAGGAAGAACGCCGCCGAGGAGGGGTCGCCGGGGACCGCGATGGGGGCGGCACGCAGCTCCGGCTGGCCGTCGAGTTCGATCACCCGCCCGGCGCCGGCCCGCTCGACCCGGACGGTAGCGCCGAAATGGCGCAGCATGTTCTCGCTGTGGTCGCGCGTCGGCTCCGGCTCCTCCACCCGCGTCGTCCCCGGCGCGTTCAGGCCGCACAGCAGCAGCGCCGACTTCACCTGGGCGGAGGCGACCGGCAGGCGATACTCGAGCGGCAGCGCGTCGGCCGCGCCCTGGACGGCGAGCGGCAGACGGCCGCCCTCGCGGGAGACGAAACGGGCACCGCAGGCGCTCAGCGGGTCGATCACCCGCCGCATCGGCCGCCGCCGCAGGCTGGCATCGCCGGTCATCACGGCGAACAGGTCGTGGCTCGCCAGGATGCCGCACAGCAGGCGCGCAGCGGTGCCGGAATTGCCCATGTCGAGCACGTCCGCCGGCTCGATCAGCCCGCCGATGCCGCGGCCGGCGACGCGCCAGGCGCCCGGCGCGTCCTGCACCACCTCGGCGCCCAGCGCCCGCATGGCGGCGGCGGTGCGCAGCACGTCCTCGCCCTCCAGCAGCCCGGTGATGCGGGTTTCTCCCACCGCGAGGGCGCCGAACATCAGCGCCCGATGGCTGATCGACTTGTCGCCCGGCACGCACAGCGTCCCCGAGAGGGAAACGGCGGGCCGGCGGGCCCGGAGCGGGCGCGGGGCAGGAGGGGTCATCGCGGCGATCCGTGGCGAAGGCGCCGCTTAGCATGCCGGAATCCGGTTTGACAGGCGCGTGGGAGGGTGGCATGGGCCGCCGCTTCTCATCCGCGGAACCGAGCCTCCCCGATGGTCAAGCCAGAACTCGGCACCAAGCGCGTCTGCGTTTCGTGCAACACGCGCTTCTACGACTTGCTGAAAAGTCCCGCCGTCTGCCCGAAATGCGGCACCGAGCAGCCGATCGACGTGCCGCGCCCGCGGCGCTCCGGCGGCAACGTCGCCGAGGACCGCCGCCCCAAGAAGCCGGTGCCGGTGCCGGAGGAGGCGGATGTCGAGGTCGAAGGCATCGAGGATGCCGAGGAGGAGGACGTGATCGAGGACACCGCCGACCTCGAGGACGACGCCGACACGATCGGCCCCGACATCGAGGTCGAGCCGGAGCCCGGGGAGGACGAGCGCTAGCCGCGCCGTTCGCGCCGGCCCAGCGCCCACCGGCCAGCGCCCACGGTCGGCACGGTTTAGATCGGCGCAGCATCACGGAGTTGTGCGATCGCCCCGGCCGGAACGCGCGGCTCATACAAAATCGGCAAAGCCGAAGCGCCCTAAGCCGTTACAGGATCGATCTCATCCGGCGTGTTGGCTGCCGCAATCGGGCGGCCGACGGCGGCCTTCTTCCCACACCGCTCGCTTTGAACGATCTATTCCGCCGTGCAAGTTCAACGGCGGGTTCTCTATACGTTCTTGGGTGGGACATCCTGATGGCACAGCGACCGATCTGGCGCGGGCACCTGCGGCTGGCCCTCGTCTCGTGCCCCGTGGCACTCTACAGCGCCAAGCATGGTCGTGGGACCATCCGGTTCAACCTGATCAACCCGGAGACCGGCAACCGCATCCGCATGATCACGCAGGACGCCGAGACGCACCAGGAACTGTCGCGCCGCGATCTCGTGAAGGGCTACGAGTTCAAGAAGGACCATTTTCTCGTCCTGGCCGACACCGACTTCGACAGCGTGAAAGTGGAAAGCTCCTCGACCATGACGGTCGAAAAGTTCGTCGAGGCGGACTCGATCGACCCGATCTTCTACGACACCAGCTACTACCTCGCGCCGGACGGCAAGGCGGGCGAGGATGTCTACGCCGTGTTGCGGGAGGCGATCGCCAGGACCGGGCGGGTCGCCCTGACCCGCGTCGTCATCGCGCAGCGCGAACGAACCCTGGCGCTGCGGCCGGCGGATGGCGGCCTGGTGGCGCACACGCTGCACGAGGAACGCGACCTCAATCCGGCCAAGCCGCTGTTCGAGGACGCGCAGGATATCAGGACCGATCCCGACATGGTGCAGCTCGCCGTTCAGCTGATCGACCGCCAGACCGGCCGCTACGATCCGGCCGATGTCGAGGACCGCTACGAGACACGGCTGCGGGCGATGATCGACGCCAAGCTGAAGGGCGAGGGGCTTGAGGCGCAAGAGGCGGCCCCGGCCGATCGCGGCAACGTCGTCGACCTGATGGCGGCGCTGAAGAAAGTCTTGGTCAGGCGGCGACACCGGCCAAGCCCGCCGCCCCGAAGGCCAAAGCGCCGGCCGTTGCGTCCTCGGCCGACAAGCCGGCATCCGAGGCCAAGCCCGCCAGACGCGCGGCCGCCCAGGCGACGACCAAGCCGCCCCGCAAGCGGGCCTGACCGGCGCAACCCGGGTGCTCACACGCGCGCTGCTCGTGCTCGGCATGGCCGGCGGACTGACCGCGTGGGCTGCGACGTCGCCGGCCTATGCCTGGTACGACGGTTGGGGACGATGGCACCCGAACCGGGTCTATCGCGGGCCGCCACCCTATTACGGCCCGAGGGCATACTGGCGGCCGCCGCCGTATCGCTATTATCGACCGCCGCTGCCGCCGCCGTCCTACCGGCCGGCGCCGCCCTACTACTACTATCGGCCCTACTGATCAGCCGACCTGCTTGACGCCCCACTCGTCGCGGGCCTGGGCCGCGGTGCGGTTCAGCACCACGCGCCCGTCCGCGACCACGTCCGCCACATCGACGTGGAGGTAGTGATGCTCGCCTCCCGCCAGCGGATCGGCCTTGCTGAGCTTCATGCGTTGACCTTCGATCGCGTCGACACGACCGACGTGCTGCCGGTCGGAACCGACCACCTCCATCCCCGGCATGATACTCGCAACATCCACCATAGCGTTTCCTCATTCAACAGGGCGGGTCCGCCCGCTCTCTGAGGGCGGCCACCCGGAGACAACGCCCTTACGCTCTCGAAGCTGCCGGGGAGAACCGTCCCGCGGTCAGCCAAAATCCGGGGTGCCGCGAGGCACCCCGGATCAGGGGCATCGCGTCGAAATCAGACTTTCGGCGCGCGCGGGTCCACGGTTGTGCTGGTGGTCGTCGTTCCGGTGCTGGTCGTGCTGCCAGTCGTCCCCGTGGTCGTGCCGATGGTCGTTGTGGCGCTGCCCGGCAGCCGCTCGACCTCGACCTCTTCCTTGCGCACCGTGTCACGGACCGTCTCGACCCGCTCGGTGGCTTCCTTGCGCAGGCTGACTTCCTCGACCACGCGGGCCGTCTTGCCGACCACGGCTTCCTCGCCTTGTTCGGTGACTTCGATGGTCTCGTCCTTGAAGTCGGCCGCCGTGACAGGCCGGCCGTCCGTGACCGGGCGGCGGTCCAGCGTCACCTTCTCGTCGCGCAGCCTGACCTGCTCCTCGACCGGGGTTTCGACGACATAGCGGCGGATGCGCGCCCCGCCCCGGTTCACCAGCCGCTTGCCGACGGTCAGGCTCTCCTCGGCGAGCTGGATCGTGCCGCTCTCCTCGGCCGTGCGCGCGGCGGTCGTGGCTGCCGGGCGAGGGGCGGCGGGCGTCGCCATCGACCCGGCAACGCCGACGGTGCTCGCGTTGGCGCTGGTGGTGCTCGTGGTCGCGGCGGTGTTTTGCGTCAGCCCGTAGCCGGTCGCCCGTTCGTCGATGTCGATCGGGTTGTTGCGCTCCAGGATGCGCGTCACGGCGTCGACGTGCTCCTGCGGCACCTTGACGACCACGACCGACGAGCCGCTGTCCATGCTGCGGTCATAGACGGTGGTGTCGCGGTCGGCGTCGCCGCCGAACAGGCTCGCCCAGAATCCCTGCTCGCGAACCGGCGGCGGAGCGGCACCAGCGGTGCCCGTGGTCCCGGCATGGCGGCTGATCGCGTTCTCGGGAACGTTCGCGGCCCTGAGGTCGGCGATGGCGGCATCGGCGTGGGCCGCCGAGTCGTACACGGCGACGATCGTCTCTTCTGGCATCATGGTCTCCTTGCTGGGTGGATTGCGGTTGCGGGACGAGCAGTCGCGTCCGTCGTGCCGGTTATCGACCGACCGCAGCGCGCGACGCGAAAAGCACTTTCGAGACAAATGTGAATGTTCGTCACATTAAGACGGTGGCCGCGCCGGGGTTGCGTGCGCTCGCGATTTATTTCGGCGCTTTGGTCCGCTGGCCCGAGCAGCCCGCCTTGCGGCACCGCCGGTGGGGGGCAAGAGTGTCGCCCGACCACGACGCTCGAAGGTCGCGGGCGAACGTCAGAACAGGGGGAACGGTCGATGGCCGGGCTGTATTTCGAGGAGTTCACCGAAGGGCAGGTGTTCGATCACGCGATGACGCGGACCGTCACCGAGATGGACAACGTGCTGTTCACCACGCTCACGATGAACCCGCAGCCGCTGCATCTCGATGCGGAGTTCGCCAAGAGGACGGAGTTCGGCCGGCCGCTGGTGAACTCGATCTTCACCCTCGGGCTGATGGTCGGGATCACCGTCGCCGAGACGACGCTCGGCACCACCATCGGCAATCTCGGCATGACCAAGGTGGAGTTCCCGAAACCGGTGTTCCATGGCGACACCTTGCGGGTCCGCTCGACGGTGCGCAGCAAGCGGCAGAGCCGGTCGCGCCCCGACGCCGGCATCGTCGAGTTCGAGCACCAGGCGTTCAACCAGCGCGGCGAACTGGTGGCGACCTGCATCCGGGCGGCGTTCATGCGCGCCAGGCCGAAGGAGGCCTGAGCCATGCGCTCGTTGCTGTTCGTCCCCGCCGACAGTGAACGCAAGCTGGCCAAGGGTCGCTCCTCGAGCGCCTCCGGCCTGATCCTCGATCTCGAGGATTCCGTCGCGGCCCACAACCGGCCGCAGGCGCGGGTGCTGGCGCGCACGGCGCTCGAGGGCCCGCGCAGCCCCGATCTCTGGGTGCGCATCAATCCGATCGCGACCGAGGACGCGCTCCTTGACCTGGCCGCCGTCATGCCGGGGCGGCCGGCCGGTCTCCTGCTGCCGAAATGCACTCCGGCCGATCTGCGCCGTCTCGACGACTACCTCTCCGCGCTGGAGGTCGCGAACGGCATCGTCCGCTACGCGACGAAGGTGCTGGCGATCGCGACGGAGACGGGGGCGGGCGTGTTCGGTCTTGGCGGCTATGGCGGGATCACGCCCCGGCTCGTCGGTCTGACCTGGGGCGCCGAGGATCTTGCCGCGCTCCTGGGGGCCACCAACCGTCGGCCGGACGGGGTATACGACGACACCTTCCGCCTGGTGCGCGCCTTGTGCGTGATCGCCGCGCAGGCCGCCGGGGTGGAGGCGATCGACACGATCTATGCCGATTTCCGGGACGAGGCGGGCCTGCGCGCCAAATCGCAGGCGGCGCAGCGGGCCGGCTTCACCGGCAAGCTGGCGATCCATCCGGCGCAGCTCGATCCGATCAACGAGACTTTTTCGCCCAACCCCGATGAGATCGCCTGGGCGCGCGAGGTGGTCGCGGCGTTCGCGGCCAACCCCGAGGCCGGCACCATCGGCCTCGCCGGCAAGATGGTGGACCGGCCACACCTCGTCCTGGCGGAGCGCATTCTCAGTCGAGCAGGCTAGTTTACCTTAGCTACCTGGAGCTGTGTTCCGTCCCTGTAATAAGTGCAATCAAGGGTTGCGACTGTCTGCCTAAAACCGTAAGTGGTGCCATGCGGGAGCAACCGCTGGCTGCGGTTGCGGGGATTGGAGCGGCTCGGCATGGCGGGTGGGACGGCAACGATCACGGGCGCGGGGGGAGTGATCAACCCGGTCCAGCTCTCAACGGATCAGACTTTTGCGCTGGCGCAGCAGGTGGCGCAGGCGGTGAACCTCGCCGCCGCGGCCTCGACGCTGACCGCCTTCAACCTGCCGAATCCAGCGCCGTCGTTGCCGGCCGGCAATCTTGGCGAGGCGGTGATCCCGGACGGTTCGCCCGGCGGCACCTATACCTCGCCAACAGGCTATCAGGTCCTGGTGAACGCCGACACCGTGCCGGTGACCGTTGTCGGCGCCGCGAACCAGACGGTGCTGTCCGGCACCGGCGGCCTCGATCTCACGGCGGGCGGCAACGACACCGTGGTGGTGGGCGGAGGTCCGAACGCGATCCGTCTCGGCACCGGGTCCGGCGACTCCGTCTACTTGGGAGCCGGAAACGACACGGTGTATGCGGACAGCGCATCGAACAGCACGATAAGCGGCGGCACCGGCAACTGGACGGTGTTCGGCAGCAGCAACGGCACGGTGGACTTCCTCGGAGCCGGCAAGGCGACCGTCATCGAAGGCGCCGGGGCCGACACGCTGATCGGCGGCTCCGGCTCGGCGTTGATTTTCGGGGGCACCGGCAGCCGCACCGACTTCCTCGGGTCAGGGTCCACGACGATCGTCGAAGGGTCCGGGCCGGACACGATCTATGCCGGCAGCGGTCCGGCGCTGGTCTATGGCGGGGTCGGCCACGACGTCGTGTATGCGGATAGCGGCGCGCTGACCTTCGTCGCCGGGATCGGCGCCAGCACGGTGGTCGGCAGCAGCACGGCGCCGGTCATCTACGGCTCGGACGGCAGCAGCATCGGCTTCTACAGCAGCGTCGCCGGCGCGATCTACCAGGCCGGTTCGGGCAACGAGACCCTGGATGGCAGCACGTCCAAGGTCGGCAGCCAGCTCTATGCCGGCTCCGGAGTCGACTCCATCCTGGCCGGCTCGGGCGCCGACACCATCGTCGCCGGCAAGGGCTCGCTGTCCGCCGTCGCGGGGAGCGGCAACGACGTCTTCGTGTTCTTCAACGGCAATGCGGGGGGCGTCGATATCCTGCAGAACTTTGCGGCGCAGGATCGGGTGCTGCTCGTCGGCTATGGCGCGAACGGCGTCGCCTCGTCGGTTTCCGGCGGCGGCAACACCGTGCTCACCCTGTCGGACAACACCACGATCACCTTCGCCGGCCTCTCCAACCTGAACAGCAATCAGGTGATCAAGAGCTGAACCCATCCGTCATGCCCGGACCTGTTCCCGGCATCTACTCGCGGCCGCCCGGCAACGACAGAGACTCTAGCGGTCGGCCGACCCCCGCAGCATCCGGTGGTATTCCCGGTTCGGCATCATGTCCGTCCCCGATGCCATCCGGTTGGAGAGGTTGAAGAACGCCACCGTCTCCGAGAGGTCGAACAGATCGGCCTCGCTGAGACCCGATCGGCGCAGCGCGTCGCGGTCGGCATCGTCGACCAGCCACGGGGTCGTGGTCAGCTTCCAGGCGTAGTCGAGCATCGCCCGCTGCCGGGAATCGAGCCGGGCGACCCGGTAGTTCAGCGCCATCATCTCGCCGAGTTCGGGGTCGCCCGACAGCGCCCGCACCGCCGCGCCGTGCGCCACGAGGCAATAATAACAGCGGTTGGCCGACGAGACGACCACCGCGACCATCTCGCGTTCGAGCTTGGACAGCCCGGACTCCGACAGCATTATCTCGTTATACATCGCCATGAAGTTGCGCAGCCGCTGCGGCCGCAGGCTGTAGGTGCTGAACACGTTCGGCACGAAGCCGAGCTTGTCGACGCACTTGCGCCAGATCGCCTGCAGATCCGGGTCGAGCCCGTCCGGGTCGGGCACCCCCAGCTTCGAGACGTGGTCGGGTTGCGGCATCGTTCCCCTCGGCAGAGATTGACGCCCGACCGTGGGCCAGCCCGCGTCGGTGCGCAAGAACTCGCGACCGTCTGGAGGGTTGTCGCCGAACCACGCAGGGGTCAGCCTTTGTCCTTCCTCTCAATCCATCATCTCACCGACCTGCTCCACCACTACGGCTACGGCCTGGTCGGGGTGGTGATCGGGGTCGAGGCAATGGGGCTGCCGCTGCCCGGCGAGAGCCTGATCATCGCCGCCGCGATCTATGCCGGCACGACGCATCAGATGAACATCGGCTGGATCGTCGCGTCCGCCGCCGCCGGCGCCATCATCGGGGACAATCTCGGCTACCTGATCGGCCGCGCCATCGGGGTACCGTTCCTGCGGCGCTACGGCCGCTATATCCTGCTGCCGCCGGAGCGGCTGGCGGTCGGCCAGCGCCTGTTCGCCCGGCACGGCGGCAAAGTGGTGCTGTTCGGCCGCTTCATCGCCATTCTGCGCACCCTCGCCGCCCTGATGGCCGGGGCGACAGGGATGCACTGGCGACGCTTCCTCGTCGCAAATGCGGCCGGCGGCGTGCTGTGGTCGTGCCTCTACGGCTTCGGCGCCTACCTGCTCGGCCACACGATCGAGCGGCTGCAAGGTCCGTTGGCGATCGCGTTCGCCGTCATCGCCGCCATCGTCGTCGTCGCCGTCGTGATCTACAGCCGTCGGCAGGAGCGCCGGCTGATCGAGCTCAGTCAAGCACCTCCTGGTTGACCACGTTGTCGCGCAGCGGCACGCCGTCGAACACGCTCAGCATGTTGCGCGCGGTCGCCGCCGACATGCCCTCCATCGCCTCCGCCGTGACCCCGGCCATGTGCGGCGCCGAAATCATGTTGTCGAGCTGCAGCAGCGAGTTGGAGACCGGCGTCGGCTCCATGTCGAACACGTCGAGCCCGGCGCCGGCGATCGTGCCGCCGACCAGCGCGTCGTGCAGCGCCGCCTCCTCGATGATGCCGCCCCGCGCGGTGTTCACCAGGTAGGCGGTCGGCTTCATCCGGGCCAGCCGGGCGGCGTTGAACATCCCGATCGTCTCGGCGTTCTTCGGGCAGTGGATGGTGACGAAATCGGCGCGCGGCAGCGCCGTGTCAAGGTCGGTCGCCGGCTCGTAGCCGCCGGCCCGGATCGCCTCGGCGGAGACGAGAGGGTCGTAGACCAGCACATGCAGCTCGAGCGCGGCCAGCCGCTTGGCCGACCGGGTGCCGATCCGGCCGAAACCGACCACCAGCGCCGTCTTGCCGGCCAGCTCGGTGGGCATCGCCCGGTAGCGATCGCCCCAGCGGCCCTCGCGCACGATCGCGTCCATCATCTTGGCGCGCTTGGCGAGGGCGAAGATGAAGGCGATCGCCTGCTCGGCGACCGAGGTGGAATTGGCGGTGCCGGTCACCATCAGGGGGATGCGGCGCGCGTTCAGCGGCGGGATCTCCACCGCGTCGTAGCCGACGCCGATGCGGGCGCAGACCATGCAGGCTGGGCGCGGCGGCGATCTCGGCGGCGCGGAACGGCGTCACCGACAGCGCCACGCCGTGCGTGTCGGCGAGCAGCTGATGGAAGGCGGCGCCTTCCACCCCGGGGTCGTACGGCACCGTCTCCACGTCGGCCCGCGCCCGCAGCAGGGCCATCCCGCCCTCGCCCATGCTGCGCGGCACCAGCACCTTGTATCGGTTGCTCGCCATCCCTCGTCGTTCCTTCAGAGCTTGCGTTGTTGGGCGGCGATGTAGCCGCGGTTCCAGGTCGGCGTGATCTGGATCTCGTTGACGCACACGCGTTTGGGCAGCAGCGCGACGTAGCGGATCGCGTCGGCGACGTCCTCGGCCTGCAGCATCCGCGCGCGCTCCTCGGCGCTCACCGGGTTGGGCCGCTTGTCGAGGATCGGCGTCGCCACCTCGCCGGGCAGGATCACGCAGGAGCGGATGCCGTTCTGGCACTCTTCCATGTTGATCGTGTGGCTCATCGCCACCACGCCGTGCTTGGAGGCGGAGTACCCAGTCCCGCTCATCGGGCTTGGCGTTCGTCCCGCCATCGAGCTGGTGTGGATCAGCACGCCGTCCTGTTGCGCCCGCATCATCGGCAGCGCCACGATCACGCAATGATAGGCACTGGTCAGGTTGCCGTTGATCAGCAGCGCGGCGCCCTCGGGGGTGAGCGTGGCCCAGCTGCGGTCGGTGATGTTGAGCCCGGCGTTGTTCACCAGGATGTCGAGCCGGCCCAGCGTGTCCTGGATGACGGCGCCGATGCGCCGAACCTGCCCGGCGTCCATCAGGTCGCCCGGCTGCACGTGCGCCGTGCCCTGCCGTTCCCTGATCCGTCCGGCGACCGCCTCGAGCGGGTCGGCCCGCCGCCCGGTGAGCACCACGGCGGCGCCCTCGGCGGCCAGGGCGAGCGCCGCCGCCTCGCCGATGCCGCTGCCCGCTCCGGTGACCCAGGCGACCTTGCCCGCAAGTTGTGTCATGGCTTCCCCCCGGTCCGCCACCATTCAACGGGGCCGTGCCGCAGTCCGCAAGAGCCCGCAGGAGCCAAGGATGACACTCAGGGTTACGCTCACGTCCGCCTGGCTGGCGGCGGCGCTGGTCCTTGGGGTTGCCGCGTCGGCGCAGCCGGCGCCGGGTGCCGGCAAGGGCGAGCCGCATTCCTCCCCGGCCGCAGATGCGGGTGCCCGGCTGCCGCCCGACAAGAGCACCGATCACGTGCTGGAGCTGCCGGGGCGCAGCCTGCATTTCACCGCGACGGCGGGTTCGCTGCGGTTGACGGACGCGCAGGGGACGCCGCAAGCGGAGATCGCGTTCACCGCCTATCTGCTGGACAACCCCGACCAGCGGACCCGCCCGGTCACGTTCGCGCTCAACGGCGGTCCCGGCACCGCGTCGGCGTTCCTCCAGCTTGGCGCGGTCGGGCCATGGCGGCTGCCGCTCGGCGCCGATCGCACGGAGCCATCCGCGCCCGCCGAGCTGGTGCCCAACGCCGAGACCTGGCTCGACTTCACCGATCTCGTGTTCATCGACCCGGTGGGGACCGGCTATAGCCGGCTGGTCGGCTCGGGCGACGAGTTGCGCCGGCATTTCTGGTCGGTCGAGGGGGATCTCAATTCCATCGGCGAGGCGATGCGGATGTGGCTGGTGGCAAACCACCGCCTGGCATCGCCAAAATACCTGCTGGGCGAAAGCTACGCCGGGTTCCGCGCGCCCCGGCTCGCATTGTCGGCGGCGGAAAGTGAAGGGGTGGGCTTCAACGGTCTCATCCTCGTCTCGCCGGTGCTCGATCTCTCACGCGGCAGCACCGCGTTCGACCCGCTGTACTGGGTCGAGCGCCTGCCGAGCGAGGTGGCGGCGGCCCGCGATGTGACCGGCCCACTTGCCGCCGACCAGCTGGCCGACGTGGAGCAATATGCCAGCGGCGAGTTCCTGCAAGACCTGCTCCGCGGCGCCTCCGACCAGCAGGCGACTGCCCGGATTGCGACGAAAGTGGCCGGACTGACCGGGCTCGACCCCGCGCTGGTGGCCCGGCTCGGCGGCCGGATCGACGTGCGCACCTTCCGGCGTGAGTTCGACCGCAAGCATGGCCGGGTCGGCAGCGCCTACGACCCGACGATCTCGGTCGCCGACCCTTACCCGATCGCCGCCGATCCGACGCTGTTCGACGCGGTCATGGATGGCTTGGCCGCGCCGCTCAGCGCCGCGATGGTGGACCTCTACGATCGCCAGCTCGACTGGCGACCGAGCGGCCGCTACCGGCTGATCAACGAGGCGGCCAACCGCGCCTGGGACTGGGGACATGGCCCGACCCGGCCGGAGGCGTTCGGCGCGCTGCGGGCGGCGCTCGCCGTCGACTCGCATCTGCACGTGCTGGTGACGCACGGGATGAACGACCTCGTCGCCCCGTATTTCGAGACCAAGCTGATGCTCCGCCAAATCCCCGAGGCGGCCGGGGCGGGGCGGGTGCGCCTCGAACTCTATCCGGGCGGCCACATGTTCTACACGCGGGATCAGTCACGGGCGGAGTTTCGCCGCGCCGCCGAGGCGCTGTTCGGCGAGCCCTGACCCTGCGCGCCCGCGCCCTGGCGCGTCAGCGCCGCCTTGCGGCCCAGGGACCTGCCTCCGGCGGCGGCGCGTCCGGCGCGTGCGGCCAGGGGGAGATCAGCCGTCGCGTCATCACCAGGGCGCCGATCCCGGCGAGCAGGAAGGCGCCGAACCAGCGGCCGGTCGGGACATAGTAGCCCTCGATCGCGGGATAGATCAGCGCCAGGAACACGACGGTCACGACGATCAGCGCCGCCCGGGCGCGAAAGCCGCGGCGGGATGCCATGACCCCAAGCACGACGAAGACGGCGAACAGGCCGAGCGCCATCGCCCGCACCAGCTCGAACGCCTCGACGGTAAAGGCGCCGACGATGGCGCGGATGACGGCCTGCACGTCGTCGACGAACCGGAGGCTGACCATCAGGAAGCGGTCGGGGCCGGCCACGTAGAAGATCACGGTCAGCAGCAGGCCGAGCAGCCAGACCAAGCCGATCGTATTGCGTCGCACCTTGCTCTATCCCTTCGTAAACGCGCCGCGGCAGACGCCGGCCCCCGGACACGCGGGCGGGTCAGGCGACCGACTCGAAACCTGGGCGGGAACTTACCGTCCGCCAATCAGTTTCACGTGCGTAGGGAACGCTGCCATTCGCCCGGTTCGCGGTCCAGTCGCATGGAGGAGAAATCCCGTGGGTATCATCGCTTGGCTGATACTTGGCCTGATCGCCGGCTTCATCGCCAGCAAGATCGTCAACAAGTCCGGGGAAGGGATGATCGTCGACATCATCCTCGGCATTATCGGCGCGTTCGTCGGCGGCTTCCTGTTCAACCAGTTCGGAGCGGCCGGCGTGACCGGCTTCAACATCTACAGCATGGTCGTCGCCGTCATCGGCGCCATCGTGGTCCTGGTCATCTACCATCTGATCGTCGGGCGTCGAACGACGGTCTGAGCGGCTTTCGGGTCCCGTCACGGAGGGAGAGTTACGTGGAAGACAAGGGCATCCAGGGCACGGCAGCGTCCGCGCTCGCTGCGCACAGCAAGGACGCTGCGGGCGCCCCCACGCCTGCCGGGGCTGGCTCCGGCAGCGGCCAGCCGCACGAGGCGTCGCAGGAGGGAACGGGCCAGGGGTCGAGAGGCCAGGGGTCGACTGGCCAGGACTCCGGCGCAAGCGGGGCAGCCGCCCCGATTGCCGAGACCGTGCGCAAACTCGGCGCCAACGCCGCCGATATCGGGGGCAGGGCCTACGAGGCCGCTTCCGATCTCGGCGGCCAAGCCTACCAGCGTGCTTCCGACCTTGGCGGCCGCGCATACCAGCGCGCCGGGCAAGCGGGCGAGTACGTCGGCAACCGGGTCAAGGACCAGCCGCTGGCGTCGGTGCTGGTCGGCGTCGCGATCGGCTACGTGATCGCCTTTGTGCTCCATCGCGAACGGTAAAGCCCGCGTCTGCCTGTGGTCCGGAGGGAACCGCCTTCCGGACCACGAGGCGGGCACGCAAGCGACTAGCCGGCCGGGAAAAGAGCGCGCATGGTTATGCGAAACGCTCGACCGGAGGACGCCATGGTTGCAAGCCGCCTGATACCCGACAGGCCGCGCCTCGTTCGATCCTGCCAGGCTCCGGCGGGTTAGGAGGGGCCAATGGCGGGCAAACGTCAAAGCATCAACGGTCCGACGGCGCGGCACGAGAACCCGATTCCGAACGCGAGCCGCATCGGCAACATCGTCATGTCGAGCGTCATCGGCGGAGCCAACCCGGGCACCCGTGAGTTGCCGCCCACCCTGGAGGGGCAGGTCGGCAACGTGTTCGCCAACCTGCGCAGCGACATCGAGGCGGCGGGCGGCACCGTCGACGACATCCTGAAAGTGACGTTCTGGGTGAAGGACCCGGTCTCGCAGCGTGCCGCCCTCAATGCGGAATGGATAAAAATGTTTCCCGATCCGGCGGCGCGGCCGGCCCGGCACACCCTGACCCTGCCGCCCGACAGCCGGGCGCTGGTGCAGGCCGATTTCACCGCCGTCCTGTCCTGAGCCCGGCGCCATGCTCGACGGCACGACGCTCGACACGATCGCCCGCGCGTATCATGTGGCCGAGAAGCAGCGGACGCGGATCCGGCCGCCGAGCGTGCAGTACCCCGGCTTCACTATCGAGGACGCCTATGCGGTGCAGCGTCGCTGGGTGGCCCTCAAGGTCGCCGAGGGCAACGTCGTCAAGGGCCACAAGATCGGCCTCACCTCGCGGGCGATGCAGCGGCCGTCGAACATCACCGAACCCGATTACGGCGCGTTGCTGGAAGACATGTTCTATATCGACGGGGCGGAGATCCCGGTCGGCCGCTTCATCCAGCCGCGCCTTGAATGCGAGGTCGGCTTCGTCATCGGGCGGCGGCTGAGGGGACCCGACTGCACGATCTTCGACGTGCTCAACGCCACCGACTACGTCGTGCCCACCGCCGAGATCGTCGACGGCCGGGCGCATCGGATCGACCCCGAGACCGACAAGCCGCGCAGCGTGCTCGACAGCATCGCCGACAACGCGGGCAACGCCGCGCTGATCATCGGCGGCCGTCCGATGCGCCCGATGGATCTGGACCTGCGCTGGGTGTGCGCGCTCTGCTATCGCAACAACGCCATCGAGGAATCCGGGGTCGCGGCGGCGGTGCTCAACCACCCGGCGAACGGCGTCGCCTGGCTCGCCAACAAGCTGGCGCCGTTCGACATCGCCCTCGAGCCCGGGCAATTCGTCCTCGGCGGCTCGTTCACCAGCACGGTGGAGGCCCGCGCGGGCGACACGTTCCACGTCGATTATGGCCCGTTCGGGTCGATTTCGGCCCGCTTCGTCTGATCCGCGCCTCAGAACCACCCCGGTTTGAACGGGCATCATCGGAGGAACCGTGCTTATTCGCTCAGCTCTTGCAGCCTCGCTTCTGCTGATCCTGGCGACGAACGTGCCGCCGGCCGCCGCGGCTGACCCCGGCGTGACCGCCACCGAGATCAAGCTGGGACAGACGATGCCCTATAGCGGTCCGGCCTCGGCCTACGCGGCGTTCGGCAAGGCGGAACTCGCCTATATGCGCATGGTGAACGACAGGGGCGGTGTTCACGGCCGCAAGATCAACCTTATTTCCCTTGATGACGGCTACTCCCGCCGCGCACGATCGAGCAGACCCGTCGGCTGGTCGAGCAGGAGAACGTGTTTGCGATCTTCGCCGCCGAGGGCACTGCGCCCAACACCGTCATCCGCAAATACCTGAACGACCACAAGGTGCCGCAGATATTCGCCACCAGCGGCACCGCAAGTTTCGGCGACCACAAGCGCTATCCCTGGACGATCGGTTGGCAGCCGACCTTCGAGATCGAAGGCCAGGTGTTCACCAAGTATATCCTCAAGGAGCACCCCGACGCGAAGATCGCGATTCTCTACCAGAACGACGATCTCGGTAAGGACTACGTGCGCGGCATCCAGCGCGAGCTTGGCGACCGCGCCAAGTCGATGATCGTCGGCATCCAGAGTTATGAGATCACCGATCCGACGATCGAGTCGCAGGTGGTCGCGTTGCACGACAGCGGGGCCGATACATTCATCGACATGACGACCCCGAAATTCGCGGCGCAAGCCATCCGCAAGGTGTACGATCTCGGTTGGCACCCGGTGCATCTGCTGTCCTACGCCTCGGCGGCGGTGGCGGCGGTGATGCAGCCGGCCGGCGTCGAGAAGGGCATCGGCATCATCTCGAGCACCTATTTCAAGGACCCGACCGACCCACGCTGGGCGAAGGACCAGGATTACCTGGACTGGGTCGCCTTCATGGAAAAATACCTGCCCGAGGCGGACAAGACCGACATCTATCTACGTCATCGGCACCATGATGGCGAACAGCCTGGTGCAGCTGCTCGAGCAATGCGGCGACGATCTGACGCGCGAGAACATGATGCGCCAGGTCGCCCATATCGACTTCCGCGTGCCGATGCTGCTGCCGGGCATGCACATCACCACCAGCCCGACCGATTTCTACCCGATCAAGACGCTGCAGCTCGAACGCTTCGACGGCAAGTCCTTCGTGCTGTTCGGCGAGCCGATCACGGGAGTTCCCAATCCGGAATGAGGGTTTTGCCAGGATGAAGTTCGGCGTGGGACAGCCGGTTCGCCGGTTCGAGGACGTGCGGCTGCTGACCGGCAAGGGGCATTATCAGGACGACCTGCACCTTGCCCCGGCAGGCCTGGGCGGTGTTCGTCCGCTCGCCGCACGCCCATGCCAGGATCGTCGGCATCGACACCGCGGCGGCCGCGCGCGCGCCCGGCGTCGTCGCCGTCTACACCGGCCAGGACTACGCCGATGACGGGATCGGCACGCCGAAAGCCGGGAT
Organism: uncultured Alphaproteobacteria bacterium; assembly: GCA_963719345.1. Classification (GTDB taxonomy): domain Bacteria; phylum Pseudomonadota; class Alphaproteobacteria; order Acetobacterales; family Acetobacteraceae; genus CAVRCA01. The sequence continues at coordinate 105,479 of CAVRCA010000002.1, forward strand.
GCCGCGCAAGAAGGCGCGACGGATCGCCGATGTTCGCGCCGCAGCGGCCCGCCATGGTGATCGACCGCGCGCGCTACGTCGGCGACACGGTCGTCATGGTGATCGCGGAGACGACTGGCGCAGGCAAAGGACGCGGCGGAACTGGTGGACGTGCAGTACGAGCCGCTGCCGTCGGTCACGTCGCTTGCCGAAGCCGCCAAGCCGGATGCGCCCGCGCCTGTGGGACGAGAACCCGGACAACATTTCCCATACCCACGAGCGCGGCGACCGGGCCGCGACCGACGCCGCCTTTGCCAAAGCCGCGCACGTGGTGCGTCGCCGCTACGTCATCACCCGCGTCCACGCGCAGTACATGGAGCCGCGGGGCTCGATCGGCACCTATGATCGCAGGCGAGGATCGTTACACGCTCTATGCCGACGTGAACTATCCGCATCGCGTGCGCGACATGCTCGCCAACATCGTGTTCAAGGTGCCGGAAAGCAAGGTGCGGGTCGTCGTCGAGCGATGTCGGCGGCGGTTTCGGCGCCAAGGGCTGGCAATACGTCGATCACCGCCTGGTGCTGTGGGCGGCCAAGAAACTCGGCCGGCCGGTGAAGTGGAAGTGCGAGCGCTCCGAGGTGCTGCTCGCCGACGAGCACGGGCGCGACAACATCGGCGACATCGAGCTGGCGCTCGACGCGAACGGCAAATTCCTCGCCCTCCGCCTGCACATGCTGGCCAGCATCGGCGCCTACATCGCCTCCGACCGCCAGCTTCTCACGCCGTTCGGCCAGATTTTCACGGTAACGGGCGTCTACGACATCCCGGCCGCACACGTGAGCATCGACGCGGTGCTGTCGAACACCAGCCCCACCGCGCCCTATCGCGGCGCCGGACGGCCGGAAGCGGCCTATCTGATCGAGCGCATCATCGAGGCGGCGGCGCAGGAACTCGGCATCGACCGCGATCGAACTGCGGCGACGCAACATCATCCCGCCGGAAAAACTGCCGTACCAAGGCGCCGCTCGGCCCACTCTATGACTGCGGCGAGTTCGAGAAGAACATGGACCTCGCGTTGCAGGCGGCCGACTATGCCGGCTACCCGGCGCGGCTGGAGGCGTCACGCGCGTCGGGCAAGCTGCGCGGCATCGCGGTGGTGAACGCGATCGAGCAGGCCGCCGGGCCGACGCCGGAATATGCCGAGATCCGCTTCAACCCGAGCGGCACCGCGATCATGATGCTCGGCACCAAGACGCACGGCCAGGGCCACGAGACCGTCGTTCAAGCAGATCCTGCACGAGCGGCTCGGCATCGACCCGAGCGACGTGCAGTTCATCGACGGCGACACCGACCGGGTCGCGTTCGGCATGGGCTCGAACGGCTCGCGCTCGATGGTGACCGGCGGCGCGGCGCTGACGACTGGCCGCCGACAAGGTGATCGCGAAAGGGAAGAAGATCGCGGCGCATATGCTGGAGGCGGCCGAGGCCGACATCGAGTTCGCCGACGCCAAGTTCACGGTCGCCGGCACCGATCGCGGCGTCACCCTGAAGCAGGTGGCGATGACCGCCTTCCAGCCGGCGCGACTGCCGTCCGGCGTCGAGCCGGGGCTTTACGAAAACGCCACCTATGCCCCGAAGCAGCGACACCTTCCCAAACGGCTGCCACGTCGCCGAGGTGGAGGTCGATCCGGACACCGGCGTCGGTCGGGCTGCTGTCCTATCTGGTGGTCGACGACGTCGGCACCGTCATCAATCCACTGACCCTCGCGGGCCAGATCCACGGCGGCGTCGCGCAGGGCGTCGGCCAGGTACTGGGCGAGCAGGTGGTCTACGAGCCCGGCTCCGGCCAGGTGCTGAGCGCCAGCTTCATGGACTACATCATGCCGCGCGCCGACATGATGTGCACCATCAAGATCGTCAGCAATCCGGTGCCCACGCCGAGCAATCCGTTGGGCGCGAAGGGTGCCGGGGAGGCCGGGACGCGTCGGCGCGCTGCCGGCGGTGATGATCGCGGTGATGGACGCGTTGCGGCCGGTCGGCGTGCGCGGAACTCGACATGCCCGCGACCAGCGAACGCGTCTGGCAGGCGATGCGGAACGCGCGCGGCGAGATAGGGAGAGAGTCGGTGCGGACAGGATCGGAATACCGCGCAGGCGCTGCGCGACGGACGGCGAGTTTTCATCCTTGGTGAAGGGCAGATCGAGGACGTCCCGACGCATCCCGCCACGCGCGCCATGGTGGAGCAATACGTCGCTCTGGTACGACCGCCATTTCGATCCGGCGTGGCAGGATGTGGTGCTCACGCCCGCAAGCGCGAATGACGAGCGAACGCCCGTCGGCTACATGGTGCCGCGCAGCGCCGACGACCTCGCCCGCATGGGTCGCTGCTTTGCCGCGACCTGCTTCCTCAGCGCCGGCAACATCACCCACACGCCCGCCTACGGGCACATGATCGCGCTCGGCGTGCTGCACGCGGTCGGCGTGCGGAACGCCTCGCCGCAACAGGTGCCGAACGCGGAGGCGTATCGCGCGCACATCGCCCGCACCGGCCGGTTTCTTGACTTTCGCCGCCGGCGCGGCGACGATCGGCTATCGCCTGCGCGAGAACCCTGCCGAGCGCGCCGCCCTTCGCATCGTGCGCGAGACCGATGCCGGCGTGGTGGTGAACGGCAAGATCGGCATGCACACCAGCCCCGCCTTTGCCGAGGACGTCTATATCGGCGCCATCAACGGCGTCGACTTCCAGGGCGCGCGTGCGACGTTCTCGGTTGCGGTGAACTCGCCCGGCGTCACGGTGATCTGCCGCCGCCGGGCGGCCCGCGACGGCAACCCGTTCGTCGCACCGTTGAGCAACCGCTTCGACGAGCTCGACGGCCAGATGTGGCTCGACGACGTGTTCATCCCGTGGGAGCGCGTGTTCCTCACCGAGCCCTCCGCCGAGCCGGTCGCCCGCTGGCTGTTCTGGCACCAGCTCTACTGCTGGCTGGCGAAAGCCGAGTTCACCCTCGGCCTTGGCCTGGCCTGCGCGCACGCGATGGGGCTGGCCAAGCATGACGCGACGATCGAATACCTCGTGGACCTGATCACCGACGTGCAGACCGTGCGCAGCTGCCAGCGCGCGACCGAACTCGACCCTGCCTTCACGCCGGAAGGGTTCTGCGGCGCCCAACCACGCCCATCTATCGGTCGGCAGCATCGCCATGCTGCGGGCGCGTCCGCGCATGGAGGATATCCTTCGCACCTTGCCCGGTTCGTCGCTCGTCGTCGCCCCGTCCGACCGCGACCTCGCCGATCCGGCGCTCGCCGCCGGACTGGAAGCCGTCGTTCTCGGGCGGCGGCTACACCGCGCTGCAGCGCGCGGCGCTGCTGCAGATGGCGTGGGACCACGTCGGCTCGGCGCTCGACCAGCGCGAATCCGTCTACGAGCTGCACGCCAACGGCGGCGCCCAGGTCTGGCGCAACCGACTGCGGCGGAGCTTCGATGACTACAATTCCCTCGCCAACGGCGTGCTGCGGCAATTGGACCTGCCAATGCCGACCATCGACCTCAACGCGATCCGTGATGCCCCCATGGCGGCAAGACGCCCGGTGAGCGCTCCGCCGGCCAGCGGAAAGGGATGACGATCCGGAGTTTTAGCCGGATGCGGACACCGTCATTGCGAGGAGCGCTTGCGACGAAGCGATCCACACGCGTGAACGAAGGTGGATTCCCGCGCCGCCTTCGGCGGCTCACAATGTCTTGCTGGAGCTTCGGATAGCAGCTACGGCGGCTGGTCCCATGGGCGTGTCGGGTTGCTGTCGTGTTGCCGCTTTCAGAGGTGAGTCACACTCTGGCTTCAACACGGAGCCTGAACATGGATGCAAAAGTAGACAACCATCGCCCGATGACCTCCAAAGAGGTCGGCCTTGTTATACGTTCGTACCGAGAGGCGATGGGATGGAGCCAGGAGACCCTGGCCGAATTGTCCGGTCTCACCGCCCGTACCCGATCCAGCGGGTCGAGGCGGGGCAACGTGCTAGTCTCCACACGCGACGAGCGATTGCCCGAGGCTTCCACATTTCGGATCTAGACGTGTTCACCAAGTCCATGCCGTTCCCGACCGAGGAGGAGTTACAAGAGCAGAAAGCCACTTTTGAACGCGAGTATCTAGTTCTGGATGCTACGGTGGTGGATGGGCGGAAGGTCGTTGCCAAGCTGTTCGAAGTGCGCGGCCTCGGCGCAATCAGTGCTGGAAGTACAGCCGAGCTGCCCCGAGAGGTGCAGGACACTCTCGCCTCCATCATTGACTACGCGCGAGATTGCATGGACGTGGCGGATGATGCCTCTCAAACTGAGATGCTAGGCTACGGCGACCAACTCGATGCGATGATTGGTGAGCTATACGTCTCTGGCTATTGTCTCTGCGCGGCTCGCCGCAGAACGAACGTCACGAACAAATCTTGGAGCGATCCGACGCCGCTGGCTCTCGACATCACCTATTTGGTCGCTGCCCCAAGCGACAAGGCACCGTCGAAGCTGGCGGTTTCGCGCAAGTTCAGGCGACCATAGGTTGGTTGGACGTCCAAGTCCGCGTGCGCTGGACTTGGATCCCCCTGCGGCCAAAAAAGGAGTAGTCCTATGACCGAACTGCGTCAAACCACGCGCGATGCGTTGCTGACCGTCGCGACCTCGACCCTCACCGGCGCGCTGTTCCGGCGCGGCCTGCGCAACATGTTCTTGCAGGACGTGTCGCCTCTGCGCGTCGACCAGGCCCGCATGGTCGGATTGGCCTACACCATGCGGTTCATCCCGTCCCGTGAGGACATGAATCCTCCCAAAGGCAACCGCCGCTCGGTCCAGCCGCAAGCCATGGAGGAATGCCCGCCGGGCCACGTCCTGGTGATCGACTCGCGCGGCGACGCCCGGGCCGCGTCGGCCGGCGATCTCTACATCGGCCGGCTCAAGGCGCGCGGCTGCGCCGGCATCGTCACCGACGGCGGGTTCCGCGATTCCGAGGGTATCCTGAAAACCGGCCTGCCGACCTATCACCGCCGGCCGACCTCGCCGCCCAGTCCCATCGTGCATTATCCGATCGACCTCAACCTGCCGATCGGCTGCGGCGGGGTCGCCGTCTATCCGGGCGATGTGATCGTCGGCGATTGCGATGGCGTCGTGGTCATCCCGGCCGACATCGCCGACGAGGTTGCCGAGGAAGCGGTGGCGACGACGCTCTACGACACGTTCGCCGAGGAGGAAGTGGCGCACGGCCGCAGCCTGGTCGGCCTGTTCCCCGCAGCCGGCGAGGAGGCCAAGCGCGACTTCGAGGCGTGGAAGGCGCGGCGGTAGGTACGAACCACCCCAACATCGTCATGCCCGGACTTGTTCCGGGCATCCACGCCGCGCTTCCGACGCTTTGGCGAGATGGATTGCCGGGACGAGCCCGGCAATGACGAAAGTATCGGCAAGAACAAACTAAGCGGTCCGGTCCACGCCCACCCCAAGCGCCGCCTGTGCTGCGGCGAGGCGGGCGACCGGCACGCGGTAGGGGCTGCAGGAGACGTAGTCGAGCCCGATCTCCTCGCAGAATGCGATGGATGCCGGATCGCCGCCGTGTTCGCCGCAGATCCCGAGTTTCAGGTCGTTCTTGGTTGCCCGGCCCTTGTCGGCGGCGATCCGCACTAGCGCGCCCACTCCCTCGATGTCGATTGAGACGAACGGGTCTTTGCGGACGATGCCGCGCTCGACGTAGTAGGGAAGGAACTTGCCCGCGTCGTCGCGCGAAAGCCCGAACACCGTCTGCGTCAGATCGTTGGTGCCGAAACTGAAGAAGTCGGCGACCTCGGCGATCTTGTCGGCGGTGAGGGCGGCGCGCGGCAGCTCGATCATCGTGCCGACGCTGTACTCGACCGTGGCGCCGGCGCGCTCGAACACTTCCTTGGCCGCCTTCTCCACCTGCGCGCGGGTGATCTCCAGCTCGCGCCGCATCCCCACCAGCGGAATCATCACCTCCGGCACCGGCGCGCTCCCGGTCTCGCGTGCCACGTCGAGCGCGCCCTCGAAGATGGCGCGCGCCTGCATCTCGTAGATCTCCGGATAGGTGACGCCGAGGCGGCAGCCGCGGTGCCCGAGCATCGGGTTCGCCTCGGCAAGTTCGGCCATGCGCCGGTGCATCGCCTCGACGTCGGTGCCGAGCGCGTCCGCCACCTCGGCGAGTTCCGCCTCGCCATGCGGGAGGAATTCGTGCAGCGGCGGGTCGAGCAGGCGGACGGTGACCGGCAACCCGGCCATGATGGTGAACAGCTGGCGGAAATCCTCGCGCTGGAACGGCAGCAGCTTTTCCAGCGCCGCCCGTCGGCCGCGCTCGTCGCCCGCCATGATCATCTGCCGCACGGCGCCGATGCGCGACGGGTCGAAGAACATGTGCTCGGTGCGGCAGAGCCCGATCCCCTCGGCGCCGAACTTCCGTGCCGTTTCCGCATCGAGCGGGGTCTCGGCATTGGCGCGCACCTTCAGCCGGCGCGATTGATCGGCCCACTCCATCAGAAGGGCAAAATCGCCGGACAGCGACGGTTCGACCATCGCGACGAAGCCCCGGAACACTTCACCGGTCGCGCCGTCAAGCGTGACGATTTCGCCGGCTCGCACGGTGCTGCCGCCGGCTTGCAGGATCTGCGCGTCGTAATCGACCCGGACGCCGCCCGCGCCGGCGACGCACGGCCGTCCCATGCCGCGCGCGACCACCGCGGCGTGGCTGGTCATGCCGCCGCGCGTGGTGAGGATGCCGCGGGCCGCGTGCATGCCGTGGATGTCCTCGGGACTGGTCTCGATGCGCACCAGGATCACCGCCTCGCCCTTGGCGGCGCGGCTCTCCGCCTCGTCGGCGCTGAACACCACGACGCCCGACGCCGCTCCCGGACTGGCCGGCAGCCCCTTTGCCAGCAGCGTGCGCGGCGCGCTCGGGTCGAGCGTGGGATGCAGCAACTGGTCGAGCGAGGCCGGGTTCACCCGCTTGACCGCCTCCACGCGGTCGATCAGCCCGGCTTCCGCCATCTCCACCGCGATGCGCAGCGAGGCGGCCGCGGTGCGCTTGCCGCTGCGGGTCTGCAGCATGTAGAGCCGGTTCTGCTGGACGGTGAACTCGATGTCCTGCATGTCGCGGTAGTGCCGCTCCAGCCGCTCGCGCACGGCCAGCAGCTCGGCGTAGGCTTGCGGCAGCGCCTCTTCCATCGAGACCTCGCCGGGCTTGGCGCGCAGCTTCGACAGCGGCTGCGGCGTGCGGATGCCGGCGACGACGTCCTCGCCCTGGGCGTTGATCAAGAACTCGCCATAGAACACGTCCTCGCCGGTCGAGGGGTCGCGGGTGAAGCAGACGCCGGTGGCGCAGTCCTCGCCCATGTTGCCGAACACCATTGCTTGCACGTTGACGGCGGTGCCCCAGCTCGCCGGAATGTCGTGCAGCCGCCGATAGGTATTGGCGCGCGGGTTCATCCAGCTGCCGAACACCGCACCGATCGCGCCCCAGAGCTGTTCCTGCGGCTCCTGCGGGAATGGTTTGCCGGTTTCCGTGCGCACCATGTCCTTGTAGCCGTCGACGACGCGCTGCCAATCCGGCGCCGTCAGCGCCGTGTCCTCGGTGACGCCGGACTCGAGCTTGGCCTGCTCGATGATTTCCTCGAACCGGTGGTGATCGACGCCGAGCACCACGCTGCCGTACATCTGGATGAAACGGCGATAGCTGTCCCAGGCGAAGCGCGAATCCTTCGACGCCTCGGCGAGACCGGCCACGGTACGGTCGTTGAGGCCGAGATTGAGCACCGTGTCCATCATGCCGGGCATCGACACCCGCGCGCCCGAGCGCACCGACACCAGCAGCGGTTTCTGCGGGTCGCCGAACCGCAGCCCGACCGCCTGCTCCACCCGGTCGAGCGCGCGGCGCGCCTGGTCGTCGAGGTCGGCCGGGTAGCGGCGGTCGTTGTCGTAGAACGCGGTGCAGACTTCGGTGGTGATGGTGAAGCCGGGCGGCACCGGCAGGCCGATGCTGGCCATCTCAGCGAGGTTGGCGCCCTTGCCCCCGAGCAGGTCGCGCATGTCGGCGCGGCCCTCGTTGTGGCCGGCGCCGAAGCTGTACACCCACTGGGTCATGTCGTTCGCCACTCCATCAGCCTTCGATCCGCGAGAAATCGGCCACGCGGTCCATCAACGCGCACACAGCCGCCAGAAGGCGCAGACGATTGCGGCGCAATTCCGGTTCCGGCGCATTGACCGTCACCTTATCAAAAAACGCGTCCAGGGGGGAACGAAGTGCCGCGAGATCGCGCATCGCTTCTTCATAAAACCCGTCTGTGATTAGCGGTTCCACAAGGCCCCTGTAGGATCTGCATGTTCCGATACAGCTCCTTCTCTTCCGGTTCCTGGAGGAGCATTTGATCAACTGCGTCACCTGGCGGCCCGTCCTTCCTCGCTTCAGCGACAAGGATGCTGTTGTCTCGCCGATAGAGAACAAGAAAATCAGTCCCTTCGTGGGTTTCCAGGAAGGACGTGATCGCATCGTTGCGAGCCAAGAGGTCGATTAAATCATCGATTTGCAGCGCATTCAGCGACCCTGCGGCGAATACCGCCCGAAGGATATCATAGCGATCACCCTCTGCACCGAAGCTGAACGACGAGGCGCTCAGCCAGGAAGTCAAAGAGCTCGTCAGCACTGGCCCTTAAATCCCAGTTCCCACCGAAGCGCTGGTGGTAATGCACCAGCTCAAAGGAGACATGTCGGCCAGCAACGGCCGTAAACTCAAGTGGAAACCATTCTCCCGGATGATGCGGATCGACACCGAGCGCGGCCCGCCGCAGCGCGTAGGGGTCGCCCGAGCCGGTCGGCCGCTCGCCGATGGCGAAAAAACCGGCGAGCAGGTCGAGCTTGTCGGCCAGCGCGACCGCGATCGACACCGGCGCGCTCGGCACCGCGTCGGAGGGGCCTTTCGGGCGCATAATGGTCGCGGATGGCGTCGGCGATCTCGGCCGATTCGGCGTCATGCAGGGCGTAGTAGCGGCCCATCACGCCCTGCAATTCGGGGAACTCGCCGACCATGCCGGTGACGAGGTCTGCCTTGGCGAGATGTGCGGCGCGTGCCGCCAGTTCGGGGGGGCCGCCAACCAGAGGCGCGATCGCGCCGGCCAACACCTCCAGCCGCCGCACCCGGTCGCCCTGGCTGCCCAGCTCGGCGTGGAACGTAACCGCCTCCAGCGCCGGCACGCGGTCCGCAAGCTTGCGTGCGGCGGTCGAGGTCCCAGAAATGCCGGGCATCGGCGAAACGGGCGCGCAGCACACGCTCGTTGCCGGCGATGATCGCCGCGCCGCCATCGGTCGCCTCGATGTTGGCGACGAAGCCGAAGAAGGGCGCCGGGTCGCCGGCAGCCGTGCGCAGCGCGAAATAGCGTTGGTTGACGCGCATCGAGACCTGCATCACTTCGGCGGGCAGGTCCATGTACGCGTCGTCGATGCGCCCGAGCAGCGGCACCGGCCACTCGACCAGCCCGGCCACCTCGTCGAGCAGGCCCGGATCGTCCGCCACGGAAAGCACCTTTTCCGAAGCGAGTCCGGCGATCCGCTGCTCGATCAGCCGCCTGCGTTCGTCGGCGGCGACGAGTACGTGCCGCGCACGCAACCGCTCCGCCCAATCGGCGCACGACACCACGGGAAAAGCGCCGGGGGACATGAAGCGATGCCCCTCGGTGAGATCGCCGCTGCGGAGCCCGTGCCCGTCGTCGTCGCCGTCGCGCAGGTCGAAGCGGACCACCTCGCGGTCGAGCAGACAGACGATGCGCCGGAGCGGCCGTACCCAGGTGAAGCTGCTGGAGCCGCCCCACCGCATCGATTTGGGCCAGGGGAAGCGGCGCAGCACCCCCGGCAGCGCCCGCGCGATCAGCTCGGCGGCGCCGATCGCGGCGCTGCGCTTCTCCAACACCCAGTAGTCGCCTTCGAGCCGCGCTTCCGTCCGATCGGCGCCGTGCTTGCGCAGGAAGCCGGCCAGCGCCTGTTCCGGCGCGGTGGCGCGCGGTCCGCGCTCGGTGCTGCTGCTGCCGGCGACCCCGGCGGCGACCTCAAGGGCCAGCGCGATCCGGCGCGGGCCATGGAACGTGCGAGGCAGGGTGGGCCTCAGCGGCGCCAGCGCCTCGCCGACGAGCCGGGCAAGGTCGTCCGCCCCGCGCGCCTGCATCCGCGCGGGGATTTCCTCGCTGAACAGCTCCAGAAACAGCTCCGGCATCGCTAGGCGTCAGCGCCGGCCCGATGTCGGGGTGTGAAGCCGGCCTGGCACGGCCGGCCGCCCATGGTCCGCAATCCCGCTCCTTTCACTGCTTCCGACAGGGAGAAGGGATCTCCCTTCCTCCCTGGTAGGAGAAGCCGTGAGACGCGGTCAACGGACCAAAAATCAAATCCGGCTGCCGTTCCTGGTCAGCGGTGGCCCAATCCTACTTGCCCGACAGAACCTCGTTGCGCTCCCAGCAATGGTGGAACGGAATGCCCGGCCCCTCGCTCATGCGCAGCGCGCGGTCGAGGATCGCGGGTCCCTCGACCAGGGCGCGTTGCTCCCGGTCGGCGCGCAGCCGCTCCAGGCGCTCGCGGAGGGCGGTCACGACCACGCTGGCCGTCGTTTCGGCGGTCAGGGCAGACAGCTCGTCGGCCAGGACCGACGCTTCCTCGCTGTAGACGGTGAGTTCGTTGCTCATTGCTCTTGTACGACCGTTGGGGTTGATGATCGTTTTCTACTACTCGGCGAAACCGCTGTCACCTCACTCGCCGGCGAGCCAAGCCTCGCAGCAACCCCGCGCCAAGTTCCGTACCCGCCCGATGTAGCTCGCCCGCTCGGCCACGCTGATCACGCCGCGCGCCTCCAAAAGGTTGAATAAGTGGCTGGCTTTTATACATTGATCGTAGGCCGGCAACGCCAAGGCTTGCGGCTGCACGTCCAGCAGAGCGCGGCATTCGTGCTCGGCGTCGGCGAAGTGCCGGGCGAGCATCACAGTGTCCGCTCGCTCAAAATTGTGTGTGCTGTACTCGCGCTCGGCCCGCAGGAACACGTCGCCATAGGTCACGCCGGCACCGTTGAAGTCGAGATCGTAGACCCACTCGACGTCCTGCACGTACATGGCAAGCCGCTCGAGCCCGTAGGTCATCTCGAAACTGGGGAGCGCCACCGGGATGCCGCCCACCTGCTGGAAATAGGTGAACTGGCCGACCTCCATGCCGTCGCACCAGACCTCCCAGCCGAGCCCCCAGGCTCCGAGGGTCGGGCTCTCCCAATCGTCCTCGACGAAGCGGAAATCGTGCCGCAGCGGATCGAGCCCGATCTCGCGATAGCTGGCGAGCAGCAACTCCTGCGCATCCGCCGGGCTCGGTTTCATAATGACCTGATACTGATAATAGTGTTGCAGCCGGTTGGGGTTGTCGCCGTAGCGTCCGTCCGATGGGCGGCGGCTCGGCTGCACATAGGCAGCCCGCCACGGTTTTGGGCCCAGAGCCCGCAGCGTGGTGGCAGGATGGAACGTGCCGGCGCCCATCTCGATGTCGTAGGGCTGCAGGATGACGCATCCCTGCCGCGCCCAGAAGGCGTGCAGCCGCAGGATGAGGTCCTGGAAGCTGGGGGTATCGGGTGCGTTCGGAGCCATTGAGGCCGTCGCCGCGTCCTTTCGTGGGGCGAGCCATTAAGCATCGGCTTTCGCGGCGGGCAAGGCGAACGGTGTTCGCATGACCAGGCGCAGGATGCGGCACGGGCCGGCCTTGCTGGCGCTGCTGCTCGGCTTGGCCGGGCTGGTTGCATTCCGCAAGCTCGCGGTCGAGCCGCGCGAGTGGGGGGCGGTCTGCGCCGCCCCTGCCGTGCCGCTGGCGTGCTGGCCCCGCTTCGCGCTGCTGTGGGCGCAAAACTACTATCTTTGGGGCGCGGCGGCGCTCGGGCTGGGCCTCTGGGCGTTTCGCGGCGCGCCGCCCTGGGTCGCGCCCGTCGCGGTCGGCCTCGGGGCGGCGGCGGTGATCAACTACAACGCGACCTGGGGCATGCTCGGCGCGGCGCTCGGCGCTTGGGCTTGGCTCGGCGCCTCGTCCCGCGCCTGAGCCGGTCCGCCGTAGCGCCAGCCACGCAGGACGCAGGGTGCGGCGAGCGCCAGTGCCGCCACGCTCCAGGTGAGCGAGGGCAGGTTGGCGGGACCCTCCGCGATCGCCCCGGCGATGGCGGCCAACGCCAGGGTGCCGCCGGCCAGGCGCTCCTCCCAGCCGCCACCGCCGACGGGCAGGTCCCGCGACAGGGCGCGCGCGACGACGCAGACGAGCGGGACCGCGAACACCGGCAGCGGAAAATCCCGGTAGCGCGGGTCGAACAGCAGCAGGAGCTGCAGCACCGCGGCGGTCCAGACGAAGACGAAGGAGAGGTCGTCGAACACCCCATCGCCGGTCAGCCTGGAGGGTCGGCCTCGAAGCAGCGCCTGCACCGCGCGGGTCGCGTCGCGGCCGGTGCGGGCGGGCGGCGACAAATCCCCGCAACCGTGTCGGCAGCGCGGCGCATCATCAGCGCGGCTAGGATCGCCTGGCCGGGGAGGTTGACCAGCGCCGCCAACGCCAGGTGGCCGTCGTAGATGTCCGGCACCGTGCCGACCCAGGCGAATGCCAACGCCGCGCCGAGCGCCATGGCGAGCAGCGGCAATCGCACAAACGACAGCTCCCTCGATGATGGGCGGCCCCCGAGCCTGCGTGCGGTCCCGACCGCAAGGAGCAGCAAGCCGGTTGCCACGCTCGCGGCCGCGTGCCAGGGCCAGCCAGGGTCCTCCGCGACGGGGCCGACGAGCGGAAACTTGGGTTGCCGGTCCGCCGTCCAGAGTCCCCAGTTGGCGCCGACCGTGCCTTCGCTCTGATATTTCCAGCCCTGGTCGAACGCCTCGATCAGATTGTAGTCGAAATGGTTTTCGTCGGCGAGGGCGACGAACCGGCGCACGAAGCTCGCCTGCGCCACGCGTCCCGGGGCGGCGTCCTCGCGCCAGCGCCCGCGGCTCGGCCACCCGGCCTCGCCAATCGCGATGCTCTTCCCGGGAAACAGCGCCGCCATCCGCCGGTAGGTGGCCGCGACGTGCGCGATCGCCCGGTCCACCCCGGTCGGCATGTCCTCCCAATAGGGCAGCAGGTGGATGGTGACGATGTCGACATGCCGGGCGACCTCGGGAAACGCCTGCCAGAACTCCCAGACATCGGCATAGGTGACAGGCTGGCGGATCGCCCGCTTCACCTGGTCGATGGCGGCGATCAGTTCGGCCACCGGCAGGTCGCGCCGCAGCAGCACCTCGTTGCCGACGATGACCCGCTCGATCGTGTCAGGATGCCGGTTGGCGAGCGCGATCCCGCGGGCGATCTCGCGCGCGTTCCGCGCCCGGTCGCTGCCGAGCCAGATCCCCTGCCAGACACGCAGCCCGTGGCGTTCGGCCAGGGCGGCCAGATCGTAGCCACCCTCGGCGGCGGCGTAGGTGCGGACGGCGCGGGTACGCGGGGCGACGATCGCGAGGTCCGCGTCGACCTGCTCGGGCGAGGGATAGACGTGGCGCAGCGGCGACTGACCCGGACGGAACGGCGAGAGGGAAACCGAGTTGAGGCGTGTAGCGGGCATCGGGATGTCGCCCGCGAGCGGCCGGTTCGGCCACCACCAGGCCAGCACCGTGAGGACGGCCAGAAGGAGCAGGGTGGCGGACTGCGGGACGAGACGGCGGAGCATCCGCCGATACAGGCAATCGCCTGCGGCGAAAGCAAGGCGGCCGCCTGGAGCGCAGGCCGCCTGGAGCGCAGGCCGCCTGGAGCGCAGGGTAGAGCAGGAGCAGTTTGATGAGCATCGACGGCCTCGACGACGCGACGATCCGCCTTGTGCTGACCGAGACCCGCCGGATCGCGGTGGTCGGCGCGTCCGCGCGTCCGGTGCGTGCCTCCAACGAGGTCATGCGCTTCCTCGTTCGGCGCGGCTATGAGGTGACCGGGGTCAACCCGGGCATCGCCGGGCAGAAGCTGCACGGCCGTCCGGTGGTGGCGGGGCTCGACGACGCCGCCCCGCTCGAGATGGTGGACGTGTTCCGCAACTCGGCCCATGTCGGGCCGGTGGTGGACGCCGCCATCCGGCTCGGGGCCAAGATCGTGTGGATGCAGCTCGGCGTAATCGACGAGGCGGCGGCGGCGCGGGCGCGGGCACGCGACATCACCGTGGTGATGGATCGCTGCCCGGTGATCGAGGTCCGGCGGCTCGGCCTGTGAGGCGTTCCGACCCGTTGAAGCAGGCGTGGCGCCGGGCCACATCGAGGAACGGACGGTCAACCAGAGGGAGCCCAAGGGCGCCATGACCAACGAGGAACGCGACATCATCACCCGCTTCATCGAGCGGGTGGGCGGCGGAACCCCGAGCGGCGGGTTCGGCTCGGTCCCCGCCGCCGCGCCGCAATTGCCGCCGGTCGACAAGGAGGCGGACGCCCTCATCGCACAGCTGTTCGCGCAGTATCCGGAAGCGCGGTATCGCCTCACCCAGACCGCCTTCGTGCAGGAGCACGCGCTGGTCGAGGCGCAGAACCGGATCAAGCAGCTGGAGTATGCGCTGCAGCAGGCGCAGCAGGCGATGCAGCAGCAGGCCGGGCAGCAGCAGGCCGGCCAGCAGCCGAAATCGGGCGGTTTCCTCAGCAGCCTGTTCGGCGGCGGCCAGCCGCGCCCGGCGGCACAGAGTGCGCCGCCTCCGGTGTGGAACCAGGGCGGCCCGCAGCCGCAACCGCAATACGCGCCCGGCGCGCCGCCGCCGCAGCCGCAATACCCGCCCGGCTACCAGCAGGGCATGTTCCAGCGCGGCGGAGGCTCGGGGTTTTTGGGATCGGCGCTGACCACGGCGGCCGGCGTGGCCGGCGGCGTCGTCGCCGGCAACGCGCTGATGAACCTGTTTTCGCCCCACAGCGAGGGGCTGGGCGGCGGCCTTGGCGGCGGCTTGGGGGGTGGTTGGGCGCCGGCGCGGCCGAGAGCAGCCCGTGGGGTTCGCCGCCTGCGGCTGATCCCGGCTACGTCGACCAGGGCAGCTGGACCACGCCGGACCCGGGCGGGGCGCCGCCGGACCAGGGCGGCTATGCCGACCAGGGCAGCTGGGATCAGGGCGGCGGCGACCAGACCGCGTTCAACGATCCCGGCGGATCATGGGACAGTGGCGGCGGCAGCGACGGCGGCAGCTTCGACAACAACGTCTAGCCGGTTTGGCTTCAGCCGCCCCGCCGGACCAGCGGGGCGACGAACTGCGGCTCGGTGTCCCAGGGGAACAGGATCCAGGTGTCCTGGGACACCTCGGTGATGTAGGTATCGACCTGGGGCCGCCCGGCGGGCTTGGCGTACACCGCCGCGAAGTGCGCGGCCGGCAGCAAGGCCCGCACCTCACGGGCGGTGGCGCCGGTATCCACCAGGTCGTCGACGATCAAGAAGTCCGGTGCCGTCGCCGGCGGCCGTCGGCGTGCTTGGTGACCACCGGGATGCCGCGCTCCTCCTCGTCATAGGTGGCGATCGAGACGCTCTCGATCAGCCGGCACTCCAGTTCGCGGGCGATGATCGCGGCGGGGATCAGGCCGCCGCGGTGACCGCGACGATCCCGGCGAACGGGCCTTTATCGATCAGCCGCCAGGCGAGCGCGCGGGCGTCGCGGTGCAGTTGGTCCCAGGTGACGGTGTAGTAGTGGATCGCCATCAGAACAGCCGTCCGCCGTTCGGCACCTTGAAGTCCGGCCGGATGAGCACCACGGCACCCTCCTCGTCGGGCATCCCGAGGGTCAGCACCTCGCTCATGAACGGGCCGATCTGACGCGGCGGGAAATTCACCACGGCGCAGACCTGCCGGCCGATCAGCTGGTCGGGCTTGTAGTGGACGCTGATCTGTGCCGAGGAGCGTTTCAGCCCGATCTCGGCGCCGAAATCGATGGTCAGCTTGAGCGAGGGTTTTCGCGCCTGTGGGAAGGGCTCGGCGTTGACGATGGTGCCGACGCGGATGTCGAGCCGCTCGAAATCCGCAAAGGTGATCGTCTCGCTCATCTCGGATTCTCCGCTGCGGCGCGATGATGGCCAGCGGCGGCTGGCTTGCCAACCCGTCGCCGTGGCAGAGAGGATAGGACAAAAGCGGAGGCGTTGATGCGCGACTTCCATCTGCCGGGTCGTGGTCCGGCCTACTCCGCCCACGGCATGGCCGCGACCTCGATGCCGGCGGCGACGCTCACCGCCCTCGACGTGCTGCGCGCCGGCGGCAATGCGATGGACGCCGCGGTGGCCGCCGTCGCCGTGCTGGGCGTCATCGAGCCGCAGTCGACGGGCATCGGCGGCGACTGTTTTTGCCTCTACGCGCCCGGCCGGCACCGGGCGGGTCATCGCGCTGAACGGCTCCGGTCGCGCCCCCGCCGGCGGCCAGCATCGACTGGTTCGAGCAGCACGGCATCACCGCCCTCGAAAACACTTCTGCCCATGCCGTCACCGTCCCGGGCGCGATCTCGGCCTGGGAGACGCTGCTCGCGGCGCACGGCACCAAGGGGTTCGACGAGGTGCTGCAGCCGGCGATCCGCTTCGCCGCCGAAGGCTGGCCGGTGCATCCAGCGGGTCGCGTTCGACTGGGCGCTCACGTCGACAAACTGCGGCGCAACGGCGCGATCGCGTTCCTGCCGGACGGCGCACCGCCGCGCGAGGGCGACCGGTTCGTCAACGCCGGCGCTGGCGGAAACGCTTGCGCGCGATCGCGCGCGACGGCGCCCGCGCGTTCTACGAGGGGCCGATCGCCGCCGACATGGTGGCGACCCTTCGCGGGAACGGCGGCCTGCACACCGAGGCGGATTTCGCCGCCGGCCTGACCGGCGCGGAGTTCGTCGAGCCGATCCGTAGCATCCTGGAGGGGCTTTGACGTCTGGCAGTGCCCGCCGAACGGCTCCGGCCTGATGGTGCTGATGCTGCTCGGCATCCTGGAGGGCTTTGCCGCGCCGGAGGGCCCGCTCGGCGTCGACCCGGCTGCACCGCCACATCGAGGCGGCGCGCCTCGTCTATCGCGACCGCAACGCGTTCCTCGCCGACCCCGCGCAGGCCGAGGTGCCCGTGGCGCAACTTCACCAGCTCCGACTATCTCGCCGGCCTGCGCGGGCTGATCGCTGACGGTGGCCATGGCGCAGATGCCGCCGGCGGGCGAGACGGTGCTGCCGCCGCATCGCGACACCGTCTATCTCTGCGTCGTCGATCGCGACGGCAATGCGTGCAGCTTCATCAACTCGCTGTTCGAGAATTTCGGCTCCGGCATCCTGGCCGAGCGTAGGGCGTGATGCTGCAGAACCGCGGCTTCGGCTTCCGCCTGAGCGCGGCCATCCGAACTGCATCGCGCCCGGAAAGCGGCCGATGCACACGATCATTCCCGGGATGCTGATGCGAACGGTCAGGCGGTGATGCCGTTCGGCGTCATGGGCGGCCATTTCCAGCCCATGGGGCAGAGCCTTTTTCTCACCAATCTGCTGGAGTTCGGCCTGGACATCCAGCAGTCCCTCGACCTGCCGCGCGATGTTCCCGATCGGCGGCAAGGTGCAGACCGAGCGCGGGATCCCGGCGCGATCGTCGACCAGCTGGCCCGGCTCGGCCATCGGGCCGGGGCATGGACCGGCCGCACGGCGGCGGCCAGGCGATCTGGATCGACCGCGCGCGCGGCTGCCTGGTCGGCGGCTCCGATCCGCGCAAGGACGGG
Source organism: uncultured Alphaproteobacteria bacterium (assembly GCA_963719345.1). Lineage (GTDB taxonomy): Bacteria > Pseudomonadota > Alphaproteobacteria > Acetobacterales > Acetobacteraceae > CAVRCA01. The sequence goes on from CAVRCA010000002.1 coordinate 123,182, forward strand.
ATGGCGCTCGGCTATTGATCGCAGCCGAGGTCAACGGACGGCCTCACGCGCGACATCGACAGCGGCGGGTGCTACGGTCATCACGGAGGTCCGATGGGAGCGGTTCAACTACCGGACGAGCTTGAGCGCGTGATCGAGCGCCAGGTCGCCGAAGGCCGTGCCGCCAGCCCGGCGGCATTCTTGGAGGAGGCGGTCAGGCGCCTTGTTGAAGAGACACGTGCCGAGGAGGACGATGTTCGGCAGGCGGCCGAGGCGGGCGTTGCCGACATTGATGCGGGCCGCTACACGACGGTGGCCACTCAGGAAGACGGGCAGCTCCTGCGGGAGCGCCTGATGACCAGATTGCGGGCCCGCCTGGCCGCTGACGGCTAGTTGGCCTACCGCCTTACCAGGGCGGCCGAAGAGCAGATCGACGCCCTTCTTCTCCGCGGTGCGCGGACCCACGGCCTCGAAGCAGCTGGCCGATACGGCCAACTCATTCTGGTGGCCATGGCCGCGCTGGGTGAGGCGCCAGACACGCCCGGCTCGGTCGAGGTGCCCCATCTACCCGGCATCCGTGCCTATCCGACCCGACTGAGCCGGCTCCGGGTCGAGCCATCACGCCGCGTTGCTGCGCCGCGCCATCTCGTCATCTACCGGCTGGCCGCTGACGGCGTCGTCGAGGTTCTGGGGCTGGCTCACGATCGCATGGTGTTATCACGCGCCGCCCGCAAGATCGTTCGGGATGCCGACGAACGCTGAACGTGGTGGTCGTGACGCGAGGCTCCGATCGACCTGATCAACCCAATCGACCCTCAGGCGCCGCTGCCGGCGGTGAAGGCGTTGAAGGTAATCAGCGTATAGGTGTCCTTCACGCCGGGAAGGGTCTGCACCCTCTCGGTGACGAACCGTCCGACGTCCTGCTCATTGTCGAGGTAGAACTTGGCCAGCAGGTCGTACTGCCCGGAGGTGGAGTACATCTCCGACATCTGCTCGATCGAGTCGGCCGCCTCCTGCGCCACCGCGTAGGCCTTGCCCATCTCGCACTTGATCTGCACGAAGATCGCCCGCATCGCCGTTCCTCCCGCTGCGCCGGCCAGCATGGCACCGGGCGCGCCGCCGCACTGTCGTCCAAGGACAGGCGTGCCCGAGGACAGGCGTCGCGAGGATCAGGGAGGGCCGCATGGAAGCCGCACAAGCACGCCCCGGACAGGCACGTAAGGGCCGCGCCGGCGGCCGCATTCTCGCCGACGCGCTGGTCGCACAGGGGATCGACCACGTCTTTTCCGTTCCCGGCGAGAGCTTTCTCGACACGCTCGACGGCCTCTACGACGTGTCGGCGACAAACTGAAGCTGGTGACCTGCCGGTTCGAGGCGGGGGCGGTGAACATGGCCGACGCCTACGGCAAGCTGACCGGCCGGCCGGCGGCGGCGTTCGTCACGCGCGGGCCGGGCGCCTGCCACGGCGCGATCGGCGTGCACATCGCGATGCAGGACAGCACGCCGATGCTGCTGTTCGTCGGCCAGATCCCGTTCGAGGAGACCGACCGCGAGAGCTTCCAGGAGATCGACTATCGCCGGATGTTCGGCCCGCTCGCCAAATGGGTGACGCAGATCGACGAGGCGAAGCGCATTCCCGAGATCGTCGCGCACGCGGTGGACGTCGCCACCTCCGGCCGGCCCGGCCCGGTGGTGATCGCGCTGTCGGAGGAGATGCAGCGGCACATGGTCGGACGTGCCCGACCGGCCGCGCATCCCGGTCGCCGCGCCGCATCCCGACCCGGCGGCGCTCGAGCAAATGCTGGCGCTGCTGGCGCGGCTCGCCGGCCGCTCGGCGTCCTCGGCGGCTCCTGCTGGACGGCCGGAGGGGCGGGCGCCATCCGCGACTTCCTGCTCGCGCAACGACATCCCGGTGGCCGTCGGTTTCCGCCGTCAGGCGCTGTACGACGGCACGCTGGCCAATTTCGTCGGCGATCTCGGCGTCGGCGCCGACCCGGCGCTGGTCGCAAAAGCGAAGGAGGCGGACCTGATCCTGGCGATCGGCACGCGGCTCGGCGAGGCGGTGACGCAGGGCTACACGCTGTTCGACGCGGCGCGGCGAGCGCGCCGATCGTCCACGTCTATCCCGAGGGCGGCGAGATCGGCCGCGTGTTCCGCCCGGCGCTCGGCATCGTCCCGACCTCAACGCGTTCGCCGTCGCCGCCGCCGCGCTGCGAGCCGGTGCGGGCGAACTGGGACGGCTGGACCGAGGAACTGCGTGGGTTGCGCGAGGCGCAACGGGAGGTGCCGGACTATGCAGGCGCGCTCAATCTCGGCCATGCGATGCGCGAATTGGAGAGACTGTTGGCGCCGGACGCCATCGTGACCACGGATGCCGGCAATTTCGCCGGCTGGCCGACGCGGTTCATGAATTTCGGCGAGCACCAGCGCTACATCGGCCCCACCAACGGCGCGATGGGCTACAGCGTGCCAGCCGCGGTCGGCGCCAAGATCGCGTTCCCCGACCGCATGGTGGTGAGCTTCGTCGGCGACGGCGGTTTCTTGATGACCGGACAGGAGATCGCCACCGCCTTCCACCACGGCGTCGCGCCCATCGTGCTGGTGTTCAACAACGCGATGTACGGCACGATGCGGATGTACCAGGAGCGCGCCTATCCTGGCCGCGTCTCCGGCACCGCGCTTGACCAACCCGGATTTCGCCAAGTTCATCGAGGCGTTCGGCGGCCACGGCGAGGTGGTGACGGAGACCGCCGGCTTCGCCCCGGCGTTCCGCCGCGCCGTCGAGAGCGGCCGGCCGGCGGTGATCGAGTTGCGGATGAACCCCGAGCAGATCACCACGCGCGGTACCATCGCCGATCTGCGCACTCAGCGCTGACGCGCGGCCTCGGCCCGCTCGTGCTTTACTGCCTCCGCCGCACCACCTATCACCTGCGCCGCATGGGGCGTCGCCAAGCGGTAAGGCACCGGATTTTGATTCCGGCATGCGGAGGTTCGAATCCTCCCGCCCCAGCCGCCGAACCGTCCCCGCCGGCCCGCGTTGGCTGCATCCGTAGAGGGGAAACGCCGATGTCGCGCACGATCGTAACCGCTGCTCTCTCGCTCTGGCTCGCTGTCCCGCTCACCGCCGGCATGGCCGACGCAGCCGAGACGGAAGCGGCGAAAGCCAATCCGGCGCAGATGCGGGATTTCACCCTGCGCAACGAGACCGACCAGACGATCGTCGACGCCCATGCCCGCACCAAGACCGGCAAGGACATCAACGTGACGGCGCTGAATGGCCAGATCGCCTCGCGCGAAGGCCAGAATTTCCCGGTGGACGCCGCCGACTGCCTGGAATCGGTGCAGGTCAAGTTCAAGGATGGACGCACTCTCGCGCGCGATAACCTCAACGACTGCAAGGACCCGCGCATCGTCGCCCGGAACCAGGAGCTTACGGTCGAAACCGGCGCCGGCGGCCCGCTTCACGTGCCCGGCGGACACGACGAGGTGCCGGGCAAGAGCCCCCCGGTGCCGTCCCAGCAGCGGCAGTAGAAGTACCAACCACGCCGGCGATCCCGGCGCGGCACTCCGTCAGCGCGCGGGAGCGGCCCGGCCCGGATCGAAGCCGAGGAAGCCAGCCGACGGGATCGGCGTGCCGCCGTCGCCGGCGAACAGTCGCGGCGTCTGCGGGGCAGGAGCTGCCGCCGTTTTGCGGACCGCCGAGGTGGGCAGCCGCTCCGCCCGCTGCGAGTGCGACAGCCTGGCAGCGCCCGGTTTGGCAGCCCCGGGTTTGGCAGCGCCCGAAGTTTCGGCCGCCTTGGTCGGCCGGGCAGCCCCCTGGTCGCCGGCGCGCAGCGACAGCAGCAGGAACGCGATATTGTTGCGTCCGAGATCGACGGCCAGCTCCATCGGCGTCATGCCAAGGAGATTGTGTCCCTGCAGGTCGGCGCCGCGCCCGATCGCATCGCGCGCCGAGGTGATGTCGCCGCGATTGATGGCATCGAACAGCGCGTCGGTGGGCGGAACGTCGGTCGCCTGCTTCTCGGCCGGCGTCACCCGGTCGCTGTCGGTCTGTGCGCCCGGCAGGGCAGGGGGCGGCGGCGGCGCGGGCTTCGCCTGCTGCTGCTTGCCACCAAGACCGGGCCCCGCCATCAACTGCGCCTGAGCCGCCTGGGTCAGCAGGCCGACGCCGAGCGCGGTCATGCCGACGACCAGACCGAGACGAATGTGAGTTGTTTTCATTGCCCTACCATAAGCGGGATTGCGCAGCCGGGGAACGCTCGCCCATCACGCCTGGTTAAGCCACCAGAATCCGGCGTTGAGGTAGGCGGCAAAGCCGGTCCATGCGAGATACGGCAGCATCAACAGGGCGGCGGGGCGGCTGATCCGGGCGAACAAGCGGATCGTCTCGATGGTCAGCACCAGCATCGCGGCAATGACCAGGAGGGCAAGGTCGGTGCGGTGGAGGCCGAAGAACGCCGGGGTCCAGAGTGCATTGGCCAGCAGCTGCCAGCCCCACAGCCGGATCGGCCGTGCCGCGCCGGCGCGCCGCCAGACCAGCCAGCCGGCGATCCCGATGAGCACGTAAAGGGTGAGCCAGACCGGCGCGAACAGCCAGTTGGGCGGGGTCAACGGCGGCCGGTTGAGTGCCAAGTACCACGTGCCGAGGCTGGTCGCCGTGACCCCGCCCTCGGCCAAGCCGACCAGCAGGCACAAGCCCACGAACCCCACCAGAGCAAGCAGGGGGGAGACGGGAACCGAGGACCCCGGAAAGTAGCCCGGTTCATGGGGATCGCTGCTGTTTAGGAAAACACGATCCTTTCTTGCTCCGGCAGGCTCGCCTCGGGCAGGCTGATGGGACCGATTTGGGCGGCTGCCCGAGGCATACAAGCCGCTTCTCCCTACGTCATGCCCCTTCGCGCCGCCACGCGACGAGCGCAAGCCCCAAAATCAGCGGCAGTGCCAGCCAGGGCGGCAACAATGCGAGACGTGGCGACGCCGGTCACGATGTGGTCGTGCCGACGCTGCAAGCCGATCCAGCCGCTGCCGGACGCCTCGCGGTCCGGTTCGGTGCGGCGCAGACTCGGCACGCTGGCATGCTCGGCGCCGGTGTCGAGCCAGTGGATGCCGCCGCCCGACGCGCGCGCCAGCTTGCCGAGCAGCGTGCCGGTGGCCCGCAGATCGGCGAGTTCCGGTGGATTGGCGGCACCGGCGGCGGCGTAGGCGGTGCGCGTCCCGTCGCTGACCCGCCATACCCCCGGCGGCGTCGCGGGATGGCCGGCGGTGGTGTGGCCGGGCGCGACCTGCGTCAAACCCATGCGTCTCGGAGCGGCCCTCCGGGTCGGTCACGGTGACGGTTGCCGAGCCGGGCGCCTCCGGTTCGGTGGAGCGGCGGTCGATCTGCAGCCGCCCGGCCTCGACGCGCGCGGTCAGCGCGTTCTCCTCGAGCTCCGGTTCCTTCATCAGCCAGTGCGCGACGCGGCGGAGCAGCTCGGCCTGCGGGCCGCCGCCCTCATGGCCGCGCGACCACAGCCAGATCTGGTCGGACAGCAGCAGCGCCGCCCGCCCCTCGCCGACCCGGTCCGTCACCAGCAACGGCGATCCCGTCGGGGCTGCTCATCAGCACCTCGCCGTGTACCTCGGCGGGCTCGATCCGGCGATACCAGGAGCCCCAGGTCGGCGGTTTGCCGGGGTGCGGTGTCCTGCAGGCCCTCGGTCACCGGATGGCGCATCGCCGAGCGGCGTCACCTGCGGGGCGGAAGGCGCCATCGACGACCGCGTTCACCCCGGCCGGGCGCGCCGGCAGCACGTCGCCGAGCGGGCGTCGCGGCAAGGCTGGCGGCGCCGGAGAACTCGGGACCGACCTCAGCAGCAGCGCGCCGCCCTCCGCCACGTAGTCGGCGATGTTGCGCAGATAGGGCAACGGCAGCAGGCCGCGGTTCTGGAACCGGTCGAGGATGATGAGGTCGAACTCCTTGATCTTGACCTGGAACAGCTCGCGCACCGGAAAGGCGATCAGCGCCAGCTCGTTCAACGGCGTCAGATCGTCTTTTTCCGGCGGCCGCAGGATGGTGAAGTGCACCAGGTCCACGGCCGGGTCGGCTTTCAGCAGCCGCCGCCAGGTGCGCTCGCCGGAATGCGGTTCTCCGGAGATCAGCAGCACGCGCAGGCGGTCGCGCACGCCGTTGATCTCGACCACCGCGCGGTTGTTGAGGGTGGAGACCTCGCCGGGCAGCGCGTCGGCCTGCATCTCGATCACGGTCGGGCCGCCGCGGGTGATCGGGATGTCGATCTGGTGCTCGATCCCGATCGGCACGCTTTCGACGAGCGGCGGCTCGCCGTCGCGGCGGATGGTCAGCCGCGCCGCGCCGGACGGGTGCGCGACGCCGAGATCGTCGATGGCGACACGGATCGCGACGGACTTGCCGACGATGCCGTAGCGAGGGCGCCTCGATGACGCGCAGCCGCCGATCGGTCTGCTCGCCGCGCGCCGGGACCAGCACGTTGAACGGCGCGCCGCCGGGCGCCGCGTCGGGGATGTCGTGCACCTGCCCGTCGGTGACGGCGATCACGCCGGCCAGCCGGGAGCGCGGGATGTCGGCGAGCGCCCGGTCGACGCCGGCGAACAGCCTGGTGCCGGCGTTGCCGGACTCCGGGATGGTGATGGTGCGCAGCTCAAGGCCGGGCAGCTTGGCCGCCTGCGCCTCGATCGCGGCGCGGGTCTCGTCGGCGAGCCGGGCGCGGTTGCCGACCTGCATCGAGGCGGTCTGGTCGACCACGAGCAGGCCGATGTCGGGCAGCGCCTCGCGCGTCTCCTGCACGAGGCGCGGCCCGGCAAGCCAGAGCAGCAGGGCGGCGAAGGCGAGGGTCCGCCACGCCGTCCCCCGCGCCCGGCGCCAGATGGCCGGGGCGAGGGCGAGCAGGCAGAGCGCCGCCAGCAGGCCCAGCAGCCACGGCGGAACCAGCGGGTCGAAGCGGAGTGCCGCGATGGCCTGCTCGGGGTGCATGCTACTGGCCCAGCCGTTCGAGGATGGCCGGGATGTGTACCTGGTCGCCTTTGTAGTTGCCGGTCAGTGCGTACATCACGAGGTTGACCCCGAAGCGATAGGCGATCGTCCGCTGGCGCGACCCGCCCGGGATCACCGCGTATGGGTTGTGGCCGGCCTCGTCGGTGGCCCAGGCGGCGGCCCAGTCGTTGCCGCCGATGATCACCGGGCTCACGCTGTCGTTGGCGCGGTCCTGGTCGCGCTGCACCCAGACCGTCTCGCCGGTGTAGCGGCCCGGAAAATCCTGCAGCAGGTAGAACGCCCGCGCCAGCACGTGCTCGGTGGTCAGGGGTGCCAGCGGCGGGATGCTGAGGCCCCCTGCCACGCGGCGCAGCGCCGACCCGGTGCCAGGGGCGAACCCCGCGCCGCTGCCGCTGTCGCGGGTGTCGACCAGGATGATGCCGCCCCGGCTCATGTAGTCGTTGAGCGCCGCCGTCGCCGCCGACCCCAGGGGCTGGGCGTCCGCCGTGATCGGCCAGTAGAGCAGCGGGTAGAAGCTGAGGTCGTCCTGGCCCGGCACGACGGCATCGGGCTCCACCAGGGTCGCGGCGGTGCGCCGGTTGACGTAATCGGACAGGCCCTCGAGGCCGGCGCGGGACACCCCGTCCACCTGCTCGTCGCCGGTGACGATGTAGGCGAGGCGGGTGGCGAGCGCGGGCGGCTGGTTCTGCTCGAGCGCGCCGGCCGGGCCAGGGGAAAAACCGAGCAGCAGGACGATCGCGGCGGCGGCGCTCCGGCGCAGCAGCCCGCGCACCGCCAGCGAGATCAGCAGGTCGGCGGCCAGCAGCGCGACGGCGCACGGCGAGCAGCCAGGGGCCGATGGCCCGTTCGGGGGCTGCCGCCGAGATCCCTTCGACCCGCGCCCCGGCGACCGGCGGCGCAGCGCGCGGCAGCGGCAGGGTGGTGCCGAGGTTGAGCGCCCGCCGGCCGTTCTCCGGTCCGTAGAGCCCGGGCGGATGGAGCGGCGAGACCGGGGTGGTCCCAAACCCGTCGGCGGCCAGGCCGGTCGCCGCCGGCGGTGGCGGCCCCAGGGTCGCGAACCCGTCCAGCGTTTCCGCCGGCGCGAGCACGGTGTGCGGCGGCGTGCCCGCCACGCCGACCGACAGCTCCACCAGACGTCGCAGCATGTCGACGAACAGGCCGGACAGCGGCAGGTTGGACCAGTCGGCGTTGGCGGTGACGTGGAACAGCACGATCCGCCCGGCGCCCCGCGCCTCCTCGGTGACCAGCGGCGTGCCGTCGGCCAGCGTCGCCCAGCTATGCTGCGCCAGGGTGGCGGAGGGCTCGGCCAGCACCTGTCGGGCCACCTTGACCTCGTCGGGTATGGCGAGGCCGGCGAACGGCGTGGTGTCGCCGAAGGGGGCGAGACCGGCGGGCTGGCTCCACGACAGCGCCCCGCCAAGCTGCCGTTCCCCCGCGAGCAGACGGACCGGCAGCAGCGGATCCGGCTGGTCGGCCTGTTGCTCGGCCATGCGCGGTCCGGCGAAGCGGATCAGCAACCCGCCGTGCTCGACGAAGCGGGTGATCGCATCGCGTTCCTCGCCGGGCGGCAGCGGCCGATCGGCCAGGATCAGCACGGAGAGGTCGCGCGCCAGCAGGGTTTTCAGGTCGCCCTCCCGCACCTCGGTGTACGGCGAGAGGGCGCGGCGGAGATAGAACAGAGATCCCGTGAGCGGCGCTTCGGCGGCGGCGAGATCGCCGGCGATCAGCCCGACGGGACGCAGCCGCCAGCGCTCGTCGAGCAGCAAGACCTCGCCGGCCGAGGCCGGTCCCTCGAGCACCAGCCTGGCGAGCCGGTTGCGCAGCTCCGTCGGCAGGGCGATCGGGATTTCGGCCGTGGGGGCGCCGGCCGGCACCTCGACCGATGCGCGCGCCAGCGTGCGGCCGTCGCCGCTCTGCGCCAGCACGCTCGCCTGGCTTGCCGCCGGCTGCGGCACCTGGGCGAGGCGCGCCACCAGCCGATCGGGCTCCGAGCGTGGGGGCAGCAGCACGCGCACCGGCGGCGTGTCGCAGCACAGTTCGGTGACGGCGCCGGCACGGGCCAACGCCCCGGCGAAGTCGGGATAGGACGGGCCGTCGTCCAGGCCGTCGCTGAGATAGGCGATCGCCGTCCCGGCGTGGCTCCAGCCGCGCAGCGCGGCCGCTGACGCCGCCCGGTCCACCGGCCAGGGCTTGGGCCGCAGCGCTGCCAGCCGGGGCCGCAGGTCGACGACGGGCATGATCGCGGTGGGTTGCGGCGCGCCGCCGTTCTCGCTCGGGGCGGTGGCGAGCAGCGCGGCCGAACGCCCGGCCCGTTCGGCCCGATCGAGCACGGTTGTTGCGGCCTGCATCCGTCGGGGCCAGTCGGAGGCTGCCGCCCAGCCGTCGTCGACCACCAGCAGCAGCGGCCCCGAGCCGGGCAGGGCGGTCGCCGGCATCCAGGACCGGCCGCGCCAGGGCGACGATGATCAGGCCGGCCGCCAGCAGCCGGAGCGCCAGCAGCCACCAGGGCGTCCGCGCGGCGGTCTCCTCGGTGACCGGCAACCCGAGCAGCAGGCGGACGGCGGGGAAGGTTTCGCTGCGCGGCGCCGGCGGCGTCACCCGCAGCAACCACCACAGCAACGGCAGCGCGGCCAGCGCCAGCAGCACCCAAGGATAGACGAAGATCACCGACGCGCCACCGCGTCGCCGGCCGTCATTGCGGCGCCAGCGCGGTGTAGAGCCGGAGCAGCGCGGCCTCCGGTGGGTGGTCGGTGCGGTGCACGCCGAAGCTGAAGCCAGCCGCCGAGCAGATGCTGGCCAGCCCCGCCTGATGCGCGGCCAGGCGGCGGCCGTATTCGTCCCGGATGGTTTCCACCCGCGGGATCAGCGCGTCGGCCTCGCGCCGCGTGCCGCGGAACCGGATGCGGCCGGTATAGGGGAGCACAGCCTCGGCGGGATCGAGCACCTGCAGCAGATGGCCGCTGACCGGGGTGCCGGCAAGCCGGCCGATGCTCGCCTGGACGTCCTCCAGGGGCGACAAAAAATCGCCGAACAGCACGACCCGGGCATGGCGCGGCAGCGGCAGGCTGGGCGGCAGTCCCTCGGTCTCCGCCGTCGCCCCCGCCAACGTGGTCGCGAGCCGGTCAAGCCCGGCCCGGCCGGCGATCGGACGGGCGCCGGGCTCCATGAGCAGGACCCGCTCGCCGCCGCGAAGCAGCAGAGAGGCGAGGGCGAGCAGCAGCAGCTCCGCCCGCTCGTGCTTGCCGGTCGTCGATCCCTGCGAGCGCCAGCGCATGGTGGAGCCGCCGTCGCGCCAGAGTGCGACCGTCTGCGCCGCCTCCCACTCGGTTTCCCGCACGAAGGCGCGTTCACCCTTGGCCGATTGTCGCCAGTCGATGCGGCCGATGGCATCGCCGGGGACAAACGGACGGAACTGCCAGAAACTGTCGCCCTGGCCGACCCGGCGGCGGCCGTGGACGCCTTGCGCGACCGTCATCGCGACCCGCTCGGCGGCGACCAGCAGCGCCGGCAACCGGTGGGCGAGCGCCTCGGCCCGCCGCGCCGCCGAGTGGCCCGCCGGAATCCCGGCCGGAATGCGCGGATCAGCCAAGACGCTCCACCAGCCGGTCGATCACGTCCGGCAGCCGCACGCCATCGGCCCGGGCGGCGAAGGTGAGCGCCATCCGGTGACGCAGCACCGGCCGGGCCAGCGTGGCCACGTCGTCGATGCTCGGGGCCAGCCGGCCGTCGAGCAGCGCCCGTGCCCGGCTGGCCAGCATCAGCGCCTGGGCGGCGCGCGGGCCGGGACCCCAGGCGATGGTCCGCCCCACCTGCTCGTCGGTCGCCGTCTCCGGCCGGCCGCCGCGCACCAGCGAGAGGATTGCCTCGACCACGCCCTCGCTCACCGGCACCCGCCGGATCAGCGCCTGCGCCGCCACCAGTTCCCCATCGGACAGCACCGGGATCGGGGTCGCCTCGGCCGCGCCGGTGGTGGCGAGCAGCATGGTCCGCTCGGCTGCCAGATCCGGGTAGCTCACGATGATCTCCAGCAAAAACCGGTCGAGCTGGGCCTCCGGCAGCGGATAGGTGCCCTCCTGCTCGATCGGGTTCTGCGTCGCCAGCACGTGGAAGGGAACCGGAAGAGCGTGCTCGACCCCGGCGACCGCCACCCGCCGCTCCTGCATCGCCTGCAGCAATGCCGATTGCGTGCGCGGGCTGGCGCGGTTGATCTCGTCGGCCATCAGCAACTGGCAGAACACCGGACCGGGCAGGAAGCGGAAGCTGCGCCTTCCCTCGGCCTCGTCGAGCACCTCGCTGCCCAGAATGTCGGCCGGCATCAGGTCCGGCGTGAACTGCACCCGCTTGGTGGCCAGTCCGAGCACCACTCCGAGGGTCTCGACCAGGCGGCTCTTGCCCAGTCCGGGCACGCCGACCAGCAGCGCGTGGCCGCCGGAGAGCAGCGTGATCAGCGTCTGATCGACGATCTCCTGCTGGCCGAAAATGACGCGGCCGATCTCGGCGCGCACCGCGGCGATGCGCGAGCCGAGCGCCTCGACTTGGCCGAGCAGCGCGCCCGCGTCCGGCCCGAGGGAGTTCTGTGGCACCTTTGCCATACTGGCCGACATGCGGGCTCCTGCTTTCCCTTTTGGCCCGTTGCATCGCACGAGGCACTTACACGGGCAGGGGGATGCTACCTATATCGGCCCTGCCATAGGAAGCAGGACGACACCCAGGGACGCGGACGTGAACGACCGGCCCGTCCCGTGTCGTCTATTGGTTGAACACAGGGAAGGGATCGGAACATGGGGACCAGTCTGGTGTCTCACGCGGCGCCCCCTCAACCCTCGGCACCTCAGTCGGTGGGGCCGACCGCCCGACCCAAGCGCGTCCCCGTCGATTGCGGCAACCTGCCGTTCCTGATCAAGCGTGACGGCACCTGGCTCTATCGCGGCACTCCGATCAACCGGAAGGAACTGGTCTGCCTGTTCGCCAGCGTGCTCAAGCGCGAGGCGGACGGCGGGTATATCCTCGAGACCCCCGCCGAGCGTGGCCGGATCGAGGTCGAGGATGTCCCGTTCGTCGCCGTCGAGCTGGACTGGGCCGGCGACGGATGCCAGCAGACGCTGTCGTTCCGCACCAACGTTGATGAGGTCGTGACACTCGGCCCCGAGCACCCGCTGCGGGTCGCGCACGACATCCTGACCTGCGAGCCGACGCCCTACATCAAGGTGCGCAAGGGGTTGGGCGATCTCGGCGTCGAGGCGCGGGTCAGCCGCGCCGTCTACTACGAACTCGTGGCGCTCGCGGTGCCCAAATGGGTCGGCTGCCAGCGCATGCTCGGCGTCTGGAGCCGGGGCAAATTTTTCCCCCTGGGCGAGTTGCCACCCGGCGAGGACGACTAGGGAGCCGGCCGCGATTGAACGTAACTGGTCTGAACGTCCCTGGTTTGAACGTCCCTGCTTTGAACGTCGAGGAACTGCGAGCGAGGCTGGCCGCCCGGGTCGGTAGCACCCCCGGCGACACCGTCGAGGTTCTGGATGCGGCGCCCGGGGGGTTGGCGGTGCCGATCCGGTCCGACGACGCGGTCGATCTGCTGGACACCGATCTGGTGCCGGCCGCCGTCCTGGTCCCGCTGGTCCTCGGGCCGGCCCCGGGCGTGCTGCTCACCAAGCGCACATCGCACCTGAACAAGCACGCCGGGCAGGTGAGTTTTCCCGGTGGCCGCATGGACCCCGGCGATCCGCACCCCGAAGCCGCCGCGCTGCGCGAGGCCGAGGAGGAGATCGGGCTCGATCCGTCGCAGGTCGAACTGGTCGGCCGGCTGACCGACTACGTTACCGGCACCGGCTATCGGATCACGCCCGTGCTCGGCATCGTGCCGCCGGGGCTCGAGTGGACGCCTTCGCCGCATGAGGTGGAGGCGGTGTTCGAGCTGCCGATGGCGGTGCTGCTCGATCCCGACGCGCCGCAGAAGCGGCGGGCCTATGCGCGGGGGCGATGGCGCAATTTCTGGGTCTGGCCGCATCCCGACCACTACATCTGGGGCGCCACGGCGGCGATCCTGGTGCGCCTCGCCCAGATCCTGCGCGGCGAGTAGCGCCCGTGTTGCGCCTGTTGGAGGTCGCGCTGTTCCTGGCGCCCTTCGCGGCGTTTGCGGGTTGGCGGCTGCTGGCCTCCACGGGGCCGTCCCCCGCCGTGCTCGGCGTCACGGCGGCGGCGGTGGTCCTGCTCGCCGCCCTCCTCCTTTGGACCGGCGTCCACGGCACCTTGGGCCGCGACAACCGCTACGTTCCGGCGCAGTTGCGCGATGGCGAGATCGTGCCCGGGCACGGCGCGAGGCGGTGAGCGGAGTGCATGACTTGGGTTGATACCGCCATCGGTGGGATCGGGGGTGCGGATTTCCTCAACCGCAGCGGTCCGTCTTGCTCGATCCGCATGACCACTCTCGCGGGCGTCGTCACTGGGCGTCCTTGCTCCCTGTCACGGCGACGGCACCCTCCCGGACAAGGGCCTCGGTACGCGCGGCGCTATAGTCCAGCAGGTCTTGCAGGATTGCGGCCGTGTGCTCGCCGAGCAGCGGCGCGGGCCGGATGGCGGCATCCTCGAACCGGTCGAGAAAGCGAACCGGCGAGCGAACCGCTTGCACTCCTCCGGCGGTCGGATGATCGAGCTCCCGCACGACCGCGCGCTCCGCGACGATCGGCATCGCAAGAGCCTCCGCGACGGTGTTGACCGGTCCACACGGAATGTCGTTGGCGTCGAAAATCGCCTGCCACTCGGCCGTCGTGCGGGCCGTCAGCACGTCGCCGATCAGGGCCTCCAGCTCGACGCGGTTCTCCTTCCGACCCGTGGTGGTGGCGAAGCGCGCGTCGCGCGCCAGCTCCGGCCGCGTGATCGCCGAGCAGAACTTCACCCAGAAGCTCGGCACCATCAGGGCGATGACCATGTGTCCGTCCCTCGTCGGAAACCGCCCATAGGGAACGACGCTCTGATGCGAGGACCCGACACGCTGCGGCACCTGGCCGGTGACGAAGTAGTCCTGTGCCAGGTAGCCGAGCATCCCCAGCATTCCTTCGAGCAGGCTGAGATCGACGGTGAGCGCCTCGCCGGTTGCGGTCCGGTGTTGCAGGGCGGACAGGATGGCGATCGCCGCCCAAAGCCCGCCGCCGAGATCGCCCATCGGCAAGCCGAGCTTCGTCGGCGGGCCGTCGGGTTCGCCGTTGACCGACATCACGCCGCTGAGCGCCTGGGCAACGAGATCAAAGGAAGGTTTGGCGCTGAGGCTCGTCTTTTGCCCATAGCCCGAGATCGAGCAGACGATGAGACGTGGATTGGCCGCGCGCAGCGCCTCCGCGCCAAGGCCCAGCCGCTCCATCACGCCGGGCCGGAAGTTCTCGATCAGCGCATCGCAGTGTCGCACCAAGTCGAGCAGCACCGCGCGTCCGCCCGCTGTGCGGGCGTCGAGCGCGAGACTCTTTTTGTTTCTGTTGATTGCCAGGAAGTAGTGGCTCTCACCCTGCACATAGGGAGGGATGTTGCGGGTCTGGTCGCCGCCCCCGATCTCCTCGACCTTGATGATTTCGGCGCCGAGGTCACCCAGGATCATCGTGCAGAACGGACCGGCCAGGACGCGGGTAAGGTCGAGGATGCGCAACCCGGAGAGCGGCCCGCGCGGCTCGCGATCCTGCGTCATCGCTGCCCCTTGAACGGCGGCGGACGTCGTTCTGGGAGAGCGGCGAAGTCAACCGGCACGTCTTTGCCCGCCGTGCCTGGAGAGGATGTCGCGAGCCACGACCATGCGATGCACCTCCGACGGCCCCTCGCCGATCCGTCGGATTCTGGCCTCGCGGAACCAGCGCTCGAGCGGCATCTCGTGCGACACCCCCAGGCCACCAAAAATCTGGATGCAACGGTCCAGTACGCGGAACGAGGTTTCGGTCGCGTGTATCTTGCAGATGGAGGCGTCGATTTTTGCGTCACGGCCGAGATCGGCCTGCCATGCCGCCTGCCACGTCAGCATCCGCGCGGCACGCAGCTCGATTTCCAAGTCGGCGATCATCCACTGGATCGCCTGCTTGTCCGCCAGAGGGGAACCGAACGTCTTGCGTTGTGCCGCCCATTCGGCCGCAAGGTCGAGGGCGGCCTGCGCCAAGCCGATGCTCGTCGCGGCGTACGGCATGCGGGCGTGGACCAGCCACTTTTCCGCAAGCTGGAAGCCATGCCCTTCCTCACCCAGCCGGTTCTCGATGGGGACGCGGACATTATCGAAAAACACCGTAAAGGGCTGGAACGAACGCATTACGGGAATCTTCTTGAGCCCAATTCCGGGCCAGTGCGGCTCGACGATGAAGCTTGTGATCCCCGCGCGGCCCTGAACCCCTTCCATGCGCGCAAAAACGATGCCCCATTTCGCGCGATCGACACCCGAGATCCACATTTTCGCGCCGTTGAGGATGTAGCTGTCGGCATCACGGCGTGCGCGGGTGGTGATCGCGCGCGCCGGATCGGAGCCACCGGACGCCTCGCTGACCGCGACGAAGGTGGCGTGGCCGCTCCGGATCGTCGGAACGGCGTATTTCTCGATCTGCGCGGTGGTGCCTGAGAATATCACGTTGGGAGGGTCCCAGCCGAACGCGCCGGCGGCTGGGAAGTAGGCACCCATGCGGCACTTCGCCGCCTCCTCCGCCACCACGCACTGCGCCAGCACGTTCAGGCCGGCGCCGCCGTACGCTGCCGGAGATTGCACGAACCACAACCCAAGACCGCGCGCCTTCTCCTGCAAGGGGTGCAGCACGTCCGGCGGCGGCAGGTAGGCGTCGTGCGGCAGGCGGTCCTCGACGGGCTTCACCTCCGAAGCCATGAAGCGGCGGACCGTCTCCCGGAGCGCCACCAGTTCCTCCGGCAGTTCCCAGCTTCCAAGTTTATCCACCGGCACGCCTCCCTGGGACGGCAGATCTGAGGGTCGTTTGACATGTATGTCAAGACCGGGTACTCGCTTGCCGCCTGAGGAATTTTGAGCCGATTGGAAAGCGTCACGTCCATGGCTTCTGGTGCTCCGTCGAACCGCGCGCATCCGGAGCGACGCAACTTCCTGCTCGGCGCTGCCGCCGCCTCCCTGGCGCCGACCATCTTCCGGCGTGCCCGCGCACAATCCGCATCGGCTCCGCTGCGCGTTGGCGTGCTCGGCGACTTCTCCGGCCCTTACAGCACGATCTCCGGCGAGGGCCCGACCACGGCGGCGCGTTTCGCGATCGCCGATGTCGGCGGCACGGTGCTAGGGCGTCCGGTCGAGATCGTCACCGCCGATCACCAGAACAAGGCCGATGTCGGGCTCGGGATCGTGCGCGAATGGTTTGGTCCCGGCAACGTGTCGCTGGTGATCGACGTCGCCAACTCCGCCATCGCCCTCGGCATGCAGCCGCTCCTTTTACAGATGCGTCGGATTGCACTGTATACTTCGGTCGGCAACAGCAACTTGATCGGAGCGGCGTGCTCGCCGCTCAGCGTACTCTGGGCGCTCGATACTTGGGCGAACACGGTCGTGCCGATCCGGGCATTGCAGAAGCAAGGGAAGAAAACCTTCTTTCTGGTCGCGGCCGACTACGTGTTCGGCAAGACGCTGGAAGCCGACGCTACGGCGGCGATCGTCGCAGGCGGTGGCAAGGTGCTGGGCTCGGTGCGGCACCCGCTCAACTCTGCGGACTTCTCGTCCTACCTGCTGGCCGCGCAGGCCTTCGGCGCGGAAGTTGTCATGTTGCTGAATGGCGGTCAGGACTTTGTGAACTCGTTCAAGCAGGCTGCTGAGTTCAGGCTGACGCGAAGTCAGACGGTTGTCGCCCCAGTGGTTTTCCTGAGCGACATCCACAGCTTGGGCCTCGAGCTAGCGCAGGGGCTGCAATTCGCCGTTGCCTGGGACTGGAACCAGAACGATGCGAGCCGGGCCTGGGCGAAGCGCTATTATGCGGAACGCCAGTCGATGCCGAACGACAGCCATGCTGCGGCCTACTCCGCCGTGCTGCAGTACCTCCGTGCCGTCGAACGTACGGAGTCGGACGATGCCGAGCGGGTCATGGCCACGCTGCGCGCTTCGACGATCTCGGACATGTTTGTGAGCAACGGCCACATCCGGGCGGACGGCAAGATGATGTTCGATCGCTACCTGGTCCGCGTGAAGCGCCCGGAGGAGTCGCAGGGACCCTGGGATCTTTTGGCGGTCACCAGCACGGTCGCCGCGGAGGATGCAGCTCGGCCACTTTCGGAAAGCGCGTGTCCTCTCGTTCGCCATTGAAGGGCGAGGCCCGCCGGGGCACGTTGCAGGACACGATCCTGACGGTCGCAACGGAGCTGTTCATCCGCCACGGATACAAAGCTGTCAGCTTTCTCGCGATCGCCAGGGAACTTGGTATCACGCATTCACACGTCCATTACTATTTCGGAACCAAGGCGCTGCTGGCGGAAGCAGTCCTGGAAACCTATGTCGCCAATACCATCGCGGATTTCCGCTCCATTTGGACGGCGAATGATCTCGACCTACTTGGCAGGTTCGTGCGGAGCCGCGACTGGATCTGGCGCCAGTACGTGAAGTTCAATCCGGGGGGCGTCGGCGGCAATGATTGGGGACTGCTTGCACGTTTTGCGGGCGAATCCGACCTGCTGACCCCAGCCGTTCGCAAAAGGCTCGCGACAACAATGGTGACGATGAACTCGTTCATCGAGACCGGAATCGACATGGCAGTCCGACACGGCGAGTTGGTCCCGGATACGCCGAAGCACGCGCTGGTCATGCAGATCTCGTCGCTTCTGCACACGAGCCGACACACCACACGCATCGAAGGAAGTTTCGATCGGCTGGACGAACTGCTGAGATGGACTCTCGACGTGATCCAGCGCGCTTACGGCACCGGCACACCAACCGGCGCATGGCCGTCGGTCGTGTCGGTGCAAGCCGGACAAGCCCGGGATGCCACGACGAACGCAAGCGGGAGAACGCGATGCCGGCCACCTATGACGCGCTGATGCGCCTGCGGTCAGAGAACGAACGGTATCGCTACGAGGAACGGGATACCCTGCTCTACGCCGTGAGCATCGGCATGGGCCGCGATCCGCTGAACGAAGCTGAGCTGCACTATGTCTATGAGAAGTATCCCTTGCGCGTGGTGCCGACGCAGGCTGTCGTGGCCGCACGGCAGAAACTCATATGGGACGTCGGGCTTGATGTCGGTCAGTTCCTGCACGGCGAGCAGCGGCTCACCATTCATCGCCCCTTGCCCCCGGCCGCTTCGCTGCTGGCGGATGCATGGATCTCGGAAGTTTACGACAAAGGCCCTGGCAAGGGCTGCATTGTCCAACTAGACGGCGTGGTACGGGACGCAGCGGACGGCAACGCTCTGTTCAGCTGGATGAGCCTGATCGTGGCTCGCGGCGATGGTGGAGTCGGTGGCCCCGGGAGCAAGGTGCCGCCACCGCATCCGATGCCGACCCGCAAGCCGGACCTGGTGATCACGGCGGAAACGCGCCGCGACCAAGCCCTGCTTTACCGCCTGAATGGCGATCGCAACCTTGTGCATGTCGATCCCAAGATAGCCCGCGATGCCGGATTCAGCGCACCGATCCTGCACGGCGCTTGCACCTACGCCATCGCCGGACGCGAGATCCTGGCGCATGTCTGCGAGTACGACCATACAAGGGTTCGGACGTGCGACGTGCGGTTCTCCGCGCCGATCTATCCGGGCGAGCATGTCGAGACGCAGATCTGGGTGGAGGGCGACGCCGTCGCGTTTCGCGCGCGTTGCTGTGAACGGGATGTCATCGTCCTGGATCACGGACGCTGCGAGCTGGGCCCGAGCCGTTTGGCTGCGTGAGCCTCCGTCTGGCACCCGCTGCGAACGGCGGCCCGCATTTCGGGGCGCCGGTGACCCCACGCGCACGGCCCATCATCCCCCGCAACCGAGCGCGATGCGCTCCGTTTGGGCAGATCATGTCGGAGGACCACGATGCCCCCTGAGGATAATGGCCGGACCACGCAACCGCCCGCGCACGACCCGGTTCGCCGCAGCCTCGTTCTGGGCGGAGGCTTAATCTCTGGCGTCGCGCTGACCGGTACCGCCGCGGCGCAGACCCGCACGGATACCGACCCGCACGTACTCGGCGACGCACCGGTGCCGGAGCCGCCCGAGAACAGGAGCGCGGGTCCAGTGCGGCCGGGACGCGGCTCCACCCTCAACGGAAAGGTGGCAGTGGTGACGGGGGGTGCGCGCGGCATCGGTCGGGCGATCGCCGTCGAGATGGCTGCAAATGGCGCGAGTGTCGTGGTGCTCGACATCGCCGGCCCGGTCAGCCCCGCGTCCGACGCCAAACCCGCGACGCCCGATGAGCTCGCCGAGACCGTGCGCCTCATCGAGGGTTACGGTCGCCGCGGCGACGCGATCCGCGCGGACATCCGCGACATCAAGGCGCTGAAGGCGGCAGCCGACCAGATCGAACGCGAATATAGCAAGATCGACATCGTGGTCGCCGATGCGGCGATCCAGCGCTGGAAGCCGCTGCTCGAGATGGAGGATAGCGACTGGTTCGACGTGATCGACAACAACCTCAACGGCACGGCCAACACGATCCGTGCCTTCGCCCCGAAGCTGGTGGCGCGGAAAGCCGGACGGATCATCGTGCTCTCCTCGATGCAAGGCAAGCACGGGACCAAGGATGCGGCGAGCTACTCGGCGTCGAAATGGGGCATCCTCGGACTGATGAAGTCGGCGGCGCTTGAACTCGGCCAGTACGGTATCACGGTGAACGCGCTTATTCCCGGCCTGGTCGACACGCCGCTTACGCGATACTACACGCGCCTGCGCGAGAGCATGCAGGAAACCGGGCAGAAGCCGCCCGAGCGCCCCACGCCGCAGCAGGCCTGGGACGCGCGCGCACCCACGGTGGCCCTCAAGGTCGGCTGGTTGCAGCCGGACGACATCTCCCCGGCCGCGGTCTTCCTGGCCTCCGACGCCGCCGCGATGGTTACGGGTGCGGAATACGAGGTGACCGCCGGTGACAGCGCGAAGGACGTGTAACCCGCACCGGATCGGCGGCCACAGCACGGGCCGAAGCAGTGAGAATGAGGGAAGGCGATGCCATGCAGGCTCCAGGTCATGGTAGGTGTCCCAAAACCGTATCGGGCATATCTGGACGGCTTGGCATATCTGGACATAGTTTCTGGACGGGTTCTCACGCCCAATTGGACGTAGGACGGCCTCTCCGGGAACCGCGCGGTTGAAGGGCGGCCAAACAGCGTCAAGCAGCCACGAGGCCGGGCCGATGGCGCCACATACGGTTCACCAGGTAACGGCGACCGAGGCTCCCGCCGCGGAACGGCCCGTGCTCGACCGCTTGCTCCAGCTCTACCTGCACGACTTCTCCGAGTACGCCGTCTTGGGCAGCCCCCATGGCGAGGTCGATAAGGACGGGTTGTTCGCCTACCCGCCGGGGATCGACAGCTACTGGCAGGAACCCGGCTGTGTGCCGCTGGTGATCCGGGCTGATGGCTGCATCGCCGGGTTCGCGCTGCTGAACCAGTGGTCGGCTCTGGACCGGCCGCTCGATCGCGCCGTCGCGGAGTTGTTCGTGGTCCGAAAGTATCGGCGGGCGCGCGTCGGCACGCGTGCCGTCCATCACGTGTTTCACCGCTACCCTGGGCGATGGGAAGTTCCAGTGGCCGGCTACAACCAGAACGCATTGCTGTTCTGGCGCGCAGTCGTCTGCTCGATAGAGGTGGCCAAGGTCACGGAGCACGCCGGAGATGGCCGACGCTGGTCCGGCACCGTGCTGTGCTTCAATTCAAGCCCAGGCGCGTGAGCGCCGCAGGCATCCGATGTCACCACGAGTTGAACCTGGAACTCGCCCCAGCAGGAACCGGAGAGCGGTGGATCAAGTCCGGACATGACTGGGAAGGCGGGCATGACTGGAGAGGAAGGTAGTTCAAACTCACCTTGTAGAGGTGAGCAGCCGCAGCCTGCCCGACGGGTCTCGCCGCCGCCGTTCCTTGTCGACCCGGCGCTTCGCATGGTCCTGCTGACGCTTCCCGAAGCGCGGCTGGTCGGCGGCGCCGTGCGCGACACCTTGGCGATGCGGGAGGTGTCCGACATCGACCTCGGCACGCCGCGTCGCCCCGAAGCCGTGATCGAAGCGCTCGACGAGGCCGGCATCCGTGCCGTGCCGACCGGGCTCGACCATGGCACGGTGACGGCGGTGGTCGCTGGCGGGCGAACGTTCGAGATCACGACGCTGCGCCGCGACGAGGAGACCGATGGGAGGCACGCCCGCGTCGCCTACACGGATGACTGGCGCGAGGACGCCGCTAGGAGGGACTTCACCATCAACGCCATGTCGATGACCGCCGACGGCGCCGTGTTCGACTATTTCGGCGGCCTCGCCGACCTCGCCGGCGGCCGCGTCCGCTTCGTCGGCGACCCCGCGACCCGGATCGCCGAGGATTTCCTGCGTATCCTGCGCTTCTTCCGCTTCCAGGCCCGCTACGGCGCTGGCGAGCCGGACCCGGCCGCACTCGCCGCCATTCGTGCGGGTGTGCCCGGGCTCGCCAAACTGTCGGCAGAGCGGGTGTGGAGCGAATTGTCGCGCATCCTCGCCGCTCCCGACCCGACGGGCGCGGTGGCGCTCATGCAAACGCTCGGCGTGCTGGGGGCGGTGCTGCCGGAGGGCACGGACTCCGCCAGAACTCGCCCGCGTCGCGGTCTCCGACCCGCTGCTCCGCGTGGCCGCGCTGCTGGCCGACGACGCCGATGCCGAGGCGGTTGCCGAGCGCCTGAAACTCTCGACCGCCGAGCGCGATCGGCTGCTGGCGTTGCGGTCCGGTCCCATCCCGCAACCCGGGGCGGCAGATGCCGAGCTGCGCCGCCTGCTCGCCGACACGCCAGGGGAAATCCTGATCGGGCGGACCTGGCTCGCCGGGGGCGGTGCGGCGGAGTGGGCCAGATTGCGCGCCCGCCTCGCCGCCCTGCCGGTGCCCCGGTTCCCGCTCGAGGGCCGCGACGTGCTGGCGCTCGGCCTTGCGCCGGGGCCGCAGGTCGGGTCCCGGCTGCGCGAGCTGCGCGGCTGGTGGCTCGACGGCGGCTGCCTCGCCGATGCGGCGGCGTGCCGGGCGGAACTGGCGAGACGCATCCTCGGCTGATACACGCCGGGCATGGATGCCACGACCAGGCTGGCGCGACCGGAGCAGGAGAGCACGCGCGCGCTGCTGGGCCGGCTCTGGCGCGAGCACGTCCGGCATCACAAGGGCCGCCTGCTGCTCGTGCTGCTGCTCACCGGGATCATGGCGGGGACGACGGCGCTCTATCCGGTGGTGATCGACCACGCGTTCTCGATGTTCACCAGCCGGGACCCTCGCATCCTCTACCAGATCCCGGTGCTGGTGGTGCTCGTCACCTCGGTGAAGGCGGCGGCGCAGTATTTTCAGAACGTGCAGGTCCAGCAGATCGTGCTGCTGGTCATCCGCGAGCTGCAGGGCCGCATGTTCGCCCATCTGGTCCACGCCGACCTCGCCCGGGTGGAGCGCGAGGCGCCGGCGCAGTTCGCCGCCCGCTTCACCACCGACGCCACGATCATCCGCGAGGCCCTGACGCGCGCCGTCAACGGCGTAGCGGACGCGATCACCGTGATCGGCCTGGTCGGGTCGATGCTGTATCTCGACTGGCTGCTGAGCGTCATTGCCGCCGCGCTCTATCCGCTGGCCGCGGTGCCGATCCAGCGCATCGGCCGGCGCATCCGCCGGGCGTCGGGCGGGATGCAGGAGCGCATGGGCGAGACCGCGACGCTGCTGAACGAGAGCTTTGCCCAGGCTCGCACCGTCCGCGCCTACCGGCTGGAGGCCTCGGAGACGCGCCGGGCCGAGCAGGCATTCGCCGATCTCTATCGCGCGCTGCTGCGAATGAGCCGCAACCGGGCGCGCGTCGATCCCGTCCTGGAGGTGCTGGGCGGCGCGGCGGTGGCGGCGGTGATCGGCTTCGCCGGCTGGCGCGCCGCCATCGGCAGCAACACGATCGGCAATTTTACGGGTTTCGTCGCCGCCCTGCTGATCGCCTCCCGCCCGCTGCGCGCCCTCGGTTCGCTCAACGCCGCGATCCAGGAGGGGCTCGCGGGCATGGTTCGGGTGTTTTCGGTGGTCGACGAGCCGCAGGACATCCGCGAGCGGCCAGGTGCAACGCGAACTGCCGCCGGGGCGGGGCCATGTCAGCTTCCGGGACGTGCGCTTCCTCTACCCGGACGGCCGGACCGGCCTCGACGGGCTGGGTTTTTCGGCCGAGCCGGGCACCACGGTCGCCCTGGTCGGCCCATCGGGCGCCGGGAAATCCACCGCGCTGGCGCTGATCCCGCGGCTGCACGACGTGACCGAAGGGGCGGTGCTGATCGACGGGGCCGACGTGCGCACCGTCACCCTCGCCAGCTTGCGCGACGCGATCGCCTATGTCGGCCAGGACACCCTGCTGTTCGACGACACGGTCGCCGCCAACATCCGGATGGGTCGACCGGAGGCGACGGAGGCCGATGTCGAGCGGGCAGCCAGCGCCGCCGCGGCCGCCGAGTTCATCGCCGCGCTGCCGCAGGGGGCGGCGACGCGCGTCGGGCCGGGCGGCCAGCGCCTGTCCGGCGGCCAGCGCCAGCGAGTCGCCCTCGCCCGGGCGCTGCTGCGCAATCCGCGCATCCTGCTGCTCGACGAGGCGACCAGCGCCCTCGACGCCGAGAGCGAGGTCGCCGTGCAGGGCGCGCTGGCGCGGCTGCGCGAGGGACGCACGACGATCGTCGTGGCGCACCGGCTTTCTACCGTGCGGGACGCCGATCTGGTCGTGGTCGTGGCGGACGGCCGCGCCGTGGAGCAGGGCACCCACGAGGAACTGAGTGGGGCGGACGGTTTGTATGCGCGGCTGGTGCGCAGCCAGGCGCTGGTGCAGTAACGCCTGCGATCGGCCGGGCCACCGCCCCTTGAACCGGCGCGTTCCGGCGCAAACTGGCTAAGCAGCACGGCCGTCCCGCTCGGGCGCCGCCCCGGAGCATCAGATGGTCGATCGACCCCCTACGGCCGAACCTGCGCAGGATGACCTCGATGATGCGGGCGTCTCGCAGCCGGCCGCATTGCGCGACGACGAGCCGGCCCCCGCCCCGGCGCACCAGGACCAGGACCAGAACCAGGGCACCCAGGCCGACGACCAGGACAGGCAAGAGGCCGAGGACACCAAGCGCGACGGCGAGCCGAAACGCCGCTCGCCATGGATCCTCATCATCGTCGGGCTGGTGATCCTCGCGGTCGCCATCGGCGGGGCGTATTACTGGTGGTCGGGCCGTGACCTTGAGAGCACCGACGACGCCTATACCGACGGCCGCGCGGTCAGCATCGCGCCGCACGTGTCCGGCTACGTCACCGCCCTCGACGTCAACGACAACCAGCGGGTGACGGCCGGGCAGACCCTGGTCCAGATCGATCCACGGGATTACACCGCCGCGCGCGAGCAGGCCGAGGGGAACCTGCGGATCGCGCAGGCGCAGCTGCAGAACGCCCGGCTCAGCCTGGACACCGCGAAGGTCAACTATCCCGCGCGGCTGGCCTCGGCGCGGGCGCAGCTGCAATCGGCGCAGGCCAACCAGGTGAACGCGCAGGCGCAGTACAACCGCCAGCACAGCGTGCCGCGCGCCGCGACCACCCAGCAGGAGGTGGACACCGCCACCGCCGGGCTTCGCTCGGCGCAGGCGCAGGTGGCGCAGGCCGAGGCCGAGGTGCGGCAGAACGATCTGGTGCCCGACCTGATCGCCCAGTCCGAGGCGCAGGTCCACCAGCTCGAGGGCCAGGTCGAGCAGGCGCGCGCTCAGCTCGCCCAGGCCCAGCTCAACGTCGGCTGGACGAATGTGACGGCGCCGCAGGACGGCTGGATCACCCAGCGCCGGGTGGAAAAGGGCAACCTCGCCCAGTCCGGCCAGCCGATCTTTTCCATCGTCACGCCGGATGTCTGGATCACCGCCAACTTCAAGGAGACCCAGCTCAACCGGATGCGTCCCGGTCAGCGCGTGCGGATCTCGGTCGACGCCTACCCGGAACTCAAGCTGGAGGGGCACATCGACAGCATCCAGCTCGGCTCGGGCGCGCAGTTCAGCGCCTTTCCGGCCGAGAACGCCACCGGCAACTTCGTCAAAATCGTCCGCCGCGTGCCGGTGAAGATCGTGATCGACCGTGGGCTTCCGGCGAATTGGCCGCTGCCGCTCGGCGTCTCCGTCACGCCGACCGTCGATCTGGCCAAAAGTTGATTGGGTTGAGTAGCTTGATGAGATTGATCAACCTTGAGCGGTGAAGCGGGCGGCAACGGGCACGAGGACTCGGGCTGGAAGCCGGCGGCCAATCCGTGGCTGATCGCGGTCGTCGTCACCCTGGCGGCGTTCATGGAGGTGCTCGACACCACCATCGTCAACGTGTCGCTGCCGCATATCGCCGGCACCGTGGGGGCGAGCTACGACGAGGCGACCTGGACGCTGACCTCCTACCTGGTGGCCAACGGCATCGTGCTGCCGATCTCCGGCTGGCTCGGCCGGCTGATCGGCCGCAAACGATATTTCCTCATCTGCATCGGCATGTTCACCGTCTGCTCGTTCCTCTGCGGCATGGCGAGCAGTCTGGGCGAGCTGGTGGTCTTCCGGCTGCTGCAGGGTTTTTTTGGCGGCGGGCTGCAGCCGAACCAGCAATCCATCATCCTCGACACCTTCCCCCCGGCCTTGCGCGGCCGCGCCTTCGCGGTCGTTGCCATCGCCACCATCGTCGCCCCCGTGGTCGGGCCGACGCTCGGCGGCTGGATCACCGACAACTACTCCTGGCGCTGGATTTTCCTGATCAACGTGCCGGTGGGCGTGCTCACCTTCTTCTCGGTCATGCGCCTGGTCGAGGACCCGCCCTGGGTGGTGCGCGAGCACAAGGAGGGCGACAAGAGCGTCGACTATATCGGTCTCGGCCTGATCGCCCTCGGCCTCGGCTCGCTCGAGGTGATGATGGACCGCGGCGAGGACTGGGACTGGTTCGGCTCCCCGATCATCCGCATCTGCGCTTTCCTCGCCTTTGCCGGGATCCTGGGGGCGATCGGCTGGCTGCTCTATACGAAGAAGCCGGTGGTGAACATCCGCGTGCTCGCCGACCGCAACCTTGCCGTCGGCACGCTGATGATCTTTGGCGTCGGCGCGATCCTCTATTCGAGCGCGGTGATGATCCCGCAGCTCGCCCAGCAGCAGCTCGGCTACACCGCCACCCTGGCCGGCCTGATCCTGTCGCCCGGCGCGCTGATGATCGTGATGCTGATCCCGATCGTCGGGAAGGTGCTGCTGCCGAATGTGCAGACCCGCTACGTGATCGCCTTCGGGTTCTTCTCCATGGGGGTGGCGCTGGTCTACTGCATGCGCCTCACGCCCAATCCGGATTTCTGGACGCTGACGCTGATGCGCGCCGCGCAGACGTTCGGGCTCGCCTTCATGTTCGTGCCGATCAGCACGATCGCCTTTACCACCATTCCGAAGGAGATGAACGGCGACGCCAGCGCGCTATTCACCATGGCGCGCAACATCGCGGGCTCTGTCGGGATCTCGGCCGCCACCGCCGCGATCGTCGAACGCACCCAGGCGCACCGCTCGTACCTCGCCGATAATTTGAGCCCGTTCAACCAGAACTACCAGAACCTGCTCACCCAGTATCAGGACACGCTGCGCGACTTCGGGCATTCGGCGGCGGGTGCCGTGGGCAGCATCAACCTGCTGCTCACCAGCCAGGCGACGATCCTGGCCTATATCGACGTCTTCAAATACTGCGCCATCGCGGCATTCTGCATCGTGCCCCTCGCCTTCCTGTTCCGTCCCAGCGTGAGCGGGGGAGGGGCGCCTGGTGGGCACTGAGCGCTATCCTGCTGGACAATTCTTGCGCGCCGGAGTTCTTGTTGCCACAGTAACATGTGAAGATTGAGTTCGACCGGGACAAGGACGCCGCAAACCGGGCGAAGCACGGACTTTCGCTGGCAATGGCCGAGCACATGGATATTGAGGGTGCGGCCGTGATCCCGGACCAGCGCCGCGACTACGGCGAGGCCCGCTTTCAGGCTTATGGCTGGATCGACGGACGCCTGCATATGCTGGCGTTCACCATGCGCGGCGATGTGTTGCGAGCGATCTCGCTGCGAAGAGCCAGCGTGAGAGAGGTCAGACGCTATGGCAAAGAGGACTGATCCGGCCGTGATCGACGAGGAAAACCCGGAGTGGACCGAGGAGGATTTCAAGCGCGCCCGGCCGTTCAAGGAAGTTTTTCCGGAGCAATACGCGTCGTGGAAGAAGAACAAAGGTGGACGGCCGCCCATTGAGCAGCCGAAGGTGCATATCGGCTTCCGACTCGCGGCCGATGTGGTCAAGGGCGTTCGCGCCACCGGTCCCGGCTACAACGCCCGCGTCGAGAAGGTGCTGCGGGAGGCGTTGGAGAACGGCAAGCTCTGAAGCAGAAAACTAGGGAGATGCCGCAGCCGAGTAGCCGGAAGTCGTCTCTCACCGGCTCTCGTTCCCCGCTGCCGCTCAGCCGTAGACGAACGCCTTGCCGTCGAGGTCGATTGCCGGCAGCGCGTCCTTCTCGGCCCAGTAATCCTGGGTGTGCTGCCATTCCGGCTTGTCGCCGCGCTTGGGCAGCAGGTGCATCCCGCGCAGGATGTAACCCGGATTGAAGTTTTCGGTGTCGATCCACGGCAGCAACGGCATGTTCTTGTCTTCGGGCGGCAGCGCGACCGTGACCCGATGGGCCCCCTTCTGCTTCATGTGGTTGAGCAGCCGGCAGACGAAATCCGCGACGAGGTCGGCCCTGAGAAGTCCAGCTCGCGCGGAAATAGCCGAACACCCACGCCATGTTGGGCACGCCGGTGAACATCATGCCGCGATAGGTGACGGTGTCGGAGAACACGAGCGGCTTGCCGTCGATCTCGAAGGCGATGTCGCCGAGCACGCTGAGATGAAAGCCGGTGGCGGTGATGATGATGTCGGCATCGAGGTGGTCGCCCGACTTGAGCTGGAGGCCGGTCGCGTCGAACCGCTCGATCTCGCCGGTGACGACGGACGCCTTGCCGGAGCGGATGGCCTGGAACAGATCGCCGTCCGGCACGAAGGCGAGGCGCTGGCGCCAGGGCCGGTAGCTCGGCGTAAAATGGGTCTCGACGTCGTAGTCCTGCCCCACATACGTGCGGACCCCTTCGATCAGCTCCTGCTTCACGACCTCCGGCTCCTCGAAGGTGCGGCGGGTGAAGGCATCCTGGTCGTGCAGGATCTTGCGGCGGGCGATCTCGTGGATCCATGTCTCGTCGATGTCGAGGGCGCGCAGCATCTCCGCCAGCTCGTTGGTGTTGCGCGCCGCCCGGAAATAGGTGGGCGAGCGCTGCAGCATGGTGACATTGCCGCACTCGGCCGCCATCGCCGGAATGAGCGTCGCCGCCGTCGCGCCCGAGCCGATGACGACGACCTTCTTGCCCTTGTAGTCGAGATCGTCCGGCCAGGTCTGCGGGTGGATGATCCGGCCCTTGAACGCCTCCATCCCGTCCCACTCGGGCGTGTAGCCTTCCGAGTGCCGGTAGTAGCCCTGGCACATCCAGAGGAAGTTCGCGGTGAAGCGGGCCGGCTCGCCGGTATCGGTCCGGGTGGCCTCGATGGTCCAGCGGTTGTCCGTGCTCGACCAGCTGGCCTGCGAGATCTGGTGGCTGTAGCGGATGTGCCGGGCGAGGTCGTTCTCCTCGATGACCTCCCCCATGTAGTGGAGGATCTGCTCGGCCGAGGCGATCGGGTTGCCGGTCCAGGGCTTGAAGCGATAGCCGAAGGTGTGCAGGTCGCTGTCGGAGCGGATGCCCGGATAGCGGTGGGTGATCCAGGTGCCGCCGAAACTTTCCTGCGATTCGAGCACGACGAAGCTGGTGCCGGGGCACTGCCGGGTGAGGTGGTAC
This sequence comes from uncultured Alphaproteobacteria bacterium, assembly GCA_963719345.1. GTDB lineage: Bacteria > Pseudomonadota > Alphaproteobacteria > Acetobacterales > Acetobacteraceae > CAVRCA01. The sequence goes on from CAVRCA010000002.1 coordinate 152,136, forward strand.
GCGCCGCCGACCCCGGAGATCCCGGCCCCCACGATCAGGACGTCGAAGTGCTCGATCGGCGCGCTGGAGCTCTGGGCAGGCTGGGCGAGGATCGCGGCGTCGTTCATGGGCTCGGGTCTTCCCTCTCGGTCGGCGGCGTGCCGGGCAGGCCAGCTAGGGAGCGCGTTGCGCGGCGGGTGTCAATCAGAGAGCTGCCGCCGGTGCGACCGAGGCGAACGCTCGCCCCTGAACCGATCGTTAAGGAAACAATGCCATTGACGCTCCTCGCGGCTGTCACAGAGGCGTCACAGAATGGCTGTTTTCGCGATCTTGCTGGACGTGGACAGACACGTGTCGGCAACGGTCAACCAGTTCGCCTCGCAGAGCGCCGTCATCAACCGTGCGATCCAGGTGGCGAGCGAGACCAACGTTCTCACCGGGGCATTGCTGCTCTGTCTGGTCTGGTGGTGCTGGTACCACGACAGCACGAAAGCGGCGCGCGAACGGCTGGTGCTCGGGTTCGTCGCCGTTCTGATTACGGCGGTACTCAGCCGGTTGTTGCAGCTTTCGTTCCCGATACGACTGCGGCCCATCATCGATCCGGCCAGCGGCTTCAATCCGCTTCCCGGCATCGACCTGACCGACTTGAACCGCTGGGGGTCGTTCCCGAGCGACCACGCCGCCCTGTACTTCGCCCTGGTCACGGTCATCTGGCAACGGTCCCGCGCACTCGGCGCGCTCGCCCTGTTGAGCGCCTTGTACGGCACCCTGCCGCGAATCTACCTGGGTCTGCATTACTCGACCGATGTCGCTGCCGGGGCGCTGCTCGGCGTGGCCTTCGTGCTGCTGTTCGAGCGCTACGGGCCACGCGCCCTGGCGCATCGCGGCATGGCGTGGGAGCAGCGGGTGCCGGGCTTGTTCTACAGTGCCGCCTTCCTCATGAGCTTCGAGGTGGCGACGTTGTTCGACGACATCCGTCAGGCCGGGCGCGGCATCCCGGCCGTCCTGAAGCAGTTGGGGGTCGGCCTGCTGTCCTGATTGCCGCCGCCTTCAGAAACACAGAACTCGACGGACCCGAGCGCGGGGGCGGGCGCGAGCAGATCCGGCGTCGCCCCCCGCAGCATCGCGCTGAGCAGCTTCAACGGGCCGCCATGCGCGACGACAATGCAATCGCGTTCTCCGTCGCGCAGCATCGCGTGGAACGAAGCGACCCGGGCCAGCAGGCTGGCGCCGCTCTCGCCGCAGGGCGGGGCGAAGTCGAGCGGCGCGGCGGCCCAGCGATCGAGGTCGGCGCGCGGCACCGCCGACCAGGGGCGGCCCTCCCAGGCTCCGAAATCGAGCTCGCGCAGCCGCTCATCGGCATATAGTTGCAAACGCAACGCTACGACGACGGCCGCGGCGGTGTCACGACACCGGCGGGCCGGGCTGGTCCAGATGCATTGGGCCGTTCGTCCCGCCAGCTCCGCGACGATCCGCGCCAGCGCCGGCCCGGCCTCCGGGTGCAGCCCCACATCGAGCCGGCCGTAGCAGGTGCCAGGCGGCGCAGCGACGGCGGGATGCCGGACCAGGGCTACCCGCACCTCAGGGCGGGGCGGCGCGATAGCCGTGCGGATGGTCGAGGCGCCACGCATAGGCCGTCCGGACGATCTCCCGGAGATCGGAGAAACGCGGCCGCCAGCCGGTCTCGCCCTCGATGCGGGCCGACGAGGCGACGAGGACAGCCGGGTCGCCGGCGCGACGACCGACCAGGCGGCGGGGCAGCGCGCGCCCGGTCACCGCCTCCACCGCCTCGATGACCTCGAGCACCGTGTGGCCGCGGCCGTTGCCGAGATTGTAGATCACGCTGCCGCGCTCGAGCCGCTGCAACGCCAGCAGATGGGCGTCAGCCAGGTCGGTGACGTGGACGTAGTCGCGCACGCAGGTCCCGTCACTGGTGTCGTAGTCGGTGCCGAACACATGCAGTTCCGGCCGGCGGCCGAGGGCGGCGTCGATCGCGAGCGGGATCAGGTGGGTTTCGGGATTGTGGTCCTCGCCGAGTTCCCCGCCGGGATCGGCCCCGGCGGCATTGAAGTAGCGCAGGCAGGCGCTGCGCAGTCCATGGATGCGGTCTGCCCACAGCAGGGCGCGCTCCAGCATCAGTTTGCTCTCTCCGTATGGCGAGCCGGGGTCGAGCGCGGCGTCCTCCGGGATCGGCACCGTCTCGGGCGTGCCGAACAGGTTGGCGGTGGACGACAGGACGAATTTCTTCACGCCGTGCCGCACGCAGGCATCGATCAGCCCGATCCCCGCGATGCCGTTGCCGGTCAGGTAGCGGAACGGCTCGCGCATGCTCTCGCCGACGAGCGACAGGGCGGCGAAATGGAACACCGCATCCCACTGTCCGTCGCCGAGGACCGCGTCCAGCAGGGCAACATCGGCCACATCGGCCTCGACCAGCCGCACGCCGGACGGCACCGCCGCGCGATGCCCTTGCCGCAGATTGTCGAGCACCACCACCTCGTCGCCGCGTCGGGCGAGGGCGAGCACTAGATGACTGCCGACGAACCCGGCCCCGCCGGTCACCAGAAAACGCGCCATGCGCACCTCAAAAAAATTGCTATAGATCGTGGGCTCGCGTTTGAGAGCTGGATGAAGGGAGTACGTTTTTGGCAGCAAGTCGCCATCTCACGCAGATTCCGTCAGAGCCAATGCTCGCGCCAGCCTTGTTCCGCACTTGGAGAGGCAGGACTTTACTGGCGGCGTTGCTCCTCGTCACCACCACAACCGCAGATTTTGCTCAGACGGCGACAGCCCCGGACCCCTCGGTCTCGGCAGCCCCGGTCGCGCCGCCGCTGCCCTCGGTGGGCCCAGGGACCAAGCAGCGTGCGGCTTGCCAGGCGGACTACGACCAGCACTGCGCGGGCATTGGGGGTGGGACGGGGCAACAGGCGGCCTGCCTGCGGCAGTACTGGGTCAGCCTGTCGCGCGGATGTCGAACCGCCCTCCAGGCGCAGAGCGGTTCGACAGCGACGCTCGGGGACGACACGACGCCCGCGGGTCGCCGGGGAAGAGCGCCGCTCGCCCCCCAGTAGCGCCGCAGGCGTGAGTGGCTAGGCGGCGACCGACGGGCCGCCGCGCAGCAGCCTGCCCGGCAGCGCGCCGGTCGCCTCGCCGCCGCGGAACGTCACGGCGCCGGACTTGATGGTGGCGGTGTAGCCGGCCGCCTTCTGCAGCAGCCGCCGCCCGCCCGCCGGCAGGTCGAACACGATGTAGGGCCGCTGCAGCTGCAGCCGGTCGAAGTCGATCACGTTGAGGTCGGCGACCTTGCCGGGAGCGACCACGCCGCGATCGAACAGGCCGGCGGCGTGTGCGGTGTCGGACGTCTGCCGGCGCACGATCTCGGCGAGCGGGACCCGGCCTTCCGGCCGGTCGCGGCCCCAATGGGTGAGCATGAAGGTCTGGAAATTGGCGTCCGAGATGAAGCCGACATGCGCGCCGCCGTCGCCGAGGCCCATCAGCGTGTTCTTGTGGGCGAGGAATTCGCGCACGGGATCAAGGTTGTAGTGCGCGTAGTTCACGATGCAGGCGAGGATGAAGTTTTTCCCTTCGTCGGCGATCAGCAGGTCGTAGGCGACCTCGGGAGCGGTCCGTCCCTCGCGGGCGGCGATCTGGGTGATGCAGTTCTCCCGCGCCGGCTCGTAGTTCAACGGCTCCTCGAAGGGGAACATCCAGTCGTAGCCGATGCGGTGGATCAGCGGGAACGTGCTTTCCCGCACCGGGTCCTCGGCGAGGATTTGCCGCCGCAGCTCCGGGTCGCGCATCGCCGCAACCCGCTCCGGCACCGGCAAATGGGAAATTTTCCGGTAGCTCGGGCAGCCGGAGAACGGGTTCTGGGTGCCCTGCAGCCCGAGCAGAATGCCGATCGGGCGCGGCGGGAACACCGGGCGCATGGTCAGCCCGTCATCGGCCGCCTTGTCGGAGAGGGTCAGCAACTCGCTCCACACCTCGGTGCGGTCGTGCCGCTGGTTGATCGTGAACACCAGCGGCAGGCCCGTCTTTTCGACGACCCGGCGGACCATGGCGAACTCGGTCGCGGCGTCCGGCTGATTCCAGTCGGAGACCAGTTCCAGCATCCCGGAGCCGGCGGCGCGGATCGCCATGCCGATGCCGGTCAGTTCTTCCTCTTGCGCCCGCAAGGTGGGGATGTATTCGCCCGCCAAAGTCTTGTGGCTGATCGTGCGCGAGGTGGAGAAGCCGAACGCGCCCGCCTGCATCGCCTCCGTCGGCGATTGGCCCATCTGCGCAATGTCGGCCTGGTTGGCGTTCTCCATGAATGTCGCCCGCTCGCCCATGACGAACACGCGCACCGCCGAGTGCGGCAGCAGCGCGCCGATATCGATGTCGCGCGGACGGCGTTCGAGCGCGGCGAGATAGTCCGGCGAAACTTTCCCACTTCCAGTCGAGCCCTTCGTGCATGGCGGGGGCGGGGATGTCCTCGACGCCTTCCATCAGCTCGATCAGCCGCTCGCGGTCTCCCGGCTTGCAGGGCGCGAAACCGACGCCGCAATTGCCCATGATCGCGGTGGTGACGCCGTGCCAGGACGAGGGCGCGAGATGGCTGTCCCACACCGCTTGGCCATCATAATGGGTGTGGAGGTCGACGAAGCCGGGCGTGACGATCTGGCCCCGGGCATCGATCTCCTCGGCGCCGCTCGCCGACGACCTTGCCGATATCGGCGATCTGCGCCGTCCTTGACCGCGACATCCGCCTCGAAGCCCGGCTTGCCGGTGCCGTCGAACACCGTGCCGCCTCGGATGACCAGATCGACTCGTGCGCCATGCCCGCTTCCCTTTCGCTACTCGCCGGTATGCTACCCCGAGGACGCCAAACAGGTCAAAGCCACTGCCGTAAGGTCAAAAATCCGTGCAGCGGCCCTTCTGCTCCCAATCGCCGTAGCGGGTCGGCTCGGGACCCTTCGGGCCGCCGATCTCCTTGGGCATGGCGGGCACGGGGACGTCGACATCCACGAGGACGGTTCGTGGCGCGTGATACTGGCCAGCGTCGAACCCTTGAGCGCCGCCATCCTCGATGGCTTGCGGCAGAGGCTCGGCATCCGCCAGCAGATCCTCGATTACCGTTGCCAGCGCGGCCCTGCCTGCGGCAGGACCTCAGCCTCGCTCGATGCAACCGAGGTCACTCCCGGAAAGGCCGGGAACACGATGGACCAGTTCGCCTCATCCGGAAGGCGGTCAGCGATGGCAAGGTAGTGTCTGATCGTCATCAAATGTCCCTACTTCCGGCTGCGTGGGAATTCCCAGCGGCACTGAAGACATATGCCTCGCAGCGGTCACGGGGTTTGGCTCAGCCGCTTCTCCGCCATCGTCCGCCACGGTGCGTCTGGCGGCGCTTCGGCCAGCGCGCGGCGGAACAGGCCGACGGCTTCGTCGTTCAACCGCCCGCTGACTCTCGGTGATGGCTTCCGCCGCCTCCATGCCGAGCGTGGGGTCGAAGCGGATGCCGAGCGCGGTGCGCCATGCGTTCGCCGCCTCGGCCATGTTGCCCTGCCGGGCTTCGCGCCGCCCAGGAGGACTAACCCTCCGCGCCTGCTCCGAGTGCTGGTCCAGCGCCGCACCCGCTGCCGCAGAACCGGCATCAGGGCTGCTTCCTGTTGCGCCTCGCGTCGGGCCGCCTGAGACCTGCGGGTCGTCGGCCATGGACGGCAGCCAGGGAACGCCGCCGACCAGGTAGAGCGCGAAGGCGACGAGCGGCACCACCGCCAGCACCACCAGCAGGGCCGCGCGACGGGGCGGGGGCGGGCGCGTCGCGGTCCTCGGCGGCCGCCAGCAGGCGGCGCTGGATCTCCAGCAGCGCGGTCGCGTGGTCGGGGGGGCGATGCGTACCTCGGCAAGATCGCGGGCGAGTTCGTCGAGCTGGGCGCGGTGCAGCGCGAGCGCCGCTTCGCGCCGTCCACGGGCGGCCTGCCCGCCGCAGCAGGGCGAGCCCGAGCGGCGCCATCGCGAGCAGCGCCACGACCAGGATCGCGAGCCAGATCACGGCTTCAGCAGCTCGGCGAGCCGACGCCGCTCCTCGTCGGACAGCGATTGGGCCGGCGCGGCCCGTCGGCGACGCGACAGCAACACGCCCCGGAGCCGGCCAGCAGCGCCAGGGCCGGCGCGCCCCAAAGTGCGGCGGTAACGGCGTTGAACGGCGGGCGGAGCCGGACGAAGTCGCCGTAGCGGGCGGTCATCCAGGCGACGATCGACTGGTCGCTGTCGCCCGCCGCGACGCTGGTGCGAATGATCCGGCGGAGATCCCGCGCGAGGTCGGCCTCGCTCTCCTCGACGCATCTCGTTCTGGCACACCATGCAGCGGAGTTGATGGCCGATCGCTTCCGCCCGGCTTTCCTGCGCCGGGTCCGCCATGAGCTCGGCCGGGCTGCTGACGGCGAAGGCGTGGGTGGCGAGCGCGAGGAATGCGGCCGCTAGCAGCGCCCGGACCATCAGGCGTATTTCCGCAGCAAGGGCTCGAGCTGCGCCGCGACCAAGTCCTCGGTGAGCGCACCGGCCCAGCGCCAGCGGACCACCCGGAGCGGTCGACAAGATAGCTTTCCGGCACGCCGTAGACGCCGAAATCGATCGCCACGCGGCCTGGCTCGTCGCGGTGCGATGCGCGCGTAGGGATCGCCGTGCGCTGGAGGAACGCCGCGGAGGCGCCGGCCGGTCCTTGTAGGCGATCCCCAGATCGCGGTGTTCTGCGCGCGCAGCTGCGTCAGCGCGGCGCTTCGCGAGGCAAGGGATGCACCAGGAAGCGAAGAAATTGATCAGCACCGGACGGCCCGCGGCGCAGCACGTCGGCACTGGTGAAGCCGGGCCGGACGGCTGCCCAGGGAGGGAAAAGCCAGGAGGGGAAAGTCCGGCATGGCGCTTGCCGACCAGCATGCCGGCACGCCGCGCGGGTCGAACGTGCCGCCTCCATGCCCTTGAGCATGGCCCAGAAACTGGCACCGCCGACCGCCGCGATCGCCGAGCGGCGCCAGCAACAGCGAGCGTCGGCCGAGCGCCGTGTCGGTCATGTCAGGCGCGCACCCAGTCAGGCGCCGGCGCGGCCCGACCGCGGCGGGCGGGGGCGCCGACCCGCAGCCGCCGGTCGGCGAGCGACAGCGCGCCGCCGAGCGCCATCACCAGGCCGCCGAGCCAGATCCAGGGCGCCAGCGGGTTGTAGTGCAGCCGCAGCACCGCCGAGCCCTCGCGCTCCTCGCCGAGCACGGCGTAGAGGTCGGCGAGCCCGTTGGTGTGGATGGCGGCGTCGGTGACGGTGGTGCGCTGGGTGGTGAAGGCGCGGCGCGACGGGTGCAGCCTCACGACCGGGCGGCCGTCACGGGTCACGACGAGGTCGGCGACGCGGGAATTGTAGTTCGGGCCGCTCTCGTCGTGCAGCCCGACCAGGGTCCATTCGTAGCCGGCCAGCGCCACGCTCCCACCCGGCTTGACCGCGGTGATGGTGCTCACCGCCAGCGACATCCCGGCAATGCCGGCCACCGTCACACCCATGCCGGCGTGGGCGATCGCCGAACCCCAGACCGCCAGCCTCTGGCCCGGCCAGCCGAGACAGGCTGGTCCGCAACGGCACCCGGAACAGCCGGCTGCGCTCGACGAGGTCGGCGAACGCACCGACGATCAGCCAGGCGGAAGCGGCGAAGGCGAGCGCCGGCAGGCCGCGCCGCAGGCCGAGGGCGGCGACCACGCCCACCGTCGCGGCGACGAGCGCCGCCCACCATAGCCGCCGCAGGGCGGGGGCGAGCTGCGCCCGCTTCCACGGCAGCAGCGGCGCGACCGTCATCGCCAGGAACACCGGGGCGGCGAGCGGCAGCACGGTGGACTGGAAGTAGGGCGGCCCGACGCTGATCTTGGCGCCGAACAGCAGGTCGGCGAACAGCGGGTAGGTGGTGCCGGTGAGCACCACCGCGGCGATCGAGCACAGGAAAACATTGTTCAGGACCAGCGCGCCCTCGCGCGAGATGGGCGAAAACAGGCCGGACGGCGCCAGCACCGGCGCCCGCAGCGCGAACAGCAGCAGCGAGCCGCCGATCACCAGGGCCAGCAGGGCCAGGATGAACACGCCGCGCGCCGGGTCGTTGGCGAAGGAATGAACCGAGTTCAGGATGCCCGAGCGGACCAGGAACGTGCCCGACAGGCTGAGCGAGAAGGTGGCGATGGCGAGCAGGATGGTCCACACCTTCAGCGCCTCGCGTTTTTCCACCACGATCGCCGAATGGAGCAATGCGGTGCCGGTGAGCCACGGCAGAAGGGACGCGTTCTCCACCGGGTCCCAGAACCAGAAGCCGCCCCAGCCGAGTTCGTAATAGGCCCACCAGGAGCCGAGCGCGATGCCGCCGGTGAGCAGGCACCAGGACGCCAACGCCCACGGCCGCACCCAGCGTCCCCACGCGGCGTCGACCCGTCCTTCCAGCAGCGCGGCGACGGCGAAGGCGAACGGGATCGCGAAGCCGACATAGCCGGCATAGAGCACCGGCGGGTGGATCGCGAGGCCGGGGTCTTGCAGCAGCGGGTTCATGTCGCGCCCGTCGAGCGGCGGCGGCCAGACCCGCAGGAACGGGTTGCTCTCGGTCAGCGCAAAGAGAAGAAAACCGGCGGAGGTGAAGCCGAGGACGCCGATCACCCGCGCCCGCATCGCCGAGGGCAGACTGCGGCCGAACAGCGCCACCGCGCCGCCGCACATCGCCAGGATGAGGCACCACAGCAGGATCGAGCCCTCGTGGTTCCCCCATGTGCCGGTGATCTTGTAGACCAGCGGCTTGAGGCTGTTGCTGTTCTCAATGATGTTCAGCACGGTGAAATCGTCGCTCACCGCGCACCAGGTCAGGGCGCCGTAGGCGGTGGCGAGGGCGATCAGCTGGCCGACCGCCAGGGCAGGGGCGGCGGCCATCAGCCGCGCGTCGCGCCCGTGTGCGCCCCAGAGCGGAATGATCGCCTGCGCGGCCGCCATCGCGACGGCGAGGGCGAGGGCGAAATGACCGAGTTCCGGGATCATTTTGGGAAAATCAGCCCTTGGTCTTGGTCACGCTGAGCGTGTTCCAGGTGGCGGCCGGAGGCGGCGGCCCGGCGGCGGGGTTCCAGTGGCCGGTCCGCTTCAGCGCGTCGGCGACGTCTTTCGGCATGTAGGTCTCGTCGTGCTTGGCGAGCACCTCGTCGGCATGGAACGTGCCGTCGGGGCGCAGGCTGCCGAGCGCTACCACGCCCTGCCCCTCGCGGAACAGGTCGGGCAGGATGCCGACGTAGCTCACCTCGACCGTGCCGCGCCCGTCGGTGACGCGGAACCGCGCCTCGGGCCGGCCGGCCTCGGCGGTGCGCTGCAGGCTGCCCTGCTCGACCAGGCCGCCGAGGCGAAAAGTCCGGCCGGGCGCGGGCGCGTTGGCGGCGATCTCCGAAGGCGGCACGAAGAAGACGAGGTTGTCGCGGAAGGCGGTGAGCGCCAGCGCGGTCGCCGAGCCGAGGCCAACCCCGCAGGCGAGCAGCACGTAAAGGCGACGCCGCTTGCGGGTCATCGCCGCCGCCCCTCGTGGCGCCCTTCCCTGGGGTCGATCGCGCGCCAGCTTCCGGCGCGCGGCGGCCATGCGGGTCCAGGCGTTGAGGGCAAAGCCGAGGGGGATGCCGACGCCGAGCGTATAGGCGGCGGCGATGAACCGCAGATGCGTCACCGCACGGCCTCGGCGCGGGCCATCAGCAGCGCGCGGATGCGCCGCTCCATGACCGCCGCCCGGGTGCGCGCGGTGACGATGGCGGCGAAACACAAGGAAAAGCCGAGCGCCGAGATGAACAGCGGCCACAGCATCGGCAGATACATGGTGGGCGCGCCGGTAAGCGAAATGGTCGCCGGCTGATGCAGCGTGTTCCACCAGTCGACGCTGAACTTGATGATCGGCAGGTTCACCACCCCGACCAGCGCCAGCACCGCGCCGGCGCGGTAGCCGCGCTGCGGGTCGTCGAACGCGCGCACCAGCGCGACATGGCCGAGATAGAGGAAAAACAGGACGAGGACGGAGGTGAGCCGGGCGTCCCACACCCACCAGGCGCCCCACATCGGCCGGCCCCACAGGCTGCCGGTGGCGAGGCAGAGCGCGGTGAACCCGGCGCCGACCGGGCCGATTTCTGCCGCTGCGAGATCAGCGAGCGGGTGCCGCCACACCAGCGACGCGACCGAGCAGAGGGCGAGCGCGAAATAGCCGGCGGAGGCGAGCCAGGCGGCGGGGACGTGGACGTAGATGATCCGGACCGCGTCGCCCTGCTGCCAGTCGGCCGGGCGCGAAGAACAGGCCCCAGACGAGCCCCGTGCCGGTGAGCAGCAGCGCCGCCAGCGCCAGCCACGGCAGGATCCTCCCCGAAACCCGGAGAAACCGGCCGGGATTGGCGAAGCGGTGCAGGTTCCGCCCCGGCGTGCGCGACCCCGGGTTCGGTGCGAGTGCGGTGCTGGCGTCCACCGCCGGACCATACCCCGCCTGCTCGCGCGCGTTAAACCCCCTCTCTGCGATCGACCGGCCCGCCGGTCCGGGAGCTAACAATCGCGGAGGCCGTTCCGACATTTCCCCGGCGCGGAACTCCGACGCGGTATTGCAGCCAGAGCAGCAGGAAGCCGAACAACGGAATGAGGATGTCCGTGTAGAAGATCACCCCGGCATTGCCCGGCGCGAAGTTCCGTGCAGTCACCATCTGTTCAACATGGCCCATCGCGGCGCCGAGCGTGAAGATGCTGGGGCCGATCACCGCCACGAGGCGGCGGTCGAAGCTGCCGAAGGCGGCGATGAAGCCGGCCGCCGCGAAGCCGAGGCTCGCGGTGCCGACCTCGAACTGAAACGGGCTGTCCGCCCAACCGATGAAGGCCGCCGCCATGCGGCCGAAGAACACGTGGAACACGAAGTTGACGAGGTACATGACGCCGATGTTGAACAGCACATACCAAGCGAGCAGTTTGTCGACGGCCACGGCGCGGCTGACCGGCCGGGGCGTGCGGGCGATTGCGACGCCTGCGACGAACACGCCGATCACCAGGAAGGTGAGCGGGTAGTTCGACACGACGAAGCTGATTGCGCTCCTAATCATTTCGCGTCCTAGGTTACGCCGCCGCAGGAGCTTGCCGCGTGAACCACTGGCTGGTCAAAACCGAACCCGACGCCTTCGGCTGGGACCAGCAGGTGGCGCACGGCGTCGAGCCGTGGACCGGGGTGCGCAACCACCGCGCCCGCAACAACCTCAAGGCCATGCGGGTCGGCGATCGGGCGTTCTTCTACCATTCCAACGTCGGCAAGGAGATCGTCGGGGTGGTGGAAGTGGTGCGCGAGGCTTACCCGGACCCCTCGGCGGAGAGCGGCCCCTGGGTGTGCGTCGACATGCGCGCGGTCGGGCCGATGCCAAACCCCGTGACGCTGGTCGCCATCAAGGCCGATCCGGCGTTCGCCGACTGCGACCTGGTGCGCCAGTCGCGGCTCTCGGTCATGCCGATCGCCAAGCCGCATTGGGACCGGATCTGCAAGATGGGCGGCTGGAAGCCGCCGCGGCGGTGAGACGGATCGTTTCCCGTTCGTCATGGCCGGACTTGGTCCGGCCATCTATCCCCGCCAGCGGTGGCCGTGGATGCGCGGATCAAGTCCGCGCATGACGAAGTGTGTGCAAGGCGCGAACACCCAGGGGTCGATACCGGGCTTAGACTTTCAGATGCGCGCGTTGTGCCGCATCGAGGACATTCCCGATGGCGGCGCTCGCGGGTTTCCGGGGCCGCCCGGCAGCTTCACCGGGCTGTTCGCAATCCGCCGCGGCGAGCGCGTTTTCGTCTACGTCAATTCCTGCCCGCATATCGGCACGTCGCTGAACCTGCTGCCCGACCGCTTCCTCAGCGCCGACGGCACACGGATCGTCTGCGTCACGCACGGCGCCGAATTCCGCATCGAGGACGGGTTCTGCACCGACGGCCCGTGCATCGGCGACCGGCTTACGGCGGTGCCCGCGTACCTGCGGGACGGCACGGTGCTGGTCGCCGCCGACGCGGGACGCTGAGAAGGAATCAGCCCAGCTTCTCCACTCCCCCGTCCTTGGCCATCAGCCAGGTCTCGACCGACACCTCCGGATGGCGACGGGTCAGCTCGGTCCGGAAGCGCTCGAACACCTGTCCGTGCAGCCGGGTCTCGGCTTCCGGTGTCGCGATGCTGGCCGGACCGTACGCTACCCGGGCGGCGCCGCAGTCGCGGTGGTCGATGGCGACGACGGCGGTGATCCGGTGCAGGGTCAGCGACGTCGCGAAATTGTCCCAGAACGCCTGGTGCCAGGCGTCGAATTTTGGCGCCACCACGCCGATCGCCGCGCCGGCAATGCTGAACTGGCTGTATTTCCCGCCAGACTCCGCCCATCCATGTAGGAAAAAACCGGGGCGACGAAGCGCGGGTCGATGCAGGACAGCAGCATGGCTTCGTAGTCCGATGGCGGCTGCGCCCGCGCCCGCCGGTGCGGCAGCAGGGCGACCGCGCCCGCCCCGGCAAGCCCGCGCAGCGCTGCCCGCCGCCCCAGAAACCCGAACCGGGTGCAGCCGCAGCCGATTTCCTGGCGATCCATGCCGTTCTCCCCGCACAAAGGGCGATCATGGGCCGGCCCGCGTCGTTGCGGAAGCAGCGCGAGCGGCTTGGGTGCTTCCCCGCTCGCGCCGTCCGCCCTAAATCTCCCGCATGCTCCGCGTGGCAAGCGCGGGCAAGGAGGAGACCGATGAGCGAGGCCCACAGCCAGCAAGTCTTTCCCGTCAAACCCGAGATCGCCGCGCCGGCCCATGTCGACGCCGGCAAATACCGGGACATGGTCGAGCGCGCGCGCAACGCCCCGGATGCGTTCTGGGCCGAGCAGGCCAAGCGCATTCCCTGGCTCCGCGCGCCCACCACGATCAAGAACACGAGCTTTTCGGGCGACGTCTCGATCAAGTGGTTCGAGAACGGCGTGCTCAACGCGGCCGACGTCTGCCTCGACCACCATCTGGAGGCGCGCGGCGACCAGGTCGCGATCATCTGGGAGGGCGACGACCCCAACACCTCGAAGTCGATCACCTACCGGGAGCTGCACGAGCAGGTCTGCCGCCTCGCCAACGCGCTGAAATCGTTGGGCGCCAGGAAGGGCGACCGGATCACGATCTACCTGCCGATGGTGATCGAGGCGGCGGTGGCGATGCTCGCCTGCGCCCGCATCGGCGCGGTCCACTCGGTCGTGTTCGGCGGCTTCTCGCCCGACAGCCTGGCCAACCGCATCCAGGATTGCGGCTCCACCCTGCTGATCACCGCCGACGAAGGCCGGCGTGGCGGGCGGAAGGTGGCGCTGAAGGCAAACGCCGACGAGGCGCTGAAGGAGTGCCCGGACGTCAGATCCGTGGTGGTGGTGAGCGTGACCGGCGGCGACGTGGCGATGCAGGAGGGCCGCGACCATCGTTATGAGGCGCTGCTCGCCGCCGCCTCGCCCGACTGCCCGCCCGAGCCGATGGGGGCGGAGGACCCGCTGTTCATCCTCTACACCTCCGGCAGCACCGGCAAGCCGAAGGGCGCGCTGCACACCACCGGCGGCTATCTCGTCTGGGCCAGCTTCACCCATGAAGCGGTGTTCGACTACCGGCCGGGCGAGGTCTACTGGTGTACCGCCGATGTCGGCTGGGTCACCGGGCACACCTACATCCTCTACGGCCCGCTGGCGAACGGCGCGACCACGTTGATGTTCGAGGGTGTGCCCAACTACCCCGACAGCAGCCGGTTCTGGCAGGTCGTCGACAAGCACAAGGTCAATATCTTCTACACGGCGCCGACTGCGATCCGCTCGCTGATGCGCGAAGGCGAGGCGCCGGTGCGCAAAACCTCGCGCGCCTCGCTCCGCATCCTCGGCAGCGTCGGCGAGCCGATCAACCCGGAGGCGTGGCTGTGGTACAGCCGGGTGGTCGGCGACAATCGCTGCCCGGTGGTCGACACCTGGTGGCAGACCGAGACCGGCGGCATCCTGATCAGCCCGCTGCCCGGTGTCACCGCGCTCAAGCCCGGCTCGGCCACCCTGCCGCTGCCCGGCGTCGAGCCGGTGCTGGTGGACGGCGACGGCGCAGGTTCTGGAGGGCGCGGCCGAGGGCAACCTCTGCATCGCCGGCAGCTGGCCCGGCCAGATGCGCACCGTGTTCGGCGACCACGAACGCTTTATCCAGACCTACTTTTCCACGTTTCCGGGCCGCTACTTCACCGGCGACGGGGCACGGCGGGACGCGGACGGCTATTACTGGATAACCGGACGTGTTGACGACGTGATCAACGTATCCGGTCATCGCATGGGGACCGCCGAGGTCGAGAGCGCGCTGGTCGCCCACCCGAAAGTGGCGGAAGCCGCCGTGGTGGGCTTTCCGCACGAGCTCAAAGGCCAGGGCATCTACGCCTACGTCACCCTGACCATCGGGGAGGAGCCGAGCGAGGCGTTGCGCAAGGAGCTGGTCGCCTGGGTACGGCGCGAGATCGGTCCGATCGCCTCGCCGGACGCGATCCACTGGGCGCCCGGGCTGCCCAAAACCCGCAGCGGCAAGATCATGCGCCGCATCCTGCGCAAGATCGCCGCCAACGAGACCGACGGGCTGGGTGACACGTCGACCCTGGCCGATCCGGCGGTGGTGGACGAGCTGATCGGCAACCGGGTGGGTTGAGGCGATGGCGCCAGGCTTGCAGGTCCTCCTCAGCGGCACCCTCACCTTCGGGGTGCCGCTGGCGTTGGCGGTGCGCGAACTTTTCTCGACCCACCGGCCCACCCGCGGCGGTGGTGCCCGATGGACGACGCCGGCGCCCGCACCTGAACCGCCCCGCGGGGCGGGGCCGGGCAAGACCCTGCCGGCTTGCCTGATCCCGACGCTCCCGCCGCCCGAGGCGAGAACCCGGGCACGCCTGCTGGAGGACGCGTAGGCCCGGCGCTCACCCGTGTAGCTGGAACAACGGCCGCAGCACGTCGTCGACGCCCGTGATGAGGATCTGCGCTCCGATGCAGAGCAGCAGGAAGGCGAACAGGCGGGTGACGATCCGGCCGCCCGCCGGGCCGAGCCGATCCACGATGGTGTCGGCGAACCGGAACGTCAGCCAGATCACTGCCGCCATCGCCACCGCGGCGGCGCTCATGCCGACGAAATACCACCCGAGCCGGTCGAGTTCGGCAGGCCGGCTGGCGCTGAGCGCAATCGCCACCGAAATCGTGCCCGGCCCGGTGGTGAACGGGATGGTGAGCGGATAGAAGGCGAGCGCGTCGGCCGCCCGGTCGGGCACCGTCGCTTCCTGCTGCTTGCGTGCGGCCCGCTGCTCCGGGGCGTTCAGGAGCCCCCAGGCGCTGCTCGCGACCACCAGGCCACCGCCCAGCCGCAGCGCGCCCAGGCTGACACCGAAGAAGCCCAGCACGTAGGAGCCGGCCCACAGCGCCACCATCATCACCAGCAGCGAATAGACCGCGACCTCGCGTGCCAGCCGCACCCGGTCGGCGTGGGTGAACTCGGCCGTCAGCTCGCGGAAGATGAACGCGGCGCTGGGCGGGTTGATGATCGAGAACAGCGCCGGAAGGCCGAGCAGGAAGGTGCGCACGGCCTCTTGAGAGAGGAAATCGGTCATTCCCCCTGTTGGCACGGTTCCGTGACGCAGGCGAGCCATGCCCGCCCGGCGCTGCGTGTATGATGCTGCATCTGCGAAGAGAGCGACGATGAGAGTTCCCGCCTGGCTGCCCCTCCTGCTCGGCTTGCTGTCCGCGGTGGGGCCGGTCTCGATCGACATGTACCTGCCCGCCTTCCCGCAGATCGAGGCGGCGTTGGGCGGCGCGCCCGGCACCGCGCAGATCACGCTGGCGACGTTCTTCGCCGGCCTCGCGATCGGCCAGCTGTTGCAGGGCAGCCTGTCCGACCGCTACGGCCGACGCTGGCCGCTGCTCGGCGGCACGTTCCTCTACACCCTGGCCTCGGCCGGCTGCGCGCTGGCGCCCGACCTGACCTGGCTGTCGGTGTTCCGGCTGCTGGCGGCGCTGGGCGGGTCGGCAAGCATGGTGATCCCGCGCGCCATCGTGCGCGACCTCTCCGACGGGCAGGCGGCGGCGCGCATGATGTCGCGCCTCATGCTGGTGATGGGCGCCGCCCCCATCCTCGCCCCCACCCTGGGCGGTATCGTGCTCGCGCAGTCCAACTGGCAGGCAATTTTCTGGGTCATCACGGCGTACGGCGCGATCTGCAGCTTCATGGTCTGGCGCTTCCTGCCGGACACCCTGCCGAGGCAGTTCCGGGTCAGGCTGGGCTTCGTCGCCCAGATGCTGCGCTATCGCGGCGTGCTGCGCGAACGCGGCTTCATCACCCACGCGGCGACGGGCAGCGCCTGCTCGTTCGGCATGTTCGCCTATATCGGCGGGTCGCCCGTCGTGTTCATCGACCATTTCCACCTCACCCCGGCGCAGTTCGGCGGCGTGTTCGGCCTGTGCGCCGCCTGGCTGATCGCCGCCTCCCAGGTCAACCCGCTGCTGTTTCGCCGCATCGGCACCAGCCGGGTGCTGCGCGGCGCGGTGCGCACGTTCCTGCTCGCCGCCCTCGCGCTGACCCTGGTCGCCCTTCTCGACCGCGGCGGGCCGCTGGCGGTGATGATCCCGCTGTTCGTCAACATGGCCTGCTTCGGCTTCGTGATGCCGAACGCGACGGTGGGGGCGCTGTCGCGCCACGCCGCGCACGCCGGCAGCGCCTCGGCGGTGATGGGCACCATGCAGTTCCTGCTCGGCGCGGTCAGCGGCCTGCTGGTCGGCCTGCTGAGCGACGGCACGGCACGGCCGATGGCGCTGCTGATGCTGGCGGGCGCGATCGGCGCCAACATTGCCGACCTGCGCCGCCCGCGGACATAGTAAGGCCCATTCAGGGAAGGAACGGCAGGATGGATCTGCAACTGGCCGGCAAGCGCGTGCTGATCACCGGCGGCTCGAAGGGGATCGGGCGGGCCACCGCCGAAGTGCTGGCCGACGAGGGCTGCGACCTCATTCTTGTGGCGCGCGATCCCGCCGCGCTGGAGGAGGCCGCCGGACGGGTGCGGGCGCGGCGGCAGGTGAATGTGCAGACGATCGCGGCCGACCTGTCGCAGGACGCGACGGTGCGGCAAGTGGCGCAGCAGGCGGGCGAGATCGACATTCTGGTCAACAACGCGGGCGCCATCCCGCCGGGCAGCGTCACCTCGGTCGAAAACGAGACCTGGCGGCGGGCGTGGGACCTGAAGGTGTTCGGGTTCATCGCGTTCTGCCGGGCGATCTATCCGGTGATGGCGGCGCGCCGCTCGGGCGTGATCGTCAACGTGATCGGCGCGGCGGGCGAGCGGTTCGACCCGACCTACATCGCCGGCAGCACCGGCAACGCCGCGCTGATGGCGTTCACCCGCGCGCTCGGCAAGGCCGCCCCGGCCGACAATCTGCGCGTCGTCGGCATCAATCCCGGCCCGATCGCGACGGCGCGGCTCGAGATGCTGAACCGCACCCGGGCGAGGGACCAGTTCGGCGACCCCGAGCGGTGGCGCGAGCTGTTTGCGAAAATGCCGTTCGGCCGCGCCGGCGAACCCGAGGAAATCGCCAATGCTGTGGCGTTCCTGGCCAGCCCGCGCTCGGGCTACACGTCAGGCACCATCCTGACCATCGACGGGGGCGGCGCATGATCCGCGCGACCGGCCTGCTGGCGCTGCTCTGCGTGGGCGCATGCAGCCTGGGCGCATGCAGCCAAACCAACAGCCTGGCGGCCCCGCCGCCGCAGGTCGTGCCGCAGCTCCAGTACCGCACCAATTCGGTGAACATGCCGGGCTACGTCAGCCCATGCGCCGGCGGCCAGCCGCAGATGCAGGACAACTGCTCCAGTACCGTCCGCCATTGAGCCTGTCTTGCGGCCGAGCCCCACTTGCTACGGGACGCCGCAAGGTGTGCGGTTTACGGCGCTACCAGTGCAGGAGGGCAGCAGCCTAGTGGGCAAAATCTGACGCGCGGTAGCGGCGCTAAGGCAACTGTCGACCCGAAGCGGCCCTACAGGTGCTCAGGGAGGTCACTGGTTCGGTCGCCACGCCTGCACCTGTTTCACCAAGTCGGCCACATGTTCGGGCGGCGTGGTCTTCTCAATGCCGTGGCCGAGATTGAAGACGAACGGCCCCTGGCTCGCCGCCCGGAGGATGCGATCGACCTCGGCCGCCATCGGCTGGCCTCCGGCGACGAGCAACAGGGGGTCGAGGTTTCCCTGTACGCAGCGCCCCAGGCCGCGCTGGATGGCATCTGCGGCCCAGTCCAAGGGCACGGTGCTGTCGAGACCGATGCAGTCGGCCTGCGTGGCCTCAGCGTAGCCGTTGTAGAGAAGTCCCGCGGCGCGAGGGAAGGCGATGATCGGGACGTTTGGATGCGTCGAGCGCGAGGCCTGGACTATGCTGGCGACGGGCTCGACGCACCAACGCCGGAAGTAGGGCTCCGGCAGGACGCCGGCCCAGCTCTCGAAAAGCTGGACCGCTTCGGCTCCAGCCACGATCTGGCGCTTCAGGAACTCGATTGCGGCCGCGGCAAGGAGGTCGATGAGAGGCTGGAAACCGTCCGGGTCGCTCAGCGCCCACCGCCGAATGGCGGCGTGGTCCGATGAGCCGCCGCCCCGGCCCTCGACCATGTAGGTGGCGACCGTCCAGGGCGCCCCGGCATACCCGATCAGCGCGACATCCGGCGGCAGCGTGGCCGAGAGGCGCCGGACGGTTTCGTAGATCGGAGCGAGCCGGTCGTGGAGGTAAGAAAGGTTAAGGTGCCGCCGTATGTCTTCGGGCGAGCGGATCGGGGGCGTGAGGACGGGGCCCTCGCCGTCGCGGTACTCCAAGGTCTGCCCGAGGGCGGCCGCGAGCTGGGGCAGGTCGGCGAACAGAATGGCGGCATCGAGCCCGAAGCGACGGATGGGCTGGAGGGTGACCTCGGCAGCGTGCTCTGGCGAGTTGCACAGCCTCAACATGCCGCCCGCGACCGCGCGTGTCTGGTGGTACTCCGGCAGGTACCGCCCGGCCTGCCGCATCAGCCAGATAGGGGAACGCTCGGTTTGCTCCCCTAACAGGGCGCGGAGAAGCAATTTTCGCGGGGAGCGGTCCACTATGATGCCTGCCTTCTGCCTCGGTTCTTGAACCGAGTATCCCGCATTCCGGCCCGGTGGCCTACGTCCCGCTTCCCACCCTCAGCTGACCTGCGGAAAGGTTAACAAGCGTCAGGTTTTGACCAGCAGCCAGCAGCGTCGACGGTCAAGCGTCTTGCAAGATGTTGCGGGTGTTCCGCGAGCGCAACGCCTCGACGAGCAAGGCGAAGGCCGGCGTGGGTTGGCGGCGGCTGGGGTAGAAGAGGTGGTAACCCGGAAAAGGCGGGCACCAGTCGGCGAGCACCCGGATGAGGCGCCCGTCGGCGAGCTGCGCCCCCACCTCCTCCTCGGGGAGGTACGCCAAGCCGAAGCCGGCCGAAGCCGCCCTGAGGATCAGGGCGGTGGTGCTGAACACGAGCTGCCCCTCGACCCGCACCCTCAACTCGCGCCCGTCCTTCTGGAACTCCCAGGCGTAAAGACCGCCGTAAGTCGGCAGGCGGAGATTGATGCAGCTATGCGCGGTCAGGTCCTGCGGCGTCCATGGCGGCGGCCGCCTGGCGAAGTAGGACGATGAGCCGACCACCGCCATGCGCATGTCCGGCCCGACCGGCACGGCGATCATGCCGGTCGCCACGATCTCGCCGGGCCGCACGCCGGCGTCGTAGCGCTCGGCCACGATGTCTGTCAGCCCATAGTCGATGGTGATCTCCACCTTGAGGTCCGGGTAGTCCGGCAGGAGCCTCTCCAGGGCAGGCCAGAGGACCGAAGCGGCCGCGTTCTCGGTGGCCGTTATGCGCACCGTGCCGGCGGGCTTCTCCCGCAGTTCGCTCAGTGTCGCCAGTTCGGCGTCGATCTCGTCCAATCGCGGCCCGACGGCGCCGAGCAGGCGTTCCCCCGCCTCGGTGGGCGCGACGCTGCGTGTGGTGCGGGTCAGCAGCCGCAGCCCGAGCCGGGCCTCAAGCCCGCGGATGGTCTGACTCAACGCCGATTGCGATACCCCGAGCCTCGCTGCCGCCCGGGTGAAGCTCCGCTCCCGCGCCACGGCGAGGAAGGCGAGCAGGTCGTTCAAGTCGATCCGCGGCATTCAGAAAGCCCGCTTATAAGTCCATTCACATCCTGCCTTCTAATCGCTCCCGAATGCGCGGCCTACATGACTGTCGGAGCATCATCGAGGGAGCACGACGGTCATGGAGATCAGGCGAAGCGGTTCACAGCCTTCCGGCAAGGGACCGGCCGAGTATTTCACCGGGACGGTGCGGATCGATCCGCTGTTCAGCCCGCCCGATCCGGCCCGGGTTGCCGGCGCCCTGGTCACCTTCGAGCCGGGCGCCCGCACCGCGTGGCACACGCATCCGCTCGGGCAAACCCTGATCGTCACGGCCGGCTGCGGCTGGGTCTGCCGCGAGGGGGGGCCAGTGGAAGAAATCCGGCCGGGTGACGTGGTCTGGTTCCAGCCCGGGGAGAAGCACTGGCACGGCGCCACGGCCACGACGGCCATGAGCCACATCGCGGTCCAGGAAAAGCTCAACGGCTCGCCGGTGAACTGGATGGAACAGGTGAGCGACGATCAGTACCGGCGGTGAGGCAAGCCATGACAGACGGGATCGAGGAATACTGAGGAATGCCCCACGTCATCGTGGAACTTCTTGCCGGAGCTATGATGCGCCTTAGCTCGACTTTGGGAGTATTTTGACGGCGCGCCGCTCCACTCGCCGCACGACTTGCAGTGGCTCAGCGGGGCCCGGAATCCCCGGCGGTCTCTTTCGTCAGGAAAACCCGTCAGACGCCGTACACCGCGTGGGCATTACCGGCGAACAACTGACGGCGCTGCGGCTCGGTCAGGCGCAGCGGCAGCGCCGTCGCCGGGTCGTCGAAATCCCAATGCGGGTAGTCGGTCGCGAACAGCAGCCGGTCCCAGCCGATCCATTCGATGGTGTCGAGCAGGCGATCGCGCGGCTCCGGCTCCTCCACCGGCTGGGTGGTGAACCAAACCTGGCTGCGCATGTATTCGGAGGGGAGCCGCTTCACGTGCGGCACCTCGGCGCGCAGCTTGGCCCATTGCCGGTCGAGCCGCCAGGCGAGCGACGGCGCCCAGGCGAACCCCGCCTCCACCATGATCGTCCGCAGCCCCGGGAAGCGCTCGAACACGCCCTCGATGATCAGGCTGGTGAGGTCGGCCTGCTGGCATTGCGCGTGGCCGACCATTTCCTCGATGTAGTAGCTCGGCCAGCCGCCCGACGTGACCGGCGAGCCGCCGTAGCCGAACGCATGCACCGAGACCGGCAGGCCGGCGGCGACAGCAGCCTCGTAGATCGGCCAGTAGCGCCGCTGTCCCAGCGGCTCGGAGGCGCGGCTCAACATCAGCACCTGGGCGAAATCCGGGTGCCCGGCCCAGTGCTCGATCTCGCGCACCGAGGTCGCGGCATCCTCGTACGGGATCACCACCGAAGCTTTCAGCCGGCGGTCGCGCGAGGTCCAGACCGCGACCTGCCACTCGTTGATCGCCCGGCAGAACGCGGCGCCGAGGTCGCCGTTCTGGAACCCCTGTCCGCTCGGCGTGAGCGGGTTGAGGATGCCGAGCTCGACGTTGTTGGGGTCGAGATGCTGGGCGCGCATGAAGTCGAGGTCGCTGCCCGGGCCGCCGCCGCCGGGCGGCCAGGCGTCGCGCCGGCTCGCCATCGGCTGCCCCTTGGGAAACGCCGGGCCTTTTTCCATCGGCTGGCGGTGGCTGGCGCCAAAGGTTTCCAGGTGCTCCTGCCAGCGCTTGGCCAGCCAGGGATAGACATCCTTGTAGCCGCGCACCCGCGGGTGGATGTCGCAATCGGCGATCGCGAGCTTGGACTGGCTGGCGGGCCGGAGCCCGGTACGGTCAAGGACGTCGACGTTCATGGACGATCTCCGCCTCTCGTTGAAGAGGTCACGCTAGGAGGCCAAACGCGGATAGGTGGCCCTCGGATTGTCCACCATCATTCGCCGTGCCAGGCCGTCGGGCAAGCCCTCCGGCAGCGCCCGGTCGGCCTCGAACTGCCAGTGCGGGTAGTCGGTCGAGAACAGCAGCATGTCGTCCGAGCCGAGATGCTCGATCAATCGGGCAAGGCCGGACGGGTCGGGCGGCCCGTCCACCGGTTGCAAGGTGAGGCGCACCCGCTCGCGGACGATCTGCGACGGCGGCCGGTCGACCCAGGGCACCTCGGAGCGCACCCCGCGCCAATATTTGTCGAGCCGCCACAGATGCGCCGGCAGCCAGGTCCAGCCGGACTCCATCAGCACCACGCGCAGCGCCGGGTGTTTGGCGAACACGCCCTCGGTGACGAGGCTGGTCAGCGCGCCCTGGAACGCCTGCGCCTGGTTGACGTAGTCCTCGGTGTAGTAGCTCGTCCAGCCGACCGGGCTCGGCGGGTGGCGGTAGCTGCTGCCGGCGTGAACGCCGACCGGCAGCCCGTGCCGTTCCGCCGCCTCGTAGATCGGCCAGAACTGGCGCTTGCCGAGCGGGGCGTCGCCCATCACCAGCATCAGCACCTGCACGAAGCGGCGGTCAGCGGCGCAGCGCTCGATCTCGGCGACCGACAGCGCGGCGCTCTGCGTCGGGATGACGATGGAGGCGCGCAGGCGCGGGTCGCGGTCGAGCCATTCGCGGGCGATCCAATCATTGACCGCACGGGCGAACGCCGCCCCCATGTCCTCGCTGAACGGCAGTTGCACGCCGTAGAGGCAGTTGAGGATCGCGGTGCCGGTGCCGAACGGGACCAGGGCCTCGGCCACCAGGCGTTCGGCCGTGCTGGCGCCCCTCCCGTCCTCGCCCCTCCAGTCGGCGCGCGTGGTCAGCGGCGCGTTCCGGGGATAGCTGATCGAGTTGAGTTCCTCGACGCCGCGGCGGACCACGAGGTCGCGCCACAGATCGTCGAAATAGGGCATCAGCGCCTGCAATCCCGGCATCACCGGGTGGACGTCGCAGTCGATGATGGGGCCGTCGACGATGGGCACGTCGTCCGCTGTCATGGCGGCGGCCGGCTCACTCGGACAGCTTGACTTCGAGGTCGGTGCCGGTCACGCGCACCTCGTAGGTCTGAAGATCCTGCTCGACCGGCGCGCACAAGGCCTTGCCGGTCAGCACGTCGAACTGGCCGGCGTGCAGCGGGCACTCGATGACGTGGCCTTCCAGCCAACCCTCGGAAAGCTGCGCGTATTCGTGGGTGCAGATGTTGTCGGTCGCGCGGTACTCGCCGCCGTCGAGGTGGTAGATCGCGATGTCGCGCTCGCCGACCCGGACGCCGATCACCTGGCCCTCGGCCACGTCGTGGGTGGAGGCGACGCGTACCCAGTTCTCGGCCATGAACTTCCCCCGCTCGCTTCGGCTGATTGCCGCTAGATCGCAGAACCCAGCCGAGCGAACAAGGGCCGGGGTCCGGCAGCACGGGAAGGAGCCGATGAGACCCGCACGCACGAACCCCCTGCTCCGCGCGTTCCGGTCGCTGATGCCGCGCGACGAGCGGTTCATCGAGCGGTTCTGCGCGCATTCCAGGCAATCTGCTATCGGCTGGGAGCCGCTGCTGATCGCGCCGTCCGCCTTCCACCGCGTCGCCGAGCGGGGCGAGAGCACCGGGCGCGTTCAGGCGGTGGCCGGCCGCATGGCGGCGGCGGCGCTGCTCCCCTTCGTCGCCGCCCTCGGCCTCGACATGGCGATCGCCCTGGAGCGGATTTCCGGCGGTATCTGGGCCGGCGCGGTGGCGGGGATCGGCTTTGCTTTGCTGGCTCTGGCCGGCTGGTTCGGGGTGGGTGAAGTGATGAAACAGCGCAACGGCGCCTCCGAGCGCCGCAAGGCGGCGGCGGAACGCGGTGCGCGCGAGGCGGCGCCGCCCGCCTTTGCGTCAAAAGGATCCTCCTCGCAGGCGCACTCAGCGGTGTCGCTACTCGGCCTGGCCGAGCAGTTCCCGCTTCAATCGAGCGGTCGGCGGATTGGGTCCCAGGAACGTTGCGAGGATGGCGCGGGCGAACGCCGGGTCGGTGATCTGGCCCACGGTGCGGCCGTTCATCGTCACATCGAGCCCGCCCGGGTGGAACGCCAGGGAGCTGACGTCGCCCGCACGCATGGCCGGGACGGAGGCGAGGAAGCGGTCGACGTCGGACGGCGCGAGCCGGCAAGGCGGGCGGCAGTTGCCGTCGAACCCGTCGCGCCAGGCCTGCCGGGCGTGCTCCACGTCGACGTCGTGCAGGAAGTGGACCATCAGCAGTTTCTTGCCCGGCGAGTTGAGGATGGCCTCCGCGTCGGCGCTGGTATGGTCGAGATAGAGGGCGGCCACGTAGATGCGGATTCCCACCAAGGAGTAGGTGCGCAACCCGATCCCGTTCAGCTGCAGCCGGGTGCCCCCCAGGCTCACCGTGTCCGGCATCTGAACGCCATCGAGTTCCGCACCCGATGCGCTCCCCGATGCGCTCATTGTGGCGAGCACGAGTTGGACCAGGACGACCGCCCACCGAACCGTTCGAGCCCTGGATCGTGCCATGCACCAATCGCCCCGCCGCATCTGCTGCCCGCGTTCCTGGCCCAACCGGACCTCGACGTCAAAGACTGTCGCCCGGAACCGGGTGGCGCTGGCCCGTCCGCGTCCGTCCCGCTAGCATCGTCGGCCAGCGCGCAGCACGTTTTTGGGGAGATCGCCGATGCCGGACACCGTGACCATCACCGCCACCGAGAGCCGGCGGGGCGAGGCCTGCCGAGCGCTGCTGCGCGGCACCCGCGACATCGTCAACGCGGAAGGCGTGACCGAGGTCTCGCTCGGCAAGATCAAGGAGTTGCTCGTGAGGCTGGCCCGGCAGGCTGGCGAACTTTTTCGGGTGGCGGATTTCGCCATGCCGGAAGCGCAGGGGCGTAACCACGTCCTTGCGATCGAACCGGACGACGGCTTCGGCCTGTACCTGACGATCGCCCTGCCGGGCAAGGAAGCCGCCCCGCACGACCATGGCATCTGGTGCGTCAACGCCGGCCTTTCCGGGAGAGAGATCCACCGGTTCTACCGCCGCACCGACGATGCGAGCCGGCCCGGCTTCGCCACGATCGAGGAGGTCGGCCGTGTCGAGGTGGGACCGGGAACCGGCATGGTGATGGGCGACCACGGAATTCACAGCACCGAGGTGGTGGGCGACGCGCCGGCCTACGCACTTGCCCTTTATGGCTACGCGCTGGACCGCTTCCCCTCCGTCGTGTGGTTCCATCCCGAGTTTTCCAGCATGCGGGCGATGCCCTCGCGTCGTGACGCGCCGGTCGCGTGATGGCGTTCCGCGTCACGGTGCAGAACACCGGACAGGTGATCGAGTGCGCGCCGGAGCGGCCGATCCTGCACGCGGCCATCGCCGCCGGGATCGACTTTCCCTACGGCTGCGCGTCCGGCAACTGCGGCGCCTGCATCTCGAAGATCATTTCGGGCGAGGTGGTTCTGCTGCCGCACAGCGACACCTCGCTCAGCTTGGCGCAGAAGGCGGCTGGCCAGACGCTCGCCTGTCGCGCCCGCCCGCGCTCGGACGTCGCCATCGTGTGGCTGGGACGCGGGCGCCGCTAGGCCGGGACCGGGAACTCCGGCCCTCGGAGCCGAACATTGTTACGCCCGGTGCCTCGTTCTCAGGCTTGAACCGCCTTGCTCATGTGGATGGTAAAGCCGCCTTTGAACTCCTCCTCCCGATCGACGCGATAGCCTAATTTGCCATAGAACTGCACGTTCGCGACGAAGCTCTTGTTGGTGTAGAGCCTGATCGCCGAGTAACCCGATGACCGGGCTACCAATTCGGCATGAGCCATGAGCTGGCGGCCCAAACCTCTGCCCTGAAAACCCGGCGACACCGCGACATTCTCGATGAGCAGATGGTCGGCCTCTGCGATCATCTCGATGAGCGCCGCTGGCTGGCCGTCCAGTGACAGCAGATCGATGCGGTGTTTGGTCACGGCTTGCGCATAGTCCGCGGTCATCGGCTTGGGCTCACGCCCGATGACCGGCACCCACTTGGCGTAGGCATCCCGTGTCAGTGAGCGGATGACACCGGCATCGTCTGCGGTCGCCGTGCGCAGCGACAAGTCTGCTTCCATCAGGCGAAGCCGCGCGGCAGCTTCTGCTCGACCAGTGTGGCATAGAGTCCGGCGCCGAACGGGATCGCCTCGTCATTGAAATCGTAGCAGTCGTTGTGCAGCGGCGCGCTGTCCTCGCCGTTGCCGAGCCAGATGTAAGCGCCGCGCTTCGCTTCCAGCATGAACGAGAAATCCTCCGCCATCATGGCCGGCGGCACATTCCGATCGACGTTGGGAGCGCCGACCAGCCCGGTCGCCGCCGTCGCGATCGTGTCGGTCTCGGCGACGTCGTTCATCAGCGGCGCGGCGGCGAAGCAGAAATCCACTTCGGCGGTCGCGCCGAATCCGGCGGCAACGTGGTGTGCCATCCGCTGGATGTTGTCCCGCATCAATCGCAGGGTCTCGGGCCGGAAGCCGCGCACGGTGCCGCGGATGCTCGCGGTCTCGGGGATCACGTTATAGGCGTTGCCGGCCTGCACGGACGTGACGCTGAGCACGGCCGTGTCGGACGGATCGACGTTGCGCGAGACGATCGATTGCAGCCCGCTGGTTATGGCGGCGGCCGCCAGCACCGGATCGACGCCCGCGTCCGGACGGGCGGCGTGGGCGCCGCGTCCGGTCACGCGGATGTCGAAGAAGCCGGCCCCGGCCATCATCGCGCCGGGGCGGATCGCGAATTGTCCGACCGGCAGGCCGGGAAAGTTGTGGATGCCGAACACGCTTTCGCAAGGAAAGCGGTCGAACAGCCCGGCCGCCAGCATCGCCGATGCTCCGCCAAGCCCCTCTTCGGCCGGCTGGAAGATGAGGTGAACCGTGCCGTCGAAATCGCCGACCTCGGCCAGATAGCGGGCCGCGCCCAGCAGCATCGTCGTATGCCCGTCATGGCCGCAGGCATGCATGCGGCCGACACTTCGGCTGCGATACGGCAGGCCGGTCGCCTCCCGGATCGGCAGCGCATCCATGTCGGCCCGCAGGCCGATGCTGGCCGGCCCGTTGCCCCGTCGCAGAACGCCGACAACCCCGGTGCCGCCCACGTTGCGATGCACCTCGATGCCCCACTCGGTCAGCTTGGCAGCGACAAGTTCGCTGGTCCGATACTCCTCCATCCCGAGTTCAGGGTTGGCGTGAAGTTCATGGCGTATATCCGTCAGTTGAGCGTGATAGACGCGAATGGCGTCAACAGCGGTCATCTCTAGGAGTTCTCCCTCCGGTCCGCCCCACGATTAATGCGACGTTAACGGTTTTTTCCCTAGGCGCACAATCACAATCGACACTTCTGGGGAAACGGATGCCGCAATTTTGCGCCGATTATTGCGGCGTTAAACATGCGTTACTTGAGCGTTATACAGCGTGAACCAGCCCTGCTGCGCCGCAGCGAGGGCACGCGCCGGCTGCCGGAGCCGGCGGTGCGTCTTGGACCGGTGTGAGGGATTGGGCGCGCGCTAGCGCATTCCGGTGATCGAGGCGCTCACGGCGCGGGCGTCCCGTACCGGCCAGCGCTGTGCCGTCACCTGGGCGAGGAAATCGCCGACGATGCGGTTGAACTCGTCCGGGGCTTCCAGATTGATCGCATGACCGCAGTTCGGCATGACCGCGAGGGCCGCCGACGGGATGCTCTGCTTCATCAGCAGGCCCGGCGCGAGGCACGGCCAATCCTCGTCGCCGGTCAGCACCAGAGTGGGCACGGTCAGCGATTTCATGCGGTCGACCAAGTCGAACAGCGACGGGCGCTCGCGTTGCACCCCGAGCTGGGTGTTCGCCGAGCCGACCGCCGAATGCTCGGCCAGCATGCGGCGGAACTCGGCGAAGCCGCGCGGGTCGCGGTTTTCGAACTGCACGCGGGTCGGGCCCTGGGCGTAGCGGTCCGCGAACGCCGCCATGCCCTGGTCGCGGATGAACGCCACCACCGCCTCCGCCTCGGCGCGGAACTTTTCCCGGGTGCCCGGCTCCGCACCATAGCCGCAGCCGGCGACCACCAGCGACAGCGCGCGGGAGGGGTGCCGCAAACCGAAGTGCAAGCTGGCGAAGCCGCCCATCGACAAGCCGACGACGTGCGCCCGGTCGATGCCAAGATGGTCGAGCACCGCGCGGATGTCGTCGGCGGCGCGGTCCTGCGAATAGGCGGCGACTGCCTCCGGCACGTCGGACGGCGGGTAGCCGCGCGCATTGTAGGCGATTGCCCGGTATCGGGCGCCGAAATGTCGCAGCTGCGGCTCCCAGCTGCGCCAATCGCCGGCGAACTCGTGTACAAAGACCAGCGGCTGACCGGCGCCGGTCTCCTCGTAGTAGAGCCTCACTCCGTCATCGGTCGTCGCGTGCGGCATCTGGTTTCTCCTGTTACTTCTACCGCCTCGCGGTGCGTCGTCATGGGCGGTTGAAGTCGGTGTCCGACTCGTCCACGGCATCGTCGGGCGGGATGGCGTAGCGCCTGTCGGCCCTGTCCGGTTCGGCGAGCCAGGTGAATCCGTCGAAGCGTTGCGCCCGCATGCCGGCGACGAACTTCCGGCAGGCTTGGCTCCACAGCTCGCCGAACGCGTACTCCGGGCGGTAGGAGCCGGCGGGCAGGTGCTCGACCCGCACCGACCCGCGGGCGGCGAGGAACACGCTGGCGGCATTCATCCCGAGATCGTTGCGCAGCTTGACCACGGCCGGCTCGTCTTGCCGGTTCTCGACCAGGATGCTGACGGGCCCGCTGCCGTGCCGGTCCAAAATCTCGTTGTTGGCCGGCGGGGTGCCCGCCTCGTAGATGCAGCGCGCCCGCGCGGCCGCCTGGGCGTCGCCGGGGACCAGGCGGCTGGCGTAGACGTAGCCTGCGGCACCGCTCGCCAGGCCGATTTCCACCATCCCATTTTGCGGCAGGCTCTGCCGGACCGCCACGGCCGCGAAATCGTCCAGCGTGCCCGCCGGGACGAAGGTCTCGCCGGCGGGCGCGCGGCGCCAGAGGGTAGCCCGTTCGCCAGCCGGCAGGATGTAGCCGCTGGCCAGCCCCTCGATCGGTGAGGGGGCCGGGGCCGGGGGACGGGTCGGGGGCGGGGGACGGGTTGGGGGCGAGACCGCGACAGGGGCGGCGGACCCGCTGACGGGCGCCATTGTCGTGGCCGGACGCGAGGCCGGGCGCATCCCGGCGAAACCGAGCGACAACGCGACCGCCGCGAGGGCGGCACAGCCCGCGCACAGGCCGAGCGTCAGTCCCGAGGGTCGCCGCCAGCCGGCCAGCATCGCCTCGGCGGCGCTCGGGATGGGAACGGGCGGCGCGGCGTCGGGCGGCAGCTCCTCGGGCAGCAGTTCCTCGGCGGTTGCCGCCGACCGGTCGTACGTGGCGCGCCGGTTGGCATCGCCCAGTACGTCGTAAGCAGCCTTGACGGCGATGAAGGCGCCGATGTCGCCGGTGCCCGGCACGTCGGGATGCAGGCGGCGCGCCGCAGCCCGAAAGGCGGCGGTGATCGCCTGGGCGGATGCGTCCCTCTCGACGCCGAGCGTCGTGTAATGTCCGGCCGGATCGTCGCGCATGCCGTGCCATCTTACCGCCGGCGGCCTGCCGCGTCTTGCCGTGGCCGTCCGGCTTCTGCACCGTGCAACCGCTAAGCGCAGACGAGGGCGCGGGAGACGGCTTGGGAGACGCGAGCGAGAGCGGCCTGTCGGCGGCCCGACGGTGGGCGGGGTTCCTCGTCCTGCTCGGCGGCGCGTTCCTGCCGCCGGTGGATTTCTTCATCGTCAACGTCGCCCTGCCCTCGATCCGCGCCGGGCTCGACGCGACGCCGGCGCAGAGCGCCCTGGTGATCTCGGGCTACGCCGCCGGCTATGCCGGTACTGCTCGTGACCGGTGGCCGGCTGGGCGACCTTTATGGCCGCAAACGCCTGTTCATCCTCGGCATGGCGAGCTTCACCGCCGCCTCGACGCTGTGCGGCTTCGCGCCCACCGCATCCTGGCTGGTGGCCGGTCGCGTCGTGCAGGGGCTGGCGGCCTCGATGGTGTTGCCGCAGGTGCTCGGCTCGATCCGTGCCCTGTTCGACAGCGAGCGCGCACTCGCCCGCGCCATGACGTTCTACAGCATCATGATGGGCCTGGCCTCGGTCACCGGCCAGTTCGGCGGCGGCGCCCTGGTGGCCTGGAGCCCGCTCGGCCTCGGCTGGCGCGCGGTTTTCCTGCTCAACGTGCCGATCGGCGTGCTCGCCATCGCCCTGGCGATCCCGCTCGTGCCGGAGACCAGCGCGCGCAGCCGCCCGCGCCTCGATCTCGCCGGAGCGGTGCTGATCTCGCTGGTGCTGGCCTGCATCGTGGTGCCCCTGTCCGAGGGGCGCGAGCAGGGCTGGCCGGCCTGGATGCTGGTCGCCCTGGCCGCCTCGCCGGCCCTGCTGGTGGGGTTCCTCCGACACGAGCGACGCCTCGCCGGTCGCGGCGGGATGCCGATCCTCGATCTCCGGCTGTTCACCATCCCGAGCTTTCGGCGCGGCGCGCTGGTCGCCTCGCTGTTCTTCTTCACCACCGCCTTCTACCTGCTGTTCGGCCTCTACAATCAGGAGGGGCGCGGCTTCGGGCCGCTCTGGACCGGCCTCGCCATCCTGCCCTACGGCGTCGGGCTGTTCAGCGGCCCGCTGGCGAGCGGCTGGCTGCCGGGACATTACCGCCCACGCCTGCTCGGGATCGGCCTCGCGGTGGAGACCGTCGGCTACGGCTTGATCGCGCTTTGCGTCGGCACCGGGGTGGACGGCTTGACGTTGATGGCTGTGACCTACCTCGCCGGCTTCGGCCAGGGCATCGCCATGCCGCGGCTGTTCAGCACCGCGCTGCAGGACGTCGACCCCGAACGGGCGGGGCTTGCCGCCGGCATCATCAATTCGCTGCTGCAGATCGGCGCGGCGGTCAGCAACGCCGCGCTGGTCAGCCTGTTCTTCGCCCTGTTGCAGCCCGGGTCCGGTCCCGCTCCCGGCGACTACGGACGGGCGATGGGACTGGCCATGATCGCGCTGACCGCCGCCCTCGCCGGGGCCTGTTTGCTGGCCTGGCAGGGGCCGCTCCGGCGGGCGTCCGGGACGCCGGATCGCTGATGCGGGTCGACGTGCCAACGTCGCTGTTGGCGATGGCGCTGGTGATCGCGTTTTCCGGCGCGCTGCTGGTCTTCCTGCGCCGTGGCCATGCGTGGAACGCGCTCAGTGTCTGGGGCCTCGCCATGCTGACCGCCGGGGCCGGGCTGGGTCTGCTCGGAGCGGAAGACGTGCTGCCGTCCTGGCTTTCGGACGACGTCGGCCACACGCTCCTGCTCCTCGCCCCTGCGCTCTCCTGGACGGCTGCCCGGTTGTTCGAGGAACGGCCGCCGATCCTGCCGCTGCTGCTCGCCGGCCCGGTGCTGTGGCTGCTCGGCTGCCATTGGCACGCGGACCTCCCCGACGGCGTGCTGGAGAACCTGCCGTTCCCGATCGGCGCCGCCTACACCTTCGCGACCGCTCTCGAACTCTGGCGCGGGCGGGACGAGGCACTGCCGTCGCGTCGGTTCGCCCTGGGGCTGCTCGCCTTCCACACGCTGCTCTACACGGTCCGGGCCGTGGCCTCGCCGTTCCTTGTCGCGCGGCCCGACCCGGTGTCCGGCGCCGTCGTCGTATTCGTGATCTACGAGGGCCTGCTGCACACGCTCGGCATGGCGTTCGTGCTGTTCGCGATGGCCACCGAGCGGGCGGAACGGCGGGCCACGCAGGCGCTGCGGGAGCTGGCCTTGTCCGACCCGCTCACCGGCCTCGCGAACCGCCGCAAGTTCGACGAGACGCTGATGGTCGAAATCCGCCGCGCGACGCGCAACCGCTCGGCGCTGGCGCTGCTGATGATCGACGTCGACCACTTCAAGGATTTCAACGACCGTTACGGCCATCCGGCGGGCGACGACGCGCTCCGCACGCTCGCCAACGCGGTGGCCGCGGCGCTGCGACGGCCGGGCGATCTCGTCGCCCGCTATGGCGGCGAGGAACTCACCGTATTGCTGCCCCTGACGAACGAAGCGGGCGCGGTGGCCGTCGCCGAACACCTCTGCGAGGCCGTGCGCTCCCTCGCCATCGAGCACCGGGGGACGGCGTCCGGCCTGGTGACGATCAGCGTCGGAGTCGCCGCCGCCCAGGCGTCCCGAACGAGCGAGCTGAGCGCGCAGATGCTGCTCACCGCGGCCGACCGAGCGCTCTACAGCGCCAAGGCCGCCGGCCGCGACACCGTCCGGTCCGCCGCCGCTAGCGTCCTCGCAGGCTCACCTTTTCCGGGAAGCGGCTGCGATAGGCCTCCACCGCCGCCTCCATCGTGACGAACCGCGCCCCGCCCTCGCGCAAAGTTGCGATCAGCGTCTCGAGGGCAAGCATCCGGTAGCCGCGGCCGACCACGTGCGGGTGGAACGTGTAGGTGAGGATGCCCCAATCGACGCTCCGGCGCATGTAGGCGAACTCGTCGGCGAAGTTCTGGAACACGGCGCGCGCGCTCTGCAGTCCTTGCAGGATGCTCGTCTCGGTGCGCATGAACTCGAAATGCGGATGATCGTCGAGCGACCAGCTGATCGGCATCTCGACAAGGTCGGTGTCGGCGCCGAACTCCATCTTTTCGAGCAGGGTGATCCGGTCGCCCTGTCGTGCCTGATAGGGAATGTAGTCATGCCCCATCATGCTGCTGTCGTAAAGAAAGCCGTGCTTGAGCAGCAGTTCGACGCTGTACGGGCTGAGGTCCCAGGAGGGCGAGCGGTAGCCGCGCGGCTTGCGCCCGGTCAGCGCCTCGATGGCGGCGCTGCCGCGCACCAGCTCCTCCTCTTCGCCCTCGCGCCCGAGGCTGGCGGGGATGCGGTGGGTCCAGCCGTGGTTGCCGATCTCGTGCCCGGCCGCGTGAACCGCGCGCACGCAGGACGGATAACTCTCTATCGTGTGGCCGGGGATGAACCAGGTGGTCGGGATACGCTGCTCGCCGAGCAGCCGCAGGATGCGCTCGGTGGCCGGAATGCCGAAATCGCCGCGCGAGATCATCGTGGGCGTCGTCAGCCCGCGCGAGATGAAGGACGAGGCGTTGTCGTGATCGAAGGTCAGGCAGACGAGCAGCTCAGCCATCATGTCGCTCCCTGTGCGCGGCCGATCCAGCATACCGCACTTTTTGGGGAACGCGCCGCATGAGCCCGCCCCGGGTGAGTGGCGTCATGGAAACCTCGCTCTACGTCGCCGATCTCGACGCGGCCCAGGCCTTCTACCAGCGGCTGTTCGGCTTCGAGGTTTTCTTGTCGGACGGACGGATGCGCGCCCTCGGGGTGCCCGGCGGCCAGGTGCTCCTGCTGTTCCGGCATGGTGGCTCGGTGCAGCCCTCGCCCGCCCCGACCGGCTTCATCCCGCCGCACGACGCCAGCGGCCGGCAGCATGTGTGCTTCGCGATCCCGTGGACGGGGCTCGGCGACTGGGAGCGGCACCTGCGCGAGCAGGGCGTGGCGCTCGAAAGCAAGGTGAGCTGGCCGGGACGCGGCACCAGCCTCTATTTCCGCGATCCCGACGGTCACTCCGTCGAGGTGGCGACGCCGGGCCTCTGGCCCAATCTCTAACGCAAGACGGGACTTCCGCATGGCGCTGCAAGGCGTGATCTTCGATATTGACGGCACCCTGGTCAACTCGGTCGACCTGCACGCGAAAGCCTGGCAGGAGGCGCTGCGGAAGTTCGGCCACGAGGTCGATTTCGCGCGCGTACGAT
Organism: uncultured Alphaproteobacteria bacterium; assembly: GCA_963719345.1. Classification (GTDB taxonomy): domain Bacteria; phylum Pseudomonadota; class Alphaproteobacteria; order Acetobacterales; family Acetobacteraceae; genus CAVRCA01. The sequence continues at coordinate 185,979 of CAVRCA010000002.1, forward strand.
CGCAGATCGGCAAAGGTGGCGACCAGCTGTTGCCGGTTTTCCTCACCGGCGACGAGCTGGACCGGATCGGCGAGGACCTGGAAAAATATCGGTCCGACCTGTTCAAGCAGCGCTATCTCGCGCGTGTATCAGCGTTCCCCGGCGTCCGCGCCTTGTTCGAGCGTATCGTCGCCGACGGGCGGCGCATCGCCCTCGCCTCCTCTGCCAAGGGCGACGAGCTGGAGCATTACAAGCGCATCACCAACATCGGCGACCTGATCGCCACCGCGACCTCGTCCGACGACGCCGAGCGATCCAAGCCGCATCCGGACATTTTCGAGGCGGCGCTCGACCGGCTCGGCGTGACGGCCGAGGCGGCGGCCGTCGTCGGTGATTCGCCCTATGACGCCGAGGCGGCGGGCAAGCTCGACCTGCGCACCATCGGCCTGCTGTGCGGCGGTTTCGCGGACGCCGACCTGCGCGATGCGGGCTGCGTGGCGATCTTCCGTGATCCCCAGGACCTGCTCGCCCGCTACGACCGCTCGCCGCTCGCGGCCTGACCCCGCCCCTTTTTCCCCCCGCTGTTTCGGCAACCTGCTAGGCTCCGGATGGACGCCCGGAAAAGGCCGCCGACAGGGAGAGGTGTCATGCTCGCTCGACGTACGCTGATGACGGCCACGGCGGCTGCCGCCTTGGTGCCGGCCGCGCCGGCCATCCTGCGCGCCGACGACATGCCGGGCGTGACGCCCACCGAGATCCGCATCGGCAACACCGTCCCCTATAGCGGCCCGGCCAACGCCTTCGGCGCGATCGGCAAGGCCTGCGCGGCGACGTTCTCAATGATCAACGGAACCGGTGGCATCGGCGGGCGCAAGATCCGTTTCATCTCGTACGATGACCACTATAGTCCACCCAAGACGGTCGAGCTGATCCGGCGGCTGATCGAGGTGGACAACGTCGCCTGCCTGTGCGCGACGCTGGGCTCGCCGACCAACACGGCGGTGGTGAAATACGTCAACCAGCAGAAGGTGCCGCAGCTCTTTGTCGCGAGCGGGGCCGACAAGTGGGGCGACTACAAGGAGCACCCCTGGACGATCGGCTGGCAGCCGAGCTACGTCGCCGAGGCGCAAATCTACGCCAAATACATCATGCGGGAAAAACCGGACGCCAAGATCGGCATCCTGTATCAGAACGACGTATTCGGGGCGGATTACCTCACCGGCGTCAAGGACGTCCTGCGGGATCGCTTCGACGCGATCGTGACGGAAGCCCCGTTCGATGTAGCGGACACGACGATCAATTCGCAGCTGGCGCGCCTGCAGGCGGCTGACGTGACGGCGCTGATGACGGTCGCAACGCCAAAGATCGCCGCGCAGACGATCCGCCGCCTGGCTGAGATGCGCTGGCGGCCATTGCACGTGCTGACCAGCGTGTCCGCCTCCGTCGGCACCGTGATGCTGCCGGCCGGTGCCGCCAACGGGGTCGGCATCATCAGTTCGGGCTACCTGAAGGACCCGACCGACCCGCGCTGGGATGACGATGCCGGAATGCGGGATTGGCGCGCCTTCATGGCGAAGTATGACCGGGACGGCAACGTCAAGGACGTCTCGAACGTGTTCGGCTACGGGATCGGCCTGACCATGCTGCAGGTCCTGCGCGCCTGCGGCGATGATCTGTCGCGCGAAAACATCATGAAGCAGGCGGCCAATCTGCGGGACTTCGAAATCCCGATCCTGCTGCCGGGCATCCGCATCAACACCAGCCCGACCAACTATCACCCGATCCGCCAGTTCCAGCTCATGCGCTGGAACGGCAAAGCCTGGGACCATTTCGGCGAGCTGGTGGACGGGGCGTCGACCTGAGCGTCTGTATTTGGATGGCCGAAAGCCGAGGGGGAAATTCCTGAGTGGCCGCAGAGCTCGCTGTCACTTCGGGGTTCATTCTCGCCTATCGCTTCTTCGACGTGGCGTTCGCGATCGATCTCGGCAAAGCCGAGCGGCTGTGGGCGGGTCGGGCAGGTCCCGTCAGCAGTCGGGCGCGCCTGACCGCGACGCCTGCCAAAGCCATGGCCTTCGGGGTCGCCCCGCTCGATCTGACACTGGGCCCCATCACGCTCGAGAGGGATGGCGGACGGATCGCCGCATCGGCGAGCGCGCGGCTCTACGATTTCGGCGCGGTCGGCATCGCGCTCCGGGTGCCGGCGGATGGACGCGCCTGGCCGGCTTTCGTCGAACTGTTGGGGAACGTGGATCGGCGGGTCGGGGCGGGTCGGGATGGCGGACTCTGGCTCGGTCTGCTGGATAGTGTCAGGCGGGATCTTGCGGATGCGCTCATCCGCCCGGAGCGATCCGTGCTCGAGGAGGACTATCTCGTGGCCGTCGTGAACGCCTTCGGCGAGCCGGTCAGCGCCACGACGCTGCAGGAGCGGATCGACCTGGTTCCGCTGCTCTCCGGCGAGAGCCGTCCGTTGTCGGAGTTGGCACGGCAGGAGCTGCTTCGGCAACGCTTCTCCTACTATACCGACGATCTCGTCGCGATCACCTGGGATCGTGCGTTCATCTACGAGCCGCGCGGCAACTCGGACGTGCTCGACGCCCTGGAGATGGCCAACGCGCAGTTTCTCGAAATGCGCTACTACGACGAACTGCTGGATGCCGAACTGCCGCGCATGTACGACCTGGTCGAGGCTACGCGCCGGACCACGGCCCTGTTCGCCGCGCGCCGCTTCGCCAAATTGGCGCGGCAACTTTACACCCTGGTCGCCGAGGTCACTGAACTGACCGAAAAGGTCGAAAACGCAATCCAGGTCACCGAGGACGTATACCTTGCCCGGGTCTACGCCGCTGCGCTCGAACTGTTCCGCGTGCGCACGGTCACGGCGGGCGTAGAACGCAAACTCGCGATCATCCGCGACACCTACGCTGCGCTGTACGAGGAGGCTTCGGGAAGCCGCTCGGAACTGCTGGAAATCGCGATCCTGGCGCTGATACTGCTCGAAGTCCTGCTGCCGTTCTTTCACCGCTGACCGCGCTGCCGCTCCTTCGGAAGTGGGGGCCGGACCTCTCGCCGCCTCATGCCACTTGCCCCCCCGCCCTCGATGCTGGCACACACCCGCCGGGCGCGGGCGAACCACTGGATTGACCAAGCCGCGCCCGGGCAAACTCTTGGAGGAGATCGTCATGGCGAACCGGCTGCCAATCGGGGCCGCTCTCTTGGTGCTGCTTGCATCCGCTGCCGTCCCGGCGATGGCGCAGCCGGCGATGCCCGGCGTCAGCGCGACCGAGATCAAGGTCGGCCAGACGGCGCCGTTCAGCGGGCCGGCGAGCGCCTACGGCAAGATCGCGACCGCCGAGGCCGGCTACGTCAAGATGATCAACGAGCAGGGCGGGGTGAACGGCCGCAAGATCAACCTGATCCAGCTCGACGACGCCTACAGCCCGCCGAAAACCATCGAGCAGGTGCGCAAGCTGATCGAGCAGGAGCAGGTGGCGATCCTGTTCCAGACGATCGGCACGGCGCCGAACACCGCCATCCGCAAATACACCAACCAGAAGAAGGTGCCGAACATCTGGCTCGGCTCGGGCGCGTCGATCTTCGTCGATCCGAAGGATTACCCCTGGAGCATCCCGTTCCAGCCGAACTACCGGACCGAGGGTCAGATGTACGGCGAAGTACATCCTGAAGACCAAGCCGGACGCGAAGGTCGGCGTGCTCTATCAGAACGACGACCTCGGGCGCGACTATCTCGCCGGGCTGCGCGACGCGTTCGGCGACAAGGCGGACAAGCTGATCGTCAAGGCGGTGTCCTACGAGACCTCGGACCCGACCGTCGATTCGCAGGTCATCAGCCTGCAGCAGGCCGGCTGCGACGTGTACGTGGAGGCGACGACGCCGAAATTCGCGGCGCTCTCGATCCGTAAGGCCAATGACCTCGAATGGCATCCGCTGCACATCGTCAACTCCAACGGCAGCACGGTGAAGCCGGTGCTGCAATCGGTCGGCTTCGACAAGGCGATCGGCATCGTCACCGCCTTCTACTTGAAGGACCCGACCGACCCGCAATGGAAGGATGATGCCGCCGTCAAGGCGTTCTTCGAGTGGCTGCCCAAATACGCGCCGGACAACGAGGCGGCGGACGCCTCGACCTGGTACGGCTACAACATGGCGCAGGCGCTCGTCTGGGTGCTGCAGCACGCCGGCAGCGATCTCAGCCGCGAGAACATCATGAAGACGGCGACGAACATGCACGATGTCAGCTTCACGCTGCTGTTGCCCGGCGTGACCGTCTCCACCAGCCCGACCGACTACCGGCCGCTCAAGAAGATGCGCCTGATGCGCTTCAACGGCACGCGATACGAGCTGATCGCCGAGTAGCTCACCGGCATTCGCTCGCGCAGCTCGGCGGGCGTGGCGTTTGCTCGCGTGGTGACGCCGGCTTGCCGTTACCTGATGGACGTCACGTCCAGCACCGCGTCGAGCAGCCTGTCCGCGTCCTTGCCGTCGGGCAAGCTGGCGATCAGTTGCTGCAGCCGCCCGTCGAGCAGCAGGACGGCGAACCCGTGTACAAGCGACCACAGCGCCGCCGCTTCCGCCACGGCCTGAGTGGCTGAGCCGGCCGGCCCGCCGGCTCGCGCGCTGATGGCCTCGCGCAGCGCCTTGCTGGCCGCCGCGACGCTCTCGCGCAATGCCGGCCGGGTGCCGTCCAGCCGCTCGCTCCGGAACATCAGGACAAACAGGCCGGGGTACGCCCGCGCGAAGCTGACGTAGGCGCGACCCATGGCGGCGAGCCGGACGCCCGGTTCATCGCCGGCCGCATCCATCGCCGTCCGCAGATCGGCGTCGAACCGGGCAAAGCCGACGGCGGCGAGTTCGCTTAAAAGCCCGGTGAGGTCGCCGAAATGATGGGTCGGCGCGGCGTGCGACACTCCCACCGCACGGGCGGCGGCGCGCAGGGTCAGCGCCTGGATGCCGTCGCGCTCCAGGATCGTCTCCGCTGCCGCGAGCAGGGCGGTCCGTAGATCGCCGTGATGGTAGGACGCCGGACGGGTTTCCGGCGCCCGGGGAAATCCGGTCATGGTCGAAGTTTACACCGTCAAGATTCCGATTGACAGGGCGGCCGGCCGGGCGCCTACTCGATCTTGTCAACGTAAAGATGGGATGAGCCCGATGGCCAATGATCTTGGTACGAGCCTCGACGGCAATTTCGCGCCCATCGGCATGGAGTGCGACGCGCCGCATCTGCGGGTCGTCGGCGAACTGCCGCGTGGCCTGCATGGGACGCTGTTCCGCAACGGCCCGAACCCGCAATTCCCGCCGGCGGACCCGATGCATGATCACTGGTTTCTCGGCGACGGCATGATCCACGCGTTCCACTTGGCGGATGGCCGGGCGTCGGTACCGCAATCGCTGGGTGCGCACCGCGAAATGGCACGCCGAGAATGCCGCTGGTCACGCACTCGCCGGCGGCTTTGGCCCGCCGCCGGAGGGCGGCCGGGACTTTGCCGACGAGGGCATCGCCAACACCAACATCGTCTGGCACGCCGGCCGGCTGCTGGCGCTGGAGGAGGCGCACCTGCCGATCGAGGTCGATCCGACCAGCCTGCACACCCGCGGCGTGCAGACTTTCGGCGGCGCGCTCGAGGGTCCGTTCACGGCCCATCCGAAGATCGACCCGCGGACCGGCGAGCTGGTCTTCTTCGGCTACTCGGTCGCCGGTCCGCTGACGCCGGGGATGAGTTTCGGCGTCGTCGGACCGGACGGGCGGGTCGCCCGCTTCGAGCATTTCGAGGCGCCGTATTGCAGCATGGTACACGATTTCGCGGTGACGGAGCGGCACGTCCTGTTCCCGATCATGCCGCTGACCGGCAGCATGGCGCGCGCCCAAACGGGTCGGCCGCCCTTCGCGTGGGAGCCGGAGCTCGGCGCGCATATCGGGCTGCTGCACCGCGACCGCGGGGTCGCCTCGCTGCGCTGGTTCCGCGCCGAGACCGGCTACGTATTCCATGTTCTCAACGCCTGGGAGGAGGGCGAGCGCATCGTCGCCGACGTCATGGAGTACGACGCCCCGCCGCTGTTCCCGCGCGCCGACGGCGCGTGCTCCACCCCCGAGCAGACCCGCGCGCGGCTGGTGCGCTGGACGCTCGATCCGACCGCCGGCACCGACGCGTTCACGCGCACGACGCTGGATGACATGACGGGCGAGTTCCCCCGGCTCGACGAGCGCCATGCCGGCCTTCCCAACCGTTTCGGCGCGTTCGTCGGCCGCGGCGGCGATGACAGCGGGTTCGACGCCATTGCCTGGCTTGATCTGGCGCGCGGTCGGCGCTCGCGCTACGTGCTGCCGCCCGGTGATGCCGCCTCGGAGCCGGTGTTCGTCCCGCGTGGGACGCAGGCCGAGGAAGGGGACGGCTGGCTGCTCGCCGTCGCGTGGCGCGGCGAGGAGCGCCGCAGCGATCTGATCGTGCTCGACACGGACGACGTCACGCGCGGGCCGGTCGCGACGGTGCAGCTCGACCATCGGGTTCCGTTCGGCTTCCACGGCAATTGGGTGGAGGCCGGCCGATGAACCTGCTCCTCGGTTTCGCGCCGTTCGTCGCATTCGCGGTGCTGGCGCACTTCAAGCTCGACGCCATCGGGCTCTGGGTGTCCGCCGCGCTCGCGTCCGGCATGCTGCTGCGCTCGCAACTGCCGCCTCGCCGGTCCCTCAAGATCCTGGATGCGGGAGCGGCTGCCGTTTTCCTTGCGCTGGCGATCGCGGTGACGGTCCTGCACTTCAGTTGGTCGGTGTTTGCCGTGCGCATGTCCGTCAGTCTCGGGCTGTTCGCGATCGCCGTGGGGTCTATCCTCATCGGCCAGCCGTTCACCATCCAGTACGCGCGCGAACAGGTTCCTCGGGAGCGTTGGACCCATCCGCTATTCATCGCCGCCAATCGGCGCATCAGCGCCGTGTGGGCGGCCGCCTTCGCCGTCGACGCCCTGTGCAGCGCCAGCCTGGTCTGGGCGCCGGGCATCCCGCCGATCATTCCGAGCGTCGTAAACGTGCTCGCCTTCCTGGGTGCCGTCCGCTTTACCGTCGAATATCCGAAGCGCCTGCGCGCCCGGAGAGGGGAAACTTCCTCATCGCCCGCGTAGGTGCGTCGTTTCGGCTGCTCGCCTACGGATGGGCGTCGGTGCTGGCCAGCACGGCGCCGTACTGGTCGCGCCCGGCATCAAGGAAAGCGCTGATGCGGGCGTAGACTTGCGCCACGGTGAGGGGACAGCCGCGGCTGACGAAAAGTCCCATGTTGGGTTTCGTGATCGAGCCGACCACGTCCACGCTCGAGGCCGTCGGACGCTGTCGCAACGCTTCCAGGAATCGCGCGGCACCGCTCGGACCGAGCACGTGCAGAAGATATAGATCGGGCGCCGAGGCGGGCTGGCCGAGATCCCGCTCCAACGTCACGCGCCGCTGCGCCATCCGTTCGGCCGCCAGGGCGGCCGAGAGCTTCGGGTCATCGCGCAGCCGCAGGATGGTTTGCAGGACTGCCGGGCGGGCCACCGACAGCTTGCCACTCCGCTCATCCTTGCGGATGGCGGCCGCGTAGTCCGCCAGCCCATGCTGCGAGCCGAAGTCCCGGACCACCTCGAGCCAGGTGCCGCGGGTGAACTGCAGGAGCCCGCGCGCCGAGGAAAGTCGGTTCCGCGCATCGGGTTCGAAGCCGCTTTCGGCACGGGCAATGGAGAGAAGAAGGACCGGGTCCAGTTTCACGGTCTGCCCGGCCTGACGGACGGCGGCCAGGACCTCGGGAGTGGCGGGAATCGCGCCCGGCATCTCCCGAACCGCGGATGTCTCGGGCTTGCACGTCGGGGCCTCGACCCGGCTGACATCGCGCCCACGCTTGCTGCGGCGCGGCTTGTTCCCTCGTGCGTGCGTCGTGAGCCTGGAATCACGCCCTTGCGACGCCTTCACATGGCGACCGATGCTCGGGTGGTCCACCGGCACGGCCGCCGCCGTGTGGCACGCCAGCATGAGGGACAGACCGGCGACGACCAGGTTCGGAACGACGCCCGGCCGCGCCGACCGCGGTGCGTGCCCGACCGAGCAATCGCCGACCGGGGTCAAGGTCGTACCGCGCGAAGATGGGCGCCGCGCATCGCTGCCGGATAGATCGAAAGCAACAACGTCGTTCCGCATCTGGAGTGGCGACAGGGAGATCAGCTGCCCGGAGTGCGCAGCCGAAGGCGAAATAACAGAAACGAATAAGGGCGATGCGGACGCACCCGAAACGGCCGAGGTGGCCGTTCTCACCGAGACGTGAGAGAAACAAGCAAGATTCTGCAATGGGTTCCATCATTACGAGAACAGTCTTTGCACTCGAGCAACCTGCGGGCACTGCTCGATGCCGCTTTGCTCTGCACCCGTAAGCGGGGCAAATAAGTGCTGGAGAGGAACGGCCGGTCCCTCGCCGCGTTCGGCTGCTGTAGTTATGCGGGCGAGAATGTTGCCGGACACTCCCGGCCTTTTTCACCGTCAGCGCTGCACGGTGCAGCAACGCAGGTGTCCATGCCCCAGACGACGCAGCAACTCAAAGCCGACATCGACCACGGCAGGACCGGCGACAAGGTCGCGTCAGGGTTCGATCCCGGGCTGTCCACGCTGGGCACGGATGACGAGGCCGCCGGGACGCCGAACACGCCGCAGCAAGTGGCGATGGCGCGCGGGCTGGAGCAGCAAAAGGCGGGCAGTTCCTCCGCCTCATCATCGCGGCCTCTGGTCACGCTCGGCGGCCCCGCCATGTGGATCATCGTTGGAGCGATCGTGGTGGTCGTGGCTGTGCTCGCCTTCGCCGTGCTGCACACAGGCGGCTGAGCCGCACGCCAAGGGCGCGCACGCCGCGACAGCGGAATCCCGGGCGCCAGGCCCGGGTCCACAGCCTCCTTCGCGCTTGCGCCGGCGGGCTGCCATTCCACGCCCGACGAGCGCGCGCGCCTGTGCCGGCCCGGAGCGGCGGAGGAGCTTGAATCCTTTCCCTTCATCGCCGGAGTTCCAATCAAGCGCCGGGAGGGACGACAGGAGGGGGGCTCGGCAGCGAAAATCTTTCAGTTCACCGCGCGCGTTCCAAAACTCCTGTGGAAGAGGGCGGTTTCGGCCGCCTCTCCCGCAGGGTTCCGGGACGGTCGGGACGTCTCGGCGATAAGCGCCTCTCAGACCGCTTCCCAGTTGTACACGTCGCCGGTGCGCTCAAGCTTGGTCAGCCCGCTGCGCCATGCGGGCAGCGCGATCTCGACCATCTTCTCGGGCGTCCAGCCATCCTCCTTCATCAGGATGCGGATCGGGCGCGGCTGGCTGTAGAGATAAAGCTCGTTGCCGCGGGCGCCGAAGATGTTGCCGGTGATCTCGGCGGCAGCATCGGAGGCGAGGAACACCGCCAGCTTGGCGACGTGGTCCGGGCTGGTGCGCTCGGCCCGCTTCTTCAGCGTCTCCTCGGATAGGCCGGGAATGCTCTCGATCATGCGGCTGAACGCATGCGGGCCGATGCAGTTGGAGCGCACCTTGTAGCGCGCGGAGTCGCCCGCGATGGCGCGCGACATGCCGGCGATCCCGAGCTTGGCGGCGGCGTAGTTCACCTGGCCGACGCTGCCGATCAGCCCCGAGGTCGAGGTCATGTGGATGAACGCGCCGCTCTCCTGGGCGCGAAAATGCGGGATCGCGGCCCGGCTGACGTAGAACGCGCCGTAGAGGTGCACCTTGATCACGGCGTCGAACTCTTCCGGCGTCATGCGGTGAAAGATCGTGTCGCGCAGGATGCCTGCGTTGTTCACCACGATGTCGATGCGGCCGAAACTATCGATCGCCGTCTTGACGATGTTCTGCGCCGCATCCCATTCGGCAACGCTGTCGGTGTTGACCACCGCCCGGCCGTGCCCGTGCTTCTGCTCGATGCTGCGCACGACCTCTTGCGCCGGGGTCTCGTCATGGCCCTCGCCGCTCACCGCCGCGCCGACATCGTTGACCACGATCTTGGCACCCTGATCGGCCATCGCGAGCGCCATCGCCCGGCCGATGCCGCGGCCCGAGCCGGTGATGACCGCAACCTTGCCTTCGAGCAGTGTTCCCATCCCTTTTTCTCCCCATGTTACGATATGCGACGGGCGGGAGAATGCGCTGGGTCGGCCCCTGTGTCATCCCACCCTTTCGGCAAGTGAAAGAGGATGGCGATGGGTTTCGGCTGTCTGCGGCCGGGTCGTACGACGCTCCGGTGGGGTGCGCTCGTCGGGCTGGCCTTCCTCGTGCTCGGTTCGTGCGCCGACCCGCTCCCCATCGAACGCTTCGCCGGCGAAGGGCCGGAGTTCGATCCGGTGCGCTTCTTCACCGGCCATGTGAGATCATGGGGCGTGATCGAGGATCGCTCCGGCGCCCCGACCGCCCGCGTCACCACCGATTGCGAGGGCGAAGCCGAAGGTCAGGACGGACTGCACATGACGCAGCGACTGACGATCGACGACGGTCCCGCCCAGGTCAGGGAGTGGCACATGCGGCGCATCGGGCCGCACCGTTTCGAGGCGAGCGCCAATGACATGGTCGGTACTGCATCCGGCGAGGCGCGGGGGCGTACATTCCATTGGCGGTGGATACTGGCGACCCGGCCGGGCGACCCGCTGGGCAACGTGGTCATGGAACAGTGGATGTATCTGATGGACGACGGCGCGATGGTGAACCGTACGACCGTACGCAAGCTTGGGTTCATCCTCGCCGAGGTCAGCGAACAGTTTGCCCGCAGCGAATCGTTAAGCCCGGCCCGGTAGCCTCGTTCGATCGTGCTTGTGGACGGGTGATGCGAAATCTTTTCCGCTGGGTGCCGCGCGCGGTGATGGCGGCGTTGCTCGCCCTGGTTCCCGGTTGCGCGCCGGCGCGCCTCCTCAACGCGACGATCCCTGTGTCCGGCCTGTCCATCGCGCGCGATCTGCCCTACGGCGCGCAACCGCGGCAGCGGCTCGACGTCTACACCGACGGCCGGGCGGCAACGGGGCGGCCGGTCGTGGTGTTCCTGTACGGGGGTGGCTGGCGCACCGGTTCGAAGACCGACTACCTGTTCCTGGCGGCGGCTCTCGCCCGGCGTGGCGTGACGGTCGTCGTGCCCGATTACCGGCTGTATCCCGAGGTCCGGTTTCCCACGTTCCTCGAAGATTGCGCGCAGGCGGTCGCGTGGACGCTGGCCCATGCCGAGGAGTATGGCGGCGATCCGCGGCGCGTCAGTGTCGTCGGCCATTCCGCCGGCGCCTACAACGCCGCGATGCTGGGGCTTGATGCCGGGCTGCTGCGGGCGGTCGGTCACTCGCCCGCCGATCTTGCCGGCGTCGTGGGTTTGGCGGGGCCGTACGACTTCCTGCCGATCACCGATCCTGACGTGATCCCGGTCTTTGCCAGCGTGCAGGACGGGCCGGCGAGCCAGCCCATCACCTATGTCGACGGCCGCAACCCGCCGCTGCTGCTGCTCACCGGCGATGCCGACACCATCGTCGGACCGTACAACACCGCATCCCTGGCCGAGCGCGTGCGACGTGCCGGTGGCGAAGCGCAGGAAAAAATCTATCCCGGCGTCGGCCATATCGGCATCGTCATCGCCTTCGCGCCACTGTTCCGCAGCCGGGCGCCGGTGCTGAAGGACGTGCTGCACTTCATCCGGCAGGCTCGGGCGCCGCAGCCGGGCTGAGGCTCGCCGCTTGCCGCGTCTCGTCGCCTCCCCGGAAGGGCGCGACAACCCTCTATCCGGTGATGCGGGCCACCTCGGCGGGGCTCATCCGCACCAGCTTGTCGTAGTCCTTCAGCAAGGTCTCGGTGATCTGGCCGGGCGTGAAGTTGTACTCGGTGCCGATCTGCCGGATCGGCGTCACCTCGGCGGCGGTGCCGGCCAGGAACGCCTCGGTCGCCTGCTTCATCTCGTCCGGCATGATCGGCCGCTCGATGATCTTGATCTGCCGCTGCTTGGCCAGCGACATCACCGATCGGCGGGTGATGCCGTCGAGGAAGCAGTCGGGGGTCGGCGTGTGCAGGTCGCCGTCCATGACGAAGAAGATATTAGCCCCGGTCGCCTCGGCGACGCGGCCACGCCAGTCGAGCATCAGGGCGTCGTCGTAGCCCTCGGCCTCCGCCTTGTGCTTGGACATCGTGCCGATCATGTAGAGGCCGGTCGCCTTGGACGCGGTGGGCGCCGTGCGCGGGTCGGGACGGATCCACTCGGCCATGCCGAGCCGGATGCCGCTCATCCGGTTGCCGCCGAAATAGCTGGGCCAGGGCCAGGACGCGATGGCGACATGAATGGTCGTGAGCTGAGCCGAGACCGCGAGCTGCTCGCTGCCCCGCCAGGCGATCGGGCGGACATACGCCTCGTTCTGGCCGTTCGCCGCCAGCACGGCGTTGCAGGCCGCGTCGATCTCATCGGCGGTGTAGGGGATCTCGAAGCCGAGCAGGCGGCCGGAGTTGATCAACCGGTCGGTGTGGTCCCGCAGTCGGAAGATGTTGCCGCTGTAGGCGCGCTCACCCTCGAACACGGCGCTCGCATAGTGCAGCCCGTGCGACAGCACGTGCAGCTTGGCATCCCGCCAGGGCACCATCTCGCCGTCCCACCATATCCATCCATCACGATCGTCGAAAGATCCTGTCGTCATGAGGCCTTTTCCCGCAATTTTGTTGCCGCATCCGCCCTGACGGTATAATGGCGCTGATTTTTGGTCAACGAAGCTGCCGCATGTGGCATGAATGCCTGCCATGTCTACCCGAAAGGACCGACCTTGGCGCTAAATGAGAAGGCGGCCGGACCCCGGATCGTCGGGAGCTTCCAGGCGGCCGGCCATCCAGACCCCGGCACGCGGGGCGGAGTGACCATGCTCGATCCGAAACCGGCGGGAGCGGCGGGGTCGAACCTGCTCTACCTTCGCGAGGAGGAGATCCGGCTCGCCCAGGACCTGCTGTTCTTCGGCTATCGCGATTTCACCAACGCCGCCGACGTGATCCTGGAGGAACTTGAGCTCGGGCGGGCGCATCACCGCACCTTGCACTTCATCGAGCGCAATCCCGGCATCACGGTGAGCGACCTGCTCGCCATCCTGCGCATCACCAAGCAGTCGCTGGCCCGCGTGCTGAGCGTGCTGGTTGAACAGGGCTATGTGGTGCAGACCGCCGGCCGGGCGGATCGGCGGCAGCGCCTGCTGACCCTGACGCCGAAGGGACAGGCTCTGGAGCGCCGGCTGTTCGAGCGCCAGCGGGAGCGCCTGACCGCGGCCTATCGCGAGGCCGGGCCGACCGCCGTCGAGGGGTTCCATCGCGTGATGCGCGGCATCATGAACGATGCTGCCCGCGAGTACGTGGATCGCAGCGACCAGGCCGCCCGCCGTGACGCGCCGGCCCGACGCGCCTGAGCCGCATGTCGGAGACCCCGCACCTGCTGGTGGTCGACGACGACGAGCGGTTGCGTCGGCTGCTTTCGCGCTATCTCGCCGAGAACGGGTTCCGCGTGACCACGGCCGAGAGCGCGGCCGAGGCGCGGGACCGGCTGCGCTTCCTCCACCCCGACCTGCTGGTGCTCGACATCATGATGCCGGGCGAGAGCGGGCTGAGCCTGACCGAATCGCTGCGCGCGGGGCGCAGCGACCTGCCGGTGCTGCTGCTGACCGCGCGCGACGGGCCGGAAGACCGCATCGTCGGTTTCGAGGCAGGCGCCGACGACTATCTCGCCAAGGGGACCGACCCGCGCGAGCTGGTGCTGCGCATCCGGGCCATGCTGCGGCGCGCCGCCGCCTCGGCCCCGTCGGCCGCCCCCTCCGGTCCGCTGCGGCTGGGTGCGGCCGAGTTCGACCCGGCGCGTGGGGAACTGCGCGATGGCTCGGGCCCGATCCGATTGACCGGCGGCGAGGCCGCGCTGCTTTCGGCGCTCGCGCGCAAGCCGAACGAGGTGCTGTCGCGCGAGGAGATCGCCGACGCGCTCGGCATGGACGACGCGGGCGAACGGGCCATCGACGTGCAGGTGACGCGCCTCCGCCGCAAGATCGAGGTCGATCCGCGTGAGCCGCGTTTCCTGCACACCGTCCGCGGCCGCGGCTACGTGCTCAAGCCCGGCCCCTGAAGAATGCGGGCACCGCGCGTCCCGTTCGGCGCCTGGCTGAAACGGCGCCTGCTGCCGCGCTCGCTGCTCGGCCGCAGCCTGTTGATCATCCTGCTGCCGCTGGTGCTGTTGCAGGCGGTGGCGTTGCAGATCTTCTACGGCAGCCACCTCGACATCGTCTCGCGTCGCCTGTCGGGCGCGGTGGCTGGCGAACTGGCGGCGACGCTCGACCTGATGCGGCGGTTTCCCCAGCCCGAAGACCACGACTGGATTCTCGCCGAGGCGCGGGACCAGTTCGGCCTGGCGATGCGCGTCATCCCCGGCGCGATCCTGCCGAACACGCCGCAGCAGAACATCATCGGTCCGATGGACGACGACCTCCGGGGAGCGTTGCAGCAGACCGTCCGGCTGCCGTTCACCATGGACTGGGTGTCGGAACCGCAATCGGTGCTGATCCGGGTGCAGCTTCCCGACGGCGTGCTCGAAGTGATGGCGCCCCGCAAGCGGCTCTACTCGGCGACTATCTATCTGTTCGTGCTCTGGGTCGTCGGCACGGCGTTGTTGCTGTTCAGCATCGCCGCCCTGTTCATGCGCAACCAGGTCCGCGCCATCCGTCGCCTCGCCGCGGCGGCCGAGGCGTTCGGGATCGGGCGCGACATCGGCCCGATCCGGCCGGAGGGCGCCCTCGAAGTGCGGCAGGCCGCCACCGCGTTCAATCGTATGCAGGATCGCATCCGCCGCTTTCTCACTCAGAGGACGGAGATGCTGGCGGGGGTGTCGCATGATCTGCGCACGCCGCTCACCCGGCTGCGGCTGGCGTTGGCCGTGCTGCCGGCCACCCCGGCGATGCGTCCGGAGTTGGCGGAGATGACGGCCGACGTGGTGGAGATGGAACGCATGATCGGCGGCTATCTCGCCTTCGCCCGGGGCGAGGGCGTCGAGCAGGCCGTACCGGTCAATCTCTCGATGGTGCTGGAGGAGGTTGCGGCGGGCGCGCGGCGGGCCGGCGCCCGGGTCGAGCTCGAAGTTCCGTCGGATCTGACGATCCCGCTGCGCGTCGATGCGGTAAGGCGAGCGATCACCAACCTGGTCGACAACGCCCGCCAGCATGCGAGCATCGTGGTGCTGGGGGCCGGCCCGAACGGGACGCGCAGCGTGCTGGTGACGGTGGACGACGACGGCCCCGGCATCCCGCCCGGTCGGCGCGAGAGCGTGTTCCGGCCGTTCGAAAGCGGTGCGGCGGGCGGCACCGGGCTCGGGCTGACGATCGCGCGCGACATCATCCGCGCGCATGGCGGCGAGGTCGTGCTGGAAGACAGCCCGCTGGGCGGCCTGCGGGCAAGGGTTCGGTTGCCGGTCTGATACCGACGGCGGTTTGCGGTGACTCGCCGGCGCTACGCCGCACTGGTGAGGTGGATTGCGCCGGTCGGCAGAGTGGCGACGGCCAAATTCGCCGGTAGCGCAAATCCGGCAATCGGTTGCGCCGAGGCGGTGGCGCTTGCCGGCGTGGAACCGGCTTGAGCCAGAAACAAGGTTGGCGACACATGCGCATTGGCGAGAAGCTCGGCCAAGCTGATCGGGCCATGGGCGCCAGCGGTCGGCGTCATGAGAAAGCTGAACCCCGCGCCGGTGCTGCCGACCTCCGCGTTGCCGACGATCTGCCCGAAATCGTTGATCGATTGAAGGTTGGTGTTCGCCCCGCCCGGGGCGTCGATCGTGGTGAAGCTGCCGTGGTCGTAGATGAACCCGTGCGACCCGGCACTATCGACGTAGTCGCCGACGACGACGCCGAAATCGTTGATCGAGCGGGGCTGGGTGAACAGAGCGCCCGGGACATCGATGGTGGTGTAGGTGCCGTGGTCGTCGAGGAAGCCGTGGTCGCTCGTCGTGTAGGAGTAGTACTCCCCGACGATCTGGCCGAGATTGTTGATCCCGTTGGCAAACACCTCGGGTTGTATGGTCGTGTTGCCGACCTGGACCGGCCCGACGCCAGGGGGGACGATGGTGGAGAAATTGCCGCGATCGTCGAGAAACGCCTCGTCGCCGGTGCTGCCGTTGAAGTAGCCGACGATCTGGCCTCGATCGTTGAGGTCCGAAGGAAAGGCGCCGGTGCTGTTCGGCACCGAAAACGACGTCAGTTGCCCCTGGCTCCCGAGGTAGCCGACGCTGGTGTAGATGTCATAACCCGAGGGCGTGAGGCTGGCCTCGATGGACCGGCCGACGATCTGACCGAAATCATTGATCGAAGCGGCCGCGTTGCCGTCGTTTCCGGGCGCACTCAGGACGCTGGCTTGGCCGCCCGTGTCGATGAAACTTTGGAGCGTCGTGCCGTCGGCGGAGTAGTAGCCGACGATCTGACCGAGGTTGTTGATCCCGGTCGCGTTCGTGTAGAGCGCCCCGGGCACTTGGAAGTCGGTGAACGTGTACGAGGTGGTCGAGGCTGCTGCCATGACCGTTGCCCCCCAAACGCTTCGTTATGGTTGCTACAAAGGTGCAACAAACCCGGCGTTTGTGCAAGCGGTCCGTTCGGGGGGGCCGACCAAGCCGGACGACAGCCCGGTCGGACCCCGAGATTTTCCCTTTGCGTCAGGAGGACGACGAAGACCCCGACTTCGCCACCAGGGATTTCACTTCGTCCATCGCTTCGGCGAAACGCTGATTGATCAGCCCGACCGCCTCGCTGTTGGAGCGCTGGATGAGATCGCTGATCTCCCGCATGTTGGCGACCGCCCGCTCGTAGGTCGATTTCAGCAGTTCGGCCTGCTTGGCCGCCTTGTTCTGCGGCGCCTCCGTGCTGGCCAGCGCCTGCACGTTCTTGGTCAGCTCGCTCATGGTCTGCTGCATGATTTCCATGTTGCGTCGGGCGACCGCCTGGGCGCCCTCCATGGCGATGCGATTGGCGGCGGTGAGGGTCTCCATGTTCTTGCGATGGGCAGCGAGCACGGCCTCCATGTCCGGCATCGCAGGCAATTGCATGCGCGACATGAAGTTGGTGAAATCGGCGCCGAGGCCGGAACCGCTCAGGGTCGGTTTGTTCTCTGGTTCATTTGCCATCGTTTTATCCTTCTTCGATCGCCCACCCCTGCGGACGCCCTGCCGTTAAAGCACGGACGGCGGCGACGGGGGAGGCTCCGGCGGCGAATCGAGCGGCGCGGCCGGCAGATCGGGGGCCGGCTCGGGCGCCGAGGGCAAATCCGGCGGCAGGTCGACCGGCAGGTCCACGACACCCTCTGCGGCCTCCTCCTCCGCCACATCTTCCGCGACCGCTGCTGCCGAGTTGCCGCCCGGCAGCCAGCCTTCCGCCTGTTCGGCCCGATTGAGAGCGCTGTCGAGCGCCGCCATCGTGGCGGACAGGTCCGGGCTGTCGTCCCCGCGCCAGGCTCGCACCACCCACAGCCAGACGGCGACCAATCCCTTCGCGCGCAGCTCGCCCCGCAAGCCGGTGGCGGACAGACCCGCAGCCTCCAGCATCCAGCGCATGCTGCGCTGGGTGGCGAGGCCGAGCAGCAAGGCGAGCCCGGGATCGGTTGGCAGGTAGCCCAGCAGCGCGAGCACGCCGCCGCGATGGGCCTGCAGGACGTCGATCCGCCGCATAATCAGATCGAACAGCCGGTCACGCGCGCTGCCGTCCGGCGTGATTCCTGCCAGCGCTTCCTGGTCGGCGATCGTGCCGAAGCGCATCAGCACGGCAAGCCGGTTGGGCAGGCGTGCCCGAGCCTGGGCCAGCGGCAGGCCCGCCTCCGTCGCCGCGGCGGCAACGCTCATGCCGCCCCAGCCGGTTCGCTCGGCGCGGGCGAAGGCGGCTTGGATCAGGGCCTTGTCGAATTCGGTGTCGTCCATGCCAGGCAGGTGGGGGCCGTCGGCCCGATTGTCAGCGGGCAAGCTCGCGGGAACGCTCGGTTGCCGCCGCGATCGCCGTTCGCATCAAGGCGGGCCAGGCGTCGGCCGCCATCAGGATTTCGAGCGCGCGCTCGGTCGTGCCGCCGGGGCTGGTTACGGCGCGGCGCAGGTCGGCAGAGCTCTCCGGACTCGCCGCCAGCAGCGCGCCGGAGCCGGCGACGGTCTGGCGCGCCAGCAACCGGGCGAGTTCGGGCGGGATGCCCTGCACGATCGCCGCCTGCTCCATCAGCTCGGAGAGCAGGAACACGTAGGCCGGCCCGCTGCCGGACACCGCCGTGACCGGGTCGAGCAAGGCTTCGTCCGACACCCACGCGACGGCGCCGATCGCCGTCAGCAGGGATTCGCAAAGCTCCCGCTGCGCCGCCGTCACGCCCGGGCCGGCGCAGGCGACCGTGATTCCCTGCCGGACCGCCGCGGGCGTGTTCGGCATCGCCCGGACGATCGCCGCATGCCCGCCGAGCAGACGTTGCAAACCGGCGATGGTCTGGCCCGCCATGATGGAGAGAAACACCGCCTGGCCGGCGAGGCCGGCATAGCCCGGCACGGTTTCGACCGCGTTCTGCGGCTTGACGGCGAGGACCACCGCGGCGGGTGCGAAGCCGGGGGGTATTGCCTCGGGTGCGGCGACGACCGCGAGGTCGGGGCCGGTCAGCGCGGCCGCCGCCGGCGCGGGATCGACCGCCACCGACCCGGCTAGTCCGCGCTCGCGCCACCCGGCCAGCATCGCCCCGCCCATCCGGCCGCAGCCCACCAGGAGGATCGGCGGGATCGCCGGGGGCGAGGCCATCACGCCTCGCCCCATCACGCTTCGCCCAGGCACTCCAGCATCGCCGCCTGCAGCGCGTCGGCCGGCGTCTTGCCGCCCCAGAGCACGAACTGGAAGGCCGGGAAGAAGCGCTCGCATTCGGTGATGGCGATGTCGACCATGTCCTCCAGGCTCTCGGCCGAGGCCCCCGGCGCCCCGCGCAGCAGGACGGCGTGACGGAACACCGGCATGCCGTCGTCGCTGTCCATGCCGAAATGCCCGATCCAGAGCCGTTCGTTGGCGAGCGCCAGCAGCTCGTAGAGGGCGCCGCGCCGCTTCTCGGGCACCTTCAGGTCGAAGGCGCAGGTGAAGTGCATGGCGCTGATCTCGTGCGACCAGCTGAAGTAGAGGCCGTAATCGCACCACTTGCCGGGCGCCTCGGCGGCCATCTCCAATTCGCTGCGGCGATCGCAGATCCACTCGTTCGCGGTGACGATCTGCTCGATGGTGTCGAGCGGGTTGGAAGCGTGATCGTGGAGGGTGCTCATCATCGCTGACATGCGGGGTCTCCCGTCTTGAGGAAGGCCGGGCGGCAGCTCAGGGACCGATATCTCGGGCACGGCACCCAAAACAGCACGGTCCCTAGCCTACCGACGAGCCCCGGCGCGCCGCAAGAGGCACGGCGTCGTAACCAACCGGGCGTTTTGCTGCGGCGCGATATGAAACTGCTTTATGCGAGTCCGTGCAAGGGCGCATCCGGCGGGCCGGGCGGCGAAGCGCCTGTCCGGGCTTCCAACGCGGCGATCCGTGCCTCCATCGCGGCGAGCCGCGCCTGCAACTGGCCCGCCTGCTGCTCGGCTGCCTCCTGGCCGGCGCGCGCGTTGGCGGCGAGTTCCTGCACCGCGTCCAGTTCCGAGCGCCGGACCAGGTCGAACCTGCGGATCGCCTCGTCGACTCGGGAGCGAACCAGCGCCTCCGCCTCCTCGCGCAGCCCGGAAAGCGCCGACATCGCCCCGCCGGCGACGCCGGCCAGATCGTCGAAGAACTTCGGTCGTTCGCTCATTGGCTCAGTCTCCGGGTTGCAGCCGCACGGCTCCGCCGGCGTGCCTTTTACGGTCGCCGGGCCATCCGTATAACGTCGCTCCATGATCCTCGTCACCGGCGGCGCCGGCTTTATCGGCTCGGTCCTGCACGCCTCCTTGCTCCAGCGGGGCTTTGAGACCGTGGTGGTGGATCGGCTCCGGTCGGAGGGCAAGTGGCGCAACCTCGCCAAGCATCCGCCGGCCCGGCTGATCCCGCCGGACCGGCTGGACGATTTCCTCGCCGGCCATCCGCCCGATCGAGGCGATCTTCCATCTCGGCGCCATCAGCGCGACCACGGCAACCGACGGCGACCTCACCTGGGCCAGCAATTTCGAGTTGTCGCTGCAGCTGTGGCGCTGGTGTGCGCAGCGTGGCGTCAGGCTGATCTATGCCTCTTCGGCGGCGACTTACGGCGACGGGTCCGCGGGCTTCGAGGACGGGATCGAGACGCTCGATCGGCTGCGTCCGCTCAACCTGTATGGCTGGACCAAGCACGCCTTCGACCTCCAGGTCGCCCGGATGCTGGCGGCGCACGAGCCGCGTCCGCCGCAATGGGCGGGGCTGAAGTTCTTCAATGTGTTCGGGCCGAACGAATACCACAAGGGGTCGATGATTTCGGTGGTCAAGGTGAAGCATGACGAGGTCGCCGCCGGCGGCCCGGTGCGGCTGTTCCGGTCCGACCGGCCGGACGTGGCGGATGGAGCACAGCGGCGCGACTTCATCTGGGTGGGCGACGTGGTCGACGTGATGCTCTGGCTGCTCGACACCCCCGGCGTGAGCGGATTGTTCAACCTCGGCACCGGCACGGCCCGGACCTATCTCGACCTCGCGCACGCGGTCTGCGATGCCGCCGACGTGCCGCGGCGGATCGAGTTCGTCGACATGCCGACCAAGCTGCGGGGCCAGTATCAGTCCTACACCGAGGCGGATGTTTCGCGGCTGCGTGAAGCCGGCTACGCGGGCCAGTTCACGCCTCTCGAGGAGGGGGTGCGCCGCTACGTGCAGGATCACCTCGCGACGGCGGATCTTTTCCTGTGACCGCCCCCATCGTGCTGCCGCGGTTCGACCCGGTGCTGGTCCAGCTCGGGCCGTTCGCGATCCGATGGTATGCGCTCGCCTATATCGCCGGCATCGTGCTCGGCTGGCGGCTGCTGCGTCGGCTGGTGCAGGCGCCGCCGCCGGTGGCGACGGCGGTGCAGGCGGACGATTTCGTCACCTGGGCGACGCTCGGCATCGTGCTCGGCGGCCGGCTCGGTTACGTGCTGTTCTACCAGCCGGGTTCGTTCCTGGCTGAGCCCTGGCGGATCGTCGAGGTCTGGCAGGGCGGGATGAGCTTCCATGGCGGGATGCTCGGGACCGCCCTCGCCGTCCTGCTGTTCTGCTGGCGAAACCGGGTGTCGGTGCTCGGGTTCGCCGACCGGCTGGCGCCCTGCGTGCCCATCGGGCTCGGCTTCGGACGGCTGGCCAACTTCGTCAACGGCGAGCTCTGGGGCCGCCCGGCGCCGGACTGGCTGCCCTGGGCGATGGTGTTTCCGACCGACCCGCTGCAGGTCGCGCGGCATCCCAGCCAGCTTTATCAGGCGCTGCTCGAAGGTTTGGTGCTGTTCCTGGTCATGCTGGCCCTGGCTCGGCGGGAACGGCTGCGGGCGCGCTTCGGCTTCCTGACCGGGGCGTTCCTGGCGGGCTATGCGGTCGCGCGCATCGTCGGCGAGTTCTTCCGGCAGCCCGATCCGTTCCTCGGCTTCCTCTACGCCGGCGCGACCATGGGGCAGTTGCTGTCGCTGCCGATGCTGCTGGCCGGGGTCCTGCTGATGGCGCGCAGCCGGGTGCGGCGGGACGTCGCCCTGACCGCCTGATGGAGCGGCTCGACAGCTTCATGGCGCGTGCCAACGCGGCCTACTACGCCGCGCGCGACCCCTATGCCGACTTCACCACCGCCCCCGAGATCAGCCAGGTGTTTGGCGAGATCGTCGGCCTCTGGGCTGCCGTGACGTGGGAGGCCATCGGCCGTCCCGACCCGGTGCTGCTCGCCGAGGCCGGCCCCGGACGGGGGACGCTGATGGCCGACGCGTTGCGCGCCGTCGCCCGCGCCGCTCCCGCCTTTGCGGCGGCGGTCCGGCTGCATCTGGTCGAAACCTCGTCGCGGCTGCGTCGAGCGCAGGCGGAGCGGCTGTCCGGCGCGACCTGGCACGATCGCGTGGAGGCGCTGCCGCCGGGGCCGCTGCTGCTGGTCGCAAACGAGTTTCTGGATGCGCTGCCGGTGCGCCAGTTCGTCCGGCGCGGCGCCGGCTGGACCGAGCGCTTCGTCGCCGGCGGCGCATTGGTCGAACAGCCCGCGACGCCCTTGTCCGATGCGTTCGCCGGCCTGCCCGAAGGGGCGGTTGTCGAACTCTGCGAGCCGGCGCTGACGCTGGCCCGTCATCTTGCGGCCCGGCTGGCGGCGAGCGGCGGGGCGGCGCTGTTCCTCGATTACGGCCCGGAGCACTCGACCTGCGGCGACAGCCTGCAGGCGTTGCGCCAGGGGGAGCCGGCCGATCCGCTCGCCTGCCCGGGATCGGCCGACCTCACTGCCCATGTCGACTTCCCGGCGTTCGCCGCCGCGGCGCGGGCGGCCGGCGCGACCGTGTACGGCCCTGTGCCGCAGGGACTGTTCCTGGCCCGCCTCGGGCTGTTCCAGCGCACCGACCGGCTGGCCCGGGCGCAGCCGCCGGGGCGGGCGATGGCTCTGGTGG
The DNA here is from genome assembly GCA_963719345.1 of uncultured Alphaproteobacteria bacterium. Taxonomy (GTDB): domain Bacteria; phylum Pseudomonadota; class Alphaproteobacteria; order Acetobacterales; family Acetobacteraceae; genus CAVRCA01. The sequence goes on from CAVRCA010000002.1 coordinate 208,499, forward strand.
CGGCGGCGCAGCGGTTGGCCGAGCCTGACCGGATGGGTCGGCTGTTCAAGGCATTGGCGGTTTGCCACCCTGCGTTGCCGATCCCACCTGGATTCGAGGCCTGAGCCGCCCATGCCATCCCACGCCCCCGAGCCGCTGGTCGCGCCGGCGCTGCCCGTCCCGCACGGGTTCTTCAGCCGGCTCGGAGGTGTTTCCCAGGGGCCGTACGCAAGCCTGAACTGCAGCCTCTCCAGCGGCGACGAGCCCGACGCGGTGGCGGTCAACCGCGCCCGGGCGGCCCGCCGGGTCGGCGCCGACCCCCTGCATCTGCTCGGGCTGCATCAGGTCCACGGTGCCGACGTGGTGACCGCTCGCGCGCCATGGCCGCCCGGGGAGGGGCCTCGCGCCGACGCCATGGCCACGGACCGGCCGGACCTCGCGCTCGGCATCGTCACCGCCGACTGCGCGCCCGTGCTGTTGGCCGACCCGGAACGCGGGGTGATCGGTGCCGCCCATGCCGGTTGGCGCGGCGCGGTCGCCGGCGTGCTGGAGGCGACGGTGGGCGCGATGGCTCGCCTGGGAGCCCGCCCGGAAGGTATCGTCGCGGCAATCGGCCCCTGCATCGGCCCGGCCTCCTACGAGGTGGCCGCCGACCTGCGTAATGCCGTGCTGGCGCGCGATGGCCGGGACGCCTGCTTCCTCGCCCCCGGGAGACGGCCGGGGCGGTGGCACTTCGACCTTGCGGGCTACTGCGTTGCCCGGTTGCGCGCGGCGGGTGTCGGCGCGGTCGCCAGCCTCGCTGTGGACACCCTGGCCGACGAGGCCCGCTTCTTCAGCCATCGCCGGCGCACGCTGGCGGGCGGCGGGGCGATCGGGCATCAGATCTCCGTAATCACGCTGCGTGGCGTCAGCGGCCCCGGAATCACCGGTCCGGGCTGATGCCTTACCTCATCCTTTTCGTCGTCTTCTTCCTCCTCAGTCTCGTGGTGATCAGTGTTCTCTAGGCTGTGCCGCGTCACCGCCCCGATGCTCGCGCTCGTGCTCCCGTTGCTGCTCGCCGGGTGCGGCGACCTCCCGCGGCCGTTCCAGGGTGCTCCGGGAGCCACGGCGGCCCGGCTCGCGCAGCCGCCGCCGCCGCGACTCGCAGTGCCCGCGCCGCCCGAGGCGCTGCTGTCCGACGAGGCCAGCCGATCCCTCGCGAACGCGCTCGCGCAGGGTCTGCAGGAGCAGGAGGTGCCGGCGGTCGCGACCGCTCCAGGCCGCAACGACTGGCGCCTCATCATCACCGCCGAGCGGCGCGCCGAGGACGTGGTGCCGGTCTATACGGTCGAGAACCCGAAAGGCGAGTTGCAGGGCAAGTCCGAGGGCAAGCCGGTCGCGCTGTCCGATTGGGCGGCCGCCGAACCGACCACGCTGACCCAAGCGGCTGCCGATGCCGCGCCGGGGATTGCGGCGCTGCTCACCCGGATCGAGGCGGCGCGCCAGCAGAGCGACCCCAAGAGCCTGCTCAACCGCCCCGCCCGCGTGCAGGTGGCCGAGGTGGACGGCGCACCGGGTGACGGCAATACGGCGCTGACGCGGCAGATGCGCGACAAGCTCTCCCAGCTCGGCCCCGTGGTGCAGGATACCGCCGAGGGAGCCGACTTCATCGTCGCCGGCCATGTGCGGATCGTCCCCGAGCCCGGCAACCTCGACCGGGTCGAGATCCAGTGGGTGCTGTCCAACCCGTCAGGCGACGAGCGTGGCCGGGTGATCCAGCTCAACGAGGTGCCGACGGGCCAGCTCGGGACCTACTGGGGCGATGTCGCCGTGGTGGTGGCGCAGCAGGCGGCGACCGGCATCCGCGATGCGTTGGTCACCCAGACGGGGCGGCACTGAGTGGTGTTCATGGACTTGTCATCGTTCGGTTGGTAATAGCCGCGCGCGCGAGGGGTAAGGCCGGATGAAGATCGTTGCCTGCAACAGCAATCGCCCGCTGGCCGAGGCCGTCGCGGCCAAGCTCAGTCTCCCGCTCACCCGCGCCTCGGTCCGCCGTTTCGCCGACATGGAGATCTTCGTCGAGATCCACGAGAACGTCCGCGGCGAGGACGTCTTCGTCATCCAGTCGACCTCCTACCCGGCCAACGACAATCTGCTGGAACTGCTGATCACGCTCGACGCGCTGCGCCGCGCTTCGGCGCGGCGGGCGACGGCCGTGATCCCGTATTTCGGCTACGCGCGGCAGGACCGCAAGACCGGCTCGCGCACGCCGATCAGCGCCAAGCTGGTCGCCAACCTCATCACCCAGGCGGGGGCGAACCGCGTGCTGACGATGGATCTGCACGCCGCGCAGATCCAGGGCTTCTTCGACATCCCGGTGGACAACCTCTACGCCGCCCCGCTGTTCAGCCGCGACATTCAGGAGAACTACGGCGGGCGCGACATCATCATCGTCTCGCCCGACGTGGGCGGCGTGGTGCGGGCGCGGCAGATCGCGACCCGGCTGAACTGCGATCTCGCCATCATCGACAAGCGGCGCGAGCGGGCCGGCGTCTCCGAAGTGATGAACGTGATCGGCGAAGTGGAGGGGCGCGACTGCATCCTCGTCGACGACATCGTCGATTCCGGCGGCACGCTGTGCAATGCCGCCGCGGCGTTGATCGAGGGCGGCGCGCGGTCGGCCAGCGTCTACGTCACGCATGGCGTGCTGTCGGGCGGCGCGGTCGCCCGCATCGCGTCGAGCCCGATCGAGATGATGACCGTCACCGACAGCATTCTGGCGACCGAGGCGGTCCGCCTCGCCCACAACATCCGCCAGGCCACCATCGCGCCGCTGCTCGCCGAGGCGATGCGCCGCATCAACGACGAGAGCTCGGTCAGCTCGCTGTTCGACTGACCCAGCTGATTTCGGGCGACCCTGCGCTCGCACCGGCGGACGAGAGGCAAACCTCGCGCGGCGAGATGGAGCGGACTTCATTCAGTCGGGCGACCGTCCCGCAGCTCGCCAACGAGGTCGGAGATTGTCGCGCGACGGGCGCGAACCTCCTCGATGTGAGCGTCCAACTTGGCGAGCTTCGCCTCAAGCTGGGCTTGCAGGCGCGCCTTGCGCCCGTCGCCCTCGGGCGAGCGAAGGTGCCTGGCGACATCCCGCAGCGTGAAGCCGAGACTCTGCGCCCGCTGGATGAACTTCACGACCGACAGGGCGTGAGCGTTGTGGTCGCGATAGCCGTTCGCGAGGCGCGCCGCGGGTGGCAGGAGGCCGCGAGCCTCGTAGAACCGGATCTTCGATGTACTCACGCCGGCCAGCTTCGCGAGTTCGCCGATGCGCATGGTCTTGACCTTCAACTAGGCTCGAAGGTGTAGAGCTAAGGCCTCTCGGTCAAGGCGGTTCACATGCGATGCAGACCCTCGTTCTAATCCCGGGGCTCGGCAGCGATGCCGCCGTTTGGCGGCGGACGATCGCAGCGCTTGGCGACGAGGTTCGCTGCCTCGTAGGCGACACGCTCAGCGACGACGACCTGCCGGGAATGGCGCGCCGCATTCTCGACCACGCCCCGCAGAGCTTCGCCCTGATCGGCGTCTCGATGGGCGGTATGGTGGCGCTGGAGCTGATGAGGATCGCGCCCGAGCGCGTGACGCGGCTGGCGCTTGTGGACACGAACGCGCGTCCCGATAATTTGAGGCGGAAGGCGTTCCGCAGCCTTGCGAACTTGGTCGTCGGGACGACCGGCGACTTCAGGCATGTGGCGGAGCGCAGCCTCGGCTCGCTCGTCCATCCTTCGACACCTGAGGATGTCCGTGCCGAGCTGGTGGACATGAGCGTGCGGACCGGAGCCAGAACCTACATCCGGCAGAATCGCGCAGTTCGCGCACGGAGTGACCTGCGCAAAGTCCTCCCAAGCATCACTATTCCTACCGCCGTGATCGTCGGCCAGGAGGACCGCATGACGCCCGTTGCAATGGCGAGGGAAATCCACGCCCTTACGCCGAGATCAACGCTCCACGTCATTCCCGATTGCGGCCACCTTCCTCCCATCGAAAAGCCGAAAGTTCTGGCCGGCTTGCTTAAGGAGTTTCTTGAGCGGCCATAAACCGTCGTGCAGGCGACAATGACGGCTCAACTCCTTCGGCCGACACCAAGCGTTTGGTCAACGGTTCCGGGCCTCGGGGCGCCCGCCCTAACCGGGTCGATTCTTTCCATCGGCGTTCGGAGACGGCCTGAGGCATCGGAGCTAGGCAGCCCGCCTCGTACCGGGCAGAGTCCGGCGGACGCTGCCCGCGCCCGGGCATGCCAGGATGGAGGGGAACCATGAAATTCTACTACGGCGCCGGTGCCTGCTCATTGGGGATCCACGTGCTGCTCGAGGAGCTCGGCAAGCCGTACGAAGCGGTGGCGCTCAGCCTGCGCGAGGGCGACCAGTTCAAGCCGGAGTTCACCAGCGTGAACCCGAAATCGAAAGTGCCCACCTTGGTACGCGACGATGGCGGGGTGCTGACCGAGTTCCCGGCGATCTCCTATTGGCTGGCCCGCACCAACCCGGGGCAGAAGCTGCTGCCCGACGGGTTCGACGACCAGACGCGCGTGCTGGAGGCGATGGATTTCGTCGTCGCGACCGTGCACATGCAGGGGTTCTCGCGGCTGTTCCGTCCCTCGAACTACGCGCCCAACAAGGACGACGAGGAGCAGGTAAAGGCGCGCGGCCGTGAGATCGTCGAAAAGGGATTTGCGCTGCTCGACAAGCAACTGGCGGGCAAGCAGTTCGTCGCCGGCCCTTTCACGGTGGCCGATTGCGCGCTGTTCTACGTCGAGTTCTGGGCCGGCCGGCTCGGGATCGCGTTGCCGCCCAATCTCGCCGACCACTTCGAGCGGATGAAGGCCCGGCCGGCGACCCAGCGGGCGCTGCAGGCCGAAGGACTGGCCTGATCGGTGGCCCCTCCCGTCGATCCGCCCGCCCGGCTTCAGCCTGTCGGTTTCTGGTTCCTCCGGCACGGCCAGACGGACTGGAACGCCCAGGACCTGTCGCAGGGCAGCGTCGAGATCCCGCTCAACGAGACCGGGCTGGCGCAGGCCCGGGCGGCGGCCGAGATGCTGCGGGGCAGGGGGATCGCGACCCTGGTCAGTTCGCCGCTCGGGCGCGCCCGGGTCACGGCCGAGATCGCCGGCCGGGTGATCGAGCGTCCCGTGCTGATCGAGGAGGGGCTGCGCGAGGTTGCGTTCGGGGTGCAGGAGGGCCAGCCGATGGGCGAGTGGTTCGGCCACTGGGTCGCCGGCGAGTTCACGCCGGAGGGGGCCGAGAGCTTCGCCTCGCTCCGCTCCCGCGGCGTCGCGGCGATCAACCGGCTTCTGGGTCATCCGCCGCCGCTGCTGGTGGTCGCCCACGGCGCGCTGTTCCGGGCGATCCGTGCGGAGATGGGCCTCGACCCCAACTTCCGCACGCCGAACGCCGTGCCGATCTTCTGCCGCCCACCGCGCGCCGACAACGCGCCTTGGACGCTGGAGCCGGTCACCTAGCCTGGCAACTTGGCGGGCTCACCACGACGAGTTGAGCAAGGGCAGGCGCTCCCGACCTGGTCGCCTGTCCTTGCCACCCAGGGAAGATGTTACGCCGGAATGCGCACTGGCAACGACTTGATGCCGTGGATGAAGTTCGAGTACACGTATTCCGGCTCGCCGCGGACTTCGATCGGCATTTTGCGGGCCAGTATCTCCTCCCAGAGTATTTTCAACTGCAACTCGGCAAGCCGGTTGCCGACGCAGCGGTGAATGCCGAAGCCGAACGAGAGATGCTCGCGCGGGCGCCGCGCGATCGATGACGAAGTCGTTGGGGCGCTCGATCGCATCCTCGTCGCGGTTGCCGGAGATGTACCACATCACCACCTTGTCGCCGCAGCGGATCTGCTTGCCGCCGATCTCGATGTCCGCCGTCGCGGTGCGCCGCATATGGATCACCGGCGTCTGCCAGCGGATGATCTCCGGGATCATGCTGGGGACGAGGTCGGGGTTGTCGCGAAGCTTGCGCTCCTGACCGGGGTGGCGGCTCAAGGCCAGCAACCCGCCGGACATCGAGTTGCGCGTCGTATCGTTGCCGCCGACGATCAGCAGGGCGAGCGTGCCCATGAACTCGGTGGGCGAAAGGTCCTTCGTCGCCTCGCCGTGCGCCAGCATCGAGATCAGGTCGAAGCGGGGCGGCTGCCTGGCGCGCTCGTTCCACAGGATCGACATCGCCTCCGCCATCTTGCGCAGTTCGGCGAAGCGCTCGGCTTCCGAGGAGACCGGCGCACCCGGCGCATTGACGTTGGCGATCGCCACGTCGGACCAGTGGGTGAGCTGGCGCCGCTCCTCCCAGGGATAGTCGAACAACGTCGCCAGCATCATGGTGGTGAGCTCGATCGACACCTGGTCGACCCAGTCGAACTCCTCGCCGCGCGGCAGCTCGTCGAGCAGCTGGCTGGTGCGCTCGCGTATCACCTCCTCCATCTTGGCGAGGTTCATCGGCGCGACGATGGGGGAGACGGTCCGCCGCTGCTCGTCGTGCTTCGGCGGGTCCATGCGGATGAAGCTTGGCCGCTCCATGTCCTTCGGCTGTTCCTCGATCTGGATGCCGCCGAGTTCGGAGGCGGACGAGAACACCGCGTGGTTCACCTCGGTACGCACGATGTCGTGGTACTTGCTGAGAGCCCAGTATGGTCCGTACGGGCTGTCCGGCACGTAGTGGACCGGGGCCTCGCGCCGCAACCGCTCGAAGTAGGGCTGCCAGCAATCGTCCTGGTAGAGCTTGGGGCTGCTCACGTCGACCTGATCGAGCGGCAGCGCCCATACCTTGTCACGCATAATCGTGCCGATCGGTGCGTTCATAATGTGGTCCTCGTGTTGATCGGTTGCTGTTTTCAGGCCGGGATGCGGACCGGCAGCGACGAGATGGTGCGGAGGAGATTGGAATAGAGACGGGTCGGCTCGCCCATCACCTCGATGACGGGGAACCGCTTCAGGATCTCCTCCCAGAGGATCGTCAGTTGCAGTTCGGCCAGACGGTTGCCGACACAGCGGTGGATGCCGAAGCCGAACGAGAGATGCTCGCGCGGGCGGCGGCGGTCGATGATGAACTCGTCCGCCCGCTCGATCGCCTCCTCGTCCCGGTTGCCGGAGATGTACCACATCGCGACCTTGTCCCCGGCGCGGATGCGCTTGCCGCCGAGTTCCGTATCCTCGAGTGCCGTGCGGCGCATGTGGATCACCGGCGTCTGCCAGCGCAGGATTTCCGGCACCAGGCTCGGGATCAGGCCAGGGTTGTCGCGCAGCTTCCGGTATTGCTCCGGGTGTTCATGCAGGGCCAGGAGCCCGCCCGAGATCGAGTTGCGGGTGGTATCGTTGCCGCCGACGATGAGCAGCATCAGGTTGCCCAGAAACTCGTTCGGGCGCGACGGCAGATCGCGCGTCGCCTCGCCGTGCGCCAGCATCGAGATCAGGTCGGGCTGTGGCGGTTGCTTCGCCCGCTGCTCCCAGAGCTCGGTGAAATAGGCGAGCGCCTCCTGCAGGATCGCGTCGCGTTTCGTCTCCGTGTCGATCTCGGTGCCGGCGCGCGTGTTGACGGTGGCGACGTTCGACCAATGGGTCAGCTTGCGGCGTTCCTCGAACGGGAAGTCGAACAGGGTCGCGAGCATCTGCGTCGTCAACTCGACGGAGACGCGGTCCACCCAGTCGAAGGTTTCGCCCCGCGGCAGCCCGTCGAGGATGGTTTCGGCGCGGGAGCGGATGGTGCCGGACAGGCGCGCGAGGTTCATCGGCGCCACGATGGGCGCCACGACACGGCGTTGCTCGTCGTGCTTGGGCGGGTCCATCGCGATGAAGTTCGGGCGGCGGAAATCGGCCGGCACGTCGCGCAGGGTGACGCCGCCGATCATCGCGTCGGAGGAGTAGGTCTTCTGGTTGGTATCCACCCGCATGATGTCGCGGTATTTCGTCACCGACCAGAAAGAGCCATAGATGCCCTGTTCGGTCCAATGCACCGGATCGTCCCGCCGCAGGCGGGCAAAATACGGTGCCCAGGCGTTATCCTGGTAGAGCTGCGGGTGGCTGACGTCGATCTGGTCGAGCGGCAGGGTCCACGCGTCCTGCGACGAATCGTAAGCGACCGGGGCGTTCATCGGCACGTTCTCCCAGAAACTTGCGCAGGTTTGCCCTGACTTGCGGCTGAGCGACCTTCGCTCAGCGGCTTTTGCAGCTCGGAGTCACGCCCGGATTTTTTCCGGGCCTCATACCTTGCGACGCGCTCTCGCGACGGATTGCCGGGTCGAAGCAGGACAACAATGCTGTCGAGCTGGCGCGGATGGAACGAGTCTCCCTGCGACACGCCTCCAAGTCAGGCCGGAATGCGGACCGGCAGTTCGGCGATGCCATGGATGAAGTTGGAGTAGATGCGCTTCGGTTCACCCATCAGCTCGATCTTCGGGAACCGCTTCAGGATCTCTTCCCACAGGATCGTGAGCTGAAGTTCGGCCAGCCGGTTGCCGACGCAGCGGTGGATGCCGAAGCCGAAGGACAGGTGCTGGCGCGGGCGCGCCCGGTCGATGATGAACTCGTCGGGCTGCTCGATCGCCTCGGGGTCCCGGTTGCCCGAAATGTACCACATCACCACCTTGTCGCCTTCGCTGATCTTCTTGCCGCCGATCTCGGCGTCGGCGAGAGCGGTGCGACGCATGTGGATGACCGGGGTCTGCCAGCGAATGATTTCCGGGACAAGGCTCGGTATCAGGCCCGGATTGTCTTGCAGCTTCTGATATTCACGCGGGTGCTTGTTGAGCGCCCAGAAGTCCGCCGGAAATCGAGTTGCGGGTGGTGTCGTTGCCGCCGACGATGAGCAGGGTCAGGTTGCCCAGGAACTCTTGCGGACGGTCGATGATGTCCCTGGTCGCCGGGCCGTGCGCGAGCATGGAGATCAGATCGGGGCGGGGCGGCAGCTTCTGCCGTTCCTTGAACATTTCGGTGAAGTAGTTCAGTGCCTCGGTCAGCACCTTGAGGCGCTTTTCGTCGCTGTCGATCTCCGTCCCCGCGTTGATGTCGACCGTCGCGATGTCCGACCAGTAGATCAGCTTGCGCCGTTCATCGAATGGGAAGTCGAACAACGTCGCGAGCATCTGGACGGTGAGCTCGATCGAGACCTTGTCGACCCAGTTGAACGTCTCGTTGCGCGGCAGGCTGTCGAGGATGCGCCCGGCACGCTCGCGGATGGTGCCGGCGAAATTCTGCAGGTTCATCGGCGCGACGATCGGCTGCACCACCTTGCGCTGCTCGTCGTGCCTTGGCTGATCCATCGAGATGAAGCTCGGCCGGCGGAACTCGGGCTCCGGATCGCGGATCGCGATGCCGCCGAGATGCGCGGCCGAGGAAAAGACCGGATGGCTGGTCTCCACCTGCATGATGTCCTTGTACTTGGTCACCGACCAATACGGGCCGTAAAGCTCGCTTTCGCAGTAATGAACCGGATCTTCGCGCCGCAGCCGCTCGAAATACGGGTACCAGATATCGTCCTGATATAGCCTCGGTTGGCTCACATCGAGCTTGTCGAGCGGCGTCGAATAGGCATCGCTGATCGGGTCGTAATGGACGGGCGCATTCATCGCAGCAAATTCCTTCCGATCGTTCTTGTTTGAGCCGACTTTTGTCGGTCTCAGGCCGGGATACGCACCGGCAGATGCGAGATTCCGTGCACGAAGCTGGAGTAGACGCGCGTCGCCGGACCGACGACTTCGATGACCGGGAAGCGCTTGAGGATCTCTTCCCACAGGATCTTGAGCTGCATCTCGGCCAGCCGGTTGCCGACGCAGCGGTGGATGCCGAAGCCGAACGACAGGTGCTGGCGCGGCCGGGCGCGGTCGATGATGAACTCGTTCGGCCGCTCGATCGCCGCCTCGTCCCGGTTCCCCGAGATGTACCACATGGCGAGCTTGTCGCCCTTGCGAATGGCCTTGCCGCCGATCTCGGTGTCGGCAAGCGCGGTCCGGCGCATGTAGGCGAGCGGCGTCTGGTAGCGGATGATCTCCGGCACCATGCTCTCGATCAGCGCCGGATTGGCGCGCAGCTTGGCGTACTCGCCCGGATTCTGGTTGAGGAACAGCAGCCCGCCGCTGATCGAGTTGCGCGTGGTGTCGTTGCCGCCGACGATGAGCAGGACGAGGTTGCCGAGATATTCGCGCGGCGACATGTTCCGTGTCGCCTCGCCATGCGCGAGCATCGAGACAAGGTCGGGGCGCGGCTCGGCGTTCACCCGTTCGTTCCAGAGCTTTACGAAATACCCAAGGCACTCGGCGAAAACCTGCTCGCGCTTCTCCTCGCTGTCGATGTAGCCGCCGGCCGCGATGTTCATGGTCGCGCAATCCGACCAGAAGGTGAGCTTGCGGCGATCCTCGAACGGGAAGTCAAACAGGGTCGCGAGCATCGAGGTGGTGAGTTCGATCGAGACGTGGTCCACCCAGTCGAACGTCTCGCCGCGCGGCAGTTTGTCGAGAATGGCGCCGACCCGCTCGCGTATCGTCTGCTGCAGCTTGGCGAGATTGGCCGGCGCCACGATCGGCTGGACCACCTTGCGCTGGTCGTCGTGCTTGGGCGGGTCCATGGCGATGAACATCGGCAGCTTCAGCTCCTCGGGGCGGTCGAGGAGCGTGATGCCGGCTTCGGAGGACAGCGCGTCGTGCGCCAGCTCGGCCTGCATGATGTCCTTGTAGCGGGTCACCGACCAGAAGGCGCCGATCGTGCCGTCCGGGCAGAAATGCACCGGGTCGTCGCGCCGCAGCCGCTCGAAATAGGGCTGCCAGATGTCGTCGCGGTAGAGCGCCGGATCGCTGACGTCGATTGCGTCGATCGGCTTGGCGAAAGCGTCGGCGACCGGATCAAAATCGACGGGAGCGTTCATCGCGGAACTCCGTTGCAAGAGGCATCCACTCAGTGCTGCCCTTCCGGCATGCGAACGACGAGGCCGTCGAGGTCTTCGGTCATGGTGATCTGGCACGACAGGCGTGAGTTGGGCTCGGCGGCGGCGGCGAAGCTCAGCATGCTCGCCTCCTGCGATCCGGGCTCCGGCGTACCGATCCGGTCCGTCCAGGCCGGATCGACATAGACGTGGCAGGTGGCGCAGGCGCACTCGCCGCCGCAATCGGCGTCGATGCCGGGAACGTTGTTGTCCACCGCGCCGCGCATGACGGACAAGCCGGCCTGCACGTCGATCGGATGCTCGGCGCCATTGTGCTCGATGTAGGTGACTTTCGGCATGTCTCTCCCTTGGGACCAGCGTCCGCGCGTCAGGCTGCGAGGTCTTTCATCGATAGTGACATATCGGTCAATTTCTCTCTCGCGATTTTCACCCGCTTGCCGACCATCACTCGCCCGGCCATGAACTCCGTTGCCGCGTTCACGGCCTCGACGGCCAGCAACGTCGAGTCGGCATCGAGGTGGAAGACGGCAAACGGGCCGGCTGCGGGGTCGCCGCGCACCACCATGTCCGTCGCCTCGAACGGCAGGCCGGCGATCTGCAGCCGGACTTCGTACTGGTCGGACCAGAACCACGGCACTTCCGGCGCCGGCGGGTTGCGACCGCACAAGGCGGCGGCGGCCTGCTTGGCCTGCTCCAGCGCGTTTGGCACGCTCTCGAGCCGCGCCATGCGGCGGTAGAGCGGCAGCGGCCGGTGGGTGCAGTCGCCGATCGCAAAGATCGCCGGGTCCGACGTGCGGGCGGCAAGGTCCACCACGACGCCGCCCTCGCACGCCAGCCCGGCGGCCCGCGCCAACGCGTCGTTGGCGACCGCTCCGACCCCGATCAGCACCGCATCGCAGGCCAGCAACTGGCCATCGGCCAACCGGACGCCGCTCACCCGACCCGCCGAGCCTTCGATCGCTTCGACGGTGGCGCTCAGCACGAACTGCACGCCGCGGGCGCGGTGCAGCCCGGCGAAGAAGTCCGACAGGGTCGCGCAGGCGACACGCGCCAGCAGGCGGTCCTCCCGCTCGATCACCACCGCCTCGGCGCCGAGCGCGCGGGCCGAGGCGGCCGCTTCGAGCCCGATATAGCCGCCGCCGATCACCGCCAGGCGCCGGCCTGGCCCCAGCGCCGCCTTCAGCCGGTCGGCATCCGCCACGGTGCGCAGCTCGAGCACGCCGGCCAGGTCGCGGCCCGGAATGTCCAGTTGGCGCGCCCGGGCACCCAGGGCGAGGATCAGATGATCGTAGGGCAGGGTCTCGCCGGTATCGAGCGCCACCGTGCGGGCGGCGCGGTCGATCGCGCGGGCCGTGGTCGCCAGCCGCAGTTCGATCGCGCCGGCAGCGTAGAAACTGGCGGGGCGGAGTGCCAGGCTGGCGCCGTCCGCCTCGCCTTTCAGCCAAGCTTTCGAGAGCGGCGGCCGCTGGTAGGGCGCGACCGGCTCCTCTCCGACCAGCGTGATCGGGCCTTTCCAGCCATATTGCCGCAACAGCGCCGCTGCCGACCCACCCGCATGGCCAGCCCCGACGATCACGACGCGCGCGTCAACCTGGCCCAGCCTGCTGTTCCCCGATCGTTGCGGATAGGCAGCACGGAGGCACGGCAGGCGTCAAGGATTGACCGCAGGCTGGCTTTTCCGGCGTTTCAGCGGCAACAACGAGGCATGGGCGAGCCCGACCAGCGCGACCGCCGATCGGCCAATTTGTTTGCGGTCATCACCATCCTCGCGGTGCTGCTGCTGGGGCTGGCCGGATGGTGGCTGTTCCCCAGGCTGCAGGCCTACGTCTCGTTCCAGGACTGCGTGGCGACCGGCCGGGCGAACTGCTCAGGTCCTTGAACGCACCTCGCGGCCAAGGGCGGCCTCGTAGACGCGGATGATCGAGGTGGTGTCGTCCCCGCCCATCCCTTTGGCGCGCGCCATGCGCATCAGGGTCATCACCTGCGGCCCGATCATGCCTGGGACGCCCAGTTCGTCGGCCAGCTCCAGCGCGAGGCGCAGGTCCTTGTGCGCCAGGTCGAGCGCGAAGCTCGGCTTGAAATCGCCGGAGAACGCTTTGCCGGCCACCGAGCGGTAGCCCCACGAGAAGCCGCTGGCGTTCTCGATCACGGCATGGAGTTTTTGCAGGTCGATGCCCGACATGGCGCCGATCGCCAGCGCCTCGGCGGCCGCGGCCATGTTGCTGAACGCGAGCTGGTTGTTGATCAGCTTGGCGACCGAGCCGAATCCGACGTCGCCCAGATGGATCACCTCCTTGCTGAAGGAGGCGAGCAGCGGCCGCTGCGCCTCGAACACCGCCTCGTCGCCGCCCACCATGATGACGATGGTGGCGGCCTCGGCGCCGGCGACCCCGCCGCTGACGGGGGCCTCCAGCATCGGGATGCCGCGTTCGGCGAGCCCGGCGTGAACCCGCCGCGCCATCGTCGGCGAGTTGGTGGACAGGTCGATGTAGACCGTGCCCGGCCTGGCGTTGGCGCCGATGCCGTCCTCGCCCAGCGCCACCTGCTCGACATGGCGCGGCATCGGCAGCGAGGTGATGACGACGTCGCAGCTTTTTGCCACCTCGGCGACGCTCGCACCGGGCGTCGCGCCGAGGTCGGTGCAGGTCTTGATCGCGGCGGGGTCGAGGTCGAACACCACCACCTCATGGTTGGTGTTCTTGATGATGTTGCGGCACATCGGCCCGCCCATGTTGCCGACGCCGATAAACCCGACTTTCATGCCCGCCCGCCCTTCTTCCTGAACCCGCCCGTTAGGCCCGTCCGGGTTCCACCATGATCTTCGCCTGCTCGCCGGGTGTGGCGAGGGCTGCGAACGCGCCGGCGACGCCCGACAATCCGACCTGGCCGGTGACGACCGGCGCGGCGTTGATGCGCCCCTCGGCGATGTTGGCAAGCGTGCGGGCGAACTCCTCGCCCGAGTAGCCGAGCACGAACCGGAACTCGAGCTCCTTGGCGATGGCGGTGCCGGGCTCGAAATGATCGGTCTGCATGCAGACCCCGACCACGACGACCTGGCTGCTGCCCGGCGCCTCCTCCATGATCCCCTGCAGCACGCCCGGAACCCCGACGCACTCGAAGATGACGGCGTGGCCCGGCCGTTGGCCCGCCATCTCCAGGCGGGCGCGGGCGGCGCGGGTGGCGGGGACGCCGTGCTCCGCCCAGCTCGCGTGCGGCGAGCGCGTGGCCGGATCGACCACCGTGTCGGCCCCCAGCGTCTCGGCCAGCGCTCGCCGGCCGGGCGCATAATCCGACGCGATGACCGGCCCGAAGCCGCGCGCCTTGAGGGCGGCGATCACCGCCAGCCCGACCGGCCCGCAGCCGACCACCAGCGCGGCGCCGGCGCCGTCCAGCCGCGCCGCCGCGACCGCGTGCTCGCCCACCGCGAACGGTTCGGTGAGGGCGGCATGCACGGCGGAAAGCCCGTTGGGCACTTCGAGCAGAAGTTGCTCGTTGAGCAGCATCCGTTCGGCATAGCCGCCCGGGAAATGGTTGGAGTAGCCGACAACGTGCGCGCCGGACCGGTCGATCAGGCGGGGAACGGAGGTGACGAGCGTGCCGGGCTTCAGCTTCCGCCGGGTCTCGGGGCCGTGGTCGAGGATTTCGGCGGAAAACTCGTGGCCGAACACGACGTCGGCGTCGGCGCGCATCGGGTGCTCGACGCCGGCCTGCTCATAGAGCCGGCGGACCACGTCCGGGAACTGGAGCGCGTGCAGATCCGAGCCGCAGATGCCGCAGGCGCAGGTACGGACCAGCACCTGCCCCGGTCCGGGCGTCAGCTCCGCGATCTCGTCGCAGACGATTTGGCCGCCTCGTCTGATCGCCGCCCGCATGCTGCTGTCCCCCCGGTTGGCCAAGCATCTCAGCCCGCCGGGCGGCCCGGGGCAAGGGGCGGTGTCGTGTGCCGGCCCTTACCGTTCGTTGTCGCCCCGGGCGTCGTTGCCCTGGCCGCCTGTCGTGAGGTCGCCGGCCGTGCCCGGCGCGCCCTCCACGTTGGTCGCGTGGAACGAGCTGACGGGATGGACGTAGGCGCAGGCCGAGAGGCCGAACGAGCAGGCGAGAAGGACCGCCCCCAAGACTTTCATGGCAAGAATGCTCCGTTTGCCCGATCGAACGAGCCGGGCGATGCTGGTCAAATGTGGTCGGACCGGCAGCTGTTCCAGGTTTTACCAAGCGCCGGCTGCGGTCCGATCGCACCTGAATAGGGGGACGTTGCGGATGGCCGCCTCGCGCGACTGGCGCGTGCTCGTGGTGGGCCTGGGCACGCTCGTGGTGCCGCTCGAACTCGTCGGTGAACGTGGCGTTCCCGCATATCATCCGCGCCTTCGATCTGCCGATCCCGCTGATCCAGTGGGTGGTCATCAGCTACATGCTGACTTTCGCCAGCCTGATGCTGGTGTTCGGCCGGATCGGCGACATGGTGGGCTACCGCCGCGTCTTCCTGATCGGCACGGCTTGGAGCAGCGTCGCCTTCGTGCTGTGCGGCGCGGCCCCAAGCTACACTTGGCTGCTTGCGGCAAGGGTGGCGCAAGGTGTCGGCGGCGGGCTGCTCCTCAGCGTCGGGCCGGCGCTGGCGACGAGCCTGTTCCCCGAGGCGGCGCGCGCCCGCATCCTCGGCCTCTACACCATGATGTTCGGAGCGGGCGCGGCGCTTGGCCCGATCGTGGCCGGGATCTTGGTGCAGCGCTGGGGCTGGAGCGCGGTGTTCTGGTACCGGCTGCCCATCGCGCTGACCGCGTTCGCGCTGACTTGGGCCTTGCCGGCCAGTCCGCGCCAGCCGGGACGCCAGACATTCGACGCTGCGGGCGGCGGCCTGCTGGTGCTCTCGATCAGCGCGATCCTGCTGGCGCTCGATCAGTTGCAGCATGTCGGACAGACCACGGTCTGGCTCGTCGTGTTCACGGCACTGGCCGTCCTCGGACTGGCCGGGTTCGTGCGGGCCGAGCGGCGTGCCCGGCAGCCGATCATCGACCTCGACCTGTTCCGCGATCTCGGTTTCAGCCTGATCAATCTCGGCCACGTGCTGATCCAGCTCGCCTCTTTCTCCATCATGCTGCTGCTGCCGTTCTACCTGAGCCGATCGACCGCCCTGTCGGTGCCGCGGACCGGGTGGGTATTGGCCTCGGCGCCGCTCGGCATCGTGCTGGCCTCGCCGCTGGCCGGCTGGCTGGCCGCGCGCGTCCCGCCCGCCCGGCTGGCGCTGATCGGCTGCGTGCTGATGAGCGCGGGGCTGGTCGCCGTCGCGCTCACGCCGGATCTTCCCGTGCTGGTGCCGATGATGGTCGCCCAGGGGTTCGGCATGGGACTGTTCCAGGTCGCCTATTTCGACATCGTCACCGCGACCCTGCCGCGCAGCGAGCGCGGGGTGGCCGGCGCGCTCGGCATGGTCACGCGCACCGTCGGCGTGACCACGGCGGCCACCGTGCTGATGCTGCTGTTCCAGATCGTACGGGGCGCCGCCGAGGACCCGCAGGGGGCAGCGGCGTTTCTCCTGGCCTTCCGGACTACGTTCCTCGCCGCCGCGGCGTTGCCGGTGCTGGCGATGGGCCTGCTGTCGCCAGGACGGCGCTACTCGGCGTAGATCATCTTGCGGGTCATGCCGCCGTCGATGGTGAACTCGGCACCGGTCACGAACCCGCTCTGCGGGCCGAGCAGGAAGGCGGCCATTGCCGCAATATCCTCGGGGCGGCCGACCCGCCCGGCCGGGTGTTGCGCGTGGTCCTCCGGGCGCAGCGCCTCGCCCTTGGTCTCGATCCAGCCGGGACTGATGCAGTTCACCCGGATTCCTGGGCCGAGGCTGATCGCCAGCGCGTGCGTCAGCGCGACCAGCCCGCCCTTGGAAGCGGCGTAGGCCTCCGTGTTCGGCTCCGACATGCGCGCCCGCGTGGAGGCGATGGTCACGATGGCGCCGCCGCTGGCCCGCAGAAGGTTCTCCGCCGCGCGGGCCAGCAGGAACGTGCTGGTCAGGTTGGTGGCCAGCACGCTGTTGAACTCGGCAAGACTCAGTTCGGCGATCGGCTTGCGGATCATGAACCCCGCGTTGCACACCAGCCCATCGAGCCGGCCCTCCTGCGTGCGGATACCGTCGATCAGCCGCTCGACCGCGTTCTCATCCGACACATCCGCCTGAACGAATTTCCCGGCGCCCGGCCGGGGCGGCGCGTTGCGGTCCGCGACCACCACGCGCCAGCCCTCGGCCGCCAAGCGGGCCGCGATGGCGGCGCCGATGCCGCGCGCTCCTCCCGTCACGAGTGCAACCGACGGGGTCTCGTCCTGCGCCATCAGACGCGCGCGCCGACCAGCGACCGGTAGAGATCGAGCGTGCTGTGCGCGATCGCATCCCAGCTGAAGTGGGCGAGCACCCGTTGGCGGCCGTTGCTGGCGAACCGCTCCCGCAAGCCGGGATCACCAGCGAGGCGGTTGACCGCGGCAGCCAGACCGGCGGAGAACACGGCCGGGTCGGCCGGATCGAAGGTGCCGGGCTTGAGCTTGGGGTCGACCAGCAAACCCGTTTCCCCTGGAACCACCACCTCGGGAATCCCGCCCACGGCGGAGGCGACCACCGCGGTCTCGCACGCCATCGCCTCGAGGTTGATGATGCCGAACGGCTCGTAGACCGACGGGCAGCAGAACACGGCAGCGTGCGTGTAGAGCTGGATGGTATCCGCCCTCGGAACCATCTCGCGAACCCAGATCACGCCGGGCCGGCCGGTCGCGACCTTGGCCACGCTCTCCTCCATCTCCCGCCCGATCTCCGGCGTATCGGGTGCCCCGGCGCAGAGCACGACCTGAAGGTCGGGGTCGATCGCGGGGATGGCGTTGACGAGGTGGATGATCCCCTTCTGGCGCGTGATGCGGCCGACGAAGAGAAGAAAGGGACGCTCCGGGTCGATCCCGTATCGCGTGAGGGCGTCGCGTGCCTCAACCGGCCGATACTCTTCGGGGTCGATGCCGTTGTGGATGACGTGGACGCGTTCGGGCTTGACGTCGAACAGCCTTAAAACATCGTCCCGCGTCTCGCGCGAGACCGCGACGATGGCGTCCGCCTGCTCGATCGCGGTGCGCTCCATCCAGGCGCTGAGATGGTAGGCGTTGCCGAGTTGCTCGACTTTCCAGGGCCGGAGCGGTTCGAGCGAGTGGATGGTCAGCACGTAGGGCACGCCCCAGAGCTGGCTCGCGAGCACGCCGCCCATGTCGGTGTACCAGGTATGGCAGTGGACCAGGTCGGCACCGAGCCGGTCCTTGGCCATCACGAGGGAGCGGGCGAGAGCGTCGACTGCGCCGACGAAGCGTGGATCGGTGTCGCGCGCGGTCTCCTCCCACTGGGGATAGCCGCGCACGGCCAGCTTGCCCTCGACGACGCGCTGGTCGCCGAAGCACCGGACCTCCACCTCGATGAGCTTGGCCAGCGCCCGACTGAGGTATTCTACATGAACGCCCGCGCCGCCGTAGACGTACGGCGGGTATTCCTTGCTGAAGAGGGCGACCTTGCTCAGCTCTCGCACGGGACCTGTCTCCTGACGGGCACGATCCCACTGGATACGGCGATTGCCGCGGTCGGTCCAACCGCTCGACGGTTGCACGAGGGGCGGTTGCTGGACGGACGGAACCCGTGTCTCCGGTTTTACCTCGGTGCCGGGGCGACCAGCCGCCGGTTGACGTCCGGGTCGAGATCGGTGGCCGACGGCAGCACCTCGCGCCCATGCCGCAGGCGAGCATCAACCATTCGGATGACGACGAAGCCTACAGCACCGACGCAGGCTGACCGGCAGTCAGCGTAAGGGCAACGATGTCAGATCTGCATCGACCTTTGCCGCTGCAGCGGTAGGTCATTCGAGGCGGTAATCGGATCGCGGCCGCCGTCAACAAGCCGGCCGTTTATGAAACGATTTTACTCCGAGGAGTGTGAGCTGCCTCACAGGCTCCGCCGGATCGAAATGTTGGCGTGTGAGCCGCTTGGGGAATGGCAATGCTCCTGAAAGGGAATGCGGATGAACCCGTCATCGGTTCGACAGTTCGCGGCTCGACGTGCTGGGACAGGCAACGTGGTGCTGGCAGAAGGCGTGACGACGGTAACAGTCGCGGCGGTTCAAACGCGATATTCGGCCTCGCGGACGCGATCTACATGCCTGCCGCCCTGCTCGGAACCTGGTGTGGAATGATGGGCTACGCGCGGCTGTCGGACCGGCAATTCTCCATCGTGATCAATGCCTTGCTGATGATCTCCGGTTTCAGCTTCATCCTGTAACGAAACGGGTTGCCGGTGCGGGTCACGGAATGACCGAGGAGGAGCGATCGTGCAAAACGTAGTGCTGCTCGTGGCGTGTCTGCTCGCCGGCATGGCCCTTAAACATTTCCGCAAGGTGCCCCTCGACGGACATCTCTCGCTGAATGCCGTCATCATCAACGTGGCGCTGCCCGGGCTCATTCTTGCACAGGTTCATGGCATCCACCTCGATCCGGACTTGATCCTTGCCGTGTCGATGCCTTGGCTCCTCTTCCTGAGCGGTGGCGCCCTGTTCTGGGTGGTCGCGCGATACTGCGACCTGTCACCCTCGACCACCGGCGCGCTGATGCTGACCGGCGGTCTCGGCAACACCTCGTTCATGGGACTGCCGATGATCGAAGCCTTCTATGGCAAGAGCGGGATGCCGGTCGGCATCCTCATCGACCAGCTCGGCACCTACATGGTGCTCAGCACGCTCGGCATCGCCGTGGCCTGCATCTGCTCGCGGGGCGAGGCAAGCCCGAGGAGCGTCGCCATCCGGATAGTGACGTTCCCGCCGCTCATCGCCCTCGTCGTCGCCGTGGCGCTCATCGACGTAAGCTACCCGACGTGGCTGCAGGACGCGTTCAGCCGGTTGGGTGCAACGGTGGCGCCGCTGGCGCTCGTTTCGGTGGGGATGCAGCTGAAGCTTGATGCGTGGCGCGGCAACCGGGGACCGTTGGCGATGGGGCTCGCCTACAAGCTTCTGGCCGGCCCCGCCATCCTCGCCTTCGTCTATGTCGGGGTGATCGGCATCCGCAGCTTCGACATGCGGGTCACGCTGTTCGAGGCGGCGATGGGGCCGCAGATCGGGGGCGCCGTCGTCGCCACCCAGTACGGACTGAACCCACCGCTGGTGACGCTGATGGTCGGCATCGGCACGCTGCTGGCGTTCGCCACGCTGCCGCTCTGGTCGTATGTTCTGGGGACGATCTGACGCGATCGGCGCCCGGTGCTCGCGGGTCCCGACCGGGCAGGCCGGGACCCGTAGGCTCGCTCGCTTCGCGTCGGCTTACTCCGCCGCCGCCTTGGCCGGCAGCTGCTGACCGGCGGCATCAAGCGCCTGCGACAGGTCGGCGATGATGTCGTCGATGTGCTCGATGCCGATCGACAGCCGCACGTAGCCGGGCGAGACGCCGGCGGCCATCTGCTCCTCCGCCTCGAGCTGCGAGTGCGTGGTGCTGGCCGGGTGGATGGCGAGGCTGCGCGCGTCGCCGATGTTGGCGACGTGGTAGAACATTTGCAGCGCGTCGATGAACGCCCGACCCGCCTCGACGCCGCCCGCAAGCTCGATCCCGAGCAGCCCGCCGTGACCGTGCGGCAGGTATTTGGCGGTGCGCTCGGCGGCGACGCCGGCGTGGTGGGCCGGGTGGATCACCTTCCTCACCTCCGGCCGTTTGGACAAGAATTCCGCCGCGGCGCTGGCGTTCCGGCTGTGCTCGCGCATCCGCAACGCCAGCGTCTCGATTCCCTGCAGAATGAGGAAGGCGTTGAACGGCGCCAGCGGCGCGCCGAGGTCGCGCAGCAGGGTAACGCGCAGCTTGAGGATGTAGGCGATCGGGCCGAGCGGCTTGACCGCCTCGGTCCACACCGCGCCGTGGTAGCTCGGATCGGGGGTGTTCAGCGTCGGCTGGCGCTCCTTGTGCGCCTCCCAGTCGAAATTGCCGCCGTCGATGATGATGCCGCCGATCGAGTTGCCGTGGCCGCCGAGCCACTTCGTCAACGAGTACATCACTATTGCGGCGCCGTGGTCGAACGGGCGCACCAGCAAGGGTGCGGCGGTGTTGTCCATGATCAGCGGAATGCCGAATTTCCTGCCGATCGCCGCCACTTCGGCGATCGGGAAGACGGCAAGCTTCGGGTTGGGCAACGTCTCGGCGTAGTAGGCCCGCGTACGGTCGTCGGTGGCGCGGGCGAACGCCTCGGGATCGGTCGGATCGACGAAGCGCGTCTCGATCCCCTGGTCGCGCAACGTGTTGGCGAACAGGTTCCAGGTGCCGCCGTAGAGGTCGGTCGAACTGACGATGTTGTCGCCGGCGCGGGCGAGATTGAGCACGGAGAACGCCGAGGCCGCCTGGCCGGAACCGACCGCGACCGCCGCGACGCCGCCCTCCATCGCCGCAACCCGCTTCTCGAGTGCATCGACCGTCGGATTCATGATCCGGGTGTAGATGTTGCCGAGTTCCTTCAGCGCGAACAGGTTTGCCGCGTGTTCGGCGCTGTCGAACTGATAGGAAGTGGTCTGGTAGATCGGCACCGCCACCGCGTTCGTCGCACTGTCGCGGCGCCAGCCGGCGTGCAGCGCGAGGGTCTCAGCGTGCTTGGTCTCCATTCATACTCTCCGTAATCGTGATATGTGGTAATATCGTAGCGTCAGGCGTGTTGCTTGGCGAGCACGCCATGCGCGCGGCTCAGCGCCGCCGCCATCGTCTCGGCCGGCAAGGCGCCGGAAAACAGCCCGTAGCCGTCGAGAAAGAAGGAGGGAACGCCGTTCACTCCGGCGGTGCGGGCCTCGTGGTCGGCGGCGCGCACCTCGGCATCGAACCCATCGCCGGCGAGGAACGTCGCCACGGCGGCACGGTCGAGACCGGCGCCGGCGGCGAGCTCGGCCAGCAGGCTGGGGTCGCCGATGTCGGCGCCCTCGGTGAAGTAGCCCCGGAACACCGCCTCCATGACGGCGTCCTGCACGCCCTCCTGGCCCGCCAGCCACACCAGGCGGTGCGCCCGGATGGTGTTCGGCGTGCGGGCGAGCCGGTCCAGGCGGAACTCGAGCCCGACGGCGGCGGCGGCCTCCGTCACCTGCCGGTCAAGCGCCTGCGAGCGTTCCCAACTGCCGAACTTGGCAATCCGATAGGCCCGGCGGTCGGCTCCCACCGCCGGCATGTCCGGATTGAGCTGGAACGGGTTCCAGTGGATGCCGGTGAACCGGACCCCTTGGGCGGCGAGCAACGGCAGCGCGGCTTCGAGCTGGCGCTTGCCGATGTAGCACCAGGGGCAGATTGCGTCCGACACGATGTCGAGCCGACCCTGGTAGGCCCCCTTCGGGGCGGTCGAACTGACCTGTGCGGCCTCGTCGCAGCTATCCTGTCCGCAGACCGTGCCCGCTTGCACCGGCGTTTCCATGTTTTCCCCCTGGGGTTCTGGGCGGAGATGGGCAGGGCGATACCGTAAGTCCATTGCCCGACCCCAGCACTCCGGTCGTGACCGGACCGGCCAAAGTATGCCAGCAAGGGAGGGCATGGGTTAGAGGAGAATCGCATGCGGCGTCGGGACGTGCTGGGAGGCCTGGGAGCGGCGGCACTCGCGGCACGACCATCGCGGGCGGAGATGTCGGCGCTCGTGCCCGGGCTCAGCCCCTTGCTGCCGGAGGGGACGCGGGCGGAGGCGCGGTTGGCCGCCCTGCCGGGCAAGCAAAGCCTGATCCGGTTGAGCGAGCGGCCGCCGAACTACGAGACCCCGGCGGCCGCCTTCACCGATGCGCTCACGCCGAACGACCGGTTCTTCGTCCGCTACCACCTGGCCGGCATACCGGATCTGGCCGAGTTGCGCCGGCCCTGGTCGGTGGCGGTGGGCGGCGACGCGGCCGCCCGGCCGGTCGAGCTCAGCCTCGATCAGCTGCGGCACGACTTTCCGGTCGTCGAGATCGCCGCGGTGAACCAGTGTTCTGGGGCACGGCGCGGGTTGTCGGTGCCGCACGTGGCCGGCGTCCAGTGGGGCGTCGGGGCCATGGGCAACGCGGTCTGGCGCGGCGTCCGGCTTCGCGACGTGCTGGCTCGCGCCGGCGTGCAGCCGGGCGCTCTCGAAGTGGCGTTCGCCGGTGCCGATGGCCCGGTGATGGACGTCACCCCGCCGTTCCGCAAAAGTCTGCCGATCGACAAGGCGCTGGACGAGACCGTGTTGCTCGCCTTCGCGATGAACGGCGAGGCACTGCCGCACCTGAACGGCTTTCCGCTGCGTCTGGTGGTGCCCGGCTGGACCGGCACCTACTGGATGAAGCACCTCACGCATATCGAGATCCGCCGCCAGAAGCTGGACAGTTTCTGGATGCAGAAAGCCTACCGCGTGCCGAAGGGCATGTTTCCCGTCGACTTGCCGTTCGCTTCGCAGGCGGACGCGAGCACGGTGGCGATCACCGAGATCGTCGTCAGCTCGGTGGTCGCGAACGTGCCTCCCGCATCCGGTCAGCCGGCGTCGGGCTTTCCGGTGGAGGGGGTCGCATGGGATCGCGGCCACGGCATCCGCTCCGTCGAGGTCTCGACGGACGGGGGCGGCGTCTGGCGGTCCGCGGTCCTCGGCCCGGACCAGGGGCGATTCGCGTTCCGGCCCTGGCAATTCGAGACCGGCCGCCTCGCTGCCGGGTCGGCCACGATCGTCGCGCGGGCGACCAGCAACTCGGGGGAGACCCAGGCGAACGAGCTGAAATGGAACCCGGCCGGCTATCACAACAATGTCCCGCAGCCGGTCCCGGTCACGGTGGTGGCCTGATGCACCGGTTTTTTCTGCTGCCGGCGCTGCTGATTGCCTCTCCATGCTGGGGTGCCGAGCCGGCGACGCCCGGCGAACTCAAGCCCGGACCAGGCCAGGACGCGGTGGTTGCAAGCTGCTCCGGCTGCCACAGCCTGGACTACATCCAGATGAACTCGCCATTCCTGACGCAGGAGGGCTGGAAGGCCGAGGTGACGAAGATGCGCCAGGCGTACGGCGCGCCGGTGGACCAGCCGACTGCCGACGCGATCGTGCAATACCTGTCGGTGACATACGGCGCGGCAGGAAAAACCTGATACGCGGGACGCCGGCAAACCTCCCCGGCAAACCTCCGGTGTCTCGTGCGTTCACTCGACGGTCATCAAGGGGATCGGGAGCATGAGCGACGACAAGGCGGCGCGGGCTGAACCCGCGAAAAGGGAAGGCAAGCTGGACGCGGCCATCGAAGAAACGTTCCCGGCCAGCGATCCGCCAGCCATCACCCCGAAGGCTGGCACCCGCAAGGCCGAGCAGATCGAGCAAGCACGGAAGGCCAAGGAATGAGCGGGCAGCGGCCGGCCCACGAGACGGTCTCCGAGGAGCAGGCCAAGCGGGGCGACGACGAGGCGCGGAAACGCGACCCGCACGGCACCGGCCCGACGCAACCGGCCGGCGCGGACGAGCCGGCAGGCACCCCCAGCTCCGACCGGCACAACACGGAGACGGCGTCGGGCGAGTAGAGCGGAGGGCGGCCCTCCATTCTCTCGATGGTTGGGCCGTCTGGCGTTTAGGTGCTGTCTGGCGGTTACGTTCTGGGCGCTGGGTGTTCTGCCGGGCGTGCGGGACTGCCGACGATCGCGATCACGAACACCGCTCCCATCAGGCTGACCATCATGATCAGCCACCGCAGGCGAAGCGCCGTCTCTGCCGTCTCGGCCAGCACGCGGGTGCGCATGGCGGCGCGCTCGCGCTGGATGCGTGCTTCGAACGGACCGGTGTCGGCATCGATGGCCGCGGCGCTCTCCCCGAGGCGGGGCGCCAGGGCGGCGATCGCGGCCGCGGGATCGGGGCCGCGCGCGGCCGCCAGCGCCTCGTCCATGACCGCCTCGTGGGACAACGCGCGCTGCAATGAAACGGAAAGCGCGTAGGTCGCGAAAACTCCGGCGAGGCCGCAGATCACGAACGCCATCACCACGAACGCGATCGAGTTGCCGTTCATCCGCGCCGCCATCGTCGTCCTGCTCCTTCGCTGCGCCACGCGCTTTACCGGTTCTCAACGCCTCGCCGACATGCTGGAGCGAGGAGGTGTAGCAAGGAATGCTACTCGAGAATGTGCGCATCTGGTTCGGAGGAGCACCTTCGGCGACGCCGGTCTCGGCACCGCTGGCGTCGATGCCCGCCGATGCCGATTTCGAAAGCGACGCACCTCCCCGTCCCGACATGGTGTGGCCGCCGGCTCGGGTGAACATCTGCGAAGGGCTGTGGGGCGAAGGCTTTCTCTTTCCCGGCGGCGCCGACGAGATCATGCGGTTCGTCCGGCCCCTCGGCCTGTCTTCCGAAGCCACCCTGTTGCTGGTGGGCGCCGGTTGCGGCGGTCCGGCGGCCACCATCGCGACGCAGCTCGGCGTCTGGATCGCCGGCTTCGAGTCCGATCCGGACCTCGCGGCACTCGCCATGGAGCGCATCACCCGCTCGCGGCTCGGCCGGCGCGTCCAGGTCGAGATGTGGTGTCCGTCGAACCCTCAGTTCCGACCGCATGCCTATCATCACGGGCTGGCGCTCGAACCGTTGGGCGACGTGATGCCCGAACCGGTGCTCGCCGCCATCGCCGGCGCGCTGAAGCCCGGCGGTCAGCTCGCGATCCTGCAAACCGTGGCCGATGAGCCGCTCGATCCGGCCGACCGCAGCGTCAAGGCGTGGTGTCAGCTGGAACGCCGGTCGGCTATCTTGCCGACGGAGCGCGCCGTCACCCGGATGCTCGGCCGGCTCGGCTTCGATGTCCGGACCATCGAGGACCTTACGGAGCGCCACAAGCGGCTGGCGGTGCTGGGCTGGCGGAGCGCCTTGCGCTCGATGGAGGAAACCCGGCCGGCGATCACCCGAACGGCGCTGCTCATCCAGGAGGCCGAACGCTGGCTGATGCGCGAGCGGCTGATGCGCGAGGGCCGGTTGCGCCTGGTGCGCTGGCATGCCATCGCGCCGCGGCGGGAGCTGGGTTGACACGGGATTGGCTTGACACTCGGGCGGCGGCCCCGTAGAGACCCCCGCTCTTTTTCGCCTCCGCAGCAAGCTGAAAGCCGCGTGCCATGAAAGTCCGCAACAGCCTTCGCTCGGCCAAGACTCGCGACAAGAACTGTCGGGTGGTGCGGCGTCACGGTCGGGTCTATGTCATAAACAAGAAGAACCCCCGGATGAAGGCGCGCCAGGGGTAAACCGCCGCAAGACGGCTGCCGCGCAGCATCCCGCGTTGTGGCAAGCCTGCCCTGGGAGGCTGCACCAATGCGAAAATCCTGCTGCTGTCCACGCTGCTCGCGTTTGGCGCTGCCGGGGCCGCGCTCGCCCAACAACAAGGAACGTGTCGGGAGACAGCACGGAGGCGGCGGACCGGCGGGCTCGCTGGGAACCGCGAGCATGGGATTTGCCGGGAAGAACGCCGGCGTGACAACGCAAAATCCCAGCGGGCGGCCGGCCGGCACGGACCAGGGCACCACGGCGACACCCCCAAAGACGTCGATGCCGCCTCCTCACCAGACGTCGGCCCAGACGAGTGACGGAAGGCCGACGCTGATAGGCTTCACTGAATGCGCGCGAAAGCCGCTGACTGTTGGACCTCGGCGAGGAGAACCCGGCCGGGTCACCCCGGCCGGGCGGCTCCGCTACTTCCGTGTGATCTTGACCTTGACGGCAAAAAATCACGACAATCCGCAGCGGAACCAACCATGTTCCTAGCATGGCGTTCTCCTCTAAGACGCCGCTCGGGCCTATTCCCGGGCGGCGTCCTTAGTTTGTCGGCCGCTCCTTAGGAAGCGGCGAACGCTCCCTTCTTCCTGAAGGGACATGGGCGCTACGCTTCTTGCCGCCCGGCATCGACTTCTCCATGTTCGTAACGGGACGGGAGACGCTTGCATGATCCAGCAGCCTGAGCCGAAAGCCGACGTCATGGCACGCCGGGCGCAGATCGTGGCCGGCCTGCGAGCACTGGTCCCCGGTGACGGCGTCATTTCCGAGCCTCTCCGGCTCAAGCCGTACGAGACCGACGGCTTGCCGGCCTATCGTCAGCTGCCGCTCGCGGTGGTGCTGCCGGAAAACACGGCGCAGGTCGCCGCGGTGCTGAAATACTGCCACGCCAACGGGGTGCGCGTGGTGCCGCGCGGCGCCGGCACCTCGCTCTCGGGCGGCGCGCTGCCGATGGCGGACGCGGTCGTGCTCGGCATGATGCGGATGAACCGGATCATGGAGATCGACTACGCCGACCGGTTTGCGCGCGTGCAGGCGGGTGTGACCAACATCGGCATCACCAACGCCGTCGCCGGCGAGGGGTTTTTCTACGCGCCCGACCCGTCGAGCCAGCTCGCCTGCATGATCGGCGGCAACGTCGGGATGAACTCGGGCGGCGCGCACTGCCTGAAATACGGCGTCACCGCCAACAACCTGCTCGGCCTCATCGTCGTCACGATCGAAGGCGAGATCCTGGAGATCGGCGGCACGCATCTCGATGCCGCCGGCTATGACTGGCTCGGTCTGCTGACCGGCAGCGAGGGCCAGCTCGTCGTCGTGACGGAAGTGACCGTGCGCATCCTGCGCGGGCCGGAGGGCGCGCGGGCGATGCTGGCCGCGTTCCGCGCCAATGAGGTCGCCGGCGAGTGCGTCGATGCGATCATCGGCTCCGGCATCATCCCGGTGGCGCTCGAGTTCATGGACCGCCCGGCGATCCACGCCTGCGAGGCGTTCGCCCATGCCGGCTATCCGCTCGACGCCGAAGCGATGCTCATCATCGAGGTGGAGGGCAGCGTCGCCGAGCAGGACGCGCTGCTCGGCCGCATCCGCGAAATCTGCGACGCCACGATCCGATCAGCCTGAAGGTGTCGGGCTCGGTCGAGGAGTCGATGGCGATCTGGAAGGGGCGCAAGGGCGCGTTCGGCGCCGTCGGGCGGATCAGCCCGGACTACATGTGCATGGACGGCACCATCCCGACCAGTCGGCTGCCCGAGGTGCTGGGCCGGATCAAGGCGATGAGCGGCGAGTACGGCCTCGAGGTCGCGAACATCTTCCATGCCGGCGACGGCAACCTGCATCCGCTCATCATGTTCGACGCCAACGACCCTGCGAGCTTTCACGGGCAGAGCAGTTCGGCGCCGACATCCTGACCATGTGCGTCGAGGTCGGCGGCTGCCTGACCGGCGAGCACGGCGTCGGCGTCGAAAAGCGCGAGCTGATGGGCGTGCAGTTCACTGTGCCCGAGATTGATCAGCAGAGGCGCATCAAGTCGGCGTTCGACCCGCAATGGCTGCTCAACCCGAACAAGGTGTTTCCGCTTCTCGACGACGGGCCTCGCCCGCGCCGCATGAGCCAGGCGCTCGCGCCCGACACGGAGAGCGGGATCGCCGCCATCGTCGCCGAGGCCGCGTCGCGCGGGGAGCCGCTGGCGGTCGCCGGGAACGGCACCAAGGCGGGGATGCTGCGGCCGGTGCAGGCGGCGCGCAGCCTGTAGCACACGCGACCATCCGGGCATCACGCTCTATGCGCCCAAGGAGCTTGTGCTCTCCGCCCGCGCCGGCACGCCGCTGCCGGAGATCGAGGCGGCGCTGGCCGAGCAGGGCCAGCACCTGATCGCCGAGCCGCCGGACTGGTCCCGCCTGCTCGGCAGCGACGGGCCGCAGACGCTGGGCGGAGTGGTCGCCGCCAACCTGTCCGGCCCGCGGCGGGTCGCCTGGGGCGCGACGCGCGACCACGTGCTCGGCGTCCGCGTCGTGAACGGCGAGGGCGAGGTGATCCGGTCCGGCGGGCGGGTGCTGAAGAACGTGACCGGCCTCGACATCTGCAAGCTGCTGACCGGCAGCCACGGCACGCTCGCGGTAATGACCGAGATCACGTGAAGGTGCTGCCTGCGCCGGAGCGGACCGGCACGCTGGTGCTGCCCGGGGCTCGATCCGGTCGCCGGCGTGGCGGCGCTGTCGGCGCGCGCTGGGCTCGCCGTACGGCGTCTCCGGGGCGGCCTGGCTGCCGCAGGAGGCGGCGGCGCGGGTGCCCGAGCTGGCCGGCTCGGCGGTCCCGTGGCGCTGATCCGGATCGAGGATTTCGCGACAGTCCGTGGCCTACCGCATCGGGCGGCTGCGCGAGCAGTTCCGGCGGCGAGGTGCTGGGCGACGCCGCGAGCGCGCCGTCTGGCGGGCGGTGCGCGACGCCGTGCCGCTGGCCGCCGAGGCCAGGGCGAGGCGATCTGGCGGGTGTCGGTGCGCCCGTCGGCCGGGCCCGGCGGTGCTGCGACGCGGTGGCGGCAGGCGATCGGCGCCCGCGGCTTCCTCGATTGGGGCGGCGGGCTGCGTCTGGATCGCCGGACCGGCCGACGAGGCGGCCCATGCGCCGTGGCGGCGGCCAACGGCCGCGGGCGGCAGGCGAGCGGGCGGCACCTGGATGCTGCTGCGCGCGCCCGAGGGCCGGCTGCGCGCTCGCGGTCGACGTCATCCCGCCGGAGCCGCACGGCTGCTCGCCCGGCATCACCCGGCGGGTCAAGGCGGCGTTCGATCCCGAAGAGGCATCCTCAACCCCGGGCCGCATGTACCGGCGCGAAGGTCTGACCATGCAGACGAACTTCACCGCCGAACAACTGCGCGACCCCGACATCGCCTCGTCCAACAAGGTGCTGCGCACCTGCGTGCATTGCGGCTTCTGCACCGCGACCTGTCCGACCTTCGTGCTGCTCGGCGACGAGCTCGACAGCCCGCGCGGTCGCATCTACCTCATCAAGGACATGCTGGAGAGCGGGCGTCCGGCGACCGAGGAGGTGGTGCGCCATGTCGACCGCTGCCTCTCCTGCCTGTCCTGCATGACGACGTGCCCGTCCGGGGTGAACTACATGCACCTCGTCGACCATGCGCGGACCTACATCGAGCACACCTACCGCCGGCCTGGCACGAGCGGCTGCTGCGCGGCGCTGCTGGCCCGCGTGCTGCCGAACCCGAGCCTGTTCCGCCTGGCGCTGGCCGGGGCGCGCCTGGCGCGGCCGCTGGCGGGGCTGATCCCGGGCAAGGCGTCTTCGAGCGGCTGCGCGCCATGCTGGCGCTGGCTCCGGCGCGCGTGCCGGCCGCGAGCAGCCCATGAGCGCGCCGCGGTGCACCGGCCGAGGGCGAGCGCCGCGCCCGCGTCGCGTTGCTGGCCGGATGCGCGCAGCAGGTGCTGACGCCGACGATCAACGAGGCGACGATCCGCCTGCTGACCCGCCTCGGCGTCGAGGTGGTGGTGGCCGCGGGCGCCGGCTGCTGCGGCGCGCTGACCCACCACATGGGCCTGCACGATCAGGCGATGGCGAGCGCGCGCGCCAACATCGCGGCGTGGACGCGCGAGGTCGAGGGCGAGGGACTGGACGCCATCGTCGATCAACACCTCGGGCTGCGGCACGACGGTGAAGGATTACGGCTTCATGTTCCGCAGCGAGCCGGCGCCCTGGCGCGAGCGGGCGGAGCAAGTCTCCGCCCTGGCGCTGGACATCACCGAGTTGCTGACCCGGCTCGGCTACGCGCCGACCCGCGCGCCGCCTGGCCTGACCGTCGCCTACCATTCCGCGTGCAGCCTGCAACACGGCCAGCAGGTCACCGCCGAGCCGAAGGCGCTGCTGCGCAAGGCGGGTTTCGAGGTGGTCGAGCCGCGCGGAGCCGCATCTCTGCTGCGGTTCGGCCGGCACCTACAACCTGCTGCAGCCGGAGATCGCCGCCCGGCTGCGCGAGCGCAAGCTGGAGAACCTCACGGCGACCCGGCCCGACCTGGTCGCCGCCGGCAACATCGGCTGCCTGACCCAGCTGGCCGGCGGCGGGCTGCCGATGGTGCACACCGTCGAGCTGCTCGACTGGATGGCCGGCGGCCCGGAGCCGGCCGTGCTGCGGGAGGTCGCGGCTGCGGCGTAGGCGCACGGAGCTTACCCTTCGCGCCGCTGGACGTGCGGCCTTGACGGCTGCCGTCTCGGCGGGCGCCGGTGCTGCTGGCTTTGGGTCCGGTGGGGTCCGCCGTGGCGCAACCCGCGGCGCCTTCCGGCGCACCATCAACACCGCACCGCGCCGTGGTCGATGCGATGCTGGATCAGTTGCGGGCCGCCCGCAGCGAGGCGGAAGCGGCTCAGCTCGAGGCCCGGATCGAACGTTCTGGCTCAGCAAGGCTCGGCCGCCGTGACGTTGCTGGTCGCGCGCGGCCTGCGCGATCTCAATGCGGGCGCGCATCAGGAGGCGGTCGACGATTTCGACTCGGCGATCGCGCCGACCCGTCGATGGCGGCGGCTTGGCAGCGGCGCGCGATCGCCAAGTTCGAACTTGGCGACCCCCGCGGGGCGATCCGCGACATCGAGGAGAGCCTGACACGCGAGCCGCGCAATTTCGCGGCATTCCGCACATTGGCCCGCATCGCCGAAAGCCGGCAGGATTGGAAGGGCGCCTATGCCGCTTGGCAGAAGCTGCTGGAGATCGATCCCAAGACTTCCGGCGGGGCCGAAAAACTGAAGGACCTCAAGCGACGAGCGCTGGGCGACGTCACGTAATTCAGCCACCAGCCCCGTCCGAGCTGGTGGCACAGACGGAAACCGTTACGCGAGAAAACCTAGGTTCTGATCGCGTTCTGCAGGTCCTGCAGCATCGTGATGTGCTGGAGGATGGTCATGTGGGCGAGCACGGCAATGTGCTCGAGGTCGGAGCTGGCCGGCGGCCGCTTCAGGTAGCCCTCCTGGATGGCGAGCAACTCCTGATGACCCTGCATCTGGCCTTGCACATACGCCGCATCGAAGGCGCGGCCCTGCATCGCCTTCAGGCTCTGCAGCATGCCGGCGTGCTGCGCGTCGAGCGGCACCGGTCGCGGGTTGGCCCGGTTGGTCAGCACCTGCGCGATGGCGGTCTGCTCGTTGATCTCGAACTGGGCGAACTCCTTGACCCGCGGATCGGTGGCCTGCTGGACGGCTAGCTGGTGACTCCTTGGCGAACGTGCCGGCCGCGAGGGTCTGCGTCCGGTAGTCCCCTGTTCCGAGCCGCTGGACCGGGACCTGCGCCATCGCCGGCTGGAACAATGTCGTAGTCAGCAGCGAGGTGGTCATTGCGCCGGTCAAGGCGAACACGGCATTGCGTCGATTTATCATCGTCTCCAGCAGTTTCGATCGGGACGGCAACGGGCGCCGCTTCGACGGGTTCGGCCGCAGTAAAGTGTCACCGCGCCAGTCGGGCAGCGCGGCGGCTACTATCCAGATTGGACGGCCGTCAGACGCCGGACGGCCTCCGTCACCTCGGACGGCAGATAAGGTTTGGCAATGACCGTGTCGCGGCCCGACGTGACCAGCCCGCCAAGACTTTCGGGCCTGCCGGTCATGTAGATGACCGGCATATCCGGCCGGTCCCGTCGCACCTCAAGGACCAGATGGAGGCCGTTGAGCGTTCCCGGCAATTGGATGTCCGTCATCAGCACGGCGATCAATGGGTCCCGCTGCAGCAAGGCCAGTGCCTCGTCGCCGCTGCCTGCCTCGATCACCTCGAAGCCCTCTTCGGTCAGCGCTTCGGCAAGCGTGAGCCGCACAAGGAACTCGTCCTCGACAACCAGCACCCGCGGCGCCCTCAACTGCGTCATGAACGAACGCTCCAGCCTCGGCCCCTTCGCTCGGTCGCCCTGGCGGCGTCCGCCAGGCCGGATACTCCGCGCGGGAGGATCTCCCCGACAGCAACCTGTCGCGCCGCGGCACGTTCCCCGTAGACGAAGCTCGAAGAGGTCACGTTTCATGGCGCTCGCGAGTGGACGGTACATGTCGGCAAGCCCCGAAACTGTGACGCATTCCATACTGCCGCCCGAATCCGCCGGCGATAGCCGGACCTTTTTCGAGGCCGTGGCGCTCACCGGCATGCCGATGATGGTCTCCGATCCCAACCTGCCCGACAATCCGGTGGTCTTCGCCAACCGTGCGTTCTGCCGGCTGACCGGCTACAAGAGTGCGGAGCTGATCGGCCGCAACTGCCGCCTGCTGCAAGGCCCGCAGACCGACCGAGCGACCATCGCGCGGGTACGGCAGGCAGTCGCCGAGCGGATCGACTTCTCGGTCGAGTTGCTGAACTACCGCAAGGATGGCAGCCCGTTCTGGAATGCGCTGGACGTCAGCCCGGTGTTTACCGCCGATCACGAGTTGAAATACTTCTTCGCGTCGCAGCAGGACGCCACGGAGCGGCACGATACCGAACAACTTGTGGCCCAGGCGCAGCGCCTGGACGGTCTCGCCAGTCTCGCCGGCGGCATTGCGCACGAGTTCAACAACCTGCTGACCGTCATCCGTGGCAATCTCGAACTGCTGGCCGGTCCCCAGTTGAGCCCGCGCAACGCGGCGCGGCTGGAGCGGGTGCACGCGGCAGCCGAGCGGGGTGCGACCTTGACGCAGTCGTTGACCTCGTTCGCGCGCCGGCAGCATCACCAGGTCGGGCAGCTCAATCTCCCCCAACTGCTTCGGGAGCTGGAGGGCACGCTGACCCAGATGCTTAGCCCGAGCCACACGATCGAGCTGAACCTGGAAAGCGAGGCGGCCCATGTCACCGCCGATCAGAAGCACCTGCGCACGGCTCTGATGAACGTCGTGTTGAATGCGCGCGAGGCGATGCGCGCGGGCGGGCTGATCAGCCTCAGCCTGGTCATCCGCCGGGACCCTTCCGGAACGCCGCGCGAGACCGTCCTCGCCGTCACCGATCAGGGGCCGGGGATGCCTCCTGAGGTGGCGTCGCGGGCCTTTGAACCGTTCTTCACCACCAAACCGCCGGGGGCGGGCACGGGTCTCGGCTTATCGATGGCGCACGGCTTCATGCGCCAGACCGGCGGACGCATGGAGCTGGAGAGCCGGGAGGGCGAGGGAACCACGGTCCGCATGATCTTCCCCGCGGCCGCTGGTCCGGCGCCCACCGGGGCGCCCAATCATGCCTCGTAGGCGAGCCGCAACCCAGCTTCCGGCCAAGGGATCGCGACCAGCTCGCCGCGCCCGGACAGGGTGATGTAGGCCGTCCGCAGGTCGGGTCCGCCGAAGCAGATGTTGGTCGTGAACATGTCGCGGTAACTCGACGCGCCGCTTGATGCGCCCGTCCGGCGAGAAGCCTGGTGATGCAGCCGGTCACAGGGTGGCGACACAGACGTTGCCCTCGGCGTCCACCGCCAGGCTGTCGAAGCGCACAAGGCCGCCGATCCCGTGCACCAGACGGCCGCCATGCGGCGAGGGAAACGGCAGCTTCCGGATGACCCCGGGGGCGGCGATCTCGAAGGCCCAGAGCCGGCGCGGTCTCGGTCTCGGCGACGTAGAGCGTCTTGCCGTCGGGCGACAGGCCGATGCCGTTCGGCGTGAAGCGGATAGTGACCTGCACGATCGGGAGCCGTCGGGGGCGCGTAATAGACCCGCCGTTGTCGCGGTCGCGCTCGCGGCTCTTGCCGAGATCGGTGAAGTAGAACCCCCCTGGGGCGTCGAATACGATGTCGTTCGGGCCGTTCAGGGCGCGCCTCGCCGCAGCGGTCGTAGAGTGATTGCGAGGGTTTCGCCGGTCGCCCAGATCCACCCGCTCGATGCGGCCGCCCTTGTAGTCGAGCGCCGGCAGAACCGGCCGGAGTATAGCCTTGTCTCCGTGCGCCACTGGAACCCGCCGTTGTTGCAGACATAGAGCGCGCCGTCCGGGCCGATCGCCGCTCCCGTTCGGGCCGCCGCCGGTCTCGGCGACGACGGTGACGGTGCCGTCGGGCGCCACCCGGCTGACGGTGCGCCGCTCGATTTCCACCAGGATGATCGACCCGTCCCGCATGGACACCGGCCCTTCGGGGAAGCGCAGTCCGCTCGCCACCACGCGCATCTCGCTCATGCTTTGATCTCCCCCCGTTGAACCGCTCGCCGCAGCTTTGCCGCTCCTGCCGTCGGGAGCAAGCCGGCGGCCCGCGTCGCGCAGCGGGGTTCAGGGTGCGGTCAGAAAAATTGGCCGCGCAGGAAGCCAAGCGCCGGCAAGGGCTTCCACGCGCGCGGCAGATCGGCCCGCTTGATCGGCGCGACACTGTAGCGCGGGACCGCTCGTCGGCAGCTGTGGAGAAAGCCCGCGTAGGCGCGCACCTGCTGTTCGCGCCAGGCCCGATCGGCCAGGGCGGCGGTGCGGTTGGGGTAGATCTCGGCGATACGGCTCGTTCGCCCATCGACGCCATGACGGCCCAGAGCGTGTCCTCGACCGTCCGGGGCAGGACCACCACTTCGCTCATTCACGCTCTCTGCGGGCCGGACCCTGGATCAGTCAAGCGCTCGGCTTCACCTCAGCGCATGGCGCTCGGCGCCCCGCCCGTTGCCGGCCCAGGACGCCCCGGCGCCGCCAACGGTCGCCACGCCTCGCTCGCACAATCGGCGTCGCGAGTCCATCGCGCGCGTCCTTGCGGGCCTTGCCGCCACTCGGCGAGGGTGAGCAGGGACGGACGACATCATGGCGCAGAGCACACCCGGGTAGGAGATCGTGCCCTCGTCGAAGTTCAGGACGATGTTGACGAGCATGAACATCAGGATCCAGCTCGCTTCCGGCACACCGCGACGCCGCAAAGCGGCGACGTGTCGTAGATGACC
>CAVRCA010000003.1:0-820190 GCA_963719345.1 uncultured Alphaproteobacteria bacterium
TTCTTGATAACTCTTCTTGTGCAATATTAACAAAGGCCCCGATAGGAAATCCTAGAATTAGGACAATTCCTGTCAACTCAATTTTAATATTGTGTACCCGAGCGACTATGCCATGGCCTGCCTCGTGTATTATAATCGTGACCACCAGCGCGATCCACCCATATGTCCACGGTAAATACATAAATCCCAGGATCAGCAAGAACTACAACTCCAAGACACTATCTCACGCACTCCAGCCCTCATTGTAGAGGTTGAAAACAACGCAATCAATGACCCTACGATGAGAAATATTGCTAGTGCAGTTATGATGGGCATCAGATAAATATTAAATTTAGCATAGACCCTCCGCTGCCCTTGTGTTTGCTACCTTCTCAAAAAAGTTCAAGCCAAATGGTGTATGAACCAGTATGAGCGGAAATTTCACCTGGCTGCGAACTCTGTTCTTGTTGTCCTGCTGTGCCAAAAGTACAAGAATAATATCTATTGACCGTATTTAAATTAAATCATGCTATTTCGAATCCTATCACAAATCTAATTATATATATGGTTGATGAAATTAACTGGACTTGGCTGTCAAATTAGATGCGAATCCCGTCTCATCCAAAAGGATAAATCCACAGCTAGGAAAAAGTTCTTCACACATGTACGTCGCTTTTATTGATTTGCTACTTTATTATATGCTCCCCTCAGACCTCCTGTATTAGATTTAGAATTGTTACAAGGAAGAGAAAACTCAGATGTTGCCATCAACTATGATTCAAAAAAGAAGATCGCCGAACCACCTCTAAATTTATTGTTTAACCCTTCTTTGGTTAGCAAGAAAGATGTTTGGGATATAGATATAAGTAATCTTCTCGGACTTTTGCTAAATATTATTCACGCCTCCCAGAAAAAAAATCTCCGATTATGCAGAATCCAGCTTTTATCTTCATCGATGATACACCGTCTTAAAGTCGAAAGCATTTTTAGGCTAGAGAAGATTGCACTATGCAGAAGAAAACAATCATAGATGCAGTAGTTGGTCTGGATCCTGTTGACGAGATCTTAATGCGATTGAGATTCCATTCAGGTTCGAATCAACGTAGCCCGTATCTTTCAGAAGAACTTCTTCAAGTGCTGGATCTAATAAAAACTCAGAGATCTCAAACCCCGGATTCGAGGAGAAAAAAACTTACTATCGAACCGGTACAAGGTTTTGACTTAGATCAATACTCGGAAAAATTTGAACAAATAATACGACAATATGAAGATAAGATTTTTGGTATCGTTAAAGTAGACCATGTGGTGATGTTTAAAATGCTTATTTCAAAAATGGGAGCATTAGAGGTTGCTTAGGTCTATTTATTGCATTACTTTATCTTGTGACTAAAGGAAAAATAAATCTAGAACAGAGTGAGGAATCTGAAGACATAAAAATTACGATTAAGTGAGCATGTATGCGAATTCTAATCCACCAGTAGAATAGGTAGGCGAAGTTGAGGAGTTCTCTTCCAGTTGAGGAAATCACTTCGAGAATCGAAACTACATTATATTCAGCGGGTCGGCCCTTGTCAATTGAAGAGTTGGTAAGAGCATCTGGAACCAATTCAAAATCAAATACAAGGAAAATAGTAAACGAATTAATTAAAAAAACACAATCCGTTTTCACGGCCATAGAGATAACTGAATTAGCTGATTGAAAAGTGCGTGCTCCAATTAAAGCCTGGCTATACACCCCTAATCAGAAAATTTGCGCAACGTCCTTTAATTCCAACATAGGCTCTTAAGACATTGTCGTACATTGCGTATGAACAGCCTGTGACTTCGAAACGTCTCATGCAGATTAGAGGAAGTCAGGTATATGCCCATCTTTAGAACCTTGAAGCAAATGGGGTTAATCGAGCTGGAACAACTTCGGACGGTCAAAAACATACCGAACTACAAAGAAGTTTCGAAGTTATTTTGGGATAACAGACCTTGAATCTTTAAGAAATTCGCTAGTAACGACGTCCAATAATCAAAGTAAAAATAATAAACTAACACATCGTAATAACCTAATAATCGCTCAAAAGCATCACCGATGGAGGAAGCGGAAAGGTCTTAATAAGAGGAATATACTTATGGCGACCACTTATGCGGAAGTCATTAGAAAACCTAGCAGGACGTAAAGCTTTTGGCGGTCGTCGGGTTGCGTCAGAGCTAGACGGAAATTCGAACTGGACAGATATCCAAATGAGGCTATCGCGGTACCTACCATAACAACTACCAGGGGGACTAGAGGGAACAACATAAAGACGGCTTTAAAATCTGCAGAAACCGTAAATGTCTTGGATTCGAGTTCGAAAAAAACGACTAAATTGGCGATAATACGGGTGACAAAGAATCCTGCAAACAAAGATTATGAAAGGAGAGGGGTGATTAGTAAAGGTGCGTTGGTTGAAACAGAAGCCGGGACCGCAAGGGTAATCTCCCGTCCAGGTCAAGATGGCACCGTTAATGCAATTCTAATAAAATAGTAATTTCAAACCTCATTATAGGTTAATTTTTGGTACGTTACGATCCTCGAACAAGAGAGAAAGCCAGATATTTAATTGTTGGATAGATAGAGAGAGTGGTTAGGCGTGGCATCTATT
Organism: uncultured Alphaproteobacteria bacterium; assembly: GCA_963719345.1. Lineage (GTDB taxonomy): Bacteria > Pseudomonadota > Alphaproteobacteria > Acetobacterales > Acetobacteraceae > CAVRCA01. The sequence goes on from CAVRCA010000003.1 coordinate 2,613, forward strand.
CGGCCGTTGTATCCTCATCCAGCACTTCTACTCGAAGAGGAGAGGACTAATATAAAACGCACATTCCTCGTGGTATCCGACTTACATATCGGATTTGAGGGTGAGCTGAACCTACGAGGAGTCACCGTTGACTCGAAATATTCTCTGAATACGATGCTTGAAGAGTTACGTCACCTTATAAAATCAAATCAGTTAGACGGCGTAATACTACTCGGAGACGTAAAGAGCACCATACGATCCATAAGCAAACAAGAATGGAACCAAGTCCCGGAATTCTTCAGAATACTCTCTGGACACGCGAGCATTTACGTAGTACCAGGTAATCATGATACCTACTTTCGGTTCTTAATCCCGAAGAATATTAATATTATGAGCGTCAAAGGCATGGTCATGGAGGAGACCTTGTTAGCGCACGGCCATACGATGCCATCCTCTGCTAGAGCATCGATAAAAAGAATTGTAATGGGGCATATCCATCCGGTTTTCTCGAGATGCAATAGCGTTATCAACGGGCGACGGATTTGGCTGTATCTTAAAGTGAAGAGAGAGATAATATTCCCTGGAACTGTAGGAATGCTCGACATAATAATCGTGCCCTCATTTAATAAGGACTTACCGATGATTCATAAACGGTATGCAAAATCAATTTCGCCAATAATCAACAGGGCACTTCAGCATAACGCGATTGAACAGGCAATGGCTGTAACACTAGATGGTTCAATAGTTGCTGATAACCGTAACGTGGTGGCAATGCTATTATCATGAACCTGTTTTTGGACTTATGATAACAATAACGAGATGTAATTTCAACGGCCTGCTATTGTTCATAATTTAACATAATCCCGCATAAAAGTCAATGTTGGAGTATTTGTCATTAACCATTCGAGAGTTTTGATGAACGAGTTCGCTGCTTCCAACGTAGTTAGGACAGGTACGCCCATCTCAACAGCTTTTCTTCTAATTTGATATTCGTCATACAACATTCCAACATACTTCTCAATTGTAGATGTTGACGGGATATTTATAATAAAATTAATTTTGTGTTCAAACAGCAAATCTGAAATATTGGGTTTTCGATCTGGCTCGCTAATCTTGTAAACCTCCTGGATATTTTTGAAGTCATTGCTTACCAGGAATTCAGCTGTATGCTCTGTTGCCATTATATTGTATCCCATTAGTGAAATAAGTGAAATCAACGGCAACAATTTTTCCTTATTTTTCTGGCCCCCGATAGTAATTAGTGCTGAACCCGATAATGGAAGTGCGTATCCTGCGGCGGTATACGCCTTAGACAATGCATCGTAAAAACTGATCCCAAAGCATGCTACTTCGCCGGTAGATTGCATTTCTACGCTAAGCACTATATCAGCTCCTTCAAGTTGCATAAAAGAAAATTGTGGGACTTTGATTCCGAATCCTGAAGTCTTTAACCATAGATCTTTCGCGTTTTTCGGAAGAGCCCTGCCAGTCATCGCCCTTGCGAGCAATATTTATTAGATTTATTCCTACAAATTTTGACACAAAGGGCATTGATCTTGACGCTCGGATATTTGCTTCTATTACCAATACTTCATCGTCCTTGATGAGATATTGAATGTTAAAAGGACCTCTAACATTCAAGGCTCTACCTATTCGACTTGAATAATCCACTAATGTCTCAGTAGTTTTTCGGTCAAGTCTCCACGGGGGTATACACATAAGAGCATCTCCAGAATGTATCCCCGCATTATCAATGTGTTCTATAATAGAACCTATTAGAACTTCATTGGTACCTCCTACCGCATCCACTTCCACTTCCGAAGCGTCCTGTAAAAATTTGCTGATAACTATTGGGTAATCAGGACTAACTCTTACAGCATCTGTCAAGAATTGCTCTAATTGTTGTTCCGCCCACACAATTTTCATGGCTACGCCGCTGAGAACATACGACGGTCTAACTAAAACAGGATAGCCGACAGTTTCTGCAAATTGTTTCGCTTTTGATATGCTAGTAAATTTTTTCCACGCGGGTTGCTTAATGTTCAATGAATCTAATAATTTTCCAAACTTTTCTCTATCCTCAGCTCTATCGACGTCCTGGCTCCTCGTACCAACTATATTAATTCCTTGTTTGGCTAGCTTGGGAGCAACGTTATTCGCCGTCTGTCCTCCTACACAAGTTACTATTCCAACTGGTTTCTCTTTTTCAAAAATGTCCATTATTCTTTCAAAGGTCAACTCTTCAAAGTATAATCTATCAGAAATGTCATAATCTGTAGAAACGGTTTCAGGATTGCAATTAATTATTGAAACATCAGGGACTCCATTTTCTTTTAGACCCCAGACCGTGTTCACTGTTCCCCAATCAAATTCCACGCTACTCCCGAATCCGATAAGGGCCAGCGCCAAGTACGAGGACGCTTCTCTTAATCCCGTTTCCACCATGATGTCATCATTCTGGCCACCATAGGTCAAATATAGGTAGTTTGTTTTTGCAGGCCACTCGGCAGCGAGTGTATCGATCTGCTTTACCACAGGTTTGATTCCAAACCGGTGTCTCAAACTCCTTATCTTTAGTTCGTCGATGCCTAGACATCTTCCTATTTGCTTATCTGAAAAACCAATTTTCTTTGCTTCTTTGATAATATCTTCATCAAAGTCGGATTGTTGTCGTAATCTATACTCCATACCAATTATGTTTTTAATTCGGATCAAAAACCATGGATCTATCGCTGATAGCATGGTTATTTTTTGTAAAGTCATCCCAGCTTTCATCGCTTTGACAACGTCAAATATAATCTCGTCAGTTGGATGGAGCAATGATTGTTCCATTGTTTCTGTATACTCCGTCCCTACCTTCCCCTCCTTCCTGTGTTTCATCCTCTTCTCCATTACCCTGCGCTGGAAAGTTAGGCAAATTGGGTCTGCCTGGCTGACCCAATTTGCTCTCTCATCGAGATTTCGGCTGAAACATAGTTCTGACTTTTTTTGTCTTCATCAGGATTGGCGACAAGGCCATCTTTTCCTATTTCAGACATCCTAATTGCTTTTTGTAAGATTTCCTCGAATCCTCGTCCGATGGACATCACTTCACCAACTGATTTCATTGTGCTTCCGAGTTTACGTTTCACGAGCTCAAATTTACGAAAATCCCACCGAGGCATTTTGAGTACTACGTAGTCTAACGAAGGTTCAAAACAAGCAGTTGTCGCCTTGGTAATACTGTTAATCAACTCCGGTAGAGAATATCCCAGTGAAATCTTTTCTCAGCCATATATGCAAGTGGGTAACCTGTCGCTTTACTGGCGAGCGCGGAAGATCTCGAGAGCCTTGCGTTTATTTCTATAACGCAGTACTTTGGAGACGTGGATCAAGTCCGAACTGAACGTTGCATTCTCCAACAACTCCACAATAAGCCGTCGCACGCAGAGTCCCGAGCGTAACAAATGGTATTCAGAATTATTCAGGGTTTGCGACGGCGCTACTACGATATTATCCCCAGTATGCACACGCATTCCAAGGATGTTTTCCATGTTGCAAACAATAACACTATTTCCTTTTCTATCTCGCATTACTTCGTATTCAATTTGTTTCCAGTCTCCGACATACCTCTCGATTAGGACTTGTCCAACCATACTGAGTGATAATCCACGCCGTACAATTTCTTGAAGGTCGTACTCGTTGTAAGCAACACCACCCCCTCGTCCAGCTAGCGTATAAGCTACTCGAACGATAACTGGATAACCAATCGCTCTGGAAACTTTGGATGCCGTTTCTAAACTGTACGCAACGGCGCTAGGTAAAACAGGCACACTACTTCTTATCATTGCGTCCTTGAATAGCTCGCCTATCCTCAGTTATCTCGATGCCCTTTATTGAAGTACCCAGAATGTTGATCCCATATTTTTTCAGTATACCGAGCTTGTGAACTGCAACGCCGCAATTGAGTGCAGTCTGTCCTCCGAAGCCTAGCATAATGGAATCTGGCAGTTCAGACTTCAATGACTTTTTCAACGTAGCTGGCGTTAATTGGTAGTAGGTATACTCTGTTTGCAAATCTTGTGTCCGTCTGAATGGTCGCAATATTGGGATTAATTAGGACGCTTTTGATGCCATCTTCCTTTATAGCCTTAAGGCATTGTGAACCGGAGTAGTCAAAATAACGGTCAGAAAGTCTGACTTTCGCCTGCTTCTCCGATTTTAATTGCCCCGCTTCCGAGAACAAGAACTTTTTTTATTGTTTCATGTTTTGGCAAATTTCCTCCTCTTTAGTGGTTTTTTTCTTCCTCGCCGACATGACATCTTCACTTTTGGGTTATTGTTATTATTCTCAATGTTACTTTCAGTTGTTCGGGCAAATGATGACCTTCTGTTGAAATCGTCAAGTAATTCTTTGAATCTATCAAAAACAAATATACAGTCATAAGGTCCTGGAGACGCTTCTGGATGAAATTGTACCGCAATTATCGGTTTAGATTCATGCTCAATTCCCTCTACTGTATGGTCATCTACATTTGAAAACCATACTTTAAAGCCCGTACCGTTTAGGCTCTTAGGCTCAATTCCATAACCATGATTCTGGCTAGTGATGTAAGCACGGTTACTTCGTAAATCTATGCAAGGTTTATTCTGTCCTCGATGACCGAATTTCAATTTGTAGGTATCGGCTCCTGCTGCCAAGGCTAGAATTTGGTGTCCAAGACAAATACCCAAAGTCGGGACTGATGCCCTCATAACCTCGCCTGCAGTTTTGATTGCAGTTTTGCAAACTTTTGGATCCCCCGGACCATTGCTAATTACGATGCCCTTTGGTTTGTGCAGCATCACTTCTTCAAACGATGAATCCCACGGGAGACGCACGACCCTGAAACCCATCCTGAGAATATTACGTATAATGCTGTTTTTTGTGCCGGTATCCAACGTACAACGGTATCACTTGCATCATCGCCATACACGCGTGGAATACTTGTCGAAACTTCAGGCATAAAATTTTGTTGACCGTCCTGCTGGTTTTTTATAAGGCGAGACAATCTTTTTTGTACGTCAATCTCTGAGTTAGCCGTCACGCCTTCTTGGAGAGCCCAAGTGCTGATAGCACCCATCATCACTCCATTAATTCTCAGTTTCTTCGTAAGTTCTCGAGTATCTATATTACATATTCCTGGAATCCTTTGGTCGTATAGCCATTCATCAAGCGTTTTGACACAACTCCAATGACTTGCTACAATCGATAGGTCGTGAATTATTAAGCCCCTGATTTGGATTCTATCAGATTCAAAGAACCTAGGCAATCCAAATTCGTCAGAGTCTTCGATACTCGGAACACCATAATTTCCAATTAGTGGATAAGTTAGGCATAATATTTGACCGCGATATGAAGGGTCTGTAAGTGTTTCAGTGTACCCAACCATACCCGTGTTGAAAACGACTTCGCCAGCAATATCAGTAGAATACCCGAAACCAATCCCGTCGAATATGCTGCCGTCCTCTATCATGAGCTTGCCTTGGTCGCCAAAGTACGACCGACGAAGTGTTGGAATTTTTGATCCTTAGCAACTCTTCGGGACTACAAATTTAAGTTTTGCTCTTGATTCGTATTTCGTTGCTATAGCGTCCCATCGTTCGCAACATATCCGATAAACCATTTCATAGAATCTGTCTTGCTTCTAGGCAAGCTCAATTCGCTGACATTTCTTGTCAGATCCTGGTAATTAGGACGGGGCTTGGCGGAGCGTTCGATCATTAACTAAATATATAATAGCTTGATTCACCCACTTGGATGCCAAAAAAAGCGAAGCGGCAACAGAACGTCAAGAATAGCAAGTTTACATTTTCCAAATATAAATATGCCATAATGATTTTTGTAGGTATCGCAATAGTTGTCGTAATAGCCGGCTATTTTGGAATACATTCTTTGATTCCTGTTAATGGTAATACTCCGGCTTTTGCTCCTCCGATAAATACATTTATGAAAGCAACTCATTCTCCTCAAACGGGCTGGCTGTTCACCAGCCAATCTACCGCCGACTTCACGAAGTAATGGCATGGGAGCAGGATTTAACAGTCCGACGATTTTCTTAAAGTATGGTGCGCTTGACTCGATCCATTTAATCAATGAGGATGCAGATACACGCTCACTCCATAACCTGAATATAGATACATTTAACGTACATACCAAAAGCCTGGGTATTTTGAAAGTCAGTCCCTCACGTTCATTGCAAATAAAATTGGCACATTTGTTTACTACTGCAACATACATCCGGAAATGAGAGGCCTAATAAAGGTAGAGCAATGATCACTTTTACCTTAAGTATCAGAATTCACTGATCTAACTGAATTCTATCATATTCTAGACATCTCTCAATTCAACCATTCTATTGGGATATCCTGGTATAAACCGTTAGGTAGAACTCGTCTAATAGATATGGGCAGTGCTTTAGCATATAATTCCGCCGTCGCAAGAGAGATTGAATCTCTAACGTCTTGGGTACTGTACATAAACGCCAGCGCTGCCAAAAAGAAGCTGTAAAGACCTGGCACCTGTGATCCTTGCCTTTTCAAACCTCGTAATGCGTGCTGGCCCGATTAAAACTTGATTGCCATTAGGGATAATCTCCTTGAGTTCGAATTCAACTTCAGCATAAGTCACAACTTCATCTTCAGGGCGGTTCGATTTCTTGACTGGAGGTTCTCCTAATTCTACCTGAGCTTTTTCGAGCGTAGCATCATGTTTGATGGCTATTTTTTTCAAAGCCGTGGAGACATTTCGCCGGCTACGGATCTTTTTTCGTAGGATCGTCTGTCCCCTTAGGAGCTTTAGTTTTAAACTTTTTGGAAGAGGTCTTTTGATTTGAAGAATGTTTAACCACCAAGAATGCTCCAAGGGATAACAATTATATAATTAAATGTTGCGAATTTTTCAATGTCCAGTCAATTAAACCTTCCCATTTCAGGCAGTTTGGGCTAAGGTGAAATGAGTTCAGCACGGTTTCAAGGGTACCTCTTGTTATAGAGATATCAAATAAGGGAGTTATCGAGTGCGAAATTATTCGCCATCTTTCCCCCATCACAACTAAGATAATTTTAATGGGTTTGCCTCTGAAGGGCAGGGTTCATAAGCTGGGAGCGAATTTAGTATATATAGAGACAGGGTTAACGATAGGAGCAGAGAAACAGCGATCTCGATTTAAACGTGGCGAGATGGCCTACCTGACGTCTAACGGTTCCGTATGTATTTTCGTTAAAGATTCTGCACCAATACCCGCTATGAATCCGATAGGAGTGGTTAAATCCAACCTGCATATAGCAGAATCGGTGCAAACAGGAGACGTAATGATACTAAGGCATTAAACCTGCTCAATCAGCTGGTATACTCTATGACCACTATAACCACCAACACTTTTAACTATGCCCTTTCCTTCGAGTGATTTGATATATGCATTAGCTACAGAAATTTTTACGCCCGCAGCTCTTGCTACGCCTTGAATCGTAATAGCTTTCATACTCTGTATCAGCTCTCCTACCTTGTGTATCCTCCACCAAAACTGAGAGCTTTTGTTTTTGCTGGACTTTTCCTAAAGCCTTCTTGGTCTCTTCCTTTTTTGCAGGTTTATCTCCGTCATGTCCAGAAGCTGGAGAAGATTTTTCAGATCCCAACGGTTTCTTCTTACTGCCACCCATACCTACCTGTACAGATCTGTCGCATTTTATAAGTTGTGCTCCGGTTTAGATACCGCCCATGTCCTTTACCAAACTCCGGACGCTCTATATTAGTTAGATTTAGGTTAACTGCACTGGCAATCCAATCCTAAATAATCATGCAGTAAGCGTCTTTATTGCTGTGCAACAAGTCGATCCAAAAGATATATGAATTGATTGAGTTTTTCTCTTGGAACCACTGCTCCACATGCTTTTTCGTGTCCTCCACCGCTTCCACCTACTTCTGAACTAATCTGATTTACCACTCTTCCTAAATGCACTTTACAGGATTTGTTGCCACGTATAGAAAAAATATAGGAATCAATTTCGTCTTTTAACTTATAGACCATTGCAACTGGCTTTTCTGAGATACCCAAGACAAAGTTGACAATCATACTGGCAGATAATGCCGAATTATTTTGCGCATACGCAATGTTGTCGGATTTACTTATAGATCCTTCTATTTTCTTAATAGCATCAGAGACCTTTCGGGCGTACCTTTCTGCTATAGAGAAACCACCTTCTACATCGTGAGGATATTTCATACCTGAAAGGAAATTGACAAGCTCAATTAGAAATACGTCGTCATGCTGTTTAGCCGAGATCATATAGGAAAGCACAGTAGATTCCAACATTAGAAATTGCCTATCAAATCGCGATACAATAGCAGAAGCGATAGGCTTATTTTCCATATAGTCGGTCAATGAACTAGCAGCCGCAAAAAAGCGGCATGTGGCTTTAATTTCTTTTTGAATTTGTTGTATATTTGTACGCTGCTGCATTCTTCAACCGAGTGAATCAGCAATACTCCTATTTTCTTTAGTGCGATAATGCTGTCTCGATTTAGGTCATGATGATCAATATATGTGACCTTAGCGCCATTTGAGATAATTTTACTGACTATCTCTATAAATTCTCCCTCATTTTTTTTACTCAAACCCAAATCGCTAACAAAAATTCGATCAAGTTTAGGTAAAAAGTCGGGAACAGCCAGTTTATCGAGTGTAGAGATAATATTAGGGTAATCGACCAAGATGATAGTTTTGGCATTAAACGCTGCCTTGATCAATACAGCAGATAATATACCATCGACATCCTCTTTATGTGAAAGGCACGCCGTTATAGACATCTTTTGGTTTCATACAAAAATTCCTAAATTTAAGTTGTGCGTACGAATGGCGTTTAGTGTCTAACACACCCCTAGTTTCATTGTTTATTGATAATGCCTCTTTGCAATCGAGCTAAAAAAATCTTCCTTCCTAGGAGGTATCGTTTGCATCCTAAAGACGATATAGACATGCACGAGTCGATACAGCGAGGCACTGGGAGTATGGTTGGAGCCAAATGTCGTGATATAGTTCCTAGCCTTGGAGATAGCGCTCAGCCCGTTCCAAAATGCCCGGAGGGACTAGTTACCGAAAGATATGGTCTTGCACTCAGAATAGTACAGTTCGAGAAGGATCTCGAAGAGCCAGCCCAGGTAGGGTTAGAATACTAGACCTAAATAATACAAATAACAAGAAGAATGAACCTTAGGCCCTGGACCTATTCTCGATTGTCTGACACGCAGCAGGACTTGTTCTTTCCTATCAACGGTTTGACTTTTATCGTTAGCTTAAAACTCGTCAAAATATCTTTACATCTGTTACGGATGGTAACTTCAGTCACTCCGGACAAGCTTGATAAATCTATCTGTAGAAGATTGACTCCCAGTAGAATTGCAGCCAGATAAATATACGCTACCGGCCAGCCCGTTTGGAGATTTGCCATCTGCAAGAAGGTGGTTGTTGGACTTGTGAGTTATCTCAATCGCCAGTCTCTCTACCTTGGCTTCAATCCTGGCCATGTTTGCGAGTTTGGCTATGTAATGATCAATTGTAAGCGTTACCGGAATTGGGGGTGACGTTACCGTGGTTGCTGCGCTTGCTGAAATTGATACTGATTCGGAGCTTACAACTGCTTCTGCCAATGCCGGGAAATGACTAGACAATGATGCAGAAATGCGTGGGTTGTACCGTAAAGACGCCCATCTCCATGACCATCATCCTATAGTATTTCGAAGATAGTTTTAGGCTAGACCTATCCTTCTGAGTAATGCCAGTTGCTTCCACGATTTCTTCTAACGACCTCACTACAGAGCATCTTTTACAGGCTAGGTAAATTGTTGCTGCTCCCATGGAGTTGATAGATTTTCCTTTTGCCCCACTCCTGCTCTCAAAATTTCGATAGATCATCGCTGCTGTTTCCACCAGTATCTTCGGAAAACACATCGTTGAACAAGTTTCGTTAATCCTGGATAACACGTTTGAGAGCCTTCTCTGTTTCGGGGAAGCTACTCTTATCCTTGAATGCCATTTCCTCATGCTATTCATCTGTTCTGCCATTTGGCAGTCAATTGATTTGCCGCTGTAATCCTTCGAACCAAAACCAATCTCGGTTCGTAAACCGTAATCGTGTAATGAAAGGCTTGTGTATCCGCTAGCACGTGTATTCTTTGACCTTTCTTCAAAGTCAGAGGAATTGCTTTCAGGACCATAATCGTCAACCTGATCCATGACTACATAACCACATTTTTGACAAATGTATTCACCTATGTTGTAATCATGTATGAGCCCAGATTCGCACTCAGGACACTGCGTATAATATTCTGTTGAATTCAAATATATCACTACGTCATTGTGTTAGGTACCGATATGATTCGCATTCCTGCTCTTCTGGTCATAAAGTTAAATTTTGACCTGTCGAGAAATTTGTTATGCAAATTCAAACCCCTTCTATCGACAATCTTACCCATATTACCTAAATTATTAAACATTTTTCGGTTGCTTAGTTTATAAAAAATAAGCCTTGTTAGATGAGTTATATTTTTCTGGAACAACACACCCGTTCAGGAGTAGGAGAGGATTATTCTATTTATTTAGCATGGTCATAACAATTTACCATAATTAGAAATATTTCTAGTCCCTGATATCAGCAACCGAACCGTCTAATTTAGATTTGACATGAGATAGATAATGAGTCTAATTCTGGATGAAAAAACATTTTTGTCTTTGATATATTACAAAAATTGACAATCAGGCTTATTATCTCACAGATACATCTAAAACATGAAAGAATCTAGCGACGAAATGAAATGTACGAAACTTGCCGTATACGGAAGCTGTAGGGGAGAGCGGGTTGTCTAGAAGACTTGCAATCTTTGCTTTTTGGTTTCTAGGATTTGGCATAGGCTTTCTTGGATATCTATCCCTTCCGAGCATCGCGCAATGGTTTGCTATGGCCATACCAAATTTCCTGAACCAAGCAGTAATTGGAGCGCTAATTGCAGGAGTTGTCGGATCAGCAGTTAGTACGTTTTCGATAGTAACATGGGCTAACAGAAGCACAGCGGTCTAACCTCCACTTCTGAGCTATCCTGCGTTTCTCGGGCCCCACAGACCCTTCTTCTTAACTGTTGGCAAATGTTACGGGAGAGCATTCAACCGAATTCATTGAACTGAGATCGACCTAGAAGCTTTTTGAACCAGTCGAAACAGAAGATACAGTAATGCACACTTACAAAAAAGACGGAGACAGATTATCTGTCCACTAGAAGACCGATTTAGAATATCTCAACTTTATTACAAGCAAGTCGTATCCGCAGTCCGAGAGAAGTATGTAGTTATCCCTAGGGCTTCAACACCTCTTATCGTTACCCCCTCAAGCCTGTTCATGTCCAAAGAATATGTACTAATACATAGATCATGTCACTATAGGGATGTATGGAAGAGGACCTCCGAGAGTCGAATCAAGGCCTTCGATCAGATGGTTATAGGGACAGAGTGATCAAGACGAATTAGGTTGAATTCAAAAAAGGCGCATGCATATCAAGCAGGAGAAAAGAGTGCGACATTGAACCACTTTTTTTCATCGGCAAAATTTCTCTTTAGTATAAATTGGCTGTCCTCTGCCATTTGTTTTATCTCCTCCGCAGAATACTTGTACGAATTTTCAGTGTGGATAGTCTCATTCTTATCAAAGCTAAAGGTCTGACCTAATCTGCCTACGTATACCTGCTGATCTTTGGTCGATACTAGATGCATTTCGACCCTTTTGTAGGAAGAATTGTAAAAAGCTGGTGAACGAAGCTATCGAGATTAAACTCTCCTCTTAATTCTCTATTTATTCGAGTCAATAGATTTAAATTAAACCTCGCTGTTATACCCTCCTTGTCATTATAAGTCCCCTCCAAAACGTTTTTGTTCTTGTGAAGATCGATACCAAGTAAGAGATCATCACTCTCCTCCATTCTACTTCTTAAATTTCTAAGGAAAGCTACAGATTCATTTGGTTCAAAATTCCCGATGCTAGATCCTAGGAAAATTATCAATTTTTTGTCAGGGATTTGGCGATCGGCGGCAATCAAACTATTTGCTTTATCAATGCCATCAATATAATCTGAGGAAATTCCTATCGTTCGAAGACTAGAAAAGTCGGCAGAAAGGTTATATATTGTTTCACGCAACATCGCCTGGGAAACGTCCACAGGAAAATAATATAAACTCGGCTGTCTTAAGAGAACCTTCTGGATAAGGATTCTCGTTTTGCTGGAACTGCCACTTCCAAGTTCAATAATACTTATCTTTTTCTTGCCATGCATCCAGACCATTTCTGTAGAATGTTGTCTTAATATCGCTGCCTCCGTCCGCCATGGATAATACTCTGGTTGACGACAAATTGCTTCAAAGAGCTGTGATCCCGCACTATCATAAAGATACTTTGGATTAACCCGCTTCTGGTCCTTGGCTCCTAGTCCTTCTTGGATGTTTCGAACAAAGGCCTCATCTAGCTGAGGTTCACTTGTATTAGACATTATGATTCATCTTGCACCTGTCGCGACGACTCCAAGAATGGCTGTGAAATAAACCATGCGATAGCTAATACAGCCTGTCAAAGTATTTAACAATAATCTATCCTTCTTCCGATTCGCCCAAGACCCCTATAACAGTGCTATTCCGGTATAAGACATCGCTAAGCTTGATCGCCAGTAATAATTTGGCATTGTCTGCGTAGTCTGTTAAAATTAGTGTACCTAGCACATATGGGAGGTCCCAAATTAGCTCAAATTTAGGGTGCGCGGGATTTTTTACAATTCTTGATGAGACCTGTGCTCGGATATGGATCCAATACAATAAGATTACAGACTCATTGTCCAAGTACTTGTGTATTATGCGGAAGCTTTTCTTGTACTTGCCAACTAAGAGATTTCGTTGTAGCTGGTGAGTACTGACGATGAACTAGTCGCGCAACTGAGATACTCGAATGGTGTAAATTATTGAGAGGAAAGAGACAGAGAGAACATGATAGAACGCTTTCCATAAACATCGCAGGTATGGAGCTGCGTAATCCTACTATGCTAGCTTCTGGTTTTTTAGGTATTTCTCAAGCTATTTTCAACAGGCTTTACAACGCAGATGTTGGAGCGATAGTGAGCAAATCAATAAGCTGCGAGCCCATGGAAGGTTATCGAAATCCTACTGCAGTATGTTTGGAAGGCGGGAGTTATCTGAATGCTGTGGGTCTTGCCAACCCTGGAGCAGATGCATTTGCGAGTGAAATTGCCTCCAACCCATATGTTCCGATAATAATCAGCTTGGTTGGTTCATCTCATGACGATTTTCCAAAAATAATAAATAAATTCGATGACCTAAATATTCTTGGATACGAAATTAATCTATCATGTCCTCATGTAGCCAAAATGGGCATGGAGGTAGGGGAGGATCCAGATATGGTGACAAAGGTTGTAAAGACCGTAAAGTCTCATACACTCAAGCCGGTTATCGTTAAAGTTGGCATTGGAAATGTAGACCTCCTCGATATTGCAAGGGCCGCAAACGATGCAGGAGCTAATGCGATTACAGCAATTAATACAATTCGTGCCATGACTATCGACATTGAAAGTGGAATCCCGGTCCTGAGTAATAAAATTGGCGGCCTGTCGGGCAAATCAGTGAAAACCATTGCCATCAGATGTGTTTATGAAATTTCTAAAAATGTCTCGGTACCGGTGATTGGTTGTGGTGGAATATTCAGCTGGGAAGATGCTGTTGAGTTCATGCTCGCCGGGGCATCAGCGATACAGCTTGGTAGTGTGATTGGTCACGAGGGATTTGGGGCATTCCAGAAAATCTGTTTGGGCCTTAAAAGATACTTAGAAAGGAAGGGAATGAAGAACCTCACGGAGTTAGTAGGACTTGCCCATAAATATTGACATCATAAGAAGCGTGTTTATTGAACGGGTGCTAAATGAAACAGCTAGTGTCAAGACTATCCTCTTTAAGGATCGAGTTTCTTCCAAGGCTGATCCCGGCCAATTCCTTATGGTTTGGATTCCGGGGGTCGAAGAGCTACCGATGAGCGTTATGGTTGCTGACGAAGAAGACAGCGCCGCGATCACAATACGCAGGAAGGGAATTGGGTCGACGGCACTGTTCAATAAGCGAATTGGTGAGATGCTTGGGATTCGTGGGCCTTATGGCAACAAATTCAAGATTGCGCCGAATGCAAGAACGGTGCTACTGGTTGGTGGAGGAACAGGGCTTGTGCCTTTAATTAGACTAGCCGCAAAACTGAACGAAATGAGAATTTGTTGCACACTGATAATTGGGGCAAGTTCAAAAAGAGAAGTATTTTTTGAAAATACAGCTGATGCTATTCTGAGTGATACTAAACACAAGATAATAGTCAGTACGGAAAACGGTGATTATGGATTTAAAGGAAATGCGACTGATGCCATGGCTCAAGTTCTCAAAGAAGAAACGTTCGATAGTGTGTATACATGTGGTCCGGAATTAATGATGAAAACGGTTTTAGATATTGCATCTGCGTATTCCCTACCTATTCAAGCCAGTCTTGAACGACATATGAAATGTGGAATAGGGATTTGTGCTAGTTGTTGTATTGAAGATAAACTCGTTTGTAAAGACGGTACAGTATTCTGTGAAAAGCAATTATCTAAACTGAATGAATTCGGCATGTTTTACAGGGACAAAACTGGACGAAAAATTGTATACTAAAGTACCCGTATCTATCTGTGTATTGTTTCATAGTTATCATTCTCCTGACGCCTTCTGCAGAGTTTCGTGGACACCCAAAGTTCTGTTGGTGACTGCCTGACTCGTAAGGCCGGTTCCGTCCTCACGCTGAGGGATCAGCAAGTGGCATGAGGAGATAGTTACCTTTGCAATGATTGCGGTCATATTTAATCTTGCACTCTGGGAGCAAGATAGAAGTGAATTCTCCCTACGTTAGCCATTCTAAATTCCAACCTCAGCGGCATTTTAGTTGAATATTCCGCTCGCAATTGATCCTCCTGCTCCACTTACGGCTTTTGTGATTTTCGTCAAATAATCGAGGCTGTAAGTTGCTTTGCTATTTTCTTTCACTTCTAGCTCTTCTAAACCCGCGCTTTCGGATTCCAAAATTATGTCCGCTTCACCTGAATCCCCCTTACCTGAGAATTCCACCCGCTTGGATTCCGATTCTATCAAAATGTATTCAGACACCACTTGGACGTCCGATAGAACTTTATCAAATGCAACCGCATTTAACACTATCTTGGAATTGAAATTCAACTTTGGCAATGGTGTCGAACTCGCAGAACTCTCGATGAGCCTTATTTTATATTCTCTTTTATAGCCATTATACATTTTAATATGCAACATGCTGTCCCCTCCCATACTTACCTCTATTGCGTCCCTCTTATCAGCTCGCTTGATCAATTTTGATAGTTCGTCGACCCTCACACCAAACTTTACTGAATCATCACATTCGTATCCCTCAAAGGTGGAATTAGGCCAATGAATATCTATAAGGGCCACGTGGGACGGGTCCATACCTCTGAATGAAATTCCCTCCACTGTGCTTCAAAAGTTGCTTCATCAACTAAAGTAGAGATTGCAGATACTATAACCTTCCATTCGTCTGGCGATCTTGTCTTAGCTACGAATACCAAACCTATTCTATCTTGTGGCTCTCACTTTCGGATTTTAAACATTGCTGTGCTAAAAACAGGCAATCAAGTCATGAAAAAGCCTGCCCTGCAGACGAGAAACGTTTTTAGCGGGCAAAAAGATACGAGCACAAAAAATGACTTAAGATAAAATTAACCATAATTTCTCCAAGTATGGCTACATTTTGTACAGCGATAAAATTGAGTGGTAGGTTCATCCGCAGACCTCGTCTGAAGCATCCACCAAAATGCTATATCATTTCCGCATCTCGGACAATCAATCGTTGTTGCTGGCAATGCATCCAATCCCTTCTCGGCCTCCATAATTTTGAGAGAGCTTTGGGAGGAACTATCTGCATTCCGTATCAAATTCCCTTTTACTAGCGTTTTTTCTTCTTCTCTCTCCACAATAAGACCACATTTTGGACACGAGAGGATGCCTTCTTCAATCTTCGGTTTCATGCGTCTTTCACATTTAGGACAAAACTTCACGAGGTTACACCTAAGCTGAATATTTCTTTAAGGCATCCCTTATTTCGCTATTAAGCAATTTAATGTTCTCAGAAGCAGACATGCAGGCATCTTGAAACGCTTCCATAGACACCTTCTTCTTGGTTACGACTCTAATGAGATAATCCTTGACTAGAGGATGCTTCAGAACTACTCCAGCAAATTCAACATTCTTCTCTTTAAGAAGTTCATGCTGTATGATGTACATCACGGAAATGTCTTCGTCCTGGAGTTTTAATTCGATCTCACGATCTTTTATATCGACAATTTCTGCAAGCATCAGTCAGACAACTACTTATTGAGGATATAAATGATACCATGAAGGCATCATTTTGAGAGACAGACAGAGTAGCATTACAAATATCATCCTGAACAAAACTCATCATGAAAATAAAACGAAAAAGGGCGAGCCGGTCACTTTGGATTTGGGTTTTAAGATTGACGGGAATATCCGAGAAGTTTTTAATCCGAAGATGTGGGAGACAGCGTACAATAAGCATGATAACGTATTCAGGATGTCCATATCCGTCGCGCTGAAGGTAAAAAGAAGGAAGATCTTCCTAACCAAGATTACAAGAAAGGCACCGATGTTCTGGACACGTAGCCCCAAGATCCCATTTCGAATATGGGTATCGATTATTAGAGATGATACTCCGTTTTATCCCGTCACAATTGAAGAGGCAAAATCATTATTATTTGATATCAATAAAATATTCAAGATAGATACGAATAATCTTAACCATGGGAACCACACAATCTACGCCGATATCAAAGTTTCTTGGGGGAGGCATTATTATACAGAACCTGAAGAAATCTCAATTGTTTCGAACACCATAGACTTGCATATCGAAGACTAACTGCCATAAAAGACATCCCGTCAATGTCAGAGATGTGTTATAGTAGATAGCACTATAAGACTGGCTGGGGTATTGCACGACGTCTTCGTGAAATAGTTACCAATTTTTTTCGCTAGGAGTGCGCCCTAGGTGTTACCCATTATATTGAGCTAATCTCGAGTAACAAGTGTTAGGAGAGCTTCTGCTAGATAAATGAGAAGAGGTTTGTAACAAAAGTTCATTAATAGAAAGGATTTCCTAAATGACATTCACATCATGAGGATGACTCTCGGTGTAACCAGCTGGTGTAATTTTGATAAACTCAGCATTACTTTGCATTTCAGAGATAGTTTTTGCCCCGCAATAACTTAGCCCGGACTTTATCCCTCCTACAGCTTGCCTAATAATCTCAACTACGCTCCCCTTGTATGGAACCATCGCTTCAACGCCTTCTGGCACATAATCATTTAGATCATCTGCGTCTGCTGTTTGTCCCCCTTCTTCTCTATATTTTCTGCCTAGTGACGCATAAAATGAAGCCATTCCTCTATACATTTTATATTTTTTTCCGTTCTTGACGATTGTCTTGCCCGGACTCTCATCAGTTCCACCAAATAAGCTTCCCACCATGACTGTAGATGCCCCTGCTCGCGAGTGCCTTCGTTGAATCGCCAGAGGTTCGTATTCCTCCATCGGAGATTATTGGAATGTTATACTCTTTTGCAACCTTAATACTATCCATTACTGCCGTTAGCTGGGGAACGCCAGAGCCTGTAATCACCCTCGTAATGCAGATGGATCCAGATCCCACTCCAACTTTCACCTGCATCAACGCCAGCTTTGATCAAATCTCTAGTTCCTTCGCCAGTCGCAATATTTCCAGCTATTAATTCGCAATATGGAAATGCCTTCTTAATCATATGCACTGCATTTATCGCATTGTCGCTGTGACCATGTGCAATATCAACGACTATCGCATCAGAGCCAGCTTCCAGGAGCGATTCGGTGCGTTCTAAATAATCACCCTTTACTCCTACTGCGGCGCCAACGAGTAATCTACCCTTTTTATCTTTAGAAGCGTATGGGTATTGCTCCATTTTCAGTATATCTTTGCTCGTTATAAGACCGACGATCCGCCGTGTCGCATCAACAACTGGCAGCTTTTCGATTCTGTGATTGTGCAGGATTTCTTTGGCTTGTTCTATAGTGGTCCCCTCCTTCGCTGTAATCACATCCTTGCTCATCAAGTCTGCAACGTTACTGCTATCATTCTTCTCCAATGTGATATCTCGTTGGGTGATGATGCCGGCAAGTCTTTTTCCGTCTTCTTCAACGAGAAGTCCTGATACGCCATAATCTATCATCATTTTTTTTGCATCCTTTACGCTCGTAGTCTCCTCAATAGTATAAGGTTGCTCGATAACGACTGATTCAGAACGCTTCACTTTGAGAATTTCATCTACTTGATCTTCGATTGTCATGAACCTGTGAACAATCCCGATACCACCTTCTCTCGCGAGTGCAATGGCCATCCCAGCTTCTGTGATTGTGTCCATATTGGCGCTGACTAATGGGATATTCAGAGAAATATTGGTAGAAAGTCTAGTTCTAAGATCTGTCTGAGATCTTGATATGACGGCAGATCTTTTTGGGACTAGGAGAACGTCGTCAAACGTTAGCCCGTCTTTGATTTGCAAATTTTCCTTGATAAGGTGGTGGCGTGTAGCGTTATAAGCCTTCCTGTCGAGAGCGCTCAACGCTCAATTTTAATTAGCACTATAGCGCTGAGATATGTTATTTGCAAATTGGGTTATGTATGGAATTTCTTACATGTTATTTCCTCATCAGAATTATATCCCAATACCAACAGATTAAAATATTATCATAAGTGTCGTTTATAGGAGGGCCCGATGCTCGTTGAAATCGCAGAAGTGTAATATCGCAATATTTGACACGTTCAAGACTCGAAACAACAAGATTACTGGGGAGGCAAGAAGGCAGCGAGGAATAATAGCTCATCTTGCGACAGAGCGGAGCCCGGAGCTCCGAACAAGGACTTCAATTGCACATATTATTGCCGATAGACACGGCATTTTATGGCAAAACATATACTCTGGAATTTTCAGAGATCTTGACGAAGTGTTAATCCCATCAGGTGTTGTCACAGAAGGGGGCAGATTGCCGTTCGGCGCGGTCCCAAAGCTTTGCAGATGGAGGGCGTCCCTTTCTATGAATTGAGTGAAATAGGGCTTCTTGTTGCTTCTTCGATAGAAGAGGTAGGTCCTAGTAGAACGAAAATGTTAGAGTCATATATTAGATCTCTTCCGAGTGGTACTCCTGACTACGAAATAATGCGGGAAGGGATTTTACTGCTAATCAGATTCTTTCCATCTTTCGCATGCAAAATTATCAATGAATATGTCCGCGCATTTACCCTAGGTTTAATCGAAGGTATTACTCCGATGGATATAAGTAAACTGCGCTCAGTGATTTCAGCCCAGATAGGACTAGAAAAGGAACTTATAGAGTCTTTTGATCGGCTGAAATCCGATCAAAAGCAAACTATTAGCAGGTTTATCAATCTCATCAGCTGAAGAATCACTACTGACCTTTACAACCACATCCAACACATTGATATTTATTTAACTTTCCTTTGCATTGTTCGCAACGCCAAATTTTTTCAGTTTTACACTTAGGACATATGAAATTTTCCGATAGCTCGCCTGGACGCACTTCTTTACCGCACGCGGTGCATTTTGGCATTTCGTATGAGCCTGCGTAATCTGTCTACGCATTAGCTATTACATTAGCTATTACCCTTATTTTTAATTTTATTATACCAAGGAAGAAGCGATTGAAACTCGGATTTCAAAATCTGACGGCATTACCGCTAACGATCAGATCGTATCCTGACAAGCCTTTTGTATAGTAGAACTCATCGGATCCTTTCTCAAGGTTTTCTAAGAAGTATTTCTCGATTCGATATGAATCGTCCAATGCGTGTTTGATACTGAAAGTAAGTGAGATATCTATCAATAAAATATAACACTTATTCTTTTTTACTCGGCAAAGAAAATTACTCCCAATCATGGGCAGATACCAAGTAGCGAGCTATGTCGGGGTTTTCGACTTTACGATTATCTGCATATTATTAATATTGTCAAAATCAGTCTCTCCAATAGGCGAATTTCCGCCAATGGCAATTGCACAACAAGGAATAAAGGAAATGACAAACGCCACACACCTTACAGAGAAAGGCGGGGTCTCTAATCAGACTATTGAATCCGTAATGGGCGCTTTCATGAGTCCGAAATCATTGATGGCCTCTGCAATTGATCAAATTCGCAACAGCACGGCAAAAAATAATACAAATGCCAGAACTAATTCTGGAATTATGTTTGTTAGGGACTCGGATACAGTTCTGCTATCACATCAGATCCTCCCTCCAAAAGACTTTATACATATTTACGACTCGACGCCGTATAAGATAATGAATGGGTATTTGACTGCGAAGCTTCCCTGTGATACGAATTCTCAAAGTCCTGTGGAAATACTAGTCGGCCAGCTCACAAATCTTAAGCCGGCAAAATTGGGGATAGTCAAAGAATTGTCGAAGCCCGGATATATGTGCATGTATTATGCCGAACTCTCACCGTCTGGATTGCTGGCCAAGGCGAATAACTCAACATCGATCACGGATATAGCACTTTTTAACCCTACTAGTTACACAGTTATACTATTAAACACGAGTACTATCGTTGTTGGAGTCAACGGAATTATGCCTTTACAGAATCAAGTAAAATGCAATGACCTCGGGGAGCTAAGATGCGAATTCGACTCATCAAATAAGCAACTAAATAGATCCTAAAAATGTAGAAGTTGGCTTTACTCAGACCATCGATTGTCATTCAAAATTGGAATTACACGACGGAAGCCATTATGACCCATGTATGATCAATTAGATTCACTGTATGGAATGTCAACTACCTTCAGATCTTCTGCAGCTTCAACGTTTTCGTGGATCGCTCTTGCTTCATTAATTAATCCAGATGTTTCTTCATATCTCGTGCTGAAGTGAGTAAGGAACAATTTTTTTACCTCCGATTCCCGCGCCAGCATAGCTGCTTCTGTCGCTGTAGAATGAAAATTTTTGACCGCCTTTTGATATTTATCGTGACCGTAGGTCGATTCGTAGATGAGTAGGTCACAATTCTTGAAGAAATCTCGCAATTTAATGGTGGGTCTTGTGTCACCAGATATTCCTATTTTTCTGCCAGCCCTCGCAGGTCCAGTCATTTGGCTGGACCTTATCAACTCCCCTTCATAGATAATGTCCTGACCGTGCTGCAATTTGCTATAAAGCTCACTCTCTGGGATATGGAACCGTTTAGCCTCACTAATGTTAAAAATTCCTGGTCTATCAAATTCAGTGAGACAGTAGGAAAATGAAGGGACTAAATGCTTTGATTCGCAACAAGTTATTTGGTAATCTTTCTCTTTTACTACAACACCCTCGCAATCAATCATATGCATATTGATGTCAAATAGTAGCCCGAAATTTACTATTCGCATGTTTTCCGTGACAAATTCGGCTAATTTTCCTTGTCCATATATATCGACTGCCATTAGCCTTCCTTGCAAGGACATTGTTTGTAAGAGCCCAAGCAAGCCGACACAATGATCAGCGTGCATATGCGTTATAAAAATTTTCATTCGTTTATTCATCCCTAAACCAGCCCTTATGAAATTTCGCTGCATGCCTTCACCGGCATCAAATAACAATAATTCATTTCCTCTTTTTATCACGACTGAAGATAACCCGCGCTCTGCTGTTGGAGCTGCGGCAGCAGAGGTTCCGAGAAAAATCAGCTTCATATCAACCATACTATCCTCGTAAATGCCCCTTGTTATTCTCAACGCGAATAGTATATACTTTTTACGTGGAATAGTAGACTCCTGTATTTCTTGTGATAATCATTCGCTATTGTTGTCGACGCTGCGTAGATTTCGATACATTGTTACCGTAAGTGCTTCTTCGTGTCAATAATAGCCTTAAGCTTAGTAGTTATAAGAGGGGCTAGGTCGACTTTCGTATTAATCCCGGGGACCGAATTAGTCGAAATGATCTCTTCTACCCCAGCGGCTTTGATTCTTGTTGTCGCATCTCCGATCAACAACGCATGAGTACAAATTGCATAAATTTTGTTGGGTTCGTACCTCCTTAGAAATCTGCAAGCTTCTACAATGCTTTCGCCTGTGCTTATCATGTCGTCTAACAGAATCAGATCCCGACCAACCACGCTAGAATTTAATTCTTTTTCTTCAATAATGACTTCCGCAGTATCCTTGTCTCGACTTTTCTTTAAGGCAACCATATCTGTTCCCAGCATCCTAGCGAATTTGACTGCCCTTTTAGCACCTCCCATATCTGGCGATACTACAATTGGCGCATTTAGTTTGATTTTGACAGCAGCATAGTCTGCCAAAAGACCAACTGCGCTGATGTTTTGCGTATCAATCGTAAAATACGATAACGAAGCCGGACTATGTATGTCCACCGTGATTAATCGCTTGGTTCCTACCGTTTCGATCAATTTGGCTACTAAAGCCATGCTTACCACTTCTCCATCCAAAAACGCTCGGTCTTGGCGTGAATATGCCATATATGGCATAACTGCCACTACGTTTTGGGCTCCATTCTCTGAACACCTTTTTATCATCATTAGTGCTTGTAAAAGATGCCTGTCCGTTGGAGGATAAGTCGACTGTACTACTATGCAATAATCTTTGTCGACCCTTCTCATTTTAATTTTGCTCTCGCCGTCTGGAAATATCCTGAGGTCAACCGGCACTAATTCAGCATCTAGATGCTTTGCGATTGCGGTAGCCAGAATCGACAGATGATGGTCCTGCTATTATTGACACATCTTTGTACAAATCGTACTCACTTCTTACACATTCTTAAAAATGTTGATTAGTTGGCGATCCAGGTCGACGCATTAGAAAATATTCTTACACGCCTGGCTTAGTACAGAATCGAGATAAATGATCAACAATGCTAATCTATCTTTCCAATCGGATGCTCCTTTAACCACACATACAACGGAATTATAGGATGTTGAAATGGCAAGGACTTCTCATTTTTTCTGTTGAAGCCTAGCATTATCATCCTACCTTCAAGACAATTTCTTAAATCCTTCAATAGCTCATGTCCTTTAAGTGGTCCATAAATCTGGAAAAAATATTCCTGATTATAGTAAGAGACGTGGCTGCATAAAGCAATATGATAACACAGTAGGATCGTTAACTATCCGCTCCTTATGAACCGCTTTCTCCTCTTCTGTCCTGATTTGTAACTCTCTTTCAAAGTATCCGCTTCGTATAAATTCTGTGTTCATTCTTGTTTTTGGACTATTCTTGTAACTTTCGATTTCGAGATAGAATTTATTGACAGTTTCTGATGCCAAGTCCATTACTTCCCATTTTTCATTATGATCAACTTTACTAGGTCTTCCGAATAGGAACAGGACACACAGTATCTCAGAACCTTCAATAAACGGAAAATCTTGTTTCCCTACTAAAGAATTCACCTATTCGCTCTGAAATATTTTCCGGAAGAATGATGCGCATATGTGAACTCTGTCGTGCCGCACTCTTTTATTATATGGATTGATAATATATAAGATGTGTATGCTCTATAGTTACTCAGAACTGGATTATTGAACAATGTCAGAGGCAGGCACTAAAACCGTTTATCTAATTGTTCATGGGCAAAAGCAACTACGCGAGATGGTAATAGAAAAACTAGTTGCACGAGGGTTCAAACGGAGTAATATGCAAGCGAGTCTTGAAAAGGCAGGAAATAAAGGAGATATTGTCGCGATGGTTTGGCCTCCTAGTGCGCCTAAAGAGATCATCGTTAGTAAGATCACGGGTAATCGCGCGAGTGAAAGTCAAGACATAACGATTGACCTTGGCGCCTGGACTTCCGTTGGTCAAAATGAATTATATCGAATATCTCTTCAATGATACATTCTTCCCTAGGGGATACATATTTATCTAGAAAAAAGCAACGACTGACGGGCATGTGGTGGCGGAGCACTACCTTTTGAGAGAAGTGCTTTGTTGAATGTACCTGATGCTTTTTCGTGGAATTCGAGATTAGACTGATCTACTTTAATTGCCTGAGGCGGGCAAACTGAGACACAGGCCATACACCAAATACAATCGTGTTCCCTGACAGGGTCGGCCTTGTCTGTGTAGTCTTTTCTCTCCTCTTTTACTGTGCTACCAGTTCCAGCACTCGTTTCGTTCACCATCTTAGAAGGTGGCACATCTGTTGCTCAGTTGGGGAACGACTGTAACAACTTGGAACAGGACAGGCCTCAATACACGCGCCGTCTGCGACACATTGAGTCCCAGTCAACTGCGACCATAGTGCCATGTATTCCTGCTGGAGCGATTCCTCCTCCCCTCTTAGTTAGATGGAGCTTTTACCTCCTTCATTTCAGCAGCTTCCGCCGTTTTACCTGGTCCCCACACATAGTGATAATGCTCTCCGTCAGAATGCATATGTTTACCAATTACTTGATTATTTTTTGGAAAGTCTGGATCTGATTGGCATATCTATCTGTCAGATAGTCGAGATTACATATTATATAAACCATATGTGTACGGAAGACATGAATATCCTCTACTCGCGTTGTTATCTTAGGTTTGCGATCGTTCTGATTAATGGATGCATTACACAATCTTTTCAAATAAGATAGTCAATTCGTCGCCCTGAAGTTTCGCTTTGGCAAGTTTCATACCCGTAGTGGCAACGGGAACGGGGACCGTATTCACCATATAGCCGACTCGAGTTTTTACCTTAATTGTAGCTTATTCACTATAACGCTCAACATCAAAGTCATCTTTCTCTGTGAACGGAACTTTGACTGTCATTCGTAATAAAAGAATTTCTTTAGCAAAGTGAAATACGTTTCCACGAAAGAGCACATCAGCCGGATCTTGATTTTCGAACATCAGTTGACCATTTTCTCGCAACATTTCGATCCCCGTAATTCAGTGCCATAGAGTTTAACCTCCTTTACAGGGAGTGGGTAAAAGTTTGCTTTTGCCTCCTCTATCTTTACTCTTTGAAAATCTGCCCACTCGGCATAGTATAGATTTGACTCCCAGTAGGCATAATCTTATTGATTATTGCAAGATCTACATTTATGCCATAAAGACTGGCAGACATGAATGCTCTCTTAGCATTCTCTATGCTAAATGTGTCAGGATTGGTAACTAGTCTAATGCTCGTTATGTCCTGGTTCATCATGATGATATTTAGGTTGTCTAATTTGGCAAGTAACTCGAGTTCATTTTCCAGAACATTTTGTGGAGGCGTAGGTAGTCGCGAAAGAGGCTGGAAGATTTCGGGCAAAGCCACTGAACATCCCCACCAATCCGGTAAGTTTCCTTCCAATACTGCCGACTAATTTAGGAAAATAAAGATATCGTAATGCCTCACCTAAAGCAGCCATGTCAAGAACCACCGTGTCAAATCTTTTCGTGCGAAGATACTTCTTCTATTTTCAATAATGAAAATAATTGAGTCATTCCTGGCAACATGGCAGCTCATACGCCAAAGTTTCATCAATACCCCGTGCATGAAACAAGGTTGCCATGTACGAGAGAATCGTTGTATATTGTTTGTTCATCTCCATTAGCGGGTCGATCTGCATGCTTGCAAATTCGTGAGAATTTCTTTTGGTTCATAGCCTAGGTCGGGCATCGCGAATGCGTCGGCTAAAGTGTGAGCAGGATCGGATGAGATCAATAATGTACGGTATTTATTCTCCGCAAGTTTTATAGTCTGTCGAGCATGCACTTACGGTTTTCCCGGTGCCCCCCTTGCCTGTATAGATTATTAACCGCAATATTCGTTCTCGCGCATCTTAAGTAATAAAAAGTATCCAGGGTTCAATTCAAATCGCCTTCTCAATGCTAGTTGCAATACGCTCGCCAAATCCTCTGCGCCCATAAAAGAATGCACAGGTAATGAGAGAACATGTTCGCTCGCCCAGTCGGTGTTAGGAAGACTTTTTGTTGATGTAATCGTCTGATAGTATGGGGTTTTGTGCACCGGTGGCTTATAATATACTGTTGCACCAATTTTATTAGCTTCAGTGCCCAGTCGGACCTTCTCTCTAAGGGAGTCTTTTTGAAAAGTAACCGTGTACAGATACCAGTTAAATCTTTTTTTCGCAGTTTCGTGCGGGATATTTATTCTCCTTTCCTCTGTCAAAGGGAGGAGTAAGCCTGTCAACACATTAGCATTCACATCCTCCGAAGATCCAGCAATTTTTGTAATTTATCCATTTGCGCTTTGGCGAGAGCAGACTGAGATTCTGGGAGCCTTAGGTTGAGGCCTAAAACACGTGTGTCATAGCCCTCGACCATTCCATGATTCCTAATAATCTTTATCTTATTTGCCAAGTTACATCATTAGTTGCTACTGCACCCCCTTCGCCAGCAGTCAATACTTTGCTTGCATAAAAGCTAAAACAACCCAGTTTTATTAAGTATTATGTTTGCGCATTTCTATATAGAGATCCAAGCGATTGACAGGCATCTTCGATCTTATCTAGCGAGTGTGCATACGCAATCTCCGAAATTTCATCCATATCGGCCGGATGACCATAGAGATGCACTGGTATGATAGCCCTTGATTTTTTTGTATAGGAAGTCGTTGCCGCCGACCGCAAGCCCTTCGCTGACGTCCTCGACCGTCTTGCGCGCCGTCAGGAAGGCGACCGGCACATGGGCGAGCGCGGGGTTCTCGCGCAGGCGCCGGCATGTCTCGTAGCCGCTCATCGACGGCATCTCGACCTCGAGCAGGATCAGGCTCGGGATGCAGCGCAGGGTGAGTGACAGGCAATAGGGACCGCTGTTCGCGCTTACGAAGTAGAACCCGGCGGACCTCGCCAGGCTGCCGACGCGGGCGATGATGTCGGGCGAGTTGTCGACCGCCATCACCAGCCGTCGTCCCATTCGTCCGTCCCTGTCCCACATCGTCGCGCGCTTCCGAGCGGCTTCAGGCAGCGGCGACGAGCAACTCTTCGAGCCAGCACCGGAGCGCCCGGGCCGTGACAACGGCCTCGGTGTCCAGTCGCGCCGCCAGCTCCTCAAGGCGGAGCCCTTCCTCGCAGGCCAGGGCAAGCTCCGCCGCAAGTCCCGCCAATCGCAGCGCTCCGACCGAAGTGGCCGAGCCGACCAGCACCTGCGCCTCTTGGCCCAGTTCGGCTCGATCGCCGCCCTCCGCCAAGGTCGCGATCCGGTCTATGCGACGTCCGGTCGCATCGAGAAACCGGCTGATGAACTCATGCAGATCGGCCGGCGAGAACATCGCGCGCAACTCGCCGAGCCGTGCCGCATCAAGCTGTTGGCCGTTCCGGCGAGGAGCCTGGAGGTTCTCGGCGCTTGCCGGCACCCAAGTCCCGAAGGCTTGTCGGCTGCGGGCGGGGCCGTTGATGGCTCGACCGCTGCTTGCTCGGAGAGGGACTGTGCCACCAGCCGCGTGCGCAAGTCGGCAAGCTCGGCCTCGCGTTCGGCGAGCAGCGCCCGCAACGCGCGCCCCGCCTGAACGCGGCCCCGAAGATGGGAAGCGAGCTTGGCGATCAAGGCCGTCGCGGCGAAGGCGGCGAATACGGCGGCGAGCGCCAAGCGGCTGACCGAGCGGGTTGCGAGGACGAGCGCCGTGCCTTGCTCCCGGATCACGGCGATCATCAGATGAACGTCGCGCGTCTGCTGGAAGAGCAGCGCGAACGCCAGCGCGAAGAGCGCCAGCACGACCCCTGCCAAGGTCAGGAACGCTGGGCGACGCCGCGGCGGCACGGGCTGGTGTCTCGACTGCCGCCGCATGAAGCCCTCCAACGACCTGAGAGCTGTGATCCTTGCGGTTCCGGGTTGAGCAATCGTGAATTCGCGGGGAATCAGCCGGCGCGCCGCAACCCCAAGGGCTCCGCATTGTTGATTGAGGAACCAAGGAGGATCGAGCATGAATGAGGATCAAGTAGCGGGCGGCGCACGGGAACTCGGCGGTAAGGTGAAGGACGCCGTCGGCGGCTTCGTGGGCAATTCGAAGACGCAGGGCGAAGGCAAGGCCGACGAGGTCGTCGGACGGGTGCAGCGCAATTATGGCGCCGCCGTGGATGCCGCCGGCGACCAGATCGAGGCGCTGACCGAACGAGTGCGCGAGCAGCCCTTGATCGCATTGCTGATCGCCGGCGTGATCGGCTGGGTGATCGGACGGATCGGCCGCGTTCTCTGAGTTGGTCGCGGCGAGTTCAGGTCGCGGTCGACCGCAGGGCTGATGGAGCTTCGGCGTGGACGCGAAGCCGAGCGGGGATCAGGGCTGGCGGGAGCAAGCGGCCGCCACCGGCAGCCCTGTGGCCGACAACGTCGATGCCGTGCTGCGGATCGAGAATGCGAGGCTGCACCAGAGGAGCGCGGCGGACCGGTTCGCCGAGGCGATCGCCGGCGCCGTCGGGACGCTCGAGTTCGTGCTGGTGCATGTGGCTATCCTGATCGTCTGGACCTTTCTGAACATCGGGCTGATCCGTGCCATTCCGATGTTCGACCCGTTCCCGTTCCCCCTCCTCGCCATGATCGTGTCGATGGAAGGGCTGCTCATCGCGACGTTCGTGCTGATCAAGCAGAACCGGATGAGCAGCATGGCCGACCGCCGCGCCCACCTCGACCTGCAGGTCAACCTGCTTGCCGAGCGGGAGATCACCCACGTGCTGCAGCTGGTCGAGCAGATCGCCCGCCATATCGGGCTACAGGATCCCGAGTTACCCGCCGAGGCGCTCAAGCAGGTGATCGAGGTCGATGAACTGGTCTCGGAACTGGATCGCAAACTGTCCTCGGACAACTAGGTAGGGCCGCTCTTTGGATCGTCACGTGACCACGCAGCCCGAGCCCGACTTGGCAACCGACCTTGCCGACCCCGTTGCCGCCGCCAAGGCCGCCAAGCTGCGGTATGTCTCCGACAAGCAGCCCGGCATCACTCGCAAACGCACCGAGACCGGGTTCATCTACCTCAACCCTGACCGATCCGAGATCCAGGACGAGACCGTGCTTGCCCGCATCCGCAAGCTTGCCATACCGCCGGCCTACGAGGACGTCTGGATCTGCCGGTTCGCGCACGGGCATTTGCAAGCGGTCGGCCGGGATGCGAGGGGACGCAAGCAGTACCGCTACCACGCGCGCTGGCGATTGGTGCGCGATGAGACCAAATACGGCAAGATGCTCGAATTCGGTCGCGTGTTGCCGGAGATCCGCCGGCGGGTGGCGCACGACCTCGCCCTCCCCGGCATCCCGCGGGAGAAGGTGTTGGCGGCCCTCGTGCGGCTGCTCGAAACGACCCTGGCCCGCGTCGGCAACGAGGAATACGCCAAGACGAACCGGAGCTTTGGCCTGACGACGTTGCGCAACCGTCACGTCAAGATCAACGGCACACATCTCGCGTTCGATTTCAGGGGCAAGCACGGCATCAAGCACCATATCGACCTGCAGGACCGCCGGCTTGCCCGGATCGTCAAGCGGTGCCGCGAACTGCCGGGGCAGGACCTGTTCCAGTATGTCGACGAGGACGGCACCCCCCACTCGGTCGGTTCGGAGGATGTCAACGACTATCTTCGCGAGGCGTCGGGGGCGGACATCACGGCCAAGGACTTCCGCACCTGGGCCGCGACCAATCTCGCCGCTCTGGCCCTACGTGAACTCGAGGCATTCGACTCGCAGGCCAAGGCCAAGAAGAACGTGCTGCACGCGGTGGAGGCGGTTTCCAAGATGCTTGGCAACACGCCGGCGATCTGCCGCAAATGCTACATCCATCCGGCGATCTTCGACGGCTATCTGGACGGCAGCCTGATCGAGGGGCTCAAGGCACGGGCCGAGGAGACGCTGGAGCATCCCGACGGCGGCCTGACCGCCGAGGAGATCGCCGTGACGGCGTTCCTGTCGCGACGCCTCGGCGAGACCATCGCCAAGCAGCACGGCCAACATTGAGCGTGGGCGTCGGAAATCCTTACGATCGGGCGATCCCGCGAGCGGGGCGCCCGGTCTAACCACCTGCCCTCATTGATTTTCTCGTAACGGCACCGAAATTGCTCCCCTCCTCCGCATTCGCCGCCCTGATGTGCGGTTCGATCTGGAGGGGTATTTCCGATGAGGACGACATTTGCCGCCGCTTTGCTTTGCGGGGCCATCACGCTGGGCGGTCTCGGGGACGCCAAAGCCGGCCCGCTCACCGCCAGCGCAAGCCTCTATTCGCCTGTGCCGGTGGCCGGATCGGCGACGCCGATCGCGCTGGCCGGTCTCGCCACGCCGTCGCAGAGCCAGATTGCCACGCCCGACTATACGATCAGTTTCATCGGGGTCCCGGCGGATCAGGGCCTCGTTCAAGGCCAGCTCGACGGTCGTCACGCGGTCCCGGTCGCCGGGGTGATCGGCGGCGCCCCGGAGTACCTCACCGGTGACTACGGCTCGGCGCTGACCACCGACCGGGCAGCATCGGGCAACTATCTCTCCACCGACACAAAAAGCATCGAGATCGACTTCACGCATGACCAGCGCGCGCTGGCACTACTTTGGGGATCGATCGACACGACAAACTCGGTGACGCTGCTTGAGGACGGCGTGCTGGTCGGTTCGATCACCGGGGCGGACGTGCAGTCGCTCGCTTCCGGGTTCGTCTCGAACGGGTTCCAAGGCCCGGGCGGCAGCGCCTACGTCACCCTCAACAGCGCCGATCCGTTCGACCAGGTCAGGTTCAGCAGCGGCGTCGTTTCCTTCGAACTGGGCGGCGTCGTCGCCTCGACCACGGCGATCCCGGAGCCGGCCTCCCTGGCTCTGCTCGGCCTCGGAGTGACGGCGATGGGAGCCGTCCGCCGCCGCCGGGCTTGACCGCGGGAGCCGGTCGCCGCAACACCTGAACGGAGCAGGTGCGAGGGATCGACATGCGCGCGCAGCAAGCGCTGGCGGCGCTCTGGACCGAGGCACGGATGCCCGCCGGGGCACTCGATCGTGTCACCTTGAGCGGGTCGGACCCGGTGCTGCCGTCCTCCTTTGCGGTCGGCACCGCGGCGCAGGCCAGCATCGCGGCCGCCGCACTCGCCGCCGCCGAGATCGGGGCGCGGCGGGGCAGGCCGGTCCAGCGTGTCTCGGTGGACATGCGCCATGCCGCCGTCGAGTTCCGCTCCGAACGCCTCGTCAGGATCGACGGCAAGTCGCCCGGCGATCCGTGGGACCGGATCGCCGGCACCTACCGCTGCGGCGACGGCGGCTGGGTCCGTCTGCACACCAACTTCCCGCACCACCGGGACGGCGTGCTGCGTGTCCTCGGCTGCGCGCACGACCGGCAGTCGGTGATGGTGGCGCTGCGAGGCTGGGCCGCCCAGGACCTGGAGAATGCGCTGGCCGCCGGACTGGTCGGCTCGCGCATGCGCAGTTTCGCCGAATGGGACGAGCATCCCCAGGCCGCGGCGCTGGCCGCTCAGCCGGTGGTCTCGATCGAGAAGATCGGCGATGCACCCAAGCGGGATCTCGGCAGGCCGCATGCTGGTCCCGCTGGTCAGGCTGGGGCGGCGCGGCCGCTGGAGCGGATCAAGGTGCTCGACCTGACCAGGGTGATCGCCGGTCCGGTCTGCGGCCGCACGCTGGCCGCGCACGGGGCCGACGTGCTGCTCGTCACTGCCCCGCATCTGCCCGCCGTGCTCGTCGAGGACACGGCGCGGGGTAAGCTCTCGGCACAGCTTGACCTGCGCAGGCCGGATGACCGCGCCGTCCTCGCCGGATTGCTCGGCGAGGCCCATATCTTCGTCCAGGGCTATCGGCCCGGCGGGATCGCCGCGTTCGGCTTCGGTCCGGAGGCGGTTGCGGCGCTGCGACCCGGCATCGTCTGCGTGTCGCTGTCAGCTTACGGGCATGCAGGGCCGTGGGCGGCGCGGCGGGGCTTCGACAGCCTCGTGCAGACTGCCACCGGCATCAACGCGACGGAAGCGCAGGCTGCCGGCGTCGACGGACCCCAGGCGCTGCCGGCCCAGGCGCTCGACCACGCGTCGGGCTATCTCATGGCGTTTGGCGCCCTTGCCGCGCTGCATCGGCAGGCGACCGAGGGCGGCAGTTGGCTGGTCCGGGTATCGCTGGCCCGCACCGGGCTCTGGCTGCGCGGCCTGGGGCGGATCGACGGCGGTCTCGCCACACCCGAGATCGGCGACGAGGTGGTGCGTGCGTTCAGCGAAGATGGGCCCTCGGGCTTCGGCCGGCTGACCGCGATACGGCACGCCGGACAGCTCAGTCTCACTCCGCCGCGTTGGGACCGACCGTCCGTTCCGCCCGGCAGTCACGGCCCACGGTGGCCGGACGAAGCCGCATCCAGCTGACGGCGGCGCAGCTACCGGCGAACCGATTCATCCGGCTATCTCGAGGAACAGACGACCGCGCTCGATCCGACGGGCACTCCGGCCAGGCGCAGACCTTCGGCGATGTGGTCCCGGTCCTGCGGGCGCTCGAAGGGGCTGATGTCGACGAATTGCTGGACGGTGAACTCCGGTTCGATCATCAACAGCCGCCGGCAGACGACGGCGGCCTCCTGCATCTGGCCAAGATGGCCGAGTGCCGCGAGATACGGCTTGCATGCAGCCGAGAAGGACGGGTTCATCTCGCTGACCGCGCGGCCCGCCGCGACCGCGGATTTCATAGTCGCGCTTCAGCAGGGCGACGATGATGAACGCGGTGTCGAAGAAGAACGCGTGCGGGTCGAGCGGTGAGAGCCGCTTGTACCGGTTGATCCGACGCTCCGCCTCGTCCCACTCGCCGAGATAGGCGTAGGCGACCCCCGACAAATTCCAGGCCATCGCCATGTTCGGATTGGCCGACAACGCGCGCTCGTGCAGCGCGATCGCCTCGCGCAACCGGTGATGCAGGAAGGCCCGCACGTGGCCGGCGATCGTCAGGGCGCGGGCGTCGTGCGGATCGAGGGTGACCGCCCGTTCCGCGTGCTGGCCGGCGGTGGTAAGCGCCGAATTCGGGGTCATCAGCCCACCCCTGGCCGACCAGGAAGACGTGCCAGTAGGCGTACCAGGCATGCGCTCCGGCATAGTCGGGTTCGGCTTCGATCGCCTGCGCGAGCAGGGCGCCGGCCCGCAGGAAAGGCTCGCGCTCCATCCGGCCGATCAGTGGCAAGGCGCGCAGCAGCAGATCATAGGCGGTCGGGTCCTGCGGCGGGCGTGCGGTTACCCGCTTAGCCTCGATCAGCAGGATCTCGGGGTCGATCTGGGCCACGACCTCGGCCGCGATCTCGTCTTGAAGGGTCAGAATATCGTTGGTCTGACGGTCGAAGCGACGGGCCCAGACCACCTGGTTGCCGGCGCGCAAGTCGAGCAGCCGCAAGGTGATCCGCAGCTTGTTGCGGACCTTCTGGATCGTGCCGTCGAGCAGGAAGTCGAGGCCGAAAGTGCGGCGGATCTCCGCCTCGTCCCGCGTCCCGGCGGCGAAACGCGCCAGCGAGTTGCTGGAGACCAGGAACATCCAGCGGAACCGGGCGAGTGCGGTCGTGATCTCCTCCGCCAGGCCCGGGGCGAGATGCGCCTCCTCCTCGCCGGTCCCGACCAGGCGCAGCGGCATGACCCCGAGCCGCGCGCCGCCGCGGGTCGGCTGCCGCCCTTCCAGCTCCTGCTTCGGTTCGGCCGGCTCCACCGCGACGGGGGACGGCACGGCCGGGACCTTGAGGATCGCCTTGCCACCGCCGCGGATCTCGGCCAGCAGCCGTTGCGTCTCCGACGAGGGCGCGGCATCGAGCAAATCGGCCAGCACGGCGCGGCAGCGTTCGTAGGATTGGATCGCCATGCCGCGCTCGCCACGCGCCGCGTGTGCCCGCATCAGGGCGCGCCAGGCGCCCTCGTGCGCCCGATCGATGGAGAGCAGCTGCTGGGCCGCCGGAATGGCGGCTTCCGGCTCGACCTGCTCGCGCAGCAGCGCCTCGGCAAGATTTCGCGCGCGGTCGCGCAATCGCTCGCGCTCGGTGGTCAGCCACATGTCGAACGCCGGATCGAGTCCGTCGAGATCCTCCAGCAGGTCGCCGTCCAGCAGGGATAGCGACGCGGGCTGGGTGGTGGTCGCGCGCATCACTTCGTCCACATCCACCCAGACCGCTCCCGGCCGGAGCGAGAGATGGTCGCGCGTAATCAGGAGCACGTCGGCCCCGGTCGGCAGCAAAGCTTCCAGCAGCCGGTGGATTTCCTGGCGCAGCGAGGCACGCGCCTGCTCCTCCGGTCGGCGGCTCCAGAGCAGCTCGGCCAGCCGCCCGCGCAGAGCGGGCCGCGGCGAGGACAGCGCGATGACGGCCAGCAGCGCCCGCGTCTTGCGACCGGCGGGCAGCACGCTCTCGCTGGTCAGCGTCCACGCTTCCATCTGACCGATGAGTCGGAGCCGCACGAGGACAGGCACGCTCGAATCGTGCGGTGTCACCTGAGTGTGACCAGACAGGCGCTGTGTCAGCCCGACATTCATGGTTTCATATGGTCGAAAAACGGTTGCATTGACAAGACCTAATACACGCGACTTAGCAGGTGCGGGAGAGTCCTGCGTCGCGCCGGGGGGCTAGATCGCGGCTTCAACAAAGATGTGATGGATCTCTCCTCGCCAAGCCGCCGCATACCGTTGCAACCAATGTTGCGCCTGTGTCGGGCCGCCGCCAATCGCTATTTCACGCAAGGGGGCAAGAAACTCGCTTTCGTCCTGGGGTGTGGCACCGTTCGCCCGGCGCGACGCGAGGCCGTCGCCCGCGATCGTGACCACCTCCCGGGCCACGATGCGCAGGTCGCCCCCGGCAAACGGGGCTGTCGAGCCCGAGCCGGGGCACGGCGGCGCGCAACGCGACCAGGTCCTCCCACGACCAGCGACGCACCAGCGCCTCGGCGGCCGAGAGGGCGGCCGGGTCGTAAAGCAGCCCGACCCAGAGCGCCGATTGCGCCAGCATCATGTCCGGCCGGCCGGCATCCGCGCCGCGCATCTCGAGAAAGCGCTTGAGGCGAACATCGGTGAACGCGGTGGTCATGTGATCGGCAAAGTCGCCGACCGTCGCCTGCTCGCCGGCGAGTTCCGGCACGCGGCCGGCCATGAAATCGCGGAACGAGCGTCCGGAGACGTCGATGTAGCCGCCGTCCCGGTGGACGAAATACATCGGGACCCGGTCGACCAGCCACTCCGCGTAGCGCTCGAAGCCGAAGCCCTCCTCGAACATCATCTGCGGAATGCCGGAGCGCTGGTTGTCGGTGTCGGTCCAGACCTGCGCCCGATAGGACAGGTAGCCGTTCGGCCGGCCCTCGGTGAACGGCGAGTTGGCGAACAGCGCGGTCGCCAGCGGCTGCAGCGCCAGGGAGACGCGCAGCTTGCGGACCATGTCGGCTTCCGAGCCGTAGTCGAGATTGACCTGGACGGTGCAGGTGCGGGTCATCATGTCGAGACCGAGCGTGCCGACCCTCGGCATGTAGTCCCGCATGATCGCGTAGCGTCCCTTCGGCATCCAGGGCATCGCCTCGCGCTTCATGGTGGGATGAAAGCCGAGCGGCACGAAGCCAAGGTCCAGCGGGGTCGCGACCGAACGCAGCTGCTCGAAATGGGCGGCGAACTCGGCCGCCGTCCCGTGCAAGGTGGCCAGCGGCGCGCCGGACAACTCGAGCTGGCCGGCCGGCTCCAGGGAAATCGACGCGTCGCCCTGCTTGACCCCGATGATCCGGCCGTGATCCCGGATCGGCGTTCCGTCGAGCCGGGCCAGTCCCTCCAGCACCGTCTTGATCCCGTCGGGCTCGTACGGTGGCGGACGGTCGTCCGAACGCCGAAAACCGAACTTTTCGTGTTCGGTGCCGATCCGAAACTCCTCCGGCGGCTTGCAGCCGCCGGCGATGAAGTCGGCCAGCTGCTGTGTCGACGTGATCGGCGTCGCGTCGGCATCTCCGGGGTTGGACATCGGCTTCCCAGCGTTTCGCGGCTGGTTTAGCGACTAGCCTGGAGTAGCGCCAGACCGACGATGCAGGCCGTCTCGGCCCGCAGCACGCGTGGTCCGAGCGACACCGGGCGGACCTGGGGATGCGCCAGCAGAAGCGCGGTCTCGTCCGGACTGAAGCCGCCTTCCGGGCCGACCAACAGCGCGGCCGGCGCCAGTGACGGCTGCATGGGGGGTAGCGCCGTCCGCTCAAGGCAGGCCGACAGCGGCCGGTCCGCCGGCCAGCCGTCCAACAGCGTGCCGAGCGGGCGAAGCGGGTGCAGCACCGGCACGCTGAGCCGTTCGCATTGCTCGGCCGCTTCGGTCGCGATGGCGGCGAGGCGCGCCGGGTTCATCCGCTCGGCCTGGGTGCGCTGGGTCCGCACCGGCCAGATGGCGGCGACGCCGAGCTCGGTCGCCTTCTGCACCACCAGATCGGTCGCATCCCGCTTGAGCAGCGCGAAGGCGAGCCAAATGTCCGGCTCCGCTGCTGGCGGCCGCAGCAAGGTATCGACGACCAGGGTGGCCGCGCCGCGCCCGATCGCTGCGATGCGCGCCCGCCACTCGCCGGCACTGGCGTTGAACAACCGGACCGACTGGCCGACGCCGCGCCGCATGACGGTCGCGAGGTAATGGGCTTGCGCCGGCGTGGCGGCGACCTCGGCCCCTTCCGTCAGGGGAGCGCTCACGAACAGGCGGATTGACCCCGGCATGGCGCAGGGCAGATTAGCACGGTGGCTCCTTTCACCGACATCGCCGCCGAGGGCTGGGTTGCCCGGCTGCCGCGCTCGCTCACCCCCTACGTGCTGCTGGCGCGGCTCGACCGGCCGATCGGCGTCTGGCTGCTCTTTTGGCCGGGCCTGTGGGGCATCCTGCTGGCGGGCGCTCCCGCCGGGCCGACGGTCCGGCTGGTCCTGCTGTTCGCCGTCGGCAGCGTGGTGATGCGGGCGGCGGGCTGCGTGGTGAACGATCTGTGGGATCGCGACATCGACGCGCAGGTCGCCCGCACCGCCGGCCGCCCCCTCGCCTCCGGGGCGCTGCGGCCGCGGCAGGCGCTCGCTTTCCTTGCCGCATTGCTCTGCGTCGGCTTGCTCATCCTGCTGCAGTTGCCGCCGTTGGCGCAGGCACTCGGGGCGGCATCGCTGCTGCTCGTCGGGCTCTATCCGCTGGCGAAGCGGATCACCTGGTGGCCACAGCTGATGATGGGCTTCACCTTCGGGTTCGGCGCGCCGCTCGGCTACGCGGCGGGCGCGGTCCGGCTCGACGCCGCCTGGGCCGCCATCTATGCCGCCGCGATCCTGTGGGATCTCGGCTTCGACACGATCTACGCCCATCAGGATCGCGAGGACGACGCCCTGGTCGGGGTCCGCTCCACCGCCCGGCTGTTCGGCGAGCGCACGCGACCGTTCCTCGCCTGGTGCTACGGCGCCACGCTGCTCGCCTTGGGGGCGGCCGGGTGGCTCGCGGGTCTGTCGCCGTTTTTCTATGCCGCCCTGCTGCTGCCCGGCCTGCTGTTCGCGCGGCAGGTGGCGCTGCTCGACATCCACGACCCGGCAGGCTGTCTGCGGCTGTTCCGCGCCAACCGGGAGGCGGGGCTGGCGGTGGCGCTGGCGATCCTGATCGGCCGGTTGTGACCGCTAGGGGGGCGAACGCCGGAGACGTGAACGCCGGCGAAGAGTTCATCCGCCGGCACACCCTGATCGCCTGCCCGCCTCTGGTGCCGGAGATCGCGCTGCACCTGGTGACCGAGATCACGCCGATCTGGCAGGCCTCGGAGCATTGGCTCGCCGCCCAAAATATCGAGCCGCCGTTCTGGGCGTTCGCCTGGCCGGGTGGGCAGGCCCTGGCGCGCCACGTACTCGACGATCCGGCGCTGGTCGCCGGCAGGCGGGCGCTGGACTTTGCCGCCGGCAGCGGCGTCGCGGCCATCGCCTGCGCCCGGGCGGGCGCCGCCCGGGTCGAGGCCGCCGAGATCGATCCGATGGCCGCCGTCGCCATCGGCCTGAACGCCGCGACGAACCGCGTCGCCGTCACGCCGCTGGCGACCGACGTGGTCGGGGCGGCGTGCCGCTGGGACCTGATCCTCTGCGGCGACGTCTGCTACGAGGCGCCGATGACCGCGCGCATCCTGCCGTGGCTGCGCCGAATGGCCGAGCAGGCGGAGGTCTGGATCGCCGACCCCGGGCGCGCCTATCTGCCGCGCGAGGGGCTTGCCCGCTTCGCCCAATACCGCGTGCCGACGTCGCTGGAACTGGAGGACCGCGCGGAGCGGATCGTCGTGCTCTACCGACTGGGTCCGGGCTGAGGCCTCGCCGGGGGCGCCCCGCGCCCGGGCGCCCCGCCCGGCGCGCCCGCCCCGAGCAGGCTTGAGGCATCGACGCCGTTGATCGTCAGCACCTTGCCGTCGCTGACGATGTCCCAGACCAGCCGGTCCTCCTCGGGCCGCGCCAGGCCGCGCGCCATGAGCATGGCCGGCACCGCCTGCTTCAGCGCGGGATCATGGCTTGCCTGCGCCAGCAGCGCATCAAACCCGGTCAGGCTGATCCGGGCCTGCCCGTCATAGCGGTCGAAGCTGTGCAGCACGACGTGCCCGCTGCCGTCGAGCCGCGCGGCGGGCAGCTCGATCACCAGCGGATCGATCCCGATCGTCATGCCAGGCCCGGCGAACAGCCGGCCGATCGCCCCGTCGAGCTCCTGCCGGTCCACCGGTTTCGGCTCGGTGGCCAGCAGCGCCAGCCTGGTCAGATCCGCCACTCCCACGCCGGAGAGTGTCGGGCGGAGCGTCAGCCGGCGCGGCAGCCAAGCGGCGAACGTCGGCGGCGCGGAGCCCGCATCGAGACCCGCGATCTCGAGTTCGATCGAGCTCTGCAAGACATCGCCCGGAGCGTCGCCGGCGAGGCTCAGATGCACGGTCTCGGCTCCCGCCTGCACCCCCGAACCGGACACCCGCACGGCGTGGGCTGCCTCGTCGAGGCGGCCGGACCGCACGCTGTCGCGTAGTGCCTCCACCAACTGGTGCAGCCCGGCGCGACGGGCGGCCTTGTCGTCCTTCGGTGCCGCGAACACAGCCGCCAGAGCGGTGGCCAGCGGCGCCACCCGGTCCCGGTTCAAGCCCTGCAAGCGACCGTTAACGGTGATCGACTGTGCCCCGACGGCAAACGGCGCGCTCGCTTTCGGCTGCACCTCCATCTGCCAGCCCGCAGCCGACGAGTTCCTGCACGAGATCGAGCCGGTTGTTGCCGGCGTCGGCCAGGGTGCCGTGCGCCTCGTAGCGGTCGATCCGTTGCAACTGACGCTGGCTGCCGCCGGAGACCTCCAGCGTGACGCTCCGGACCTCGGAGGAGAACGTCGTCGGGGTGGCGAAGCTGGGGTCGATCAGCATGTGGCCGTCCTGTCCGGCCAATTCGAGCTGCGCCCGGCCCGGCACGGTCCGGCCGGGCGCACCCGGCGTCGGAACCGGCATCGTGAAGCGGGACGACGGCGGCAACATCAGGTGGTCGACCGCCCAGCGGCCGCCATCCAGCGCCCGCAGCGTGGCGGTCACGTCCGGCTCGCCGGTCGGCACGACAAGTCCGGGCACCGGCACGGCGACATGGTCGTGGTCGCCCTCCGGAGTGATGCTCAGCGGCAGCTCCGGAATCGACAAGCCGGTCACGCCGGCGATCCAGGCCCGCAGCCGCGGCTCCAACCCGGCATCTTGGGTCTCGGCGCGCGCCCCGGTGCCCAGTGAAACCGCCATCGAGAGGCCGAACGCCGCGCCTACTGCGATCCGCACCATTGCTCTCCTGCAAACGGCACCCGCAAAGGAGAATGGGGGAAACGCTCCGGCGGCTACCTGCACATGATGACCGGTAGGGTCGAGTTCTCCAGCACATGCCGCGTGACGCCGCCGAGAATGAGCTGGCGCAACCGCGAGTGCGAATAGGCCCCCATTGCCAGCAGGTCGGCACCGAACTCCCGCGCAGCCGCCAGCATCCCGGCGCCGACGTCGCGATCGAGCGGCCGGAAGGTCGCGAGTTCGACGTTCACCTCATGCAACGCGAGATAGCTGGCCATGTTCTGCGCGCCGGGGCCACGCCGCTGATACTCCTCGGCCGACAGTACGCGGACCGCCTTGGCGCGCTGCGCCCAGGGCAGCACCGCATGGACGGCGGCGGCCAATTCGGCGGTGCCGTTCCAGGCAATGCAGACCCGTTCCCCGATGGTGGCGGGCGCAACCTGCGGCGCGATCAGCACCGGGCGGCCGCTGTCGAACAGCACCGCGTGCAGGGCGTCGGAGGAAGAGACATCCTCGCCCGCTTCGGGGTGCGGCACCACGGTCAGGTCGGCCAGCCGCGCCTGCTGCGCCACCAGGTCCTCCTCGCGACCGGTGACAGCGGCGAAACTCGCGGTCGCCCCGACCGGCCCGGCACGGCCGTCCGAGATGGTGACCTGGTTTTCGGCGACAAAGCGCTCGAACATGGCGCGCACCGCGTGGGCGCGATCGTTGCTCTCCTTCTCGGTTGCCGACATCATCTCCTCGATCATCGCCCCCGACAGCCCCTCGCCCGCCAGCGGCGCTACGTCACGGCTATCGACCCGGACGTGCAGCGCGGTCACGTGGGCGTTCCAGATGCGGGCGATCATCAACGCGGTCTGCAGCGCGGCCCCCCCGGCCGCGGTGCCCGTCAGCGGCAGCAGGATCTTGCGGATA
Source organism: uncultured Alphaproteobacteria bacterium (assembly GCA_963719345.1). Classification (GTDB taxonomy): domain Bacteria; phylum Pseudomonadota; class Alphaproteobacteria; order Acetobacterales; family Acetobacteraceae; genus CAVRCA01. The sequence goes on from CAVRCA010000003.1 coordinate 43,355, forward strand.
TCCATGGCTCTTGGTTCTCCGGTCATGGAAGCGGCGCGAGCCTAGCATGAGATCGCGCGGGCGCGACGCCCGAGCTTCACCGCGGCCGGACGCGATGTATTGGCGGCTAATCTCAGGCCGTTCCTACAATCATAAGTTGTCCAACCTCGCTCTTCATCGCTATGACCCGCGGCGAGACAAACCGGTCGGGAGCCGTTCATGGCCAGTGCCTCATGGAAGTCCGGCGTCAGCGGCGATTGGAGTACCGCTGATGATTGGAGCACGGGCTCCGTCCCGTCGGGGACGGATGCCGTTACCATCCAGGCAGCCGGCGCGCAGCCCTACACGGTGTCGCTCGGCTACCAGTCGCACTCGGCCGGTTTTGTGCTGGTGGACAGCGCGGATGCCACGCTGGAAGTCGGCTCCGGCGGGTATCTGTCCATCCAGTCCGGGATGACACTGAGCGCCGGAACGCTGCTGCTCGACGGCGGTACCATCCAGGGCGGCAGGCTCATCCTGAACGGCGGCACGGTCGCGCTTGCCCCATACGCTGCGGCCACGCTGAACGGCGTTCAGGTCGTCGGCACGCTGGCCGTTGACGGCATCCTCTCTATCGTGAATGGCGGCAGCGTGTCTGGCGACCTGTTCACGTCGGCCGATCGCGGGGACGGTAGCGTCGACGTCAACGCCGGCGGCTCGCTCCTGTTCGAGGACAGCGAACGGCTTGATTACCTGACACTCACTTTGGCCGGTGCATTGAACGGAGTGGGCGGCGCCACGTCGCCAATCACGCTCACCCTCGGCAGCCAAGCCCGCGTCAGCGTCAGTTCGGGCACCGTGGCCCTGCAATCCGGCCCAATGCTGATCGCCAACGACGGCCAGATCGACGTTGCGGACGAGCTGGAGATCGCCGCCGGATCGGGCTTTACCGCTACTTCGACGGGCAGCCTCGTTCTTGAGAAAGGCGCGACGCTGAAGTTCGACGGGGACATTGCCTCGCCCCAGTTGCAGGCGGTCACGTCGGGCGGCGGGACGGTGGAGGTCGGGGGAACGCTCGACAACGCCGGCCGCACCCTCGCGCTATCCTCGACGAGCCCGGTCGGCACGCTCCTGCTCGATGGTGGCGCGACCCTGCGAGGCGGCACGCTGGCGTTGTCCGGCAGCGGCGCACTGGCGTTCAGCGACTATGTCTACGGCGGCGTCCCCGTTCTCGACGGTGTGACGGTCGAGGGAGTGTTGACGGTAGCCGCCGATGCGGCTTCGCAGGCACCGACGGGCGCCGTTGCCTTCCGCGACGGCCTCACGCTGAAGAACGCGGACGGCGGCGACGGCCAGCTCGTCATCGCGGGCGGCGGCCTGCAGGCGCTCGAACTCCGAGACGCTCGACCACGCGTCCGTCACGCTGTCCGGCGGCAGCCTCGGCGCTGCGGCGGGCGACACGCTGACGCTCGGCAGCGATCTCCCGATGGACGTCACCGGGGCGGCCTCGCTGCTCGGCGACGTGGTGATCGACGACGCCATCACCGTCGGCTACGGCGACAAGCTTTCCGTCGGGGCGGTCAGTGGCAGCGGGTCGATCACCGTGCAGTCCGGCGGCACGATCGCCGAATCCGGCCGGCTTGCCGCGTTGCTGCCGTTGATCCGGGGCGTTGCCGGCACGCTGGAGGTGGACGGGACGCTCGACGCCACGGGCACCGTGCTGCAGACCGGCGCGCCGTTCGCCGGCATCGTGCTGAACGCCGGCACGTTGAAGGGCGGGGTTCTGGCCGGCGTCGCGGGCACGACGACCGCGGTGCTGGCCGTGATCGACACCAGCACGCTGGACGGCGTGACCTTGCGCGGACCGGTCTCGATCACCTCGGAACCCTTGCTGCCGGTGACCGACGGGTCCACGCCGGTCGGGACCCTCGTCATCAAGGACGGGCTCTCGGGCGACAGCGCGGCAAGCGACAGCCTGACGCTCGGCAACACCGTGCTGCAGGCACGGGACGCCGAGACGCTGGACGAGGCCCGCTTCGTCCTGAGTGGCGAGAGTGGCCTGCAGGCCGTCGGCGCCGCGCTCACGATCGGCGCCGGGGCGACGGTCGACGTCACCGGCTCGGCCAGCTTTGCTACCCAAACTTCCGGGGTGGCGGACGGCAGCATCGTCAACGACGGACGGGTGATGGTGGAGGCGAATGCCGCCTTGACGGTGGATTCCGGCTTTGCCGATCTCGGGCAGATCGGTGTCGCCTACGGCGGCCGGCTGTTCGCGGCGGGCGAACTGACGACGGCGGCGTATCGCTTGTTGCTGGATAGCGTGACCGGCGCCGGCCTGCTCGGCCTGGCCGCAGGGGCGACGCTCGACAACACGGGCATCACGATCGACCTGGCGCCGGCAGCCGGTTGGCCGGGACCACCGCCGACGGCGCCACGATCCACGGCGGCACCGTGGTCAACGATGGCGGCGCGTTCGCCAACGGGTTTTCCGGGGCCGCGATCACGCTGAACGACGTGCATTGGGTCGGGCAGCTCGGCGCAGGCGCGGCCAACCAGCAATCCTATATCCTGTCTGGCGGCACGACGGTGCAGTCCGCGGACGGCGGCCCGGGGGTGATCGACCTCAGCGGGGGCGGGACGCTGACGCTGGCCGGGCCGATCGACAACGTCACCATCGACGTGGGCTCGCTGGCGAGCGGCGGGGTTCGGGGTGCGATCCTCGGTCCACACACGACGACGAATATTTCCTCGTATTCCTCCAGCTCCGTCGACGGCACAGCTCCGCTGACCAACGCGGGGGCGATGAACATCACCGGCAATCTTTCCATGCAATCCCTGATCAACACGGGAACCGTCACCGTCGAGGGAACCGCCCCGATCGGTGGGAATTTGCTCAGAGGCAACAGCCTTGACGTAGAGTACGCTGGACAACACCGGTGTCATTACGCTCGGCACCGGCGCCAGCCTTACCGCCAAGCCGACCTTGCTGGGCGGGACCATCCGCTTCAGCGACGGCACGGGCTGGGTGGAGCTGACGGGGTATGGGGCGACCAGCGCCACGCTCGACGATTTCCAGCGTGGCGATACGATCGACCTCACCGGGCTGGCTTATGGACCGGGCGTCTCGGTATCGGTGAACGGCAACACCGCCCAGGTGCTGACCGGCGGTGCCGTCGCCGCGTCGTTCGCTCTCACCGGCGGCAGCTACACGACAAGCGATTTTCTTCTCTCGTCCGACGGCGCGGGCGGCACCTCGATCGCCTCAGCCCACGTCATGGCGGGGTGAGATTCTCTCGCGCCTGTTCCAGCGCAACCGAAGCCGACCGCGCGTCAATCGCGATCCAGTCGCCGGCCCCGGCACTGTTTGCCGCAGCCTGGCGCAACACCTCCACCGTTGCGTCCGAGGCATCGCGGCTGCGGCCGGCCACCCGCGCCTCCAGCACGTCGAGCGGGGCGTCAAGCCAAAGACCGACGAACGGCACGCCGGCGGTTCGCGCCGCCCGCTCGATCTGCTCGCGCGTTGCGGGATCAATAAAAGTTGCATCTGCAACAATGGCGTGGCCGCCGGCGGCGACCTCGTGCGCGCTCGCCGCAAGCTCGCCGAACACGGCGACGCTGACATCCCCGGCATAGGCCGCGGGCGGCAGTTTCGCTTCGGGCGCAAACCCCCAGCGCCGCTTGCGGATCTCGTCGCTTCTGAGAATGAGCGCACCCGGCGCCCGTCCCAGCTCCGGCGCGAGCGCGCGGGCAAGGGTGGACTTGCCGGTTCCCGGCAGGCCGCCGACCGCGACGACGACGGACGGGCGCCGTCCCAACGCGCCGCTCGCGGCGTCCAGATAACCGAGGGCGTTCTCCCCGTTCCCGCGGCTTGCCTCGACATGGGCGCGGATAAAGGCCCGCAAGGAGAGAAAAACCGGCAGCCCGCGTGTCAGCGCGGCGTCGCCGGTGCGGGCGACATAGCGGTTGAGCACCCGGTTGGCGCTTGCCCGGCCGAGCCGGTGTTGGAGGTCCATCAACAGGAAGGCCAGATCGTAGCCGAGGTCGATGGTCGCCATCGCCTCGTCGAACTCCAACGCATCGAACAGCGCCGGCGCGCCTCGCCAGAGACAGAGATTGCCGAGGTGCAGGTCGCCATGCGCCCGCCGCACGAAGCCGCCCTGCGCCCGCCCGCGCTGCCATCCGGCAAGCGCATCCAGTTCAGCGAGGCAGTCCCGGCGCCAAGCCTCGATCCGGTCGGCCGGCAATCCGCTGTCGTGCGCCGCCCCGGCGTTGCCGTCCGCGACCTCGCGCATCGCGGTCGCCGCGTCGCACCCGCCGACCGGCGGCAGCGCCAGGTGGAACTGCGCCACCGCATCGGCGACCGCGTCGAGCAGGATGTCGTCCAAGCCGCGCACAACCGCGATGTCGTCGAGGAAATCCGCGCTCGGGACCGCCGCCATGCGGAGCACCCAGTCCACCACGGCCCCCTCCGCGCCGGTTTTGGCCTGAGGTGCCTCGCCAACCGCAAGGCCGCCTTTGGCCGTGCGCACCAGCGGCACCACGTCGCGGTACATCTCCGGGGCGGTACGGGCGTTGAGCGCGAGTTCCCGTTCCGCGAAGCGCCGCCGCGCCTCGACCGCGGAAAAATCGAGGAAGCGCAGCCGCACCGCCTTCTTCAGCTTCCACACCGTGTCGCGGCCGACATAGATCAGCGAGATGTGCGTCTCCACCGGGTCGGCGCCGGACAGCGCGCGGAGGAACGCATCGGCTTCGCGCTGCGCCGGCGGCACGGTCACGGAAACAGTTTTCCCGTCGTCCAGCCGTCGCCCTCGCGGCGAAAGATCGTGCGGTCGTGCAGGCGGAACGGCATGTCCTGCCAGAACTCGAAATAGGCGGGCAGGACGCGGTAGCCGCCCCAATGCGGCGGGCGCGGGATAAGGTCGCCGGGGTAGCGTGCCTCCTGCTCGGCCAGCCGGCGTTCGAGTTCGGCGCGCGAGGCGAGCGGACGGGATTGGTCGGACGCCCAGGCCCCGAGGCGGGAGATGCGCAGCCGGCTGGCAAAGTAGGCGTCCGCCTCGGCGTCGCTGACCAGCTCGATCCGGCCTTCGATGCGGACCTGCCGCTGCAGCGACTTCCAATGGAACAGCAGGGCGGTACGCTGGTTGGCCGCCAGCTCCTCGCCCTTGCGGCTCTGCCGGTTGGTGTAGAAGACGAAGCCGCGCGGATCGACGCCCTTCAACAACACGATGCGGGCCGACGGCACCCCGTCCGGGAACGCGGTGGCCAAGGTCATCGCGTTCGGATCGTTCGGCTCCGACTTGCCGGCGGCGGCGAACCAGTCCTGGAATTTCGCGAACGGGTCAGAGTTCTGGCATGGGTGTGTCTGGCATGGATGTGGGCATCGGTGTGGGCTCCTCGCGCGCACTCTGCCGGCGGCCGGGCGGCAGGACCACAGTGCGCCGGGGCGCGCCCCTTGCCCCGGTCAACTTGCCTGTGTCACCACCCCTCCCCTGCCGCCAGCAAGGATCATCTCATGTCAGCATCGGCCACTCCCCTTCAAGGCAACCTGCTGGCCGGCAAGCGCGGGCTGATCATGGGCGTCGCCAACGACCATTCCCTTGCCTGGGGGGTGGCCGCCGCCTGCGCGGCGCAGGGGGCGGAGCTGGCCTTCACCTACCAGGGCGACGCGCTGGCGCGGCGCGTCCGGCCGCTCGCCGCCAGCGTCGGCTCGTCGCTGGTCATTCCGTGCGATGTCGGGACCGAGGCGGGGATCGATGCGGCGTTCACCACCCTCGCCGAACACTGGGGCCGGCTCGACTTCCTGCTTCACGCCATCAGCTTCGCCGACAAGGCGTATCTGCGCGGCCGCTACCTCGACACGCCGCGCGCCGCTTTCCTGCAGGCGATGGATATTTCCTGCTATTCGTTCACCGCCGTAAGTCAACGCGCGGTGCCGATGATGACGGAGGGCGGGTCGCTGCTGACCCTAACCTATCTCGGCGCCGAGCGGGTGATGCCGCACTACAACGTCATGGGCGTCGCCAAGGCGGCACTCGAGGCGTCGGTGCGCTACCTCGCCGCCGACCTCGGCTCCCAGCGGGTGCGGGTGAACGGCGTCAGCGCCGGCCCGATCAAGACGCTGGCGGCGAGCGGCATCGGCGATTTCCGCTACATCCTGCGCTGGAACCAGCTCAACGCGCCGATGGAGCGCAACGTGACGATCGGCGAAGTCGGCGGCGCGGCGGTCTATCTGCTGTCCGACCTCGCCTCGGGCGTGACCGGCGAGATCCATCATGTTGATTGCGGCTATCATCTGGTCGGCATGAAGAACCCGAACGCGCCGGACATCGCGGTCGCTGGCGACGGGTGAATCAACTAATTAAGGGGCGCGCGCGGCGATGTCGCACAACAGTTTCGGACACCTGTTCCGCGTCACCACCTGGGGCGAGAGCCACGGGCCGGCGATCGGCTGCGTAGTCGACGGCTGCCCACCGCGGATCGCGCTCTCCGAGGCCGACATCCAGCCCTGGCTCGATCGCCGCCGCCCAGGGCAGTCCCGCTTCACCACCCAGCGGCAGGAGCCGGACACCGCCAGCATCCTCTCCGGCGTGTTCGAGGGCATGACCACCGGAACGCCGATCGCCATACAGGTTGATAATGTCGATCAACGTTCGCGCGACTACGGCGAGATCGCGCAGCGTTTCCGCCCCGGCCACGCCGACCTCACCTACGAACTGAAATACGGCATCCGCGACTATCGGGGCGGCGGCCGGTCCTCGGCGCGGGAGACCGCGATGCGGGTCGCGGCGGGGGCGGTGGCGCGTCGCGTGCTGGGGGCCGGGGTGCGTATCCGCGGCGCGCTGGTGCAGATCGGCCCGCACCCGATCGACCGCGCCCGCTGGGACTGGGAGGAGACGGACAAGAATCCGTTCTTCTGCCCCGATCCGGTCGCCGCGGCGGCATGGGAAAAATATCTTGCAGAAATCCGCCGCGCCGGCTCCTCCGTGGGGGCGGTAATCGAGCTGGTGGCCGACGGCGTGCCGCCCGGGCTGGGCGCGCCGATCTACGCCAAGCTGGACGCCGAGCTGGCCGCGGCGCTGATGTCGATCAACGCGGTCAAGGGCGTCGAGATCGGCGAGGGTTTTGGGGCCGCCGCGCTGCGCGGCGAGGACAACGCCGACGAGATGACGATGAAGGGCGGCGGCGTCGGCTTCGCCTCCAACCACGCCGGCGGCATCCTGGGCGGCATCTCGACCGGCCAGCCGATCGTCGCGCGGTTCGCCGTCAAGCCGACCAGCTCGATCCTGACGCCGCGCCGCTCGGTCGACCGGGCGGGCCAGGACGTCGAGATCACCACCAAGGGCCGGCACGACCCCTGCGTCGGCATCCGGGCGGTGCCGGTGGGCGAGGCCATGCTCGCCTGCGTGCTGGCCGACCACCTGCTGCGCCACCGGGCGCAGAACCCGGACGCACCCGAGCGCGCCGTGCTGCCGCGGAACTAGCCTGATCTTGACCGTTCGCGAAGCGAGGGAACGAAACCGCTGACCGGCGTGCGAGCGCCGCTTCGTCGGCCGGAAATCAGCTTCAGCCAAGGCGCCGCATGGAAGGCACTCATCAGCAAGTACATCGGGATCATTCCGCTGAGCGGTGACGCATCGTGTGCGGCCGAGCAGAGCAGACCCGGCCGGCCGCCACCAAGAACACCCGTCAGCAACGCTATGGCTGCGAAGGTCGGCGTGGCCGCGAGACATAGCCCTTCGGCTATGCCGAACGCGGCCGCGGCGCCCTCGTCATCACGGCTCGCGCCGCCGCCCGAATTGGCCTGATAGGCTCGGATCACTCCTTCGCGCCTGCGTCCAGGTTCCGGAAGGCGGCCTCTCCGGCGTCCGACACTTCGACCCATTTCGGGCTGGGCGAGGCCTCGGCGGCGTAGTTGTCGTGCCAGTTCCACCACTTGTACGGCGGGCTCTGGGGGTAGCCCTCCGGCGAGTCTTCCCACGTCTCCTGGCGGCCGAGCGGCGTCACGTCGAGGTAGCTCCAAGTGCTCCCCATCGCCTCGTCGCCGCGGTTGTTGATGAAGTAGGTCCGGAACACGCGCTCGCCGTCGCGGAAGAAGACGTTGTGGCCGTGCCACTCATCGACGCCGAAATCGGCGTCGAAGCTGTCGGTGACGGTGTACCAGGGCATCTCCCAGCCCATCCGCGCCTTCAGGCGGGCGATGTCCGCCTGCGGTGCGCGGGAGGCGTACGCCAGTGTGGTGTCGCGGGCGTTGAGATGGGCGAGATGGGTGACCTGGTCGGCGCCGAGGGAGCAGCCGCGGCAGGCATGCTCGGGCCAGCCGAACACGCCGGGCTCGAAGAAGGCGCGGTAGACGATCAGTTGCCGTCGTCCTTGGAAAAGATCGAGCAGGCTCGCCTTGCCCGTTGGCCCGTCGAACTCGTACTCCTTCTCCACGGCCAGCCACGGCATTCGCCGGCGCTCGGCTGCCAGCGCGTCACGGGCGCGGGTCAAGGCCTTCTCCTTCACGAGTAGCTGCTCGCGCGCAGCCTCCCACTCCTGCGGCGACACGATCATCGGTGTGTTCATTGCGAGCTGTCCGTCCTTCCGGTCGTTCTCAGGTGACGTCGTCATGGTCATTGCAACCTCGCCTAGTTCGTTCGCGCCCACCCCGGTCGAAATCCTGCGCCGACACCGATTTACGCGTCCGTTCGCGGCTCAACGTTCTTTGGTGGTCGTGAGCTAGACTAGGGACAGGGCATCGAACGGTGAGAGTGACAAGTGTGGCGGGATTCGGATGGACTCGCTGATCACGGCCGCGGCGCGTGCGCTCGCGGCGGGTGATCCCCTCGGCGCACTGAAGCGGATCGCCCTGCGTGACGACGCGCCGGCCCTCGCGCTTCGAGGCATCGCAATGGCGCAACTCGGCGATCTCGTTCGAGCGAAGGCGCTTTTGCGGAATGCGGCGCGCGCCTTCGGTCCGAGAGAGACTGTGGCGCACGCGCGGTGCGTCGTCGCCGAGGCCGAGATCGCGCTCGTCTCGCGCGACCTGGGCTGGCCCGCGAAGGCGCTCGACGCGGCACGGGCAACGCTCGAAGCGCACGGCGACCGGGTGAACGCCGCGCATGCGCGGTATCTCGAAGTCCGGCGCCTCCTCCTGATCGGGCGCCTCGACGAGGCCGAGCGCACGGTCGCCAAGCTCGACCCCACGGCGCTCCCACCCGCGTTGCGGGCGGCTCACGAGATGGTGGTTGCGGGGATTGCCATTCGGCGCCTGCGGACGAAGGCCGCGCGGGCCGCGCTCACCCGTGCCGAGCGCGCCGCACGCGAAGCGGACATTCCCGCGCTGACGGCCGAGGTCGAAAGCGCATCCGTCGTGATGAACACGCCCGCGGCACGCCTGATCGCGCGTGGCGAGGACCGCCCGCTGCTGCTCGATGAGATCGAAGCGCTCCTGGCCTCAGGGGCGCTCGTCGTGGACGCGTGCCGCCACGTCGTGCGTGACCCGCGCGCGGTGGTCTCGCTCGCGACGCGCCCGGTCCTGTTCGCGCTGGCACGTGCGTTGGGCGAAGCCTGGCCCGGAGACGTGCCGAGAAGCACGCTCGTCGCACGCGCTTTCCGGGCGAAGCACGCCGATGAATCGCATCGCGCACGGTTGCGGGTCGAAGTCGGGCGGCTTCGCGCAGAACTTCGGACGCTGGCCGACGTGAGGGCGACGAAGCGAGGCTTCGCACTGACGCCGCGCGTCGCCGGCGAGGTCGTCGTGCTGGCGCCGCCGGTCGAAGAGCAGCATGCGGCGGTGCTCGCCTTTCTCGCCGACGGCGAGTCGTGGTCGAGCTCGGCCCTGGCGGTGGCGCTTGACGCCAGCCCGCGCACGGTGCAGCGGGCACTCGACTCGCTTGCGGCAGCCGGCAAGGTGCAGTCGTTGGGCCGCGGGCGAGCGCGCCGCTGGATAACCCCGCCCGTGCCGGGATTCCCGACAATCTTGTTACTCCCCGCTCCTCTGCCGAGTGGCTAGGACGAACATATGAAACGATCAGCGGCCGAAATCCTCCGTGAGTATGGACCCTTTCCGGGTGTCGACGGCGTGCATGGGGTAACGTTTGACGGCCGGCACGTCTGGTTTGCATCCGGGGACAAGCTGAACACCTTTGACCCGGCGAGTGGAAAGACGGTGCGCTCGATGGATGTCGTCGCGCATGCAGGAACCGCCTTTGATGGCCGGCACCTATTCCAGATTGCCGAGGATCGCATCCAGAAGATCGACCCGCAGACCGGCAATGTGCTTGCCACGATCCCGGCGCCCGGCGGCGGCGGCGACTCAGGGCTCGCGTGGGCCGAAGGGACGCTCTGGGTGGGGCAGCACGGGGCCGGAAGATCCATCAAGTCGATCCCCGGACGGGCGCGATCCTTCGCACGATCGAGTGTAACCGCGTCGTCACCGGGGTCACCTGGATCGACGACGAGCTCTGGCACGGCACCTGGGAAGGCGACGCGAGCGATCTGAGATGCGTCGATCCTCGAACGGGAGAGGTTTTGGAGCGGCTCGAGATGCCGCACGGAGTAGGCATGTCGGGGCTCGAGTCCGATGGCGGCGATCAGTTCTTTTGCGGCGGCGGAAGCAGCGGCAAGGTGAGATCGGTTCGCCGGCCCAAGCGAGGAGTTCGGCGCGAGGCGCGAACTCCAAAATGCTCGTCGAACGGAACCTCGCCGCAGCCCGAGACTGAGCCGTCAGGCTTGTCCTGACAGAACGGCAACGCTCCAGAAGCAACGGTTCTGCTCTTCGATGACCGCGGACCACACGACCTATCTCAACAGCGCCATGAAATTACGCTTGCGCCCGAAGCGGTTTTTGATGTCGGCCACATAGACCGAAGTTTGCACTGATGTAAGCGAGGAAGTGCTTGTGCAGCAGGGACTTCCGGCGGCCTAGCGTGGCTGGTTACTGGACACGCGAGAGGACAGTTCCGAGCAGTTCGAATGCCTTGTTCTGGAGCGGTGTCGGCTTGGCGGTGAGCACGACGGAAGCGCTCGGTGCCCGGGGCGACGCGACGATGTTGAGCGTTAAGGTGGCGAGATGATCGAGCAAGCCGCCGAAGCTGGTGACAGGGAGGCCGTCATCACTGCGCCGGCGACCGCGCTTTCGTTTGGCGGCGTCCGAAATTTCGGCAGCGGCGACCGGTGAGGCGCGCGTCTGCTGGGCGGCGTCCCCGTCATGATCCTGGAACAGGATCGGCGTCCAGGCCTCGCGCAGGTGCCATTCGACATAGTAGGCGAGCATGCACAGGAACACGTGAGCCCGCACCCGTGGCTCGATCCAGTGATGGACGGGGCGGATCTGCAGATCGACCGACTTCATGGCGCGGAACGCCCGCTCCACTCGCGCGAGGTCCTTGTAGGCCCGGACGCTGTCTTCGGCGCTCATCCTCTCTGCCGGCAGGCTGGTGCGGATGACATAGAGGCCGTCGAGCCGGGCTTCGCGGGTGATGCTCTCGGGCTTGCGGCTATAGGCGAAGCTGTCATCGGTGATGGTCAGTGCGAAGTGCTTGGCCATCTTGCGGGCGTCGACCACGGCGCCGACCGAAAGGCCGATCTCGGCCTTCCCACGCAGCGGCGCATGACGCCGGCGCACCTGGGCGGCGATCCGCGAGAGGTCGCGTTCGGTGGCGGCCAGCAGCGCATCGCGCTTGCGCGCCCGCTCCCTGGCGAGATCGGGGTTGCGGCAGACGATCAGGCGCTCGCCGGGATAGTCCGGGGCGGTGATCTCGGCGAGGTCCCGCTCGTCGAACAGCGAGAGCTGCAAGGGGCCGGCCTCGGCCAGAGCCTGAACCTGCGGCGCGCGCAGCGTGGTGATCCAGTCGAGCCCGGCGGGCTTGAGGTCCTCGCGGATGCGCGCTGCGGTGATCATCCCGCGGTCGCCGACCAGCACCAGGTGCTGGAGACCGAAGCGGCGCTTCAGCGTCTCGACTTGCGCTGGGAGGGTGCCGGGATCGCCGGTGTCGCCCTCGAATACCTCGATTGCGATCGGCCGCCCCTCGCGGTCGCAGAGCAGGCCGTAGACGATCTGCAACCGATCCGGCCGGCGGTCCCGGCTGTAGCCGTGCCGGGCGAGCGCGCAGCACCGACCTTCCAGGTAGGACGAGCTGACGTCGTAGAGCACCAGCGTGCCGTCCTGCAGATGCCGCCGCGCCAAGGCCCGCTCGATACGATCCTGTTCCCCGCCGAGCCAGTCGAGCGCGGCATAGATCTCCCGCTCTTCGATGGCACCAAGTTCGAGCACCCGGCCGAGGCTGGAGCTCGCCGTCTCGTCGGTCAGCGCCCGTGCCGTCGCCAGCTTGGAGCACGGTGCGAGCAGACGGCTCGCGATCAGCGCCAGGGCCAGATCGCGCTCGCGCGAGACGGTGCGGCCGAGCAGGCGCGGCAGGTCGAGCTTGCACATCATGCCGATCACGGCTGCGACGTGGCCATGCGGCAGGGCGCGCTGGATCTCGAACACCTCCTCCGGTCGAGCCACCACCGCGCCGCCCTGCAGCAGCACGCGCAGACCGTCGATCACCGCCGGCGGCAGTTGCCCCAAATTGGCAAGCGTGCGCTTCTTGACCTTGCGTCCCTCGCGATAGCTCTCCCGCAAGAGCACCGCAGGCGCCGACCGGCCGTTCGGGACCACGTCGATGAACATGGCTGCAGCGAATCATGATGCGCCGCGTCGATGCAAGCCCCCTGTATGGACACATTGAGCCAATGAAAAGCATCTCTCGTGATTGCACCGCAGGCATAAGTTCACCCTTCTCAGTGCAAACTTCGGTATAGCCGCCTGCTCGACCGTGCTGCGCAAACCGGCCATGTGGACGATCAGCGCCGCCGCTTCGCCATAGGCGGGGTTGCCGCCGCCGGTGGCAAGCGCATCGACCCGCTCGGCATACACGTTGAGCGCCTCGCGCTTATGGGTTGCCTCGCTCACTCTGGCCAGAGCTTCTCGCGTGCCGATCGAGGCACCGTATGTCTGCACGGCAGCCCAGGCCGCGTCGAACCGTTTCTCGTGGGTCAGGATGCGGATGAGCAGCTCGGCAGGAAAATGCCAGCGCGTGCGCTCACCTTTGGCGGCGCGAGCCTGCAGCTGCGCGATCGCGCGATCGCGGGCGGCCGTGCCGGCGCGTTTGCGAAGCTGCGCATAGAGTTCGAAGCTCGGCTCCTTGTCGAAGGCCCGCCACAGATGCGCCTCCGCCTCGCCCGTTCGCCCCGCCTTCGAGAGAAGGTCGACGGCGAAGAAAACCAGACGTTCGTCCGGTCGCTCGTCCTCGAAGACGAACAGCCCGTCCTCCGCCCAGCGCAGCGCCTCGTCTTCCCGGCCCTGCGCGTGGCAGAACTGCGCCAGCTCCAGATAGCACCACGTCGAGGACAGATCCTTGGCTCGGAGTGCGATGCGTGCCGCCACGTCGGCGTCGCGCTCGGCGAAGTGGTCGAGGATGGTCCGCAACTGGCCGTAATCGTGCGACGCGTCGCCCGCTCTTCGCCGCCCCTGGCGCGCGGGCAGCTTCTCCCAGGCTTCGGCAGCCAGCCGGCGATATTCTTCCAAACCCGGTCGGCCGAGCACCTCGGCGTAGACGCAGGCCGATCCGGCGAAGACACCGTAGCCGTCCGCGATTTCGCGGGTGAAGAGACTGCGGGCGAGCGTGACCGGGTCGGGCTTCGTTGCCCGGGCAGCGGCGAGGTGGATGTCACGGGCACGATGGAGCAAGTCGCCGCAGTGGCCGTCGGAATCGTCGATGTGTTCGATCGCGCTCTCGATCCGATCAAACGCCCACTCGGCGAGTTCGAGCACGAGGGCGGCTTCGGCGCCCGACGCAAGCTCGGCCAGCGCGTCGAGCACCGTTTCGACGCCGCTTGCCCAACCTGCCGCGGCCCGATAGTCGACGTAGTCCCGAATGCGCGTCGCCTCGCCGATCGCCTTGCGCAGGCGCGTAGCCAGCGTGCCGTTCTTGGCGTCCGTGGTCGCGGAGGCCAGCTCCAGCTTGCGGAACAATGCGTCGTCCCGCTCCGCCAGCTCCGCGATCATCTCGACCAGGGCATCGACGCCCTTCTTCTTCAGATATCGCCGTATCCGCGCGAGCGTGGCGGCTCCCTCGACTTCCGCATCGCCGCCGGCCGCATTCGTCGCCAAGGCCACGGCAACCATGTGCTTGCAGAACTGCCAATCCTCGAAGGCCGGACAGGAGCATTCGCCGCCAACGTCAGCCCCGCGCCCGGTGAGCACGGTCCGGTAATCCTCCGTGCCCGCGACTTCCGCCAGCACGCGCCGGGGTTCAACGACGAGGATCTTCACCAGCCCGTCGCGATGATAGGTCTCGCCCCGCGCAAAGACTTTCGCCCCGGCGTGCTCCCGCAGGGCGTTGATGTCGAAACGAGGGCGGTCCGTCGAACTCATATTGTCGGCTGCAGCAATCCCTCACTCTCGATCAGGCGCAACGCCTCGCCCAGGGTAACCGAGGCAAACAGCCGGAACCATTGTCCGGTATGGCGGTGCCACATGACGTCGAACCGGGTCTCGGCGACACATTCTTCGAGATGATCGAGGCGCGTGAAGGGAGAGTCGAATTCGTCGCCTTCATTGTCGGCAAAGCCCGAGCGGAAGCGCGTGATGAAGCTGTATCTGCTGCCCCGCCATTTACCGAAGATGCCGATCGGATAATTGAACTCCGTCGGGCGAATCGCCGGCAGGAAGCGCGGCTTCAGTATGTCGTCAATGAACTGGTTGCAGGCCGCGGTGATGGCCGCTTTCTCTACTCCATCGAGGGATTTGACACGCATCCATCGCCGTTCCGTCCTCGGCACCCAAAGCCTCCGATGTCCGTTCACCCCGACTCGATGATATTGCGTCATCATATCGCATTGATCCACCGCCGCAAAGTCAGCGCCGTTTACCGTTCGCGACAGAGAGTGAAGAAATGCTCGAGCAAGTGCATGAGGCCCTTTGGGTCGCTGAAGGCGAGATTGTCAGCTTCTTTGGCATTCCCTATCCGACGCGTTCCGTCATCGCCCGATTGGACAATGGTGATCTGTGGGTATGGTCGCCAGTCAAGCTAATTGCGGATCTGCGCAACGAAGTGGATCGTCTGGGCTCTGTTCGCCACCTCGTGAGCCCCAACAAACTCCATCACCTCCACCTGCTGGAGTGGAAGGCGGCCTATCCCGAGGCAGTATTATGGGGACCGCAGTCAACAATCAACAAATGCTCCGACCTCTCCTTCCGCGAAGCGCTGAAGGACAGCCCACCGCTCGAATGGCTTCCCGATATCGATCAGGCGTGGTTCCGCGGTTCGTTCGCCATGGACGAGATTGTCTTTCTTCACCGCCCCTCCGGCACCGCAATCATCGCCGATCTGATCCAGGCGTTCAGCGATCACTTTCTCCGGGAACATTGGGGTTTGTGGCGTTTTCTGGCACGCCTCGACGGCCTCACCCAGGACCAAGCCTGCGCGCCGTCCGAATGGCGACTGTCGTTTATCAACCGCGCGCCGGCGCGCCGCGCACGCGACAAGGTGCTGAGCTGGAATTGTCAACGCGTCGTTGTAGCTCACGGCGAATGGCCGCGCGCGAACGGGAATGCCTTTCTTGCAAAGTCATTTCGCTGGCTCGGGGCGTGATCGGATGACGTCGCGCAATGCGCACAGGCACGAGCCTCGTCCAGCTACTTGAGACATTCAGAGACTATCACCCACAATTCTTTCAGTGGGGGCAGGTCCTTTGTATCTGGGCCATCCCTGCGTATCCGCGTTACTCCCTGTTCACTCCCACTCGATCGTCCCGGGCGGCTTGCTCGTGATGTCGTAGGTCACGCGGTTGATGCCGCGCACCTCGTTCACGATCCGGTTGGCGACCCTGGCGAGAAACGCAATGTCGAACGGGTAGACGTCCGCCGTCATGCCGTCGGTGCTGGTGACCGCGCGCAGAGCGCAGGCGTGGTCATAGGTCCGGCCGTCGCCCATGACGCCGACCGTGCGCACCGGCAGCAGCACCGCGAAAGCCTGCCAGATCGCGTCGTACAGTCCGGCACTGCGGATCTCCTCGAGATAGATCGCGTCGGCTCGGCGCAGCATCGCCAGCCGCTCGCGGGTGACCGCGCCGGGGATGCGGATGGCGAGCCCCGGGCCGGGGAACGGGTGGCGGCCGACGATGGCGTCAGGCAGGCCAAGCTCGCGGCCGAGCGCCCGCACCTCGTCCTTGAACAGCTCGCGCAGCGGCTCGACCAGCCGCATCCGCATCCGTTCCGGCAGCCCGCCGACATTGTGGTGCGACTTGATCGTCGCGCTCGGGCCGCCGGCGAAACTGACGCTTTCAATCACATCGGGGTAAAGCGTGCCCTGGGCCAGGAAATCCGCGCCGCCAAGCTTCTCCGCCTCCGCCTCGAACACCTCCACGAACAGCCTCCCGATGGTTTTTCGTTTGGTCTCGGGGTCGGTGACGCCCGCCAGGCCGGCAAGGAACAGGTCCGAGGCGTCGCGGTGTACCAGCTTGATGTTGAAGCGGTCGCGGAAGGTGCGGTCGACCTCCTCGGCCTCGCCCTGCCGCAGCAGCCCGTGGTCGACGAAGATGCAGGTGAGCTGGTCGCCGATCGCCTCGTGGATCAGCACGGCGGCGACCGACGAATCGACGCCGCCCGACAGGCCGCAGATCACCCGGCCGGTGCCGACCTGCTCGCGGATGCGGGCGATCTCGGCGGCCCGGAACCCCGCCATCGACCAGCGGCCCGACAGCCCGGCCACCCGATGCGTGAAGTTGCGCAGCAGCTGCGCCCCATGCGGCGTATGGGCCACCTCGGGATGGAACTGCACGCCGTAGAACCGCCGCTCATCGTCGGCGATGACGGCGAACGGCGTGCCCTCGCTGACGCCTACGGCGCGAAAGCCCGGCGGCAGACGCGTCACCCGGTCGCCGTGGCTCATCCACACCTGCTCGCGTCCGCCCGTCTCCCAGACGCCGTGGAACAGCTCGCAATCGCCGGTGACGTCGACGAAGGCGCGGCCGAACTCGCGATGCTCGGAGATCGCCACTTCGCCGCCGAGCTGGGCACACATCGTCTGCTCGCCGTAGCAGATCCCGAGCACCGGCACGCCGGCGGTGAACACCGCATCCGGCGCGCGCGGCGCCGCCCCCTCGGTGACGCTCGACGGGCCGCCCGACAGGATCACCGCCCGCGGCGCGAACGCCGCGATGCGGCCGGCATCGGCGTTGAACGGCCAGATCTCGCAATAGACGCCGCTTTCCCGCAGCCGGCGCGCAATGAGCTGCGTCACTTGGCTGCCGAAATCGAGGATCAGCACCCGCTCGGCGGCGAGGTCTTCCAGGCTTTCCGTCATCGGGAAGGCTTACGAGGCCTGTGGCGAGGCTTGCAACAGCCGCTCGATCGGGTCCCAGACGAAAGCCACCTGGGCGACCGGCTCGCCGCCGACCCGGATCATCGCCTCCGCCACCGGCCGGCCGCCGAGGCGCTGGTAGAACCAGCGGCTCGGGTTGTCCTTCAGCACCCAGACGCAGGCCGTGCGGCAGCCGACGCCGGCCAGCTGCATCGCCATCGCCCGCATCAGCCGCCGCCCGATCCCGCGGTCGCGGAAATCGTCCAGCACGTACAGCGTCTCGATCTCGCCCTCGGCAAGCCGTTCGACGCCGGGACCGATGCCGCGCGCCCGGCCGCCGGTGGAAAAACCGACCACGCGCGGCGCGGCGCTCGTCAGCGCCTCCTGCCCGGTGACGGTGGCGACGTAGACCGGGGCTCCCGAGCGGATCGCGTGATCGTAGTGGGCGGCCTGCCGGGGCACCGACAGGCGGGCGAGAAAGGCGTCCGGCAGGATGCCGGGGTAGGTGCTGCGCCAGGCCGCGACGTGTACTGCCCCGATCGCGACGGCGTCCGTGGGACGGGCGCGGCGGATCGAGATCATGCGGTCCGCGCCAGGATCGCGGCGAAGAAGCCGTCGGTTCCGTGCCGCAACGGCGTCAGCGCCAGGGCGGGTCCGGGACAGGGCGGCGGGTATTCGAGAGGCCATGCGTCCGTCAGCGGCACCAAAGCAAACCCGGGATGGCGCGACAGGAAGGCGGACACCTGAGCCTCGTTCTCGTCCGAGAGCAGCGAGCAGGTAGCGTAGACCAAACGCCCGCCGGTGCGAACCAGCGGCGCCGCCTGATCGAGGATGGCAGCCTGGCGCGGCAGCAATTCCAGCAGGTCGCGTTCGGCCAATCGGTGCCGCGCGTCGGGGTTGCGCCGCCACGTCCCGGTGCCGGTGCATGGCGCATCGACCAGCACGCGGTCGAACGTGCCGGCCCGGCGCTTGGTCCATTTGTCGCCCGGCCGGATCAGGTGCTGCTCGGCGTTGAACACGCCGGCGCGTCGCCACCGCCGCACCGCGCCTTCGAGCCGGTGGACGGACACGTCGCAGGCGACGATATGGCCGCGGTTCGCCATCGCCATCGCCATCGCCAGGGTCTTGCCGCCAGCCCCGGCGCACCAATCGGCGATCCGCATTCCCGGCGCCGCACCGACCAGCGCCGCGACAAGCTGGCTGCCCTCGTCCTGGATTTCCACCAGTCCCGCCTGGAACGCCGGGCCGGCCGTGACGGCGCGCCGGCCGGGGAGCCGCAATCCCCACGGCGAGAGCGGGGTCGGCTCCGCTTCCAATCCCTCCTCGCGCAGCGCCGCGCACGCGGCCTCGCGCGTGGTTTTCAGCAGGTTCACCCGAAGGTCCAGCGGCGCGGGGGCGGACAGGGCAGTCATCTCCGCCTCCAGCGCATCGCCGAAGCGGGCGCGCAGCCCCGGCATCAGCCAGTCGGGCACCTCAAGCCGCACCGCCTGCGGCATGTCGGGGTGATCGAGCGTGCGGCCCTCGAGCGAGCGCAAGCCGGCCAGTTGCGCCGAGGACAGCGGCGCCGGGGCGAACCGGCCGCCCGAGAAGGATTGCGCGACGCCGCCGAGCGCCCAACCCTCGACCAGCAGCGACGCGGCAACCAGAAGCGCGGCGTGCGCCGGCAGCCCCGCTCGTTCAAGCCACCAGGCGAGCCGGCGCCGGGTGCGCAGCACCGACCAGGCGCGCTCGGAGACCGACCGCCGATCGCCCGAGCCGATGAACCGGCGATTGCGGAAGAAATCATTGGCGACGGCGTCGGCCGGCCGGCGCGGCGCGTCCTCGATCGCGGCCAGCAGCTCGATTGCCGCCGCGATCCTGGCGGCGGGCGTCAAGGAAGGCGCTCAGTCCTGGCGATAGTTCGGCGCCTCGCGGGTGATCGAGACGTCGTGGACGTGGCTTTCGCGCAGGCCCGCGCCGGTGATCCGACGGAACCGGGCGGTGCGCTGCAGATCGGCGATCGAGGTGCTGCCGGTATAGCCCATGCCGGCGCGCAAGCCGCCGATCAGCTGATGCACCACCCCGCTCACCGGCCCCTTGTAGCCGACGCGCCCCTCGATCCCCTCCGGCACCAGCTTGAGCTGGTCCTTGATGTCCTGCTGGAAATAGCGGTCGGCCGAGCCGCGCGCCATGGCACCCAGGCTCCCCATGCCGCGATACGATTTGTAGGAGCGGCCCTGATAGAGAAAAACCTCGCCCGGCGCCTCGTCGGTGCCGCCGAGCAGGCTGCCGATCATCACGCAATCCGCTCCGGCCGCGATCGCCTTGACGATGTCGCCGCTGGTCCGCACGCCGCCGTCCGCGATCGCCGGAACGCCGCGCTCATGGCACGCCGCGGCGGTCTCGAGCACGGCGGAGAACTGCGGCACGCCGACGCCGGCCACCACCCGCGTCGTGCAGATGCTGCCCGGACCGATGCCGATCTTCACCGCGTCCGCCCCCGCCTCGATGAGCGCCCGCGCGCCTTCCGGGGTCGCGACGTTGCCGGCGATCACCTGGACGGCGTTGGAGAGCTTCTTGATCCGCCCGACCGCCGCCAGCACGCCGGCCGAATGGCCATGCGCGGTGTCGATCACGATGACGTCGACCTCCGCCGCGACCAACGCCTCGGCGCGGGCCTGACCCTCCGGCCCGGTGCCGGTCGCCGCCGCGACGCGCAGCCGGCCGAGCTCGTCCTTGTTGGCGAGCGGGTGCGCCTGCGCCTTGTCCATGTCCTTGACGGTGATCAGCCCGATGCAGCGATAGGCGTCGTCGACCACCAGGAGTTTTTCGATCCGGTGCCGGTGCAGCAGCCGCCGCGCCTCGTCCGCCCCGACGCCCGGCGTCACCGTCACCAGGTTTTCCCGGGTCATCAGCTCGTAGACGCGCAGGCCCGGATCGGTGGCGAAGCGCACGTCGCGGTAGGTGAGGATACCGACCAGCCGGCCGGTGCCGGGCTCGACCACCGGGATGCCGCTGATCCGGTGCGCGTTCATCAGCTCGCGGGCGTCGGCCAGCGTCTGGTCGGGATGGATGGTGACGGGATTGACCACCATGCCCGACTCGAACTTCTTCACGAGCCGGACCTGCGCGGCCTGTTCGGCGATGTCGAGGTTCTTGTGGATCACCCCCATGCCGCCCGCCTGCGCCATCGCGATGGCCATCGGGCTCTCGGTCACGGTGTCCATCGCCGCCGAGATCAGCGGGATGTTGACGCCGATGCCGCGGGTCAGCCGCGTGCTGGTGTCGGTGGCGGAGGGCAGCACCTCCGAATAGCCGGGCACCACCAGCACGTCGTCGAAGGCGAGCGCCTCGGAAACCCGGGATGCGGCGAACCTCCCATCCCCGAGGCTGAACTCGGGAGTGGCTTCCGGATGGATGTCAGGGGCCATGGTCGGACCTTTGCGCGACGGACCCGCTGCGCGACGGACCCGGACCTTGACGCCTCCAAATAGGGGTCGCTCCCGAGCCGCGCAAGCAGAACTCGGCGACAAGACGGCGTCACCCGGCCGCGGAGGGCGGCCCCTCACGTCGCCGGGCGGAACCCGGTCGCCACGACGTAGAGCTCGCTCGACTGCTTGCGGCTGGCCGGCGGCTTGGCGTGCCGCACCACGGCAAAGTGCCGCTTCATGGTCGCCAGCATGGTGCGCTCCGACCCGCCCTGGAACACCTTGGCGACGAAGGCGCCGCCGGGCGCCAGGACGTGCAGCGCGAAATCCAGCGCCGCCTCGGCCAGCGCCATGATGCGCAGATGGTCGGTGGCGCCGTGGCCGGTCGTGTTCGGCGCCATGTCGGAGAGCACGAGGTCGGCCGGCCCGCCGAGCAGCGCGGTCAGTCGCGTCGGCGCCGCCTCGTCAAGGAAATCGCCCTGCACGAGCTCGGCGCCACTCACCGGGTCGATCGCCAGCAGGTCGATGCCGACCACCCGCGCGGCCCCCCGTCGTACCGCGACCTGGGTCCAGCCGCCCGGCGCCGCGCCGAGATCGATCACCCGCGAGCCGGGCCGGATCAGCTTGAACCGATCGTCCAGCTCGACGAGCTTGAACGCGGCGCGCGAGCGCCAGCCTTGCTGCTTGGCGGCCCGGACATAGGGGTCGTTCAGCTGCCGCGCGAGCCACCGCTGCGATGCGGGGCTGCGCCCGCGCGCGCTGCGCAGCGTCACCGCCGTCCCCCGCGGCGGCGGGTTGCTGCCTCCCTTGGAGCCGGCGCTCATGGAGGCCGGGTGCGCTCGGGAATACGGTGTTCCGAGTGCGGCCGCGCCCCCCGCTGTCGCCGCGCCCGGTCGGCCCGGATCATCCGAAGCAGCATCCCTTCGCGCAGTCCCCGGTCGGCCACCACCACGTCCGGCGCCGGCCAGAGCCGCGTGATCGCGGAGTAGACGGCGCATCCCGGCAGCACGAAATCGGCCCGCTCCGGCCCGACGCAGGGATGCTGCATCAAGCCCTCGCGTCCGAGTTCCCGCAAGGCGGCGAGCGCCTGCGCCGCCACCCCGCTGGTCAACACCGTCCCGTCGACCAGCAGCCGCTGGTAGCGCTCCAGACCGAGCGCGATGCCGGCCAGGGTGGTCACCGTCCCGCTGGTCCCGAGCAGCCGGACGTTGGCGTTGCGGATCTCATGGGCGATGCAGTGGACGGTCTCGAACCCGGCGAGCCGGCCGGCCACGTCGTCGACCATGGCGGCAAAGCCGGCCGGGGTGTAGCCCGCGAGGCCGAACCGATCGGCCAGCGTGACCACGCCGACCGGCACCGACACATAGCCGATCAGTTCGGGAGCTCCGGTTTTGGAAAGCCGGACCCAGGCGAGTTCGGTGGACCCGCCCCCGATATCGAACAGCAGCGCGCGCTGGCCGCTGCCCGCCAGCAGCGGGGCGCAGCTCTCGAGCGCCAGCTCGGCCTCCTCCCTTGTGGAGATGACGTCGATGGCAAGGCCGGTCTCGTCGCGCACGCGGGCCAGGAACTCGCGACCGTTCGCCGCCCGGCGGCAGGCCTCGGTGGCGATTGCGCGGACCGCGCGGGGTGGCCGGCGAGCCAGCCGCGCCGCGCACACGTGCAGGGCGTCCATCGCCCGGTCCATCGCCATCGAGTTCAGCCGTCCGGTGTGGTGCAGCCCCTCGCCGAGGCGAACGATGCGGCTGAAGCTGTCGAGGACCCGGAAGCCGGTATGCGACGGCGCCGCCACCAACAGGCGGCAGTTGTTGGTGCCGAGGTCGAGCGCGGCGAAGGCGCTCGTTCGGGAGTTCAAGGGTTGCGCCGCACGCTCCGACATCCAGCAGGTCCCGCCGCGAGAGGTAACATTCTCGCAATGCGGCACTGCGCGCCACGCATCATTTCCGCGTGTGGTTGCCGGTCCCTGACCGAAGTGGTAATGGCCGCGCAGGCGTGCGTGCGGCCGCTTGGGGGATAGTTTAGCGGTAGAACTCCCGGCTCTGACCCGGGCAGCCTTGGTTCGAATCCAGGTCCCCCAGCCAGTCCAAGCGAATTAGCAATTCGTTCAGAGACTTGCGTCATATCAGAGGCTTACAGCCGCCCCGATGCTACAGAGGGGTGCTACAGGTGGCTCTGGCGATGGCGCGGCCAACGAAACATCCTCGCACCGGTGTCTACCGGGTTCGCGTCGCAGTCCCGGAGACGCTACGGGATGCCGCTGGGCGGCTTTATGGCTGCCGCTGGGAGATCAGCGAGAACTTACGGACCAAGGACCCGGGAGAGGCGAAGCGGCTCGCGCCCGGGGCACTGGTCCGGTTGCTTTCCAAGTTGCGCGCCGCTTCGGGAAGCGGCCAGCAAGGAGCCGAGGGACCCGACGGGGCAGAGACATCGCCGCCCTCGCCGGCCACTGGTATCGCGAACAGCTGGCAGCGTATGGGGACAACCCCGGAAGTCCGGATGGCTGGGAGCCGATCCTGGATCGTCTTGCTGATCAGGTCGAGCCAGAGCCGGACCACAACGGCGATCTTGTGGTTCGGCTGACCACCAACGACCGCCAACAGGCATCGGACCTGCTCTCAGCCCACGGCTTCAAGATCACCCCAATTGCGATAGAGCAGGTCGGGCAAGCCGTGTTCCAGGCCGAAGTGCGGTTCCTCAAACTGATGCAACAGCGCGGACGCGGCGATTGGTCACCCGATCCAGCACATTCGGCAATTTCCGGACCGTGTCGTGACGGACGGCAAGCGTGCAAGCCCTGCTTCTGCGGGCCTCTTTCCCCGAATTGCTCCAGGGTTTCGCCCTGGATAGAGGGTGGGGAAGGCTCGACGCAAAGCCCATCACACGGCCGCTGTATGACCGGCAACGAACCCTGACCCGGCTAGCGGCCTTCCTTGGGCATTCCGACGCTGCCCGCGTCGCCAAGCCGGACGCGGTGCGATGGAAGGAGGACATGCAGCGGCGCGGGCTGAGCGCAGCCACGGTGCGCAACGACGTGTCGGAATGCTCCGCTGTTTGGCGTTGGGCAATCCGAAACGGCAAGCTCGGAGACGACGCCAAGAACCCCTTTGAAGGCATTCTGCCGCCCAAGACGGCGAAGCAGAACCGCAAGGTCCGGTCGTTCACCGACGCAGAGGCTCGAAGCATCCTTTTAGCAGCCCGAGAGGAGCGCGGCGTGCTTCGGTGGCTCCCCTGGATATGCTGCCTGACCGGCGCGCGCCTCAACGAGGTCTGTCAGTCGGCCAAGGAGGACGTAACGACTATCGAGGGCGTGCCGGTGCTTCGCATCCATGACGAGGAGGATGGACGCAGCCTCAAGAACGCCGACAGTCGCCGCACCATCCCATTGCATCCGGCCCTGATCGCCGAAGGGTTTCTGGCATATGTGGCGGGTCTTCCCAGCAGCAGCCCGCTTTTCCCTGATGTGCGACCCGATAAGGTGTTCGGTTTGCGGTCCACTGAAGCGGGACGCAGGGTTGGCCGGTGGCTTCGCGTGACGCTTGATCTAAGCGATCCCTCTGTCTCTCCGAACCATAGCTGGAGGCACACATTTGTCGACGCGTGCCGCAAGGTCTCGATGCCCATCGAGGTCCGATCCACGTTGACGGGGCACTCGGCCAGACTAGACGCGTCTGCGGGCTACGGCGAAGGTGTCGGAGCTATGTTGCCGGTTCTCGGCATCACACCTCGCCAGGGTTCCGGCACCGGTGCCCTCATCGGAACAGCGGCCGCGGACGCTGGTGGCTCGCGCTCATCGTGACCTCACGGTGATAGCCTACCGCGGACCGCAAAGTCGGCAACGTGAGCTACGTCTACAGCGGTGGCCCGAGCGACGCGCCGAAGCGGCCTGCGTCGAGGCTGTCCGCTTGCCCGACATCGCGGACAGCACGGGGCGGCAATCCGAGGCGATGTCGCAAAGCGAGAAGCGGATGCGCCGGAGACCGACGATGCTTCGCTCCGTTGCGGCTGAAACTGCCCATGAGCAAGTGGGTGCCCCGGGCAGCCACTCGTCGACGCCCAATGGAGGCCATGGGCGCCCCTCCAAGCCCCGCCAGGGCGTCTCCAAGTCCGACCGCACATCGCCTACCCGCCGCGACCTCAGCGCCCTGTAGCGCCCTCATAGGCCCAGCAGGTGCGTGTCGCTGTCCTTCCCGCAGTGGTCCTCAGTGTGGCTTCGGACGAAGGCGCAGCGGCGACGCCAGGCCCTGCGCATCGGGAGAGCTTATGGACGCACTGACGCCGTGTCCTTCAGTTGCAGTTGAAATCGTCGCGGCACAGTGCGTGTTTCGCGGTGTGGCACTGAGGCCAGGTGGAGGGTGCCCAGGAAGGGCCTCAGGAAGGTCGCCAGGGCGTCTCCACGGCGGCGCTTACCACGGCCCCTCCCGCGCAACCTCAGGCGGCCTGTAGCGCCCTAATAGCCAGGAAAATGGCATGTGGGCGGCCCTCCCCGCTGCGGTTCCATTGGTGGTTTCGGGGCGAGAGAGCAGCGGCGACGTGAAACACCTGCGCATCGAGGATTGCGAGCGGAGACGCACGACGCCTGCCCTCAGTTGCGGCTGAAATCGTCGCGGGCGCAGGGCGCGCTTCGCGGGCGAGGCATCGAGACCCGTGGAGGATGCCGTAGAAGGGCCTCAGAAGGGTGGCCAGGGCGTCTCCACGGCGGGCCCCTGCTCCGCCACGCCTCAGGACACCTATAGCGCCCTTATAGGCCGGGAAGGGCCTGTAGGCGGCCCTCTCCGCAGCGGTTCCATGCGTGGTCTTAGAGCGAAGGGGAGCGCCGACGCGAGGCACCTGCGCGCATCGGGAGGTGCGAGCGGAGACGCCCGACGCCGTGCGTCTCAGCGCGGCGCCAACAGCTTTTCACGTTCGAGCGTGCGCTCAAGATCAGGGTATGCCGCCTCAATACGACCTTTTGGGAAGGGTATATTGGTCAGTCCGTGTATGTTGCTGAAGATCTCGCATCCGTCCTCGAGCAGCACGACCGCCTTCGAGAATCCGAGACGTCCCTGGAACAAGCCGACTTCGTGAACAACGTTTGATCGTGCCCGCAGGGCTCCCTCGGCAGTCTCGTCCTCACCTGTCATTATCAGAACAGCGAAGTTGGCACGCTCAAGCATCTTGGTGAGTTGGTCGCTGAACCGTACCGGGTTTGCCGGAGGCTGGCTTTCCTGAGTCACGCCGCCATCGGGAGTGTCTCAAGTTCGGCATAGTATCGCGCTTCGGCTTCAGCCGGAGGCATGTTTCCGATCGGCTCGAGGAGGCGGCGATGGTTGAACCAGTCGACCCATTCGAGGGTGGCGAACTCGACGGCTTGCAGCGAGCGCCACGGTCCGCGTCTGCGGATCACCTCGGTCTTGTAGAGACCGTGGATCGTCTCGGCCAATGCATTGTCATAGCTGTCGCCGACGCTGCCCACGGAAGGCTCGATGCCAGCCTCGGCGAGGCGCTCGGTGTAGCGAATACAGACGTATTGAACCCCCCTGTCGCTATGATGGACCAAGCCGCCGCCTTCGACGGGGCGTCGGTCGGCCAGGGCCTGCTCCAGGGCATCGAGCACAAAGCCCGCATGCGCCGTGCGGCTTACCCGCCAGCCGACGATGCGCCGCGCGTAGGCGTCGATGACGAAGGCGACGTAGACGAAACCCTGCCAGGTGGCGACGTAGGTGAAGTCCGACAGCCACAGCGCGTTCGGCCGTGGTGCCCGGAACTGCCGGTTCACCCGGTCGAGCGGGCAGGTCGTAGCGGGATTGCTGACGGTGGTGCGCACCTCGCGGCCGCGCACGGCTCCTTGCAGGCCCACCTGCCGCATCAGCCGGGCCACGGTGCAGCGGGCGGCGGCGATGCCCTCGCGGCCGAGCTGCCGCCACACCTTGCGCACGCCATAGACGCGGAAGTTGGCCTCGAACACCCGCCGGATCTCGGCGGTGAGGACCAAGTCGCGCTTGGTTCGCGACGGCAGTCTGGCGGGATCGATGCGCCGGGCGGCATGCGCGCGGTAGGTGGATGGGGCGATCCGCAACACGCGGCAGATCGGCTCGACCCCATACGTCGCGCGATGATCGTCGATCAACGCGATCATCGCTTGAATGGGCGGTCGAGCTCCGCCTGGGCAAAATACGCCGACGCCTTACGCAGGATCTCGTTGGCCTGGCGCAGTTCCCGGTTCTCGCGCTCCAGGGCCTTGATCCGCTCGCCGTCCTGCGTTGTCGGACCGGCCCGCAGCCCCTGGTCACGCTCGGACCGGCGCACCCAACTTCGCAGCGTCTCGCCCGTGCAGCCGATCTTGCCCGCGATCGAGTTGATCGCCGCCCATTGCGACGGGTGCTCCGCCTGATGGTCAAACACCATACGCACGGCTCGAGACCGAACCTCTACTGAGAACTTGTTCGTCGTTGGAGTGCTCATCGCTCCATCCTCTCAAGGGTTGGAGCCTCCGGCAAACCCGGTGCGGTTCAGTCGGAAGCCGCTGGCTCATTGGACCGCCGGTCTTGAACAAGCCGCCGCTGGCCCTGAGCGCCGGCGGGTGGCCGACGCGCCGGGCCTCGCCCGGGCGCCCGCATCGCGACGTCCCCTGCGCCCCGTCGCGACCGCGTGGGAGGTCGTGAAGGATGGCTTGCTGCGCGCTACAGAGAGTGATACAGAACGGCGCCGAACGGCAGCTCTAAGCTACTGATACAATGGGATATCTGGCGAGCTACTTGCCTTCCAGGTCCCCCAGCCAGCCTGAACAAACTTGGCGGCGTGCCTTCGGAACACTCGTCGACTTACAGGTGGTCGGTCAGCCCATGTCGTCGCCTGCCTCCCCGCTCGAACACGTCGTCGTGCTGATGATGGAAAACGCCGCTTTCGACCGGATGCTCGGCTGCATGAGCGAAGTGCATCCCGCGCTTGCGGGAATCGATCCGGCCCGGCCGCGCACCAATCCCGATCCGGACGGCGGCGAAGTGGCGCAGGCGCCGACGACCTCGCGCAACATCGACCGCGATCCGCTGCATTACCTGCCCAACGGGCTCGCCCAACTCGCGGGCGGCACCAACCAAGGTTTCGTCGCCGACTACGCGCGCACTCACCCGAACAGCACCGAGGCCGAGCGCCGCGAGATCATGGGCTACTATCCGCGCGGCTTTCTGCCGGCCCTGCACGCCCTGGCGGAGCAGTTCGTCGTCTGCGACCACTGGTTCTCGTCGCTGCCGGGTCCGACCTGGATCAATCGGCTGTTCGCCCACGCGGGCACCTCGCTCGGTCATGTCAGCGAGCCGGGGACTCTTCAGCAGCAAGCTGCACCTCTACGACGAGCGCACCCTCTACGACGAGCTGCACGATGCGAACGTGCCGTGGCGCATCTATTTCGGTGACGTGCCGCAATCATTGGTGCTGACGCACCAGCTCAAGCACCTCGGCAGCTACCGCCGCTTCGCGCACTGGCAGGACGACGTCGCGAAAGGCGATCTGCCGTCCTACACGTTCATCGAGCCGACCTATTTCGGCCCGAACCAGAACGACCAGCATCCGCCGCACGACGTGCTGCGCGGCGACGCGCTGATCGCCGACGTCTACAACACGCTGCGCGCCAACCCCGCCCTGTTCGCGCGTACCCTGCTGATCGTGGTGTATGATGAACACGGCGGCTTCTTCGACCACGTGGTGCCGCCAACAACCGTTGCGCCGGATGGACACACGCAGCACTACTCGTTCGACCGGCTGGGCTTTCGCGTGCCGGCGATCCTGATCTCACCTTGGCTCGATCCGGGCGTCGTGCACGAGGTATTCGACCACACCAGCCTGCTGCGGATGGCGAGCGGGCTGTGGCCGGGGGTACGGCCGCTCGGCCGGCGGGCGGAGCAGGCCAACGATCCGCTCGCCTCGCTCACCTGGCGCGCTGCGCCACGCGACGACCTGCCCGAGGCGCCGCTGGCGCCGGACGTGCAGGACGCGCGCCGAACCGACCGGCTGGAGGGGTTCAAGGCCTCCCTGTTCGGCATGAGCCATCACCTCGAGAGCCTGCTCGAGCATGTGGGACGGCGAGCCGGACTGATGGCACGCGCGCATGAGGCGCTGGACGACGGCTGGAGCCAAGCCAAGCTCGCCACCGACCGTTTCGACGCGTTGTTTGAGGAGCGCGGCGCCGGCGGCCTGCTGCACCGGGTCGGCCAAGTTCTGCACGAGGCGGGACGGCGTGTCGGGTTGTAGGACCCGCAAGGCAAGTCCGACGGAGCGCGAGCCTTGAACAGCAATCAACCCGACCGGATCAGGAACTGATCCGCGCCACCTTCGTCCCGCTCGGCGAAGGGCGAGCATTCGCTTCCATCAGAGCGCGAAACGGTAATCGGACGTTCATCGAAGCGTCAACCGGCCAACATGTTCGCCCCGTAACATTCGGCCGACTTGTACGTCCACGAAAAACGGGTGAAACATGTGGTCTGGTTCTTTGCAACGTGCGGGTCTCAAGCAGAAGTTGATGTCGTGCGTCGCGGTCGGCGCGATGATCGCCAACAGCATGACGCCGATTGCGGCGGCGGCCCACGACAGCCGCACGCCGATCAAGCACGTCATCATCATCATCGGCGAGAACCGGACGTTCGATCATGTCTTCGCGACATACCAGCCGGTGTCCAAGGACGAAAAAGTCCTCAATCTCCTGACCAAGAAGATCGTCAACGCCGATGGTACGCCGGGACCCAATTACGGCGACGCCGTGCAATCCCAGGCTTCCGACACCACAAGCTATGAGATCAGCCCGCCCGATCAGACGCCTTATGCCACTTTGCCGCCCGCACTCACCGGCGGTCCCTCGACTCCCTACGTGTGTCAGACGCTCGGCGTCACCACCGGAACCGCCTGCAACACCCCCGACAATGTCACGGCGGCCAGGCGCTGGAAAACGGTCTGGCGAGCGACTACTACCAATACCTGCTGACCGGCGGAACCGGCCAAACGAGCAAAGTGCCGGACGCGCGCATCAATTACAACGGACATGACGCCAGCAATCTGCCGCCAGGGCCGTTCCAGATCACATCAAACAGCTTCCCGTATGACGCCTATGCCGCCAGCCCGGTGCATCGGTTCTATCAGATGTGGCAGCAGCTCAATTGCGATGCCGCCGCCATTACCAAGCACAACGGGTCGGGCTGCGCAGCGAACCTTTTCCCATGGGTGGAAGTGACCGTCGGCGCGGGTTCCAACGGCAATGGCCAGCCGTCGAACTTCGACGACACGTCGACCGGCGAAGGTTCGACCTCAATGGGCTTCTACAACATGCAGCAGGGCGACGCGCCCTATCTCAAGGCGCTCGCCGACACCTATGCGATGAGCGACAACTACCACCAGGCGGTATCCGGCGGAACCGGCGCCAACCACATCATGCTCGGCACGGGCGATGCGATATGGTTCAGCGACGGCAACGGCAATCCGGCGGTGCCGCCGAACTTCGGCGTCGATCCAAACAACCCGACAGTGCCGCTCGCCGGGCAACCCCAATTCACTGAGCCAGATCGAAGATCCCGACCCGCAGCCTGGTACCAACAACTACTATATCCAGGACGGCTACGGCGGCGGCGCGGGGACGCCCGGCGCCACGCACGAACTATGGCGGCGGCTCCTACAGCAACTGCGCCGATCCCAACCAGCCCGGCGTTCCGGCGGTACTGAACTATCTCGGATCGCTGCCACGGAAGGTCAGCTCGCGCTGTCAGACCGACCGCTATTATCTGCTGAACAACTACAATCCGGGTTATTTCGGCGACGGCACGGACGCCTACACCGACACCAACTCCGCCAACACTGTCTATACGGTCCCCCCGTCGACCGTGCCGACCGTTGGCGATCTCTTGACCGCCAATCAGGTGTCCTGGGCTTATTATGGCGACCAGTTCAACCTGTACCTCAACGACAAATACGAGACCAATCCGGCGGACTCATATTGCAACATCTGCAACTGGGCGCAGTACTCGACGTCGATCATGACCGATGCCGCTCAGCGGACGGCGCACCTCAAGGACACGACCGATCTCTACGCGAGCATCGCGAATGACTCGCTTCCGGCGGTCTCCTATGTCAAGCCGAGCGGTCTCGTCGACGGCCATCCCGCCTCGTCGAAGCTCAATCTCTTCGAGGGCTTCGTCAAAAAGATCGTCGACGGGGTGAAAGCCAATCCGCAGGTTTGGAATGACACGGCGATCTTCGTCACATTCGATGAGGGCGGTGGATACTACGATTCTGGCTACGTGCAGCCGCTCGACTTCTTCGGCGACGGCACGCGCATCCCGCTTCTCGTGGTGTCCAAATACAGCACCGGCGGCCATATCTCCCACAGCTATACGGACCACGTGTCGCTGGCCAAGTTCATCGAAAGCAACTGGAACCTCGGCCCGATCAGCAACCGCAGCCGCGACAATCTGCCGAACCCGCAGACCAACGGGAATCCGTATGTCCCGGTGAATTCGCCGGCGATCGGCGACCTGATGGACCTGTTCAGCTTCGGAAGATAGATCCCTCGCCTCGTCATCGCGAGCCGCGCAGCGGCGTGGCTTGCGATGACGGGCCGGTTGCCCTGCCCCGCCTAGTGGAGCGAAGTCTAGCACTTGATGCCCTCGTCGGACGGCGGCGATGATCTTGTCGGGGTCCTTGGTCCAGCGGAAGGGGCGCGGGTGGTCGTTGGCTCGGGCGACGTAACGGTTGATGGCTGCCTGGAGCGAGACGAGGGAATGGAACACGCCGCGCTTGAGCCGCTGCTTTGTGAGCTTGGCGAAGAAACCCTCGACGGCGTTCACCCAGGACGCCGAGGTCGGCGTGAAATGGAACGTGAAGCGCGGATGCCGGCCGAGCCACTTGATCACCTTGGGGTGCTTGTGGGCGGCGTAGTTGTCCAGGATCACGTGGATCAGCTTGCCCGCGGGCACCTCGCGCTCGATGGCGTTGAGGAAGCGGATGAATTCCTGGTGGCGGTGGCGCTGCATGCAGCGCCCGATCACGCGGCCCGCGAGCACGTCGAGCGCCGCGAACAACGTGGTCGTGCCGTTGCGCTTGTAGTCATGCGTCATGGTGCCGCAGCGCCCGCGCTTGAGCGGC
This sequence comes from uncultured Alphaproteobacteria bacterium, assembly GCA_963719345.1. Classification (GTDB taxonomy): domain Bacteria; phylum Pseudomonadota; class Alphaproteobacteria; order Acetobacterales; family Acetobacteraceae; genus CAVRCA01. The sequence goes on from CAVRCA010000003.1 coordinate 75,150, forward strand.
AGCCCCGCCTGGGTGCGGTCGAGCGCCTGGATCTGGCTCTTTTCGTCCACCGACAGCACCACGGCATGGGCCGGCGGGTCGAGGTAGAGGCCGACGATGTCGCGCAGCTTGGCCGCGAAGTTCGGGTCATTGGACAGCTTGAACTGACGCAGCCGGTGCGGCTGCAGGCCGTGCGCCGCGCCAGATGCGCTGCACCGAGCTGACGCTGACCCCGACGACCTTGGCCATCGCCGGGGCGGTCCAGTGCGTCGTCTCGCCGGGCGGCGGCCCGAGCGTGAGCGCCACCACGCGGTCGGCGATCTCGGGCGCCAGCGGCGGGATGCGCGACGGCCGGGTCTTGTCGCGCAGCAAGCCGTCCACGCCCTCCTGCATGAACCGCTCCTGCCAGCGCCAGACGGCGGTCTTGGCCACGCCCGCCTGCCGCATGATCTCGGCCGTGCCGTGGCCCTCGGCGGTCAGCAGCACGATCCGAGCGCGCCAGACGTGCTTCTGCGGGCTGTTGCGGTCGGCCGAAATGGCAAGCAGCCGCTCGCGGTCGGCGGAGGAAACATCGACGGTGACACCGGTGCGCATGCATCCAACTCGCATGCCGCACCGAGCCGAGGGAATCCCCAAAAGGACTCGATCGTCAGATTTCATCCACTAGTTCGCCAAGTCGTTCAGGCTGAGCATGGCGAGCAGCAGCGAGGAGACGATGCCGGCGACGGCGGCGCCCATGACGATTGTGATGACGGGAACCAACAGCGACACCAGGCGCTGCACGCCGGTGCGCGTCTTCTGCTCGTGGATCTCGGCAGCCCGCAGCGCGATCGGGCCGATCTGGGCGTTCTCCTCGCCCAGCCGCAGCAGGTAGATCATCCGGCGCGGGAAAATGCCCGATTGATCGAGTGGTCGGGCCAGCCCGGCACCGCCCTTGGCGCTGACCGAGGCCTGATCGACCGCCTCGACGGCGACACGGTTGCCGATCACGTCGCGCACGATGGCGAGCGCGCCGATCAGCGGCACGCCGTTGACCATCAGCGTGCCGAGCGTGCGGGTGAACCGGGCGGCCAGCATCTCGCGCAGCAGCGTACCAAAGATGGGCACCCGCAGCAGCATCCGGTCCATGACGAGCCGGGGCCGCGGACGCCGCAACAGCATGCGTAAGGCCACGAACAGGCCGCCGGCAACGATCAGCAGGTAGATGCCATCACGGGCGACGAAAGCACCCGCATCGATCAGGAACTGCGTCGAACCCGGAAGCGCCGCCCCGTTCTGCTCGAACAGGGGGACGAACTGCGGCAGCACCTCGGTCAGCAGCAGCGTGATCGAGCCGATCGCGGCGACGATCAGCAGCGCCGGATAGATCAGCGCCGATTTCACCGTCGTCGCCAGGCTGCGCTCGGTCTCCAGCAGGTCGGCGAGATGGTGCAGCGTCTCGGCCAATCGCCCGCCCGCTTCGCCGGCGCGCACCAGGCCGACATAGAGGCGCGGGAAACTGCGCGGATGCGCGCCGAGCGCGACTGACAGCGGGGCGCCGTCCCGCACCGCGTTGCGCAACTGGTCCATCACCCGGCGCACCCGCGCGCTGGGTGCCGTCTCGGTAAGGAAGCGCAGGCTGCGATCGAGGTCCTGGCCGGCGGCGAGCATGATCGCCAGTTCGCGCGTCGCGTTCGCCACCTCCTGCTTGCCGAGCGCGCTGCCGCGGCCGAAATCCCGCGCGAGCAGGTCGGCGAGGAAGCCGCCGCGCTCGGCCGGGTCGGCGCGCATCGGGATGCTGCCCTCGCGCTGCAGCCGGTTCACGACAAAGGCCTCGCTCGGCGCTTCCATCACGCCGTGCCGCACCTTGCCCGCCGCGTCGATGGCGCTGTAGCGGAACGCGGGCACGCTCAGCCCTCCGTGCGGATCGACCGCACGACCTCCTCGATGGTCGTCGTGCCGGCGAGGACCGCATCGAGCCCGGCATCGAACATCGTCACCATGCCGCCCTCCACCGCGGCACGCTCGATATGCGTGTGGTTGGCGCGGCTGAAGATGAGCTGTTCCACCGCGGCGTCGGGCTGAAGGAATTCGGCGATCGCCTGGCGGCCGCGATAGCCGGTCTGCCGGCAGGCCGGGCAGCCGACCGGGTGCCAAAGCGTGATCGCGTCGCCCGTCACGCGCCGGTCGAGCGCGAAGCGACGGACGAGTTCGGCCGGCGCCGGCGCCGGTCGGCGGCATTGGGTGCAGAGCCGGCGGACCAGGCGTTGCGCCAGCACGCCGCGGAGCACCGCGGTAATCAGGTAGTCCTCAAGCCCCATGTCGCGCAGCCGCGTGATGCTGGCGGCGGCCGAGTTGGTGTGCAGCGTGGACAGCACGAGATGGCCGGTGAGCGCCGCCTGCACCGCGATCTGCGCCGTCTCGAGATCGCGGATCTCGCCGACCATGATGACGTCGGGGTCCTGCCGGAGGATCGAGCGGAGCAGGTTGGCGAAATCGAGGCCGATCTGCGGCTTGACCTGGATCTGGTTGATGCCGCGCAACTGGTATTCGATCGGGTCCTCGACGGTGACGATCTTGCGCGTCACCGCGTTGAGCGCCAGCAGGCCGGTGTAGAGCGTCGTCGTCTTGCCGCTGCCGGTCGGGCCGGTGACCAGCACGATGCCGTTCGGCAATTCCAGCGCGCCGCCGAAGCGCTCGATCACGGCGGGCGCGAGGCCGAGCTTGGCGTAGTCGAAGACGACGGCCGTGCGGTCGAGCACGCGCAGCACCACCGTCTCGCCGTGAGCGAGGGCACGGTGGAGACGCGGAAATCCGTCTCCTGCCCGCGCACCGCCAGCTTGATGCGGCCGTCCTGCGGCAGCCGTCGCTCGGCGATGTCGAGCTTGGCCATGATCTTTATGCGCGAGGTGATCGGTGCCGCGAGCCGCAGCGGCGGGCTGTCCGCCTCGTGCAGCACGCCGTCGTAGCGGTAGCGCACGCGCAGCCGGTCCTCGAACGGCTCGATATGGATGTCGGACGCCTGGGTCTCCACCGCGCGGGCGATGATCTGGTTCACGAGGCGGATCACCGGCGCCTCGCTCGCCATGTCCTTCAGCCGCTCGGCGTCCTCCTCGTTCGGCTCGCCCTGTCCGCTGGCCGCCTGCGCGTCGCCGGCGCGGTCGTCCTCGCTGGCGGTCTCGGGGTAGAGCCGGTCGAAAGCGGCGTCGAGATCGACGGGGAGCGCCACCTCGAGCGCCACCGCCCGGCCCGTCGCGGCCGCGACGGCGGCGGGGGTGAAGTCGTCGAGGGGATCGGCGGTCGCCAGCACGAGGCGATCGTCCTCGACGGCCACCGGCAACGCCCGCGCCTGGCGGAGGAAGCGGCGGCCGAGGCGCTCGGGAAGCACTGCCTCCGCCGGATAACGGTCGGCCGTCGCGAGCGGCAGGTCGAGCAGCGCGGCCAGCGCTTCGGCCACGGCCCGCTCGGTGGTCATGCCGAGCTGGATCAGCACCGCATCCAGCCGCTGCCCGGTCTCGGCGGCGACGCGGCGGGCACGCTCGAGCGTCTTGCCGTCGCAATGGCCGCGCGCGACGAGTAGGTCGGCGAGCTGGTCGAGCGGCGCGCCGCCCGCGCTGGGCAACTGGCGCGTCCCGGTGACGGTCTGCATCGCGTCCTGCGGGGCCAAAGCACCTCCGATCGGCCGCATGATTGCCGGCAAAGCGGCATCCGAGGCAATGGAGACCAGCCATGACAGTTTGGCCGACCCTGCTGCCGCTGCTTGCCGCGCCGTTCGTCGGCAGCTTTCTGGGCGTGCTGATCCGCCGCCTGCCGCGCGATCGCCCGGTCGTGCTGTCGCGATCCTGCTGCGAGGCGTGCGGCGCGGCGCTGTCGCCGCTCGAACTGGTACCGGTGGCGAGCTATCTCGCGCTGCGCGGACGTTGCCGCCGATGCGCCGCGCCGATCGGCGCCTTCCATCCGGCGATCGAACTGGCCGCCCTCGCCGTCGCCGTCTGGGCGGCCACCGTGGATGGCGGCTCGCCCGGGCTGCTTTGGGCCGATTGCGGGCTCGGCTGGACGTTGCTGGCACTCGCCTGGATCGACTGGGAGTGGATGCGCCTGCCGGACGTATTGACCTTGCCGCTGCTCGCCGCCGGTCTCGGCGTGGCCGCGCTGTTCGATCCAGGCGACCTTCTCGGGCACACCGCCGGAGCCGCCCTCGGCTATGTCGGGCTCCGCGCCATTGCAGCCGGCTACCGGGCGTGGCGCCGCCGTGACGGGCTCGGAGCCGGGGACGCCAAGCTGCTGGGCGCCGCCGGTGCATGGGTAGGCTGGCAGGCGCTGCCGCAGGTTTTGCTGCTGGCGGCGGTCACCGGTTTGCTGCTCGCCGGCGCGCAGCATCTGCGCGGCCGGCGCGTGGACCGGAATACCAAGTTGCCGTTCGGCCCGCCGCTCGCGCTGGCGCTGTGGATCGTCTGGCTGTATGGCGGAAGCACCGGTTGAAGGCAGGAGGCCGACGTGATCCGGGCGATGTTTTCAGTCATGGCAGTGCTGCTGTCCGCCGCGCCCGCAATTGCAGAGCAGCCGCCTGCACCGGTGTGCGCGAACCCCGACGTGCTCGACTTCGTGTCGTACAAGCTGCGGCAATTGAACATTTATACGCGCATCGACCGTCGCACTGTCAGCGAGGCACAAGCCGGCGGCCGGAATGCCGTCCGGTGCGAGGTCTACGCGTCCGACTATGCCTACGACGCCGACCACGGCGGCATGACGCCGATCCTCCACTATCGGGCGCATGGCTACGTCGTCCGCGCCCTGACCAGCGGTTTCGTCGTCCAGTCGGTGGACTAGCGGCGGTGCTCGCGCGCAGGCGCGACGGCGGCTTCACCCTGATCGAGATGCTGGTCGTCCTCGCGGTGCTCGCGCTGATCGTCGGGCTGATCGTCAGCCGCGGGCCGGCGCGCAGCCAGCGACTGGAGACGGATGCCGCGGCGCGCGGCTTGGTGGGCGCGTTGCGGGTCGCCCGGGCGCAGGCGATCGCGCAGAACCGTCCGGTCGGCGTGAGCGTCGACGTGGCCGGCCACGCCTACCGCACCGGCGACGGCACGCTGCGGACCTTGCCGCCCGCGCTGGCGATCTCGGTAACGACGGTGACCGGCCAGACCGCCGGGGATCGGCTCGGTGCCATCAGCTTCGCGCCGGACGGCAGCTCCACCGGTGGCCGGATCGAGCTGGCCGAGAGCGGGCGGGTGGTGCGGATCGGCGTGGACTGGCTCACCGGGCGGGTCAGCGTCGCCGATGCCCGCTAGGCGCGCGCACGACGAACGCGGCTTCACGTTGCTCGAGATCCTGGTCGGGCTGGTCGTGCTCGGTTTCGTCCTGGTGATGCTGACGCAGGGCATCCAGTTCGGGCTGCAAGCCTGGCGCTCGCAGGCGCAGATCACCACCGAGCGCGGTGATCTCGACACGGTGGATCGCACGCTGCGGACGATGGTCGAGCGCATGGACCCGGGCAGCCAGGTATCCGGCACCCTTGTCCGAGGCAACGCGCACAGCGTCTCCTTCACCACCGACCTGCCGTTCGCGGCGGCGCAGCTCGCAAGCCGCCAGGCGGACGTTTCGGTTTCGGTGGACGCCGCGCACCGGCTGTCGCTGTTCTGGCTGACGCATTTCCGAAATTGGCTTGGACCGGCGCGCGTGCCGGCGCAGGCAACGCTCGCCGATGGCGTCGATCATGTCGAGATCAGCTACTGGCAGCGGCCGATCGCCGGCAGGCCCGGCGTCGGCAAGCCAGGAGGGTGGGTGACCGAGTGGGACGGGCGCGCCGGCCCGCCGGCACTCGTGCGCTTCCGCCTGGCTTTCGTCGATCGCCGGCGGCACTGGCCCGACATCGTGAGCGCGCCGATGCGGGAGCGTCCGCGGCCATGAAGGGCCTTGCGCCCGCCGCCGCCGGACACCGCCGGATCAGCGCCCGAAGTCGCGGCGCCGCACGAACAAGGTCGTCGCCAACTCCAGCACGCGCGCCTCGTAGCCGTCGCGCAGGGCCGGCGTGTGCGAGTGGTAGTAGCCGACGGCGAGCAGCAGGTTGCCGCCGGTCTCGTCGAGATATGTGCGCATGATCGCCGCCGCCGCGGCGATGTTGAAGCAGCCGTCGAACACCAGCCGCGCGCGCACGGTCTCGGGTGTCATGCCGGCTACGCGCGCGAGCGGTTGCAGCCAGCGCGTGTTCACCTGCATCACGCCGAGATCCTGCGACCGGTCCGTGTTCACATGCACGCTGCCGACCCGGCCGCCCTCGACCGCCTGGATCGACGGCAGCACGCGCGGCGGCAGGTGATAGAACGCGGCGGCGGCGACCATGCAGGAGAGGAACGGAATGGCCATCAGGCAGTCACCGAAGGATCATTGGCGCATCGCCGGGAGCGGAGTTGTCGGCTCTCGGGCCGCCGCGTATGGGAGGCGCTGATTCCGCTGATCTCGACTGGTACATCGATCGGATTGTCGCCCATGCCGCATGACGCAACGCCGTCCCCGCAGCCGCGACGCGGCGAAGACGGCTTTACCCTGCTCGAGATCCTCGTCGTCATCGCCATCCTCGGCCTGCTGATCGGTCTTGTCGCGCCGGCCGCGCTGCGCCAGCTCGGCTCGGCCCGCACGTCGGTCGCCCGGCAGTCGATCGAACGCATCTCCTCGGTGCTCGATCTCTACAAGCTCGATGTCGGCCGCTACCCATCGACCGAAGAGGGACTGCAAGCTCTGGTCAGCAAGCCGACCGATGTTGACAACTGGAACGGTCCCTACATCAAGGGCGGCGTGCCGGTCGACCCATGGAGCCACCCGTACACCTATCGCGATCCCTCGTCGCGCAGCGGCCGCGACTACGATCTCTGCTCGGCCGGGCCGCCCGGCACCGGTGGGAGCGAGGGTCAGATCTGCAATCCCTGAACTCGCCATCAGAACCTGCGCGCTATCCCTCCGGTGTTTCCCAGGTGAGGATCTGGAACGCATCCAAGCTGCCGTTCGGATCGGCCTTGATCCGCACCACCGCCTGACGGGTGAAACGCGCGCCGCCAGGTCCGGCCGCGGTCGGCGCGCACGGTGGCAGTCACGTCCGGGCGATCGGACGGGTCCTCCTCCGCGACGTCCCCGCCGGTGCGGGCGTCTTCGGATGCCTGCTCGCCAAGCGGATCGGCCGCCGAGCGCCTGACGCTGTTGTCGCCGTAGACCGACAGCAGCGGCTTGAGGCGGGCGAGGATGTCGGGCGCATGCCGAGAACCAGGCCGAGTTCGTCGAGGTTTTCGAACGGCCGTAATGCCGGCCCGTACGGAAGACCGGCGGCGCGGTACTGTGCCGCCTTGGCCCCGCCGGGTAGCGGTTCGACGCTGCGCGTGCGCCAATCGGCGATCGCGGCGGCGAGCGAGGTGGCACGGGCCGGGTCGAGACCGATGGTGCGGAGCAGTGCCGCCATCACTGCCGGCGGTGCGAAGTTCGGATTGATCTTCCGCGCCTCGTCCTCCATCCGCACCTCGACGACCGCCGCCGCGATCCGCAGGACGTGCGGCGTGCCGTCGGGCCGCCAGGCGCCCTGCATCAGGCGCAGAACGCTCTGGTTGACCGCGCCGTCCGCCGCGGCCTCGGCAAGCGCGTTGCTGCGGATGTTCGCTGCAAGCTGCGTTTCGCTGCGCCCCGAGGCCAGGATCTGCGTCGCGATCAGGGACAGCAGCCCGAGCGTCCACAGCACGATCAGCAGCGCGAAACCGCGGTCCCGGCCGGCACGCAAGGCCGCTTCTCGCCTCACTCCAGTCCAAGCCGCTTGCGCAGCCGCGCGTTCGGGTCCGCCGAGCCGCTCGGCCTCGCCGCCTGCAGCTCGGCCGGTACCGCGGCGGAATTGATGAGCTGCTCGCGCAGGTCCTCGGTGAGCGCGCGGGCATCGCGCTGGTCGTGGATGACATGCGGCGTGATGAGCACGAGCAGTTCGGTACGGACGCGCTGGTTGTTCTGGCTGCCGGCAAGGAGGCCGAGCACCGGGATGTTCTTGAGCCATGGCAGGCCGGAATTGCCCCGCGTGTCGCTGTCGCGGATCAGGCCGGCGAGGCCGATCGTCTGGCCGTCCTGCACGACGACGCGCGAGGTGACGTTGCGTTCGAGGAAGGTCGGCGAGTTGAGCCCTTCCGTCGTCACCGTGGTCGCGACATCGCTGACCTCCTGTGCCACGTCCATCGTGACCAGTCCGCCACTGTTCACCCGCGGTGTCACTTCGAGGATGACGCCGGTCGGCTGGTAGTTGACCGAGTTCACGACCGGCGCATTGCTGGTCAACGTGCTCTGCGATGTCTGGCTGAGGTAGGGCACCACGTTGCCGACCTGCAGCCGAGCCGATTGGTTGTCGAGCACCAGCAACTGGGGCGACGAGAGCACGTGGACCGTGGTGACGGCTTGCAGCGCGTTGATCGCGAACGGCGCGCCGCCGAGCCCGCTGCCGCCGATGACGAACCCCGGAAATCCGGTGGCGAACTGGGAGGCGGACAGGTTGGCGGTGTTCAGCGTCTGCTCGACGTTGCTCAAAATCCCGTTGATGCCACCCGATTTGAAGAAGAACTGCGTGCCGTACTGCAGCGTGTGGTTCAGCGTGACCTCGGCGATGACGGCGTCGATGCGCACCTGCAGCGGCAGGATGTCGAGCTTGCGCAGCATCGCCTCGACCGTGTCCTCCTCGCGCTGGGTCGCGTAGATCACCAACGCGTTGTTCTGTTCGTTCGGGATGATCCGCATCTGATTGGGATTTGCTTGCCCGCCGGCGGCGCCGGTCGGCGGCTCGAGGCCACCCAGGAGAGGATTGGTCGTCGGAGCCTGCGCGGGCTGCGCCGCGCCCGGCCCCTGCTGACCCGGCCCCCCGGCCTGGTTGCCAAAACCCCCGCCGCCGCCTGCCAGCCCACCGCCGGCAAGGCCGCCGCCCGCTGATCCGCCAAAGCCGCCCGAGAGGCCGCCGCCCTGTGCTCCGCCGAACCCCCCGCCGCCGTAACCCCCGCCGTACCCGCCTCCATTGCCACCGAAGCCGCCGTTGCCGCCGGATTGGGAGCGCGGGCCGCCGAACCCGCCGCCGCCGGCGACGGTCTGGTTCGCCAGTCCCGGCGTGGTCTGGCCGGCGCCGCTCGGCTGCGCCGTCACGTTGTTCGGCGTAAAGGCCTGCTGCAGCACGAAGGCGACGTCGTTCGACTTGCCGTTCTGCAGGTAATAGACGTGCCAGCTTCGCACCGTCTGGGCACGGGCGCGGTTCACCAGGTTATAGATCCGGCGCACGTCGTCGAGGATTCGCGGCTGGCTGGCGATCACCAGCACGGCGTCGACGCGCTCCATCGGCACCACGCGCACGGCGCCGGCGAGCGAACTGCCGCCCTGCCCGCGCAGCGCATCCTGCAGCGCGCCCGCAAAATCCTTGACGCTTCCCGATGTCACCGGGAGCAGCGCGTAGGACTGGCCGGAGAGCACGTCGGTGTCGAAGCTGCGGATCAGCTCGATCAGGGTCGCGCGCGGCCCCGGCTCGCCGCTGACCAGCAGCGCGTTGCTGCCGGCGGCCGGCACCACCTTGGCGCCGTTGCCGACGAATTGCTGCAAAACCTTCGCGAGATCGTCGGCGCTGGCGTATCGCAGCGGCACCACCGTCGCCCCGGCGGCAGCGTCGCCGCCGGCGATCTCCAGCGTCCCGGCGGCGGCGGCGGCGGGGACGATCCGGTAGAGCGCGCCCGATTGCAGCAGCGACGCGCCGGCCTGGCCGAGCAGCACCTGCAGGGTGGGGAGTAGCTGGGCGCGGCGTCAGCGGGCGCGAGGTGTGCAGCGTCGCGGTGCCATGCACGGCGGGATCGATCGTGTAATTGACCTTCAGCAGGTTGCCGAGGATCTGCGCCGCGATCTCGCGAATATCGGTGTCGGCAAAATCGAGCGAAATGTCGCCGCCGCCCTCCGCGCGCGTGCCCGGACCGGGCGGCGCAGTCGCCGGGCTGCCGATGGAGACCTGCGCCGGCGGCTCGGCTTCGGGCGTGCCAACCTTGGCGTTGACCCGCGGCTGCGCGACGCCGCTGTCGAGCGCCGGAAGGGGCAGAGGCTCGATGACGGGCGCGGGCGTGCTCTCGCAGCCGGCGAGCAGGATCGCCAGAAGGAGCCTTGGCAGCAAGCGAACAATCATCTGGTCCGTCGCACCGCCGCGCCGTTGCCGGCGCCGCTTGGGAGAGCCGCGCCGGACGGGTTGATGCCCGCAACCCCCGCCGCACCCGAGGCTGGCGGCAATGCCGGTTTGCCCGCCTCGGGAGCGGGAGCGGTGCGGTCGAACGAAGGGCCGATGGTGCGCTGGCCATCCGGCCCGGACAGCATCACCTCGCCGGGTGCGATCGAGCGCACGGTCCACGGCCCGACCCGCCCGCCTTCGTCGACCACGAGGGGACGACCGCCATCCGCCTCGGCGGCGAAGATCGCACGGTGTCCCTCGGTGCTGACCAACGTGCCCGCGAGGCGCGGCAGGTGCGGCCCCCCGCTGGTCGCGGCGACGGTTCCGGCCGCGGGCGGACGGCGGTCCGGCGCAAACAGCGGACGCGCCAGGCTGGTCGCGATCCATTGCTCGACGCGAGTCGGCGGTTGTGGCCCGCGAGCCGGCTCCGCCCTGCGCGGCGGCCGATCCGACGGGAGTGCGTCGGCGGTCGCGTCGCCGGAACGGCCGAACTCGACGGCGATCACGGCGAGAAGGCTCAAGGCAAGCACAGAGGTGGCAATAGCGCCCGGTCGCGTCATTGCCCAGTCGCCCGCTTCTCGGCAGGGTGGAAGGCGAACACCGACAGGCTGGCGTCGATCGAGCCCCGCGTTCCGGCGAGCCGCAGTCCGGTGCGTGCCGACGCGCAGATCGTCGACCAGCATCTGCGGTGTGGCGTCCTCGATTGCCTGCAGGAGCTGGATCAGCGCCGGCCAGTCGGTGGCGAAGCCGAGGCGGAGGCCGATCCGCGCATAGGCGCCGCGCGGCTCGACCGGCAGCGTCTCCACCCGGCTCAGCCGGATTCCGGCCTGCTCGGCCATCGCCTGCAACAACTCCTGCAGCCGCGCGCTGGCGATCGCGTCGCTGCCGGCCTCGAGCACCGCGCTTGGACCGGGCGTATCGGCGGCGCTGTCGTGCACCTGCTGGCGAAGCGCCGGCAGGGTGGCGACCAGCTCGCTCATGCGCCGGGCCAGTGCGCGCCGCTGGCGCAGGCTCTCGGCGCCGTCCGCGTATCGCTCGACCAGCGGCGCGGCGACGCCGATCCAGAGTGCGGCCAGCACCAACAGGGTCAGCCCGAGTGCGAGCAGGCCGCCGCGTCGGCCGGTGGGCAGCGCGTTCAACGCTCCGGCCCCAGGTCGAGGGCGATCGAGAACACGTCGGCCTGGCCGCGTTCGACCCGGGTGACGGGGGCGACGAAAGCGGGGTTGCGGAACGTCGGCTCGGCGGCCAAGGCGGGGATGAGCCGCGCGGCGGCGGCGGACTGTCCGGCAAGGCTGAGCCGGCCGCGGCGCAGCTGCATCTCCGTCAGGAAAGTGTCATCCGGCAGGATATCGGTGACGGCGGCGATCACCCGCAGCGGGTCACCCAGGCGGGCACGCTCGGCAGCGATGACGTCGGACCCGGCCTCGTTGCCGGCGATGCGTTGCCGCAGCGCCTCGGCCTCGGCGACGCGGGGCCGCAGCATCTCGATCCGGTTCTCGACGTCCGCGCGGTCCAGCGCCTGCCGCACGAAGGGCAGCCCGACGGCGGTCAGCGCGAGTGCCGTGCAGGCAATGCCGGCCAACTTGGGCGCCGCCCGGCCGAGACGCGTGCGCGCCTCGTCCGGCCGGTCGAGCGGGATCGCGCGCACCTCCTCGGCGGTCGTCGGCTTCCAGCAAGCGGGGCGTCACGCCGGCCGCGTCGAGCATCGCGAGCACCGATCGCAGATCCGGCCCGCGGCACGATCGAGAGGCGCAGGTGAAGGCGGCCCTGGTCGCGGTCTCGCCGCAGGAGACCCCAGGCCCAGAACACCTCTTCGGCCGCGAACGGCGTCAGCCGGATCGAGCTCGTAGGCCAAAGCTCGAGCCGGGTCGCGCTCGGCGGCAATCGGCAGCGTAACCTCACGCTCCAGCAACCATGACGACGCGAGGCGCAGCACCACCGTCGCCGGCTGCTTGATCCGTACCAGGCGGTCGCGCAACAGCCGGCCGGCCTCCGGAGCGAGCGCGAAATGTCCGAGCGGGCGCTCGCGCTTGTTGCGGCGCAATGACACGTCGACCGACGTCGCATTCGTGCCGGATGTGGTCGCCACCGTGACGACGAGCGCGCTGCTGCGCTGGGACGCCCAGGCCCACACCGAGCGGGGCACAAGGCCGATGATCTGCTCGGCCCACCAGGCCAGGAATTCCGTCACCATGCGATCAGGTCGCCGTGCTGCGTGGCCTGCGCCGCCGAGGCCGGGGCGGCGGTGCCGTGGGACGCACGTCTAGTCTGAGGAATGGAGCGCATCAAGGGAGGCCGGCAGGCATCGGCGCCAGCCGCTCGCTTACCAGGCGCACCTCACGACTCCGGCGGGCGGCGACCCAGGTGATCGCCACATCGATGGCGTAGAGCGTGACGCCGATCGGCTCGACCGTTACGCCGAGCGCGGGAGCGGCCTGGTCCATCTCCGGCTTGCGCCTGAATGTCTCGGCCGGATGGACGCGGACATGCCAGCGAAATCCGCCGCCATCGTCGCCCTCCCGCTCACCCGGTACGAGCGTCACGGCCTCGGCGGCAAGATGCGAGCGCGCGCGGGACACCGCCTGCTCATAGGCGGTCGCGGCCTGAACCGACAGCAAGCCCTGCAGCGAACCGGAAAACAACACCGAGAGCGCCATTGCGGCGATGATGAACGCGATCAGTACCTCGAGCAGCGTGAACCCGCCGCAGGGTTCACCGACCTGCACCCGCTTCCGCATCGTCACGCCCGGCCGCCCCGAACCTCAGGATCCGGGTCAGAGTTTATCAGATCAGTTCCCTCCGCCCTCATCCGAAATGACGGCTGCCCTCCGCCGTGTCCCAGCCGCCGCGCGCCTCGAAGCGAATCAGGCCCGCCATTATAGTGCGAAGCAGCGCCCTCGGATGCAGCCCGGATGGTAGCACTCGGCGTAGCCAATTCGGAGCGACCGTTGGATGGCGGTTTCGGCATACCTGGCGGGTCCCGATGTCTTTCTGCCCGCGGCGGAGCGGCACGCGAGACGCAAGATCGCGATCTGCGCGGCGCATGGCATCGACGGACGCGCCCCGCTCGACGAGATGATGGGCAATGTCCCTGCATCACCCCATGCAATGCCGATGTGGCAGGCGATCTTTTGCCAAAACCTGGCGCTGATGGAGAGCTGCGACGTCGTCATCGCCAATCTCACGCCGTTTCGCGGCGCGTCCGCCGACGCGGGCACCCTTGTCGAGCTTGGCTGGTTCCTCGGCCGGGGCCGTCCCGTGTTCGGCTACTCGAACACGGCAGTCCCCTTCACCGAGCGCATCCGACGGCAGACCGCCCTCATACCTGATCCGGCGGGAGATCTCGTCGTTGAGGATTTTGGCCTGATCGACAACCTGATGATACCCGGCGCCGTGCAGCTCGGCTCCGGCTACCCCATCGTCGTGCCGACAGACGGTCGGGAGCGGGGCTTTGACGCCCTGGACGTCTTCGAGCGCTGTGTCGCACTTCTGGCGGGCGGAGGATTGCCTCTCTTGCGAGACGACGCAACCATGCCGAGCACGACCTCGCAATGGGCGGCGCGGCGAAATCGGTGAACATCGGCTGCGCGGCGTTGGTCGCTGGCCTCGCTTTGGCCTCGACACTCGTAGCCAGGGCCGAAGCCGCCGAAATCTGCCGCTACACCGGTCGCGCCGATCACTCCGGGCAACTCGCGGTCCGCACCGAGGTCACGGCGGCCGGCGGAGCGGTCACGGTCGACGTCACCTTCGCGCTGGCGACGAATGTTTGGTTCTTCGACGTCCAGTATCTCGCCGAGGAGATCAGCACCTGGCGGGCGGGCGAACTCCAGAACCTCGCGGTCAATACCCGCTATGGCGTGGACGGCCGGATGCGGCGCCAGCAATGGGACGTGTTCGTACGGACGCCCGATGGACTGGAGGCACGCCGGGTCCAGGCCAAGACGCTGGCCGACCTTCGCCGCCGGCACCCCCTCTTCGCGACCCATTGGGACCCGGCGACCTTCGGTCAGCCCTGGCTGCAGGATTATGCGGGGGCGCTGCCGGAACGCAGGCCCGACCTCGACCTGCCGCGCCAGGCGGCGCCGTCTGACCTGCGCACGCCGCTCGCCCTGGCCTTCTACTGGAGCCGCTGGCTGCCCTCGGGCGGCGAGGACGTGCCCGTGTTCCTGCCGGGCTTCAAGCGGGACGCGCGCCTCGACTTCGCCGTCGGGGCCGCCGCCTCGGGCGACGGCTGGCGATCCTGGCAAGCACCGCTCCGCCACGTGGGCCTGAGCGCCACGGTGCCTTCGACGGCCGGCGTTTGGGTGTCGCAGGACGGGCACTTGCTGCAGCTCGCCTTCGACGTGCACGCGCGGCAAGGCTCGGCACGGGGCGTCATCCGCGCGCAGGGCTGCCAGGGCGTTGCAATCACGCCGGCGGTTACGATGCAGCGATGACGGCGCGGGGAGCCGTCAGGCGGCACCGCCGCGCGCAGGCCGCAGAACGGCGGCGCGCTGGCGGCGCTGCTCGATCTGGCGGTCGGCGAGCACGCCGAGCAGGATCACCGTCCCCATGACCGCGAAGTTCAGGGAACTCGGGATGCCCAGGATGTTGACCAGGTTCTGCAACACCTGCAGCAGCGCGGTGCCCAGCACGATGCCGATGATCGAGCCTTCCCCGCCACGCAGACTGCAGCCGCCCAGCACGGCAGCAGCGATGGCATAAAGCTCGTAGAAATTGCCGAACGAGCTTGGCGAGACCGAATTGGTGTAAAAGACCAGCAATATCGTCGAGAGACCGGCGAGGCCGCCGCTGATGATGTAGGTGCCCGCCACTATGGCGCGGGTGCGGATGCCCGAGAATCGCGCCGCTTCCTCGTTCTTGCCGACCGCGAAGAGATGGCGGCCGAACACCGAACGGTGCAGCACCACCCACATCACGGCCGCCACCACGATCAACAACATGAACGTGTGCGGGATTCCCCAGCTGCGCCCCGAGGCGAGCCACCCGACCGCGTCGTAGTCGTCGCCGTAGCCGAACCCCATCGTCGCGTCTTCGGTGTAGTAGCGCGCGGCGCCGCGATAGATCAGCAGGCCGCACAGCGTAACGACGAAAGGCTGCAGTCGCGCACGGGCGACCAGGAATCCTTGCAGCGCGCCGAGCACGAGACCGCCGGCAATCGTCGCGGCCAGGGCCACCGGCCAGGGGAGGCCGCGATTGACCAACAGATCGATGAACACGACGCCGAGCAGCGCGAACATCGAGCCGACCGAAAGATCGATCCCGCCGGTGATGATCACCAGACCTTCGCCGATGCTGAAGATGCCGAAAAGGCCGATGAGATTGGCCATGTCGAGCAGGTTGACGCCGGACAGAAACAGCGGATTGAGCAGCGCCGTGATGCCGCCGACCACGACCAGCAGCACCAAAAGGCCGAGTTCCTTCTTGCCCATCAGGCGGCGTCCGGCTCCGGGACCTGGCCGACCGCGAGGCGGAGCACGTTGTATTCGCTGAACCGGTCGCGTTCGAGCGTGCCGGCGATCTCCCCCTCGTGCATGACCGCGATGCGGTCGGAGACGCCGATCACCTCCTCCATGTCGCTGGAGATCATCAGGATCGCCACGCCACGGTCCGCGAGGCCGCGCATCAGTGCGTAGATCTCGCCCTTGGCGCCGACGTCGATGCCGCGCGTCGGCTCGTCGAAAATAATCAAATGCGGTTGCATGGACAGCCACTTGGCCAGCACGACCTTCTGCTGATTGCCGCCGGACAGCGTCATCACCGGCACGGCGTTCGAGGCCGCACGGATTTTCAGGCGTGCGCGCTGCTCCTCCGAACTGCGCCGCTCGGCGCCCCGGTCGATCAGCAGCAGGCGTGCGTAGCGGCGAACGCTGGCGAGCGTGACGTTCTCGACCAGCGGCATTTCGAGCACCAGCCCTTCGCGCTTGCGATCCTCCGGCACGAGATAGATGCCGTTGGCGATCGCCTCATGCGGCGAGCGGATGCGGACGGGGTTGCCGTGCAGACGGATCTCGCCGGCGAGTGCCTGATCGATGCCGAACAGCGTGCGGGCCAGCGACGTCCTGCCGGAGCCGACCAGGCCGGCCAGCCCGAGAATCTCGCCGCGGCGCAAGGCCAACGAGACGCGGTGGTGCGGAAAGGCCGGAGTGACCAGGCCGTCGATGGTGCAGCCATCCTCAACCGGGCTGGTTCGGGGCGGGGTGTAAAGCGATCTGAGGTCGCGTCCGATCATCAGGCGGATCATCGCCGCTTCGTCGATCGCGCCCCGGTCGAGCTCGCCGGCGACGCGGCCGTCGCGCAGGCAGACGACGCGGTCGGCGCAAGACTTCACCTCGCCAAGCCGATGGCTGATGTAGATCACCGCAGCACCCGAGGATTTCAGCTCGGCGATCACCTGCAACAGACGCGCTGTCTCCGACAGGGTCAGGCTGGAGGTCGGCTCATCCATGATGACGATCCGCGCCCGGATCGACAGCGCCTTGGCGATCTCGACGAGCTGACGCTGTGCGATCGAGAGATCGGCGACCGCGGCATCGGGCGCGAAGTCGGCACCGAGACGGCGCAGCAGCGGGGCAACCTGGTCGTGCAGCCGGCGATTGCTGATCAGGCGCAACACGCCGCCGCCGACCGGCTCCCGACCGATGAACACGTTGGCGGCAACGTCAAGATTGTCGAATACGTTCAGTTCCTGATGGACGAAGGCGATGCCGGCTGCGGTCGCTTGGGCAACGGTGAGGGAAGCGTGCGGCACGCCGTCGATATGGATGCTCCCGGCGGAGGGCTCGGTCACGCCGCCGAGAATCCTCATCAGGGTGGATTTGCCGGCGCCGTTCTCGCCGATCAGACCGACCACTTCGCCCGGGCGGACCGACAGGCTTACGTTGTCGAGCGCGACGACGCCGGGATAGCGTTTGGTGATGCCGGTCAGGTCCAGCAGGTTCACCACGCAGCGGCCACTCCGGAGCTCACTTGGCGAGAAGCTGCTTCATCGAGACCTGGAACGCCGCGACGTTGGACTTGTCGATCACGCGCGTCGGGATGATGATCAAGCGGTTGGCGGGAATGAACGACTTGTCGCCGTTCATGTACTTGATCATGTCGACCATCGACTGATAGCCGAACTCGAACGGCTGCTGCACGATGGTGGACTGGATAGTGCCGTCGGCGACGCCGCGCAACGTCTGCGGGTCCTCGTCGAAGCCGACGACCTTGATCTTGCCGGCCTGCCCGGCCTCCTTCACCGCCGTGTAGATCTGCGGCGTGTTGTAGGAATAGAGGCCGACAAGGCAGTCCAGCCCGCCCTTGGCGAGCGCATCCTGCACGTTCGACTTGGCTTTCGCGAAATCCACGCCGTCGGTGCGGATGTCGACGATGTCGATCTTGGTGCCGGCGAGCGCCTGTTTGATGCCCTGCACGCGCTCGCGGGCATTGTCGGCGTCCATGGTGCCGACGAACATCATCACCTTGCCGCCGTTCGGCAGTGCCTTCTTGATCTCCGCACCTGCGTCACGGCCCGCCGCGACGTTGTCGGTTCCGATATAGGCGACGCGGTTGGACTGCGGCGCGTCACTGTCGGTCGTGAACAGCACCGCCTTGGCGGCCACCTTGTTGAACTCCTCGGTCGAGTTCTTCGGGTCGATGGCGGAGATCGACACGCCGGCAATGCCGCGCGCCAGCAGGTCGTCAAGCTCACGCCGCTGCTCCGCCGCCGTGGCCTGCCCGGTGACGATGACCTCCATCGCGTAATCCGGATGCTCCTTTTGCGCCTTCTCCACGCCGCGGCGCGCGATCGTCCAGAAATCGGCGGCGGCATTGGTGACAAGGGCCAGCGACTTCTTGCCCTGGGCAGCGCCACCCTGGTTGCTTTGGGCCGTGGCGCTGGCGCAACCCAAACCAAGCACGATCGCGCTCGCCAGAAGCGGCGTCAAAGTTCGCTTCATTGATCCCCTCCCGGACGTCTCGCTTGGCCTGGTTCGAGTCGAATCCAAGCAATCTGATACAGTTCAGCCTATCGTCGCACGACCGAGGCGTCCATCGTCGCAGCCGCTTCTGGCAAGTTATCCGGCGGCGTCCAGCTCGATGTCCAGAAGCAGCCAGATCGCCGCTTTCTGCCAGTGCATGCCGGCGTGCAGCGACGCATGGACGCCGCCCGGCAACGCGGTCGGGGCGACAAACTTCAGGGCTCGCAGGCCGGGGATCGCATAGCGCCGCACCTCGCCGGGAGCGACTGCGATTGAGGGAGTTGCGCACGGCGTCCGCCGTGACGTTCCGCTCGATGATGCGGTACGCCTCGTCGTCGCGCGCGACCAGCGTGAGGTCCAGGATGTCACCCTTGTCGCCGGACCGCGCGGCGCAGATGTCGCCGACTTTCATGCTGCGGTCTCCCAGGCCAGCGTCCAGGGCGCGGCGGCGCGCGGGAGAAAGCCGCTGATCGTCTCGATGTTGGCCCGTCGCTCGGAACGGATGCCGGCACCACCGGCCGGGCCGCAGAGGGTGAGCGCATAGACCTCGTCCTCGACCGCCTGCGCCGAGGCGGCGTCGTCGCAGCGGGCGGAGATATGCACCCGCAGCTCCGGCGGCGGCGCAAGCAGCGGCGCGGAGCCGGGACCGAGGATCGAGTTGACGCCCACGAGGTCGATCACACGGTCGGCCTCAGGCCAATCCTGCAACCGCAGCCGCAAGATGTCGGCGGCGCGGCGCGCCAGATCCAGCGCATCGGGGCCGGCGAAGCCGATCTCGATATCGGCGATCACGCCGCGCCGTTCGACGAACCCGACCACTTTCAGCCGCTCGGGCGGCGGCTCGATTGCAGCGCCGCTCATCCGCACGCGGTTGGGTCCGATCGGCTCGAAGCGGATGCCGGTAAAATCCAGCACGCCGTCGGGGGTGATGTAGCGTGCCGGATCGTGCACCTCGTAGAGCAACTGCAAGGTGCAGGTCATCGGGTCCAGCCATCCCGGCGCCCCTTCCAGCAGGCCGATCTCCGCCGAACCATCGGGCATGATGCGGGCGAGCGGGTAGCCGAGCGCCGCCATCGAAGCGGCATCCAGCCCGCCGCCGCCGGGTGGCGCAAAATTGCCGCCGGTCAACTGGCCGCCGCATTCGAGCAGATGGCCGACGGTCAGGGCGCCGGCCCGCAACGCGTCGGAAGCCTCGCCCGCGGCGAGCGCCGGCGCCGCAAAAAGCGCCGAGTCGGCCACCCGTCCGGACAGCACGATGTCCGCACCCTCGGCCAGCGCCGCGGCAAGACCATCCGCACCGAGATAGGCGTGGGCGCCGATCAGCGTGCCTTCGATCGGGGTCTCCCAGGCGACCTGGTCGGACACGCCCGCCACGTCGTCGCCCAGCAGGGCCGCCACCCGCAAGCCGGAGTGGCCCAGCTCCGACGCGAGGCGGGAAGCGGCGCGGGCGGCCGCAGCCGGGTTCGCCGCGCCGAGGTTGGAGATGATCTTGCAGCGGCCGGCGGCGGCCGGAATAAGCGGCGTGAGGCGCCGGCGCAGACGCGGATCGGCGCCGCCCTCCGAGGAAGCCGCCCGCGCGCGCAACGCCGCGATCAAGGTGCGCTCGGCGAGGCATTCGAGCGCGACCGCGTCCACCTCGCCAGAGGCGGCGAGCGCCACCGCAGGCTCGATGCGATCGCCGGCGAACCCGGCCCCCGACCCGACCGTGCAGACCGGACCCGTCATGGTGATCCCTCCCCGAGCGAGTTCCCGTACCATGTCGAAGTCCCTGCCCGCCATCAAGGGCGGCGGCCCGGAGGTCAGGCGATCAGGCGCCGCGCCTCGTCCCAGACGCGACTGACGATATCCCCGGCTGGCTCAACCCGAGCCAGGGCGGCCCCCTGCCCGGCCCAGAGCTGCATCCGCTCCCCGTCGCCCGCCTGCTGCGCCGCGGTCCGCATCGCGGCCGTCAGTCCGCGCTGCACCGGGTAGGGCGCCGGCGGCGGCGCATCCGGCGCGGCCGCCGCGCGCGCATACTCGGTGGCGATCGAGCGTCCGAGCCGGCCGCTGAAGGCGCGGGTCAGCATGGTGCGCTCGGGCGGAGTGGAGCCGAGTGCGGCGACCCAGGCGGGATGCACCTCCGCCTCCGGACTGCGGAGAAAGGCGGTGCCCATCTGCACCGCGCTGGCGCCGAGAGCCAGGGCGGCGGCGACCCCGCGACCGTCCATGATCCCGCCGGTCGCGATCACCGGCACCCGCACCGCGTCGGCGCAGAGCGGCACCAAGGCCATCAGCCCGATCGCGTGCCGGTCGGCGTCGTCGGCGTCGAACGCGCCCCGGTGCCCGCCGGCCTCGACGCCCTGCGCGACGACGGCGTCGGCGCCCGCCTGCTCGGCCGCGCGCGCCTCGTCCGGTGTGGTGACGCAGGCGAACCAGGCGATGCCGCGCGCCTTCAGGGCGGCAACGAACTTTTGCGGGTAGACCCCCATGATGGACGACACGACCGCCGGTCCGACCTCGAGCAGGGCGTCGCATTGCGCCGAAAAGTCGGGCAGGGCGGCGTCGCCGGCGCGTGCATCGACCTCCGGGCCGAACCGGGCAAGAAACGCCCGGACCTGCGCCTCGGCGGCCGGATCGCGCCGGGGCGGCGGATCGGGGATCCAGAGGTTCATCTGAAAGGCGCCGTTGCTCCGCGCCCGGAACTGCGACGCCCAGCCGGCGATGGCCGCCGGCTCCGAGAGCAGGGCACCCGCCCCACCCATTCCCCCGGCATTCGCCACCGCGGCAGCCAAGCCGGGTGGGCAGGCGCCCGCCATCGGCGCCTGCAGGATCGGCACGCGGAGCCCAAAGCGGGCGCAGAAGGCGGCTGCCCGGGCGGAGGGCGAGAGCGGCGCTGAGCGGTCAGGCATGGGGCGATCTCCTCTCCGCCATCCTCGCTCCGCCTTCGGGCGCGCACCAATGCAGAATCTGATCAGGCCCATCTCGGGCCCGGATACGGCCCTTCAGCGCGCCAGCGGGCGATACTTGATGCGGTGCGGCTCGGTCGCGTCGGCGCCCAGCCGCCGCCGCTTGTCCTCCTCATAGGCCTGGAAATTGCCCTGGAACCACTCGACGCGGCTGTCGCCCTCGAAGGCGAGAATATGGGTCGCCAGCCGGTCGAGGAACCAGCGGTCATGGCTGATGATGACCGCGCAGCCGGCAAACTCGGCCAGCGCCTCCTCGAGCGCCCGCAGGGTGTCGACGTCGAGATCGTTGGTCGGCTCATCGAGAAGAATGACGTTGTGCTCGGCCTTCAGCATCTTGGCCAGATGCACCCGGTTGCGCTCGCCGCCCGACAGGATGCCGACCTTCTTCTGCTGATCCGCCCCCTTGAAGTTGAACGCGCCGACGTAGGCGCGTGAGGGCACCGCCCGCTTGCCGAGATAGATCACGTCGGTGCCGCCGCTGATTTCCTCCCACACGGTCTTGTCGGCGTTCAGGCTGTCGCGCGACTGGTCGACGTAGCCAAGCTCCACCGTCTCGCCGACCTTGAGGCTACCGGCGTCCGGATTCTCCTGGCCGATGATCATGCGGAACAGGGTGGTCTTTCCCGCGCCGTTCGGCCCGATCACGCCGACGATGCCGCCGGGCGGCAGCTTGAAGGACAGATCGTCGATCAGGAGGTGGTTGCCGTAGCCCTTGCGCAGGTCCTCCGCTTCGATGACGGTCCCGCCCAGGCGTGGGCCGGGCGTGATGACGATGTCGGCCACCCCCGTCGCCATCTCTTGCGACTTCGCCAGCAGCTCCTCGTAGCGGCTGATGCGGGCCTGGCTCTTCGCCTGGCGGGCACGCGGCGAGGAAGCGATCCACTCCTGCTCGGCGGCCAGCGCGCGCTGGCGGGCGCTCTCTTCCTTCTCCTCCTGCTTGAGCCGCTTGCGCTTCTGCTCGAGCCAGGAGGAATAATTGCCCTCGAACGGGTAGCCGCGGCCACGCTCGATCTCGAGGATCCAGTTGGTCACGTTGTCGAGGAAGTAGCGGTCGTGGGTGACGACCATCACCGTGCCCGGATAATCGTGCAGGGTGCGCTCCAGCCAGGCGACGCTCTCGGCATCAAGGTGGTTGGTCGGCTCGTCAAGGAGAAGCAGATCGGGCTTTTCGAGCAGCAGCCGGCAGAGCGCGACGCGGCGGCGCTCGCCGCCGGAGAGCGTGTCCACCTGAGCCTCGGCGGGCGGACAGCGCAGGGCGTCGAGCGCGATCTCCACCTTGCGGTCGAGCTCCCAGCCGTCGCCGGCATCGATTTTTTCCTGCAGATCGGCCTGCTCGGCGAGCAGCGTGTTCATCTCCTCGTCGCCCATCGGCTCGGCGAACTGCATGGAAATCTCGTTGAACCGGGCCAGCGCGCGCTTGAGCGGCCCAAAGGCCTCTTCGACGTTCTCGCCCACCGTCTTGCCGGCGTCGAGCTGCGGCTCCTGCGACAGATAGCCGACGCGCACCCCCTCGGCCGCCCACGCCTCGCCGCCGTATTCCTTCTCGATGCCCGCCATGATCTTGAGCAGGGTGGATTTGCCGGCGCCGTTCACCCCGAGCACGCCGATCTTCACCCCGGGCAGGAACGACAGGGTGATCCCCTTGAACACCTCCCGGCCACCTGGAAAGTTCTTGGTCAAATCCTTCATGACATAGACGTACTGATAGCTGGCCATCGGCGCGCAGTCTCCGCGGAGGGTGTAATGGGATGAGTTGTAGGTGTGCGCCGCTACTGCGACAACCAAGGGGCTGAGACGGCGAAAAGCATGCGCCCGGCAGGACTCGAACCTGCAACCAAGCCGTTATGAGCGGCCCGCTCTGACCAATTGAGCTACGGGCGCGAGGCCGGACGATGTGAACCAAGCGGCCGAGGGCGCGCAAGGGCTTTGCCACGGGGCGGCGCGGCGGCGGTCGTTCCGGGGAGCGTAGCGCGGCTCGCGTATCCGCAGCGTTGAACGATCAGGCCGCGGTCTCGGCGACCGGCACCTCGGTCAGACCCTGCAAGGGCGGCGACCCGGCCACCACCTCCAGCGCCTTGCGCGGCGTCATGCGGTTCCAGGCGTCGAGGGCGGCGATCTTGTACGCCTCCGCCAAGGTGGGATAGTTGAAGGTGTTGTTGATGAAGTAGTCGAGCGTGCCGCCCAGGTTGAGCACCGCCTGGCCGATATGCACGAGTTCGGTGGCACCCTCGCCGACGATGTGGACGCCGAGCAGGCGGCGAGTCTCCAAGGAGACGATCATCTTCAGCATGCCGCCGTTCAGCCCCATGATGTGGCCGCGCGAGGTCTCGCGGAAGCGGGCGATGCCGCACTCGTACGGGATCTTCTCCTTGCGCACCTCCTCCTCCGTCAGCCCGACGGTGGAGATCTCGGGCACCGAGTAGATGCCGAAGGGAAAAAACTCGGGCGCCGGCGGCAGCGCCTCGCCGAAGGCGTGGCAGGCCGCGATCCGCCCCTGCTCCAGGGACGTCGAGGCAAGACTGGGGAAGCCGATCACGTCGCCGGTGGCGTAGATGTGGCGCACCGCGGTCTGATAGGTTTTCGGGTCGACCTTCAGCCGCCCCCGCTGGTCCGGAACGAGGCCGCAAGCCGGCAGGTTCAAGCTCTCGGTGGCGCCGATGCGCCCGGCGGTGAACAGCAGCATCTCGGAGCGCACCCGCCGCCCGCCGTCCAGGACGGCCACCGGCTGGCCGCCCTCCAGCCGGATCTCCTCGACCGCGCTGCCGATGCGGAAGCTCATGCCGCGGTCACGCAACTGGTGAACGAAGTCGTCGACCAGTTCGCGATCGAGGAACTCGAGGAAGGTCGGCCGCGGCTCCACCAAGGTCACGCGCACGTCGAGCGCGCTGAAGATGGTGGCATACTCCATCCCGATCACGCCGGCGCCGACCACGGTCAGGCTGCGCGGCAGGAAGGGCAGCCCGATCACCTCGTCGCTGTCGAGCACCGTCTCGCCGTTGAACGGGATGTGGGACGGGCGCAGCGGGCGGGTGCCGACCGCGATCATGATCTTGTCGGCCGCGATCACGCGGGTCTCGCCGGCGCCGATCTGCACCTCGAGCCGGTGGGGGTCGATGAAGCGGGCAAGGCCGTGCATCGTGTCGATGCGGTTGCGGGCGAACTGGTGCTCCAGCGTCTCGACCTCGTGCTCCAGGGTCTTCTGCAACCGGTTGATGAGGTCGTTGCTGCCGATGTTCTTCTTCACCCGGTAGCCGAGGCCGTAGAAGCCGCGCTCGCGCCAGCCTGTCAGGTTGAGGATGGTCTCGCGCATCGTCTTCGACGGCACCGTGCCGGTATGGACCGACACGCCGCCGACGCGATGGCCCTTCTCGACGACCAGCACCGACCGGCCGAGCTTGGCCGCCTGAACCGCGGCCCGCCGGCCCGAGGGGCCGCTGCCGATGACGACGAGATCGTACGTGTTCATTGCAGGGCGATCTTCACCGGCCAACGTAAAGAAGGGAAAAACGTCGGAGCGCCGTTACGCGTCGGCTGAAACGCGCGCGGACGGCCGTTGGCCGGCTCTCGCCAAACCGACCCCTAGCACACGACGCTCGCGGAGGCGAGTTCCGGCATCGGGAACGGCCGCGGTCAGCGCTTCTGGCCGCGCTGCGCCTGGGCCGCACTGCCCCGGGACCAGGAGCGGCCGGCCGCTCCGATTGCCTGCCCTACCTCCTTCTGGCATAGGTCCCGCCGTTTGAACCTCAGCTTGCAATACGAGAGCATTCGAGCCGGATGCACAGGTCGGCTCGGCTCTGCAAAAAGGAAGAGTCCGGATGGGATTGGCTTACGTGGTGATCATCGCCTGCGGCGTGCTGGCGTTGGTCTACGGCTTCATCACCAGCCGGGAGGTGCTGGCCGCTGACGCCGGCACCACCCGGATGCAGGAAATCTCCGGCGCGGTGCAGGAGGGTGCCCGGGCCTACCTCAACCGGCAATACACGACGATCGGCGTCGTCGGGGTCGTCATCCTGATCGTGCTCGGCTTCCTGCTGGGCATCCACGTCGCCATCGGCTTCCTGATCGGCGCGGTGCTGTCCGCCGCCGCCGGCTATGTCGGGATGAACGTCTCGGTCCGCGCCAACGTCCGCACCGCCCAGGCCTCGCGCCTCGGCCTCGCCCAGGGCCTCGCCATCGCCTTCAAGTCGGGCGCGATCACCGGCCTGCTGGTGGTCGGCCTCGGCCTGCTCGGGGTGACGATCTACTACATGATCCTGCGCAGCGGCACGACCGCCGGCGACGACCCCCGCCCGGTGCTGGAGGCGATGGTCGCCCTCTCGTTCGGCGCCTCGCTGATCTCGATCTTCGCGCGGCTCGGCGGCGGCATCTTCACCAAGGGCGCCGACGTCGGCGCCGATCTCGTCGGCAAGGTCGAGGCGGGCATCCCCGAGGACGACCCCCGCAACCCGGCGGTGATCGCCGACAACGTGGGCGACAACGTCGGCGACTGCGCCGGCATGGCGGCCGACCTGTTCGAGACCTACGCCGTCACCATCGTGGCGACCATGCTGCTGGCCGCCATCTTCTTCACCCCGGCCGTGCGGGACTGGCTGATGATGCTGCCGCTCGGCATCGGCGCGGTCTGCATCCTGACCTCGGTGGTCGGCACCTACTTCGTCCGCCTCGGCGCCGACAACGGCATCATGCGGGCGCTGTACAAGGGCCTGGTCGTCACCGGCGGGCTGTCGGTGATCGGCATCGCCATCATCATGCTGTGGTTCGTCGGCTTCACCACCCGCCTGCCGCTGATCGACGGCACCTTCGTCACCGGCGCCTCGCTGTTCTGGTGCGCCCTGACCGGCCTCGTCGTGACCGGCCTGATCGTGTGGATCACCGAATACTACACCTCGACCGAGTACCGCCCGGTGCGCAGCATCGCGCAGAGCTCCACCACCGGTCACGGCACCAACGTGATCCAGGGCCTCGCGATCTCGATGGAGGCGACCGCCGCGCCGGTGATCGTCATCAGCATCGGCATCATCGCCGCCTACCTGTTCGCCGGGCTGTTCGGCATCGCTGTGGCGGCCACCACCATGCTGGCCCTGGCCGGCATGATCGTGGCGCTGGACGCCTACGGCCCGGTGACCGACAACGCCGGCGGCATCGCCGAGATGGCCGACCTGCCGCGCGAGGTGCGCGTCACCACCGACGCCCTCGATGCGGTAGGCAACACCACGAAGGCCGTCACCAAGGGATACGCGATCGGCTCGGCGGGCCTGGCCTCGCTGGTGCTGTTCGCCGCCTACACGCAGGATCTCAAGCACTATTTCCCGACGCTCGACGTGCCGTTCGCGTTGCAGGACCCGTTCGTGGTGATCGGGCTCTTCATCGGCGGCCTGCTGCCCTACCTGTTCGGCGCCATGGGCATGACGGCGGTCGGCCGCGCGGCCGGCGCGGTCGTCGTCGAGGTCCGTCGGCAGTTCCGGGAGATCCCGGGCATCATGGAAGGGCGCGCAAAACCGGAATACGGCCGTGCGGTGGACATGCTGACCCGGGCCGCGATCCGCGAAATGCTGATCCCGTCGCTGCTGCCGGTTCTGGCCCCCTTCGTGCTCTGGTTCGTCATCGACGCGGTGGCGGGAAGGGTCGCGGCGTTCAGCTCGCTCGGCGCGATGCTGCTCGGCACCATCGTGACCGGCCTGTTCGTCGCCATTTCGATGACGTCCGGCGGCGGCGCCTGGGACAACGCCAAGAAATACATCGAGGAAGGCAACCACGGCGGCAAGGGTTCCGACGCGCACAAGGCCGCGGTGACCGGCGACACGGTCGGCGATCCGTACAAGGACACCGCCGGGCCGGCGGTGAACCCGATGATCAAGATCACCAACATTGTTGCGTTGTTGCTGCTCGCCATCCTCGCAGGCTGGCTGCATTAGGCAGCAGCACACCCCGGCGGCCGCGGCCGCCGGGGTGTGCTGCCATGGATCAAAGCGTCAGGGCGACAGCTCCTCCAAGCGCCGGCCGTTGGTAGGCGGCCCGAGGATGCCGACGGACAGCACGATGCAGAGCATGGCTACGCTGATCATCACGAACACGCCGACCTCGCCGCCGGCTGCCAGGATCGCCGCCACCCAGTAGCCGACGAAGATCGCGCTCACCCGGCTCCAGCAGAAGGTGAAGCCGATAGCCTGGGCGCGGATGCGCGTCGGGAACAGTTCCGCCGCATAGGGATGGAACAGCGCGATCAGCCAGTTGTTGCACAACGTCATCAACACGCCGCTGCCGAGGATCAGCGGCAGGCTGGGTGCGAAGGCGAACCCGAATCCGAACGCCCCGATCCCGAGCGCGGTGAGTACCAACTGCCATTTGCGCTCGAACCGCTCGGCGAAAACCATGCCGAGCACCCCGCCCAAGGGAGCGGACAGGACGATGATCGTGGTGTAGGCGAGCGAGTGCACCACCGTGTAGCCGCGCGAGACCAGGATCACCGGCACCCAGGACGTGAAGCCGAACACGGAGATGGTCTGGCAGAACTGGAAGACGGACATCGCAAACGTACGCGGCAGGTAGCGCGACGTCAGCAGCTCGCTCCATCGGCCCCGCAGCGCCGCAGGCTCTGTCACCGCAGGGCTCGGAGAGGGCAAAGGGCCGCACTCCGCCTCGACTGCCAGCTCGATCCGGCGCATGGCCGCATCGGCCTCCGCCAACCTGCCCTGGCCCTCCAACCAGCGGGGCGATTCCGGGACGCCGCGTTGGATGAACCAAACGCCCAGCCCGCCGAGCGCACCGATCAGCACCACCCAGCGCCAGCCGGATATGCCGAGCGGGGCGTACGGGGTGAACAGGGTGCCGATCAACACGGAGATCGGGGTTGCGGTCAGGATGAAAGCCATGGCGAACGCCATGTAGCGTCCGCGCAACCGTCCGGGCAGCAGCTCGGCGAGGAAACTGTCGTTGTTGATGAGCTGCGTGCCCACCCCCATCCCGGCACCCAGACGAAGAAGATCGATCCAGCCGGGCGAGCTGGAGATGGCGATCAGCACGTTACAGGCCGAGTACACGACCATCGCCCAGATGAAGATGAAGCGCCGCCCCAGCAGGTCGGACAGCCGGGCGAACAGCAGGGTGCTGAGGAACATGCCCAGGAAGAAGGCGGCGAGGAAACTTGGGAAGCTGTTGAGGTCGAACAGGCCACTGGCCTTCAGCGTGTAGACGCCATCGTGCAGCAGACCGGGCGCGATGCCGGCGGGCATGAACAATTCGTAGAACTCGAACCAGCCGCCGATCGCAATCAGCAGCACGGTGCGCCGCAGCGCGCCGCAGCCGGGCAGGCGCTCGATGCGCGCGATGATCGCGGGACGGATGCTGTCCGCGTCCGTGCCCCGCGGCCGGGGCGTCTCTCCCGGCGCCCTGGTGCTCACGCGCCCTGTCCGATGGTCATGGTCCGATCCCCCCGCCAGCTTCGTTGCCGCTGTGCGTCCGACATCCGTCCAACCTGTGATTGGGTCGACGCGGCTGGCGACATACTCGTCCATTCGACTGGTTCCGGCGAGACCGTTCCGGGCTGCCGGCGTTTGCGGATTATACTCGGGCGCCGAAGGAGGGCCGTTGCATGGACGTCAGCAAGATCGCGACCGGGAAAGCGCCGCCGCACGACATCAATGTGGTGGTCGAAATCCCGCAGGGCTCGGCGGTAAAATACGAGGTCGACAAGGCGTCGGGCGCGATCTTCGTCGATCGCTTCCTGTTCACCCCGACCGCCTACCCTGCCGCCTACGGCTTTATCCCCAACACCCTGGCCGAGGACGGCGATCCGGCGGACGCGCTGGTGCTGGTGCCCTCGCAGGTGGTGCCGGGGGCCGTCGTGCGATCGCGCCCCATCGGCATGCTGCGGATGGAGGACGAGGCGGGACTCGACGAAAAAATCATCTGCGTGCCGCACGACCGGGTGCATCCGCAGCACAGCAGCGTGGAGACCATCGACGATCTCCCGCGCATCACCCGCCTCGCCATTGAGCACTTTTTTGAGAACTACAAGGATCTCGAGGAGGACAAGTGGGTGAAGGTGCTCGGCTGGGCGAGCAGGGAGGAAGCGGAAGCCACGATCCTGAAGGCGATCGCCGCGGGCAGCTGAAGCTGCTGAAGGCGCTCGCCCCTGGCGACGTGGTGGCACCGGGCGGCTGATGCTGGCGGTGCTGGGGGGCCTCGCCGACGTGGAGCGCGACCTGATCCGCACCCGCACGGCGGAGGGGCGGAGCCGGGCCAAGCGGCGCGGGCAACACATGGGCCGGCCGCCCAAGCTCACCCCGCAGCAGCAGGCGGAGGCCCGACAACGCCGGGCGGAGGGGCGACGTTGAAGGAACTGGCAAAGAGCTACAACGTCGGTGTGGCGACGATTTCGCGGCTAGCACCATAGGCGAGATTGAATGACGGCCGCCGATCGATCAAGTGGAGTAGCTCGAAGCCCGATAAAGCTTCAAGGTTTGTTAATCTGTCTGCACTCACACACGCGTTCCGAAATCGACTGAAGCACAGGACTATCATTGGAATGAGAGCACGTTCACTCAGGGCGACGTGCATCGCCTGTGTTCTTGCCATGATAGTTATCTCAGCAGCCGCGAGCGAACTGCGCGACGCTTTGGAGGCAACCTTGCCTGCTGGTGACATACCGCGGCTGAGTTCAATAATGGTCGAGCACAAGGATCCTGCCGACCGGGCAGAGATCGTCCAATGGCTGCAAGAGAAAGTCGACACAGGAAAAGCACCAGACAGCTACGCTATGGAGATGGCGGTTGCCTCGCTTCGCAATGACGATCGGATCAAGGCGCTGACGTATTTGAACTATTATCGCGCCATCATTTTAGTGGATGGCGCGACGTGCTCCGATCCGACATCCGTCGGCTCGCTTCTGGAAGGAAGCATTTTTCTGTTCGGCAAGCTTACCGCTGACGAGCGCATCACTGTGGACGAGCGCCGGAACTCGGTGGATCATGCTCTCAGGTTGGGGGGGGAAACTTCCCTCCTGCGGAAACGGGATCCATCGCTATGCAGGGCGGGCCTCACCGCCTACGCCAAGCAACTGAATGTTCCTATGAGCCCAGATCCCGCAGCGTCCCTTGCTGGCCTCTATGCCGACGATCCGGTTTGGCGCGAGAAGCGAGTCCAGATCCTGCCAAATCTCAAGAAAATGCTGCTTATCGCGAGTGGCGTGCAAGACGCTCAATGAACGCGAAACTTAACTTCAGAGATAAGCGACCTTTTTCATAAAGCCCGTTATAGAAACAGGTTGTTGGGTGGACTATCCCTGGAGCGTCCAGCGCAAAGATCGGCAGCCTTTCCTCTGCGTCTCCTCCTGCACCCCGACCAGCAGCCGAAACCTTCAGCGTGCGAGCAGGCGTGGAGGCCATCTTGCGGGGTCAACCCGCGCTACGCGATCTGAGCCGTCAATCTCCTCAAGGTTTGAGTAAGTCGAGACGAGCCTCATTTTCGCCAAGAGCGTAGCGATGAAGCGATCCATCGGACCAGCAAGCATGGACCGCTATGCTGTCGGCGGCCCACGATGACGACAGTCAGCTCGGGAAGAAGGCCGTCGCCACATCCGCGTGCAGCTTGGCGAGCTGATGCTGGATGCCATCGAGAAACGCCGACAAGCCGTCCCGCAAAATGCTGTCGATCTTCAGGTTGGCCAGCAGCGCCCTGAGATCATCCAACCGCTCCAGCGGCGCGCCACTGGCCCGAAGGTGATAGCGCGAACGCAGTTGGGTCAGATGCCAGTCGAGCATCGCCAGGTTGAGGCCCAGCGAGCGCGGGAACGAAGGGTCGTTCAGCAGGAAGGCCGCCACTTCCTGCGGCACGTAGCCGTGTCGCTGCACCCGGCGGTAGGCATGGTAGCCGCCGGCAGCGCGCAACAGCGTGTTCCACTGGCCGGACTCTCCCTCGCCGTCGGTGCTGGAACGCAACAGCGGGTTGAACTTGATGTCGAGCAGCCGCGTCACCTGGTCGGCCCGCTCGATATGGCGACCGATCGAATAGAAGTGCCAGCTCTGGTCGCGATAGAAGGTGCCTTCGGTCACGCCGGCGTGCGCCTGCGTCCCGTCCCGCAGCATGGCGCACAGGCGCGACAGCATCTCGGGCGCGATATCCGCCTCGGCGAGATCGCGGATGCGCTGGTAGAATACGTTGATCTGGAGCCACATCTCGGTCGAGATCAGCGCTCGCAGGGTCCGCGCGTTCTCCCGGGCGGAGTAGATGGCGCTCTGGATCGAGGTCGGGTTGTCGCGGTCGAGCAGATAGAAGCGCGCCACGCTGTCGGCATTGGCGGTGCCGTGCTTGGCGAAGAAGCGCTGCTCGTCGCCGTTGATGCGCACGATGGCGACCCAGCTCGGCCCGTCGTCGCCGTCGCGGGCGAAGGTGCGCGTCACGTCGAGAACCCGCGCCAGATTCCCGATGCGCTCGACATAACGCGCGAGCCACAGGATGTCGGCCGCATTGCGGGCCAGCAACGGCGGCGCGGCGGCGACCGAAACGCTCGCCTCGCTCACGCCAGCACCCACGTATCCTTCGAGCCACCGCCCTGCGACGAGTTCACCACGATGGTGCCCTCCCGCAGCGCGACCCGGGTGAGGCCGCCCGGCAGCACCCAGGTGTCGCGCCCGGTGACGGCGAAGGGCCGCAGGTCCACGTGCCGGGGGGCGAGGCCGGACTCGCAGAGCGTCGGGGAGACCGACAGCGAGACCAGCGGCTGGCTGATGTAGTTCGCCGGATCGTGGCGCAGGCGGCTGCGGAACATTTCGAGCTCCGCCTGCGAGGCGTGCGGCCCGATCAGCAGGCCGTAGCCGCCGGACTCCGCGACCGGCTTGACCACCAGTTCAGCCAGGTGGTCGAGCGTGTAGGCCAGCCCGTCCGGCTCGCCGCAGATCCGTGTCGGCACGTTCGGCAGGATCGCGTCCTGGTCGAGATAATAGCGGATGATGCGCGGCAAGTAGGCATAGAGCGCCTTGTCGTCGGACACGCCGGTGCCGACCGCGTTGGCGATCGCCACCCGGCCCCGCCGCCAAGCGTCGAACAGGCCGCGCACCCCGAGCGTGCTCTCGGGGCGGAACACGTCGGGATCGAGAAAGTCGTCGTTCAGCCGGCGGTAGATCGTGTGCACCGGCGCGAGGCCGGCGGTGGTGCGCATCCACACGCCCCGATCGTCCACCGTGAGGTCGCGGCCTTCGACCAGCGGGACGCCCATCTCGCGGGCGAGAAACACGTGCTCGAAATAGGCGGAATTGTAGATGCCCGGCGAGAGCAGCACGACGCCGGGGTCGAGCACGCCCGGCGGCGCGATCTCGCTCATCGCCTGGTGCAGCCGCATCCCGTAGCCGTCCACCGAGCGGACGTTGAGCCCTGTCATCAGGTCGTTGAGCACGCGCTGCGATAGGTGCCGGTTTTCGATCACGTAGGAGACGCCGGAGGGCGTGCGCGCATTGTCCTCGAGCACCAGGAATTGCCCTGCCGCATCGCGGACGATGTCGGTGCCGCAGATGTGGACGTAGGTGCCGAGCGGCACGTCGAACCCCTGCATGGCGGCGCAGTAGCCGATGTTGCCGAGCACAAGCTGGCGCGGCACGACGCCGTCCGCCAGGATTTTCTGGTCGTGATAGACGTCCCAGAGGAACAGGTTCAGCGCCTGCACCCGCTGATGCACGCCGGTCTCAATCGTCTGCCACTCGGACGCGGTGATGATGCGGGGGATCAGGTCGAACGGCAGCACGCGGTCGATTGCGGTCGCGTCGGAGTAGACGGTGAACGTAATGCCGCGTTCCATCAGCTCGCGTTCGGCATCCGCGGCCCGCTGCCGGAGCGCCTCGGGACGCAGCGAAGCCAGCTTGTCGAGCAAGCCGGCGATGGCCGGATGCGGCTCGTGGCCGGTGCGCAGCATTTCGCAGAACATGCCACCCGGATCGTAGGCCGGCAGCGACCCGCCCAGCCGCAAGAGCTGGGCCTGACCCTGCGGGCCCTGCGCCTGCATACCGGGCGCCATCGCCTGCTCCATGCTCACCAACCCCGCGGTATTCCAGTCATCAGACGCCTATGCCCTTGCGACATCCGCCATGGCGAATACCAAGCCACAGTAGATACCGAGCCTTTAGATACCGAGCCTTTAGATACCGAGCCTTAGCAAATACCGAGCCGTTCGGCATCAGGCGACCGGCGGCGTTCCACCTGCGGATCGTCGGCCGACCGCCGGGGCGAAGGCGCGGCCGCCTTCGGCCAGTCGGCCGATCAGCGTGGCGTAGGACCCGATGTAATCGGCCATGGGAAGGTTCTTCTCGGCGTACCGGCGGGCACGCGTCCGCAGCCGGCGGCCCATCGCCTCGTCCTCGATCAGCGCCAGGACGGACCGGGCAAGCGCCTTGGGGTCGAAGAAAGGGGTCAGCAGCCCGTTGCGGTCGTGGCGAATGAACTCGCGCACCGGGTCGGTGTCGCTGGCCACGATGGCACAGCCGCTGGCAAGCGCCTCGCGCAGCGACCAGGAGGCGACGAACGGATAGGTCAGATACACATGCGCGTTCGAGCGCTGCAGCATGCGAAGGTAGGTCCGGTAATCGATGCGGCCCGGGAACAGAACGCGGCTGTTCATCGATCCGGCCGGCGAGCTCCCGCTGCATGATCTGCTTCCAGGTCGTGCCGCGCGGGGCGGCGCCGTAGCTCACCCCGTCGCCGCCCACCATCACCGACCCGCACGTCCTTGCGGGCGGCGAGCAGGTGCGGCAGCGCGCGCATCATGACGTGAAACCCGCGATAGGGCTCGAGATCGCGCGCGACGTAGGTCACCAGCTTCTCCGCCGGCCCGATCTCGACATCGCCGATCCGCAAGGGCTGGCGGAAGGCCTCGGGTCCGGCTTGCACAGATCGAGGTTCACGCCCTCGCGGCAGCAGGCGTGATGCGGTCGTGCGCCCAGTCCGGATAGGTCGAGAGCTGCCACGCGGTCGGGGTCTGGCCCTGCCCGCGGAGATCGAGCGCCAGCAGGTTGACGATGTTCTTCGCCCGGATGCGCGGGAAGTCGGCGCGGTTGGCCGGGAATTCCGGATCGAAGCCGACGTCGACGCCATCGATGTGGTAGAAGAACTCGAAGTAGCCCAGCAGCGGCACGTCCGGCCACACGTCCCGGATGTTCAGCAGCTCGCCCCAGCCGTGATGGCCGATGATGATGTCGGGCTCAAAGCCAAGCTGCCGCAGGCTGGCGGCGGTCTGGGCCACCGCTTCGGCGCGGCGGGCGGCAACGTCGAACTCCTGCACCGCCCAGTGCGTCGCGTGCCGGGCGGGTCGGGACGGCGATAGGGCAGCTTGCGCACGCCTGGGATCTCGTTGGCGTTCGGCTGCGTGATGAAGACGATCTCGTGCTTCCGGGCCGCCACGAGATGCCGGACGATATGGAGGTATTGGCCGGGGAAGTTCTGATGGACGAACAGGAAGCGCACGCGGCGCGCTCGGCGGCTCGGGCGGCGGGAAGCGTCAGCTTGGGCGGCGGCCGGCCTTCAGCACCGGCGGCGTGCGCGGCGGCGGTGTTCGCATTCGGCTCTTGCCGGCCGGCGGGCGGGAGCGGCGATCTCGCCCCTTGCGGCGCAGCTCCAGCTTGAACGCCTCGAGCGGCGGCCAGGCTGTCGGCCTCGCAGACTTTCGCCATCGGCGACCGGCCCTACCGCGGTGCCATCCACGAACGTCGCGCTGTAGGTGCATTCATGGGTCTCGGCCGCCGCTCCGCGCAGCCGCAGCCGGATGCCCGAGCAGCGGCAGAGCCATGCCGCGGCTGCCGCAGAACTTGCCGCCCTCGACCCAGGGCGAGAGCCACCCGCGACCCAGCACGGCCTGATACTCGATATCCTCGGCGGCCATGCCGTCGCGCGGGGCGACGCCGAACCCCTCGATCCAGTGCTTGCTGCCGCGCACGCCGACCCAATCGCCCACCGCGACGGCTACGTCGCCCATGCGCGCGACGTGGGCGACGAGCTTCGGCGGCTCGCCGGCGGGCGGAGCGCCGCCCGATGCCATCGGCTCCGAGGCGGCCGGTGGTGGGGCAACCGGCTCAGCGGGGGCGCCTGCACCGCGACCTCGGCCACTCGGCTGCTCAGGCGCAGCACCTGCAGCCGGGGCGCAACGTCGGCGCCGTGCGCTGGGCGACTGGTAGATCGTGACCAGCACCTGCGCGGGACCGTCGCTCACCCGTACCAGCGCCGCGCCGTCCGGGCCGCCGAGCCAGCCGTCCTCGCGAAAAGTGGTGATCGCGATCGCTTCGGGGTGGCTGGCCGCTCCTGGGGGCCGCGAGACGCGGACGCCGGGCAGTCCCGAGGCGTCGTCCGGCAGGGCGCCATGCGGCGTCTGCACGATGCAGAACAGCCCCGTCTCCAGAGTCATCAGGTGGCCGGAGACCCGCAACTCGGTCATCCGGTTGGTCAAGCGATCGGCGGGCGGCGGCGCCGATTGGGTTCCTTGCGAGGACGCGGTCGCGTCGGACATGGAGCTCTCGCTGTTCGTGGGCGGGCGGTCATCGCAATGCTGGCTGCGGACGTGCGATTGCATTCATGGCGCGTCATTCCCGCAGCCGCAAGCAGCGCGTCGTTCAGCGCGGCGGTCGGCAGTCCCAACGGCAGGACCCAGCCGCGGCGGCGCGCGCGGACGCGCTCGGCTTGCGCGCCGATGTCGAACGCGGCGACGTCGAGCCCGGCTCGCCACGCCTCGCTTAACGTGAAGCACCAGGTTTCCGGCGCGATCGACGGCACCCACCCGATCGCGGCCTCCTGTCCGCGGATCAGCGACTCGGCCTCCTCGGGCCGGTAGGGACCGGTGACGAACGCCCGGCCGGTCGCGAGCAGGGCGGCGTCGTCGATCGTGTGGCCGACCACGACGAACTCGATCGCCAGCCGGCGGGCGGCCGCATCCCGCGCAGCGTCGAGCAGCACATCGAAGCCTTTCGCGGCGCCGATCGCCCCGATCACGCAGACCCGCGCCGAACGCCGCTCCCGCCCGGCGGCCGGAGCGCCGAGCGGCGGCTCGGGCTCGTGCGGAACGGCCCGCACGGCGAGACCCGGAAAGTGGCGGCGCAGACGATTGGCGGCGTCCCGCGACGGTGCGGCGACGTCGGCGGCGCCGCGCAGGAACCGGGCGGATCGGTCGCGCAGCGCCGCGATCGGGATTTCTTCTTCCACCAGCCTGCCATGCTGGGCGATGCATCCTTCGCAGCCCGCCACGTCGGGTTCGCCGCAGTACCGCCCGCCGCTGACCAGCAGGACGCGGGGGCAGAACCAGGCGTAGTCATGCACCCACACCGAGTAGGGTACGCCGAGTCGGGCAGGCAGGTGCATCAGCTCGGGTGCGTGGCCGAGCAGGTGGTGGAACTCGACATGCTCCGGGCGCTGGCGGGCAAGCAGAGCCAGCAGCGCGTCCAGTTCGGCCGGGATCGCATAGCGCAAGTTGGGAAAGTCGTCGGCCACGCCGTCGCTTACTGCGCAGCGGTCGCCTTCAAGGGGCCGCAGCACGATCGGGCGGACGCCGTCGGCGCGCAACGCCGCGCACCGGGCGGCAAGCTGGCGCTCGACCCCACCGCCTTCGGCGTGGCTGACCAGCACGACAGCCCGTCTGTGGCCGCGGGGACTGCGCCCAGCGAAGCGCGTCGAGCCGCCGGCGGGCCGGTCCAAGCGGATCGGCCGCACGATGCGCCGCGACGAGAGCGTCGTAGTCCGGATGCAGCCGCTCCAGCACCGCCGCGTTGCGGGCAGCAAGGTGCGCCCGGGCGGCGCCGAACGAGCCGCCGCCGCGATGCGCCACGAACGCCCCGGGCACCGCGACGTGACGCCAGCCGAGGGCGGTCGCGCGCAGGCAGAGATCGTTCTCTTCCCCATAGCCTTGCGCGAATACGTCCTCGCGCAGCTTGCCTGCGGCCTCAAGACAGTCCCGTCGGATGAACATGCAGAACCCGACTGCGGTCGGCAGGTCGACGGTGGCGTCCGGGTTGGCCCGGAAGGCGAGCGCCGCGAGGCGCGCCGTGCCGGCGCGGCCAGGCGCCGGGTCGGGTCGGTCCGGGCTCGGGTAGGAGAGAATGGTGGCGTCGTTCGACAGCGGGCAGGCGGTGCCGATATCGGCCGCCGAGTAGGCAGCGTCGCGCAAGCGATCCAGCCATCCGGGCGGGGTCAGCGTGTCGCTGTTCAGCAGCACCACGTCGCGGGTGCCCGCCGCCCGCATCCCGGCATTGGCGCTGACCGGAAAGCCGCGGTTCTCGCGATGGCGGAGCAGACGGACGCGCCCGAGCTGCGCCAGCCGGTCAAGCGCGCGCGCCAACGCCGGCTCGGGCGAGGCGTCGTCGACCACGATCACCCAAACGTCCGGCGCGACCGTGTCGAGGACCGATGCCAGGCAGTCCAGCACCATGCGGCCGCCGCCGTGGACCGGCACGACCACCGCGACCCGCGCCGCCGCGGGCCGGGCGAAGCAGGCCGAGGAACCCTTGCTGACCCGTTCGGGGCCGGACCAAGCTCGAGGCGGGGGTCGAGCGGGCTGCCCAGCAGATCGCGCCCGTCCTGGCCGATGATCCGAAGCGGCCCGGCAAGCCCGACGAGGGCAGCGGCCGGGACATGAAATCGGCGCGGACGCATCAGCACGCCGGCGGCGACGGACGGAGACGCCGCTTCCGTGGCTCGGACGCAAAAACCCGACCGCGGGCGCCCCGCCGGGCGGATGGCCAGCACCGGGTCGGCGTCGGGGTCGCCCGGATGCCAGGCCCAGCCGGAGAGGCCGCCATCGGGGTCGGCGGCGACGCAGCCGTCCGCCCGGCGGATCGCGGCGAGATCGAACGGGCTGCCGATCAGCGCCCGGCCGCCGGAGCGAACATCGAGGCGCCGCGCCGTCATCCAGCTTCGGGGCAGCCGAACGGGGAGCGAGGGGTCAACCCCGCCAAGTCGCTCGCCGTCGAGCGCAATCGTGACCGAGCCTGCCGCGCCCGACAGGCGGATCCGGAGCACGCCGCCGGCCGAAAGTGCCGCCCATCCGGGCGCCCCGGCGGCACGGGCGATCACGGCCGCCGCCGGGTCGAGGGCGTCCGATCCGGCGTGGCGGGACAACGCGCGCCCCATCGCGCGCGCGGCCCCGGCGGGATCGTTCTGATGCAACCGGGCCGCTGCGAGGCCGGACCAGGCCTCGCGCACATCGCTCTCGCGAGCCACCCGCGCGAACAGGCTCGCGGCGCGCCCATTGTCACGCCCGAGGCAGCAGGCGGCCAACCCCAGCGCGACCGTCAGGTCGTCGGGTGCCAGCCGTGCCGCGCGGTCCAGCCAGCGCAGCGCGCTCGCCGTGTCGCCGGCGGCGAGGGCGGCCTGGCCGCGCTGCCACGCATCCCCGGCATCGGCCGCGCCGAGATCGCCGGCGCTCACCGCCGGATCTCGAACTTGCTCAGCATTGATGGTGGGGGAGTGCCGGAGCACATCGTGACTAGCTCGCTTCCAAAGAGGCGAATATCGTGTTCCGGTTGCTTGATCGAGGGAATCTTCGTGGCTGGTGAGCGGTCAATCTGGACGGGAGTCGTACGGGGCTTGGCACGTCGCTGCCCGAATTGCGGCAAGGGTCCGCTGTTTCGCGGCTATCTTGCGATCCGCTCGCCGTGCGAGGTTTGCAGCGCCGACAACACCATCTATCCGTCCGACGACTTTCCTCCGTATCTGACGATCTTCGTGGCCGGACATATCGTGGTGCCGCTGTTCGTGTGGACGGATCGCGATTTCTCGCCGTCGGTCC
The DNA here is from genome assembly GCA_963719345.1 of uncultured Alphaproteobacteria bacterium. Taxonomy (GTDB): domain Bacteria; phylum Pseudomonadota; class Alphaproteobacteria; order Acetobacterales; family Acetobacteraceae; genus CAVRCA01. The sequence continues at coordinate 113,967 of CAVRCA010000003.1, forward strand.
TGATCGAGAGCCTGATCTGGCTGCCGGTCACGCTCCTTCTCTGTCTGGCGCTGCTTCCTCTGATGAAAGGGGCGACGGTGGGACTCTGCTGGGCGACAAACATGGTCCGGCAGGGCTCCGCGACCTGAATGGCGATCCGCGACGAGCTGCTGCTCCGCGATTACCACGAGGTGAACGCCCATCTGCGCGTCAACATGAGCCAGTTCGTGAACTGGTTCAGCCTCTTCCTGACGCTCAGCTTCATCGCCATGGCGTTGTTCGAGGCCGGTGCCGCCTTCCGCCTCGAGCTGCGCAGCTCGGCCCTGTTGTACGGAACCGAGGGCGTGTTTCTGCTTTTGCACCTGCTTGCTTTCGGCGGCATCCTGACATTCAGGCACTACATCGTCGCCTCGCATTGCAAGGTGGAACAGATCATCTCGGCACTCGGCGAACACGGCGGCTCGCCGATACCGGTGCGGTTCTGCAAGTGGATGACGAACCTGATGGCCGCCGGCTATCTGGTTTCGTATCTGGCGTGGTTCAGCTTGCTGCTGACGAAGCTGGTGCGGGGCTAGCGAAAAGATGGGCTGCAAGGGTGGTAGCGGCGGACGGATTTGAACCGCCGACCAAGGGATTATGATTCCCCTGCTCTACCGCTGAGCTACGCCGCCACCGGATGGAACAGCCTCGGCAAATAGCCCTGACACGCTCGCAGCGTCAACTGCCGCCTCCCGGCGGGCGATGATGCCGCCGCCCAGCACCCTCGTCCCGTCATAGAGAACGCAGGCCTGGCCCGGCGCCGCCAAAGCGGCATCGTCAAGCACCACGTCCGCAAAGCCGCCATTCGAGGGGTTGACGGTCGCGGAACGCAGTTCGTCCCGCGCGCGCAGCTTGACCTGGCAGCGGATCGGGTGCCGCGGCGGGCGGACGAGCCAGTTCACGTCGCGCATCAAAACCTTGGTCGACCCGCTGGAGCGCGGACCGACGATGACGCGCCGACGTCCGGCGTCGAGGTCGACCACGACCTGCCGTTCGCCTCCGTCGGTCGCCGCGATGCCAAGCCGCTTGCTCTGCCCGACGGTGAAGTGAGCAATGCCGGGATGATGGCCGAGGACCCGCCCATCCGCGGTGGCAATCTCACCGGGTTGCGCGGCATCGGGCCTGAGACGGCTCACCGTCGCGGCGTAACTGCCGTTCGGGATGAAGCAGAGGTCCTGGCTGTCCGCCTTGTCGGCGACGCGCAAGCCGAGGCGGCACGCTTGCGCCCGCACCGCGGCCTTGCTCGCAAACGTGCCAAGCGGAAACAGCAGAAAAGCAAGTTCAGAGGCGGGCAAACCGAACAGGAACCAACTCTGATCGCGGGTTTCATCGCAGGAACGGTGCAACTCCGGCCCGGCCGCGCCATCGCATCCCCGCACGTAGTGTCCGGTAGCCAAGCGCTCCGCCCCGAGGTCACGCGCGACGGCCAGCAACTCGGGAAACTTCACGCTCTGATTGCAGTTCGCGCAAGGAACCGGCGTCTCGCCCGCCGCATAGCCATCGGCGAACGCCCTGACGACGGCGGCTGAAAACAGGTCCTGCGCGTCGATGACGTAATGGGCGATACCGAGCTGGTCGGCCACGCGACGGGCATCATGGATGTCCCGCCCGGCACAGCAGGACCCGGTTTGTCCGATTGCCGCCCCGTGGTCATAGAGTTGCAGGGTTATTCCGACGACCTCGTGGCCGGCCTCGTGCAGCAGGCCGGCAACGACACTGCTGTCGACGCCGCCCGACATCGCGACAACGATGCGCATTTACGTCGCGAGCATATTCCGGCTGCCTGCCGGAAGCCGGACCACCAGCCCGTCGAGGGCCTCGGTGATGACGATCTGACATCCGAGGCGGGACGTCCGCTCAAGCCCGAACGCGAGGTCGAGCATGTCTTCCTCGTCCTCCGTGGGCGCCGCGAGCTTGCCGAACCACTCGGGGTCCACGATCACGTGGCAGGTCGAGCAGGCAAGTGATCCCTCGCAGGCCCCTTCGATGTCGACCCCGTGCTTGTGCGCGACCTCCAGCACGGAAAGGCCGAGTGGCGCCTCGACCAAACGCCGGGTGCCGTCGCGTTCGATGAACGTCATCTTAGCCATGGACTGGGCACATCACGGAGAGGCGCATCAGGCGGGTGCTTTCATTCGAGTCTCGGCAAAAGCCGGCGTTGCAGCGTGCGCTGCCAGGATCGAAGCTGCCGCTGAGTCGATGTCGGCGGCGGAGGTAAAGCGTCCAATCCCGATGCGCAAGGTCCGACTGGCCGCCTCGTCCGACAAACCCAGCGCGCGCAAGACGTAGGATGGCTCGAGCTCGGCCGACGAACAGGCCGACCCCGTCGAGACGCACAATTCCGGCATCCTCGCCATCAGCTCGCTCGCTCTGACGTCGGGAAAGGTCAGGTTCAGGTTGCCGGGGATGCGAGCCCGGCGGGAGCCGTTGAGTACCAGGCCGGTGATTCCGCATTCGAGCCGGCGCATCAACCGGTCCCGCAGTTCGGCGATGACCAGAGCCTCCTCATGCATCTCGCGCTGCGCGATGCGGCACGCTTCCCCGAACCCGACCAGGATGGGGGCCGGCAGAGGTACCCGGACCGCAATCCGCGCTCCTGCCCGCCGCCGGACAGCAGCGGTTGCAGGCGAACCCGAGGCCGACGGCGGACGAACAGCGCGCCGGCTCCCTTCGGTCCGTACATCTTGTGACTGCTGAGAGAGAGGAGATCGACGCCCCAGCCTGCGACATCGAGCGGGATCTTGCCGGCCGCCTGCGCCGCATCGGTGTGCAACAGGGCGCCGGCCGATTTCACCAGCGCCGCAAGCTTGGCGATGTCGTGGATCACGCCGATTTCGTTGTTCACCACCATGATGCTGACCAGCAGCGTCGGCGTCTGCAGCGCCGCCCGGAGCCGGTCGGGATCGATGAGGCCATCCGGCTGAACCGGCAGAACGATGCAGTCGAACCCCTCGGTGCTCAGCTCCTGGACCGATTCGAGGACGCACTTGTGCTCGGTGACCAACGTGATGATGCGCCGGCGATCGGGATTCGTCGCGCGCGCGTAATGGGCAGCCCCCTTGATAGCGAGGTTGTTGCTCTCCGTCGCCCCGGACGTGAAGACGATCTCGTTCGGCGCGGCTCCGACCAGCGCAGCAACATTCGCGCGCGCCGCTTCCACCGCCTCGTGAGCCCGGCGGCCCATCACGTGCTCGGCGCTGTGCGGGTTGCCGTATTCCGCACCGAAGAACGGCAGCATCACGTCAATCACGCGCGGATCGCACCGGGTGGTCGATTGGTTGTCGAGATAGATCGGCCCGGCGGCGCGGGGTGAGGCTACGGCATCGCTCATTGCTGGCACTCCATCGGTCAAGCGGCCCTGGACGGCCTCGATCGACGCTCGCCGATCGGTCCGACCTGAGCCACCATGGCGCAGTAGCCGGCGATGAACGACGTCACGTCCGCGTCGCGGACATTCCACGGAAGCGAGACTCGGATCGCCTGGCGAGCCACATCCTCCAGCCCCATCGCACTCAGCACGTGGCTGCTGCCGATCTTCCCGGAATTGCACGCTGCTCCGGCGCTCACCGCGAACCCGGCAAGATCGAGAGTGATGACCTGCAGATCGGACCGCACTCCCGGCAGTGCCAGACAGGTCGTATTCGGCAGGCGCTCCGCGCCGGAACCGCAGACCATCGCGCCGACCCCGATGGCGGCGCGATCGATGGCGTCCCGCAACGCGGACAGTCTTGGGCCATCCGCATCACACTCGGCGGCAGCCCCGAAGCCGGCAATGGCGGCAACCGGCGGCGTGCCCCCCCTGCGACCCCGCTCCTGACCACCGCCGGGCATCATCGGCGCAATGATCGACACCTCGGGGCTGGTGACAAGGGCCCCCGCGCCCGCGGGTCCACCGACCTTGTGGGAGGAGAGGGCGAGACTGTGAGCGCCCAGCGCGGCGAGGTCGACCTCAATGCGTCCGGCGGCCTGCACCGCATCGACATGGAGCAGCGCGCGATGCTGGCGGCACAGCATCGCAGCCTCATGGACCGGCTGGATCGTGCCGGTTTCGTTGTTGGCCAGCATCAAGCAGACCAGTGTGGGCTGTCCGTCGGCCAGCAGTTCCTCCAGCGCGTCCAATTGCACGACGCCCTGACGATCGACCGGTATTGATACGGCGTGCGGCGCCGCTGCCCGGACCGCATCGTGCTCCGTCGCTCCGATCGCAATTCTGCGGTCGCTGCCCAGCGCGTGCAGCGCCAGCGCGTCCGCCTCGGTCCCGCCGGATGTGAACACCACTTCCGTCTCCCGGGCGCCGTAGCGCGACGCGAGCCGCTCCCTGACATCTTCAAGCCTGCGGCGGACTGCACGTCCCGATCTGTGGACCGAGGCCGGATTCCCGCACTCGTCAAGGGCCTCCAGCATGCTAGTGCGAGCCTCGGGCCGCAGCGGCTCCGTTGCATTCGCATCCAGGTAGATCATCTTCAGTCTCCCGCGCCTCTCGCGTGCGCGATTTGCGCGACAGCAAGCGTTCAAGCCCACCAAGTCGCGAAAACATGAAAGCCATGCGACAATTCTGTTATGAAAGCTCCGACTTCAGCCATATAGTCTTTCCTGACGCAGCCACCATAGGTCGCGGTCACCGGCCGGATCTGTCTAGCCCGGTCCAAAGCCAGGGGGGAGGAAACGGCCACAGCGGCTTCGATGCGGCGCGCTCGAGGCTCAAGCTGGCGGTCAAACCTCGCTACGATCATGCCGGGCCGGTGCTCATAAGAGCTCCGGCGACGGTTGGTTCAATGCAGGGTCGGCCGGGGTCTCGGTACTACATATCGAGCCGGGGATGCCGGACGTGACAGGAACGGGTTTCGGAGCACCATGCCTGAGGTAATGTTTGCTGGGCCTGACGGCCGCCTTGAGGGTCGTTACCACCATTCAAAGGAAGTGGGCGCTCCCGTCGCACTTATCCTGCATCCGCACCCGCTGCACGGCGGGACCATGAACAACCGGATCACCTATGCGATGTACCAGTCGTTCCAGCGACTGGGCTGCTCGGTTATGCGTTTCAACTTCCGTGGCGTGGGTCGCAGCCAAGGCCGCTACGACGGCGGGATCGGCGAAATCAGCGATGCGGCCGCGGCACTCGATTGGATGCAGGCGGTCAATCCGAACTCGGGCGGTCTCTGGATAGCAGGCTATTCATTCGGCGCCTTCGTCGGCATGCAGTTGTTGATGCGGCGACCCGAGATTTCCGGTTGGGTCAGCGTTGCTCCGCCGGCCAGCCACTACGATTTCGGCTTCCTCGCCCCCTGCCCATGCGGCGGGTTGATGATCCATGGCGACAACGACGAACTCGTCCCCGAGCCGGCGGTCCGCAAGCTGGTGGACAAGCTGAACACGCAGAAGGGTGTCCAGGTCGACTACCGCGTCTTCCCCGGAGCCGACCACGTGTTCGCCACCCACTCGGAGAAGGTGTCGCGGGCGCTCGAGGACCATGTCGGCAAGGCCATCGCCCGGCGGTCCATGGCGCTGGCCGCCGACTGAGTCGCGGCCAGATCCTCCGGGGGCCAATGCCTTATCTGGAGTCAGGCCGACGCCGCCCGTTGACCCAGATCGGCGATTTGGCCCCCTGGGAGAGGGTGTGCGACTCCGGTCGTTGACGGAAACGTGAGCGGCAGACCCGCAATGACCCGAGCGGCCAGAAAACCGAAGCATTGCGCCTCGAGCCCGTCGCCGTCCCACCCTTCCGCTTCGACCGGCTCGACCACGGCCCCGAGCGCATCGCGCAGGGCGCCCATGATTTCCGGGTTCTTGCGGCCGCCGCCGCAGACGAGCCAGCGCGATGGCCGCTCGGGCAATGGGGCGCGCGCGACGGCGCCGGCGATCAGTCCGACCAGCGTTGCAGCGCCGTCCGGCGCCGATAAGCTCGCCATGCCGCTCCTGGCCAGCAAGGAAGAGAACTCCAGCCGGTCAATGGATTTTGGATACGGCCGGTTGAAGTAGCTGTCGGCGAGAAGACCGGAGAGCACCCGCGTATCGGGCCGGCCACGCCGGGCGAGGCATCCGTCCCGGTCGAAGGCATCGCCGGTCCGCTGGTGGCTCCAGTCGTCGAGGGGGCCGTTGCCCGGGCCGGTGTCGAACGCAACCAGCTCACCTCCTGCCCCGATCCAGGTCACGTTGGCCACCCCGCCGATGTTGAGCACGGCGAGCGGTTTGGGCAGGTCGGCGCAAGGGCGGCGTGAAACACCGCCGCGAGCGGGGCGCCCTCGCCGCCGGCCGCGACATCCGCCGACCGGAAGTCGTGCGCCACTCGGGTCCCCGTAAGGCGGGCAAGCAACCCGGCGTCGCCGATCTGCCAGGTTTGCCGCTGGACGGGTCGGTGCAGGATGGTCTGGCCATGGAAGCCGATCAGGTCGGCCGGCCGGCCCAACGCCGCCACCGCCTCGGCGTGATACTCGGTCAGCCGCACCGTGACGGCAGCCAGCAGCTCGTCATCGGATGCCAGGTCCGGGGCGAGGTCCAAAATCCGGCGTAGGTCGCGCCGGAAATCGGGCGCGTATGGGAGGGTGAGACAAGGCCCGATCTCGCCGATGCCCACGCCATCGGTTTCGATCCAGGCGGCGTCGACCCCATCGAGGGAGGTCCCGCTCATCAGTCCGATGGTCCGCAGCATTTTGGTCCGAGCCCTCTCCGTGGTAGCCCAGCACGAGTAACGGACAGATCCCGATGCCCACCAGCGATTTCATGCACGAGGCGACCGCGAGGGGCTTCGTCTTCCAGTGCACCGACGCCGAAGGCCTCAACAGGGCGCTGCACGCCGGGCGCGTGGCCGGGTATATCGGCTTCGACTGCACCGCCGACAGCCTGCATGTCGGCAGCCTGGTGCAGATCATGCTGCTCCGGCTGCTGCAACGATGCGGGCACCGGCCGGTCGTGCTGATGGGGGGTGGGACGACCCGGATCGGTGACCCGACCGGCAAGGACGAAGCCCGGCAGATGCTCGGCGACGAGCAGATCGCCGCCAACCTGGTCGGCATCCTGCGGTGTTTCGAGCCGTTCCTGCACTTCGGCAGCGGCCCGGGCGACGCCGTCCTGGTCAACAACGCCGACTGGCTGGACAGCCTGGGCTACATCCCCCTGTTGCGCGATGTCGGCCGGCATTTCACCGTCAACCGAATGCTGACCTTCAACTCGGTGCAGTTGCGCCTCAAGCGCGAGCAGCCGCTCACCTTCCTCGAGTTCAACTACATGATCCTGCAGAGCTACGACTTCCGCGAGCTGTTTCGCCGGATGGGAGTGGTCCTGCAGATGGGCGGCTCCGACCAGTGGGGAAACATCGTCTCCGGCGTCGACCTCGTGCGGCGGACGGAGGAGAGGACGGTGTTCGGCCTCACGACACCGCTCATCACCACCGGTTCGGGCGCCAAGATGGGCAAGACCGCCCGGGGCGCCATCTGGCTCACCTCCGACAAGCTGCCGCCCTTCGACTACTGGCAGTTCTGGCGCAACACTGCCGACGGCGACGTCGGGCGGTTCATGCGCCTGTTCACCGACCTGCCCCTGTCCGAGATCAGCCGCTTCGAGGGACTGGGCGGGACGGAGATCAACGAGGCGAAGAAAGTATTGGCGACCGAGGTCACCGCGCTGGCGCACGGCCGCGCCGCCGCCGAGGAGGCGGCCGAGGCGGCCAGGCACGCCTTCGAGCAGCAGGATGCGGCGGCCAGCCTGCCGAGCATCGAGATCCCGCCCGAGCCCCTGCGCCAAGGCGTCCCGGCCTTTCAGTTGCTGGTCCTGGTCGGTCTGGCCGCCACCAACGGGGAGGCCCGCCGGCTGATCCGGGGCGGCGGTGCGCGCATCAACGACCTCCCGGTCCAAGATGAGGGGGTCTTGGTCTCCAACGGCGACCTGCGGGACGGCGCCCTGAAGGTGTCCATCGGCCGCAAGTTGCACCGCCTGATCCGGCCGGCGCGAGAGACATGAGAAGGGATGCCCGGCGGAGCGTTCCGGCGCATGCTGCCTTGCACGAAGCTTGCATAACGAAGTGGCAGGAGAGCGCCCACTAGATGTCCCAAGCCGCCGCCGCACCGCACGTCCAGCGAACCGCCCCGAGACGACGGATCAAGTTGAGCTGGTCCGATCCCAAGTTTCGGAGCGTGGTCTGGCAGGCCCTGATCCTGGGGCTGATCGCGGCGGTGATCTGGTATCTCGTGGGCAACACCAACCGGAACCTCGAGGCGCGACACATCGCGACCGGGTTCGCGTTCCTGGGGCGGGTCGCCGGGATTCCGATTGCCGAATCCCTCATCCCCTACGATCCGTCCGTCGACACGTTCGGCCGGGCGCTGCTGGTCGGCTTGCTGAATACGTTGAGCGTGGCAGTCGTCGGCATCGTCCTGGCAACGATCCTGGGCACGCTCATCGGCATCGGTCGGCTATCGAGCAACTGGCTGCTCGCCAAGGCCACGGCCGTGTATGTGGAAACGTTGCGGGACATTCCGCTGCTGCTGCAGCTCCTGTTCTGGTTACTCCCTGCTGCAAGGTCTGCCCGCACCACGCCAGAGTCTGCGGATCGGCGATGCCGTGTTTCTGTCCAACCGAGGCATCAAGTTTCCCTCGCTGGTCTGGAACCCGGCGTTCACCTGGACCGGCGTCGTGTTTGTGGCCGGGCTCGCCGTCACGCTCCTGTTCGCCAAGCGGGCCCGGCGCCGGCAGGAGGCAACCGGCGAACGGGTCAAGGTGTGGCCGGTCGCGATCGGCGGCATGATCGTCCTGCCGTTGGCCGTCTGGCTCGCGCTCGGCGCGCCCTTCCATTGGGACAAGCCGGTCCTGCACGGCTTCAACTTCACCGGCGGCTCCGGTGTCTCGCCGGAGTTCACTGCCCTGTTGCTGGGCTTGGTCATCTACACCGCCTCCTACATCGCCGAGATCGTGCGCTCCGGCATTCAGTCAGTGCCGCAGGGGCAATGGGAGGCCGCCAAGGCACTCGGCTTGCGCCAGGGCTTCGTGCTCCGCAAGATCGTCCTGCCGCAGGCGCTGCGGGTGATCGTTCCGCCCTTGACCAGTCAGTACCTCAATTTGACGAAGAACAGCTCGCTTGCGGTGGCGATCGGTTTTCAGGACATCGTTTCGGTCGCCGGGACAACGCTCAACCAGACCGGCCAGGCGGTCGAGGGTATCGCCGTCATCATGGCGGTCTACCTCACGATCAGCCTGTCGATCAGCCTGTTCATGAACTGGTACAACAACCGGATTGCGTTGGTGGAGCGTTGAGACGATGACCGCCGATCTCGCATCCTCGGCCCAGATCGACCCGGTGCCGGCCGTCGCCGGCGGCACCGCCGGGCCGGTCGTCGAGCGGGAACTGCACGCCAAGCAAGCCGGCATCGGCGCCGGCCCGTGGCTCAAGAAGAACCTGTTCGGCTCCTGGTGGTCGACCGCGCTCACCCTTGCACTCGGCGCGCTGTTCCTGCTCTGGGGAGTACGGTTCGTCGAATGGGCGGTGATCCACGCGGTCTGGTCGGTCCCCTACAACGACGCCGGCCAGCCCCAGACGGATGCTTGCCAGGCAGCGCGGGGCGTCGGCGCGTGCTGGGCCGTGATCGGCGACAAATATCGGTTCATGCTGTTCGGCCGCTATCCGTTCGAGGGGCAGTGGCGGCCGGGCCTGTGCCTGATCCTGTTCGTCGGTCTCTACCTCATCTCGGCCAATCGTCGGTTCTGGCGCCGGGAGCTAGCCCTCATCTGGCTCGCCACGCTGGTCGTCATCGGCGTGCTGATGTGGGGCGGCGTCCTCGGATTGCCCTACGTGCCGCAGGACAGCTGGGGCGGGCTGCCCATTACCTTGATCCTGGCGACATTCGGCCTCGCCTTCGCGTTCCCGCTCTCCGTGCTCGTGGCACTGGGTCGGCGCTCGACGAGCCTGCCCGCGATCAAGCTGATCTGCGTCCTCTACGTCGAGCTGATCCGCGGCGTGCCGCTGATCAGCCTGCTGTTCATGGCCAGCGTCATGTTCCCGCTGTTCATGCCGGACGGCGTGAACGTCGATAAGCTGTTGCGGGCGCAGATCGCGATCATCCTGTTTGCCGCCGCATATCTCGCGGAGGTGGTGCGCGGTGGTCTGCAAAGCCTGCCCAAAGGTCAGTACGAGGCAGCCGACGCACTCGGCCTCGGCTACTGGCAGAAGATGCGGATCATCATCCTGCCGCAGGCGCTCCGCCTGGTCATTCCGCCGCTGGTGAATACATTCATCGGGTTCTTCAAGGACACCAGCCTCGTCCTCATCATCGGCATCTTCGACCTCCTGACATCGGCCAAGGTGGCGCTGAGCGAGCCTGCCTGGCAGGCCTTTTCTACCGAAATCTACCTTGTGGTCGCCGCGATCTACTTCGCGTTCTGCTTCGCCATGTCGAGTTACAGTCGCGGGCTCGAGCAGGAACTCAGCCAATCCCGCCGGCGCTAAAGGAAGGTCGCCAATGAGCCAAGCAGCCACCGCCGAGCGGCCGCAGATGGCCTCCGCAACTGCGGAGCCGGCCATCGTCCTCGACAGGGTGAACAAATGGTACGGGGCGATGCACGTCCTGCGCGATGTTTCGCTGACCGTCGGGCATCAGGAACGGGTGGTCGTCTGCGGCCCGTCCGGTTCGGGCAAGTCGACGATGATCCGCTGCATCAACCGGCTCGAAACGCACCAGGAGGGGCGGATCACCGTCGATGGCGTCGAACTGACCGACGACATCCGGGCGCTCGATGCGATCCGGCGCGAAGTCGGGATGGTGTTCCAGTCCTTCAACCTCTTTCCCCACCTGACGATCCTCGAGAACTGCACACTGGCGCCCATCTGGGTGCGCAAGATGCCGAAAGCGGAGGCCGAGGAACTGGCGATGAGCTACCTGCGCCGGGTAAAAATCCCCGAGCAGGCGAAGAAATACCCCGGTCAGCTCTCCGGCGGCCAGCAGCAGCGCGTAGCGATCGCCCGCGCACTGTGCATGCAGCCGAAAATCATGCTGTTCGATGAACCGACCTCAGCACTCGATCCCGAAATGATCAAGGAAGTGCTTGAGACGATGATCGGGCTGGCCAAATCCGGCATGACCATGGTCTGCGTCACGCACGAGATGGGGTTTGCCCGGCAGGTCGCCGATCGCGTCGTGTTCATGGACCGCGGTGAGATCGTCGAAGCCGGCCCGCCGCAGCAGCTTTTCGAGGCGCCGGCAACCGAACGGCTGAAGCTGTTCCTGAGCCAGATCCTGCGAGGCCACTGACCCACCTTTTCCGTGCCCGGCTGGCAAAATCACCTCGCCGGATAGCAAAATGTTCGGGGCGGCGAGCTGGGTCGCAGCTCCGGCAGCTGACCGGCCTCGGGCGGAGAGTCTCGATGAAAGTGATCGGCCTTACCGGCGGGATCGGCATGGGCAAGTCGAACGCCGCCGCGGCGTTTCGGCGGGCGGGGCTCCCGGTCTTCGACGCCGATCTCGCGGTTCATCAGCTGCAAGCGCCGGGCGGTCGTGCCGTGGGACCGATCGCGGCCCTGTTCCCGACGGCTGTGCGCACCGGCCCGGGCGGACGCTTCGTGGACCGCACGACGTTGCGTGAACTCGTGCTCGGCCGCCCTGAACAGCTGCGCCGGCTGGAGGGCGTGCTCCACCCCATGGTGCGGGCCGAGGAGGCGAGGTTTGTTGCCCGCGCGCGGCGCGCCGGTCGGCGGGCCATGGTGGTCGATATTCCGCTGCTGCTGGAGACCGGCGGCCAGAAGCGGGTCGATCTCGTCGTCGTGGTCTCCGCCCCGCGCAACGTGCAGATCCATCGCGTGCGGATGCGTCGCAAGATGAGCGATGCGGATATTGCCGCCGTGATCGCCCGGCAGATGCCCGACCGGCTGAAGCGGCGGCAAGCCGACGTGGTGATCCGGACCGGGCTGTCCCGGTTTCATACGCAACGAGCGCTGCGTCGGCTGATCGGAGGCCTATGCCGGTGACGAGATCGGTCCTGTTCGACACCGAGACCACCGGTCTCGAACCGCACCAGGGACACAGGGTCATCGAAGTGGCGGCGCTGGAGCTCGTCAACGACCTGCCGAGTGGCCGGCACTTCCATCGGCTGATCGACCCCGAGCGGGATATTCCCGACGATGCCAGCCGCATCCACGGGATGACCACCGCGCATCTGAAGGGAAAACCGCGTTTCGCCGAGGTCGTCGACGACCTGATGGCCTTCCTGGGCGACGACAGGCTGATCGCGCACAACGCCCCCTTCGACTTCGCTTTCCTGGATGCCGAGTTGTCCCGACTGTCGCGCCAATGCCTGGCGTCCGAGCGGATGGTGGACACGCTCGCCCTTGCAAAGGCCCGTTTTCCCGGCCTGCCCAACAGCCTGGACGCGCTCTGCCGACGGTTCGGGATCGATCTATCGGCGAGGGCGACCCACAACGCGTTGCTCGACTGCAAGCTGCTGGCCGAGGTCTACGTCGAACTCACCGGCGGACGTCAGCGCGGACTGACGCTGGTGACGATCGAGCAGCGCGCCGGCCGCGTTGCCTCCTACGACCCTGCCGGGCCGCGGACGCCGCGACGGATCGCAGCCAGCGACGCGGAGTTGGCGGCGCACGCGGCGTTCATCGCACGGCTGAAGGAACCCCTCTGGACCATCGCGGCCTAGCCGGTCCGCATAAGCTCGCGGACGTGCAGGGCGACCGAGGCGGCGAGCGCGGCCGGGTCGTAGCCGCCCTCCAGAACGGAGACGATGCGCCCGGATGCGTGCCGATCGGCGGCGCCGACCAGTTCGCGCGTGATCCAGCCGAAATCCGCCGTCTCCAGGCGGAGCTGGGCAAGGGGATCGGCCGTGTGGGCATCGAAGCCGGCCGAGACGATCAGGAGCTCGGGGGCGAACTCATCGAGCGCCGGGAGCAGGATGTCGCGCCAGGCTGCGCGGAAAGCAGGTCCGGCGGACCCGGGCGGCAGCGGGGCGTTGATGACGTTGTTCGCCACCCCTCGTTCCCACTGCTTGCCGGTTCCCGGGTAGCAGGGGTGCTGGTGGCTGGAGGCATAGAACAGGTCCGGATCGGCGGTGAACATCGCCTGGGTGCCGTTGCCGTGGTGGACGTCGAAATCGACGACCGCCACCCGCCGCAGACCCCATTGCGCGCGCGCGTGCGCGGCGGCGATCGCGGCATTGTTGAAGAAGCAGAACCCCATCGCGCGGCTCGGTTCCGCATGGTGGCCGGGCGGGCGAACCGCGGCGAACGCAGCACCCACGTCGCCGCCCATGACCGCGTCCACCGCCGCCACCGCCGCGCCGGCGGCACGCAGGGCAGCCGCGGTACTTCCGGTGCTCATCACCGTATCGGCGTCAAGCGCGAAACCGGCCCCGGGCTCCGGGCGCAGTGCAAGAATTTGCTCGACATAGGCCGGAGAGTGGACCCGGCTGAGTTGCGCGACGGTGGCCTCGGGAGCGGACTCGCGCAGCAGGTGAGCGAAACTCTCGTCCTCCAACCCCGCCAGCACGGCCCGCAGCCGCGCGGCGCATTCCGGGTGGCCGGGACCGGCATCGTGCGCGAGACAGGCGGGATGGGTGATCAGCGTCGTCAGCATTCAGCAAGCCTCCTGCGGCCCTTGGTCACTCGCCCGGCAGCGGATCAGGAAACTGAACACGCCACCCTCCTCGCTCCAGGCGAGCAGGGCGTGTCCGGTCTCGCGACAGAACGCCTGGAAGTCCGCGACCGCGGCCCGGTCGGTCGCGAGCACCCGCAATCGGCCGCCGGGCGGCATGGTTCGGAGGGCGCGATTGGCGCGGAGCACCGGCAAGGGACAGTTCATCCCCTTCACGTCCAGCAGTGTTTCGCTCATCCGCTTCTCCCTCCCGCCCATCCTCCTTGGACGGGATCACTTGAGCAAGACGCGCGACCGCTTCACACTTGTGGGATGCCCAGGTTCCGCATCGGACTTGATCTCGGCGGCACGAAGGTCGAGATCGCGGCGTTGTCGCCGGAGGGCGAGCTGCGCCACCGCCGCCGGATCGCCACGCCGCCGGGCTACGAAGCCACGCTGCGCGCCATGACCGACCTCGTCGGCGAGGCGGAACAGCAGATCGGCGAGCCGGGCAGCATCGGTATCGGCATCCCGGGCACGATCAGCCCGCGATCCGGGTTGGTGAAGAACGCCAACTCGACGGTGCTGAACGGCCGCCCGCTCCACCGCGACATGACCGCGCTGCTCGGCCGCGAGGTTCGGGTGGCCAATGACGCGAATTGCTTTGCCCTCAGCGAGGCGACCGACGGAGCCGGGATGGGCAGTCCCTCCGTGTTCGGCGTGATCCTGGGCACCGGCTGCGGCGGCGGCATCGTGCTGGATGGCCGGCTTGTCGAGGGGCGGCAGAGTATCGCCGGCGAATGGGGTCACAACCCGCTACCCTGGCCCAGGCTGGATGCCGAGACCAACGAAGTTCCGGGCCCGGCCTGCTGGTGCGGACGGCACGGCTGCCTCGAGACGATGCTGTCCGGCCCTGGACTGGCGCGCGACTGCGACGGTCCGGCGGCGCGCGACGCTCACGGGCTGCCGGCTCGCGCCGCCGCCGGCGATCCAAAGGCCAAGGCAGCACTCGACCGGCACGCGGACCGTCTGGCGCGCGGGCTCGCGCACGTCATCAACCTCCTGGACCCGCACTGCATCGTGCTCGGCGGCGGGCTGTCCAACATGGACCACCTCTACCGGGAGGTGCCGACGTTGCTGCCGCAATACGTGTTCAGCGACGGCTGCGACACGCCGGTGCTCCGCAACCGCCACGGCGATTCTTCGGGCGTGCGTGGCGCCGCTTGGCTCTGGCCGGCCGGCTGACCGTGACCGGCCTGTGCCGCGACTGCTTTCGGATTTTCCGCGGCTCGGATGCCACCTGCCCGGAGTGCGATGGTCAGCGGATCGTGCGCCATCCGGAACTCCTCGCGCTGACGACGGCGCATATCGACTGCGATGCGTTCTACGCCAGCGTGGAGAAGCGGGACCGACCGGAGCTGGCGACCTCACCGGTGATCGTCGGCGGCGGCGTGCGCGGCGTCGTCACGGCGGCCTGTTACATCGCCCGGCTGTCGGGCGTGCACAGTGCGATGCCGATGTTCAAGGCGCTGAAAGCCTGCCCGGACGCCGTCGTCATCAAGCCGGATTTTGCCAAATACGTCGTCACTTCGCGACAGATGCGGTCGATGATGGAGCGGCTCACTCCGCTCATGCAGCCGCTTTCGATCGACGAGGCAGCGCTCGACCTGGCCGGGACGGAACGGTTGCACGGTGCGCCGCCGGCGGCCGTGCTGGCTCGCTTCGCGGCCGAGGTGGAGCGGACCGTCGGCGTCACCATCTCGATCGGGCTGGCACCCAACCGCCTATTGGCCAAGATCGCCGCCGACCGCGACAAGCCGCGCGGCTTTGCGGTGATCGGAGCCGCCGAAGCGCACTCCCTGCTCGCGCCCGAGGGCGTCGGCCTGCTCCCCGGTGTCGGACCGGCTCTGGTACGGCGGCTCGCCGCGCGCGGCATCACGCTGATCGGTCATCTTCAGGCGCTCAACGACGGCGAGGCGCTTCGGCGGCTGGGCGATGACGGGCCGTCCCTGTGCCGGCGGGCCAGGGGCGAGGATCGGCGCGCGGTCGATCCGGTGCGCGCCGCCAAGTCGTTGAGCGCGGAAACCACCTTCGACCGTGACCTGACCCGCGCCACGGACCTCGAGCCCTTCCTCTGGCGGTCCGCCGAAAAGCTGGCCCGCCGGCTGCGCGAGAACGACCTCTGCACCGGCGGCATCGCACTCAAGCTGAAGACCGCCCGCTTTGCCAACCGTACTCGGGCGGTCCGGCTCGCCAGTCCGTCCGCCCTGCCCGACCGTTTGTTCGCGGCAGGACGCGACCTGCTGCGCAAGGAATGCGACGGGACGGCGTTCCGGCTGATCGGGATCGGCGCCACCCAGCTGCTGCCGATCGAGCAGGCGGACCATGGGGATCTCGCCGATACGTCCATTCCCCGGCTCGCCGCCGCGCATTCGGCGATCGAGCAATTGCGCAGCCGCTTCGGTGCCGCCGTGATCGCCCGCGGGCGCTCCCTGAGTTGACGAAACGCCGAGTTGAGCGCGATCAGCAGCGGCGCGGCTGGGGCGCGAACTCGACGATGTTGCCATCCATGACGAAATCGCCGAAATCCATCTGCAGGTGGTCGGCGACGCCATTGTCCCAGTATTGCATTCCGACCTGGTAGTCGGGCGTCTGGGCCGTGGCTTTCTGATCGAAGAAAGCGATCCGGACGCGGGCGCTCGGCAGATCCGAGAGTGTCGGCCACTTCTCCGGTTGCGGACCGCTCCAGTTCAACACCGTTACGAAGCTGTCCTGCGCGCCGGAATCGACGGTGCCGTCGAACAATGGGACGGCCAGGAATTTCTTGCCGTCCCGTGCTGCCGCCAGCAGCGCCTCGGTGTGCGCCATCGGGAACAACGTGCCCGCCCCCAGCGCCTTAGCGGCTTCGGCGGGAGCGTCGAAATGCGCCTCACCGGCGCCCCCGGCGTGCTCGAGCCGCGCGTTTCCGTCGGTTTCGCTGGTCACTGCCTCGTCGGTCGTCTGCTTCATGTGAAAGCGGAAGGACAGCCCGTCCTTGGCCTCCCAAGTCGCATAGTCGGAGACCATCTCGATGTTCTGGCCGTCGTGGTTGGTGACGGTCATCTGCAGCCGCTGGCGAACCGCCCAGCCGTCGCAGGCGTCGATGACCTCGTAGGCCATGGTACCATTGGCTGCCACCACATCGCCGGCCCGACTTGGGTCCATCGTCAAACGGTAGAGCGCGCGGTGAGCCGCCATATCGGTCGCGTGGGCCGCCCCGCAGGCGAAAATCGACAGAGCCGCTAAAGCTGACAGGCGCATCGGCGTCTCCGGGGTCGGTCCGTCGGGATTATTTGGTCGCTCGATGCAGAGTGCCAGAATTCCGGCGCCGCGTCGGAAGTAAATTCGGCGAGGGTGGTCGCGACCGTGGCCTGGCTGGACCGTGGCCTGGCTGGACCGTGGCCTAGCTGGACCGGGGATTGGGCTTGGCCGCAGGTCGGATCTGCAGCGAGAGCTCCTGCAGCCGTGCGGGAGGCACCGGAGCCGGCGCTCCCATCATCAGATCCTCTCCCTGCTGGTTGAGCGGGAACAGGATCACCTCGCGGATGTTCGGCTCGTCGGCGAGCAGCATGACCATGCGGTCGATGCCGGGCGCCGAGCCGCCATGCGGCGGAGCCCCGTAGCGGAACGCGTTCAACAACCCGCCGAAGCGCGCCTCGACGTCGGCCTCCGTGTAGCCGGCGATTTCGAAGGCGCGGACCATGATGTCGGGCCGGTGATTGCGGATCGCGCCCGAGGAGAGCTCCACGCCGTTGCAGATGATGTCGTACTGGAACGCCTTTATCGCCAGCGGGTCCTTGGTGTTCAGCGCCTCCATCCCGCCCTGCGGCATGCTGAACGGGTTGTGGCTGAAGTCGATCTGGCCGGTCTCCTCGTTCAGCTCGTACATCGGGAAGTCGGTGATCCAGCAAAACCGGAACGTCCCGGTCTCGGCAAGGCCAAGTTCCTGGCCCAGCCGAGCGCGGACGGCGCCGGCGAACTTGGGCGCGGCGTCGAGCTTGCCGGCAGCGAAGAAGACGGCATCTCCGGCAGTCAGGCCACAGGCGAGGCGGATCGCCTCTGCCCGGTCGGCTTCGAGGTTGCGGGCGATCGGCCCCTTGGGCCCGTCGGCCTCATAGACGATGTAGCCGAGCCCGCCGGCTCCCTCGCTGCGCGCCCACTCGTTCAGCTTGTCGAAGAAGCTTCGAGGGTTTGTGCCGGCGCCCGGCGCCGGGATCGCCCGGACCACGCCGCCGGAGGCGGCGATCCGGGCGAACAGGCCGAAGCCCGAACCGGCAAAGTGCTCCGTCACGTCCGTGATACGGAGCGGATTGCGCAGGTCGGGCTTGTCGGTGCCGAACTCGAGCATGGCGGTCTCGTACGGGATGCGCACGAACGGCAGCGCATCCACCGCCCGCCCGGCCGCGAATTCCTGAAAGACCCCGGCAATGACCGGCTCGATGGTGTCGAACACGTCCTCCTGCGTGACGTAGCTCATTTCGAAATCGAGCTGATAAAATTCTCCCGGCGACCTGTCCGCGCGCGACGCCTCGTCGCGAAAGCACGGCGCGATCTGGAAGTAGCGGTCGAAGCCGGCCACCATGATGAGCTGCTTGAACTGCTGCGGCGCCTGCGGCAGCGCGTAGAACTTGCCCGGGTGAAGCCGGGACGGCACCAGGAAGTCGCGGGCGCCCTCGGGACTCGAAGCGGTGAGGATCGGCGTCTGGAATTCGGTGAACCCAGCCTCGATCATGCGTCGGCGGATCGAGGCGATCACCTGCGCGCGCAAGACGATATTCCGGTGCAGCTTCTCGCGGCGCAGGTCCAGGAAGCGGTAGCGCAGGCGGATGTCTTCCGGGAACCGCTCGTCTCCCGCGACCTGCATCGGCAGGATTTCGGCCGCCGACTGGACGACGAGATCGCGCACCCGCAACTCGATCTCTCCGGTAGGCAGTCTCGGGTTGACCGTGCCCGGCTCGCGTCGGACCACGTCGCCCGTGACCGTGATCACGCTTTCCACGCGTAGCGCGTCGGCCTCCGAAAACGCCGGGCTGCCGGCCGGAAAGACGCATTGCGTCATGCCGTAGTGATCGCGCAGGTCGATGAAGAGCAGCCCGCCATGGTCCCGCTTGCTGTGAACCCAGCCGGAGAGCCGCGCCGGACGCCCGGCGTCGCTCGCGCGGAGAGCGCCGCAGGTGTGGGTTCGGTAGGCGTGCATCGGACGGCCCCAGGCTGACAAGCGGCGCAGACAAGCCCCCGGGTTTCGGCAAGTCAAGCACACGCAAATCCGGTGGCCGGGTGTTCTTCCTCAGCCGCATGGGCGCGTGTACAACCGGCTGATGCCACGCCCGACCGATCCGGAGTTCCCGCCGCCTGAGCTGATCACCACTTCGGAGGCCTTGGATCAGCTCTGCGGTCGCCTCCGCCGGGAGATTTTCGTCACCGTCGACACCGAGTTCATGCGCGAGCGCACCTACTGGCCCGAGCTCTGCGTGGTGCAGCTGGCGGGAGCCTCCGAGGTCGCGGTGGTGGACGCATTGGCGCCGGGGATCGATCTGGCACCGCTGGACGGACTGCTGGCCGATACGAACGTTACAAAAGTGTTCCATGCGGCCCGGCAGGACATCGAGATCTTCGTTCTCCGCTTCGGCGACGTTCCCCGTCCGCTGTTCGACACCCAGATTGCCGCGATGGTCGCCGGCTTCGGCGATCAGGTCGGCTACGACGCCCTGGTCTCGGCGCTGACCGGCGGCCATATCGACAAGGCGCATCGGTTCAGCGACTGGTCCGCCCGGCCGCTCTCGCCGGCGCAGATCACCTACGCCGCGGCCGACGTCACTCACCTGCGCCGGGTCTATGAGAGGCTCGAGGCACGGCTCCGCCAGGAAGGGCGGCTCGCCTGGGTCGCCGAGGAGATGGCCGTTCTCGCCGACCCGTCCACCTACCGGCCCAATCCGGATGCCATGTGGGAGCGGCTTCGCCCGCGCACCAACAACCGCCGGATGCTGGGGTTGCTGCGGGCGATCGCCGCATGGCGCGAGCGGGAAGCGCAGCGCGTCAACATCCCGCGGCAACGTCTCATCAAGGACGAGGCGCTGCTCGAGATCGCGGCAACGGCCCCGACCACGCCCGAAGCCCTGGCCCGGGCACGCGGGGTCACGCGAGGGTTCGCCGACGGCAAGGCGGGTGTTTCGCTGCTGGCCGCCATCGCCGCCGCTCGGGCGCTCCCCGACAGCGCGATGCCCGACCCGCAGAATGCCAAGGATGGTCCTCGCCCGTCGCCCGGACTCGTTTCGTTGCTGAAGGTGCTGCTCGCCGCAAGGTGCGAGCGCCATCATGTCGCGCCGAAGCTGGTCGCAAGCTCCGACGACATCGACCGGCTTGCCGCCGAGAACGCGCCCGACATCCCCGCCCTCCATGGCTGGCGGCTCGAGGTTTTCGGGCAGGACGCACTCGCATTGAAGGACGGCAAGGTCGCGATCGGGGTCGAGGGCCGCCGGATCAAGCTGCTGCCGATCAGCTGAGGGCTGGCGACAGGCGTACGGCCTGGCCGGTCACGCGGCCTCCTGACGGGTCTCCTCGATGCCGTTCGGCATGCCAAGCGCCGCCGAGAGGCGGTCGAGCCGGCGAGCCACGCCTTCGACCGGAGTCGGGGCGGCGTCCGGGCCCAGTCGCAGAACGAGACGACCGTCCGTGACCGCCAGGGCGGTTCCGGCCAGCAACTCCGACGTGCCCGCGGACAGAAGATACGCCAGCCGCAACGCCGCCCCTAGCACGTCGGCTCGATGGGCGCCGGCCGCATCCAGCAAGGTCCGGGCTGGCTGGAGAAAGGCCGCGTCCAGCGCGGCGTCGTATCTGAGGCTCACCGCAAGCGCCAGGAACGCCCGGGCGTAGTGATCGAGACCCACGCCGGGCTGACGGAAGACACGCAGGAACGCCTGCTCGGCGCGAAACTCGGGATGATCGCGGGCGCCGATATCCGACATCCAACACGCCGCCTCCCGCAGGCGGCGTTGCTCCCGACCCTCGCCGACGAAGAGCGGTTCCGTCCAGGCCACCAGCGCCGCCGGCAGAGAGGTGCTGCGGCCGAGCCATTGCGCATAGTGCTGACCGGCCGCGAGCAGCGGGTCCATGCGACGCACGTCAGCCGGCATCCGCTGCATGAACCAGCCTTCACGCAGCCCGTTGGCGCTGAACACCACTTGCCGCGGCGCCGTCTCGCGCAGCAATCGACGCAGCACGATGGCGGCGTAGGGCAGGTCCTCGATCCGCCGACGCGAGACGGCGGGCAGCCGTTCCAGGGTTCGCCGGCTGGCATTGGCCACCGTGTTTGCGAAGTCCCGTGCCTCCTCACGTTCGAGCACGTAATGGTGGACCATCGGCAGCGGGTAGCCGGTTTGCGCGATCCGTATCCGGGCCAGGCTGCGGAATGCGCCGCCGACGAGGTAGAGGCTCCGATCGGTGGCCTCCGACAGCCAGGGCACCGACCGGAGATCGGCGTCGGCGATCGCCCGAGCGGCATCGAGGTCGCCTTCCGCCCGGTCCGCGAGGCGGATGACCCCGAGGCGCAGCGTCTGGGCCGACCCCGGCGATCCCCGATCGAGCCTGACGAGTTCCAACGACCCGCCGCCGATGTCCGCGAGCACCCCGTCGGCGGTCGGTATTCCGCACACCACGCCGGCCGCCGAATACGCAGCCTCCTCCGGCCCCGACAGGATCCGGATCGGGACGCCCGGCAGGATGGCCCGCAGGTTTTCCACGAATTCCGGCCCGTTCCGCGCGTCGCGGACGGCCGCTGTCGCCAGCACCTCGAACGGTTCGGCGCCCATCGCTCGGGCAATCGCGGCAAAGCGCGACATGACCAAGATGGCCTGGGCGACGCCCTCCTGGTTGAGCAGACCTGTGTTCTGAAGGCCCCGGCCGAGGCGGAGCACGGCCTTCTCGTTCAGGATCGGGATGGGGTTGCGCCCGCGCCCCTCGTAGACGACGAGACGCACCGAATTGGACCCGAGATCAACGACGGCGCAACGGGTTGCGTCGGCAAGCGGCGGATACGGCATCGTCTCAGTCCTGGGTGACGCGATCGGGCCGGCGGTGCGCGGTGGCCGCAACGATGCCCGACGGCCCGTGCAAGGCAGAGCCGCGGCCGGACAGCGACGGGTTGGTCATGAAGTAGTCGTGCGCCGAGACCGGCTTCTTGCCTTCGGGCACCCGTCGCCAGGCGCCGTCCGGACCAAGCTCCCAGGACTGCATGGAGTTCCTTGAGGTTGACGACCATGATCTGGTCCAACACCTGAGCATGGACTGTGGGATTGTGGACCGGCACCAGCGTCTCGACGCGCCAGTCCATGTTTCGCGCCATCCAATCCGCCGAGCTGATGTAGACCCGGGCGTAGCGGCTCGGCAGGACGTGCCCGTTGCCGAAGGCGCAGATCCGCGCGTGCTCGAGAAACCGTCCGACGATCGATTTCACCCGAATATGTTCGGACAGGCCGGGCACGCCCGGGCGCAAGCAGCAGATGCCGCGGACGACGGCCATGATCTTCACGCCCGCGCCGGACGCCTCGTACAGCTTGTCGATCAGCGCCTCGTCGACCAGGCTGTTCAGCTTGAGCCAGATCGCACCGGGCTTGCCGGCGCGCACGTTGGCGATCTCCCGGTCGATCAGCTCGACCAGCACGTCCCGGACCATGACCGGACTGAACGCGAGCGCGTCCATCCGCTCGGGCCGGGCGTAGCCCGTCAGGAAGTTGAACAGCCGGGCGGAATCGCGCGTCAGATCGGGATCGCAGGTGAAGAAGGACAGGTCGGTGTAGATCCGCGCCGTGATCGGGTGATAGTTGCCCGTGCCGAAATGCGCATAGGAGCGAACGGAGCCTCCCTCACGCCGGATGACGAGGGAGAGCTTGGCGTGGGTCTTCAGCGCCGCGAACCCGAAGACCACCTGGACGCCCGCCGCTTCCAGGATGCGCGAGAGGGTGATGTTCGCTTCCTCGTCGAAGCGCGCCCGCAATTCCACAATAGCGGTCACCGCCTTGCCCGCCTCGGCGGCCTCGATCAACGCCTTGACGATCGGACTGTCGCGGCTCGTCCGGTAGAGCGTCTGCTTCACCGCGATGACGTTCGGGTCCTGTGCCGCCTGGCGCAGAAACTGGACGACGACATCAAAACTCTCGAACGGGTGGTGGACAATGATGTCCTTGGCCCGGATCGCCGCAAAACAGTCGCCGCCGAAGTCGCGGATGCGCTCCGGGAAACGGGGCGTGTACGGGTGGAACAACAGGTCCGGCCGGTCGTCCACGATCAACTGCTTGAGGTCGGCGACACCCACCAGACCGTCCTGGATCGAGGTTTCGTCCGGCGTTGCGTCCACCTCGTCGGCGATCAGCTCGCGCAGATCCTGCGGCATCGTCGCATCCATCGCGAGGTGGATGACGACACCCCGCCGGCGGCGCTTGAGCGCGCTCTCGTAGGAGCGGACGAGGTCTTCCGCCTCCTCCTCGAATTCGACGTCGGTGTCGCGAATGAGGCGGAACATGCCGTGGCCGTTGACGCGGAACCCCGGGAACAGCCGATCCAAGAAGATTGTGACGAGGTCGTCCAGCATGACGAAGCGGACCGGACCGCCGGCGACCCGGGGCAGACGGATAAACCGCTCGATCTGGCTCGGCAGCGGGATCAGCGCACGCATCCCCTGCCCGTTCGCCCGGACCAGCCGTAGCGCCATGACGAGGCCCATGTTCGGGATGAACGGGAACGGATGGGCCGGGTCGATCGCCAGCGGCGTGAGAACCGGGAACACCCGCTCCATGAACCAGCCGTCCAACCAGCCGACATCGTCGGCCGAGAGGGAGCTGCGGTCGCAGACCTCGATCCCGGCCTCCCGCAGCAGGGTTCGCAGTTCACGCCAGACCCGCTGCTCGTCGGCCAGCAGCGCCTCGGCGCGAACCCGGATCTCGGCCAATTGCTGGGCCGGCGTCCTTCCGTCCGGCGAGAGCGTGGTCAGTCCGGCCTTCGCCTGACCGATCAGCCCGGCCACCCGGACGGAGTAGAATTCGTCCAGGTTGGCGGCGCTGATCGAGACGAAACGGAGACGCTCGAGCAGCGGGTGGTGGGAGTTCTCGGCCTCCTCGACCACGCGATGGTTAAAGTCGAGCCAGGAGAGCTCACGATTGATGAAGCGCCCCGGGTCCTTGAGGATGTCGTCCCGCGGGGAAACCGACGTTCTCACATCGGGGATCGTCGCAGCGAAAGCGCCAGCCGCTCCCGCCCTCGCAGCAATGCTGGTCATCCGCGGAGACTACCCCAGACTGCCTTCTTGGGCGAGCCAGCCTCCTCCGAATCCGACAATTCATCGACCTCGCGGCTCGGGAGACCCTGCATCCGTTCGATCACCCGTGCCGCCAGGCCACGCGTGATGGCGGTCTTGGCGGCCAGCGCGGCTTCGTCAAGCCGAGCCGCGATCGCGGCCATCGCCGCCGGCGTCCTCGGCAGCCGCAGCCGCAGCCAGTCCTGCAGCGACTCAGGGACCGCGAGCTGGCGCGCATGGAGGCATCGGGCGAGCAGGACCCGCAACAGGGTGTCGTCGGGCGGCAGGATCTGCACGGCGTGCGCCGCGCGGATCCGGCTTGCGAGATCCGGCAGGGCGAGTTGCCAGTTGGTCGGCGCAGCCGAGGCCGACAAGAGAACCGGCAGCCGCCGTTCCGCGGCGGCGTTGAGGAGGTGCAGCAGACTGGCCTCATCGGCGACCGCATCAGCGTCGTCGACCGCGACGCCGCCGAACTCCGGCACCTCCGGCAGACCCTGAAGCAAGGCAGCGGATTGCCAGGTTGCTCCGGTGCCGGCCTGCCAGACGTGCAGCAGGTGCGTCTTGCCACAGCCCCGCGCGCCCCAGACCACCAGCCGTCCTTCGGGCCAGCTCTCGGACCGGCGAAGCCACGCCAGCGCCTCTCCATTGGAGGGCGCTTCGACGAAATCGGCGGCGGCGAAGTCGGCGACCTCGGGAAACGGCAGGCCGAGCTGGCTGCTAGGGCTCACACGCTGGGACCGGCTGTTGGCGGGTCGAGGTATAGCGGACTGCGCAGATACCGCCGCAGCCAGAATTGGCACAGCACTCCGATGGTCGCAGCGGCCGGCACGGCCAGCATGACGCCCAAAAAGCCGAAGGCGGCGCCGCCGGCGAACAACGCGAAGATGACCCAGACCGCCGGCAGCTCCACCCGATCGCCGAGAAACCGGGGGTAGATCACGTACCCTTCGAGGATCTGTCCGAGCACCAGCACGCAACCGACCGGGATCAGGCCGCGCCAGGACGGGAACTGGGCCAGCGCGAGCGCGACCGACGCCACGCCGCCGGTGATCGACCCGACATAGGGGATGAACGAGAGAACGCCGGCCGCAATCCCGACGATCAGCCCGAGATCCAGACCGACCACCGACAGGCCGACCGCATAGAAGAGTGCCAGGAAGAGGCAGCACAGGGCTTGGCCCCGCACCCAAGCCGACAGGATGCGGTCCACCTCGCGGGCCTGAGCGCGGATCACCCCGGCGTAGCGCCGGGGCAGCCAGGCATCGACGCGCGCAACCACGCGGGGCCAGTCGCGCAGCAGGTAGAATGCGACGACAGGCGTCACCACGACGAGGCTCAGGACGTTGAACAGGGCAAAGCTGCCGCCGATCAGGCGCGGCAGGGCCGAGGCGATGAACGTCAGCATCGCGCCGGCCTGCCCGCCCACCAGGTCGCGCAGCTTGTCGTCCACCACGTCGGGACCGAACCGTTCCTGCAGGACGGTGATCACCTCGCGCGCCCAGCCCTGCAACAGCGCCGCATAGGCCGGAAGCCTGCCCAGCAGGAGGCTGAGCTGCGCCAGGATGATCGGATAGAGCAGCAGCGCGAACAGCAGCGCGAGGGCGAGCATCCCGAGGATCATGATCAGGGCCGCCAGTCCCCGCGGCACGCCGGCGCGGGCCAGCCGACTGGCCGGAGGATCGAGTACGTAGGCCAGTCCGGCGGCGGCTACGAAGGGCAGGAGAACCGAAGCGAAGAGCTGCAGCGCGAGCCAAGCCGCGACCACCAGCCCGGCCAGCAGTCCGATCCGCTGGGCGCGGGTGGCGTGGGTGGTCGCCACGGGCGCGACACGGCTTGAAAGTCCGTCGCCCCTCCAGGGCGGTCCGGGCCCGCTTGCATCCGGGCCGGATGCGGGCAGCGCAGGTGGCTTGACCTCGTTCATTGCATCCGCCGGTGCTGGCGCGGGATTCGATCCGCAGTCGTCCACACATATCACGCCGGAAACCGGATCGCCGTTGCAAGCCCCGCGCCACTGTGATTGCTTGCCAAGCAAGAGCGCCTTCAGCCATTGCTGTCCGGTATTCCGGAGACCAGAGATTAGGTGATCTCGCACCCACCAAACCCGTCATGCCCGGACTTGATCCGGGCATCCATCCCAGGGCTGAAGGGCTGGGAGCATGGATTGCCGGGTCAAGCCCGGCAATGACGAACTAGCCATGGCTCCAAGGGCGAAATGACAAGCGCCGACGAGGATGCGGGCGTGCCGCCGGGGGCGGGCTGACCTACCGCCAGGCCGGCGTCGATATCTCGGCCGGCGAGGCGTTCGTCGAGGCGATCAAGCCGCTCGCCCGGGCGACCTCCCGGCCAGGGGTCGTCGGTTCGCTTGGCGGCTTCGGCGCCCTGTTCGACTTGCGGGCGGCGGGCCTGCGCGACCCGGTGCTGGTCTCCACGACCGACGGCGTCGGGACCAAGCTGAAGCTCGCGATCGAGACAGGGCTGCACGCCACGGTCGGGATCGACCTCGTCGCCATGTGCGTCAACGACCTCGTGGTGCAGGGCGCGGAGCCGCTGTTCTTCCTCGACTATCTGGCCACCGGCCGGCTGGCGGTGGAGCAGGCCAAGCTGGTGGTCGCCGGCATCGCCGAGGGATGCCGGCAGGCCGGCTGTGCCCTGGTGGGCGGCGAAACGGCGGAGATGCCGAACTTCTACGCCCGAGGCGACTATGACCTGGCCGGCTTCGCGGTCGGCGCGGCCGAACGTGGCTCGCTCCTCCCGCAAGGGGTGCAACCGGGAGACACGGTTCTCGGGCTGGCCAGTTCGGGCGTCCATTCAAACGGGTTTTCCCTGGTGCGCGCCGTCGCCGCCGCGAGCGGCATTCCGTGGAGCGCGCCCGCTCCCTTCGACGCCGGAAGCTCGCTCGGGCAGGCGCTCATGACCCCCACCCGGATCTATGTCAGGCCGCTGCTGGCCCTGCATCGGGCGGGGTTGCTGAAGGCCGCCGCCCACATCACCGGGGGTGGCTTGCCGGGCAATCTGCCGCGCGCCCTGCCCGAGGGCACGGCGGCGGTGCTCGACCAGCCCTGGCCCGTGCCGCCGGTCTTTCGCTGGCTAGCCAGCACGGGGGGCGTCGCCGGCAGCGAGATGCTCCGGGTGTTCAACTGCGGCGTCGGCATGGCCCTCGTGGTCAGCGATGCCGCGGCAGCCGAAGCGCTTCTGCGCGGCGAAGGCGAGACGGTCCTGCGCCTCGGCCGCATCGAGGCCGGCCAAGGCTTGCCTTCCGTCCGCATCCCGATCCCTCCCGCTATGTGATGAGGCGGCGGGTCGCCATCCTGATCAGCGGCCGCGGGTCCAACATGGCGGCACTCGTCGAGGCCGCCCGGGCGCCGTGCTTCCCGGCCGAGATCGCCCTGGTCGTCTCGAACCGGCCGGAGGCGGCCGGACTGAACCATGCCGCCGCTGCCGGGATAGCGACAGCCACAGTGGACCATCGCGGTTTCGGACGTGACCGGGGCGCCCACGAGGCGGCCATCAATCAGGTCCTGCGGGACGGGGGAATCGAACTCGTCTGCCTCGCCGGATACATGCGCCTGCTGACGCCGGTGCTGGTCGATCGCTGGGCCGGCCGGATGCTGAACATCCACCCCAGCCTTCTGCCCGCTTTCCCTGGATTGCACACCCACGAACGCGCGCTCGCTTCCGGCGTGAAACTGCACGGCTGCACCGTTCACATCGTCACCAACACGATGGACGACGGCCCGATCATCGCCCAGGCGGCAGTGCCGGTGCTGCCCCAGGACGACGTCGAACGCCTGGCAGCCCGCGTGCTCGCGCAGGAGCACATCATCTATCCGACCGCGCTCAGGACGGTCGCTCGGCAGGATATCCCAGCCGCGACGCCCGCCTCCGACTCGGCGCTACTGAACCCCTTGCCTGGAACGCCTGGACTGCCATAAAGGCGGTCGGGCGCATTCCATCCCACAAATCGAGACGTTCCATGGCCGATCAGACAACCGTTGCAACCACGACCGAGACGCCGGACGCGTTCCTGGCCGACCGCGAGCGCTTCTGGGGGTCGTTCACGCGCTTCACGATGATCGCTGTCACGGCGGTGGTAATCCTCCTGATCCTGATGGCGATCTTCCTGCTCTGACCCGTCTCTACCAGCCATTCACCCGGTGCCACACGGCGACAACCTCGTCCCCGCCGTCGGTCACAAAATAGCGGTCGTGGGCCGCTGCCGTCATGCACGTGTGGTTCGGCACAATGCGTAGCTTGGCGCCGATCGGCAGGTCCAAGCGGATCGACGGATCGCCCTCGATCACCCCGTGCTCCTGATACGCTCGCCCGACCACCGAACGGCCGAAGCGGCGCCGTCCCTGCTGATCCAGCACGAGCCCGAACCCGAAATCGTGCTCGGTGGCCTCGGTGCTGCGGTCCTTCGAGAGCGCCAGTCCGCCGGCATCGACCAGCAAGCGGTTCTGCCCGGGGCGACGGCCGATGACGCTGGCGAGGACCGTCAGGGCGATGTCGTCCGACCCATGTGTGCCGATCTCCGCCTGGAACAGGTCGCCGAACATGTAGACGCCGGCGCGTACCTCGCTCACGCCCTGCAATGAGCCGGCGTGCAGCGCCGTCGGCGAGCTGCCCATTGAAACGATGTCGACCACGTGACCGGCCTGCCGGAGCCGATGCGCGGCGAGGCTGATCCCCGCGCGCTCCGCCTCGGCGACGCGGGCGATCTCGGCTTGGCTGCGCCCGGAGTAGCTGTGCCCGGCGTGGGTAATCACGCCGGCTAGGCTGCCGCCGAGCCGCCGCGCCACGACCAGCAGCGCCGGATCGTCGGGGCCGACTCCGCCCCTTCCCTCGCCGGTGTCGATCTCGATCAGCGCCCGTATCCCGGCCGGATGCGCCGCCACGGAGGCGGCCATCTCCGGGTCGTCGGTGATGACGGTAACGGAGGCACCGGCGGCATTCAGCTTGGCGACCGCGTCGAGCTTGGGCGGCGTGATCCCGACGGCGTAGACGATATCGGTGATCCCGTGCCCGGCGAAAAACTCGGCTTCCGCGAGCGTCGAGACCGTGATCCCGCCCGGTTGTCCCTTGAGCGCCAGACGCGCCACTTCCACCGATTTGGCGGTCTTCATGTGCGGCCGCAACGGCACGCCGTGCCGCGCCAGCGCATCGGCCATCGTCTTTATGTTGCGCTTCAGCACGGCGCGGTTGAGCACGAGACAGGGCGTTGGCAGGTCGTCGAGTGTCATCGCCCGCAGTCGCCGGGCTCGGCAGCCTGGCGATCAGAGCTCGATCCCCATCATCGCAGCGATCCGAGGCGTCGCCTTGAGGCCGGTTCCCGTCAGCACCAGCACGGTCGTCTGCTCGGGCTGGATGGCGCCCGACGCGAGCAGCTTGTCGAAGGCCGCGCCGACCTGCGCGCAGGTCGGCTCGACGTAGAACCCGAGAGCGGCCAGATCGCGCGTCGCCTGAATGATCTCCTCCTCGCTGAGCATCACCGCTCCGCCACGGGTCTCCCGCAGCGCGCCAAGCACCTCGACCAAGCGCAGCGGTGCGGCGATGGCGGTGCCCTCGGCGATGGTTGGCCGGATCTCGGTCGGCACGGGCTCGTCGGTGCCCGACAGAAAGCTCTCCGCGATGGGTGCGCAATTCGCCGGCTGGGCGGCGAAGATGCGCGGCAGCGCCGCGATCTGGCCCGATCGCAGCAATTCGCCGAAGCCGATGGAACAGCCGAGCACGTTCGAGCCGGCGCCGCACGGCACGATGACGTTGTCGGGTGCGCGGAAATCCAGATCCTCCCAGAGTTCGTAGGCGAGCGTCTTGGTGCCCTGGAGGAAGAAGGGGTGCCAGTTGTGGCTGGCGTAGAACACCTGCTCCGCCCGGCGCACCGCCGCCTCCGCCGTATCCTGGCGGCTCCCGTCCACCAGTTCGACCGCGGCGCCGTAGGCTCGCATCTGGACCGTCTTGGCCGGACTGGTCGAAGCGGGCGCCATGATTGTCGCCGCGAGACCTCCCGCCGCAGCGTAGGCGGCGATGCTGGCGCCGCCGTTGCCGGAACTGTCTTCCAGCACCGCCTCGACGCCCTGCTCGCGCAGCAGGGAGAGCATTACGCTCGCACCCCGATCCTTGAAGCTGCCCGTCGGCATGAACCATTCGCATTTGAAGAGCGCCGGTGCGCCGTGCAGCTGGCCGGCAACGAGCGGCGTGCAGCCCTCGCCCATGGTGATCGGCTGGTCCGGCACGAATGGCAGCGCCGCCCGATAGCGCCAGAGACTGCGGGTGCGGCTTTCGATGAGGTCCCGCCCGATGCCCGGCATAGGCGTGAGCAACAGGGGGGTCCGCGTCGGGCTGCACCAGCGAGGCTGGCCGAGATCGAAGGTCTCGCGGGTCCGCGGGTCGAGGTAGGCGGTCTGCATGAACATGCCTCCGCGCGGAAGGCTGGCGCGGGCCGACCGGAGTTGCAAGCCTGCCGCGGAGCGGAGGAGACTGGGACACCCAGCAAGGCCGAGCCGATGACCGATCATGCCGCTGCCGCAACGGGACTGGCTCGCGACCTGATCGCGCTCGACAGTCGCAGTTTCGTCTCCAACCTCTCCGTCGCCGACCGGATCGAGCAGGCGTTGATCGGTTTCGAGATCGAACGCCTGGACTTCACCGATCCGAACGGGGTTCCCAAGCGCGCCCTGGTCGCCGCACGCGGCGGGCCGGGTGGCCTGGCGTTCTCCGGCCACATGGACACGGTTCCCGATACCGGGTGGCAGGACGATCCGTGGTCGGCCCGACTGGACGATGATGGCGTGCTGCACGGCCTGGGCAGCACCGACATGAAGGGGCCGCTGGCGGCGATCATCGTCGCGGCGCATGCGCTTCCGCCACCTGTTCCGGTGGCGTTGCTGATCACCACCGACGAGGAAACGACGAAGCAGGGTGCGCGGCTGATCGTGCAGCAATCGGAGCTGGTGCGGCGGGCGCGCCCGCGCGGCATCCTGGTCGCCGAGCCGACCGCCATGCTGCCCGTCCGCGGCCACCGCGCGCACATCGGCTTCACCTGTGTCGCGACCGGCCAGCAGGCGCACAGCAGCACCGGCAAGGGGCGCAACGCGAACTGGCAGCTCATCCCGTTCCTGATGGAGATGCGGGCGATGTTCGAGCGGCTGCGCGCCGAGCCGGAGCTGCAGGACCCGAGCTACGACCCGCCGTTCAGCGACTTCAATCCGGTGATCGACAACCACGGGGCGGCTACCAACGTCACCGTGCCGACGGCCACCGCCCGGATAAAATTCCGCTACTCGGCCGGCGTCGATCCGGCGCCGGTCGTCGAGGCCGTTCATGCGGCCGCCGCGCGCCACGACATCGCGGTGACGGAGGCACGCGAGGGGGCACCCTTGGACCTGCCGGACGACCATCCGTTCGTGGCGTTCTGCAGCCGCATGGTCGACGCCCCGGCGCGGACGGTTCCCTATGGGACCGATGCCTCGCAACTGCAGAAGCTGGCGCCGTGCGTCGTGCTCGGGCCGGGCGACATCGGCCAGGCGCACACGCCGACCGAGAGCGCGCGCGTCGCCGACCTGGCGGCGTCGATTCCGGTTTTCATGCGGCTGGCCGAGGGTATGGCCTCCCAATCTTAGATCGGCAGTCTCAGAACGGCAGCATGCCCTGCTTGGTGGCGGGCTTGCCGCCATCCGCGGTTGCCTTCACGTCGCCGTCCGCGAAATGCAGTCGCAGCCGCGCCCCCGGCTTGACCGCGCCCGCGCCGGTCAGCGCATGGCCGGAACTGTCGAACACCAACGCATAGCCCCGCCGCAGCACCGCCTCGGGAGAGACAGATTCGAGCCGGGCGGCAAGACCCTTCAGATGGGCTTCGGCCTCGCGCAGGCCGGCGCGCAGCGGCGCATCGGTCAGGCGTGAGATCGTCCGCGTCGCGCGAACGCGGTTGTCCCCCACGGAATGACGAAGCCCCGCCCCGAGCTGGCCGCCGACATTCGCCAGGGCGGCGCGCTTGGCGGCGATCGCCTGCTGCGGGGCCGGCAACCGGCCGTGGCGTTCCAGCTCGGACCGTCGTGCGGCCACGAGGTTGGGCAGGGCGAGGTGGAGGCGGAGCACCCGGTCCGCCACGCGCTCCCTGCCTGCCCTGATCCGGTCCGGCAGTTCGGGAATGGCCCGTTCGGCGCGCATCAGGGCGGCCCGGCGGGCGGCCAGCAGGTTGGGCAGCGCGAGAAGCAGCCGCTCCGCCCGGTCGTCGACGCGCTGCCGTGCGCTGCCGATCAGGGCGGGCAGATCCGGCAGGCTGCGCTCGGCTTGCCCGAGGCGAAGCCGCTGCTCCTGCACGAGCCGGCTCAGGCCGCCGAGCAGTCGCGCCGCCTTGTGCCGCATGTCGGCCACCAGATCGGCCCGGACCGGCACCGCGAGTTCGGCGGCGGCGGTGGGCGTCGGGGCCCGCCGGTCGGCGACGAAGTCGATCAACGTCGTGTCGGTCTCGTGGCCCACCGCCGAGATCAGCGGGATGCGGCAGGCGGCGGCGGCCCGCACCACGGCCTCCTCGTTGAACGCCATCAGGTCTTCGAGGCTGCCGCCGCCGCGCGCGACGATCACCACGTCGGGCCGAGGGATGCCGCCGCCCGGCCTGATCGCGTCGAAGCCGGCGATCGCGGCGGCGATCCGCACCGCGGCCCCCTCGCCCTGCACCGGCACCGACCACAGCAGGATTTCGCGCGGGAACCGTCGGGCGATCGTGGTGCGGATATCCTGGATCACCGCGCCCTGCGCCGACGTCACCACCCCGATCACCAGCGGCAGCATCGGCAGCTTCCGCTTGCGCGTGGCCTCGAACAGGCCCTCGGCGGCCAGGCGCTGGCGCAGCATCTCGATCCGCGCGAGCAGCGCGCCGGCGCCGGCATATTCGAGTCGCTCCACGACGAGCTGATACTCGGACCGCTCCGGGTAGGTGGAGAGCCGGCCAGTTGCGATCACCTCGACACCGTTCTCGGGGACCATGCCGAGGCGGGATGCGGTGAACCGCCAGGCCACCCCCCGCATCTTGGCGCCTTCGTCCTTGAGGCAGAAATAGACATGGCCCGAGGAATGGCGCTTCAGCTCGGTGATCTCGCCGCGCACCCGCACCCGGCCGAAAGCGTCCTCCAAGGTCCGCTTCACCGCTCCGGCGATCTCGGACACCGTGTATTCGGGCGTGTTGGTGACGGCGGCGCTCAGATCGTCCATCGCCACAGCCTATGCTACTGCCGTCGCGTCGCGAACAAGGGGGCGAGAGTATGCGGGTGCTGGTGGTCGGCTCGGGCGGACGGGAGCACGCGCTGTGCTGGGCGCTGTCGGCCAGCCCGCTGCTCGACGAGCTGTGGTGCGCCCCCGGCAACCCCGGCATCGCCGAGGTCGCGGAAAACGTCCCGATCGCCGCCACCGATGTTTCTTCCATTGTGGCGTTCGCCGAGACCAACCAGGTCGACCTCGTCGTGCCCGGCCCGGAGGCGCCGCTGGTCGCCGGCCTCGCCGACGCGCTCGACCGGGTCGGCATCGCCTGCTGCGGCCCGACGGCGGCCGCCGCGCGGCTGGAGGGGAGCAAGAGTTTCGCCAAGGAGGTGTGCGAGGCCGCCGGCATCCCGACCGCCCGCTGGGAGCGGTTCGACGACCCGGCGGCGGCACGGGAATTCGTGCAGCGCCGCGGCGCGCCGATCGTCGTCAAGGCGGACGGGCTGGCTTCGGGCAAGGGGGTCGTGGTGGCCGCAACCGAGGCGGAAGCGCTCGACGCGATCGAGACGATGATGCGGCAGCGCAGTTTTGGGAACGCGGGCGCGGCGGTGGTGTTGGAAGAATGCCTGGAGGGCGAGGAGGTGTCGCTGTTCGCCCTGTGCGACGGCGCGCACGCGGTTTGTCTCGGCGTCGCGCAGGATTACAAGCGGGCGGGCGAGGGCGACACCGGACCGAACACCGGCGGCATGGGCGCCACTTCGCCGCCCGCCGCGTTCCCGCCGGCGCTGCAGGACGCAGCGATGGAGCGGATCATCCGCCCGACGCTGGCCGAGATGGCCCGTCGCGGCACACCGTTCCGCGGCATCCTGTTCGCCGGCCTGATGCTCACCGCGGACGGGCCGAAGCTGATCGAGTTCAACGTGCGGCTGGGCGACCCGGAATGCCAGGCGCTGCTGCCCCGGTTGACCTCCGACCTGCTGCCCGCGCTGGTCGCGGCCTGTGAAGGTGAACTCGCCAACTTCGACCTGCGCTGGCACGCGACGCCGGCGATCGCGGTGGTGATGGCGGCGAGGGGCTACCCCGGCCCGGTGACGCGCGGCAGCGAGATCCGCGGCCTCGACCGCGCCGCCCAGGTGCCAGGCGTGCTGGTGTTCCACGCTGGCACCGAGTGGGATGCGGACGGCCGGCTGCTCGCCGCCGGCGGCCGGGTTCTTACGATTGTCGGTACCGCAGGCACTTTGCGCTCCGCCCGCGACGCGGCGTACGCGGCGGTCAAGTCGATCGACTGGCCGGATGGTTTCTACCGCGAGGACATCGGTTTTCGCGGGCTTGGGTGATGCCGTGTTGGAGTCTACTGAGTTCGGTCATTGTCTCAATCGCCCAAACCGATGAGGGGACGGGTCTCCGCGCCAAGCCCCGGATTTATCGAACTACATCCGCCCGCGGCGGTCGTTCCTTTGTAGGAATGGAAAGTGCAAAGTCGAGCTCATTGACAAGTGTTTAAGGGCGGAACGCTACCATCGAGCAGACGTGTACCGGTTTCCGTCGAGCCGATTGACGTACCGTCATAAAGGGTTGACCCGGTGTCACTGTTGGCGACCGTGCTGTCACAATTCTCAAAGAACGATTCCTGACACGGATAGGGTCCGATAATCTCAAGGCCCTGAATCGGATTAGCCCTTTTGACCGGGCAGGAGCACGCAATCTGGTTGTCGCCAAGCGGAGTATCGGAACCTGGGGGAGAGTGCCCAATCGTGTTTGTGAAGCAGATGCCGCCATCACACTTAGCATAAGCAGCGCGGGAGGTACGCGGGCATATGTATAGCGCCTGGTTCCCAGACGGTGCGACAATCGACTGGGGTAGGCTGAAAGTGCTCACCATATAACCGTTGTTGACGCCTTCGGCATTTACAGAGCAAACGTTGCTGCTGTCGTAGTTGAACGGGGTGCTAATGCTGTCGCCTTTCAGCACGTTGCAGCTGCAATAGGCGACGTTGTTGAACACGAAGCAGCTGGCGCCGGCGCATAGAGCGTAGGTCTGGTCCCGACAGATCACGGGCGTGTTCCGAGCCAAGAGACCCGCGAGAGGATCGGCGCCGCCGCCGTCGGCGCCGCGGGCCGGACCTCCGGCCGTCAGCGCCAGCGCCGCCGCGAGCACCGCCGGAACGAGCGATGCCTTTCCGTTGACCAATTTGCGACGCGCCCCTCGCCGTTCGGCCGTCGGCGTCACAGCCTTGGGCTTGGGCCAATCCTTCTTCACGATCTCCAGCCGTGGTGGATGCATGGCGGCGTTCCTCTCTGAAGTTTGGCTTCAAAGACTACGGTCAACTAGAGGATGTTGTCATTCCGCAGCGTGATGGGCTGTCAAAGGGTTTTGCTTTGTCGAGTCCAACGAAGCGTGGCCGTTGAATGCGCGCTCCGGACTGACATGACCTCGGAAAGCCCTAGGCTAGTAATTCGACGGAGGAAAGTGCGGCACTGACCCGCCTCTCGGAGCAACTAAGAGCGTCCATAAAGTCGAGGTACATCGCAACTCGACGCCGTCGCCTACGAACTATGGGGCGTCAGTCTTCAGGGTTGCCTAGCTGATTGACACTCAATCTACGTGCGGCAAAAAACCCCCGGAGCAGTGTCGCCGCCTCGCGTTCCCGCACGCCTCCCACGATCTCCGGCCGGTGATGGCAGGAGGGGGCATCGAACACACGCGCCCCGTGCTCGACGCCGCCGCCTTTCGGGTCGTAGGCCGCGAACACGAGCCGGCGGACCCGGAAAAAGATGATCGCCTGCGCGCACATCGGACAGGGTTCCAGCGTGACGAACAGGTCGCAGTCCGGCAGCCGCGCCGTGCCGCACGCCGCCGCCGCTTCCCGCAGCGCCAGCAGTTCGGCGTGCGCCGAGGCGTCGCAGAATTCCTCGACCCGGTTGCCCGCTTGCGCCAGCACGCGCCCGTCCCGCCCGGTCACGACGGCGCCGACCGGCACCTCGCCGCGCGCGGCGGCCAGCCTCGCCTCATCCAGCGCGATCTGCATGGGTGACATACACTCCTCTTGCCCGCTGACGGCGACGGGGTCTAGCAACGCGTTATGCAGGACAACAGCGAACGCCGGCCCGTGATCGGGGTGACGCTCGATGCCGAGCCACCCGGCGGCTACTCCGCCTATCCCTGGTACGCGCTCCGGGCGAACTACGCCGAGGCGATCGTCGCCTCCGGCGGGCTGCCGGTGGCGCTGCCGCACGACCCCGGCCTGGCCGACGCCTACCTCGACGGCATCGACGCGCTGGTCGTGACCGGCGGCGCCTTCGATGTCGACCCGTCGCTCTACGGCGGCGGCGCGCGGCACGCCACGGTGACCCTGAAGGAAGGCCGCACCCAGGCCGAACTGGCGCTGGTCGTCGGCGCGCTGGACCGTGACCTGCCGGTGCTCGGCATCTGCGGCGGGCAGCAACTGCTGGCCGTGGCACTCGGCGGCACGCTGATCCAGCACATTCCGGACAGCGTGGCGGACGCGCTCGAGCACGAGCAGACCAACCCGCGCCACCAGCCCGGTCACACCGTCAGCCTGGTTCCCGGCACGCGGCTGCACCAGATCGTCGGCGCGGCGACGATGCAGGTGAACTCGGCCCACCATCAGGCGGTGGCGGAGCCCGGGCCGGCGGCGGTGGTCAACGCCTATGCGGACGATCGGGTGATCGAGGGGATCGAAGCGCCAAAATACCGGTTCTGCCTCGGCGTGCAGTGGCACCCGGAGTTCTTCATCGACGCCGGCGACCGCCGGATCTTCGCCGCCCTGATCGCCGCCTGCCGGGGATGAGCGCGGGCGCGGCCCCGGGCGAGAGCGCGTCCGTCGAACGGGGCGAGCGGATCGCGAAATGGCTCGCCCGCGCCGGGGTCGCGAGCCGGCGCGATGCCGAGCAGATGCTGAGCGAAGGGCGGGTCAAGCTCAACAACGCGGCGGTGACCCACCCGGCGACCTTCGTGACCCCCGGCGACATCGTGCGGGTCGACGGCACCGTGGTCGACCAGCCCGAGCGCACCCGGCTCTGGCGCTACCACAAGCCGGCCGGGCTGGTGACCACCCATCGCGACCCGCAGGGTCGTCCCACCGTGTTCGAAAAGCTGCGCGAGCAGCTCCCGCGCGTCGTCAGCGTCGGCCGGCTCGACCTCAACAGCGAGGGGCTGCTGCTGCTGACCAACGACGGCGGCCTGGCGCGACGGCTCGAGCTGCCGGCGACCGGCTGGCTACGGCGCTACCGGGTGCGGGTCCACGGGGTCGTCGACGAGCGGGCGCTGGCGGCGCTGGCGAACGGGCTGACGGTCGACAGCATCCGCTACGGCGCCATCGAGGCCGGGCTCGATTCGCGCAAGGGCGACAACAGCTGGCTCACGGTCGGGCTGCGGGAGGGGCGCAACCGGGAAATCCGCCGCGTGATGGAGCATCTCGGGCTGCGGGTGACCCGTCTCATCCGGATCGCCTACGGGCCGTTCCAGCTCGGCACCCTGGGGCGGGGCGAGATCGAGGAGGTGCAGGCGCGCGTCCTGCGCGACCAGCTCCCGCGTGACGGCGCGCGCCCGGAACGGCTGCGCGGGCCGGATGCGCATCGTCGGCGGTGAGTGGCGCGGCCGGACGCTCGCCGGACCTCCGGGGCGCGACACCAGGCCGACCGCCGACCGGGTCCGCCAGGCGCTGTTCGACATGCTGCTGCACGCACCCTGGGGCGGCCGCGAAAGGGTCGAGGGGGTCCGGGTGCTCGACGGTTTCGCCGGCACCGGCGCGCTCGGACTGGAGGCGTTGTCGCGCGGCGCCGCCCACGCGACGTTCGTCGAAAGCGACCGCGCCGCCCTCACCGTGCTGCGGCGGAATATCTCGCTGTGCGGCGCTCCGGCACGAAGCACCGTCCTCGCCGCCGACCTCCTGTCGATCGGGCCGGGACGGGGCTGCTCCCTGCTGTTCCTCGACCCGCCCTACGGGCAGGGCCTCGTTCCGCCGGCGGTGGGTCGGCTGCGGCAGATGGGGTGGGTTGCCTCGGGCGCGCTCATCGCCGCCGAGACCGGACAGGAGGACCGGCTGCACGCGGATGAACTCCTGGCCGAACGCAGCCACGGCGCCGCCAAGCTGACGATCTGGCGCGAACCGTAGTGGACCGCTCATCGGTGTCCCTCACCGCCAGCGAACGGCGGTGGAGCCTGGTCGCGGCGATCGCTTGCGTCACCGTGTTCGGGCTCACCGTCGGGCAGTCAGCGCCCCTGCTGTCGCTGCTGCTGGAAAGCCGCGGCACGGATGCGACGCTCACGGGATTGAATGCGGCCTCCGTCTTCGTCGGCGTGATCGTCGGGCCGCTGCTGACGCCGCGCCTGGTGGCGCGGTTCGGCATCCGCAACTTCCTGCTGATCTGCCTGGCGATCGACGCGCTCGGAACGCTGTCGATGAAGGTGTTCGACAGCCTGGCAGCATGGTTCGCGCTGCGCATCCTATTGGGGATGGTCGGCTCCAGCATCTTCACGGCCAGCGAGGCGTGGATCAACCTGCTCGCCGGCGACGCCACGCGCGGCCGGGTCCTCGGGCTCTATGCCGCGTCGCTGTCGGCGGGATTTGGTCTGGGCGCGCTGCTTCTCACCCTGACCGGGGTACAAGGCTGGCCGCCCTTCGTGGTCGGCGCCCTGATCACCGCGGCGGCGGCGCTCCCTGTGCTCGGGGTCGGCAATCTCAGCAGCGGGATCGGCCGGGAACGGAGCGCCAGCCCGCTCACCATGTTCGCCCGCGCCCCGTTCCTCGTGCTCGTGGTCGCCACCTTCGGGCTTTACGAGACCGCGCTGATGAACCTGCTGCCCGTCTGGGGCGTCCGCGTCGGCATGAGCCGCAGCCTGGCGGCGGCCGCGCTCTCCGCCGTCTACTTCGGCTCCATCCTGATGCAGTGGCCCGTCGGGTGGCTGGCCGACCGGATCGGACGGTACGCCGTCCTGCAACTCTGTGGCGCCGTCGGTCTGACCGGGCCGGTCCTGGTGCTCGCGGGCACACCGTCCGTCCCGGTCCTGTTCGGGCTGCTGTTCGTCTGGGGCGGCCTCGCCTCCGCCATCTACCCGGTGGCACTCGGCATCGCCGGCGACCGGTTTCGAGGCGGCGAGCTGGTCGCCGTCAACGCCGCCATGATCACGGCCTACGGCCTCGGCTCGCTCGTCGGACCCACCCTGGGCGGCGTGGCGATGGATGTTTGGGACCCGCACGGCCTGTTTGTCCTGTTCGCGCTGATCTACGCGGCGTTCCTGCTCGCAACCTTCGCCCGGGCCGCCTGACCTCGGATTGCGTCGGCGTGCGGCCCGCGCCAGCATCCCGGGGAACAGGAGGATGGGACATGGTGGAACAGGCGGACAAGCGGCTGGCCGGCAAGGTGGCGATCGTCACCGGGGCGGGGTCGCGCGGCGACGGCATCGGCAACGGGCGCGCCGCCTCGGTCCTGATGGCGCGACAGGGCGCCCGCGTGCTGCTGCTCGATCAGGTCGAGGCGTGGGTCGGGCGCACGGCGCAGATGATCCGCGACGAGGGGAACATTTGCGAGGTGATGATCGCCGACGTCACCCAAGCCGCCGACTGCGAGGCCTCGGTGCGGCGCGCCGGGGAGCTGTGGGGGCGGCTCGACATCCTGGTCAACAATGTCGGCATCAGCGGGCCGAAGGGGACCGCCGTGGAGGTGGACATCGAGGCGTGGGAGGCCGCGATGCGGGTCAACCTCACCTCGATGGTGCTGATGACGAAATACGCCGTGCCGGCGATGGCGCGCAGCGGCGGCGGCGCCATCGTCAATCTTTCGTCCTTTGCCGGGCTGTTCGGCGGCTATCCGTCGCTGTTCTATCCGACGTCGAAGGGGGCGGTCCTCAACCTCACGCGCGCGATGGCCGCCCACCACGCCGAGCAGAAAATCCGGGTCAACTGCGTCGCTCCCGGCACGGTCTACACGCCGATGGTGTCGACCGCCGGCAACGGCATGAGCGAGGAGGTGCGGGCGGCGCGGCGGGACCGCTCCCTGCTGAAGGTCGAGGGCACCGGCTGGGACATCGGCAACGCCGTGCTCTATTTGGTCAGCGAGGAAGCGCGCTGGGTGACCGGCATCCTCCTGCCCGTCGATGCCGGCATGTCGGCGGCGCCGGCGGCGTCGGCCTATGCGCGGATTGCCGCCATGCAGGGTGGCGGCCCGGGCTGATCCCGGCTTACGTCGCGGGATGAACTGGCTCACATCCTC
Organism: uncultured Alphaproteobacteria bacterium; assembly: GCA_963719345.1. Classification (GTDB taxonomy): domain Bacteria; phylum Pseudomonadota; class Alphaproteobacteria; order Acetobacterales; family Acetobacteraceae; genus CAVRCA01. Next base: position 154,302 of record CAVRCA010000003.1, read on the forward strand.
CATCCTGCCGCGCGTCCGCGCGCCGTTCTGGCTGCTGGTCGCGATCACCGCCTCGGGCACCATGGCGATGCACATCCTGGTGCCCGTGCTGCCGCTGGCGGCGCGCGACCTCGACGTGTCGTCGAGCGCCATCCAGCTCACCATCACGCTCTACCTGTTCGGCATCGCCGGCGGGCAGCTGCTCTACGGACCGGCGTCGGACCGCCTCGGCCGGCGGCCGATGCTGCTGATGGCGCTGGTGCTCTACGTCGCCGCCAGCATCGTCGCCGGGCTGGCGCCGAACCTGCACGTGCTGCTGGTCGCCCGGGTGGTGCAGGCGATCGGCGGCTGCGGCGGCCTCGTGCTGGGGCGGGCGGTGGTGCGCGACGGCGCGGAGGCGGGGCAAGCGGCCTCGCAGATGGCGCTGCTGACCATGGTGCAGAGCCTCTCGCCCGGAGTGGCGCCCGCGATCGGCGGCTATCTGGGCGCCTGGTTCGGCTGGCGCTCGATCTTCCTGCTCCTGGTCGTGCTCGGCGTGGTCACCCTGGTCGCGGCGCTGCTCAGCCTGCCGGAGACCGCCGCCTCGCGCGGGGCACGCTCGGGATCGATGCTGCGCAGCTACGGCCGGCTGCTGCGGTCGCCGGCGTTCTGCGGCTTCATGGTCGGCGGCGCCTGCAACAGCACCAGCGTCTACGCCTATCTCGCCGCCTCGCCGTTCATCTTCACCCAGGTGCTGCATCAGCCGGCCGCCAAGGTCGGTCTCTACTACCTCGTCGTGATGCTCGGGGTGCCGGTCGGCAGCTTCATCGCCAGCCGGGCGGCGCGGCGGGGCGCGCTGCTGTCGCTGCTGCGCCTGACCAGCGGCGTCGCCCTGCTGGGCGCCGGCGCGTTCCTCGGACTGACGCTCACCGGCCATCTCACCGTGGTCAGCCTGTTGATCGCCATGATCGTCTATTCGATCGGGATCGGCGCTTCGAGCCCGATCGCGCTGGCCAGCGCCGTCAGCACCCATCCGCAGATGATCGGCGCCGCCTCGGGACTCTACGGCTTCGGCACGATGGGGTTCGGCGCGCTCTGCACGGTGGCGGTCAGCCTGTGGCCGAGCAGCCCGGCCTTGACCTCCGCCACCATCCTGGTCGCTGCCACCGTGCTCGGCCAGTTCGCCTTCAGCGTGGCCGGCCGGGCGATGCCCCGCCTTGAATAGCGGTCCACGAATAGCGGTCAGCGCCGGCCAAACAGCGTCTCGATCTGCGCCTTGGAGAGCTTGAGGAAGGTCGGCCGGCCATGGCTGCAGGTGGCGGCACGCGGCGTCGCCTCCATCTGCCGCAGCAAGGCCGACATCTCCTCGCGGCCGAGCCGACGGCCGGCCCGGATGCTGCCGTGGCACGCCAGACGGGCGAGCACCCCGTCCATGCGGGACTCCAGGGCGGTGCTCTCCTCCATGTCCGCCAGCTCGTCGGCGATGTCGCGCAGCAGCGCCTTGGGGTCCGGCGCTCCCAGCGCGGCCGGCAGCGCCCGCACCAGCACCGCCGCACCGCCGAACGCCTCGACCTCGAGGCCGAACCGGGCGAACTCGGCGGCGCGGGCGAGCAGCCGGGCCGCGTCGGCCGGCGGCAGCTCGATGACGGCGGGCAGCAGCAAGGCCTGGCTGCGCACCCCGCCGGCGAGCCATTGCGTGCGCAGCGCCTCGTGGGTCAGCCGCTCATGGGCGGCGTGCTGATCGACCAGCACGAGGCTGCCGTCGGCGGCCAGCGCGATGATGTAGGTGTCCAGCACCTGCGCCACCGGTGCGCCCAGCGGATGATCCGGCAGGGCCGGCTCCGGCTCAAGGACGCGTGCCGCCGGGCCGCCGGCAAACGGCAAGGCCCGGGACCCCGGACCCGATACGATCGGCGCCGGTCCGGCCTCGGCGAAACCGGGCAGCCGGCGCGCCGGAAGGCCATACGGGACCGAACGCGACGCCAGCAGGTGCAGCCCCGGACGGGGAGCCGGCACGGCGCTGCCGGCGCCGCCGGCCAGAACCTGTCGGATGGCCGAGATGACCAGGGAGCGCACCGCAGCGGCGTCGCGGAAGCGCAGCTCCGACTTGGCCGGGTGGACGTTGACGTCGAGCTCGTGGGCCGGGATCTCCAGGAACAGCGCCACGATCGGGTGCCGGCCGGGCGCGATCACCTCCCGGTAGGCGACCCGCACGGCGGTCTTCAGCACCGGATCGGCGACCGGGCGGCCATTGACGACCAGGTACTGGGCCGCCGGGGTCGCCCGGCTCAGCGACGGCGCGCAAACCAAGCCGCCGAGGCGGAGCCCGTCGCGGCCAGCCTCGACCGCCAGCAGCGAAGCGGCCGCGTCGCCGCCGAGCAGCGCGGCGATGCGCGCGTCCCGCGTCTGGCCGGGCAGATCGAAGATGGTGCGGCCCTCGCTCTCGAGCCGGAACCCGACTGCCGGCGCGGCCAGCGCGAGACGGCGCACCGCCGCCTCGGCGTGCTCGGCCTCGGTGCGCGGATGTTTCAGGAATTTGCGCCGCGCCGGGGTCGCGAAGAACAGGTCCCGGACCACCACGCGGGTGCCGACCGGGCCGGCGCACGGCGTGACGTCGGAGGCGACGCTGCCGGCAACCTCGATCGCGCTGGCATGCGCCGCACCGGACGGCCGCGAGGCGATGCTCAGCCGCGCAGCCGCGCCGATCGAGGGCAGCGCCTCGCCGCGGAACCCGAGGGTGGTGATCCGGACCAGATCCTCGTCGGCGAGCTTCGACGTGGCATGGCGCTGGACCGCCAGCGCCAGTTCCGACCGGGTCATGCCGCTGCCGTCGTCGCTCACCTCGATGCGCGCGACGCCGCCCTCGACCAGCGTCACCGCGACCCGGCGGGCGCCGGCGTCAAGCGCGTTCTCGACCAGCTCCTTGACCGCGGCGGCCGGCCGCTCGATGACCTCGCCGGCCGCGATCCGGTTGACCGTCGCCTCGGGCAGCAGGCGGATGCGCGACTCCATGTCGCATCATAGCCCAGCCGGCATCATAGCCCAGCTGTCATCACAGCGCTGCCGGCGCCGCCGCACCCCCTCAACCGTGGCCGGAGCGGGCCGTACTGGCGGCGGTCTGGCCGAACATGATTTTCCGGGCTGCCTCGTCGGTGGCAGGCGAGTGCTTCTGCCAGTCCTTGCCCACCGCCAGGCCGCGCTGCAGCGCCTCACGGGCGCGCAACGTCGCGTACCAGCGCTTGAGGTTCGGGAACACGTCAAGCGTCAGGCCTTGCGCCTTGTGCGTCATGATCCACGGAAAGCACGCGATGTCGGCGATCGAGTAGTCGCCGGCCAGGAACTCACTGTCGCCGAGACGGCGATCCATCACCCCGTACAGCCGGTCCACCTCGCTGCCGAAACGGGCGATCGCGTACGGCACCTTTTCCTGGGCGTAGAGCTTGAAATGCCCGTTCTGCCCCGCCATCGGACCGAGCGCGCTCATCTGCCACATCAGCCACTGGACCACGGCGTAACGGCCGGCAACGGCCGTCGGCATGAACATTCCGGACTTCTCGGCGAGATACATCAGGATGGCGCCGCTCTCGAAGATGGACACGGGCGCGCCGCCGTCGACCGGCTCAGGGTCCACCATCGCCGGCATCCGGTTGTTGGGAGATAGTTTCAGGAATTCCGGCTTGAACTGATCGCCTCGGCCGATGCGGACCGGGACCAGCCGATACGGCAGCCCGCACTCCTCCAGCATGACGGTGATCTTCCAGCCGTTGGGCGTCGGCCAGAAATACAGCTCGATCATCGGCCCTCCTGAGGCGTCGGGTTTGCCGCCGCACGCTACCCTGCGGGACGCGAGCCGGTCGATCCTCGGCCGGCGGAGCGAGGCTTTCGCCGGGCCGTCGTTCACGACATGATGCGCGGGCGTGCGCCGGTATCGGCGCACAGGGTGATCCGGGAGGCAACCATGCTCGATTTTGGCGCCGCGATGTTCTTCACCGACTACTCGATGGCGCCGGGCGAACTCGGCCAGGCGCTGGAAGAGCGGGGGTTCGAGTCGGTCTGGGCGCCGGAGCACTCGCACATCCCGGTCTCCCGCAAGACCCCGTTCCCGGGCGGCGGCGACCTGCCGAAGAAGTACTACGACGCCATGGACCCGTTCGTGACCCTCACCGCCGCGGCGGTGGCGACGCGATCGCTGAAGGTCGGCACCGGGGTCTGCCTGGTGGCGCAGCGCGACCCGATCCAGACCGCCAAGCTGGTCGCCTCCATCGACCAGGTCTCGAGCGGCCGGTTCCTGTTCGGCATCGGCAATGGCTGGAACCAGGACGAGATGGAGAACCACGGCACCGCCTTCGAGACGCGCCACAAGCGGGCGCGCGAGAACGTCGAGGCGATGAAGGAGATCTGGACCAAGTCGAAGGCGGAGTATCACGGCGAGTTCGTCAATTTCGACCCGATGATGGCATGGCCGAAGCCGGTGCAGAAGCCGCATCCGCCGGTGATCGTCGGCGGCGCCTTCCCCTACTCCGCCCGGCGCGCGATCCGCTATGGGGACGGCTGGATCCCGCAGGCGACGCGCGGCGCCTACAGCGAGATCGCCGATCTCATCCCGCGCTTCCGCGACATGGCGACTGAAGCCGGTCGCGACCCGAGCACGATCCACATCACCGTCTGGGGGCCGAAGCGCGACGCCGACCTGATGAAGCGATACGAGGATCTCGGCGTGTCGCGCATCGTGTTCAGCCTCGAATCGGAGAAGGCGGACGCCGCGTTGCCGGTGATCGACACCTGGGCCGCGCTGATGCGGCAGGTGAACGGCTGAGCCCGCCCGACGAGCGGACAGGCCGATGAGCGACGAGCTGCCGACCGCCAGCCGGGTCGCCGATCCCGGCATCCGCGCGCTGTACCGGCTGGAGAACCGCTGGCAGGCGTGGCTCGACGTCGAGAGTGCGCTGGCGCATGCGCAGGCCGAACTGGGCATCATCCCGCAAGGCGCGGCCGTGGCGATCGCCGGCCGCCGCGCAAGCTAGACCGGATGGATCGCGCGCGGATCGACGAAGGGTTTGCGCGCACCGGCCACACGCTCGTGCCGCTGGTCTGGGAGCTTGGCCGCGTCGTCGGCGAGCCGCATGGCGGCTGGGTTCACTGGGGTGCCACGACGCAGAACATCACCCAGACCGGCGATCTGCTGGTGCTCCGCCAGGCGCACGCGATTTTTCTGCGGCTCATCGCCGGCGCGCTCGCGGGCATGGCGGAGCTTGCCGAGCGCGGCGCCGACATGCCGATCGCCGGGCGCACGCACGGCCAGCACGCCGTGCCCGCAACGTTCGGCTACAAGGTCGCGGTATGGATCGACGAGCTGATCCGGCATGTCGAGCGGATGCGCCAGGCGGCGCCGCGGATGTTTGTGGCGATGCTGGGCGGCGGCGCCGGCACCTTCGCCTCGCTCGGGCGAGACGGGCCCGCCGGTGCAGGCGGGCATCGGCCAGGCATCTCGGCATGGAGCCGATGCGCGTGCCGTCGCGCGCGATCGGCGATCATGCTGGCGGAGAACATCTGCCTGCTCGGCATGCTCGCCGCGACCTGCGGCAAGATCGGCCGCGAAATCTACACGCTGATGAAGACCGAGTTCGGCGAGGTCGAGGAGCCGGTGCCGCCCGGCACGGTCGGCAGCTCCACCATGCCGCAGAAGCGCAACCCGAAACTCTGCCAGGACATCATCGCCGCCGCTGCGGAGGTTCGCTCGATCGTGCCGCTGGCGCTGGAAGCGATGCAGACCGAGCACGAGGCCGACCGCACCACCAGCCTGATGATGGATCCGGCCGAGGCGCGCGCCTGCATCGCCACCGGCGACATGCTGAGCCGGCTGGTCGAGAAATCGTGCGCGGGCTGCGGCTCGATCCCGGCCCGGATGCGCCGCAATCTCGATCTCGGCGGCGGGCTCATCATGGCCGAGGCGGTGATGCTGCGAGCTCGGCGCGGCGATCGGCCGGCAGCACGCGCACGACGTCGTCTACGAGGCGGCGATGGGGCGGCGATCGGAGCGCAAATCGTTTGGCGACCTGCTGGCCGCCGACAGCGGGTGACCGCGCACCTCGATCGCCGGCCGAGATCGAGAGCTGCTCGACCCGACCGCCTATACCGGGCTCTGCGCGCAGATGGCGCGCGACGCCGCGCAACGGGCTCGGATGGCGGCCGACAGCATCGGCCCGCCGCGCTAAACCGAGCGCGGCGCGGAACCCTGCATCGGCAGGCGCAAGGTGACGCTCGTGCCTTGGCCGGGCTGCGTTTCGGTGCGCATCTCGGCACCGATCTGCCGGGTCAACGCCTGCATGATGGTGGTCCCGAGAGTGCTCGCTCGTCCGGCGGCCGGCGACGCCATGCCGCGCCCGGTGTCCGCGATCGAGACTTCCAGGCAACCGCCGACATGCGCCGCCCGGGCAACGATGGTGCCGACTTGCCCCTCCGCATACGCATGTCGCGACGCGTTGGTCAGCAACTCGCTGGCGATCAGCCCGAGCGGGATGGCCCGCTCGGCGTCGATCTCCAGTTCTCCCTCCGTGCTGCAGTGAACCGCGACCGACGGGTTGAACTGCGCGGCGCCGTTGCAGAGATCGACCAGCATCTTGTCGAAGGCGACAAAACGGAGGTCGTTGCTCCGGTTCAGGGCGCGGTGCGCCTCGGCCACCGCTCCGACCCGGCTGATCGCACTCTCGATCGCCGCGACGGCGCCGGGATCGCTCAGCTTCGAGCGCTGCAATGAGAGCAGGCTGGCAACCAGTTGCAGACTGTTCTTGATACGGTGGTCGGCCTCCCGCAGCAGCAGGGCATTGGTCGCCAGCGCCCCCTCGAGCTCGGTGACGCGCCGGCACCGCTCGATCGCCAAGCCGAGCAGGTTGGCTGCCGCCTGCATGAACGCCGTGTCGTCGGCAACGAACGTACCCGGCCGTCTGGCATCGGCCTCGAGAACGCCGTACGCGGTATTGTCGCCCTGGATGATCACGTTCATTGCCCGGTGTATGCCGTGATCGAGCAGGAGCTTGGGCGTGCGAAATCGATCGTCGCTCTGCACGTCGTTCGAGATCACCGGTGCGCCGGTCTTCAAGGCAAGGCCGGCGGGTGATCCGGTGTCGGCTTCCAGCTCGGCGTGACCGACGACGCCCGCGTGCCAGCCGACGCCCGCTCGCACCAGCAAGCGGTCTCTGGCCGGCTGATACTCCAGCACCTTGCAGAATTTCGTATCCATTCCGTTTGCGACGATGTCGCAGGCAGCGGCCAGAAGGGGTTCGAGATCCCGGATGCGAAGCGCCTCGGTGCCGAGGTCGGACAACAACTCGCGATGCCGGAGTTTCCGCATCAGGGGGATCGGCTCGTCGCTCATCGCACTCCGATCGTTGTGCAAGCGCCCGAAAGGTCAGTGTTCATACCGTGGGAGGCCTCAACCATGAGCGACGCCTTCGACCGGCGGCAACGGCGGCCGTCCGCGGATCAGGTCAGACGCTTTCTCCGCAATCATCATCGTTGACGCATAGGTGTTGGCAGAAACCATGGTCGGCATGATCGAGGCGTCGACAACGCGAAGGGTTTGCAAGCCATGTACCCGGAGCTGGTCGTCGACCACGGCGGTCGGATCGGTCGACGGCCCCATTCGCGCGGTGCCGACGAGGTGATACGATGTCGAGCCGTATCTGCGCGCGAAGTCAAGCAGTTCATCGTCGCTGACCACCTGCGGGCCGGGCAGGTGCTCACCGGCCAAGTAGCGCGCCAGCTCGGGTGTGCTCAGCAACCTGCGGCCGAGCTTGATGCCGCCGACCAGCGCGCGCTGGTCCATCGGGTCCTTGAGATAGTTCGGCTGGATGAGCGGGTCCTGGAATGGGTCAGCCGACCGCGCCCGGACGTGGCCCACACTTTCCGGCCGGTGCGGCCACACGCCGGCCGTCATGCCCGGAAAATCATCGAGCCGCCCGATATAGCCGTCCTTGTAGCTGGCCGGGGTGAACACGCCCTGCAGGTCGGCGCTCTCCATGCGCTCGTCGGATTTCCAGAACCAGTGAACGAGCGACGGGCTGACCGCGAGAATGCTCGGACGGCCGAGCGCCCAGCGGCCGATCTGGCCCGCAAGCCCGACGCCGGCGGCCAGTTCATTGATCGTGCGCACGTCCTTGGCCCGGGCGACGAGGCGCACGCCATAATGGTCGCGAAAATTCTCGCCCACGCCCGCGAGATCGTGAACCACATCCACTCCGATCGAGCGGAGCAAGGCGGTTGGCCCGACGCCGGACATCTGCAGCAGCTTGGCGGTGTTGACCGTGCCGCAGCTCAGGATCACCTCGCGCCGCGCCCGCACCACTGCTCGGTCCTGCGGTCGCGGTCGTCGATGATGCGGACGCCGACGGCGCGCTTGCCGTCGAACAGCACGGCGGCCGCCCGCGCGTTGGTGCGGACGGTCACCCTTCCGGTCTGCCGTGCCGGCCGGAGAAAGGCGCGGGCTGCACTGTGGCGCCAACCGCGCCAGATCGCGCGCTGGAAGTAACCGACGCCCTCCTGATGCGCGCCGTTGTAATCGGGGTTGCGCGGGATGCCGAGACCGACGGCGCCGGCGATGAACGCCTCGCAGACCGGGTGGTGCCAGTCCATGTCGGTGACCGGCAATCCGCCTTCGCGGCCGCGGAAGCGGTCGTCCGGTTCCGCCTCCTGGCCGATCCGGCGTTCGGTCCGCCGGAAATACGGCAGCACGTCGGTGTAGCCCCAGCCGCGATTGCCGCGTTGCGCCCAGCTGTCGAAATCGGCGCGCTGACCGCGGTTGTAGATCATGCCGTTGATCGAGCTTGATCCGCCGAGCGTGCGGCCCTGCGTCGTGGGGATCGGCCGGCCGCCCGAACCTGGGCTGGCCTCGGTCTTGAACTGCCAGGTGAAATCGGGGTTCGACAACATCTTGATGAAGCCGCCGGGGATGTGGATGAACGGGTGTCGGTCCGCCGGTCCGCATTCCAGGACACAGATCGTGACGCCGGGCTGCTCGGAGAGCCGGGCCGCGAGGACGCATCCTGCCGCCCCGGCGCCGACGATCACGTAATCGAAACTCCCGCCTTCGCGGCCGCTTGCTGGTGCCATGCTTGCTCCCCTGCGGGTCTGGCTATCAATTACCGGCACGGGTTCCAAGCGTGGCCGCCAGGATTGCGGCTCCTTGAGGCGGCTGTCGCCATGGGTCGATTGACCGCCCCGAGCCGAGTGGCGTTGGATAGGGCGAAACCGCAGCGCTATGCTGCCAACGAGTGGGAGGGTTCATGCGCCACGTATGCGATGCTCCGCAGGGCAAGACCTGGTTCCGCCTTGAATCGGACGCGGAAGCCGAAGCTGAATCGAACGTCATGCGGCATGCGGTGGAGAAATACTTCCGCCGCGAGCAGGAAAAGGCGACCCAGAGCTTCCGGCCCAAATCCACCGTGTTCTTCGAGCAGGAGATCGGCTTGAGGGAACACGTCCAGCGCGAGATGCCGTTGTTCCTGACGTTGCGCGACGACGACGGGGTGCCGCTCGCCACCGCGATGATCCCGCCGGTCGGACGCGACGAGCGCGGCTTTCGCTCGATCATCGTCGGTCCGGCCAACGCCGATCCCTACCCGCTCCACGCCGACGCGATCCGTACGCTGGCCGAACACTTCCGCATCGCGCTGGACCGGGCGCGCTGCTATCCCTACCGCTGAGTTTCGTGCCCGCCGTAGAACCCGCCCGGAGGCCCGCACCATGGGACAGACGCTGAACAGCTTCGCCGCCGAGTGTCACCGCATCCTCGCCGCCGATCCCGGACCAGCGGGGCGGGAGCAGGTCTGCACCCGGCTCCGGGAGGTGCTGCTGGACCAGGATTTCGTCGCCACGCATCTCGGCGGCGACGTGCCGGAACGCAAGGTCCTCTACGAGGACCCGCAACTCGGCTTCTGCATCCTGGCGCACGTGAACCGGGGCGCGAAAGGCAGCAAGCCGCACGACCATGGACCGACCTGGGCGATCTACGGCCAGGCGGCGGGCCAGACCGTCATGACCGACTGGGAATGCCTCGAGCGGCCGAGCGAGGGCAAGCCCGGCCGCGCCCGCGCGGTGCGCGACTACACGCTCGAGCCGGGGATGGCGCATCTCTACAACGAGGGCGTCCTGCACTCGCCGCGTCGGGACGGACCGACGAAGCTGATCCGCCTGGAAGGGCAGAACATGGACCGGGTCGGCCGCCTGCCGTACGAGGCCGTGCAGTAGCCTCAGCCGTCCGGATGCAGCGGCAAGGTGACGAACCGCTGCCCGCCAGGACCACGCACCAGCAGCAGCATGAACTGCTCCTTCTGGCGGCGAGCGGCGGCGATCCGCGCATCCATGTCGTCGGGCTTGCTCAAGCCCTCGCGGCCCGCCCGGACGATGACATCGCCAGGCACCAGGCCGCGATCGGCGGCCGGGCTGCTCGGCGCAACCCCGGTCACCACCACTCCCTGCAGTCCTGACGCCAGCTTGTACTTCGCCCGCGTGGCCGGGGTCAGCGGCGAGAGCTGCAGGCCAGGATCGTAGCGCGGCGCGGCGACGTCCTGGACGGCCTTGTCGTCCGCTGCCGCATCCGCAAGTGAGCGGGGCATCTCGCGGATCAGCGGCGAGACGGTGAGGATCTTGCCGTCGCGCCAGATCGTCAGCTCGATCGGTTGATCGAGCGGGGCGACCGCGATCGCGCGCCAGAGCGCCCGCGAGTCCCGAGGGGTGATCGCGCCGATACTCAGGATCACGTCACCCTCGCGGACCCCGGCCTGGGCTGCCGTCCCCGCCCGGCTCCACGCTGCCGACGATGGACCCCCGAGGGATTCCGAGACCGATCGCATTGGCGATGTCGGGCGTCACCGACTGCATGCTGATGCCCAGCCACCCCGCCCGCACCCGGCCGTATCGAAGCGTCTGGTCGATGATGAACTTCGCGTCGTTGATCGGCAGGGCGAAGCTGATGCCGATGGAGCCGCCGGTCTCGGTCGGAGAGAAGATCGCCGTGTTGATGCCGATGACCTCGCCGCGGGTGTTGAACAGGGGCCCCCCCGAGTTGCCGTGGTTGATGGCCGCGTCCGTCTGGATGAAATCGTCGAACGGGGTCGTCCGGATGTCGCGATTGAGCCCGCTGACGATCCCAGCACTCACCGATCCGCCGAGCGCCAGCGGATTGCCGATCGCGATCACCGGATCGCCGACCCGCAGCTGATCGCTGTCCCCGAGCGTCAGCGTCGGCAGCGGGCCGGACGCCTTCACCTGCAGCAAGGCGACATCGGCACGGCTCAGCCGGCCGATCCTGGTCGCGGTCAGGCTCGTGTTGTCCTGCAAGGTGACGGTGATGCGGATCGCATTCTCCACCACGTGCCGGTTGGTGACGATGATCCCGCTCTTGTCGATGATGAAGCCGGACCCGAAGCCGTGCGTCACCGGCGGCACCGCATTGGGCGCGATCTCCCCCGGCAGATCCTGGGCCGAGCGGGTACTTGGCGCGTGCCTTGCGAGCACGGTCGACACGTTGACGACGGCTGGCATGACCGCGGCGATCAGATCGGCCCGATCCATCTCGCCGGTGCCTGTCGCGGCGCGGGAGGCCGGCGGCGCTGCGGCGAGCGCGAGCCCGAAGCCGACCGCGACGAGCAGGTTTGAACGGCGCATCGGATCTCCTCCGGCCGAGAATATGGCGGCATGACGCGCCCAGACCAGCCCAGCTTCTACCCGGCCCAAGGCGGAAGCTTGGCGGTGTCGAGGCATGTATGCTACCCAGCACTGCCCTTACCCAGGGATCCCGCGAGCACGTCACGGCCCATGCAGCCCGATTCCGGCCTGAGCCCTCTCGCGCACCTGGATGCGTCGACCACCGGGGGCGCCCCCAGGCACCCACCCGAAGGCGCCGAGCTGGAGCAGCTCAGGCGCTCCAACGAGCGGCTGCGCGCCGAATTGGCGAAGCTATCCGCCACTGCGCGGATCGGCGCCGACAGCATGCGGGTGCAGGCGGCGCGCAACGCCGGGCTGCTGGAGTGGGCCGCCCGTAACGAGGCCACCCTGCAGGGCCTCTACGCCTCGACCTTTTGGCGGGTGACGGCGCCGCTCCGCTGGGTCGCCCGCCTGATCGGCGGAGCCCCCCCGACCACGGCGCCGACCGGTCGGTTCCGGCGTCTCCGCACCCTTGCTGCGGAGCAAGGCTGGGGAGCGGCGTTCCACACCGGCGTCGCGGTGCTGCGCCGCGATGGACACGCCATCCGTCAGCGGGTCGCCGGGCGGCTCCGCAGGCCGGGGCGGCCCGGCAGCACTCCGATCGACCTCGCCCGTATGGCCCCGGTGTCCACTTCGCCGGCGACGCTATTCGTTCCCCGCGTGCTGATCATCGCGGAACTCAGCGTGCCGCAATGCGCGAAATACCGCGTCTGGCAGAAGCACGAGCATTCGCCGACTGGCCGGCCATGCATCGTCTGCGACTGGCACGATGCGGAGGCCGCCGCTCGGCCTGCAGATGTGCATCGCGCGCCATGTTCTACCGGGTGCCGGCCGTCCCGTCTGTGCTCGGGCTCATCGCCGAGGCGCGCCGGCTCGGCGTCACGAGCTACTGGGAGGTCGACGACCTCATCTTCGACGAGCCGCTGTATCGCGCGAACCGGAACCTCGCCACGCTCGAGCGCCGGCGCTGCGCGAGGAACGTGCTGGCCGGCGTCCGGCTGTATCGCGCGGCGATGCTGGCCTGCGGCAGGCGATCGCCTCCACGCCGGCGCTCGCGCGCGCGCATGCGCGATGCCGGAATGGCCGAGACCCTGGTGATCGAGAATGCGCTCGACGCGGAGACGCTCGAGCAAGCCGCCGAACCTGCGCACCGGACGGACGTCGGCCGGCGCGGACGGACGTGTGGATCGTCTACGGCTCCGGCACCAAGACGCACGACGCCGACTTCGCCGTGGCCGCGCCGGCGCTCGGCGAGTTGATGCAGGACGCGCCCGAGGTGCGGCTGCGCATCGTCGGCGAGCTCACGCTGCCGCGCGCGCTGGAAGCGATGGCCGGCCGGATGGAGCGGCTGGCCGGCACCGGACTACCGCGCCTATCTCGGCTTGCTCGAGCGACGGCGACATCGCCCTGGCGCCGCTCGAGGCGACGCGTGTTCAACGATGCCAAGAGCAACATCAAGTTCCTCGAAGCGGCGATCCTCGGGCTTGCCCTGCGTCTGCTCGCCGCGCACCGAGCTTCAGCGCCATCGTCAACTCGGGCCAGAACGGTTTTCTGGCGGAAAGCGAGGCGGACGTGGCTGGCGGCGCTGCGCCGCCTGGTGGGCGACGCCCGATCTGCGCGAGCGGCATCGGAGGCGCGGCGCGGCGACTGTGCTGGCGCGCTATTCGCCCGATGCCGTCGCGCGTGGACAGGTCGCGCCGCTGGTCGCCGGCCTGGCCCGACAGCGCGGCGCGCTCGCAACTGCGCGTGCTGGTGGTCAACATCTTCTTCTGGCCCCGCAGCTTCGGCGGGGCGACGATCGTCGCCGAGGAAACCGCGCGGCGTCTCAATGCCCGCGACGGCGCCGAAGTGAGCGTCTTCACCTCGCATGCCGGCACGAGTGCCGGCGCCACACGCGCTGCTGCGCTACGAGTGGGACGGCATGCCGGTCATCGGCGTCGCGTCCGCCGCGCACCACGACGCGATCGGCGAGTTCGACAACCCGGGAGTGGCGGAGCAGTTCGCCGACGATGCTGCGGGCGCTGCGGCCCGACGTGGTGCACGTCCATTCCATCCAGGGGCTCGGCGCCGGCCTGCTGCGATGCCTGCGTGGAGCTGCGCATTCCCTATGTCGTGACCGTGCACGACGCCTGGTGGCTGTGTGCTCGGCAGTTCATGGTGCGCGGCGACGGCCGGTACTGCTTCCAGACCAGGATCGATCTGAACGTATGCCAGGCCTGCGTGCCGCAGGCCCGTCATCTGCCGGAGCGGCTCGACCTGTTGCTCGCAAGGCCTGGCGGAGCCGCGGCGGTGCTGTCGCCCAGCGACGCGCATCGCGCGCTCTATCTCGCCAACGGTCTCGATCCGGACCGCCTGCACGTGTCAGCCGAACGGCATCCGCATGCCGGCGAAAACCCGCGCAGCGCGTCGCCGGTCCGACCCTGCGGTTCGGCTACGTCGGGGGCGGCGAGCCGATCAAGGGGTTTCTCGTCCTGCTCCGCGGCGTTCGAGGCGCTGACGCCAGGCGAACTGGGAACTGGTGCTGGTCGACAACACGCTGCAATCTCGGCTTTGCCTCGCTGGAAACCGTGCAGTGGCGGGTCGCGGGCCGAGTTCAGGTCGTGCCGGCCTACACTCAGGACGACGATGGACGAGTTTTTCGACGAGCATCGACGTGCTGCTGTTCCCGTCGCAGTGGAAGGAGAGTTTTGGACTGACCGTCGCGCGAGGCGCTGGCGCGCGACGTCTGGGTGATCGCGACCGATTGCGGCGGCGCCGGTCGAGGAGATCGAGGAAGGCGTCAATGGCAACGTCCTCCCGATGGATGGCGAGCACGGCCCGTTGCGGGACGCGATGGCCGCCCTGCTCCAAAACCCGGCGCGGCTGATCGGCCACCGCAATCGCCAAAAATCACGACTGGCGACGTTCGACCAACAGGCCGAGTTGCTGGCCGCTATCCTGGAACGGGCGGCGAGCGGCGCGGCTTCAGAACCAGTTGCTTGATCGCGTTCGGCAGGGCGCGCGCGGCTTGGCGCTTGTCGCGGGTGAGCAGCAGGTAGAGCAGCAGCGTACGCCACGGCGGCGGCGGAACCGGCGTGCCGCGCCATCCCGCTGTCCCGGCGAGGGATGCACGGACCAGATCAGGGCAGTGACGCGAAACCCCCGCCACGATTTGCGGCCACTGGTCGGCCCACGGGATACGGATCGGGTTGTCGCGGATCAGGTCGCGCTTGATGAACGGCACGGTTCCGCTTGTCAGCAAGGTGGCCCAGTCGAGATGCATCGGGTTGATGCGGGCGAAGCGGCGCAGCCGCCGGCGCCGTGGCTCCTCATGGCGCGCAACGCATTCAAGTTGCTCGGCCTGGAGCGCGGCGCCGAGACCCAGCTCGCCGTGCAGGATGATCTCGGCCTTGCTCATGGTCTCGAACGGCTGGGCAAACACCCGCCGCACCGCCGGACGCGCCAGGGCAGCCCCGGTCAGGCAGACGAACCACGACTGCAGGTGCCACACCCCTTCGCGGCTCGCCACCATGCCCCAGGCATCCGGGGCGCATCGCCGCATGGAGGCGAAGATCGGCGCGAGACTCTGAAACGGGCCGAGGACGCTGTCGTTCGCCAGCAGCACTTCGTCCGCCCCTTCGGCGCAGCCCGCGCGCAGCAGATGCTGCCAGGCGCCAAAATCGTGCCCCGGGTTCGGCCGGAGATGCGCCCTCGCGCCGATCCGGTCGAGCAGATCCCGGTCAGGTCCGGGCAGCCGCTCGACGCCGGAGCAGGCGACGTGGACGGTGAAACCGCACGCGGACAACTCCTTCAAGTAGAGCCGCACGATCGGCGCGATGCGGCCGGAAGGGTCGAAGTGGGCAAACAGGCAGACGCTGCGGCCCTGAGGCCGACCCCCTTCCCCAATCGGTCCGGCACTTGCCGCCATCCACCCATAAAGCCAGCAAGACCGACGATGGTTCAATCACTCAACCGCCGCCCAGCGCTGGCGGAGGCGCGAGATGTGCTGCTACATCGCCGTCATAGGCCGCGGGAGGGCTGCAAGAGGAATGGCGCCGCTCGCAGGAGATATCGCCTCGCTCGTCGCCCGGCACGGGCAACGACTGCCGTTACGGGTGGGTACACGCGCCTCGCCGCTGGCGCTGGTGCAGACCCGGGCTTTCATCGCGTCGCTCAACCAGGCCTATCCCGCGCTGCACGAGATCGGCGCCTTCCAGGAACAGGCGATCACCACCACCGGCGACCGGGTGCAGGATCGTCGCTTGGCCGAGATCGGCGGCAAGGGGCTTTTTGCCAAAGAAATCCACGAGGCGCTGCTCGACGGCCGCGTCGCGTTTGCCGTCCACAGCCTGAAGGATCTGGAGACCGAGCTTCCGCGGGGGATCGTGCTGGGCTGCACCCTCGCCCGGGAGGACCCGCGCGACGTGCTCATCCTGGCGGATGAGGGCGCGGCGCATGACCCGTCCGACCCGTACGCCGCGCTGGCCGCCGGAGCCGTGGTCGGCACGTCGTCGGTCCGGCGACAATCGCAGCTTTCGCACGCCCGGCCCGACCTGCGCATCGCGACTATCCGCGGCAACGTCCAGACGCGCCTCGCCAAGCTGCGGACCGGTGACTACGCCGCCAGCATGCTGGCGCTGGCCGGGCTGCGCCGTCTCGGCATGGAGCACGCCGCCTCGGTCGTGCTCGATCCGGAAAGCATGGTCCCCGCCGCCTGTCAGGGGATCGTCGGCGTGACGGTGCGGGCCGACGACACGGACCTGCGCGGGTTGCTCGCCGCCATCGAGGATGCGGGTGCCCGCGCCGTCTCGACCGCGGAGCGTGCGATGCTGGCCGCACTGGATGGGTCTTGTCGCACCCCGATCGGCGGTCATGCCACGCTGCTCGCCGGTGGCGAACTGGTGCTGACCGGCATGGTCGCCCGCGCGGACGGGTCCTATCTGCTCAAGCGGGCGCTGCGCGGCGGGGTGGCCGACGCGACCCGGATCGGCGAGGAGCTTGGCGCCAGCCTGCGCGCCGACAGTCCGGCCGACATATTCGGCTGAGGCTGCCGCCTCAACTCATAGCGAGGTCGCGAGGGGTTCGGGAGCAGCCTCGTCCTCGGGAAGGTCGAGCCGAGGGTCGGCGTCCAGCGAGAACGCGGCGGCCATCAAGGCGCGCGTGTACTCCGCCTGCGGGGCGGCGAACACGCGCTCGGCCGGGCCTTCCTCCACCACCCGCCCATGCCGCAGCACAACGACGCGGTGGGCCAGCGCCCGCACCACCTTCAGATCGTGGCTGATGAACAGGTAGCCGAGATCGTGGCGCTCCTGCAGCTTGCGGAGCAGCTTCACGATCTGCGCCTGAACCGACATGTCGAGCGCGCTGGTGGGCTCGTCCAGCACGACGAAATGCGGCTTGAGCACCATGGCGCGCGCGATCGCGATCCGCTGGCGCTGGCCGCCGCTGAATTCGTGCGGATACCGCTCCATGAAGTCCGCCGGCAGGCCGACCTCCTCCAGCGTCTCGATCACCCGCGCCTCCCGCTCGGCCCGCGAGAGGCCGGGTTCGTGAACCGCCAAACCCTCGGCGACGATTTCCCCGACGGTCAGCCGGGGCGACAGGCTGCCGTACGGGTCCTGGAAGACGATCTGCATGCGCGCCCGCAGCCGTCGCAGCGTGCGCTGGTCGAGGTCGGCCAGTTCCTTGCCCTCGAAGGCGATGTGACCGTCGGCGGCGAGCAGGCGGAGGGCGGCGTAGCCCATGGTGCTTTTGCCGGAACCCGATTCGCCCACCAGCCCGACCGTTTCGCCCGCGTGGACGGTGATGCTCACGCCGTCGACGGCGCGCACCTGTCCCACCGCCCGGCGCAACAGGCCCCGCCGAATGGCGAAATGTACCCGTGTATCCCGCGCCTCGAGGAACGTGCGGGCGCCGGGAGCCAGCGGGCGCGGCCGCCCCCTCGGCTGCGCCGCCAGCAGCATCCTCGTGTAAGGGTGCTGCGGGCAAGCGAACACGTCGGCGACAGTTCCGGCCTCGACGATCGCCCCGTCCTTCATCACGCAAACCCGATCGCCGTAGCGGCGGACGATCTCGAGATCATGGCTGATCAGCAGGAGCGCGAGGCCACGGGCCGCCTTCAGCTCGGCCAGCAGCCTGAGGATCTGCGCCTGGATGGTGACGTCGAGCGCGGTGGTCGGTTCGTCGGCGATCAGCAGGGTCGGGTCGTTGGCCAGCGCCATCGCGATCATCACCCGCTGCCGCTGGCCGCCGGAGAGCTGGTGCGGAAACGCGTCGAGGCGGTGCTCGGCGTCGGCAAATCCGGCCTGGCCCAACGCCGCGATCACCTTGGCGCGCAATTTGGGGCCGGCCAGCGGCCGATGCAGCCGGATCGCGTCGGCGATCTGCTTGCCGACCCGATGCAGCGGGTTCAGGCTCGTCATCGGCTCCTGGAAGACGATGCCTGCCAGTTCACCCCGCGCCCGGCGCAGGATGGCGCGGTCCGCGCCGATCATCTCCTTGCCGGCCAGACGAATGCTGCCGGTCGGGTTGGCGCAGCCGATCGGCTGGAGCTGCAGCAACGAGAGCGCGGTCAGCGACTTGCCCGAGCCGCTCTCGCCCACCAGCGCAAGTGTCTCGCCGCGGTCGAGGGTGAAAGAAACGTTCCGCACCACTCGCTTCGCACCGAAGGCGACCGAGAGATCATCGACCTCGACGAGGCTCATCGGGGCAAGCGGCGCGGGTCGAACGCGTCCCGCACCGCCTCGCCCGTGAAGATCAGCAACGTGAGCATGCCGCCGAGCACGAAGAATGCCGTCATCCCGAGCCATGGCGCGGACAAATTGTTCTTGCCCTGCGACACCAACTCGCCGAGCGAGGGCGAGCCGGGCGGCAGGCCGAAACCGAGGAAATCGAGGCTGGCCAGGATGGTGACCGAACCCGACAGGGTAAACGGCAGGAAGGTGAGCGTCGCGACCATCGCGTTGGGCAGGATATGGCGCCACATCACGCGGATGTCCGAGACGCCGAGCGCCTTCGCCGCCCGGACATAATCGAGATTGCGGCCGCGCAGGAACTCGGCGCGGACCACCCCGGTCAGGTGCATCCAGCTGAAGGCGAGCAGGAACAGCAGCAGGATCCAGAAGCCGGGCGAGATGACGCTGGCCAAAATGATCAGCATGTAGAGCTGCGGCATGTTGGACCAGAGCTCGATGAAGCGCTGGAACAGCAGGTCCACCTTGCCCCCGTAAAAACCCTGCACGGCCCCGGCCGCGATGCCGATCGAGGACGCGATGGTTGTCAGCGTGAAGCCGAACAGCACGGAGATGCGGAAGCCGTAGATGACCCGGGCCAGCACGTCCCGCGCCTCATCGTCGGTTCCCAGCGGATTGCGCCAGGACGGCGGCGACGGCGCCGGCTGGTCCATGCGCTTCATCGAGGTGTTGTAGCTGTACGGCAGCAGCGGCCAGAGCATCCAGCCGTGCGCGTCGATCGCGCGAACCACGTCGGGATCGGTGTAATCGGCGTCGGTCGGCAGGAAATCACTCCCGAACGTGTCCTCGCTGTAGTCGGCCAGCACCGGGAAATACCAATGACCCTGGAAGCGGATCAGCAGCGGCCGATCGTTGGCCAGGAACTCGGCGAACAGGCAGATCACGAACAGCGTGAGAAAAATCCACATCGACCAGTAGCCGCGCTTGTGCGCCCGGAAAATGGCAAGCCGGCGGCGGTTCAATGGCGAGAGGGCGAAGCGCGGTGCTCGTCGGTCCCTCTCGCCGCGAACCCGGCTCGGCGAGACGGCCGATCCCTCTGGCGGGGGAGAACGTCGCGCGAAGGCGTTCCGTCCGGGCTCACCGCCGCGCCTCGAAGTCGATGCGCGGGTCGACCACGGTGTACATCAGGTCGCCGACGATCTGCATGAGCAGGCCAAGCAGGGTGAAGATGTACAGCGTGCCGAACATCACCGGGTAGTCGCGCTGGATCGTCGATTGGAAGCCGAGCAGCCCCAGACCGTCGAGCGAAAAGATGATTTCGACGAGGAGCGCGCTTGAGAACAGGATGCTGATGAAGGCGGCGGGAAAGCCTGCGACGATCAGCAGCATGGCGTTGCGGAACACGTGGCCGTAGAGCACCTGGCGCTCGCTCGATCCCTTGGCGCGGGCGGTCACCACGTAGTGCTTGTGGATCTCTTCGAGGAAGCAGTTCTTGGTCAGCATCGTCAGGCTGGCGAAGCCGCCCGAGACCAGCGCGATGGTGGGCAGCACCATGTGCCAGAA
Organism: uncultured Alphaproteobacteria bacterium; assembly: GCA_963719345.1. Taxonomy (GTDB): domain Bacteria; phylum Pseudomonadota; class Alphaproteobacteria; order Acetobacterales; family Acetobacteraceae; genus CAVRCA01. The sequence continues at coordinate 174,197 of CAVRCA010000003.1, forward strand.
ATAGTCGAGGATGCGCGCCGGCCAGCTCCAGTTCTCGCTGCCGGAGCTGGTCAATCCCCGCAGCGGGAACCACTGCACGAAGCTGCCACCGGCGAACAGCACGACCAGCAGGATGGCGAACAGGAACGCCGGCACCGCGTAGCCGACCAGCACGACGCCCGTCGTTGCGATGTCGAAGCGGCTGCCGTCGCGCACCGCCTTGGCGATGCCGAGCGGGATGGAGATGCAGTACACCAGCAGGGTCGACCACAAGCCGATCGAGATGCTGACCGGCATTTTCGAGAGGATCAGGTGGATGACCGTCTGATCGCGGAATAGGCTGCGCCCGAAATCGAAGCGCAGGTAGCTCAGAACCATGTCCTTGAAGCGCGTCAGCGGCGGCTTGTCGAAGCCGAACATCTTCTTGATGTCCGCAACGAGGTGCGGGTCGAGGCCGCGCGCACCGCGGTAGGCGCCCCCGGTGCTGGGGGCCGCCGCCTCGGTGGCACCTGCGCTGGTCATCCGGCCCATGGTGTCGCCGCGACCCTTCAGCTCGGCGATCATCTGCTCGACGGGTCCACCGGGGGCAAACTGGATGACGGCGAAATTGATCGCGATGATGCCGAACAGCGTCGGAACGATCAGCAGAAGACGCCGGACGATGTAGGCCGTCACGCGGTCGCTGCCGTCACTTCGCCCCGCCTTGCCGCCCGCTCTCGACGGCGGCGGCGAGCTTGGGGTCGATCCACCAGCTATCGAACAACAGCCCCGCTCGGATCGGCTTGTCCGGCCGGGCAAACTTGTTCCAGTAGGCGACGCGGAACATGTCGAGATGCCAGTTCGGCACCAGGAACCAGTTCCAGAGCAGGACCCGATCGAGTGCGTGGCTGACGGTGATCAGGGTCTCCCGGTCGGAGGCGTTCACCAGCTTGTCGACCAGAGCGTCGATCACCGGATTGCAGACCCCCATGATGTTCTCGCCGCCTTCCTGCGCGGCCGAGGCGCAGGTCCAGTAGGCGGCCTGCTCATTGCCCGGGCTCTCGCTCTCGCCGAAGGACGCAATCACCATGTCGAAATCATACGAAATCCATCCGACGCTGGTACTGCGCCGGATCGACCGTGCGGACACGCGCCTCGATGCCGATCTTGGCGAGCATCTGCGAATAAGGGAGTGCCACCCGCTCGAAGGATGGCTCGTCAAGCAGGATTTCGAAGCTGAACGGCTGGCCGCTGAGATCGACCAGCTTGTGCTCCTTCACCTCGAATCCGGCCTGCTTGAGCAGCCCGAGCGCAAAGCGGAGTTCCTCCCGATTGTTGCCGGAGCCGTCGGTCACCGGCAGCTTGAACTCCTGCGTGAACAGCTCGGGCGGCAGCTTGTCTCGATACGGCTCAAGCAGGGCAAGCTCGGCGCCTTGCGGCGTGCCGGAAGAGGCGAGTTCGCTGTTGCTGAAGTAGCTCGTGTCCCGCTTGTAGGCGCCATAGAACAGGTTCTTGTTCGCCCACTCGAAGTCGAACACCCAGGCGAGTGCCTGGCGAACGCGGGGGTCGCGGAAGGCGGCGCGCCGCGTGTTCATCGCGAATCCCTGCATCCCGGTCGGCAGCCGGTGCTTGATCTCGTCGAGCTTCACCAGCCCCTGTTCGCGCGCCGGAAAATCGTAGGCGGTGGCCCACTGCTTGGCGACGTTCTCCTGGCGGAAGTCGATCTGGCCGGCCTTGAACGCCTCGAGAGCCACTGTCGCGTCGCGGAAATATTCGACCCGAACGGTGTCGAAATTGTCCAGGCCCTTGCCCGTCGGCAGGTCGCGCGCCCACCAGTTATCGACCCGGCGGTAGGTGATGGTGCGACCGAACTCGAACCGATCGATCCGGTACGGTCCGGAGCCGATCGGCGGATCGGTGAGCGGACGCGAGAAGTCACGCCCTTCCCACCAATGCTTCGGCAGCACCGGCATCTCGCCCAGGATCAGGGGAAGCTCGCGGTTCTGGTTGGACTTGAGGTGGAAGACGACCCGCCGCGGCCCCTCGACGGCGACGTTCTCCACGTCGGCATAGTATTGACGGTAATAGGGGCGGCCCTGCGTGCGCAGCGTGTTGAACGTCCAGGCGACATCGTCGGCCGTGACCGGCGTGCCGTCGTTGAACCGCGCCTCCGGCCGCAGCTCGAAGGCGACCCACATGCGGTTCGCCGGGACCTCGACGGTCTGTGCCAGATGACCGTAGCGCGGTCGCGGCCTCGTCGGCCGAGCCGACAAGGAGCGTGTCGTACAACCGGCCGATCTCGGCGGCCGGATTGCCGCGCACGATGAAGCGATTGAAGTTGTCGAAGCTGCCGAGGGCCGACAGGACCGCCTCGCCGCCCTTCGGCGCATCGGGATTGACGTACGGAAAGTAGGGAAAGTCGGCCGGCAGCGCCGGCTTGCCCAGCATCGAGACAGCGTGGGAGCGCGTGGTAGGAGCGTCCTCGGCGCGGCCGGACACGGCAACCGGCAACGCGGACAGCAGGATCAGGACGAAGGCAAGCGCTCGCACGGACATCTCCCGTTTCCGTGGCTGCTATCCTGCCGCCTCCGGACAAAATACTGAAATCGTCGTAAGCCGCCCGTCGGTCCCTCGGGTCATTCCCCCAGCAGGGCGACGGCGTGGGCGAGCAGCGTGCGATCACCGACCGCCAGCGCACGACCATCCCCGTCGGGCCGGAGCACGCCGCCCCGCCAGTCGGTCAGGGCTCCGCCGGCGCCCTCGACTACCGGCGCGAGTGCGGCCCAGTCCCACACCTTGAGCGTCGCCTCGGCAATCACGTCGAGCTGACCCAGCGCCAGCAGGCCATAGGCATAGCAGTCTCCGCCGAAACTGGTGCGGCCGACGGCGCCGGCGAGGCGCTGCCACCGGGGCAGGTCGGCGGCCGCAAACATATCCGGCGTCGTGCAAGAAAGCTCGGCCATGGCGAGGGAGGGGCACCGGCGGCATCCGACGGTTCCGCCGAACGGGCCACGAAACATCGTCGCGCGTCCGGCAGCTCCGATCCAGCGTTCACCCGTGATCGGCTGATCGATGACCCCGAGGATGGGCGTTTCGCCGTCGAGCAGCCCGAGCAGCGTGCCGAATACCGGTCGCCCGGTGATGAACGCGCGGGTCCCGTCGATCGGGTCGAGCACCCAGCGCAGCCGGGCCGCCGGCCGGTCAAGACCGAACTCCTCGCCGAGGATGCCATGGTCGGGGAAGCGGTCGGCGAGGATTTCCCGCATCGCGCTCTCGGCCAGACGGTCCGCAACGGTGACCGGGCTCTGGTCACCCTTGAGCTCGGCGGCGACGCCGGTCCGGAACAAGGGGCGGATGATGCCGCCGGCGGCGTCGGCGGCCGCCTGGGCTGCCTCGATCAGCCTGTCGAGATCGGCCAACCGGTTATGGGGATTTGGCGGCCGGCGTCGGCGACGCGGGTCCTGCGGCACCCTGAGACACCGGCGGCTGGGTCGATTGCGCCCGATTGAGAGTGGACGAACCGCCGCCGCCAGGACCGGTCGCGGAGGGCTGGGTGCCCTGGCTGCTGCCGGTCTGGTTCCCCTCCCCTGGCCCCGGCGTCGCAGCCGGCGCCTCAGCGGTCGGCAGCGGCTCCGGGTGGGCCGAGAGCGAGCGCAGAAAGTCGATGACGTTCGCCCGCTCCTTCTCGCTGGAGATGCCGGCGAACGACATCCGCGTGCCCGGGGCGTAGGCCGACGGCTTGTCGAGCCAATGGTTGAGCTCCTCGAAGGTCCAGGGTCCCTGCTTCGACTTGAGCGCGTCCGAGTAGTTGAACCCCTGCATGTGGGCGTGAGGACCGCCGATCACGCCGTAGAGATTGGGACCGACCCCAGCCTTGCCGCCCTGGTCGAAGGTGTGGCAGGCGGCGCAGACCTTCTTCGCGTAGGCCTCGCCCGCGTGCTCGTCGGCGCTGGCCAGGAACGGCGCGATCGGCGGGAGCTCCGCTGCCGCGGGCTGGGCGCCAGCGGCAGGCGTTTGGGGGCACCTCGATCTTGATGGCGGTCTCCTTCGGTCTGGTCTCCCGGACCAGGCCGAGACCGATCGTGCCGCTGACAAAGAAGGCGATGCCGGCGACCAGTCCCGCTGCGATCGCCTTGTTTGCCTCCATCGTGTCCATGCGGGCGCTTTCCTCGAGCTGTTATCTACCAGGCCGGATCGGCAAGGCCGCGTTGGACACGCCCCTCAGCCCACCCTAAAACGCGGCGCACCATAAGGAACGAACCTTGCCCCTTCAAGCTGCGGGCCGGCCGCCACACGGTGCTCACCGATGAACCCGATCGTCATCATCCCGGCGCGCATGGCGTCCAGCCGGCTGCCCGGCAAACCGCTGGCCGACATCCACGGCAAGCCGATGATCGTGCATGTGCTGGAGCGCGCCCGCGACGCCGACATCGGCCCGGTGGCGATCGCCTGCGGCGAGCCCGAGATCGCCGAGACGGTAAGTGCCGCCGGGGGCGTCGCCGTGCTGACCGATCCCGCCCTGCCCTCCGGGTCCGACCGGGCGCACGCAGCGCTTGCGGTGCTCGATCCGGACGGCTCGCATGATGTCGTCGTGAACGTGCAGGGCGACTTCCCGACCATCGATCCGGCGGCATTGGGGGCGGCGCTGGCCCCGCTTGCCGACCCCGCCGTCGACATCGGCACCCTGGTGGCGCCGATCCACGATGACGCCGAGGCGGCGCTGCCCTCCGTGGTCAAGGCGGCCTGCGATTTCGCGCCGGGCGCGGCGGTGGCCCCGGCGCTCTATTTTTCTCGGGCGGCGATCCCCTGGGGTGACGGGCCGCGCTGGCATCATATCGGCGTGTATGCTTGGCGTCGCGACGCGCTCGCCCGCTTCGTGGCGTTGCCGGAAGCCCCGCTGGAGCGCCGGGAAAAACTCGAACAGCTCCGGGCCTTGGAGGCAGGGATGCGGATCGGCTGCGCCGGCGTGGCGATCGGCCCGTTCGGCGTCGACACGCCGGCCGACCTCGAACGCGCCCGCACCCTTCTCGCACCGGCCCGAGCCGACGCATGAGCCGCTTGATCGCCTTCCAGGGCGTGCCGGGCGCCTATTCCGACCTCGCCTGCCGTGCGGCGTTCCCCGATTACGCGACGCTGCCCAACGAGAGTTTCGAGGCGGCGATCGAAGCGGTGCGCGAAGGGCGGGCCGAACTCGCCATGCTCCCGTGCGAGAACAGCCTCGCCGGACGGGTGCCCGATATCCACCATCTGCTCCCCGGCTCCGGGCTGTTCGTGATCGGCGAGCATTTCCAGCGCGTGGAGCATTGCCTTCTGGCACCCAGAGGCGCCCACCTAAACGGGCTTCGGCGCGCTCACTCCCATCCGGTGGCGCTCGGTCAGGTGCGCGGCTTGTTGCGCGAGCTGAAGCTGCAGCCCGTAGTGGAAGCCGACACCGCCGGCTCGGCGCAACTCGTTGCCGGACGAAACGATCCCGAGGACGCGGCGATCGCCTCCTCGCTCGCCGCCGAGATCTACGGTCTCGACGTGCTGCGGACCAATGTCGAGGATGCCGAGCACAACACCACGCGCTTCTACGTCATGGCGCGGCAGCAGCGCGTGCCGCCGGCGAGCACGCCCGACCTCATGACCACCTTCGTCTTTCGCGTCCGCAACGTCCCGGCGGCGCTCTACAAGGCGCTGGGCGGTTTCGCGACCAACGGCGTGAACATGACGAAGCTCGAGAGCTACATGATCAACGGCCATTTCACCGCGACGCAGTTCCTCTGCGATGTCGATGGCCACCCCGAGCAGCCGGGCCTGCGTCTCGCGCTCGAGGAGCTGCGGTTCTTTTCCAGCGAGACGCGCGTGCTCGGCGTCTACCCGGCGGCGCGCTTCCGTCTGGAGCAGGGCCGGGCGTGAGGGCATCGCCCCGCTCCCGTGCGCTCTATGAACGGGAGCGGCACAGCCTGCCCGGCGGCAACACGCGGACCACCGTTTATTTCCGGCCGTTCCCGCTCTATGCCGTACGCGGCGAGGGTTGCCGGGTCTGGGACGAAGACGGGGTGGCCCGCATCGACGCGATCAACAATTTCACCGCGCTCATCCACGGTCACGCCCATCCCGCCGTGGTCGATGCCGCCTCCCGGCAGATCGCGGCGGGAGCCTGCTTCGGGATGCCGACCGAGGCGGAGATCGCGCTGGCCGAGTTGCTGTGCGCGCGGGTCGCGAGCGTCGAGCAGGTACGCTTCTGCAATTCGGGCACGGAAGCGGTGATGATGGCGATCAAGGCGGCGCGGGCCTTCACGGGCCGGCCGCGCATCGCCAAGGTCGAGGGGGCCTATCACGGCTCGTACGACTACGCCGAAGCCAGCCTGGACCCCGCGCCGGAAAGCTGGGGGGCCAACCGCCCGCACGCCGTCGCCTATGCGCGCGGCACGCCCGAGGGCGCGCTCGCCGATGTCACGGTGCTGCCGTTCAACGACCCGGGCGCGGCGGCGGCACTGATCCGGGAAGCCGCGGGCGGGCTCGCGGCGGTGCTGGTCGATCCGATGCCCAACCGGGCCGGGCTGGTGCCGGCCACGCCGGAATACCTGGAGGCGATCGCCGAGGCGACCCGGGCGGCGGGCGCGCTGTTGATCCTGGATGAGGTCATCACCTTCCGCCTTGCCACTGGGTGGGGCGCAGGCGCTGTGGGGCATCGCGCCTGATCTCACCGCGCTTGGAAAGATCATCGGCGGCGGGTTTCCCGTGGGCGCCGTGGGCGGCCGGGCCGACGTGATGGCCGTGTTCGATCCCAGCTCGGGCAAGCCCGCGCTGCCGCATGGCGGCACGTTCTCCGCCAATCCGGTGACGATGGCGGCCGGCCGCGCCGCTCTCGACCTGCTCGACTCCGCCGAGTTCTCCCGCGTGGGCCGGCTCGGAGAGCGCGTTGCCGAGGGCATCCGCCGGGCGCTGCGCGATGCCGGGCAGCCCGGCCAGGTGCTCGGGCACGGGTCGCTGCTCAAGATCCATCTGACCGATCGGCCGATCCGGGACTACCCGCAGCGCGTACCCCACGACCGAGGAAGCGCAGCGTCTCGCCGCCTTGCATCGCGCCCTGCTGGATGCCGGCGTCATGATGGCCGGTTACGGGCTGCTCGCACTCTCGACCCCGATGGGCGAGGCGGAGGCGGACGAGATCGCCGACGCCTTCGGGCACGCGCTGCGGGCCATGCACGCCTGAACGCGGCGCCTCGCGATTGCGGCGCGCGCGGCTACCGGCTCGCGCGGTCGATTTCGTCGACCGCAGCCTGATCGAGCCTCACCTCCGGCGCGCGCATGATTTCGTCGAGCTGATCGAGGCTGGTCGCGCTCGCGATCGGGGCCGTGATACCGGGCCGTGCGATCAGCCACGCCAGCGCGACCTGGCTCGGCTTCGCGTCATAGCGCGCCGCCACGTCATCCAGCGCCTTCAGGATGCGCTCGCCGCGCGCGTCGAGGTATTTCTCCACCCGCGATCCCCGCGGCCGGTTGGCGATATCCGCCTTGGAGCGGTACTTGCCGGTCAGGAACCCGCTTGCCAGCGAATAGTAGCAGATGACACCGATCTGCTCGCGCTGGCACACGGCCTCCAGCTCGCCCTCGAACTCGCCGCGCTCGGCAAGGCTGTACTGCGGCTGCAGGCTCTCGTAGCGCGGCAGGCCCGCCTTGGCGCTCGATTTCCAGCGCCTCGCTCAGTCGCGCCGCGCTGTAGTTGGACGCGCCGATCGCCCGCACCTTGCCCTGCTTGATCAACGACGAAAAAGCCTCCAGCGTCTCCTCGCAACGGCGTTTCCGGATCGTCTCGATGCGACATGTAGAGGTCGATCACGTCGGTCTGCAGCCGGCGCAGCGAGTCCTCGACCTCCTGGGCGATATACGCTCTCGACAGTCCCTTTTTGCCCGGCCCCATCTCGATGCCGACCTTGGTGCCGATCACTACCTTGTCGCGCTTGCCGCCCTGCTTCAGCCACTTGCCGATGATCGTCTCGCGATTCGCCGCCCGGAGTTGCCCGGATGCCCAGCGCGAGTAGACGTCGGCGGTGTCGATGAAGTTGAAGCCGGCGTCGACGAACCGGTCGAGCAGCCGGAACGACGTCGCCTCGTCGGCGGTCCAGCCAAACACGTTGCCGCCGAACGCCAGCGGGGCGATGCGCAGGTCGGACCTGCCGAGTGTGCGCTGTTCCATTGATCTCTCCATCCGGTTTCGAGGCAGCTGGGTCAGAAGGTGACGTTCGTGCGCAGCCCGAAGATTGCCTCGTTGCCGATGCGTTTGCCAGCCACCACGGGGTTGGGCACGCCGCCGGCCGGCGTGAAGATGTATTGGAAATCCGGCTGCACCTGCCACCACGGCGCGATCTGCGCCTGATAGGTGATCTCGATGAAGCTCTCGCTGGAGCGAATCGGATAGGCACCGGTAAACAAATTGGCGTCCTGGTCGCGCTGGATCGCGCTCGGGCCGATCTTGGCGAGACCGTAGCCGATCCCGAAACTGTCGTTGTCCCGGCCGGGGATCGGCGCCTTTACGGTAAGACCCGTGTTGAAGCTGACATTCACCAGGTTGCGATCACCTGGCATTCCCATGATGCGGGCAAACACGCTGATCGCCTGCGCGCTGTCCGGGGCCGGACGCCAGATCATCTGGTCGAACACGCCGTAGATGCTCCAATTGGGGCGGCGCAGGCGCGGGTCGCCGTTGCTGAGCGGGTCGGCGAGGGACAGCCCGGAAGTATCGAAACGCTGGTCCGGGAACCGGCCGGTGTCGAGCCAAAAGCCCAGCTTGTAGAGACCGGGAAGGCCGTGTGCGCTGGCCTCGCCAGATCCGCCGGCAGGCGGCTGGTTGATCCCGTATTGCGCCTCGGCGATGAACAGCGCGCCGGTCCTGAGATTGAACTCCGTGCCGGACTGCTCCGCGCCGCGCACCTGGCTATCTTTGTAGAACGAGCCGCCGGAGGGATTGTCGTCGAACACGCCGCCGAGCAGGGTCAACCCCTCAAGCGGCTGGCCGCGGAAGCGCACCCCGAGCGACGACAAAGGATAGGCCGAACCACCGGCGTAAAGATCGATCGCCGACGCGACCGGCCAGCCCATCGCAGAATTGAGGAACAGGCCCGAACCCTGGCTGGTAATGAACTCCAGATCGAGGCTCTGCTGTCCCAGCTTGACGTCGAACCGACCGTCGAGGAACGCCTGCTGATACCACAGCTCCCACAACCGGGTGGAGCGCAGGGCTTCGATGCTGCTTGAATTCTGCAGCGCCCCCAACGCGTCCGAATTGAGGTTGCGGCCGTGGATCTGCAGGGCGCTGACATTGAACGTCCCCCCCGCCCAGCCGAACGCTTTTTGCGTGTCCAGCCCGAGGCTCATCAGCGTCAACCCGTCATAATCGGCGGTAGCGACCCAGCCCGCCGGTCACGTTGCCGAACACCTCGCTGGTCTCCAAAACCCCGAACGAGATGCCGAAATCCCCGAGCCAGCCGCGCAGGCCGTAAAGGTCGCCCAGCAGGTTGGTGCGCGATGAGGAGAACAGGTCGGAGGTGAAGCCGGGCTCGAACGGCGACGGCTGGGTCTGCGCCGCCACGCCGTTCCCGCCGCCGGGAGCGGGGTTCTGCTGAGTTCCCGGTGCGGCCCCAGGGACGCCGCCGCTCCCTGGGCTCGGTTGCTCGGTGCTTGGCTGCTGGGCCGCCCCGGCGTTTGCGCACAATACGAGGGAGCCTGCGAGCAACGCTCGCCGGCCCGAAGCGCGGTACCGCATGACCAATCCCCCAAGGACGATCCCTCTCGAACCTCGAGCAGGATTTGCGAATGCGAATGATTAGCATTTACGGACCGCGAGGGGCCGCCGTCAATCATTCGGGCGGCAGACCGGGTGGGCCGAGGGCATCGGGATCGCTCGACCCTGATGCCCCCGCGCGGGAGCTGGCTAGATGCGCCCCAACACCAAAAGCACGATGACGATGAGCAGAACCAATCCGAGACCGCCCGAAGGGTAATAGCCCCACCCGCTGCTATACGGCCATGTAGGAAGGGCACCGAGCAGCAGGATGATCACAATGATGAGGAGGATCGGTCCTCATGGGCGACCTTTTCGGATGCAACAACCCAGGAGAACGCACCATTCCTCCCCGAGTTCACGCCTCTGCGAGTCGGGTTGACATTTTGGCGTCCGCCCCCCTTGCGAAACTTGCCCTCGCTATCTGAGGTTCTTGGCGAACAAGTCGAGCGTGCGACGCTGCGCCAATTCGTAGTCGGGCTTGCTGAAACTGGCCCGCTCGTCGCAGCCGAACCCGTGTTCGGCGCCCGCGTACACGTACACTTCCACGCCGGGCTGCGCCGCCCGCACCGCATCGACGTCGCTCATCGGGATCGAGGCGTCCTTCTCGCCGAAATGCATCTGCACCGGGCAGTTCGGACGCTCGTCCGGGTGCCGGGGATACCGCCGCCATACCAGCAGGAGGCCGCCGCGAAGAGGCTGGTGCGGGTGGCGCCCCACCAGGCGACGGTGCCGCCAAAACAGTAGCCGACAATGCCGAGCTTCTTGCCGGCGAGGTGGTTCGCCGCCGCCTCGACGTCGGCCATCACGCCGGTGTCCTGCAGCTTCATGCGCAACTCGCGGCCGGCGCCGATGTCATCCGGGGTATAGCCCAGTTCGGCATTCCGCTGCGCGCGGTCGAACAGCGCCGGCGCGACGACGGCGTAGCCTTCCGCCGCGAAGCGATCCGCCATGTCGCGGATGTGGCGGTTGACGCCGAAAATCTCCTGGATGACGACCACGCCGGCCTTGGCGCTGTCGTCTCCCGCGCTGTAGGCCGACAGGGTGTGGCCATCAGCGGCCTTGAGGTTGATCGTGCTGCCCATGGGTCAGGCTCTCCCGTTGCAATCGCTGGTCCCGGCGGCCAGGATGGCGGCGTGGGCGAGATCGTCAACCTCCGTCGGATGAAGAAGCGGCGGGCGCGCGCCGAGGCCGCGGACGCCGCTCGCGAGAGCCGCGTCCGGCACGGCCGCACGGCCGCCGAGAGGCAGAACGACCAGCGCGCCGAGCAACGGGCGCGCGACCGGCTGACCGCCACTCGGCTCCCCGGCGCGGGTCCCGACGCGCCGGAGTAGACGGGGTCAGCGGCCGGCCACCTCCGTCATGGTCGCATGGCCCGCAACAAGGCCGTACGAATGGTGCAGATGGCCGGCGAGCACCAGGCCGCCGAACAGGCAGAGTAGCCAGATCACGGTGCGGCGCACCGACCCGCGCACCTTCCGGTTCTCCTGCTCGAAATCGACCGTCTCGAAGCGGCGCGCGGCACCCTCGGGGTCCAGGGCAAGAAACGGATGCATGTTGAGCTGATCAGGCGCTGGACGAGGCATGGCCCTTCTCCGGGTTCATCCGGCATTTTCCGGACGAGATCACCATGAAGGTCAGGGCAGCCAACCAGAGTGATGGCGATCACATGGCCGGCGCAGTTTTTTCGGTCGAACTCAGCCGCTCGGGGTCGCGAAACCGGCAAAGGTCTTGGCAAGCGCTTCATAGATCGGGCGCTTGAAGCCGACCGCGAGATGCGGCAGTTCGGCCAGATCGCCCCAGCGCCAGGCATCGAACTCGGGATGCGGGTCGGCGTCGAGGCGGATGTCGGAATCCGTGCCCGTGAAGCGCAGGGCGAACCAGCGCTGCCGTTGGCCGCGATAGCGGCGGCCCAGCGGCCCGACGATCTCGGGCGGGAAATCGTAGGTCAGCCATTCGGGATGCTCGCCGATGATCTCGGCGCGATCCGTCCCGATCTCCTCGGCAAGTTCGCGCAGCACCGCCCGGCGCGGATCCTCGCCGGCGTCGATGCCGCCTTGCGGCAACTGCCAGCCGCCCGCCGGTCCCTCGGCGTTCTTGAAGCCGGCGCGCCGGGCGAGGAACACTTGGCCGTTCCGGTTGAACAGCACCGCGCCGACATTGGGCCGGTACGGCCGGTCGTCACCGTGAGCAGGCAGCGGATCGGTCATTGCGCGGGTTCATCGGGTTGCGGACGGACAGCCAGCGCGCTCACCGGCGCCAGCGCAAGCCCTTTCGCGGCCAACCCGTTCGCCCACGCGGTCAGCCGCCCGATCGTCACCGGCCGGACCGCACCCGCGAGGCCGAGCGCGCTTCCCTTTTCGCGGGCAATCTGCTCCAGGGCGGCCAGCTTGGCCTCGATCTCGCCGCCGACGGCCGGCTCGTCGATCACCAGGTCGACGTCTCGCCCCCAGACGTCGGGCGACGCCTTCTGTCGGGGACGGGGATCGACGTAGAGCAGCCCGCGCGCGGCTATGCCCTGGAGCACCGGGCTCACTGCGACGAGCCCGCGAACCGCTCACCCCGCAACGTCCCGAGCGCCCCGGTCACTCCGACGTAGCCGGTGATCCGGGTCAGCGCCCACTCGAGCTGGTGCCGGTTCTGTTCGACCGACGCCCCGGTCAACAGCGCACGATCTCCCGCGTCGTTGAGCGGGTAGCCCTGCGGCTCCATGGGCAGGCTGATGAGGTATTCGTGGCCGGCGGCGCGGGTGAGATCGAGCAGCCGGTCGGAGCGCGGGGCGTAGGGAGAGAAAGCCAGGGTGATCGCACCCGGCAACGTGCGGACGGCTTCCTCGCTGTCGCCGCCGTTCAGGCCGACCCCGGCGAGCAGGACGCCGATGCGGGGCCGAACGTCACGTCGATCAAAACCGCGCGCGTAGACCTGCGAAGGCATCCGCCCATCTGCCGCGATGCGCGGCAGGAGACCGGGGGGAAACAGTTGCGAGGGCTCCAGCAGAGCCGGGTCCGGCGCCGCAATGGCCCCCGGCGTCTCGCGGCCCGGCACGCCGGTCGGAGCGGCAGGGGGCGTATGGGACGGTTCCGCCGCGGCCTTCTGCTCCGGCGCCGGGGTCGGGTGGTCCACCTCGCCGGTCGGTGACGACGGCCGATGCCGGGGCGGCCCGAGCACCTGCACAGTGACCGCTCCCACCGCGGTGACACTCAGCAATCCGGCCCAGAACACCGCGACCGCCCGCAGCCCTGTCGGGCGTCTATGCCACCCAAGCCGCATGGCGGCCGGTCTCCCGCGCTCAAATCACCGCCGCGGTCGTCGGACCGGGCCGGCAGCCGTCAAAGCGAGGGTCTTATCAGGCAGCCAGCGCGGCTTGCGAGTCTCATGTGTCATGCCCGCGCTCATGCACGGGCGTCCACGGCCACGACGGGGTCGGACGATGTGCGAGCGAGGGGCGCTAGCGCAGCGCCGCCCGCTTCTGCCCCGCCATCGCCTTGGCGAGCACCAGGGCCTGCTGCAGCTGGAAATCGGTTTCCGGCTTGGCGGCGTCGAACGCCGGCCAGTTCTCGGGCGGCTTGCTCGGCAGTTCCTTGGCGATCGGCGGCAGGTCGTTGCGCGGCGGGGCGGCCTGCTGCGGCGTGCCGCCCTGGTTGGTCAGCACGTGATTGAGATCGGATTCGCGCTCCGGCCCGAAATGCGGCGTCTCGGTGCGGCTGGCCGCCACTTCCACGTCCGGCGAAATGCCGAGCCCCTGGATGGATCGCCCCGAGGGTGTGTAGTAGCGCGCCGTGGTCAACCGCATGGCGCCGTTGCCGGGCAGCGGGATCACGGTCTGCACCGAGCCCTTGCCGAAGCTGCGGGTGCCGAGCAGCACGGCCCGCCGGTGATCCTGCAATGCCCCGGCGACGATCTCGCTGGCGGAGGCCGACCCACCGTTGATCAGCACGACCAGCGGATGCCGCCGGTCATGTCGCCGTCCTTGGCGTTCCAGCGCTGGCTGTCTTCGGCGTGGCGGGCCCGCGTCGAGACGATCTCGCCCTGGTCGATGAAATCGTCGGAGACCGACACCGCTTGGTCGAGCAGCCCGCCGGGATTGTTGCGCAGGTCGAGCACGATGGCGCGCAGCTTGTCCCCCGACTGCTGCTTCAGCGTCTGATACGCCTTCTTCAGCCCGGCGTCGGTCTGTTCGTTGAAGCTGGTCAGGCGGATATAGCCGATGTCGTCCGGCTCGAGGTGCTGGCGGACCACCTGGATGTGGATGATCTCGCGGTTCATCGCGAGATCGAGCGGCTTCTCGGCCCCCTCGCGGCGGATCGTGAGGGTGATGCGGCTGCTCGGCGAGCCGCGCATCTTCTCCACCGCCTCGTTGAGCGTCAGGCCCTGGACCGTCCGGCCGTCGATCGCCACGATGAGGTCGCCCGCCTTGACGCCGGCCCGTGCAGCCGGCGTGTCGTCGATCGGGCTGATCACCTTGATGAAGCCGTTGTCCTGCGTCACCTCGATGCCGAGGCCACCGAACTCGCCGTGCGTCTGCACTTGCATGTCGCGGAAGGACTTGGCGTTCATGTAGTTGCTGTGCGGGTCGAGCCCGGTCAGCATGCCGTTGATCGCGTTCTCCACCAAATCGCGGTCATTGGTCGGCTCGACGTATTCCGCCCGCACGCGCTCGAACACGTCGCCGAACAGGGTCAGCAGCCGGTAGGTATCGGTGTGGGAACTGTCCTCGGCGCGGGCGCGCTCGATGCCAAGATGCCGGCCGATCACGCCGGAAGCCGGCCCGAACGCCACGCCGGCCGCAAAGGCCCCCCCGAGCAGCAGACCGGTCCTGAAACGGAAGGGACGAAAGTCCATACAATGCATCCTCTGCGGAGCGCGCCACGAGCGGGACCGCGACGCGGGCCGCCATCTTTCGGGCGCGCCGGGCATCTCGTCCAGCCCTGAATTGGTATCCCACCGAGAGTTAACCAGCCGGAAAGTGCGGGTTCGTCAGCTCCGGGCGCGCAACCACGGCGCAGGATCGACCGCACGGCCCTGGCGGCGCAGCTCCACGTAGAGCACCGGGCGGCTGGCCGGCATGACGCCGACCGGCTCGCCCGCCTGGAGACCGGCCCCGGCTTGCACGTCCAGCCGGTCGAGGCCGGCCAGCACGACGTGATACGGGCCGCCGCAGTCGATGATGAGCAGCAGGCCGAAGCTGCGGAACGGCGCGGCAAAGACCGCCCGCCCGGCACAGGGGGCCACCACCCGCGCACCCGGCGAGGCGCGATACGACATCCCGCTGGCCGGCCCCGCGTCGGTCGCCTCGCCCCAGCCCCGCAAGATGGTACCCGTCACCGGGGCGGTGAGCAGGCGGGGTCCCTCCCGGCCCGCGCCCCCCTCGACCGGCGCGGCGAGGGCGGCCTGCCGCCGCCGGGCGTCGAGCGCCTCGGCGGGGCGGTGCTGACGCTCGGCGCGCTCGGCCTCCGCCCTCGCCTGGGTCTTCGCCGCCTGGTTCTGCGCCTCGATCGCGGCGATCAATCCCCGCAAGGTCTCCGCCCGGGCGGCTGCCGCGGCGGCTTGGCGGGCGAACTCGGCGGCATCGTCGCTGGCGGCGCGCTCGCGTTCGCGTGCCGCCTCGATCTGACGGTCGAGAGCAACGGCCTGACTGCTCTGGGCGGCTTCGGCGGCGGCGAGCTTGGGTGCCTCTGCCTGGACGGCGTGCGCGGCCGCGTCGAGGTCCGCCCGCTCCGCCCGCAACGCAGTCAGCCTGCTGCTCCAACGTGCGGCCGACTTCCTGCAGGACCAGCACGCCCCGCAGCGCCGCGTCCGGGTCCGTGCCCACCGCGAGCAGCGTCTCGGCCGGATACAGCGACAGCCGCTCGATCACCGGAAGCAGGGGGACGAACTCCGCCGCGCGGGCTTGCAGCCGCCGTTCCGCTTCCTGCCGGTTCCGGGTCAGGGCCGCCATGCGCACGGTGGCATCGAGGGTCGCCAGCTCGGCTTGGCGCAGCTGCGCCGCCGCGGCGACCCGCTGCCCGGCCAATCGCCTTGCCTCGGCGGCCGCGGCCTCGGCGCGTGCGGCGGCCTGCCGCTGCGCCGCAAGGCCCGCGGCCCGGGCCTCATCGGCGGTCGCCGCCTGCCGCCGGGCGGTCTCGGCATCAAGCTCGCGACCGATGCACCTGGCGCGCCCCGGCGGCGCCGCCGGCCAGGAGCACGGCAAGGACGACGGCGAGGCTATTCCGCCGCGCGTGCGGCATGCTCTCGCCGATGAGCGAGGCGCCCGTCATCTCGGCCGGCTGAGGCAGCCCCATGAGGGCGAGCAGGGTCGGCGCGATATCCGCCAATCGTCCGTCGTGCAGCGCCGTCGCCCGTTCGCCGACCAGCAGGACCGGGACCGGATTGGTGGTGTGCGCGGTGTGCGGGCCGCCGGTCTCGGGATCGCGCATCAGCTCGGCATTGCCGTGATCGGCCGTCACCAGCAGCGTCCCGCCTTGCCGGCGCACCGCCTCCTCGATCCGGCCAAGCCCGCCATCCACTGCCTGCACCGCGCGGATGGCGGCCGGCAGGCTGCCGGTATGGCCGACCATGTCGGCGTTGGCGAAGTTCAGCACGATGAGGTCGTACTTGCCGGAATCGATCGCCTCGACTGCCCGCCGTGTGACTTCGGGCGCCGACATCTCCGGCTGCAGGTCGTAGGTGGCGACCTTCGGCGAGGGCACCATGATCCGTTCCTCGCCGGGAAGCTGGGCCTCCTCGCCGCCACTGAGGAAATAGGTGACGTGCGGGTATTTTTCCGTTTCGGCGATGCGCAGCTGGGTCCGCCCTGCGCCCGCCGCGACCGCGCCGAGCAGGTTCTGCATCGTCGCCGAGGGAAACAGGGCACCGAGATGGCGATCCAGTTCCTTGCTGTATTGCGTCAGGCCGGCGGCCGCGGCGAAGCGGATCGGGCGCGGCCGGGCGAAGCCGTCGAACTCGGGTTCAAGCAGGGCGGACAGGATCTCGCGGACTCGGTCGGCACGGAAATTGAAGCAAAGAATGCCGTCACCGTCCTGCATGCCGCGGTAGCCGTTGATGGCTGCCGGGACGATGAACTCGTCGGTTACGCCCTTGCTATACGCGTCGTCGATCGCCGATGCCGGGTCGGCGAAGTGCGCCCCATCGGAAATCGGTCATCGCGAAATAGGCCTTGCTCACCCGGTCCCACCGGTTGTCGCGGTCCATCGCGTAGTAGCGCCCGCAAACACTGGCGATGCGGACGGTCTGCGGCAGGGCGGCGCGGAAGCGGCGCAAATCCTCCCCGGCCGAGCGCGGTGGCGTATCGCGCCCGTCGGTGAACACGTGGACGAACGTGTTGATCCCCGCCGCGACGAGCAGCAGCGCCAGCGCGACCGCCTGGTCCTGGTGCGCGTGAACGCCTCCGGGCGAGAGCAGGCCCATCGGATGGCAACTGCCGCCGGACTGCTTGAGCTTGTCGATGAAGGCGGTGAGCGCCGGTGCCTGGCGGATGCTCCCGTCCTCGATCGCCCGGTTAATTCGCGGCAGGTCCTGCATCACGACCCGGCCGGCGCCGATATTCAGGTGGCCGACCTCCGAGTTGCCCATCTGCCCCGGGGGCAGCCCGACGTCCAGACCCGAGGTGTGCAGGAAGGCGTGCGGGCAGGTCTCCCAGAGGCGGTTGAACACCGGCGTATTGGCTTGGCGGATCGCATTGTCCGCTCCATCCTCGCGCCAGCCCCAGCCGTCGAGAATGGCCAGCATGACCGGCCGCACCGCCTGCTTCTCCGCCATGAGCATAGTCCCCGTCACCTCAGGGGATGCCTAGCCTCCGGACGCGCCTGAAACAACACGGTAATGAAAACTGCCCAATGAAAACTGCCCGGCGAAACCGCCTCAGCGGCCGAGCGCCTGTACGATCTCCTCCGTCATCTTTTTGGCGTCGCCGAACAGCATCATCGTGTTGTCGCGGAAAAACAGCTCGTTCTCGACGCCGGCATAGCCCGACGCCATCGATCGCTTGACGAACAACACCGTGCCGGCCTTCTCCACCTCGAGGATGGGCATGCCGTAGATCGCCGAGGCGCGGTCGGTCTTGGCCGCCGGGTTGGTCACGTCATTGGCGCCGATCACGTAGGCGACATCGGCGGTGCTGAACTCGTTGTTGATCTCTTCGAGTTCGAACACCTCGTCATAGGGCACGCTGGCTTCGGCCAGCAGCACGTTCATGTGCCCGGGCATCCGGCCGGCGACGGGGTGGATGGCATATTTCACCTCCACCCCCTGCTCCTTCAGCGTGTCCGCCATCTCGCGCAGGGCATGCTGCGCCTGCGCCACGGCCATGCCGTAGCCCGGCACGATGATGACCTTGGAGGCGTTCTTGAGGATGAACGCGGCATCGTCGGCGTTGCCGGTCTTGACCGTGCGGTCGGTGTTGGCGCCGCCCGCCGCCGCTCCACCGCTTTCGGTGCCGAAGCCGCCCAGCAGCACGTTGATGATGCTGCGGTTCATCCCCTTGCACATGACGTAGGAGAGGATGGCGCCCGACGCGCCGACCAAAGAGCCGGTAATGATCAGGGCAAGATTCTGGATGGTGAAGCCGATGCCGGCGGCGGCCCAGCCCGAGTAGCTGTTCAGCATCGACACCACGACCGGCATGTCGGCGCCGCCGATCGGGATGATGAGCAGGAACCCGAGCCCGATCGACAGCAGCGCGATCAGCCAGAACAGCGCCTGATGGCCGCCGGTCCAGACGAAGGCGATGACCAGGAGGAGGACGAGGATGCCGAGGCCGAGATTGAGCGGGTGCTGGAAAGGGAACGTGATCGGCGCCCCCTTCATCAACGCCTGCAGCTTGGCGAAGGCGATGAGCGAGCCCGAGAAGGTGATGGCGCCGATCGCCAGTCCGATCGACATCTCGATCAGGCTCTGGGTGTGGATGGCGCCGGGGATGCCGATGCCGAACGCCTCCGGCGCGTTCAGCGCGCCCGCCGCGACGAACACTGCCGAGAGGCCGACCAGCGAGTGGAACGCGGCCACGAGCTGCGGCAGCGCCGTCATCTTGATGCGCCGTGCGACCACGGTGCCGATCGCACCGCCCACGATGATCCCGAGGATGATGAGGGCGTAGCCGCCCCCTGACATGCCGTGGTGCAGCAGCGTCGCGACCACCGCGATCGCCATGCCCGCCATGCCGAACCGGTTGCCCTGCCGCGAAGTAACCGGACTGGACAAGCCGCGCAGCGCCAGGATGAACAGGACGGCGGCAATCAGGTAGGCGAGAGCGGTCAGGTTGGGCGACATGGCCCTATCTCCCACGCGCCTTGAACATCGACAGCATGCGTTGCGTCACCAAGAAGCCGCCGAAGATGTTGACGCTGGCGAGGGTGACGGCGATGAAGCCGAACGCCATCGCCCAGCCGCTGTAGGCAAGGCCGGTTGCCAGCATGGCGCCGACCACGATCACCGAGCTGATCGCGTTGGTCACCGCCATAAGCGGGCTGTGCAGCGCCGGCGTGACGTTCCAGACCACGTAGTAGCCGACGAAGCAGGCCATGAGGAAAACGGCGAGCAGGAAGACGAACGGCTCCGCCGCATCGAGCGTCACCGGCAGACCGGTGGTCGCGCCCAGCATCCGCGCGTGCTCGGCGAGTTCGTTGGCCCGTTGCGCCAGCCGGCTCGCCTCGTCGGCCAGGTAAGTCGAGTCCATCGGAATCTCCGGTAAGCGGACGGCGCGTCAGGCCGCCTGCGAGGGCAGGAATTGGGGATGCACCGGGGCGCCGCCGCGGGTCAGCAGCACGCCTTTGACGATGTCGTCGCTGTCGGGGAGTTTCGGCGCCTGCGCGTCTTTGTCCCAGAACGTGGTGAGAAACGTCAGCAGGTTGCGGGCGTAGAGCGCGCTGGAGGCGACCGGGATCCGCGCCGGCCAGTTGCGGTAGCCGAGCACGGTGACGCCGTTCGGGGTGACGGTCCGTTCGCCGGGCACCGTCGCCTCGCAATTGCCGCCGGCATCGGAAGCGAGGTCGACGATCACGCTGCCCGACCGCATGCTGTCCACCATCGCCTGGTTGACGATGACCGGCGCCCGGCGGCCCATCACCAGCGCCGTGCAGATGATGATGTCGTTCTTCGCCACCGTGGTGGCCATCAGCTCCGCCTGCTTGCGACGGAACGCCTCGCTCATCTCGCGGGCATAGGCGCCGGTCTGCCCCGCCGTCTCCTCATCCTCGACGCCGACGAAGCTCGCCCCGAGCGACCTAATTTCTTCCTTTGCCGCCGGCCGCACGTCGGTGGCCGAGACGATCGCCCCGAGGCGACGGGAGGTCGCGATCGCCTGCAGCCCGGCGACGCCGGCGCCGATGATGAATACGCGGGCCGGCGGCACCGTACCGGCGGCGGTCATCATCATCGGAAAGCCGCGCTGGAACGCACCGGCCGACTCGATTACCGCGCGGTAGCCGGCGAGATTGGCCTGGCTCGACAACACATCCATCGACTGCGCGCGGGTGATGCGGGGCAGCAGCTCCATCGCGACCGTGTCGATCCCGGCCTGCGCCAGCGATCCGACCACCTCCGCATTGCCGAGCGCGCCGGATATGCACAGCAACAGGGCGCCGCGCGGGATGAGCGCGCGCTGCTCGGGCTCGGGCAGCTGGACCGCGAGCACGATCCCGGCACCGGCAAGCAATGCGGTCGGGTCCGGCGCGATCTCCGCCCCGGCGGCGGCGAACTCGGCGTCGGATATGGAGGCCGCAACGCCGGCCCCTGCCTCCACCGCCACCGTGAGGCCAAGTGCGATCAGCTTCTTCACCGTATCCGGGGTAGCCGCGACGCGCGCCTCGTCGGCGCTCCGCTCCTTCAACACCGCCAGGCGCATTCGCTCGTGTCCCCCTTCCGCCGCCGGCAGCTGGCCCAAGCAAACGTCGCCGCGCCAGCCCGTTACGCCATCGGCGCCGCACCCTGCCTACGGCTCCCGCTCTTCGCAAGAGGGAGGTTGCCGCCCCGGAGCGCAAAACAACGTGCTCAATTAGTGTATCTCGGCAAAACAAACCGGACGTAGTCGGGACTTGCATAAAAGCCGGGGTTCTTTAGTGATTTGCCGATTGACCTGCCCGCCGCGAGGACTTGATCGATGCTGTCTCAGCTCTGCCGCGTCCTGCTCCGCATCGCCTTCGCCGGATTGCTGGCGGGCGGCATGACGGAAGCGATGGCGCAAGACCGGCTTGGCCTCGATTATGCGTACTACAACCCGGTCAGCCTGGTGCTGCGCGACAAGCATTGGCTTGAGGACGAGCTCGGCCCTGGCGTCAAGGTGCAATGGGTGCTGAGCGCCGGCAGCAACAAGGCGCTCGAGTTCCTGCGCGGCCGCTCGATCGATTTCGGCTCCACGGCGGGATCGGCGGCCCTGCTCGGGCGCGCCAACGGGACGCCGATCAAGGCTATCTACGTCTACTCGCAGCCGGAATGGACCGCGCTGGTCACCCGTGACCAAAGCCCGATCCGCACGGTGGCCGACCTCAAGGGCAAGCGGGTCGCGGCGACACCGGGCACCGACCCGGGGATTTTTCTGCTCCGCGCGCTCGACACGGCGGGGCTGACCCGGCAAGACATCACCCTCGTGCCGCTGCAACATCAGGACGGGCGACTGGCGCTCGACCGGGGCGACGTCGACGCGTGGTCCGGGCTCGATCCGTTCATGGCGCAGGCGGAGACGCAGAGCCACGACCGCATCTTCTTTCGCGACCGCGCACTGGTAACGCCGGGCACCCTGCTGGTGCGCGAGGAGTTCGCCGCGGCGCATCCGGACCTCGTCGGCAAGGTGCTCGCGGCTTACGAGCGCGCCCGGCTCTGGTCGCGCGAGCACCCGGACGAGCTGGCCGCCATCCTGGCGCGCGACGCCAAGCTGGCGCCCGACGTCGCGGCGCTGCAACTGACGCGAACGGACCTCTCGACTGGGGTGCTCGGCGCGCCGCAGCGCGACAGCATCCTCGCGGCAGCCAAAGTGTTGCGGTCGAGCGGCAGCGTGGCCGCCGATACCGACCTCGACCGCGCCGCCGCGGAGCTGATCGACACCAGCTTCACGGACCACCTCGCCGCGAGCCGCTGATGTCGGAGACGGCGCTTGCACCCCCGAAGCTGCGGCGTGCCGACACCCGGCTGCCGCGGCTGCGCCGGCCCCGCGGGCTCGGGATCGGATTGTTGCTGCCGGCCGCTTGCCTGGTCGCGTGGCAGGTGGCGGCGAGCCGGCGGCTGGTCGCGCCCGAGTTGCTGCCGAGCCCGGCGGCGATCGTCCGGGCGCTGACGGAACTCGCTGCGAGCGGCGAACTCGCGCTGCACCTGCAAGCCACGCTGGCCCGGGTCGCCGTCGGCTTCGTCGCCGGCACCGCGGCCGCCACGGTGCTCGGCGCGGTGACGGGCGCCGTGCCGCTGGCGCGCCGCCTGGTCGATCCCACCTTGCAGGCGTTGCGCGCCGTGCCCTCGATCGCGTGGGTGCCGCTGTTCATCATCTGGCTCGGCATCTTCGAGGGTTCGAAGGTCGCGCTGATCGCTGTCGGCGTGTTCTTTCCGGTGTATCTCAACCTGATGAGCGGCATCGCCGGAGTGGACCGCAAGCTGATCGAGGTCGGCCGCGCACTCGATTTTTCACCGCTCGCGGTGCTGTGGCGTATCCAGGTGCCGGCGGCGCTGCCCGCCTATGTGACCGGCCTGCGCGGCGGTCTTGGACTGGGATGGATGTTCGTCGCCGCCGCCGAACTGATGGGGGCGAGCGAGGGGCTGGGCTTCCTGCTCACCGACGGCGAGCAGACCGGCCGGCCGGCCGTGGTCATCAGCGCCATCCTGCTGTTCGCGGTGCTCGGCAAGCTGACCGACCTCGCGCTGGCGACGGCGGGTGGTCGCCTCGTCGCCTGGCAGGACACCGTGCGGCGCTGATGGGAACGCTGCTCGCCCTCGATCGCCTCGGCAAGACGTTCCTGACGGGCACGCCGGTCCTCGGGCCGGTGAGCATCCGGTTCGAGACGGGCTCGCTGACCGCCATCATCGGCCGCAGCGGCTGCGGCAAGAGCACCTTGCTGCGCTGCTTGGGCGGCCTGGAGGCCCCGACGGAGGGCCGCATCGAGTGGGCAGCGGACGCGCCGAGACGGGGACAGGTCGGTTACGTCTTCCAGGAGCCGCGGCTGATGCCCTGGCTGGACGTGGCGCGCAACACCGGGTTTGGTCTCGCCCACCTCTCGCGGGCCGATCGCGCCGCTGCGGTCGGCGAGGCGATGGAGGTGGTGCAGCTCGGCGCCGCGGCCCGCCTGCTGCCAAAACAACTGTCCGGCGGGATGGCACAGCGCGTTGCCCTGGCCCGGGCGCTCGCCACCCGCCCCGCCCTGCTGCTGCTCGACGAGCCGTTCAGCGCGCTCGACCCGTTCACCCGCGCGCGGATGCAGGACCACCTGCTTGCGGTGCGCCGGCACTACCATCCGACCCTGGTCATGATTACCCACGATATCGACGAGGCGCTGACGGTCGCCGATCGCATTCTCGTCCTGCGCGGGCCGCCTGGCCGGATCGTCTGCGACCGCACGGAGATCACGGAGTTGACGCGGCGGTCGATCCGGCGCGAGCTGAACGCCCTGCTCGCCGATGAGGAGTCTCGCTTCGCCGATTTCGAGTACCTGCTCCTGACAGCGCCTTGGTAACGGCGCGCGACGTGCCTGCGGCACGCCAAGTTCGTCGCCTGATGCTGTTCTTCGCCGTCGTCTACGTGGTCGAGGGCGTGGGGCAGGCCAAGGTCGGCGTCGTCTGGCAGCCGCTGAACCACTTTCTCAAGGAAAGTCTCGGCTGGACGCCCTCGCAGATCAGCCTGTCGCTCGCCGCGCTCGACCTGCCGTGGATCATCAAGCCGATCTATGGGCTGGTCTCGGATTTCGTGCCGCTGTTCGGCTATCGGCGGCGACCGTACCTGCTGCTGGCCAACCTCGCCGGAACGACGGCCTACGTGTGGGTGGCGTTCACCGACACCCCGGCGCACCTCGTATTCGCGTTGACCCTGACCTCGTTCGCCATGGCGATCGCGAGCACGCTGTGCGGCGCGCTGCTGGTGGAAAACGGCCAACGCTACCGGGCAAGCGGCGATTTCGTCACCCAGCAATGGCTGTGGTTCAACGTCGCCACCATGACGATGGCGTTCGTCGGTGGCCAGCTGATCGAATACCTCTCGCCGCGCGGCGCGCTGCACACGGCGGCCCTGATCGCCGCCGCCGCGCCGCTCTCGGTCGTATTCGGCGCGCTGTTCCTGGTGGATGAGGAGCGCTCGCGCATCGACCTCGGCGAGCTGCGCCGGACGTTGCAGGCACTCCTGCACGCCCTCGGATCGCGCCGCCTCTACCTGATCGGCGCGTTTCTCTTTCTCTACAATTTCAGCCCAGGGTTCGGCACGCCGCTTTATTTTCACCTAACCGACAGGCTCGGACTGTCGCAGGCGTATATCGGCATCCTGACCGCGATCGGCTCGGCCGGCTGGATCGCCGGCGCGGTGGTGCATCGCCGGTTTCTCGAGGGGCTGTCCTCGCGGGCGCTGCTCAACCTCAGCCTTGCCGGCGGCGTCGTAGCGACGCTTGCGTTCCTGCTGCTGCGTGGACCTGGCACGGCGGCGGCGGTGTATTTCCTCAATGGGCTGGCGGCCATGATCGCCAGCATCGCCACCCTCACCCTGGCAGCGGATTACTGCCCGGCGCGATCGGAAGGCTTCGTGTTCGCCGCCCTGATGTCGCTGACCAATCTTGCCACCCCGATGGGCGACAACATCGGCGCGTTCCTCTACGAGCACACCTTCAATCGCGCGCTGGCGCCGTTGATCATCGTCTCCGCCGCGGCAACCGCCCTCGTGTTCCTGCTGGTGCCGCTGCTCCGCCTTGGCGCCAAGCCGCAGGGCGAGCCGGTCGAAACCACGTGATCTCTTCAGCTACCGAGGAAGGGGTTGCGGATGGTTAGGCTGCCCCCGATCACTTGCCCGTCCTGCATGTCTTCGGAGAAAAGCGTCGCGCAACGCGCCTCAAGAGCGGAAGCAACAATCGACGAGTCATAAAACGAATAGCCGTACCGTGCTGCTACACGCAATGCGAACTCGTGCGTCATAACGCCTATGGAGAGCGGGTTGGGACAAAGCACGCGATAACTGTCGAGCATTTGAACTATGTCCCGCCAAGGCCATTTCAGCTTTCGGGACGCGACGTGAGCGAACTCGTTAAGCACTTGCACGCTGACGACGCCACCGCCCGCTAGAATGGCGGTCGCGCGCGCACCCTTCGGATCATTTTCCACAGTAGCGTAGACGAGGACGTTCGTGTCGAAGAACGCCTCACCGCTCATTCGCCTCCTCCCGGCTCCAACGGAACCCCGGCGGTAGAGGCCGCTGCAAGGCTTTCAGCCGTTCCAGAGCCTCCTCTCGGCTGCGGTCGCGGCTCACCTCGAGAGATCGGGCTCCGGCGATCCCGATCTCGATCTCGTCACCTTCTTTCAGTCCGAGCAGTTCCACCACGGACGCCGGCAGACGGACCGCCAGACTGTTGCCCCACTTCCCGACCTGCATTCGACATGCCTCCAAGATACACTATCCAAGCGTATATCCTGGAGGTAGGTGGCGCCAGAAGAAACAGGTCGATCGCTCGCGACGGCCCTCGACAAAGGTGGCCGCGAGCAGCGGTAACGTCAGCGGACGGTCGATCTCGATGTGGGTATGATCCGCGTCACGACGATTGCGGAGCGGTCCAGATACTCCGGCACGCGCGGTGACATGTCGTTCTTCCAGTAGTCGCTGTCGTAGACCGCCTTGTAGAGCGCCTCGCGTTCGGCCTCGCTCTCGAAGCGACGGAGCCACACATAGACGGAGTCGTCGGTCTCGCCGCGAAAACTGCCGCAGACAACCATGCCTTTCGAGACCTGGAAGGGGATGATCTCCTCTTCCATGACCTTGACCCAGGCGTCCATCTTGCCCGGCAGCACCTTGTATTGGCGCAGTTCGTAGAAAGCCATCGCGTTCCCTCCCATTCGGACCGTTGCCGGATCATGCTAGCAGGTCCGACAGGGAGGGAAACCGGTCACACCGCCGGCGGCACCTCGGCCTCCGCCAGCGCCGCCGCCTGTCGGGAAGCGAGTGCGTCGGTGTCGAAATCGGCGACCAGTCCTTGGAACAGCTCGTGCCAGTTAAGCTCGGCGCCGAGGCGGAGGAACACGCCACCGAGACCGATCGCCGAGCGGTCCATCAACACGAACTCGCGGGGCGGGCGGACGCCGCCGGTGCGCTTCAGCCCGGCATGGACCTTTTCCGCGACTTCGCGGCCATACTGCGGATCGTTGGTCTCCTGGATGCGGCGCACCCGGTCCTGCAGCAGCGGCTCGTAGAGGAAGCGCGCCCATTGGTTCAGCACCGCCATTTTTTCATGCGAGAGATCGGTAAAACCCCAGGTCTCGTACGCGTGGTGCGCCTTGGCGTCGTCGTTGTCGCGCACCGCTTCGTAGAGATCGATCACACCGCGCACGAATTTGGCCTGGAAAACCCGGATGGCGCCGAAATCGAGCAGGTTCACCGTGCCGTCCGGACGCGCCTGATAGTTGCCGAGATGCGGGTCGCCGTGGATCACGCCGAACCGATAGAACGGCACGTACCAGGCGCGGAACAGCGCGCGCGCGAGATCGTTGCGCTCCTCCTGCGGTGGGTCCTCCTCGATGCGGCGCAGCAGCGAGCGACCGTCGAGCCACGTCATGGTCAGCAGCCGGGTCGTGCAATAACCCTCGATGGGCGTCGGGACATGCACCGTGGGCGTGTCACGCAGCATGATGTCGTAGAGCCGCATCTGCGCCGCTTCGCGCTTGTAGTCGAGCTCCTCGCGCAGCCGCTCGGTCAGCTCCTTGTAGATCTCCTCGTTCTGGATCGCGCCGTCCATGCGGTGGTAGATCGCCAGCGCCAGGCGAAGCTGGCGCAGGTCGGCCTCCACCGTGCTCGGCATGTCCGGGTATGCAGCTTGCAGGCGACCTCGGCGCCGTCGAGCAGGCGGCCGCGATGCACCTGGCCGAGACTGGCGGCGGCGGCGGCGTCCTGGCCGAACTCGGTGAACCTGGACCGCCAGTCCGGCCCCAGTTCGCTCGCCATGCGGCGGCGTACGAACGCCCAGCCCATCGCCGGCGCGTTCGACTGCAGCTGCGCCAGCTCATCCGCGTACTCCGCCGGCAGCGCGTCCGGCACGGTCGACAGGAACTGCGCAACCTTCATCAGCGGCCCCTTCAGCCCGCCGAGGATGGTTTTCAGGTCTTCCGCGTGCGCTGCGCGATCGGTGCGCATCCCGAGCACGCGCGCTCCCGCCACGCGCGCGGCGATGCCGCCGACCGCGCCCGAGGTGCGGGCCATGCGACGCAGCTCGCCGAACAGGCTGCTGCGCTCGACGCCGGTGCTTTCGGCCATCAGGATGTTCGCTCCAATTCGTCGATGAACCCGGCAATCACGTCGAGACCTTTCTGCCAGAATGCCGGGTCGGATGCGTCGAGCCCGAATGGCGCCAACAGCTCCTTGTGCCGCTTGGTCCCGCCGGCGCGCAGCATCTGCAGGTATTTTTCGGCAAAGCCCGGATGGCCGGACTGGAATACCGCGTAGAGCGCGTTCACCAAGCAATCGCCGAACGCATAGGCGTAGACGTAGAAGGGCGAGTGCACGAAATGCGGGATATACGACCAGAACACCGCATATTCGGGAGTGAACTCGAACGCCGGGCCCAGGCTTTCCCGTTGCACCTGCAACCAGATCTCGCCGATGCGTTCGGGCGTCAGTTCGCCCGTGCGGCGCTCCTCGTGCAGCAGCGTCTCGAAGCGGTAGAACGCGGTCTGCCGGACCACGGTGTTCAGCATGTCCTCCACCTTGGAGGCCAGCATCACCCGCCGGCGACGCGGATCGGTCTCGGCGTCGAGCATCGCCCGGAATGTGAGCATCTCGCCGAACACGCTCGCGGTCTCAGCCAGGGTGAGCGGCGTGCCGGACATCAGATACCCCTGGTCGGCGGCGAGTACCTGATGCACCCCGTGGCCCAACTCGTGCGCCAGGGTCATCACGTCGCGCGTGCGGCCATGATAGTTGAGCAGCAGATAGGGGTGGGCCGACGGCACGGTGGGATGGGCGAAGGCGCCGCTCGCCTTGCCGGGGCGCAGCGCCGCGTCGATCCAGGGGCGGTCGAAGAAGTGCTGGCCGACTGCCGCAAGATCGGGGCTGAACGCGCCGTAGGCCGTGAGCACTCGGTTGCGCGCCTCCGGCCAGGCGATCTGCCGATCGTCGTCGTCCGGCAGCGGCGCATTGCGGTCCCAATGTTGTAGTTTGGGCAGGCCGAGCCAGTCTGCTTTCAACTGGTAATACCGATGCGACAAGCGCGGGAACGACTGGACGACGGCGCTGACCAGCGCGTCCACCACCTCGTCCTCGACCATGTTGGAGCGGTTGCGGTAGCTCCCGGGCCGTGGATAGTGCCGCCAGGTGTCGGTGATCTCCTTGTCCTTGGCGACCGTGTTGGTGATCAGAGAGAACAGCTTGACGTGTTCGCCGAACGTCTTGCCGATCGCGCGACCGGCGGCCTCGCGCTTGGCGCGGTCCTTGTCGGACAGCAGGTTGAGCGCGTCGGTGACGGTCAGCTCCGCGCCGTTTACCGGGACGCGCATCCCGGCGATGGTCTCGTCGAACAGGCGGCTCCAGGCCGAGTGGCCGGTCACCTCCTTCTCGTGCAGCAGCTTCTCCACCTCGTCGGACAGCTGGTGCGGGCGGAACAGGCGCAGGTCGCGCAGCCAGGGACGCCAGCGCTCGCAGCTCGGGTCGAGCATCTTCTGCTCGAGCATGTGGTCGTCGAGCCGGTTCAGTTCGAGCGGGAAGAAGACGAGATGGCTGCTGATGGCGGTGACGCGCTCGCTGACCGTCTGGTAGAAGCGGGCAACCGCCGAATCGAGCGAGTTGCCGCTGAACAGCAGCTGGGCATAGGACATCAGGCGCCCCAGCCGCTCCTCGATCAGCTCGTACTCGCCGATCGCGGCCGACAGCTCGGCGCCGGACAACCCGGCCAGCCGGCCGGCATGGGCGCTCTCGAAAGCGTGCGCGGCGGTCTCGACAGCGGCGAGATCGGTCTCCACCGCCGGACTATCCGGGCCCGGATAGAGATCGGCGAGGTTCCATTCGGGCAGCGAGGCGGCCGACGCCACCCCGTCCGGCGCGCGCAGAGCCGGGTCGAGCCGCGATGAGCCGGTGAGCAATCCAGTCTGGCGCATCGCCGATGGTCCCGTGCTGCTGTTTCCTCAGCCCATGTAAGGTTGTAGGGAGCTTCGTCAAAGGGTTGCGCAAGCGGCAACCGTACCGCCGGAGGAGACGACGCCGGATGTGGGACCGGTATCCGCATTGGCCCAACCTGGCCGCGATGATGTTCGGCCTCGCAAGGGGCTGGCCCGAGCGACCGATGCTGCGGTCCTATCGCGACGGTCACTGGCAATCGCTCAGCCTGGGGCGAGTTCGCTCGCCGGGCGGCATCGGTCGCGCGACGGCTGCGGGCGGCGGGGGTCGCGGCGGGCGACCGGGTGCTGATCGTCAGCGAGAACCGGCCGGAGTACCTGACCGCCGAGACCGCCCTGATGGCGATCCGCGCCGTGCCGGTGCCGGCCTACACCACGAACACGGTCGCCGACCACGCCCACATCCTGCGCGACAGCGGAGCGCGCGTCGCCATCGTTTCCTCCGCCGCGCTGGCCGCCCGCGTCGGGCAGGCCAGCGATCGGACCGGCGGCCTCGATCTGCTGGTGGTCATGGATGCCGCGCGCGAGGCGGACACCGGGAGGGCGCGCGTGCTGTCCTGGGCCGATCTGGTGGGCGATGAGACGCCTTTCGATGACATCGCCGGCGAAGCGGCCGACATTCCGCCGGGCGCGCTCGCCTGCCTCGTCTACACCTCCGGCACCGGTGGCGCGCCGAAGGGCGTCATGCTGCCGCATCGCTCCGTCCTGTCGAACTGTCGCGGCACGTTCGAGCTGATGCGGCCCCTCAAGCTGCACGACGAGGTGTATCTGTCGTTCCTGCCGCAGTCGCACTCGTTCGAGCGCACCGGCCAGTTCTTCCTGCTCAGCCTCGGCACCGAAGTGGTCTACGCCCGCGGCATCGAGCATCTGGCCGGGGACCTGCTCGCCGTGCGCCCGACCATCATGACGGTGGTGCCGCGCATCCTCGAAGTGATCCGCGGCCGGATACTGGCCCAGGTCGCGCGCGGTCCTGCCTGGCAGCGGCGGCTGTTCGACCGCGCGCTGGCGGTCGGGCTGCGGCGGCTTGACGGCGACCTCCGCCTTGCGGACCGGCTGGCGGACCCGGCGCTCGACCGCCTGGTGCGCCGCCGGGTGCGCGCCCGCTTCGGCGGCCGGCTGCGGGCGGCGATGTCCGGCGGCGCCCGGCTGGAGCCGGAGGTCGGCCGGTTCTTCCTCGCCATGGGCATCCCCGTCATGCAGGGCTACGGCCAGAGCGAGGCCGGCCCGGTGATCAGCGCCAACCCGCCGGACGCGATCCGCATCGACACGGTCGGGCGGGTGCTGGAGGGCGTCGAGCTGCGCATCGCCGAGGACGGCGAGATCATGGTGCGGGGCGACCTGCTGATGGACGGCTACTGGGGCCAGCCGGCGGCGACCGCCGCCGTGCTGCGCGACGGCTGGCTGCACACCGGCGACGTCGGCGTGCTGGAGAGCGACGGCTATCTGCGGATCACCGACCGCAAGAAGGACGTCATCGTGCTGTCGGGCGGCGAGAACGTATCGCCCGCCAAGGTCGAGGGGATGCTGATGGCCGAGCCCGAGATCGCCCAGGCGGTGGTGGACGGGGAGGGCCGCGCCGGACTGACCGCGCTGCTGGTCCCGGCGGACGGTTTCGACGACATCGCCGTCGCGGTCGCGGTCTCGCGCACCAACCTCCGGCTTGCCGTCCCCGAGCGCATCCGCGGGCACCGCGCGGTCAGCCCGTTCACCGTCGAGAACGGCCTGCTGACCCCGACCCAAAAAATCCGCCGCCCGCTGGTGCTGCGCGCCTATGCCCGCACGCTGGCCGCCCTGCACGGGCGTGGCCCGGGCGCGCAGCCAAGGGCGCGATCTCGGCCATGGCCAGCCGATGCAGGCATGACGTCCCGGCGAGCGTGACGGGCCACCCCTGAACAAGCCCGGCCCCGGCTGATATGAGCCCTGAAGGGTACAGGCGCCGGGGGTTCGGGACACATGGAGCAGAGACCAGCCGACGGCTTGCCGGTGCCGGCGCGCTACTGGGCGATCCTGACCATCGCGCTTGGGCTGGTCATGGCCGTGCTCGACGGCGCGATTGCCAACGTCGCCCTGCCGACGATCGCCCGCGACCTGCAGGCGAGCGCCGCCTCGTCGATCTGGGTGGTCAACGCCTATCAGCTCGCGGTGACGGTCTCGCTGCTGCCGCTCGCCTCGCTCGGCGAGATCATCGGCTACCGGCGGGTCTATCAGGCCGGGCTTGCCGTGTTCACCGTGGCATCGCTGCTCTGCGCGCGGTCAGACGGCGCTGACGACACTGGCGCTGGCCCGCATGGCGCAGGGGTTCGGCGCCTCGGGCATCATGAGCGTCAACACGGCGCTGATCCGCTTCACCTACCCGCGTCGGATGCTGGGCACCGCGATGGGCATCAACGCGCTTCTGGTGGCGGTCTCCTCGGCGGTCGGCCCGACCGTCGCCTCCGCCATCCTATCGGTCGCCGGCTGGCCCTTGCTGTTCTACGTCAACGTGCCGATCGGCGTCGTCGCGTTCGCCCTCGGCTTGCGCGCCTTGCCGCACACCACGCGGGCGCCGCACCGCTTCGACCTCGCCAGCGCCGCCCTCAACGCGCTCGCCTTCGGCTTGCTGATCACCGCGATCGACGGCCTCGGCCAGGGCGAGAACCACCCGCTGGTGGCGGCGGAGCTGGTGCTCGGCGACGCTGGCCGCGGTCGCGCTGGTGCGCCGCCAGACGTCGCGCCCGGCGCCGCTGCTGCCGGTCGACCTGTTGCGCATCCCGGTGTTCGCGCTGTCGATCGCCACCTCGATCTGCTCGTTCGCGGCGCAGACCCTGGCCTTCGTGTCGCTGCCCTTCTTCCTGCAGGGCGCGCTCGGGCGATCGCAGGTGGCGACCGGACTGCTGATGACGCCCTGGCCGCTGACCGTCGCGGTGGTGGCACCGATCGCCGGCCGCCTGTCGGACCGCTATCCGCGCCGGGCTGCTCGGCGGGGTCGGCCTCGTCTGCATGGCGGCGGGCCTGCTGCTGCTCGCCGGCCTGCCGGCGCATCCGGCCACCGCCGACATCGTCTGGCGCATGGTGGTCTGCGGCCTCGGCTTCGGCCTGTTCCAGACGCCGAACAACCGCGCGATGCTCGGTGCTTCGCCCGCATCCCGCAGCGGTGCTGCGGGCGGCATGTTGTCGACCGCCCGGCTGTTCGGCCAGACCACGGGCGCGGCAATGGTTGCCGTGATTTTCGGGCTGTTCGCCCACAGCGGCACGACCGTCACGTTGCTGGTCGGCGCCGGCTTCTCCGTCGCCGCGGCGCTGGTCAGCCTGGTGCGACTGCGGCAGCCGCGCATGCTTTCGGGGTGAAGGTCTGCCGACCGTCGGTCAATCCGACAGCAACTGCTCCAAGGTGAGCGGGCAGGCCTCCGGCACAGGCCGCGGCGGTTGCCCATCCACGGTGTCGGGCAGCGCCCGCAGCGCCCTCGCGTAGATGACAGCGACGTCGATCCGCTGGCGCATCCCGGGCGTGAGATCGTCGGCCGCCTGGATGCGGAAGCTGCGCGCCTCGCCTCGCTGCTCGGACCAGACCACGATGTCGGTCTCGTAGAGGTCGCTCATGGGCCATGTTCTCTGTCGCGATCGGCACAGTCTGGCCAGCCAGGGCATTTGTCCGCGACCAAAGCGCGGCCCCGCCCCCGATCTCAGGCAACGCTCTCCATCTCGTCGTCCGTCTGCCGACCCTCCTCGCCCGACCCGGTGGTCTCGAAGCCGAGCAGCCGGTCCGCCTCGCCCGGCTCGATCGTCAGCACCGCGCCGAGCTTCTTGCCGACTTGGCGCGTGCGCACCCGGGTCTCGTCGATGCTGCGGTTCAGCCTTTCCGCCCGTTCGGCCACCGCATCCAGCGACTTGTTGAGCTTGCCCCATTCGGTCTTCACGGCACTCAGCATGGCGGCGATGTCGGTGCTGCGGCGTTCCAGCACCATCGTGAGCTGGCCGATGCGGATGGTGTGGAGCAGCGCCGGCAGCAGGCTCGGCCCGACCACCATCACCCGATGGTCGCGGCGGACGAACTCGATCAGGCCGGGCGAGCGGTTGACCTCCGAGAACAGCCCCTCTGTCGGCAAGTACATGATGGCGAAATCGACCGTGCGGGGGGCGACGATGTATTTTGTCGAGATGCGCTTGGCCTCGTCGCGGATGCGGCGCTCCAGCGCGCTGCGCGCCACCTTCTCCTCGTCCTTGTCGGCGGCCTCGGCGGCGAGCAGCAGCCGGTCGTAGTCCTCGGTCGGAAACTTGCTGTCCACCGCGAGGTAGATCGGCACGTCGCGATCCCGGATCGGCATGCGCAGCGCGAACTCGACGGTTTCCCCGCCGCCCTCGCGCACCCGGAAATTGCGCTCGTAGCCGTTCGGCAGCACGTCCTCGAGCAGCGCATCGAGTTGCGCCTCGCCCCAGCCGCCACGCGCCTTGACGTTGGAGAACAGGCGCTTGAGGTCGCCGACCTGGGCCGCCACCGTCTGCACTTGGCCGATCGCCTGCTGCACCTGCGCAAATTTTTCGGTGACCTGCCGAAAGCTTTCTCCCAGCCGCTTCTCGAGCGCGGTCTGCAACTGCTCGTCCACGGCCGCGCGCATCTGCTCGAGCTTGGCCTCGTTGCCGCTGCGGATCTCTTCGAGCTTGCCGTCGACCCGGGTACGCAGTTGCTCCTGCTCGGCGCGCAGCACGGTGGCGAACTGGTCGAAGCCGGAGCGCAGGCGATCGGCCATCCCGGTGCGCAATTCGGTCAGGCTGGTCTGGGTCGCCGCATTGAACCGTTGCAGCACCACCCCCTGCTCGCGGGCGCCCTCCTGCACCTTGTCGAAGGCGGCGGCAAAGCCACGGGCAGCGCCGTCCGCGACCACTTGGCGCAGGCCCCGGTCGAGGTCGGTGATCGCGCGCAGCTGCGTCTCGCCGTGCTCGCGCAGCCGACGATCGATCGCGTCAAGCCGTGCCAGTGGTCCGGGCCCGTCACCGCTGCCGAGCAACGCGGTCCGCAGCTCGCGCACTTCCCGTCCCTGGGCGCGCACCACGCCCGAAAGCCAGACGAGAATGGCCAGCAGGATCAGAGCCACCCCGATCGTGGCAAGCGAGCCGGGCGGCAGACGCGTCAACGTGTCCATCGGGCCACCTAATCAGTCCAGCCGCGGATTCGGCGAGCGGGACGCCTCCATCTCGACGTATCAATAATTGGATGATATGGGAAACAAACGCGGAACACAAGCCGTTACGCCATCTCGCGAGCCTCGCATTTCCCGGCGGCGGCGTAGGTGTCTGCTCCCATGGCCGTCAGGCGCGCCGCATGTTGCCGATCCGCCTCGTCGACGGTGTAGAACACGGTTGCCTTGTGCGTGTCTTGACCGATGAACTCGGTACTGAGCAGCCGGAACACGTTGCGGTCCGCGTCCATAGCCTTCGGGCTGTTGCGCAGTGGGATCGACCACCAGGGCAGCACGGCTTCGCACTTGGTCTTGTTGATCGCCAGGCAGTTCGGGTCCACCCAGCCGCCGATCGACGCAAACGCTCCCTGCCCCGGTCCCACCAATTCCCAGCGATCCTCGCAGATGGGACGTCGCGAGACCGGATGGACGAAGATCCGCCGGGAGTAGGCCCAGTCGCCGGCTGCGAGAGCGTTGCAGAGCGAAGAAAGATGGTCGGGCGCCCACCAATTGTCGTCGTCGAGATACGCGACGTATCGGCTGTGGGCGAGATAGCTCAGGATCGTGCGCAACGCGCCGCCGTCATACGCCGCGTGCAGTCCGCCGTTGCGTCGCGAGGTAGAGTAGCCCGGGTGGAACAGCAGCACGGAAAACCGCGCTGGCACTGCTTCCAGGAACGCCGTCAGACGGGCCAAGTCCCCCAGCACCCGGTCGAACCCGACCAGCACCTGGACCGTCCCGGAAAAATCCTGGCGGAGCACCGAGCCCACCGCCTCGGTGATGCTCGCACGCAGAAGCGTCGGCATGACGACTGCGCAATCGAACGGCTCCGTCGTGCGCGCGACGTCCGCACCATTGAACACGCGGAGAAACGCCGGCGTGACCGGCGGGCCCGGTTCGCCTCGCTCGGGCTGGCGGCCAAGTTGTGACAGCGGCCGCCAAAGATCCGCTCCGCGAGCGACCTGAATGTCGAACGGCTTAAGCCGGCGATTGGCAATCGCTTGCAGACGGGCTTTGAAGTTCATCCGGCACGGTCCTGCTCCGAGCAGAGACCTACCCGAGGTTGTGTCGGAGTTGCAAACCGACCGGCCGGATCACATCCCGAGCGCGCGCCGATAGACGTCGAGCAGGCTCTCCTGCTCCTCGACCTCGGCGGGCTCCTGCTTGCGGATGCGAAGCAACTGACGCATCACCTTGACGTCAAAGCCAGCGGATTTCGCCTCGGCGAAGATGTCCTTGATGTCGCTGCCGAGCGCCTTGCGCTCCTCCTCGAGCCGTTCGATGCGCTCGATGAGGCTGCGCAGCCGATCGGCGGCGATACCGCCGACCTTGCTGGTTTCGTCGACCTTCGTATCGGTCGCATCGAGGGCCATCGCGCACGTCTCCAGGCTGCAAGGGCCGCGGGTCTAGCGGCCGCCCCAAGTCGCGGTCAACGCGGTGCCCGCCTCAGTGGCCCGGGTTGGCTTTCGCGAACGTCGCCTGCTGCTCGGCCGAGGCTTCCCGTTGGAATTTCTGCTGCCACTCCTTGTAGGGCATTCCATAGACGATCTCGCGAGCGTCGGGATCGGCGAGCGAGAGACCGCGTTGCTCGGCGCCCTCGCGATACCAGCGCGACAGGCAGTTCCGACAGAACCCGGCGAGGTTCATGAGGTCGATGTTCTGCACGTCGGCGCGCTCGCGCAGATGCTCGACGAGGCGGCGGAAGGCGGCGGCTTCGAGTTCCGTGCGGGTCTTTTCGTCGAATTCGGGGACGGCCATGAGCAAACCTCCAGGATGCGTTCCGCCTGTACATGGCGCGCCGGCGCCGGCTTCGCCATACTCCGGCGCTGGAAGGAGGCGGCCAGATGGTGTGGGACGACCACCATGGGCTGGGATGACCACCGGGCACGGGCGGCGCTGCGGACGCTGTTCGATGCGGCGATCGTCGCCGCCGATCCGCGTGCCGTGCTGGCAGCCCATCTGCCCGCCAAGCCGAAAGGGCGCTGCATCGTCGTCGGGGCCGGCAAGTCGGCGGCGCTGATGGCGGCGGCCCTGGAAGCGGCGTGGCCGGACGTCGATCTCTCCGGCGTCGTGGTGACGCGCTACGACCACGCTTCCCCCACCGCGCGCATCCGGGTGATCGAGGCCGCCCACCCCGTGCCCGACGCCAACAGCGAGGCCGCCGCGCGCGCCATCCTCGCCGCCGTGCAGGACCTTTCGGCCGACGACCTCGTGCTCGCGTTGATCTCGGGCGGCGGCTCGGCGCTGCTCGCCCTGCCCGCGCCGGGTCTGACACTGGCCGACAAGCAGGAAGTCAATCGGGCGCTGCTCGCCTCCGGGGCCACCATCCACGAGATGAACGCGGTGCGGAAACATCTGTCGGCCATCAAGGGCGGCCGGCTGGCGGCCGCGGCGGCCCCGGCCCGGGTGGTCACGCTCGCCATCAGCGACGTCCCCGGCGACGACCCGGCGGTGATAGCGAGCGGCCCGACCGTGCCCGACCCGACCAGCTTCGCCGACGCCCGCACGCTGCTGGCGCGCTACGCCATCGCCCCCTCGCCGGCCGTCATGGCCCAACTCGCCCGGCCGGCGACGGACGAGACGCCGAAGCCGGGCAGCCTGCCGCACGCCTCCTTCCACCTCATCGCGACGCCGATGATGGCGCTGCGGCGGGCGGCGGACGTGGCGCGGGAACTCGGCCTCGCACCCTTGATCCTCGGCGATGCGCTGGAGGGCGAGGCGGCCGCAATGGGCACCGTGCTGGCCGGCGTCGCCCGCAGCGTCCGCGCGCACGGCCTGCCGCTGGCGCCTCCCGCCGTCGTGCTCTCGGGCGGTGAAACCACGGTGACGATCCGCGGCGGGGCGGCCGGGCGGGGCGGTCGAAACACCGAGTTTCTCCTCGGCCTCGCGCTGGCGCTCGGCGGCACACCCGGGATCTGGGCGGTGGCCGGCGACACCGACGGCATCGACGGGACCGAGGACGCGGCCGGCGCGATCGTGTCGCCCGATACGTTGGCGCGCGCCCGGGCGGCAGGTCTCGACCCGCAGGCGCGGCTCGACTCGCACGACAGCTATACGGTGTTCGACCGGACGGGCGACCTGGTCCGCGCCGGACCGACCCTGACCAACGTGAACGACGTACGCGCGATCCTGATTGCCTGATACGCCGCGCGAGGAGCGAACCGCCGATGGCTGCCCGTCCCAAGCTGCGCCGCCGGCGCCGCACGAAGATCATCGCCACCCTCGGCCCCGCCAGTTCGTCCCCCGAGGTGCTGGCCCGGCTATTCCAGGCCGGCGCCGACGTCTTCCGGCTCAATTTCTCCCACGGCACGCATGAGGATCACGCCGAGCGGATCGCGGCGATCCGGGCGCTGGAAGAACGATTTGGCCGACCGATCGGCATTCTGGCGGACGTGCAGGGACCCAAGCTGCGCGTCGGGCGGTTCGGCGGCGGGCGGGTGCATCTGCAGACCGGCCAAAATTTCCGCCTCGACCTCAACCCGACGCCGGGCGACGCGCGGCGGGTCAACCTGCCGCACCCGGAGATCATCGAGGCGGCCTCGCTCGGCTGCTCGCTGCTGCTCGATGACGGCAAGCTGCGGCTGCGCGTCGCGCGCAAGCGGGACGACGCGCTGGAAACCGAGGTCGTGGTCGGCGGCGCACTGTCGGACCGCAAGGGCGTCAACGCGCCCGACACGATGCTGCCGATCCCGGCGCTGACGGAAAAGGACCGGGACGACCTCGCCTTCGCCCTCGATCACGGGGTGAACTACATCGGGCTTTCCTTCGTCCAGCGCCCGGAAGACGTCGCGCAGGCGAAAGCCCTGATCGCCGGCCGGGCCTGGGTGATGACGAAATTGGAAAAACCGCAGGCGCTCGACAACCTCGACGCCATCCTGGGGCTGTCGGACGCGGTGATGGTGGCGCGCGGCGATCTCGGCGTCGAGTTGCCGCCCGAGGAGGTGCCGCTGGCCCAAAAACGCATCGTGCGCGCCGCCCGCCGGCTCGGATTGCCGGTGGTGGTGGCGACGCAGATGCTGGAGAGCATGATCAGCGCGCCCGCGCCGACCCGTGCGGAGGCTTCCGACGTGGCGACCGCGGTGTTCGACGGGGCCGACGCGGTGATGCTGTCGGGCGAGACGGCCGCCGGGCAGTTTCCCTACGAGGCGGTGAACATGATGGACCGCATCGTCGCCCGCGTGGAGCAGGACCCGGGCTGGCGGGCGATCATCGAGGCGAGCCGGCCGGAGCCCGAGCATTCCACCGCCGATGCGATCGCGGCGGCGGTCCGCCAAGTCAGTCACACGATCGGGGCTAGCGCGATCATCGCCTTCACCGAATCCGGCAGCACGGCGCTGCGCGTCGCCCGCGAGCGGCCCGAGGCGCCGGTGATGGGCCTCACCCCCGACCTCAAGACGGCGCAACGCTTGGCCGTGGTGTGGGGCGTACACGCGATGGTGTCCGGCGAGGCGCACTCGATGACGGACGCGGTCACCAGGGCCACCCGCACCGCCCAGGCGGAGGGTTTCGCCACCCACGGCCAGGACGTCGTCGTGGTCGCCGGCGTGCCGTTCGGCCAGACCGGCACCACCAACGCGCTGCGGGTCGCACGGGTGCGCTGACGTTCCGTTCGGCTGGTGGGCTGCCGCCAGCAGGATGTCGGAGGTCAGAGCCCTTCCTTCCTCTCGCGGAGCAGCAACCCTTGCTCTGGCGGTTTCGTTAATTTTTTTGGCGCCGCAGGACGGTCCGTTATCGTTCGGCGGCAATCTGGGGAGGAAGCAATGCGCGTGTTCAAAGGCGGCTTGATGCTGCTGCCGCTGATATTCGCCGTCGGCCTGTTCAATTTGCCTGCCCACTCGCAAACCCAAGCGCCCAAAACCGGGGAAGGGCCGCGGGGAACTCCCGTCGCGCCGTCAACGATGCCGTCAGCCCAGCACGCTCCGCCCACAACCGCGGTCGGCAAGAGCACCAGCCCTTCGTCGCCGAACGCCGGTTCGGACACGGGGAGCGGCACCCCGTCCCGCCCGGAGCCGAAGCACAAGGAATAGTCGAGACAAGAGCGACGAGCGAGCCGCCCGTCGCTAGCCCCGGCCATCCCTCGCCCGCTGTTCGGCTGCCAGCAGCGCGCGCTTGCGGGGCACACCCCAGCGGTAGCCGGTGAGGTCGCCCTTGCTGCCGACCACCCGATGGCATGGCACCGCAAGGGACACCGGGTTGGTAGCGCAGGAGCGCGCCACCGCTCGGAGTGCGCGCGGCGCGCCGATCGTCGCCGCAAGCTCGGCGTAGGAGCGCGTCTCTCCCGGCGGAATGCGGCAGAGCGCCTGCCAGACCCGCAGCTGGAAGGCCGTCCCGCGCAAGTCGAGCGGCAAGGCGAGCGCCTGTTTCGGCTCCTCGATGAACGCGAGCACCGCGCGCACGGTCCCGGCCAGCGCCGCATCGTCCGACACGATTTTGGCGCGGGGGAAGCGGCGGCGCAGATCGCCGAGCAGCGCGGCGTCCGGCTCGGCGAAGCCGAGGAAGCAGACACCAGCATCGGTCGCCCCCACAAGCAACCGGCCGAACAGGCAGTCGGCGAGTGCAGTGCGGATGACTTCTCCCGCCCCGCCCCGACGCAACGCGCCCGGAGTCATGCCGAGCAGCGCGTCGGTTTTTTCGTAGACCCGGCTCTCGGAGCCGTAGCCCGCTTCCGCCACGGCGTCGGCCACGCGGGTGCCGTCCGCGAGGGAGGCTTGCAGTCGGCGGGCCCGCACGCCTTCGGCGTAGCTGCGCGGCGTCAGGCCAGTGTGCTCGCGGAACATGCGGAGAAAATGAAACCGCGAGTAACCGGATCGTTGGGCCAGCGCCTCAAGCGAGGGAATGGTGTCGGATGCTTCGATGGCGGCGCAGGCGTCCTGCACGACGGCTTCGGCAAGGCGGGCACGCTCACCCTTGGGGTCACACCGCTTGCAGGCCCGGAACCCCGCCTGCTCGGCGTCCGCCACCGATCCGAAGATCCGGACGTTGCGGCGCAACGGGCGAGGCGACGGGCAGTCCGGCCGGCAGAACACGCCCATCGTGGTGACGGCATAGAAATAGTCGCCGGCCTCCCGGCGGTTGAGCTGGCTCCAAAGCTGGTCGTCCGGCGCGTGGTCGGTCACGATGTGCGTCATGGTCGTCGGCTCCCTGTGGCCGGGCGGCGAGTCGCCCGTGCACTGCTGACCCAAATCTGTGACGGAACCCATGCTGCTGCCATCCGTCCCTTGCCCTCACTCGATCCGCTCGCCCCCGCGATGCGGACGTTGCTGATCGTCTATCACTCCCGCACCGGCGGGGCGCGGCAGATGGCGTCGGCGGCGGCCCAGGGAGCGGCGGGCGAGCCGGAGGTCGAGGTGCGCCTGCGCCCGGCGCCGGAGACCCAGCCTGAGGAGGTGCTGGCGGCCGACGGCTACCTGTTCGTCACCCCCGAGAACCTGGCGGCAGTGGCCGGGCTGATGAAGGATTTCTTCGACCGTGCCTACTATCCGGCGCTCGACCGCATCAATGGCCGGCCCTACGCGACGCTGGTGTGCGCCGGCAGCGACGGCCACAACGCGGCGCGCCAGATCGCCCGCATCGTCACCGGCTGGCGGCTGCGCGCCATTGCCGAACCGCTGATCGTCTGCACCCGCGCGCAGACGCCGGAGGCGATCCTGGCGGAAAAGACCATCGCGCCAGCCGAGCTGACGCGGTGCAGCGAACTCGGCGCGACGCTGGCGGCGGGTCTTGCGATGGGAGTCTTCTAGCTCGCGAAAGTGTCGCCTGGCGCGTCTAGGCCGAAGGGACCGCAAAGCCGGCAAGGCGGGCATAGCCGCGGACGATGGCTGCCAACTCCGCCTCCGTCGCGACGTCTTCCACCCGGGTGAAGCCAGCCGGCGAGCGGGAGGCGACCAGGTCGATCACCCGCTCCGGACCGCCGATGCGGTTCGACCGCACGACCTCGGCCGTGGCGGGGCGCCGGTCAGCCTCGTACGCCGCGAGGGCCGAGTCCGCAGCTTGGCTCGCCAGTGCGTCAGACAGGCAGCGTGCATCCATGATCGCCTGCGACGCACCGTTCGAGCCGACCGGATACATCGGGTGAGCCGCATCGCCCAGCAACGTCAC
Source organism: uncultured Alphaproteobacteria bacterium (assembly GCA_963719345.1). Classification (GTDB taxonomy): domain Bacteria; phylum Pseudomonadota; class Alphaproteobacteria; order Acetobacterales; family Acetobacteraceae; genus CAVRCA01. The sequence continues at coordinate 215,441 of CAVRCA010000003.1, forward strand.
CCGCTGCTGCGTCCACCACGGGAGCGGGTCGCGGTCGCACATCGGGTATTCGTAGATTTCGGCCGTGGCGCCGATCATTGCCGCCACATCGATGAACGGAAGGTGAAGCCGTTCGGCAAGATGTCGGAAGTCCTCGAAGCGACCCGGCCTCGACCAGCTTTCCCGCGCTGCCAGCGGTTCGCCGGGCGAGGCGACGCGGGCGTAGATCACCCAATTCGTAAGCCGTCCGCCCGGCATCTGCCCCGGGCCGATCGGGTAGAGCACCAGCTTGGCCAGGGCGTCGCCCGCGACGACCATACAATCGCCGCCGTCGAACCCGGGCCAGTCGACGGCGCCCCGCCACATGGTGATGCCGTTCCAGCGGATCCCTCCATCGTCGGGGTGAAGCGCCGCCCGCACCGTGGAGTGGATGCCATCGGCCCCGACCAGCACCGTGCCCGCCTGCTCCACGATTGTGCCGTCGGGGCGTTCGAACCGGGCGACGACGCCACCCGCGTCCTGTCGCCAATCTATCAGCCGGTGTCCGCCCCGGGGTGCGGCGGCCCCGAGACGCTCGGTCGCCGTGTCCCACAGGAGGGTTTGCAGCCGGCCGCGGTGGATGGAGTATTGCGGCGTGTCGTGCCCCGCGTGCAGCCCCCGCGGCTCACGCCAGATCAACTGCCCGAGGTGGTTGGCATACGTCAATTGACGTGTGCGGACCCCGGTCATGTCCAACGCCGGCAACAGCCCGAGGCCGGCAAGTTCGCCAACCGCGTGCGGCAGGGCATTGATGCCGACCCCAGTGGGCCGCACCGCTTCGACCGCTTCGAACACCTGGCACCGGACGTGGCGCGCGTGCAGCATCAAGGCCAGCGTCAGGCCGCCGATGCCGCCGCCTGCGATCAGAACCGGGCGAGGCATGAGCGTACAGGCTGCCTGGACCGCAGCCTTGCAAGCGAAGCCGTCGGCGGCCTCAGGCCGCCTTGGGGCGGGCCGCTTGCGCGTATCGGAGCAGTTCGTCGGGCCGCACCGGCTGGATCGGCGCAAAATCCTGGTGCGCGATCCACTCGGCGCGGGTCGGCTTGCGGATGTGGTTGGAAACCGCGTTCAGCGTCAGATAGACGATCTTGCGCGAGTACGGCGTGATGTTGCCGGCCGAGCCGTGCACGAGGTTGCCGTGGAACATCAGCACCCCGCCCGGCTTGCCGATCGGCGTCACGATGCCGCCCTCCTCGACCAGCTTGGTGACCGTCTCATTGTCCAAGGTCCAGAGCGGATAGGAGGTGGTGCTGAGGTCGTGCCCGGCGGCCAGGGTGCCGTGGCGCTGGCTGCGCGGAACCAGCATCAGCGGCCCGTTGATGTGCGTGACCTCGTCGAGAAACACGGAAATGTTCATCGCCCGCGGCTCGGGCATCCCATCATCACGATGCCAGGTGCCGAAATCCTGGTGCCATTGCCAGACCTCGCCGTCGAACGCGGATTTGGCGTTGATCTTGAACTGGTGCATGTAGAGGTGCTCGCCGAACAGCTGCTCGACGGGCTCGATCAGGCGCGGGTCGGCGCCCAGAATCTGGAACGCCCGGTTGTAGGTGTGGGCGGCGAAGGCGGTGCGCGGCGCGCCCGATTTCTCCAGCCAGATCTCCTCGCGCTTGGTGCGGAACAGCGCCTGGGCTTCATCGCGCAGCGCGCCGACCTCCTCGGCGGAGAACAATTCCGGCAGGAACAGCCAGCCTTCCGTCTCGAATTGGCGGATCTGGTCGATGCTGAGCTTCATCACGCGCCCTCCGTGCTGATTTGACCTGAAACTAGCCCGGATGTCGTTGGTTGCCTATCGGGGGTGCCTATCGGGCCGGGCCAATCGGAAGCGCCGTCTGGCCGAGCACCCAGCCCTCCCAGCGCAGGATCCAGGGATCGTCGGGGGCGGTGTCCGGCCGGTTGCCGGCGATAACATTGAGGACGCACAGCAGCCCGAGCAGACTGTCGAACCGATCCTCCCCGGCAGCATCCGCCCCGAACCCTTCGATGATGCGGGCCTGGAGCATTGCGTCCGGCACGGCATCCAGTCGGGCCAACGAAGCGAACAGGGGGGCGGCGATGGCGGCCCGATCCGTCTGGCGGCGCTTGCTGCCACGGAGAATGAGTCCCAGATGGCGCATCGCCTCCGCCGGATAGGTCTCCGCCACCGCGATCGTGCCCGGAGCAAGCAGCGCCCGGAACGGACCTTCGAACGGCCAGAGGCGGATCGGCCGACCGGCCGCAAGGGCGGGGATGAGCATGTCGCGCCAGGCGCTGACCGCCGCCTTGCCCGTCTGGTTGGCGCCGAGCGTCCAGAACAGCGGCGCGCCCGCCGGCCGCTCAGCGGTGGCACGGTCGCACGCCCGGCGGAGCGAGAGCGGACCGTCGAAGCCGAGCGCGGTCGCGTGTAGCGATTGCCGCATCCCGCGGATGCCGTGGCGTGGATAGAACGGCCGCTCGGGCGTCACCTGTTCGAGCGTGGCCGCGATCTCGAAGAAGGGCGCTGCCGGATCGAGTTTGCGCAGGAAGGCGGAAAAGTCCGCCTCCGGCCGGCCAGCGGCGTAGTGGCGCGGCACACCAAGCGGGAGATCGAGCCCGAGCGCGACCGGCGCACCCTCTGCTTCCCCAAGCAGCGCGGCGAAAAAGCGGCCAACGGCGCCGACCGGCCGGGGAGCGGCAACCGTCCACCCATCGAGCCGCTCCCGGGCGACCGTCACCCACCGCTTCCTCGGGTCGGCGCTCCAATCGGCGTGCGCAGCCAGCATTATCTCTCGCCCGCGCTTGCGCATACGAGCGCACTTTGGTTGTAAGAGAGTTGGGAATACGCCCTGGAGTTGAGGAGCAACACGGCGTTGAGAATCGGCATCGGGGTCATAACCTACAACCGGCGTGACGTGGTGATGGCCACCGTCGAGCGGGTGCTCGCCCACACGCATCCTGATCGCGAGATCGTCGTGGCGGATGACGGCTCACGCGACGGCACCGCCGCGGCTCTCCGCTCGATCGGTGTCGCGGTGATCACCGGCGCCAACATGGGCATCGCGTGGAACAAGAACCGCGCCTTGTTCCACCTGATCACGGTGCGCGGCTGCGATGTCGCCATCCTGCTCGAGGACGATGCGCGGCCCACCGCGGACGGGTGGGAGGAAGCCTGGTCCGTTTGCGCGAGGCGCTACGGCCACGTGAACTACGCCGGCGACTGGATCCGGCACACTTTCCTGTCCGGCTCCGGTACCACCGAAGATCCGGCTTGGGGCACCAACGTGACCGCCCAGTGCAGTGCGTATAGCCGCGAGGCGATTGCCTTCGTCGGCTATATGGACACCCGCTTCAAGGGTTACGGCTACGAGCATGTCGAACACAGTTTTCGCCTCTCGCGTCTTGGCTACGGCGGCGAGCGCAGTACCGACGCGGTCGATCACCGTTTCCGCTCGGTGATGCTGACCGGCGATGTCGAAGTCGTGGCGGCGTCCAGCCATGGCACTCAAGAGGACATCCGGCGCAACGAGAAGCTGTGCGGCGCCATCATGAAGGGTCCGGTGTTCCGCCAAGCCTGGCAGACCGACGCCGAGATGGAGCAGCTGCGCGCCGAGCTCGCCGCCGTGGCGCCGTCCAGCCATCCCCGCCCGACCAGGAGCCCGCCGATGGAAGCCGACCGCCCCGTACGCCGCCACGTCATCGACCGGCTCTATCGTGGTGTCGATCCGATCGGCGGCATCCCCGCCGGGCTGTATGCCCGCGACCTGCAGGGCTGGAACTCGCAGCACCCGTTCCTGGCCGACGCGGTGTCGCGGCATCGGCCGCGGATCGCGGTCGAGATCGGCGTCTGGAAGGGCGGCTCGACGGTTTCCATGGCACGGGCGATGCAGCGGCTCGAGCTCGATGCGGTGGTGATCGCGGTCGATACCTGGCTGGGGTCCTGGGACCACTGGGTGCAGGACAAGTGGTTCCCGGAGATCGCGTTGCTGAACGGCTATCCCGCGCTGTTCCACAAATTCGCCGCCAACATCGTCGGCGAGGGCTTGCAGGCGCATGTCGTGCCGCTGCCGCTCGACAGCGCCAACGCTGCCGAGGTGCTGAGCCGGTTCGGCCTGTCCGCCGGCGTGATCCACATCGACGGCGGTCACGATTATGCGGCGGTGCGGGCGGATCTTGAGCGCTGGTGGCCGCTGCTGCTGCCGGGCGGGGCGATGATCCTCGACGACTACATCGCCGACGGCAGCGTCTGGCCGGAGGTCAAGCGCGCCGTGGAGGAGTTCTTCGCCCACACGCCGCACGCCTCGTTCGAGGCGCTGCACCCCAAGGCGCTGGTCGTCAAGCCGGACCGTTGAACCTAAAGCGGCTTCTGAGCCCGCTCGATCAACCGTGTGAAAAAGTTGTTTTTCTTAGCTTTGGGCGGCTCGGCAGCCTTCTGACGCGCCCGCGCCTCCGCCTCCAGATGGCGCTGCTTGCTGTCGAGCCACCGCTCCAGGCTCATGCCGGCCTTGGCCGCGCGCTTGGCTTCGTAGGCACGCTGCCCCTCAGTCAAGGGCCGGGTTTCGTCTTGCCGCTCGTCTTGCCGCTCATGGACCCAATCCATGCCAGGGCGGCGACCGGCGTTCAAGCCATCCCCTGCCGGCGCAGCACGGCGCGGGCGAATGCGCCGAGGGCGGCATTGATCGCTATGCCCGCGCCGGCCAGCAGCACGAGGGCGGCGAACATGCGGGGCACCTGCAGGCGGAACCCGGCCTCCTGGATGGTGTAGGCGAGCCCGCTGGCGACCCCGCCGGAGCCGGCGACGAACTCGGCCACTACCGCCCCAACCAGCGCGAGCCCGCCGGAGATCCGCAACCCCGCGAGGAAATAGGCCAGCGCCGACGGCGCGCGCAGCAGGCGGAGCGTCTGCCAGCGCCCGGCGCCGTAGAGGCGGAACAGGTCGGCAAGCTCGGCCGGCGCCGAGGCGAGCCCCGCGGCGGTGTTGGCCAACACCGGAAAGAACGCCACGATCGTCGCGCTCACCACCAGCACGATGAGCGTGCTGAGCCGGGGAGAGGTGACCAGATAGCCCACCCAGATGATCACCAGCGGCACGATGGCGACGATCGGGGTGACTTGCAGCACCACCGCCCAGGGCTGGATCGCCGCCTGGGCGAGCCGACTGACCGACATCGCCAACGCCAAGCCGGCGCCCAGGAGGGCGGCGACCAGGAGGGCGATGGCCGTCACCGTGAGGGTCGAGCCAAGGGCGGCGAGCAACCCCAGCGGATCGGCGGCGAAGGCCCGCCCGATCGCGAGCGGGCCGGGCACGATGTAGGCGGGGACGCCGGTGATCCGCACCGCCGCCTCCCAGGCCAGCAGGGCCACCAAGCCGAACAGGGCCGGGGCCGCTCTCATGCGGCGAGCAGCGCCCGCTCCATCGCCCGCGTCACCTGCGCGACCAGCCCGGCATAGGCGGGATCAAGCCGCGTCTCGGCGGAGGCGGCGGCCAACGGGGAAACGATCTCGGCGGCGATCCGGCCGGGGCGCGGGGTCATCAGGACGACGCGGCGGGCCAGGAAGCAGGCCTCGTAGATCGAATGGGTGACGAACACGACTGTGCAGCCGAGTTCGCGCCAGAGCGCCAGCAGGTCGGCTTGCAGCTTGTGGCGGGTGAACTCGTCGAGCGCTGCGAACGGCTCGTCGAGCAGCAGCAGCCGCGGCCTCGTGACCAGGGCGCGGGCGATGGACACCCGCATCCGCATCCCGCCCGACAGAGCGCGCGGCCGGGCGTGCTCGAAGCCGGCAAGTCCGACATGGGCGAGGGCGTCGCGCACCGTCGGCAGCGCCCGCGCCCTCGCCATGCCGCGCAGCCGGAGCGGCAGGTAGACGTTGTCTTCCGCGCTGGCCCAGGGCAGCAGCGTGGCGTCCTGAAAGACCACGCCAACCTCGCCCGGGCGGGGCGCGTGGCCGTCGTCCCAGTCGAGCGCGCCGGCATCCGGCCGGTCGAGCCCGGCAATCAGCCGCAGCAGGGTCGATTTGCCGCAGCCGGAAGGACCGAGCAGTGCGACGAAATCGCCCGCCTCCAGCCGCAGCCCGACATCGCGCAACGCCTCCACTCCGCCCGGAAAGCGGCGCCCGAGTGCCTGGACGGTCAGCACCTCTACGGTTTGGCGGCGAGGCCGACCCGCTTGTTGACGAATTGCAGCGTGTAGGCGCGGGTGGGATCGATGGAGGCAGGATAGAGGCCGGCCTTGACCATGGACTGCGCGAACTCCTGCCAGCGCGCGGCGGTCATGGCGCCGATCCCGTCCTTGACGGCGTCGCCGGACACCACGACGCCGTGCTGCTTCATCGAATCGCGGCCGTTGGCGATCAGCGCGTCGGTCATCTCGGGGTTGGCCTGCTTGATCAGGGCGTTGCCGGGCGCCGGATCGCCGTCGAGATACGAATACCAGCCCTCGATCGAGGCATCGACGAAGCGCTGCACGAGGTCGGGGTTTTGGGCGATCAGCTTGTCCGAGGTGCCGATCAGGCTGCCGTAGCCGGTGTAGCCGGCGTCGGCGATCAGCAGCACCACCGGCTGCTCGCCGGTTGCTTGGCGGATCGTGAACGGCTCGGAGCCGAGAAAACCCTGCTGGATCGCGCCCTTGTCGGCCAGGAACGGCTGCAGGTTGAAGGTGTACGGCCGCACCTGGGCGTCGGTGAAGCCGAAGCGGGCTTTCAGGAAGTTCCACCAGCCGGCGCGGGTGTCGGCGCTGATCATGATCGGCTTGCCGCGCATCGCCTCGAAACTGTCGTTGCCGGCGCCGGGATGGGCAATCAGCACCGCCGGCTCCTTCTGGAAGATGGCGGCAACCGCGCGGTACGGCACGTCCTGCTGCACCAGGTTGAGTGCCAGCAGGCTGTTGGAGATGATCGCGAAGTCGAGTTGGCCGGAGACCAGGAGCTGCAGGTGGTTCACCTGCGGGCCGCCCTGCTCGATCGTCACGTCGAGCCCGTGCTTGCGATAGATGCCGGTCGCCACCGCTTGGTAGAAGCCGCCGTATTCCGCCTCGGCGGTCCAGTCGATGCCGAAACGGATTTTTTCCTGTGCCCGCACCGGCGTTGCCAGGACGAGAGTGACGGCAAGCAGACAGAGCGAAAGCGCCCTCACCCAACCCTCTTCCCGAAGGGAACGGCTTTTTCCACCCCATCTTCCTCCGAAGGAGGGTCGGGATGAGGGTTTCGCCTTACCGTCCATCATGCACTCAACTCCCCACGTCAGCGTGTGATTAGGCCGAGTCGCGCCGCATCGGCTATATCCCGCCGATGACCTTACCCGCTTTCGGCCTTGCGGGACGCCGCGCGATCGTCACCGGCCACCGCGGCGGCATCGGCGCCGCCATCGCCGCCCTGTTCGCCGCCGAGGGCGCCGAAGTCCTCGGTCTCGACCTGCCTGAGTTCGACCTCGCCGACATCGACCGGCTCGAGATGCGCGCCGGCGAACTGGTTGCGGAGCGCGGGCCGATTGACGTGCTGGTGAACAACGCCGGCGTGACGGTGCTCGGCAGCGTGCTGGACACTCCGCCAGCCGAGGTCGAGCGGCTGTTCCGGGTCAATTTCCTCGCCCCCTACACCCTGATGCGGGCGGTGCTGCCCGGCATGGTCGAGCGCCGCCGGGGGTCGATCGTGAACATCGCCAGCGATCAGGCGCTGGTCGGCAAGCAGGTCAGCGCCGCGTACGGGGCGAGCAAGGGCGCGATCGCGCAGCTCTCGCGCAGCGCCGCCCTCGACTGGGCGCGCCACAATGTCCGGGTCAACTGCGTGGCGCCGGGCAGCACCGACACGCCGATGCTCGGCCGGGTGATCAGCGAGCTGGCCGAGCGCTACCCGGACCGTTTTTCGGCCTCCTCGGACGAGGCATACCGGAACGGGGTGCCGCTCGGCCGGTTCGCCCGGCCCGCCGAGATCGCCGCTGCCGTCGCCTTCCTCGCCTCCGACGCCGCCTCGTTCATCACGGGCGTGGTGCTGCCGGTGGACGGCGGCGGCACCGCGCAATGAAAACGGCGGTGGTCACCGGCGGCACGCGCGGCATCGGCCGCGCCGTCGCGGCGCGACTGGCCCGGGAGGGTTTTGGGGTGATCGCGGCGGCGCGCCATCCGCCCCGGGAAGCGCTCCCGGAGGGGGCACGCTACGCCGCCTGCGACGTCGCCGATGCGGACGCGGTCGGCGCGCTGTTCGGGCCACTCGACCGGCTCGACGTGCTGGTGAACAACGCGGGCGGAGCTGGCAGCAACGCGCTCGACGGCGACGACGCGCTTTGGCATGCGATCATCGGCAGCAACCTGCATGGGACCTATCATTGCTGCAAGGCTGGGATCGGCAAGCTGCCGGATGGCTCCGGGCGGATCGTCAACATCGCCTCGGTGCTGGGGCTGCGGGGAGTGCCGGACCAGACTGCCTATTGCGCCGCCAAGCACGGTGTGGTCGGCCTGACCCGGGCGCTGGCGTTGGCGCTCGCGCCCCGCGGCATCACCGTCAACGCGCTGTGTCCCGGCTGGGTCGCCACCGGAATGGCCGAGCAGCGCTTTGCCGAGCTGGGAATCGACGCCGCCCAGGCTGCCGCCGGCGTGCCGACCGGTCGGATCACCACCGCGGAGGAGGTGGCCGAGGCGGTCGCGTTCCTGATCGGGCCAGGCGCGGCGAGCATCACCGGGCAGGTGCTGGCGCTCGACGGCGGCTCCCTGGCGGCTCCCTGATGAGCGAGACGCCACGGGTCAAGGCGGGGCTGTTCGTATCCATGGCGCTGCGCATGGGCGACCGGGACGGGCGGCCCGGCGCGGTGCTCCGGCGCGGCGACCCCGACGCCGGCGGCATCCTCCTGGTGTTGCGCGGCCGCGAGGGACTTTCGGTGCTCTCCCAGGTGCGCGCCGCCGACGGCGAGGCGGCCTGGATGCGCGGCACCGGCACGGAGCCGGCCGATCAGGCGACGGTCGACACCTATATCGCCCGCCAGCTCCGCTTCGACCCCGATCTGTGGGTGATCGAGTTCGAGGCGCCGGACCTGCTGCCGCCGTTCGAGGCGCGGATCGTCTGAGCGTGGCGAGCCCGCTCCCGTCGCTGGACGCCTTGCTGCGAGCCGAAGCGACACAAGTGCTGCTGGCGCGGTTCGGCCCGACCGCAACGCGCGCCGCGTTGCGCGAGGAACTGGGCCGGCGGCGGGCCGAACGCCGCTTTCCCGCGACCGCGGACGAGGTCATCGTCGCCGGCGCGGATGCGCTCGCGCGCCGGTTCGCGCCGGTACAGCGTCGGGTGTTCAATCTCACCGGGACGGTGCTGCACACCAATCTCGGCCGCGCGCCGCTGCCCCCGGAGGCCGCGGCTGCCGCCAGCGAAGCGCTGGCGCATGCCACCACGCTGGAGTTCGAGTTGGCGAGCGGCCAGCGCGGCGAGCGGGATGCTCCCATCGTCGACCTCCTGCGCACCCTCACCGGCGCCGAGGCGGCGACGGTGGTCAACAACAATGCAGCCGCCGTGCTGCTGGTGCTCAACACCCTGGCCCTTGGGCGCGAGGTCCCGGTGTCGCGCGGCGAACTGGTCGAGATCGGCGGTTCGTTCCGGGTGCCGGCGATCATGGCGCGCGCCGGGGTGAAACTGGTCGAGGTCGGCACCACCAACCGCACCCATGCGCGCGACTACCGCGACGCGATCGGGGCGGATACCGGGTTGCTGATGCGGGTGCATCCGTCCAACTACGCCGTCACCGGCTTCACCGCGACGGTGCCACTGGCCGAGATGGCCGGGCTGGCGCATGACGCCGGCCTGCCGCTGGTGGAGGATCTGGGCAGCGGCAGCCTGGTCGATCTCGCCCGCTGGGGTCTGCCGCACGAACCGCTGCCGCAGGATTCGCTGGCGGCCGCCGTCGACCTGGTGACCTTTTCCGGCGACAAGTTGCTGGGCGGCCCGCAAGCGGGACTCGTGATCGGTCGGGCCGACCTCATCGCCCGGCTCAACGCCAACCCGCTGAAACGGGCGCTGCGGCTCGACAAGGCCCGGCTGGCTGCTCTTGAGGCCGTGCTGCGCCTCTATCTCCGGCCCGAGCAACTGGCAGAGCGGCTGCCCACGTTGCGCCTCCTTACCCGCCCGCCCGACGCGATCCGGGCCACCGCCGAGCGGATCGCGCCCGGCCTTGCCGGCGTATTCGCCGACCGCCCGATTGCGGTGGAGACGTGCCGCAGCCAGATCGGCTCCGGCGCCTTGCCTGCCGATCTCCTGCCCTCCTTCGCCGTCGCGCTCGGAGGTGGCGGGCTGGACCACCTCGCCGCTTGCCTGCGCCGGCTACCGGTGCCGGTCATCGGCCGGATCGGTCAAGGCCGGCTCTGGCTGGATTGCCGCTGCCTCGAGCCGCACGAGGAGCCGGAGTTCGTCGCGCAACTACGGTGACGGTGACGCGACCGCTTTCCGTTGTTTTGTGGCAACACTGAGGGAAAATAGCATCACAGGGTCTCCCTAACCCGCACGCAGGTGTTAGCTTCGGGCGACCGAGCGGCTGGACACGCGATCCGGCGAGCCCACGCCCGGCTGCGCGGATCGCATTCGTCAGGTGAGGAGAGAGAACATGAGGTTTCGGAGCGCCTTGCTGGCCGCGACCGTGCTGGGGGCCACGGGGCTGGCTGCACCGCTCGCCGCCAAGGCCGAGCCGGTATCGGGCATCTACATCGGCGCCGGCGCCGGCGCGACCTATATCGACGACCAGAAGATAAGGTTCAGCAACGGTGCGCCGCTCAACGCGCAAAGACAGCCGCTGTTCGGCTCGGGGCACGCCCAGTGGAACGTCGGCTTCGTCGGGCTCGCCAGCCTCGGCTACGGCTTCGGCAATGGCCTCCGCGTCGAGCTCGAGGGCGATTTTCGCGAGAACAACCTGAGCAAGATCGGCGGCATCAGCCCGCAGGCCCACCCCGTTTTCGGCGGCGGTTACCAGCAGATGTATGGCCCGATGGTGAACGTGCTTCTATGACCTCGCCTTCATTCCCTACGTCAGCCAGTACGTCTACCGTACGTGGGCTTGGGTGCCGGGTACCAATGGGCCGATTGGCATGGCATCCGCGCCTATGACAACGTCGGCAACCAGGCGACCTTCAACCGCACGGAAGGCTCCTTCGCGGCGCAGGCCATCGCCGGTTTCAGTTTCCCGATCCCGGTGGTGCCCGGCTTGGCTGCCACGCTCGATACCGCTTCATGGCGCTCCCCGAGAACACCACGTATTCCGGGACCGAGTTCTCGTCCGGCCTTACCGGCGTCCGCGCCGGGCGGTATCCGGTGAGCGCCAAGGCGATCGACGGGTACAACCACAGCATCCTGCTCGGCATCCGTTACGCCTTCAATACTCCGGTGCCGCCGCCGCCGGCGCCGCCCCCCGTCGCCGCGCCGGCGCCAGCACCGGCCCGCTCCTACCTGATCTTCTTCGATTGGGACCGCTACAACCTGACCGAACGCGGCCGGCAGATCGTGCGCGAGGCGGCCGACAACTCGACGCGGGTGCAGTACACCCGGCTCAGGTGAACGGCTACACCGACACCTCGGGCACCCCGCAGTACAACCAGCGGCTCTCCGTGCGGCGGGCGCAGACCGTGGCGGCCGAACTGGTCAAGGACGGCGTGCCACGCAGCGCGATCAGCATTCAAGGGTTCGGCGAGACACATCTGCTGGTGCCGACCGGCCCGGGCGTCCGCGAACCGCAGAACCGGCGTGTTGAGATTATCATTCAGTAACTATTCAGTAACTCCTGGTAAAACAGATAATGGGTTGGGGAGGGGGCGTTCAGGCGCTCCCTTTCTCTTATCCGCCGAGGCCTTTGTGGCGAAACCAACACAGCGTGGAAGAAAGGGAATGCAATCGCGAAAGCGTGGGGCCACCGCGTGCTGCACCTGCGTTATGGCATCCAACATGGAAGCGTGAGACGGAGGCACCGTCCGGGTGGCCAACGTTGCTTTCTTTTTGATCGAACGAGGAGTTTGGGGTGATGCGGTTTCGAGGCGTGTTACTGGCGGCCACGGTGCTTGCTGCGCCGTTCGCGGTCCATGCACAGCCGGTCAGCGGCCTCTACCTGGGTGCCGGCGCCGGTGGCGACTACCGGCAGTCACAGAACGTGCGGGGGTTGAATATCAACGCAGGGCCTGGTGCCGGAGCCGTCTTCGGTTCCGGAGTTGGCGGCGTTCCGCTGGGCGTCAACACGGGCCTGAAGAAGGACGATGACATCGGCCCGATCGGGGTCCTCAGTCTTGGTTACGGCTTCGGCAACGGTTTGCGGGTCGAGGTGGAAGGGAGCGCGAGGAGCAATCGCCTCTACAAGCTGGCCGGGACTCCCTTCCCGACATCCTCCGGCGGTGACGAGGTCACCTATGCCGGCATGGCGAACGTGTTCTACGATTTTGACCCCTCGTTCTTGACGGGCACCCCGTTGCCGGTGCAGCCCTATGTCGGCGTCGGCGCCGGCTATGCAGAGACCACGTTTTCGGGGCTGAAGTCATACGGCACCAACTTCCCGTATTTCCAGAAGTCGAACGACAGCAACGGAAACTTTGCCTACCAGGCTATCCTGGGTGTGGCCTACCCGCTCACCTTCTTCGGCGTTCCCGGGCTGACGTTCACTACCGAATATCGCTTCTTGGGCGTGCTTGACGGCGCGCGGTACCACGGCTCCATCGATACTACCTCTGGTCGCAGCTTCATCACGACCGCGCAGGGCAACCAGTTCAACCACGCCATCCTGGTCGGCGTGCGCTACGCGTTCAACCAGCCGGCCACCGCCGCCGCCGGCCCCGCCGCCGGTCGCTGCCCCGGCCCCGGCCCCGGCCCGCTCCTACCTCGTGTTCTTCGACTGGGACCGCTACAACATTACCGACCGCGCGCGGCAGATCATCCGCGAGGCGGCGGAGAACTCGACCCGGGTGCAGGTACACGCGGCTTGAGGTGAACGGCTACACCGACACCTCCGGCACCCCGCAGTACAACCAGCGCCTCTCGGTCCGGCGTGCGAACGCCGTCGCGGCCGAGCTGGTCAAGGGACGGCGTGCCGCGGAACGCGATCAGCATCCAGGGCTTCGGCGATACCCACCTTTTGGTCCCGACCGGACCGGGCGTGCGGGAGCCGCAGAACCGGCGCGTGGAGATCATCATCCACTGAGCCGTCGTCGCGCGGATTGCGACGGGACGGGGCGCCGCGAGGCGCCCCGTCCTGCGTTTAGCTGTTGTGATCGAGTTACAGTTTCCTAAAACACGGATGGTGCATACCCTTTCGGTTGGAGTCCCGTGCTAAGCCGGCAACGCGCCGGCCGAGGAGATACGGGCTCCGTCGCATCGTGGGATGAGGACAAATGCGGTTTCGGGTCGCCCTGCTCACGGCAAGTCTGCTCGGTCTTCCCGTGGTGGCCCACGCGCAGCCGTTCCAGGGCATCTAATCGGCGCCGGCGCCGGCTACAATTATCTGCAGAACGTGGACACCCGTGCTTCGCCGGGACTCGGCACGCCGAGGCTGACGCTGACCGGGACCAGCGGTTTCGCCGGGCTCGGCAGCGTCGGCTACGGGTTCGGCAACGGCGTGCGAGTGGAGCTCGAGGGCAACTACCGCCAGGCCTCGCCCGGCCATCTCGCCCGGCACGGCGTTCCCGACCTCGCTCAGCGGCGACCTGCACACCTATGGCGTGATGGCGAACGCGCTGTTCGACATGGATGTCGGCGTGCCCTGGCTTTACCCGTATGTCGGCCGGGAAGCCGGCTACGCGTGGACCAACCTCGACTTCATCACCGCCACCGGCACCGGCTACGCCGTTCCAGCTCCGCAGCGACGACACCGAAGGCGCGCTGGGCCTACCAGATCATGGCCGGGCTCTCGTTCCCAATTCCGAACGTGCCCGGCCTGTCGGTCACCAGCGAGTATCGCTTCTTCCAGGCGATCGGTCCGGAGGCGTTCAAGGCGTCCACGGTGCAGGACGCGCCGCTCCGCATCGGCGCGGGCAATCCTCGACCTGCGCAACCAGTATAACCACAGCGTGCTGGTCGGGGTGCGCTACGCCTTCAACGTCGCCCCGCCGCCGGCCCCGGCCCCGGCCCCGGCCCCGGTCACCGCCCCGGCGCCCGCACCATCGCGTTCCTACCTTGTCTTCTTCGACTGGGATCGCGCCGACCTCACCGATCGGGCACGGCAGATCATCCGCGAGGCGGCGGAGAGTTCGACCCGCGTGCAGTACACCCGCATCGAGGTAAACGGCTACACCGACACGTCCGGCAGCCCCGAGTACAACCAGCGGCTGTCGGTGCGGCGGGCCCAATCGGTCTCGGGCCGAACTGGTCAAGGACGGCGTGCCGCGGGATGTCATCAGCGTGCAAGGATTTGGCGAGACGCATTTGCTGGTCCCGACCGGCAAGGGCGTCCGTGAGCCGCAGAACCGGCGCGTCGAGATCATCGTCCGCTGACCACCGAGGTCGTCGTTCGCCGGCACGGTGCCGATGGGTCTCGCCCGCTGCCTTTCGGAGCGAAAATCCGCCGGCGTTTACATCGTGTAAGCCACACCCGTATAGAACGCGGGCGTCCCGGAGCCTTGCCACACCATGTCCGATCAGCGCGTGATTCCCGTCATCCTGTCGGGCGGCTCGGGGAGCCGCCTGTGGCCGGTTTCGCGTGAAAGCTTCCCCAAACAGCTCTGGCCGCTGATTTCCGCCCGCTCGATGATCCAGGAGACCGCGCTGCGCGCGCGCGGCCCCGGCTTCGCGCCGCCCTACGTCGTGTGCAACAACGAGCACCGCTTCCTGATCGCCGAGCAACTCGCTCAAGCCGGCATCGCCGGCGCGCGCATCGTTCTGGAGCCGGTCGGGCGGAACAGCGCCCCGGCGATCGCTGCCGCCGCCCTGCTCGCCGCCGAAGACGACCCGGAGGCGGTGCTGTGGATGATGCCGGCCGATCACGCGATCCCCGACTGCGCGGCGCTACACGTCCTGCTCGATCCGGCGGCGACCGCCGCCCGAGCGGGCCGGATCGTGACATTCGGCATGAAGCCCAACGCCGCCGAGACCGGCTACGGCTACATCGAGGTGGGTGAGCCCCTGCCCGATCTTCCCGGCATCCACGCGCTGGCCCGGTTTGTCGAAAAGCCGGACGCGCCGACCGCGGCGAAGCTCGCCACGTCCGGCCGCCATCTGTGGAACTCCGGGATGTTCGTGCTTACCGCGCGCACGCTGATCGACGAGCTGGAACGCTACGCGCCGGCGGTGCTGGCGGCGGTGCGCCGCGCCGTGACCGAGCGGGCGCAGGATCTCGACTTCATCCGCCTCGCCAGCGCGCCGTTCGCCGCCTGCCCGAACATCAGCCTTGACTATGCGGTGGCGGAGAAGACCACCCGCGCCGCGGTGATGCCGGCCGATCTCGGCTGGTCCGACGTGGGCAGTTGGGGTGCGCTGTGGGAACTCGGCACCAAGGACGCCGGCGGCAACGTGGCGCAAGGCGACGTGCTGCTGGAAGTCGGCGACCGATTGCTACGTGCGCAGCGACGGCGTGCTCACCGCCGTGGTCGGCTTGTCGGACGCGGTCGTCGTGGTGACCAAGGACGCGGTGCTGGCGATGCACCGCGATCACGCGCAGGACGTCAAGAGCGTCGTCGACCGGCTGAAGCGCTCCGGAAGGCCGGAGGCGGTGGCGCACAACCGGGTGTACCGCCCCTGGGGTTTTTACGAAAGCCTGATCGCCGGCGACCGCTTTCAGGTGAAACGGATCGTCGTCACGCCGGGCCACAAGCTGTCGCTGCAAAAGCATTTCCACCGCGCCGAGCATTGGGTCGTGGTGAACGGCAGCGCGCTGGTGACCTGCGACGATAGCGAGACGCTGGTGCGGGAGAACGAGAGCGTCTACTTGCCGCTCGGCTGCATCCACCGGCTTGAGAACCCAGGGAAAATCCCGCTCACGCTGATCGAGGTGCAGTCCGGCGCCTATCTCGGCGAGGACGACATCGTGCGGATCGACGACACGTATGGCCGTGCGTGAGACCATCCGGCCTGCCGCAAAGCAATCGCCGACCGGCGGGACTGATTGAGCGGCACGACCCTCCTGCTGCTACTGATCGTCGTCTATCACGCGGTTCCCTCGTTCGGGGACGCGGCAAGCCCCGATCCGCTCAACGCGGTGTTCTCGGGCCGGCAGATAGCCCTCCCGCGGGGCAGCCGATCTCCGTCGCTCCCCGGGCGCCCCCATAGCAGGGCCGCCACGCAAAAATCGGTTTACAGAGACAACGAAGTTTCGTATGCGTCGGGCATGCTGTCCTTGAGAGCCCTTTTGCTCGCTGCCGGATTTTTCCCGCAAATGCGGGCGGGCAGCACGCGTCTCGAGCGAACTGCCCGTTCGTTTCACTGCTAGACGCTGGGCATTGCCCGACTCCGGGCGGGGCCTTTCCTCTTCGTGCGAAAACATCCTTTGGTAAGCAAAGATGTGTCATGCGCGCGCGCAAGGCGGCGACACCGGCGATTCGCATCGTCGCGCCTGAAGTCGCAAACCAGCCGATAAGAAATTTTCCCGACGGCGGCGCTGAACCGCCGAGACCGGTGCCTTGGGCGTCGCCGCCGGCCCTGACGCGCCGCCTCGCCGCGATCATGGCGGCGGACATCGTGGGCTACACACGGCTGATGGCGGAGGATGAGGAGCGGACGCACCTCGCACTGCGCACGATCTGGCGTCGCGTGATCGCCCCCGGCATCGCCCGCCACGAGGGCCGGGTCGTGAAGCACACCGGGGACGGGTTTCTCGCCGAGTTCAGCAGCGCGCTCGCCGCGGTGCGCTGCGCGGTAAAATTCCAGAGCGCCATGCGCGCCCGCCATGGCGAGACGGGCGGCCGACGGCTGCTGTTCCGGGTCGGCATCCACATCGGCGACGTGATCGTGGAGCCGCACGACATCTTCGGCAACAGCGTCAACCTGGCCTGCCGGCTCGAAAGCCTGGCCGAACCCGGCGGGGTGCTGATCTCGGAGGCGGCATACGCGTCGGTCCACGCCAGTCTGCCGTGGCGCATCGAGGCGGCCGGCGAGCAGGCCCTGCACAACGTCACCGCCCTGACCAAGGCGTTTCGGGTCGAGCCGCGTTAGCCCGATGCGGCTTACCCCAGCGCGCCCGAGGCACGAAGAGCCGGGCGACCGCGTTCCGCCCCTTCGCCTCCTTGTCGTGCGCGAATTGGGCGCGGTGCTATTGCCGCCGACGTGCAACGGCGAGGATCGGCGATGGCGGTCATCCTGGAGGCCCGGTTTCATTTCTGGTGCCCGGAATGCGGCTTCGGCGACAGCGAGTTCGGCGAGCTGGTCGGCGCCGATGAGGTCCACTGCGTCGTCTGCCTGGAAGAGAGCGGGCACCATGTCCGGCTGCACCGCTGGGCACCTCCGGACGCCGGAACCTGGGTGGAGGAGTGCATGTCGGTCGGTTCCACGGTGGCGTAGCGTCGGTCTCGCTTGCCGATCGTGGGACGTGGTGCGGCGGTTGTGCGTGCAGCCGTGATCGGCTAACGGAGGCGCATGCCCACTGCTCTCATCACCGGGATAACCGGCCAGGACGGCGCCTATCTTGCGCAACTTCTGCTGGGCAAAGGCTACACGGTCGTCGGCCTGATGCGGCGGTCGGCGTCATCAGACGTGATCGGCGAGCGGCTGCGCTGGCTCGGCATTCTCGACCAGGTGATGCTGGTCGACGGCAACCTGACCGACCTCTCCAGCCTGATCCGCATCGTCCAGACGCACCAGCCGGACGAGGTCTACAATCTGGCGGCGCAGAGCTTCGTCGCCGCCTCCTGGCAGCAGCCGCTGCTCACCGGCGGCGTCACCGGGCTCGGCGCGGCCAACGTGCTGGAAGCGGTGCGGATCGCGCGGCCCGCCGCTCGGTTCTACCAGGCTTCGTCCTCGGAAATGTTCGGCCGCATCCAGGCCGAGTGGCAGAACGAGCGCACCCCTTTCTACCCGCGCAGCCCGTATGCCGTAGCCAAGCTCTACGCCCACTGGATGACGGTGAACTACCGGGAGAGTTTCGGCCTGCACGCCTCCTCGGGCATCCTGTTCAATCACGAAAGCCCGCTGCGCGGCATCGAGTTCGTCACTCGCAAGGTGACCGACGGGGTGGCGCGCATCAAGCTCGGGCTCGCCCGCGCGCTGCCGCTCGGCAACCTGGAAGCCTGTCGCGACTGGGGCCACGCACGCGACTACGTGCAGGCGATGTGGCTGATGCTGCAGCAGGAGCAGCCCGGGGATTACGTGGTCGCCACCGCCCGCAGCGTCAGTATCCGCGACATGGTGGCGATCGCGTTCGACTGCGTCGGCCTTGCCTGGCAGGACCACGTCACGATCGATCAGGCGCTGCTGCGGCCGGCCGAGGTCGACGTGCTGCGGGGCGATGCCCGCAAGGCCCGCGAGCGGCTGGGCTGGGAGCCGCACGTGACGTTGGAAGCGCTGCTGGCTGAGATGGTCGAGGCCGACCTCACCCGTTATCGCGCCCGCATGCGGGCCTGAGCGGCCGCAGTGTCACCCAGCCGGATCCTGGTGACCGGCGCTGCCGGCTTCGTCGGCCGTCATCTGATGCCGCTGCTCCGCTCCGCGCTGCCCGACGCGACCCTGATTGCGACCGCTGCCGAAGGCCGGGACGACTGTCAGCCGCTTGACGTCACCGACCCCGACGCCGTGACCGCAATGGTCAAGCAAGCCCGACCGGACGGCTGCATCCATCTCGCGGGGGTCACCTTCATCCCGTCCGCCGGGAGCGCGCCCGATCTGGCCTGGCAGGTCAACCTGCACGGCACGCTGTCGCTGGCACGGGCCATCCTGGCGCATGCGCCCGCCTGCCGCCTGTTGTTCGTCTCCAGCGCCGAGGTGTACGGTCGCTCGTTCCGGACGGGCGCGCCGCTCGACGAGGAGGCGCGACCGGATCCGGCCAACACCTATGCGGCCAGCAAGGCGGCGGCCGACCTCGCGATCGGCGCGCTGGTCGCCGACGGGCTGCAGGCAATCCGGCTGCGGCCGTTCAACCACACCGGCCCCGGGCAGTCCGCCGCCTTCGTGGTGGCCGCCTTTGCGCGTCAGGTCGCCCGGATCGAGGCCGGCTTGCAGGCGCCGGTCATGCGAACCGGCGCGCTCGAGCCGAGGCGCGATTTCCTCGATGTGCGCGACGTCTGCGCGGCCTATGTCGCGTGCCTGCGGGCCGAGGGCTTGGAGGCAGGCGCGATCCTCAACCTCGCCTCCGGCACGCCGCGCCGGGTCGGTGACGTTTTGGGCGACCTGCTCGCCCTGGCAGGGGTCGAGGCGAAGGTCGAGCCGGGCGCCGGCCTCATGCGCCGCGGCGAGATCACCGTCGCCTCGGGCGACGCGAGCCGCGCCCGCGCCGCGCTCGGATGGCGCCCCACCATCGCCTGGGAAGCGACACTGCGCGATGTGCTTGATGACTGGCGCATCCGGGTGCGGCAGGAGGCCCGGACGGACCCGGTGCCGACGGACATGGCATCTCGCCAGAACAATGACGGGAGGAGGGCACCATGACCCAATCAACCTGGTTTGCGGCCAGCTTGCGCCTGCTGGGTGCCTTCGGACTGCTCGCGGGCGTCGCCGGATGCGTCGGCGTCGCCCCGGTGCCGCAGCGGATCGGCTACGGCCATGTATGCTCTGCGGGAGTCTACACTTGCCAGCTCGGCGCCCAACTGCCGGTCGGCACACAGTGCTCGTGCCCGGGGCTGGGCGCGCCCTCGTTCGGCGCGGTACGCTGATGGGCCGGCCTCTCGCGAATGGGTGGGTCGCCGCCGGCGTGCTCCTCGCTGCCGGCAGCGCGGCCGCGCAGATGGGACCGGACGGGTTCTACCACACCACCCAGACGCGCGGGTCGATCCAGTGCCCGCTCGCGATCTCGCTCGACGGCAACCGCGCGGGGCTGACGCTCACCGGCTACTGCCGCCACATCCGGGTCACCGGCGAGCACAACGACATCACCGCCGACATCGTGGCCGGCGGTACGATCGACATCGTCGGCCAGCACAACGACGTCACCTGGCGGCAGGTCACGCGCGGGCCGCCGCCGAAGCTGAACATCCTGGCGCCGCACAACGACTTCCACCCGAGCCGCTGAGACGCGGGTCGGGCCCGATCCGAGATGACCGCACCGGCCCCCTCGAGCGCAGTCGCTCAGGTCGGAGCGGCAAGTTCCTCGAGCAGGCTCGGGATGAACTCGCAGACCGTCGGATGGATGTGCATCGCGCGTTGCAGCACGGGATACGGCGCGCGGGCGTACATGAGGTCGAGGATGCAGTGCACCGCCTCGTCGCCGCCGGTGCCGAGGATGGTTGCACCAAGGATCTGCTGCGACGTGCGATCGACCACGATCTTCATCAGCCCGAGCGTCTCGCCCTTCTCGAACGCGCGCGAAACGTCCTCCATCGGCAGGCTGCCGACGAGGATGTCGTGGCCCTGCGCGCGCGCCTCGGTCTCGGTCAGGCCGACGCGGCCGAGCGGCGGGTCGATGAACATCGCATAAGCCGGGATACGGTCGCTGAGGCGGCGCCGCTCGCCATCGAGCAGGTTGGCGGCGACGATCTCGGCGTCGTTGTACGCGGTGTGGGTGAACGCGCCGTGTCCGTTGCACTCGCCCAGCGCCCAGATACCCGGCACGTTGGTGGCGAGGGTGTCGTCCACCTTGATGAACCCGCGCTCATCCGTGCGCACGCCGGCGCGATCGAGCCCGAGGTCGTCGGTGTTGGGCCGTCGTCCGGTCGCAAGTAGCAGGTGCGAGCCCGCCACCGCGGTACGCTCGCCGGCCCGCTCGAAGGCGGCCGCGACGGCGTCGCCGCTGCGGCTCAGGCCGCACAGCTTGGCGTCTAGCCGCACGTCGATGCCCTCGGCGCGCAGGATGTCCGCGATCGCGGCCGAAATCTCCGGGTCCTCGCGCGAGGTGAGGCGCGGGCCGGTCTCGATGACGGTCACAGCGCTGCCGAACCGGCGGTACATCTGGCCGAATTCGAGGCCGACATAGCTGCCGCCGATGATCACCAAATGCTCGGGCGCGTGATCGAGTTCGAGGATGGTGCTGCTGGTCAGATGGGCACCGCATCAAGCCCGGGGATCGTCGGGGTCGCCGGCCGGCCGCCGACATTGATGAAGACGCGCTCGGCTGCGAGGGTCTCGTCGCCGACCTTCACATGGCGCGGGCCGCTGAAGCGGGCGTGCCCCTGATAGACGGTCAGGTGCTCGGCCGACCGCAGCGACCGCTCCACGGCGGACCGGCTGGTGCCGCGGATCGCGTTCATCCGCGCCTTGACGCGCGGCATGTCGACGGTGATGGGGCCGGGCACGACGACGCCGTATTCCGCCCCGCGCCGCGCGAGGTGGGCGGCGTAGGCGCTGGCGACCAGCGCCTTTGTCGGCGTGCAGCCGGTGTTGATGCAGGTGCCGCCGAAGCGGTTCCGCTCGACGATGGCGACCCGTCGGCCGGCGGCAGCGAGACGCCGCGCCAGCGACGGACCCGCCTGGCCGGTGCCGATGACGAGATCGTCGTAGTGGGTCATGCCACGCTCCAACGTTGGGCCAACTCCGAAACGGGTCCACGCCGGCTAACATTCAGGCGCGACACCGAGGGCGCCGTCAAGACGACCCTGGCATATTTGTTCTTGATGTGAGACGATTTTCCGGGTGGTTCACGGCTGCAAATCGGGAGGCAATGATGGACTATGATCCGACGGCTTTCAGCGGCGATGCGCCGAAGAACTATGATGACGGCATGGGGCCGGTCATTTTCACCGGCTATGCCACCGACATTGCACAGCGGGTCGCCTCCGGGTACCATCCCGGGTGCTCGAAACAGCTTGCGGCACCGGCATCGTCACGCGTGCCCTGCGCGACGCGCTGGCGCAAGACTCCCACCTGACGGCAACCGATCTTAACGCCGACATGCTGGCGGTCGCGCGGACAAAGTTCGCTCCGGACGAACAGGTCGAATGGCAAGTGGCCGACGCCACCGCGTTGCCCTTCCCTGACGCTTCGTTCAATGCCGTCATCTGCCAGTTCGGCATCATGTTCTTTCCGGACAAGGCGACGTCCTACCGGGAAGTGCATCGAGTTCCTCGCGCGGGGAGGCCGGTATGTCTTCAGTGTCTGGGATTCACACCGCTACAATTCGTTCGGCCGCATCTGCAACGAGGTGATCGGCAGCTTCTTTCCGGCTGATCCGCCAAAGTTCTTCGAAGTGCCGTTTGGCGATCACCTGATCGATCCGATCAAGGAGTTGCTCATTTCCGCGGGCTTTGGCGAAATCGAGGTCTCGGTACTCCGGCAGTTCCGGGATGTCGCCGACTTCGGGCGGTTTGCTCAGGGCATGTTGTTCGGCAGTCCCGTGCTGCAGCAAATCCGCCAACGCGGCGGCATAGAACCAATGCAGGTCAAGGAAGCATACGTTGCCGCGATGCGGCGGGAGCTCGGCGAGGAACCCGCGGTGATGCCGGTCCAGGCGATCGTCGTCGCCGCACGAAAGACCTGACGCCCCGGGGATGGCCGCCGCCGGAGTGCTCCGACGGCGGCGGCAGGAAAGCGGTCAGCCGTGATGGGTTCCGACGTAGTGGTACTCGGCCATCGACTTGAGCGAGTCCTTGGTGGCGCCGGTCATCACCACGCGGTTGTCGCTGCCCGCGGTGGTGTCGCCGAACTTCAGGCTGTTGTAGGGAACCGAGATCAGCTTCTTGCCCATCCCGAGATAGCCGCCGACCGACAGCACGGCGGTCAGCTTGTTGTCCTTGCCGATCACCAGGTCGTCGATCGTGCCGAGCTTGTCGTTGTGGTCGTTGTATACCGCCGAGCCGATGATCCGGCTGGCGCGCGCGTCGCCGCTGTCGGCCAGCACCGGATTGCGATCCGAAGGCATGCTGGCGGTGCCGCGGGCCAGGGTCGTGTCGTGGTGGGTGGCCGCCTCGTTGTGCGTCGCCGGCGCGGTCGTCGCTGCTCCGGCGGCCGGGTTGGCGGTCTGGGCGAGCACCGGGCCTGCGGCAAGCGCCGCCGCCACGGTCAGGATGCCAAGTCTCGTAACGTTACGCATGATGTCACCAGTCGCTTTCTTTGTTCCCTCCGCCTCCGGTTCGCCGCCTTATGCGTCGCTCCGTCGCGTCGGTCACACCAGAAGAAAGGTTCCGATCGTGACGAATGTTGGGCACGGCCAAGGTTATTTCTTGCCGCCGGGGTGAATGCCGCTTGCCGCACGGCGTCTCATGGCACGGGGCGCGGCGGCGGTCGGAGCAGCAGCAGCGCCAGCATCGACGCCGTTCCGAGCGTGCCGGACAGCAGCAGCGCGGCGCGCGGTCCGGCGCGGTCGAGCACGATGGCGAACAGCAGCGGCGCGCCGCCCTGCAGGATGCGAGCGGGAGCTGCCAAGAGGCCGGTGCGCAGCCCGTAGCCGGCAGGGCCGAACAGGGCGAGCGGCAGCGTGCCGCGCGCGATCGTCAGCAAGCCGTTGCCGCCGCCGTGCAGCAGGGCGAACGGGATCGCCGCCGGCACGCCGAAACCGGCCAGCAACGTGGCGGCGACCGGGTGCAGGGCGGTCGCCAGCCGGGCCGAGATCAGCGGCGACGTGCGGCGCAGCAGCCCGAATTCGGCCAGTCGGGCGATCACCTGGGCCGGGCCGACCAGGGCGGCTGCCCCGATCGCCGCCGCCGGGGTCGCCCCGAGGGCTTGCAGCAATCGGGGCAGGTGGGCCGACAAGCCGGTGGAGACGAACCAGGTCGCGGCGAACACGCCCGCCAGCACGATCATCGTCCCCCGCACGCCAACGGCGGCGGGCGACTCATGGACCGGTGCCGACGCCGGGGCAGGCGCAACCGGCTTGGGGACCAGAAGCCGGTTCAGCGGCAGCCCGACGGCGAGATGCGCGGCCGCCCAGACCAGGCATGCCCCACGCCAGCCGAAAGCGTGGGTCAGGGCGGCACTGGCCGGCCAGCCGATCGTGCTGGCGAAGCCGGCGAACAGGGTGATGCCGGTGATCGCGTTGCGGGCGTCGCGGCCGTAGAGGCCGGCCACGGTGGCGAAGGCGGCTTCGTAGAGGCCAAAACCCATGCCGATCCCGAGCACGGTCCACGCCAGCACCAGACCGCCGAGGCCGGACGCGGCGGCGAGCATGGCGAGGCCGGCGGCAAAAACCAGGTTGGTGCCGGCGAGGACGTCGCGGCCGCCCCAGCGGTCGATCGCTCTCCCGGCTGCCGGACCGAGCAGGCCCGACAGCAGCAGCGAGGCCGAGAACACGCCGAAGAACCAGCCCCGCGACAGGTGCAGACCGGCCGAAATCGGGTCCGCCATCACGGCGGGCAGGTAGTAGGTCGAGCCCCAGGCGAGCGTCTGGGTGACGCCGAGCGCCGCGACGACGCTCCGCCGCCCTGGCCGTCTCGCCGGCAGATGTCCGATCAACCGGTGTCGATCGCCAGCACGGAGCGGGCGAACTCCGCGATCACCGGGAGCGTGAAGTCCGGGGCCTCCAGTTGGGGCGCGTGCCCGGTGCGGGGAACCACGACGGTGCGTACCGGGCCGCCGGACAGGCGCTCGGCAGCGCGCCACTGGGCGGCGGTGCCGTAGGCATCGTCCTCTCCCTGCACAATCAGCATCGGCACGCGGATGCCGGGCAGGAAACCGGTGATGTCCCATTGCCGGAAGGCAGGGTCGAGCCAAGCACCCGCCCAGCCGTGGAACGCCGTGTCCACGTCGTCGTGGTGCCGCGCCAGCCGGCAACGCAGGCCGCCCTGGGCGTAGGTGTCACGCAGCGCGACGACGCTGGCGAGGCCGATTTCCTCGGCAAAGAAATGCGGTGCGATCAGCACCAAGCCGAGCACCCGGGGGTCCGACACCGCACCGGCGTAGATCGCCGCGATCGACGCGCCGTCGGAGTGGCCGACCAGAACGCACGGCCCGATGCCGGCTGCGTCCAGCACGCGCGGCAGCACGTCTTCCGCCTCGTCGTGCATGTAGCTGAACGGGCGCGGCAACGCGGTGGTGTCGGAGCCCCCGTAGCCGAAGCGCGAATAGGCGAACACCGCGCAGCCGGTTGCCTCGGCCAGCGCCGCCGGAAAGCCGCGCCACAGTCCGACCGAGCCCAACCCCTCGTGCAGCAGCACCAGCGTCGGGGCGAGATCAGGGGTTGGCCCCCACCGCCCGGTCTCGATCTGCCGGCCGGCGATGCGCAGAAAGCCCGGCCCGGTCATCACACCCGTCCTCCCGCACCCACCGCGTCGGCTTGCGCCCGACCCTGCCCCGCCGCACCATCCGCGTCCACCGGACGGACGAATGATTGCATGAGCGAGACGCAAGCGGCGCGCTATTTCGAGGATTATCCGCCCGGCCTGGTCATGGAATTCGGCGACGTCCTGGTGGACCCCGAGGAGATCGTGGACTTCGCCTCCCGCTACGACCCGCAGCCCATGCACACCGACCCCGCCGCAGCCGCCGCCGGCCAATTCGGCGGCTTGATCGCCAGCGGCTGGCACACCGTAGGATTGCAGATGCGCCTGTTTGCGACGCAGTTCCTCTCCAGCGCCTCCAGCCTGCCCTCGCCGGGCATTGACGAGCTGCGCTGGCTACGGCCGGTGCGTCCCGGCGACCGTCTCTCGCTGCGCGTCACCGTGCTCGAGGCGAACCGCTCGCGCTCCAAGCCCGACCGTGGCTTGGTGAAGTCGCTGATCGAGGTCCGCAACCAGACCGGCGAGACGGTGATGACCCTGAAGCCGCTCAACCTCGTGCGGTTGCGACCGTCCCGCTAGCGCCCAATCCCGCGTTAAGGGTTCAGTATAGAAAATTCGCCTATGTCTCCTCACGAGGGTGTGATCCATCCTCTTGAGAGAGGGTTGATGCTCGACGCGATTGGCAGATTGCCCCAGACCCACGCGACGGGGCTGGTCCTGATGGCCGGGCTGATCTGCGCCCTCTGCGGCACCATCGCGCTGCGCGTCCTGCTTGCCACCCAGTCAGGGCGATGCACGTGGAGCTTTCGCCAAATCGCCGACGCCGCGTTCGAGGGCCTCGTCACTGAGGCAGCCGGCAGGATAATCGACGCCAACGTGACGTTCGGCCGGTTGCTCGGCTGCTCGCCCGAGGCGCTCGCCGGCCGCTCGCTGACGACGGTGTTCAGCCCCGAAACGATCTCGCGCTTGAGCGGATGGGACGGGCAGCGGGAGCCTTGCCTGGTCGAGGGCGAGCTGATCGGCGCCGGAGGCGTTCGCCGGCCCGTGGAGCTGTCGCGCCGCACGATTGCCGGCCGCAAGCAGGTGCGCGTGGTTCTGGCGGTCCGCGATCTCTCCGAACGGCAGGCCGCGCAGCGCCGGATCGAGCTTTTGGCGCATCGCGACCCGCTTACCGGCCTTGCGAACCGGCTGCTGTTCAGGGACCGTCTCGGTCATTGCCTCGCCGCGGCGGCGCGCTCCGGCAACGGCGTCGCCCTGCTCTGCATCAATCTCGACCGCTTCAAGACCGTCAACGACCTGCTGGGGCAGCCGGCGGGCGATCAGGTCATCATCGAGGCGTCCGCCCGTCTGGCCCGCTCGGTCCGCCAGATCGACACCGTGGCGCGCCTCGGGGCCGACGAGTTCGCCATCATCGAGCCGATCGGGGCCGATGCCCAGGCGGCCGTTCCCCTGGCGGAACGCGTGCTGGCGGAACTCGGCAAGCCGTACGACCTGCGGGGCCAGTCGATGACGGTCAGCGCCAGCATCGGCATCGCGGTCGCCCCGGCGGACGCCGCGGCATCGGAACCGCTGATCCAGGACGCCGGCTTGGCGCTGGCCCGCGCCAAACAGGACGGCGGCGGCAGCTACCGCTTCTTCCAGCCCGGCATGGACCTCAAGCTGCGGCAGCGGCGACTGCTGGAAAGCGACCTGCGCGACGCCATCGCGTGCGGCGAGATGGATTTGCACTACCAGCCGCTGTTCGAGGCGCAGGGCCTCGACCCGGTGGGCTACGAAGCGCTGCTGCGCTGGAAACATCCGGTGCGGGGTTACGTCTCGCCCGCCGAGTTCATCCCGATCGCCGAGGAATCCGGCTTGATCGGCCGGCTCGGCGAGTGGGCGCTTGATACCGCCTGTGCCGAGGCAGCCTCATGGACGACACCGCTCCGCATCGCCGTGAACCTCTCGCCTGTCCAATTCGCGCAAGCCGATCTGGTCGGCATGGTCGCCGCCACTCTGGCCCGGCACCGGCTGTCTCCGTCGCGCCTCGAGCTGGAGATCACCGAAGGGGTTCTGATCGACAACACCGATCGCGCGCTGCGCGTCGTGCGTGAGCTGAAGCAGCTCGGCGTGCAGATCGCGCTCGACGATTTCGGGACCGGCTACTCGAGCCTCGGCTATTTGCGCCGCTTCCCGTTCGACCGGCTGAAGATTGACAAGTCGTTCATCGGGGAACTCGGCACGCACAAGAACGCCGATGCGATCGTCAGCTCGATCATCGCGATGGCCCGGAACCTGGAATTGCAGGTTACGGCTGAAGGGGTGGAGCTCGAAAGCCAGCTTGGCCACCTCCGCGCGCATGGCTGCTCGCACGTCCAGGGCTTTCTTCTGGGCCGGCCGGTCCCGGCGACGGAACTGCGCCAGGCCGATGCCGGCCGGCGCGCCAAGCCGCACCACGGCGACGCCCGGACGATCCCGGCACGCCTGGTGGCGTAGAGCCCGCAACTGGGCGACGTGATTGTCGTGGAGGGAAACTGATCGCACAGGGCATGACCTCCACCAGGATGGGCCGCCCGGCGTCAGACCCAGCTCGCCAGCAAGGCCAGCACACCGCCCCCGAGCACGACGAGCGCCGGATTCACCTTGGTGACGCTCAGGAGCACCGCCGCGGCCAGAGACAGGCCGAGCTGGAAGCCGCCCTGATCGACCGACCTCGCCACCACGACGCCGCTCGTCGCCGCCAGCCCGACGGCGATCGGGGCCAACCCGCGCTCCAGAGCCAGATGCCACTTGGCACCGCTGCTGCGGTACCACAGCCGGCCGGTGACATAGACCAGCAGCGCGGCGGGCAGGATCATCGCGAACGTCGCCAGCAACGCCCCGGCAAGCCCGGCCGCCCGATAGCCGAGCAGCGTGACCAACAGGCTGCTCGGCCCGGGCGCCACCTGGGCAATGGCGAAATTGTCGGCGAACTGCTGCGCCGTGACCCAATGCTGCGCGACCGTCTGGCGCTGCAGCTCCGGCACGATCGAGTTGCCGCCGCCGAACGACAGCAACGACGAGGTGCCGAAGATCAGCACGAGCTGCCAGGCGGTCGCGAGGTTCAAGCACGCACCCCGCGCGTGCTCGCCCAGAAGTAGCCGACCGGAGCGAGCACGACGAGGATCTGCCACAGCGGCACCCGCATGACGCCGGCAGCCAAGCTCGCCACGAACAGGGCGATCGGGACGGCGGAGACGAGAACGTGGCGGCCTTGCCGCCAGGCGACCGACAGCGTCAGCCCGACGGCAGCCGATGCCATGCCGGAAAGGAACTGCTGGAGCGCGGGATCGTCGCGAAAGCGCAGATAGAGCGCGCCGACCAGCAGCACCAGAAGCATGGGCATCGCGATCAGGCCAAGCACCGCGGCGATCGCGCCCCACGCGCCGCGCAGGCGGCCGCCCACGAACACGGCGAAGTTCACCTGGTTGGCGCCGGGCAGGATGCGGCAGATGGTCGAGGCGCTGAGAAACTCCTCCTCGGTCAACCAGTTCCGCCGCTGGACGATGATCTCGCGCGACCACGCCGACAGGCCGCCGCCGAAGCTCTCGAGCGCAATCTGGTTGAACGCGCGCGCCAGCATCCAGGCGGATGGCGGCTCATTCATGGTTGAGCTCGGGGTCGGCCGGCTCCTCGAGCTCCGGGTGCAGGTGCAGGCTGATCGGGTCGGGCGGCTCGTATGGGTGTGCCTCCCGCCAATCCTGGTCGAACTGGCTTTTCAGGATGTCGACGGCCGTTTCGTCCGTGACGATCGCGCCCAGCTCGCGCCTCAGGTCGAACGCGCTGCGGTCGATGTTCATCGAGCCGACCAGAGCCGTTCGGTCGTCGATGATCAGCAGCTTGGCATGCAACCGCAATCCTTTCTGCCTGCGCACGCGGGCACCGGCGCGCGCCAGCAGGCGAAGCGCGGAAAACGTGTCGAGCATGTCGGGCGGGCTGATCCCATGCGCGCCACCGCAGACAATGCGTATGCGAACGCCGGACTGCCGCGCCGCGATCAGCCGGTCGAGGATCACGAGGTCGGCGAATTTGGGGTGCTGCACGGAGATGGAATGCTTCGCCGACGCAATCAGGTTCGCCATGCCCTCCCGGGCGTTCTTGTTGCTCCAGATCAGCGGGCTATCGTCCGGGTTTTCCAAGGGATGGCCATGCCAGTCCGCCTCGAACCCTGCCTCGACCTCACGCACGATCGCGGGCTCGTCGAAAATCAGACCGTAATCACGCGTCGTGGTGAAATACTTATCGCTGAAGTTGAAGGTCGCGATCAGGGCGACGCGACTATCGACCACCATTGACTTCTCGTGCGTCACCGCGAAGCGCGGGCTGGACCAGGAAACGGCGACGCCGCCGGCCCGTAATTGCTCGGCCGCCTCGTCGTTCGCCCGGCTGCCCGACGAGCGCGCCGGATTGAGCATGACGCGCACCGTCACGCCGCGCTGGCGCGCCGCCACCAGGCCTTCGAGCAAGGACGGCGCGGTGAAGGCGAATATCTTGACCAGGATGGTGTGTTGCGCAGCGTCGATCAGCGCGCGGACGGGGGCGATGCCGTCTTTGGGTTGCACGAGGACACGCGGCCTGTGGCGCCGTACCGACTTATCCTGAGCCATTCTGGACCTTGCAGCGTTGATCGTTCGACGCTTACACGACGACCGGCGACGGACAAGGGGAATGGTCTCAGGCGATCGGCTCCGGCGCACCCGCTGCGAAGCGGGCCAGGATTTCGCCTACTCCGATGTCACGGGTGATGAACACCAGCCGGGTCGTCCGGTCGGCGTCCGGCCAAGCGTCGAGCCAGTCGGGCGGGTAGAGCGTGTGCTGGACGGCGTGGACCGCCGCCGGCCGGTCCGGTCGATCGGCAAACGCGATCAGCCCCTTCACGCGCAACAGGTCCTCGCCGCGGTCCCGCGCCAGGCCGCCGAGCGCCTTGGCGAAATCGAGCCGCGTCATGGGGCGACGCAGGGCGATCGCGACGGTCGTGATCCCGTGCGAATGGGCGGCCACCGCCGACCACGGACGCGGCGGCCGCCTGGACTTCAGCGGCGAGACCGCCGGGCCGGTGCCGCGGAACAGGGCCGACGCCGGATCCGACAGGTCGGCCGCGATGATGATCTCGGCGGCCGGGTTCAGTGCCGCGAGCTGCGCCGCCAGCGACGCCGGTAGCGTCTGCAGGTCGGTCTTGCTGATGAGCAGCCGGTCCGCGACCACCGCCTGCGCGGTCGCCTCGGCGAAGCGCTCGAGGGTCGGCGCCCCGGACACCGCATCGATTACGGCGAGCACGGTGTCGAGGCGGAGCGCCCGCTCCAGCATGGGATCGGCGGCGAGCGTATAGAGAATCGGCGCCGGCTCGGCGAGACCGCTGGTCTCCACCACCATGCGCCGGAACGGCGGCAGCGCCGCTGCGGCGCGCCGGGCGAGCAGCCCGTGCAGGGTGCGCACCAAGTCCTGCCGGACCGTGCAGCACAGACATCCGCTGGGCAGCTGGACCACGTCGTCCGGGCTCGCCTCGAGCAGCAGGTGATCGAGCCCGACCTCGCCGAACTCGTTGATCACCACCGCCGTGTCGGCCATGCCGGGCGATGCCAGCACCCGGCGCAGGAAACGAGGTCTTGCCGCTGCCGAGGAACCCCGTCAGGACCGAGATGGGCAGCGTCTCGCTCACGCCGCCGACCGCCCGGGCCGCGGGCGGGAGTAACCCCGCTTCGAGGGACGTCGCGTCAGGAGTGCAGCTGGGCCGCCATGCCCGGCGCCTCGCGCGCAGCCGCCACCTCGCCCGGCGTGGCGCCCTGCACCACCTTGAGACAGCGTGAGTAGAGGGCGAGGAGTTCGCTTTCGGTGCATGCCCCCTGGCCGCGCAGCAAGGTGCTGCCGGCAGGGAACGGGTGCTCGTGATTGCCGCGGCCGTTGACGAACAACACGCACTGCATCAGGCCGAATGCAACCGCCTCCTGGCTGTCGCCATGAACCTGGAAGGACACCGTTTTCCTCCATTGGAATGGTTTGCTCGAATGCAATCCTCAGCCGAAAGCAGTTGCGCTTCAACTCGCGTATAAGTGAGCGACGCAACCGGATCAGCACCCGGCGGACGCAACCGGCGCGAACCCGAAACGCCCCGCCGGCTCCCAGGGGCCGCCACGATAGTGCCAAAGCAGCAGCCCGGTTGCCCACGCCCGCCGCGCCGCAACGGTAGTCGCGAGCGTGTCGTAGAGTGCCCGTGCCTGCTCCGCCGTAACCTTGTTCTGCACCGTGGCGTGCGGCCGCCAGCCCTGACGGTCCTGCGCGGTCAGCCGATCCTGCCACCGCGCCGCGAGCTTTTTGCGCAGGGAGGCGATCGCCGGGGCAGCGACCGCGAGCGCCACGCCCCGGCCCAGCAGTCGCGGCGGGCCGAGCGTGACCGGAACGGCGGCCATGTCGGCGCATTCCGCCGCGAGTGCGGCGCGGATGGCGGCGGTCTCCGCGCCGGGCAGGGCATGAAACAGCGTCACATGCGCCGGCACGAGATTGCGCTCCGGCGGGAAATACGCCCGACGCATGCCTTCGAGCCAGTCCTGGGTCGCCGGATCGAGCGCCAGGGTGACGATCAGCGGATCGGTCACGGCACCCGCCGGCGGTCCCGGGGCGCCCTGCAAAGGTTCAGGAATCGCCCGGCGCGTGGGTGCCGGCGCGTACTCCTTCGCGGATCAGCTGCTTCAGCATCGAGCGGGCAACCGCGAGGGTGTTGACGCCGCCGCGCTGCGAGATTTTTTGGCCGTATTCGGGGTGCATGACGGTGATGATGCCGTGCCGGTCGGCCGTGTAGCGACCGCGATGCGTGCGGCCGCCGACCTGGACCGTCACCTCGACGCCTTCGTTATCCATCGGTTCCGCCCCTCGCCGCGCCGGCGCGATCTTGGCACTCTCAGCCGTTGATGGCGAGGCTGGACGCCGCCGCGTCGGACCGCGGCTCAGGCCATCGCGGCCACCCGCTCCCAGGTGGTCGCCCGCAGGCTGGGACGGGCGTTCATCCGCCCGAGCCAAGCGACAAGGTTGCGGTGCGGCGCGCTCAACACCGCCCATTCGGGCGTCTCGGCAAAGAAATCGATTGGCCCCGCGACCAGCAGGTCGGCCAGCGACACCTCCGTGCCCGCGAAATATGGCCGGTCACCGAGAAGCCGTGCGAGCTCCTGGAACACGGCGTGCGCCCTCGGCATGGCGGCGGCCACCGCCTGCTCGTCCGGCGCGAGCCCCAGGACGCGCGGCCCCACGATCCGGTGGAAGACGATGACGTTGCCGACGCCCTGGAACAGATACCAGTCGTTGATGTTCATCACCTGGTCCATCTGTGCGGCGGCTCGAGGATCGGCGGGCGTCAGTGCGGGAGTCGGCAGCACCCGATCCAGGTAGCGTAGGATGGCTTGGCTCTCGTAGAGGCTGAAGCCATCGTGCTCCAGCACCGGCACCCGACCGAACGGGTGGCGCGCCAGATGTTCCGGCGAGCGGAACGTGCCGGGAGCCACCGGCGCCAGACGATAGGGCGC
The DNA here is from genome assembly GCA_963719345.1 of uncultured Alphaproteobacteria bacterium. GTDB lineage: Bacteria > Pseudomonadota > Alphaproteobacteria > Acetobacterales > Acetobacteraceae > CAVRCA01. The sequence continues at coordinate 248,109 of CAVRCA010000003.1, forward strand.
GCGCTTTTCCTCCAGCGTCGCGAGCACGGCCCGCCCGAACGGGCTGCCGGGAATGCTGTGGACGACGAATTCGGACATGAGGTTTCCCCGGTCAGGACTGTCGGCCAGCCCCCGCCAAGCCGTTCGGCGTGCCCCGCCGCTTCTTCCAGGCAGTGTCAGGGGAACGTGGCGCGCCCGAGAAGATTCGAACTCCTAACCCCCAGATCCGTAGTCTGGTGCTCTATCCAATTGAGCTACGGGCGCCGCCGAGGGCGGGGATGTAGCGGATGCACCGCGGCCCGGCAAGCCACCCCGGATTAAGCGGATACGGAATCAGGTGCTCGGGAGCAGCGTCACGCCCTCGGGCTGTGCCGCGGCGATCAGCTGCTTATCTGAAGTCGCCAGCGGCAGACTACGCCGCCGGGCGAGCTCGAGATAAGCAGCATCGTAAGCAGTGATCCGATGCCGTTGGGCCAATTGCGCGGTTACGGTCCAGATTCGGAGTGTCGTCTCGTCGTCAATGCTGATTGGCAAATCCTGAAGAAAACCGGCCAGGCGTTCCCGGGTGGCCACGTCGATCCGGCCGCGCCGCTCCGCCGTCAGCAGTCCGTTGAGCGCCTCAATTGGCCAAAGCTGCGGCACGACGGCACCGGTCTCGGCGACACGGTCCAACAGGTCCATCACGGCCGCAGTCTGCTCGTCCTCGAAGCACCATGCGAGAGCGACGGAGTTATCGATTACGAGGCTCATCGTCGCCCTTCGCTGATCAGCTCCCGCAGCGAGAGATCCCCAAGCGTCTGGCCCTTGCTGAACGTGCGCAGTCCAGCCGCAGCGCGCCTTGCCTTGCTGCGATCGATGCCGGCCTCCGCCCGGACCAGCCTCGCAACCGGCTTGCCGCGACGGGTGATCAGAACCTCGCCCCCCTCCTCGACTTCATCGAGCAAAGCAGTCAGGCGATTTTTGGCCTCGAACACTCCGACAGTATGCACCTGCCCCTCCATCTGGCTAGATAGATAGCTAGATAGCACAGGGCTCTGCCGGGCGTCACTTATCTCTCAAGGCCAAAGTCCGCCTCGCCCGGCCTTTCTCAGCCAAGTCGGCTAAGCAGCAAGCTTGTCCAGCTCCCGCAAGATCGACTCGCCCATAACTCCGGTGCCGACCTTGGCGGTGCCCGGCGCCATGATGTCGGCGGTGCGCAGGCCGCTCGCGAGCACCTTGCTGCACGCGCGCTCGATCAGCGCGGCCTCCTCCGCCATCTCGAACGAGTAGCGCAGCAGCATCGCAAAGCTCAGGATCTGCGCCAGCGGGTTGGCGATCCCCTTGCCGGCGATGTCGGGCGCGCTGCCATGGATCGGCTCATACAGCGCACGCCGGCGCCCGGACGAATCCGGCGCTCCGAGGGTTGCCGAGGGCAGCATGCCAAGGCTGCCGGTCAGCATGGAGGCGAGATCGGACAGCAGGTCGCCAAAGATGTTGCTTGTGACGATCACGTCGAACTGGCGCGGATTGCGCACCAGCTGCATCGCGCAATTGTCGGCGTACATGTGCGACAGAGAAATATCGGAGAACTCGCGCTGGTGCAGGTCAGTGACCACGCGACGCCAGAACAGCCCGCTCTGCATCACATTGGCCTTCTCGACGCTGGTGACGCGGCGCTGGCGTTGGCGCGCCAGCTCGAAGCCGACCCGCGCGACCCGCTCGATCTCCGCCGTCGTGTAGGATTCGGTATCGAACCCACGCTCCTGGCCGTTCGCCAGCCGCTCGACGCCGCGCGGCTCGCCGAAATAGATCCCCCCGGTGCTCTCGCGCACGATCATCAGGTCGAGCCCGCGCACCACGTCCGGCTTGAGCGTGCTCGCGTCCACCAGCGGATCAAGCACCGTCGCCGGGCGCAGGTTCGCGAACAGGTCGAGCTGCTTACGCAACGACAGGATGGCAAGCTCGGGCCGCTTGTCGAAGCCGAGCGCATCCCATTTCGGGCCGCCGACGGCGCCGAACAGGATCGCGTCGGCCTCGCGGGCGCGTTCCAGGGTTTGCTCGGTGATCGATACGCCGCGCGCGTCGAGCGAAGCGCCGCCGACCAAGTCCTCGGCAATATCGAACCGGACCTTTCGCCGCCGATCCATCCAGTCGATGACCCGACGCACCTCGCGCATCACCTCGGGGCCGATGCCGTCGCCCGGCAGGATCAGAAGTTTCTTGTTTGCGGCCATCTGGCCCTCCTTGCGACGCGGCGCCTAGACCGCGTCGATCGACGGCAACCAGGAATGGGTGTGCGACCGCTGCCGCTCATACCCTTCGATTTTCGGTGCGTGCTGCATCGTCTGGCCGATGTCGTCGAGCCCATTGAGCAGCAGATGCTTGCGGAACGGGTCGATCTCGAACGGGATTTCCTCGCCATTCGGCCGGATGACCACTTGGCGCGCAAGGTCGACGGTGAGCCGCGCATTTCCGCCGAGTTGCGCGTCCTCCATCAGTTGGTCGCACACCGCGCGCGGCAGCCGGACGGGGAGGATACCGTTCTTGAAGCAATTGGTATGGAAAATATCGGCAAAATCCGGCGCGATCACGCAGCGGATGCCGAAATCGAGCAGCGCCCAGGGCGCGTGCTCGCGCGACGAGCCGCAGCCGAAGTTCTCGTGCGCGATCAGGATCTGCGCCTGCCGGTACGGCTCCTGGTTCAGCACGAAATCCGGCTTTTCTTGGCCCTGCCCGTCGTAGCGGAGCGTGTCGAACAGATGGACGCCGAGCCCGCTGCGCTTGATCGTCTTGAGAAAGCGCGCGGGAATGATCTTGTCGGTATCGACGTTCGCCAATGGCAGCGGTGCGGCCGGCGCGGTCAGCGTCGTGAATGGTTCCATGCTCGCCGCCTCCTCAGCCCAACTGCCGTACGTCGGCCAGGTGCCCCGTCACCGCCGCCGCCGCCGCCATGCTGGGCGACAGCAGATGCGTCCGCCCGCCCGGCCCCTGGCGGCCCTCGAAATTGCGGTTCGACGTGCTGGCGCAGCGCTGGCCGGGCGTCAGCTTGTCGGGGTTCATGCCCAGGCACATCGAGCAACCCGCCTCGCGCCACTCGAACCCGGCCTCGGTGAGCACGCGGTCGAGCCCCTCCGCTTCCGCCTCCTGCTTGACGATGCCGGAGCCCGGCACCACCAGCGCCCGCACTCCGGGCGCGACCTTGCGGCCCTGGGCAATTTTGGCGGCGGCGCGGATGTCCTCGATGCGGCCGTTGGTGCAGGAGCCGATGAATACCACGTCCACCTTCACATCCTCGAGCCTCTGCCCGGGCGTCAGGCCCATGTATTCGATCATGCGTTGCGCTTGCGCGCGCGCCGCTTCGTCGTCGATCGCCGCCGGGTCGGGCACCGCGCTGGTGATCGGCAGCACCGCCTCGGGACTGGTGCCCCACGTCACCATCGGTGCGATTTTTTCGGCATCCAGCCGAACGGTCTTGTCGTAGACCGCGCCCGGGTCGGTGGGTAGCGTGCGCCAGAACGCCACCGCATGGTCGAACGCCTCGCCTTTCGGCGAATACGGCCGCCCCCGAAGATACTCGAACGTGGTCTCGTCGGGCGCGATCAGGCCGGCACGCGCGCCCGCCTCGATCGACATGTTGCAGACCGTCAGTCGCCCGGCCATGTCGAGCCCGCGAAGCGCCTCGCCGGCGAACTCGATCACGTGCCCGTTGCCGCCCGCCGTGCCGATCTCGCCGATGATCGCGAGCACGAGATCTTTTGCCGTGGTGCCGAACGGCAGCGCGCCGTTCACCTCGACCAGCATGTTCTTCGATTTCTTCTGCAACAACGTCTGCGTCGCCAGCACGTGCTCCACCTCGGAGGTGCCGATGCCGAACGCGAGCGCCCCGACCGCTCCATGCGTCGAGGTATGGCTGTCGCCACATACGATGGTCATGCCGGGCAGGGTGATGCCCTGCTCGGGGCCGATGATGTGGACGATGCCCTGCCGAGCGTCGAGCACCGGGAAGTAGGGCACGCCGAACTCGGCGACGTTGCGCTCCAGCGTCTCGACCTGGATGCGGCTGTCCTCCTCCTTGATGCCGGAGCGCCGATCGGGCGTGGTCGCGATGTTGTGGTCGACGACCGCGATCGTGGCGTCCGGCCGCCGGACACGCCGGCCAGCCATGCGCAGCCCCTCGAACGCTTGCGGGCTGGTCACTTCATGGACGAGGTGGCGGTCGATGTAGAGAACGCAGGTGCCGTCCGGGAGCCGCTCGACCACGTGGCCGTCGAAAATCTTGTCGTAGAGCGTGCGCGGGGTCGTGCCCGACATCGGTCAGTTCCTCTCCTGCATTTTAGCCGTCCTGCTTGACTTCATTGCTGTCCCATTTGCCGGCATCGTCATGCCCGGACATGTCCGGGCAACCATCCCAGGTTCTGCCAGGCGAGCAGGATGGATTGCCGGAACAAGTCCGGCAATGACGGCGGGGACGGATCCAGCCGAAAACTACTCGGCGGCGGCGGGCTCTGGCGCGGGCTCGGCGCCCGGCACGGTGCGGGCCTTCTCCGCGATGCGCGCCGACTTGCCGCTGCGACCGCGCAGATAATAGAGCTTGGCCCGGCGCACGTCGCCGCGACGCACCACCGCGATCTCGGCGATGATCGGGGAATAGAGCGGAAAGACGCGCTCGACCCCCTCGCCGTAGCTGATCTTGCGCACGGTGAAATTGCTGTTCAGTCCCTTGTTGGAGCGGGCAATGCACACGCCCTCGAAGTTCTGCACCCGGGTGCGCTCGCCCTCGACCACCCGCACCGCAACCCGCAGCGTGTCGCCGGGCACGAAGGCAGGGATCGTCCGGTTGGCCGTCAACCGGGCGACCTGGTCCGCCTCGAATTGCTGGAGAATGTTCATCGCCTGTCCTTTCCTGAAAATCCCTACGGCGCGGCCGCGCCCGGCATGACGGCACCTTCGGGCCGATAGGCCGCCCACAAATCGGGCCGCCGCTCCCGCGTGACGCGCTCCGCCTCGGCGCGCCGCCAGCCGGCGACCGCCGCGTGATGCCCCGACAGCAGCACCTCGGGCACACGGCGCCCCTGCCACTCGGCCGGGCGCGTGTACTGCGGGTATTCGAGCAATCCGCCGGAAAAACTCTCCTCCTCGGCGCTCGCCGCCGCGCCCATCACGCCGGGCAGCAGCCGGACGCAGGCATCCAGCAGCACCAACGCCGCCGGCTCGCCCCCCGAGAGCACGTAGTCGCCGATGCTGATCTCCTCGAGGCCGCGCGCCTCGATCACCCGCTGGTCGACGCCCTCGTAGCGGCCGCAGAGCAGCACCACTCCAGGTCCGGCCGCGAGCCGTCGCGCATCGGTCTGAGCGAACCGTCGGCCCCGCGGTGTGAGAAACAGCATCGGTCGTCCGTCCGCCGCCTGCGCGAGCCCCGAATCCACCACGTCCGGGCGCAGCACCATGCCGACGCCGCCGCCGAACGGGGTGTCGTCGACGCTGCGATGCCGGTCGGTCGCGAAGTCGCGGATATCGACCGCCTCCAGCGACCAGCGCCCGACCTGCAGCGAACGCCCGGCCAGCGAGTGACCGAGCGGACCCGGAAACATTTCTGGAAACAGGCTCAGCACGGTGGCGCGCCAGCTCATCCCGCCACCCGCGCCGGTTCGGCGGCGACCACCTCGTCGGGCGACACCACCGCGATCCGGCCGGCCGCCACGTCCACCTCGGGAACGGCGGCGCGGGTGAACGGCACCAGCAACGCCGGCGCGCCGTCCCGGTCGATCTCCAGGCTGGCCCCGGCACCGTAATCATGGACCGCCGAGACCCGGCCCAAAGCCTCTCCCGCTGGATCGAAGGCGGCCAGGCCGACCAGGTCTGCCAAATAGAACTCGTCGGCCTCGGGCGACGGCAGGCGCGCGCGGTCGAGGTACAGGCGCGTGTTGGTCAGCCGCTCCGCCGCATCCCGATCGGCGATCGGCACCCGCCGCCCTTCGACAAGTTCGGTGAGCTCGGCCACGCCCTCGCCCCGCCAGCGCAGCGCGAACCGGCGGCCACGGTCGTCCGACAGCGGACCGTAGGCAGCGAGGTCCGGCGGGCTGGCGGTGTAGCTCACGACGCGCAGCAAGCCGCGGACGCCGTGCGGCCGGCCCACCACGCCCATCAGGATGCGCCGCTCGGCCACCGGGCTCCCGTCAGGCCGCCGCGGCGGCGCGGGCGCGCTCCTGCGCCTTCTTCTTCGGCGCCGACTTCACCGGCTGCTCGCCATATTGCGGCATCGGCACCAGCCCGGCGCGGCCAAGGAACCGCGCCACCCGATCGGTGGCGACCGCCCCCTGGTCCATCCAGTACTGGACCCGCTCCTCTTCCAGCCGCACCCGCTCGGCGTGCTCGGCCGGCAGCATCGGGTTGTAGCTGCCAAGCTTTTCGAGGAACCGCCCGTCGCGCGGACTGCGGCTGTCGGCCACCACGATGTGGTAGTACGGGCGCTTCTTCGCCCCTGCACGGGCAAGGCGGATTTTCAGACCCAAAGCTTCAGTCTCCCATAAAGACAATCGTCACGGCCGCACTTGATCCGGCCATCCCTGCCGCCGCGCCCTGCCGCCGTGGATGCCCGAACCAAGTCCGGGCATGACGAAAGGGGCTGCGGCCGTCACCGGGCCGTCAGAATCCCCGGCCACCCCGTTGCTGCTGCGCCATGCCCTTCGGCATCAGCGCCGACAGGCCGTGCCGCATCAGCCCCTTCTGGCCGAGCTTGTTCATCCGCTTCATCATCGTCGACATGTCGTCGAACTGCTTGAGCAGCCGGTTCACCTCCTGCACCGAGGTGCCGGAGCCGGCGGCGATGCGCTTCTTGCGGCTCGCCTTGATGATATCCGGCGTCCGCCGCTCCTTGCGCGTCATCGAGCCGATGATCGCCGACTGCCGCTTGAGGATGGTGGTGTCGAGGTTGGCGTCCTCGAGCTGCGCCTTCATCTTGCCGAGGCCGGGGAGCATCCCGAGGATGCCCGAAAGGCTGCCCATCTTGTTGATCTGCTTGAGCTGGCTCGCGTAGTCCTCGAGGTCGAACTTGCCCTTCGCCATCTTGCGAGCAAGTCTTTCCGCTTCTTCCTCATCGACCGTCTCGGAGGCTTTCTCCACCAATCCGACGATGTCGCCCATGCCGAGGATGCGGCCGGCCACCCGCTCGGGGTGAAAATCCTCCAGCCCATCGAGCTTTTCGGAGACGCCGGTGAGCTTGATCGGCGCGCCGGTGATCGCCCGCATCGACAGGGCAGCGCCGCCGCGGGCGTCGCCGTCCATCCGGGTCATCACGATGCCGGTGACGCCGAGCGCGTCGTTGAACGCTTTTGCCGTGTTGACCGCGTCCTGGCCGGTCATCGCGTCGACCACCAGCAGGGTCTCGACCGGGTTGGTGGCGGCGCGGATCTCGGCCACTTCCGCCATCAGTTCCTGGTTGATCGACAGCCGCCCGGCGGTGTCGAGGATCACCACGTCGAAACCCTCGCGGCGGCCCGCCTCCATGGCGCGCCGGGCGATCTGCACGGGCGTCTCGCCGGCGACGATCGGCAGGCTCGGCACCCCCGCGCGCTCGGCGAGCTGGGCCAGTTGGAGCTGCGCCGCCGGGCGCTGGGTGTCGAGGCTCGCCAGCAGCACCCGCCGCCGCAGCCGCTCGCGCAGGCGCAGCCCGAGCTTGCCCGCCGTCGTCGTCTTGCCCGAGCCCTGCAGCCCGACCATCAGCATCGGGATCGGCGCCGGCGCGTTGAGGTTGAGCGGAACCGCCCCCGCCCCCCCGAGCTGCTCGATCATCACGTCGTTGACGATCTTGACCACCTGCTGGCCGGGGCTGACGCTGTCCAGCACCTCGGTGCCGACCGCGCGCTCGCGCACCTTGGCGACGAATTCGCGCACCACCGGCAGCGCCACGTCAGCGTCGAGCAGGGCGAGCCGCACCTCGCGTAGCGCCTCGTTGACGTCGGCCTCGGACAGCGCGCCGCGACCGCGCAGCCGGTCGAACACTCCGGATAACTTGTCGGACAGCGCCTCGAACACGATCGACGGACTCCAATGACCTATTGCGCCGCTGCGCGAACCCTCGCGGAGCGGCGGAGCCCCCGCACAGGGCGGGGACCGGGCACGTCATCGATGACCCGGATAGCCGGGCTTATCCCGCTCCGCGCCGCCGAAGTCAATCGGCTCATGCGTCGCATCTGGCCCGTCCGCGGTGGCCGGCTCGTCCAGGGAGCCGGCGGAACGAGCCGCGACAGTGATCCGTTAACCTGCCTTGGCTAGCATCGAACGTCGGATTGATTGCGCCGGGTTCGCGCGCTCCGATACGTTCGTTCGGAGATGCGCATTCCCGCGCTTGGCGAGCCTAACCTTGGAGAGATGCATGGACCTGACCCGCAAGCGCGTGCTGGTGACCGGCGGTGCCGGCTTTCTCGGCTCGCACCTCTGCGAGCGCCTGCTGAAGCAAGGTCACGACGTGCTGTGCGTCGACAACTATTTCACCGGGCGCAAGGACAACATCAGCCACCTGGTCGGCCAGCCCAATTTCGAGGCGATGCGCCACGACATCACCTTCCCGCTCTATGTCGAGGTGGACGAGATCTACAACCTCGCCTGCCCGGCCTCGCCGGTGCACTACCAGTTCGACCCGGTGCAGACGACGAAGACCAGCGTGCTCGGGGCGATCAACATGCTCGGCCTCGGCAAGCGGATCGGCGCGCGGATTTTTCAGGCCTCCACCAGCGAGGTCTATGGCGACCCGACGGTCCACCCGCAGACCGAGGACTATCGCGGCAACGTCAACCCGCTCGGCCCGCGCGCCTGCTACGACGAGGGCAAGCGGTGCGCCGAAACCCTGTTCTTCGACTATCGCCGCCAGCACAACCTCAAGATCAAGGTGGTGCGGATCTTCAACACCTATGGCCCGCGGATGCACCCCAACGACGGCCGCGTGGTCTCCAACTTCATCGTCCAGGCGCTGCGCGGCGAGGACATCACGCTGTTCGGCGACGGCAGCCAGACCCGTGCCTTCTGCTACGTCGACGATCTGGTCGAGGGCTTCCTGCGCATGATGGCGACGCCGGACGACATCACCGGGCCGATCAACCTCGGCAACCCGCACGAGATCCCGGTGCGCGAACTGGCCGAGCGGGTGATCCGGCTGACCAACTCGTCGTCCAAGATCGTCCACCGGCCGCTGCCGCAGGACGATCCGCTGCAGCGCTGCCCCGACATCGCCCGCGCCCGCGACATCCTCGGCTGGGAGCCCCGGGTACGCCTCGATGACGGGCTGACGCGCACCATCGCGTATTTCGACCGGCTGCTGACCGAGCGCGGCCGGGCCGCTCCGGTATCCGCCGCCGCCGAGTGAGGCGGCTCGGCTGGGCAGACCCGGGCGGAGCAGATCGCATTGATCGGCCAATCAAGCGATCAACCTGTCGATCAACGTAACTCGCCGGGCCGCCCGGCCCGCGTGCTGCATGTCCTAAAACTGTATCGGCCGATGTTCACCGGCGAGGGCGTCTTCATGGAGCGCTGCTCGGCGGTGATGCAGGCGCTGGCGCCGGAGGTGGAGCACGACGTGCTGGTCACCGCTACGCCAGGGCCGACAGGCGGCGTGCCGACGTGCTCGACGCTGCAGCGCGTGTTCTACCTGAACGCACCACCGAGGCCGGCATGGCGGCACGAACTGGCGCTGGTGTGGTGGTTCGCCCGCCACCTGCACCGCTACGACACCGTCCACGTGCGCACCCACGCCGACTGGTATTTTCTCACCTATCTCATGGCCCGGCTGTGGCGCCGCCGGCTGGTGCTCTCCGCCACCCTGGACGACAGCGTGCCCGTCCTGGTCAGCCGCTACCGCGCCTCCCTGCGCGGCATCGCCTGCCGGCTGTTCCGGCTGTTCGACGCCTATGTCTCGATCAGCCCCAAGCTCCAGCAGGAGACGGCGTCGATCGTCACGCCGGAGCGCTGTCATCTGGTGCCTTGCGGCATCACCCTGTCGAGGCCGGATCCGACTGCCGGCGCGGAGATCCGGTCAAGGCACGGGATCGCGCCGGAGGCTCTGGTCCTCATCTTCGTCGGCGGCCTGTGCGCGCGAAAAGACCCGCTGCTGCTGATCCGCCTGTTGCCCGAGATCCTGGCGGTCCAGCCAGATACCGTCCTGCTGCTGGTCGGCCCGGCGCTCGAACCCGACTACGTGGCGGAACTGCACCGGCTCGTCGGCGCCCTCCATCTCGGCGAGCGGGGTCTCGGCAAGCGGGTGGTCTTCGTCGGCGAAGTGGCCGATTCCTATCCGTATCTACAGGCGGCCGACATCATGACGTTCGCCTCGCGGCTCGAGGGCTTCGGCACGGTCGTCCCCGAGGCGCAGGCCAACGGGGTGCCCGTCGTCGTGCGCCACCTGCCCGGCGTCAACGACCTGTTCGTCCAGGACGGCGAGACCGGCCTGCTGTTCTCCGACGATGCCGGCTACGTCGCCGCCGTGCTCCGCCTCGCCGCCGATCCCGCGCTGCGGACCGGCATCGGCAGCCGGCGCGGCCGAGTTCGCCCGCGCGACCTTCGCCATGGAGCATGTCGCCCGTCGCTATCTCTCAATCTACGGCTTCCCGCAGCCGGAGCCGGCGCAATCCACCCGGACGCCTCAGTCGACCCGGACCGAGATCGTCGGCACCTCCGCCTCGGTGCTGAACACCCGGTTCCATGCCCCGGCCGCGGTCGGAAGGATCGCCCGTCCCACCTTGCTGACCATCATCGACGCCGAGGAGGCGTTCGATTGGAGCCGCCCGTTCTCGCGCGACGAGGTGGACGTGGCCTCGATGGCGCATCAGGGGCCGGCGCATCGGGTTTTCGAACGCCATGGCGTGGTGCCCACTTACATGGTCGACTACCCGGTAGCCGCGCAGGATGCCGGCCGGACGCCGCTGCGTGACCTGCTTGCACAAGGGGCGTGCGACGTGGGCGCCCAGCTGCATCCCTGGGTGACGCCGCCCTTCGTCGAGGAAGTGAGCCGGCGCAACTCCTACCCCGGCAGCCTGCCGCTCGCGCTCGAAGCGGGAAAGATCCGCGTCCTGACCGCCATGATCGAGGACGCGCTGGGCGTGCGCCCACGCATCTACCGGGCCGGCCGCTACGGCGCCGGGCCGCGCACCGCCGACATCCTCAAGGCGCTGGGCTACGAGGCCGACAGCAGCGTCATGCCGGTCTGGGATTTCTCACTCCAGGACGGGCCCGATTTCACCGGGCTGTCGGCCGCCCCGTTCTGGCTCGATGCCGAGCGCAGCCTGCTGGAGATCCCAGGGTCCGCCGCGACGGTCGGGGCGTTGTCGCGCTTTTCCCCGGCGCCGGACCGGCTGGTGTTCAGCGACCTCGCCGCGCGGAGCGGCCTCACGGCGTTGATGGCCCGCCTTCGCCTGCTGGAGCGCAGCAAGATCACGCCCGAAGGGATCAGGATCGGGGAAGCCAAGCGCCTGGTGCGGCACATGGCCGCGACCGGCCATCGGGTGTTCGTGCTGACCTATCACACGCCCTCGCTGGTGCCGGGCAACACGCCCTACGTCCGCACGCGGGAGGATCTGTCGCGGTTTCTCGCCTGGCTCGACGAGTTCTACAGCTTCTTCACCGGCGAGATTGGCGGTGTAGTCGGCACTTGGCGTGACGTGCGCAACGTTCTGGCGGAGCCGCCCGCGTCAGCGCAGGCGAGCCCGATGCAGGCCGCCGCCTAGAACAAGACCCGCAACGTTTCGCGCGTTCGTCCGCGTCCCGCCTGGCCTCAGCGGGGCGAGAGCACCATCACCATCTGGCGGTTTTCCATGCGGGGCATCTGCTCCACCTTGGTCACCGGGTCCATCTCGTTGCGGATACGCTCGAGCACGCGCACACCGATCTCCTGGTGCGCCATCTCGCGGCCGCGGAAGCGCAGCGTCACCTTGACCTTGTCGCCCTCATCGATGAACGACTTCATGGCGCGCATCTTCACCTGATAGTCGTTCTCGTCGATGTTGGGGCGGACCTTGATCTCCTTGATCTCGATGACCTTCTGTCGCTTCTTGGCCTCGTTCTTCTTCTTCTGCTGCTCGTATTTGAACTTGCCGAAATCCAGGATCTTCACCACCGGCGGATCGGCATTGGGGCTGATCTCCAGCAGGTCGAGGCCGACGCCATAGGCGCGCAGCAGCGCGTCACGGGCGGTCATAACGCCCTGCATCTCACCATCCTGGTCGATCAGCCGAACTTGCGCCGATCTTATCTCCTCGTTCACACGCGGCCCGTCACGGGTCGGCGAAGCGGGCATGGGTCCTCTAGCTATGGTCGGTCTCCTCTGGTTGTTGCAAAGCCGGTCTCGATTGGGGGCCTGCCGGGAAAGCCGGGCAAGGCGAAGCAAGTGTGCCGAGGCGGCTCACCCGGATCAAGCGCGCAGGCACCCGCATCGCTCAAACCTGTACCGCCACCGGCACCGGCATCGCCCTGATGTCGGGCGGCGTCGCCTCCGCCGCAAGGCTGGCCACCGCGTCGGCCAGCCCGATCACCTGCTGCAACTCCCCGCCGAGCCGGCGCAGCGCCAGCGTGCGGGTTTCCGCCTCGCGCCGGCCGACCACGGCGAGCACCGGGACGTGCGCCAGACTGTGCTCGCGCACCTTGGCGTTGATCTTCTGGTTGGAAAGGTCGGTCAGCACGGCAAGCCCCGCCGCCCGCAAGCGCGTCGGCGACTTCCAGCGCGTATTCGTCGGCATCCGAGACGATGGTTGCGACCACGACCTGCACCGGGGCCAGCCACAGCGGGAACCGCCCGGCATACTGCTCGATCAGGATGCCGAGGAAGCGCTCGAAACTGCCAAGGATTGCGCGATGCAGCATGACGGGCCGGCGCCGGGCGCCGTCCTCGCCGACGTATTCGGCATCCAGCCGTTCGGGCAGCACGTAGTCGACCTGCAAGGTGCCGCACTGCCAGTCGCGTCCGATCGCGTCGCGCAGCACGAATTCGAGCTTGGGGCCGTAGAACGCGCCTTCCCCCGGGTTCAGCTCGTAATCGATTTCGGCGAGCCGGCAGGCTTCGCGCAGCGCCGCCTCCGCCCGGTCCCAGTCGGTTTCCTTGCCCGCCCGTGGCGTCGGACGATCGCTGAACTTCACGCGGAAACTGTCGAAGCCGAGATCCCGGTAGATGGACGAGAGCAGCGCCACGAAGCGCGCGGTTTCGGGGGCGATCTGCTCATCGGTACAGAAGATGTGCGCGTCGTCCTGCGTGAACGCGCGCACGCGCATGATGCCGTGCAGCGCGCCCGACGGCTCGTAACGATGGCAGGAGCCGAACTCCGCCATGCGCAGCGGCAGCTCGCGATAGGAGCGGATGCCCTGGCGGAAGATCAGCACGTGGCACGGGCAGCTCATCGGCTTCAGTGCAAGGTGCTTGTCCTCGTCCTCCACCCGGGCGATGAACATGTGCTCGCGGTAATTCTCCCAATGGCCGGACGCCTCCCACAGCGAGCGGTCGACCAGTTGCGGCGTGCGCACTTCCTGGTATCCGGCGGCATCCAGCCGGCGGCGCATGTAGTCCTCGACGGTGCGATACAGCTTCCACCCTTTCGGGTGCCAGAACACGCTGCCGACCGCGGCCTCCTCCAGATGGAAAAGATCCATCTGCTTGCCGATACGCCGGTGGTCGCGCTTCTCCGCCTCCTCCAGCATGTGCAGGTAGCCGTCGAGTTCCTTCTGGTCGCGCCAGGCGGTGCCGTAGATGCGGCTCAGCATGGCGTTGCGGTGGTCGCCCCGCCAATAGGCGCCGGCGACCTTCATCAGCTTGAAGGCCGAGCCGACATCGGCCGTGCTGCGCATATGCGGGCCACGACAGAGATCGACCCACTCGCCTTGCCGGTACAGGGTGATGGTCTCGCCCATCGGGAGGTCTTCGACGAGCTGCGCCTTGTATTTCTCGCCGCGCGCCTGAAAGAAGCGGATGGCGTCGTCGCGGTCGATTACCTCGCGCTCGAACTTTTCGCCGCGTGCGATGATGTCGCGCATTCTGGCTTCGATGGCCGGAAAATCCTCCGGGGTGAACGGCTCGTTGCGCGCGAAATCATAGTAGAACCCGTTCTCGATTGCCGGGCCGATCGTGACCTGGGTGCCGGGGTAGAGGTCCTGGACCGCCTCGGCCAGCACGTGGGCAGCGTCATGGCGGATCAATTCGAGCGCGTCGGGGTCGCGGCGGGTGACGAACACCACCGAGGCGTCGTGGTCGATCGGCGCGGCGAGGTCGACCAGCTTGCCGTCGAGCTTCATCGCCAACGCCGCACGGGCGAGGCCGGGGCCGATGGCGGCCGCCAGCTCCGTGCCCGTCACCGGCCCGTCGAAACGGCGCACGGACTGGTCGGGCAGGGTGATGGCAGGCATGGCTGGACTCCAGCGTCGGATGGGACTGCCCGCGTACGGCAGGCCGTGGTCTATGGCCTCACGGGATGGCCGCCGCAACCCTCTCCACACTCAGGGTTGACAAATCATCGACGCGGAGCACGACCGGCCATGACCCGTCCGGCCCGCACGGCGCGGTGAGCGCGGGGTCGCTGTCGGCGGAGAACAGCACGACGCAGCGGCAACCGACGGCGGCGGCCAGGTGCATCGGCCCGGTATCGTTGCCGACGGCGAGGTGCGCCCGCGCCGCGATGCTGGCGATGTCGGCGATGTCGGTCTGGCCGGTGAGGTCGAGTGCAGCCGGACAGGCGCCGCGGATCGTCGCCGCGAGCGGCTTCTCGGCGGCACTGCCGATCACCACCGGCGTGTGCCCCGCGGCCGCGAGGTAGCGCGCGAGACCGGCGAACCGCTCGGCTGGCCACCGCTTGCGCGGGCGAGCGGCGGCCGCCCCCGGCACCAGCAGCACCGCCCGTTCCGGCAGGGAAAAGCGGGGCGGCCCGGCCAACCAGCCGAGGTCCGGCAATGGGAAATCCACGATGCCGGCCATCTCGAGCTGTTCGCGTTGGCGCTCGCGCGTGTGGAGCAGGTCGCGCTCCGGATTGGCATGAGGATACGAGCAGCCGGGCGCGATGCCCGACCAGGGCGGCCGGCCCGCCAGCCGGAAATAGCGCGACGAACGCGAAGAGGTCTGCAGGTCATAGACCAGGTCGAAGCCGCGGAGCGACCGCGCGAGGCGCATGATCCCGGGCAGGTTCCACCAGTCCGGCCGGCAATCCACTTGCACGGCATCGAACCAGGGCGCGCGCTCTGCCAGCGATGCGAACGGCCGGGTGGTCAGAAGGGTGATCCGCGCCCCAGGGTGACGCGCCCGGATGGCGGCAAATGGGCCGAACGACTGCACGAAGTCGCCCAGAGCGCCGAGGCGGATCACCAGGATGCGGATGCCCTCCGTCACCCCAGCAGCTCGCGATACACGGCCACCGTCGCGGCCTGCATCGCCGCCGTGGTATAGCGCGACAGCACCGCCGCCCGAGCCCGCCGACCAGCCGCCTGCTTCTCGTCGCCGCTCAGCGCCAGCACCGCATCCAGCGTGGCCGCGAGCGCGTCGGCGTCGCCCGGCGGCACCAGCCAGCCGCTGACGCCCTGCTCCACGGTCTCCACCGGCCCGCCGAGATCGGCGGCGATCACCAGGCGCTGCATCGCCTGGGCCTCGATGACCACGCGGCCGAACGCCTCCGGCTGGGTCGACGCATGGACCACGACGTCGGCCAGCAGCAGCGCCGCCGGCATGTCGTCGCTGGCGCCCGGCAGGCGCACCCGGTCGGCGATGCCGAGCCGCTCGGCCTGCCGCCGCAACGCGGCGACATAGCGGTCGTGCCCGTCCGCCGCCCCCACCAACACGCAGCACACGTCCCGCCGCGTCATCCGCGCCACGGCGTCGAGCAGCACCGCATGGCCCTTCCAGCGCGACAGCCGTCCCGGCAGCACGACCGTGCTCATGCGCTCCCGCACCTGCCAGCGCGCCGCCGTCTCGGCAACCCGCTCGCCGGCCACCGTTGCCGGGTCGAACAGCACCGGATCGACCCCTCGGGGGATAACCCGAATGCGCGCCGGATCAACCCCGTGGCGCGCGACGACCAGGCGAGCGATGTAGTCGCTGATCGCGATCACCCGCTCGCCTTTCGCCATCACTGAATTGTAGCGGCGCTTGAGCGGGGCGCCTTCACCGTAGGCACCGTGATACGTGGTGACGAACCCCACCCCGGTTCGCCGCGCCGCCAGCCAGGCCGACCAGGCGGGGGCGCGCGAGCGGGCATGCACGATCTGCACCCCGGCGGCGCCGATCAGCGCCGTCAACCGGGAGACGTTCCGCAGGATGGTAAGCGGGTCCTTGCCGGCCAGCGGCAGCGTGACATGCCGCCCCCCCGCCTGCTCCACGGCCGTGACCAATCGGCCGCCGGCGCTCGCCACCAGCGCCGTCCCGCCCGCCTGCACGATGGCGCGGGTGATTTCCACGGTGCCGCGCTCGACGCCACCGGTGACGAGAGAGGGCAAGACCTGCAGCACCACCATCCGGCGGGCTATACCATCGCCCGCAGCGACCCAGGAGACCGAGTATGGAGATCACCGGACGGCTCGACCGCGGCGACGGGGTGGAACTCGCCTGGGCGCGGGTCGAGGGGCGCGGGCCGACCACCGTATTTTTCCCGGGGTTCAGGAGCGACATGAGCGGCGACAAGGCGCGCGACCTCGCCGCCTTCTGCGCCGCCCGGGGGCGGGCAATGCTGCGGTTCGACTACTCGGGCCATGGTGCGAGCGGCGGCCAATTCGAGGACGGCACGATCGGGCGCTGGCGCGACGACGCGCTGGCGGCACTCGACGGGCTCACCGCGGGTCCACTGATCCTGGTCGGCTCCTCGATGGGCGGCTGGCTGGCGCTGCTCGCCGCCCTGGCCCGCCCGGCGCGCACCCGCGCCCTCATCGGCATCGCCGCCGCCCCGGATTTTACCGAAACGCTGATGTGGGAGGCGATGACGCCGGCGGAACGCGCCACCCTGCAACGTGAGGGCGTGCTGCTTGTGCCGAGCCAATACGGCGAACCGTACGCAATCACGAAGAACCTGATCGAGGAGGGGCGCGAGCATCTCCTGCTCGGCGCCCCGATCGGGCTCGCCTGTCCGCTGCGGCTGCTGCACGGCCAGCGCGATCCGGACGTGCCCTGGGAGCACAGCCTGCGGCTGGCCGAACAGGTTGCTTCCGGCGACGTGACGGTCACCTTGGTGAAGGACGGCGACCACCGCCTGTCCCGGCCGGGCGACCTCGCGCTGCTACGCCGAACCCTCGCCCCCTTCCTCGCCGAGGATGGCGCGTAGGCCCTCGCGAAAACTCGGGTATTTCCAGGCGATACCGAGCGCCGCCTTGGTGCCGGCGCTGGAGACTTTCCGGTTCTCGGCCCAGAAGCTGCGGCCCATCGGGCTCATGCGCTCGATGGCTTCGGCGAGCGGCACTTCCGGCGGCGGCGGCGTGCCGAGCAGGCCGGCAGCCTCTTCCACCACGCGGGCGCTCTCGGCCGGCTCGTCGTCGGCGAGGTTGAGCACCCGCACGCCGGCCGGCCGCGCCTGGCGCATGGCCGCAACGACCGCC
The DNA here is from genome assembly GCA_963719345.1 of uncultured Alphaproteobacteria bacterium. Taxonomy (GTDB): domain Bacteria; phylum Pseudomonadota; class Alphaproteobacteria; order Acetobacterales; family Acetobacteraceae; genus CAVRCA01. The sequence continues at coordinate 265,605 of CAVRCA010000003.1, forward strand.
TCTGCGATGTCGTCGCGATGGATGCGGCCGAACGCGTGACCGGGTGCCGCCACCCGCCGGGCGCGGCCGGCGCGCAGATCATCGAACGCCGAGCGTCCCGGCCCATAGATCCCGGCCAGCCGGAAAATATCCACCGCGCAGCGGGCGGCCAGACGGGACCACGCCTGCTCGGCGGCAACCCGCCGCTCCGAGCGTGGCGAGCCCGGCGCGGGTGGCGTGTTTTCGTCCACCCAACCGCCCTGCCGATCGCCGTATACCCCGGTGGTGGACAGGTACCCCACCCAGCGCAGCCCTGGCGCGGCCATGATCTCCCCGGCGTAGCGGAGCAGCACGGGGTCGCCCCCATCGCCGGGAGCCCCCTCGCCGGGTGCCGCCGTGGCAAGCACGTGCGTCGCCCGCCCGATCGCCGGGCCGGCCGCGTCGAACCCCACCAGCGCCACTCCATCGGGCGCGGTGCGCTCTCCCGGCGTGCGGGTCGTGACGCTCACCGAGAATCCGCCCGCGACCGCCGCGGACGCAATCGCCCGCCCGGAATAGCCAAGGCCGAACACCAGCAAGCGCCCACTGCTCATCTCGGTCGTTTGCCCGACGCCAGACGACCTGGCTAGTGTGCGCGGCGTGACGCGCGCCATCCTGCTTATCGCGATGCTTCTCTCGGCCACCCACGCCTTCGCCGAGCCGTCGGGGCCGCCGCGCTTGGCCGACAGCGCGGACTACCAGCGCTGCCTCGACATGATCGCCGGCGATCCGATCGGCGCCGGCGCGTTCGCTGACGCCTGGGAGGCGACCGGGGGCGGCGCCCCCGCACTGCACTGTCACGGCCTGGCGGAGCTCGCGCTGGGCAACCCCGAGACCGCCGCGCCCCTGCTGGAACGAGCGGCCGCGGAGGCCAGCGAAGCCACCAACGCGGCCCGCGCCGGCGTGTTCGGCCAGGCGGTGCAGGCGTGGCTGATGACCGACGACCCCGCCCACGCCTATGACGACGCGACCAAGGCCCTCGCGCTGATGCCGGACAGCCCCGACCTGCTGATCGACCGCTCGATCGCGGCGGCGACCATGGAGCGCTACATGGATGCGATCGACGACCTCAATCGCGCGCTGTCGCTGGCCCCCACCCGGGTCGACGCGCTGGTGTTCCGCGCCGCCGCCTGGCGCAACGAGGGCAAGCTGGAGACCGCGCAGGCCGACATCAACCGCGCTCTCGCGTTACAGGCGGACAACCCGGAGGCCTTGCTGGAACGCGGCATCATCCGCCAACGGCTCGGCGATGCAGCGGGCGCGCGGGCCGACTGGCAGCGGGCGCGGGAACTCGCGCCCGACACCGACACCGGCAATCTGGCCGAGCAGAACCTGGCGCTCCTCGACGCCGGCCCACCCAAGCGCTGAGGTCAGAAATCCAAATCCGCGTAATGCGGCGGCGGCGTGATGCCGGGCACCCGGTCGTTGAGAATGCCGCGAAAGCTCGGCCGCGACTTCATCCGGGCATACCACTCGCGCGCCGGCGGCGAGTGCGACCAGTCGACGTCGCCCGCAAAATCGAGCACCGAGAGATGCGCGGCGGCGGCGAAATCGGCGACCGAGATCGCCTCGCCCGCCAACCATTTCCGGGTCTCCGCCAGCCACCCCACATATTGCAGATGGTGGCGCAGCGCCGCGTAGCCGATGCGCAGCGTGGTGGCGTCCGGGTTGCCCCGCCCGGAAATCCGCTTGAGAATCTTCTCGCCGTAGAGGGTGCGTGAGACCTCCTCGGCGAACCGTCCGTCGAACCACGCGGCCAACCGGCGGACCTCGACCCGCTGCGCCAAAGTGCGGCCGAGCAGCGATGTATCGGGGTAAGCTTCATCGAGATATTCGCAGATCACCCACAAGTCCGGAACCGCGAGGCCGCTGTCCTCGAGCAGGGTGGGCACGGTGCCGGCCGGATTGAGCTCGAGGTAATCCGGCCGCCGCTCCCACGCCTTCTCCAGGCGCAATTCGAACGGAAGGCGCTTTTCGGCCAGCACAAGACGCACCTTGCGGGAAAACGGCGAGAGCGGGAGATGGTAGAGGTACCGCATCGCCCGGGTTTATGGCCGGCCGCCGCGTCGCGCAACAGTCGGCGACGTCCTAGGCCTCGGCCTCCTGCGCTTCCGCGATCGCCCGCTGCACGCGCTCGTCCCAGGTCTCCGGCCGGGCCGGCGGGGGTGTCGGCAGGTAGCCGCGATCCCGGCCGATTGCGAGGTAGTGATGGTGCAGGTCGCGGAAATCGCCCTGACCGACCTCGATCGCCGCCAGCCAATAGGTGCGGGCGTACCAGGCCCGGTCGAACGGGAACGGATCGCGACTCTCGCGCCAGCCGAACCGCCGGTAGTGGTCGTAGCCGCTGCTGAAGGCGCGAGCCGCGACCGCCTCCGCCACGCCCGTGTTGCGCGACAGGTAGAACGCCTCGTCGAACGCCGCCTCGACCAGCGCGGTCGCGTCGCCATAGCGCGGCCGTCGCGCGCGCATCTCCTCAAGCATCGAGGACGTCACCTGTCGCCAAGTTCCCGTCATCGCCCGATGCACCTTGTCGTGGTCTTCCGCCGGGACCGCGTAGTTGATCGGGAACAGATGAAACTGATAGCGCGGGTCCCGCAGCGGCAGCAGATCGGCCTCGGGCGCCTGGAACGGATTGAGGAAGCCTGACAACGGCAGGATGATCTGCTCGGCGTCGGACAACCAGGCCGCCAGCCAGGAGAACGTGCTCACGCTGACGACGATGTTGCGCGAGCGCCGGATGATCTCGAAGTCGAGCTTCGAGCCGTAGCTCGGCAAGAACTCGGCATCCGGGAACCGACGCCGCAGGTCGTCCACGTACGGATTGGCGCCGACCTGCCCCATGAACACCGGCGTCAGGCCGGTGCGGAGCACGACCTCCTCGTAGAACGCAGCCGGGATCAGCGTCTGGTCGGGGCGCGGCGCCGCGTACACCTCGCTGCCGCGCAGATTGATGACCAGATGATCCGGACCGAACCCCTCCGCCTCGGCGGGATCTGACCGCAACAGCGCGGCGGCCTGCTCGCGGGCGGGAAAGTTGCCGATATGCCGCACGACACTGTCGATCTCCACCCGGCCAAGCGCGCCGCTGCGCAGCCGCTCGGCCAGGCCCTCGACGTCGAGCCGCATGTCGAGCGGGGTGACGCGCTCCGTCGGGCGACCGTCTGCCGGCACCGGGGGGTGAACGATGTTCCAGCGCGACAGATCGACATTCGAGACGACGCAGCCCGGCACACGAGAAGCGATCGCGTGGGCCGCCAGGAACTGGATCATCTGGTTGCCGAAGCCGCCGTGAGGTTCGACATGGACGACCGGGGGGGCCGCGCGGCGCACTGCCGGTGCCGGCAATTCCACCGCATCCACCGGCGCTCCCGCCTCGCCGTACACCTCGACCTGATCGAGCTGCAGGGAGCCCGGCTCGACCAAAGCGATCTTGACGTGACGTGCCCGCACGGGCGGATCGAGAGTGACGATCAGCGGCTTGCCGTCCACCCCGCCGACCAGGGCTTCGTCATGTTTGACGTAGACCATCGACCAGTTCTCACCGTCGCTCGATAGTTCGACAAAGAAGTTTTTTAGCCGCTGGGCATTCTCGACGCTGTCGACGGAGTTGTAGATGCGGATTTCGCCGACGCGCGCTTGCTGCTGCAGGTCGACCGACCACCAGGGAAACGGGTCGTCGCCGGTGCGGCACTGGGCGCCGCCGGTCGGCCGGCCGTTCACGACATTCGCGGCCTGCTCGGCCGCCGTCCCGCCGACCGTGAAGTCGGAGACGGAACTCTGGTCAGCCGGCTTGCCGAGCGCGAGGTTGGGTCCCGGCGCGGGAGGGATCACGCGCGTCTGCTGTGCGCGAGCGAGATACGCGCGCCAGAACTCGGCGAGCGCCGTATCCTCGACCGCGCTCCCCGGCTGCAAGTCCTCCGTCGCCAGACGATGGATGGCGGCCTGCTCGATGATCCGACGCGCGTTCGTCTCGACGGCGACGTAGGACCGTCCCTCGTCGTCGGCCCGAACCTCCCGCATATCGTCGCCGACGACGTTGCGGCTCTGCATTCGCGGGAACATCCGCTCGTCCCAATGATGCCAAAACTCCGTTCTTCGCTGCAGCGCCCCGAGGTCGATTGCCGCGGTGCGCGTCAGCGTCTTGCAGACGTGCTTCAGCGCGCCCTCACGCCTTGTGCAGTCGAGCAGCACGCGACCGGGCGGCCGTTCCCCAAGGCCGCTTTGGCCGAACATGAGCCGGTTGAGCGAGATGCTGTCCCAGCCTTTCGGGACGGCATCGAGGAAGGCGTTCACGTCGTGCAGCTGGCGCAGGCAAAGGAACTCGTCGACGTCGAGGAACATGACCCACTTCGTCTCGTCCTTATGCGCCCGCAGGCAGTGGACGTACATGTGGTAGCGCTGGTCCTGGAACGGCAGATGCACGAAGGTGACGAACGGCCGCTCGCCTGCCAGGAACGGCAGTACCTGCCCGTAGAGGTCCACCGGATCGTCGTCGTTGCAGTAGAGATAGACGTGATCGAAACCGATCGCGCGATGGTACAGCAGCCAGTCGGTTATGGAGGGAGCTTCCCGGCGCGCGCCGGCGACGATGGATGTCCGGTAAGGAGCGGCTGAAACAGGCATGGCTGAAATCCCGTGCGGGCGGGCACGACGGGTCGAGTCGCACCAGCACTATCGCACGGAAACCGCCGGGGTGGAACTGCGACGCTGGCCGGCGCCGCGGCCCGCTTCAGGCGCGCAATGCCTGCTCCGGCAACTCGCTCAGTGGCTCGGCCAGATACTTGACGTATTCCTTCGGTACGATCTGCCAGAAGCGCGGCAGGGTGCGATCCCAGTCGTGCAGCAACATGGTCGCATAGCGGCTCGACGTGGCCTCGACATGCGCCGCCACGAGCTTGCGGGCGACCTGCTCCCAGTGCGGCGACGCGATGCGCTGCCAAAGCAGCGTGTCAGGATTGACCCGCTTCTCGAACAGCTCGTCTGGATCGTAGACGAACGCCATCCCGCCGGTGAAGCCGGCGCCGAAATTGTCGCCGACCGCCCCCAGGATCACCACCGTGCCGCCGGTCATGTACTCGCAGCCGTTCGAGCCGACGCCCTCCACCACCGCCTCGGCACCTGAGTTGCGCACCGCGAAGCGTTCGCCCGCCTGGCCCGCCGCGAACAAGTGTCCGGCGGTCGCGCCGTACAGCACGGTGTTGCCAACGATGGTGTTCTCGTTGCTGCGCAGCAGCGAGGACGGCGCCGGCCGCACGATGATCGTCGCCCCGGACAAGCCCTTGCCGACGTAGTCGTTGGCGTCGCCGTAGCACTTCCAGCCGTAGCCCCTGCACGGCGAAAGCCCCCAGCGACTGCCCCGCCGAGCCGCGCAGCCGCACGGTCAGATGGCCCGGCTGCAGCCCGGCCATGCCGAAGCGGCGCGTGATCTTCGACGAGATCTTTGTGCCGATCGCACGATGCGTGTTCCGCACCGAGTAGGTGAGCTGCATCTTCTCGCCGTGCTCGAACAGCGCGGCGGCGTCGGTGATCATCTGCGCGTCCAGCGTCTCCGGCACCTCGTTGCGGCCCTCCCGCGTGCAGTAGCGGGCGTACGGACCGGGATCGGCCTGCGCCAGCAGCGGGTTGAGGTCGAGGTCATCGAGGATCTCCGAGCCACGGCTGACCTGGTGCAGCAGGTCGGTGCGCCCGATCACTTCCTCGAGCTTGCGGAAGCCCAGGCTCGCCAGGATGTTGCGCACGTCCTCCGCGACGAACGAGAACAGGCTGATGACCTTCTCGGGGGTGCCCTCGAACTTGGCGCGCAATCCCTCGTCCTGCGTGCAGACGCCGACCGGGCAGGTATTCGAATGGCACTGGCGCACCATGATGCAGCCCATCGCGATGAGGCTCGCGGTGCCGATGCCGAACTCTTCGGCGCCCAGCATGGCGGCGATCACCACGTCGCGGCCGGTCTTCAGGCCGCCGTCGGTGCGCAGCTTCACCCGGTGCCGCAGCCGGTTCAGCATCAGCACCTGATGGGTCTCGGACAGCCCCATCTCCCACGGCAGGCCGGCGTATTTGATCGAGCTCTGCGGACTGGCACCGGTGCCGCCGACATGCCCCGAGATCAGGATGACGTCCGCCTTCGCCTTGGCGACGCCGGCGGCGATGGTGCCGATGCCGCTGCGCGCGACGAGTTTGACGCAAACCGTGGCGTCCGGGTTGATCTGCTTGAGGTCGTAGATGAGCTGCGCCAGGTCCTCGATCGAGTAGATGTCGTGGTGCGGCGGCGGGCTGATCAGCATGACGCCGGGAGTCGAATGGCGCAGCCGGCCGATCAGTTCCGTCACCTTGATGCCCGGCAGCTGGCCGCCCTCGCCGGGCTTGGCGCCCTGCGCCACCTTGATTTCGATCTCGCGGCAGTTGTTGAGGTACTCGGCGGTGACGCCGAACCGGCCCGACGCGATCTGCTTGATCGCCGATGAAGCGTTGTCGCCGTTCGGCCGCGGCTTGTGCCGCGCCGGATCCTCGCCGCCCTCGCCGCTGTCGGAACGCGCGCCGATGCGGTTCATCGCGATCGATAGCGTTTCGTGCGCCTCCGGGCTCAGCGCGCCGAGCGAAATGCCGGGTGCGACCAACCGCTTGCGGATCTCGGTGATGCTGTCGACCTCGTCGACCGAGATGGGCTTTTGCCCATCCCGGAAATCGAGCAGGTCGCGCAACGCCACCGGCGGCAGCCGACGCACCGCATCGGCGTATTTGCGGTAGCTGGCGTAGCTGTCGGTCTCCACCGCCGACTGCAGCAGATGAATGAGGCCGCCCTCGAAGGCGTGCGTCTCGCCGCGTCGGCGCAGCTTGTAGACTCCGCCCACCGGCAGGGTGACGATGTCCACGCTCCAGGCCCGCGTGTGCAGGTCGAGCAGCTTGCGCGCGATGCCGAGCAGCCCGATGCCGGAGATGCGCGACTGCATTCCCGGGAAGAACTCGCCCACCAGGGCGCGGGACAGGCCGATCGCCTCGAAATTGCAGCCGCCGCGGTAGGAGGAGACGACGCTGATGCCCATCTTGGACATGATCTTCAGCAGGCCCTTGTCCACCGCCTTCTTGTAGCGCTGCACGGCGGCCTTCAGGCTCAGATCCCCGAACAGGCCGCGACGGTGCCGCTCGGCGATCGTCTCCTGCGCAAGATAGGCGTTGACGGTGGTCGCGCCGACCCCGATCAGCACGGCGAAATAGTGTACGTCCATGCACTCGGCGCTGCGCACGTTGAGGCTGGTGAACGTGCGCAGGCTCTGGCGGACCAGGTGCGTGTGGACGCCGCCGGTGGCCAGGATCATCGGGATCGGCGCCCGCTCCGGCCCGGTGTTCTCGTCCGTCAGGATGACGTGGGTGCAGCCGGCGCGCACCGCTTCCTCCGCCTCGCGCCGGATGCGCTCGAGCCCGGCGCGCAGCCCGGCTTCGCCGTTGGAGACCGGAAAGGTGCAGTCGACGGTGCAGGCTGAACTGCCCATGAACGCCGTCATCGCCAAAAACTCGGCGTTGGACAGCACCGGGCTTTCAAGCTGCAGCAGCTCGCACTGGCTCGGGTCCTCGTCGAGCACGTTGCCGAGATTGCCGAGCCGCGTCTTCAGCGTCATCACGCGCGTCTCGCGCAGGCTGTCGATCGGCGGATTGGTGACCTGGCTGAACGTCTGGCGCAGGTAGTTGTGCAGGCCGCGATAGGCGTCCGACAGCACCGCGATCGGCGTGTCGTCGCCCATGCTGCCGACCGCCTCGGCGCTGTCCTCCACCATCGGCTGCAGGATCATCTCCAGCTGCTCGAGGGTAAAGCCGATGCGCGTACTGGCGCCGCCGCAGCTCCTCGCCCTCGTAGAGCACCGGCTCAGGCGCGTCGGTCTTGACGATGCTGTCGATCGGCTGCATCCGCTTGGCCCACTCGCCGAACGGCTGGCGCGCGGCGAGCGCATCCTTCAACTCCTCGTCACGGAGGAAACGAGGCGTTTCGAGATCGACGCCGATCGTCTGGCCGGGGCCGACGCGGCCGCGCTCGACCACCTCCGCGGGATCGACCTTCACCATGCCGGTCTCTGAACCGACGATCAGCATGTCATCGGTGGTGATCGTATAGCGCAGCGGGCGCAGGCCGTTGCGGTCGAGCCCGGCGATCACCCAGCGGCCGTCGGTTGCAGCGATCGCCGCCGGCCCGTCCCACGGCTCCATGACCGAGTTGCAGTACAGGAACAGGTCGCGATGCGGCTGCGGCATCGTCGCGTCCTGGCCGATGCTGGCCGGGATCATCAGCGACTTGGCCATCGGCGCATCGCGCCCGGCACGCACCAGCAGCTCGAACACGTTGTCGAGCGTCGCGGTATCCGACCCGCCGGCCTGCACCACCGGCTTGATGTCGTCCACGTACGGCCCGAGCGCCGCATCGGCCAGCCGCGTCTCGTGGCTCCGCATCCAGTTGGCGTTGCCGCTGACCGTGTTGATCTCGCCGTTATGCGCGAGCATGCGGAACGGCTGCGCCAGTCGCCAGGTCGGGAAGGTGTTGGTCGAATAGCGCTGGTGATAGATGGCGAAGCGCGAGACGAAGCGCGGATCGAGCAGGTCCGGATAGAACTCCGTCAGGCTCTCGGCCAGGAACATGCCCTTGTAGATGATCGAGCGCGACGACAGCGAGCAGAAATACAGTTCCGGGATCTGCGCCGCGATCGCCTGTTTCTCGATGCGCCGCCGCATGACGTAGAGGTCGCGCTCGAACTCGCCTCATCCGACCGCTTCGCGTTCCAGATCATAATCTGCTCGATCTCGGGCCGCGTCGCGTTGGCCTTCTCGCCGATGCAATCGACATTGATCGGCACCTGCCGCCAGCCGTAGATGCGCGTAGCCAAAATTGAGGATCTCGGTCTCGACGATCTGGCGGCAGCGCTCCTGTGCGTTGAGATCCGTTTTCGGCATGAAAACCTGGCCGACGGCGATCGGAGCCGGATTTAGCTGTTGCCGCCGCGCTCCACCGCCTCGGCAAAGAAATCGCGTGGGATCTCGATATGGATGCCGGCGCCATCGCCGGTCTTGCCGTCGGCATCGACCGCGCCGCGATGCCAGACCGCGCTCAACGCCTCGATGCCGGCCTGCACGATATCCCGCCGCGGTTTGCCGTCCAGTGCCGCGATCAGGCCGACGCCGCAGGCATCGTGTTCCTGCGAAGGATCGTAGCTATGGCGCAAGACAGCCGTGTTGGCGTGCCAGGCGGGGACAAAGGCTGCGGCGGACTCGGTCATCGTCTGCTCCTGCAAGGGTCGAAGGGGTTCCCTCACCGCAGCCCGTTCCGAGGGAGAGGGAGCAGAAGGGCCGCTCCTGCCGGGGGGGAATGGGCGAGGGTGAGCTCACTCGGCCGCCGCCGCCAGGGCCGCGGTGCTGGTCCGGAGATAGTCGTGGATCTGCGCCGCGGCGTCGCGTCCGTCGCGGATGGCCCAGACCACCAGGCTGGCGCCGCGCACGATGTCGCCGGCGGCAAACACACCGGGCAGGGTGGTCATGAACGTGCGATGATTGACCCGCAACGTGCCCCAGCGCGTGGTCTGCAGCTCCGGCGCGCCGAACTGGGCCGGGAGATCCTCGGGATCGAAACCGAGCGCCTTTACGACGAGATCGGCCTTGACCGTGAAATGGCTGCCTTCAGCGGTTCGACCGACTGACGGCCGGACGCGTCCGGCAGGCCGAGATGCATCCGCACGGCGCGCACGCCGGTCACGTGGTCGTCGCCCAGGAATGCCTCGGGGGCGGCGAGCCAGACATACTCGACGCCTTCCTCCTCCGCGTTGGTCACCTCGCGCATGGAGCCCGGCATGTTGGCCGGTCGCGGCGATAGAGGCATTTGACCGACCGCGCGCCCTGCCGGACGGCGGTGCGCACGCAGTCCATGGCGGTGTCGCCGCCACCGATGACGACGACATCCTTGCCTGCGGCGTTGAGCAGCCCTGAGTCGAACTCCGGCACGGCATCGCCCAGCCCGTGCCGGTTGGACGTGATGAGAAGTCCATGGCCTTGACGATGCCCGGCAGGCCAGCACCTGGGCCGCCGATGTCCCGTGCCTTGTAGACGCCGGTCGCGACCAGCACCGCCTGGTGCCGACGCGCAGGCTCGGAAAGCGGCAAGGTCGCCGGCGCCGGCAGACTGCATGCTGATGTCGCAGTTCAGCACGAACTTGATCCCGCCGGCTTCGAGCCAGCGCCAGCGGCGCAGCACGACTTCCTTCTCGAGCTTGAAGTTCGGGATGCCGTAGATCATCAGGCCGCCCACGCGATCGTAGCGGTCGTAGACGACAGCCTGGTAGCCGTGGTGCGCAGCTGCTCGGCGGCCGACAGCCCGGCGGGTCCGGCGCCGATGATGCCGACCGACTGTTCAGCTCCGATCGGGGCTGAACCGGCTTGACCCAGCCGCGATCCAAGGCGGTGTCTGTGATATACCGCTCGACAGCTCCGATAGTGACGCTTTCGAAAGCCTTTCTCGATGACGCAATTGCCTTCGCAAAGCCGATCCTGCGGGCAAATGCGCCCGCAGATCTCGGGGAAGGTGTTGGTCGCGGAGCTGATCTCGTAGGCTTCCTCGAGCCTGCCGTCGGCCGTCAGCTTGAGCCAATCCGGGATGTGATTACCGAGCGGGCAATGGACGGAACAGAACGGAACGCCGCACTGGCTGCACCGGGTTGACTGGCCGCCGGCCTGCTCCTCGGCGAACTCCCGGTAGATTTCGTCGAAATCTTCCCGCCGTTCGGTGACGTCCGCTTTTGCGGCGCTTGCTGCGGCACATCGACGAACTTCAACATCCGATCGGGCACGGTCTCTCCGCTCGGCTACCGGACGCGAAGCTCTCACGTCGCAAGCGGTATAAACCTGCCCAAAAGGGAAGCGCGAATCCAATCTGAGCGAATTAGGGCAATTGGCTGACCCTTTTCGCCGCGCTTGCCGCAGGCTAGCTCACATCTGGGCCGAACGGTCACGGAGGAACGTCCGATGCGGTCCCTTTCAGCTCCTCCGGCAAGACATCGCGCCTGCCGCCGCCCGGCCGGTAACGCCGCAAATAGCGTGGCACCACCAGCTCGACCGGGGTCGGCACGATGCCGAGTTCCGGCAAGCCGGGCATCCCGGGCGAGACGACGTTGTTGTGCGCGAGCAGCAGCAGCTGATCGCGCGTCAGCAGTTTGCCGGGCAGCTTTTCGAAAATGCTTGCCTGCAGCCGCGCGATGCCGGGCGGGACGGTGATCAGTCGGCGCGGCGGCGCGTTTCCTTCAGCGATGTATTCCAGGATCTCGCGGAACCGCCAGACGCGGGGACCGCCCAGCTCGAACGGCCCACCGCCGCATCGGGCGGAGGAGGGCTGCCATGATCGCGTCGGCGACGTCACCGACAAAGACCGGCTGAAAGCGGGTGTCGCCGGCGAGCACCGGCAGCAACGGAGAGAACTGTGCCATCGCTCCGAACCGATTGAAGAACTTGTCTTCCGGTCCGAACACGACCGAGGGGCGCAAGATCGTCACCGCGGGAAGGCGCCACGGACCGCGGCCTCGCCGCGCCCCTTGCTGGCGGCATAGGCGCTCGGGGCTGGCCGGATCGGCGCCGATAGCGGAGAGCTGCCACGAGCTGCCGACTCCGGCCGGCCGCGGCGTGGCGCGCGATGCGCCCGGGCCGTCGGTGTGCACCCGCTGGAAGTCGCCCGCCCGACGCTCGGCGAGGATGCCCACGAGGTTGACGACAACGGTCGCGTCCTCGATCGCCCGCGCCATCGTGGCTTCATTGGTCAGCTAGGCGTAGAGCGGCACGACCTGCCCCACCGCCGCCCATCGGCTTGAGGAACAGGGCGCGTTCCGGGTCGCGCCCGGCGACCCGCACCACGTAGCCTTCCTGCGCCAGCCGTTTGACGACATAGCGGCCGATGAAGCCGGACCCGCCAAAGACCGTTGCCACGCTCCGCGTCGCGCTGATGCCAGCATGTGCCCCGCTTCTGCCCGTCCTGCCCTTATATGCGGCGGTCGGCCCGGTCTCAAGCGCGCGGCGCCGGTTGACGCGGACCACTCCAGGCGGTCTAAATCGCCGGCCCGCCCCGCACCGCTTGGCGGCACGGAACCGCAGCCCTCGCCCAGGTGGCGGAATTGGTAGACGCGCAGGTTTCAGGGTACCTGTGGCCGCAAGGTCGTGGAAGTTCGAGTCTTCTCCTGGGCACCACCTCCGAGCGATCGCGGGCACGCCGGTAGGGACACCGCTAGTACGGGCACTAGTACGGGCACCGCTGGCCAACGGAAGGGAGCGGCGGATCACGCAATTCATGCCGAACGGACGATCCATCTCCACCGCCACGACCTGCCCGAGACGGTCGATCTCGGCAGGATGGTTGCGGTCGACACCGAGACGATGGGCCTCAATCCGCATCGCGACCGGCTGTGTCTGGTTCAGCTCTCGGCCGGGGACGGCCACGCCCATCTCGTGCAGCTGATCCCTCCCGAACTGGGTGGCCACGGTTTCGACTGCCCGAACCTCAAGCGGCTGCTGGCCTCGCCTGACGTGGTCAAGCTGATGCATTTCGCCCGGTTCGACGTCGCGGTGCTGCAGCACAGTCTCGGTCTGCATCGCCGTTGCCCCGGTCCGCTGCACGAAGATCGCGGCCAAGCTGGTCCGCACCTTCACCGACCGCCACGGCCTGAAGGATCTATGCCGCGAGTTGCTGGGGGTCGAGTTGTCGAAGCAGCAGCAGACCTCGGACTGGGGCGCCGTCGACCTTTGCTCCGAGCAACTCGCCTACGCCGCCTCCGACGTGCTGCATCTCCATGCGCTCTGGGCCAAGCTCGAAGTGCTGTTGCGACGGGAGGGACGGCAGGCGCTCGCCACCGCCTGCTTCGCGTTCCTGCCGACGCGGGCGCGCCTCGATCTTGCTCGGCTATGACGAGCCCGACATCTTTAGCCATTGATTTGTCTGGCGTGGCGCTTTGATAACGAATGCATTCAGAAATGGCATGGTTCTTGTCCACTCTCGGGATGCTGCAGTGCAAAACAGTTGACCGAGGGGGCCGGGCTGCCCATACCAGCGTTCCCACAGGAGAATGTCCGGCCCGCCATGGACACCAGGATGCCTGCCAAGCTCGCTTTCGAGCCCGCCGCCGTCGAGGTGGCCCGCTCCGTGCTCGCGACCGAAGCGGACGGTCTGGGCGCCCTGGCGCGGGCGCTCGATGCACGGTTTGACCACGCGGTCGAATTGCTGGCGGGCACCGCGGGTCGGGTCGTGGTCTCCGGGATGGGCAAGTCGGGCCACGTCGCCCGCAAGGTGGCGGCGACCCTGGCCTCGACCGGCACGCCGGCGCTGTTCGTCCACCCCGCCGAGGCCTCGCACGGCGACCTCGGCATGATCGTGGCGGGCGACGCGGTGCTCGCACTCTCCAATTCGGGCGAGACGGCGGAGTTGGCCGACCTCGTTGCCCACGCACGCCGCTTCGGCCTGCCCCTGATCGCGGTCACGGCGCGCGCCGGTTCCACCCTGGCCGAGGCGGCCGACGTCGCCCTGCTGCTGCCGGAGGCGGGGGAGGCCTGTCCCATGGGGCTGGCGCCGACCACCAGCACGACCATGCAGATGGCGCTCGGCGATGCGCTCGCGGTGGCGCTGCTGACCCGGCGCGGGTTTACCGCCGCCGAGTTCCGCCAGTTCCATCCCGGCGGCAAGCTCGGGGCGCGGCTGCGGCGGGTGCGCGACCTCATGCATGTCGGCGACGCCGTGCCCCTGGCCGGACCCGACACCAGGATGGACCACGCGCTGCTGGTGATGACGGAAAAGTGGTTCGGCTGCCTGGGCGTGATCGATGCCGGGGAGCGCCTGTGCGGCATCATCACCGACGGCGACCTGCGGCGGGCGATGGGGCCGGACCTGCTCGCCCGCCGCGTCGCCGACGTGATGACGGCCTCGCCCCGCACCATCGGCCCGGAGGCGCTGGCGGCCGAAGCGCTGCACGTCATGACCGCACGTGCCCGCCCGATCACCGCCCTGTTCGCGGTCGACGCGATGGGGCGGCCGGTCGGCATCCTGCACGTCCATGATCTGTTGCGCGCGGGGTTGGCATGAGCGTTCCCGCCTCCACCGGCGACGGCCGGACCGCCCGCCGGCCGGGCGAGCGTCTGCTGGCCGCCGGCTCCGCCCGCGCCCGCCGGCCACCGACGCCGGGCGGCATCGCCCGCCGCCGCTGGATGGTGAACGCAACCAAGTGGCTGCTGCCGGTGGGGGCCCTGGCGCTGCTGTCCACCATCGCGCTCTGGCCGGAGTTGGATCGGGGGGCGGATCAGGCCCGGATGGCGTTCCACCGCCTCGCCGGCTCGGTCGACGGCGCTCATCTTACCGATCCGCACTACCACGGCGTCGACGAGAAGAACCGGCCCTACACCGTTACCGCGACCACCGCCGTCCAGGTCGACCAGGAGCGGGTGAACCTGACGACGCCGAAGGGCGACGCGACGTTGCAGAACGGCACCTGGATGATGGTCGAGTCGAAGCAGGGCGTGTTCATGCAGCGCCAGAACATCCTCGACCTGTGGGGGGACGTGCTGCTCTACCGCGACGACGGCACCACCATGCGGTGCCAGAGCGCCACCGTGGACTTCCACAACGGCGCCGCGAGCAGCGATGTGAGCGTCCACGCCGAAGGTCCGTTCGGCGTGCTCGACGCGCCCGGGTTCACGCTCACCGATAAGGGCTCGGTGGTGCAGTTTCCCGGCCCGGCGCGGCTGGTCATGAACGCGCACCAATCGTGAGGCTGGTCGCCGCCCTCGCTGCCGCCACGGGTCTTCTTGTGATCGCGCCCGTGGCGATCGCGCCGGCCGGGGCGCAGCAGATCGACATGTCGCACGGCGGCCCGATCGCGGTGACCGCTCAGGACGGCATCGAGTGGCGGCAGAACCAGCAGGTGGTGATCGCGCGGGGCGACGCCCGGGCGGTGCGCGGCGACGTCACCGTGACGGCCGACCGTCTGATCGCGCACTACCGCAAGAAGCCCACGGCCGCCGGTGCGACACCCGCCCCGCAGCCACCGCCGAAGGAGGGCGGCGGCCTGACGATGGGCGACACCGACACCTCCGGCAACGAGATCTTCCGGGTCGAGGCGGAGGGCAACGTCCATATCTTCACCCCGACCGACCACGCCGAAGGGGCCGATCACGCGGTGTACGATCTCGACCAGGCGGTGCTGGTGATGACCGGGCCGGCGCTGAAGCTCACCACTCCGAACGACGTGCTCACGGCGCGCGACGACATGGAATACTGGTCGCAGAAGCACATGGCGGTGGCGCGCGGCGATGCCGTGGTGGTGACCAACGACGGGCGGCGACCTCGCGGCGGACACGCTGGTCGCCTACACCACCGAGGGCCAGCCCGGTGAGGGAAATCCGGGCGGCAGCAAGCCCGGCGAGGGCAAGCCGGGCGAGGCTGCGGCGCCGCCGGCGGCGACCAAGGTGGCGGCCGGTTCGCCGCCGGGCTCGTCGAAGCCGTCGGACGACCCGCTCATGGCCTCCGGCAAGCTGCAGCGGGTGGACGCGTTCGGCCATGTCTCGGTCCGCACCGCCACCGAGACGGTGACCGGGGATCGCGGCGTCTACGTGCCCGATACCGGCATCGCCCGGCTGGCGGGCAACGTGCGGATCACCCGGGGCGACAACCAATTGAACGGAGCGGAGGCGCTGGTGAACCTGCGGACCGGCATTTCCCGTCTGGTCTCCGGCGATGCCGGACGGGTCCAAGGTCTCGTCGTTCCCAACGACGCCCAGAATGCGGCGGGGAACCCGGCGGGCAGCCCGGTGCCGTCGCCCGGCGCAGCACCCCCCAAGCCGAAGGCGTCCCGGTGATGGCCCAGCAGCAGCAGCGGTCGGCCCTTCGCGTCCTGGAAAGCGGCAGCGGCCTGGTCGCGCGCGGAGTAGGCAAGACCTACAAGAAACGGCCCGTCGTGCGGAACGTCTCGATCAACGTCCGGCGCGGCGAGGCGGTCGGCCTGCTCGGCCCGAACGGCGCCGGCAAGACTACGACCTTCTACATGATCGTCGGGCTGGTGCGACCCGACACCGGCGCGATCAGCCTCGACGGCGCCGACATCACCACCCTGCCGATGTACCGCCGGGCGCGGCTCGGCATCGGCTATCTGCCACAGGAGGCCAGCGTCTTCCGCGGCCTGAATGTCGAGCAGAACGTCATGGCGGCGCTCGAGGTCGTCGAACCCGACCTCGAACGGCGCCGGCTGATCCTGGACGAGTTGCTGGCCGAGTTCGGCATCGCCCATCTGCGGCGCACCCCGGCACTGGCGCTGTCCGGCGGCGAACGCCGGCGGGTGGAGATCGCCCGCGCGCTCGCCTCGCAGCCCGGCTACATCCTGCTCGACGAGCCGCTCGCCGGCATCGACCCGATCGCCGTCGGCGAAATCCGGCAGCTCGTCTCGCATCTGAAGGATCGCGGCATCGGCGTGCTGATCACCGATCACAACGTGCGCGAGACGCTGGAGATCATCGACCGGGCCTACATCATGCACGACGGCAAGGTGCTGATGGAGGGCCGCCCCCAGGAGGTGGTGGCTCACGAAGATGTGCGCCGCGTCTACTTGGGGGAAAGGTTCAGCCTGTAGACCGGGCCGCATGGACGATCCGATCACCAAAGCGGCCCGGCTCGCGAAGGCCGGAGTCTGCCGGCGGGTGGCCTGACCATGGCCCTCGGTCCCCGGCTGGAATTCCGCCAGACCCAGTCTCTGGTGATGACGCCGCAGCTGCGTCAGGCGATCAAGCTGCTGCAGTTCTCCAACCTGGAAGTGGCCGCCTTCGTCGAGCAGGAACTCGAGCGCAACCCGCTGCTCGAGCGCGACGAGCGGTCCGATCTCGTGCTCGACGAGAGCGCCGCCCCCGACCAGCGGCCGCAGTCCAACGGCCTCGAGGCGGACGCGGCCGACCTCGCCGGGGCCGCGACCCTGCCCCAGCTCGGCGCCGATCCGCTCGACGTCGCCGAGCACGCCGAGCGCTACGACGCCGGCGGACCCGCCGATGGTGGCGCCCAGCCGTTCGCCGCAACCGGCCGGGGCGGCGCGCACGATTTCGAGCGGGACGGGCGCGACGTGCAGGACATGGCGGAGCGAGCGCCCAACCTGCGTGAGCATCTGGGCGAACAGCTCCGCCTCAATTTTTCCGACCCCGCCGACCGGATGATCGGCGCCCACCTCATCGCCCTGCTGTGCCCGGCCGGACGGCTGACCGCCGAGCCGCCGGCGATCGCGCAGGCGATGGGCATCGCGGTCGAGCGCGTCGAGGCGGTGCGCGCCCGCATGATGCGCTTCGATCCCGTCGGCCTGTTCGCCCGCGACCTGCGCGAGTGCCTGGCGGTCCAGCTCGCCGAGCGGAACCGGCTCGACCCGGCGATGGCGGCGCTGCTCGACCATCTCGACCTGCTGGCTAGGCGCGACCTGCGACAGCTCATGGCGCTGTGCGGTGTCGATGCCGAGGATCTCGCCGACATGGTCGCGGAAATCCGCACACTCGATCCGAAGCCCGGCGCGGCGTTCGAGTCGACGCCGTTGCAGACCCTCGTGCCCGACGTGCTGATGCGAGCCCAGCCGGACGGCACCTGGACGCTGGAACTCAATCCGGAGACGCTGCCCCGCGTCCTGGTGAACCAGAGCTTTCACGCCCGGATCGCCCCACGCGCCCCGCGCGACGCCCGCGCCTTCATTTCCGAACAGCTGCAGACGGCCAACTGGCTGGTCAAATCGCTGCAGCAGCGAGCCCACACCATCCTGAAGGTAGCGAGCGAGATCATGCTCCAGCAGGAGGGGTTCCTGCGCCACGGCGTCAGCCATCTGCGGCCGATCATCCTGCGCGACATCGCCGCGGCGGTCGAAATGCACGAGAGCACGGTCAGCCGCGTGACCGCCAACAAGTACATCGCGACGCCGCGCGGGACCTTCGAGCTGAAGTATTTTTTTACTACGGCGATCGCCGGCATGTCGGGCGAAGTCGCACAGCGCCGAGGCGGTGCGCCACCGGATTCGTGCCCTGATTCTGGCCGAGCCTGCGGACTTCGTGCTCTCCGATGACGCGATCGTCCTTGCCCTGCGCAACGAGGGCGTGGACATCGCGCGCCGGACCGTGGCCAAATACCGCGAGGCGCTCCGTATCCCGAGCTCGGTTCAGCGCAAGCGGGAGAAAGCCATCCCCGCCTGAAGCGCGCGCAGGGGCGGAGAACCGCCACCTCTGAGGGGGGAGCAATGCAGATTACCGTCTCCGGCAAGCAGGTCGACCTGTCCGACGCGCTGCGCGAGCGAGTGGCCCGGCACCTCGACATCATCTCGACCAAGTATTTCGACTACGCCCTCGAGGCACACGTCACGTTCGGCCGTGCCCGCACCTTTTTCACCTGCGACATCAATATCCACGCCGCCCGTGGCCTCACGCTGCGCGGCGAGGGCGAAGCGGCCGACGCCAACAGCGCGTTCGACGACGCCGCCGAGCACATCGCCAAACGCCTGCGCCGCTATCGCCGGCGCGTCAACGATCACGCCCGCGACCTCGCCAACCGCGCCCGTCCCGAGGTCGCCCGGCAATACGTCCTGCGCCAGGACGACGGCGAGGCAGCCGGGGAACGCTCCGGCGCGCCGCCGCCGACCGATGGCGCCCTGCCGGCCTATGCCACCGTGATCGCCGAGAACCCGGCCGAGATCAGCCGCCTGTCGGTGGGTGAGGCGGTAATGCAGCTCGACCTCGCCGACCAGCAGGTGCTCATGTTCCGCAATCACGCGAGCGGCGAGCTGAACGTGGTCTATCGCCGCAGCGACGGCCATATCGGCTGGATCGATCCCTCGGCCTGATCTCTACGACGGCGACCCCTCAGATCATCGGCCCTCAGATCAATCGGCGCTCAGCTCAATCGGCATCGTCGCTGCGGCTATGCGCCGGTCCGTAGCTGGCCAGGTTGAGCGCGGTGTTGATCAGGCCGATATGCGAGAACGCCTGCGGAAAATTGCCGACCAACCGGCTCACGCGGGGATCATACTCCTCGGCTAGCAGCCCGACGTCGTTGCTCAGCGCAAGCAGGCGCGTGAACAATGCCGTTGCCTCGTCGTAGCGGCCCTGCAGCACCATGACGTCCGCGAGCCAGAAGCTGCAGGCGAGGAACACGCCCTCGCCCGGAGGCAAGCCATCCCCCTCTCCCGCCGCCGTGTTGTAGCGAAGCACCAGCCCGTCGCGTATCAGCTCGCGCTCGACCGCGTCGACGGTGCCGCGGATCCGCGGGTCGTCGATCGGCAGGAAGCCGACGAGCGGCAGCAGCAGCAGGCTGGCGTCGAGCTGATCGCTGCCGAAGCTCTGCTTGAACGAGTTCTTTTCCGTGCTGAAGCCCTTGCGGCAGATCATCTCGTGAGCCTCGTCCCGCAATGAGCGCCACCGCTCCACCGGACCGTGCAGATCCCACTCCTCGGCGCTGCGCACCGCCCGATCGAACGCCACCCACGCCATCGCCTTGGAGAACGTGAAGCAGCGGCGGCCGCCGCGAACTTCCCAGATGCCCTCGTCGGCGTCGCGCCAGATGGTTTCCAGGTGCTCCATGAGATTGACCTGAAAATCCCAGCTGTCGCTGTCCAGGATGGTTAGGCCGACCTTGCGGGCCTGGTAGAGCGCGTCCATCACCTCGCCGTAGACGTCCAGTTGGACCTGGTCGGACGCCGCGTTGCCGATGCGGACCGGCGCGGCGCCCTGATAGCCCGGCAGCCAGCCCACCTCCCACTCGGACAGCCGGCGCTCGCCGGCCAGCCCGTACATGATCTGCACCTGGGAGGCGCTGCCGGCGACGGCGCGGTGCAGCCACTCGCGCCAGTCCCGCGCCTCTCCCTCGTAGCCGGCGTGCAGCATGGCGAGCAGGGTGAACGTGGCGTCGCGCAGCCAGCAGAACCGGTAGTCCCAATTGCGGCCACCGCCGAGCTGTTCGGGCAGCGATGTGGTGGGAGCCGCCGTGATGCCCCCGGTCGGCCCGTAGGTCAGCGCCTTGAGCGTCAGCAGGGAGCGCTGGACCGCCTCCCCGTGCTCGCCTCGATACGTGCAGCGCGCGATCCAGTCGGTCCAGAACTCTTCGGCGGATTTCAGCGCCGCCGCCGGGTCGATCTCGGGAGGCAAAGGCAGGTGCGAGGGTCCATGGGTCAGCACGAAGCTCACCTGTTCCCCCTCGCGCACGACGAAATCGGCGACCGTCGTCAGATCCTTGCCGTGCAGTTCGATCTCGGTGCGGAACAGCACCATGTCCGGCCCGGCGATGGCGCGCTGTCCACGACCGTCATCGAGCCGGGTGACCCACGGCACCGCAAAGCCGTAGTCGAAGCGGAGCGCCAGTTCGAGGGCCATCGTGATCGTGCCGCGGCGGCCTTCGACGATGCGCACCACCGAGGAATTGGCGGAGAACGGCGGCATGAAGTCGATCAGGACGGCCGCGCCCTCGTCGGTCTCGAACGTGGTTTCCAGGATCATGGTACCCGGCCGGTACTTCCGGCTGACCCGCACCGCGGAGCCGGCGGCCGGCCCGATCAGCCAGCGCCCGTGCTTGGGCTCGCCGAGCAGGGCGGCGAAGCAGGCGCTGCCGTCGAAGCGCGGCCAGCACAGCCAGTCGATCGAGCCCGATTTGCTGACCAGCGCCGCCGTCGAGCAGTCACCGATCAGCGCGTAATCCTCGATGGGCGGCGGAAAGATCGGATCAGCGGCCACGGGCGGACCCCTTCAACAAAGCCCATGGATACAGGCTCGACCCACTCCCCCGCAACAATCCACACCCCGCCCCAATCAGACCGGCTTCCCGTTCAGCCAGTCGCGCAGCAGCACGCTCGTGGCGGCCGGGTTCTCGAGCGGCGGCAGATGCCCGCTGCCCGGGATCACGCGCAACACCGCGCCCGGGATGCCGGCGGCAATTTCCTCGGCGCGGTCGCGCGGTGTCAGCTGATCCGCCTCGCCAAGCGCCACCAGCGTCGGGACGGCGATGCCGCCGAGCTCCCCCCGGCTGTCCGGCCGCCGCAGGATGGCGGTCTGCTGGCGGATGAACGCGTCGCGGCCGATCTCCTCGGCCATGGTCATCACCTCGATACCGACGGTCTTGTCGGCAAGCGTATCGGGGTGCAGCAGGGTCGGCAGCAGCCGGGGCGTCACGCCGCGGAAATGGCCGCCCCGGGCGAGCGCGATCAGGCCGCGCCGGCGGCGTGCCTGCTTCGGCCCATCGGACCGGGCGCTGGTGTCGAACAGCGCCAGGCGGCTCACCCGCTCGGGCGCGGCGCGCAGGATCGCGAAGGCGACATAGCCGCCCATCGACAGCGCCGCGACCGCGAACCGCGCCGGCATCGCGGCGAGCGCGCGTCGCGCCATGGCGTCGAACTCGCAGTCGAGGGTCAGGTCGGCGACGACCGGCTCGGCAATGTCGTCCAATGCCTCGATCTGATGTCGCCAGAGCCTGGCGTCGCAGAGCAGCCCGGGAAGCAGCAACAGCGGCGTCTTGGTCACGGGCGCGTTTTACGGAGTGACAGGCGGCCCGCCAACCTTGACTTCCGCGCCGCTTCTCGTGATATGCCGCAAGTCACGCGGAACAGACCGCGCGAGGTGCCGCGCACACGCGCCGGCGCGGCGCACCGGCGCCATGAACCTGCTGACCCGAGACCCGCATTTGACCGAAACTTCGACCGTCCCGGCGCACCAGGCCGATGACCTGCAACCCGACGCGACGGAGCCGGCCATTGCCACTCCGGCCGCGACGGACCTGCCGCCCGAGCCGCCGCGCCCGGTGTTCGCCGATCTCGGCCTCTCCGAGCCGATCCTGCGCGCCATCGCGGATATGGGCTATCGCCATCCCACCCCGATCCAGGAACAGGCGATCCCGTTCGTGCTGATGGGGCGCGACGTGATGGGCACCGCCCAGACAGGCACCGGCAAGACCGCCGGGTTCACCCTCCCGATGCTCGATATTCTCTCGGGCTCGCGGGCGCGGGCGCGGATGCCGCGCAGCCTGATCCTGGAGCCGACCCGCGAGCTGGCGTTGCAGGTCGCGGAAAACTTCGTCCAGTACGGCAAATACCTCAAGCTCACCCACGCGCTGATCATCGGCGGCGAGAGCATGTCCGACCAGCGGGACGTGCTGATGCGCGGCGTCGACGTGCTGATCGCAACGCCCGGCCGGCTGATCGACATGTTCGAGCGCGGCGGCATCCTGTTGAGCGACGCCAAGCTGCTGGTGATCGACGAGGCGGACCGGATGCTCGACATGGGCTTCATCCCCGATGTCGAGCGGATCGTCTCGCTGCTGCCGAAGAACCGCCAGACCCTGTTCTTCAGCGCCACCATCGCGCCCGAGATCAAGCGTCTTTCCGACGCATTCCTGACCAACCCGAAGGAAATCAGCGTCTCGCGCTCGGCCACGGTGGCGACGACGATCACCGAGGGGCTGGTCCTGGTCGCCGAGCACGATAAGCGCGAGGCGCTGCGCCGGCTGGTGCGGACGCAGAAGGTGCAGAACGCGCTGGTGTTCTGCAATCGCAAGATCGACGTCGACATCCTCTACAAGTCGTTGAGCAAGCACCGCTTCAGCGCCGGCGCGCTGCACGGCGACATGGCGCAGACGGTCCGCTTCGCCACCCTGGAAAAGTTCAAGGCGGGCGAGTTGCAGTTGCTGGTGTGCAGCGACGTCGCCGCGCGCGGCCTCGACATCGGCGGCTTGTCGCACGTGTTCAATTTCGACGTGCCACACCACGCCGAGGACTATGTCCACCGCATCGGCCGCACCGGGCGCGCCGGGCTTGAGGGACACGCCTTTACCATCGCCATGCCGGACGACCGGGCGGCGGTGGAGGCGATCGAGAAATTGATCGGCCATCCCATCCCGCCGGTGACGGTCGAGGGGCTGGACCCGGTGGACTGGGCTGAGGACGACGGACGCCGACGGCGGGGCCGCGGTCGCCCGGCGCGGAAGCCCGCGACACGGGAAGCGGCGGAGCGGACGCCGCGCCGGCCGGACACCCGGGAGCGGCCGGCCCGCGCCGCACGAGGGAGGGCGGAGCCGAGGCCGGAGGCGGCGGCGCCAAGGCAGGCGTCCGACACGGCACCAGAGGCGGTGCGGTCGCCGCGCCCGGTGCGCAAGCCGGAGCCGCCGGCCGCCGCCGAGCGGCCGCCGCGCCGCGAGCCGTCCCGTGAGCCGCGGCGGCGCGAGCCCGAAGGGGAACCCGCGACGCCGGTCCTGGGTTTCGGTGGGGACGTGCCGTCCTTCATGTTGCGCGCGGGGAGACCGGCGCGGGCGGTGCGGCGGGTTCCGATCGAGCAGCGGGAGGCGGACGCATGAATGTGATATCCCCGGCCAAGGCAAGCCGGTTCACCCCGTTCAAATGGGATGACGCGCTCCGCCTCGACGACCAGCTCGGCGAGGACGAGCGGGCGATCCGCGATGCGGCGCACGAGTATTGCCAGGACAAGCTGATGCCGCGCGTGCTGGAGGCGAACCGGCACGAAAAGTTCGACCGCGAGATCATGAACGAGATGGGGGAGATGGGCTTCCTCGGCGCCACCCTCGAAGGGTATGGCTGCGCCGGAGTGAACTATGTCTCCTACGGCCTGATCGCGCGCGAGGTGGAGCGGGTCGATTCCGGATACCGCAGCGCCTTTTCGGTGCAGTCCTCGCTTGCCATGTTCCCGATCTACGCGTTCGGCACCGAGGCGCAGCGCGAGAAATTCATTCCCAAGCTGCGCAGCGGCGAGTTCGTCGGCTGCTTTGGCTTGACCGAACCGGACGCCGGCTCCGATCCCGCCTCGATGCGGACGCGGGCCAAGAGCGTGGACGGCGGCTACCTGCTGAACGGCTCGAAGACCTGGATCACCAACTCGCCGCTGGCCGACGTGCTGGTGGTCTGGGCAAAGGACGATGCCGGCGATATCCGCGGCTTCCTCCTGGAACGCGGCATGAAGGGGCTGACCGCGCCCAAGATCGAGGGCAAGTTTTCCCTCCGTGCCAGCACGACCGGCATGATCATGATGGACGACGTGTTCGTGCCCGAGGAGAACCTTCTGCCTGGCGTGAAGGGGCTGCGCGGGCCGTTCTCGTGCCTCAACAATGCCCGCTACGGCATCTCCTGGGGCGCGCTCGGGGCCGCCGAGTTCTGCTGGCAGGCGGCGCGCGACTACACGATGCAGCGGATGATGTTCGGCCGCCCGCTCGCGGCGACGCAGCTCATGCAGAAGAAAATGGCCGACATGCAGACCGAGATCACGCTCGGGCTGCAGGCGGTGCTGCGCCTCGGCCGCCTGATGGACGAGCACAACGCGGCACCCGAGATGATCAGCCTGTGCAAGCGCAATTCGTGCGGCAAGGCGCTCGACATCGCCCGCGTCGCGCGCGACATGCACGGCGGCAACGGGGTGGCCGACGAGTACCACGTCATCCGCCACGTGATGAACCTCGAGGCGGTGAACACCTACGAGGGCACGCACGACGTCCACGCGCTGATCCTGGGCCGGGCGCAAACCGGTCTTTCCGCTTTCGGCTGATCCAGGACTGATCGGGCTGTTGCCGATCAGGTTCAGGTGGAGTTGACTCCCGCTGACCATCGTCGGGGCGATACTTTTCGCTGAGTACCGCCCCGACCATCCACCGACGAAGCCTGGGTCCAAGGCCCGGCGCTGTTCGGTCAACGGGCAAGTGGGAGGAAGACGTGGATACAACGATCACGCACTCAGGCGATGTCGCCACCGATGCTCGGCCTGTCGCGGTGCATCGCCTGCTCGCCGAGGACATCAAGGGCCTTGGCGTCGAGACGGTGTTCGGCCTGATGAGCGACGACACCGCGGTGTTCGTCACCTCGCTGGACGCGATCGGCATCCGCTTCTGCGGCGCGCGGCACGAGAACCAGGCGGTGGCGATGGCCGAGGGTTACGCGGCGGCCACGGGCAAGCTTGGCGTGGCGGTGATCGGCCGGGGGCCGGCGGCCGCCAACGGCCTGCATGCCTGCGTCTATGCCAGCCGCACCGGCTCGCAGATGCTGATCATCTCGGGCGACGCGCCGGCGCCGGGCGGCAACCCGAACGGCCTCGGCCCGGACTACAAGGGCTTCAATGCCGCCGCCGTGCTGCCAGCGGCGGGGCTGCGCACCTTCGTCGCCACCAGCGCCGGCGCGGCACGCAGCGCGCTCGCCGATGCCGCCGCGGTGGCCCAACACGGCACGGTCGCGATGCTGCTGCTCCCCGTCAACGTGCAGCTCGCCGAGGTGCCGCCCGGCGGCGGCGCGGCGCCGGCCCGCCTCCGCAGCCCGCGGCCGCCGACCGCCGCACGGCCGCAATCCATCGCCGCCGCCGCGGCGGTGCTGGCGCAGGCGCGCCGGCCGCTGATCATCGCCGGCCTCGGCGCCCATCGCGCCGGTGCCCGACAGGCGCTCGAGGAACTCGCCGAGAAAGTCGGTGCGCTACTCGTCACCTCGCTCAAGGGCAAGGACCTGTTTCGCGGCAACCCGTACAATCTCGGCGTCATCGGCTCGTTCTCGCATTCGGCCGGGCGGCGGATGATCGACCAGGCCGATTGCGTGCTGGTGTTCGGCGCCGGACTCAACCTGCTGACGATGAGCTTTGGGATGTCGGTGCCGCAGGAGGTGCCGGTCATCCAGGTGGACGCGGTGCGCGGCAATATCGGCCGCTGGTCCCCTGCCGATGTCGCAGTGGTCGGCGATGCCAGGCTGGTGGCCCAGCAACTGACCGCCGCGTTGCCCGATCGACCGGCGGCCGACAAGCCGTTCCGCAGCGAGGCAACCCGGCAGATGCTTGCCGGCTTCGAGATCGGCGGCGACTTCCAGGTCGCGCACACGCCTCGCACCGTCGACCCGCGCGCGCTCGCCGTGGAGCTGAACCGGCTGCTGCCCCAGAAGCGCAACGTCGTCTACGACGCCGGCAACTTCTTGGGCGTCGTGCCCTACATCGACGTGCCCGATCCCGGGTGCTTCAAGATGTCCAGCGACTTCGCCTCGATCGGGCTCGGCTTCGGCACGGCGCTCGGCTTTGCGAGCGGCCGCCCCGATGCCCCGACGGTGCTGTTCATCGGCGACGGTGGCTTTCTCATGACGATGGGCGAACTTGAAACCGTTGCCCGCGAGGACCTGCCGCTCGTCATCGTGCTGATGAACGACTGCGCCTATGGCGCCGAGCTGCATTTTCTGCAGATGCGCGACTTGCCGGTGGCCAAGTCGGTGTTTCCCGATGTCGACTTCGCCCCTGTCGCCGAGGCGTTCGGCTTCCAGGCGGCGACGATCCGCTCGCTCGACGATCTGCGCGCGCTGGCGTCGGTGCTGGCCAAGCCGGAAGGGCCGGTTTTCCTTGACTGCAAGATCAACGCCGCCATTGCCGCTCCCTTCATGGGCGAGCTGGTAGAGGACGAGAAGAAGCACCACTGAGGCTTTCGCCCCCAAGCTCCTCGAGCGATCGGTCCGTTTGAAACCAAGCTCCAACTCTGTCATGTCCGGGCACGACGAGAGGGGCGCTCCGCCGCCGGCGGCGCAAGGCTGCGGGCGACGAAGGGATCAGACGTGACCATTTATACCGGCCCGGTGTTCGAGATGGCGCGCACCCAATTCGGGATTATCGCCGACCATCTCGGCATCCCCGAGGACGAGCGCGCCCGGCTGCTCTATCCCAAGCGGGCGGTCACGGTCTCGGTGCCCGTCCACATGGACGACGGTCGCACCCAGGTGTTTCAGGGCTATCGGGTGCAGCATCACCTGACGCTCGGTCCGACCAAGGGCGGCACGCGCTTTTCGTCAAGCCTGCATGTCGGCGAAGTGGCCGCCCTGGCGATCTGGATGAGCTGGAAATGCGCGCTGGCGGGCCTGCCCTACGGCGGCGCCAAGGGCGGCGTCGCCGTGCGATCCGCCGGAGCTGTCACGGCGCGAGCTGGAAGCCGTCTCGCGCCGTTACATGCAGGAGATGATCCCATTCGTCGGCCCGCAGACCGACGTAATGGCGCCCGACATGGGCACCAACGAGCAGGTGATGGCGTGGTTCATGGACACCTACTCCATGCACCACGGCCACGCCGTCACCGAGATCGTGACCGGCAAGCCCGTGAGCCTCGGCGGCACCGAGGGCCGGCGTGAGGCCACCGGCCGTGGCGTCGCCTACCTGACCAGCCGCGCCTGCGACACGCTCGGGATCAAGTCACAGACCAGCACGGCCATGGTCCAGGGATTCGGCAACGTCGGCAGCGTGGCGGCCTACACGCTCGCCCGCCGTTACGGCGTGCGTATCATCGGCCTCAGCGACCACACCACCGCGCTGTACGACCCCGGCGGACTGCCGCTCGACGCGATCGAGCGACATGTGGCCGAGCACGGCGTCCTGGCAGGCTTCACCAACGAGATGAGCCATCGACGCCGGCGATCTGCTCATCCAACCTTGCGACATCCTGGTGCCTGCCGCGGTGGAGCGCGTCATCACCGCGGAAAACGCCGGAAAACTGCGATGCCGCATTCTCGCCGAAGGAGCGAACGGCCCGACCACGCCCGACGCCGACGCGGTTCTGGAGCAGCGGCGGGACGAGGTGTTCGTCATCCCGGACATCCTGTGCAACTCGGGCGGCGTGATCGTCAGCTACTTCGAGTGGGTGCAGGATCTGCAGCAACTGTTCTGGTCGGAGAAGGAGGTCAACGACCGGCTGGAGCGCTTGCTGGAAGGGGCGTTCGTCCAGGTGACGCGCCGGGCCGCGGCGGAGCGCGTGTCGATGCGAACGGCGGGGATGTCCATCGGGGTCGAGAAGGTGCGCGCCGGCAAGCAGCTGCGGGGCCTGTTCCCGTGATCAATGCCTCCCGGATCAGCACCCTCTAGTCGCCAGCAGCGGCCTGGCGCTGCGGCGGAGCGTCCGCGAGTTGCGGGCCGGCAGGCGGCAAACCGGCTGCCGGCGTCCCAGGTCCCTGGGCCGACCCGGCCGGCTCGGGGCGGGAGGCGGGAGGCAGGGCGGCGAGATCCGGCTTGCGCATCGGCGATGCCCTGCGCCACCGCGCGCTCGAGCCAGGCCCGCGCCTCGACCGGATCACGCGGACTGACTAGTCCGCGCGCCAGATACCGTCCCAACATCATCTGGGCGTGGCCGTGGCCGCGCTCGGCGGCGCTGCGGAACCATCGTTGCGCGGTCGCCCGGTCCATCGGCACGTCGTGGCCGCCGCCCAGCAGGGCGCCGACGGCGAACATGGCGCCGAGATGGCCCTGCTCCGCCGCCTTGGTGAACAGGGTCAGCGCCGTGGCGTGATCGCGCGGGCCGCCGCGGGCGTTGACCATCATCTCGGCCAGCGCGACCTGCGCGTCGACCATCCCGGCCTCGGCGGCCCGAGAGATCCAGGCGCGCCCCTCGGCGGGGTCGGCCTCGATACCCCGCCCCTCGGTCAGCATCCGGCCATACCAGTATTGCGCGTTGACGACGCCGTCGGCGGCCCGGCGCAGCCATTGCGCGGCGCGGCGCTCGTCGCGCTCGATCCCGACCCCCTCGGCCAGGCAGACACCGTAGTTGAAGGCGGCAATCAGGTCGCCCGCCTGCGGCCGCCTGCTCGAACCACTCGCGGGTGCGCAGCTGGTCCTCCGGCGTCGCGAGCCCTTTCAGCACCAGATTGCCGAGGTCGGTGCGCGATGTCTTGCGCCGAGATCGGCCGAGACGCGGAACCAGCGCGCCGCCTCCTGCGGGTCGCGCGCGGTCCCGGCGCCGGTCAGATGGAGCAGGCCGAGCGCCCGGGCGGCGGCGGCATGTCCGCTCTCGGCGGCCCGACGGAACCAGATCATCGCCTCGGCATAGTTGGGCGGCAACGCGCCGCCCTTGGCATAGAGGTCGCCGACCAGCGCCGCCGCCTCCGCGTCACCCGCCAGGGCGGCGCGCCGGAGCCAGGATTTGCCGTCGCTGACGTTGCGCTCGACCCCTCGCCCCTCCAGCAGCGCCAGCCCCCATCGGGCCTGGCCGTTGCGGTTGCCCTTCTCGGCGGCCTGCCGATAGAGCTGGGCCGCCGCCGACGGGTCCGCATCCAGGCCGGCGCCGCGCTCGGTCATCATCCCGAGCAGGTAGAGGGCGGTCGGCAGGCCCGAATTGGCGGCGCGGCGCATGGCTTCGACCACCCGGCCATGGTCCTCCGGCGTCTTGGCCAGGGCGGCGAGCGAGAGCGCAAATCCGAGCGACCCCTGCGGGCACCCCGCTTCGGCCGAGCGCTCGTACCAGCGCCGCGCCTCGTCGGCGTCGCGCATCTCCTCGGGACCGGAGCTGAGGATATAGCCGAGTACCGCCTGGCCGTCGGCCGAGCCGGCCTCGGCGGCCAAGCGGGCCCATTTCTCGGCACGGACGAAGTCGGGGTCGCTCGCCTCGTTGCCGGTGAACAAGGCGGCCGCCGCCCGGGCTCCAGGCTCCCGGGCTCCAGCTCCCCGGCTTCAGGCTCCCGACCTGAGGTCTCGGCGGAGCCGGTCCTGCCGTTGGCGAACCCCTGGACGAAGAGCGCGGCGAGCAGCGACTGCGCCTCGACAAAGCCGTTGGTCGCGGCGCGCTCCAGCCAGCGCACACCCTCGGCGCGGCTGAACGGCACGGTAACGCCTTCCAGATAGCACCGGCCGAGACGGAACGCCGCCTCGGCGATACCGGCCCGGGCGGCCCGGGCGAACAGGGGAAAAGCCCGCGCGACCTGGCCCTTGTCGCTCAGCCGTTTCGCCCGCCGCAGCGCCGCCTCCGCCGAGGCAGCGCTGACCAGCCGATCGACGAATGTCCGCTTGGTCCGGACAGGCGGTATCACGGCTCGCGCATCCCCTCCGCCGCCACCGGCAGGACCTTCGTCATCAGGTAGGACAACATGGTGCGCTTGCCCACCTTGATGTCGGCCGTCACCGGCATGCCGGGCGTCAGATGGAAGCCGTTCGGCACGTCGTGCAGCTCCACCCGGTCGAGGGCGATGCGCGAGCGGTAGAACGGCTCGGTGCTGCCGGCCGCCATCGGCACCGCGGTGCCGAACTTGTTACGCTGCTCGTCCTGCGCCGTGAAGCTGTCGGCGCTCACCGTTCGCACCGTGCCATAGGCCAGACCGTATTGGGAGAACGGGAAGGTGTCGAACTTCACCGCGAACGGTGTCGCCGACGTGGACGAAGCCGTCGTCGCGGCCGGAGATGTTGGCCTCGACCTCGAGCGGCGCATCGGCCGGAACCATGGTGATGAACTGGTCGCCCGATTGCAGCACGGAGCCGACCGAAACCTTCGCCACGGTCAGCACCGTCGCATCCCGGTCGGCGCGCAGCTCGACGAGCTGCCGCCGGAGCTGCGCCTTGTTCAGTTGCTCGCGGGCGTCGCTCAGCTTCTGGGTCGACTCCGACAGTTTTTGCGAGGTCTCGGCCTTCCAGTTCTGCTCGTAGCCGTCACGTTCGGCCTTCATCGCTTCGAGATCGCGCTGCGCCGTCTCAGCTGTCTCGACGGCGTTGGACAGGCCGCGGCCCACTTCCAGCCGCGTGTCGGTGGCGGCCAGCGAGTTGAGCTTGCTGCCGACCTGCAGCTGCTCGAGGTCCTTGCGCATCTTCTCCACCTGCTCGGCAACGACCTTGCGCTGCTGGTAGGCGCTGGCGTCGGCGACGTTGCGCTGCACCGTGGCGAGCAGTCCGCTGATCTTCTGCCGGTACGTCTCGAGCTTGTAGCCACGCTCCGCCTGACGCTGGGCGAAGATCGCCGCCTGCAGGGCCAGCGCCGGGTCGGTGCCGGTGTAGGTGAACTGCCGCCCCTGGACCTCGGCCTGCATGCGGGAGACCTCGGCTTGCAGGCTGTCCACCTGGGCGGCGAGCGCCCCGACATCGGCGGTCGCGAAGGTCGGATCGAGCCGCGCCACGACGTCGCCGGCATGCACCATCTGCCCCTCGGTGACGTTGATCGAACGCACGATCGCGGTCTCCAGCGGCTGCACGACGATCGTCGGCGCGCGGGCGACTACCTTGCCCTGGGCGGTCACCACCTTGTCGATCGGCATCAGGCCCATCGTCACCAGAACGGCGACGAACAGCGCGCAGACGATCCAGACCACGCTGCGGGCCGAACGCGGAACCGGGGTGGCAAGCAGCCCGGCCGAGGCCGACTGAAATTCGAGAAGGGCCGGCAGGGTGGGGTCTCCCTTGCCGGCCGGGGCGCTAATCGCCTTGGGCGAGAGTTGGAGCGAGCGCGGCATGGCGATGACCCTGCGGTTCGAGATGACGGTTCTGCTGCAACCAGAGCTGGCGGTAGATCGAGCAGCGCTCCAGAAGCACGCGATGCGGTGCGATGTCGACCACCTTGCCCTTCTCGAGCACCAGGATCTGGTCGCATTCGGTGAGCGAGGAGAGGCGGTGCGTCACGATGACCATCGTGCGGTTGCGCGCGATCCGCAGCAGGTTGGCGTTCACCAGCGCCTCGCTTTCGGGATCGAGGGCGCTGGTCGCCTCGTCGAGGATGAGAATGCGCGGGTCGGTGACCAGCGCGCGGGCGATGGCGAGGCGCTGCCGCTGGCCGCCCGAGAGGTTGGGCGAGCCTTCCTCGATGAAGGTCTCGTAGCCGTTCGGCATCCGCTCGATGAACTCTTCCGCACCGGCCAAGCGCGCAGCGCGCACCGCGTCGTCCAGTGTGAGGCCGGGACGGTGGGCGATGATGTTGTCGCGGATCGAGCCGCGGAACAGGAAGTTTTCCTGCAGCACGACGCCGAAACTCTGGCGCAGGTGGCGCAGGTTGATCTCGCGCAGATCGTTGCCGTCGATCTTGAGGAAGCCGCTGTAGTCGCGGTTGATGCCCTGCAGCAGCCGGGTCAGCGTCGACTTGCCGGAGCCGCTGCGCCCGACCACACCCAGCATGGTGCCGGGCGGGACCGAGAACGACACCCGGTCAAGCGCCGGCACCTTCGTGCCGCCGTAGGTGAAGGTCACGTCGTCATAGTCGAGGGCGCCGACGAAGCGCGGCCGCAGGCCGCCGCCGGCGGTGTTGGTCTCCATCGGCCGGTTCAGCACCGAGGCCGCCTCGCCGATCGAGGCACCGACCTCTTCGTAATCCTCGATCAGCCGGGCCAGGCCGACCAGCGGCTGCGCCACGCGCATCGACAGCATCATGAAGGCGAACAGGCCGCCGACCGCGTAGCCGGTCTTGTCCGACAGCGCCATGTAGGCGCCGATCAGCACGATGCCGATCGACATGAACCGCTCGATCGGCGTCACGATGGTCTGCGGCCAGTTCGACAGCTTGCCGAATGCGAGGCGCCACTTGCCGACCTCGGCCACGCAGTCGTCCCACACCGCCCGGCGCTGCGGCTCGATGGCAAGCGATTTTACGGTCTTGACGCCGAAAATGGTTTCGCCGAGCGCGGACGCCTTGGCGGTCTCGGCCAGCACGACCTTGTTGAACACCATCCGCAGCGGCCGGAGATAGGCGAGGATCACCAGGGCGATCAGCATCGACCCGCCCAGCACCATCCAGGCCAGGGTGGCGTCGAGATAGAACAGGAAGGGCAGCAGCACGAGCAGCGTCATCAGGTCGAGAAAGGTGGTCAGCAGCTTGCCGGTGAGGAAGTCGCGGACCTTGTACACCGAGCTGATCTTGTGCATCGTCTCGCCGGCCGGGTGGCGCTCGAAGTAGTCGAGCGGCAGGCGGAGCAGCCGGCTGAAGATGTGAAGGTGCAGCCTGGTGTCGAGGCGCATGCCGACGATCAGCACGATCAGGCGGCGGGCATAGCCGAGCACGGTCTCGAACAGCGCGGCGACGGCGAGCAGCACCGCCAACAGGGAAAGGGTGGAATAGCTGTGGTGCGTCAGCACCTTGTCCACCACCGTCATCACCAGCAGCGGCGGGAAGATGGTGAGAAAGCTGAGCGTGAGCGAGGCGAGCCCGATGTCGCGCAGCGACCGCTTCTCCCGCATCACCAGACCGGCGAGCCAGCTCAGGTTGAACGGAGCATCGTCGGCGGTAGCGCCGCGCTGCGAGCGGATCAGCACCGCCTCGCCGGACCAGACCTGCGCCAGCCGCAACTCGTCGACGGCGACCGCGGGATCGCTGTTCGGCGATAGCGGGTCCTTGACGAACACCACGTTCTGGCTGGCGTTGACGCCGGTCAGAAGACCTGCGCCGCCATCGGACAGCAGCAGGACGACCGGCCCCGCATCCTGCAAGCGCATGAGCTGGCGCCAGCCGAGCCGGACCGCGCGTGCCCACATTCCCGCATCTTGCGCCCAGGCCGACAACGCGGCCGCGGACGGGACGCCGTCGCGGCTCGTCGCCGTGAACTCCGCGGGGTCGAGCTCCATGCCGTAATATCGGCCGGCCGCGATCACGCCCTGGAGCCGCGCGTTCAGCGGCGCCGCATTCGGTCCCTTGCTGCCGGTCGGTCCACTGATAGGCGGGGACGATTCCCGCAGTCCCGACGCGACCGCGCCGAGATGCTGTTCGTTCGGACTATCCACCAGTGTTCCCCCTGAATAAGGCGCCCGCGTACGGGAACTGTCCGCCCCTGTCGATCCAAATCAATGGCGCTGCTCCGTCGGAATCGGTCCGGCGCGATGGCCCTCAATGCTGGGCGAAGCAGCGTTCGAGCGTTTTGCCGACGACGGCATTCACGCGCGGCAGGGTTAACAACTGGCTAATCGCACGTCCAGCCTTGCCGCGCAGGAAAGTCGTCTGACGGCTATATTTTCGCGTTACTGGCGACCATCATACGATACTCCGCTTGGAGACCGATGGCAGCCCGGCTAATGAGGTATTTTCCTGCCTTCGCCCGCCTCGCCTCCCCACCTCACCTCGAGGTCGCTCATGGATATCCGCCACGCCGCCGAGACCGATCTGCCGGAGATCCAGTCGATCTACGCGCATCACGTTCTGACCGGCACCGGCACCTTCGAGGAGGTTCCGCCCTCGGTCGAGGAAATGACGGAGCGTCATGCCCGGGGCACCGGCCGCGGCTGGGTCTGGCTGGTGGCGACCGACGCCACGGGCGTGCTCGGCTACGCCTACTACACGCTGTTCCGCGACCGCTCGGGCTATCGGTTCTCGGCCGAGAACAGCATCTACGTCCGTCAGGACGTCCGCGGTCAGGGCGTCGGCAAGGCCCTGGTCGCACAACTGATCGAGGAGGCGGAGGCGCGCGGCTTTCGCCAGATGATCGCCGTCATCGGCGATTCCGAAAATGCCGGTTCGATCGGCGTCCACGCCAGTCTCGGTTTTCGCATCGTCGGCACCCTGCACGCCGCCGGAATGAAATTCGGCCGGTGGCTGGATGTCGTCTTCATGCAGCGCGCCCTCGCCACCGGCGATGCCGATTTGCCGGATTCCGCCTCCAGTGCCGCCACAGCTAAGGGCTTAGCCGAAACCGCGCACTGACCACCGGGTCCGTCGCCAGCGCCGCCAGGATCGCGTCGCGCCCGCCCTCCGTATCGGCGATCGCGAAAATCGAGGTGAACCAGCCGCAGGCGCCGCGCGCCCGCGCCAGGAACAGGCCGTCGAGTGCGACGGCAACCGGCCCGCGCGGGACGCAGCACGCGCATCCAGCGGGATGCCCGACCTGCGCCGGCACGAAGCGCGCCACCGGAGCGCCCGGCGGGATGGCGGGGTCGCCCTCGACCAGGAACGCCTGCCCGGCCGTGCCATTCGCCGCCGAGCCGAATACCACAGGGATGCGCGCGTCGACTGACCACATTAACTGGACATAAGGATATCTTTATGTAATTTGCAAGCGATGGATCACCTTCTTGCCGCTCTGCGCGCCGCTGCCGAGCCGACCCGGCTCCGGTTGCTGGCGCTCGCCGGGCGGGGCGCGTTCTGCGTCACCGACCTGACCGAGATCCTTGGCCAGTCGCAGCCGCGGCTGTCGCGACATCTCAAGCTGCTCTGTGAAGCCGGGCTGCTCGCGCGGGTGCGTGAGGGCGCCAATGTCTGGTTCGCGCTGCCGACCGGGGCGGACGGGAGGTTCGTGCGCGACCTGCTGGAACGGCTCCCGACCGACGACCCGGTGCTCGCCGGCGACCGGCGTCACGCCGCGCGGGTGCTCGGCGAGCGCGCCCGGGTCGCCTCCGAAGGCTTCCATCGCCAGGGCGCCGACTGGGACGAGATGCGGGCGCTCGACCTGCCCGCCCCCGCCGTCGAAGCCGCCCTGCTCGAACTCGTCCCGCCGGGCGGCGTCGGCCGGCTGCTCGACATCGGCACCGGCACCGGCCGGCTGCTGGAACTGCTCGGACCGCGGGCGTCCGAGGCGGTTGGCATCGACGCCAGCAAGGCGATGCTGGCGCTCGCCCGCGCCCGGCTGGCCCGCGCCGGGCTCGCCCACTGCGCCGTCCGGCTTGCCGATATGTACCGGCTGCCCCTGCCCGACGGCGGCTTCGACCTCGCGCTGCTGCAGATGGTGCTGCACCACGCCGAAGATCCGGCGGGCGTGCTGGCCGAAGCCGCGCGGGTGCTCGCGCCGGGCGGCGCCCTCGTCGTGGTCGATCTCGCGGCGCACGGGCGGGCCGACGTCACGACCCGGCTGGCCCACCGCTGGCCCGGCTTTTCCGACCCGGCGCTGCACAGCTTGCTCGAGGGCGCCGGCCTTGAAGCTGGACCGTCCCGCCAAGTCGAGGGACCGCTCGGTGTCCGCCTGTGGTCGGCACGCCTGCCGGCCGCCCTGCCCCAGCGAGCCCGTTCGCCGGCCGATCACCCCGCGCTGAGCCTCTGAAGGAGCGTCCATGCCCTCTCCCCACCTCCTCGATGCGCTGCGCGATCAGGTCCTGCTCTGCGACGGCGCGATCGGCACAAGGGTGCAGGCCATGACCCTCGACGTCGAGACGGACTATCTCGGCAACGAGAACTGCACCGAGGTGCTGAACCTTTCCCGCCCCGACCTGGTGCGCGCCATCCATCACGGCTATTTCGCCGCCGGCGCCGACATGGTGCAGACCAACAGTTTCGGCGGCTCGCCCGTCACCCTGGCCGAGTTCGGGCTGGCCGACCGCACTTTCGAAATCAATCGCATCGCGGGCGAATTGGCACGCGAGGCCGCCGACGGGTTTTCGGATTTTCGTCACCGCTGGGTGATCGGCAGCGTCGGCCCCGGCACCAAGCTGCCGAGCCTCGGCAATATCGGCTACGACCCGCTGGAGGCGGCGCTGGCCGAGCAATGCCGCGGCCTGATCGCCGGCGGCGTCGATGCGATCCTGATCGAGACGTGCCAGGACACGCTGCAGATCAAGGCGGCGGTGAACGGCGCCAAGCTGGCGCGGACGGCAGCGGGCAAGGACACGCCGATCTTCGTGCAGGTGACGGTGGAGACCACCGGGACGCTGCTGGTCGGCCCCGACATCGCCGCCGCCGCGACGGTCGTCAACGCGCTCGACGTGCCGCTGATCGGGCTCAACTGCGCCACCGGCCCGCAGGAGATGGCCGAGCACGTCCGCTGGCTCGCCGCCAACTGGCCGGGGCTGCTGTCGGTGCAGCCCAACGCCGGACTGCCGGAGCTGGTGGACGGCCACACGCGATATCCGCTGGGCAAGGCCGAACTGGCGACCTGGCTCGAACGCTTCGTCGCCGAGGACGGCGTGAACCTGATCGGCGGCTGCTGCGGCACCACCACCGCGCATGTCGAGGCGCTGGATACGATGCTGCGGCGGCGCGGCGGGTTCCGCCCGGCACCGGTGGCGCGCAAGCCGGTGTGGGTGCCGGCGGTCGCGAGCCTCTACCAGCAGGTGCCGTTGCGCCAGGAAAACAGTTACTTTTCGATTGGCGAGCGCTGCAACGCCAATGGCTCCAAGAAGTGGCGCGAGCTGCAGGAGCGCGGCGACTGGGACGGCTGCGTCGCCATGGGCCGCGAGCAGATCGGCGAAGGCTCGAACAGCCTTGACGTCTGCACCGCCTTCGTCGGCCGCGACGAGATTGCCGAGATGAACGAGGTGATCCGGCGCTTCACGTCGTCGGTCAATTCGCCGCTGGTGATCGACAGCACCGAGACGCCGGTGATCGAGGCGGCACTGAAGCTGCACGGCGGCAAGCCGATCATCAACTCGATCAACTTCGAGGACGGCGAGCACGCCGCCGCCGACCGGCTGGTGCTGGCCAAAAAGTTCGGCACGGCGGTGATCGCGCTCACCATCGACGAGACCGGCATGGCGAAGACCGCCGACGGCAAGCTCGCGGTGGCGCGTCGGCTGGTCGATTTCGCCTGCAACAAACACGGCCTGCCGCAATCGGACCTGCTGATAGACCCGCTCACCTTCACCATTGCCACCGGCAACGAGGACGACCGCAAGCTCGGCCAATGGACGCTCGAGGGGATCAAGATGATCCGGGACGAGTTCCCGGACATCCAGATCATCCTGGGCCTGTCTAACATCAGTTTCGGCCTTAACCCGGCGGCGCGCGCGGTGCTGAACAGCGTGTTTCTCGACCACGCGGTCCGCGCCGGCATGTCGGGCGCCATCGTCCACGTGTCGAAGATCCGGCCGCTGCACCTGATAGCGCCCGATGAGGTCAAGGTCGCCGAGGATCTGATCTTCGACCGGCGCGCCGAGGGCTACGATCCGTTGCAAAAATTGCTGGAGATCTTTGCCGACCGCAAGCTCGCGGATGCGACGGTGAAGAAGCGGGCGGAGACGGTGGAGGGCCGCCTGAAGGACCGCATCGTCGACGGCGACCGCAAGGGGCTGACCGACGAGCTAGACGAGGCACTGAAGAAGATGCCGCCGCTCGACATCATCAACGACGTGCTGCTGGACGGCATGAAGGTGGTGGGCGAGCTGTTCGGCGCAGGGAAAATGCAGCTGCCCTTCGTGCTGCAGAGCGCCGAGACGATGAAGGCGGCCGTCGCCCATCTCGAGCCGCACATGGAGCGGGTCGAGGGCCAGGAGAAAGGCACCATCGTGCTCGCCACGGTAAAGGGCGACGTACACGATATCGGCAAGAACCTGGTCGACATCATCCTGACGAACAACGGCTATCGGGTGGTCAATCTCGGCATCAAGGTGCCGCTGGCCGACATGCTGGCCGCGGCGCGCGAGAACCGCGCGCACGCCATCGGCATGTCGGGCTTGCTGGTGAAGTCCACCGTCGTGATGCGCGAGAACCTGGAAGAAATGTCGCGCCAGGGCCTCGAGATCCCGGTGATGCTCGGCGGCGCGGCGCTGACGCGCAACTACGTCGAGGACGATTGCGTCCGGGCCTACGGGTGCGGCCGGGTCGCCTACGCCCGGGACGCGTTCGATGGCCTGCACCTGATGGACAAGGTGACCGGCAACGGATTCGACGATTACCTCGCCGCGGTGCAGGCCAAGCGCGTCGGCAAGGCACGCACCAACACGCGCACGCTCGGTCAGGCCGACGCGCGGGCGTTTCGGCCGGTCGATGTGGGCGCGGTGCGCCAGCGCCGTCAGCGGCTGACCCGCGACGTGCCGGTCGCGACGCCGCCGTTCTGGGGTGCGCGCGTGATCGAGGCGTCGCCCAAGGCGTTGGTGCCGTTCGTCAACGAACGCAGCCTCTATCAATTCCAGTGGGGGTTCCGGAAGCAGGGCCGCTCGCTCGACGATTTCCTTGGCTGGGCGAAACAGGAGTTGCGTCCGGTGATGCGGCGCATGCTGACCTTGTGCGAGGCTGACGACATCCTGCGCCCGCAGGCCGCCTACGGCTACTGGAAGGCGGCCGGCCAGGGCAACGAACTGATCGTGTTCGAGCCGGACGGCAGCACCGAGGTTTGCCGGTTCGCCTTGCCGCGCCAGCCGAAGGAGGACGGCGAGTGCATCGCCGACTTCTTCCGCGACGTGGATGACGGCGAGCGGGACGTCATCGGGTTCCAGGTCGTCACCGTCGGGCAGCGTGCGAGCGAAGTCGCCCGCGCGTGGTTCGACGACAACCGCTACCAGGATTATCTCTATCTCCACGGGCTCTCGGTGGAGATGGCCGAGGCGATGGCGGAATACGTCCACAAGCGCATCCGCGCCGAGCTTGGCTTTGCCGGCGAGGACGACCGCGACATGGAAAAAATGCTGTCGCAGGGCTATCGCGGCTCGCGCTACTCGTTCGGCTACCCGGCCTGCCCGAAGCTCGAGGACCAGGCGCCGCTGCTGCGGCTGCTCGGCGCCGAACGGCTGGGCATCTCGCTGTCCGACGAGTGGCAGCTGCACCCCGAGCAGTCCACCAGCGCGCTCGTGGTGCTCAATCCGAGCGCGAAGTATTTTTCGGTGTGACACGCTGCCGGACGATCGTTCCAGCTCGACGCGGCGTGGCCGGACTTATGCCGCTGCCGCCCTCTCTGCCAAGCGTGCAGAATGGGTTGCCGGGATGAGGCCGGCAATGACGGGAAAAACGGGCGCCGCAACGTGCCGGAGTGGTCGGCTCAAACCTCACGAGCCGCCCGGTGCTGCCGGAGCGGAGCGGAACATTTTCAGGAACGGGCTGTCGGGCGTGAGCACCAGCCGGGAATTGCCTGCTGCGAAGGCGTCGCGATAGGCCTGCATCGTGCGCCAGACGCCGAAGAAATCCGGGTCCTGCGTATAGGCCTGGGCGAAGATGCGGCTGGCCTGCTCCTCGCCCTGGCCGCGCAGGCGGTCGGCGGTGGCGCGGGCGTCGGCCAGCAGCACGGTACGGTCGCGTTCGGCGTCGGCGCGGATGCGGGCCGAGGCCTCGGCCCCCTCCGCGCGCGCCTGGCGGGCGACCCGCTCGCGCTCGGACTGCATCCGGCTCAGGATCGCCTGCGTGTTCTCCTCCGGCAGGTCGGCACGGCGGATGCGCACGTCCTCGATCGCGACGCCAAATCCCTGCATCTCCTGGTTCACCTGCTCGCGGATGCTTGCCATGATCGCCGCCCGGTCGGCCGAAAGCACGTCCAGCAGCTTGCGATTGCCGAGCACCCGGCGGAGCGAGGACGAGCCGACCGAGTTCAGCCGCGCCAGCACGCCCGCGAGATCCGGGCCGACCGCCTGGTAGTAGCGGAGCGGGTTGGTGATGCGGAACATCACGAAGCTGTCGACGATGAGCCGCCGTTGGTCGCCCAAAATGACCTCCTCGCCCGGCAGCTCGAAGTTGAGCAGGCGACGGTCGAACGGAATGATCGTCTGGACGAACGGGATGCGGACGTGCAGGCCAGGCCGCTCGATCACGCGGACGGGCTCGCCGAACTGGGTGATCAGCACCTGCTCGGTCTGATCGACCGTGAACAGGCTCGCCAAGATCAGGATGATAGCGACGATCGCGACGGCGAGGCCGCCGATGAGCGGGCGACTCATCGCGGCACCCCCGTGATGCGCGCCTGCGGCGAGGGTGGCGGCGTGGCGCCCGCGGGTGGAGCAGCCCCAGCCCCAACCGGCGTCGAGGCACGGTCGCCCGGGTTGAGGGTGAGGAAGGGCACGAGGCCCTTCAGGTTGTCGTCCAGCACGACGGTCGGTGAGCGGCTCAGCACGTCCTGCATCGTCTCCAGGTACATGCGCTGCAAGGTCACGTCCTTCGCCGCCCGGTAGGCGGTGAGCACGCTGATGAACCGCTGCGTCTGGCCGGTTGCCTCGGCGACGCTGGCCTGGCGGGCGCCGTCGGCCTCGGCGGTGATCCGCGCCGCATCGCCGCGGGCGCGTGGCACGATGTCGTTGCGGTAGGCCTCGGCCTCGTTGCGCATCCGCTCGGCGTCGGTGTTGGCGCGCTGCACGTCGCGGAAACTGTCGATCACCGCCCCCGGCGGATCGACCCTCTGCAGCTGCACCTGGGTAATCTCGACACCCGCGTGATAGGCGTCGAGCACGGTCTGCATGTCCCTCGTCACCGAGGTCTCGATCTGCGCCCGCGCCTGAGTGAGCGCCGGCTGGATCGGCGTTCGCCCGATCACCTCACGCATCGCGCTCTCCGCTACCGCCTTGATGACGATCTGCGGGCTGCGCGTGTTGAACAGGAAGGAGACCGCGTCGGTGATGCGCCAGAACACCGCGAAGTTGATGTCGATGATGTTCTCGTCGCCAGTCAGCATCAGGCTCTCTTCGGGGATCTCGCGCGCGGCGCCGTCGCGCGGATCGCCGGTGCCCGAGGCGTAGCCGATCTCGATGCGGTTGATCCGCGTCACCGCCGGCCGCAGCACGCTCTCGACCGGCCAGGGCACGTGGTAGTTGAGGCCCGGCAGTGCGGTGCGATTGTAGGCCCCGAACCGGAGCACAACGCCCTGCTCGTCGGGCTGCACCCGGTAGAAGCCGCTGGCGAGCCAGACGACGATCAGGGCGAGCGCAAGCAGCAGCAGGCCCCTGCCGTTGCCGGTGGCGCCACCCGGCAACATGCGGCGGATGAAGGCCTGGATGTTGGCGATGATCTGGTCGAGATCGGGGAACTGCCCCGGTCCCGGGAAGCCGCCCGGCCGGCCACCGCCCGGGCCACCGCCCCAGGGGTTGCCGCGCCGCTTGCCGTTGCCGCCGCCGCCGCCTGATCCACCGCCGGAGCCGCCAGGGGAGCCCCACGGGTTCGATCCACCAGGACCGGGGCCGCTGTTCCAGGACATGGGGGGAGAGGAACTCCTATGGGCAGGCGCCGATGTTGGCGGATCAGGGTCGATACGCCATATGCCGCCGAGCGGATGGCTCGCAACAACCGTGCGCGTCCTTTTCCGCCTTGCCAGGAAGGTTTGCAAGCAGATGGCCCCATCTCCGGCCGACCCGACGCGCGACAGCCTGCTTGAGGCATTGCGCGCCATACGGGACCCCGCAACCGGGCGCGACATCGTCTCCGCCGGGCTGGTCGAAGGCATCGAACTGCGCGGCGGACTGGTCCAGCTCACCCTGCTGACCGACCGGGCCAAGGCGGCGGCGATGGA
Organism: uncultured Alphaproteobacteria bacterium; assembly: GCA_963719345.1. Classification (GTDB taxonomy): domain Bacteria; phylum Pseudomonadota; class Alphaproteobacteria; order Acetobacterales; family Acetobacteraceae; genus CAVRCA01. Next base: position 307,402 of record CAVRCA010000003.1, read on the forward strand.
GCCGGTGCGCCGCGAGGCCGTCGCGGCACTGGCACGCCAGCCGGGCGTGACCAACGCGACCGCGGTGCTGACCGCGCACAAGACGGCGGCTCCGGCCGCGCCGGCGCCCAGCCACAGCCACAGCCATGGGCCCCGCGGGGCCGGGCCGGCGGGGCAGCGGCCGTCGCTGCTGCTGCCCGACATCGGGGCGATCGTCGCGGTGGCCTCGGGCAAGGGTGGGGTCGGCAAGTCGACGGTGGCGGTGAACCTGGCCGTCGCACTGGCGCGCCAGGGGCACCGGACCGGGCTGCTCGACGCCGACATCTACGGCCCCAGCCTGCCGCGCATGCTCGGGCTGGCGCGCAAGCCGGAGGTGCGCGGCGACCGGATGCTGCCGGTCGAGGCGTGGGGGTTGAAGGCTATGTCGATCGGTTTTCTGGTCGAGGAAGAGACACCGATGATCTGGCGCGGTCCGATGGTGATGGGCGCCCTCGAGCAGATGCTCGGCCAGGTGGTCTGGGGCGCGCTCGACATCTTGGTCATCGACATGCCGCCCGGCACCGGCGACGCCCAGCTGACCATCTCGCAGCGGCTGGCCCTGGCCGGCGCGGTGATCGTCTCCACGCCGCAGGACATCGCGCTGATCGACGCCCGGCGCGGCGTGCGGATGTTCGAGCGGGTCAACGTGCCGGTGCTCGGGATGGTGGAGAACATGAGCTTTTTCGCCTGCCCCAATTGCGGCCACCACGCCGAGATTTTCGGCCACGGGGGGGCCCGTCAGGAGGCGCACCGGCTCGGCACCGACTTTTTGGGCGAGGTGCCGCTGCTGCTCGAGGTGCGCAGCTCGGGAGATGCCGGCACGCCGATCACCGCCGCCGCCCCCGACGGCGAGGCGGCGCGCGCCTTCGACGGCATTGCCCGGCGGGTGTGGGACAAGGTGTCCGGCCGGCCGGTGAACGCCGGCCCGCGGATCATCGTGGAATGAGTTTGGGTAAAGTGGGTCGGGCGGCGCGGCGGACCGTCGCCGACATTCCCGGTCTCACGGGCAAGCGCGCAATCGTCACCGGGGCAACGAGCGGGATCGGGCTGGAGGCGGCCGCCGCGTTGGCCGGGGCCGGCGCCGAGGTGCTGCTGACCGGCCGCAACCCGGGCAGGGGCGAGCGGGCGCTGGACGAGATCCGCCGCCGCCATCCGGCCGCGCGGATCGGTTTCGCGCTCGCCGATCAGGCTGAGCTTGCCTCGATCGCCGCCTTTGCCGCCGCGCAGCTCGAGACCGGCGCGCCGCTCGACATCCTGCTCAACAACGCCGGGGTGATGGGTTTTCCGCAGCGACGGACCACCGCCGACGGGTTCGAGATGCAGTTCGGCACCAACCATCTCGGGCATTTCGCCCTGACCGCGCAGTTGCTGCCCGTCCTGCTGCGCGCCGGCGCGCCGCGCGTCGTGACCGTGGCGAGCCTGGCCCATCGCCGGGCGGCCCTGAAGCTCGACAACCTGCAGTCCGAACGGCGCTACTCGCCTTACGGCACCTATGCGCAGAGCAAGCTGGCCAACCTCGTGTTCGCCCTCGAACTGGCACGTCGCTGCGCCGAGGCAGGGTCGAGGCTGGCGAGCATCGCCGCGCATCCAGGCTTCACCCGGACAAACCTTTTTTCCGTGTCTCCAATTGTGGGCTTCGGGAATCTGCTGGCAGCGCTCGTCGGGCAGCCGGCGCGGATGGGCGCGCTCCCCCTGCTCTACGCCGCGACCTCGCCCGAGGCCCGCAACGGCGGCTACTACGGCCCGACCGGCCCCGGCGAAATGACCGGCAGCCCCGGCCCCGCCTGGATTGCGCCGATCGCCGCGGACACGGGTTTGGCGGACGCGCTGTGGCGGGAGTTGGAACGGGTTACACGGGTTGTTTTTCCCAAGCTGGCGTAGGGGACAAAGCACAACACGTTCCGCCTCTGAGCCGTCGCGTCATGCCGGAAGAGGCAGAATGCCCTTCGCTCCTTCGCCGACGCTTCACCTGCAGGAACTGGATATGCCGGTCAATTTGATAACAGCTGACAATGACATGCTCAGTGAGTTTGCCCCCGATCCGAATAGCACTATCTGGCGCTATATGAGCATCGGTAAATATCTTGGCATGATTACGAGTAAACAATTGTGGTTTACGAGCATCGAGAGATTTTTGGAGGGTGACCCTTGGGAGGGTGCTCTAACTCGATCGGACTACGACCTACTGAATGCGATGAACGCATGTGTTTCCCTGAAGGACTTCGTCGCAGTACTAGCAAAATTCCAGCGTCATAAGGAAGCATTAGAAACATTGTTTGAATGGGCTCTAACGGGCAAAGTGGGCGATCTGAACGAGATACGATCCAGGTTTTTGCATCTTGTTAGGGGAATAATTGAATTTCAAAAATCGTTCTATGTTTCATGCTGGCACAGTAACGTCGACGAGTTGGCTGGAATGTGGCGGCTGTACGTCCCGGGCGGATTGGGGGTTGTTGTCAAAAGTTCGATTCAGGCCATCGAAAAAGCCTTGGATCCGAAAGGCCGCACAATCACAATCGGGAAGATCGGATACTACAGTGGCGATGCCACATCCTTAGCGTACAATGCCATCCGACCCACTCTCAACAAGCGTTACGCTTTCAGTCATGAGAACGAGATACGTCTCGCGTTTCACGACCACGCTTCCGGTAAGCGGACGGGTGTACCTGTGGAATGCCATCTCCCTACCTTGCTTGAGGAAGTAGTGGTATCCCCTCTGGCAGAGTCATGGTTTTTTGAATCCGTGGGTCAGCTGACCAAAAAGCATGTGCCAGGCGTTCTGGTTCGGCCTTCAGACCTTTACGTGAAGCCGCCAGTCTGAACTTAACTACGGCTACGTTGCCACGCGTCGCGTATTTGACAGCTCGCGTCGTACAAGAAGCGGGTCACTCCTCGTCCGCGGCCGGCTTGGCTGAATTGTAGTCGCGCATCGCGGCGTTGGTTTCGGCAGCGGTCGGGATGCTGGTTTGGGTGCCGCGGCGGGTGCAGCAGACCGCCGCCGCCACCGCTGCACGGCGCATTCCGTCGATCAGTGAAAAACCCCGGTCGAGCGAAGCGGCCAGCACGCCGACGAAGCAGTCGCCCGCTCCCGTCGTGTCCACCGGGCGGATCGGGTGCTCGGGGACCCGGAAGAAACCGGCGGCGGTGGCGGCCTCGGCGCCCTCGCCGCCGCGCGTGCGCACCACGTCGACCCCGAGCGCGTTGCGCAAGGAGGCGGCGTTCACCCCCGTGCGCACCTGCCGCCCGAGCCAGTCCGCCTCGTTGACGTTGACCACCAACAGATCGACCGCCCGCACCGCGTCGAGCGCCAGCGGCGCGGCCGGCGCAAGATTGAGGATCACCCGCGCCCCGCGCGCCCGAGCGCGCCGGACCAAGCGCGCGGTCTGCTCGGCATCGGTCTCCATCTGCACCACCACGGTGGTCTCCGGGCCAAGCAACGCGTCCTCCACCTGGGTCTCCAAGGCGTGCAGGTTGGCGCCGGAGCCGACGCCGATCGCGTTGTGACCGGCGGCATCGACGAAGATCGCGGCGCAGCCGGTGACGTCGTCGGCGACCTCGGCCACTCGCGAGACGTCCACGCCCTCGCCCCGCAACAGGGTCAGCGACCCTGGAGAGAGCACATCGCGGCCGACCGCGCCGGCCATCAGCACCCGCGCCCCGTCCCGGGCCGCGGCGAGCGCCTGGTTGGCCCCCTTGCCGCCCGGCTCGATCCGGATCGAGCGGGTCAGCACGGTGTCGCCGGCAGCCGGCAAGTGCGGCAGTGGAAAAATCAGGTCGAGGTTGATCGAGCCGAACACCACGATCATGGCGTCAATCCTGACAAAGCCGAGCGACCGCCAGCAGCCGGGCGAGGGTGCCGGAATCGGCCTGGCCGTTGACCGCCTCGGGCCGCCAATGGCGCTGGAAGGCGCGCAGCACGGCCGACAGCGCCGGGTCGAGCGGACCTTCGGGCGCCACCCGGTAGCCGATGTCGGCCAGCGCCCGCCGCACGTCATGCAGGCCGGCGGCGTCGCGCACCGGATCGGTGGTGCCGAGATCCGGCACCCCCTCTGGCCAAAGCCCCACCCCGTTCAACGCAAGCTGCTCCCAGTCGAACCGTTCGCCCGGGTCGGTCTTGCGCTCGGGTGCGATGTCACTGTGGCCGACCACGTTGCGGGCCGGGATCGGGTGCCGCGACAGGATGGCAAGGCAGAGATCGCACACGGCGGCGAGCTGGAGGACCGGAAAATCCCGATAGCCCCACTCATGGCCGGGGTTGACGATCTCGATGCCGATCGAGCGCGCGTTGAGCTCGGTCGCACCGCGCCAATAGGAGTCGCCCGCGTGGTAGGCCCGGCGCTCCTCGGCGACAAGGCGCACCGTCGCGCCGTCCTCGTCCACGAGGTAGTGCGACGACACCCGCGCCTCGGGACTGCGCAGCCGGTCGATCGCCGCCTGCGCGGTGTGCATCCCGGTGTAGTGCAGCACCAAGATATCGATCGGCAGCCCGGCGGGCCGGGCATCGTGGTTGGGGCTGGGGAGATCGCGGATGCCGGATCGCGTGCCGATCACAACCCGCGCTCGCGCTTGATCGTGTCCCACGCGGCGTTGATGCGGGCGACCTTCTCGTTGGCGCGGGCGATGAACTCCGGAGTGACGCCCCGGGCGGCGAGGCTGTCCGGATGGTTCTCGCGCATCAGCTGCTTCCAGACGGCGCGGACCTCGTCGTCGCTCGCCGCCCGGGTCAGGCCGAGCACCGCATACGGGTCCGCCGTTTCGCCGTGCGGCTGACGTGGCGCCGCACCCCGCGCGCGATCCCAGGCCCGCTGGTCTAGGCCGAAGCCGCGATGGCTGCGCTGCAGGAAATCGAGCTCCCGCCCGTTGAGCGCACCGTCGGCCCGCGCAATCGCGAACAGGGCGGCGAGCACGTCCTCGAGCACGCCGCGGCTATCGGCGAAGGCGGCGCCGAGTTCGGTCGCGTAGCTCTCGAACCCCTCGGAACTGTCGCGCGCCTGATCGAACAGGCGGCCGATGTCGCGCACCGCCTCGGGCGGGATGCGGAACTGGCGCTTGAAGGCGTCGATCTCCTCGCGCCTCACCGGTCCGTCGCACTTGGCGAGCTTGGCCGCCAGCGCCACCACGCTGATGGCGAAGAGCTGGTCGCGCCGGCCGAGCAGGGCGGCGATGCGGGCCGGACTGAACGGCAGCTCGCCGAGCTTCATGCCGGACATGGTGCCGTTGTCGGCGGCATGCCCGAGTGCGGCACCGACGACGGCGCCGAACGGGCCGCCCATGGCGAACCCGGCCACGCCGCCGATGATCTTTCCCCAGTAGCTCATCGACAGTTGCTCATGTGGCCCGGTCCATGCCTCCGCTGTATCACGCCGCGCTGCTCCGCGCAGTAGGGGACGCGGCTTGCCGCCCGTGCCCCCCCTGCGCATGCTCCCTGCAACGGCGCCGCGCCGAGTGGAGCGCGCCAAGTGGAGACTGACAACGACCATGGCCGGCTGGCAGTTCTGGACGGGGTGCCGAACTTCGGGCGGATGCGGGACGCCGGCCTAGGTGCGGGCGGGGTATGTCCTGTTGGCGGGAGTGTTGGTGCTCCTGCTGGCCGCGCTGGGAGCTGCCTGGCTGCTGCCGGGTCACCTCGACTGGAGCCGCTACCACGGCCGGGTCGAGGCGATCGCGTCCTCGACGCTCGGCCGGCCGGTCACGATCGAGGGACCGATCAGCTTGTCGCTGCTGCCGGACCCCGTGCTTATCGCGGACGGAGTGGAGGTCGGCGGCGGCCCCGCTCCGGTCGGCGGCGGCCTCAAAGTGCAGGCACTTCGCCTGCGCGTCGGGCTGCTGCCCCTCCTGGCGGGCCGGATCGCCCCGCGCGAACTGGTGCTGCACCAGCCGGAACTGCACCTGCCCTGGCCGTTGCCCACCGTGTTCGCCGGGGGCGGGCCGGCCTGGCTCGACAATTTCTCCGCCCGGATCGCCGATGGACGGCTGACGATCGGACGCCTCCGTTTCACCGGAGTGGAGGCGACGCTGGTGGGCTCGGACACCGGCGCGCTGACCCTCGCCGGCACCGCCCAGAGCACTCCTGGCCAGAGCACTCCTGGCCAAAGCACTCCTGGCCAAAGCACTTCTGGCCAAAGCGCGCCGGGGGCATCCGGCCCGGGTCCGCTGCAAGACTGGCACTTTGCCGCTCGGCTGACCGGTCCCGGCGCGGACGGGGCACAGGGTCTCACCATCGGGCTTGACGGCGCCGGCCGCGCGTCCGGGCTCGGGGGCAGCTTCACCGGACAGATCGCAGCCGACGGTTCGCTGGACGGCCGGGTCGCCGTCCGGGGTCCCGATCTGTCGTTGCTCCTTCCGGCCCCGCCGCTGCCATTCCGCGGCGAGGGCCGGCTGACCGCGTCGGCGGAACTGGCGGCGGTGGACGATCTGCGGCTCGAACTGGGGAGCGCACCGCTGCAGGGTGCCGTCGCGCTGCGGCAGGTGCCCACCCAGCGGCTCGAGATTGCGTTGGACGCCGCTCGGCTGGACCTCGACGCCTGGGTGCCTCTGCTCGGCCAGAGCCAAGCGGGTTCGCTGCCGGTCGAGCTGGATCTTGCCCTCGGTGCGGCGGAGCTGGCCGGGGGGACGCTCCGCCGCCTGCGGGCGTCCGCCACCCTCGAACACGGCGTAGTCGCGGTCCGCGAACTCTCCGCCCTGCTGCCGGGCGAGGCCGACCTGCACCTGTCTGGCCGCGCCGGGAGCCAGCCCGCCGGACCACCGGCATTCGAGGGCGACTTCCGGCTGGACGCGCCGGACCTGCGCACCGCACTCGGTTGGGCGGCCCGATTCGCCGGCGGACCCACTGGGGTCAGGCTGCCGCCCGACGTGCTGCGCAGCGCCAGCCTGGCCGGGCGACTGGCCGCACGGCCGGGTGAAATCATGCTGGGCGGCATACAGGGCCGCGTCGACGGCACCCCACTCGCCGGCGACGTCCGGGCGCGCCTCGGCGACGCTCCCTCGATTGCGGCCGATCTACGGTTCGAGGATTTGACACTCGATCCATGGCTGCCCGGTGAGCTGCCGCCGCTTGCCGCCGTTCCCGGGCTGCTGGATGGCGGCGCGCTCCGCGTCTCGGCAAGACACGCCCGCTGGCACGGCCACGCGATCGAGGATTTCTCGCTCGATGCCGCAAGCCGGGACAGCACGCTGGTGGTGCACACACTGGCGGGTGCGAGCCAGGGCCTGCGGGCGACCCTGGCCGGCTCGGTCGGGCCGGGCGGCCGGATTGCCGGCGGCACGCTGCTCGTCACCGGCCAGGACGCCGGGCCGGCCAGCGCGTTGCTGCCGCGAAGCTGGCGCGCCACTCCCTCCCTGTGGAGCGAGCCGCTGACCCTTTCGGTGAATGCCGATGGACCGCCACAGGCTCTCGCGCTCGGTATCGCGCTCGACCTCGGAGACGGGCGGCTCGAAGCGCGACCGGCGATCGACCTCGAGCACAAGAGCTGGCACGGCAGCGTCACCTTGCGCCATCCCGGTGCGCGTCGCCTGCTGGCGGCCGCTGGCCTGCTGCCCGATGCCGAGTGGCTCGGCGACGGCTCGCTGTCGCTGATCGGGCAGTTCACGGGGAGCCCGGGACGCCTGACCGCCGCCCCGTTCTCCCTCACGGCCGGACTGCTGCGCGCCAACGGCAGCGTGGCGCTGGATCGCACGGGACCGCTGCCCCGCCTCTCCGGCCAGTTCCATGCCGAAACCCTGCCGCTGCCGGAACCTGACCTGGCGGCCAACGACGTGCTGCCGTTCGAGGCCCTGCGCCGCTGGCGCGGCAGCTTGCAAGCCGAGGCGGACCAGGTCCTCCTGGGGCAGAGGCCGGTCCTGGACCGGGCGGCCGCCACGCTCGCCCTCGACGACGCCGGGATGCGCCTCGACGGCCTGCATGGCGCGTTCGCCGGCGGGATCCTGGACGGGTCCGCCCGCCTCGACCTTGCCGGCTCATCGCCAGCCCTGAAAGTGGAAGCGCGGCTGACCGGCCTCGCACTCGCGGGGCCGCTGACCGGGTTGCCGATCGACGTCTCGGCCGGCCGGGTCGAGGCCGGGATCAGGCTCGCGGCCGAGGGCTACGGCCCGGCGGCGCTGCTCGCCACCGCGACCGGCAAAGCCGAGCTGGACGTCGCCGATGGCACGCTGGTGGGCCTTGATCTACCCGCCATCGAGCGGGCCACGGCGGCGATCGGGACGGCGCCGCCGACGGAAGACCAGGCGACGGGACAGATCGCCGGCATCGAGACCGCGCTGTCCAGCGGCGTCACCCCATTCGGTTCGCTGGCGCTGGAGGCCGACATCGCGCAGGGCGCCCTGACCCTCGGCCGTGCCACGTTGCAGGCCCCGGCCGGGCGCATCGCGTTTGCGGGCAGCGTTACCCTGCCCGGCCCGGCGCTCGACCTGCGCGCCGATCTCTGGCCGGCCATCCCCGATCCGCCGGATATCGGAGTACGGCTGACAGGGCCGCTCGGATCGCCACGCGCCACCCCCGATCTCGCCGGTCTGGCGCGCTGGCTTGCCGATCACCCCGCCCGGTAGCTCGGCGGCGGCGGGACCGACACCTCCTCGAGCACGGTGGAGGCCAGGCCGATCAGCCGGCTGGCCGTCCGCTTGCAGCCGAGCTTGCCGGCTTGCTCGGCGAGGGCGATGAGCCGGTCGGAGAGGAACAGCGGGCTAAGCGGCCCGCTCGGCCCCGGATTGGACAGCGGGGTGGATGGCGGAACGGCGGGAGAAGCGGCTGCTTCGGACTGGGCCATGGGTCGATACCTGAAATGTTTTCCGGTGAGAAAATGACGGCTGCGTTTTGCGTCTGCTGTGATCTGACACCGAAACGTATCGCGAACTTGCTTGCGAAATCGCTAATTCCACCGGCTCGTCGAAGCCTGCAACGCTAGCACCCGGAGCGCCGAGGCGAGCGGCCGGCCGGGCGCGCGCGCAGCATCCACTTCGGCGACCAGTGCCACGAGTGCCTGCCCGCGCGCCTCGGCGATCGCATCCAGGGCGTCCCAGAACTCCGGCTCCAGGGCGACGCTGGTACGATGCCCTGCCAGCGAAAAGCTTTTCTTGCGCAGCCCGCTCAGCCGCGCGCCTCGAGACGGGCGAGCGCCCAGGCCGCAGCTTCCGCGACCACGGGATCTGAATCGCCGGTCAAATGCTGCGCGGCGGGGCGAAGTGCCGGCTCGGCAGAATTGCCGATGGCGATCAGCACGTTGCGGACGAACCGGTTTCTTCCGACGCGCTTGACCGGCGACCCGGCGAACTTCTCGCGGAATCCGGCGTCGTCGAGCCCGGCGAGCTCGGCCAGGGCCGGCGCGCGCAAATCGGAACGAGCGCGCAGTTTGTCGTGGGGGGTCGCCCGGGCGAAGCGGTTCCACGGGCAGACGGCGAGACAGTCGTCGCAGCCGTAGATGCGGTTGCCCATGAGTGGCCGCAGCTCGTGCGGGATCGGCCCCTTGTGTTCGATGGTGAGATACGAAATGCACCGGGTCGCATCGAGCCGGTAGGGGGCTGGGAACGCCGCCGTCGGGCAGGCAGTCTGACAGCGTGCGCAGGTGCCGCAACGGTCGGCGTGCGGCGGATCGGGCGGCAGGTCGAGCGTGGTGTAGATTTCGCCCAGGAACAGCCACGAGCCGTGCGCGCGAGAGACCAGGTTGGTGTGCTTGCCCTGCCAGCCGATCCCGGCCCGCATGGCAAGCGGCTTTTCCATCACCGGCGCCGTATCGACGAACACCTTGGCCGGTTCCCGGCAGCGCGAGACCATGAACTGCGCGAGATGCTTGAGCATCCCCTTGACCACGTCGTGGTAGTCGCGATGGCGGGCATAGACGGAAATCGAGCCGCGGTCGGACTGCTCCAGCGCGTCGAGCGGGTCACCGTCGGGCGCGTAGGACAGGCCGAGCGCGACGACGCTGCGCGCCTCCGGCCACAGCGCCTGCGGATGGCTGCGCCTTTCGGGATGGTCGGCCAGCCATCCCATGTCGCCGTGCTGGCCGGCCTCCAGAAAATCGCGCAGCCGGGTGCGTGCCTCCTCCCCAAGCTCGGCGTTGCAAAAACCGACCGCGTCGAAGCCGAGGGCGAGCGCCTTGTCCCGGATTGCCGCGCGGAGTGCGAGTGCGTGCGGGTCAGCCGCGGCCACGGTAGGGAGCGACCTCCTGCGACGGAATCCAGACGCCCTCGGGCGGCGCGCCGGTCTGGTAGAAAACGTCAATCGGCATGCCGCCGCGCGGATACCAGTAGGCGCCGATGCGCAGCCAGTCGGGTTCCAGCAGCTCGGTCAGCCGGTTGGCGATCTGCATGGTGCAGGATTCGTGGAATGCACCGTGGTTGCGGAAGCTGCCGAGATAGAGCTTCAGCGACTTGCTCTCCACGATCCAGTTTTTCGGGACGTAGTCGAGCACGATGTGCGCGAAATCCGGTTGGCCGGTGAGCGGACAGAGGGACGTAAACTCGGGACAGGTGAAGCGGACGACGTAGCCTTGGCCCCGAGCGGGGTTGGGGACCCGTTCGAGCCGGGCGTCGTCCGGGCGCGCCGGCAGGTCGGCGGGGCGGCCGAGCTGGGTCAGGCCGGCGTAGGGATCGCTGGTCATGCAAGCTCCTCTGCGCCGATCCAGCCGGCGCGGATTTCGGCGGCGTGGCTGTCGAGCCGGCGCTCGAGGACCGCGGTGCGCAGCCCGCGCATCAGCCGCTGGTAGTAGGTCAGGTTGTGCCAGGTCAGCAATATCGGCCCGAGCATCTCGTCGGCGCGAAAGAGATGATGCAGATAGGCGCGCGGGTGCCGCGTGCAGGCGGGGCAGACGCAATCGGGATCGAGCGGGCGAGGGTCGGCGGCGAAACGGGCGTTGCGCAGGTTGAAGACGCCCTGCGAGGTGAAGGCGCGGGCGGTGCGCCCGCCGCGCGTCGGGATCACGCAGTCGAACATGTCGATGCCGCGCTGCACTCCGCCCAAGAGGTCGGCCGGCGTGCCGACACCCATCAGGTAACGGGGCCGGTCGGCCGGCAGGTGCGGCACGGTGGCCTCCAGGGTGGCGAACATCGTCGCCTGACCCTCGCCGACCGCGAGGCCGCCGACCGCGTAGCCGTCGAACCCGATTTCGGTCAGCGCACCGGCCGAGGCGGCACGCAGGTCGGGATAGACGCTCCCTTGCACGATGCCGAACAACCCGTAGCCGGGCCGCGGCATGTAGGCCTGTCGGGAGAGTGCGGCCCAGCGCGTGGTGAGGTCGAGCGAAGCGGCGGCCGCCTGGTGGGTGGCGGGGAACGGCGTACACTCGTCCAACGCCATCGTGATAGTGGCGTCGAGCAGGTGCTGGATCTTGACCGAGCGGGCCGGGGTGAGCCGGTATTTCGCGCCGTCAAGATGGGATTGGAAGGTGACGCCGTCCCGGTCCATGCGGCGCAGCTTGGCGAGCGACATGACCTGAAAACCGCCGGAATCGGTGAGGATGGGGCCCGGCCAGTCCATGAACCGGTGCAGCCCGCCGAGTTCGGCGACCCGCTCGGCGCCCGGCCGGAGCATCAGGTGATACGTGTTGCCGAGCACGATCGAAGCGCCGGTCGCACGCACCGCGTCGGCGGTCATCGCCTTCACCGTGCCGGCGGTGCCGACCGGCATGAACACCGGGGTCTCGACCGTGCCGTGCGCGGTGTGCAGCACGCCGGCGCGGGCTGCGCCATCGCTGCCCAGGAGTGCGTAAGCAAGGGTCATGCGGGCCAATACGCCGCTAGACGGAGGGCAACCATGCTCCGTCGACGACGACCGCTTCATCGTCGCCGGGCCACGGTGGCATGGTGGTGCCGACCGCCGTCAGCGCCTCATGGGTGTCGGAGCGAAACTGGAACTGCGTCCCGACCGGGATCGTGATGGATACTCCCGGCCCGACATCGACAGTTTCCTCGCTCGTCCCGAGCCGCCGCCACATCCGGCCTTGGCCGGACAGGAAATACCAGACCTCCTCGACGGTGCGGTGGACCACGGCCCGAGCCACGGCTTTGGGCGGCAGCGTGAAATGCGCCATGCTGCCCGCTCCCGTGCTGCATAGCAGCCGAACCTCGGAGCCATCAGGCGCGACGGCGTCGGCGGTGCGGGCAAGACGTTTCGTTTCGTAATGCATGGAACCTCTGCGTTCTACGTAACGGCCTAAGCTCGGCCGACGCTCAACCGAAGGCCAAAATCGGCAGCCGGCATTGTGTGACCCGCTTCACATCGTCCCGACCGTGAACGCCCGATGATCGGTTGATCGGAGGCGGATAGGCCGCTCGGTTGGGGAGGATGCAGACATGGACGAGTTCAACCTGAACTGCTGCGAGCTGCCCAGCTTCGGCGACCCGTTCTGGCCCGAGCTGAAAACGATCGGGCGGCGTATCCTGGTCGCTGGCTGCTTCCTGGCACTCGCGATCGTTACTGTCTCGACGGAGAACCGGTCCGAGCCCAGCCGGAGCGGTACGGCACCCATGCAGGCGGCCGCGATGCTGATCGATTGAGCGGAAACCGGTCGCCGGCCCCAGCCGCGGCAGAGGCTCAAGCGGGCAAGGGTGCGCAGGCGCCCTCCAGCCACGCCCGGTCGGCAGCGGCGAACTGTGGCCCGATCTCGGCCAGCACACGGGCATGATAGGCGTCGAGCCACGTCCGCTCCCACGGATCCAGCAGCGCCGGATCGATCAGCCGCCGATCGAACGGCGCCAAGGTGAGCGTCTCGAAGCGCAGGAACGGCTTTTTTGACGCCCCGCCGGTCATCGGCGCCGGCTGCACCAGGAGCAGGTTCTCGAGACGAATGCCGTATTCCCCCGGCACATAGAACCCGGGCTCATCGGACAGGATCATGCCGGGCGCGATTGCCACCGGCTTGGCGGCGCGCGACAGGCTGACCGGTCCCTCGTGGACGGAGAGGTAGCTGCCGATGCCGTGACCGGTGCCGTGGTCGAAGTCGAGCCCCGCCTGCCACAGCGCCCGACGGGCGAACGCGTCGAGATGCAGCCCGGCGACACCCTGCGGGAACACCAGGGTGGCGATCGCGATGTGGCCCTTGAGCACCAGGGTCGTCCGGGTGCGCAGTTCGGCCGGCGGCTCGCCCGGTCCGGTCCAGACCGTGCGGGTGATGTCGGTGGTGCCGTCCGGGTACTGGGCGCCGGAATCGATGAGGTAGACCTCATCCGGTCGGATCGGTCGGTCGGTCGCCGGCGTGACGCGGTAGTGGATGATCGCGCCGTGCTCGCCGGCACCCGAGATCGCCGGAAAACTCTCGCCGCGAAACTCGTCCGCCTCGGCGCGAAGGGCGAGCAGACGGGCCGCCGCCGACATCTCGGTCTCGCCGCCGTCCGGGCCGGTCTGCGCGAGGAAGTGCAAGAAGCGGCAGACCGCCACGGCGTCGCGGGCATGGGCGCGGCGCGCGCCCTGCTGCTCCACCTCGTTCTTGCCGGCTTTGGGCAACAGACAAGGATCGGCGCCCGCCACGACCTCGGCCCCGGCCTCGTGCAGGCGCTGGGCGAACCAGACCGGCGACCCAGCGGTGTCCACGCGCACACGCTTGCCGCGCAGCCGCTCCAGCGCGCTCTTCAGAACCTCCCGTCGTTCGACCGCCACGCCGTTGCCGAGCCAGGTCCGCGTCGCCGGCGGCAGTTTGGCGGGGTCCATGAACAATTCGGTGCGGGCATCCGAGTGGGCGAGCGCAAAGCCGAGCGCGAAGGGCGTGAACGGCACGTCCGCGCCCCGGATGTTGAGCAACCAGGCGATCGAAGCGGGATCGGTGAGCACCGCGGCGTCCTGCTTCGCATCCCGCAGAGCGCGGGCGATGTCCTCCCGCTTCTCAACGGCGCTCCGGCCGGCGAAGTCGAGCGGGTGGGGCAGCGCCGGCGCCAGCGGCGGCGGCGGCCGGTCCAACCAGATCGCGTCGATTGGATTGCCCGTCACAGGCACCATGGTCAGACCGGCCGCGGTGTAGCGGCCAAGCCCTTCCTCGCTGATCAGCAGCGGGTCGTAGCCGATCCGAGCGTTCGCCGCGGCGGCGCCGGCGAGCCAAGCGGGAGGCGGATCGTCGGTAATGTGATGCCGCTCCCACACACCCGGGTCGGTCTGTTGCGCGAGTTGCAGCACATAGCGGCCGTCGGTGAACACGGCGGCACGGTCCGGCAGCACCGCGGCCAACCCGGCGCTGCCGTCGAACCCGGTCAGCCAAGCCAGCCGCTCGGCGTCGGGCGGGACGTATTCGCCAAGATGCTCGTCGGCTCGCGGGACGATGAACCCCGCCAGATCGCGAGACGCGAGTTCGGCGCGGAGGGCGGTCAGTCGAGCGGTCGGCATCATGTCAGCTCCTCGCCCTCACGACGGAGTGAACCTGTCGCGCGAAAATGACCATGCGCTGTTCGCATGCCAGCGCTCCAACCTGCCCCGCTGTCTCACGACCGGAGAGCACTTATGTTGCACTGCACCATACCCGGGGACGCCTCCGTCACGCGGACGCCGGCGCCGGACCCGGGCGAGTATGAGAGTTCCATCGATGTCCATCCCCTACCCCAACCACCAGTTTGCACCGTTGCCGGAAGTCCGCGTCAGTGCCCGTGATGTCGCCGCCCCGATCGGCCGCCCGAGCGGAAGCCGCCCCGCCGGCCCGGGCTTTGGGCGAAAGGTCGGTCGTTTCCTCGCCGACCTGTTCGCCGGCGGCGAGCGCCGGACGGTGATCAACGAGCTCACCATGCTGTCCGACCGCGAGCTCAGCGACATCGGCATCAGCCGAAGCGACATTTCGCGTGTGTTCGACGCGGATTTCGCGGCGGAGCACAACGCGCGCGATTGATCGCGGAGCCGACGGACCGGGCCGGGAGGCGCAGCACGAGCGTCGTCCACGGCCCCTCCTGTAGCGTTGCGGACAGCACCAGCCCCTGGCGCCGGTGCGCAGCCAACACCGAGCGCGCCTGACCGCGCAGCAAGCCCGACAGGATCGCCCGGCCGCCCGGCGCGAGCTGCTTTGAAAGATGCTTCGCCATGAGACAGAGCGGGCGGGCGAGAATGTTGGCGAACACGAGATCGTACGGCGCGCCGACGCGCACCTCACGGGCCTTCCAGCCGTCGGCTAGCCGGCTGCGCACCCGCCGAGCGACACCGTTCGCGGCCGCGTTTTCCCGAGCGACACGGACCGACCACGGCTCGATGTCGGTCGCCAACACCGACCGGCGCAGCAGCCGTGCGGCTGCCATCGCCAGAACTCCGGAGCCGGTGCCGAGATCGAGGAGCCGGCGCGGCCGCCGATGGGCCACCAGTTCAAGCGCCCGCAAGCAGCCCCGCGTGGAACCGTGCTCGCCCGAGCCGAACGCAAGCCCGGCGTCGAGCGTCAGCGTGATCCGGCCGGGAACCGCCGCGCGAGGCAGATGGGTGCCCCGGATGGCGAAGCGGCGTCCGACGCGCTGCTCCGGGAAGCCGGCGCGGGTGCGGGCGAGCCAGCCATCGGCGGGCGTCGCCTGACGCCTCGGAACGGCGGCGATGCCGCTGACCGCCTCCGCCACCGCGAGTGCTGCGACCAGTTCGGGCTCCGCCGCGCCGACCGCCTTCACCCCCTCGACGCGCCAGTGCCCAGTGGCCTCGTCGCGGAAGAAACCCACCGTGTCGCAGGCGCTGTCGAGCGCCGCCTCGTAAGCCTCAAGCGCGGCCTCGGGCACCTCCACCCACACCGTCTCCAACGCCGGTTCATGGCGTCGGCTCACGCGCGCTCCACGAACCGGTCGAGCACGCGCTTCGCCCCCGCCTTGTCGAAGGCGACGTCCAGCCGGTCATCGTCGGCCCCGGTCACCGTGCCGTAGCCGAATTTCTGGTGGAACACGCGGGCGCCGACCGGGATCATCTCGTCGCGCGCCGGGCGGGCCGGCTGGTCCCAGATGTCGACCACCTTCTCCCGCCGGGCGATCAGCGGGAACTGGCCGCTGAACACGGTGGCCCCCATGCCGAGGCGGGCGTCGCGGGCAAGCGAGGCCGAGCCGGAGCGCTCGATGTGCTCCTCGGGCAGCTCCTCGACGAAGCGGCTCGGGATGCTGCTCTGCCAGTTGGCGTAGATACGCCGGTTGGCCGCATGGCTGACGATCGCGCGCCGCCGCGCCCGGGTCAGCCCGACATAGGCGAGCCGCCGCTCCTCCTCCAGCCCCTTCACACCGGACTCGTCGAGGGCGCGCTGGTTGGGAAACAGCCCCTCCTCCCAGCCGGGAAGAAACACGGTGTCGAACTCGAGCCCCTTGGCGGCGTGCAGGGTCATCAGGCTGACCCGATCGCCCTCGGCGTTCTCCTCGTTCTCCATCACCAGGGCGACGTGGTCGAGGAAGCCTGCCAAGGTCTCGAAATCCGCCATGGCGCGGACGAGTTCCTTGAGGTTTTCCAGCCGGCCCGGCGCGTCGGGCGACTTGTCCTGCTTCCACATCTCCGTGTAGCCGCTCTCGTCGAGCATCGTCGCCAACGTGACCACATGCCCGTCGCGCGGCAGCATCTCGCGCCAGCGGACGAAGCCGTGCAGCAGGGCGGACAGGGCTTCCCTCGCCCGCCCCTTCAGGGCGCCGTCGTCCAGCAACCCGGCGGCCGCCGCCGCCAGCGGAATGCCGCGCTCGCGCGCCCGTTCGTGCATGGCCCGCAACGCCGCCTCGCCGATGCCGCGGCGGGGGACGTTGACGATGCGCTCGAACGCCAGATCGTCGGCCGGCTGGTTCAACACCCGCATGTAGGCGATCGCGTCGCGCGTCTCCTGCCGCTCGTAGAACCGCAGGCCGCCGACCACCCGGTAGGGCAGGCCGAGCGTAATCAGCCGCTCCTCGAACGAGCGGGTCTGGAAGCCGGCGCGCACCAGCACCGCCATTTCGGCCAGCGACTTGCCCTCGCGGCGCAGGCTTTCGATCCGATCGCCCACCATGCGGGCTTCCTCATCGGAATCCCACAGCCCGACGACGCTGACCTGCTCGCCCGCCGCGTCCGCACGGCCGGGGCGCAGGGTCTTGCCGAGCCGGCCCTCGTTGTTGGCGATCAGCGCCGCGGCCGCGCCCAGGATCGGGGTGGTCGAGCGATAGTTCGCCTCCAGGCGGACGACGCGGCTTTCCGGAAAGTCCTTTTCGAAGCGCAGGATGTTTTCGACCTCGGCGCCGCGCCAGGAATAGATCGACTGGTCGTCGTCGCCGACGCAGCAGACGTTGTGGTGCCCCTGCGCGAGCAGCCGCAGCCAGAGATACTGCACCAGGTTGGTGTCCTGATACTCGTCGACCAGGATGTAGCGGAAGGTGCGGTGATATTGCGCCAGCACCTCGGGCTTGCTGCGCAGGAGTTCGGTGACGTGCAGCAGCAGGTCGCCGAAATCGGCGCTGTTCAGCGCCCGCAGGCGGTCCTGATAGGCGGCGTACAGCTCGCGCGACCGGCCGGCGGCGAACTCGCTGTCCTCCCCTGGCGTGACCCGCTCGGGCGTGAGGCCGCGATCCTTCCAGCGCTGGATGAGGCCCATCAGCGCCGGGGGCGCCCAACGCTTGGTGTCCAGCCGGCGCGCCTCCATCACCTGCTTGAGCAGCCGGAGCTGGTCGTCGGTATCGAGGATGGTGAAGCTCGAGGTGAGGCCGACATGTTCGGCGTGGCGGCGCAGCATGCGGGCGCAGAGCGAGTGGAAGGTGCCGAGCCAGAGACCCTCGGCCGGACGGCCGAGGATGGCCGACACCCGCTCGCGCATCTCGCGCGCCGCCTTGTTGGTGAAGGTGACCGCCAGCACCTGGCCCGGCGCGGCGCGGCCGGTGAGCAGGATGTGGGCGAACCGCGTCGTGAGCACCCGGGTCTTGCCGGTCCCGGCGCCTGCCAGCACGAGCAGCGGCCCCTCGACGGTCTCCACCGCCTGGCGCTGCTCCGGGTTCAGACGTGCGAGATACTCGGTCATGCGTCGCGGCGATTCGTGTGGGAGCCCCAAACATAGGCCCGCGTCGACTCACCTCCAACTCGCCGGGACGCGGAGGCGCCTCAAACCCGCCGGAGACGACCGGCGAGTTCTACGGTATCGCTAGTCCCGTCCCAGTAATCCAGCAGCGCCGAAGCATTGACGCTGACCCAGCGCAGGACTGCCGCCAAGGTATCAGGCGGCGACGGGTCGAACGCCGAGGATATGCGCGATGGCGTAGGTGAGGTCGGGCCGGTTCAGCGTGTAGAAATGGAACTCGTCGACGCCGTTGGCCTGCAGCACCCGCACCTGTTCGGCGGCGAGCGCGGCGGCGACCATCCGGCGGGTCTCGGCGTCGTCGTCGAGCCCCTCGAACATGCGGGCCAGCCAGTCCGGGATGCTGGCCCCGCACATCGCGCTGAACTTGGCCGCCTGGGCGAAATTGGACACCGGCATGATCCCCGGCACGATCGAGGCGGAGATGCCGGCGGCGACGCAGCGGTCCAGAAAATCGATGAACAGGTGAGGATCGAAGAAATACTGGGTGATCGCCCGCGTCGCGCCGGCGTCGAGCTTGCGCTTGAGGCTGTCGATGTCGTGCTGCGGGCTCAGTGCGGTGGGATGGATTTCCGGGTACGCCGCCACCGAAATCTCGAAATCGGCAATGCGGCGCAGCCCTTCGACGAGATCGGCGGCATAGGGGTAGCCGCCGGGATGCGGCTCGTACTGGGCGCCGGGCGGAGCGTCGCCGCGCAGCGCGACGATGTGGCGGATACCCGCCTCCCAGTAGCGCCGGGCCACCTCGTCGACCTCCTCCCGCGTCGCGCCGACACAGGTCAGATGCGCCGCGGGGACGAGCGTGGTCTCGCGCACGATCCGCGTCACGGTCGCGTGCGTCCGCGCCTGGGTGCTGCCGCCCGCACCATAGGTGACGGAGACGAAGCGCGGTGCCAACGGCTCCAGCCGGCGAATGCAGGCCCAAAGCTGCTGCTCGAGCGCCTCGGTGCGTGGCGGAAAGAACTCGAAGGAGAGCAGCGGCGGATTGCCCGCGCCGTGGGCGGGCAGCCTGGAGAAGCGCGGCCCGGTCAGCCAGCGCTCCAGCCGACGCTCCGCGCTCGCCGGGACGTTGTGGGAAGCCGGGTCATGGTTCATGGTTCGGGATCAATGCCGAAAAACCGCGGTCCAACGCAAGCGGGGCGTACGGCCGCACTCCGGGACGCGGGTGTCGTGCCCGGGTCCGCCACACAAGCGTGACTTGATCGCGTCCCGCCCGTCCCATGTAAGGAGCCTCATGCGCCCCGTCCCCTCAGCTTTCCGGCTGATCCTAGCCGCCCTGCTGCTGGTCGAGCTGGCTGCCTGCGCAACCCAGCCACCGGCGAGCGATCCGGAGGCGCTGGCCGACTACCGGCAGACCAACGACCCGCTCGAGCCGACCAACCGCGTGCTCTACAAAGTCAACAACGCGATCGACGTCGCGGTGCTGAAACCGGCGGCGCAGGCCTACCGGTTCGTGCTGCCCCAGCCGGTGCGCAACGGCGTCCATAACGTCCTCGCCAACCTGAACACGCCGGTGCTGCTCGGCAACGATGTGCTGCAGGCCAAGCCGCGACGGGCCGGCGACACGACGATGCGGTTCCTGATCAACACCACGGCGGGCGTGGTCGGCGTCTTCGACGTGGCGAAGGATCTGGGCTACCCGTCCCACGATTCGAGCTTCGGCACGACGCTTGGCTATTGGGGGGTGCCGGAGGGTCCGTTCCTGTTCTTGCCGATCATCGGCCCCTCGAGCCCGCGGGACGCGCTCGGCTTCGGGGTTGACGTCGCCATGGACCCGTTCACCTGGGTCGGCCAAGGGACCGCCGTGACCGCCCTGGACTGGTCGCGCTACGCGGTTTCGGCGGTCGACCTTCGCGAACGGGTATTGGACCCAATCGATCAGATCAAGCGGACGGCGCTCGACCCGTACGCCACGTTCCGCAGCCTGTACCGGCAGCGGCGCGCCGCCGATATCGAGGAGGTCCGCGACGACCATCGCGCGACCATCCCGGTCTGGTTCAAGCAACCCGAAGCCCCGGCCGGGCACTGATCGCTGCTGCTCCCGGATTGAAGCGAGAGACATGATGACGCTGACCCGCCGCACCCTGCTGACCGTCGCCGCGAGCACCGCCGCTGCGCTTGCCGCCACCACCGTCCTGCCGCGCTTCATCGACGCTGCCCTGGCGCAGCCGGCCGCAGGCGCGGCGGGCTTGATCCAGAACACCGGCAACCAGCTGGTCGCGATCGTCAACAGCTCGGCCTCGGTGGCCGAGCGGCGGCAACGCCTGCAACAGGTGATCGACAGCACGGTCGATGTGGAGGGGATCGCCCGCTTCTGCCTCGGGCGGTTCTGGCGACAGGCGACGCCGGCGCAGCAGCAGCAATACCTCGCGCTGTTCCATCAGGTGCTGATGAACAGCATCACCGGCCATCTGGGCGAGTATCGCGGCGTACGGTTCGAGATGGGCCGAGCCCAGCAGCGTGCCGAGGGCAGCGTGGTCTCGACCACGGTGGACCGGCCCAACAACCCGCCGACCGCGGTCGATTGGGTCGTCGAGGACGTGGGCGGCAGCCCCAAGATCGTCGACGTGGTCGCCGAGGGGGTCAGCATGCGGCAGACCCAGCGCAGCGACTACGCCGCGTTCCTGACGCGAAACGGCAGCAACGTGCAGGCGCTGATCGAGGCGATGCGCCAACAGACGACGCAGAACGGCTGAACCGACGCCATCTCCGGCCTGATGATGACGGGCGGGACTCTGCGCAAGTCGCTGACCTGACCGCGGCCGCCGCCCGTCCTAGGCCGCCCGCTCGGCACGCGCTACATTGCCGCGAACAGCGATGCAGAGGAAACCGACATGGCCGATCCGGAAATCGTCAAGCTGCGCGAACTGATCGCGTCCCGGCCGCGCCCGGCCGACACCGGCGCGCGGCGCAAGGCGATGGACGAGAACGCACGGGTCTTTCCGCTCGACCCGTCGGTGAAGGTAGAGGCGGTCAACGCCGGCGGCGTGGCCGCCGAGTGGACCACGTCGCCCAACGCCGACACCAAGCGCGTGGTGCTCTACGTCCACGGCGGCGGTTACGTGTTCGGCTCGACCCTCAGCCACCGTCACCTCGTGGCCGAGATCGGCCAGGTCGCCGGCTGCCGCGCCCTCTCGCTCGACTATCGCCTCGCGCCGGAGCACCCGTTCCCGGCGCCGGTGGAGGACACCGTGGCCGCCTACCGGTTCCTGCTCGCTTCCGGCATCGAGCCCCGGCACATCGCCATTGCGGGCGACAGCGCCGGCGGCGGGCTGGTGGTGGCGGCCATGGTGGCGATCCGCGACGCCGGGCTCAACCAGCCGGCGTGCGGCTGGGCGATCTCGCCTTGGGTCGACATGGAGGCGCTCGGCGAGACCTTTGCCACGCGAGCCGCCACCGACCCGACCGTCAGCAAGGAAACCATCCTCGACATCGCAAAGACCTATCTGGGCGACGCCGACCCACGCTCCCCGCTCGCCGCGCCAATCCATGCCGACCTGACCGGGATCGCCCCGCTGCTGATCCAGGTCGGCGCGGCCGAGGTCCTGCTCGACGACGCCCTCAAGCTGGCCGGCCGCGCCGGAGCGGCGGACGTGCCGGTGCGGCTAGAGATCTGGCCGGAGATGATCCATGTCTGGCACATGTTCCACCGGATGCTGGGGGCCGGCAAGCGCGCCATCGACGTCGGGGCCGCCTACGTCCGGGCCGCGATGGACGCCGGCTGAGCCCGGGCCGCGTCAGGCGCGTTTGGCCGGCCGCCCCCGCGAGCGGCGGCGCGCCCGGGCGACCGACTTCTCGCCCTGATCGGCGGAGCGATCGGGAGAATCGCTCTGGTTCTTGATTGCTTCCATCGGTTCGATCGGCTCCGGCGCCGACGGACTCGTCGAGCCGTTGGCATGATTCCCCACCTCGGGGTGGGGCCACTGGCTCGCCTCGGGGCTGGTCTCGGTCCGCACCAGGAACCTGGCTTGCTCCCAGTGATTGATTTCCCGGCCATCCGGGCGGCCTTCTTCCTCCCACAGCCGGTGAGCCCGCTCGCGGATCCGCTGCTCTGTGTCGTCCATCATACCCCCGTCGCTTGAGCACGGTCTGTCGACCACCCTTCTCGTGCGCACCGGGTTGTAGATCGCCCCGCGAGTCCCGTCAGCCCGTTCTGGTCGTGGTTGTGCAAAATAAGGGGGACCGATCGGCGGCAGTCGCCGCCTGGACATCGGGCCTGGCGTGGCCGGACGGGACTAGGGAACCGCTCGGGTTCCCATGTCGATCAGCGCGCCGCGCAGCCGGTCGAGGAGCTTGGCGCCGGCCTCGCCCGAGGCACCGGCGAAACCGCTCTCAAATTCAACGTGGGCGAGTGGGTGACCGCTCTCCGCCGTTTCGAAGAAGCCCATGGACCAGATCGGAAAGATGCGCTTCGCGGCGACCTCCATGGCGAGCACGCGGACTTCGGAGTGCCGCGCGTCCTTGCGGATGACGGTGAACAGCGAGCGGATCTGTTCGATCGAGCCCTCGAGCACCTGCACGAAGTTTCTCGAATCGAATACCAGCGCGCCGGTGATGCTGGCCGACTGATTGTTCACTCGGGAGACGGCCAGGATCCGGCGGATCTTCGAACTCGATCTCGGACCGCGATCCGACCAATTTACTGCGGCTGCTATAGATCAGTCGGTGCGTCTCCGGCATGGCAACCGAAATACCAGAACGCCCGTAAACGCAGGTTAACACCGGCGGGGCCGTCGCCGCGGACATCCCCCGTTCAGCTCTCGGCGGCTGGCTCCTTGCTCGCGCGGACCCGGTCGACCCGGCGACCATCCATCTCGAGCACCTCGAAGCGCCACCCGCCGAACACGATGCGGTCGCCGATGCGCGGCACGCGACGCAACAGGGTGAGCAGCAATCCGGCCAGCGTATGGTAGCTGCCCTCCTCCGGCAGGTCGGGCAGATCGAGCCGGGCCTTCAGCTCGTCGACCGGCATCAGCCCATCCATCACCAGCACGGCCGGCGCGCCGAGCGTCTGGCTCTGCTGCGGCGCGGCGCCGACCGGGTCGCCGACGATCGCCTGGAGCACGTCGGCCGCCGTCACCACGCCCTCGAAGCTGCCGTACTCGTCCATCACCAGCGCCATGCCGAGCGGGTCGGGACGCAGCCGTTCCAAGGCGTCGAGCGCGGTGACGGTGTCTGGCATCACCATCGGCTGGCGCAGCGCGGTGCCGACCGACAGCTCGCCGCCACTCAGGATGCGGTCGAGGATGTCCTTCGCCTGCACCACGCCGACCACGTTGTCGATCGAGCCGTCGCACACCACGAAGCGCGAGTGCGGCGCCGATTTCAGCGCGGCGGCGATCTCGCGCGGCGGGTCGGTGCGGTCGATCCAGGCAAGCTCGGTGCGCGGCGTCATGATCGCGCGCACCGGCTTGTCGGCCAGGCGCAGCACGCGCTCGATCATGTCGCGCTCCTCGAGTTCCAGCACGCCGGCCTGCGTGCCCTCGGCGAGCAGCGCCTTCAGTTCTTCCTCGGTCACGGTCTGGCGCGGGGTGCGCGCGATTCCGAGCAGCCAGAGCACCAGCGCCGAGGACCGGTTGAGCAGCCACACCGCCGGGCCGGTTCCGCGCGCCAGCCAGGCGATCGGCCGGGCCACTGCGGCGGCGATCAGCTCGGGCCGGCGCAGCGCCAGTTGCTTGGGCACCAGTTCGCCCACCACCATCGTGAGATAGGTGATTACGACGACCACCAGGGCGAGGGAGAGGGATTCAGCAAATGGCCGGATACCCCCGAAGCGCCCCAGCCAGTCCGCCAGGCGTTGCGCCAACCGCGCCCCGCCGAAAACGCCCGAAATGATGCTGACCAGGGTAATCCCGACCTGGACGGTCGGCAGGAAGCGCTGCGGGTCCTCCGACAGTTCGAGCGCGGTGGCGGCACCCGCCACCTTCTTGCGCTGCAACACCGTCAACCGCGCCCGCCGGACCGAGACGAGCGCGAGTTCGCTCATCGAGAACACACCGTTGAGCACGATCAGCAGCAGAATGACGACGATCTCGACGACGATGTCCATGCCGGTCCGCAAATCTCCTTCTCGCGGCAGCATACCGCGCAGTCAGCGCAAATAGGCCGCGAGTCACCACCATCGTCATGCCCGGACTTGTTCCGGGCATCCATCCTCAGCTCTGCAAGCGGGCAGGATGGATTGCCGGGACACGCCCGGCAATGACGGGTGCGAGGCAGGAAGGCTGGGCCGCTAGCCCCAGCGGGACAGGTCGACCGTGACGCTGTGATCGAGCGGCCCGTGGCCGCCGCCGAACCCGGGCGCGCCGGCGATCGCCGCCTGCACGTAGCGGCGGGCGCGACGGATGGCGTCGGCCAGCGACAGACCTTGCGCGATCCCTGCGGCAACCGCGCTCGCCAGCGTGCAGCCGGTGCCATGGGTGTGGCGGGTGCGGATGCGCGGCGAGGCGAACTCCTCGATACCGGCCTCTGTCGCCAGCAGGTCGATCACCACGTCGCCTTCCTCCAGATGGCCGCCCTTCAGCAGCACGGCGGGCACCCCCAAGGTCAGCATCGCGGCAGCAGCATGACGCATGGCGGCCCGGTCACGGATGGCCATACCGGCAAGTATCTCGGCTTCCGGCAGGTTGGGCGTAATAAGGGCGGCACGCGGCAACAGCCGCCGCTTCAAAGCGCTGACCGCCTCGGGCTCGAGCAGGGATTGGCCGCCTTTGGCGACCATCACCGGGTCGACCACCACAGGCGTCTGCGGCGCCTCGCGCGCCAGCACGTCGCACAGCAGGTCGATGGTCGCGCCGTTGGCTAGCATCCCCGTCTTGACCACGTCGGCGCCGATGTCGGAGAGCACGCATTCGAGTTGCAGGCGCAGGAAGTCGAGCGGCACCGGAAGCACACCATGGACGCCCAGCGTATTCTGGGCGGTCAGCGCCGTGACGGCGGTCGCCGCGAACGCGCCTAGCGCGGTGATCGCCTTGATGTCGGCCTGGAGCCCGGCGCCGCCGCCCGAATCGGAGCCGGCGACGACCAGCACCCGCCCTCGGATCAATCGGCGTCCTCCGATTGGTGCGCCACCTCGTAGATCGTTTCGCACAGCCCGTCGACGACCCGCTGCACCAAACCCTCGTCCTCGGCCTCGGCCATGACGCGGACCACGGGCTCGGTGCCGCTCTCGCGGATCAGCAGCCGGCCGGACCCGTTGAGGCGCAGTTCGGCCGCCGCCATTGCTTCCTTGACGCGCGCGTCCTCAAGCGGCGAGAACCCGTTGAAGCGAACGCTGCGCAAGCGTTGCGGCAACGGCTTGAACACGCGGCAGACCTCGCTGGCCGGCCGGCCTTCCTGCACGATGACCGACAGGACCTGAAGCGCCGCCACCAGCCCATCGCCGGTCGTCGCGAAATCGGACAGGATCACGTGGCCCGACTGCTCGCCGCCGAGATTGATGCCCAACTCGCGCATCCGCTCAACCACGTAGCGGTCGCCCACCTTGGTCCGGTGGAGCTTCAACCCCAACCCGGTGGCATAGCGTTCGAGCCCCAGATTGGACATCACGGTCGCGACCAGGCCGCCGCCGCGCAAGCGGTCCGTGCGGCTCCAGGATCGGGCGATAAGGCCCAGGATCTGATCGCCGTCGATCAGCTCGCCCTTCTCGTCGGCCATCAGCAGCCGGTCGGCGTCGCCGTCGAGCGCGATGCCGAGATCCGCGCCGTGCTCGATGATCTGACTGCACAGATACTCCGGCACCGTGGAGCCGCAATCATGGTTGATGTTGAACCCATCCGGGTTCACGCCGAGCTTGATGATGCTGGCACCAAGCTCCCACAGCACATCGGGCGCCACCCGGTACGCCGCGCCGTGCGCGCAATCGATCGCGATGCGCAGCCCGTCGAGCCGCAGGCCGCGCGGGAAGGTGGCCTTGGCGGCCTCCACGTAGCGCCCGTGGGCGTCGTCCAACCGGGAGGCTCGGCCGAGCAGCGACGGCGGCGCCATACGGGCCGCCAGCTCCGACCCCATCAGGGCCTCGATCTCGGCTTCCTCGGCGTCCGAAAGCTTGAAGCCATCGGGCCCGAACAACTTGATGCCGTTGTCCTCATAGGGGTTGTGCGAGGCCGAGATCATCACCCCGAGATCGGCCCGCAGGCTGCGGGTGAGCATAGCGATCGCCGGTGTCGGCAACGGACCGACCAGCATCACGTCGACGCCGGCGCCGATGAACCCGGCCGTCAGTGCCGGTTCGATCAGATAACCAGATAGGCGGGTGTCCTTGCCGATCACCACACGATGGCGATGGGCGCCGCGACGGAACAACAGCCCCGCGGCCTGCCCGAGCCGTAGCGCGGTTTCCGGCGTCATCGGATCGACATTGGCCTTGCCACGGATGCCGTCGGTGCCGAACAGACGCCTCATGGAGGCCATAATACTGAACCCTTCGTGCGCCGCCTGAGATTGCATTCACGTTAGCTTGGAAATCGGGTGGCTCCAAGCGCCTCGAAACTTAGACGACCGCTCCGGCCCACACACGCAAACCGTGTATCGTTCCGGCAACATCGTGTGCTCGAAGAATGGAGGCACCCCGCTCAACCGCATAGAGGCCGGCGGCCAGCGAGCCCGGGTCCCGTTCCCGCGCCAGCTCGACGCCCGATAACTTGCCGATAAAGGCTTTGCGCGAGACCCCGATCAGGACGCGTCGCCCGAGATTGAGCAGGACCGGAAGTCGAGTAAGCAATTCGGAATTGTGATAAGCCGTCTTCGCGAAGCCGATGCCCGGGTCCACGGCGATCCGGCAGGCGGCGATCCCGGCGCGCAGAGCGGCTGCCACCCGATCGGCCAACTCGTTTGTGACGTCGACGGCGACGTCCTGGTAATTCGCCTTGGCGTTCATGGTGCGCGGGTCGCCTCGCATGTGCATCAGCACCACCGGACAGGCGCGTGCGGCGACCAGTCGTGCCGCGTGAGGATCCCGCAAAAGCCCTGAAATATCGTTGACGATCGCCGCGCCGGCATCGAGGGCTGCCGCCATGGTGGCGGCGTTCCTTGTATCCACCGAGATCCGCACGCCGCGCGCGGCGAGGCCGCGGATCACCGGCAGGAGCCGCGCCTGTTCGACCTCCGGCGAGACGGCCTGCGCGCCGGGGCGCGTGCTTTCGCCGCCGACATCGATGATGTGCGCGCCGGCGGCGGCCATCGCCACGCCGGCGGCGATCGCGGAAGCCGCGTCGGCATGGACGCCGCCATCGCTGAAACTATCCGGGGTGACGTTGAGGATGCCCATTACGGCCGGGCGATCGACCGGCAACCCGGCCCACGGCGGCGGCGGCCGCGTGAGTGTCGTCAGCACCGGCCGCCACTCCTGCGGCACTGCGCCGACCGGCACCAGGCGTCCATCCTGGCCGTCGCCGATGAGCCGGCAGAGGCAGAACGCGGCCGGGCCGCCCGTCAGGGGCAAGGCAAGCCCGGAGTCGACCGCTTGCCGCGCCGCCGATCCGCCCAGCAGCCCGAGCGGCTCGATCAGCCGCACGCTGCTCGCCATCGGCGCGGACGCGCGTGCGGCTAGCTGGGCTGGGGAGCCGGCCCCAGGCCGGGCGGCGGGTTGGGCAGCGGCCGACCCGACGACGGCACCGACGCGCGCCGGCTCTCCGGGGCGGGCTCGTCCACCACCTTCTTGATCACCGGCTCGCCGCGCAGCACGGTCCGGATCTCGTCGCCCGACAGCGTCTCGTGCTCCAGCAGCCCGCGCGCCAGCCGGTGCAGCTCCTCGACGTTCTCGGTCAGGATGTGCTTGGCCTTGTTGTAGGCGCGATCGATGATGTCCTTGATCTCGCTGTCGATCTCGCGGGCGGTCGCCTCGGAGACGTTCTTGTTCTGCGTTACCGAGTGGCCGAGAAACACCTCCTGGCTGTTGTCGCCGTAAGCGATCATGCCGAGCTTGTCGCTCATGCCCCACTCGGTGATCATCATGCGCGCCTGGTTGGTCGCCATCTTGATGTCGCCCGACGCGCCGTTCGAGACCTTGTCCGGCCCGAAGATGATTTCTTCGGCCGCCCGCCCGCCCATCGCCATGGTAAGCTCGGACAGCAGCTTGGACTTGCTCTTGGAGTAGCGATCGCCTTCGGGGAGGCTCATCACCAAGCCGAGCGCCCGACCGCGGGGGATGATCGTGGCCTTGTGGACCGGGTCGCACTCCGGCTCGTGCATGGCGCAGAGCGCGTGACCGGACTCGTGGTAGGCGGTCATCCGCTTCTCGGCCTCGCTCATCACCAGCGAGCGCCGCTCAGTGCCCATCAGCACCTTGTCCTTGGCGTTCTCGAACTCCGCCATCGCCACGACCCGCTTGCCGAGCCGGGCCGCGAGCAGCGCCGCCTCGTTGACCAGGTTGGCGAGATCGGCGCCCGAGAAGCCGGGCGTGCCGCGCGCGATCACCTTCGGGTCGACGTCGGAGGCCAGCGGCACCTTGCGCATGTGGACGCGCAGGATCTTTTCCCGGCCGTTCACGTCCGGGTTCGGCACGACCACCTGGCGATCGAACCGACCAGGGCGCAGCAGCGCCGGGTCGAGCACGTCGGGGCGGTTGGTAGCCGCAATGAGAATGACGCCCTCGTTGCTCTCAAAGCCGTCCATCTCGACGAGCATCTGGTTGAGGGTCTGCTCGCGCTCGTCGTTGCCGCCGCCAAGGCCGGCGCCGCGATGCCGGCCGACCGCGTCGATCTCATCGATGAAGATGATGCAGGGGGCATTCTTCTTGCCCTGCTCGAACATGTCGCGCACCCGGCTGGCGCCGACGCCCACGAACATCTCGACGAAATCAGAGCCAGAGATGGTGAAGAACGGCACGTTGGCCTCGCCGGCGATGGCGCGGGCGAGCAACGTCTTGCCGGTGCCGGGCGGTCCGACCAGCAACACGCCCTTGGGGATCTTGCCGCCGAGGCGCTGGAACTTCTGAGGGTCCTTCAGGAACTCGACGATTTCCTGCAGCTCTCCCTTCGCCTCGTCGATGCCGGCCACGTCGTCGAAGGTGACGCGCCCCTGCTTCTCGGTGAGCATGCGTGCGCGCGACTTGCCGAAACCCATCGCCCGGCCGCCGCCCGCCTGCATCTGACGCATGAAGAAGACCCAGACGCCGATCAGCAGCAGCATCGGGAACCACGACAGCAGGTAGTGCAGCAGCGGGTTGACGTCGCTCTCTTCCGGCTTGGCGATGACGCGCACGCCCTTGTCGGTGAGCCGCTGGACCAATGACGGGTCTTCCGGCGTGTAGGTCTGGAACGTACGGCCGTCGTTCAACTGACCGCTGACGGTGCGGCCCTGGATGACCACGTCGCGCACCCGGCCGCCGTTCACCTCCCCGATGAAGTCGGAATAGGCGACCTGGCTCGCCGCGTTGTGGGAGACGCCCGGCTGGAACAGGTTGAACAGCACCACGAGCAACAGGGCGATGATGACCCACAGCGCGAGGTTTCGGCCGAAATTGCTCATGTTCGTTCGCTCATTGCACGGGACCGCGTCCCGTCCTTCCGGATCATCCTGATGCAACCCACGCTCTCATAGCTAGAGCATTCGTGGAATGCTTTGTGGAACAGAGATAGGTTCGCGTTCGCCATCCTGCATCCCCATCCTCCTACGGAACGAAGAAGGGGGCACCGGCCGCCGGGCGCGGCGGCGCAAACGTGAGCCGGAGCGAGGCGCAGCGCCCGACATCAGGGTAGGCAATGTGCGGCACGGCAACCAATTCGCCCCCCCTGCGCAGTGCCGGCAGGGTGCGCAGGACGGCATCGGGCAGCGCCGAATGGCGTCGGACCCGGGCCGCCTCGCCGCCCAGTGCCCCGAGCCGGAAATCTGGTGGAAGCGACGGCCCACGTTTTACCAGCCGAAATCGACCGTCCCACTCGGCATCCTGTGCAGCCGCCACCTCGTCGGCCATGGCGACCTCCTCCCGCACGACCATCAGCCCGGGTCCGAGCCGGCCGGCCGGCAGCAGCCGGGTGCCGGCCAGGGTCGCCGGCCGGGGATCGCGTGCCAGGGCGGCCACCCGGTCGGGCGAAGGCGGCAAGCGGGCGCCGGCGACCATCTGGATCACGGACGCCAATACGGCCGGGTCGAGCGGGCCCGGGCGCAGCACCGCAAAACCCTCCGGCCGCAGGGTCGCGGCGCGCGCCAGCGCCGCCGCGATACGGCGCTCCTCCGCCTGCCGCGTCCGCCCGGCGACCGCCGCCGCCGCCGCGAGCGCGCGGGTCGCCGCGCCGTCTCCCGCGTGGTCGCGCCGCAGCGCGCGCAGGCGTGGACGCAAGGCGCCGGTATCCTGGTTCGACGGGTCCTCGACCCAGCCGAGCCCGGCGCTGCGCAGAGTGGCGCGCAACCGGGCCGGCGGCAGGCCGAGCAGCGGCCGCAGCAGGCGCACGGATTTCTCCTCCCTGAGCGCGGCCATCCCCGCCAAACCAGCCGCCCGGCTATGCGCAAGGCTGCGGATCACGACCGTCTCCGCCTGATCGGCGGCGTGGTGGCCGAGCAGCAGATGGACGATGCCGTGCTGGCGGCAGAGATCCGCCAGGGCGTCGTAGCGCGCCGCCCGGGCACGGGCCGCCAGCCCCGGCCCGCCGTCGAGGCCGAGGTGCCGGGTGACGCACTGCACCCCGAGGCCGGCCAGACGCTGCCTGGTGAGCGCGGCTTCGGCGGCGGCGGCGGCACGCAGGCCGTGGTCGAGCACCAGCCCGAGCACCGACCCGCCGCGTGCCACCGCCCATTGCTGGGCCAGCAGCGCCAGTGCCAGGCTGTCGGCGCCCCCCGAAACCGCCGCCGCCAGGCGGGGCGCCGGTTCGAAGGGGCCGAGCGGGGCCATGCACCGGGCGAACTCCGCCGCGCTGACGCCCGGCGCGCGATCCGATGCGGCGGCGCTCAGTGGCACCCCGCTCGTTGGCGCACCGCCGAGGCGCCGTCGCGGATCTCGGCGCCCTGCCGCGGGAACTCGGCGGCGAGCCGGGTCAGGGTCTCGCAGGCAGCCCGCTTCTCGCCGATCGCGCTCAACGAATTGGCCAGGCCGAGCAGCGCCTCGGCGGCATGCGAGCCGGTACGCGAACGATTGTAGGTGTCGTCATAGGCGATCGCCGCCTGCGAGAAGTTCCGCTGCCCTGCCAGCGCCTGGGCGAGCAGCAACTGGGCATCGTAGGCGCGTGGCGACGTCCGGTTGCCTTGCAGCACCTCGCGCGCGGTGGCCTCGGCGGCGGCGTAGTCGCGCCGGGCGAGTGCCGCGTGCCCCTCCTGCAGCGTCATCTCGGGCGTGCGATGGCCAGTTGGGGAGGCCGGCGCGGGGCCGGGCGACGGGGATGCCGTGTCGGCGCCTCCGCCTGGCGGGGCCGCCGACGCACCGGGGGCCGGCGGCGGCGGGGGAGCGCTCGGCGACCGCCCCCCCGTCCGGCCGCCCCCCTGCTGGAGCGAGAAACTGAGATCGCCGAGCTGCTTGCTGGTCTCGGCGTTCTGCCGCTGGCTTTGATAGGTGAGGTCGTCGAGCTGACCGCGCAGCTGACGGACCTGCTCCTCAAGCGCCTGCACCCGCTCCAGGAGCTGCGCCGTGAGGTCGCTGCCGCCTGCGCCCGGCGGCGGATAGAGCGGCCGCGGGCTGGAGGGGCCGCTCAGGACCGACGAGCTGCCCGCCCCGCCCCCACCCTGCGATTGCAGGGTCTGGAGATCGCGACGGAGCTGCAGGATCTGGTTCTGCAGCGCGATCCCTTCCCGGCTCTCCATCTGCGCCAGCGCCGGAGCCGACGAGGCAAGCACGATCGGGGTCAGCACGACGCCGATCAGCGCCGCGCGGCGGGCGAAGGCAGGCAAGGGGGGCGGACGCGGCGGTACGCGGCGGGTCAGCGGACCGACGTGATCGCGTTGCGGTTCTGCGCCCAGGCCTCCTCGTTGTCGCCGAGCGCGGTCGGACGGTCCTTGCCGTAGCTGATGGTCGTGATGCGCTGCGAACTCACGCCGCGCGCCACCAAATAGTCGCGGGCGGAGTTGGCGCGCCGCTGGCCGAGCGCCAGGTTGTATTCCTCGGTCCCGCGATCGTCGGTGTTGCCGGCGACCTGCACGCCGACCTGCGGGTAGCGGGCGAGCCAACCCGACTGGCGGTCCAGCGTGCCGCGCGCTTCGCCGCTCAGTTGCGACGAGTTCGAACGCATAGAGGACGCGGTCGCCGACATTGGCGACGAGGTCCTCCTGGCTCCCCGGCTGCGGTCCGGCGGGCGCGGTCGACGCCCCCGTCCCGGCCCCGGTGGCGGCGGCGTTGGTATCCGGATTGCTCGAGCAGGCGGCGAGCAGCGCGACGGCAGCGAGCGCGCCGAGGATCTGTGCGTTCATCGAGTGTGCGTTCATCCGCTGGGCGTTCATCGGCTGGCGTCCCTGGTTGGCAAGGCGGTTCGGTCAGGCCGGGCAAGGCGAATCCGGACACGGACGTCCGTTGCAACCCCCGGTGCGCTTAGCCAAGAGTTCCTCCAACCGTCAAGATTTTGAGAGCTGGCGCTCGCGGGCCGGCGCGTCAGGCGGCCAGGGGCGACCAAGCCGGGTCGGACGCATCGGTCGAGGTCGGGACGACGCGCTCGTTGAAGCCGGTGATGTCGATCGAGACCAGGCGGGAGGAGTAGCCGCCGCCGCGATTGTCGTGCGCCGCGGTTTCCCGCCAGAACATCAGCACCCGGCCGTTCGGCGCGAAGGTCGGTCCTTCGACCGAGAAACTCTCCGACAGGATGCGCTCGCCCGATCCATCGGGATGCATGACGCCGATCGAGAAGGTGCCCCCGGCCAGACGGGTAAACGCAATGAGGTCGCCCCGCGGCGACCAGACCGGGGTGGCGTAGCGACCGCGTCCGAAGCTGATGCGTCGGACGCCGCCGCCGCCGCTGTCCATCAGGTAGAGCTGCTGGTCGCCGCCACGGTCGGAGTTGAACACGATCTGGCCGCCGTCCGGGCTGTAGCAGGGGCTGGTGTCGATCGCGCCGGAATTGGTCAGCCGCCGCTCGCTCCGGCTGGCGAGATCGACCGCCACGATGTCCGACCCGCCGCCCCGCGCCACCGACAT
This sequence comes from uncultured Alphaproteobacteria bacterium, assembly GCA_963719345.1. Classification (GTDB taxonomy): domain Bacteria; phylum Pseudomonadota; class Alphaproteobacteria; order Acetobacterales; family Acetobacteraceae; genus CAVRCA01. Next base: position 340,411 of record CAVRCA010000003.1, read on the forward strand.
GATCACGCGATTGCCGTCGGGGCTGAAGCGCGGGGCGAACGTCATTCCATCGAACTCGCCGAGCATCTGCTGACGACCGGAGCCGAGGTCGAACAGGTACACCCGCGGCCGGTTGCCGGCGTAGCTCATGAACGCGATCTCGTCGCGCGTCGGATGGAAGCGCGGCGTGAGCACCAGGCTGCTGCCATCGGTCAGGATGCGGTTGTTCTCGCTGTCCTGGTCCATGATGGCGAGCCGCTTGACCCGGCGGTCGCGCGGTCCGGTGCCGGCGACGTAGACGATGCGGGTATCGAAGTAGCCCTTCTCGCCGAGCAGCCGCTCGTAGATCACGTCGGCCATGATATGCGCGATGCGCCGCCAGTTGCCGAGGTTGGCGGTATAGGCGGTGCCCTGGATCTGCTGCTGCGGCAGCACGTCCCACAGGCGGAATTCGACCCGCACGTTGCCGCCGCCGGCGCTCTCGACGCGTCCGGTGACCAGCGCCTGGGCGCCCACCGCACGCCAGTTCTGGAAGTCCGGCACGTCGCCCGCCGACACCGACTGGATGGCAGCCGCCTGCCCGATCGGGCGGAACAGGCCACTGCGGGCGAGGTCGTTGCTCACCACTTGCGCGATGTTCTGGCCGAGCTGCGAGGCGTCGCCGCCGCTGCCGGGAAGCACGGGGATCGCAATCGGGATCGGGTCGGTGCGCGCGCGGTTGACGTCGATCACCGCGCTCTGTCCGCCGGCCGGCGGTGAAGCGGCCTGCGCCCGCGCGCCCGCCGGCGCCGCGAGCATCGCGGCGGTGCCGGCGAGACCGCCGGCGATCAGGGTGCGCCGGCCGATATGGCCGTTTGGCGCAAGCATCGGCGCAACGTCACGGGTCGTCATAGTCGCATTCTCCCAGAAGCCATTCCGACCTATTTCCCGGGCCTATTCTCCGGGCCGGAACCGGAAGGTCAGCTTTTGCGACCGCCCGATCATGCTGCGCGGCAGCGGCAAGTTGGCGCATTGCGCATCCAGCACGGCGCGGCGAGCCCGCTCGGCAAAGGCGCGGAACACCGGGTTGCGCATGCGGTCGAGATCGTCGGGTGCCACATCGGCCATGCGGGCCACGCCGGCCTCGTCGGTCCGCACGGTCAGCAACACCTGCATCTTGTCGACGTCCTTGGCCCCGGCATCGTAGGTCCAGCAGCGGCGCACTTCCTCGCCGACCGCCCGCGCGGCGTCGGCGGAGAGCTTGGACGTGTCGTCTCCCTGCGGATTGCCGCCCCCGTTCACCGCCCCGCCCTGCACCGGATTGGTGCGGGCACGCGGCGCCTGGGTCTGACGCTGCATGGCGCGCAGGCGCTCCAGGGTGTTCTGCAATTCCCGGCTCTCCCGCGCGGGGTTCTTGGTCGGGTTCGGCTGCGAGGTGTGGCTGGGCGGTGCCGGAGGCGGCGGCACCGGCGGCGGCGGCGCGGGCGTGGGCGGCGCCGGCTTGGGTGGAGCAGGAGCCGGCGGGCTCGGCCGCGGCGGCGGCGCGGGCGTGGGTGGCGCCGGTTCCTGGGCCCGGGGAGGCGGCGGGGGCGCAGGGATCGGCGGCGCCGGTGGGACGGGACTGGGCGGCGGGGGCGGGGGTGGTGGCGGCGGCGGGGGTGGCGGCGGCTCCGGCGGCTCGGGCTTGGGCGGTTCGGGGGATGGCTGTTCGGCCGGCGCCGGCGTGCTCGAAGGCGCCGCGACCGGTGCGGGCGTGTCGGCCCGCCGCGTATTCGGCGACTCGCCCTCGAACACCATGGCGACGGCCTGCTCGGGCGGCTCCTCCGGCGCGCGAACAAACGGCAGGCCGATCAGCAGCACGAGCGCAAGCGAGACGTGGACGGCGATCGAGACGGCAGCGCCCCGTCGCAGATCGCGGTTCATCAATGCGCGGACGGCCCGAAATCAGCCACGCCCCGGCGTGCGCGGGACCGCCGGGGCAGCACGCGCGGGAGAGTTGCTGGCCGGCGGCGTGGCGACGCCCGGGGCTCCCGGAGCGGCGGCCGGTCCGGCCTTGGTAGGCGCCGGCGAAGCGGCGGGTGCCGGCGCCGTGGCGGGGACCGTGGAGGGCTGCTCGGCCAGCAGCGCCACTTTGGTAAAGCCGCCCTGGGTGATGGTGCCCATTACTTCCATGATGCGGCCGTAGGTGATCCCCTTGTCACCGCGCACGAAGATGCGTCGCTCGGCGTTGTTCTGCGCAATCGCCTGCAGCTTGGCGACCAACTGCTCCAGCGGCAGCTCCTGATCCTGGAGGAAAATCTTGCCCTCGGCGTTGACCGAAACGGTCAGCGGCTCGCTGTCGGAATTGAGCGGCTGGGCGGAGGTTTTCGGCAGATCGACCGGCACGCCGGAGGTCATCAGCGGCGCGGTGACCATGAAGATGATCAGCAACACCAGCATCACATCGACCAGCGGCGTGACGTTGATCTCGGAGAGCGGACGGTAACGCCCGCGGCCGGCGGGCTTGGAGCCGCTGTTGAGGTAGCCTGCCATGGTCAGCGCACGCCCTCGGTTCTCACGCCGGACGCTCCTCGCTCTGGCGCGACAGGATGGCGCCGAACTCGGCCCCGAACCCCTCCAGCCGGGCGGCGTAGCGCGCCAGGTCGGTGCTGATCTTGTTGTAGGCGAGCACCGCCGGGATCGCCGCGACCAGGCCGATCGCGGTCGCGAACAGCGCTTCCGCGATGCCAGGCGCGACCACGGCGAGATTGGTGTTGTGCATGGCGGCGATCGCCGAGAAGCTGTGCATGATGCCCCAGACGGTGCCGAACAGGCCGATGAACGGCGCGGTGGAGCCGACGGAGGCAAGGAAAATCATCCACCGCTCCAGCCGCTCCATCTCGCGCTGGATGGTGACGCTGATGGCGCGGTCGATCCGCTCGCGCACCCCGGACCGGCTGACATCGGCGCCGGCGACGCGGGTCGTGCGTCGCCACTCGCTCATCGCGGCGCCGAACACGGCGGCCATCGGATTGCTCGGCCTCGCACCCTGCTGATCGTGCAGCTCGTCCAGGCTGCCGCCCGACCAGAAGCGGTCCTCGAAACCGTCCGCCTCGCGGTTGACGCGGCGCAGGCTGGACCATTTCTCGAACACGATCGCCCACACCCAGACGCTCGCGACCAGGAGCGCGAGCATCACCAGCTTCACGACGATGTCGGCCTGCAGGAACAGGTTCCACAACGACAGGTCGCCACCCGCTCCGCCCAGGTTCACCGCATCGACAGCCCGATCCACTCGCTAACCCCCGCTCTGTCTCATCGCCAGCAGCCGGTCCCGCCAGAGGGAAGGCAGCCGCATGGGCCGGTCCTCGCCCGGACGAACGCAGGCCAGCCGCAGCTCGGCCGCGACCAGTCTCTCGTCCTCTCCCGCGCGCCGGAACTCCTGACGCAGGATGACCGACGCACCGCCGACCTGCACCGGCGCGGTCAGCACCACCAGCGAATCGTCGAGCCGGGCCGGACGGAGATAGTCCAGTTTGGCCTGCCGCACCACGAGCATGAGATTAAACCGCGCGACCAGTTCGGCATGTGGGATGCCCGCCTCGCGCAGCGCCTCGGTGCGGGCGCGCTCGGCCAGACGGAGGTAGTTGGCGTGATAGACGATGCCGCCCGCATCGGTATCCTCATAGAATAGTAGATGCGAACCGGATAGCGGTGGACGGCTGCCCAGCTCATGGCGCGAGCATGACCGTTTGGTCATTGTCGGCTGTTCCGGGCGCCTGCCCGACCCCGGGGTTTTCCGCCGGACCGTTCACGGTAAGATCCATCTTCAGGAGAAAGGGAACCGGGATGCGCAACGTACCCTTCGAGGTGAAGCCAATCGCCGGCGCGCTGGGGGCCGAAATCCTCGGCCTGCGAATCGGCGACGAACTGCCCGAGGCGACGATCGCCGCCATCCGACAGGCGCTGCTCGATCACTGCGTCATTTTCTTCCGGGACCAGCACGATCTGCCGAACGACCGCTTCCTCGCCTTTGCCAAACAATTCGGCGAGACGGTGGAGTACCCTTTCGTCAAAGGGGTGGACGGCTTCCCCGAAATCATCACCGTGGCGAAGCTCGAGCACGAGACGGTTAATTTTGGCGGAGTGTGGCATTCCGACACCACCTATCTCGAGCAGCCGCCGATGGCGACCCTGCTGGCTGCGCGCGAGTTGCCGCCCTACGGCGGCGATACGCTGTTCGCCAACCAGTATCTGGCGTACGAAACCCTCTCGCCCGGCCTGCGGGCGCTGCTCGACGGATTGCGAGGGGTGAGCGATTCCGGCAAGGCCGACGTCACCCGCACACGCGAGGACCGCGTCAAATCCGACGGCACGGCGACCGCCAAGCGCGCGTTGCAGGCCGAGCACCCGGTGGTGCGCACCCACCCGGAGACCGGACGCCGCGCGCTCTACGTCAACACGGCCCACACGGCGCGCTTCGCGGAGATGACCGCTGAAGAGAGCGCGGGGCTGCTCGACTACCTGTACCGCCACCAGACCCGGCCGGAGTTCACCTGCCGATTTAGCTGGAAGCCAGGCTCGGTGGCGTTCTGGGACAACCGCTGCGCCCAGCACAACCCAATCAACGACTATCACGGGTTCCGCCGGGTGATGAACCGGATCACCCTTGCGGGTGACCGGCCACACTGAACCGGCGAAACCCCGAGTAGTCGGTCAGAAGCGACGCTCGTAGACGGTTATCACGTCGCCAGGCTGGACCGGGGTTTCCCGTTGAGCCCTGCCCTCCTGGGTCTTTTCGTCGCTGGTCCGCACGATCGAGAACGCGTTCTCCACCGCCCGATAGGTGAAGCCGCCGGCGACCGCCACGGCGGTCACCACCGTCATCCCGGGCTGGTACGGGTACTGGCCGGGACGGGTGACCTCGCCGAGGATGAAGACCGGGCGATAGCTGGTGACCTCGACCGTGACGCTCGGGTTCTTGAACAGATTGGCCCGACGCAGCGCCGCCGCCGTCGCCTGCTCGAACTCCGGCGCGGTCAGCCCTGCCGCGTGGATGGTGCCGACCAGGGGGAGAGCGACATCGCCGGTGGCGCTGACCCGGAACTCGCCTGTCAGCTGCTCCTCCCCGAAGGTGATGATCCGCAGCTGGTCACCTGGGCCAAACCGATAGTCCCGCAAGGGCGTATCGGCAATCGGCGGTAGCCGACTCGGCGGCCCGCTGCACGCGGCCGGCAGGACAAGCAATCCGATCAAAAGGGTCGAGAGAAATGCGCGTGTCAAGCGCCGTACGCCTCTCGGTATCCGCACTTCTGCGCCGCGGGGAGCGAGGCAGGCCGTCTCAGCTCTTGCCAGCAAGGCATTACTCCTTCAGTCATATTACCGACAGCGGCAACGGATAAGGCTTTTGAGAACACGTGCAATAGCCATTTACTCTGCCCGTTTCCAGTGCAGGGGTGCGGCGGACCTTGAGCGGCGGCAAACCGTCGGGCCCAGACTGCTCGGACTGCTCGCCCTGGCAGGCGCGACGGTGGCAGGCTCCACCTCTTCGCACGCGCAGTATATCAGCAGCTACTTTCCTTCTACCGTGCCGGGATATGTGCCGGAAGCGTCGGTCGCCGTCACCGAGAGACCGCGCCCGCTCTACGATCCGCAGGGCGTCCGGGTGGAGGATTTCATCTTCCGGCCGTCAATCGAGGAGTCGGTCGGCTACAACTCGAATGTCGCCGGCTTCCCGGGAGCCAAGGGCAGCAGCCTGGTCCGCACGACCCCGTCGCTCACCGCCAACTCCGACTGGTCGCGCAACCAGTTTGGCGCCTCCATCTCGGTCGATGATTTCCGCTATCTTGACCAGCCGCGGCAGAGTTTCACCAACTGGAGCGCCGCTATCGGCGGCGGGTACACGATCGGGCGGCACGACCTTGTGGTCGCCTACTCCCACCTGTTCCTGCACCAGACCGCGTCGACGATCGGCGCCGTCGCTTCGACCACCCCGTCATCGCTTTCGGTCGACGACCTGCGGACCGAGTACACGTTCGAGGCGGGGCGGTTCACCTTCACGCCGCGTCTCGACCTGCAGGACTACGATTTCGGTCCTGCCAATATCGGAGGCATCACGACCAGCCAAGCGTATCAGAACCGGGTGGTTCTGACGGGCGGGGTAGAGACGCACTACATGCTGACCGATCAGCGAAGCCTGGTACTGGTCGTCGAGGGCATCGACTCGCATTACACCAAGCCTGCCTTTGGGCAGCCGACCAACAACTCGAACAGCCTTCTGGTCCTGGGCGGGATCGACTACCCGGCCAGCGGGAACTGGCGCTATCGGTTGCTGGTCGGGGTAGAGGCGCGCGCATTCGCATCCACGGCCTACCCCAATCGGGCCGCCCCGATTGCCGAGGCAAGCGTGATCTGGACCCCGACCGCCCTCACCACGCTCACCGGGTCGCTGGCCCGCACCATCGAGGATCCAGCAGCCGCCGGCAGCAGCGGCTACAACTACACCAATATCCGCTTCGTCGTTGACCACGAGTACCTGCGGAACGTCCTTCTGGAGGGCCGGGCAGGCTATGAACGAGCCGACTACCTGCAGGGCGGCAACACGCAATCAGCATTCACGGTCGGCGCCGGAGTGCAATGGTTGCTGAACCGGAACTTTCGCCTGGGGCTCAACTACGATTACACCAGCCAGACGGGCAACAGCATCGCCTCGACCGGGACGGCGAGCTCGACTGTCAGCGGCAACTTCGACCGCAATCTGTTCCTGCTGACCCTCCGCGCCAGCCTGTAAGCTGGGCGTGCCTCCCGACCGCGGTCTCGACGGGACGACGGCGCACGCCCGACAGTAGCTTCCCAGTAATGAGCGGCGGCCGCGAGCCAGTCGACGCCAAGCGCGGGCTCGGTCAGCGATCCAAAATTGCCCCGGCCGGATGTCTTTGACGGTCACGTTTTCGTTCTCTTGCTGAGACTTCGTCGCGAGAAGAGGGACTTGCCCGTCTTCGGTCCTTCCAGGCGAGCGGTTTTCGCGCCCCGATAATCCAAATTTGCTCATATCACAAAATAGTGATGGACTTGGATGGCCGGGCCAGTTAAACAAAACGTGATGAGCATGGATCGGTCGCTTGCCGGGCCGAGCGGCAGGAGATGTAGACGAGAACAGTATAGTTCAAGCTCGGCGCCACCACTGAGTTCTACTACTCGCCTGATATCCTTTCTTCTATTGCGATTTGTTGTCCGATAACTTCTTTTTTCTTCTGTTGTCTGATTCAAGACGCTTTATACCTGGGAACCATTACGATGAATCCGGTATCGGTAGCCGAGGCGATTTTCGCCGTGCGGGAAGAGTTCGACGTCCAAATCGCCACCACGCCGTCCCTGGTCCGCCAGTGCTACGAGCTTCGCCACCAGGTCTACTGCGTAGAACGCAACTTCCTCGCCGGGTCGACCGGACTTGAGGTGGATGCCTTTGATAGCCGGTCGGAGAACGTGGCGTTGACCTGTCGATCAACCGGCGAGGTGGTCGGCACCGTGCGTCTGGTGCTCGGCTCGCCGGAGCGCCCCGACAGCAGCTTTCCCATGCAACTCGCCTGCGCGCCCGGCCTTCTGTCCCATCTGCCGATCGACACCACGGCCGAGGTCTCGCGCTTCGCGATCTCCAAGGCCCGCCGCAGCCCGCAATCGGCGACCTTGATGCGACTCGGCCTGGTGAAGGGCTTGGTCGAGCTCAGCGAAGACCTCGGTGTCACCCACTGGTGCGCAATCATGGAGCGCAGCCTGTTGCGGCTGCTGCGCAGCGACGGGATCCACTTCCAGGCCGCCGGGCCGATGGTCGAACATCATGGCATGCGTCAGCCGTGCTCGAGCTCCTTGGCCGACCTGCTCGACGGCGTCGCTGCCGAGCAACCCGAGATCTGGAGCTTCCTCACCGGCCAGTCGAGCTGCCCGGACATGGTCGCTCCCGTCCTGCGCCTTGCCGCCTGATCGCGGGGTTCAGAACCCGAACATGTGGTCGAGCGAGAAGCGGCCGCCATCCATCAGTCCGTGATAGCCAAACAGCCGGCAGGTGGCGTCCCGGATCAGCACGTAGCCACGCGGGCCGGCTCGGTCGAGCAGATCGGCGGCGAACACCTCGTGCGGCCAGACGGTTGCCGAGCCGGAGCAGGCGACGGCGATCCGCTCCTCCGCGACCAGCCGGCCCTCGCCGTCGTGCAGCAGCAGCGCCGTGCTGGAGACCGGATGCCAGCGGGCGGACGCCGGATAGATCAACACCGCAAAACTCCGTCGGCGAGCGTCGCCCAGACGAAGGAACAGCCGCGTCGATAGGCCGGGCGGCGGTCCCGAATAGGATTGCGGCTCGTCCTTGTAGGTCATGATGGTGTTGAAGACGTGTGCGCCAAAACTGGTCTCGGCGACGTGGCCGGAGCGGCGATCCTCGAACCGAACCAGGGCGTGCATCCACCCGTCCGCCTCGCCCCCCGCCCGGAAATCATAGGCCAGCTCGGCATGGCCCGCGCCGTCGCCGGGCAACGCGTCCAGATCCACCGCGACCGCGTGGTCGCGCGCCAGGCAGCCGAGGAAGCTCTCGGCCAGCTTCTCGCCGTCCGGCGCGAACACATCGAGCCGGAGTGGCAGCGTCGATTGCGACTCCGCCATCGGCGTCGGCTGGACCACGGTGCGGAACCGCTGGCGGTCGAGCACCGGGAACGGCAGCAGATAACCGCGCCCCAGCTCGCGCGGCAGGCCGGGGATGCCAGGGTCCGGCTTCAGGTCGGCGCGCTCGACGTTGACATGCGCGATCCGGGTGCGCTCCCCGCGTGTCACCTCGTAGCGGGGCCGCACCATGTGCCGGCCAGCGCGCACCTCGATCTGCGCCGGCCAGCGCAGGCCCGGCAGCAACGTGGACACGTCGAGCGCCACGGAGGCGAACGGCCCGATCTCGCGGTCGAGCGTTGCCGGGCGCTCGGCGCCCATGCGGTCGAGCGCGACCGTGCCGGAGGGAATGGACGTGGCGTGGCTGTTCTGCACCCACAGCACGACCTGCTCGCCGGCATCGGGCGCCGGCAGCCCGGCATAGCGATCGGAGGGCCAGGCATTCGCGTCATGGGTGCAGGAAAGGCTGGCGCCATTATCCGACGCGTACGTGTCCAGCGCGTATTTGACCACGTCGTGCCCGGCGACCCCGATCGCATGGACAAAAACCTGGCCGGTGAACGGCGGCAGGTCGAAGCGGCTGCGGATCTCGCGGCTGTCGATCGCGATCCCGCCCGCGCCGGCCGGCACGCCCTCTTCCCACGTCGCCAGCACCGCGCCCGTCGGCGTCGAACAGCCGCAGCCAGAGCCGGATGTCGCCCGCACCGTAGCCCGACCAGTAGTTCGCGGTCGCGAGCCGGGTGGACAGCCCATCCTCGTCACGGAAGAAGACGAAGTTGGTCGCGAAGTTGAGGCGGTCGAGGTAGCGGGCGCGGTTGGTCAGCATCGCGTCCGGCAGCCGCACCGCATCCAGCGTGATGAGTTCGGCCCCCGACGGCAGCAACGAGGCGACGCGCGCCGCGACCCGCCCTGCGTCGAAGCCGGCGAGCAGGACCGCGCCGACCGGCGTGCCGGCAAGCTCGGTTAGCGGCCGGGCGCGCAGCCCTCCGCGCAAACGGCCGACCTCGGTCACGTCGTGGACGAACAGATCCGTCGGCCGTGGGCACCCGGGGCTGAGCGCGAACAGCGCGTCGGCGATGCCGTCCGGGTCGTAGAGCGCAAACGGTTTCTCGCGCAGCCTCGCCCCGAGCCGGTCGAGCGCCTCGGCGGCGAGCGGATGGCTGAGCGCCTTGTAGATGACGTTGCCGCCGGCGCGCTGGTCGAAAGTCTGGATCTGCAGCATTGCCTTTTCCGCGCTAGAAGCCGATGCGCCGGCGCATTTCCGCCGCCGCCATCGGCGTGTCGTTGAGCGGCCGGACCGGCCAGGTTTCGAACCGGCCGGTGAAGTGCCGCACCCGACCGTCGCCGACAAGCCCATCCAGGAAAAGCCCGATCCGGCGGCTTCGGCCGGGCAGCGGGGCGACCATGACCGGAGCATCGGTGGCGACCGCCTCGGAGATCATCGAGATGCTGTCGACGGTCACGACGATCGCGTCCGCCAACGCGAGCAGGCCGAAATATGGGTTCTCGCCCGCCCCGTCCCAGACCCAGCCGCCGAGCGGGTGCAGCGCTTCGCGCAGCATCCGCGTCACCACGGGATCGGTGCGCCGCGACGGCGTGAGGGCGATGCCGACGCGATCCTGCCGCACCATCTCGGCCAGTCGCCCGGCGAGCGCCGCGCCGGCCGGCGGATCGAGCCGGAAACGGCCGTTGGTGCCGCCCACCAGCACCGCGACCCGGGGTCGGGGCAGCGCGGCCAAGCGGAGCGCCCAGGCATCGGCGGCTTCGGCCAGCCGCGCCGGCGTGACCCGGTGCAGCGCGGTGCGGGTAATGACCACGTTCGGGCCGGTCAGCTCGTCGTGCCGGTTCGCCACCACGACGTCGAACCGGCGAAGATCGAGCCGCGGGTTCTGCACCTGCACCACGCGCGGGCCGCGCCGGCGCAGCGCCGCCCCGACCGCTCCCGCCACGCCGCCGCATCCGATCACCATGTCCGGCAGAGTGCGGGGCAGCGCCACGGCGGCGAGCGGCGCCGGCCAGAGCGCGGCCGGCATCATGCGCCAGGGCCGACCAGGCGCCAGCACCTGCACATCGGGGGCGAGCCCGGCCGCCTCGGCGAGCCCGAGGGCCTGCGCCTGCAGACCGGCATAGCCCTCACTGATGATCCAGCTTCTCACCCGGGGCTTGTCGGCGCGGGTCCGGCCAGCGTCAATGGCCGGCCCGCATCAATGGGATTTGGCAACGGCCGCCGGACAACCGACCCCACCCAGCAGCTCCCGCTCGATCTCACGCACCAGCTGTTCGGCCACGGTTTTCCAGCCCGAGCGCGGATCGATCGAGCGGCCGTCCGCCGGTGGCGGCCGGTCCAGGAGCCCGCGCAGGGCGGCCGCAAGGCTGTCCGGGTCCGGGTCGCACAGCACCGCCGAGGGTTCGCCGGCGAGCTGCTCGGCAAGGCCCCCCACCCGGGTCGCCACGACCCAGCGGCGCGCCGCGAGGGCAGCGGCAGCGACCCCGCTCTGGCTCGCCTCCGTGTGGGACAGCACCAGCGCATCGGCCCAGGCCAGCAGCGCGCCCACCTCCTGCTCCGGCACCCACCGGTTCTCGACGATGACGCCGGGCAGCGCCCGCAGTGTCGTCAAGGTGCCGCTCTCCGGCCCCTGGCCGACCACCCGAACCTCGAACGGCGGCGACGGACCGAGACGGGCGAGCGCCGCCGCCAGCAGATCGAGTCCCTTGTAGGGTAGCAAGCGGCCGAACGAGAGCAGGCGCAAGGTGCCGCCGTGACTGCCCGGTGCGGGCGCCGGCGGGCCGAACGCCAGCGGCGGCAGCGACGCCATGAACAATTTTTTTCCGGCGTCGGTCCCGGTCAGCCGCTGCTGGTGCAGGCGCTCGCCGACATGGGCGGTGAGGGCCACCAGCGCGTCCGCTTCGCGGGCCTGCCGCCGCTGCAGCATCATCTGGAACGGCAGCCCGTCGCCGGGATGGGTGTCGGCATCGTGCACCACCACGACGCTCGGCACCCGTACGCGGCGAAGCGCGCGCATCATCAGCAGGTCGAGCGGACCGGGCATGGCACAGATCGCCACGTCGGGGCGACGCCGACGCAGGGTGTCTGCGAGCGCTCCAGTCGCGAACGGCACCTGGAGCAAGCGGCGCACGAAACCCGCCGCTCCGTCGTAGGTCTCGAACGGCAGATCGCAGACCGGCGGCGTGGAGCTTTGCAGGATCTCGGCTGCCGTGGAGAGTGAGAGCAGCGCCTCGACGCCCGGCACCATGCGCAAAGCGGTCGCCAGCTCGACCGCGATGCGCGGGCCGGCGCCCCGGCGCCCCCACTGCCAGACCAACACCCGCGTCACGCGGCGAGCCCGATCGAGCGCAGTGCAGCGGCCAACGAGCCGGTGCCCAGCCGATCCGCCGCCGCCGCCCGCCCCCGTTCGCCGAGTTCGGTCCGTGCGCCGGGATCGTCGGCCAGCCGGCACAGTTGCATGACGGCCTCGGCTTCGTCCGGCTCGGCCCAGACCGCGCCCGGCGCCTCGAAAACTCCGCGCGGGTCACGCGCGGGGATTAATCGGTAGCCGACCAGGGCGGCGCTCGCCTCGTCCATGAAATCCATATTGCCCGACCAGCCGGTCGCGATCACGGCTCGTCCGAGCAGCATCGCCTCGGCGGGGATCAGCCCAAAACCCTCGCTGCGGTGCAGGGAGAGGACGATGTCGGCCGCACGGGTGAGCGCGTGACTGTCGGCCGCCGGCAACGTCCGCGTCTCCAGCCGGATGTTCGGTGCCCCGTCGATCGCCTCGCGCAACCGGGCGAAATCCGCCGGGAAGTCGCCGGGGTTGCCGACCTTGAGGACCAGCACCCGGTCGGGCCGGGCGCCGAACGCGCGACGGAAGGCGGCGATCGCCGCCAGCGGATTCTTGCGCACGAAGGATGAGGACAGGCTGAACGAGACGAGCACCGCCACCGCCTCGGGCGGCAGGCCGAAGGCGGCGCGATCGAGCGCCGACGGCAACGGCGGGGCCACCGCGACGGGCGGCGTCACCACCCTCACCCGCCCGGGCAGCAACGGCGCGAGGGCCTGTGCGGTAAAACTCGACAGGGTCCAGACCTCGTGGACGAAACGGGAGCCCGTCCGCCAGTCTGGCGGCACGACGGGCAGCTCCCACGCCCAGTAGCCGATCACGCGACGCCCGCGCAGCGACGCCCGGGGCATCCGCAGAAGCGTGAGCGGCAGGAACGGCGCATTGACGTGCAGCAGCAGCGGCGCGCCGGAGGGCGGGACGGGGTGCGCTCGCCCACCGCCGCGCACGGCGGTGCCGACGTCCAGGCTCCAGGACGGCACGCCGAGCTGGCGTAGCCCGGCCAGCATCAGCCGCGCGACTTCGCCGAGCCCGGACGCGCGGCTGAGTTCGCCGCCCACCGCGAGGCCATGCCGGGGAGCGGCGGGCGCCCGATCCGGGTGGGGCGCCAGCATCGCGGCTGCACCGGCGAGCAGATGCCGACGCTCGCGGGCCGGCAAGACGCGCCAGAGGCGGTGCAGCGGGTGCAGGGCCGTCGCGGCCATCGGAGCAGCCATCGGGCGCCCCGTACAGCATCACCGCGCGCCTGCCCAGAAGAACCGCGCTATCGTGCCGGGGCAACCGAAGGAGCACGCCGTGACCAAACAACCCTTCATCATCGAGCCGCACTTCCGGCTGCAGGAATGGGTCGCGGACGCCAAGGGCTACTTCCGGGACGAAGGCCTCGACTACACGTTCCAGGAGCTGATCCAATCCACCGACGGCCGCCACCACGACCGCGGCGACAAGGTCGGCGCCTTCCAGTCCTTCGAGCGCGGCCGCGAAGCCGCAGTGAGTTGCGCCTGCCACTGGACGGTCGGCGTCGCCGCCTCCCAGGGCAAGGGCCGGCTCTACTCGGCACTCTATTCCGTGGCGCCGGCGGGTGTGTTCGTGCCGGCCGATTCGCCCATCAGGAGCCCCGAGGACCTTGCGAGCGTGCCGGTCTCGGTCGGCTACCAATCCGGCAGCCACTACGCCACGGTGCAGGCCCTGGAGCAGTACCTTCCGGCCGAGCGCATCAACCTTTCCTTCGCTGAAGGCATGCTTTTCGCCCGCCTGGACAATCTGCTGGGCGGCCGCTCGCCAGCCGCCGCGCTGTTCAACGGCCCTTACTACTTCGCGGAACAACTCGGGTTTCGGAAGATCATCGACACCACGTTCATGATCACGACGATGATCACGGGCGATCCGGCACCGGGGGATCTGCGCAAGTTCTTCGCCGCCTTGCGACGGGCGCAGCGCGACGTCGATCTGCGGCCGGAACTCTACACCCATTTCTACCGCAACGAGTTCCCGGCCCGCTATCACGCCATCATGGACACCCGCCGCTGGGGACCGGGCGAGCGCCTCGTATTCGAACCTTACACCCGGGCGGTGTACGACGAGACACTTCGGTGGGTCGCCGAACACGGCATCTTCGCCGAGACCGGCACGGGCTCCGGGCAGTACCGAGGAGGTGACGATCACCGCCCCGGGCTGAGCCCTAAATGCCCGAGCACTCAGTGGGGGCGCGGCACCACCTCGCCCCCCGGCGCGTGCTCGAGATGGCACGCCGACAAGTGTCCCGGCTCGCCCACCGACCGTAGCAGCGGCTCCTCGACCCGGCAGCGGTCGAACACGAACGGGCAACGGGTGTGGAACCGGCAGCCGGAGGGCGGATTGCTCGGGCTCGGGACGTCGCCCCGCAGGGTAATGCGGTGCCGGCGCGCATCGGGGTCGGGCACCGGAACAGCCGAGAGCAACGCCCGCGTGTACGGGTGATGGGATTGGGCAAACAAGGTGTGCCGGTCGGCGGTCTCGACCAGCTTGCCGAGATACATCACCGCCACCCGATGCGTCAGATGCTCGACGATCGCGAGGTCGTGGCTGATGAACAGCAGCGCCAAGCCGAGCTCGTCCTGCAAATCCGACAGCAGGTTGACGATCTGCGCCTTCACCGAGACGTCGAGCGCCGACACCGCCTCGTCGCAGATGATCAGGTCCGCCCCCGGCGCGAGCGCGCGCGCGATGCCGATGCGTTGGCGCTGGCCGCCCGAGAACTCGTGCGGGAACCGGTTCACCGCGTCGCGCGGCAGCCGCACCGTGTCCATCAGCGCCGCCACCCGGTCTTCGCGCTCGCGGCGGCCGTGGACCAGGCCAAAATTGGTCAGCGGCTCGGCCAGGATGTCGCCGACCCGCAGACGCGGGTTGAGGCTGCTGAACGGGTCCTGGAACACGACCTGCATGCGCCGCCGCAATGGCCGCAACTGCGCTGCCGGGATGTTGTCGATGCGCTTGCCGTCCAGCCACACCGTCCCGCCGGTCGGCTCGGTGAGCCGCAGGATGCTGCGGCCCACGGTCGACTTGCCGCAACCGGATTCGCCCACCAGCGACAGCGTCTCGCCGCGCGCGATTGAAAAACTCACCCCATCGACCGCGTAGACCTGGCCGGTGACGCCGCCCAGCAGGCCGGTGCGGATCGGAAAATGCTTCTTCAGCCCGTCCACTTCGAGCAGCGGCGGCCCGGCGCCGCTCATGCTGCCACAAGCTCCTCGGCGTAGTGGCACGCCGCCAGGTGACCGGGCGCCTTGGGCTCGATCGCCGGCGCGACGCGGGTGCAGAATTCCGTCGCCCTTGGGCAGCGACCGGCAAACGCACAGCCGACGATCTTGGCGCGCAGGCTCGGCACCAGACCGGGTATTTCCGTCAGCTTGCTGCGCCCGCCCGCCTGCAGCGACGAACCCAGCTTGGGTACCGCCCCGAGCAGCCCGCGCGTGTAGGGATGCAGCGGGCGGGCGAAGATGTCGCGCACCGGCGCTTCCTCCACTTTGCGCCCGGCGTACATCACCACCACCCGCTCGGCCATTTCGGCGACCACGCCGAGATCATGCGTGATCAACATGATCGCCGACCCGAGCCGCCGCTTGAGGTCGCGCATGAGGTCGAGGATCTGCGCCTGGATGGTGACGTCGAGCGCGGTGGTCGGCTCGTCGGCGATCAGCAATTTCGGGTTGCAGGCCAGCGCCATCGCGATCATCACGCGCTGCCGCATCCCGCCCGAGAGCTGGTGCGGATACTCGCGCACTCGCCGCTTCGGCTCGGGAATGCCGACCAGGGTCAGCGCCTCGATCGCCTTCTGCTCGGCCGCGTGCGCCGACAGCCGCTGATGCAGCCGCACCGTCTCGCCGATCTGCCGCCCGATGGTGAGCACCGGGTTGAGGCTGGTCATCGGCTCCTGAAAGATCATGCTGATCTCGTTGCCACGGATATGCCGCATCGCGGTTTCCGGCAATTCGAGCAGGTTTTTTCCCTCGAAGCGGATCTTTCCCGCGATCCGGCCCGGCGGCTCCTGGATCAGGCGCAGGATCGACATCGACGTGACCGACTTGCCGCAGCCGGACTCACCCACGATCGCCACCGTCTCGCCCCCGGCGATGGTGAACGACAGACCCTCGACCGCGCGCACGGTGCCGTCCGGCGTGCCGAAATGGGTTTGCAGGTTTTCGACTTCGAGCAGGGGCATCAGCGGACGGCGCAGGCCGACAAGACCGCTCTCTCGTCATGCCCGGAATGCCAACGCGCCCTCACAGCCGCTTCGCCATGCGCGGATCGAGCGCGTCGCGCAATCCGTCGCCGAGCAGGTTCACCGCGAGCACGGTGACCGAGAGGAAAATGGCGGGGAAGAACACGATGTAGGGCTTGACCTGCCAGAGCGCGCGGCCCTCCGCCATGATGTTGCCCCAGCTCGGGATGGTGGGCGGGGTGCCGGCGCCGATGAACGACAGAATGGCCTCCGTGATCATCGCCGATGCGCAGATATAGGTGGCCTGCACCGTCAACGGCGCGATGGTGTTCGGCACGATATGGCGCAGGATGATGCGCGGGACCCGCGTGCCCGACGCGATCGCCGCCTCAACATAGGGTTGCTCGCGCAGCGACAGCACCACGCCGCGGATCAGTCGGGCGACACGCGGAACCTCGGCGATGGTGATGGCGATGATCACGTTCTGCACCGAGCCGCGCGTCAGCGCCATCAAGGCTATCGCCAGAAGGATGGGCGGAATCGACATCAACCCGTCCATGACCCGCATGATGACCGCGTCGAGCCAGCGCATGTAGCCGGCGATCAGCCCAATCGCCATGCCGACCAGCGACGCCAGGAACGCCACCGCAAATCCCACGATGAGCGACACGCGCGCACCGTACAGCACGCGCGAATAGACGTCCCGGCCGAGCATGTCGGTGCCGAACCAGTAGATCGCGGACGGCTCGCGGGTGCGCCTGGCGGGCGCGATGGCGGTCGGATCGACCGTCCCCAGATAGGGCGCGAAGACCGCGATCAGCAGCATGACCAGCAGCAGCGCCGCGCCGATCGCGATGGTCGGATAGCGATGCACCAGCGTCCGTATCCGGCCGCGCCGGCGCGGCACCGGCAGCACGTCGGACAGCGGGGGCGCCGCGGTGGTCGTGCTCAATATCGTATCCTCGGATCGAACACGGTGTAGAGAAGGTCGACGAGCAGGTTCACCAGCACGTAGACGAAGCTGAACAGCAGCACGACCCCCTGGATCACCGGGTAATCCCGCCGCAGGATCGCATCGACGGTGAGCCGCCCGAGGCCGGGGATCGCGAACACGCTTTCGGTCACCACCGCGCCGCCGATCAGCAGCGCCACGCCGAGCCCGATCACCGTAATCACCGGCACCGCGGCATTCTTCAGCGCATGGACGAACAGCACGCCGGTCGAGCCGACCCCTTTCGCACGCGCCGTCCGCACGTAGTCCTGCGACAGCACTTCCAGCATGGTGGCGCGCGTGATGCGCGCGATCAGCGCGATGTAGACGCCGCCCAAGGTCAGGGTGGGAAGAATAAGGTTGCGCAGGAACGGCCAAAAACCGTCGGCGAGCGGCGTGTAGCCCTGCACCGGCAGCCATTGCAGCCGAAGCCCGAACACGTAGGCGAACAGATAGCCGATGACGAACACAGGCACCGAAAAGCCGATCACCGCCAGCACCATGACGCCCCGGTCGATCCAGGTGCCATGTTTCCACGCCGCGACCACGCCCATCGGGATGGCGCAGACCAGGGCGAGAACCAGGGTCGCCAGCATCAGCGACACGGTCGGCTCGATGCGCTGGCCGATCATGTGCGTCACCGGCAGGTTGGTGAAGATCGAGGTGCCGAGATTGCCGTGCAGGATCTGCCAGAGCCAATCGCCGAACCGCACCAGGAACGGCCGGTCGAGCCCGAGGGAGGCGCGGATGCGCGCGACATCGGCGGCACTCGCCTGATCGCCGGCGATGATCGCGGCCGGGTCGCCCGGGGCGATGTAGAGCAGGCTAAAGACGAACAAGGCGACGATCAGCATGACGGGAATGGTCGACAGCACGCGCCGGGCGGCATAGGCCAGCATCAGGCTTTCTTGACGCCCCAAACGACCGGGAACGGCGCGCGCACGATGCCCGACACGTTTTTCCGCCAGGCCTGGTAGCCCTTGAAGAAGCCGGTCGGCAGGAAGGTCGCGAAATCCATCTCCGCTTTGTTGAAGTCGCGCGCCGCCGCGGTCTCGCCAGCCGGGTCGGCGGCGTCGAACCACGCGTCGATCCGGGCCTGCACCTCGTCGGATTTCGGCCAACCGAACCAGGCGCGGTCGCCGGTCGTGTAGAAGGCGGCCTGAACGCCCGGGTTCACGCAGTCCACCCCGGCGTGCCAAGTGTGGAAGATATTCCAGCCGCCCTTGTCCACCGGCTCCTTGCTGGCGCGACGCGAGCCGACGGTGCCCCAGTCCGTCGCCACGTAGTCAACCTTCAGCCCGATCTGCGTCAGCAGGTCGGCGGTCACGTCGCTCTGCGCCTTGGCGATCGGCACATCGGTGCCGACGACCATCACCACCTTGGTTCCCTGGTGTCCGGCCTCGGCGACCAGCTTGCGGGCGGCTTCGACGTTCTTCTGCTTCAGCACCTCACCGCCGTAGTCGGACCACAGCGGGGTATTGGGCGTGATGAAGCTTGCCAATTCCTGCCACAGGGCGCGGTCCTCGCCGACCAGCGCCTGCATGTAATCCGCCTGGCTGGCGGCGGTCAGCACGGCGCGGCGCACGCGGACATCGTCGAACGGCGGATACAGGTGGTTGAACCGGCAGTCGCCGATGTTGCCGAGCGGATCGGCGATGTCGAGCGCCACGCCGGAGGTGCTGCGCAGCTGCGGCACGAGGTCCGGGATCGGCGATTCCCACCAGTCCACCTCGCCGTTCTGCAACGCGGCGCCGGCGGTCGCGGCGTCGGGGATGATCTTCCATTCCACCCGGTCGAAGAACACCCGCTTGCCGCCGGCGAACCAGTCCGCCGGCTCGTCACGCGGCACGTAGCCGTCGAACCGCTCGAACACCGCCTGCGACCCCGGCACCCATTCGTCGCGCTTGAACCGAAACGGGCCGGAGCCGACATACTCGCCGATCTGTTTGAACGGATCGGTTTTCGCCATGCGCTCCGGCATCATGAAGGCGCAGGGCGAGCCGGCCTTGCCGATCGCATACAGGAGCTTGCCGAACGGCTGCTTGAGGCTGAGACGAAAACTGCGGTCGTCGATTGCGGCGATCTCGTTCAGCCGCGCGCGGATCATCTGGCCCATGGTGTCGCGCACCATCCAGCGCTGCAGGCTCGCCGTGCAGTCAGCGGCGCGGACGGGCTCGTTGTCGTGCCATCGCAGGTTGGGCCGGAGCTTGAACGTCCAGGTCAGTCCATCCGGCGAAACCTCGTGCCCCTCGCACATCTGCGGCTGCGGCCGAAGCTGGCTGTCGACGCCGTACAGCGTGTCCCAGAACAGCACGCTGGCGTTGCGCACGACGTAGAGGGTGGTCCAGATCGGGTCGAGGTTGGCCAGATTGGCCTGCGGCACGAAGCGGAGTGTCGTCGCCTCCCCCCCGCGGGCGATCGCCGGAAGCGCCAACCCTGCGGCCGAGGCCGCCAGGAACGTGCGTCGCCGCAAGCTGTTCTCCACGATTGTGCGTCGCGGCAAACGATGACAGGACGAAGCATTCTCCGCAAGCCAGTCATGCGGCATAAGCGGGTCTCAGGACTATACGGTTGCGGCCGGGAGCCTCGGTCGGCTACCCGCAGCGGGTGAGTATCGATCCCGGCCGCTCCCTCCCACTCCCCTCTCGTGGACTAGCGCACGCGACCGCGCTTGCCAGCCAGTTCCTCAAATTCGGCGTCGCCGGGGTGGTCGGCTTCGTTTTCGACACCGCAACCGTCTATGCGCTCCGGGGCACAATCGGGATTTACGGCGCCGGCTTGGCCGCGTATCTCGTGGCCGCCACGGTGACGTGGGCAATCAATCGTGCGTGGGCGTTTCGCGGCAGCAGCAGCGATGGCCAGGTGGGTCGTCAGTGGGTGCGCTTCCTGATTGCCAACCTGGTCGGCTTCGCGCTCAACCGGGGCACCTTCGCCATTCTGGTGACCTTCGTGCCGCTCTGCGCCGACCAGCCGATCCTCGCCGTCGCCGCCGGGGCACTCGTCGGCATGTTCGTCAATTTCATTCTCAGTCGCCTCTTCGTGTTCCGAATTACCACGGCGGCAGAGCAGCCCCGTGAGCAACCCGCGTTAACTCGATAGTCGGATTGTTCTGCTTTCCTACCGTTTGCGGGTGAAACACGTGCCGGGGTCGGGGGATGAGCGGACAACTTGCGCGGTCGGGATCGTTGGCCTTAGCGCCGTTCGCGGGCGCATCCGACTTCGTCCTCCCGAGTTGCGTGACCGGCGGTCCGCTTCGGCGGCCTCGAGGCGGCACGGCACCGCGCGAGATCGCCGGCTGGGCGGCCGCCGTGAAGCGGCTCGAGGACATCCTGTTCGCCGCCGCCGCACTGGTGCTGTTCGCGGTCCCCATGCTGCTGATCGCGCTCGCCGTGCGGCTGGACAGCCCCGGCCCGATCCTGTTCCGCCAGCGCCGGATCGGCCTCAACGACCAGCCGTTCGAGATGCTGAAATTCCGCACCATGCGGCACGAGATGGCCGACCCGGAGGTCGCCCGGCAAGTGACGCCGGGCGATCCGCGCGTCACTCCCCTCGGCGGGTTCCTGCGCCGCACCTCGCTCGATGAACTGCCGCAACTCCTGCACGTGCTGCGCGGCGAGATGGCGCTGGTGGGTCCGCGGCCGCATGCCCCGGGCACGCGCGCCGGCGGACGCCTGTTCCACGAGGTCGTTCCCTCCTACTCCGCCCGACACCGTATCCGCCCCGGTCTGACCGGGCTCGCCCAGGTGCGCGGCTTTCGCGGCGCGACCGATACCGAGGACAAGCTGGTGCGCCGCACCAGCAGCGACCTCGAATACATCGAGAACTGGTCGCCCTGGCTTGACCTGCTGATCGTGCTGCGGACCGTCTGCGTCGTGCTGTTCCGCGTCAATGCGTACCTGAGCACGGGCCGGGTCACCATGTCGCCGGGGCGGCCGGACCACCCTCGGGCGACTACGACGCCGACATCGTCATCCTGGCACTCGACCGCGCGGAAGAAACCGTCGCCGCGATCCGCTCGGCGCTCGAACAGACGGGTCTCTCCCGCCACCTGTTCGTCGTCGACCAGGGTTCACGGCCGGAGAATCTGGCCGCGTTCGCCGCGGCGATCGAGGGCCGCCCGGACGCCACGCTGGTCCGGCTCGACCGCAATCTCGGCGTCCCCGGCGGGCGCAACCTCGGCAGCGCGCTCGGCGCCGGGCGAGTGATCGTCGTCATCGACAACGACGCCGAGTTCGCCGGCCCGAGCACCGCCGCCGAGGCGGTTGCGGCACTCGACGCCGATCCCGCGCTCGGCGCCATCGGCTTCCGCATTCTCGCCCACGCGACCGGGGGGGACGATCCGTCGTCCTGGGGCTACCCGCCGCGCCTGAAACCACACTCGGCCGCTTCGTTCGACAGCACCACCTTCGTCGGCGCCGGACACGCCATCCGTCGCGCCGCCTGGGAGGACGCCGGCGGCTACGACGAAACCCTGTTCTTCTGCTGGGAGGAGTTCGATTTCTGCCTCCGCGCCATCGCGCGCGGCTGGACGATCCGCTACCGGGGCGACATCGCGGTCCGGCACAAGGTCAGCCCGCACCGGCGGGTCGCATGGTCCAGTACCCGTTGGTTCTATTACGTGCGCAACCGTCTTGCCATCGAGCGCAGATACGGCGCCTCCTGGCCCTCGATGGCGCCGCGCGCGGCGGGCTATCTGCTGCGCGGGCTGCGCAACGGCCTGCCCGGGCAGACGCTGCGCGGCATGGCCGCCGCGGTTCGCCTCTCGTGGGGCGCGCCGGTACAGCCGCTCGACGCCGCCGCCCGCCGCTATCTCGCGCGTGCCGATGCCGCCCATCGCGGCCACCTGGCCTCACGCCTGCGCGACGAGATCCTCTCGGCCCTGCCCCGCCCGGCCCTGCCGTAACCGACCGCTCGACGAGTGTTTTGGTGAGCCCGCTGGGACTCGAACCCAGGACCCCAAGATTAAAAGTCTCGTGCTCTACCGGCTGAGCTACGGGCTCTCGGGTCCGCCTTGAACGCCAAGGCGGGCCGAACGGTCAATATGGTGGGTCGCCGCGCTATTTCGCGGCGTCGGCGGCGAGCTGCATGTGGATGATCCGGTCGGGGTTCTGCACCGTCCCGCCCGAGCCCGAACCCGACTTGATGGCGTCCACGAACTCCATGCCGGAGACGACCCTGCCCCAGATCGTGTACTCGCCGTCGAGATGCGTCGACGGCGCGAACATGATGAAGAACTGGCTGTTGGCGCTGTTCGGGTTCTGGGTGCGGGCGGCACCCACCGTGCCGCGCAGGAAATGCGCCTTGTTGGTGAACTCGGCAGGCAGGTCGGGCAGCTTGCTGCCGCCCGTCCCGGTCCCGGTCGGGTCGCCGCCCTGCGCCATGAAGCCCGGGATGACACGGTGGAACGGCGTGCCGTCATAGAATTTCTCCCGCACCAGTTCCTTGACGCGGGCGACGTGCTTGGGGGCGAGGTCGGGCAGCAGCTGGATCACCACCCGCCCATCCTTGAGGTCCATGTAGAGCGTGTTCTCGGGATCGAGCGTCGGCTGGGCGGTGGTTTCGCTCATGAGAGCTCCCATGACTGGTGTCAGTGTGGCGGATGCCAGGATCAGCGTACGTCGGCGCATGTCGTCTCCGTCAGCCACGCATCATGCGCAGCGTGCGTTCCAGCGTGAGCGGCGGAACAAAGCTCGAGATGTCGCCGCCGAGGCGAGCGATATCCTTGACGAACCGGGACGAGATGAACTGGTGCCGCTCGGTGGCGGTCAGGAAGATGGTCTCGATCTCCGGGTCGAGCCGGTAGTTCATGCCGGCCATCTGGACCTCGTAGTCGAAATCCGACACCGCGCGCAGGCCGCGGACGATCACGCTGGCGCCCATCTTGCGCGCGAAGTCGACCAGCAGCGTCTCGAACGGCTCCACCTCGACCACATTGCCGTTGCGCTCGGCAATCCGCTCCACCTCGGCCCGCGCCAGCTCGACGCGCTCCTCCAACGGAAACAGCGGACCCTTGCCCGCATTGACCCCCACCCCGACGACCAGCTTGTCAAGCAGGCGCGCGGCGCGGCTGATGATGTCGATGTGACCGTTGGTCACCGGATCGAACGTGCCGGGATAGACGCCGACCCGACGCTTGCCCCCGCCACTGCCCCCGCCACTCTGGGCCGCCCTAGCCATCCGCGCCGTCCTCCGCCTCGCCTTCAGGCAGCGTGCCGTCCGACCCGGTTTCGCCGGGGCCGCCCTCCTCGATCACGTTCTCCACGACCGGGAACACGCTGGTGACGTGCTCGTCGGCGCTGAGCCGGAACAGGGTCACGCCCATCGAGAGGCGGCCGGTGATCCGGACCTGATCGACCGGCACCCTGATCAGGCGGCCGGCATCGGTGATCAGCATCACGTCGTCGCCGGGCCGCACCTGGAATGTCGTCACCACCGCCGTGCCATTTCGCCCGCCGAGACTGATATTGGCAATCCCCTGGCCGCCGCGCCCGGTCACCCGGTAGTCGTAGGCCGACGACCGCTTGCCGAACCCGGCGTCAGTCACGGTGAGCAGGATTTCCTCGGCGTTCTCAAGCACCGCCACGCGCTCTTCCGACAGGCGGATGTCGGCGCCCACCGCCTCCTCGCCCACCGCCTCCTCGCCCTCGGCCGCCGGCTCCTCGGCCGACGGCTCGGCGACATCCTCGCCGGCATTGCGGCGCCGCACCACGGCAATCCGCAGGTAGGCGGCCCGCTCCTCGGAGGTGGCCTCGACATGGCGCAGCACGCAGAGGCTGATCACCTCATCCCCTGCGGCGAGCCGGATGCCGCGCACCCCGGAGCTGTCGCGGCCGGCGAAGACGCGCAGCGTGTCGTCGGAAATCTGGAACCGGATGCAGCGGCCGCGGCGGGTGGCGAGGAACACGTCGTCGCCGTCGCGGCAGGTGGCGACGCCGATCAGCCGGTCGCCGTCGTCGAGCTTCATCGCGATCAGGCCGGAGGCGCGGACGTTGCGGAAATCCGACAGCCGGTTGCGCCGCACATTGCCCGACGCGGTGGCGAACACGAGGTGGAGGCTGTCCCACAACGCCTCGTCCTGCGGCAACGGCAACACCGTCGTGATCCCGTCGCCGCCAAGCTCGGGCAGCAGGTTGACCAGCGCGCGGCCTTTCGCCGCCGGGCCGGCTTCGGGCAGGCGCCAGACCTTTTCCCGGAATGCCTTGCCGCCGGAGCTGAAGAACAGCACCCATTGATGGGTGTGCGCGTTGAAGCTGCGGGTCACGACGTCGTCGCCCCGCGTGCCGGCGCCGGTGCGCCCACGGCCGCCCCGGTTCTGCGCCCGGAACGTCTCCAGCGGCGTGCGCTTGATGAACCCGTCGCGGGTGATGGTGACCACCATCTGGCCGGGCTCGATCAGGCTCTCGTCGTCCTGATCGGCGACCGCGTCCACGATCTCGGTGAGGCGGGGCGTGGCGATCTCGCGCCGCGCCTCGGCAAGCTCGCCCCGCATCACCTCCATGCGGCGGATGCGGGAGCCGAGGATGTCGAGCAGGTCGCGGATTTTTGCGCCGACCTCCGCCATCTCTTGCTGGATCTTTTCCCGCTCGAGGCCGGTGAGCCGCTGCAGGCGCAGCTCCAGGATGCCGCGTGCCTGCTCCTCGGTGAGCCGGACGGTGCCCGCCTCGGTGATCACGTTGCCGGGCTCGTCGATCAGCGCCAGCAAGGCGTCGATGCCCTCGGCCGGCCAGTCGCGCTCCATCAGCGCGGCGCGCGCCGCCGCGGCGTCGGCGCTGGCGCGGATCAGGCGGATCACCTCGTCGATGTTGGCGACGGCGATCGCCAGGCCGACCAGCAGGTGCGCCCGGTCGCGCGCCTTGCCGAGTTCGTGCCGGCTGCGCCGGAGAATGACCTCCTCGCGGAAGGCGACGAACGCGAGCAGCGCGTCCTTCAGACCCATCAGCCGCGGCCGGCCGGCATCGAGCGCCAGCATGTTGACGCCGAAGCTGATCTGCATCTGGGTGAACCGGAACAGCTGGTTCAGCACCACTTCCGCCGTCGCGTCGCGCTTGAGTTCGACGACCATCCGCATCCCCGAGCGGTCGCTCTCGTCGCGGAGATCGGCGATGCCCTCGATCTGCTTGGCCCGTACCAGCTCGGCGATGCGCTCGAGCAAGGTCGCCTTGTTGACCTGGTAAGGCAGCTCGGTGACCACGATCGCCTGACGGTCGCGGCGGATTTCTTCAACTTCGGCCCGCGCCCGCAGCGGGATCGAACCGCGCCCGGTCTCGAATGCGGCGCGAATGCCGGACCGGCCGAGGATGAGGCCGCCCGTGGGGAAATCCGGGCCGGGCACGATGCGCATCAAGTCGTCGAGCGTCGTGTCGGGGTTGTCGACCAGTGCAAGGGTGGCGTCGATGATCTCGGTCGGGTTGTGCGTCGGGATGTTGGTCGCCATGCCGACCGCGATGCCGTTGGCGCCGTTGATCAGCAGGTTGGGGAAACTTGCCGGCAGCAGCCTTGGTTCGTCCCGGCTCTCGTCGTAGGTCGGCTGGAAGTCGACGGTGTCGCGCTCGATGTCGGCGAGCAGCAGGGCGCTGGCACGGGCGAGCCGGACCTCGGTGTAGCGCATCGCCGCCGGCGGATCGCCATCGACCGAACCGAAATTGCCCTGTCCGTCGATCAGCGGCACGCGCATCGAGAACGGCTGCGCCATGCGCACCAACGCGTCGTAGATCGCCGCGTCGCCGTGCGGGTGGTACTTGCCCATCACCTCGCCCACCACGGAGGCGGACTTGCGGTACGGCCGGTCGTGCGTGTTGCCGATGTCCTGCATGGCGAACAGGATGCGCCGATGCACCGGCTTCAGTCCGTCGCGGGCATCCGGCAACGCGCGCGCGACGATGACCGACATCGCATAATCGAGGTAGGAGCGACGCATCTCCTCCTCGAGCGTGACCGGCTGCATCTCGGGCGGTGGGCTGGTCGGGTGATCCGGCGTATCGCTCAAGCTCGTCTCGTTCCAATCGGAAAGTCGGCCGCCGGGAAAAGCCCCGGCGCCCGCGCGGCCAGCCGCGCGGCGCGAGCCGCCCCGGTCGGGCAGCAGGCGCCGGCGGGGCGGTTGGGCACGGCGCGGCCTGTATCACGCCGATGGGCGCGTGAACACTCCGGACCAGGCCACGCGAGCGTCGGACGCACGCGTAATTGCTGTTGCGTGGGGGGAGCAATCCCGCAACGGATCGCTTATATTGCCAAGTGCCCCGGATCAGCCGGGCACCCCTCCCAGCGCCCGTGCATGGTCCGCCCGCCCGAGTTCTGGCCCGCAATGTCCAGCCTACGAGATTTGTTATGAGTTATCCCGATCGCCGCTCCCGTGGCCAGTACCGCGACAATCAGGACGACGGGGGTTCGCGCTTCCGCCAACCGCGTCCCGAGTTCGGCTTCTCCGATGAGGCGCTGCCCTCCCAGGCAACCGTGAAATGGTACAATGCCGACAAGGGCTTCGGCTTTGTCACCCTGGATGATGGGTCCGACTGCTTCCTGCACGCGTCGGCGCTGACGCGTGCAGGCCTCAGCGTGTCGGAGGGTGACAGCGTCCGCGTCCGGCTCGGCCAGGGTCCTCGCGGCCGCCAGGTTTCCGAGGTTCTGGAGGTGCAACCCGGCACCGGCGCACAGCGGCGGCCGCCCTCCTCCGGACCTGGAGGACGTCCCCGCATGGGCGGCGGCCGGCCCGGCCCGGGTGCCAGTTCCGGTCCGACGGTCGAGAACTCACGGGTACTGTGAAATGGTGGAACACCACCAAGGGGTTCGGCTTCATCACGCCGAGCGACGGCACCAAGGACGTCTTCGTCCATGTCTCGACCCTGAACCGCTGCGGCATCCAGCAACTCAACGAAGGCCAGTCGGTGTCGATCCGGGTGAGCCAGGGTCCCAAGGGGCCGGAAGCCGTCGACGTCTCGCTTGGCTGACCGAGGCCCGCTGCAATCAGTCTCGCGGTAGTTGGACCGGATCGCTGCCGCCGCGACTATAATCGCGGCGGGGCTGACCGGCTTCGTCGAGTTGCGTCGTAGCTGCCCCGGCCCGCGCCGGGGGAGACGCCCGTTCGTCGGCCAATGGCCCTGCCGGAGGTACGATGCCGAGTGACGCCGCGCCGCTGACCAAGCTCAAATCCTGCCGCTACGGCACCATGCTGTTCCTGCGAACCGACCGGTATATCGGCGCCTCGCTCGATCTCTACGGCGAGTACTGCGAGGCGGAAGCCGCGGTGTTGGCGCAGCTCGTCGCCCCCGGGCAGATCGTGGCGGAGGTCGGCGCCAATATCGGCACGCACACTGTGCATCTCGCGAAGCTCGTCGGCGAGACGGGGCAGGTGCTGGCGTTCGAGCCTCAGCGGGTCGTTTTCCAGCTCCTGTGCGCCAATATCGCGCTCAACGATGCCTTCAACGTCCGGACATTCCAGGCGGCGTCGGGCGCCGACCCCGGCAGCTTGACGGTGCCGCCGGTCGACTACCGCCGAAACGGCAGCAATTTCGGTGGCGTATCGCTGCTCGGCGTGACGGCAGGCGACCCGGTTCCGGTCATCCCGCTCGACACCATGACGCTGCCGGCGCTGCGTCTGCTGAAGGTTGACGTCGAGGGGATGGAGGTCTCGGTGCTGACGGGCGCCCGGCAGACGATCGCCCGACACCGGCCCATCCTCTACGTCGAGAACGACCGCCGCCAGAACTCAGCCGAACTGATCGGGCTGATCCAGGAATTGGGCTACGACCTGTGGTGGCACCTGCCGCCGCTGTTCAACAGCAACAACCATGCGGGTGCCGCGGAAAACATTTTTGGCGGCACGGTGTCGATCAATCTCCTGTGCCTGCCCCGGGAGCAGCGGCACAATGTCAGCGGGTTCCGCAAGGTGGCGGGGCCGGACGACTGGTGGGAAAACGCCGCCGCCGGTTGAGAGCGCCGGGAAGGGGATCAGAACGGGATCTCGTCGTCGAGATCGCCGCCGCTCGGCGCATCCCAGCCCGACCCCGAACCGCCGCCGCCCGCTGCTGCGCGCACGCAGCCGCGCGGCGGGGGCACGCCGCTCCGGCCGCTGCCGAAGCCGCCTCCTTCGCCGCCGAAGCGCCGCCCTCCTCGCCGCCTCGGCCGCTGTCGAGCAAGGTGAGATCACCGCGGAACCGGTCGATGACGACCTCCGTCGTATACTTTTCCTGGCCGGACTGATCGGTCCATTTCCGGGTCTGCAGCGAGCCCTCGACATAGACCTTGCTGCCCTTGCGCAGGAACCGCTCGGCGACATCGCCCAGGCGGTCGTTGAAGATGACCACGCGGTGCCACTCGGTGCGCTCCTTGCGCTCGCCGCTCGACTTGTCGTTCCAGGTCTCGCTGGTGGCCAAGGTGAAATTCACGATCTTGGCGCCGCCCTGCGTATTCCGCACCTCCGGGTCCTTGCCCAGGTTCCCGACCAGGATCACCTTGTTAACGCTGCCGGCCATTTCTCAAATCCTTGCACTGGCAATCCGCCTCGGACTCCAAGCCCGACTGTATCATGGGCGTCCCCAATGTGAGAGCCAACCTTCTCGGGCCAACGCCAAAATGCCATAACCGCGTGAACATCCCCAGAACATCCGAGTCGCCTTTCAGACGAATACCGACATAGGATCTCCGGCATGGCGGGCTCCATCCGTGTTCGCGGCGCCCGCGAGCACAACCTCAAGAACGTCGACGTGGCGATCCCACGCGACCGGCTGACCGTGATCACCGGCCTGTCCGGCTCGGGAAAGTCCTCGCTCGCGTTCGACACGATCTACGCCGAGGGCCAGCGACGCTACGTCGAAAGCCTGTCGGCCTACGCCCGGCAGTTCCTGGAACTGATGGGCAAGCCGGACGTCGACAGCATCGAGGGCCTGTCGCCGGCCATCTCGATCGAGCAGAAGACGACCAGCCGGAATCCGCGCAGCACGGTCGGCACGGTGACGGAGATCCACGACTACATGCGCCTGCTGTGGGCGCGCGTCGGAATCCCCTATTCGCCCGCCACCGGCCTGCCGATCGAGGCGCAGACCGTGTCGCAGATGGTCGATCGGATCGGAGCGATGCCGGAGGGCACGCGACTGCTGCTGCTCGCCCCTGTGGTGCGGGACCGCAAGGGCGAGTACCGCCGCGAACTCGCCGAGTTGCAGCGTCGGGGCTTCACGCGGGTCAAGGTGGACGGCACCGTCTACGAGATCGGCGAAGTGCCCGCCCTGAACCGCAAGATCAAGCACGAGATCGAGGCGGTGGTGGACCGGCTGGTGGTGCGCCCGGGCATCGAGCCGCGCCTTGCCGACAGTCTTGAGACCGCGCTCGCGCTGTCGGACGGCGTGGTCTATGCCGAGAACGCCGACAACACCGAGAGAACCGTGTTCTCCAGCCGGTTCGCCTGTCCGGTGAGCGGCTTCACGATCGAGGAAATCGAGCCCCGGCTATTCAGCTTCAACAGCCCGCAGGGCGCCTGCCCGGCCTGTGACGGGCTCGGGGTAGAAACCTTCTTCGACCCGGCGCTGGTTGTCCCCGATGAGCGCGTGTCGCTGGCCGACGGTGCGGTGATGCCATGGGCGGGGTCCCAGAGCCCCTATTACGACCAGACGCTGCAAAGCCTGGCGCGCCACTTCAAGGTGACGACGCGGACCCCGTGGGAGCTGATCGCGCCCCGGGTACGCGACGCGATCCTGTTCGGCACCGGCGACGAGCCGGTCGCCTTCACCTACAAGGACGGTGTGCGCGCTTACACGGTGACCAAGCCGTTCGAGGGCGTGATCCGCAATCTGCAGCGCCGCTTCCAGGAGACCGATAGCGCCTGGGTGCGGGAAGAGATGTCGCGCTACCAAGCCGAAAAGCCGTGCGTCGCCTGCAATGGGGCGCGGCTGAAGCCGGAGGCGCTGTCGGTGCGCGTCGCCGAAAAAAACATTGCCGAGGCGTCGGACTTGTCGATCAGCGCCGCCCTCGGCTGGTTTCAGGGCGTCATGCCGACCCTGACGCCGCAGCGTCAGGAGATCGCCCGCCGCATCCTGCGCGAGATCGTCGAGCGATTGCAGTTCTTGGAAGATGTCGGGCTCGACTACCTGACCCTGGCGCGCGGCTCGACCACGCTCTCGGGCGGCGAGAGCCAGCGCATCCGGCTGGCGAGCCAGATCGGCTCCGGGCTGACCGGTGTTCTTTACGTTCTCGACGAGCCCTCGATCGGGCTGCACCAGCGCGACAACGAACGGCTGCTCGGCACGCTGCGGCGGCTGCGCGATCTCGGCAACACGGTGCTGGTGGTGGAGCACGACGAGGACGCGATCCGCGCCGCCGACCACCTGATCGACATGGGACCGCTCGCCGGCACGAACGGCGGCATGGTGATCGCCGAGGGAACGCCGGCCGAGGTCGCGGCCAACCCGAAATCCCTCACCGGCGACTATCTCTCCGGCCGGCGGCGGATCGAGGTTCCCGAGCTGCGCCGTCCGGTGCAGCCCGGTCGTCAGCTGCGCGTCATCGGGGCACGGGCCAACAACCTCAAGAACATCACGGCGACGTTCCCGCTCGGCACCTTCACCTGCGTCACCGGCGTCTCGGGTGGCGGCAAATCCACTCTGGTGGTGGACACGCTCTACAAGGCCGCGTCACGCCGCCTGATGGGGTCGGGCGAGAGCCCGGCGGCGCACGACCGCATCGAGGGGATCGAACTGCTCGACAAGATCATCGACATCGACCAGTCCCCGATCGGCCGCACGCCGCGCTCGAACCCGGCGACCTACACCGACCTGTTCGCGCCGATCCGCGACTGGTTCGCCGAGCTGCCGGAGAGCCGGGCGCGCGGCTACAAGCCGGGCCGGTTCAGCTTCAACGTCAAGGGCGGCCGCTGCGAGGCCTGCCAGGGCGACGGATTGATAAAAATTGAAATGCACTTCTTGCCCGACGTGTTCGTCACCTGCGACGTCTGCAAGGGCAAGCGCTACAACCGTGAAACGCTGGAGATAAAATTCCGGGAGAAATCGATCGCCGACGTGCTGGATATGACGGTGGACGAGGCGGTGCCGTATTTCAGCGCGGTGAACCGGCTGCACGACCGGCTGAAAATCCTGCGCGAGGTTGGGCTCGGCTACATCCGGCTTGGTCAGCAGGCGACGACGCTATCGGGCGGCGAAGCGCAACGAATAAAACTGTCGAAGGAGCTGGCGCGGCGAGCCACGGGGCGGACGCTCTACATCCTCGACGAGCCGACCACGGGGCTGCATTTCGAGGACGTGCGCAAGCTGCTGGAGGTGCTGCACGCTCTGGTCGGGCAGGGCAACACGGTGGTGGTGATCGAGCACAATCTTGAAGTGATCAAGACCGCGGACTGGATTCTCGACCTCGGCCCGGATGGCGGCGACGGCGGCGGCCGCATCGTCGCCCAGGGCACGCCGGAAGACATCGCCGCCGATCCGGCGAGCCACACCGGCCGGTTCCTCGCGCCCTTGCTGACCCGCGCCAAGCCGCTGCGGGCACGACGGCGGGCTTAGCTGGAACGCGTTGGGACGCTTGATCGGCGGCGGGCGCGAGACGCGTTCAGCGTCACGGCCGCGCGGACGAGCTTCTTCAATGCCTCTTCGTCGATCTTCTCGCCCTCGTGAAGGTCGATGGCACGCCTGACGTTGCCATCGAGGCTGGAATTGAAGAGGCCCGATGGGTCGTCAAGCGCGGCCCCTTTGGCAAAAGTCATCTTTACGACGTGTTTGTAGGTCTCGCCGGTGCAGATCAGTCCGTCGTGGGACCACACCGGGACCCCTCTCCATTTCCACCCCTCGACCACCTCGGGATCGGCTTGCTTGATCAAGGCACGGACCTGGGAAAGCATCTTGCCCCGCCAGTCGCCCAGCTCACTGATCTTTTCGTCTATCATCTGAGCTGGAGATTTTCCTTCCTGCGACCCGCTTTCGCTCATGACCTCTCTTTCTTCGCTCCTTTGTTTCTTGTCCGCCGGTGCCAATAGCTGCTCCAGGGCCGCGCGCGCTAGATCGCATCTACCAAGCCCGATATCCGGCCGAATGCTCAAGTCGAGAAGGGCCGGCCCTGGCTGAGTTCCTGGCAAGTGCTACGCTCCCGCCAGAAGGCGGGGGAAAAGGGCATGTCTGGATCGTCGAGGCCGTGGCTGACATTCGAGGGCCGTGTCTGCGTCGTCACCGGCGCAGGCAGCGGCATCGGGCGCGCCGTCGCTCGCGGGATGGCGGAGACAGGAGCAGCGCTGGTGCTGCTCGACAAGAACGAGGCAAATTGCCAAGCGACTGCCGAGACGCTGCGGGATACCGGGGCAAAGACACTGGCGCTTGGCTGCGACATCGCCGATCCGGCGAGTGTCGCCGCAGCGGAGCAAGCCTCGCGCGCAATCGGGCCGGCCGACGTGCTGGTGAACAACGCGGGCATCCTTCGTCCCGGCGCGCTCGCGACCCTGCCGATCGAGGAGTGGAACCTTCTCCTCTCCGTGAACCTGACCGGCTATCTGCTGTGCGCGCAGGCATGGGGAAAAGCCATGATCGAGCGCGGCAGGGGCGCCATCGTCCACACCGCCTCGATTGCCGGGAGCAACGCGCAGGCGTTTTCCGGCGCCTACAGCGTCAGCAAGGCCGGCGTGCTGATGCTCTCGCGCCAACTGGCGGTCGAGTGGGGACCACATGGCGTGCGCAGCAACGTGCTCAGCCCCGGCCTCGTGCGCACGCCGATGAGCGAGAGTTTCTACCAGACGCCCGGTGTCGCCGAGCGCCGCGCCGCCGCGATCCCGCTCGGGCGCGTCGCGACGCCGGAGGACATGGCGGAAGTCGTGATGTTCCTCGCGTCCGACCGGGCCGCCTATGTCAACGGGCAGGAGATCATCGTCGACGGCGGCTTCGAGCACATGCTGATGAGCCTCGTCCCTCGTCCCGGCTTCGAGCGCGGCAACTGAGCATCGCAGGGCGGATGCAGTCCGCCCCCGTGTGGTGCTACGCCGTGGCCGCCAGTTCGATTGACGAGATGCCGTCACTCCACAGGCGCTGGATAGCCGGCCAGAGGGGCGGCAGGATGCGGGGATCGATCGCGGCGACAGCACTCGGCATCGCCGGCTCATCATCGACGATCGCGTCGGCGAACAGGTCGGCTGGCCAGTCGAGATCTGCAACGGGCATGGAAACCTCCTTGGTTGGCGGAGGCCACCGTGCGCGGCACTTGTGGCGCGATGATGTGACGCTGGTCACTGTTCCGCCACGGAGTGTAACTGGCATGTGACGTGTGCGGCAGAGCGGCTACACCCGCTCGCGCAGGCCCGCCAGGATCACCGCCAGTCGGTCGCCGAGGCCGCGCGGCCTTGGGTCTTGCATCAGCCGCGCGAGGTCGCGACGCGCCAGGACGACCGGCAGGGCAGCGGCGACCGCCTGACGCGGCACGCACAGGCGGCGCGTTTCGGCGATCCAAGCCCGGATGTCGAGCGACAGGCGGATGAGGACCGGGCCAATCGCGGGGTCGGCCGGGGCGGAGACGACCGCCTCCGGTGAGAGGCCGTGCTCGGCGAGCACATCCGCCGGCAGCAGGCAGCGGCCCCGGGAGGCCAGCAGACGCACGCTGCGCAACTGGCCGGCCGCCATGTACGCCGCCCCGGTCGGGCGTAGCCGCTCGGGCTCGGGGGCGCCGAGCAGGCGGCCGGCCGCGACGGAAAGACCTCCCCCGGCGCCGAGCAGGTAGGCGCGCCACGCCGAAGGTCCGGCAGCGCCGGGTCCGCCTCGGCCTCGCGCGCCTCGATGATCGCCAACAGGTCCGCCGGGTCGAGCTGCCCGGCATCGATCGCTGTCGCCGAGCGGCCCGGCCACCTCGTGCCGCCGCCGGCTTCCCTCCACCACCTCGCGCCACCATTGCAGGCGGATCAGCGCCAGCGTCGGTTCCGAGGCAACCTCGCGCGCCCGCGCCAGTTCATGATTGAAGGCGTACAGCGCAAGCAGCGCCGGTCGTCGGTCGGCCGGGGCGAACAGAGCGGTGAGGAACCGGTCAGGATCATGGCGGCGGACGAAGCCGGAGAGCGTATCGAGCACTCGGGCGAGGTGGCCCGCCGGCGCGGTCCGTGCAACAGTGGCCGACACCGCAACGAGGCAGGACTTGCGCGAAGGCCGCTCCGCCGACACCGTTGCGCGCCCGGCGTCTTGGCTCTCCCTTGCAACCGAACGGAGAACGCTTCATGGCTTTCGAACTTCCCCCGCTCCCCTACTCGAAATCCGCGCTGGCCGAGAAAGGCATGTGCGAGGAGACGCTGGAGCTGCACCACGACAAGCACCACCAGGCCTACGTCACGGCGCTGAACGGGTTCGTCGAGAAGGACGCCCAGCTCCAGGGCAAATCGCTCGAGGAGATCATCAAGCTTTCGCACGGCAAGGAAAACATGGCCCCGGTGTTCAACAACGCCGGGCAGCACTGGAACCACATCCTGTTCTGGCAGGCGATGTCGCCGAGCGGCGGCGGCATCCCGGGATCGCTCGAGAAGAAGATTTCCGAGGATTTCGGCGGCGTGCAGCAGTTCAAGGACGCGTTCAAGGCGGCGGGCGTCGGCCAGTTCGGCTCCGGCTGGGCGTGGCTCGTGCTCGCCAGCGACGGCAAGCTGAAGATCACGAAAAGCCCGAACGGCTCCAATCCGCTGGCGACCGGCGAGGGCAAGGCCCTGCTCGGCGTCGACGTCTGGGAGCACAGCTACTATCTCGACTTCCGCAACCGCCGGCCGGACTATTTGCAGAACTGGATCGACAAGATCGCCAACTACGAGTTCGCCGAGGCACAGCTCAAGGCGGCCTGATTTCAACTCGCGCCGTGATCCACACTGTCATTGCCGGGCTTGACCCGGCAATCCATGCCGCCAACTCCGCGAACCGTGGGATGGATGCCCGGACCAAGTCCGGGCATGACGGCGCGACGTGGGGTCGGGAGCGGCCGGGCTGGCTAACCTGCCCCTGTCTGCCTAGGACGCCCTTTCCTTCACCGGCTTGACGTCGTTGGCGACCGCGGGGCGCAAGACGCTCGTGATGGTGTCGCGCATGACTGTGACGCGGAGGTTGGGCGCGATCTCGACCTCGACCTCGTTCGACGGCTTGCCGTCCCGGTCGGGCGGCACCCGTTGCACGGTGCCGAGGATGCCGCCTCCCGTCACCACCCGGTCGCCGCGCTTCAGCGCCGAGAGCATCGTCTTCATTTCCCGCTGGCGCTGCTGCTGGGGACGGATCAGCAGGAAGTAGAACACCCCGAAGATCAGCAGCAGCGGCAGGAACTGCGTGGCGCTGCCGAGCATGTTGGTCAGGTCCATCGTCGCGATCCTTTTCGCCAGACACACGAGGGACCGCGGGTGTCAGGTTGCGGGGAAGTGGACGGGACCATACTTTCCGCCCCCCTCACGTCAAGCGCGGCGCTCGCCATGGACCAGTCCCTGCACGTACTCCTCTCGCGCATCGCCGATGCGCTCGACCGCTTGGCGCCGCCGCCCGCCCCCACGCTCGACCTCGAGGCGGCGGACGCCTTCGTCTGGCATCCCGGATCAGGCCGTCTCGCCGCGGTCGAGCGCATCTCCCGCGTGCCGATCGGGCTGCTGCGAGGGGTCGAGCGGCAGAAGGCGATCCTGCTCGACAACACCCTCCGGTTCGCGCGCGGGCTGCCGGCCAACAACGCGATGCTGTGGGGCGCGCGCGGCATGGGCAAATCCTCACTGGTCAAGGCGGCGCACGCCGTGGTGCAGGAACAGCTCCCCGGCAGCCTGGCGCTGGTCGAGATCCACCGCGAGGACATCAACACGCTGCCGGACCTGCTCAACCTGCTCCGCGAGCAGACGCGCCGGTGCCTGATCCTGTGCGACGACCTCTCCTTCGAACGCGAGGATGCCGACTACAAGGCGCTGAAATCGGTGCTCGACGGCGGCATCGAGGGGCGGCCGGACAACGTGCTGTTCTACGCCACCTCGAACCGGCGGCATCTGATGCCCCGCGACATGATCGAGAACGAGCGGTCGACCGCGATCAACCCGTCCGAAGCCACGGAGGAGAAGGTCTCGCTGTCCGATCGGTTCGGCCTGTGGATCGGCTTTCACAACTGCGATCAGGAGACCTACTTCGCCATGGTCGACGGCTACGCGCACATGTTGGGGCTGCCGGTCGGCGTCGAAGAGTTGCACGCCCAGGCGGTCGAGTGGTCGGTGACGCGCGGCGCCCGCTCGGGCCGGGTGGCCTGGCAATTCACCCAGGACCTCGCCGGACGGCTGGGAGTACGCGGGGAAGGCTGAGCCTACGCCGCCCCCGCCGTCCGCAGGGTCGACGGTCCGCCTGCCGCCTCCCAGCGCTCTATCAGATCGGCTGCGGCGACATACCCTCGATTGTAGCGCTCCATGATGCTTGCGGGGTGAAGTCCATCGCTCCGGTCAGGGGAACATGCGAACTTGCGATCACGTGCAGGTTCTTGAAGTAGCGCGTTTTGGCGAGCCGCTTGAACTGCATGTCTTGCGCGATCGGGTCCCCGGCCATCCGTGCTCGAGCCTGTCAATCATGGTGGCATATTGCCGGAACTGCTCCAGACCGCCGTAATCGTCCCAGAAGCGGTTCTGGTAAGTAAGCTCCACCATGCGGTTCTTGAGCTGATAGCAGTCCGTCGGCAGTGGCTGAGGACTGCCGGCCGGGAACAGCTCGATGACGACGACCGGCACGTCCTCGTCTCTTGCGTCGCTCGAGCAGTCAAGCATCGGCGCCATTGGCGTGTTGTCAAAAATTCCGCCATCCCAATACGAGGACCTTCTCACCGGCGCCATGGGAAATCCGGGTGGCAACGCTCCACTTGCAACGATATGCTCCGACGTGATGCGCTGATCGTTGATGTTGAGGAACCGCTTTGAGTCGCCCGTCGACACATCCGTTGCGGTGACGGCGAAGCCCATATGCTGCTCGTCGTTGATCAGATCGAAATCGCAGACTTCCTGCAGAGTTCGGTGGAGCGGCTCCATTTGAATACAGGGCCGTCCAGCTCGAGAACTCCAAATGTCGGCTCGCCAAGCGAACATGATTGGATGCCCGAAAACCGACGCTCATCTCACCCAGATGGGGAGGGAGGAAGGGTGAGGTCGCAGATCGTCAACTTCTGCCAAAGTCGCTTGAGCGAGCCGGCGATATCGTTGTCTCTCGCGCCGGCGATCGCTGCCGCGTTGACGGCGCCGATTGACACGCCGGTTACCGCTACCGGCTGATAATCCTTCTCGCAGAGCCGGGTTACCGCACCCCATTCGTGAGCACCCAGCGCACCGCCGCCTTGCAGAATCAGGGCGATCGGCTTCTTGCGCTTCGACTTTGCGTTGTGCTTCGGGTTGTTGAACGCCTTATCAGCCTTCAGCAGCTCCTTGTGGTTGCCGGTCGGCAGCGCATCGGGCCATCGAGGCGGATGAGCGCCAAGCGGAACTGGCGGGAGGTCCCACCGCGAGGGTGTCTCGCTGTACTGCAGCACCGGCCCGAGATGGCGGAGCCGGCCGAACGCAGTGTCGCGCTCCTTGATATACTCCGCCAGCACGCCTTCAGGTATCCCGGCGGTGGTCGGGACCGGCTGGAGACCCTGTTCGAGTATCAGCATGGCAGTACCGGCAGAGAGAGACCTCGACATGGTAGCTGCCGCCCTCCCGTTCTCGCCGGATGAGGGCGGCAAGCGTGCCCAGCGCGGCCAGGAAACCCGTGATGTAATCGTTCGGGAAGAAACCAAGCTCTATTCTCGGACGTCCGTCGGGCCACGCCTGGACCGTGGCCATGCCGGTTGCCGACTGCGCCAACTGCTCGAACCCGTGCCAGGAGCTCATCGGTCCCTCGGAACCGTAGCAACTGAATGACACGACGACGATGCCGGGGCGAAGGGCGGACAGTTCCTGCGGCGAAAAGCCGAGGGCATCCATCCCGCCCGGCCGATAGCTCTGCGAGAACACGTCGGCTTCTTCGACCAGCTTGCGAAGCGTCCGCTTGTCCTCATCGATGCTGAGATCGAGGAACGCGGAAAGCTTGCCGTGCCCGGTATCGACGTCGAAGGGCGGCAATTGCTCACGCTTCGGACTGGTGATGTGGAGCACCGTCGCTCCCTGCTCCGCCAGCGTCTTGGCGCAGGTCGGGCCCGCGATCACGTGGGTGAGGTCAAGGACTTTAAGCCCCGACAGCGGGCGGAGCTCAGTCGCGATGCCAGTCAGCCGAAGGGGCGGAAACGGAACCCGGTCGCCGTCAGCGATCTTGGTGATCTTGACGGCCGGCTGCCTGGCAAGAGCCTTGCCTTGCTCGTGCTGCTCCCATTCCTGCTCGGTTCGGACCATCACGGCGCACAGCTTCTGCTTGCCGGCTTCAAGCTCGAGCGCCTCGGCGTTCCGATGTGCAATGGCCTCGCTGATGCGTTCCCGATCGTTCGGCCTGTCCAACATGAGCAGCAAAGAATCCCGCAACCCAGGATAGCCGCCGTTGATCATAACGAATTTCTTGTCTTGAGTCGGGTAGATGTCGACGGTGGGATAGCTGGGCTCAGTCTGTTTTATGGTGTATTTGTCCCATACTTGCTCCTGATGCACACTCTGCAGCGAAAGCGCGGCTCCTTCCATGCTGAGCTTCGCCGTCTGAGGCCGTCCGGTCCGCCGCCGCCATATCTCGCACACCATCGCTGCCTGGGCTCCGAGCGCCGCGGCAGCGACTTCCGCTGCGCGCAGCGGCGTCTGCAGCAATGGTTTCCCGTCTTCAAGAGTGACAGTCGAGGCGTCGACACCAGGACAGGTCTCGGCAACCATCTTGTGCAGCAACGCGCGATCCATTTCGCCTCCCCAGGCTGGCGCCTTTGCCCTTCTCCGGGCAAGCGACTACAATGGGATGATAATAAGTAGATTTGGTCCGAGATCGCAATGGAAGAGTTCGCGGCGGTTCTAGGCTCGCTCGGCTTGGAACGATACCTCGACGCCTTTCGAGCGGCCGATATCGACCTTCAGGTGCTGCCCCTGCTCACGGACGACGATCTCAAGGAGGTCGGGCTCTCGCTCGGCCACCGGCGCAGATTGCTGTCGGCCGTTGCGCAAGGGCTGCTGGCATCGCCGCCCGTCACCGAGCCGGCGGCGGTCGAGCCGGCGCCGCAGCACAGCGGCGAGCCGCAGCGCCGGCAGGTTACCGTCATGTTCTGCGATCTCGTCGGTTCGGTCGATCTGACGCGACAAGTGGGTCCCGAGGAGATGGGCCGCATCATCCGGCTGTTCCAGGACGGCGCGGCGGGTGCGATCAGCCGTTTCGACGGCTTCGTCGATCGCTTCATGGGCGACGGTCTGCTGGCCTTCTTCGGCTATCCGCGCGCCCACGAGGACGCGGCCGAGCGCGCCGTCCGCGCCGCGCTGGCGATCGTCGAGATGATCGGGACTTTGAACACGGGCACCGGCGAACCGGCCTCGGTGCGCGTCGCGATCGCCAGCGGTACCGCCTTCTTCGGCGAGATCGTCGAGCACGGCGGCGCCCGCGAGCCGATCGTCACCGGCGAGGTGGTCAACCTTGCGGCCCGGCTGCAGGCGATCGCGCCGCTGAACAGCGTGGTCATTGGGGCGCCAACGCGCCGGCTGTTGCGCGACCTGTTCGAACTCGTCGATCTCGGACCGCACGAATTCAAGGGCATCGGGCGCGCGGTCCATGTCTGGCGCGTCGACCGTGAGCGCATTGCGGGCACCCGGTTCGAGGCGGCGCACGCGCACACGATCTCGCCGGTGGTCGGACGGGAAGCGGAGATTTCGCTGCTGAAGGACCGCTGGCAGTCGGCGTGCTCCGGCGAGGGCCAGGTCGTGCTGCTCTCGGCGGACGCCGGGATGGGCAAGTCCCGCATCGCGCAGGTGATGCGCGACCACGTCGCCGGGATGCCGCACGTTGCGGTGCGCTACCAGTGCTCCCCGTTCCACCGCAACAGCGCACTCTATCCGGCGATCGCGCAGCTGCGACACGCCGCCGGTTTGGCGTCGGTCGAGTCCGCCGCCGAGAAGCTTGACCGGCTGGAAGGGGCTGGTGCGCCAGGCGGGCGTCAGCCGACAAGCAGGCGGTGGCGCTGCTGGCCGATCTCCTGTCGATCCCGCTCGAGGGTCGCTATCCCAAGCTCGAGCTGACACCCGAGGAACAGAAGCACCGGACGATACAGGTGCTGATCGACCAGCTGCTCGGCTTGGCCAGCAAGCAGCCGGTGCTGCTGCTGGTCGAGGACGTGCATTGGATCGACCCCACGACCCACGAGCTCATGTCCAACACCATCGTGCAGCTGCAGCGATCGGCGGTGCTCGTGCTGATGACCTATCGGCCCGAGTTCCATCCGGAATGGGCCAATCTGTCGCACGTGACCACCCTTGCCCTGAGCGGGTTGCCGCGACGGCAGGCGGCGGCGCTGATCGAGCACGTCGCCGGCTCGAAGCACCTGCCGGTCGAGGTGGTCGAGCAGATCCTGTCGAAGACGGACGGCATCCCGCTGTTCATCGAGGAGCTGGCCAAGGCGATCATGGAACTCGGCATCCTGCGCGAGGAGCAGGGCCGCTTCGAGCTGGCAGGCCCGACGACGACCTTCTCGATTCCCGACACGCTGCACAATTCGCTGCTGGCGCGGATCGAGCGGCATCCATCCATCAAGGAACTGGCGCAGATCGGCGCCGTGATCGGGCGGGAGTTCGCGTTCGCGCACCTCTCGGCGTTGGCCAGCGTCAAGGGCGAGGCGCTGGACGCGGCGATCCGCGAGCTGCTGCGGGCCGAACTCGTGCATGAGCGCGGGCCGTCGCGTTCGACCTACGTGTTCAAGCACGCGCTGATCCAGGACGCCGCGTACAGCACCCTGGTGCTGGCGCGTCGGCAGCAGCTGCACGCCAAGTGCGCGGAGATTTTGCAGGAGCTGTCGCCCGAGATCGGCGAGCTGCAGCCGGAGCTGCTGGCGCACCACTACACCGAAGCGGGCAAAGGCGAGCTCGCGGCGCAGTTCTGGCTGCGTGCCGCCAGACGCGCGGCCGAGCGGTCGGCCAACCTCGAGGCGATCGCGCATGCCCGGCAAGGCATCCGGGCGACCGCCGGCATCGAGAATCCCGAGCGGCGAGCCGAACTCGAGTTGGCGCTGCAGCTCGAGCTGGGCGTGCCGCTGATCGCGACCGAGGGCTACGCCGCTCCCGACACCTCTGCCGCCTGGGAGCGGGCGCGGACGCTGGCCGAGCAGCGGGGCGAGCAGCGCCAGCTGGTGCGCGCGCTCTACGGATTGTGGGCCATGCGCTGCTCGATCGGCGAGACCCGGGTCGCACTCGGGATCAGCGATCAGCTCGTCGAAGCCGGGCGGCAGCTTGCCGATGACGGAGTGGAAATCGTCGGCCACCGGGTGCGCGGGCTCACCCTGCACACCCTTGGCGACCAGGACAGGGGTCGGCAGGAGCTGGAAACCGCGCTGACCATGTACGACGCGGACCGGCACGCCGGCCTCGGGTTCCAGTTCGGACAGGATGCGCGCGTCGCGGCCACCACGATCCTGTCCTCCGTGTGCTGGGTCCAGGGCTATCCCGATACGGCGCGACAGTTGAGCCTGGCCAATCTGGAGCGGCCGGAGGCGCTAAGCCACACCAACTCGTTGGCCTACGCGCTGGCGTATGGCGCCTGCCTGGTCGCGATGCTGCGCTGCGACGAGGCCGAGACCGCGCGCCTCGCGGATCAGCTGCTCGCGATGGCGGCCAAGCACAACCTGCGTCTGTGGAAGGCCTATGGCAAAGCCTACAAGGGATGGGCGATCACCCGGCTGGGGAATTTAACCGAAGGCAGCGAGCTGCTGGATGACGCCATCGAGGGGTTTTCCAAGCGCCGTTTCCGGGCTGTATCAGCCCTTGATGCTGGGGCTCGCCGGCTATGCGCTTCGGCGCGCCGGCCGCGACGCGGAATTGGTGTCGCGCCTGCGCGAAGCGGTCGGCGAGGCCGAGCGGCGGGAGGAGATGTGGTGCCTGCCCGAACTGTTGCGGTTGCAGGCCCGCCAGGCGCGGCGCGAGGGCTCATTCGAGCAGGCCGCCGGCTTGCTCGACCGTGCGATGTCGATTGCGCGCCAGTATCGGCTGCGGGCGTGGGAGCTGCGCGTCGGCACCGACATGGCGGCGGCATGGAGGCGGGACGGACGCACGGCGGAGGCCATCGACTTGCTGCACGCCGTGCTGGATGGCATGCCGGAGAGCGGCGACACGCTCGACCGGCGCCGGGCGGTGGCGATGATCGAGGACGCTCGGAGCATGGCGCCGACGCGGCCGCGCGGCGGCCGTCTCTGATGCGGGCAAAAGCTCAGCCTCTCTCCGGCTTGTCCCTGAACGAACGGGTCGGCACATCGCGGAACAGCGACATGTGCGTGTGCTGCGCCAGCCAGGCCGCTCCGATCTTCCCGCGCGCGAAAACCACGGTGGCACGACCGGGTCGTCGATAGGGAGTTCCGTCCCTCTCGTAGCCGATCGAGTCGAAAACGCCCATACCGACCGCCTGCAATCGGTCGGGCGATACGATCACCCGAAGATCCGGTCGCCAGCGGAACTCGTCGATATGCGGCCAGACATTGCGCCACTGCGCCTGCTCGGCAGCGTCACGCCCGGTCATGAAGTCCGTGAATGTGCCGAACGCGACCATGTCGGGGGCGAACAGCGGCCGCGCGCCGCTGAAATCGACCGCTTGCACGTGGGCCGAGAGCGCATCGAACCAGTTTCGGATGCCGGCCTGGTCCTCGGCAGACAACTCGGGCATGGCGGTTCTCCCCGTAGAAATGTGGCCGAGGGCGGCGCTTCAGCCGATGCGCTCGATCCCGCCCATGTAGGGCCGCAGCACCGGCGGGATCAGGATGGAGCCGTCGGCCTGCTGGTAGTTTTCCATGACCGCGATCAGCGCCCGACCGACGGCGACGCCCGAGCCGTTCAGCGTGTGGACGAAGCCGACATTCTTGCCGTCCGCGGCCCGAAAACGCGCATTCATCCGGCGCGCCTGAAAATCGTTGCAGGTCG
The DNA here is from genome assembly GCA_963719345.1 of uncultured Alphaproteobacteria bacterium. Taxonomy (GTDB): domain Bacteria; phylum Pseudomonadota; class Alphaproteobacteria; order Acetobacterales; family Acetobacteraceae; genus CAVRCA01. The sequence continues at coordinate 383,514 of CAVRCA010000003.1, forward strand.
AACAGGAGCTGATCTCGCGCCAGGCCTGCGCGCCGGGCAGCCAGACCTCCAGATCGAACGTCTTCGCCGATGCGAAGCCGACATCGCCGGCGCAGAGCGCGACGCGCCGGAACGGCAATGCCAGCAACGAGAGCACCTTCTCCGCGCAACGCGTCATCCGTTCGTGCTCGGCGGCACTCTGCTCGGGCGTGGTGATCGAGACCAGCTCCACCTTGCGGAACTGATGCTGGCGTATCATGCCGCGGGTGTCGCGCCCGGCCGCGCCGGCCTCGCTGCGGAAGCAGTCGGTCAACGCGGTGACCCGCATCGGCAGGTGCCGTTCTTCCACGATCTCGCCTGCCGTCATGTTGGCCAAAGGCACCTCGGCGGTGGGGATCAGCCATTTGCCGTCCACGGTCTGGAACAGGTCGTCGCCGAACTTGGGCAAGTTGGCGGTGCCGAACAGGGCGGTGCTGTTGACCAGCGCGGGAACCGCGGTCTCCGTATAGCCGTGTTCGCCGGTGTGCAGATCGATCATGAACTGGCCGAGCGCACGTTCGAGCCGCGCCAGCGGGCCGCGCAGCACGGTGAACCGCGCCCCCGAAAGTTTTGCGGCGGCCGAAAAATCCATCATGCCGAGTGCCTCGCCCAGCTCGAAGTGCTGGCGGGGCTGAAAGCCCAGGTCGCGCGGCTCGCCGTGCTGCGCCAGCACCACGTTCGCCGTCTCGTCGGCGCCGTCGGGAACGGCGGGATCGAGCAGGTTGGGCAGTTGCTCGAGCAGCAGGCGGACCACCCCGTCGAGCGTCTCCGCCCGCCGCTCCAGCCGCTCCATCTCGACGCGCAACGCGGCGGCTTCCGCCTCCAGCGCGCTGGTGTCGGCCCCGGCGCGCCGCCCTTCCGCAACCTGCCGGGACAGGGCGTTGCGCCGCGCCCGCACCTCCTGCAGCGCGGTCAGCGCGGCACGGTGTTCGGCATCGTTGGCCAGGATTTCGGCCGATGCGGGAGGCAATCCGCGGCGGGCCAAAGCAGCGTCGAACGCCGGGCCGTCGGCGCGGATCGCACGGATGTCATGCATGGCTCAGGCCTCCACTGGCTTGGGCTCGACCCAGCCGGCGCACACCACCGATATTTCGTAGAGAAGGATCAGCGGCAGCGCGAGACCGCACTGGGTGATCACGTCGGGAGGCGCCAACACCGCGGCGACGACGAACATCCCGACATAGGCATAGCGGCGGAAGCGTCGCAGGCTTTTTGCGGTGACGATGCCGACCTTGGCGAGCAGGGTCAGCAGCACCGGCAGCTGGAAGGCGATGCCGAATGCGAAGATCATCTTCATCACGAGATCGAGATATTCGCTGACGCGGGGCAGCAGCTCGATCGGCACGCCGCCGCCGCCGGTGGGCGACTGGAAGCTGGCGAAGAAGCGCCAGGCGAACGGGAACACGAAATAGTAGGCAAGCGCGGCACCCAGAACGAACAGCACCGGGGTCGCGACCAGGAACGGCAGCAACGCCCGTTTCTCGCTCCGGTAGAGGCCGGGTGCGACGAACAGCCAGATCTGCGAGGCGATCACCGGAAAGCCGATGAAGGCGCCCCCGAAGAAGGCGACCTTCACGCGGGTGAAGAACGCTTCATAGAGCTGCGTGTAGATCAGGTGGGGATCGGGATTGCCCTGCTCGCGGAGCACCTTCGCCAACGGCTCGGCCAGAAAGAAATAGATGTCGCCGGCGAAATAGTAGGAGACCATGAAGCAGATGACGAAGGCGACCATCGACCAGATCAGTCGGGTGCGCAGCTCGACCAGATGCGCGAGCAGCGGCATCGGCTTGTCGTCGATCGGATCGTTCTGGTCGCGCGGCGGCACGGGGGTCCTGTCGATGAGGGATCAGCGCCAAGCGATCAGGCGCGGGCGAGCGACCGACGCTTAACGTTCGGCGGCACGAACTCGGGCGCCGGCTCGGGCTTGGCCGCGAAGGCCGGCGGGATGAAGGCGGGCGCTTCGTCCACACACGGCGCCGGCTCGACGGGTGGCGGCGACAGCTCGACAGGCGGTGCCGGCGTTTCGGCCGGCTGCGGCCCGGCGATCGCCGCCTCGCCGACCAGCTCGGGCTCGGTCGGCGCCGGCGTGTGGATGACCGGGTCGGCGGCCAGCGGATTCTTCGACAGGGTGGTGCGCAACGAACCGTCCGGATCAACCGCTCGCTCGACCGTGCCCTTCAGGTCGAAATTGCGGATCTGGTTGAACGATTCGCGCACTTCCTGAAGGTCGGCCTCCTTCATCATGTCGTCGACATGGGTCTGGAACTCGGCCGCCATGCGGCGCGCCTTCTTGATCGCGGTCGTCACCGCCTTGATGGCCACCGGCATGTCCTTGGGGCCGATCGCGATCAAGGCGACGACGCCGATCAGGGCAATTTCCGACCACGCGAAATCGAACATGTCTGTCAGATACGCTCCGGCCGGCTTGCTAGCACGCCGCACGCCGGCGAGAAACTCGGGGCAACACCCTCACTCAACCACTCTCACCCAACCCTCTCCCCAACGAAGAGGGGTTTATTCTCCCTCTTGCCCCGGCAGAGGGCCGGGGTGAGGGGCGACCGGGGCCAGAGGTTCGACCAGCAGGTCCTCGCGACGGGGCAGCTCGCGCAGATCCCGCAGGCCGAACTGGGCGAGGAAGGCGGTGGTGGTGGCCCACAGCGTCGGCCGGCCCGGGCTTTCCTTGCGTCCGCGCGGCGCGATCAGGCCGGCTTCGAGCAGGGCGTCCATGGTCTGCTGCGACAGGCTCGCGCCCCGGATCTCCTCGACCTCGGGCCGGGTTACCGGCTGGTGGTAGGCGATGATCGCCAGCGTCTCGATCGCCGCGCGCGGCAGGCGGCGAGGCGTCTGGACGACTTTGCGCAAGACAGCCGCCAAATCCGGGGCGGTACGGAACTGCAGGCTGCCGGCAACCTGGGCGAGTTCCACTCCCCGTCCGGCATAGCGGTCCTGCAGCGCGGCCACCACCGCATCGACGTCGGTCTCGGGCGGCAAGAGCTGGGACAGCGCGCGCGGGCTGACCGGCTCGGAGCTCGCGAACACCAGCGCCTCGGCGATCCGCAGGCATTCTTCGTCGGGCGGGGCCGGAGCCGGGATCGGGTCCGGGGCACCCAAGGGATCGCTCATTGAGGCTCCTCGGTGCTGACGGCGTCTTGCTCGTTCGGCACGTCGATCCGACGCAGCAGGATCGGCCCGAATTCGCGCTCCTGGCGCAACCGGATCTGGCCGCCGCGCGCCATCTCGAGCCCCGCCAGCAGCGTACTGGCGAGCGCCGCCCGGCGGTCGAGCGCGCCGCGCAGCCGGTCGGGCAGGAACCGCTCGAGACTGGTCCAGTCCGGCACCATGCCGACCAGGGATGCGAGGCGGCGCAGCGCATCCTGCACGCTCCACAGGCTGAGCGGCGGCGGCCGGTAGCGCCGCTGCGCGCCGGCGCGACGCAGCCCGGCAAGATAGCCGCGCACCAGAGCGGTCAGGTCGAGCGCCAGGCGGGAGCGGTCGGTCTCGGTCAGGTTCTCGGCCACCCCACGGGCGAATATGGCGTGCCCGAGCTGCGGCCGCTCGGCGAGCCATAAGGCGGCGGCCCGCATCGCCTGCAGGTCGCGCAGCCGGCCCGCCAGGATGTCCGCCGCGACCTCCGCCCCCTCGTCGGCCGTGTCGCCGGCCGGCAGCAGCAGGCGCGACTTCAGCCATGTGAGCCAGGCCGCCATGACGAGCCAGTCGGCCGCCAGCTCGAGCCGCAAGCTGCGGGCGGCCTCGACCACCGCCAGGTACTGCTCGACCAGGGAGAGAATGGAGATCCGCGCCAGATCGACTTTTTGGGCGCGCGCAAGGTCGAGCAACAAGTCGAGCGGCCCCTCAAAACCTTCGAGCCGTAGCCGTAGGCTGTCAGGTGCCAAGCTGTCAGGTTCAAGGCTGCCAGGCGCGAGAGCTGTCGGGCGCCCGCCCGGCGGTGTCAGGTGACTGGGCCGACATGATGTCCGCTCGCGACCAGGACCAGCTGGAACGCCCAGGGCACGACCGACTCCAGCGCCCGGCCGAACGGATCGAACGCGATGTCGAACTCGGCCAGCAGCCGTGGCATCAAAAACACCAGAAAGATCACCAGCACGATGCCGGCGCGCTCGACCTTCGCCCAGCCGGCGGCCAGCGACGCCGGCAGCAGACCGACGAGGATGCGGCCGCCGTCGAGCGGCGGGATCGGGATGAGGTTGAACAATCCGAGGATCAGGTTGGTGAGGATGAAATAGAACCCGAAGGTGCCGAGGATCGGGTAGAACGCCATCAGCGCCTCGAAGTAGTCGTCGGCGCTGCGCGTCGGGAGGTGCGGCAGCAGCAGCCCGGCAAGGACGGCCAGCCCGAAATTCATGGCCGGCCCGGCGGCGGCGACGACCATCATGCCGCGCCGCGGGTCGCGGAACTTCCACGCCGCCACCGGGACCGGCTTGGCCCAGCCGAACATGAACGCCACCCGATGGATGGTGAGCAGCTGAAACAGGAGGAGGAAACCGGGCAGCAGCAGCGTGCCCACGCGGTCGACGTGGCGCAGCGGGTTGAGCGACAGCCGGCCGGCCCGCCGGGCGGTGTCGTCGCCCATGGCAAGGGCGGCGTAGCCGTGCGCGGCCTCGTGCAGGGTGATCGCCAGGATAGCGGGCACCACCGCGAGCGCGATCTGGAGGACGAGTCCGCTCACACCGAGGCCGAGCCGCTTGCCAGCAGCCTGTCCCGTTCGGCCGCGAGCGTGGTGCCGTCGAGCGGCACCCGGCGTCGTGCGGCAAGCGCCCGGGCGGCGCCAAGCCGTCTCGCCGCGCCGGGCGAGAGCGCCGGGCAGGTGCGCAGCAGGGCGGCCGTCGGCTCGAAATCCCCGGCGCAGTAGAGGGCAAGGTCGCAGCCGGCCAGGATCGCCGCCCGGGCGAGGGCGTCGGGCGGGCCGGTCAAGGCGCGCATCGCCAGATCGTCGGTCACGAGCACTCCCGCAAAGCCTATCCGCCGTCGGATCACCGTCTCGATGACGAACGGCGACAGGGTGCCCGCCCGCTCGGCGTCCCACCCTGTATAGAGGATGTGCGCCGACATGGCCCAAGGAAGGTCGGTGTTCAAGGCAAAGGGGAGCAGGTCGGCCGCAAGGTCGTTCGCCTCGACGCGCGGCAGGGAAAAATGGCTGTCCGCCTGGGCCCGGCCGTGACCGGGAGCGTGCTTGCCGACCGGCTGCATCCCGGCGGCGAGCAGCCCGGCCGCCATGGCGCGGCCGAGGCGGGCGACCGTCGTCGGCTCGGCCGCAAAGGCGCGATCGCCCACTATTTGGTGGGCGCCCGGCCACCGCAGGTCCAGCACCGGGGCGCAGACCACGTCGAACCCCGCCTCGGCGCAGTCGAGCCCGATCAGCGCGCCGGTGAGCCAGGCCGCCCGCAGCCCGGCCGCCGGAGACCGGTCGAAGCAGGCGCCGATGTCGGCTGCCGGCGGATGCGCCCGCCAATGCGGCGGCCGCAGGCGAGCGACCCGGCCGCCTTCCTGATCCACCATCAGCACGGTTCGCTCCGGGAGCAACACCCGGCGCAGATCCGCCATCAGCCGATGGAGTTTTTGCGGTTCCTCGACGTTGCGGGCGAACAGGATCACTCCCGCGGGCGGACATTCCCGGAACAGCGCGGTTTCGGCGGGCGTAAGCTCCGGGCCGGCGATGCCGACGATCGCCGCCCGCATACAAGGCGAGGTGGGGCTCAGAAGCCGGCGAGCGAGCAGCCGGCGCCCTTGGACCGCACCCGCTCGCAGAACGCGGTGGCCTGAGCGATGTCGTCAAAACCGCCGGTGCGCAGCCGCCAGATCGTGCGGCCGTCGCGCGCGGCTTTTTGGATCGCCGGTTGACGGCCACTCAGTACGTCCGGCATCCGCTTGGACAGCCGCTGCCACTCCTCGGTGGCCGCCTGCTCGCTGTCGAGAGCGGCGAGCTGGACCTGCGTTTTCTCGACCGCTGCCTTGGCCGGCACCTTCGCCGACGCGGCAGGCAGCTTGTGCTCGACGGGCGGCGGCGGTGCGGCCGGAGACGCCTCCGCCACGGAGGCGGTCTTGCCGGGGGCTGCGGGAACAGGCGCCGACGGCACGGCGGCGGCCGGTTGCTCGGCCGGATGCGCGCCTCTCCGTTGAGCGCCCGCAGATTCGGCACCTCCGGCGGGGGCAGCAGCTTGTCGGAGTGGGCGCCGTCCACCAGCGCCTCGTCGTTCGCCCCGGCCACCTGCAAGCCGCCGGGATTCTCCGGCTTGACCCGAAGCGGCCGGCTGTCCGCCTCGATCACCGGCACCGCGCCGCCGTGGCGCCCGGAGGCCGACCAGACCCCGACGATCGCCAGCAGAGCCGCGCCGAGGCCGCCGGCGATGAGCGCGAGGCGCCGGGTTCCCCGGTCCATGCCGCGCCGCCGCGGCAGGCGATAGGGTGGGTTAGGGACGCTGATTTGCTCCGACACGGCGCACTCTCCCGCGCCGGCGACCGCGAAGCCGCGTTCAGCGCATTTCCTCGACGGGCTGGACCCCCATCACGGCCAATCCGGAGCGGATGACGGTCGCCACCGACTCGACCAAGGCGAGTCGGGCCAGCGTCTCTGCCGGCCGGTCGGCCTGCAGGAACCGCAGCGTCGCGTCGTCCTTGCCCCGGTTCCACAGCATATGAAAGTCAGCCGCCAAGTCATAGAGAAAAAACGCAATCCGGTGCGGCTCTCGGGCCAGCGCGGCGGCAGCCACGGTGCGCGGCCAGGCGATCAGGCGGCGCAACACCGCAAGCTCCGGCTCGGCGTCCAGGGTGTCGAGCGGCACCGTCGCCAGCGCTCGGCCGATCCGCTCGGGCCCGAACATCTCGGCGGCGGCGCGCAGCACGGACCGGCAACGCGCGTGCGCGTACTGGACGTAGAAGACCGGGTTTTCACGGGTCTGCGCCACCGCCTGTTCGAGGTCGAACTCCATCTGCGCGTCGGCCTTGCGGGTCAGCATGGTGAAGCGGACGGTGTCGGGTCCCACCTCGTCGATCAGCTCGCTGAGGGCGACGAAGGTGCCCGCGCGCTTGGACATGCGTACCGGCTGGCCGCCGCGCAGCACGTGGACGATCTGGCACAGCGCCACTTCGAGCCGCGCCGCGCCGCCCGACAGCGCCTGCACCGCCGCCTTCATGCGCGCCACGTAGCCGCCGTGATCGGCCCCCAGCACGTCCACCAGCAGGGTGAAGCCGCGGTCGAGCTTGTCGGCGTGGTAGGCGATGTCGTTGGCGAAATAGGTGGACGACCCGTCGCTTTTGCGCAGCGGCCGGTCGACGTCGTCGCCGAACCGGGTGGCGCGGAACAGCAGCTGCTCGCGCGGCTCCCAGTCCTCCGGTGTCTTGCCCTTGGGCGGCTCCAGCACGCCCTGATAGACCAGCCCGTCCGCCGCCAAGCCGGGCGATGGTGGCGTCGACCGCGCCGGCGGCGACCAGCGCGCGCTCCGAGACGAACACGTCGTGCCGGATGCCGAGCCGCTGCAGATCCTGGCGGATGTCGCCGAGCAGGGTCTCCATGGTGAACTCGCGCACGGTGTCGAGCCAAACGTCGGGCGCGGCGATGCCGAGGTCGGGGGTGGCGAGCGCCGTGCCGTGCTCGGCGGCGAGTTGCAGCCCGATCGGCACCAGGTAGTCGCCGCCGTATTGCAGGCCGCCCGGCACTTCCTCGGCGAACGCCGCCTCGGTGAGCGGGGTGCCGATCGCCTGCAGGTAGCGCCAGTAGGCCGCCCAGGCGAGGGCCGCGACCTGCGCCCCGGCGTCGTTGACGTAGTATTCCTTGGTGACCGCGAAGCCTGCCTTGCGCAGCAGGTTGGCCAGCGCGTCGCCGACCACCGCGCCGCGACAATGGGCGACGTGCAACGGCCCGGTCGGATTGGCGGAGACGTATTCGATGTTGACGCGCGCGCCGCCGCCGAGCGCGCTGTCGCCGTACGCCTCGCCGGTGCGCAGGATGATCGGCAGCGCGGCCCGCAGCGCCTCCGGACGCAGGCGGAGGTTGACAAAACCCGGCCCGGCGATCTCGGCGGCGCCGGGCACCTCCCGGCCTTCGCCGAGTTTCCTCACAAGTTCCTCGGCGAGCCGCCTTGGAGGTTGGCGCGCTGCCTTGGCGGCAACCAGGGCCGCGTTGGTCGCCATGTCGCCCTGGGAAGGCTCGCGCGTCGGCGTCACTTCCACCTTCTCCGCCACCTCCGGCGGGAGATCGGGGACGGCCGCGCGCAGCGCGTCGAGCACATGGGCGCGCATGTCGGCGAAGAGATCGTAGGGCATCGGCGGGTCCTCAGCCGGGGACCGCGAGGTCGGTCAGCCGGCGATGCTCGTCCATCGCGAAGCGGTCGGTCATGCCGGCGATATAGTCGCACACCGTGATCGCGGCGCGCGGCGTGCCGGACTCGCCCGCCCGCGCACGCCAGTCGTCGGGCAACAGTGCCGGTCTCGCCGTGCAGGATGCGGAACAGGCTTTCGGTCAGGATGCGCGCCTTGCGGGCCATGCGGCCGACCCGCCAGTGGCGATACATGCGCGCCCGCAGGAAATCCTTGATGATCTGGTTGGCCTCGGCCATCGGCGGGCTGAACCCGACCACCGGCTTGCGTGCCCGGCGGATCGCGTCGGCGTCGCCCGGCGCGAGCTTGGCAATGCGCCGCCGCGTCTCGACCAGCACGTCGGTCACCATGGCGTCGATCACCCGTCGGATCGTCTCGTGGCGCAGGCGCGGCGGCGGCACGTCGAGGCTGGCGACCCGCGCCGCCCCGACCGCCTCGCCGACCACCGGCAGATGCGCCAGATCCTCCGGCGTAAACAGGCCGGCGCGCAGGCCGTCATCGAGATCGTGGCTGTGATAGGCGATGTCGTCGGAGAGCGAGGCGACCTGCGCCTCGGCGCTCGCCTGGGTGCCGAGATCGAGTTTGTGGCGATGGTCGTATTCGGCGATGTAGGCGGTGGGGCGCGGCAGCGGGCCGTTGTGCTTGACCAGGCCCTCCAGCGTCTCCCAGGTGAGATTGAGGCCGTCGAACGCGGCGTAGCGGCTCTCCAGCAACGTGACGACGCGCAGGCTCTGGGCGTTGTGGTCGAAGCCGCCGAACGATTTCGCCGCCGTGTTCAGCCCGTCCTCGCCGGAATGGCCGAACGGCGGGTGGCCGAGGTCGTGCGCCAGCGCCAGGGTCTCGGCCAGGTCCTCCTCGAGATCGAGCGCGCGGGCGATCGAGCGGGCGATCTGCGCCACTTCGATGCTGTGGGTCAGCCGGGTGCGGAAGAAGTCGCCCTCGTGGTTGACGAAGACCTGGGTCTTGTACTGCAGGCGCCGGAACGCCGAGCTGTGGATGATGCGGTCGCGGTCGCGCTGCCAGGGCGTGCGCGTCGCCGAGTCCGGTTCGGGGTGGAACCGGCCGCGGGCGGTCTCCTCCCGGACGGCGTACGGCGCGTGGCTCATGGCGCCGCTTACACCGCGCCCGACGCCTCATCAATGCTCGGCATCGATGCCCGGCAATCAACCTGTCCGCATCAACGTATCTTTCACCCGCTAGGTTGATCGGTTGATCAATGTACTTCGTCGTCGGCCCCGCGGCCGCCGCTTCAAATCGGCCGCTCGCGACGCTATGTTCCGCCCATGGACGCACTCATCGATACCGGCACCGATACCGGCTTCAGCGTATCCGAACGCGCCGCTTCGCGCATCGCCGAGATCATCGCGGCCGACGGGCGGGCGGCGGCGCTGCGCGTGCAGGTACTGGCCGGCGGCTGCAGCGGCTTCCAGTACCGTTTCGAGCTCGACCCGGAGCAGGCGCCGGATGATCTGGTGATCCGCCGCGGCGCGGCCACGGTTATCGTCGATCCGGCGAGCCTCGACCTGCTGGCCGGCGGCGAGCTCGACTATGCCGACGAGCTGATGGGCAGCTACTTCGCCGTGCGCAACCCGAACGCCAAATCCGCCTGCGGCTGCGGCACCAGCTTTTCCATCGACTAGAAGCGGCCGACCAGAAGCGGCTTCGGGCCATGCGGCTCGCCACCTGGAACGTCAACTCGATCCGTCAGCGCGAGCGGCACGTCCGCGCCTGGCTCGAGCGCGTGCGCCCCGACTTTCTCCTCCTGCAGGAGATCAAGTGCGAGACCGCCGCCTTTCCGGCGCTGTCGTTCGCCGAGTTCGGCTACCAGGCCGAAGCGGTCGGCCAGAAATCCTACAACGGGGTCGCCGTTCTCGCCGGAAAGCCCTTCACCGTCGTCCACCGGGCGCTTCCCGGCTTGCCGGAGGACGATGCGCAGGCGCGCTACATCGAGGTCGAGGCGGCGGGCACCCGGATCATCGGCATCTACCTGCCGAACGGCAATTCCGGCGGCGAGTCGGGGCTGGCCTACAAGCTCGCCTGGATGGATCGTCTGGCCGAGCGGGTGGAAGCGCTGCTCGCCGACGAGACGCCGCTGATCGTCGCCGGCGATTTCAACGTCTGCCCGGCGGACGAGGATTTCGCGCCGGGCACCCTGCCCCCCTCCGACGCGCTGGTCCGGCCGGAATCCCGCACCCGCTTCCGCCGGCTGATCTGGGCCGGGCTGACCGACGCGGTGCGGATGCTGCACCCGTCCCAGCCGATGTATTCGTTCTGGGACTATCAGGCCGGCGCCTGGCGTCGCAACGCCGGGCTGCGCATCGACCACGTGCTGCTGTCCCCCACCTTGGCCGAGCGGCTGGTGTCGGCCGAGCCCGACCGGGACGAGCGCGGCGCCCCCCAGCCTTCCGACCACGTCCCGGTGCTGGTGGAACTGCGGTAGGGAGAGAAAATCAGCCCCAGTGGGCCGGGCGCCAGATCCAGCCGCCGCGATGCGGTGCCCATTGCCAATGGCCCGGCACGTATTGGGCGTAGTGCGGCTGGCGCACGATATAGCGGCCGCCGACCCACACGTAGGTCCGGCCGTTCCAGAACCAGTGGCCCGGCTCCCACGCGTAGCGCGCGCCCGGCGGCGGCGGCACCGCCTCCGGCCGCAGTTCCGGCACCGGCGGATACGGCATGGCGGGCTGCGCCGAGGCCGGCAGGGTGAAGGCGGTCCCGGCCAGCAGAAGCCAGGCGCCGAGAGCGATGACGCTCGTCTGTTTCATTTGTACTCTCATTTGAGGTCGGCGCATACCGATCGGCATCGCCGCCCGGTGTCAAGCCGGGCGCCAAGGTGCTAGCCTTTGCACGTAACGGAAGAGTTTCCGGGGGGAGGTAAAATCATGGCATCCGCAGGCTCGACCACAGGCTCGACCACAGGCTCGACCAACGTCTACGCCGGCGCCTGGAGCACCAAGGACGGCGGGGTCGGCGGCCTCTACCGGGCCGAGGCAGGCTCCGGACGGTGGGAGCGGCTGACCAACGGCCTGCCCGATCTCAATGTCCAGGCCGTCACGGTCCACCCCGCCAATCCCGAAATCGTCTACGCCGGCACCGCCGACGGCCCCTATCGCAGCACCGATCGCGGCGATCACTGGGAGCGGCTCGGTTTTCCGGATCGCGACATGCAGGTCTGGTCGATCGCGCCGCATCCCACGGACCCGCGCACCCTCTACGCCGGTGCCTCGCCGGTGGCGGTCTACCGGAGCGACGACGGCGGCGACAACTGGCGTCGCATGGCCGACCCGCCGATGCCGGACCGGGTGAAAATGCCGTTCGCCTGCCGGGTGATGCGCTTCGCCCCCAATCCGGTCCAGGGCGACGAGGTCTATGCCACCCTGGAAGTCGGCGGTGCGATGCGCTCGCGCGACCGCGGCGAGAGCTGGGAGGATTGCAGCGACAACCTGGTCAAGCTCGCCGAGCAGCCGCACTTGAAAAGCCGCATCGTCAGCGACACCGAGATCGAGGGCATGCTCGACGGGCACGCCATGACGATGAGCGCCGCCGACCCCGGCGCGGTTTTCCTGGCCGTTCGCATGGGGCTGTTCCGCAGCGAGGACCACGGGCGGACGTGGCAGGACATGGAGGTCGGGCGGTTCTCCCCCGTCACCTACGGCCGCGACATCCGCGTCTCGCCGCAGGAGCCGCGCACGATGTACGCCTGCCTGAGCGTGGCGGCGAACAGCAATTTCGGCTCGCTGTATCGCAGCGACGATGTCGGCAAAACCTGGCGGCGCGTCGACGAGGGGACCAGCCCGCGCGCCACCCTGATGGCGGTGGCGCTGCACGACCGCGACCCGGCGCAGATTTTTACCGCGGCACGCAACGGCCAGGTGTTCGCCACCCAGGACGGCGGCAAGACTTGGGGAGAAATCCCGCTGCCCGAGCAGGTCAAGCAGGTCTACGCCCTGGCCTGCGGCTAGGGGAGCGAACCATGCCGGTCCATCCGCAAGTCCAGGCCATCCTCGACCAGTTCGAGGCCCAGGGTCTGCCGCCGTTCGACGAAATGGGCGTCACGCAGGCGCGGGTCGTCGCCCTCGGTTTCCGCGATCTGCAGGGCGAGCCCGAGAATGTGGGCGAAATCCGCGACATTCTTGTGCCCGGCCCGGCTGGCCGGCTGCCGGTTCGCGTCTACCATCCATCGCCGGGACGGCCGGCGCCGCTGGTGATCTACTTTCACGGCGGCGGCTGGGTCATCGGCGACATCGAGGCCGTCGACAAGCCGTGCCGCGCGCTCGCCAACGCCTCGGGATGCGTGGTCGCTTCGGTCAACTACCGCCTCAGCCCGGAAACCAAGTTCCCCGGCCCGGTCGAGGATTGTTTTGCCGCGACGCGCTGGCTGGCCGAGCACGCCGGCGAGTTCGGTGCCGACGGAAGGCGGCTCGCGGTGTCGGGCGACAGCGCCGGCGGCAACCTGGCGGCGGCGGTGTCGCTGATGGCGCGCGATCGCGGCGGTCCGGCGATTGCCTACCAGGCGCTGATCTATCCGGTGACGGCGCCGGCGCGCGGCACCGAGTTTGCTTCCTATCGCGACAACGCCGAGGGCTACCTGCTCACGCGCGGCAACATGGAATGGTTCTGGGATCACTATCTCGCCTCGCCGGAGGATGAAAACAACCCGTACGCCTCGCCGCTGCGCGCGTCCGATCTGAGCCGGCTGCCGCCCGCCATGGTGGTGACGGCGGAGTTCGACCCGTTGCGCGACGAGGGCTTGGCCTACGCCCAGCGGCTCCGCGATGCCGGGGTGCAGGTGAAGGCGTCGCACTATGAGGGGATGACGCACGCCTTCTTCTGGATGGCCGGCGTGGTGGATCGCGGCCGGGAGTTGACGGTGGAACTGGGCACGGAGTTGCGCAATCGGCTTTCCTGACAGACGCCGATCAGCGCGGCTCACGATAACTATTTGAAGGGGAGACGAATATGACGGACATGGAAACGCAAACCGCCGGCGGGGAGAAAAGCGCCGCCGCCGAAGTGGACGCGGTCGTCGTCGGCGCGGGGTTTTCCGGCATGTACATGCTCCACCGCCTGCGCGAACTCGGGTTGTCGGTGCGCTGCTACGAAGCCGGCGACGGCGTGGGCGGCACCTGGTACTGGAACCGCTACCCCGGCGCGCGATGCGATTCCGAAAGCTACTATTACTGCTACTCGTTCTCCGACGAGATCCAGCAGGAATGGGAATGGACCTGTCGTTATCCCGAGCAGCCCGAAATCCTGCGCTATCTCAACTTCTGTCGCAGACAAGCTCGATCTGCACCGCGACATCCAATTCAACACCCGCGTCATCAGCGGGCGCTACAATGAGCAGTCTAACCGATGGGAGATTGAGACCGACAAGGGCGATCGGGTCTCCGCCAAATTCCTGATCACTGCGGTCGGCTGCCTTTCGACGGCACAAGTGCCTGACTTCAAGGGCCTGGAGAATTTCGAGGGTGCCTGGTATCACACAGGCAAGTGGCCGCACGAAGGCGTGGATTTTGCCGGCAAGCGCGTCGGCATCGTCGGCACCGGATCGACCGGCATTCAGGCGATCCCGGTGATCGCGCGCGAGGCCGACCACCTCACTGTGTTCCAGCGCACGCCGAATTATAGCGTCCCAGCCCGCAACAGCCTGATGACCGAGGAGTTCCAGCAGCAGGTCAAGGCGAACTTCGCCGAGATCCGCCGCAAGACGCGCGTATCACCGATCGGCTATCCGTTCGACGCTTCGGACAAGTCAGCGCTTGAGGTGACGCCGGAAGAGCGCCAGCAAACGTATGACAGGCTGTGGGAGATCGGAGGCTTCCGCTTCTTATTTGAAGGCTACAACGACCTCATCATTAACAAGGAATCCAACGATACCGCCGCCGAGTACGTGCGAGCGAAGATCCGCGAGATGGTGCGTGATCCGGCGACCGCCGAGAAACTGATCCCGCGTGATTATCCGATCGGCACCAAGCGTCCGCCGATCGACACCGACTACTTCGAGACATTCAACCGCGACAACGTTACCTTGGTCGACATTAAGGCCACGCCGATCGAGGAGAATCACCAAGCGCGGCATCCGGACGCGGGATGGCGAGTACGAGTTCGACTGCATGGTGTTCGCCACCGGCTTCGACGCGATGACGGGTTCGCTCGTCCGGCTCAACCTGCGCGGCCGGGGCGGCGTGGCGTTGGAGGAGAAATGGGCGCACGGGCCGCAGACCTATCTCGGCGTCGCGACGGCGAGTTTTCCCAACCTGTTCATGATCACCGGCCCCGGCAGCCCCTCGGTGCTCAGCAACATGCCGGTCTCGATTGAGCAGCACGTCGAATGGATCGCCGATTGCATCGCGTGGATGCGGGAGCGAGGGTTCGACCTCATCGAGCCCACGGAAGAGGCCGAACACGGCTGGGTCGCCCGCGTGAACGAGGAAGCCGCCGCCACGTTGTTCCCGCAGGCGGATTCCTGGTACATGGGCGCGAACATCCCCGGCAAGCCACGCGTGTTCCTGGCCTACCCCGGCGGGGTCGGGGCGTACCGGGAGCTTTGCACCGGAATTGCGGAGCAGGGATATGAGGGATTTACCACGCGGACGCGCGCGGCCGAGCCTGTGTCGGTCTGAGGCGAGGCGCGGCCTACCATTCCCATCCCGTCATTGCCGGGCTTGTCCCGGCAATCCATCCTGCCTTCCGCGTAGAGAGTGGGGTGGATGCCCGGATCAAGTCCGGGCATGACGGATTGGTGCGACAAATGCTATCACCGCCGCATGAACCGGCAGGAGATCATTGCCAAGCTGCGGGAGAACGAACCGGCTTTGCGCGGCCGCGGCGAACTGTCCATGTCATCCCGCGGAACAGCGTGTACGGAATAGGGGTTACTGGCACCGCTGCTTGCGATGAAGAACATCAAGGGCGAGTGATTTGCCCTATCGCACCAGCCGCTATGGCAGCACCCCAAGCCCCCGCAACCGTCCAATCTCCTCCGCCGGATACCCCGCCTCCCGCAGCACCTCCTCGCTGTGCTCGCCCACCTCGCCGCCCCGCCGGGGCGGCACCTTGGTCTCGCCTGCGATGTGGAACACGCTGCTCACCGTCAGCATCTCGGGGTCGTCGGCGAACGGCACCAGCACCTCGGTCTCGCGCATCTGCCGGTCGGCCAGCATGTCGTCCAACGTGCCGACGATGCCGAACGTGATCCCCGCGGCATCCAGCCGCACCCGCCACTCGGCCAGGTCGCGCCCGGCGAACGTCGCGTCGAACAGGGTGGTCAGCGCGCGCGCGTTCTGCCGCCGCGCCGGCAGCGTGGAAAAGCGCGGATCGTCGAGCAGATCCGTCCGCTCCAATGCACCGAGCAGCGGCTCGAACTGGCGCTCCTCGTTCAGCATGGTCAGCATGAACCAGCGATCGTCGCGGCACCGATAAAGGTTGGTGCAGGCGTTTGCCGATTCCTCGCGGGGCGGCCGACCGGCGACGTGCGCGCCGCACAGCTTGGCCTGCGCGAAGCAGCCGTTTGCCCAGATCCCGTTGGCGAGCAGCGACGTGCTGACGAACCCGCCCTTCCCCGTGCGCTCGCGCCGGTACAGCGCGGTGACGATTGCGCCATACAGGGAAGACGCGCTCGGATGGTCGCCCATGCCCGGCAGCGAGCGCGCCGGCACCGCGTGCGCGTCCGGCCGCACCATGTCCATCAGCCCCGAGCGCGCCCAATACGCCGTGGAATCGAACCCGGTCTTTTCGGCTTCGTCCCCCACCTCGCCATAGGCGGTGAACGAGCCGTAGACCAGCCGCTCGTTGAGGACGGAAAGGGTCGCGTGGTCGATGCCGAGCCGCGCCCGCACCGGCAGCGGATAGTTGGTGATGAACACGTCCGCCCCGGCGACGAGGCGATGCAGCACCGCCTGCGCCTCCGGCCGCTTGAGGTCGAGCGCCAGGCTGCGCTTGTTGCGTCCGGTGAGCAGCCACGCCCAGTCGTGCGGGCTGCCCTCCGGCATCCCCGGCAGGTTGCCCAAGCCGCGATAGGCGTCGCCCGTCCCCGGCTCCACCTTGATCACGTCGGCGCCGAAATCGCCCAAAATGGTCGCCGCCGCGGGGGCGGCGATGAAGCTCGCGCAGTCGATGACCCGCAGGCCCTCGAACACCAATCCGCCTGCATCGCCGTCCCGCATTCTTCAGGGTGCCTGGTTGCTGAACACGATGGTTCCCGACGCGGCGAACATCCCACCCACCCCGTGACACACCGAGATTTTCGCATCCGGGATCTGCGCCGGCGCGATGCCGCGCATCTGCCGCACGCTCTCCTGCAGCGCGTACATGCCGTACATGCCGGAGTGCATGTAGGAGAGCCCACCGCCATTGGTGTTCACCGGCAATTTGCTCCCGGGCGCCGTGTTGCGTCCGGCGATGAACGCCGCCCCCTCGCCGCGGCCGACGAAGCCGAGATCCTCCAGTCCGTAGATCGGCAGATGCGCAAACGCGTCGTAGATCATCAGGTGGTCGACGTCCTTGTGCGCAATGCCGGCCTCGCGGAACGCGGTCGGCCCCGCCACGCTGAACGCCCGCGAAGACGTAAAATCCTTCATCTGCGAGATCATCGGCGTCTCGACGCTCTCGCCGGTGCCGAGCACGTAGACCGGCTTTTGCGGAAAATCCTTGGCGCGGTCACGGTGGGTCACGATCAGCGCCCCGCCGCCGTCGGTGACGAGGCAGCATTCGAGCAGCCGGAACGGATAGGCGATCATGCGCGAGTTCAGCACGTCCTCGACCGTAATCGGCTCCTTGAACGTTGCGCGCGGATTCTTGGCCGCCCACTCGCGCTGCACCACCGATACCATCGCGATCTGCTCGTGCGTCACGTTGTAGCGCTTCATGAAGCGCAGCACCGGGATCGGGAACATGGTCGGCGGGCCGAACGGGCCGAACGGCTGCTCGAACTGGCCGTTCAGGCTGTTCGCGGCCACCGAACGAGCCGGCTGGCCGACGCGCGAGCGTCCGCTCTCGCCGTGCGTGATGAGGATGGTTTTCGCCAGCCCCGCCTCGATCGCGGCGGCAGCGTGGCGCAGATGGATCATGAACGAGCAGCCGCCGACCGAGGTGCCGTCCACCCAGGAGGGCGTGATGCCGAGATAATGCGCGATCTGCTGCGGCGTCTCGACCGCCGTCGCCACGCCGTCGATGTCGGTCGGTTTCAGCCCGGCATCCTTCATCGCCAGCAGCGCCGCATCGGCGTGCAGCTGGATCTGCGACATGTCGGGCACGACGCCGAGCTTGGAGGTTTCGGACGCGCCGACGATGGCGACTGATCTTTCTCCCATCTTCCTACCCCTTCGCCGGACGGAACAGCGGCAGGGTGATGTCGTCGTCCATCTTCTCGAACACGACCTCAAGCGGCATGTCGAGCTGCAGCGCCTCCGGCGTCTGCTCGCAATCGACGATGTTGGTCATCATGCGCGGGCCTTCCTCGAGTTCGACCACGGCGATGGCATAGGGCGGCTTGAAGCCGGGCACCGGGCGGTGGTGGATGACGTAGCTGTGCAGGGTCGCGCGGCCGGTCGCCTTGAACCAGGAAACATCGGTGGAGCCGGAGCCCGGGCAGAACGGCCGCGGCGGGAAATACACTTCGCCGGTCTGGTTGCAGCGCTGCAAGCGAAGCTCGCCGGCCTTGGTGCCGTCCCAGAAATGCTGGGTCTCCGGCGTCGGTACAGGTTTCGCGCGTCCCGGTTCGAGCATCGGCTCGGTTCCCCCCTTGTGGTGCCGCGCGGAGTTTGGCCGAGTGGACGGGCGGGGTCCAGGGCTCGCCCGATGGCCCAGGTCTTGCGTTCTCGCGTCGTGGCACAACCGGAGCATTGCCGCATGGCCTCTTACTTCCCGCGCTGGACGCTCAAGCCGAGCGGCGAGGTGGCGCCCGACGAGCGGCTGCCGTGGCCGCAGACCCTCATCATGGGAGTGCAGCACGTCGTCGCCATGTTCGGCTCGACGGCGCTCGCGCCGATCCTGATGGGCTTCGACCCGAACACCGCCATTTTTTTCTCCGGCGTCGGCACCCTCATCTTCTTCGTCGTCACCGGCGGCCGGCTGCCGAGCTATCTCGGTTCGAGCTTCGCCTTCATCGCCGTGGTGATCGCCGCGAGCGGCTATGCGGGCCACGGCGCCAATCCCAACATCGCGGTCGCCCTCGGCGGCATCCTCGCCGCTGGCGTCGTCTACGCGATCATCGGCTTCGTGGTGCAATTGTCCGGGACCGGCTGGGTGGAACGGCTGATGCCGCCGGTCGTCACCGGCGCGATCGTCGCCGCCATCGGGCTGAACCTGGCGCCGGTCGCCATCCGCAACGTCTCGGCCTCGCCGTTCGACACGCTGGTCGGGCTGCTGACGGTGCTGGCGGTCGCGCTGATCGCAGTCCACGCGCGAGGGCTCGCGCGACGCCTGCCGATCCTGCTCGGCGCGATCTGCGGCTACGTGATCTATTTCCTCGGCACGAACGGGCTCGGCTACGGCAAGCCGATCGACTTCTCCGGCCTCTCCGGCGCCGCCTGGTTCGGGCTGCCGCACTTCGCGCATCCCGTGTTCACGGCTTCGGCGATGAGCCTGATCGCACCCGTCGCGATCGTTCTGGTCGCCGAGAACCTCGGCCACATCAAGGCGCTGTCGGCAATGACCGGCCGCTCGTTCGATCCCTTGATCGGCCGGGCCTTTTTCGGCGACGGCATCGCCACCATCGCGTCCGCGCTCGGCGGTGGCACCGGTGTCACGACCTACGCCGAGAACATGGGCGTCATGGCGGTCACGCGCATCTATTCCACCCTGGTGTTCCTGGTCGCCGCGGCGGTCGCCCTGCTGCTCGGGTTCTCGCCCAAATTCGGGGCGCTGATCCTGACCTTGCCGGTGCCGGTGATTGGCGGCCTCGCCATCGTCGTGTTCGGCCTCATCGCGGCGACCGGCGGGCGCATCTGGGTGCTGAACCGGGTGGATTTCGCCGACATCCGCAACCTTGCGACGGCCGCGGTCGCGTTGATCGCCGGCGCCGGCGACCTGACGGTCAAGCTCGGCAACTTCGCGCTCGGCGGCATCGGCACCGCCACCTTCGGCGCGATCATCCTCTACCATCTGTTGCGCAGCAGCGGCGCAGAGCCGGAGCGGCTGAGCGGCGCCGATGCGGCGGTCCCCGGTCACTAGCCTCTCAAAGACAAGCCCGCTATCAATCCGCCCGAAACCAGCACCGATCAGCGACATGAGCGATACGCCCCCCGACCACCTTTCGGTGAACCCGAAAAGCCCGTTCTACGACGCCGCCGTGCTGGAGCGTGGTGTCGGCGTGCGCTTCAACGGCGCCGAGAAGACGAACGTCGACGAGTACTGCGCCAGCGAGGGTTGGGTCCGGCTCGCGGTCGGCAAGACCTTGCAACGCGACGGCTCGGCCATGACCATCAAGCTGCAAGGCACGGTGGAGCCGTATTTCCGCAGCGGGCCGTCGACCTAAGTGGGCCCGACCGCTCCCGTCACCCGCGCTTCCGTAACCATCGTCGACCACCCTCTGGTGCAGCACAAACTGGCGCTGCTGCGCCGCGCGACGACTCCCACCGCCGAATTTCGGGTGATCGTCCGGGAGATCAGCCTTCTGCTGGCCTATGAGGCGACGCGCGACCTGCCGCTCGAGTCGGTCGAGATCGACACGCCGCTGGAACGCACGCACGCCGCCATGCTGGCCGGCAAGAAACTCTGTCTCGTCTCGATCCTGCGCGCGGGCAATGGCATCCTGGACGGCATGCTCGATCTGGTACCCTCGGCGCGGGTCGGCCATATCGGCCTGTACCGGGACCCTGTCACGCTGACGCCGGTCGAGTACTACCGCAAGCTCCCGGAGGACGTCGCCGAGCGCCGCGCCATCATCGTCGATCCGATGCTGGCGACCGGTCATTCGGCGGCGGCCGCAGTGGCTCGATTGCGTCAGGCGGGGGTGGCGCACATCTGCTTCATCTGCCTGCTGGCGGCACCCGAGGGGATCGGCGTTTTGCACGCTGAACATCCCGACGTGCCGGTGTTCGCCGCCGCGGTCGACCGCGGATTGGATGAGCACGGCTACATCCGTCCAGGACTGGGCGACGCCGGCGACCGGCTGTACGGCACCCGCTGAGCCGCCCGCGCCAACGCCGATCGGCGGACGAAAGCCCGATCCCCGTTGCATAACATCGCCCGCTCGCGCGGTACTTCGGTGCATCGGCGGCTAGGGCACCGGGCACCTCAAGCTCGACCGGCTGACTTGTCGGCGTGCCGTGGCTCGTGCGTCAGACCTGGGCGCAGCGGTTGCATTCACACCGGTCCGACACGATTTCGAGTTTCAGAAACGATTGTGATCTGCGGCTCTGGTTGCGTGGCCTGGATCGTTGGGCGAAACTCAAGTCGTTACCCGCTCGAACTCCGGCCATGAGTATTCCAGGATGTCCAATCGACAACTTTTAGTTGAAGTAAAGCCGAGCTACTCTCCTTTGCGATTGGACAGCCGAGGGCTCGACGGCGAACTTGTTCAAGCCATTCTGTCCCGGCGGGGACCCGTTGCGCTGACGGGCAACCAGGGCTCGGGCAAGACCCGGCTGCTGCGACGGGTTGTCCCGTTGCTGAGGCGGAACAGGGTGCGCGTCGTCGAGGTCGGCAGCCCGAAGCGCGCGCCGCTGGACGTTTGCGGCATCATGGATCAGGTGGTCGGCCCTGATTGTCCCGACGTGGCGCAAGACCGGGCGGGTCGGTTCTATGCCGTGCTCGCCAAGCCACGGGGCGACGAGACCCACCTGGCCCTGTTGGTAGACGACGCCCACCTGCTCACCGCGCAGGCTGTGGCCTATCTCGAGCTGATGGCCATGGCCGCGCGCGCCGGGCCGCTGCCGCTCCAGATCGTTCTCGTCGGCCGCCCGCACTTGTGGGATCGACTGCCTCGCGAAGGCAGCCTGAGCTCGCAAGGCATCGCGGTCCGTCTGGTCATGCCCGACGTGGCCGTGCCGCCGCCGTCGCCCGGACGGCAGCGTGTCTCGGCTCCCGCGCCTCGGTCGCGCGCCCGGGCTCGAACATGGTTTGCCGTCGGACTTATCTCGACGGTTGCGGCGGCTACGGTGCTGGATGCCCAGTTCACGGATGAACCGGCTGGCAGCATCGCCGCACGCGCCGTCTCCGGCGTGACGGACTTCCTCAACCGGATGGCCTCGGAGCGGGAGATCGCGTCCGCCGAGGCCGCAAGCCCCTCCTCCGTCGCTGGCGTCGGCGCGGCCGGCGCGGCCCCTGGCCGGTCTCGGGCCGACACTGAAAGCGGAACGCCCCAAGCATCGGCCGTGATCCCGGTCAGTGCGATCAACGCCCCGGCTTCGTCGCTTGCACCGCCGGCCCTTCCGGAGCCGAGCACGACGGGTCCGGTCACCGGCAAGCGTCCCGTGACCGGGCCTGGGGCCGCCGCGACCGGCGTGCCCGCCCGGAAGGCGGAGCAACCCTCGCCTCCGGCTCCGCCGGCCGATCTCCCCGGCATGGTGGACGTCCTGCTCGCCCGCGGCGACGAGCTGCTGGCGACCGGCGACGTCGGTGCCGCAAGGCTGATGTATGAGCGCGCCGCCCGATCCGGTTCGGCGCGGGCCGCCATGGCGGCCGGCATGACCTACGATCCGGACTTCCTCGCCGACATCCCGAGCCAAGGCATTTCAGCCGATCCGGAGACCGCCGCCACTTGGTACGGCCGCGCCCTGGTGCTCGGCGACCCGGATGCCGTCTCCCTGCTGGCCCGAGTGGGCGCGACGCCCAAACGCTGAAGCCTCGGGGATCCACGTCTCCGCGGCCCGGCCTTCCCCAACCCGGCACCCTGTAATAAAGGTTCGCTCTCCCGTACCGAACCGGAACAACCCGCGCCGGCTCCGCCGGCCGTTTCGCATGAAGCCGCAGAACGCCGAACCCGTTATCCTGGACGCCGTCGATCGCCGCATCCTGTCGGAGCTGCAGGCCGACGGCCGGATGACCAACGTGGAATTGGCGCGCCGCGCGGGCATCTCGGCGCCGCCGTGCCTGCGCCGGGTGCGACGGCTGGAAGTCGCCGGCGTGATCCGCGGCTATCACGCGGAAACCGATCCGCAGCGGCTCGGGTGGGAAATCACCTTCTTCGCCGTGGTCGGTCTCGAGAGCCAGAAGGAGTCCGCCCTGGCCGCGTTCGAGCAGCTGGTCGCGACCTGGCCGGAAGTGCGGGAGTGCCACATGATCCGCGGCGGCGGCGATTTCCTGCTCAAGCTGGTGGCCCGCGATACGGCGCACGAGAATCAGTTGACCCAGCGGCTCACCGGCACCGCCACGGTCAGCCGCGTCCAGACGCTGCAGACGATCCGCACCAGCCGGCATCTCGCGGGCGTGCCGCTCTAGGTGGACAGCCCCCGACCGCCGACCGGCGCGCCTCACCCCGCCGAGCTGACCGTTGTCGTGCCTTGCTTCAACGAGCGCCCGAATGTCGCGCCGCTGGTGGGCAAGCTCGCGGCGGCCTTGTCCGACTTGCGCTGGGAAGTGGTGTTCGTCGATGACGACAGTCCGGACGGCACGGCCGAAGAGGCGCGGCGCATAGCCGCCACCGATGCGCGCGTGCGCTGCATCCGCCGGATCGGCCGGCGTGGCCTCGCCTCCGCGGTGATCGAGGGCGGCCTGTCGTCCTCGGCCGAGTTTCTTGCCGTGATGGACGGCGACCTGCAGCACGACGAGACCCGGTTGCCGGACATGCTCGCCGTCCTGCGGACAGGCGGCGTCGACCTCGTGGTCGGCAGCCGTCACGTCGAAGGCGGCGACACCGACGGTCTCGCCTCGCCCTGGCGTCACACCCTGTCCGACACCGGCACGCGGATCGCCCAATGGCTGCTGCCGGTCCGCCTGAGCGATCCGATGAGCGGCTTCTTTGTCCTGCGCCGGTCGCTCTTCGAGCGCCTCGCGCCCCGCCTCACGGGCCGCGGGTTCAAGATCCTGCTGGACCTGCTGCTGAGCGCGCCGGCCGGGCTGCGGGTCGTCGAAGTGCCGTGTCACTTCCGCGAACGGCAGGCGGGCAAAAGCAAACTCGATGTGCAGGTGCTGGCGCAGTTCGGCGCCTTGCTGCTGGACAAGATTTTTCGCGGGCTCGTCCCGCTGCGGTTTTTCGCCTTCGCCAGCGTCGGAGCGCTTGGAGTATTGGTCCATCTGGCGGTGCTGGTCCTGGCGCGGGAAGCCGGCAGCCCGTTCGAGGTCTCGCAGATTGTCGCGACCGTGGTCGCGATGGCGTTCAACTTCCAGCTCAACAATCAGCTTACCTACCGCGACCAGCGCCTCCGGGGTCCCCGTCTCTGGCGTGGCTTTGTGCTGTTCATGCTGGTCTGCAGCATCGGAGCGGTTGCGAATGTCGGCGTCGCCCGCGTGCTTTATGTTTCCCACACCGGCTGGACGCCGGCCGGCGCGATGGGGGCGGTGATCGGGGTGGTCTGGAACTACGCGGTCTCGGCGACGCTGGTCTGGCGCGCCCGGTGACGCCCCGATGACGTCAACGCGCTGGCTCGCCGCGCTGGCGATGCTGACCCTCGTGCGGCTGGTGGTCGCCGCGACGATCCCGCTCTCGCCGGACGAAGCCTATTACTGGGTGTGGTCCCGCGCCCTCGCCCCCGGTTACCTCGACCACCCGCCGATGGTGGCGCTCTGGATCAGGGCCGGCACGTGGCTGGCCGGGGACGGGGCGCTGGGGGTCCGCCTGCTCGGACCGGTGTCGGCGGCCCTCGGCGCCTTGCTGCTGGCCGATGCCGGCGAGCGCCTGTTTCCGGGCCGCCACGCCGGGCTGGTCGGTGCCGTGCTGCTGAACGCCACCCTCCTGCTCGGCGTCGGCGCCGTGACGATGACGCCGGACACGCCGCTGCTGTTCTTCTGGACGGCGTGCCTCGCCGCGATGGCCAGGCTGGTGCGCGGCGGGGCTGGCGCGTGGTGGCTGGCCGCCGGCTTGGCCGCCGGCTTGGCCCTGGTGAGCAAATACACGGCTGCCTTTCTCGGCATCGGCCTGACGCTCTGGTTGCTCGCCGTGCCCGGCGCCCGGCGCTGGCTGCGGACCCCCTACCCTTATGGCGCGGCGCTGCTGGCCGGAGCGGTCTTCTGGCCGACCCTGCGATGGAATGCCGCGCACGGCTTTGCGAGTTTCGTCAAACAGGGCAGCCGGGCGGCGGCCTGGGACCCCGAACGCGCGGTGCGGTTCCTGGGCGAGCTGCTCGGCGGCCAGATCGGGCTTGCCACCCCACTCGTCTTCTTCCTGCTGGCGGCCGGGGTCTGGACCTCGGTCCGGCAAGCCTGGCGGACGCGCGGTCCGGCCTCGACCCTGCTTGCGTCCGTCACCGTCCCGCCGTTGCTGGTGTTCCTTCAGCATGCGCTTGGCGACCGGGTGCAGGGCAACTGGCCAGCCATCCTCTATCCTGGTGCGGCGCTCGCGGCCGGCGAGCTGCGGAGCCCGTGGCTGCAGCGGCTCCGCGCGCCCGCCGTCTGGCTCGGCGCGGCGATCGTCGCAATTGTCTACGTGCAGGCCGTCCTCGCCCCGCTTCCGCTGTCGCCGCACGTCGATCCCACTACCCTCCGACTTGCCGGCTGGCCCGCGTTGGCCGGCGAGGTCGAGGCGATCCGCCGGGAGCGCGGCTCAGAGTTCGTTGCCGCCGATGATTACGGCATTGCGGCCGAGCTGGCTCGCCTGCTTCCCCCGCCGGTGCCGGTCGTCGGCGCCGAGCCGCGCTGGCTGCTGTTCAACCTGCCGAAAGCCGCGCTCGACGGCGAGGCCGGGCTTCTGGTGCGCAGTATCAAGCGCGGCGACGAACCGGACCCGCGGATCTGGGCCGAAACCCGCGAGATCGCCCGCGCCAGCCGGGTTCGCAGCGGCCAGACGATCGAGCAATTCCGGATTTTCGCCGTCAAGGCGCGGGATGGCGTGCCGATCGGCGTGACGCTGCCGCGGCCGGCGCAGCCGGGTTAGCGTCGAATTAAGCAGACTGCCTCATCTGTCGTGCCAGGTGACATTTCTTGGGTCCGATGGCACGGGACAGCGACAAAAGTAACAAGCGCCGGCCGATCATCATCCGCAAGGAAGAGGTGGTCGAGGGCGGCCATCACGGCGGCGCCTGGAAGGTCGCCTACGCGGATTTCGTGACCGCGATGATGGCGTTCTTCCTGCTGATGTGGTTGCTGAACGCAACGACCGAGGCGCAGCGCAAAGGGCTGGCCGACTATTTCAGCCCGACCACGGCGCTCAGCCGCAACCTGTCGGGCAACGGTCAGCCGTTCGGCGGCCACACGCCGTTCGATGACGGTGCGCTCGCCTCCGATCGCGGCGCCGTGCAGGTCACGGTGGGACAGGCCCCGGTGGTGCCGGACGCGGATGACGACGACAGCGACACGCCGGCCAAGCCCCGAGTCTATCGCAAGGACGCCAAGGACTATCCGAACGGCGAGCAGGACCCGGCCGGCCCCGCGACCGAGGAGGCCGGCCCCGTCACGGCGGCCGCCGGGGTGGCCCGCGCCGCGGGCACGGCGTCGGACGGGACCGCGATCAAGCCAGTGGATCGGAAGCCGACAACGGCTGACAAGACGCAGGCGTCCGCCAATGGCGCCGAACGGGCAGTCGATCACCCGCAAGCGGACGGCAACGAGCGCCAGCAAACCGCGGCGACGCGCGAGAAGCAGGCGTTCGCGCAGGCGGCGCAGCAGATCCGTGACGCGGTGCGCGACGATCCCGGTCTCGCCGAGATCGCCCGTCAGCTGACGATCGACTTGACCCCGGAAGGCTTGCGTATCCAGATCCTCGACGAGGAGCGCAGCCCGATGTTCGCGACCGGGTCGGCCGCGCCGAACGAGCGCGCGCGGTTGCTGCTGCAGAAGGTCACGCCGGTGCTGGCGCGCCTGCCCGAAGGCATCTCGATCGCCGGCCATACGGATGCGACGCCGTATCGCGGCCCGGATCGGTCCAACTGGGAGCTGTCCGTCGAGCGCGCGAACGCGACCCGACGCCTGTTGCTGGACGCCGGATTGCCCGAGGCCCGGATCCGCACCGTGACCGGCAGCGCCGACCGCGACCCGCTGCTGCCCGCCGATCCCATGGCCGCGGCCAACCGGCGGATCGCCATCATCGTGCTGCGCAACCGGCCGGCGGCGTCCGTCTCGCCCGCGTCGCCCCCACCCGCCTTGCCCTGACCCGACGCAATGCTGACCATCGGCGGCCTCGTCTTCCTCCTCGCCTGCGTGTTCGGCAGCTACATCATGTCGGGCGGCAGCCTCGGACCGCTCATCGAGGCGATCCCGTTCGAGATGCTGACCATCGGCGGCGCGGCGCTCGGCACGTTCGTCATGTCGAACAGCATGCACGACGTGAAGCATACGCTCGGCGGCTTCGGCAAGATCATGAAGGGGGCGGTGTTCAAGAAGGCCGACTACGTCGAGCTGCTCAGCCTTCTGTATCTCCTCGTCAAGCTCGCCAGCACCAAGGGCAACATGGCGCTGGAGCCGCACATCGAGAACCCGCACGAGAGCTCCGCCTTCCAGAAATTCCCAAAGATCATGGCGAACCATCACGCGACGGCGATCATCTGCGATTATATGCGGATGATCGGGATGAACGCGGATGATCCGAACCAGATCGAGGATGTGCTTGGCCGCGAGCTGAAGAAGACGTTGCAGGAGGAACTGCACGGTTCGCACGCCATGCAGAACATGGCCGACGGGTTGCCGGCGCTCGGCATCGTGGCCGCCGTGCTCGGTGTCATCAAGACGATGTCGCACATCAACGAACCCCCGGCGGTGCTGGGAGCGATGATCGGCGGCGCGCTGGTCGGCACGTTCCTCGGCGTATTGTTGGCCTATGGCATGACGGGACCGTTCGCCGCGCGCATGAAGGGCGTCGTCGAGGAGGAATCGAAGTACTACGAGGTGATCCGGGCCGTCATCGTCGCGCATCTGCACGGCAACGCCCCGCAGGTCAGCGTCGAGACCGGCCGCAAGATGGCACCCAACCAGCACATGCCGACGTTCCAGGAACTCGATCAGGTGGTGCAGAGCGTCACACTCTGACGCAGACTGTCAGACCGGAGATGGTCAACCGCTATCCGGTTCGCCGTGCAGGGCAACTACGCGCAAGTCACCAGGATCGTCATGCCCGGACTGTTCCGGGCAACCACTTCCAAATCCTGCCAGGAGGCAGGATGGAATGCCAAGCCAATCCTCGGATCAAGTCCGGGGCGGCTATGACGTTACAAAGCCCAAGTCAGGGCGGCTGACGGCGGTGTCCCGCCCGCGCTCGCATCAAGCCGCCGTCTTGCCTCCGGCGAGCAGGGCCAGCGCCTCATCGGCGCCGACGAGGATTTCCAGCAGCCGCACCTTGTCGACGACGGTCATGCCGGTCTGCGGCCCCAAGCCTCTCACCTCGCCGGCCGCCCGCCGAAGCACGGCGTCGTAGCGTGGGGCGCTGCCGAGCCGCCGAGCGGCCAGCTCAAAGGTGCGCAGCTCGCGCGCGGTGGCCTCGAGCGCGCCGACGTCGGGCGGTTCCGCCGACGGTAGCCGATCACGCAGCGGAGCGAGCAGTTGATCCGTCATGCCGTGCTCGAAGCGAGCCAGGCTGCGCGCGTCGATTGAGCGCCTGATTTCGTCGAGGCGCTTGCGAACCGGCGAGGGCGCGGTGGGCACGTCGAGATTGGCCAACAAGGCCACGGCACGGCGCAGCTCGGTTCCGCTCCCGGAGAAATCTGCCCCGGGCTTCACCAGGTTGCCGTCCGGCGCCTCAAGATCGTCGAGCGCCGCCTCCAGTACACGAAGGTTACGCCGCCAACTGGCCGCATCGGGACTTGGCGCGGAGCCCGCGTCAAACCGATGCAGCGCGACGCTCGGATCGAGCAGCTGGTTGAGCAGCAGCGCCGCGGTCATGCTCCAGGCCTCCGCGCCGGCCGCAGCCGCCTCGTCGAGGATGGCCTCGACCCGGTCCCGCCCGATGACCAACCCATGGCGCTCCTCGGCCACGATGCGGCGCACCGACGCTGCCTGCTGCAGCGCTCCGGCGACGCCGCGAGCCAAGGGTGCGTACTCGGCCTCCGGCAAGCCGCTGTCCGCCCAGCTCCTCGGCGCCGCGCTGCCCGGCAGGACTCGCGCGGCCTCGCGCCAGAGCATCGAGCCGGCCTCGTCGATGAGCACGGCTTCGTCTTGCGCGTGACCGTCGATCAATTCCTCCACCGCCGTGGCGCACGGTCCCGCCATCTCTCGCACCACATCGGCGAGCGGCGTCAGCGCGCTCCGTGGCACGGTCGGCTCGCCCGGACGCCAACGGCGGGGAGGCACGATCAGCGGGTCCAACGGCACGAACAGAAGCCGGGTGAGCCGCAGCTTTCGAGCCGGGCGCAACTGGGCCAGTCTCGGCCGCAGCGGCGCGATGATGCCGTCGGCGCTGCCCCGGTCGGCGAGGGCGTCGACCATGGCGACCACGCGCGCGATCTGCTCGTCGCGGGCCTCGGCCAGCGAGCGCCTGACTTCGCGGATTTCGGCGGCGCGGCCCGGCGCGGTCTCGACGGCCATTCTTGGCTCTCCCAACTAAGCCGCCAGCGCCCGAAGGCGTTCGTTGCGGGCGACAAGATCGATCACGGTCGAGCCGGTGCGCCAATCCTCGTTGAGACTGACGGTGCGGCGAAACCGCAGCAACGCATCCATGTCGATCGGCAAGTTGACCCAGGCGGATGCCTCGCGGGGAATGGTCGGCACGAGCAAAACCATTTCTGCCAACACGGCACGCCGCGCGATGGGCGATTCGTCGCTGGCCCACAAGGCGCAAATCTGGTCCCAACCGTCGAGCAGCCATTCGGACCGCCCCACGAGCTGCTGGACGTCGCCCTCCTCCTCGCCCCACCGGCGCAGCAGCTCGAGCATGTCCTCGGTGAGTTCGTGCGCCCGCTCCAGCGTGGTCTGCGCACAAGCAATCGTCAGCTCGGCAACCTTGGCCACCATTTCAGCCTGGGCACCGCTTTCGTCGGAGTGCGCGAGACGCCACGCTTCCATATCGGCCCGGAGTTGGCACAGCACCTCAAGGCCGCGAACGATGCGGGAGCCGGCGGCTTTGCTGCCGACCCCGATCG
This sequence comes from uncultured Alphaproteobacteria bacterium, assembly GCA_963719345.1. Lineage (GTDB taxonomy): Bacteria > Pseudomonadota > Alphaproteobacteria > Acetobacterales > Acetobacteraceae > CAVRCA01. Next base: position 412,973 of record CAVRCA010000003.1, read on the forward strand.
GGGCGAAGTGCGGCGCCATGTCTTCGAGCACCGCCGCGATCGCTTCCGGCGCACGCCCCAGGCGTGGCCCCACTTGCGCCAGCGCTCGCTTGGCCCGCGCCTCCAGGCTTGGCTCGCCCGGCTCCGCTTGCGCCCTCGCCGTCCCGCGCGGCTCCGTCTGCTCCAGCAGAGCCATGACGAGCATGAAATTGGTCAGCAGCGTGGCTTCGCGGTCCGCCCGGGTTGCCGTATCCGCCGCGGTCAGGGCCTCGTGACCGGCCAGGCCCTCGGTCGCCACTTGGCGCCCGGCACCGCGTATCCGAGCCGGCGTGACGCTGGACAGGCCCTCGATCAACTGGTTCAGCCGCTGGTCATGCACCGTGGGGCGGCACAACTCGCGCACACCAGACCACGGCAGGACGTACACTCCGCGTCCGCCCGCCGGGCTCGGGATGATGAGTTCGGCAGCGCCGCGCCGGCCCGGGCGGGCCCGGGTGCCGACCAGCGTCGGCGTCGTGAACGCGACGGCGACGCCGCGCTCCAGGAACGTCGTCGGATGATACGATTGAACGAGAGGGAACGGGGAGTCCGCCATCTGCAGCGCCGGCCAGTGTGATTGCCGCGCCATCGTACCGCCCACACGTGAACGATCGGTTCCCGTGCGAAGCTAGGGCGTCGGCAGGTCGTCCATCGCCGGCCGCCCGGTCAGATGCCGCCAATGGTGCCAGAGCAGGCGCGCGGCGAGCCCCCGCCCCGGCCGCCACGCGTCGGCGAGCTGGCGCAAGCGTCGCGGGTCGGGACGGCCCGGCAACCCCTTGAGGTCGGCCGTCGCCGCCGCGAGCGCAATGTCACCCGCCGGAAACACGTCGGGGCGGCCGAGAGCGAAGAGGAGATAGACTTCCGCCGTCCAGGGACCCAACCCGCGCACCGAGGCGATGGTCGCCACGGCCGCGTCATCGGGCATGAGGGCGATCGCGGTCGGATCGAGGCGCCCGTCGAGGAACGCCGCCGCAAGCGAGCGGACGTGGGCGATCTTTGGGCGTGACAGTCCCGCGGCCCGCAAGGCCTCGTCCGAGAGTTGGTGCATCCCTTCCGGCTGCAGCGCCCCAGGCAGGCGGCGTAACCGTCCCCAGATCGCCGCGGCCGCCTGGTTGCTGATCTGTTGCGCGACGATCGCCTGCAGCAGCCCGGGGAAGCCGGCCGGCCGGCTGCGCCACGGCAGGGGGCCGGCGGCCGCTTCGATCCGCCCGAGATCGGGGTCCTCCTCGACCAGACGGTCGATCGCCGCCCGAGCGGCCGACGGTGGATGGGGAAAGTTCACGGCCCCTTGTAGCCGCGTCGCCCGCAATGGCCAGACGCCGCGATCCCGGTCCGCTGCGGCGGTCAGAACGAAGCGCAGGTCGGCGCCACCAACACTCCCACCGATTGCTGCCGAAAGCGCGCCTTGTAGGCGGCGGCGATCTCCCCGAGCGCACGTCCGGTCGCCGGGGTCGGATCGGCGGCGATCAGCAGCACGCGGGACGGCTCGGCGCCGATGCGGCCCGTTCTCGGGTCACGCCACTGGCCCGCGCCTTCGAGCACCGTCAGGCCGGCGGGAAAGCGAGGGGTGACCGTGTCGCGCAGGAAGGCGGCCCACTCGTCGGCGCCGACAGAACCTCGCCCGGGGACATCGGACCCGAACAGCACGGTCGCCACCCATGCCTGATGGGCGCCGAGATCGGCACAGGGGTCCGGGGGCGCGCAGGCGAGCAGAGCCAAGAGCGGGGCGCCGCAAAGCACCCTAGGCCAGCGTGCGGACAAGTGCCTCCCACTCGGCGTCAAGCGTGCCTTCGGCCGGCGGCCTGCCCGCCCGTGCGTACCAATACCGGGCGTTGGACAGGTCGCCCTCCTTGCGGTGGAGATAGGCGTGTACCGCCGAGCCGTCCTGGCTCTTGTCGTCCATCGCGCAGCGGTGCGCGCGGTTCCAGTCGCCTTTGGCATCCCACCAGAGCGTCTGCACCGCTAGGCCAAAACCCTCCGGCGGCGCGGCGGCCGCGAGGGTGTCGCGAAACGAGGCTGGGTCCATGCGGGACTCTCCTAGGATGCGGCGTCGCGCCGGCGCCACGCGCTGATCTGCTGCATCGAGCTGTGCACATGCACGACGACCGGGCGATCCTGCACCGCGAAGGCGCGCGCGATCGCCCCCTCCACCTCGCGTTCCTCGCGGATGGTGATGCCCTCGGCGCCGAACGACGCCGCCCACAACGCGAAGTCGGGGTTGGTGAGCCGCGTCGCCGCATCGGACGGACGGCCGGGATAGCGCATGTCGTGATGCATCATGATGGTGCCGTAATGGGCATTGTCGGAGATCACCAGGATCGGGTTCGCGCCGTACTGCTTGGCGGTGGCGATCTCGTTGCCGGTCATCAGCGCGCCGCCGTCGCCGGCGAACGCGACCACCTGCTTGCCCGGCCGCCGCAGCCCCGCCGCCACCGCCATCGGCATCGCCGCGCCCATCGCCCCGACGATGGAGGCCAAAAAAACTTGCCCGGGACGGAAGCGCAGGTGGCGGTGGATGAAGCTCGAGAAATTGCCGGCATCCGACGTGACCGCCGCATCGGGCGCGAGGTGCTTGGCGATCTCGGCGACCACGGCGGAAAAGTTCACGCCGTCGGCCGCCTGGTCCCATACCGGCTCCAAAAGCCGGTTGTGGATCGCGTTCAGCTCGCCAACCCAGCCGCGCCGTGCCTCGACCCCGCCCGGTGCGCCGCGCGCGAGCAGGCCCTGGATCACCGCCCGCGGGTCGCAGGCCATCGCGAGATCGGGACGGAACACCCGGCCGACCTCGACCGGATCGGGCCACACATGCACCAGCGGCAACTGCGGCTGCGGAGCGGTCGGAAAACTGTAGGACTGGCTGACCGAATCCGACAGCCGCTCGCCGAGGGCGACCAGCAGGTCGGCCCGCTTCATCGCGTCGAGCAGCGGGCGAGGGACCCGGGTTCCCATGTAGCCGCCGTAATTGGGATGATCGGCATCGAACAGGTGCGGGCGGCGGTGCGTCGGCGAGATCGGCAGCATCCAGCTCTCGGCCAGCCGCGCCAGCTCCGGCACCGCCGCCTCGTGGAGCGCACCGCCGACCCAGACCAGCGGACGTTCGGCCCGCGCCAGCAGGTCCGCCAACCGCTCAAGGTCCTCGACGCGCGGTCCGGCCAGCGCGGCGGGGCGCGGCTGGTCGAGCGGTGCGTCGGTCTCCTCCTCGAACAGATCTTCGGGGAGAATGACGGCGACCGGCCCGGGCGTGCCGCTCTCGGCGACATGGAACGCCCGCGCAATAGCCTCGCTCGCGGTCTCCGGCTCGTTCACCTCGATGACCAGCTTGGTCACGTCGGACAGCAGGCGGGAGTAGTTCTGCTCCTGCAGGGCCAGCCGCCCGAAATCCTTCCTCTCCACCTGGCCGACCAGCATCACCATCGGAGTCGCGTCGTGATAGGCGGTGTGGAGGCCGATCAGGCCGTTCGACAGACCAGGACCGCGCGAGACGACGCACACGCCGGCCCGGCCCGCCCGCATCCGCCCGTCGGCCACGGCCATGAAGCTGGCGCCGCTCTCGTGGCGGCAGACCACCAGCCGCATCCGGTTGTTGTCGACCAGCGCGTTGGTGAGGCCGAGATAGCTCTCGCCCGGCACGCAGTAGATCAGGTCGACGTCATGCGCTTCGAGGCTGTCGACCAGCAGGCGCGCTACGGTCCGGCTCATGATTCTTCCTCCGGGTTCCGGTGCAATGCGCTCAGCGGCTGGGGCAGCGCAGCAGCGGGTAGGGAAAGTCGCCGCAGCCTGGAAAGGTGATCTGGTTTTCGGTGTGGCGCTCGACGGTCAGTTCGTCAGGGTTCTCGCAGCCGAACCCGACCCCGGGCGGCACGGCGGCCACCGCCGGGGTGCCGAGCGGCCGGGTGGCTGACAGCGCGGCCGCCGCGCTGGTGAAGCGGAACTGCACGCCCTTGTCGCTGTTCAGGGCCGTCTCGATGACACGCTGGATGTAGAGCTGGTCGGTGAGCGTGGCCCGCAGCACCAGATCCCGGGTAAAGATCACCACCGGCTGAGAAAGGCAGGCCTCGGCGCTGAGGCTGCTCGGGGGCGGGAACAGTCCGCCGGTCCAGGTACCGAACAGCCACGCATGTGGCGGCTGCCCGGAATTATCCTGGTCGGCTTGCGCAGCCGGCCGGCGGCTTGCGCCCTGCGCAGAAGGGGGGTTCGCCAGGATGGGCGAGACGACCAGCAATGCGGCGGTGACACCGGCGACGAGACGATGCATTCGGATCCCCGTAGATGGCCCGCCGACGATAGGGCGGCCTCGGCGCCGAGGCCAGCCATCGGGACCCAGTCACGGGAGATCGGCCGGGGCGGCGCGGCGTCGTTGAACGGCTTGGGCCGACATGGCACATCTGGGCGTCCCCCAGGGAGAGATGAATGCTTCGGCGTCTTTACGCGCGCACGCTTGCACTGTCCGCAGACCGGCGCGCGCCCTGGTGGCTCGCGGCCATTGCCTTTGCCGAGAGCAGTTTCTTCCCGATCCCGCCCGATGCGCTGCTCATCCCGATGGCGCTGGCCCGTCCGGACCGGGCGTGGCGCTATGCGGCGATCTGCACGATCGCCAGCGTCGCCGGCGGGGCGCTTGGCTACTATATCGGCTATGCGCTGTTCGACCAGCTCGCCGGACCGCTGATCCGCTTCTACGGCTACGGCCCGAGCTTCGAGGCGTTTCGCGCGATGTATGCCCAGTACGGGCTGTGGGTCATCCTGATCAAGGGGCTCACGCCGATCCCGTACAAGATCGTGACGATCGCCTCCGGTGCGGCGGGTTACAGTTTCCCGGTGTTCATGGCGGCCAGTCTGGCCACCCGCGGCACCCGTTTCTTCGTCGTGGCGGCCCTGTTGCGCCGCTTCGGGCTGCCTGTGCGGGATTTCATCGAACGCCGGCTGACCCTGGTCACCAGCGTCGCCGCCGCCGGTATTGTCGGCGGGTTTGTTCTGCTGCGGCTGCTATAGGCGGCCATGACGCTGGCCGCCCGAATGCCCGCGTGGCTGGCGCCTCAACCCCGGTCGCACCAAGGTATGTCCACCTCCTCGATCCGCGTCACGGCGAACTGCCGGTGAACACCCGCCCGACCTCCTCCAATGTGGCCGGGTCTTCTATGGTGGCTGGAGGCGTGTAGGCATCCCCGTCCGCGATCCGCCGGATCGTCCCGCGCAGGATTTTTCCGGAGCGCGTCTTCGGCAGCCGGACGACCACGCGGGCATCGCGGAACGCGGCGACCGGGCCGATCCGCTCGCGCACCAAGGCCACCAGTTCCGCGGCGATCTCGCTTTCGGGCCGGTCCACGCCGGCCTTCAGGACCACCAGGCCGATCGGGGCCTGCCCCTTCAGGGCGTCCTTGGCGCCGATGACGGCGCACTCGGCGACGTCCGGGTGCGAGGCCAGCACCTCCTCCATCGCGCCGGTCGACAGCCGGTGCCCGGCGACGTTAATGATGTCGTCGGTCCGCCCCATCACCCACACGTCGCCATCGGCGTCGATGATCCCGGCGTCGCCGCTGCGATACCAGCCCGGGAAGTCGGCCAGGTAGGCGGCGCGGTATCCCTCATCGTTCTGCCATAACGTTGGCGCGCAGCCGGGCGGCAGCGGCAGCCGGACGCAGAGATTGCCGGTCTGGCCCGCCGGCACTTCGACGCCATCGTCGTCCAGCACACGGAGGTCATAGCCTGGGCTCGGCCGCCCCCCCGATCCCGGCCTGAAGGGGAACAGGCCGAGGTCGCGAAACCCCGCGGTGATCGGCCACCCGGTCTCGGTCTGCCACCAGTGATCAACCACCGGCTTGCGCAGGAGGTCGGCCGCCCAGACCGCGGTCGGCGGATCGCACCGCTCGCCGGCGAGAAACAGGGCGTCGAGCCTGGAGAGATCGTAGCGCTGCACCAGCGCTCCCGCCGGGTCCTGCTGCTTGATTGCCCGCATCGCGGTTGGCGCCGTGAACAGCACGCGTGCCCCATGCTGCGCGCAAACCCGCCAGAATGCGCCGGCGTCGGGCGTGCCGACCGGCTTGCCCTCGTACATCACGGAGGTGCAGCCACGCAGCAGCGGCGCGTAGACGATGTAGCTGTGGCCGACCACCCAGCCCACGTCGGAGGCGGTCCACATGACCTCGCCCGCCTCCACGCCGTAGATCATCCGCATCGAGTTGTACAGCGCGACGGCGTGGCCGCCGTTGTCGCGCACGATGCCCTTCGGCCTCCCTGTGGTGCCGGAGGTATAGAGGATGTAAAGCGGATCGGTCGCGGCGACCGGCACCGGCGGGTGTGGCGGTCCGCCGGCCTCGAGTTCGGAGTAATCGTGATCCCGGCCGGCGGTCATGGCCGCCTGGGCCGCCTCGCGCTGCAGGATCACGCACGCCTCGGGTTTGTGCGGCGAGAGCGCGATTGCGGCGTCGAGCAGCGGCTTGTAGTGGACGATTCGCCCGGGCTCGAGACCGCACGAGGCGGAGATGATGATTTTGGGCTGCGCGTCGGCGATCCGGGCCGCGAGTTCGGCGGCGGCGAACCCGCCGAACACGACCGAGTGGATGGCGCCCAGCCGGGCGCAGGCGAGCATCGCGATCGCCGCCTCCGGCACCATCGGCATGTAGACGACAACCCGGTCGCCCCGGCGCACGCCGAGGCCCGCCAGCGCGCCGGCCAATCGCGCGGTGCGGTCCAGCATCTCTGCGTAGCTGAGGCGTTCGACCCGCCCGGTCATCGGGCTGTCCCAGATCAGCGCCGCCTGATCGCCTCGCCCGGCCGCCACATGGCGGTCAAGGCAGTTGAAGCAGGTGTTGAGCCGGCCGCCCGCGAACCATTGACCGTAGGGACCGTGGTCCGGGTCGAAAACCCGGTCCCAGGGCCGATCCCAGCTGATGCCCTCCGCCGCCTCTGCCCACCAGGCCGAGGGGTCGCGCTGCCAAGACGAATACACGCTTTGGTAGTCGCCGACTCGTGCGGCGTCGGTCATTGGACATCTCCCCTCAACAACCCGGGCCGCCGGAGAGTGCGGCGTTCCGAACAAGTTCGGCAAGCCGACTGCGCAGAATGCTTGTCAATCCTGGAAACAGGCGTCATGTATCATGGACGGGAACACGTCCCAAGACGTGCAGAAATGTCCATGGAATACATGAGCAACTCATCGACTGCGAAAATCCGAACGAATCCGGACTTTATCCATCTTGTACGAAGCCGATCCACCTTCGCCTGGGTTCTGACGGTGATCATGCTGCTGATCTACTATGGGTTTGTGTTCCTGGTGGCATTCGCACCCGGCTCGATGGCCACCAATGTCGGCGGCCAGATCACCCTCGGTTTCCCGCTCGGCCTGTTCGTCATCCTCAGTGCGATCGTGCTGACCGGCGTCTATGTCGTTCGCGCCAACGGCCATTACGACGCCCTGACCCAGAAGATCGTGCAGGAGGCGCGCCGATGAGAGGCTCATCGACGGGCGGCCCGGCGATGGCGGGCATGGCGCGGGCGGCGCTCGGCGTGCTTGGCGGGCTCGTCGCGCTACCGGCCTGGGCGGCGGGACCGATCGAAGGCGGCGTCACGCAACAACCGCAGAACTACACGGCCATCGCGATGTTCGTGGGCTTCGTCGTGCTTACTCTGGGAATCACCTATTGGGCGGCCAAGCGGACCCGCACTGCAAAGGATTTTTATGCCGCCGGTGGCGGGATCACCGGTTGGCAGAACGGCGTCGCAATCGCCGGCGACTACATGTCGGCCGCCTCGTTCCTCGGCATCTCCGCCCTGGTGTTTTCCAGCGGCTATGACGGCCTGATCTACTCCATCGGCTTCCTGGTCGGCTGGCCGATCATCATGTTCCTGCTCGCCGAGCCGCTGCGCAATCTCGGTCGCTACACCTTCGCGGATGTCGTCTCCTACCGGCTGCAGCCGACGGCGCTGCGCACCCTGGCAGCCTGCGGCACGCTGGTCGTGGTGGCGTTCTACCTGATCGCCCAGATGGTCGGCGCGGGCCAGCTCATCCAGCTGCTGTTTGGGCTGCCCTACACCGTCGCGGTGCTGATCGTCGGCGTGCTGATGATCCTCTACGTGACCTTCGGCGGCATGGTCGCGACCACATGGGTGCAGATCATCAAGGCCGGCCTGCTGTTGTTCGGCGCCACGCTGATCGCGCTGCTGGTGCTCAACGCGTTCGGGTTCAGCATCAACGCGCTGTTCGCCAAGGGCGTGGAGGTGCATCCGAAGCACGCGGCCATCATGCGGCCCGGCGTGCTGGTGGCCGACCCGGTCTCCGCCATCTCGCTCGGCCTCGCGCTGATGTTCGGCACCGCCGGGCTGCCGCACATCCTGATGCGCTTCTTCACCGTCGCCGACGCCAGGGAGGCGCGGAAATCGGTGTTCTGGGCCACCACCCTGATCGGGTATTTCTACATTCTCACCTTCATCATCGGGTTTGGCGCGATCGTGTTGGTCGGCACCAATCCGGCCTATCTGGACGCCAAGGGCGTGCTGCTTGGCGGCAGCAACATGGCGGCCGTGCATCTCGCCCACGCCGTCGGCGGCGATCTGATGAAGGGCTTCATCTCCGCCGTCGCCTTCGCCACCATCCTGGCCGTGGTGTCGGGGCTGACGCTCTCGGGCGCCAGCGCGGTCAGCCACGACCTCTACGCCAGCGTGTTCAAGGCGGGGCACGCCGACGAGCGGGCGGAGATCCGGGTGTCCAAGGTCACCACCGTGGTGCTGGGCATCGTCGCCATCCTGCTCGGGATCGTGTTCGAGAAGATCAACGTCGCGTTCATGGTCGGGCTCGCCTTCGCGATTGCCGCCAGCGCCAATTTCCCGGTGCTGTTGCTGTCGATCTACTGGCCGCGGCTGACCACTCGGGGTGCCGTGATCGGCGGCTTCGCCGGGTTGATCTCGGCGGTCGCGCTGACCGTGCTCAGCCCGTCGATCTGGGAGTTGGTGCTGCTGTTCCCGAAAGGCTCGGCGCCGTTCCCCTACAACGCCCCGGCGATCTTCTCCATGCCGCTGGGGTTCATCTGCTGCTGGCTGTTCTCGGTCACTGATCACAGCCGCGCTGCCCAGGACGAGGCGGCCCGGTTCGAAGGCCAGTTCGTGCGCGCCCAGACCGGCATCGGGGCGGAGGGGGCGGCTACGCACTGAGCAGCTAACTGACCAGCTATCAGCGCCGCACTTCTTGACCGTACGGGCGGGCGACACGATACATCTGCGATGGACGTCCCGACCCCAGCGCCCGGACCGATGCTCGGTCTCGGCTTCAATCTTGCGGATTTTGGTCGGCGGGACGGGCTGATCCGGCTCGACCGCGCCTTCCTCGACGCGGTTGCCGCCGAGGATGCCTCCCTCCACGCGCGCCTGCTGACCGCTCGCGCCGCCCCAGAGGCGGTGGCAGGGAAGGACGAGAGCGATCTGGTCGTGTCGCTCGGGTCGCATCTCGACGCCTTCGTGGCCAGGCTGTTCGGCATCGAGGCGGAGACCGCGGCGCTGGCCCGGCGGACCCATGCGCTCGACCCTGTCCACGCCTGCAAGCGACTGTTCGTGCAGCGCCAGGCGACCAAGAAATACCCGGACCCGTCCGGTTTCGACGGGACCGCCCTGCGGCAGGCGATCGAGGCGCGCAGCGGAAGGTCCCTGACCGAGCGCGGCTTCGCCGACGCGGTTGCCGCCTGGGAAGCCGACAAGGACGCCGAAGCGCTCGATCTCGCGATGCGCTATGCGGCGTGGGCGACGCTGACCGAGGCCGGCCAAGCGGCGCACCCCGGCAACACGCTGTTCCGGCGTGCCGCACCGGCTCGACTTCCAGCATCTGGTGCCGGTGGAGACGATCGAGCGCGACGGCGTGACGATGCTGCGGCTGCCCGAGCATGACTGGCGGCCGCGCGACGGGTTCGCACTCACCGATCCGGGCATGAACGACCAGCAGGCGCTGGACCAGATGAACTACTGCATCTGGTGCCACACCCAGGGCAAGGATTCCTGCAGCACCGGCCTCAAGGACCGGAAGACCGGCGCGTTCCAGAAATCACCGTTTGGCGTGACGCTCGCCGGCTGTCCGCTGGACGAGAAGAATCAGCGAGATGCACACCTTGCGCGCCCAAGGGCACGCGCTCGGCGCATTCGCCACCATCGCGATCGACAATCCGATGATGGCGGCGACCGGTCATCGCATCTGCAACGACTGCATGAAGGCCTGCATCTACCAGAAGCAGGACCCGGTCGACATCCCGCAGGCCGAGACCAGCATCCTGCGGGACGTGCTGGCGCTGCCGTGGGGCTTCGAGATCTATTCACTGCTGACGCGCTGGAACCCGCTCGACATCCGCCGCCCGTTGCCGCGCCCCGACAGCGGACGCACCGTGCTGATCGTCGGTCTCGGCCCGGCCGGCTTTACGCTCGCCCATCATCTGATGAACGACGGCCACACGGTCGTTGCGGTGGACGGGCTGAAGATCGAGCCGCTCGGCTTCGACCCGGCGGAGCCCGTGCCGGATGCGGATGCGCTGTTCGAGAACCTCGATGACCGGGTGCTCGCCGGGTTCGGCGGCGTGGCCGAATACGGCATCACCGTGCGCTGGAACAAGAACTACCTCAAGCTGGTACGCATTCTGCTGGAACGCCGGAAAAACAAGTTCGCGATGTTCGGCGGCGTCCGTTTCGGCGGCGGCGCAACACTGTCGGTCGACCAGGCCTGGGACATGGGTTTCGACCACATCGCGCTGTGCATGGGCGCCGGCCGTCCGACGGTGCTCGACATCCCGAACGGGCTCGCGCGCGGCGTGCGGCAGGCGTCGGATTTCCTGATGGCACTGCAGCTCACCGGGGCCGCAAAGCGTTCTTCCATCGCCAACCTGCAGATCCGCCTGCCCGTCGTGGTCATCGGCGGCGGGCTGACCGCGATCGACACCGCGACCGAGAGCCTGGCGTACTACGCGAGGCAGGCGGAGAAGTTTGCGCTGCGTTACGGCACGCTGATTGCGGAGCGCGGCGAGCACGGCGGTGCGCGCCGGGTGGAGCGAGGAGGAGGCGGAGATCGCCGATGAGTTCCTGGCCCACGCCGCCGCCATCGCGGCCGAGCGCGCGGCCGCCGCCGAGGCGGGCCGCCCACCACACTTCGCGCCCCTGCTTGACGCCTGGGGCGGTGCGACCATCGCCTACCGCCGCAAGCTCACCGATGCGCCGTCCTACACGCTGAACCACGAGGAGGTGGCCAAGGCGCTGGAGGAAGGCGTGCGGTTCGCGGAAGGTCTGGCACCCCTTGCGGTCGAGGTGGATCGGTTCGGGCACGCGAGCGCGCTGCGCCTGTCGCGCGCGGATGGCAGCGAGGTGGCGCTGCCCGCCCGCGCCGTCCTGGTCGCCGCCGGCACCCAGCCCAACACCGTGCTCGCGCGCGAGGATGCGCGCATCCAGCTCGACGGCCGGTATTTCCAGGCGGTGGACGAGGACGGGCGCTGTCGTCCACCCGGAGCGGGCACTGAGCAAGCCCGGGCGCGCCGAGGTGCTGATGCATCGCGCCGCAAACGGTCGTTTCATCAGCTTCTTCGGCGACCTGCATCCGAGCTTCTTCGGCAACGTCGTCAAGGCGATGGGCAGCGCCAAACGGGGCTTTCCCGTGGTCTCCCGCGCACTCGCGTCGCTGCCGGCGAGCGGGGTTGCAGCGAGCGACCTGATCGCGCGGTGCCGGGACGATTTCACGGCGACCGTGCATGCGGTGAACCGGCTGACGCCGACCATCATCGAGGTGGTGCTGCGCGCGCCGGCGGCGGCGCGGGCGTTCCGGCCCGGCCAATTCTACCGGCTGCAGAATTTCGAGACGTTCGCACCGCGCGTCGCCGAGCCTGGCGTCGGTCTTACCGTGCTCGGCATGGAGGGGCTGGCGATGACCGGCGCGTGGACCGATCCCGAGCAGGGTCTGGTGTCGGTGATCGCGCTCGAGATGGGCGGCAGCTCCGACCTGTGCGGCCTGTTGGAGCCTGGGCAGCCGGTCGTGCTGATGGGTCCGACCGGCACGCCGACCGAGATTCCGGCGAACAGCACGGTGGCACTGGTCGGGGGCGGTCTCGGCAATGCGGTGCTGTTCAGCATCGGCGCGGCGCTGCGCGCGGCCGGCTCGCGCGTGCTCTATTTCGCCGGCTACAAGAAGCTGCAGGACCGCTACAAGGTCGCCGAGATCGAGCGCGCCGCCGACGTGATCGTCTGGTGCTCCGACGAGGCGCCCGGCTTCGAGCCGCATCGGCCGCAGGACCGCACGTTCGTCGGCAACATCGTCCAGGCGATGGCGGTGTACGGCGCCGGGCGGCTCGGTGCGCAGGTTGTGCGGCTGGACGAGGCCGAGCATCTGATCGTCATCGGCTCGCATCGCATGATGCAGGCCGTCGGCTCGGCGCGACATGGCGTTCTCGCGCCGTATCTCGCAGCCGGGCCATAGCGCGATCGGCTCGATCAACAGCCCGATGCAATGCATGATGAAGGAGGTTTGTGCGCAATGCCTGCAGCCGCAGGTCGACCCCGAGACCGGCGAGCGGCGCGTCGTGTTCAGCTGCTTCAACCAGGACCAGTCGCTTGACCGCGTGGACTTTGCGGCGTTGCACGAGCGACTGGGTCAGAACACGTTGCAGGAGAAACTGACCGCGCAGTGGGTGGACCGCGCGCTGCGCCGGCTGCACGCCCGGCCGGCGATCGCGGCGGAATAGCATGGTTCAACTCCCTATCGGCCCCGAGGTCGACGCGACACCCCGCCCGCTGCCTGCGCGCGTGCCGATCCGGGGTCAGTACGCGGTGCTGGAGCCGCTGCACCGGCGGCACGCGGAAGAGCTGTGGCAGGCCGCGCAGGGTGCCGATGAGAGCTGGACCTATCTCCCCTATGGCCCGTTCCCGTCTCAGGCGGCGTTGACCAGTTTCGTCGCGGATCGAGGCGCCGAGCACGACCCGATAGTTTGGGCGATACGGCCTGTGACAACCGGCGTCACGTCGGGCTGGCTCGCGCTCATGGACATCCAGCCCCGCAACGCGGCGATCGAGTTGGGTGGCATCTGGTTCGCGCCGCGCCTGCAGCGCACCCGTGCCGCGACGGAGGCGATGTTCATGCTGCTCAGGCTCGCCGCCGACGATCTCGGCTATCGACGGCTACTGTGGAAGTGCAACGCGCTCAATGCGCCCTCCCGCCGCGCGGCGGACCGGCTCGGCTTCACCTATGAGGGCACCCTGCGGGCGCACATGGTGACGAAAGGCCGGCGGCGTGATTCCGCCTATTTCAGCATACTGGATGACGAATGGCCGCGCTGCCGGGAGGCGCTGCGGCGATGGCTCAACCCAGCCAATTTCGGCCATGACGGGACGGCGTTGCAGTCCCTCGCTGCATTGCGCGACCAGCGCTAGCCATCCGACCCCGACGGCGAGGCGAGATCGGCCGGCGGCAGCCATAAAACCTGGTCGATGCGGTCGGCACCGGAGGCGACCATCGCCAGCCGGTCGAACCCGAGTGCTATCCCGGCCGCCGGCGGCATCCCGTACTCCAGCGCCGCGAGAAAATCCTCGTCGAGCGGCCAGTCGGGGCCGCCCATAGCGTGCCGACGGGCGCGATCGGCGACGAAGCGTGCGCGCTGCTCGACAGGGTCGGTCAGCTCGACGAAGGCGTTCGCCAGCTCGATGCCGCAGACGAACAACTCGAACCGCTCGGCGACGCGCGGGTCGGACGGATCGCGCCGGGCGAGCGCCGCCTGCGAGGCCGGCCAATGCGTGAGGAAGGTCGGGTGGTCACGGCCGAGCCTCGGCTCCACCCGCTCCAGCAGCAACCGGAAGAAAAGATCCTCCCAGGTCTCGTCCTCGCGCAGCCGCGCCCCCGCCGCGGCGGCCAATCCTTCTGCGTCGCCCTCGGTCGCCAGCACGTCCGCCCCGGCATACCGGGCAAACGCCTCGGCGACGGTGATCCGCTCGAACCGGGTCAGGTCGGTTCGCACGCCGCGGCAGGTGACACCCTCCGGCAACACGGCGCGCAGGAACGCCTCGGTTTCCGCCTGCAACTCGGTCATGGTCGCGCCCGGCCGGTACCACTCAAGAAGGGTGAACTCGGGGGCATGCAGCGCGCTGCCCTCGCCGTCCCGCCAGACCCGGGCAAGCTGGTAGATCGGACCCGCCCCCGCCACCAGCAGACGCTTCATGGCAAACTCCGGGCTGGTGTGCAGCCACAGAAGCTCACGCCGTCCGTCCGGATGCTCGCGCGTCGTTGCCAGGGCGCGGAGATGGACCTCCTCCCCCGGCGCCGGCACGGCATACGGCGTCTCCACCTCGGTGTAGCCGCGCCCACTGAAGAAGGCGCGCGTGGCATCCCGCAACAGCCCCCGTCGCCGCAGGAACGGCAGGCGGCCGACGAGGCTGTCCGGCCGCCAGACCGGTGAAACCCGGCGGGCGGCTTCCACGCGCGGACCGCCCGCCATGGGCGACTACTTGCGGGTCGCGCGCAGCGGGCGCAGCGCGTCCGCCCAACGATGCAGCTCGTCCAGCATGCCGGTCGCGGCCGTCTTCTGGATGTCGTTGGGCGTGAAATTGCGGTCCGCGTCCAGGTGCTGTTGCACCATCGGGATCACCACGGCGTCGGTGATCGGCATCATCTTGAGGGTGGTGAGGGTCAGCTTCTCGACTTGCACGGCCCGTATGCCGCCGGAGATGCCGCCATAGCTGACGAAGCCGGCCGGCGTATAATTCCATTCCACGTAGACGTAGTTCAGCGCGTTCAGCAGCGGCGGTGGCGGACCGAAATTGTACTCCGGGGTGACGATGACGAAGGCGTCGGCCGACTTGACCGACGCGGCCCAGCGCTTCGTGTGCTCATGCTTGTAGAGTTGGCGGGCCGGGTGCTCCGGCTCATCGAAGATCGGCAGGTTCACCTCCGCGAGGTCCACCATGACAGGCTCGAACTTGCCGTTCTCGACCGCCGCCTGATGAAACCACCGCGCCACCGACGGACCGACCCGCCCTGGACGTGTGCTCGCGACGATGATGTTCAGTTTCAGGGCCATGCCCGAACTCCTCTGCTGCGGGCGCGCCGCCGACATCCGGCGGTTCCCCTTTGTGACCGACCCTCATAGGGTGCGGCAGGCGCGGTGCCGCAAGGAGGCACACCCTTGGACCGAGGAACAAGACCGTACCCGGCGATTGCCAGCAATGATCAGCCGCGTAAGCCGGGTTGCACCCCCGAGCATCCGTGCCTGAGGCTGATGAGGAAGCACCGGATTGGCGAGTGACAGACGCACTCTGCGGACCGCGGCCGACCTTGCCGACGCCGGCCTGATCCTGCCTGACGCGCTGCCCGACGTCGCGGCGGTCGAAGCACGCTATCGCCATCGCAATCCCGCCGGCGCTCCTGCGGCTCGTCGAGTTCCCGGGAGACCCGATCGGGCGGCAGTTCATTCCCGACCCGGCCGAGCTGAACACCGCGCCGCACGAGCGCGCCGACCCGATCGGCGACGATGCGCTGTCGCCGGTCAAGGGCATCGTCCATCGCTATCCCGATCGCGCGCTGCTGAAGCCGCTGCTCGCCTGCCCGGTCTACTGCCGCTTCTGCTTCCGCCGCGAGCATGTCGGCCCGGAGGGCGGCGTGCTGACCGAAGCCGAGCTGGATGCGGCCTACGCCTGGCTGCGCGACCGCCCGGCGATCCGCGAAGTGATCCTGACCGGCGGCGACCCGCTGATGCTTTCGCCCAGGCGCCTCGCCGCCATCGTGGCGGAGCTCTCGGCCATCCCGCACGTCGAGCTGATCCGGGTCCATTCCCGGGTGCCGGTGGCCGACCCGGCCAGCCTGACCGACGCGCTCGCCGGCGCGCTCGCCACCGACAAGGCGATGTGGGTGGTGCTGCACGCCAACCACGCCCGCGAACTCACCGACGCCGCCCGTGCGGCGATCCGGCGGGTGCAGGCGCAGGCTATCCCGGTGCTCGGCCAGAGCGTGCTGCTGCGCGGCGTGAACGACACGGCCGAGGCGCTGGAAGCCCTGTTCCGCTCGATGCTGGCCTGTCGGGTCAAGCCCTACTACCTGCATCAGCTCGACCCGGCGCCCGGCACCGCCCGGTTCCACGTGCCGATCGCCGAAGGACAGCGGCTGCTCGCCGCCCTGCGCGGCAGGGTGAGCGGCCTCGCCCTGCCGACTTACGTGCTGGATATTCCGGGCGGCCACGGCAAAGTGCCGATCGGTCCGGGGTATCTCGATCCGGACCATCACGTTCGTGATCCCGGCGGGCGGCGCCATCCCTTGGGGCATCACGAGGCTGGCGCGGCGCGGACGGTGTGACAAGCAGCTGTTACACGGGTCCCGAGCCTGGCGCTCGCGGAGGGCATGACAGCGGGCAAGCGGGGCTGGTATCCTGTGCGGATGCAGCATCTCCGTGGCGCTCTGGTCGTCGTGTCCATCTTGACAGCGTGGGGTGCGGCGGCTGACCCCACGCCTGCCGCGCCGACGCCTTCGGGAGGGCAGGCGCGCCGCCACGCGCGCTTCGCGGCGACCGGCGTTTATGCCGACTATCTCGACGGGCGCTTTGCGCTGGTCGAGGCCGATATCGACTACGCTGCGCAATCGTTCCTGCGCGCCCTCGCGATCGATCCTTCGAACCCGGAAATCCAGCAGCAGGCCTTCCTCGCCAGCCTGCTGAGTGGCCGCCCCGAGGCCCTGCAGATCGCCCGCCTGCTGCCCGATACCGTCGCGGCGCAACTCCTGATCGCCGACCGCGATGCGAAGTCCGGCAACTGGGAAGCCGTGGAACAGCGCTTCCGCGCGCTGCCGCGCCAGGGTGCCAGCCAGGTGTTGCAGCCGTTGCTGGTCGCCTGGGCGCAGCAGGGCGCCGGTCACACCGATGCCGCGCTGGCGACGTTGCGGCCCTACGTGGACGGCCAGCGTTTTCGCGGCGTGTACGCGCTGCATGCCGCGCTGATCGCCGATCTTGCCGGCCGGACGGCGGATGCCGGGCGGCTGTACCAGCTCGCACAGGCGGAATACGGCGGCCTCAACGTCCGGCTGGCGCAGATCCTGGCCAGTTGGCAGGCGCGGCAGGGCCACACCGCGGACGCGCTGCAGACGCTGAAGAAGTTTGCCGAGAGCGCGCAGGAGATGACGATCGTGCTCCCGAGCCTCGCCGCGACGCTCTCGGCCCGGCCGGTGGCCCGGGCGACCGACGGCATCGCCGAGGCCTACTTGGCGCTGGCCGCGGCCCTTGATGCGCAGGACGCGACGGATTTCGCCCGCCCGTTGCTGCGCCTGGCGCTCGACCTGCAGCCCGATCTCACGCCGGCCCGGATGCTGCTGGCCGATACCTACGAGACCGCGCATCACCCGGCGGCGAGCCTGCACATCCTGGCGTCGGTCTCGCCCAACGATCCGCTGGCCGCCATCGTCGAGTTGCGGCGCGCCGCCCTGCAGGACCAGATGGGGCGCACCGACGAGGCGATCGCCGCCTTGGAGCAGGTCGCGCGGGAGCATCCCGACAGCCCGCTGCCGCTCGCCCAGGAGGGTGACGTGCTGCGCGCGAAGAACCGGTTCGAGGACGCGGTCGCGGCCTATGACCGGGCGATCGCCCGCACCGCCCAGCCGTCACACACCTCGTGGCCGCTGTTCTACTCGCGCGGGATCGCCGAGGAGCGCTCGCGCCAATGGCCCAAGGCGGAGGCCGATTTCCAGGAGGCGCTCCGCCTCGCGCCGGACCAGCCCTACGTGCTCAATTATCTCGGCTATTCCTGGGCCGACCAGGGACAACATCTGGCGCAGGCACGGCAGATGCTGGAGAAGGCGGCGGCGCTGCGCCCGAACGACGGCTCGATCGTCGACAGCCTGGGATGGGTGCTGCTCCGGCAGGGCGACACCGATCAGGCAGTACGCTCGCTCGAATCGGCGGCCGAGATCTCGCCGGAGGACGCCACCATCAACGAGCACCTTGGAGACGCCTATTGGGCCGCCGGGCGCAAGCTCGAAGCCGGCTACCAGTGGCGGCGGGCGCTGACCCTGAAACCCGATCCCGACGACGCGGCCAAGCTCGAGGCCAAGCTGCGCGACGAAACCGGCACGGCGGCCGACGGTTCGCCCTCGGCCGAGCGCTCCGTCCAATAGAAGGTCGTCGCATCCTGATGCTGGCGGAGTTCGCGCCGGCCAAGGTCAATCTCTACCTGCACGTGACCGGCCGGAGGCCGAACGGCTACCACGAGCTCGACAGCCTGGCGGTGTTCGCCGACGTGGGCGACGTCCTGCGCGCCGAACCGGCCGACGCGCTCAGTCTGACGCTGGCCGGCCCGTTCGCGGCCTCGCTGCAGGATGAGCCGGACAACCTCGTGCTGCGCGCTGCCCGCACGATGGCCGCCCGCGCCGGGCGAGCGCCGGAGGCCCGACTGACGCTCGACAAGAATTTGCCGGTCGCGGCCGGTATCGGCGGCGGATCGGCCGACGCGGCGGCCTGCCTGCGATTGCTCGGGCGCCTGTGGGGCGTCGCCCCGGACCCGGATCTCGCAATGGAGCTGGGGGCGGACGTGCTGGTGTGCCTCGCCGGCCGGGCGCACCGCATGCAGGGCATCGGTGAGCGGCTGCTTCCGGCACCGGACCTGCCGGAGTGCGGGCTCGCACTGGTCAACCCGGGCCTTCCGCTGGCGACCGGCAGCGTGTTCCGGGCCAGGACCGGCGGATGGTCGCGGCCGGCTTGCTTGCCGCCGCGTTGGCCGACCGCGGCGGCAATGGCCGCCGATCTCGCAACCCTGGCCAACGACCTCGAGCCTGCCGCGGCGGCGCTGTGCCCGCCGCTTCGCGACGTATTGGCTGCCATTGCCGCGGCCCCGGACAACCTGCTGGCCCGGATGAGCGGCTCCGGCTCGACGTGCTTCGGCCTTTTTCCGGACTTTCATCGGCTCAGCGAGCCGCGGCAAGATTGCGAAGGCCAGGCTGGTGGACCTGGGGCGGACGCCTGCTGGCCGGATAGTGCTTCGCCACCGGCTGCGGCAAAGGCGGCCTGCGGAGGGCGTCTAACCCTTGCGGGGCCGTCGCAGGCGGGAAGGTCGCCGCCGACGACGATGCGGGCGGCGGAACCGGGTCCTGGAGCAGCCTGTCCACCGCGGCGGAGCGCACGATCGCCCCTCGCATGAACGCCTCGTGGTTGGCTTCGATCTGCTCGGGATCATAGAGGTAGTTGACCATGATCCCGTAGGCCTCCTCGATGCCGCGCGGCGCGACGTTGCCAAGCCAGTTCACGCGCTCGAGGCGTGCGCCGTTGCCGAGGTGGAAGCGCGCAACGGCATCGCTCGACCCCCTGCCGCCGGGCGGCGTCGTGAGATAGCGGGCGCACAGGCGGACAAGTGGACCACGGAGCGCGCCGGCGACAGCCACGTCTTCCCACCAACGCTCAAGGCCGAGCACGTCTTGCAGCACGGAGGAAGGATCGCTGCCCTCGGTGACGGCGCCCGCGTCCACCCGAAGCGTTGCTGCCTCATCCTCGCGCAACACATCGGCCTCCCCCGAACCGAGCCGTCTTTCCAGCCAGCGGCGAAAGCCCGGCACCGGCGAGAGTGTCGAGAAGCGGGTGACACGGGGCAGCTCGGCCTTGAGTTCCTCCACCACCTGCTTGATCAGAAAATTGCCGAACGAAACGCCGCGCAACCCGTCCTGGCAGTTGGAGATCGAGTAGAAGATCGCGGTGTCCGCAGCCCGCTCCCGCTCGCGTTGCAGGCGCTCGTCGCCGTCCCGGGCCAGCAGCGGTTGGACGGACGCGGCCAGACCCGTCGTGAGCGCCACTTCCACGAAGATCAGAGGCTCGCCGGGCAAGGCGGGATGAAAGAACCCGAAGCAGCGCCGGTCGGACGCGAGGCGCCGCCGCAGATCGTCCCAACCCTGAATCTCGTGCACCGCTTCATAGGTGATCAGCTTTTCCAGAACCGCGGCCGGGGTCTGCCAATCGATGCGGCGCAGTTCCAGAAAGCCGCGATTGAACCACGATGCGAAGAGATGACGCAGATCGGTATCGAGCGGTTTCAGGGCGGGCGTCCCGCGCAGATGCGCCAGCAGCTCCTTGCGCATGCCGACCAGCGCCGCCGTGCCTCCCGGCGCCATGTTCATGCGGCGGAGCAATTCCTGTCGCACCGGCTCGGCGGCTTCGGCGAGCCTCGTCGCTCTCTCGGGCGTCGACTCCGCCAGGTAGGCTTGTGCAGCCTGTCGCAACGGCTCCTCCGCCGGCAGGAAATTCTCCGCGACGAAGCGATAGAACGCCAGCCGATCGTCCGTTCCCAGATCACGAAGCACCGCGTGCAGTTCGCGCGCCACCGCCGCGCCCGACGCTTCGCCGCGTTCGGAGAGGAGCGCGACCGCAAACTCCCGAGCCCGATCGAGCGGTGCCGTGGAGGTCTCGGGTTGCAGGACCTCCGCGTAGGAGCGTCCACGGTCGGCGACCGAGGACCACAGTCGCTCGACCCAGGAACGAGGATCAAGCGAAGCGAGGGGGCTGGTG
Organism: uncultured Alphaproteobacteria bacterium; assembly: GCA_963719345.1. Classification (GTDB taxonomy): domain Bacteria; phylum Pseudomonadota; class Alphaproteobacteria; order Acetobacterales; family Acetobacteraceae; genus CAVRCA01. The sequence continues at coordinate 433,456 of CAVRCA010000003.1, forward strand.
ACCGGTGAGTTCACTGCTGAGTTCACTACAATGGGTCCTGATCTGGGCTGCGATTCTCGCACCAGCCGGCCCGGCCGCAAGTCCGCCGCTTCTGGCCCTTACAGCACAGTCTCAAGCCGGCTGAACCGCACCGGGATTGACGGCTCGGCGTGGGTCTGCCCAGCCGCGTCCTTCTCGATGACGACCAGCTGCTGCTCCTCGTCGGGACCGAGCGGCAGCACCAGGCGTCCGCCGGGCTTGAGTTGATCCAGCAGCGCCGGCGGTGGCTGCCGCTCGGCGGCGGCCGTGACCAGGATCTTGTCGTAGGGGGCGTGCTCGGCCCAGCCGCGGGACCCGTCCCCTACGCGTATTCCCACCGTGGCGTGCCGGCCCGATCCGGACAAGCGGGCCTGGGCCTCGGTCGCGAACTCCTCCACGACTTCGACACTCCAGACCCGGGAAGCGAGCTCGGCCAAGATCGCCGCCTGATAACCGAGGCCGGTGCCGACCTCCAGCACCGTCTCGTGCGGCTCGGGGGCAAGCAGGTCGGTCATGAGCGCCACGATGAACGGCTGCGAGATGGTCTTGCCGAAGCCGATCGGCAGCGGGCTGTCCTGGTAGGCCAGCGCGGCGAGCGACTCGGGCACGAAGAGATGGCGCGGCACGCACAGCATGGCCGCCAGTATCCGCTCGTCGAGCGCCGCCTTGCCGAGTTCGTCCTGCATGAGCTCCGTCTGGATGCCGATCACCTCGACCATGTGCCGGCGCAGAACCGCGAAATGTCTTTCGTCCATCGGCTTCATGGCGAGCGATCCTCCCGATGTTGCGGCGCGATACGGCCCTGTGCCACGAGGCGCCCGACCGGCTTTGTTCTGCCGCCGAACCAGGCGTCAGGCCCGTGTGGCTGACGCCACCACTGACCGGAGCCCGCCAGCGGAGTTCGCGGTCCCGCTGCGCCGAAGTACCCGTGCGGTGGAACCTTTCGAAAAGTTCGCTACGCGACCGTGTGGACGATCACGGGACCGGACACCGCGCTCGCCGATCCGACCATCAGGGGTGCGAGGTTTTCCTCAATCCACGCGAGCCCGCGTCGGTTCGACTCCTCGGCGCCCGCGTAATCGTTGAAGATGCTGATCGCCGTCACCGTATCGTCCGGTGCGTAGATCACGTAGTACGCCCTGAAGCCCGGAACATCACTGATGATGGGGATTGCCCCTTCCTTGATCGTGCGGGTCAGTTCCTCGGCCTTGCCGGCCTTTGCTTTTCCCTGACGAATGGCTGCGTACATGGCTGGTTTCCTCGTCTTGACGGACCGGGATTACCCAAATCCGATCCCGGCCTCGGGGCCACCGTAGCCGAGGACACGTAATCAAGCACTACCGCGGCCAGGTCTCGGAAGGGAGATCTCCGAACCTCGTCGGCCCGGGTGACCAACACTGGCGTAGCTGGAGCCCGTCGTGGCATGGTCCGGCCAAAAGGTCTGGAACTCGAACTTCAGAAAAACCTGGAGCGAGTATCCAGTCGCTCACGTCCAACAATGACAACAAGGGAGGAAGAAGAATGACGAGGAAGATGTGCGCTCTTGCCGCGCTGGTCCTGGCGGCGGCGCTGATACAGCCCGTACATGCGCAGCAGGACACAACCCCTGGGGTGACGACGACCGAGATCAAGATCGGCAACATTGCCGCCTACAGTGGTCCCGCGTCGGCTTACGGCATCATCGCGCGCACCGAGGGCGCGTTCATGAAGATGGTCAACGACCAGGGCGGCGTTGCCGGACATAAGCTTGTCTACGACTCTGTCGACGATGGCTACAGCCCGCCCAAGGCGGTCGAGCAGGCCCGTCGGCTGATCGAGGAGGACCGGGTTGCCTTCCTGTTCGCGACGATCGGCACTCCCAGCAATACCGCGATCTCGAGATACGTGAACGACAAGGGCGTCCCGCTGCTGTTCCTTGGAAGCGGCGCCGATAAATGGGGCAATTACAAGCAATTCCCCTGGTTGATGGGCTGGCAGCCGAGTTATCGCACCGAGGCGCAGATCTACACTCAATACGCGCTCAAGAATAAGCCGAACGCAAAGATCGCGATCCTCTATCAGAACGATGATTTCGGTAAGGATTATCCGGCGGGCGTGCGCGACGTGCTCGGTGACCGGTTCTCCCAGAAGGTGACGACCGCTTCGTACGAAGTCACCGATGCCACCATCGACAGCCAGGCGCTCGCCCTCAAGCAGTCAGGAGCGGAGGTGCTGATCGTGGCCGCCACGCCGAAATTCGCGGCCCAGATGATCCGCAAGGTCTCTGAACTCGACTGGCACCCGCTGTTTTTTCTCACCAACGTGTCGATCTCGGTCGGCTCGGTCATCACGCCGGCAGGACCCGAGCGGGCGCTCGGGATCATCAGCGCCGCCTACATCAAGGACCCGACCGACCCGACCTGGAAGGATGATCCTGGCATGAAGCAATGGCGCACCTTCATGGCGAAATACATGCCTGACGCGGACCCGACCGACAGCGGACCTGTGTTCGCATTCGGTGTCACCTGGACGTTGTGGCAAGTGCTCAAGCAATGTGACGGCGACTTCTCGCGCGCCAACATCATGCGTCAAGCGGCAAACCTCCACGAGCTCGAAATTCCCGTATTGCTGCCGGGGATCAAGGTCAGTACCAGCCCAACCAACTTCCACCCGATCCGGCAGATGCAATTGCAGAAGTGGACGGGCAAGACCTGGGAACTGTTCGGGCCGATCCTGGGTACCGGCACCTGAAAAGAAGATAGGCGGGGTGCAGATCGTCGTGCCCCGCCTCCCGCCTAGGCGTTGACCTCTCGGATGATCCCCGCCCAGCGATCCAGCACCGGCAGGATGACATCCGCTTTGGCCGAGTCCAGGCTCGGCGATACTCGGTCGACCCCAAGATCGTCATAGCGCTTGATCAGCTCACCATCGGGCGGCTGCCCGCCGATGTTGATCTGCAGGCTGGCCGGATCCCGGCCTGCCTCCGCCGCCATCTGGCGGAAGCGGGGGATCAAATCGGCCAGCGGCGTCTTCGAGTATTCGGTCACCTGTGGCATCCAGCCGTTGCCGTAGCGGATGGCGCGCCGGGCGCTGTAGGGGAAGGCGCCGCCGACGAGGATGGGCGGGTGCGGCTTCTGCACGGGCTTCGGCCACGCCATGATCGGGTCGAAATCCACGAATTCCCCATGATACTCGGCGCGCTCCTGCGTCCAGATCGCCTTCATCGCCTCGATCCGTTCGCGCGCCAGTTTGTGGCGGGCGGCGAAGTCGGTTCCGTGATTCTCCATCTCGTCCTGGTTCCAGCCGTTGCCGACGCCAAACACGAAACGTCCGTTGCTCACGTGGTCTAGCGAGGCGACGAGCTTGGCGGTCTGGATCGGGTCACGCTGCGCAATCAAGCAAACGCCGGTGCCGATTTTCAACGTCGTGGTGGCCAGCGCCGCCGCGGTCAGCGTGACGAACGGGTCCATGACGTCGTAGTACTTCTTGGGAAGCTCGCCGCCCAGGATGAACGGCGTCTTGCGTGAGAGCGGGATGTGCGAGTGCTCCGGCGCCCACAGCGTGTCGAACCCACGCTCTTCCAGCGCCCGCGCCAACTCGGCCGGCGTCATCGAGTAGTCGGTGAAGAACATCGATGCGCCGAACTTCATGGTTTTGCCTCCCGCGGCACTGCCCGCAGGCAGTATCGCCGGAACGTGTCACACCCGTCGAGACTCCGCTGGGCCGCGCACGACAACGATGCCGAGAATGACCGGCAATCGTGTCGGCGCCGGGGAACCTGCGACCCGTCGCTGACCTTGAACGTGCTCACCGGGCGCACGGCTCGCGAAGCCGAGGCACCCCAAGCCCGTTCCCTTCCTACGGGGACCGCAGCTCCTACGGGGACCGCAGCATGCAGCCAAGTCTCGATGATACCGTCGCGGACACGCCTTTCCGCCTGGAGGTCAATCCCGGCGAGGCCGTGGCGCATGCCGGGTGGCGAAGGGCGCGCGCGACCGCGCTCGCCGTGCTGGACCAGGGCCGCGCGGTGGTCCTGCTTGGGCCGCCTGGGACGGGCAAGACCCTGCTGTTGCAGGACTTGGCTCAGGCGCTGCGGCACGGCGGCCGATCCGTGCGTCTTGCCGCACGCGGAGACCGGCTGGACCTGATCTCGGCCGCGGATATCCTGATCGTGGACGACGCTGCGCAGCTGAGCGCTGAAGCGCTGGCTCGCCTCGGCGCGACGGACAAGCCGTTCGTCCTCGCCGCGGTCCCGAGCTTCGCCAGGCGACTGGCCGGACTGGCCCGCCCGGTCACGACCGTGACACTGGAACCGCTCCCGCCGGAGGAGGTCGCCCGCTTCGTGGCCACCCGGCTCTCGGCCGCGGGACGGCCCCGGGATAGGCTGGAGCCTGATGCCGTGCTTGCGCTCGCCCAGCACTCGGCGGGCCTGCCGCGCCTGGTCAACGTGCTCGGTCAGGTGGCCGTGCTCCTGGCGGAGTTGGAGCAAGCTCCCCGCGTCGGCCGGCGGCATGTCGAAGAGGCGGTTGCCATACGTGGCGGTGCCTCGCCACGCCCCGAGCCGACCGCGGACGCCGAAACCGGTGCGGCGTCTTCTGTTGCGGCTCATGCCCCCCTTCCCGCTTCGCGGCGTCGCGCGCAGATCATCGCCGCAGTGACGGGGGTGTGCCTGGTGTTCGGCGGCGGCTGGGTTCTGCTTGGGAACCAGGGAACCGACGTGACGGTAGCGCGCACGGACGACCGCAGCAGCGCGGCCGAGAGCCCGACGAGTGACGTCGGCAATCAACCGCAGGAGGCGCACCTCGATGACCAGAGCCACGGTATCGAGATGCCAGGCAATGACGTCGGCAGCCCGGCGCCGGTCGAGCATCGGCCCGCGCCGCAGGACACGCCGGTGTCGCAGGATTCGCCAGCGTCGCAGGGTTCACCAGCGTCGCAGGGTTCACCAGCGTCGCAGGGTTCACCAGCGTCGCAGGGTTCACCAGCGTCGCAGGGTTCACCAGCGTCGCAGGACACGCCCGTGCGTCCGAACACGCCCGTGCCTCCCGATACGACGGCGGCGAGTGTCCCGTCCAACGCGGGCAACGCCTCCCCTCAGCGACCTGCGATTGCTGGCGGTCCCGTCGCTTTCCGCGGCCCGGTGTACAACGAGACGATCCAGCAAGGCGGCCAAATGTCCCTGGTGATCAGGCGACAGGGACCGTCGGGCGCGGTCACGGCACATTTCGAGGCTTGGGGCGGCCTGCTCGGGTCCGGAGAACTCGCCGGCCATCTGTCCGCGGACGGCCACATCTCCGCGGCGGGTCAGCTCATGGTGGGCAAGAACCCGTTCATCTGCGACCTGAGCGGAACCCTGGTCGGGGACCACCTCACGGGCTCGGCCACTTTCGTGCACAGCGCCAACGGCAATACCGCGCAGAGCCGCTTCACGCTGACGAGATCCTGAGGGGCCAATCGCAGTTGCAATGCTTGCGCGGCCGGGCACGAGTGTCGATGCCGACGGCCGCGCCTGGTCCTGCACGCTACCCGGATCGAGCGTCAGAGTTTGGCAGTAGTCAGAGTTTGGCCAGGTACATCGTCGCGGAAGCGGCGCATGTTGCCGATCGTCGAGTCGAGGTTCTGGTTGGGGCCGTAGCCGAACAGCCGGACGTCGACGGCGCTCACTCCGAGATCGGCCAGCCGCTTGATGTCGCCCACCCAGTCGGCGTCGCTGCCCGTGAACATCTCGGCTTCACCGTCAATCGAGCCGCGCGGCTTGACGCCAGGGCCGGCCAGGACCCGCAGCGCGACGGTGATCTCGGACGGATCGCGACCGGCCTTCTCGGCGAACCCACGGAAACGCGTCATCCCGGCCTGAAAGCGGTGTGCGGTGTTCATGGGGAATTGCGGGTTGGTGCCGACCGGATACCAGCCATGGGCGTATTTGACCGTGCGGCGCAACGCCGGCCCACTCTCGCCGCCAACCCAGATCGGGATCGGGTTCTGCGCCGGCTTCGGGGTGAAAACGACATCGTCGAACTTGACATACTTGCCGGAGAATTTCGGCAGTTCCGCGGTCCAGAGCTCCTTGCACGCTTCCATCCACTCGTCGGTCACATGTCCACGGTCGTCGAATGGGGCGGCCCCGATGGCCTCGAACTCCTCTCGGCACCAACCGACGCCAATGCCCAGAGTAAGGCGGCCTTTCGACAAGAAATCGATGGTGGACAGGAGCTTTGCCGTCAGCACGGCGGGCCGGTGCGGCACCACCATGACTGACAGCACGAAGCGAAGCTTCTTGGTCAGTGCGGCAATGAAGGCGGTGGTGGCAAGCTGCTCCAGCCAGGCGGCCTGCGTGCCGGCGGGGAACTCGCCCGTACCGGTGTAGGGGTATTTCGACTCCAGGTTCCGAGGGACCATGATGTGATCGCTGATCGTGACATAGTCGAAGCCGAGCGCCTCACCCTCGGTGATGATGCGCGTGAGACTGTCGGGATCGATCATTGGACCGGATGTGGGGGCGTTGAAACCTATCTGCATGACTTCCTCCCTGTCAGATCTGCATTGTCGTCAGCAGGTTCGATCACACCGGGCGCGGCCTGGACAAAGGCTTGCTCGATGATCGGTAAGTGATACCGTCCGGGTGATCAGGCGACAATCACGGCTGAACACCGGTCCGGTGGCAGACCGGCCGAGGCAGCGCGTCGACCTCGGGGAAGAACAAGCTTGCAGGGAAGAAATGGATCTCGACATCATCCCGAACGGGCTTGCGGCGGGAAGCCTCTACGCGCTGGTCGCGGTCGGCTTCAACGTGCTGTATCGCCCGACCAACGTCTTCAATTTCGCCCAAGGCGACCTCGTGATGCTGGGAGCGATGATCGCGGCGAGCGCCATAGCGGCGGGGCTGCCGTGGTTCGTCGCGCTGTTGGCGGCGGCGGCCCTGGTCGGGGTCGTCGGACTTGCCGAGAACGTCGTGGCGGTCGCACCCGTGGTGCGTCGCTCATCGGCAAGCCACGCCTGGATCATCTCGACGCTCGCCTATTCGCTGATCATCGACAATCTCGTCGGCCATGTCTGGGGGCCGGACCCGATCCGCGTCGATCCGCCGTGGCCGTTCTCCCTGGCGAGTTTCACGGTCGGCGGAATGCGGACCAGCTCGTACCAGATCGCTCTCATCGTGCTGACCGGGGTGATGGTTCTGCTGATCGAGCAATTCTATCGCACGCGCGCCGGCAAGGCGGTGCGGGCAGTCGCCGAGGACCGCGACGCCGCCCTGCTGCGCGGCATCGATCCCGACCGGTTGAGCCGCTGGTCGTTCTTCCTCGGCGCCGGATTTGCCGCGCTCACCGGCCTGCTGGCGGCGCCGACGATGTACGCGTCGACGCAGCTCGGGCCGTCCTTGCTGGTGAAAGGGTTCGAGGCGGCGGCGGTAGGCGGTATCGGCAACAACCGGGGTGCGCTGATCGCGGGCTGGATTTTGGGGCTGGCGGAAGCGTTCGGCGGCTCCCTGCTGTCGCCGGGCTATCAGGCCGCCTCCACGTTCGTGCTGCTGCTGGTGATCCTGCTGATCCAGCCGCGCGGGTTGTTCGGACAACCGGAAGCACGCAATGTCTGAGCGCGCGGACAGCGCGGAACCTCGGCCTGGGCGTTGGCCGGCGTTGCTCGGGGCTGCGGCGGTCGTGCTGCTCGTGGCGGCCTTCCCGCTGATCGCGCACAGCGACTACCGGCTGTATCTCGGCACCCAGGTCGCGATCTACCTGCTGGTCGCGATGGGGCTGAACCTGCTCAGCGGATACGCCGGACAGCCCTCACTCTGCCACGGTGCGCTGCTGGCGGTGGGCGGCTACGTCACGGCGCTCGCCACCACCGATCACGGCTGGAGCTTCTGGCCGGCTGCACTGGCAAGCATGGGGCTGACCGCCGCAGCGGGTGCATTGATGGCGTTGCCTGCGTTCCGCGTGTCGGCCTGGTACTTTGCGCTCATCACCCTGGCGTTCGCCGACGTCGTCGGCGGGATGCTTGTCGAATGGGGCGGCCTGACCCACTCCTTTGCCGGCGTCGTCGGCATCCCGATGCCGTCGCTGCTCGGGCACACGCTGTCCCCGGCCGAGCTGTTCTGGCTGGTGGCCGCAACCGACATCGCCTGTTTCCTGATGATCGCCAATCTCATCCGGGGCCGCTTCGGCCGCGGCTTTGCGGCATTGCGCGACAACGACGCGGCGGCGCGCGCCAGCGGCATCTCGCTCATCGGCCTGAAGATGTTCGCGTTCGTGATGAGCGCCGCGATCGCCGGACTGGCCGGCGCATTCTACGCCGTGCAGAAGACGGTCATTACCCCGGATGATTTCACGCCGGACGTTTCCATCTTCTTTCTTGTCGTCGTCGTGCTGGGCGGCAGCGGCCGGCTGTGGGGACCGGCGATCGGCACGCTCGCGTTCTTCGTGGTGCCGGAGTTGCTGAGCGGCCTGCAATCCTGGCGCCTGCTGATCTACGGGATCGTGCTGCTCGCCCTCATGCTGTTCGCCCCGCATGGCCTCGAGGGCGCAATCCGCAGCGTCTGGCACAGGCTCCGCCCCGCATCTCGCACCTCGGCCGTCGCCACGAGGGTCAATTCGCCGGTGGGTATGCGAGTCAGTCATGCTTGCCGACGTCGGCATGGCGGTGTCGATCCAAGGCTTGCTCAAGCGGTTCGGCGGCGTGACGGCGTTGGATCACGTCGACCTCGCCATCGAGGCCGGCAGCGTTCACGCCATCGTCGGCCCGAACGGCTCCGGCAAGACAACGATGCTCAACATGATCTGCGGCTTCTTCAAGCCCGATGAAGGCTCGATCCGCCTCGGTGACACGGACGTGGTCGGCCGTCCGACGGCCCGCATCGCGCGTCTTGGTGTCGGACGGACGTTCCAGACGCCGAAGCTGCTGCCCGAACTCTCCGCGACCGCCAACGTCATGCTCGGCGCCTACGCCGCTGAGCGCGCCAGCACGGCGGAGGTGGCGCTTTGGCTGCCTCGTGCCGCGCGCGAGCATGCGACGCTCGACGCCCGAGCCCGATCCTTCCTGAGCTTCGTCGGTCTTGGGGAGCGGTGGAACGAGGCGGCCGGCGAGTTGCCGCACGGACAACAGCGGCTGGCCGAGATCGCGCGCGCCTTGATGGGCCAACCCCGATTGCTGCTGCTCGACGAACCCGCAGCCGGACTTTCTCTCGCCGAGATCGACCGTCTGGGGGCGCTGATCCGTTCGATCGCAGCCCTCGGCGTCACGGTCGTCATCGTCGAGCATCATCTTGACCTGATCGCCGACATCTGCAGCCGGGTAACGGTGCTCGACCGCGGACGCGTGCTGGCGGAGGGATCGGCCGATGCGGTGTTCCGCGACCCGACGGTGGTCAGCGCGTATATGGGCACCCGGCCTCTGGTCGAGGCGGCCTCGCCGCGGATGAGTGCATGACGGCGCTGCTTCAGGTCGAGGCGATCGACGTGGGCTACGGCCACGTCAGCGTGCTGCAGCAGGTCAGCCTCGACATCCTGCGCGGCGGCATCGTGGCGCTCGTCGGCAGCAACGGCGCGGGCAAGAGCACGTTGCTGCGCGCCATCTCCGGCCTGTTGCGGCCCAGTCGCGGACGCATCGTGCTGGACGGCGCGGACATCGCCGGGCTGCGACCCGACCGCGTCGTCGCAGCCGGCGTGCTGCACGTGGCCGAGGGGCGGCGTCTGTTCCGCCGGCAGAGTGTTGCCGACAATCTCGAACTCGGCCTCTACGGCTTGTCGCTCAGCCGAGCCGAGGAGACGGCGCGGTACGAGCGCGTCTTCGCGCTGTTCCCCATCCTGGCCGAGCGTCGGCACATCGCGGCCGGCGTGCTGTCGGGCGGGCAGCAGCAGATGCTGGCAATCGCCCAGGCGCTGATGCGTGAGCCGCGCTTGCTGATGCTGGACGAACCTTCACTCGGCCTTGCACCGGTCATCGTCGACCAGGTGATCGACGTGATCGTGCGGCTGCGCGAGGACGGGACCACGATCCTGCTCGTCGAGCAGATGGTGGAACGTGCGCTGGAGATCGCCGATTACGCCTACGTGCTGCAGAATGGCCGGATCGTCGGTCACGGCACAAGCGCCGCGCTGGCGGAAAGCGACCTTGTCAAGCACGCCTACATCGGCGCCGGACAGGGTTGAGGGGGAAGAATGGATCACAGGTTTTGGGGCGTCGGTCGTCGTGGACTGCTCGGCGGCACGTTGGGCACGCTCGCCGCGGGAATTGCACTGAGCCGCGCGCGCGGCGACGAGGTGGTGCGCGTCGGCTGGATCAGGCCAACGACGGGCCGGCTGGCCAGCTCGTTCGCGCCGCTCTATGTCGGTGGCCTCATCGCGGTCGACGAGATCAACGCCGCCGGTGGCATCATGGGGCGGCGCGTCGAGCGGGTGGAGGAGGACGATGAGGCGTCACCGGCGAAAGAGCCGGCGATCATGCGCAAGCTGCAGGATGCCGGCGTCAGCCTGATCTGCGGCCCAACCGGCTCGTCGCAATCGCTCTCCGCCCTGGCGGTCGGTCGCCAGCAGAACATCGTGCAAGCGGTCTACGCCAACGCGGCGGAGGTGGGCGATGGGACGAAATACCCCACCAACTTCCAGCTTTGTTTCAACACCGTGCAGGAAGCGACGACGGTGGTCGGCTATCTGGTCGACAAACTCGGCGTCAAGAAAGTCGGCATCCTGCAGGAGAGCACGGCGTTCGGCGAACAGGCGACCGCCGCCTCCCGCTCGGTGCTCGGAACCGCTGGTCTGAAGCCCACCGATGTTCAGGTCTATCCGCTGACGGCGCCGGACTTGAGCCCCTACATCGCCAATCTCCGCAAGTCGGGCGCCGAAGGCATCGTCATGTGGACGGCGAACACGCCGCAGGCGGCGGCGGTGTTCAACGCCCTCTCCGCCCAGCAATGGTTCCCGCCGATCTGCGGCCATAACGGCCTACTCTCCGCCTCGCTGCTCAAGCTTGCACCGGAAGAAGCGCTGAAGAACGTCTACTCGATCCATTTCCGGAACTTGTCGTTCACCGCGACCGGGTCACCCGGCCCCGTGCAGCAGGCGTTTGCGGAGAAGCTGCACGCTTATCCGGAGGCGGAGGACGGCGCGGCAGCCGTCGCAGCGGCGCCCTATTACGACTTCCTGCACCTGCTCAAGGCCACGATCGAGAACGAGAAGAGTTTTGAGCCGCAGGCGATCCGCCGCGCGCTCGACGCCACGACCGGCTATGCCGGTTTGGTCGGCACCTACAGTTTCACGCCTTCCCGGCACACCGGTCTGTCGCCGGAGGCACTGTGCATGGTGACGATCCTGTCGCTGAGGGATCCGCGCGCCCACTGGTGCTTCAGGGAACGCGCGCCGTAGACGTAGCCATTCCGGAATTGCCCAGCTTCGGGCGACATGTCGGTGCTTTCGGGGCCTCGCGTGCCGCCCTATATTCAGCCGATGATCGCGCTATCCGTCCTCGACCTCTCGCCCGTCCCGGAAGGCAGCGACGCCGGCCAGGCGCTGCGCAATTCGTTGGACCTCGCCCGCCACACCGAGGGCCTGGGCTACGTGCGCTACTGGATGGCCGAGCACCACAACATGCCGGGGATCGCCAGCGCCGCCACCGCCGTCGCGCTGGCCCATATCGCCGCGGGCACGAACAGTATCCGCGTCGGCGCCGGCGGCATCATGCTGCCCAACCACGCGCCGCTGATCATCGCCGAGCAATTCGGCACTCTCGCCGCCCTGCACCCCGGCCGCATCGATCTTGGGCTTGGGCGCGCCCCCGGCTCCGACCAGATCGCCGCACGCGCAATGCGGCGGAATCTGGCCGGCAACGCCGAGGAGTTTCCGCAGGACGTGGTCGAGCTTCTGTCCTACTTTCGGCCAGCTTCACCCGGACAGAAGCTGCAAGCGGTGCCGGGCGCGGGAGAGAACGTGGAGGTGTGGATCCTCGGGTCCAGCACCTTCGGCGCCCAGCTGGCGGCGGCTCTCGGGCTGCCGTACGCCTTCGCCTCGCATTTCGCGCCGGGAGACATGAGGGATGCGGTGTCGGTCTACCGCGAGCGGTTCCGACCCTCCGAGCGCCTCGCGGCCCCGCATGTGATGTTGGGCGTCAACGTGTTCGCGGCGGACACGGACGACGAGGCTCGGCGTCTGTTCTCGTCGCTGCAGCTGGCGTTCCTGAACCTGCGCCGAGGGCGTCCCGGCAAGCTCCCACCGCCGGTCGACAACCTGGATGCGGCGCTTGATCCCCATGCGCGCGCGATGCTCGCCCATTCACTGGCCTGCTCGATCGTCGGCGCGCCGGACACCGTGCAGCGCGGACTGCGGGAGTTCGCCGCATCCACCGGGGCCGACGAGCTGATGGTCACGGCGCAGATCTTCGACCACGAGGCGCGAAAGCGGTCGTTCGAAATCCTGGCCGAGGTTCATCGACGGATGGCGGCGGCGACGCGGGCCCGACCCGCGCAACCCGGTCATCAGGCGGCCAACAGCGGCAACTGACGCGGCAGTCCCCACCGGATCACGAGTGCCCCGACTAGCGACGGCAATCGGATCGCCGCTTACTCGACACGCTTCACCAAGTCCTCGATCTCGGCCATCCGTTGGTCCACTCGCTCGGGCCGCTGGCTGCCGAGATTTACCACCAGTCGATCGACACCGACCTCGGCGTAGGCCTGCATCGCGTCGGTCGGCATCGACACCGGGGGCGTCATGATGATCTCGAACCCGTCGCCGCGCTGGCGTCCGGTCTTGGCAAACGCCGCGTCGAGGCGGGCGACCATCTCCTTGGTCGCCGCCGGATCACGGCTGAACCCGTACCAGCCGGCGCCGAAACGCACTGCGCGGCGGAGTGCCGGCTCGGCGTAGCCACCCACGATGATCGGTACGTGCGGCTTCTGGATCGGCTTGGGGTCGAGACGGCAGGCTTCGAACTTCACCCATTGGCCGGCGAAGTTCACGACCGGCTCGGTCCACAGCCGTTGCATGACCTCGAGGAACTCGTCGCAGCGCGCCCCGCGATCCTCCCAACGGTAGCCGCAGGCTTCGACCTCCTCCTTGTTCCAGCCGACGCCGATGCCGAAATCGATGCGACCGTCGGTCAGCCAATCCAGGGTACACATCTCCTTCGCGGTGTAGATCGGATTGCGCTGCGGCACGAGGGCGACACCGGTGCCGAACCTCAGAATTCTTGGTCGCGGCGGCCAGGAACCCGAATGTCGCGGTCACATCGAGCATTCCGCCACCTTCCGGGACGGGTATCCGCCCATCCTTCGAGCCGGGGTAGCCGAACGTGTTCTTGTCGAAGAGGACGACGTGCTCGCCCATCCAGATCGAGTCGAGACCGATGCCTTCGGCGCGTTCACCGAAGCTGCGTATCATGCGCGGGGTCGCCAACGGCGACATGAACGTGGCAAAGACTCCAATCTTCATACCGGCATTTCCTCGCTATTTTGGCCGCCGGCGGCTGCTCACGCGCGGCCGTGTGGTTTGAGCATCATTCCGCTTCGGTCGGAAGGTGGGCAAGCCAGCCCTCCACCTGCGAGCGATACTGCTTCAACCTCTCCAGAAGCTCCGCCGTCGCCTGGTCCGCATCCTGATCGATCGGACGGATCCGGTTGCCGGCCTCGAGGTAGGCGATGTGGCTGCCGAGACTTCTCCTGACCGTGATCCACTCGGCCCGCAGATCATCGAGGGTGTTCATCACGCGCCTCCCGTGCGTTCAGCCTCTGTTTTCCCGCAGCATAGAGAAAACGCGCTCCTTGGGACACTCACGTGATTGGGGACGGCCTCACCGTCGATCGCCGCCGACGCCGTCGTTACCCGAGCCGACCGAGTTCTGGAACGCTCGATCGGCATTCGAGCCGAGCAGGTGACGCCGGGATTCACCTGACAAAAGGCGGCCTCGGTGCGGGCGGGATTTCCGCTCCAGCAAGCACGCGTCGCCGTACGAGTAGAAGCGATACCCCGCCCCGACCGCGTGCGCGTACGCCGCGCGCATCCGTGCGGTGCCGGCGAAGGCGCAGACCAGCATGAACAGGGTCGAGCGCGGCAGGTGGAAATTGGTCAGCAGCAGGTCCGCCGCGCGGAAGCGGAAGCCGGGCACGATGAACAACTCGGTCTCGCCGCGGAACGGGCGCACGGTGCCGTCCGCTGCCGCAGCGGTCTCCAGCAGGCGCAGGCTGGTGGTGCCGACCGCCACCACCCGGCCGCCGGCGGCACGGGCGGCGTTGATGGCGCCGGCGGCGTCCTCCCCGACCACGCCGCGCTCAGGGTGCATCCGGTGCGCCGCCAGCTCCTCGGTGCGGACCGGAAGAAACGTGCCCGCGCCGACATGCAGCGTCACCGTCGTCCGCCGCACGCCCGCCGCGTCGAGGGCGGCGAGCAGCCCGGGGGTGAAGTGCAGCCCGGCCGTCGGCGCCGCTACCGCGCCTTCGTTGCGGGCAAAGATGGTCTGGTAGTCCACGGCGTCCTCCGGGGCGGGGCCGGACGGGCGGGCAATGTAGGGCGGCAGCGCCAAGCGGCCGGCCCGCCGCACGGCATCGGGCAAGCCCGGATCGGGGCCATCGAACCGGAGCAAAACGTCGCCGTCGGCGCCGACCGACACCACCGAGCCGAAGAACTCCGGCGCATCGTCGAACGCCAGCACGTCGCCGGGGCGGAGGCGGCGGGCGTTGCGGGCGAGCGCGTGCCAGGTCCCGTCGGGCAAAGGCCGGTCGAGGGTGATGCCGATCCTTGCCGCGCCACGCCGCGCCGCGAGCTGGGCCGGGATCACGCGCGTGTCGTTGGCGACCAGGATGTCGCCCGGACGCAGCAGGTCGGGCAGCTCGCGCACGACGCGGTCGGCCAGGCCCGCCGGCGTGACGTGCAGCAACCGCGCGGCGTCGCGTGGGCGGGCGGGATGCTGGGCGATCCGCTCAGCGGGCAGGTCGAAATCGAAATCGTCGAGGCGCGTGGTCAGCCGTCCAGGTAGTTGCCGAGGTAGGACGCGATCTCGATCAGGTTGCCGTCGGGATCGCGGCAGTAGACCGAGCGCATGGTGCCGAGCGCCCCGGCGGTCTCGATCGGGCCGCGCACCACCGCCACCCCGCATTCGCCGAGATGCCGCACCACCTCCTCCGGCCCGACCGCGGTGATGAAGCAGAGATCGTCGCTGCCGGGGGCGATCGCGTCACCGGTGAACCATTCGTCCTGGCTGGTCGCGGCCGGCCGGACGTTGATCTTCTGGCCGCCGAATTTCAGGGCGGTGCGCCGCTTCTCGCCGAAATCCTCGCGCTCCATGCCGAGCACGCGCTGATACCAGGCGGCGGTGGCCTCGACGTCGCGGACGTTGAGGACCAGATGGTCAAGCCGGTCGATGGTGAACTTCATTCATTCCAACCCGTCGTAGAAATCGTTGCCCTTGTCATCGATCACGATAAAGGCCGGGAAATCCTCGACCTCGATGCGCCAGACCGCCTCCATGCCGAGCTCGGGATATTCCAGCACCTCGACGCGGCGGATGCAGTCCCGCGCCAGCCGGGCGGCCGGGCCGCCGACGCTGCCGAGATAGAAGCCGCCATGCGCGCGGCAGGACTCTCGCACTGCCCGCGAGCGGTTGCCCTTGGCCAGCATCACCAGCGAGCCGCCGGCGGCCTGGAACTCGGCGACGTAGCTGTCCATCCGCCCCGCCGTGGTCGGACCGAAGCTGCCGGTCGCCAAGCCCTCCGGCGTCTTGGCCGGGCCCGCGTAGTACACGGGGTGGTCCTTGATGTAGCCGGGCAGGTCCTCGCCCCGATCCAGCCGTTCCTTGAGCTTGGCATGGGCGATGTCCCGCGCCACGACCATGGTGCCGGTGAGCGCCAGCCGGGTCTTGACCGGGTAGGCCGCAAGCTGATTTCGGATCTCGGCCATCGGACGGTTGAGGTCGACCCGCACCGCGGCGTCGCCGAGCTGCGTGTCGCCGGTCTCCGGCAGGTATTTCGCGGGATCGGTCTCGAGCTGCTCGAGAAAAATGCCCTCGGGCGTGATCTTGGCCTTGATCTGGCGGTCGGCGCTGCACGAGACGCCGAGGCCGACCGGCAGGCTGGCGCCGTGGCGGGGCAGCCGGATCACCCGTACGTCATGGCAGAAATATTTGCCGCCGAACTGGGCGCCGATGCCGAGATTGCGGGTCAGCTCGTGGACGCGCTGCTCCATGTCGAGGTCACGGATGGCATGTCCCGCCTTGCTGCCGGCGGTCGGCAGGGTGTCGAGCCAGCGGGTCGAGGCGAGCTTGACGGTTTTGGCCGTGGTCTCGGCGCTGGTGCCACCGATGACGATCGCGAGGTGGTAGGGCGGACAGGCCGAGGTGCCCAACGTCTTTATCTTGGTCTCCAAGAAGGCCAGCAGGCGTTCCGGAGAAAGGATCGCGCGGGTTTCCTGGAACAGGAAGGTCTTGTTGGCCGAGCCGCCGCCCTTGGCGACGAACATCAGGTGAAACTCGTCCGCGTGGTGCTCGCCGGGAGAAGCAAGAATATCGAACTGGACGGGAAGGTTGTTGCCGGTATTGACCTCCTCGAACATCGACAAGGGCGCCATCTGCGAATAGCGCAGGTTGGTCTCGGTGTAGGTGCGATGGACGCCGAAGCTGATCGCCTCCTCCTCGTCGCCCTCCACCCAGACGCGCTGTCCCTTCTTGCCGAACACGATGGCGGTGCCGGTGTCCTGGCACATCGGCAGCACGCCGCCGGCCGCGATATTGGCGTTCTTCAGCAGGTCGAGGGCGACGAACCGGTCGTTCTCCGACGCTTCCGGGTCGTCGAGGATGGTACGGAGCTGCCGGAGGTGGCCGGGGCGCAGCAGGTGCGAGACGTCGCGGAACGCCGCAAAGGCGAGTTCGGTCAGTGCTTCGGGCGCGATGCGCAGCACCGTCTGACCGTCGCAGGTACTGGTGCGCACGCCGGCGATGTCGAGCTTGCGCCAAGGCGTAGGGTCCGGGCCGAGCGGAAACATCGGTGCGTAGGCGAAGCCGGAGGGGCGCGGCAGCGGAGCGTTCAGGACGGACTTCCCGGATCAAGGTTTTCGGCGGCGGGCGGCGACGGAATGCATCGAGGCTGACGATCTGCGGCTCGGCGGGGATTTCGGGCTGCGTAGTCGGCGTCGTCGGTCGGCGGGGCGGGCTCGGGCGCGGGGGCGTCGGGGGATTCGGAGGACTCGGAACTGCAGGCCCCAGCGGACATGCGGATCGGCAAAGGCGGTGACTGCGCCGAGCGGAATCGTGAGCGTGGCCGGCACCCCGCTGAACGAGAGACCAACGGTGATGACCTTCGTCGCCTCGTCGACCGCCAGCTCCCAGAACTGGTGCTGCAGGACGATGGTCATCACCTCGGGATACTGGGCGCGCAGCCGGGCGGGGATGACGGTGCCGGGATGGTCGGTGCGGAAGGTCAGGTAGAAATGATGCTCGCCGGGCAGCCCGTGCTGCGCGACGTGGCTGAGGGCGCGCAGCACGATCTGGCGGTACGCCTCATCGGTCCAGTCGTCGTAAGGGAGCAGGCTGTCGGGCCGCAGCTCCTCGTCTTCCGCCATGATGGGCGCCCAACACCAGAGTTCGATGCGTTGAGATAGCGCGGGTCCGGCGACGACGCCATACGTCACGACCCGCCTGCCGCCGACGCAGTGGGGGGCTTCTGTTGCCCGGTGCCCCCCGAACCGCGCGTGTCAGTGCTGGTTAGGCAGCGACCGCGAGCGCCTCATGATTGTCATTGGCACTTGTCATACGGCCCGATAACGGCGGAACCATGCCGAGCAAAAAGTGGGTCTTTACCACGCGTGTCGAGCCTGTTTCGCCCCCTCCCTATGGTGGAGGCGCCGGGCACTGCCCCCGGGTCCACAACGCTTATTCCAACCACCGTTTATCGCCATAGCCGGCAAGCCGGCAGACGCAATATAGGCTTTCCCCCGCCCCGGTGGAAGATGGAGTCGCGTCTGATGGACCTCACCGACGAGCAGCGCGCCGCGATCGAGGCCGAGCGCGCGCGCGAGCAGCCGACGCGGCGACCGACCGTGCCGGCGCTCGAGGCCATGCTGTACCGGCCGATCCCGGTGCTCGACCACGGGTTTATCCGGGTGATCGACTACATGGGCGACGATGCGGCCATCGTGCAGGCGGCGCGGGTCTCCTACGGCAGGGGCACGCGGCGGGTCTCGGAGGATGCCGGGCTGATCCGCTACCTGATGCGCCACCGGCACTCGACGCCGTTCGAGATGTGCGAGATGAAGCTGCACGTAAAGCTGCCAATCTTCGTGGCGCGGCAGTGGATCCGCCACCGCACGGCCAGCGTGAACGAATATTCGGCACGCTACTCGGTGCTGGACCGCGAGTTCTACCTGCCGGCGCCCGAGCACCTCGCCGCGCAATCGACCAGCAACCGCCAGGGACGCGGGGCCGTGCTCGAAGGAGCCGAGGCGGTACAGGTGTTGGACCTGCTGCGCGACGACGCGGCCCGGCTGCTACGACCACTACCTGGCGATGCTGAACGAGGACGCCGACGGCGCGCCGCTCGACCCCGGCCGGCAGGGCTTGGCGCGGGAACTGGCGCGAATGAACCTCACGCTCGGCACCTACACCCAGTGGTACTGGAAGAGCGACCTGCTCAACCTGCTGCATTTTCTTTCCCTACGCGCCGACGCACACGCGCAATACGAGATCCGCGTCTATGCCGAGGCCCTGATGGAGGTGGTGAAGGCGTGGGTGCCGGCGGCGTTCCAGGCGTTCCTCGATTACCGGTTGGGCGCGGTGACGCTCTCGGCGCAGATGCTGTCCACGGTCCGCCGGATGCTCGCGGGTGACACGGTGGGACAGGAAGGCAGCGGGATGTCCAAGCGGGAGTGGGCGGAGCTGATGGAGGTGTTGCAACCTTTCGGTTGACAACACTACGCGGCTCGCGCATGGATCACGCGCCGTATTTTACTCCGCGATTTTGAAAAGGCGTGCCGATGCCCCCAAGGAGCGATCGCAATGGCTTGGTCACTGGTTGGCTTGGAGTTCGATGGAGACACGGTTTTAGCCGATTTCTCGGACGGCACGATCGAGATAAGCGTGGCCGCTGATGTCGTCGAACTTGATAGGGAGGAGGCGATACTGACCCGGGTCCACGTTACCGGACCGGGAGGCAATCAGGTGGGACCTCGAATAAGGTCACTGGGCCTATGGGTGAAAGGATTACATCGATGTCCGCCGGCTCAGAGTTGAAGGCGCAGTTAGAACGTCGGGGGCCGGTCCGGGTCGTCTCCCCTCCCCGCTTGTCTTCTGAGGAGCAAGCTGTCCTGCTGCTGCGTCGAACCGGTCCTCTTGATCAGGCGGTTACAGCTATCCGTCGGTTGGCGTCCGCCAAAGCAGGGCTGCGCGCCGCGCATATGGCGATGAGCAAGCTTGGCGTCCGACGGTTGGGCTGTATGCACGATCAGCCGTGACGACGATATAGCAGCCCTGGCCCGCGATCTCGCGGCGATGAACATCCAGGTCCGCCGTCGCGTGCCGCCTTCGGAAGCCGTGCCCGACCTCGCTGAAGCGCGGGCGCGGCAGGGGCTTTCGCAGCGCGAGTTTGCGGATCTCTTCGGCGTGGACGTGCGGACGCTGCAGAACTGGGAGCAGGGTCGCAACCGGCCCGACCCCGCCGCGCTCAGCCTGATCCGCGTCTTCGCGCACGCACCCGAAGCCGTCGAGGAAGCGATCTCCGAGCCGATCGCGCCGTGATCGGCTGATCCCGGCGACATCCGCGAGGGACTGATCGCGGCCGCGGCGATCGGCGACGATCGCCTGCAGATGCGCTCGCGCGGCTACGTGGTGCCGGACAGCTTTACCCAAGGCGGCTCGGAGCAGCGCGCCACCTGGTTCAAGCGCGGCTCGGACAGCGGGACATCCGGCGCTGCGACACGTTCCATGCGGATCAGCTTTGATCCGCAGCCGCTGATCGGCGGACTCCCGCGCGGCTTGACCTCGGCGGCGGTCGGCGGCATGTCCGGGGTGCCGGACGGCCGGACGGCCGCTGATGGCGGGGCCGGCTCGCCCCGACATTGGAGGAAAGTCCGGGCTCCACGGGAATACGGTGCCGGCTAACGGCCGGCGGGGGCGACCCCAGGGAAAGTGCCACAGAAAACAGACCGCCGGCGCCGGGCGCGCCCGCTGCCGGCAAGGGTGAAACGGGGCGGCAAGAGCGCACCGCGCTGACGGCAACGCCAGCGGCAGGGTAAACCCCACCGGGAGCAAGACCGAATAGGGGCGGCCGGCGCGGCGGCGGACAACCGTCGCTGGCGCAGGGGCATTCCCGCCCCGCCGCCCGGGTTGGTCGCGCGAGGCGCGCTGCAAGGCGCGTCCCAGAGGAATGGCCGTCCCATGGCGTCGCCCTCCGGCGCACGGCATGGACAGAACCCGGCTTACAGGCCGTCTGGCACTCTGGCCCAATACAACCAACACGTGCGGGGCAACTCGACGTCGCTCGAATTCAATCCTTCTGGAACATTAAATAAACAAAATGCGGCAGTTCCCTTAGTCCGAGGCGGCACGGGCTGGACTCCCTAAAACACTGTTTTCATTACCTTATATGTTCCGTTGTACCAGATCGTAACCGAGTCGAATCCCTTTGACGCCCATGTGAACCCATGATATCCCACGCCATCCCAAGCGCGCGGGGGCCGTGCAACGGGAGGTAGTGGTGGGGCGAACCCGGCCGGATGACCCAGTTCATGGGACCTCATCAGAACAGGCTTGACGCCAAGGGCCGCGTTTCCATCCCCGCGCCGTTTCGCGCCGCCCTGAGGGCGAGGGCCGAGGCGGCCGGGATGCCAGGTTCGCCGCTCGTTCTGCGGCCGTCGCACAAATATCCCTGCATCGAGGGTTGGCCCGATGCGCGAGTTCCAGGAGCTCGCCGCGCCGCTCAATGAGATCGACCTGTTCAGCGAGACGCATGACGATCTCGCCGCCTCGCTCTACGCCGAAGCCTTTCCGACCGAACCCGACAAGGAGGGTCGCATCGTTCTGCCGGACTATCTGACCGCGCATGCGGGCGTGACCGACGCGCTGATGTTCCTGGGCCTCGGCCGGATGTTTCAGATCTGGGAGCCGGCGGCTGGGCAGCGCCGTATCGCCGAGGCGCGCCAGAGTGCGCGGACCGAAAACCTGACGCTTCCCGGCCGCCCGGCCCGGTCCGGCCGGCCTCGGCGGAACGCGCCGCCTTCGGGTCGACACCTGCGCATGAGTCGGGAGCTCGTCCACGTCCCGGTCATGCTGGCCGAGGTCCTCCGCACCCTCGCGCCGCGCGATGCCGGGGTGTATCTCGACGGCACGTTCGGCGGCGGCGGCTATGCGGTGGCGATCCTGAGCAAGGCGGCCGCTTGCACCGTTTGGGCGATCGACCGTGATCCTGAGGCGATCGCGCGGGGCGCCGCGCTGGCCGCGCGATATCCCGGCCGGCTCCATCTACTTCAAGGCGAGTTTCGGCCACATGCTTTCGCTGTTGTCCAGCGCCGGCGTGAGCTCGCTGGATGGCGTCGTGCTCGATCTCGGCGTCTCCTCGTTTCAGCTCGACGATCCGGCGCGCGGTTTCAGCTTCCGCGCCGACGGGCCGCTCGACATGCGGATGGCGCGGCAGGGGCTGACCGCCGCCGATCTGGTCAACACGCTGAGTGCGGAGGAGCTTGCCGACATGCTCTACGAGTTCGGCGAGGAGCGTCGGTCGCGCCGCATCGCCCGTGCGATCGTCGCTGCCCGCGCCGAGGCGCCGATCACGACCACCGGGCGTCTCGCCGCCATCGTCCGGTCGGTGGTCCCGCCGGACCGCTCCGGCATCGATCCGGCGACCCGCAGCTTCCAGGCGCTGCGGATCCGGGTGAACGACGAACTGGGCGAGATCGAGCGCGGCGCTCGACCAGGCGGCCGGGCTGCTCGCGCCGGGCGGCCGGCTGGTCGTAGTGGCGTTCCATTCGCTCGAGGACCGGATCGTCAAGCAGTTCATGAGCGAGGCGGCGGGGCGCGAGCCGGCCCGTCGCGCCACATCCGCGCGGGCTGACGACGCGACCGCGCGCCGCGTTTTCGGTTGCTGACGCCGAAGGCGCTGCGCGCCCGGCGCGGCCGAGATTGCTGCCAACCCGCGGGCGCGCAGCGCCCGACTCCGCGCCCTCGAGCGGCTCGCGGCTTCCTCCGAACCCACGACGAGGCTTGTCCCATGATGCGCCCGTTCACCTGCTTATGCATGCTCCTGGCCGGCGGGTCGGGCCTGTACCTCTATCAGCCAAACACCAGGCGCAGATGCTAGACCATGAGATCGCCACGGTGATGCCCGACGGCCGAGGTCGCCCGCGCGCGGATCGGCGTGTTGCTGGCCGAGTGGACCGCTGGAAACGACCCCGAGCGCCTCGCGGCAGCTGGCCGGCACGGTTTCTCGCCCTGCAAACCGTGGCGCCCGCCCAGTTCATCGGCGATGACCGATCTCGATAAGCGGTTGCCGGCGGTCCGGACGCCGGACGCGGCGATTGCCGGGACCGGCCGGCGGCGAACCGATGACGAAGCTTCAGGCGCCGCGCCGAGCGCGCGTCCCGCCGAGCCACGCCGGCCGGTGGTGCAAGCGCCCGCCGCCGAGCCCGGACAAGGCCGTCGATAAGAGTGCTGACAGAGCTCCCGACAAGACAAAGGAGAATCCGCCGGCCCGGCCGGCGTCGGCCAAGGTGGTGGCCGCTCCGCACGCCACTGCCGCTCCGGCGCGCGTGCAGGAGCAGGCGCGTGTGCCGGAGCCGAAGCCGCCGCGGCTGCCGTCGCGCCATCCTGCCGTCGCCGAGCCGCGATCGGTGACACCGCACTCCGCCATCGCTCCGGCGATGCGCGTGCGTGTCGCCCCGCTCGCGCCGTGGCGGCACCGGCCAGCCTACCGCCGCGCCCGTCGCCGCTCCGGCCCCCGTGGTCCGTCGGTGTTCGGCATGGCGCGCGGCAGCCGCCCTCCGCGCCCGCCGGTACCGTCAGCTGTCTCCGGCCTGCAACGGCGGCGGCTGAGGCGGGCCGCATGCCGCAGTATCCGCCGCCCGATCCGGCGGCCGTGCCCGATCCGCCGCCGCCGGGCGCGCCGGCCAGTTCGGCGCCCCGCGCGACGGCGCGGTGCCGCGCGTGGAGAAGGTCCGGGTCACCGCGCCCGATCTCGCGCGCCGCGCCGCGATGGAGCGCACCCGCGGCCGGCTGGTGATCGCGGCGTTCGGTTTCGCGCGCTGTTCTGCGCGGTCGTTGCTAAGCTCGCGGATGCAACCATGCTCGAGCCGCTCCGCCGCACCGGATTGAGAAGCCGGTTGCCGAGTCGTGCGAGGCCGCCGCACGAGCCCGCCGCGGCGCGGCGCCCATGCACAACGGGCAATGATCACTGATCGCAACGGCGAGATCCTGGCGGTCTCGCTGCCTACCGCCGGGCTCTACGCCAATCCGCGCGAGATGGTCGACCCGGCGGACGCCGCACACCGGATCAAGCAGGTGCTGCCGCAGCTCGACGAGACCGAGGTGCTCCAGCGGCTGACCGCGGCAAGCAATTCGTCTATCTCGCGCGGCAGATCACGCCGCGCGAGCAGCTCGCGGTCAACGGCCTCGGCATTCCCGGCGATGTATTTCGCAACCGACCGAGCAGCGCCGCTATCCGCTGGGCCGGGTCGCCGCCCAGGTGCTGGGCGGCGTCGATGTCGACGAGAACGGCGTCGCCGGCGTGGAGAAGGCTTCGACAAGCGGATGCGCGAACGACAATCGCCGCTGCGTCTTTCCCTCGATATCCGCGTGCAGGCGGTCGTGCGCGAGGAGCTGGCGACGCCAAGGACGAGTTCCAGCGCGATCGGCGCCTGCGGGATCGTCATGGACGTGCGCACCGGCGAAGTGCTCGCGATGGTGAGCCTGCCGGATTACGATGCCAACGAGTTCGGCAACGCCACCGGCGGACGAGCGGTTCAATCGTGCGGTCACCGGCATGTACGAGCCGGGCAGCACGTTCAAGCTGCAGACGGCGTCGATGGCGCTCGATTCCGGCACGTCGATATCTGGAGCGAGTTCGACGCCGCACGACATCCATATCGGGCGCTTCACGATCACGCGATTTCGAAGGCAAGCACCGCTGGCTCTATCTGCCGGAGGTACTCGCGTATTCGTCGAACCTGGGCGCGGCGCACATCGCCATGACCGTGGGCGCCGAGCGGCAGCGGGCTTGGCTGCGGCAGCATGGGAATGTTCAACCGCGTCGGCATCGAGCTGCCGGAAGCCGGCCAGCCGATCATTCCGCCGGCGGCAACTGGAAAGAGATCGCGACGCATGACGGTGGGCTTCGGCCACGGCATCGCGGTCTCGCCGCTGCACGTCGTGCGCGGCACGGCCGCGATCGCGAACGGCGGCATCAAGCTGCAGCCGACCATCCTGGCCGAACCGCCCGGCATGCAGCCGGTGACGGGCGAGCGGGTCATGCAGCAGAACACCTCCGACATGATGCGCAAGCTGATGCGGCTGGTGGTGACGGACGGATTCGGCAAGTCGGCCGAGGTGCCGGCTACTATCCCGGCGGCAAGACCGGCACGGCCGAGAAGTCGGCGCGCACGGCTACAAGAAGCACGCCAACGTCTGCCGCGTTCATGAGCGTGTTCCCGATGAACGCGCCGCGCTATGCGGTGTACATGATGCTGGACGAGCCGCACGCCAATGCGAGCACGCACGGCTACGCCACGGCGGGCTGGGTGGCGGCGCCGGCGGCCGGCCGGGTGATCGCCCGGATCGGGCCGATGATGGGCTTGCTGCCTGATGTCGCCGACAAGGCGGCGATCGACCAGGCGCTCTACATCCCGCTCGAACCCGCACCGATCGGGCGGCGGGCGCGCCCCCCGCTGGTCAGCGCCAAGCCGCCAGCGCCGGCGGGGACGCCGGCAACCGCGCCCGCCAGCGTCGCTCCGGCTCTCCGGGTCCCCTTGCGCGACCTGCGACACGAGGCGGCCGACGAGGCGACGCGCACAGTGTCCGCCGTTGTTGATCGCTGAGATGACGCAGCGCGTGTTCCCGCCCATCGCCAGCCCGGCGTGGCGCCAATCCGGCGGCCTCGAGGTCGCCGGGATCACCGCCGACAGCCGCGCGGTCGCGCCGGGTTTCCTGTTCGCCGCGTTGCCCGGCGTCGCGCGCGACGGCCGCGCCTACATCGACGAGGCTGTCGCGCGGGGTGCCGCGGCCGTCCTGGCGCCGCTCGGGACCGCCTGGCCGGCCGGCGTGCCGCCCCGGCCGCTGATCGAGGACCGCGAACCGCGTCGGCGGCTGGCGCAGATCGCCGCCGCCCTCGCCGGACCGCAGCCGGCGACCGTGGTCGCGCTCACCGGCACCAACGGCAAGACCAGCACGGTCGATTTCCTCCGCCAGCTCTGGATGTTGGCCGGGCACCGGGCGGCGGGCCTCGGCACGCTCGGGCTGACCGCCCCCGGCTTCGAGGCCGGGCCGGGCCTGACCACCCCCGATCCGGTCAGCCTGGCCCAGACCCTCGCCCGGCTTGCCCGGGCCGGCGTGCAGCACGCCGCCATGGAAGCATCCTCGCACGGGCTCGACCAGTTCCGGCTCGACGGCGTGCGCCTCGCCGCCGCCGGGTTCACCAACCTCACGCGCGACCATCTCGACTACCACGGCACGATGGACGCCTACCGGCATGCCAAGCTGCGTCTCGCGGCCGAGTTGTTGCCGCAAGGCGGCACGGTGGTGGCGAGCGACACGCTCGATCCGGTGACCCGAGACGCGCTGGCCGGCATCGCAACCCGCCGCAAGCTCGATCTGCGCAGCGTCGGCGAGACCGGCTCGGCCATCCGGCTGATTCGCAGCATTCCTCGCCCGGATGGGCAAGTGCTCGAGATTGAGGCCGGCGGCACCCGACACGATTTGGCGCTCGCTCTCCCCGGTCGGTTTCAGGCGGACAACGTGCTGCTCGCCGCCGCGTTGGCCGAGGCGACCGGCGAGCACGGGGTGGTCGAGCGGCTGCCTTGCCTGCGCGGCGTGCGCGGGCGAATGGAATTGGCGGCGCGGCTGCCCAATGGCGCCGCCGCCTATGTCGACTATGCGCACACGCCGGACGCGCTGGAGCGATTGCTGATCGCGCTGCGGCCGCATACCGCCGGTCGGCTGCACGTCGTTTTCGGCGCCGGCGGCGACCGTGACCGCGGGAAGCGCCCACTGATGGGCGTCGCGGCCGCGCGCCACGCCGACCGGGTGATCGTCACCGACGACAATCCCCGGGGAGAAGAACCGGCGGTGATCCGGGCGGCGATCCTGGCCGCCTGCCCGGGCGCGATCGAGATCGGCGACCGGGCGCGCGCGATCGAGACGGCGCTCGACGCGCTTGCCCCTGGCGACGTGCTCGCGGTGGCCGGCAAGGGGCACGAACAGGGCCAGATCGTCGGCGGGACGGTGCTGCCGTTCGACGACGCAGCGCTGATCCGGGGGTTGGCATGACGAACCCCCTCTGGACCCCGCACGACTTGGCGCAAGCCACCCAGGGCACCATGCCGGTGCCGTTCGCCGCCTCGGGCGTGTCGATCGACACCCGCAGCCTGCGGCCGGGCGATCTGTTCGTCGCCCTGGCGGGGGAGCATCGCGACGGCCACGAGTTCGTCGCCGAGGCGCTGGCGCAGGGCGCCGCCGGCGCTCTGGTGCATCGTCCGGTGGCGGGCCTGGGCGCCACGGCGCCGCTGCTCACCGTGGCCGACACGCTGGCCGGCCTGCACGCACTCGGCGCCTTCGCCCGCGCCCGCTTCGCCGGCAAGCTGGTCGCCGTCACCGGCAGCGTCGGCAAGACGACCACCAAGGAGATGCTGCGAGCCATCTTGTCGGCGCAGGGCGCGACCCACGCCGCCGAAGCGTCGCACAACAATCACTGGGGCGTGCCGCTGACCTTGGCGCGCCTGCCCGCCGGCACGCGGTTTTGCGTCGTCGAGATCGGCATGAACCACGCCGGCGAGATTTTTCCGCTGGCCCGCCTCGCCCGCCCGCACGTTGCGCTGATCACCTCGATCGGGCGCGCGCATGTCGGCCATCTCGGCAGCATCGAGGCGATCGCCGACGAGAAAGCCTCGATCGCACGCGGACTGGAACCGGGCGGCACGGCTGTTCTGCCCGCCAACTCGCCGCTGCTCGGTCGCCTGCGCGCCGCCGCGTCGGCCGCACGGGTGCTCACCTTCGGCACGGGCGAGCCGGCCGAAGCGCGCCTGCTCGCGGCCCGGAGCCGACGCCGACGGCAGCGATGTCGCGGCGCGGATCGACGGACGCGAGGTGCATTTCCGGCTCGCCGCGCCCGGCCGGCACATGGCGGTCAACGCGGTGGCTGCCCTCGCCGCCGCGTCGGCGCTCGGCGCCGATCTGGACTTGGCGGTTGCCGCCCTCGCCGATTTCGTCCCGGTCGCCGGGCGGGGCGCGCGCCGGCGGATTGCCGTCCCCGGCGGCTGTGCGTTGCTGCTCGACGAAAGCTACAATGCTTCCTCGGCCGCCGTGCGCGCCGCGCTCGACGTGCTGCGACTGCAGCCGGCCGCGCGCCGGGTCGCGGTACTCGGTGACATGCTCGAGCTGGGCGACGAGGGTCCGGCCGAGCACGCCGCGCTCGCCCCTGACGTCGCCGCCGCCGCCGACACGCTGTTCGCCTGCGGAGCGTTGACCCGCCATCTGTTCGATGCCGTGCCGCCGGGTTTGCGCGCGGCGCACGCCGCCGACGCCGCGACCCTGGCACCGCTGGTCGCCGCCGCCGCGGCGCCGGGCGATGCGATCCTGGTCAAGGGCAGCCTGGGCAGCCGGATGCGGCTGGTGGTCGCCGCCCTCGAGCAGCCGCAAGCGGACGCACGCTGATGCTGTTCAATCTGTTCCGGCCGCTCGGCGACCAGTTCATCCTGTTCAATCTGTTCCGCTACATCACGTTCCGCTCGGGTGCGGCGTGCCTGACGGCGCTGCTGGTCAGCTTCCTGCTCGGGCCGGCGACGATCCGCTGGCTCAAGTCGGTGCAGCGCTCCGGCCAGCCGATCCGACTCGACGGTCCGGAGCGCCACCTCATCGAGAAGAAAGGCACGCCGACGATGGGCGGTGTGCTGATCCTCTTTGCGCTGACTGCATCGACACTGCTGTGGGCCGACTTGCGCAACGCGTATGTGTGGATCGTGCTGTTCGTCACCCTCGGCTACGGCGCGCTCGGCTTTGCCGACGATTACCTCAAACTCTCCAAACGCAACCATCGCGGCGTGTCCGGACGGTCCAAGCTGGTTGCGCAGATGCTGATCGGATTGGTCGCGGCGATCGCGATTGTGCTGGTCACTCGCCACCCGCTCGCGACCACCCTGACGGTGCCGGTGTTCAAGGAAGTGCTGATCCCGCTCGGCTATCTTCTTTCCGGTGTTCGGGATGCTGGTCATGCTCGGCAGCTCGAACGCGGTGAACCTGACCGACGGACTCGACGGGTTGGCGATCGTGCCGATGATCATCGCCGCCGGCGTGTTCGCGCTGATTTCCTACCTCGTGGGCAACCGCATCTTCGCCGACTATCTGCAGCTCAACCCGGTGCCTGGCGCGGGAGAATTGGGAGTTTTCTGCGCGGCTCTGATCGGCGCGGGACTCGGCTTCCTGTGGTTCAATGCGCCGCCCGCGGCGGTGTTCATGGGCGACACCGGCAGCCTCTCGCTCGGCGGCGCGCTCGGTGCTGTGGCGGTGGCGACCAAGCACGAGATCGTGCTGCTGATCGTCGGCGGCCTGTTCGTGGTCGAGACCGTCAGCGTCATCATCCAGGTGTTCTGGTACAAGCGTACCGGGCGACGCGTGTTCCTGATGGCGCCGCTGCACCACCATTTCGAGAAGAAGGGCTGGGCCGAGCCGACGATCGTCATCCGATTCTGGATCATCTCCATGATCCTCGCGCTGGCGGGCCTCGCCACGCTGAAAATCCGATGACCGGCGCGTTCCCGCCGAACCTGTTTGCCGGACGGCGCTACGCCGTGGTCGGGCTTGGCCGCAACGGACTGCCGGCGGCGCAGGCGCTCGCCGCTATGGGGGCCGAGGTGGTGGCGTGGGACGACACGCCGCATGCGCGGACGGCCGCGGCGGCGGCGGGATGCGCGGTGCGCGAGCCCGAGGCGGGCGAGCGGTTCGACGCACTGGTACTCTCGCCCGGCATTGCGCACCGGTTGCCCAAGCCGCACCAGATCGCGACTCGGGCGCTCGCCGCCGGTATCCCGATCCTCTCCGATGCCGAGCTGCTGTTCGAGGCGGTGCGCCGGGCCGGCTCGGGCGCACAATTCGTCGGCATCACCGGCACCAACGGCAAGTCGACCACGACCGCCCTGCTCGCTCACGTACTTCAGACAGCCGGCATGAGCGTCGCCGCCGGCGGCAATCTCGGACCGGCCGCGCTGACACTGCCGCTGCTCGATGATCGTGGCGCTTACGTATTGGAAATGTCGTCTTACATGTTGGAGCGAATCGCAACCATCCGTTTCTCTGCGGCGGCGATGCTCAACCTCAGCGCAGATCATCTCGACCGCCACGGCGACATGGCCGGCTATGCAGCCGCCAAGCGCGCGATCTTCGATCGGCAGGGCGCGGACGATCTGGCGGTGATCGGGGTCGACGACCCGGGCGCGCGCGAGATCGCAAAGTGGCGGCGTGCGCGGCCGGGCCGAGTCGTCACTGTTTCAGGGTTGTCGAGACTCTTCTCCCCGGCAGAGTTCGCTCGCCGGCGCGCACAACGCGCAGAACATCGCTGCCGCGACCGCCATCGCGCGTTTCCTCGGCGTGCGCGACGCCGACATCGCGCGCGCGATCGAGTCGTTTCCGGGCTTGCCGCATCGGCAGCAATCGGTCGGCAGCATCGCCGGGATCGCGTTCATCAACGACAGCAAGGCGACCAATGCCGATGCTGCCGCCCGTGCGCTCGGCTGCCATGAGCGCGTGGTTTGGATCGCCGGCGGCATCGCCAAGCCGGGCGGCATCGAGTCGCTCGCGCCCTACTTCGCGCGAATTGCCCACGCACTGCTGATCGGCCGCGACGCGCCGATACTCGCCGTCACTCTCGCCGCGCACGGCGTGCCGCACACCTTGGCGGGGACACTCGACGCAGCGGTGCCCGCCGCGCTCGCCGCCGCCCGCGCCGGCGACGTGCCCGTGGTGCTGTTGTCGCCGGCCTGCGCGAGCTTCGACCAGTTCAGCGGCTTCGACGCCCGCGGCGACCGCTTTGCCGCCCTGGTCGCGCAACTCGCCCACGGGAGAGCCGCCTGATGCCCGCCTTGTCGCGCGCCGACACCTCGACGCTGGGCCGCTGGTGGTGGACGGTCGACCGCTGGACCCTGTTCGCCGTCACGACGCTGATCGGCTTCGGCTACGTGATGATGCTTGCCGCCTCGCCGGCGGTCGCCGAGCGGATCGGCCAGTCGCGCGACATGTTCATCTTCAAGCAGGTGCTGTTTCTTGCCCTCGCCGGCCTGATCGTCGTCGCCGTGTCGCTGCTCTCGCCGCGGCAGATCCGGCGACTCGCGATCGTCGGCTGCGTCGCGGCGCTCGCGCTCACCGCCGCGACCATGGTGATCGGCGTCGAGATCAAGGGGGCGCGCCGCTGGATCGCGCTGCCCGGCATGTCGCTGCAGCCGAGCGAGTTCCTCAAACCCTGCTT
Source organism: uncultured Alphaproteobacteria bacterium (assembly GCA_963719345.1). Lineage (GTDB taxonomy): Bacteria > Pseudomonadota > Alphaproteobacteria > Acetobacterales > Acetobacteraceae > CAVRCA01. Next base: position 464,078 of record CAVRCA010000003.1, read on the forward strand.
CGCCGTGGTCGCCGCCTGGCTGATCGTCGAGGGTCGCCGCACGCCGCGCTTTCCCGGCTTCTGGCTGGCCCTTGCCACCTACGGGGTGATCGCCGTCCTGCTCAAGTCGCAGCCCGACATCGGCATGCTCGCGGTGGTGACGGCGGTGCTGTTCGCGCAGCTCTATGTCAGCGGGCTCAATCTCGCATTCGTCGGAGTCGGCTTCATCGGTTTGTGCTTTGCCGCGGTCGGCGCCTATGCGCTGTTCCCGCACGTGCAGAGCCGGGTGCAGCGCTTTCTCGATCCGGCGGTGGGCGACCACTACCAGGTCACAACTGCGCTCGAGGCGTTCGGCAACGGCGGGTTGCTCGGCCGGGGACCCGGCGAGGGGCGCGTGAAAGACGTGCTGCCCGACGCGCACGCCGACTTCGTCTACGCGGTGGCCGGCGAGGAGTTCGGCATGCTGGTGTGCCTGCTGATCCTCGGCGTGTTCGCCTTCATCGTGTTGCGCGGCTTGCTGCGCCTGCTGCACGAGCCCGACCTGTTCGTGGTGCTCGCCTCCACTGGCCTGGTCACCGGCTTCGGGCTGCAGGCTCTGGTGAACATGGCCTCGACGCTGCACCTGATCCCGACCAAGGGCATGACCTTGCCGTTCATCTCCTACGGCGGATCGTCGGTGCTGGCGGTCGCCCTCAGCATCGGGATGCTGTTGGCGCTCACCCGCCGTCGCCATCACGGAGACATGGCGTGAGAGGCCCGACGGCGCGCCCCATCGTCATCGCCGCCGGCGGCACGGGCGGCCACTTCTTCCCGGCCGAAGCGCTGGGGGCGGAACTGGTCGCGCGCGGCCACCGGGTCGCGCTGATGACCGACGCCCGCTCCGGCGCACTCGACAGCCCGGTGTTCGCCGGCCTCGAGCGGCACGTGCTGCGAGGCGCCGGCATCGCCGGACGCGGCGCGCTACGCGGCGGGGCGGCGGCGCTGGGGTTGGCCGCCGGCGTCGCCCAGGCGCGCGCGCGCCTCGCCCGGCTCGACGCCTCGGCGGTGGTCGGGTTCGGCGGCTACCCGTCGGTCGCGCCGGCGATCGGCGCGCGGCTGCTGCGCCGGCCGCCCTCGGTCATCCTGCACGAGCAGAACGCCGTGCTCGGCCGCGCCAACCGCTTCCTGGCGGGCCGGGCGACCGCCCTCGCGCTCAGCTTCGCCGCGACCGAGCGAGTGCCGGAAACCGCGCAGACCGTGCTCACCGGCAACCCGGTGCGCTCGGCGCTTGCCGCGCTCGCCGCGCGCACCTACGCGCCGCCGGCGGATCGCGTGCAAATCCTGGTCCTCGGGGGATCGCTGGGGGCGCGGGTGTTCAGCGACGTGGTGCCGGCCGCGCTCGCAGCGCTTCCGGCGCCAATTCGCGGGCGAGTTGCGGTGGTGCAGCAGTGCCGGAAGGAGGATCTCGACCGGGTGCGCGCCGCCTACACCGGAGCGGGAATCGACGCCGAGCTTGCGGCGTTCTTCCCCAACGTTGCCGCCCGCCTCGCCGCCGCACACCTGGTCATCGCGCGGGCCGGCGCCTCCACCGTTGCCGAACTCGCGGTGGCCGGCTGCCCTTCCATCCTGGTGCCGCTGCCCGGCGCCATCGACGATCACCAGAGCGCCAACGCGCGCGCGCTCGCCGACACGGACGCCGCTTGGCTGATGCCGCAGGCGACCTTCACCGCCGCCGCGCTGGCCGCCCGCGTCAGCGGGCTTGTCGATCACCCCGCGGCACTCGTCCACGCGGCGTCGGCCGCGCGCGGTCAGGCGCGGCCGGGCGCCGCCGCGCGCCTGGCCGATCTTGTCGAAGCCCTCATGCGGCAGGAGACGCGCGCGTGAGAGCCTTGCCCCTCTCGATCGGCACCATCCATTTCGTCGGCATCGGCGGCATCGGCATGTCCGGCATCGCCGAGGTGCTGCACAACCTCGGCTACTCCGTCCAGGGCAGCGACATCGCCGACAGCGCCAACGTCCGCCGGCTGCGCGAGGCCGGCATCCCGGTCGCGATCGGCCACGACGCCACCCATCTCGGCCGCGCCCAGGTCGTCGTGGTCTCCACCGCGGTCCGGCGCGACAACCCCGAGGTTGCGGCGGCGCGCGCCCGACTGATTCCGGTGGTGCGCCGCGCCGAGATGCTGGCCGAATTGATGCGCCTGAAATGGTCGGTCGCGATCGGCGGCACGCACGGCAAGACCACGACCACGAGCCTGATCGCGGCGGTGCTGGAGGCGGCCCATCTCGACCCGACGGTGATTAACGGCGGCATCGTCAACGCCTACGGCACCAACACCCGGCTCGGCGCCGGCGACTGGATGGTGGTGGAGGCCGACGAGAGCGACGGCAGTTTCCTCCGGCTCCCCGCGGTGATCGCGGTCGTTACCAACATGGACCCCGAGCATCTCGACCACTGGGGCACCGCCGAGGCGATGCTGGCCGGCTACGACCAGTTCGTCGGCAATATTCCCTTCTATGGCTTCGCCGTGCTGTGCATCGACCACCCGGCGGTGCAGCAGATGATCCCGCGCCTGTCGGACCACCGCATCGTGACCTACGGGTTCAGCCCGCAGGCCGACGTGCGGGCCGAGCGGGTGATGGCCGACAAGCTCGGCGCCACGTTCGAGGTCGTCGTCACCGACCGCCAGCACCATCGCACCCGGCGCATGGGGCCGTTCCGGCTGCCGATGCTCGGCCAGCACAACGTGCAGAATGCGCTCGCCGCGATCGCCGTCGGCCTCGAAATGGACATCGACGACACCACCCTGCGCAGCGCGCTGGCGAGTTTCCGCGGCGTCAAGCGGCGGTTCACCAAGACCGGCGAGAGCGGCGGCATCACCATCATCGACGATTACGGCCATCATCCGGTGGAGATCGCCGCCGTGCTCAAGGCGGCACGGCAGGCCGGCGCGCGCGACGTGCTGGCGATCGTCCAGCCGCACCGCTACTCGCGGCTGCACTCGCTGTTCGCCGAGTTCTGCACCTGCATGAACGACGCCGGCACGGTGATCATCGCCGACGTCTACAGCGCGGGCGAAACCCCCATCGCGGGCGCCAACCGCGACGCGCTGGTCGAGGGCTTGCGGGCGCGCGGGCATCGCAGCGTGGTGCCGCTGCCCGCCCCCGCGCGCTTGGCGGAGATGGTCCACGCGATCGCCCGGCCCGGCGACTACGTCGTCTGCCTCGGCGCCGGCAACATCACACAGTGGGCGCAGACCCTGCCGGCTGAGCTGGCCGAGCTGCAATCCGGCGGCGGGCGTCGCGCGGCGGCGGCCGGATCATGACCATGCGCGCCGAAACCGCCCTTCTGGCCGCGACCTTGCCCGACCTGCGCGGCCGGGTGCAGGCGGACGCGGCGCTCGCCCCGGCGACATGGTTTCGTGTCGGCGGCACGGCGGAGGCGCTGGTGCGACCGGCCGACCCTGCGGACCTCGCCGCCTTCCTGCGCGCCCTGCCGCACACCGTGCCGGTCCAGGTGCTCGGCGCCTGCTCCAACCTGATCGTGCGGGACGGCGGCCTGCGCGGCGTCACGATCCGCCTGGGGCGCGGCTTCGGCGCAATCGAGGTCGAACCCGCCGGCGTGGTGGCCGGAGCGGCGGCGCTTGACGTGACCGTCGCCGAGCACGCGGCCGCCGCCGGCCTGGCCGGGATCGAGTTCCTGTGCGGCATTCCCGGCACGATCGGCGGCGCGGTGGCGATGAATGCGGGGGCCTACGGCGGCGACATCGCGACCTGCCTCGACTGGGCGGAGATCGTGACGCGCGACGGCGAGTTGGTCCGGCTCGACGGCGCGGCGCTCGACTTTGCCTACCGGCACGCCGGGCTGCCGCCCGAGAGCGTCGTCGTGCGCGCCCGGCTGCGCGCCCATGCCGGCCTGCGCGCGGCGATCGCCGGGCGCATGGACGCGATCCGCGCCGACCGCGAGGCGAGCCAGCCGGTCCGCGCCCGCACCGGTGGCTCGACGTTCCGCAACCCACCCGACATGAAGGCGTGGGAGCTGATCGACGCCGCCGGCTGCCGGGGCCTGACGCGAGGCGGCGCCATGGTGTCCGACAAGCACTGCAACTTCCTGATCAACGCCGGCGGCGCCAGCGCGGCCGATCTCGAAGGACTTGGCGAGGAGGTGCGCCACCGCGTGTTCGCGGCCTCGGGCGTCACTCTGGAATGGGAGATCCACCGCATCGGAATCCCCGCCGGCAAGCGGGAGGCGGTGCATTGACCGAGGTCGCGGTGCTCTACGGCGGCATCTCCGCCGAGCGGGAGGTGAGCCTGTCGTCCGGCGTGCAGGTCATCGCGGCCCTGCGCGAAGCGGGTTTTTCCGTGCGGCCGATCGACGTCGGGGCCGATCTCGGCGCCGTCATCGCGGCGCTCGCGCCCAGGCCGGACGCGGTGTTCAACGCGCTGCACGGCCGCTTCGGCGAGGACGGCGCGATCCAGGGCGTGCTCGACTGGCTCGGCATCCCGTACACCCATTCCGGCGTGCGCGCCTCGGCGCTGGCGATGGACAAGATCGCCGCCAAGGCGGTGTTCGCGGCCGCCGGCCTGCCGGTGCCGCGCGGCCGCGCGGTCGAGCTCACCGAGCTGGAGGCGGCCGACCCGATGCCGCGCCCGTACGTAGTCAAGCCGATCAACGAAGGTTCTTCGGTCGGCGTGCAGATCGTGCGCGCCGGCGACAACCGTCGCGCCGAAATCGCTCAAACGTGGAGCTACGGTGCGGCGGCACTGGTCGAGGAATACGTGCCCGGCCGGGAGCTGACGGTGGGCGTGATGGGTGAGCGCGCCCTCGCCGTGACCGAGATCATCGCCAGCCATGCCTTCTACGACTACGAGTCGAAATACGCCTTTGGCGGTTCCCGCCACGTCATCCCGGCGGCGATCGACGCTGCGATCTACGACCGCGCGATGCACGTTGCCGTCGCCGCGCATCGCGCACTCGGCTGCCGGGGCGCCTCGCGCGCGGATTTCCGCTTCGACGACACCGGGGAAAAACCCGGCCACCTGGTGCTGCTGGAACTCAACACGCAGCCCGGCCTGACGCCGACCTCGCTGCTGCCCGAGCAGGCGGCGCATCTCGGCATGAGTTTTTCGCAGCTCTGCGCCTGGATGGTGGAGAACGCCGCGTGCCGCGCGTGACCCGCAGCCAGCGCAACAGCATCAGCGACCGGCCCGGCCGGCTCAAGCTGCTGGCACGCCGCTACCGGCGCTATCTCCGCCCCGCGGCCTGGACGGTGCTGGCGGTGGTGGGTGCCCTGCTGATCTGGGGCATGGTGCGTCCGAAGGGGTCAGAGGGCACCCTCGTCAGTCTTCGCGAGCGGCTAGGCAACGCGACCGCGGCGCTCGGGCTGCGGGTCCAGAACGTCGACATCCGGGGCCGCGCCAACACCCCCGAGCCGCTGTTGCGGGCCGCCATCGGGGTGAGCAAGGGCGCGCCGATCCTCGGCTTCTCGGTAGCCGCGGCGCGCGCTAACATCGAGCGGCTGGCCTGGGTCGAGCATGCCACGGTCGAGCGGCGGCTGCCGGCCACCATCGTGGTGCAGCTGCAGGAGCGCCGGCCGTTCGCGGTCTGGCAGAACCAGGGCAAGTTCGTGCTGATCGACCGCGACGGTCAGATCGTCACGGACGACAACGTGACCCAGGACGGCCGCCTGCCGCTGGTGGTCGGGCCCGGCGCGCCGGCCAATGCCGGGCCGTTGCTCGATGCACTGAGCGAGCGGCCGGCGCTGCAATCGCACGTCACCGCCGCAGTGCGGGTGGGCGAGCGGCGCTGGAACCTGCGCATGGACAACGGCGCCGACGTGCTGCTGCCGGAGGGCGCCGAGGTGGCGGCCCTCGATCGGCTGCTCGCGCTGCAGCAGGAACACGCGCTGCTCGAGCGGCCGCTGGCGACGGTGGACATGCGGCTGCCCGACCGGCTCGTGGTACGGCCCCTCGCCGATCCCCAGAAACCCGGTGCCACGCACCCCGACCCCGTCGGCCCGGCGCGGGTGCCGGCCGGCGCGATGCACCGGCCCACATGAGCGAGGCGGCACCATGAACGACATGTCACGCCGCATGTTGCCACCGCCGCCGGGGGGTCCCGACGAGCCGCAGCGTCCGCGCGGCGTGCGCACCGGACCGTTCGGCGTGCTCGACATCGGCACCACCAAGATCGCCTGCCTGATCGGCCGCATCGAGAGCGACGGCACGCTGCGGGTGCTCGGCTTCGGCTGGCACAAAGGGCGCGGGGTGCGCGGCGGCGGCATCGTCGATCTGGAGAAGGCGGAGCGTGCGATCCGCGCCTGTGTCGGCCAGGCCGAGGACATGGCCGATACCAGGCTGCGCGCGGTCACCGTCAACCTGACCTGCGGCCTGCCCGAGAGCCGGCTGTTCAACGTGCAGTGGCCGGTCGGCGGCCGCGCCGTCGAGGAGGCGGACATCAAGCGGGTGGTCCATGAGGGCCGGGCGCGGGCGGCGGTCGACGGCCGCGAGACGATCCACGCGCTGCCGCTCACCTTCAGCGTCGACGACATGCAGGGGATCGCCGATCCGCGTGGCCTGCACTGCGCGGCGCTCAACGCCCGGCTGCACGTCATCGACGCCGCCGTGACGGCGCTGCGCAGCCTGGGCGCCTGCATTGCCCGCTGCGATCTCGACATCGCCGAGCTGGTCTCCGCGCCGATGGCCGCCGGCCTGTCCACCCTGGTGCCGGACGAACGCGAGCTCGGCGTCACGGTGATCGACATGGGCGGCGGCACCACCGGAGTGGCCGTGTTCGCCGAGGGCCAGTTGCTGCACACGGCGCAGCTCCCGGTCGGTGGCGTCCACGTCACCAACGACCTCGCCCGCCTGCTCTCCACGCCGGTCGCCCATGCCGAGCGGCTGAAGACGCTCTACGGCAACGCGGTGAGCTGCGCCGACGACGAGCGCGAGCTGCTGCCGGTGCCGCTGGTCGGCGAGGACGAGCACCAGATCGCGAAAGTGCCGCGCAGCATGGTGACCAACATCATCCGCCCGCGCCTGGAAGAGACGTTCGAGCTGGTCAAGGAGCGGCTCGACGGCTCCGGGCTGTCGCGCGCGGCGGGAACCCGCGTCGTGCTGACCGGGGGGGCGTCCCTGCTCGGCGGTGCGGGCGAGATGGCCGCCCGCATCCTCGGCCGCCAGGTACGGATCGGACGCCCGCACGGCGTACGCGGCCTGCCTGACAGCGCCTCGGGTCCCGCCTTCGCCACCGCCGCCGGGCTGCTCGCCTGGACCGCCGGAGAAGGCCGCACGATGCACGACATCGATCTCGCCACCAGCAAGCCCGCCGGACGGTTCCGCCGGTTCGTCGCTTTCCTCAAGGAGCGCCTCTGATGGCGGCGCTCTACCCAACTCACCGTTTCATCATCAGAACAACTTTCCCCTGGGGAGCTCACGCATGACCCTGAACCTGACCATCGCGCAGTCACAGCACACCGACTTCACCCCGCGGATCACCGTCATCGGCGTCGGCGGCGGCGGCACCAACGCCGTCGACAACATGATTGCGCTCAATCTCCAGGGGGTGGAGTTCGTCGTCGCCAACACCGACGCCCAGCAGCTCATGCACAGTCGCGCCGACCGGCGCATCCAGCTTGGCCCGCACATCACGCAGGGCCTGGGTGCCGGCGCCAAGCCCGAGATCGGCCGCGCCGCCGCCGAGGAAGCCGCCGACGAGCTGTACCGCCATCTCGACGGCGCGCACATGGTGTTCATCACCGCCGGCATGGGCGGCGGCACCGGCACCGGCGCGGCACCCGTGATCGCCCGCATGGCCCGCGAGCGCAATATCCTCACGGTGGGCGTCGTCACCAAGCCGTTCAGCTTCGAGGGCAGCCGGCGCGCCCGCGCCGCCGACCAGGGCATCGAGGAGCTGCAGGCGTTCGTCGATACGCTGATCGTCATCCCGAACCAGAACCTGTTCCGGATGGCCAATGAGAGGACGACCTGGAAGGACGCCTTCAAAATGGCGGACCATGTGCTCTACATGGGCGTCCGCGGCGTCACCGACCTGATGATGGCACCCGGCTTGGTGAACCTCGACTTCGCCGACATCCGCACGGTCATGGCGGAGATGGGCAAGGCGATGATGGGCACCGGCGAGGCGGAGGGCGAGAACCGCGCCATCCGTGCCGCCGAGGCGGCGATCAGCAATCCGCTGCTGGAGGATACCTCGATGGCGGGGGCGCGCGGCCTGCTGATCAACATCACCGGCGGCGAGGACATGACCTTGTTCGAGGTCGACCAGGCGGCCAACCGCATCCGCGAGGAAGTGGACGAGGACGCCAACATCATCTTCGGTTCGGCGATCGACGAGACCCTGCAAGGCAAAGTCCGGGTCTCGGTGGTCGCGACCGGGATCGATGGCCCGTTGCCCAACGAGGCGCAGCGGCCCCGGCTCGTCGCGGTGGGCGGGTCCGGCACGCCGGCACCAGCGCCGGCGGTGGCGGGACACGCCGGCGGGCCGCTGACGATCGGCGGCGTCCCCCACTCGGTCGCCCTGCAGCGCGCGTCGACCTCGCATCAGCCGCTCGCCCACAGCACGCCTGCGCACTCGGAAGCCGCCGTACCGGCCGGAACGGGTCACCAGCCAGGCGCGGGCGGCGGGCAGTCCCACACGCAGGGCGGTGCCGGGTCAACGGGTCAGGGCCGCGCCGCCGCGCCGACTGGCCAACGCGGCAGCGGGCTGTTCGCCGAGCAGCCGCGCCCGCCGGTGACCCATGGCAGCGGCATTAACGGAGTGGAAGTACGGCGCAGCATATTCCAGACCGTCACCGGCCGGCTGCGCCACACCCTCGCCGGCGCCGCAGGGGTAGCCTCGAGCCCCTACCCGGCCGAGCCCGGGCAACCGCAGCCGGAGCAGCCGGTGCAGGAGCCCAAGGCGGAGCCGATCCGCGCCTCGGTCCGCCAGTCCGGGGGTGAGGATGTCGGCCTCGACATCCCGGCGTTCCTACGCCGGCAGTCATCATGATTGCCGTAAAGACAATGGGTTGTGGAGTAACATTCAGAAATAATGATTGACTGGCGCCGGGGTGGAGGTCTGCCTAGCTTCCATCCCGGACGCGAATTGACTCGGGTCCGGCGTCATCAACGGCCCGGATGCATGATGGACGGATTGGCTGACACTCTGGTGATACAACATCCCTCCCGACGGCAGCGCACGCTGAAGGCCGCGATCGGCTGCGTCGGCGTCGGCCTGCACTCCGGCCAGCGCGTCTCGCTGACCCTGCGTCCGGCCATGGCCGGAACCGGCATCCGTTTCCGCCGGACCGATCTCGGGGTGGAGATCGAGGCGCGCTACGATCAGGTGGTCGACACCCGGTTGTGCACTGCGCTGGCGTCGTCGCACTCCCCCGAGCACCGGGTCGGGACGGTCGAGCATCTGATGGCTGCTGCAGCGGGCTGCGGCGTCGACAACCTGCTTGTCGAAGTGGACGGGCCGGAGCTGCCGATTCTTGACGGCTCGGCGGCCCCTCTCGTGTTCCTGCTGGACTGTGCCGGCATCGTCGAGCAGGACGCGGCGCGCTCCGAGATCGAGGTGTTGCGCACCGTCCGAGTGGAGAACGGCGCGTCCTTCGCCGAGCTGCGCCCCGCCGGCTTCGGCTTCGACATGGCGGTCTCGATCGAGTTCGCGGCCTCGGCGATCGGCCGGCAGGCGCTGTCGCTGCGGTTGACCGAAAGCTCGTTCCGGGAGGAACTCGCCCGCGCACGCACGTTCACCGAGGCGGCCGAGGTGGCCCACTTGCGGGAAGCCGGCTTGGCGCGCGGCGGCAGTCTCGCGAACGCGGTCGTGGTTGACGAGGCGACGGTGCTGAACCCCGGGGGCCTGCGCATGCCCGATGAGTTCATCCGCCACAAGCTGCTGGATATCGTAGGCGACCTCGCCCTGGCAGGGGCGCCCCTGCGGGGGCGTCTCGTCGCGCACCGGTCGGGTCACACGCTGAACAACGCCCTGTTGCGGACGCTGTTCGCCGATCCCTCGTCCTGGCGCTGGGCCAGCCACGCCGATCTGGAGCTGCCGGCCGCCGCGTAACCCTGCCTGTGCCGAGCAAGTCCCTGAGCGGTGGGTGCCCATGGTGGACGCGGGCGCCCATGCTATAGCTGCGGTGATGAAACAGGATCAGACCGCGCCCATGCCTCGCCGCCCCGTCTCGGTCGTCTCTCTCCCGCGCGCGGCGCGCATCGCCGCGCTGTTGTCGCTGGCGCTGTTGGGCGGCTGTCAGACGCTGAGTTCGGTGCTGCCGTGGACCGGCAAGTCCGAGGATCTCGAGACCAAGCTCGACTACTCGAAAATCCCACCCGAGCAGATCTACAATCAGGGCGTCGATGCCCTGGGGCAACAGCGCTACGTCACCGCCAACGCCCAGTTCGATGCGGTCGAGCAGTATTATCCCTACTCGTCCTGGGCGGTGAACGCCCAGCTCATGCAAGGCTACACGCAATATCTGCAGAACCACTACACCGAAGCGATCGGCACCCTCGACCGCTTCATCCAGCTGCATCCGGCCCATCGCGACATCGCCTACGTCTACTACCTGCGCGCGCTCAGCTACTACGAGCAGATCGCCGACATCCAGCGCGACCAGAAGGGCACCGAACTCGCCATGGCGGCGTTGCAGGAGGTGGTCAACCGCTTCCCCGACAGCGCCTATGGGCGTGATGCGCGCCTGAAGATCGACCTTGCGCGCGATCACCTCGCCGGCAAGGAGATGGAGATTGGCCGGTGGTACGAGAAGCAGCACCTCTACGAGGCGGCGATTGGCCGCTTCCAACGCGTGGTGGACGATTTCCAGACCACCAACCATGTTCCGGAGGCGCTGCACCGGTTGACCGAGATCTACCTGCTGCTCGGCTTGCGGGATGAGGCGCGGCGGACGGCTTCGGTGCTTGGCTACAACTACCCCGGCAACGAATGGTACGAGGACAGCTACAACCAGTTGCTCGACAACGGGCTCGTGCAGAGCGGCGAGCGCACCAGGCCGAAGGACCGGCCCGGCTTCGTCACGCGCGCCATGAACGCGATCTTCTGACGCGCGGAGACGGCGCGGGGCGATGCTGACCGCGCTGTCCATCCGCGACGTCGTGCTCATCGAGAAGCTGGACCTCGGCTTCGGCCCCGGCCTGTCGGTGCTCACGGGCGAAACCGGCGCGGGCAAGTCGATCCTGCTCGACAGTCTGGGACTGGCCCTCGGGGCGCGCGCCGAAGCCGGCATGGTGCGGCCCGGCGCCGCGCAGGCGAGCGTGACCGCGAGTTTTGCCCCGCCGCCGAGGCATCCCGCGCTGGCGCTGCTTGCCGAGCAGGGCGTCCAGGTCGACGACGAGGTCGTGCTGCGCCGCGTGCTGGGCGGCGACGGCCGCTCCCGCGCCTTCGTCAACGACCAGCCGGTCGGGGTCGCGCTGCTGCGGCGCGCCGGCGGGCTGCTGGTCGAGGTGCAGGGGCAGCACGAGCAAATGGGCCTTGCCGATCCGTCCGGCCATGCCGGGCTGCTCGATGCGTTCGGCGTGCCGGCGTCAACGCGCGACGACGTGACGCGCTGCTGGCGGGAATGGCGGGCCGCGGACGCCGCGCTCGGTCGGGCACGTGAGGCGATCGCGGCCGCCGCCCGGGATGAGGAATGGCTGCGGCACACGCTCGACGAACTCGACCGCCTCGCCCCCGAGCCGGACGAGGAGGAACGCCTCGCGCGCGAGCGGCAGGGCTTGCAGCAGGGCGAGCGCCGTGCCGAGGCGATCGCCGCCGCGCTGGCCGAATTGACGCCGCGAGACCGCCGCAGCGCCGGCCCGGCCGCCACGCTGCGGGCCGCCTCCCGCCTGTTGCAGCGGCTCGGACCGTTCGGCGGCGAGACGAACCCGGCAGCCGCCGCCATGGCCGCGCTGGAGCGCGCCGAGGAGGCGTTGGCCGAGGCGGAATCGCTGCTCACCCGGCTCGCGGACGACGCCGAGGCCGACCCGAAGCGGCTGGAGCAAGCCGAGGAGCGGCTGTTCGCGCTGCGCGGTGCCGCCCGCAAGCACGGGGTAGCCGTGGTCGAGTTGCCCGGGTTCGTGGGCGATCTGCGCGCCCGGCTGGCGGCACTCGAGTCCGGCTCGGCGGAGATTGCCGGCCTTGAGGCGACCGCGAACCGGGCCCGCGCCGATTTCGAGCAGGCCTGCGCCCGCCTCTCCGAGGCGCGCCGCGCCGCCGCCGCCAAGCTGGAGCGCGCGGTCACCCGGGAGCTGCCGCCGTTGCGGCTGGACAAGGCGCGTTTTGCCGTCGCCGTCACCCGCTTGAAACCCGAAGAATGGGGAGCTGACGGCGCCGACGCGGTCCGCTTCCTGATCGCGACCAATCCGGGCCAGGAACCCGGCCCGCTCGCCCGCGTCGCCTCGGGCGGCGAGTTGTCGCGACTGATGCTGGCCCTGAAGGTGGTGCTGGCAAGCGGCTCGTCGGTGCCGACCTTGGTGTTCGACGAGGTGGATTCCGGCGTCGGTGGCGCGACCGCCGCCGCCGTCGGCGAGCGGCTCGCCCGAGTGGCCGAGCGGGTGCAGGTGCTGGTCGTCACCCATAGCCCGCAGGTCGCAGCGCGCGGCGCCGGGCATCTGCGCGTGGCCAAGACCGCCGCGCGCGGCCGCAGCGCGACCGTCGTCGAGCCGCTTGATGCCCGCGCACGCCGCGAGGAGATCGCGCGCATGCTGGCGGGGGAGACCGTCACCGAAGCCGCCCGGGCGGCCGCCGACGACCTGCTCGGGGCGCCGGCGTGAGCCGCAAGCCGCGCGCCGCCTCCGCGACCGAGCCGGTCGCCGCCGACGCGCTGAGCGAGGAGGAGGCCGCAGCCGAGCTTGCTTCCCTCGCTCGCGAGATCGGCGGCCATGATCGCGCCTACCATCAGCACGACGCGCCGGTCATCACGGACGCCGAGTACGACGCGCTACGACGGCGCAATGCGGCGATCGAGGCGCGCTTTCCGCACCTGATCCGCGCCAACTCGCCGTCCAGCCGGGTTGGCGGTGCGCCGGAAGCGGGATTCGCCAAGCTGCGGCATCGAACGCCGATGCTGTCGCTCGATAATGCGTTCGACGCCGGAGAATTTGCCGAGTTCCTGGCCCGCGCCCGCCGCTTCCTCGGGCTTGCCGTCGATGCGCCGCTCGATCTCGTCGGCGAGCCGAAGATCGACGGCCTGTCGATCAATCTCACCTATGAGCACGGCCGCTTCACCCGCGGCGCCACGCGCGGCGACGGGCTGGAGGGCGAGGACGTGACCGCCAACCTCCGCACCATGGACGCGATTCCCCGCAAACTGCACGGCGACGCGCCGGAGCTGATCGAGATCCGGGGCGAGGTGTTCATGACGAAGGCGGATTTTCTCGCGCTCAACGAGGCGCAGGCGGCGGCGGGACAACGCGTGTTCGCCAACCCGCGCAATGCCGCGGCCGGCAGCCTGCGCCAGCTCGACGTGCGCATCACGGCGGGGCGGCGGTTGTCGCTGTTCGCCTACGCCATGGGGGAGGCGAGCGAGGCCGTCGCCGCGACGCACTCGGAATACCTGTCCCGATTGCAGGCTTGGGGGTTCCGGGTGAACCCGCTGTCGCGGCGTCTGGCCGACGAACAGGGGGCGGATGCGTTCCAGGCGCGCATCGGCAGCGAGCGCGCCGCCCTCGGCTACGACATCGACGGCGTCGTCTACAAACTTGACGACCTCGCCTTGCAGCGTCGGCTCGGCTTCGTCGGCCGCGCGCCGCGTTGGGCGATCGCGTGGAAATTCCCCGCCGAGCAGGCGGTCACGGTCCTGCAGGACATCCGCACCCAGGTCGGCCGCACCGGCGCGCTCACGCCCGTCGCGGTGCTGCAGCCGGTGAATGTCGGCGGCGTGCTCGTCACCCGCGCCACCCTGCACAACGAGGACGAGATCGCGCGCAAGGACATCCGTATCGGCGATACGGTCGTTATCCAGCGCGCCGGCGACGTGATCCCGCAGATCCTGTCGGTCGTCACCGAGGCGCGACCGCAGGACGCCGTGCCCTACGTGTTTCCGGACACCTGCCCGGCCTGCGGCAGCCAGGCCGTGCGCCCGCCGGGCGAGGCGGTGCGGCGCTGCACCGGCGGGCTGATCTGTCCGGCGCAGCGCGTCGAGCGGCTGATCCATTTCGTCTCGCGTCCCGCCTTCGACATCGACGGACTCGGCGACAAGACCGTGCGCGAGTTCTACGAGGAGGGCTGGCTGCACAGCCCCGCCGACCTGTTCCGCCTGCCCGCACGCGAGGCGGAGATCGCGGCGCGCGAAGGCTGGGGCCGGGTCTCGGCGCGCAACCTCGTCCGCGCCATCGAGGCACGCCGCCGCATCCCGCTCGACCGTTTCCTCTACGCGCTCGGCATCCGACGCATCGGCGAGACCAACGCCAAGCTGCTCGCCCGACACTACGGCGATTTCGCGACCTGGCGCGCCCAGATGCTGGCGGCGACCACCGTGGGTTCCGAGGAGCGCAGCGCGCTCGGCAGCATCATCGGGGTCGGACCGGCAATCGCCGAGGAGCTTGCCGAGTTCTTCGGCGAGTCCCGCAATGTTGCTGCGGTGGACGAGCTGACGGGCGAGCTGACGATCGAGCCGATGGCGATGACGGCGAGTGCCGAAAGCGCCCTCGCCGGCAAGGTGGTGGTGTTCACCGGAACGCTTGAGACGATGTCGCGACCCGAGGCGCGCGCCCGCGCCGAAGCGCTGGGTGCCAAGGTCACCGACAGCGTCTCGAAGAAAACCGATTTCGTCGTGCTGGGTGCCGACGCCGGTTCAAAGGCGCGCCGCGCGGCGGAACTGGGCGTCCGCACGCTGACCGAGGCCGAGTGGCGGGATCTCGTCGATGCCGGCAGCATCGCCGTGTGATTGCCGGCTCCGGTCAGGCGCCGTACCCAACCAACTCGTTTCGAGGGAAATATCGGGTAGCTCGCGAAACGATCAACCGTTGTGCCCGTTGCTACGGGCATGAACACCATCCGCACCCTCGCCGCTTCGGCATTCTTCGGCCTCGCTCTCGCGGCCGTCGTCCCGATTTCGCTTGCCCACGCGGAAAGCGATACCCAGAAGCCGAGCGGGGGCACGCTGAAGGGTGCCGCCGTGGGGGCCGCGGCCGGGCACGTCATGGGCGGGCACACCAAGACCGGAGCCGCCGTGGGCGCCGTCGCCGGCCACCATGAGCGGGCCAAGTCCGAGCAGCGCATCCAGAACGGCGACAAGCCCTAACCAGAGAGCGGCCCTCGACCGCAGCGCCGACCGCCCGGCGACGCCGGGCCCGTTTCCAAGGCCCTCTAGCCCCCGGCGGCCCGGCTCCATGCCGCGCCGCCGGGAAAAGTGTACTCGGCGAGCGACACGGGCTTGAGCGCCGCGCCGTAGCCCGATGCTTCGGGCGGCATGTAGCGGCCGTCGCGGATCAGCACCGGGTCCACGAAATGCTCGTGCAGATGGTCGACATATTCGAGCACCCGGTTCTCCAGCGAGGCGGAGACGGCGATGTAGTCGAACAGCGACAGGTGTTGCACCAGCTCGCACAGGCCAACCCCGCCGGCGTGCGGGCAGACCGGGACGCCGAACTTGGCGGCCATCAGCAGCACCGCGAGCACCTCGTTGACCCCACCCAGGCGGCAGGCGTCGATCTGGCAGAAATCGATCGCGCGGGCCTGCAGGAATTGCTTGAACATCACCCGGTTCTGGCAGTGCTCGCCGGTCGCGACGCCGATCCCGAGCGGGCGCACCGCTTCGGCCACCTTCGCATGGCCGAGCACGTCGTCCGGGCTCAGCGGCTCCTCGATCCACCACGGCTTGAACTCGGCGAGGCGCTGCATGTTCGCGATCGCCTCCCCGACCTCCCAGACCTGGTTGGCGTCCACCATCCAGGTGCGCTCGTAGCCGATCTCCTCGCGGATGAGGCGGGCGCGGCGCAGGTCGTCCTCGATGTCGGCGCCGACCTTCTGCTTGAAATGCGTCCAGCCCGCCGCGAGCGCGTCGCGGCAGAGCTGGCGCAGCTTTTCGTCGGAATAGCCGAGCCAGCCGGCCGAGGTGGTGTAGGCGGGATAGCCGTTTTCCCGCATTTCGCGCTCGCGCTCGCCTTTGGAGGGCGCGTTGCGACGCAGGATGCCGAGCGCCTCGTCGGGCGTCAGCGCATCCGTGATGTGGCGGAAATCGATGCAGCGCACGACCTCCTCGGGCGTCATGTCGACGAGCAGCTTCCAGACCGGCTTGCCCTCGACCTTGCCCCAAAGGTCCCACAGCCCATTGGTGATCGCCGCCGTGGCGAGATGGATCGCGCCCTTCTCCGGCCCGATCCAGCGCAGCTGGCTCTCGCCGGCGAGGCTGCGCCAGAACCGGCCCATATCGGCGATGATTTCTTCGAGCGTCCGGCCGACGACGAGCGGAGCCAAGCTCTCGATCGCCTTGGCGCAGACCTCGTTGCCGCGGCCGATGGTGAAGGTCATGCCATGGCCGACCAGTCCATCGCCGGCATCGGTCTCCACCAGGGCGTAGGCCGCCGAGTAGTCGGGCGCCTTGTTCATTGCGTCCGAGCCATCGAGGTGGCGCGACGTCGGGAAGCGCACGTCGTGGGCGGTGACCTGGGTTATCGTCCTTGGCATCTGTTCCTCCTCAAACGACCGCTCACGCGAGAAGCCCGCGACGCGCCAGGTTGCGCATCAGCGCGAGGGCACCGAACTCCCATTGCGGCAGCTTGTCGCAGGTGTTGACGCGGTTGGTCAGCGCCCCGAGCTTGGGCGAGGAGATCGACACGATGTCGCCGGGCTGGTGCGTGAAGCCGGCACCCGCCTCGCCGCGGTCCTCGGTCGGCGCGAACATCGTCCCGAGGAAGAGCGCGAAGCCGTCGGGATACTGGTTCGTGGCACCGATGGTCTGGCTGACAAGATCCTGCGGATCGCGGCTGATCATCCGCATCGAGCTCCGGCCGGTCAGCACGAACCCGTCCGCGCCTTCGACGCGAAGATCGATTTCGGCGCGGCGCACGTCGTCGAGATCGAAGCTGGCGTCGAACAGGCGAACAAACGGGCCGACGGCGCTCGACCCCGTGTTGTCCTTGGCCTTGCTCAGCAGCAACGCACTCCGCCCCTCGAGATCGCGCAGGTTGACGTCGTTGCCCAGCGTGGCGCCGACAATGGTTCCCCGGCTGTTCACCACCAGGACGATCTCGGGTTCGGGGTTGTTCCAGGACGATTTCGGGTTGATGCCGATCTCTGCGCCGACGCCGACCGAAGCGAGAGGCTGGCATTTGGTGAACACCTCGGCGTCGGGCCCGATGCCGACCTCGAGATATTGCGACCACAATCCGCGTTGCTGCAGCGCCACTTTCAGTCGCGCGGCATCGTCCGACCCCGGTCTCACCTGGCCGAGGTCGGTGCCGATCTCGTCGACGAGCCCGCGGCGGACCTCGTCGGCCCGCGCCTTGTCGCCGCGCGCCTGCTCCTCGACGACGCGTTCGAGAAGGCTGGAGGCGAAGGTAACGCCGGCCGCCTTCACCGCCTGCAGGTCGATGGGAGCGAGGAACCGGGGGCGGTTCAAATCATGCTCGCCGGCAACGCTGTTCGCGAGGATCGCTTCGACGCTGCCGAGCAATCGGTCGCGCGGTGCGGCGCGGACGGTGCCGAGCGGGTCGGCGCCGTTGAACAACTCGGCCGTCGTCGCGGCCACCGCGCTGATGTCGTACACGCTCCCCTCATGCAGTACGGCGACGCTCGGTCCACCGCTCTCTCCCGGAACCCAGACCCGGGTCACGAGGGTGCCGGCGCAGCCGTCTTCGGGGAGGCAGCGGGCCGGATCGAGCGTGAGGTTCATCGCATTCTCCTCGGCATCCGAAACACCATGCCGGTCACGGGCTCACGCCGTCGTGCTCGCCCGCCCCGGCGCCAGACTGCCGGGCAAGGCCGGCAGCGGCCCGATCTTGCCGACGACGAAGAGGTACACAAGGGCACCCAGCAGGCAGAACCCGCCCGCCACGGTCAGCGGCACGAGGAACGAGCCGCGGGTGATCGTGAGCATCACCCCGGTGAACGTCGTCGTCACGATGCCGGCAAGGTTGGACGCAAAATTCTGGATGCCGCCGATCGAGGCGACATGGGCGGGACTGGGCGCCACGTCCCCCGGCAGCGACCAGATGCTCGCCGCGGTGAAGGCCAGGCTGGCGTAGGAGATCGCGAAGAACAGCAGCGCCACATAGACGTTCGGCGCGATGGCCGAAAGGGTGATCGCCGAGGACACCAGCATGCCGCCGACCAGGCACACCTTGCGCGCGGCGGTCAGGCTCCAGCCGCGGCGATACAGCGCGTCGGAGGTGATGCCACCCAGCCAGCCGCCCGGGATCGCGACAAGCGCCGGCAGCACGCCAAGGGTTCCGAGTTGGGCGAGCGAGAAGCCGCGAGCCTGCACCAGGTAGGTCGGGAACCAAGTGATGAAGAAGTAGATGACGAAATTCAGGCAGAAGAACCCGATCATCATCCCCCAGACCGTGCGATAGCGGAACAGCGAGACCCACGGGATCTTTTGCGCATCGGCCGCTTGCGGGGCGCCGCGCTCGGCCTGGAGTCGCCGGAGCTGCTCGGGCGTAACGGAGCGGTGCCGCTCGGGATCGCGGTAGATCACCAGCCAGGCGACCGCCCAGACAATTCCGAGCAGGCCGGTCACGACGAAGGATGTCCGCCAGCCGAAGCTGCCGATCAGCCAGGTGACCAGCGGCAACGACAGCGCCGAGCCGATGCGCGAGCCGCTGTCGAAGATGCTGCTGGCCAAGGCCCGCTCGCTGCGCGGGAACCAGTTGGCGGTCACCTTGGCGCAGGACGGATAGGCACCCGCCTCGCCAACTCCCAGCATGAGCCGGCAGCCCATGAGCGTGGTGACGTTGCGAGCCGCCGCGGTGAGGGCGGTGAACACCGACCACCACGCCACGGCGAGGGACAGCGACAGGCGCGGGCCGACCCGGTCGGCGAACCAGCCGAACGGCATCTGCATGATCGAGTAGGTCCAGAAGAAGCCGCTGAGGACCAGGCCCATCATGGCGGCGTCGATTGCCAGCTCTCGCTGCATCTCCGGCGCCGCCACGGCGAGGTTGGCGCGATCGATGTAGTTGATCGCGTTCGCCAGACAGCAGAGGACGATCATGGTCCAGCGTGCCTGCGGCATCGCGCTTCCCCCCTCTTGGTTCCGCTCGTCACGGAGCACCGGTGTAACGTGGATCAGCCGGGGCCGTTCCGGTGATCGTCGCGCCCGAACCGGCGAAGGCACGGGACGCGGCGACGCGCCGCCGGCAGCGGTTGCATGGAGGGTGGTGGACGTGCCGGCCCTTCTGCTCTCAAATTGCCCTCACCGATCATTCGGGGACCATCATGCTGCGCATCCACCCGCTCCACGATCTGTTTGCCGCCGAGGCAACCGGAATTGACCTGAGCGCTCCGCTCGCTCCCGATGCGGTCGCCGAAATCGACGCGGCAATGGACCGCCATGCCGTGCTGGTGTTCCGCGGCCAGCCGCTGACGCAGGACCAGCAGATGCGCATGACGCGCTCGTTCGGCCCGCTCGACCTCGGCCTGAAAAAGGTGAAGAAGCAGGCGGACCGGCTGCAGTACGCCGAACTGGCGGACATCTCGAACGTCGATGCCGACGGCCGGCCGGTCGCGCGCGATCACCGCAAGATCGTCAGCAACATCGCCAACCAGCTCTGGCACAGCGACAGCTCGTTCCAGCAGCCGGCCGCCCGCTACTCCATGCTGTCCGCGGTCGTGATCCCGTCCTGGGGCGGCGACACCGAGTTCGCCGACATGCGGGCCGCCTACGATAATCTCCCTGAGCGAATGAAGCGTGAGATCGCCCCGCTCAGGGCCGAGCACTACGCCCTGCATTCGCGCTTCCTGCTCGGCGACGAGGACTACACGGAGGAGCAGCGCAACGCGATCCCGCCGGTCGCCTGGCCGATCGTGCGCACCCACCCTGGTTCGGGACGGCGGCATCTGTTCATCGGCGTGCATGCGCGCGGCATTCTCGACATGACGGTCGCCGAAGGCCGCATGCTGCTGGCCGACTTGCAGGAGCACGCAACCCAGCCGCGGTTCATCTATCGCCATCACTGGCAGGTCGGCGACCTGGTGATGTGGGACAATCGCTGCACTCTGCATCGCGGACGACGTTACGATCTGACCGAACCGCGCGAGTTGCGCCGCAGCACCACCGAGGACACCGACAGCACCACCGCGGCGGCCGCAGCCTGATGGCGTCCGGCCGTTGATGGTGTTTTAGCGCGCACGCCGCTACGCGGCGATCTCCAGGATCTTCCGCACCTCGGCGGGACCGGCGATCGGGCGCGGATTGCGCGGCACCCAGGGCGTGCCCATCGCCTGCTCGGCGATGCGGTCGAAGCTGTCCGGGCCGATCCGCACCGCGCTCAGGCTGCGCGGCATGTCGAGGCCGGCGATGAAGGCGTCCAGGACCTCCGCGGCGTCCTCGCCCGCGCGTTCCATCGCCGCCGCCACCAGCGCCTGGCGCGCCGCGTTCGCCGGCTGGTTCCAGCGCATCACCGCGGGCAGCATGATGCACGACGTGTGTCCGTGCGGGATGTCGAAGGCGGCGCCCAGCACGTAGCCGATGCCGTGACTGGCCCCCATCGGGACGCCGGCCGCGAGCGGTCCCATCGACAGCCATGACCCGAGCTGGCAGTCGAGCCGGGCGTCGAGGTCGGTCGGATCGGCCTTCACGCGCGGCAGGCCGCTCGCCAGAAGTGCCAGCCCGCGCAGCGCCTGCGCGTCGGCGAACGGATTGGCCTCGGCCGAGCAGACACCCTCGACGCAGTGATCGACGGCACGGATGCCGGTGGACAGGAACAGCCACTCCGGCGTGTGTACCGTAACGGCCGGATCAAGGATGACCGCGGCCGGCACGATCTGCGGATGGCGGAACAGTTCCTTCACCCGGCTCCGCTCGTCTGTCACGCCGGAAATGGCGCTGAACTCACCGGCCGACAGCGTTGTCGGCACGCTGATCTGGCGGACCGTCGGCGCGTTGCACGGCGGCGGCCCGAGGGTGCCGTAAGGCCCCTTCACCGGGCGCAGCCGGTCCAGATCCTCGGCCGTGCGGATGTCGTTGGCGAGGCAAAGCTGCACCGCCTTGGCCGCGTCGGTCATGGAGCCGCCGCCGACCGTCACGATCAGATCCGCGTCGACATCGCGCGCCTGCTCCGTGGCCGCGATCACCGCTGTCCGCGGCGTGTGCGGCGGCATCCGGTCAAACACCCCCGCACAGCGATTGCCAAGCGCACGCCGCACCTTGTCGATCTCGTCGGTCTCGCGAATTCAGCGTTCCGCTGACCATGAGTAAGACACGGCTGGCGTCGCGGCGCTGCGCCGCTTCCGCCACCGCCTGCGCCGCGGGCACGCCGAACAACACCTCGTCCATTCGGCTGAATACGACCCGACCCCGCTTCGGCATGTTCCGTCTCCCCCAAGCTGCGCGCCCTTAGCAGGCGTCTTGCGACCCTCGAACTCCGTTACCTACCCTGGATCAATTCTTGGGGGAAATGCCGATGAGCGCCACAGCGGCCGAGAAGCAAGCCTACCCGCACCCGCATGTGCGAACCGATTGGCTCGATGAGGTCCGGGAAGACATCATCGAGCCTGGCCTGCCGATCATCGACCCGCATCATCACCTCTGGCACGACCGGCCGTCCGGCCGCTACCTGATCGAGGAACTGGCGGCCGATCTCGGCAGCGGCCACAACGTCGTGGCGACCGTGTTCATGCAATGCGCGTGGATGCACCGCGCGGACGGACCCGAGGCGTTCCGACCGGTCGGCGAGACGGAGGTGGTGAGCGCGGTGGCGACGCTGTCGGCCCGCGGTGCCTATGGCCCGGCCCGGGCCTGCGCCGGCATCATCGGCTTCGCCGACCTGCGCGGCGAGCAACTCGACGCCGTCCTCGACGCCCACGTGGCGGCCGGCGCCGGACGGTTCCGGGGCATCCGGCACATCAGCGCCTGGGATGACGCGATCGTGCCGACGACCTCGGTCGTGCCGCCGCCCGGCCTCCTGCGCGACCCGGCGTTCCTGCGCGGCCTGCGTCGGCTCGGCGAGCGCGGCTTCACCTACAATTCGTGGCAGTATCACCCGCAACTGCCGGACGTGCTGGCGGTTGCGCGGGAGGCGCCGGGAACCTCCATCGTCATCGACCATGTCGGCGGCCCGCTCGGGTGCGGCCCCTACCGCAGCCGGCGCGACGAAGTGTTCCGGGACTGGGCCGCCGCCATGAAGGACCTCGCCGCCTGCCCGAACGTCTACGTCAAGCTTGGCGGGCTGGCGATGCCGGTCAACGGCTTCGATTACCACACCGACGCCCGCCCGCCGAGTTCGACGCGGATGGCGGAGGATTGGAAGCCCTGGATGCAGAGCTGCATCGAGATGTTCGGTTCCGACCGGTGCATGTTCGAAAGCAATTTCCCGGTCGACAAGGGGATGTGCAGCTACCCGGTGCTATGGAACGCTTTTAAGCGCATTGCCGCCGGCGCCTCGGCCCAGGAGAAGGCTGCGCTGTTCCACGACACGGCGGCACGGTTCTATTCCCTTCCGGTTAGTTGACGTCGGATGCTCGATTTGCTGTGTGGGCGGCTCCAGACGCAAACGTGTTAGGGTGCATCCGATGAATGTCGCCCTACGCAAGCCGATGACGCTTGAACAGTTCCTCGCCTGGGAGGAACTGCAGGAAGGGCGCTATGAGTTCGACGGTGCGCAGCCCGTCGCCATGGCTGGGGGGACAGCCGCGCACGCCGCCATCCAGGTCAATCTCCTCGCGGCACTGCGGGCCGGGCTGCGCGGCACGCCCTGCCGCCCATATGGCAGCGAGCTCAAACTCGAAGTCGCCGGTCGCATCCGCTACCCGGAGGCCTTCGTCGTCTGCAGCCCGGTCCCGCCCCGCTCCAAGGTGGTCGCCAACCCGGTGGTGGTATTCGAAATCCTCAGCGACGGGTCCGCGAACGATGACCTTGTGGTCAAGAACGCCGAATATCGCGATACCCCTTCGGTCCAGCGTTACGTCGTCCTGCAGCAAACCCATGCCGGTGCGATGGTTTTTACGCGCAACGGTGAGAATTGGGTCACCGAACTGGTTTCCGGCGATGAGGCGGTGCTTCGGATGCCGGAGATCGACATCCCGCTGGCCGAGCTTTACGGCGACGTCGACTTGCAGCCCGACCAGGACACCCAACCAACGTCAGGCTAAACCAACGTCAGGCTAAGCGTTACGCTTGCCGAAGCGCCTCCAGGGCGGCGCGCACCAGCAGCCCGTCCGGCCGGCGGAGTTCTTCAACGATCGTGAAATGGTCGGCACCCGCGGCCGGGATCAACGACCCGGGGAGATGAGCGGCGGCGCGCATCGCGTGCAGGGCGCGGCTGTCGGCGACCAGCGGCGGCAGCTCGGCGGTGCCATAGGTGATCGCCAGCGGCTTGCGCACCGGGGTCAGGCGCAGGGGCGAGAAGGTAGCCACCTCCTCGTCGGTCAGCCGCAGCGCCTCGTTGAGATAGGTGTCGCGCAGCGGGCCGAGCTCGAAGATACCTGAGATCGCCAAGCCGGCGGCAACTCTTGGATGCCCCAAGGCCATCGCCGTCAGATGCCCGCCGGCCGACCAGCCGGCCACCAGCACGGGTCCCGCGATGCCGTGCTGCGCGCCCTCGGCGGCCAACCAGTCGAGCGCCGCCCTGATCTCGCCGACGATCTGCGTCATCGTGGCGGCGGGGGCCAAGGTGTAGCCGGGCAAGGCAACCGACCAGCCGTGCGCCCGCAGCCCCTCGCCCAGACAGCAGAAATCCTCGCGACGGTTGCGTTGCCAGTAGCCGCCATGGATGAACACCAGGCACGGCGCCGAGGGATCGGGGCCGGGGAAGATGTCCCAGCGCTGCCGTTCGGCCGTCCCGTACGGCACATCCAGCGCCCCCGGCGCCGAGGCGCGGAATGCGGCCGAAGCGGCGGCGCGCGCCTGGTTCAGGGCGGCACTGTTCGGCACCGCCTCGGTGTTGTTGTACGCCGCGTCCCGCTCGGCGCGGCTCATGGCACCCCAGTTCATCAGATCGCCCTTTGCCACCCCAAATCGTCAGGGAACGTGTGTGACGCCCGGCTGCTCCGGGAGCGGAATGAACTCCTCGGCGTCGCCCGGCACCGTGTCGAACCGGCCGGCGGTCCACTCGGCCTTGGCCTGCTCGATCCGCTCGCGCGAGGACGAGACGAAATTCCACCAGACGTGACGCGGCCCGTCCATCCCGGCGCCGCCGAACAGCAGCAGGCGCGCCGCACCTTCGGCGACGACCGTGATCTCGTCGCCGGGGCGCAGCACCAGGAGCTGATGCGGCGTAAAACGGTCGCCGTTCACCGCAATCGTGCCCTCGACGACGTAGAGGGCACGCTCCTCATGCTCGCGCGGGACCGGGAGCTTGGCCCCGGACTCCAGCACCGCCTCGGCATAAAGCGTGTCCGAAAACGTCCGCACGGCCGCTCGTTCGCCGAACCCTTGACCGGCGATCAAGGTGACGCGCTTGCCCTCCCCGGTCAGCACCGGCAGGGAGCCCGCCGCATGGTGGCTGAAGCTCGGATCGGTCTCTTCCGCCGCGCGCGGCAGGGCGACCCAGGTCTGGATGCCGTGCGCACGGCTGGACCGGCGCCGCTCCTCGGCGCCCGTCCGCTCGGAGTGGACGATGCCCCGTCCGGCGGTCATCCAGTTGACAGCGCCAGGGCGGATCGGCTGGTCGGTGCCGAGACTGTCGCGATGCGTGATCTCGCCCTCGAACAGGTAGGTCACGGTAGCCAGCCCGATATGCGGGTGCGGCCGAACGTCGATCCCGTGCCCGGCGTCGAACAGCGCCGGTCCCATCTCGTCGAAGAATATGAACGGGCCGACCATCTGCCGCTTCGGACTTGGCAGCGCCCGGCGCACCTCGAACCCGCCGAGATCACGCGCACTCGGCACGATCACGAGTTCCACCGCCGCGCAGGACGCAGCGTCGCCCGGCGTCGGGTCGGGGACGGGATTGAAGCTCATTGGCTCGGGTCCTTCTCGTTGCTGAACGCCGATCATGCGCCGATCAGGCGTGGACGAGCGGGCAGCCTCCCTCGTTCAGCGGGCGGAAAGCGAGGTCGGCCGGGATCGTCCGCTTGAGCTGCACCAAGTCCCAGGGCTCCCGGACCAGCTTCGGCGGCTTGGCCTCGAACAGGTAGATATCATGGATCACCCGCCCGTCGACGCGGATCGTGCTCTGATGGAAGATCGGGTCGACGACCGGGATCGCTCGCATCTCGGCGATGACGGCGCGGCCGCTCGCATGCGCCCGCTCCACCCCCATGGCGGCGACGGCTTTCAGGTAATGCGTGACGGCCGAGTACTGGCCGGCCTGGGCGGAGTTGGGCATCGGCTGCCCGGTCATCCTGGCGGCAAAGCGCCGGGCAAAGGCGCGGGTGCCGTCGTCGAGGTTCCAGTAGTAGGGCTCGGCCAGCAGCACGCCCTGTGCCGCCTGCGGGCCGATGCTGTGGATGTCGTTCAGCAGCAGGCCGACGCCAACCACTTTCTGGCCACCCTGCATGATGCCGAACTCGGCGGCCTGCTTGATGCAGTTGATCGAGTCCGTGCCGCCATTGGCGAGCCCGATCACCTTCGCGCCGCTGGCGCGGGCCTGCAGCAGAAACGCCGAAAAATCCGTCGTGCCGGGAAACGGGTAGGCGGCCGCGCCGAGCACCTTGCCGCCGTTGCCGGTGACGAAGGCGGCGGAGTCGCTCTCCAGCGTCTGGCCATACGTGTAGTCGGCGTTGATGAAAAACCAGGTATCGCCGCCCTCCTTCACGGTAGTCTCGACGATGCCGTGGGGGATGGACCACGTGTCGTACGCCCAGTGCAGATGGTTCGGCCCGCAGCGCGGGCCGGTGAGGATGGCGGAGGCGGCGCCGGTGAAGATCGCCAGCTTGTCCCGCGCCTTCGCCATCTCGCCGATCGCGATGGCGGCCGACGACAGCGGCACGTCGGTGAGCAGATCGACGCCCTTGTTGCCGAACCAGTCCCCGGCAATGGCGAGCGCCACGTCCGGCTTGAGCTGCAGGTCCGCCGCCAGCAGCTCGACCGGAATGTCGGGATGCGACTTGGCGAAATCCTCGATCGCGAGCTGGGCCCCCACCACCGAGCCAGGACCGGTCAAGGCGGAGTAGGTGCCCGCCATGTCGGTGAGCACCCCGATGCGGATCGGTTTCTGC
Source organism: uncultured Alphaproteobacteria bacterium (assembly GCA_963719345.1). GTDB lineage: Bacteria > Pseudomonadota > Alphaproteobacteria > Acetobacterales > Acetobacteraceae > CAVRCA01. The sequence continues at coordinate 490,299 of CAVRCA010000003.1, forward strand.
TCCGCCCGGGCAGCCGGGGCGAGAACGCTTGCCGCGGCGCCAGCGCCTCCGGCCAGCACGGCGCGACGAGTCGTCGAATGGCGCATCAACCCCCTCCCCCGATGTCCCGCCGGTATTCCGGTCGGCGTCCCAAGTGTGGCCCGCCCGGGGCGGCAGCGCCATCGTAAGAAGGAGCTACCCCTTCCAGTCTGCCAGGAAATCGAGCAAGGCGGCATTGACGGCGTCCGGTCGCTCCTCGTGCGGCAGGTGGCCGCATTGCGGAATGGCCACCGTGCGCAGGTCGTCGGCCATCTCGCGCCAGATGCCGGCCACATCCCACATCTTTCCCACCAGCTCGAAATCCTCGCCCCAGAGCGCCAGCGTCGGACAGTGGATCTTGACCTCGCGGTCCGCCTTGTCCTGCGCCACGTCCTCCTTGCCGGCCCGGTAGTCGCTGAGGGCGCCGCGGACGGCACCCGGCTTCTGGTAGGCACGAGCGTAGGCGGTGATGTCCTCCGGTGTCAGCGCCTCGGGGTCGTAGGTCCAGCCCTGGAGGATGTAGCGCAGCCAAATCTCCTCCCGGTCGGCGATCAGCGCCTCCGGCAGGTCCGGCACCTGGTTGAAGATGAAGAACCAGTGGCCGCGCGCCACCGTCGCGTCCATCTTCTCGAAGATCACCAGAGTGGGAATGTTGTCCAGGACGCCAAGCCGCTCGATGCGGTCGGGACGGTCCTTGGCGAAGCGGGTGGCGACCCGGGCACCGCGGTCGTGACCGATGACGGGCGCGCGGTCGATACCGAGGTGGTCCATGAGCGCCGCGATGTCGGCGGCCATGGTCCGCTTGTCATAGCCCGACGCCGGCTTTTCGGTCTCGCCGTAGCCGCGAAGGTCGGGAACGATGACCCGGTGACGCTGGGCAAGCACGGGAATCTGCTTTCGCCATGCGTACCAGGTTTCCGGAAAGCCGTGCAGCAAGACCACCGGCGGCCCCTCGCCCGCTTCCACCCAATGCTGCTTGATGCCGTTGGCCACGGCCGTGTGGTGCATCCGAGCGATCATGATGGAGCCCTCGTTCGGCTGGTGAACGCCTGCAAGCCTTCGGTCGCCTGCCGGTCCATTCCGCTGTGATCCCAGTCACTGTCTGTTTATCAACGGCAGATTAGACCTTGGGGCGGAGTAGCGAGGCCCCGAAGATGACGACCCTGGTTGCGAGCGCCAAGTGGATGACGCGATACGTGCGAGATCCGCGGGAAATCGAGAAGATCGATTTCGACCGGGTGATCGAAGATCTCTGCGCCGCCGGTCCGGACTCGGATCCCGCCGCCGAACTCGTCGGCGCCCACCTCTCGGACTACGACCACGTCGTCCTGGCCACTGACCAGCAGACCGGCCGGTGCGTCGGCCTGCTCGGGATGGTCGACCGGATCACCGATCAGGGAGAGAACTTCCTGTTGCTGCAGATGGGGTATGTCGCCGCGGTGGCGCGCCGCCGCGGGCTGATGCGGCGGATGCTGGCCTTCGCCTTGCTCCGGGTGGCCGGAGAGGACACGCTGCCCGCAATCCTGGTCACCCGGACCAGCAGCCCCCTGTTCTACCAAGTGCTGCACGGCTTCGCCCGACGCACGCCGGGAGCCGCCATCCACCCCGATCCGACGGGGAACGTGACAACTCTTGCCACCGCCGCACTCTGCCGCCGCGTGGCGCGCAACGTCGCCGCCCGCGTGCGGTTCGATGTCGGGTCCGGTGCGTTGCGCGGGGGGCTGGTGGAGGCTGGAGGGTTGCCAGTCCTTCCGACCTCTTCGCCCGATCCGCTGATCGAGGCCCTGTTCTGTCGCACGCTCGGCCCCACCGACCAGGTTCTTGCATTACTCGACCTGCGCGCCAGCACCGAGGCGGACGTGGTGGAACTGGCGAGGCGGATCCATCGGCGGCCCTCTCGAGCCACGCCGGTCCGGGCGATGCCAGGACCGGCGTGCCGGTCGGTCAGCCATGAAGCTCCGGCTAGAGCATTGGCCGCCCACCAGTTACCGGCAGAAGCGCTCCCGTGATGTAGCTCGCTTCGCCGGAGGCGAGCAGGACATAGGCCGGCGCGAGTTCCGCCGGCTGGCCGGCGCGGCCGAGCGGCGTGTTCTTGCCGAAGCTTTCCACCTGCTCCTCCGGCATGGTCGACGGGATGAGCGGTGTCCAGATCGGGCCGGGTGCCACACAGTTCACCCGGATGCCCTTTTCGGCGACAAGCTGGGCCAATCCCGCCGTGAAGTTGGCGATCGCCCCCTTGGTGGTCGCGTACGCGAGCAGCGAGGGCGACGGGTTCTTGGCGTTGATCGACGTGGTGTTGACGATCGCCGAGCCCGGCTTCATCAGCGGAATCGCCGCCTTGCAGAGATAGAACTGCGAGTAGATGTTGGTCCGGAACGTCTTGTCCCATTCCTCCGAGCTGATCTCCTCGATGCTCTGATGGGTGCGCTGCATCGCCGCGTTGTTGACGAGGATATCCAACCGGTCGAACTCGCGCATGGCGCGCTCGATGATTCGCTTGCAATGCAACTCGTCGGACACGTCGCCGGGAACGAGGATCGCCTTGCGGCCGGCCTGCTCCACCCAGCGCGCTGTCTCCCGGGCGTCGTCATGTTCTTCGAGGTAGGAAATCAGGACGTCCGCCCCTTCGCGCGCGAACGCGATGGCAACGGCGCGACCGATACCGGAATCGGCCCCCGTGATGATCGCCGCCATGCCTGCCAGCTTGCCGCTGCCCTTGTAGGACTGCTCGCCGTGATCGGGCGGCGGGTCCATCGATTTCGTGTGCCCCGGCGGGCTCTGCTTCTGTTCCGGCTGCGGCGGTTGCGGATGAGCCTCTGTTGGGTTGTCTGACACGTTCGACCTCGCTGGATTTTGCCGACAAAATTGCTTGCGAACGGAACCATGAAGGGAGCGGCGGCTCGGCTACTCCTTGCCGTGCTGCTCCTGGTGGGTCCGCGTGTGGTGATGGACGCTGCCCTGCTGACTGCTTCCCCGTTCGGCCATGTTCAGCACCTCATTCTTGCTCGTCCGAAAATCCGCGCCTCGGCGCAGACCCTTGGTGGAAATGAGCGAGGCGCGCCGGAGTTTGGATCACGGTCCGGCTAGGACAGGCGATCCCGCACGTGTGACCGCGGCGGCGGCGAGCTACGCCCGACGGTGCGTGCGGCGCCAAACATCCATCAACTGTACATGGTCGACCGCGGTGTAGCGCTGGGTGGTCGAAAGGCTGGCGTGACCCAGCAGTTCCTGGATCGAGCGGAGGTCGGCGCCCCCCGCCAGCAGGTGGGTGGCGAAGGAGTGGCGCAAGGCGTGCGGCGTCGCGTGCTCCGGCAGTCCGTTCAGGCGACGGAACCGGCGCAGCGCCAACTGCGCCACGGCGGCGTCGAGGCGCTTGCCACGCACGCCCAAGAACAACGGCGAATTCGCCGCGCGCGTCGGATGAAGCTCCAGCCAGCCCGTGACCGCCGTCCGCACCGCCGGCAGAACGGGAACGATGCGCTGCTTGTTGCCCTTGCCGGTGACCCGCAGCGGCGCGTCCGAGCCCGTCAGCGGCGCGTCCCGCACGTCGAGCGCGAGCGCCTCGGCGATGCGCAGCCCGCAGCCGTACAGCAGCGTGAACAAGGCCGTGTCGCGCGCCTGGATCGCGGCCCGGTCGGATACCTCGCCGATGTCGGTAGCGACGGCCCGCGCGTCAGCCGGAGCGAGCGCGCGGGGCAGCGGTGGACGCACGCGGGGGGTCGCCAGCAGACCCAGGGCCGGGTTGGAGATCCCGTGACGCTTGGCGAGAAAGCGGAACAGGCTCCTCACCGCCGAGAGATGTCGTGCTCGGGTGGCATTGATCTTCCCCGCTTGTTCTTCCGAGGCGAGCCAGGCGCGGAAGTCGGCGGCGCGCAATCGGGCCAGTGCCGCCATATCGGGCTCGCCGCCCAGGTGCCGGGTCAGGAAGCCGAGGAACTGCGCGAGGTCGGTGCCGTATGCCTCGACGGTCAGCGGCGAGGCCCGACGCTCATCCGCCAGCCAGCGGAGGAACTGCGTCCGGGCCTCCTCACCCGTCATCTGCCCGGATCATTTGCTGGAGGTCATCCGCCGCGGGCCAGCGCCGCGCCGACCGCGCGCCCCAGAAAGGCAAGCGCGCCGGCACCCTGACCGGGCTCGAGCACGCTGCGGTCCCGCGCCACCAGAGCGAGCAGCGCCGGCACGCCGGCATCGGGGACCCGCGCCAGCGCATCGTGGCGGGCCAGCCGAGCCGCCTCGGCATGGAGTTGCGGCGCATCCGCGGGCGCGTCACGGAACACCACGTCACGGCCCCCAAGCAAGCGGGCGATCGTGCCGGTCGGCAGTCGGCGGGCGCCGGGCAGGTCGCCCTCGACGCACACTCCGACCGCGTCCAGCCCGAGCAACCCCGGGAATGCATGGAGCACGCAGTCCAGCGTATCGCCCGCGCGCATCAGGGCGAGCACCGCCTCCTGCACCCGCGCGGTGAGCCCGGCGGCGGCGCGGCCAGCGGCCAGGATGCCGTGTGCCTGGGCCGACATTTCCGCCGCATGGGCGCGCTCGGCCCGCAGCATCGCCGCCATGTGGTCGGCCAGCGGCTCGCCATAGACGCGGCACGGCGGCGTCAGCACCCGGTACAGCTCCGGGTTCTCGGCGAGCCAAGACGGGTTCTCCCGAAGGAACGCCGCCACGTTGCTGGCAACGATCGGAATCCCCGTCGGGCAAGAGGAACTCATCCAGCGGACGCCGGGGAAGACGACCCGCTGACCAGCTCTGGGGGAGTAATATCCGGGTAAGCCTGGTATAACCGGTTTGAGAGCTCGACTGTGCCACCCATGGCTTCGCCAATGAAGACAACGAGGGCCTTGAATTCGTCCGGTTGAAGAGTGCCTTTCATGAAGTGAGCTGTTCCATCCAGGCTGGCGCGTATGGCCGCAAGATATCCGTCCAGCCTCATCGCCGTGTCTCTGTCCATTGGTCAATCCTGGTTGCTGGGCGCGGGAAAATAGGGTTCCCACTCCTTGTAGGTACTGGTTCCAAGGCAGTGGTTCATACATCGGAAGAAGGATTGCCCGAAGTTCTGCGTCGGCAAAGTCAGCTCCGAACAGATAGCGATACACTCTGATCGAGTGAGCCCCGAGGAGGCTGCTGGAGCAGTCGGGGCTACTGCGTCAGGCGTCTCGTCGTTCGCCCTAGCAGGCGAGGCGGCTGTACGCGTGGCCTGCGCCTGAATTGCCTCCTTCAGTTGTGCAATCTGCGACTGCAGATGGCGTATCGTATGGCCGGGTTCATCAGCTTGCGTATCCGTACCTGGTGCCACTCCCAAACCAGCCGTGTTCCTGGCGGCCTTGACTCTCCCATCCCATGCGATGTCCTCCCTCACTCAAATGCCCGATGACTGAAATGTCAGTCTGACTAACAGGTATCCTTGAAATGAGCAATCGAAAGGCGACCGGAGGGACCGCACGCGCTCCTTCTCGCCAGGCTGTAATGCTCCCGTACCCGTTCCCCGGCCCGTTCGACTATGTCGCACCCGCCGATCTCGACCCGCGGCCGGGCGACGTGGTGCTGGTGCCGCTCAACCGGCGCGAGGAGGTCGGCGTCGTCTGGGACCATCCGGCCGACGAGCGGGTGCCCGACGGCAAGCTCAAGCCGATCGTCGCGATCCTCGACACGCCGCCGATGCCCGAGGCGTCCCGCCGCTTCGTCGACTGGGTCGCCGCCTATACCCTGGCGCCTCCCGGCGAGGTGATGGCGATGGCGCTGCGGGTGCTGCCCAGCGCCTCGCTCGGCTCGGTTGCCGGCTGGCAGGCGGCCGAACCGCTGCCCGAGGGGCGGATCACCGAACCGCGCCGCCGCGTGCTCGACGCCCTCGCCGACGGGCGGCCCCGCGCGACGGGCGAGCTGGCGCGCGCCGCCCGGGTCGGCGCCGGCGTGGTGCGCGGGATGGCGGACGTCGGGATGCTGGTCGCGGTCCCGCTGGCCGCCGGTCCCGCGTTTGCGGTCCCCGACCCGGCGCATCCGCGCGCCACGCTGTCGCCGGACCAGGACGCGGCCGCCGCAGCGCTGTGCCGGACGGTGGAGGCGCTGACCTTCTCGGTCACGCTGCTGGACGGCGTCACGGGGTCGGGCAAGACCGAGGTCTATCTTGAGGCGGTCGCGGCCTGCGTGCGCGCCGGTCGGCAGGCGCTGGTGCTGCTGCCCGAAATCGCGCTCTCCTCGCAATGGCTGGACCGCTTCGAGCGGCGGTTCGGCGTGCCGCCGGCGGTCTGGCATTCCGATCTCACTTCCCGCACCCGACGGATCACCTGGGGAGCGGTGGCCGCCGGGCAGGCCCGCGTGGTGGTGGGCGCGCGCTCGGCGCTGTTCCTGCCGTTCCCCGATCTCGGCCTCCTCGTGGTGGACGAGGAACACGAGACCGCCTTCAAGCAGGAGGACGGCGTGGTCTACCACGCCCGCGACCTCGCCGTGGTGCGCGCCCGGCTGTCCGAGGCGCCCGCCGTGCTGGTGTCCGCAACCCCGAGCCTCGAAACCCTCGCCAACGTGGAGGCCGGGCGCTACCGCCGGCTCACGCTGGCGGCGCGGCACGGCGGGGCGGTGCTGCCCGAGGTCTTGCCGGTGGACCTGCGCGAAACCCCGCCCGAACGCGGCCATTTCCTCTCGCCGCCGCTGATCGAGGCCGTTCAGGCGACCCTGGAGCGCGGCGAGCAGGCGATGCTGTTCCTGAACCGGCGAGGCTACGCGCCGCTGACGCTCTGCCGCCATTGCGGCCATCGGATGGAGTGCCCGAACTGCACCGCGTGGCTGGTCGAGCACCGGATTCGCCGTCAGCTGCAATGCCACCATTGCGGCTACGCGGTGCCGATCCCGCCCGAATGCCCGGCCTGCGGCGCGGTCCACAGCCTCGCTCCGGTCGGCCCGGGCGTGGAACGGATCACCGAGGAAGCGACCGCGCGGTTCCCCGAAGCGCGCCGGCTGGTGATGGCGAGCGACACCATGCCTGGGCCGCACGCCGCCGCCGCCGCGGCGCGCGCGATTGAGGCGCGGGAAGTGGACCTCATCATCGGCACCCAGATCGTCGCCAAAGGCTGGCACTTTCCGCATCTCACGCTGGTCGGCGTGGTGGACGCCGATCTCGGCCTCGCCGGGGGTGACCTGCGGGCGGCCGAGCGCACCGTCCAACTGCTGCACCAGGTCGGCGGCCGAGCGGGACGGGCGGAGGCGCCGGGCCGGGTCCTGCTGCAGACCTTCTGCCCGGAACATCCGGTGATGCAGGCCCTGGTGGCGGGCGATCTGGAGACGTTCATGGCGCGCGAGGCAGCCGATCGCCGGCCCGGGCATTGGCCGCCCTACGGCCGCCTCGCCGCCCTGATCGTCAGCGCGGACGCGGCCGAGCAGGCCGACGCGCTGGCCCGCGATCTCGGCCGCGCCGCGCCGCGCGGCGACGGCATCGCCGTGCTCGGCCCCGCCCCGGCGCCGCTCGCGTTGCTGCGCGGGCGGCACCGCCGCCGGCTGCTGCTGAAGACCCGGCGCGACATCGCCGTGCAACCGATCCTGCGCGCCTGGCTGGCCCAGGTGCCGGTCACCCGCGGCGCCCGCGTCGACGTCGATGTCGACCCGATATCATTCCTCTGACCGACGCAAACCGCCGTCCGGCCGCGTGTTGCACGGGTTGGGACCCCATGTTACACGCGCCGCGCCGAAGCCGACGGAGTTGGCGGCGGCGCACGGCTGACTCCGGGATGCACCCGAGGTCCATATCAGCACGAATGGAAGAACAACGTGGCGTCTGGCGCGACGACAATTTCCTCTGGCGGCGGGTTGGCCGACCGTTACGCCGCCGCCCTCTACGCCCACGCCGATGAAACCCGCGCGCTTGATTCCACCGTGTCCGAAATGGAAGGGCTGGGCCGGCTGATCGATGAAAGCCCCGATTTCCGCCGGCTGATCGAGAGCCCGCTGGTCGACGTGCACCAGGCGAGCCGCGCCGCCCGCGCCGTGCTGTCGGCCGAAGGGTTTTCCAAGATCGTGCAGGATTTCGTCGGCGTGATCGCCGCCAATCGCCGACTGCGCGAACTACCTGCCATGGTCCGCGCCTTCGCCGCGCTGGTCGCCAACAAGCGGGGCGTGATCACCGCCGAGGTCGCGTCGGCGCATCCGCTCTCCGACGTGCAGCGCCAGCAGTTGCGCGCTCGTCTGATCGAGGCCGGCTACAGCAACGTCAACATCGTCGAGCAGGTCGATCCCGCCCTGCTGGGCGGACTGGTCGTGAAGATCGGCGCCCGCCTCTATGACACCAGCCTCAAATCCCGTCTGCAGCGCCTGCAGTACGCCATGAAGGGAGCCGCCTGATGGAGATCCGCCCCGCCGAGATCTCGGAGATCCTGAAGAAGCAGATCGCTTCGTTCGATACCGACGCCAACGTCGCCGAGACCGGCCAGGTGCTGAGCGTGGGCGACGGCATCGCGCGCGTGTTCGGGCTGCAGAACTGCATGCAGGGCGAGATGGTCGAGTTCCCCGGTGCCGGCCTGCGCGGTATGGCGCTGAACCTCGAGACCGACAACGTCGGCGTGGTGATCTTCGGCGACGACCGCCAGATCCGGGAGGGCGACACGGTCGCGCGCACCGGCTCCATCGTCGACGTTCCCGTCGGCAACAGCCTGCTCGGCCGCGTGGTGGACGGATTGGGGAACCCCATCGACGGCAAGGGGCCGCTGGCCGATGTCGAGCGTCGCCGCGTCGAGGTGAAGGCGCCGGGCATCATCCCGCGCCAGTCCGTGCATGAGCCGATGCAGACCGGCCTCAAGGCGATCGACGCGCTGATCCCGATCGGACGCGGTCAGCGCGAGCTGATCATCGGCGATCGCCAGACCGGCAAGACGGCGGTCATCATCGACGCCATCATCAATCAGAAGCAGGCCAACGCGGGCACCGACGAGAGCAAGAAGCTTTACTGCGTCTATGTCGCCATCGGGCAGAAGCGGTCGACGGTCGCCCAGCTCGTCAACGCGCTGGAAGAAAACGGCGCCATGCAGTACTCGATCGTCGTCGCCGCCACCGCGTCGGACCCGGCGCCGATGCAGTTCCTCGCCCCGTACACCGGCTGCACGATGGGCGAGTTTTTTCGCGACAACGGCCGTCATGCGCTGATCGTGTATGACGATCTCTCCAAGCAGGCCGTCGCGTATCGTCAGATGTCGCTGCTGCTGCGCCGGCCGCCGGGCCGCGAGGCATATCCCGGCGACGTGTTCTATCTGCACTCGCGCCTGCTGGAGCGCGCGGCAAAGATGTCGGACGCGATGGGCGCCGGAAGCCTGACGGCGCTGCCGGTGATCGAGACCCAGGCCGGTGATATCTCGGCCTACATCCCGACCAACGTGATCTCGATCACCGATGGACAGATCTTCCTGGAGACGGAGTTGTTCTTCCGGGGCATCCGCCCGGCGGTGAACGTCGGCGCCAGCGTCTCGCGAGTCGGTTCGGCGGCGCAGATCAAGGCGATGAAGCAGGTCGCCGGGCGCATCAAGCTCGAGCTTGCGCAGTACCGCGAGATGGCGGCGTTCGCGCAGTTCGCCTCCGACCTCGACGCCTCGACGCAGCGGCTGCTCGCGCGCGGCGCCCGGCTGACCGAGCTGCTCAAGCAGCCGCAATACCACCCGATTCCCGTCGAGGAGCAGGTGGTCTCGATCTTCGCCGGCACGCGCGGCTATCTCGACAATATCGATGTCGGCAAGGTGGGTCCGTTCGAGACGCAGTTGCTCGCTCAGCTTCGGTCGCGCGAGCCGGCGCTGCTCGAGGCGATCCGCACCGATCGCGAGATCAAGCCGGAGACGGAGAAGGGCTTGGTCGCTTTCATGGACAATTTCTCCAAGAGCTTCGCTTAAGTCGATTGCGTACGGTCGGATGACTGTTCTGTCATTGTCATGCCCGGGCTTGACCCGGGCATCTCGCCCTGTCACCCGGACATCTTCCCCGAAAGCGGCAGATGGCCGGATCAAGTCCGGCCATGACGAGAGGGAGAGACGGGAGAGGTCTGCGCCATGCCCAGCCTGAAAGACCTGCGCACGCGCATCAACAGCGTGAAGTCGACCCAGAAGATAACCAGCGCGATGAAGATGGTCGCGGCCTCCAAGCTGCGCCGGGCGCAGCAGCAGGCGGAGGCGGCGCGGCCGTACGCCGAGCGCATGGAACGGATGCTGGCCGCCCTCGCCGCCTCCGTGCGCGGCAGCCCGACCGCGCCGCGCATGCTGGTCGGCACCGGCGGCGACAGGGTACACCTGATCGTCGCCGTCACCGGCGATCGCGGCCTCGCCGGCGCGTTCAACGGCAGCATCGGCCGTGCCGCCCGCAACCTCGCCCGCCGGCTCGAAGGCGAGGGCAAGACCGTCAGGCTCCTCGCCGTCGGACGCAAGGGGCGCGACTACCTCCGACGCGAGCTCGCCGACCGCATCGTCGGCGACATCAGCTATGCCGGCAAGAAGCGGGTCGAGTTCTCCGACGCGCAGGAGATCGGGCAGCGGATCACCGCGATGCTGATGGCCGGCGAGATCGACGTCGCAACCATCGTCTACAACCGGTTCCATTCGGTGATTTCGCAGATCGTCACCGAAACCCAGCTGGTGCCGATGCCGGTGGCCGAAGCCGCCGCGCAAGCGCCGGAGCAGGCCACCGGAGCGCAGGCGATCTACGAATTCGAGCCCGACGAGGAGACCATGCTGGCGCGCCTGCTGCCGCAGAACCTCGCCATCCAGATCTATCGCGCCCTGCTGGAAAGCAGTGCCGGGTTCTTCGGCGCGCAGATGACCGCGATGGACAACGCCACGCGCAACGCGGGCGACATGATCAAGCGGCTTACCCTGAACTACAATCGCGCCCGCCAGGCCAACATCACGCGGGAACTGATCGAGATCATCTCCGGCGCCGAAGCTCTCTAAGGACGAGGAAGACACCATGGCAAGCAACATCGTCGGACGCGTGACCCAGGTGCTCGGCGCCGTCGTGGACGTGCAGTTCGACGGCGACCTGCCGTTCATCCAGAACGCGCTGAACACCAAGCTGCAGGACCGCACCCTGGTGCTCGAGGTGGCGCAGGAGCTGGGCGAGCGCACGGTGCGCTGCATCGCCATGGACAGCACCGACGGCATGGTGCGCGGCCAGGAAGTGCTCGATACCGGCGCGCCGATCTCGATGCCGGTCGGCCCGGAGACATTGGGCCGCATCATGAACGTGATCGGCGAGCCGATCGACGAGCGCGGCCCGGTCAACACCAAGCTGCACTATCCGATCCACCGCGATGCGCCGACCTTCGAGGAACAGGCCACCTCGGCCGAGATCCTCGTCACCGGCATCAAGGTGGTGGACCTGCTGGCCCCCTACCTGAAGGGCGGCAAGATCGGCCTGTTCGGCGGCGCCGGCGTCGGCAAGACCGTGCTCATCCAGGAGCTGATCAACAACATCGCCAAGGCGCATGGCGGCGTCTCGGTGTTCGCCGGCGTCGGCGAGCGCACCCGCGAGGGCAACGACCTCTACCACGAGATGGTCGACGCCGGCGTCATCAAGCTCGGCGAGAACACCACCGAGGGCTCCAAGGTGGCGCTGGTCTACGGCCAGATGAACGAGCCGCCGGGCGCGCGCGCCCGCGTCGGCCTCTCCGGCCTCACGGTCGCCGAGTATTTCCGCGACGAGGAAGGCCAGGACGTGCTGTTCTTCGTCGACAACATCTTCCGGTTCACCCAGGCGGGCGCGGAGGTCTCCGCCCTGCTCGGCCGCATCCCGTCGGCGGTGGGCTATCAGCCGACCTTGGCGACCGACATGGGCGCGCTGCAGGAGCGGATCACCTCGACCAACAAGGGCTCGATCACCTCGGTGCAGGCGATCTACGTGCCCGCCGACGACTTGACCGACCCGGCGCCGGCGACCTCGTTCGCCCACCTTGACGCCACCACGGTGCTGTCGCGCCAGATCGCCGAGCTCGGCATCTATCCCGCGGTGGACCCGCTCGACTCGACCTCGCGCTCGCTCGACCCGCGCATCGTCGGCGAGGAGCACTACGACGTCGCGCGCGAGGTGCAGCGCATCCTGCAGACCTACAAGTCGCTGCAGGACATCATCGCCATTCTCGGCATGGACGAGCTGTCGGAGGAGGACAAGCTGGTGGTCGCGCGCGCCCGCAAGATCCAGCGCTTCCTGTCGCAGCCGTTCCACGTCGCCGAGGTGTTCACCGGCTTCCCGGGCATCTTCGTGCCGATCGCCGACACGGTGCGCAGCTTCAAGGCGATCGTCTCGGGCGAATACGATCACCTGCCGGAGGCGGCGTTCTACATGGTCGGCACCATCGAGGACGCCGTGAAGAAGGCGGAGCACGATGAAGACGGCGGCCTGAGCGGAAGGGATCGTCCGCCGTGCCAGTCGCGCTGGAGATCGTCAGCCCGGAAAAGCTGCTGCTGTCGCGTCCGGTCGACATGGTGGTCATCCCGGGTTCTGAGGGCGAGCTCGGCGTGCTGCCCGGACACGCGCCGATGATCGTGATGCTGCGCGGCGGCACCATCCGGATCTACGAGGGCAGCCAGGTGGTGAACCGGCTGTTCGTCGCCGGCGGCTTCGCCGAGATCACGCCCGAGCGCTGCACGGTGCTTGCCAACGAGGCGGTGCCGGTCGGCGAGGTCTCGCGGGCGCAGGCCGAGCAGCGCCTGCGAGACGCCGAGGCGGCCTACGCGGCGGCGGACAAGCGGGACGTGGTCGCGCTGGACGCCGAGATGGACCGCATGCAGTCCGCCCGCGCGATGATCGAGGCGGCGGAAACGGCGTAAGCCGCCTCTGTGGCCTGATTGCATCAGGCTGTCGGCAACCGATGCCCCGGCCGCGCCCACGATGTTCGCATCCGCAAAACCTGAGCTATCCTCCGGCGTTTCGGCGCGCGAAGCGGGTTGTTGCCGCTCGCGAACTGAGCGGACGATTGCATGAAGCATTGGCGAATCGACGACGTGCCTTGGGACCGGTTCGACCGCAGCAAGGTCGACCGGGCGCTGGTCCCGCTGGTCAAGGCGGCGGCGATGGTGGAGCGCAACGGCACCGATTACGCGCTCTATCTCAGCCGCGTGTTCGCCGACGATCCGGCGTTCGGCGAGGCCGCCGACAACTGGGCGCTCGAAGAGGTGCAGCACGGCGATGCGCTCGGCCGCTGGGCCATCTGGCCGATCCGTCCTGGGACTACCATGCCGCGTTCGCCCGCTACAGGCCGGCTACTCGGTCCGCACGGAGGCCGACGCATCGGTCCGCGGCTCGCGAACGGGCGAGCTGATCGCCCGCTGCATGGTGGAGACCGGCACGTCCAGCTACTACACGGCGCTGGCCGAGAGCACCGACGAGCCGGTGCTGCAGCAGATCTGCCGGCAGATCGCCGCCGACGAGTTCCGCCACTTCAAGCTGTTCTATGACCACATGCGCCGCTACCTGGCGCGCGAGAACGTCGGCGTGCTGCGGCGGCTGCGCATCGCCGCCGGCCGGATCACCGAGAGCGAGGATGACGAACTGGCCTTCGCCTACCATTGCGGCAACGAGCCCGAAGGCGTGGCTTACGAGCATGACCGCTGCATCGCCGCCTACATGGCGCCCGGCGATGGGAATGCTACCGGTTTCGCCATATCGAGCGCGGCATGGGCATGATCTTCAAGGCGGTCGGCCTGCCGCCTCGTGGGCGGCTGTCCGACGTCGCGGCCAAGCTGGCCTGGCGCCTGCTGCAATGGCGCCAGCACCGGTTCGCGCACCGGCTCGCGAAGCTAGGCGCCCCCCTCACGGGAGGAACGCAGGAAGTTATTTACCTGCAAGTGAAATTGCCTTAGTGCGGCGCCGCGAGGAGGCGTCGATCATGGCATCAGACAGCGTCGAGCACGCGCCACTGCGCCGCTGCCATTGGGGGCGAGCGTTCCTGCTGCTGCCGTTCGTCGGCGTGCTTGTGGGTGCCGGCCTACAACCGCATCGAGCCGACCCTGTTCGGCATCCCGTTCTTCTACTGGTACCAGCTGCTCTGGATCCCGGTCTGCTGTCGGTCATCTGCCTGCTGGTCTATCGGACCGAGAGCTGAGGCGTATCCGCGATGAACTGGACCGCCCTGATCGTCTTCGTCGCGCTGTTCCTGTTCGTCACGTGGCTCGGCTTCTTCGCCGCGCGGTGGCGGCGGGGCGATCTCGACCTGCTGCACGAATGGGGCCTGGGCGGCCGGCGGTTCGGCACGGTCGTCACCTGGTTCCTGCTCGGCGGCGATCTCTACACCGCTTACACCTTCATCGCGGTCCCTGCGCTGATGTTCGGCGCCGGCGCGCTCGGCTTCTTCGCCGTGCCGTACACGATCATGGTCTATCCGATCCTGTACGTCGTGTTTCCCCGGCTGTGGGCGGTCGCGCACCGGCACGGCTACGTCACCGCCGCCGATTTCGTGCGCGGCCGGTTCGGCAATCGCTGGCTGGCGCTTGCCGTCGCGGTCACCGGCGTATTCGCCACCATGCCCTATATCGCGCTGCAACTCGTCGGCATGCAGGTGGTGATCGGCGCGATGGGGGTTCCGAGACCGCGGGGTTGCTGGGCGACCTGCCGCTCATCATCGCCTTCGTCATTCTCGCCGCCTTCACCTACACCAGCGGGCTGCGCGCGCCGGCGATGATCGCGGTCGTGAAGGACGTGCTGATCTACATCACCGTCATCGCCGCGGTGATCGTCGTGCCGATCCAGCTCGGCGGCTACGGCGAGATCTTCGCCGAGGTCCCGGCCGCCAAGCAGCTCCTCGCCGCGCCCGGACCGAGCACCTTCGGCACCTACAGCGCCTACGCGACACTGGCGCTCGGCTCGGCGTTCGCGCTGTTCCTCTACCCGCATTCCATGACCGGCATCCTGAGTTCGAGCAGCGCGCGGGTGATCCGGCGCAATGCGGCGCATCCTGCCGGCCTATTCGCTGGTGCTCGGGCTGCTGGCGCTGCTCGGCTTCATGGCGATCGCGATGGGCGTGCAGCAGATGCCGGAGTTCGCCGCCGGCTTCAAGCGTTACGGCAACAACTTCTCGATCCCGGCGCTGTTCCTGGCGGCTTTCCCGTCCTGGTTCGTCGGCGTGGCGTTCGCCGCAATCGCCATCGGCGCGCTGGTGCCGGCGGCGATCATGTCGATCGCCACGGCCAATATGTTCACCCGCAACATCTATCGCGAGTTCATCCACCCCCTCTGCACCGATGCGAGGAGAGCAGGGTCGCGAAGACTCGTCTCGCTGGTCGTCAAGGCGGGGGCGCTGGTGTTCATCTTTGCCCTGACGCTGCAATACGCCCTGCAGCTCCAGCTGCTCGGCGGGGTGTGGATCATCCAGATCCTGCCGCCGGTGATGCATCGGCCTCTACACACGCTTCCTGAACGGCTGGGCGCTGCTGGTAGGCTGGTTCGTCGGCACCGCACTCGGGACCTGGATGGCGTGGACCTTGGGCTTCAAGGTGGCGATCTACCCGATCACCGTTCGGTGGGACGACGTTCCCGTGCTACATCGCGCTTTCGTCTCTGGTCGTCAATCTCGTCGTCGCGGTCGTGCTCTCGGTGGTCTTCAACGCCATCGCGTCGGACCGGCACAACGACGCCACCACGGCCGAGGACTACGCCTGATCCGGCCCCCTCGCTGATCTGACGGATGCCTGCTCGCACCGATGACCCCTCGCTCGGCCGGAACCCAGCAACGGGTGCTGTTCGCGCTGTTGTGCCTGATCTGGGGCTCCAACTGGCTCGCCCTGAAGGTCGGCACCGGCGCCGTGCCGCCCGGCTTCTTTTCCGGGACGCGCTGGACCGTCGCGGGGCTGTTGCTCCTGGTCTGGCGTTCGTGGCACGGCCAGGGCAACCGGGTGCGCCGCGGCCTGATCGGCCGCCTCGCGGCGGTGGCGTTCCTCATGGTCGGCCTGAACGCGCTGATCCAGAACTACGGCCTGCGATTGGTCAGCAGCGGGCTTGCGGCGGTGATCAGCTCGGCCCTGACACCGATCTCGCTGCTCGGCTTCAGCGTGGCGCTCGGCCAGGAGACGCTCACGTTGCGCCAGATCGGCGCGATCGCGCTGGGCATCTGCGGCATCCTGCTGCTCTTCGGCCCGAAGGCTGTCGCCGGCGGGCTGCAGTGGCACGAGTTGCTGGGCGTCGGCGGTGTGGTGATCGGCTGCCTCTGCTACTCGCTTGGCTCGGTGCTGGCGCGGCCGCTGATGCGGGCGATGCCGCCGGCCCAGGTCGCCACGATGACCAATCTGCTGGGCGGCCTCATGCTGCTGGCGGGTTCGGTGCCGTTCGAGCCGGGTGCGATCGCCGCAATGCGCTTCGACTGGGGCTGGCCGGCATGGCTTTCGTGGCTGTTCCTGCTCGGCCCCGGCTCGCTCGGCGGCACGATCATCTATTTCGTCCTCGTCCGCGATTGGGGTGCAAGCCGGACCGGCACTTACGCGTTCGTCACCCCGGTGATCTCGGTGCTGCTTGGGATGGCGGTGCTTGGGGAGCGGATCGACGCGTCCGACGCGGCCGGAATGGTGCTGATGCTGGCGGCGGCCGGCCTCGTGCTGCGGCGGCGCTGAGCCGGCGATTTGCATACGCAAGCCGCCCCGTCTAGGGAGCCTTGCGGCACCAATACGAGCGCCTCTGCTACCTGCCACAACATGTCCGGAGAGTGTTTTCCATGAACAACAGAACAAGCGCGGTCGTCCTTTCCACGGTGTTGGCCGTCCTGCCGTTGATGGCCTGCACGCAAGCCGAAAAAGCGGCCACCACGGTGGAGTTGGCCGCGCAGGCGCAGGTCAACCCGACGCTGTCGACCCGGGATGCGAGTTTCCTGAACGGCGGCGCGGCGAGCGGCCTCGCCGAGGTGCAGCTTGGCGAGCTTGCGGCGAAGAAGGCTTCGAGCCCCGCAGTGCGGCGCTTCGCCCAGCAGATGGTGTCGGACCATAGCCAGGCGAACGCGCAGCTGATGCAGCTCGCGCACAGCAAGCAGATCTCGCCGTCGACGACGCTCGATGCCGCGCATCAGCAGACCCTGGACCGGCTGCAGGGCCTCAAGGGCCGTGCGTTCGACAAGGCGTATATCGACGGCCAGGTGGATGATCACCAGACGACGTTGGATCTGTTTCAAGGCGAGGCGCAGAACGGCACCGATCCGGACGTGAAGGCTTTTGCCGCCAACAACGCCGGCATCATCCAGCAACACCTGGACGAGGCGAAGCGGCTGGCCGCGGCGTACAACACCCGTCACACCACGTCGCGGCAGCGGCACACGACCCGTAGCTGATCGGACGCGGGCGGACGCGGGCCGCGTCCGCCCGAACGACCGGCTTACCTCACCGGCGGCTTCAGCGGCCATGCGAAGCTGAGTTCGTGTCCGTCGGGGTCGGTGATATGGAAGTATCGCTCGCCCCACTCGGCGTCGCGCGGTGCAGTACTGGGTGAGAAGCCGGCAGCCACCGCTCGGGCGTGCAGCCCATCGACGTCGGTGGAGTAGAAGATCGCCCGTCCCCACCAGGTCCACTGCCGTTCGGCGGGCTGCGCCGTGATGTTGAGATAGCCCGATCCGGCACGAAAGCTGGTGAACGGCGCAGCCTCGCCGCCATGGATGATCTGAAAGCCGAGAGCGTGGTAGAAACGCACGCTGCGGGCCATGTCGTGCGTGCCGAGCGTGATGGCGCTGATGCTGTCGATCATCTCATTTTCCCCCCTGCGATCGGCGACGCGCCAGGGGCCGGCGTGCCGGATGCCCGCCGGGGGACTCGAACCCCCACGCCAATGGGCTGCGGATTTTAAGTCCGCTGCGTCTACCGTTCCGCCAGGCGGGCTTCGATCGGATTAGGCTTGCGCGACGGCGCACGCGATGTCCAGCGCGCGACGCAGCAGCGCCTCGCTGGCCTCGGGCGTGCGGAAGGCGCTGTGTGCCGACAACGTCACGTTGGGCAGCCGGGTCAGCGGATGGTCGCCCGGCAGCGGCTCGGTGTCGAACACATCGAGCGCGGCATGGCCGATATGGCCGGATCGCAGCGCGGCAAGCAGCGCGGCCTCGTCGACCAGCGCACCGCGGGCGGTGTTGACGAGGATGGCGCCGCGCCGCAGGCGGGCGAGCCGTTCGGCACCGAGAAAACCGCGCGTCTCGTCGGTCAGCAGCAAATGCAGCGACAGCACGTGGCTCTCGCTGAGCAGGGTGTCGAGGTCGACGAAGCCAACGCCGGCCGCAGTCTTCGGCGTGCGGTTCCAGGCGAGCACCCGCATGCCGCTGCCGTGCGCGATGCGCGCCACTTCGGCGGCAATGCCGCCGAAGCCGAGCAGGCCGATGGTCTTGCCGGTGAGTTGGATACCTTCCGTGCGCAGCCAGGTGCCGGCGCGCATCGCGGCGTCCATCGCCGCCAGACCCCGCGCGGCCGCCCACATAAGGGCAATGGCGTGCTCCCCGACCGCGGTGTCGCCGTATCCCTTGATGGTGTGGACGGCGATGCCGAGCGACGCCAACTCGTCGGGGTTCATGTAGCTGCGAGCGCCGGTGCCGAGGAAGATGACATGCCGCAGGCCGACGCAGCGCCGCATCATTTCGGTCGGCATGAAGCTGTGGTCGTCGAGCACGAAATCGTAGCCGGCGAGGAGGCGCGGCAACTCGTCCGGGTCGACGTGCTCCTGCTGGTTCACGTCGATGGCCGGGCCTTCCGGCCGTCCGACCGCGCGGAACACGGCCGCCAGCTCCTCGCTCGCGTCGATAAACAGCCCCTTCATGCCGCCTCCGTCAAGCCGTCGTCCCATCCTTCTCCCGCCGGCGCGGCAAGGGAAGACCGGACCCACGTTTTGCGAGACTGATTCCGGATCGGCGAGCCGTGCGATATCAGGGTGGTTGATGCAACGCGCCACTCGCCTCGCCTCCTCCGATGGCTCGCGACCACGCTCCGGTCCACCGCGGCCGCGACCCGCCCCACTCAGGCGCGGGAGCAAGCAGCGGTGGAGACTGGTACGCTGGGCTTTGGTGGCCGCCATCTGGGGCACGCTCGTCGTGGCGTTGCTCGTGCTCTGGTTCGCCTGGGACATGCCCCGACCGGCGGCGGCGCTCGACGCGGTCCGCCGGCCCGGCATGGCGCTGGAGGACCGGTCCGGCCACGTGTTCGCCACCTTCGGCGATCTGGTCGGCGATCCGCTCCGCCTCGCGGACGTGCCGACTTACCTTCCGGCGGCAGCGGTCGCCGTCGAGGACCGGCGATTCTGGTCGCATCCGGGCATCGACCTCTTGGGCATGCTGCGCGCGACGGTTGTCAATCTCAGAGCCGGACACGTGGTTCAGGGCGGCTCCACGTTGACCCAGCAGGTCGCGAAAACGCTGTTTCTGACCAACGCGCGCACGCTGCGGCGCAAGGTGCAGGAACTGCTGCTCTCGCTCTGGCTCGAGCACAGCTTTTCCAAGCGCGAGATCCTCGAGATCTGGCTGAACCGGGTCTATCTCGGCTCCGGCGCCTGGGGCGTCGACGCAGCATCGCGCCTCTATTTCGGCGTCTCCGCCCGCCGCGTGTCGCTCTGGCAGGCCGCGGTGCTCGCCGGGCTGCCGCGCGCCCCGTCCCGCTTCAATCCGCGTGTCAACCCGGCCGCGGCCGCCACTCGCGGCCGGGAGGTACTGGCTGCCATGGAGGAAACGGGTGCCCTCAATGCGGCCGAGGCGCAGCGCGCTGCCGGCCAGATCGCATTCCCGCTCCGGCCGCCGACCGCCGCGAGCTGGTATGCCGATTGGGCGGCCGAGCAGGCCAGCCAGGTGCTGCCGCAAGACCTCGACGCGACGCTGCGGACGACATTGGACAGCCGATGGCAGGGCATCGCCGAGTCCCGGCTGTCCGCGCTGCTCGACGGTCCGGGTGCGGCGGCGAATGTCGGAGAGGGCGCGGTGGTGATCGTCGATGCGGGCAGCGGCGCGGTCCGCGCCATGGTCGGCGGCCGGGATGCGCGTGACGGCGGCTACAATCGAGCGGTGCAGGCGCGCCGGCAGCCCGGCTCGGCCTTCAAGCCGTTCGTCTGGCTGGCCGCCCTCGAACAGGGCGTGCGGCCGGACGACACCGTGCTTGATGCGCCGATCCGGATCGGCGGCTACAGCCCGGCCAATTTCGAGCGCCGCTATCTCGGCGAGATCACGGTCGAGACGGCGTTGGCGCAGTCGATCAACACCGCGGCCGTGCGGCTCATGGTCAAGGCCGGCGGACCGCGCGCCGTGGCCGCCGTCGCCCATCGGCTGGGACTGGGAGAAGCGTTTCCGAACAACGCCTCGCTCGCCCTGGGCACCTCGGAGGTGGGTCTGCTGGAGCTCGCCGCCGCCTATGCGCCGTTCTTCAACGGCGGCGTGCGGGTGACGCCCTATGCCATCGAGTCGTTTCGCAGCGGCCGGCAACTGGTTGCGACGGGCCACGCCATGGCGGCGCGAGCCACCGACCCCGATATGGCCGCGATGATGCTGCGGATGCTGACCGCTGTCGTGACACAAGGCAGCGGCCGCGCCGCCGCGGTGCCCGGGCTCGCCGTCGCCGGCAAGACCGGGACCACCCAGGACAACCGGGACGCCTGGTTCGTCGGAGGGGTGAACGGCAGCATTATCGGCATCTGGCTCGGCAACGACGACAACCGGCCGATGCGCGGCGTGATCGGCGGCACCTTGCCCGCCCACCTGTTCAGCGAGATCGCGGCGGCGATCCGCTGACGGCTTCAGCCATGCATGCCGAACAAGCGCACGACCCCGAACAGCATGCTCGCGAGAGCCACCTGTCCGGCCACGATACCGACAATCATCTGCCAAGCCGTGGGCAACGTCTCGACCCGTCCCTCGATCTTGCCAAGTTGCGCCTCCAGCCTGCTGAACCGGTCACTGTCTTTGTCAAAGCGAGCATTGACCTGGTCGAATCGGTCATCGACCTTTTGAAAGCGGGCATTGACCTGGTCGAACCGGTCATCGACGTTATCAAAACGGGCATCGATTTGGTCGAACCGGGCATCGATCCGGTCAAATCTTGCCTCGAACCGATCAAGTTTGATGTCGATCCGGCGAACGATCTCCTCGAGCACGGCGACCCGCGGCTCGAGCGGGTTCGGCTGCGGCGCGGCCGGCCGGTCGACGGGAGTGTCCATGTTCCCGTTCTATGCCAAGCCGCTCAATCAAGGCAACGAAGCGTTCCAGCGTACCACGCCCTACCCGATCCGCAGCAGCCTGGCGCCCTCTCCGCGCAACCAGGGGACGGCGGCTTCGGTGTGCGGCGTGAGCGTATCGACCAGTGCCCAGAACCGCTTGCCATGGTTCATATGCCGCAGATGCGCGACTTCGTGCGCCGCCACGTAGTCCTGGACGAACGCCGGGGTCATCACCAGCCGCCAGCTGAACGCGAGCGAGCCGTCGGGGGCGCAGCTCCCCCAGCGCGAGGACGTGTCCTTCACGGTGATCCGGCGCGGGCTCACCTGGGCCGACGCCGCCTTCTCCGCCACCAGGAGCCCGAGCCGCCGCCGCGCCTCGCCGCGCAGGAAGTCGGCCACGCGACGGGGAAGAAACTCGGGCTTGCCAGCGACGAGGATGCAGCCCGCCTCGACCCAGGCACCGCCGCGCCGGTCCGGCACGTGGCGGATCACATGGTCGACGCCGCCGAGCGGGACGCGGGCGCCGTCCTCGAAGCACACGTGGTCCGGCAGCGCCGCGATCCGGTCGCTGATCCACCCGGCATGGCTCATCACCAGGTCCATGCCGGCGCCGCGGCCGGCTCGCAGCGGCAAGGTGACCACCACCGCGCCCTCGCGCGGGTCGATCCTCAGGCTCACCCGCCGGGCCCGGCTGCTGCGACGCCACGCGAGCTTGGCCGGGCCACGCGGCAGGTCGATCAGCTCCGAGTTGGGTTCGTCCATGCCCGAGCAAAACTGACGATCCGCACGGATTCGTCAATCGAGGTTTCTGCTAACTGCAGCTTGCCCGATTTCAGCCGCCGAGGTGTGTTGCCCTGAGCACGGCGTTTGGGCGCGAGGGGGATCCGGGTGGAGTGGAAAGGCTGCAAGGTGCTGGTCACCGGAGGCGCCGGGTTTCTCGGCGCCAATCTCTGCCACGCGCTCGCCGCGCGCGGCGCCCGGGTGACGGCGCTCGACGGGTTTCTGTTCGGCGGCGGGGCCAATCCCGCCAACCTGGAGGGCGCAGCGGTCGAGCTGGTTCGCGGCGATATCCGAGACATCGACCTCCGGCCGCTCTGCGAGGGCGCGCCAGTCATCTTCAACCTGGCCGCCCAGACCAGCCACATGGGCGGCCAGCAAGACCCGCTGGCCGACATCGCGGTGAACGCGGTGGCGCAGGTGCGGCTGATCCAGGCGGCGCGCGAGGCCGCCCCCGACGCGATCGTGGTTCACGCCTCCACCCGGCAGTTCTACGGTCGCGCCCAGCGCCTGCCGGTGGACGAGAACCATCCCGTCGCCCCGCCGGACGCCAACGGCGTGTCGAAATTCGCCGGCGAGCAGTACCTGGATGATCGAGCACCGGGTGCAGGGTCGGCCGGTGGTTTCGTTGCGGCTGACCAACTGCTACGGCCCGCGTCTGCGCATTCGCGACGCGCGCCAGACCTTTCTCGGCATCTGGATCCGCCGCGTGCTGGAAGAAAAGCCGTTCGAGGTCTGGGGCGGAGCGCAGTTGCGCGATCTGACATACGTCGACGACGTCACCGCGGCCTTCATCGCCGCCGCGGAGAACCGCGCCTGTCACGGCCGGATTTTCAATATCGGCGGGGCGCCGCCCGTCTCGCTGCAGGACGTGGCGGAGCTGATGGTCCGGCTGACCAACGGACGCGCCCGCTATGTCAGCCGCGAGTTCCCCGCCGACCGCGCCCGGATCGACATCGGCAGCTACCACGCCGACGACAGCGCGTTCCGCGCCGCGTCCGGCTGGCACCCCACGGTGGGCGTCGAGGAGGGCGTGGCGCGCTCGCTCGACTGGTTCCGCCCCCGCCTTGCCGACTACCTCTGATGATTGCGCCCCGATGATTCCGGCCGCCAATCCCGGCGCCGCTTATCGCGCGCACCAAGCGGCGATCGACGGCGCCATCGCGCGCGCACTCGCCTCCGGTTGGTACATCCTCGGCCGCGAGGGCGCCGCGTTCGAGCAGGAGTTTGCCGGCTGGCTCGGCGCGGCGCACGCGGTCGGCTGCGGCAACGGCACGGACGCGCTGGCGCTGGCGCTGCGCGGACTCGGCATCGGGGCGGGTGCGGCGGTGGTGACGGTCTCGCATACCGCGGTCGCGACCGTCGCCGCCATCGAGATGGCCGGGGCGGTGCCGCTGCTGCTCGACATCGATCCCGCGCACTACACGCTCGATCCCGCGGAGCTGGCCGAGGTGTTGGCGCACCCGCCCGCCGGACTGCCGCCGATCCGGGCGGTGATTCCGGTTCACCTCTACGGCCAGGCAGCCGACATGGGGGCGATTCTCCCGGTCTGTCGCCGCCACCGGGTCGCCGTGATCGAGGACTGCAGCCAGGCACACGGCGCGACATTCGAGGGTGCAAAGCTCGGGACCCTCGGCGATATCGGCACCTTCAGCCTGTATCCGACCAAGAATCTTGGGGCACTCGGTGACGGCGGCGTGCTGGCGACCGGCGACCGCGCGCTGGCCGAGCGGATCGCTGCACTTCGGCAGTACGGCTGGCGGGCGCATTACGTGTCCGACGCGGTCGGCGTAAACAGCCGGCTCGACGAAATCCAGGCGGCGGTCCTGCGGGTGATGCTGGCGCGGCTCGACCTGCGCAACGACCGTCGGCAGGCCATCGCGGCCCGCTACGACGAGGCGTTGTCCGGTAGCGCCATCCGGCCGCCGGCCCGCCGCCAAGACGCGACTCACGTGTTCCATCAGTATGTGGTGCGCGCCGTGAACCGCGATGCGACGCAAGCGCGGCTGCGCGAGGCCGGGATCGGCACAGGCATCCACTACCCAGTCCCGGTGCATTGCCAGCCAGCCTATCGCGGACGGGTGACGCTCGGACCCGCCGGATGCCGCGCCAGCGAAAGCGCCGCAGCCGAAGTGCTTAGCCTGCCGGTCTATCCGGAGTTGAGCGATGCCGAAGCCGGCCGCATCACGGCGGCACTCCGCACGATGAGCGAGGGCTAGAAGCTCCTCGGAAATCGGACTGTCGGCGGATTTTACGCGCGGCCGGGATCGGCAACGAAAGTGTTGGCCTTATCAGAGCGTTGCCTCGCGGCACGTCATTTGCGATCGATGTCGCAACGATGGAGAGTGCCATGCGATCAGTCATTTCAGCCTGTGCCGGGGTTGTGCTTCTCGCCGGAGCCGGGGCGGCGAACGCCACCACCTACGACCTCGCCGGCCAGTTCGGCGCCGCCAACGCGGCGAGCCCGTGGTCCTACGGCTATTTTCCCGCGAACTCGTCCACGGCGGTCTATTTTCCGCAATACAGCGCGCCGAACCCGGTCGAAGCCTGGAGCGACCCGAGCCTGACGCAAACGGGCGTCTACGGCACGCCGAACGACGCGCACAACACGGCGACCGCTGAGTTCGGGATGCTGCAGCAGCGTTGTCTGGCTGCCCGGCCAAGCCACCTTCCATCCCGGTCAGAACGGCGAGCGCGCCTTCTACGAGTTCACCGCGCCATGGTCGGGCCTCTATTCTTTGGCTGCCACGTTCAGCGGTCGCGACTACGCCGGTCCGACCGACACGCAAATCCAGGTGCTGCTGAATGGCGTCACCGCGCTGTTCACCGGAACTGTCGACGGCTATGCGGGCGACTCGACAAGATCCGCCAGCGGCGCGTCGCCCAGCATCAATTTTGACCAGGACGTGACGCTGTCAGCCGGCGACTCCCTGTATTTCACGGTCGGCTTCGATCCCTCGGGCGGCCGGCCGAGCGGGCCGTTCTACTACGACACCACCGGCATCGCCGCGACGATCGACGTTCCCGAGCCTGCCTCCCTTGCGTTGCTCGGGTTCGGGCTGGCCGGGCTCGGCGCGATCCGGCGTCGCGGCTGAACCGACGCAACCGGGCGCCGGTGGGCCGGGCGACTTGCCCGGCCTGCCGGGGAACGAGACGGATGGGTGGATCATGGGGCGGTCAGCGCCGGACGAGGTGCGCGGCCGCGCTCCTGCGATGCTCCCACCCAGCGCACTCCAGCTCCGGCGCATCGCTGTCCGCTCGCGGGTAGCCCAGGCAGAAGTAGCCGATGAGCCTCCAATCCGCCGGCACGTCTAGCGCCGCTGTGACGACCGCCGGGTCGAGGATCGACACCCAGCCCAGGCCCAGGCCAGCCGCCCGCGCCGCGAGCCAGAGTGTGTGCACGGCCATCACGGCCGAGTAGGCGACCGTCTCCGGCATGGTCTGGCGCCCAAGGCCGAGCCCTTGCTCCGGGTCGGGCTCGGCGAACACGGCGAGGTGACACGGGGCCTCGTCAAGGCCGGCCAATTTGAGGCGCCCGTAGAGCGCCGCGCGGCCGGCGTCCTGCTGTGCGAGCGCTTCGGCGTTGCAAGCCTCGAAGCTCGCCCGCACGGCCGCACGCCGCGCGAGATCCTCGACCGTGACGAAGCGCCAGGGCTGACTGAGGCCGACCGAAGGGGCCAGGTACGCCGCATCCAGCAACTCCTCCAGCAGAGCCGCGGGCACCGGCTCGGGGCGGAAGCGACGCACGTCACGCCGCCACCGGAACAAGTCCAGCAGGCGCGCCCGGAACGCGCCGTCGAAGACCAGGGCGGACGCGCTCGCGGCCAAGGATCTCACCGTGCGTGCCGGGCTCGGCACCGCTCTCCTTCCTCATGCCTCATTGAAATGCGTGGCGTCCCGTGGCGGCGTGCCGTTGTCCATGCGGCTCAGGTCCCACCACGCCGGATGGGCGTCCGGGCAGCACCGGCCAGTGGGGTCAACAGCGGAGGCGGTTTGCATCCCGATTACGGATCACGCTCCGGCCGACACGTCGAGCCTAAAGTTCGCGCGTATGTGGGTGCGCCCTCAGCTGCCCCAGGTCGCGAACATGGCCGCCACGGCCACTGCCATAACCGCCGTCGCCACCCAGCCCACCAGCTTCAGCGCCGGGTGGAGAACGAACGCACCCATGACGTCGCGTTTGGCCGCCATCAGCATCATCATCACCATGACCGGGACGGCGACGATGCCGTTCAGCACCGCGCTCCAGAACAGCGCCTTCACCGGGTCCAGCGAGCTGAAATTGGCCAGCGCGCCGGCCAGTGTGGCCAGTGCGATGGTGCCGTAGAACGCCTTGGCCTTGTGCGGATTGCGAGCGAGGCCGACCGGCCATTGGCGCGCCTCGCCCAGCGCGAACGCAGCCGATCCGGCGAGCACCGGCAGAGCAAGCAGCCCGGTGCCGATGATGCCGAGCGCGAACACCGTGAACGCGAACGGCCCGGCGAGCGGACGCAAGGCCTCGGCGGCCTGCGACGAGGTCTGGATGTCGGTTTGGCCGTGTGCGTGCAGCGTCGCCGCCGTGGTCAGCACGATGAACAGCGCAACCAGGTTGGAAAACGCCATCCCGGTATAGGTGTCGAGGCGGATGCGGCGCAGTTCGCGCGGCGCTTGCCGGGGCGCCTCGACCAGCGGCCGGGATGCGGGGTTTTCAGAAACCTCCTCCACTTCCTCGCCGGCCTGCCAGAAGAACAGATACGGGCTGATCGTGGTGCCGAAGACCGCCACCACGACGGTGAGGTAGTCCGCCGAGAACTGGATGTGCGGCACGATCAGGGATGCGGCCACCGTCCCCCACGGCACGTCGACCACGAACACGGTGGCCACGTAGGCAAACAGCGACAAGGTCAGCCATCTCAGGGCGGACACGTAGCGCGAATACCGCATGAACACTTCGAGCAGCACCGAAACCACCGCGAACAGCCCGACATAGACGAGCAGCGGGCCGTCGATCAGCAGCTTCAGCGCCGCCGCCATTGCGCCGAGATCGGCTCCGATGTTGATTGTGTTTGCAACCACCAACAACGCCACGATGCCGTGCAACAGCGTCGTGGGATAGTGCCGGCGCAGATTGCCGGCGAGACCCCGTCCGGTCACGCGGCCGATCTGGGCGCTGATCTGCTGAACGGCGCACATCAGCGGATAGGTCAGCAGCAGCGTCCAGCCGATCTGGTAGCCGAACTGTGCGCCGGCCTGCGAGTAGGTGGCGATGCCGCTCGGATCGTCGTCCGAGGCGCCGGTAATGAGGCCCGGCCCCATGACGTCGCGCAGCTTGGGCCGATCCGGCTGCTTGACTACGTGCGACGGCAGCGCGGCGGCAGGATCAGCTTCACTCACCGGCAGACTTTCGACCGTGGTCTCAGTCGAACCCAATTGGCGGCGTGAAGTTTTGCCACTCCCGCTCGATCAGCCGCGCCACGGCGATCGTGGTCCGGTCGCCGTAAAGCGGTCCGACGATCTGCACGCCCATCGGCAGGCCGGAATGGGTGAAGCCCATGGGCGCCGTCGTCGCCGGCAGATGGAATCCGCCGCTGAGACCGGGCCAAAACAGCATATCGTTGTACGGGATCTCCTGCCCGTTGACCGGCATGAGACGGGCCGATTGCGGGTCCTCCCGCATGTGCGGGATGGCCGCGGTCGAGATCACCGGGCAGAACAGCACATCCCAGTTCTGGAAGAACGCGCCCCAGGCGCGGCGGATCTGGCAGCGGCGCTCGTTGAGAGCAAGCCACTCCCGATGGCTCATTCCGGCGGCCCGTGCCATGACCACGAAGGCGCGCACGTCCTCGGGCCCGTGCTCGGCCGCCTTCTCCAGCAGCCTGCCGATCGCCTCCTCCGTCATCCGGCCGCTGAAAGCCGCCTGGAGGAGCCGCAAGTAGACGTGGAACGCCTCGGTCGGGTCGAATGCCGGCCGCACCGTCGTGCTCACCTTCGCTCCCTTGCGGCGGAAAAAGGTGGCCAGCGCCTGCAACCGCGTCACGGTCTCGGTATCCGTCGCGTGGCCGGGCTGCTCGGCCCATACCGCGACCCGCAATCCCTCGAAGCCCGTCACGGCGGGGGCGGGCAGCGTCAGGGTCAGGGCCGTCTCGGTCTCGTCCGGCACGCCGAGCAATCCGAGCCCAAGTGCGAGATCCTCCGCCGAGCGGGCCAGCGGACCGATCACCGAGATGTCGGTCATCGAAGCGGCGTCGGACAGCGAATGCCCGCGCATCGGGCAGAGGCCCCAGGTGGGCTTATGGCCGAACACGCCGCAGTAATGCGCCGGCACCCGGATCGAGCCACCGATGTCGCTGCCGATCTCGAAGCCGGTGATCCCGGCCGCCAGTGCCGCCGCGGCGCCCCCGGACGAGCCGCCCGGCGTGTGCTCGACGTTCCACGGATTGCTGGTCGCCCCGTAGATCGGGTTGTAGCTCTGCCAGTCCGCCAAGGCGACCGGCACGTTGGTCTTGCCGAACACCACCGCGCCAGCCGCCTCGAGCCGGTCGACCGCGAGCGCGTTGCGGTCGGCCCGGTGGTCGCGCCGATCCTCCAGGCCCCAGGTGGTCGGCAGCCCGTCGACGTCGAAACTCTCCTTGACGGTCATCGGCACGCCAAACAGGGCGCCGAAGCCGCCCTCCTTGCCGCGCCTGCGATCGAGGGCGCGGGCCCGCTTGCGGGCACGGTCGAAATCGCGGACCACGATCGAATTGAGTTGCTGGTCGAGCCGCTCCACCCGCTCGATGAAATGGTCGAGCAGTTCGAGGCAGCCGATCCGGCCGCGGCGAACCAGCAGGGCGAGACTTTTTGCCGGCAGGAAGGCGAGTTCGGCCATGCGCTCAGCCCATCGACGAGTTGAAGGAGCCGCCGTCGAGCAGCAGGTTCTGCCCGACGATGAAGCCGGAGGAGGCGGCGCACAGGAAGGCGCAGGCATCGCCGAACTCCGCCGGGTTACCCACCCGTCCGGGGATGCTGCCTTGGGCGCGCTCGGCGACGATGTCGTCCACCGGCCGGTTCGATTGCCGCGCCGCTTCCGTGGCACCGCCGCGCAGCCGATCGGTCAGGAAGGGGCCGGGCAGCAGGTTGTTGATCGTCACGTTGTGGCGCGAGACCTGGCGGGCCAGCCCGGCGACGAAGCCGGTCAGCCCGGCTCGCGCCCCGTTGCTCATGCCAAGCTCCGGGATCGGCGACTTCACCGAACCCGAGGTGATGTTGACGATGCGGCCGAACCGCCGCTCCACCATGCCGTCGACCACGGATTTGATGAGGAAGATCGGCGCCAGCATGTTGGCGTCGAGCGCGCGTATCCAGTCGTCGCGCCCCCACTCGCGAAAATCGCCGCGCGGTGGGCCGCCGGCGTTGTTGACCAGGATGTCGGGGTTCGGGCAGGCGGCGAGCGCCGCCGCGCGGCCCGCCTCGGTCGCGATGTCGCCCGCCACCGGCGTGACCGTGGCGCCGGTCTCCCGACGGATCTCGTCGGCGGTCGCCTCCAACGTCTCGCGGGTGCGGGCGGTGATCACAAGCTCCACGCCCTCGCGCGCCAGCGCCACCGCGCAGGCCCGCCCCAGTCCCTTGCTGGCGGCACAGACGATCGCCTTGCGGCCCTTGATGCCCAGGTCCATCGATCTCTTCCTGTCTGTTACGACGCGATCTGTTGCAGCCGGGCCCGCATCGTCTCGGGGATCGGCTGCGGCCGTTGCGTCTCTGCCTCCACGAAGACGTGGATGAAATGACCCTCCGCCGCGGCAACATCCTCGTCGTTGCGGAACACCCCGATCTCGTAGCGGATGGAGCTGCGGCCGACATTGGCGACCCGCAGGCCGACGTCGATCCGGTCGGGAAACGCGACCGAGCTGTGGTAGCGGCACTGCACCTCGGCCACGACGCAGCGCACCGGCCCATCGAGCAGGTCGATGCCGGCATGGGTCATTTCGTAGTACGTCACCGCCGTATCGAAGAACGAGAAATAGTTGACGTTGTTGACGTGCCGGAACGCGTCGTTGTCCATCCAGCGGGTGGTGAGCGCGTGGAAATGACGGTAGTCGGCGCGCGTTCCAGGCGGGGGTCGGCTCATTGCGTCTCGCTTGGGGTCGGGTGGTCGGCTGGACTACAGCCTGTTCGCCCCGCTTCGTCCATGGGGTTGTCCACTGTTCGCATCGCCTCTTGCACGGGGGCAAGCCGCCCCGTAGTGCAGAGGCAAGAGGCCCGGACGGGAAAGAGAGGAGCGCCATGCCTGCGGATCATGCGGTGCCTGCCGACGCGGTTCTCGAGGCCGCGCGCGGCTTCCTCGGCGAGCGGATCACGACCAATCCGGGGCTGCGCGAGCACCATTCGCACGGCCAGGACACCCAAACGCCGGCCCTGCCCGACGCGGTCGCCTTTGTCGAGACGTCCGAGGAGGCGGCGCGGCTGCTGGCATTGTGCAACGCGCACGGCGTTCCGGTGGTGGCGTGGGGTGCAGGCACCTCGCTCGAGGGTCACGTCACGCCGGTGCGCGGCGGGATCACGCTCGACCTCTCCCGCATGACCGAGGTCCTCGAGGTGAGCCAGCCGGACATGGATTGCCGGGTCCAGGCCGGCGTGACGCGGGACCAGCTCAACGCGCATCTGCGCGATCAGGGCCTGTTCTTCCCGGTCGATCCCGGCACCAGCCTCTGCACCATCGGCGGGATGTGCGCGACGCGGGCGTCCGGCACCAATGCGGTGCGCTACGGCACCATTCGGGAGAACGTGCTCGGGCTGACGGTCGCGCTCGCCGACGGCCGGGTGATCCGCACCGGCGGGCGGGTGCGCAAGTCGGCCACCGGCTACGACCTCACCCACCTGCTCATCGGCTCGGAAGGCACGCTCGGGGTGATCACCGAGATCCAGTTGCGGCTGCACGGCATTCCCGA
Source organism: uncultured Alphaproteobacteria bacterium (assembly GCA_963719345.1). Lineage (GTDB taxonomy): Bacteria > Pseudomonadota > Alphaproteobacteria > Acetobacterales > Acetobacteraceae > CAVRCA01. Next base: position 521,102 of record CAVRCA010000003.1, read on the forward strand.
GGCCGCCTCCGCCGCCACCTGCCAGTTCGACACGCTCGGCGCGGCGGTCGAGACGGTGATCGCCATCCTGCAGACCGGCATCCCGGTGGCGCGCATGGAGTTGCTGGACGACGTGCAGATGGGCGCCTGCATCGCCTACTCCAAACTCGACGGACTGCGCGCCCTGCCGAGCCTGTTCTTCGAGTTCCACGGCACCGCCGCCTCGGTGGCCGAGCAGGCGAGCCAGGCGGAAGACATCGCCGCCGGGTTCGGCGCGCACGGGTTCGCCTGGGCGGTAGACCAGGAACAGCGCAACAAGCTCTGGCAGGCACGGCACGACGCGCTGTGGGCGGCGCTGGCGCTGAAGCCCGGGCATGGCTCGCTGGCGACCAACTCGATCGTGCCGATCTCGCGCCTGGACGAGGCGATCCTCGGCACGCAGGCGGACATCCGCGCCTCGGGCCTGACCGCGCCGATCGTCGGTCATGTCGGGGACGGCAATTTCCACACCGTCATTTTGGTGCCCCCGGAGCCGGATGGGCTGGAGCGCGCCTGGGCACTCGACAAGAAGATCGTCGGCCGCGCACTGGACCTCGGCGGCTCGTGCAGCGGCGAGCACGGCATCGGCATCGGCAAGCGCGAGTTCTTGGAGCGCGAGCATGGGGTGGAGACACTGGCGGTAATGCGCTCGATCAAGGCGGCGCTCGACCCGCGCGGCATCATGAACCCGGGCAAAATCTTTCTGAATTGAGGCTTTTCTCCGCCCGGCGCTCCCGCCACAGCGAGGGGGGCAGGTCTTGACCCTGCACCAGATCGAGTCCCTCGCGATCATCGCGGGGATGCTCGGCCTCTTTCTCTTCGACCGGCTGCGCTATGATGTTGTCGCGGCAGCGGCGCTGTGCTGCGCGGCGCTCACGGGAGTGGTGCCTTCGGGCAAAGTGTTTGAAGGGTTCGCGAACCCGGTCATCATCATCATCGCCTCCGTGCTCGTCGTCAGCCGGGCGATGGCGGCCTCCGGGCTGATCGAGGCAGCGACCCGCCGGGTGCTGCGGCGGCTCCATTCCACCACCTTGCAGGTCGGCGCCCTCACCGCCGCGGTGACGCTGCTGTCGGCCGTGGTCAAGAATGTCGGCACCCTCGGGGTGTTCCTGCCCTTGGCGATCCAGGCCGCGGAGCGACGCCAGCGGCCGGTCTCGCTCTACCTCATGCCGCTGGCGTTCGGCTCCCTCGTCGGCGGCACCATGACGCTGATCGGCACCTCGCCCAACCTGCTGATCTCCTCCGTGCGCCAGGAGATTACCGGCCAACCTTACCATCTGTTCGACTTCCTGCCGGTCGGGTTGCCGCTGTCGATCGTCGCCATCGTCTTCCTCAGCGTGGGCTGGCGGCTGCTGCCGCGGGACCGGCGTGGCCGCACGACGAGCGACCAGCAACTCCGGATCGAGGACTACACAAGCGAGGGAGTGCTGCCCGCAGGCTCGCCGCTGGTCGGCAAGCGGGTCGCCGACCTTGAGGCGCTGAGCGAAGGCGAGGTCACGGTCGCCGCGATCATCCGGGAAGAAGACCATCGCTACACTCCGGCCGCCGACTGGGAGCTGTTCGCGGGCGATCTGCTGGTCCTCCAGGGTGATCCGACGGCGCTGAAGCCGGTCGTCGACCAGGCCGGGGTGCAATTGCTCGGCGCCGAGGAGGCGGCGAAGGGCAAGCCGGCCGACCGGCAGGACGAGCTGGAAGCGATCGAGGCCGTCGTCTCCCCCAATTCGCCGCTGGTCGGACGGACGTTGCGGGGAGTGCGGCTACGCCAGCGCTACGGAATCAACCTGCTGGCGCTCAGCCGGGCCGGAAGCCGCCTGACCACCAGGCTGCGGCAAAACCGCCTCCGGGCCGGCGACGTGCTCGTCCTGCAGGGACACCGCAGCCGCCTCGACCACGCGCTGTCGCGCCTCGGATGCCGGCCACTCGCTGCACGAAATCTCCCGATCGGCAGCCGCCGGCGCCCGCGATGGCTGCCATTGGCGATCCTGGTCGGCTGCCTTGCCCTGATCACCGCTCGCTTGATCCCGGCGGAACTTGGCTTCTTTCTCGCTGCGGTGCTCGTCGTGTTGTGCGGCGTGATCTCGCCCCGCGAAGCCTACGACGCGGTCGAGTGGCCGATCATCGTGATGTTGGCGTGCCTCATCCCGGTCGGTGAAGGATTGAAGGAGACCGGAGCGGCCGGACTGTTGGGCGATCAGCTCACGCACATCGCCCCGCACCTGCCCGGAACGCTCGCGGTCGGTCTGATGCTTGTGGCGTCCATGCTGGTGACGCCCTTGCTGCACCATGCCGCCGCCGTGGTGGTCATGGGGCCGGTGGCGGCGGCGCTGGCGAAAAATCTCGGCTACGGGCCGGACCCGTTCCTGATGGCGGTGGCACTGGGCGCCGCGTGCGACTTCCTGACCCCGATCGGGCATCAGAACAACACGTTGGTGATGGGGCCGGCCGGTTACCGGTTCGGTGACTATTGGCGGCTCGGCCTGCCGCTGACGATCGTCACGGCTTGCCTCGGCACGGTGCTCATCGTAGCGGTGTGGCCGCTGCGGTAGGCGCCCCTTCGCGGACCTCAGTCGCCCCGCTCGGCAGTATCGCTCGCATGATCAGCGCATCCGTGCCGTCGGCGTAGTAGCGCGGCCGGCGGCCGACCTCGGTGAAGCCGAAGCGTTCATACAAGCGTCGCGCCACCCCGTTGGCGGTCGAGACTTCCAGGAAAATTTCCCCTGCGCCGGATTGCCTCGCCGCGGCCATGCCCGCTTCCAGCAACGCCGCCCCTGTTCCCCGGCGCTGCCGCGGGGCGGCGACAGCCAGGGTCAAGACCTCCGCCTGATCCCGCACCACCCTGACGAGGATCATTCCCGCGCCGGGGCAGAGCAGGCCGAACGTGCCCGGCAATTCCAACGTGAGCGCCATTGCATCCGGACCCCACGCCTCGTCCTCCGCGAACGCAAAAGCGTGCAGGATGGCCAGCATGGCGGCATCCGTCTGTCGAGCCGAAACGATGCGAGGCGCTGCAGCTTGCTCGGTCATGTCGCCTGCGGTGGCGGGCGCAGGCCGCGCGCGGGCGGACGGGCCTCCGGCGGGTCGATGTAGAGCGGCTGGGGCGCCAGCGGCGGCAGCGTGCCGCGGTGCCGTGCCGCCGCCGCCGCCGCGACGTGCCGCGGCAAGGGCCAGCGCGCATCGGTCAGCATCACGTCGTCGCCCCGCGCCGCCAAGCGGGCCGCCACCGCGACCGCGGCGTCGCCGGCGACCGCGACCGGCGCTCCGGCGGCGGGCAGATCCTCGAGCGCGCAGGCGGCGAGTACGCCCCCGCGTTCCAGGAACACGCGCCCTCGCCTGGTGTCGATCGCCGCCCACAGGTGACGTCGGCCGATATGGGGCAGCCCGCCGGCGAGCGCCTCGCCAACGGTGACGCCGATCACTGGCACCCCGGCCGCGAGCGCGATGCCGTGCGCGAGGGAAAGCCCGGCGCGGATGCCCGTGAAGCTGCCCGGCCCGACCGTGACGGCGACCAGGTCGAGCGCCGTCGCGGCCACGGCAGCCTCGGCGAGCACCGCCGCTGCCATCCCCGGCAGGAGGTCCGCGTATCCCCGCCCCGCGTCGTTCTGACGGGTCGCCCGGAGCTCTCCGTCCACCACCACCGCTGCCGAGCAGCGCGCCAGCGCCGAATCGAGTGCCAGAACCAGCATGACCATATCGACCCTAGCCGGACCTCCGGCCGGTCGGAAGCGCGCAGATCGATGGTGCCGCTCAGGCGTGCCGACGGGTGATCTCCAGCAGCACGTTGGCTTCCAGCTCCTTCTCGTCCAGCCGTTGCTTGACGAGGTCGCCGATACTGACCAGGCCGACCAGCTCGCCGCCATCCAGTATCGGGAAATGACGGATACGACGCACCGTCATGAGGCCGAGCACGGCGTCGACCCGATCGCTCGGGGCGCCGCTGAGGAAGGGCGAGGTCATCAGTTCGCGCACTTCGTAATCGAGCGCGCGCGGGCCGCTGCGGGCCAGCGCGTTGACGAGGTCGCGCTCGGAGAAGATGCCGACCGGCTTAAGGTAGTCCTCCACCATCACCGCGCCGATGCGCCGTTCGGCCAGGAGCCGGACGGCAACGTTGACCTTGTCGCTGGCGCGGACGGTGATGACCTCCCGCCCCTTGCCTCGCAATACGTCGGAAATGAGCATGATCGTCTCCTTTCGCGGGTTCTGCCCGCCCAACCCGATACCGAATTCTTGATCTAGTCGGCCGCCTCGGCTTGGCGGACCGGCGTGCGCCGAACGCGCAAACGGCGGATTCGGCGAGCGTCGGCCTCCAATACGCGAAACTCAATTCCCGAAGGGTGGCTGATCACCTCGCCCCGGGTAGGAACCCGCCCAGCCAGGGTGAAGACCAGTCCGCCGACCGTGTCGATGTCGGCGTGGCGCTCCTCGGCGGTGAGCACCGGCACCCCCATCCGCTGCTCGAAATCGTCGACATCAAGCCGCGCGTCCACGTCCAGCGAGCCGTCGGCCCGCTCGGCGACCATCGGGCCTATCACCTCGTCATGCTCGTCGGAAATGTCGCCGACGATCGTCTCGACAAGATCCTCGATCGTCACCAGGCCGTCGATGCCGCCGTACTCGTCCACCACCAATGCGAGATGCATCCGGGCCTGACGCATCTGCAACAGCAGATCGAGCACCGGCACGTTGGGCGCAACCAGCAGCGGGCGGCGCAGGATCGCTTCGAGCGAGAACGCCTCCGGACGGCCGACATAGGCGAACACGTCCTTGATGTGGACCATGCCGACGATCTCGTCGAGCTGCTCGCGATAGACCGGCAGGCGCGAGTGGGCGTCGGTGCGGATCTGTTCGAGCGCCTGCTCCAGGGTCACGTCGGCGCGCATGGCGACGATGTCGGCGCGCGGGATCATCACGTCATCGGCGGTGGTCTCGCGCAGGCGGAGCACGTTGGCGATCAGTGCCCGCTCCTGGCGATCGAGCTCGGGCAGCTCCCCCGGCGTGGTCGGCGCCTCGGCAGCCTCCTGCACCAGTTCGGCGATCAACTCGCGCACGCTGGGTTCGGTGTGGCGACCCGCAACCGGCCGCGCAGACGGGTGAGGAACGACTGCCGGTGGCCGTTCCCGCTCACGTGCGTTTCCAAGGGTTGGGCACGCGAAGGCGGTGCAGGATGCGCGCCTCCTCCATCTCCATCCGGCGCGCCTCGCCGGCGCGGTGATGATCGTGCCCGCGCAGGTGCAGCGCCCCGTGGACCACGAGATGGGCAAGGTGATGCCTGATCGGGCGGCCGGCGGAAGCGGCCTCACGCCGGACCACGCCGAGGGCCAGGATCATCTCGCCCGGTCTTGGCCCGGAGGCCTGGTAGGTAAGCACGTTGGTCGGCTTGTTGCGACCGCGATGGCGTGCATTGAGCCGGCGGACGGTGCGGTCGTCGGCGAGCACGACGCTGCCCGCTCCGCCGGCCGCGCGCGCCGCCCGTTCGGCAATCCGCTCGGCCTGCGGCACGAGGGCGCGCCACGCGGGCGCTTCGACAATGACCGGGATCCCCGCCCTCCTCGGCGGGGCCCCGACTTCCTGCGTCGTCCATCCTACTTGCCGACCAGCCCCCCGGACGGCTGTCCCGCGCGCGCCTCTCGCCTGGTGTCGCGTTCGGCAACGGCGCGCTGCTCGTAGGCATCGACGATGGCAGCCACCATCGGATGGCGGACCACGTCGCGCCGGTCGAACCGGACCACTTCGATGCCGGGTACGCCCTCCAGGGTCTCCAGCGCGTCCCGCAAACCTGAGCGGGTGCCTGGGGGCAAGTCTACCTGGCTGAGGTCGCCGGTGATCACCATGCGCGTGCCCTCGCCCATGCGGGTGAGGAACATCTTCATCTGAACCGCCGTGGTGTTCTGCGCCTCGTCGAGGATGGCATAGCAATGCGCCAAGGTGCGGCCGCGCATGAAGGCGAGCGGGGCGACCTCGATCTCGCCGCTCGACATCCGACGGATGACCTGCTCGCCCGGCATCATGTCGTGCAGCGCGTCGTAGAGCGGCCGTAGGTAGGGATCGACCTTTTCCTTCATGTCGCCCGGGAGGAAGCCCAGCCGCTCGCCGGCCTCCACGGCCGGACGCGAGAGCACGATGCGGTCCACCTTGCCGGCCTGCAGCATGGCGACACCCTGCGCGACGGCAAGATAGGTTTTTCCCGTGCCGGCCGGACCGACCCCGAACACCATGTCGTGCGACGCCAGGGCTCTCCATGTAGGTGGCCTGACCGGCGCTGCGCGGACCGACGGCGCCGCGCCTGGTGCGGATGGCGGGAAGATCGGACAGCGGCAGGCGCGGATCGCCCTCCGCCTCGGCCAGGCGGATCGCCGCCTCGACCTCGGGCTTGCCGACGGACTGGCCCTGCTCGAGCCGACGCCACAGGCCCTGCAATGCCGTCTGCGCCGCATCCACCCGCGCCGGCTCCCCGCTGATCGCCACCCGGTTGCCCCGGCAGGACACGCGCACCCCAAGCGCCTGCTCGAGCCGGACCAGATGGCGGTCGTGGTCGCCGAGCAGCAGCGGGAGCAGCATGTTGTCGCTGAACTTGAGGGCGACGGACTTGCTTGCGGCCTCGGCCGGAAGCGTCGGGGGAGTGGTGGCGGTGGACGTGGAGAGGTGTGTCAAGCGCAGGCTCGCTCCTGTGTCGATAGCGTTCCGGATAACGAATTGGGGTGGGCAGCGCCGACCGTCACCGGCACCTCGGTGCCGATCAGCGTTGCAGGACCGTTGACGTGAACCGCCTGGAGGAACGGCGAGCGGCCGCCGATCTGGCCGGGGTGCCGGCCGGGATGGGTGAACAGCACCGGCACCGTCAGGTTGACGGTGGCCTGGTTGAAACGCGCCTGCTGCTCGCGCAACAGCGACTGCAGCATCTGCAGCCGGCGGTCCTTCTCGGCCTCCGGCACCTGACCCGGCGCGGTCGCGGCGGGCGTTCCCGGGCGGGGCGAGTATTTGAAGCTGTAGGCCTGCGCGAAGCCGACCGCACGGACCAGCGCGAGCGTGGCCTCGAAATCCTGCGCGGTCTCGCCGGGGTGCCCGACGATGAAGTCCGACGAGAGCGCCATGTCGGCACGCGCCGCGCGCAAGCGCTCGATCAGCCGAAGGTAGTCCGCCGCACCGTGCTTGCGGTTCATCGCCGCCAGCACCCGGTCCGAGCCCGATTGCACAGGCAGGTGCAGGAACGGCATCAGGGCGGGAATGTCGCGATGCGCGGCGATCAAGTCGCCGTCCATGTCGCGCGGATGCGACGTGGTGTAGCGCAGCCGCAGCAATCCGGGGATTTCGGCCAGCGCACGGATCAGTCGCCCCAATGTCCATGTGCCGCCACCGGGCGCGTCGCCGTGCTACGCATTGACGTTCTGGCCGAGCAGGGTGATTTCGCGGGCGCCCCGCGCCACCAACCCTCGCGCTTCGGCCAGCACGGCCGCGGCGGGACGGCTCGGTCTCGACGCCGCGCGTGTACGGCACGACGCAGAAACTACAGAACTTGTCGCAGCCTTCCTGCACGGTGAGGAACGCGCTGACCCCGGGCGGCGAGCCGGGCTCAGGCAGGAAGTCGAATTTTTGCTCGGCGGGGAAATCGGTGTCGATCACCGCCCCGGCGGCGCGGGCGGCGCGGGCGACCATCTCCGGCAGCCGGTGATAGGTCTGCGGCCCGAGCACCAGGTCGACGAACGGCGCCCGGGCGAGGATCTCGGCGCCCTCCGCCTGGGCGACGCAGCCGGCCACCGCCAGGATCATGCGCCCGCCGGCAGCGGCCCGCTGCCGCTGAAACGCGCGCAGGCGGCCCAGTTCGGAAAACACTTTTTCGGCGGCGCGGTCGCGGATGTGGCAGGTGTTGAGGATCACCATGTCGGCGCCCTCGGGCGTCGCCGCCGGCGCATAACCGAGCGGCGCCAACACGTCCGTCATCCGGGCGCTGTCGTAGACGTTCATCTGACAGCCCCAGGTGATCACGTGCAGGCGTTTTGGCGAGATCCGCGTCATCGTCCGAGCTCCACCGACCAGCGCCGGATCGACCCGGCGCGCGAGGCGGGACGGAGTAGCGTCCAGGGCCGGACGGTCAAGCGCGGATGCGCGGCTCGGTCTCCTTTCACAGGAGGCATTCGTGACGACAGCGGCAGTGTGGCAGCCAAACCCGGCACGCTGTCAACGATTCTGGTCCGCCGTCACGCGAGGACGTTCGGTTCGGCGGCACTGGAAGCCGGGGCGGCAGCAGGGGCGACGTTCGCCGGCCGGGCCGGGCAGGCCTGCAGCGGCTTGGCGGGACGGTTTTGGCGCAGCGTCGCGGCGCTGTCCGCCACCACGGTCCATACCGCGTTCGACAGCACCTTGCGATCGGCGAACGCCGCCGGGTCCAGCGGCTGGTGCAGGATCACGGTGGCGCGCAGACCGCGGTAATGCGCCAGCTGCCAGACGTGCGAGGCGATATCCATGTCGCCATACCAGGCGAACAGTGGGCGCCAGGCCCGGCCGGTGGGCAGCCCGGCAAGCCGGTCGTAGACCACCGAGACGGGCTGGATGATGGGGCGGACGCCACCCTCGACGATGGCGAAGAACGAGGAGCGGAACGGCAGGACCCGCGAGCCGTCCGACGACGTCCCCTCGGGGAACAGCACCAGATTGTCGCCGTGTGCCAGCCGCTTCACCATCTCGTCACGCTCGCGCGCCGTCGCGCCGCGCTGTCGGCTGACGAACACGGTGCGCCCCAACCGGGCGACCGTGCCGATGATAGGCCATCCGGCGACGTCGTCCTTCGAGATGAAGCTTGTGGTCAAACGGCCGCCAAGCACCGGAATGTCGAGCCAGGACGAATGGTTCGAGACGTAGACCACCGGGGCGCCGGGCGGCGCGGGCTGGCCGACCACCCGGACACTGAGGCCGAGCATCCGGCAGACCGTGCTCCAATAGAGGCGCGGAAACAGCGCCTTCGCTCGCCCGGGCACCAAAAGGCAGACCGACTGCACCAGCGCGGCGATCAGCGTCCAGAGCAGGACCAGCACGATGCGGCGGATGGCTCGCAACCGCCGCATCAGGCTTCGTCGCTCCGGCCTGCCGCGCGGCCATGAACCGGCTGGGGCGGCCACCGCCGGCGGCACCGGCCGGCCGGCCAATCGACGCAGGCGACGGGGGGAACCCTGCATAGGCGGGGCATAGCGCCTCCACCCTGCATGAACAATGATCCGATGGTGACGGTTGTCGGAACTTCGCCGTCAGCAACGAAAGACGGGCATTGGGCGTGCGGAGCGACCGGGTTAGGTTGCGCCGGATGCCCCCCCGCCCGCTGATCCCACGCGGCCTGCGCCGCCTCGCCGTGCTGCTGGCGCTTGCCGCCCTGCTCCCACAAAGTCCGGCTTCCCGCGCGGCGGACCCGCAGCCCTATCAGGTGAAGATCGAACCGACCGGCAACGCGCCGCTCGATCAGGCGCTGTCGGGGTCATCCGTGCTGATCAGCCTGCGCGAGAGCGCCCCCGTCGGCCCGTTCGCGCTGATCGCGCGGGCACAGAGCGACGCTGGCCGGTTCCAGACCGCACTCAACAGCTTCGGCTACTACAAGGGCCAGGTGACGGTCCGCATCGCCGACCACGCGCTCGACGACCCTGGCCTTGCCGACCTGCTCGACCGGGCCCCGGCCGAGCCGCCCGTGGTGGTGAGCGTCACGGTGACGCCCGGGCCGCTCTTCCATCTGGGAAAGGTCGAGATCGACGGCAACGTGCCGCAGACCGCGCGGGCAAAACTCGACCTTGCACCCGGCGCGCCGGCCGCCGCTTCGGCCGTGCTGGCCGCGCGTACCCGATTGCTGGACGCGCTGCGCGACGAAGGCTACGCGCTCGCCAAGGTGGACGAGCCGGCGGCGACGCTGCGAGTGGCCGAGAACGCGCTGGACGTCAGCTTTAAGGCGACACCCGGGCCGCGCGTCGACATCGGCCCGATCGCCTTCAAGGGCCTCGACGCCGTCAACGCGTCATTCGTCCGCCGCCGGCTGCTGCTGCACCAGGGCGAGCAGTTCAATCCGGCCGCCATCGAGAAGGCGCGGCAGGATCTGGCCGGCATCGGAGTGTTCTCCGCCGTGCGCGTCGATTCGGCCGAACAGCTCGATGCGGCGGGCCAGCTGCCCATCACCTTCGACTTCACCGAACGCAAGCGCCACGCAGTGACGTTCGGTGTCGGCTACTCCACCGACCTCGGCGCCAACGCCACCGCGACCTGGTCGGACCGCAACCTCTTCGGCAATGCCGAACAGCTCAATCTCACGGCGGGGTTCCAAGCCGGCGGCACTGCGCAGAAGGCGCCCGGCTACAACGTGAACCTGCAATTCATCAAGCCGGACTTCCTCGCCCGCGACCAGCAGCTCCAGGCGGATATCGGCGCGATCAAGGAGAGCCTGCAGGCCTATGACCGGACGGCGGCGATTGCCGACGTGATGCTGAACCGCAAATTCACCGAGCATTGGAGCGGCAGCGTCGGCCTTGCGTTCGAGCAGGCGCGCATCACGCAGGAAGGCGTGACGCGCAACTACACGCTCCTCGGCGTCCCGGTGACTGCGAGATACGACAGCACCAACAGCCTGTTTGAGCCGACGCAGGGGATTCGGGCCGCCGCTTCGATCACGCCTACGGAATCGCTCGGCAATCACGACGCGACGTTCGTTCTGATGCAGGTCTCGCGGCTCGACCTATTTCGACCTCGTCCGGCTCGGCCTGACCGACCCGGGCCGCAGCGTCCTGGCGCTGCGCGGGCTGGTCGGCACCGCCGAGGGCGCCTCCCAGTTCGCGCTGCCGCCGGACAAACGGTTCTATGCCGGCGGCACCGCCACGGTGCGGGGCTTCCGCTATCAATCCGTGGGGCCGCATTTCCCGATCAGCAACAACCCGGAGGGCGGCACCTCCATAGCGGCCGGCACCGTCGAGTTCCGCCAGCGCATCCTCGGCAATTACGGCGCGGCGGTGTTCGTCGACGCCGGCCAGGTGACCGCGAACGGCGGCCCGGGCTCCGGTAACTGGGCGGTGGGCGCCGGCGTGGGGGCGCGCTACTACACGTCGATCGGCCCGATCCGCGCGGACATTGCGGTGCCGCTGACGCCGATCAAGAATTCGGACACGCTGGAGTTCTACATCGGCATCGGCGAGGCGTTCTGATGCGCCGTTTTTTCCTGATCCTGCTCGCGGTCGTCGTCGGATTGCCGGTCCTGCTGATCGCGGTGGTGCTGATCGGCGCCAACATCGGCCCCGGCCGGGCACTGATCGAGCGCGAAGTCGCGTCCCTGACCGGCGGCACGGTCGGCCTCAGCGGATTGGCGGGCCGCTTCCCCGATGCGCTGCGTGTCGGTCACATTGAATTGCGCGATCGGGACGGCGTGTACGCCAGCATCGACGGATCTGGTGCTGGACTGGTCGCCGCTGCGGCTGATCGGGCGCGTGGCGGCGATCCAGCGCCTGGCGGCGGACCGGGTAAGCGTGCAGCGCACGCCGGTGTCCGAGCCGGCGGCGCAACCGACAACCCCTTCTTCGGGGGGATTTAACCTGCCGGTCGCCGTCTCCGTTCGGCAAATCGCCATTGCCCGCATCGAACTCGGCCCCGCGCTTGCCGGCAAGGCGGTGGCACTCGGGCTGGACGGATCACTGGCCCTTGCGTCCCTGCAACAGGGCGATGCCGACCTGACGCTGCGGAACCTCGACGATGCGGGCACCTACCGGGTGAAGGGCGCGGTCGACCCGGCGCGCATCGCGGCCACCATCGTCGCCCGCGAGCCGGCGCACGGCCTGATCTCCGGGCTGGCCGGACTGCCGGACCTCGGCGCCATCGCGCTCGATGCCACGCTCGACGGGCCGCGCGAGGCGGTCGGCACCAAGCTCGCCCTGACCGCCGGCCAGTTGCGCGCAGACGCCACCGGCACGGTCGATCTGACTAACGAGGCCGCCGATCTGGCCGTCAACGCCGACGCGCCGGCGATGGCGCCGAGCCCTGCGCTGTCCTGGCAATCGATCAAGCTCGCGGCGCAGGTACACGGGCCGTTCGCGCGCCCGGCCGCCACCGGCACGCTGCGCGTGGAGCAGCTTGCCGCGTCGGGCGCCGGCGTGCGGTCGATCGCCGCGGACCTGCGGGGCGATGCGACGGCCGCGCACCTGCGCGCCAGCCTCGACGGTGTCCGCATTCCGGGGCCGAAACCGGACCTGCTGGAGAACGCCCCGCTGGCGCTGACCGCGGACGCCCGGCTCGACACACCGAGCGACCCGTCGCCTTCACCATCACCCACCCGCTGATCGAGGCGACGGGCACGGCCAGGACCGGCGCCCCGATCTCGGTGGATATTTCGCTGCACCTGCCCGATCTCGCACCTTTGGCGGCACTGGGCGGCACCGACCTGCGCGGCCGTTCCGATCTCGCGGTGACGGTCGCCCAGCACGGCAATGCGACGCAGGCGACGGTGGACGGCACGGTCGGGATCACCGGCGGAATGGCGCCGGTGCCCGGCCTGCTCGGTGACGCGGCGAAGCTCGGTCTGACCGCGACATCGCAGGGCAGCGACGTGAGCCTCTCCCGCCTGCAGGTCGATGGCAAGACGCTCACCCTCGCCGCACATGGCGGCATGACGCAGGGCAAGCTCGACCTCGATTGGCGGGTGGCGTTGTCGGACCTGAAGGTACCTGGCCGCCAACCTGGGCGGCACGCTGCAGGTGCAGGGACACGTTGCCGGCCCGACCGACGATCTGGCGCTCGTGGCCGACCTCGACGGCGACCTCGCCGTGCAGGCGATGCCGCGCGGGCCGGTGCGGGCGCACCTGGAGGCGCAGCACCTGCCGGGCGCGCCGACCGGCACCATCACGGCGGACGGCACGCTTGCCGGAGCTCCGCTCGCCCTTGCCGTCGCCGCGCAACGGGGTGCGGACGGCGCTTTGCACGCCGACATCTCCAAGGCGGACTGGAAGAGCGCGCATGCCGAGGGCGCGCTGACCCTGCCGCCCGGGGCCGTCCTGCCGCTAGGCAAGCTCGATCTGCGCATGACCCGGCTCGACGATCTGCGCCCGTTGATCGGCGAGCCGCTGTCCGGCAGCGTGAGCGCAACCCTGAGCACCGAGGAGCAGGCCGGCAAGCCGTTGGCGCGGGTCCGCCTGGAGGCGCGCGACGCCGGGCTCGCCGGCACCGGCTCGGTCGGCCGCGCCAATCTGTCAGCCGATGTGAGCGATCCTGCGGGCGACCCGGTCGTCTCCGACGGGCTGCTCACCGTAGATGGTTTCGCGGCACATGGCATGACCGGCTCGGCGCGGCTCAACGTTGCCGGGCCGCAAACGGCGCTCGCCGCCAAGCTCGCGGCGACGGTGCAGAACCTCGCCGGCGCCGATGCCAGGATCGAGACCGCGACGGCGCTGGACGCCAAGGACAAGAGCGCCCGCATCGCCAGCCTGAATGCCACCTGGAAGGGTGAGGATCTGCGGCTGCTGGCGCCGGTACGGATCGGCTTCGGGGATGGGGTGACGGTGGACCGGCTGCGGCTGGCGCTCGGCCAGGCGACCGTCGAGGTGGCCGGGCGCGCCTCCCCGACGCTCGACCTCACGGCGCAACTCCGCAACCTGACGCCCGATCTGGTCAAGCCGTTCGCGCCCACGGTGGATGCCGACGGCGTGCTGCGCGCCGACGCGCGGCTGACCGGCACCACGGCCCGGCCGAGCGGCACCGTGCGGATCGAGGCGACCGGGTTGCGGATGCGCCAGGGACCGGGCCGGGGCCTGCCGCCCGCCAATCTCACCGCGACCGCCAATCTCGCCGGGGAGACGGCGCATGTCGACACAAGGCTGAGCGCCGGGCAGCTCACCACCTTGACCGTGACCGGCACCGCGCCGATCGAACCGTCCCACCCGCTGGACCTGCGGGCGAACGGTGCGATCGACCTCGCGATGCTCGACCCGATCCTGGCCGCGCAGGGTCGGCGTGCGCGCGGGCAGCTCACGCTCAACGCCAGCGTCGCCGGCACGATGAGGGCGCCACGACTGGGCGGCACCGTGCAACTGGCCAACGGCCAAGTGGAGGATTTCGGCCAGGGTTTGCGGCTTAGCGCCATGGCGGCGCAGGTCGCGCTGGAGGGCGACACCGTGCGGATCGTCAGTTTCTCCGGCCGGGCGGGGCAAGGCACGATCACCGCAGTGGGCAGCGTCGGCGTGTTCACGTCCGACCGGGCGATCAACATCACCGTGACGGCCAACAACGCGCGGCCGCTCGCCAGCGACCGGCTGACCGTCGACCTCGACGCGGATCTTGCGCTGCGCGGCGCGCTCGCCCGCGAGATCGCGCTGAGCGGGACGATCCGCATCCGGCGCGCCGACATCGCCATCCCCGAAAAACTGCCGCCCAGCATCGCGGTGCTCGACGTGCGCCGCCCGGGCGAGAAGCCGGCGCCGTCGCCCGCGCCGGGTCCCGAGATCGGGCTCGACCTGACGATCTCGGCACAGCGCGCGATTTTCGTGCGCGGGCGCGGGTTGTTCGCCGAGTTGGCGGGCTCGCTGCGGGTGCAGGGCACCAGCACCAACCCGAAACCGCTGGGCGGCTTCAAGATGCGGCAGGGCTCGTTCAACATTGCCGGGACGACGCTGACCTTCACCAAGGGCGAGGTCAGCTTCAACGGCGGCAGCCTGACCGACCCGAGCCTCGACTTCGTCGCCTCGTCGAACAACGGGACGGTGACCGCCAACCTCAACGTCGGCGGCACGGCGAGCGCGCCGAAGATCACCCTGACCAGCACGCCCGAGCTGCCGCAGGACGAGGTGCTCGCCTATTTGTTGTTCAAGCGCAGTGCGTCCTCTCTCAGCCCGTTCGAGCTGGCCGAGATCGGGCTTGCGCTGGCCTCGCTGAGCGGCGCCGGCCCGGATACCGCCGGCCCGCTCGAACTCGGTGCGCAAGGGGCTTGGGCTCGACCAGCTCTCGGTCGGCTCCGGCGCCAACGGTGCCGCCGCCCTCCAGGCGGGGCGCTATGTGGCGCCCGGCGTGTTCGTCGGCGCCAAGCAGGGCCTGGGCAGCGGCAGCACGCAGGGGCTGGTGCAAGTGGATATCGCCAGAGGGCTCAAGCTCCAGGGCACGGTGGGCACCGGTTCAACGACAAGCAATTCCGTGACCAACGGCGCGACACCCGCCGATTCGGGTGGTAGCGGCGTTGGATTGACGTACCAGTTCGAGTATTGACCCATTCCCAACCCGGGAACCGGTTCGCAGAAGCCGGCCGTGAAAGGATGCCTGACCATGCCCAACGAAACCAAAACCTCCGACCTGCTCTCCGAACCAGGATGCATCCACGTCTGCGTCGACATGCAGCGCATGTTCGCGGAGGACACCGATTGGCACACGCCGTGGATGGAACGCGTGCGCCCGGTCGTTCACCGGCTGGCATCCCGGATTGCCGAGCGCACCATCTTCACCCGGTTCATCCCCGCCGAGCGCCCCGGCGAAGGCGAAGGCATGTGGAAGCGCTACTATGAGAAATGGGCGTCGATGACCCTGCGGCAACTCGGGGCCGAGCGGGTGGAGCTGGTTCCGGAGCTCGCCCTCCTGGTGCCGCCGGGCGAGCTCATCGACAAGCGCGTCTACTCACCCTGGCAGGACGGGGCGCTGCAGCGCAGCTTGCAACGGCGTCACGCCGACACCCTCGTCGTGACCGGCGGCGAGACGGACGTGTGCGTTCTGGCCACCGTCATGGGTGCGGTTGACCACGGCTACCGAGTTGTGCTCGTCGCCGACGCGGTGTGCAGTTCCACCGACGAGACGCATGACGCGATGATGCACGTATTCAGCAATCGCTATGGCCAGCAGGTCGAGACGGTGAAGTCCGACGAATTGCTGGCCAGCGTTCCGGCCTAGATTTAGGACCCGTAGGTCACGCGCCAGACGGTGCCGTTGCCGTCCTCGGTGATCAGGAGCGCACCGTCGGCGGCGACGGTGATGCCCACCGGGCGGCCCCACACGGCGGTGTCGGAGAGAACGAACCCGGTCAGGAAATCCTCGTATTCGCCGGTCGGCTTGCCGTCGCGGAAGCGGAGCCGGATCACCTTGTAGCCAGTCGGCCGGGAGCGGTTCCATGAGCCGTGCAGCGCCACGAAGGCGTCGCCGCGATAGTCGGGCGGAAACTGCGTCCCCTCATAGAATGCGATGCCGAGCGGCGCCGAGTGCGGCTGGATGAGCACGTCGGGGAGACTGACCTGACCGGCGATGTCGGGCCGCCGGTTGCGCAACCGGGTCTCCGGGTGGTCGCCGATGTAGAACCACGGCCAGCCGTAGAAGCCGCCCGGCCGCACCGCGGTGGCGTAGTCGGGCACCAGATTGTCGCCCAGCCCGTCGCGCTCGTTGGTCACGCACCAGAGCGCGCCGGTCCGCGGCGCGATCGCCTCGCCCGAGCAGTTGCGCAGCCCGGTGGCGAAGATGCGCAGATTGCCGCCGTCGGGATCGGCGACGAGCACGTCGGCGCGTCGCTCCTCATCCCCCCAGGCCGCGCCCGGCGGATGGGCGGCGACGAACCCCTCCGGCGGCTCCGCGCCCATCTCACGGCCGATGTTGCTGGATGAACCCACCGCGACGAACAGGTTCTTGCCATCCGGCGAGACGGCGAGGTCGCGGGTCCAGTGGCCGCCGGTCGGCAGCCGCCGGACGATGATCTCCGGGCCGCCGCTCGGCCGCTGGTCGCCCGGTCGGTACGGAAAGCGCACCACCCGCCCGGTCTCGCCGACGTAGACGTAGCGCGGCTCCGGCCCTGGCGGCCAGAAGGCGATGCCGAACGGCAGGGTCAGCCCGTCGGCAAACACCGCCGGCGACGCCCCCGGGCGCAGGATGCGGATACGCCCGGCACCGCTCTCGGCCAGGAACACGTCGCCGTTCGGCGCGGTGCGCATCGCGCGCGGCATGTCGAGACCCGACGCGAGCAACTCGACATGGAAGCCCGGCGGCACGCGGGGCAACGCGCTGCCCGGCCGGGCGACGATCGAGGGCGAGCGGGAGGCGGAGTCCTCCGGCCGCGGCGGCGGCAGATCGGCCGGCGTGATATGGCGAACGACGCCGGGCGCGTCGGTGCTCCAGTCGCCATACGCCGCCGCGCCGGTGCGGACAGGCTGGGCGGTGGCGGCGACGGGGATCAGCGCGGCCAGCAAAGCGCCTCGGAGGATGCTCGACATCGGGCAAAGATGGCGGCGACGGCCCGCGCCGGCCAGTTCACATCCGCGCGCAGTGCGCCGACGGGTGGGGCGTCAGTGCCAGGCCGCCGCCGCCTCGGCGTAGCCGATCCGCCGCTGCGGCGGCACGGGATGTCGGCCGGCGACCCGTTCGAGCAGCAGGCTCACGTCCCCCTCCTGCCCCGCCCGCATCGCGGCGTCGAGATAGAGCTGCTCGAACACGTCCTGCTGGGCGTGACTGCCGCCGAGCCGGTACATGCCCCCGAGGATCGGGCGCATATGCGCCACCGCCTCGGCATGCCGGCCGCGCATATGGGCCAGCACCGCCTCGCAGATCGGCGCGGCGAGACCGCGGATCAGCGGGTCGGGCGATTGCCGCGCCGTCCGCAGCATCTCCGCCGCCGCAACGTCGCGCCCGGTTGCGGCGAGCGCCATCATCCAGTGCGGCAGGGTGAAGCCGGACAGCGTGTCGCCGACCCGCCCTTCCGCCTTGTCGGCCAGCTCGACCCAGCGGTCGCCCACGTCGACGCCGTGCCGCTGCAGCCGGAACAGCATCGAGGCGGCGTTCTGCATGTCGATATAGAGATCCGGCACCGCCAACGTGAGCGGTGATTGGAGATCGCGGAACTGCCGATCGTAGAGGTCGAGAACGGCGCCGAACTCCCGGCGCTCCAGGTGGAACATCGCGGCATGCCACCAGAGATGGTGCATGATGTTGTTCGCCCCCTGCCAATTCGGCGACAGGCCGGCGATCCAGGCCAGTCCCTCGGCTCGCCGTCCCTGCATCTCCATGACGTGCGCAACGCCGTGCGCCGCCCACAGATCGGACGGGTCGCGGGCCAGCGCCTCCCGCCCAGCCGACTCGGCGGGAATGTAGAGACCGCACTCCTCGCTGGCGAAGCACCGGCACGAAAGCAGCGAAACGTAGCCCGGCACGTCGGGGCTCCAATGCGGGGTGACGCGCTCGACGGAGGCCAGCATCTCGTCCGGCCGGCCGAGCCAGAAATTGTGGAAATGGGCCAGCCGGAACGCCAGCACGTCGCGCGGATGGTCGAGCAGGATCTCATCCCAGACCGCGACCGCACGGTCGATGTCGCCGGCGATCCAATGGCGCAGCGCGGCGACATGCGCCCGCTCCCGCGCGCTGGCCTGGCGGCTCAGACGCTCGGCCTCGGTGGCGGCCTCCTCGGCGGCCGGCCGGTTCGAGGCGCGGAAGGACAGCATGGCGAACAGGCCCCGCAGGCAGTGCGCGAGGCCGAACTCGGGGTCGACCGCAAGCAGCCGCGCCAATCGCTGGGGCAGGTCGGCGCGGTACGCCAGATAGCCAGTGATCACGTCGTCGTACACGGCGGCCGCCGGGTCGGAGGCGACCGCGATCGCCAAGCCTTGGGCATCCTGTCGCATCTCGGTTCTCCCTCCCTGGCATGATGCCGGGGAGGCGCCCGCGACGCTACCCGCTCCCCGAGCGCAATCCGGGGTTCAACGAATGCCTCAGTCCGGCTGAAGCTTGACCTCGGTGATGCCCGCGCGGAGGAAGCCGAGCCGCCGGGCCGCCTGTTGCGACAAGTCGATCACCCGGCGCGGGGTGCCGATGCGGTCGGTGACGGTGACGACCACCTCCCTTCCGGTGTTTTCCGCCAGCACCCGGACGCGGGTGCCGAACGGCAGCCAGGCATGCGCGGCGGTGAGCGCGTTGTTGTCGAACCGCTCGCCGCTGGCGGTACGCCGGCCCTGCCACTCGTCGCCGTAGAAAGACGCCCGACCGGTTTCCGACCAAGCCGCCCGTTGCATCGGCGCCTCGGCCGAGACCGGCGCGAGGCCGGTGGTGGCCAGGGCGGCCAGGCTGAACCCGATCCCGACCGACACGCGACGCGCGCGCCTCCGCCACCTCGCTCCAACATCGTGCAGAGAGGCAATACCGTCTCGCATAGTCATCGAACTCCTCTCGGTCAGTATTGGCCGACGGGCTCTCGCGACAGGGAGGATCGAGCCCAATAAATCGCCGATCGAACCGGCGAAACAAATGATCTTCTTACGACCGCCGCTCTTGAGGACTAATCCCCGCGGACCGCGAAGCTATGGTCAGACTGTATGTTGCTGCCCATGGGCGGCATATTGCTCACTCGGATGCTTGATGGCAACCCTGGGGAGCTGCAACCCGAAACAGCTTGCCTCAGCTATCGTCTGTAGCTACATTGTAGAGTGACACGATGTAGCTACGAAGGTCGCATCTACGAAAGCCGCCTAGTGCTCAAGAGAGCGCCTAACCCGGAGGGCAATATGCTCGTCGTCATTGCAGGACGCAAACATGCGCAGCATTACGGAGCGAGCATTGGAAAAGGACTTCGAATGGGATGAGAACAAACGCATCGGCAACATCGTCAAGCATCAACTCGACTTTATAGATGCGCCGCTCGTCTTCGACGGCACGCTCATCTCCCTACGGAGAGCAAGCCATGCAGAAACAAACACCTACAATCAGGAGGTTTTCGGCCGCTGAACTCAGCGAGCGACGCGCCCGTGGCGAGAGCAAGACAGACCTTGCCCGCGTCCGAGGAAGGAGCTCGGCTGAGAACGAGCGCGCCGCCCTCCAGCAACTGCAGGAGGACGGAATACCCCCGAACTGGTTTCACGACGCCCAACTGGTCAAACCGGACAGCAAGAAGCTCATCTCACTGCGGTTGGATAGCGACGTGGTGGAATGGTTTCGGAAGCAGGGGCCGGGGTATCAGACGCGCATCAACGCCGTCCTGCGGGCATTCATGAGGCATGCCCCATCCGAATGAACGACGCGCTGCCACTGGTAATCATGTCGCGCAACCAAGGCCTGTTCGAGCTGGCGGCGCGTCAGACCGGCTTGTCGCCCTTTACGGTGACGCGGAAGCCGGTCCGGGTCTGCGGGTAGTAGTCCCACAGCGCCATGTGCTGGACGCAGCGGTTGTCCCAGAAGGCGACCGAGTCGGCGCGCCAGCGAAAACGCACCTGGAACTCCGGCCGGGCGCAGTGCTCGACCAGGAAGCCGAGCAGCGCGGCGCTCTCCTGCCGCGGCACCTCGTTGATCTGCGTGGTGAACATCCGGTTGACGTAGAGGGCGCGCCGCCCGGTCTCGGGATGCGTGCGCACGACCGGATGGATGGCACGGGGATAGACCTTGCCGCGATCGTCGACCCCCTTGTCGACGTAGCGACCACGATAATACGGCTCGCCGTCGTGCGTCGCCGTGAGCCCCTCGAGATGCGCCCGCATCCGGGGCGAAAGCGCCTCGTAGGCGGCGTACATGCTGGCGAACAGCGTGTCGCCGCCGACCGGCGGCACTACCCGCAAATGCAAGATGCTGCCCATCGGCGGTTCGGGATCGCAGGAGACGTCGGAGTGCCAGCTTTCGCCGGCGATGTAGGTCGAGTTCGCGTCGGCGTGGACCGGCAGCACCTCGGGATGGCCCTCCGGCCCCGGCGCGCCGGGATGGACGTGCAGCGCGCCGAAATGCCGGCCGAGCCGCTTCTGGCCGCCAAGGTCGAGCGACTGGTCGCGGAAGAACAGCACCTGGTGTTCCAGCAACGCCGCGTGCAGTTCATGGAGTTGCCGCTGGCCGGGATCGGCCAGCACGAGGCCGGTGACTTCGGCGCCGATATGCGGCGTCATTGGCTCGACCGTGATCGTCTGGTACTGGGTCATGCGCGGCCTCCTGAAGGCAAGCGAAGAGTGCCCCCGCTCGGCCCTGCGCGTCCATCCACCTACAGGGCCGTGACCCGTCGTCCGGCGCGCCGCAGACCCTCGACGGCCCGACGCAGCGCCGGCAGCCGCCGCTCGGTCGCCTCGGCCATCAGCAATACGATGGCGAGCGTCAGTGGCGCGGCTGTCCAGTGACGCAGCCCGAACCCGACCCAGAGCAGCGCAAAAACCGGCAAATGGAACAGGTAGATGGACAGGGTCCGCCCGGCGGCCCATCGCACCGCCGGCCGCAACCACAGGACCCACGCGGCAAAGCGCTCGAGTTGCATGATGGCGGCGATGTTGAGCGCGAACAACGCGGCCAGGCAGGTGTCGCCCAGCAGCCGGCTCGACGCCCCCAACTCGCCGAGCGTGTCGGGCCAGACCGCGAGGGTCCAGGGACGGGTGGCGACGCCGACCCCCGAGCCGATGACCAGAAGGCACCCCGCCGCGGTCGCGACGAAGACCGCGAGGGCGACGCCACTGGGCAGGCGCAACCGCGCGCCGTGCCAATAGACCGCCACCCCCATGATCCAGCACGGAAACATCACGGCGATCCGCGGGCCTGCGATCACCAGCAAGGCGCTCGCCATGGGCCAGCGCCAGCGTGCCGGACCGAAGCGCCAAGCGCCGAACACGGCGTAATACCAGGCCTCGTAGCTGAGCGACCAGAACGGGCCATTCAGCGGCGCGCTGTCCTGCAACCCCCAGCATTGCGCGACGAACAGGAGGTTGGTGAGGGTCCGTCGCAGCAGGTCGGCAAGGCCGGTCGCCGGCACGGCGCTATCGTAGAATTCCGTGGCACCGACGAGCGGCGTGATGACCACCGCGAAGGCGAGGGCCGGGACCGCGACCGAGCCGATCCTGGTCAGCCGGTCAAGCGCGTAGCCGCCCCCTGACCGGTGTGCGCCGGCGGTGACATGGGCGATCACGTAGCCGGACAGCACGAAGAACACGATGACGGCCTGGTGCCCCGGCCAGGACAGCGGATGCGTTCGGCACCATGACGAACCACAGGTGGGTGACCAGCACGAGCATCGCCGCTGCGAACCGTACCAGATCGAGATAGAGCGACGTCAGAGGACCCATCGGCCGCCCTGAAACCTGCAGCGGGGAAACCTGCAGCGGGGAAACCTGCAGCGGGCCGACGTGCTTCGGTTGCGCGACATACATTCATGCAATCGTAGGCGACCGGCATGGGCGAGCGTGAGCGCTTTTTCTCGGTCCTGCGCCGACTGGCATTCTGGGCGTCGCGCGCCCAGACTGCCCCGTCCGGCCAACCCGAGCCGACCAAACCAGCGGGAGCCGGATGGCATGTTCGGGGGAACGGACGATGAGCACAGCGACTGGGCAGATGGGCCGCCGAGCGGTCCTGGCCGCCGGCGCGGCCGGAGTGGCGATCGGGTTGCCGGGGCGGGCGCGGGCGCAAGCAAAGCCGATCCGGATCGGCGTGCTGACCGACATGGCGGGCACCTATGCCGCCAACACCGGCCCCGGCTCGGTGCTCGCAACCCAGCTCGCGATCGAGGATTTCCGCAAAATCCACCCTGAGATCCCGGTCGAACTGCTGTCCGCGGACCTGCAGCTCAAGCCGGACGTGGCGCTCGCCATCACCGGCGACTGGCTCGACAACAAGGGCGTCGACCTGATCACCGACGTGCCGCTCTCCTCGGCCGCGATCGGCATCGCCGACATGGTCAAGCAGCGCGACAAGCTGGCGATCTTCACCGGCGCGGCGTCGGCCGAACTGACCGGCGCGCATTGCGGCCCCAACCACCTGCATTGGGCCTACGACACGTGGTCGATGCCGCACGCCGTCGTGGATGCGATGGTGCGCCAAGGCGGCGACACTTGGTTCTTCATCACCGCCGACTACACGTTCGGCCATTCGCTGGAACACGACGCCGCCTCGTTCGTCACCGCGGCGGGCGGCAAGGTGCTCGGCCAGGCGCTGCACCCGTTCCCCGGCAACACCGATTTTTCCGCCTATCTGCTGCAGGCCAAGGCGAGTGGCGCCAAGATGATCGGACTGGCCAACGGCGGCACCAATTCAATCAATTGCGTCAAGCAGGCGGCCGAGTTCGGCATGACGCGCGGCGGCCAGAGGATCGCCGGAATGCTGCTGCTCATCAACGATTTCGCGGGCATCGGATTGCAGGCGGCGCAGGGCGTGCTCGTCAGCGAACCCTACTACTGGGATCTCAACGACGGCACCCGGGCGTTCGGCAAGCGGTTCGCCGCCCGGATGAGCGGCGGTGCGATGCCCAATTCGGCGCAGGCCGGCCAGTACTCCTGCGTCGCGCACTACCTCAAGGCTGTCGCCGCCATGGGGGCGGCCCGCGCCGAGGCGAGCGGGCGCGCGGTGATCGCAACGATGCGCAGCATCCCGGTCGAGGATCCGATCTACGGCAAGAGCACCATTCGGGCCGACGGGCGCGTCATCCACGACATGCATTTGTTCGAGGTCAAGTCGCCGGCCGAATCCAGGAGCCCGTGGGATTTCTACACGCTGAAAGGCACCGTGCCGGCCGAGCAGGCGTTCCGGCCGCTCGCCGACGGGAAATGCCCGCTCGTGCGGGCCTGATCAGCCGGCGACCAGCATGAAGGCGGCGGCGCAGACCGTGGCAAGGGTTGCCACGAGTGCCGAGCCGGAGCGGCGGGCACCGCCGCGCACGTCCCGGCCGGCGAGGAGGACGAAGTAGAACGACCCCCACGGCAGGCGCACCGTGCGCCGCATGTCCACCGCGTGGTCCATGGTGTAGCGCATGCCGAACGAATGGCGCACGGCTGCGAGCTGATCCGGGGTGAAGCTCGCCGCCACCTCCTTCGGCATGCGCGCCAGAAAACGGGCGGTGAAATCATCCGAAGCGGAGGGGCGAGAGAGGGAGATGTGTGCAGCGGCCATAAGCACATTATGAGAACAGAAATGCGAACATAGAATGAACGGACGAGAACATTCGGGCATTGTTCCGGTTCGGATCGAGGCGGCGCTCCGCCGCATGGGCCTTCTTATCGGAACGGACGCCGAATCGTTGCGCGGTGTTCCGCTCACCGGCGGTGTCTCCTCGGATATCTGGCGGGTTTGCCTCCCCGCCGGGCCGGTCTGCGTCAAGGCGGCCCTGCCAAAACTCCGGGTCGCCGCCGATTGGCAGGCGCCGGTGGAGCGCAACCGCTACGAGGCGGGCTGGATGCGCCATGCGGAACGAGCGGTTCCCGGCTCGGTGCCGCGGCTGCTCGGCCAGGACGACACCGCGGGCGCGCTGGCGATGGAGTATTTGCCGCCGGCGACATTTCCGCTGTGGAAGGGCCTGCTTCGCCAAGGTCTGGCCGACACCGGCTTCGCGGCTGCGGTGGGACGCACCCTTGCCGCGATCCACGCCGCGTCCGCCGCCGACCCGGCGCTGGCCGCCGCCTTTCCGACCGACGCCATCTTCTGGGCGATCCGGCTCGAACCCTACCTGATCGCAACCGCCGCCGCACACCCGGACCGGGCCGCGGCCCTCACCGCCATCGCCCAGGCCACGGCGCGCACCCAGCGCGCGCTGGTGCACGGCGACGTCAGCCCAAAAAACATCCTGGCCGGCCCGCACGGTCCGGTGTTTCTCGACGCCGAGTGTGCCTGGTGGGGCGATCCCGCCTTCGACCTGGCGTTCTGCCTCAACCACCTGCTGCTGAAGTGCCTGTGGATCCCGGCTGCGGCCGCCGGCTTCCTGCAATGCTTCGACGCGCTCGCGGCGGCCTATCTCGAGGGCGTAGCCTGGGAGCCGCCGGAGCAGGTAGAGAGCCGCGCCGCCCGGCTGCTGCCGGCGCTGTTCCTCGCCCGGGTGGACGGCAAGAGCCCGGTCGAATACCTCACCGAGGAGCGCGACCGCGACCGGGTGCGCCGGGTCGCCCGCCGCTTTCTCGCTGCCCCGGCGGCCCGGCTGGGCGCGGTCCGCACCGCCTGGACGGAGGAACTGGCCCGATGAGCGCGATCGCCCTGGTGCATGGCAGGCGGGTGTGGGACAGCCGGGGCCGCCCCACCGTGGAAGCCGAATTGCGGCTGGCCTCGGGCGTGACCGGCCGCGCCATCGCCCCGGCCGGCGCCTCCACCGGCTCGGGCGAGGCGCGCGACCTGCGCGACGACGGAGAAAAGTTCGGCGGGTTCGACGTTACCCGGGCGGTGTCGCATGTGAACGGCGAGATCGCCCGCGCCGTGCTCGGCCGGGATGCCGCCGATCAGGCCGGGCTGGATGCGGCGCTGATCGCGCTCGACGGCACCGCGGACAAGTCCCGCCTCGGCGGCAACGCGTTGCTCGCGGTCTCGATGGCCGCCGCGCATGCCGCCGCGGCCGAGGCCGGGGAACCGCTCTGGCGGCATCTCGGCGGCGATGCGGCGACACTGCTGCCGCTGCCGCAGATCCAGATTTTCGGCGGCGGCGCGCACGCTGGCCGGCGGGTGGACATCCAGGATTTCCTCGTTGTCTGTCCGGCCGCAGGCAGCTTCGCGGAGGCGCTCGACTGGACGGCGGAAATCTACCGCGCCGCCGGCGACCTGATGCGGGAGGCGGGCACCGTGCAGGGCGTCGCCGACGAGGGCGGCTGGTGGCCGGCGTTCTCGGCCAACGAGCAGGCGCTGGAGATGCTGGTGCGTGCGATCGAGCGTGCCGGGTTCGCCCCCGGCCGGCAGGTCGCCATCGCACTCGACATCGCCGCCTCCGAGTTCGGCCGCGATGGCAACTACAGGCTGGGCCTGGAGAACCGCGCGCTCGACCGCGAGGCGATGATCCGGCTGCTGCTCGACTGGATCGACCGCTACCCCATCGTCTCCGTCGAGGACCCTCTGGCCGAAGACGACCCGGCGGGATTCTCCGCCTTCACCGCGCGCGGTGGGCGACCGGGTGCAGGTGGTCGGCGACGACTTCCTCGTCACCGACGCCGCGCGCATCCGCGATGCCGCCGCGGCGGGAGCTGCCAACGCGGTGCTGCTGAAACCCAACCAGCGCGGCACGCTGACCGAGACGCTGGCGGCGTGGCGGGCGGCGCAGCAGGCCGGGTTCGCCGGCATCGTTTCGGCCCGCTCGGGCGAGACCGAGGATGTCACGATCGTCCACCTCGCGGTCGGCTGGGGCGTCGGCCAGCTCAAGGTCGGCTCGTTCGCCCGCAGCGAGCGAATGGCGAAGTGGAACGAGGCGCTGCGCATCGAGCAGGCCCTTGGGCCGCGCGCCCGCTTCGCCGGCGGCGCGGTGCTCGGACGGACGCCGCGATGAACGTGCTCTTCCACTATGCGGTCGGACCGGACCTGGCTGCCCGCCTCGCCACATTGCCGCTCGCAATAAAAACCTGTCCCGAGGCGGACGAGACGCGGTTGGCGACGCTGCTGCCGACGGTGGACGTGCTGTGGCACGTGCTGAAACCCTGCACGGCAGAGCTGATGGCGGCGGCCCCGAGACTGCGGTTGATCCAGAAGATCGGCGTCGGGGTCAACACGATCGACCTCGACGCCGCTCGCGCACGGGGAATCGCGGTCTGCAACCTGCCCGGCACCAATGCGCCGGCCGTCGCCGAACTCACGCTGCTGTTGATGCTCGCCGCGTTGCGCCGGCTCCCGCGGTTCGACGCGGCCACCCGCGCCGGGCAGGGCTGGTCGCTCGACCCCGCGATCCAGGACGGCTTGGGTGAACTCGGCGGCCGCACCGTGGGCCTGGTCGGCTATGGCGCGATCCCGCAGCTTCTGGCGCCGGTGCTCGCCGCCCTTGGCTCCCAGGTCCTCTACACCGCCCGCGCGCCGCGGGCCGACGCCGCGGGCGAATTCCGTCCGCTCGACGACCTGCTGGCCGAGTCGGACGTGGTCTCGCTGCACGTACCGCTGACGCCGGAGACCGAGAACCTGATCGATGCGACGCGCCTCGCGCGCATGAAGCGCGGTGCGGTGCTGATCAACACGGCGCGGGGCGGATTGGTGGCGGAGGCGGCGCTGGTCGCGGCGTTGCGCAGCGGCCAGCTCGGCGCCGCCGGGCTCGACGTGTTCGCCCAAGAGCCGGCCGATCCCGCCAATCCGCTGTTCGCCCTCGACACCGTGGTGCTCACGCCGCACGTTGCCTGGATCACGACCGGCACGTTCGACCGCAGCCTGTCGATCGCGGCCGAGAACGTCCGCCGGATCGCGGCAGGCGAGGACCTGTTGCACCGGGTCGCCTGATAGAGCCGGATCGCGGAGGGAGATGGCATGAGCGAGGACAGCGACGCCGCCTTCGACATCATCGCGGCCACCGTCCCCGCGCTGCTGGAGGCGCTGGACGCTCTGGTGTTCGCGGCGCGCCACTTCGACCCGCCCCGCTTCATGGACCTGCTCGAAGCGATCGACGGGCGGGATGCCGCCCTTCGGCGCGCCGTCGCGCAGGCCGACGTTGCATGGCCGGAACCGCTGCGGATGCTGCAGGCGCAACTGGCCGCAGCGAGCGAAGCGGCGCTGCGCGCCTTCGACGGCCTGCGCGAGGCCCCGTCATCGCCGGAAGGGGTGCGTGCAGGGTTTCGGGCGCTACGCCACCTGCCGCGCGCCGAGGCGGCACTCTACCCGCTGGCGTCGGCGCTGCCCGCGATCAGCCGCTACTTCCTCGAGGAGCCGGAGCGACAGGACGCGGCGTTGCTCGACCGCTTCGTGCGAGCGGACGTCGCGCGGGAGGACATCGGGGTGCTGCACGGCGGCGGCGAGCCGGGCGCACGCGGCGCCTACTCGATGTACGTGCCCGAGACCTACGACGCATCGCGCGTCCATCCGCTGGTGATGGCGTTGCACGGCGGCAGCGGCAACGGGCGCGCCTTCTTGTGGAGCTGGCTGCGCGCGGCGCGCAGCCGCGGCGCAATCGTGGTGGCACCCACCGCAACCGGTCCCACCTGGTCCTTGGCTGACCCCGAGCCGGATACCGCCAACATCGAGGCCATCCTCGCCCATGTGCGGCGACGATGGAACGCCGATCCGTCCCGCATGCTGCTGACCGGCATGAGCGACGGCGGCACGTTCTCGCTGCTCAGCGGCTTGTCCGATTTGTCGCCGTTCACGCACTTGGCGCCGGTGGCGACGGGCTTCCATCCGATGCTGCTCGAGATGGTGGACCCGACGCGGTTGGCGGGCCTGCCGATCTATCTCGTGCATGGCGCGCTGGATTGGATGTTCGACATCGGCCGTGCCCGCGGCGTCGCACGCGGACTGGCGTCGGCGGCCGCCGACCTCACTTGGCACGAGATCGCGGACCTGTCGCACACCTACCCGCGTGACGAGAACTCGCGCATCCTGGCCTGGCTGGGCGCGGGTTAGCCGCTCCATCCCATCGTCATTGTGGGCTATGGTTGCACCTGCAACGAAATGTGCCGAGACCTACGCGAACGCCTGCCTGATTCGCGCCCAGTCCTCGAGCGCCCATTCGCAGCCGGGCGTGATCGGGATGGTGATCTGCGACCAGCCGGCCGCCCGCAGCGCCTCGACGCGTTGCTTGAGTTCCTGCTCGCTGGCGGTGAACGTCGTTCGGCGGATCAGTTCGCCGGTGACGAAGCGCTGCTCCTCGGGCTTGACGAATACGAAGTGGCCGCGATGGTTCTGGATGTAGCGCGCGTCCGGCGGCTCGAAGCCCCGCGCCATCTGTACGTAGCCGTCGACCTCCGCCCGCACCGCCTCCGGCACCTCGGAGGTGTTCTTCCATCCCTCGATGTCGAGATCGGCCGCCCGGTGCAGCAGCACCGCTGCGCGCGGACCCGATTGCTGCTGTGCGCGCGGGCTGTCCACCGTCTCGCCTTCGGCAAGGACGCAACCCGGGACCCAGGCGGTCGTGTAGAGATCGGCGACGTCGTGGCCGGCTTCGCGCCAGCTCGCCTGCATGCTGTGAAGCGCACCGATTGCATTGTCCACGGTGTCGACGAACGTCATCCACGCCGCGTCGAGCTTGGCGACCAGCGCCTGCGACTTCGGACCGTACGCGGAAACGTGCAGCCGCACCGGGTCCCTGATGTTCAGCAGCCCGATCTCCGGGTTGAGGAACTTTATTTTCTTCCTTTTGCCCTCGATCGTGGTCTCGACGATCTCGTCGTCCAGCAGGCCGTAGACGACGCGGATATATTCCTCCATGTCGGCGAGCTTCATCGACCCGAGCCCCATCGCGCGACGCGCCGAGAAGCCGGTGCCGACCCCGAAATCGATGCGCCCGGGTGCCAACTGGTTCAGCGTGGCAAAGCAGTTGGCGGTCTGCGCGGCGATCCGGTTGGACGGCACCAGAACACCGGTGCCGAGCCGGATCTTTGAGGTCTTGGTGGCCGCGACGCCCATGGCGATGAACGGATCGGCGGTGATCATCTGCGTGTCGTAGAACCACGCGTGGGTGAACCCCAGTTCCTCCGCGCGCTGCGCCAGCCGCCACGAATCCGCGGCGGTCGCGATGCCGATGCCGAAATCCATGTGCTTCCTCCCCAACCCTTCGGACACGGAGCCTAGGATGGGGCGTCGGTTTTTGCGAGACCGGAGGGCGGCGGTGCGACGACCGTCAGACGGTCTTGAGAAACTCCGCCAGCTTGGTCGCGGCGGTCGCCTTGTCCGTCTTGTCGAGGGCCGCCAGCTCGGCCGCGAGCCGGTCCATCGCCGCCTCGTAGATCTGCCGCTCGGAGAAGCTCTGATCGGGCTGGCCGGCGTTGCGGTGCAGGTCGCGCACCACCTCGGCGATGGCCAGCGGATCGCCCGAGTTGATCTTCGCCTCGTATTCCTGCGCTCGGCGGGACCACATCGTCCGCTTGACCCGCGCCTTGCCGCGCAAAACGTTCAGCGCCTCGTCGAACATCTTGCGCGTCGCCAGCTTGCGCAGGCCGGCCGTCCGCGCCTTGGCGACCGGGACGCGCAGCGTCATCCGGTTCTCTTCGAACGTGATGTGGATCAGTTCGAGCTTGTGACCGGCGATCTCCTCGATCGCAACCCGCTCCACCTTGCCGACGCCGTGCGTCGGATACACCACGTGGTCGCCTTCGACGAACGTCTCGTTCTTGACCACGACGCGAGGCACGGTCGCGGCCGGCGGCCGCTCATCGGCCGGCCCGGCTGGCGGCGGGCTCGGCGGCCGTCGCCTTGACCTCGCTCAGCGACGGGGCGGCCCGGCTCGCGGATTGCGCCTGAGCGGATTGCACCTGGATCGACTCTTCCTGAGCGGACGGGGCCTGATGGGTTGGCGCCGACGCCACGCGCGCGACGGGTGCGGTCACCGGCATCGCCCGCCGTGCTGGGGGCTGGGGCGCCGGCTGGCGGACTTTGGCGGGAGGTGCAGCGTCATGGGTCTTTGTCGTCGCCTTCCTGATCTCGGCAGCCTTCGATATCGCAGCAGCCTTCGATGCCACCGCACCAACTTTGACACCGGGCTTGGTGCTCCCGGCCTTTCCCTCCGCCGGAGTTGCCGTCCGGTGACCCCGACCTGCAACTGCGGTCGTTGGGGTTGCCTTCATGCTCGCCCTCTGCCTTCCGTCACATCCCAAGCCGCATCGGTCTGATCGGGCAAGCGGCCCGAGACCGAAACCGACACACAGGACCGATTCTGGACCAGAGAGGGAACCGCGAGCGACCCGCCTTCCGGTCTCAATATCCGATAGCACAAAATGGTCGTGCCGTCATGGCCCTGCAAGCAGGCGATTGCCCCATAAAGCGCCAAACCTGGCGGTCAGGGCGTCCCGGGCTCGGGGGAGAACAGATCGCCCTTGTCGGGCTTGTCCTTCCACTCGTCCGCGTCGGCAGGCGGTTCGCCGCGTCGGGTGATGTTGGGCCAGGTCATCGAGAAGGTGCGGTTCCGCTCCGCCCACGCCGCCGCCCGGTCGTCGCTGTCCGGGACGATCGCCTCGACCGGGCATTCGGGCTCGCACACGCCGCAGTCGATGCACTCGTCGGGATGGATGACCAGCATGTTCTCGCCGACATAGAAGCAATCGACGGGACAAACCTCCACGCAGTCCATGTACTTACAGCGGATGCAGGTTTCGGTGACCACGTAGGTCATCGGCGGCTCCCCAAAGCGTGGATTGGTCGCACTGGCGGCTCGTCGCCGGCAAGCGGGCTCAGGGCGGGCGATATGCCGAGGTTTCCTCCTGGGCGCAAGAGACTCCGCCCCCCGCCTCGATCTCGGCATAGAGCAGACGAGCCTCGGCGGCGGGCCCACGCCGGGCGGCCAGCGCCTGCACCCGGAGGACGCGCACGCTGCCCCGCAGCGGCAGGGTCAGCACATCGCCGACCCGCAACCTGGCGTGCGGCTTGTCGGTGGGCTGGCGGTTGATCCGCACCAGCCCGCCGCTGACCAGCCGCGCGCAATCGCTGCGCGCCTTCATGAAGCGGGCGCACCAGAGCCATTTGTCGAGGCGCTGCCAGTCGCGATCCTCGCCGTTCATCGAGCCGCGACCTCTAGCGGCGCAGTGCCGCCAGGGCGGCGAACGGACCGGCACGTGGCGGCGCTTCGGCAGGCGCGACCTCGGCCGGGCGCTTGCGCCGGATCGGGACGATCATCGCCGGGCTCGGCGGTCCATACGTGTCGGGCGGCAGGCTGCCGGCGGGGATCACGCGGAAGCCGATGCGGCGCAGGATGACCCCCAGCAGGTCCGGGCCCACCGAGAAGCGGGAGGCGAGACCGGCGGGCAGCGCCGCCGGACTGCGCCGGGCCGACCAGGCGAGCTCGGCGCTGACCCGCTCGGCAACGTCGAGGCGGATCAGTACGGGCCCGGCGACGATCCAGCCGATCGCCTCGGCGAACCCGGTCGGCCACTCCGGCGGCGGCGCGAGGGAGACAAGGCCCGGCGCCGGCAAGCGCGGCAGGCCGTGGTTGTGCTGCAAGGCCCAGAGCCGCGCCCGCATGGCCAGCGCGCGCGGCTTGAGCAACGCGGGCAGGAACAGCGCGAACCGTCCGGCCCGCACCCCAAGCGCCTTGAACTCGGCTCGCAGCGCCGGCGCGATCGTGGCCTCCGTGGGGCCGGGCACCAGGCCGAGCGTCTCGCTGAGGCGATGGACGGCGCCGCGCAGCGTCGGCGCCGCGCGGGCCCGCTCGACGGCATGGAACAGCGGTGCCAGCTCGCGCCCGACCGTCGCGTCGACGAAAAGCTGGAGCCGCAGGCGCACCCGCTCGCGCTGGGCGCCGTCCAGGAACTCGCTGCCCAGCACCTCGACCATCGGGCGCAGAACGGTCGCACCCCGGCGAACCCGCGCCACCGGCGCGCCGTCCCAGCTCAGCCGCTGATCGTCGTCCCACTGGAACGCGGCGTCGGCGGCGGCCTCGAGGCGCCCGACCCGGCGCGGCATCTCCTCCCGCAGCGCCCGGCGCGCGGCCCGCAGCACCAGCTTGCGTCCCTCGCCCTCGGTCAGCGGGTCGGGATGGAAAAAGAAGCCGCCGACATGACCGACCGGGTGGCCCTCCACCACCACCTCGCCACGCCGGGTCACGGCGGACAACAGTTCCTCGCCCTCGCCCGCCTCGAGCCGGCGCATCAGATGGGCCGCCCGGCGATCGACGAAGCGGCTGGTCAAGCGCTCGTGCAGCGCGTCGGACAGCAGGTCCTCGACCTCGCGCGCCTTGGCCTGCCAGTGCGGCGCGTCGCGCACCCAGTCGGCGCGGGCGGCGATGTACGACCAGACCCGAACGCCGGCCAGCCGCTGCATCAGCGTGTCGATGTCGCCCTCGCTGCGGGCCAGGGCGGCGATCTGGCTCGCCAGCCAGTCGGTCGGCAAGCCGCCGTCCCGCACGATGTGGCCGAACACCCGGGCGCACAGACGCGTGTGGGTGTCGTCGGCGAGCTTGCGGAAATCCGGGATCTGGCAGGCTTCCCACAGCAGGCGCACCCGCGACCGGCCGCGCGCCAGGTCGCGGATCTCCGCCTCACGGGACAGGGCGGCCAGGGTTTCCAGGTCGGAGGCGTCGTTGCCGCGGATCAGTCCGGGCGCCGGCGGTGGCCGGGTCAGGCTGTCGAGCAACGCGTCCACATGGTCGAGATCGAGGTCGCTGTTGCGCCAGCAGAGCTGGGTCAGCGCCTCGAAATTGTGGTTCTCCACCGCATACACGATCTCGTCGGGGATCGGCGGGCACTGGGTGGTGGTGCCGAACGTGCCGTCGCGCATCCCCCGGCCGGCTCGCCCGGCGATCTGCGCCACCTCCGACGCGGTCAGCCGGCGCGGCCGATGGCCATCGAACTTGGAGAGACCGGCGAAGGCGACGTGGTCGACGTCCATGTTGAGGCCCATGCCGATCGCGTCGGTGGCGACCAAGAAATCCACCTCCTTGTCTTGGTAGAGTGCGACCTGGGCGTTGCGGGTGCGCGGCGACAGCCGGCCCATGACGACCGCGCAGCCGCCGCGACGCCGCCGGATCAGCTCGGCGATGGCATAAACCTCGCCGGCGCTGAAGGCGACCACGGCGCTGCGCGGCGGCAGCTTGGAGAGTTTCACGGGACCGGCGTAGTGCAGCTGCGACAGCCGCGGCCGGCGACTCGACCTGCGCGTACGGCACCAGCAGCTGGAGCAGCGGGCGGATCGTCTCGGCGCCCAAAAACATCGTCTCCACCAGGCCGCGGGCGTGCAGCAGCCGATCGGTGAATACATGGCCGCGATCGGGGTCGGCGCAGAGCTGGATCTCGTCGACGGCCACGAACTCGGCGTCGCGGTCGAGCGGCATCGCCTCGACGGTGCAGGAGAACCAGCGCGCGTCGGGCGGGACTATCTTCTCCTCGCCGGTGATCAGCGCGACGTTCCTGACGCCCTTGCGGGCGACCATCCGGTCGTAGTTCTCGCGCGCCAGCAGCCGCAGCGGGAAGCCGATGATGCCGGATGAATGCGCCAGCATCCGCTCGATGGCCAGATGCGTCTTGCCCGTGTTGGTGGGGCCGAGCACGGCCTTCACGCGCGGAGCGAATCCCGACATGGAAGGATGTTTGGGGCTTGGCCGGCCGAATGCAAGCGCCGAGGCGACCGGGCCACAACCCCCAGTGATTGAATCGGCGCGCAACCGGGTACATATCGCGCGCCGCGAAGGGCTGGGCAGGAGATCAGGCATGAGCGAGACCGATGTGAAGACCGAGCGCCACGGTTTTGGCGCCGAGGTGGGGCGGCTGCTCGACCTTGTGGTCCACTCGCTCTACTCGGATCGCGAGATTTTCCTCCGCGAGCTGGTCGCCAATGCCGCCGATGCGATCGATCGGCGGCGCTTCGAGGCGCTGACCGACCCCACCCTCGCCCTTCCGCCGGACGCCAAGATCCGCATCGTGCCGGACAAGTCGGCTCGGACCCTGCTGATCGCCGACCAGGGCATCGGCATGTCGCATGACGAGCTGATCCAGAATCTCGGCACCATCGCCCGCTCCGGCACCCGGGTGTTCGGCGAGACTCTGGCCTCCGCCAAGCCCGAGGAGCGGCCGAACCTCATCGGCCAGTTCGGCGTCGGCTTCTACTCCGCCTTCATGGTCGCCGACCGCGTCGAAGTCACCTCCCGCAAGGCGGGCAGCGACGCGGCGTGGACCTGGGCCTCGGACGGGGCCGGCGAGTTCACCATCACGCCGGCGCAGCGCGACGCCGCCGGCACCGAGATCGTGCTGCACATGAAGGCGGACGCCGAGGAATTCCTGGACCCGATGCGGCTCGAGGCGATCATCCGCAAATGGGCGGACCACATCACGGTCCCGATCACCCTGGCGCGCGAGGGCGCCGACCAGCCGGCCAACGAGGGCACCGCGCTATGGCGCAAGTCGCGCGCCGAGTTCACCGACGAATCGGCGACCACGTTCTACCGCCACCTCGGCAACCTGTTCGACACGCCCTGGGCGACGTTGCACTGGAAGGCCGAGGGGATGCTGGAGTTCTTCGCCCTCCTGTTCATCCCGGGCAGCAAGCCGTTCGAGCCGATGGAGGCGGAGCGCAAGTCGCGCGTCCGGCTGCACGTGCGGCGCATGTTCATCACCGACGACGCCGAGCTGCTGCCGGCGTGGCTGCGCTTCGTCCAGGGCGTGGTGGACACCGAGGATCTGCCGCTGAACGTCTCGCGCGAGATGCTGCAGACGACGCCGGTACTCGCACGCATCCGCAAGGCGGTGACCAATCGGGTGCTGTCCGAGCTGAAAACGCGCGCCAAGACCGGCGATACCAAGACCGGCGACACCAAGACCGGCGACACCAAGACCGGCGACACCAAGACCGGCGGGGACTACGCCAAGTTCTGGGACAATTTTGGTGCCATCCTCAAGGAGGGGATCTGGGAGGAGACGGAGCATCGCAAGGAACTGAGCGAGCTGCTTCGCTTCCGCTCCTCGACGCAGGACGGTTGGACCTCGTTTGCCGACTATCTCGCCCGCATGCAGCCCGGACAGGAGGCGATCTACTACCTCGCCGGCGACGATGCGGGCGCACTGAAGAACTCGCCGCAGCTCGAGGGCTTCCGCGCCAAGGGCTTTGAGGTGCTGCTGCTGGCCGATCCGATCGACGCGTTCTGGCCCGACCGGTTCGACGGCTACGAGGGCAAGCCGATGCGCAGCATCACCAAGGCCCCCCCTGACCTCAAGCGGGCCGACGCCGCACCGGCGCCGGATGTCTCGGCGCTGGCGCTGGCCCTGAAGGACGCGCTGAAGGACGATGTTTCCGACGTGCGCCCGACCGATCGCCTGGTGGACAGCGCGGTGATCCTGTCGGCCGGCGCGACCGGCCCCGATCTGCAGATGCAGCGCATGCTGCGCCGGTCCGGCCGGGACATGTTCGCTGCCAAGCCGGTGCTCGAGATCAACCCGCACCACGCCCTCATCCAGAAACTCGCTGCAGACACTGGTGCGGCCGGGTTTGCAGAGACCGCCGGCACCCTGCTCGATCTCGCGCGGGTCCAGGAAGGCGACCTGCCGCGCGACCCAGCCGCGTTCGCGCGGCGCGTGACCACGCTGCTGGCGGGCGGCTGACTAGCGGGAGGTTGCGGGGCTGGGAGCGGCGGGCGGCACGGGGGTGGAGGTCACATTCCGATCGGTGTACGGACCCGTGTAGTTCCGGTTGAGCTGCCCGGAGTTCAGCGTGTCCACCTTGCCATCCCCCGTATCGTTGCCCTTGTCGTTGCGCTTGTCGACATTGCCGTAGGGATTGTCGGCATTGGCCGCCAGGACGATGGCATCCGGCGCGCCGTGACCGGGCAGCGGAAACGGCGGCGGTGCTCCGGGCATTGAGGCTACGGCGAAGGTCGCCGCGAGCGCGCCGACCAGGGACGACCGGGTGGGTGACATTGCTTCTCCATCGGCACTTATGATCGGTCTGAACCCGCGAATTCTGCTGAACGCGCAGCGAGGCGGCTTGGCGGCGGCTGTCGACCGCCGCCGTAGTCGCTACTTCTTCGCGTTCTGGCCGCTCTTGCCGTGCGCCTTGCCGCTGCTCTCGTGTGCCTTGCTGGAGTGGCCGTGCGCCTCAGTGGAGTGCTTGTGCGCGGCCGAATGGTCGCCCTTGTCGTGATGCTCGGCGGCGGTCCGGTGCGACTTCGCCGCCTTCTCGTGATGCTCGGCGGCTTCGGTATGACTTGCTTTCGGCATGGTTTCCTCAGTCGTGGTTCACAGGCTTCAGCGCCTGCCAGCGCACAACGGGTTAATCGCCTGATGGTTGCCAGCCGGTCAAGTAATAAGCGCTGGGCGCTGGCTCGGCCAGTCCTGCACCATCTCGAAGGCTGCCGCCGCCTGCAGCACACCGAGGTCGTCGAAGCGGCGACCGACGATCTGCAAGCCGACCGGCAGCCCGTCCGAGGTAAAGCCACAGGGCACGCTGGCCGCAGGGTCTCCAGTGAAGTTGAACGGGTAGGAGAACTCGGCCCAGCTCACCCAGTCCCATTCGTGCTGCCCCCAATGCTCGGGCATCAGCCGTTCGGCCGGGAAGGCGGCAACCGAAACCGCGGGTGTGAGGAGGAAATCCCAGTCCTCGAACCAGCGATGGGCAGCGGCGATGTAGGCAAACTTGCGGTCGCGGGCCAGCATGTAGTCGGTCATCGACACGTCGAGCCCGGCCCGGATGCAGGCGACCAGGCCGGGGTCCATCCGGCTCTCCCACTCCGCCAGCTTCGGGGCAAGGCGCGTCAGGTGCGCCGGCCAGAACAGGCGGATCAGCTCCGGACCGTCCTTGGCCCACGGCAACGCCACCTCGTCCACCACCGCGCCCAGCTCCGAAAAGCGCTGGGCCGCCGCCCGCGTGAGCGCGGCTATTTCGGGATCGATGCGGGCATAGCCGAGATCAGGGCTGTAGGCGATCCGCTTGCCGCGAACCCCGTCGTGGAAGCGCACCGCGTAGCGCGCCGGCGGTCCCTCGCACGAGGTGTGATCGAGCAGGTCCGGCCCTGCCATCACCTGCAGCATCAGCGCGGCATCGGCTACGGTGCGCGTGATCGGGCCGTTGTGGGTGGTGTAATCGGCGGTGCTCACCGGATAGTGCGGCACCCGCCCGTAGGTCGGCTTGATCCCGAACACGCCGCAGAAATGCGCCGGCATCCGGATCGAACCGGCGCCGTCGCTGCCGTGGTGCAGCGGGCCGAACCCCGCCGCCGCCGCCGCCGCCGCGCCGGCAGACGAGGCACCGGCGCTCATGCCGTGCCGCCACGGATTGTGCGTGATGCCGGTGAGCGGGCTGTGGCTCACCCCGGTCCAGCCGTACTCGCTCGTCGTGGTCTTGCCGAGCAGGATCGCGCCGGCCCGCTCGAGATGCGTGACGAACGGCGCGTCCTCGGCCGGCCGAAATCCCTCCATCGTCCGTGAACCGAACTGCGTCGGCATGGTGCGCGTCCAGGAGAGGTCCTTGATCGTCACCGGAATGCCGTGCAGCGGACCGAGCGTGTCGCCGCGCGTCACCGCCGCCTCGGCCTGGCGGGCCGCATCCATCGCCGCATCGGCGGCGAGATGGGCGAACGCGTTGATGCGCGGGTTCACCGCCTCGATGCGTCGCAGGATGGTCCGCATCAGCTCGACGGGCGACAGCTTCTTGTCCGCGATGAGCGCGACCAGCTCGGTCGCCGGAGTATAGGCAAGGTCGTCGTCGGTCATCGCGGTCCTCAGTCAGTCAGTAGGTTGCGCGGCCGCCGGAGACGTCGAAGACCGCGCCGGTGCTGAACGAGGCCTCGCGGCTGGCGAGGAAGCAAACCATGGCAGCGACTTCCTCGATGGCGATGAACCGCCCGAGCGGGATTTTCGCCAGCATGTAGTCGATCTGCGCCTCCGTCATCTGGGCGAACAGCGGGGTGCGCACCACGGCGGGGGCGACGCAGTTCACCCGGATGTCGGTCTGGGCAAGTTCCTTGCCGAGCGATTTCGTCAACCCGATCACGCCCGCCTTGGAGGCGCTGTAGGCGGCGGCGTTGGGGTTTCCCTCCTTGCCGGCGACCGAGGCGATGTTGACGATGCGCCCGTACCCACTGCGCAGCATGTGCGGCACGACGGCCCGGCAGGTGTAGTAGACACCGTTCAGATTGACATCGATCACCCGGTTCCAGTCCTCGACGCGGTACTCCCAGCTTGTCGCGTTGGGGCCGGTGATGCCGGCCGAGGCGACCAGCACGTCGATCCGACCCAATGCCTCGACGGTGAGGTCGGCGGCGCGTTGCATCGCTGCGGCGTCGGTCGCGTCGACCTCGCGCGTGTGCGCGCCCCCCGGCAGTTGCGCCGCCACCCCGGCCAGCGCCGCGGCGTCCCGGTCCCAGATGGACAGCCGGGCGCCCTCGGCGGCGAGGCGCTGGGCGATGCCGAGGCCAATGCCGGAGGCACCCCCGGTGACGACCGCATTCTGGCCGGCAAATCGCTCCATCCTGTCGCTCCCTGGCTGGATTGCCTATCAAGGCGGCTCGGGCGTGGCCCCGCAAGAGCAGGAGCGCGCCCGCACGCTGGAGAGAGACGACCGAGCAACGGCGCCGCGATGCCGGCGAGGAACACCGAGAGGTAGGACCCGCACCGTCGCGCACGTCCGCGATCAGGAAGTTGGCCCCGTCGAGGCCGGCGGCTGCGCGAAACCGCCGATTGACGGGTCACGCACGCCCAACAAAAAAGGCCCAGGCGGGTGCCGGGCCTTTTCGCAACCGACGGCTAAACGCCTGTTAGTTGCTGCTGTTGCGGCCGCCGAAGAGCTGGAGCATCAGCATGAACAGGTTGATGAAGTTCAGGTAGAGGCTCAGCGCGTCGTAGACGCTCCGCTTGGCCGCCCCGTCCGTGCCCTCCGCGTAGGTGTACCTGTACGTAGTCAGCCTTGATCCGCTGGGTGTCGTAGGCGGTGAGGCCGACGAACACCAGCACGCCGACGATGCTGATCAGGAACTGGAAGCCGGAGCTTCCAATGAACATGTTCACCACGCTGGCGATGATAACACCGAACAGGCCCATCATCAGAAAGCTGCCCATGCGCGTAAGGTCGGTACGCGTGGTGTAGCCGTAGATGCTGACCGCCGCGAACGTCGCCGCCGTGACGAAGAAGACGCGGGCGATCGAGTTCGTGGGCGTAGATCAGGAAGATGTTGCTCAGGCTGGCGCCCATCGCCGCGGCGAACGCCCAATACAGCAGTTGCGCCGTGCTGCGGGACAACCGGTTCACGCCGAGGCTCAGCACCATCACGAAGACCAGCGGGGCGAAGATCGCGACGTAGGCCAGCATGGTGGGCTGCACCATGAGGCCGCGCGGCGTCGAGACCTGCTGGTATAACAGCGAGATCAGGCTGGTGTTGGCGATGCCGTAGGCGACGACGCCGGTCAGCAGCAGCCCGGACGTCATCCAGTTGTAGACGCGCAGCATGTAGGCCCGCAGGCCTGCATCCAGTGCGGCCGCCGAAGCGACGGCACCTGGCTGCTGCTGGGCGCCTGGATACGTCCGATAGTCGGGCGTGTAGGCCATGGTGTGAACTTTCCCTCGATGGGCGAAGTGCCCGTGCCAGTTATTTGTGCAAAAGCAGAGTACGTTCAAGCAATTCGGAACGATTATTGGTTCCGCAGCAGCGGCGCCGCTTTGGCCCGCAACGCGCCCGCCGTCCCCGCATAGCCAAAGACCAGCATCAGGGCGACACAGGAAAGGATGGTAGCAGCAAGCCGACCGGGCAGGAAGGCCCAGTCGCTCTCCATCAGGAAGCGCACCACGCCGTAGCTGGCGGCGCTGCCGACCACGGCGGCGATGATGCCGGCGGCAAGCCCCACGATCCCGAACTCGACCAGCCACGCCGCGCGGATCTGCCGCCGCGTGGCGCCGAGGGTTTTCAGCACCACCGCCTCCTGGGTGCGCCGCCGCTGCCCGGCACCGACCGCGCCCGCCAACACCAGGGCTCCGGCCAGCAGGGTCACGGAGCCGGTCGCCGCCAGCACGGTGGCTATCTTGTCGAGCAGGTCGGCGACCGCCTGCAGGATGTCCTCGACGCGGATGCCGGTGACGTTCGGCAACGCGTCGGTGACGACCCGCAGCAGCGTGCCCTGGTCGGCCGGATCGACGCGGACGGTCGCGATGTGACTGTGCGGCGCGTGGGCGAGCAGGCCAGGGCTGGCGACCATGACGAAGTTGAGCCCGAGGGTGCGCCAGGCGATGTCGCGCAGGCTCGCGATCCGGAGGTCGATGTCGCGGCCGAGCACGTTCACCCTGATCGTGTCGCCGATTGCCAAGCCCCAGCCTTTGGCGATGTTGGCGTCGAACGAGACCAGCGGCGGCCCCTGGTAGTCGGCCGGCCACCACGTGCCGGCGACGAGGCGCGTCCCTTCCGGCGGGGTCGCGGCGTAGGTCAGCCCACGGTCGCCGCGGAGCGCCCAGCGCGTGTCCGGCGTGGTCCGCACCTGTTCGGTCGGCACGCCCTTCACCGCCACGATGCGGGCGCGCAGGGTCGGCACTTCCTGGATGTCGCCCACACCCTTCTGCGCCCGGGCCAGCGCCTCGAAGCGGGCGAGCTGGTCATTTTGGATATCGACGAAGAAGAATGAAGGAGCGTTCGCCGGGAGCTGTTCCAATACCTGCTGGCGGACATTGCCCTGGATCAGCGCCACCGTCGCGAGGGTCGACAGGCCGAGGCCGACGGAGACCAGCATCAGCGGCGTCGCCGCGCCCGGCCGGTGCAGATTGGCGAGGCCGAGCCGCGCCCACGGCCGCGCCAGTGGCCCGGTGCGCATTTTTGCCGCCCGCGCCGCAACCATCACGGCGGCACCGGCGAAGCGGAACAGCAGCAGCGACAGCGCCGCCGCCCCGCAGAACCAGAGTGCGAACCGGCGGTCCGGCGCGGTCGCCACGATCAACCCGACCAGCAGCACGGCCAAGCCGGCGTTGGCGGCGATGACCAGGCGGCTCGGTCGGGCGCGGGCGGGCAGCAGGGCATCGCGGAACAGCGCGGCACCGGAGATGTGCCGCACCCGGCCAAGCGGCCAGAGGGAAAAGACCAGGGCGGTGAGCACGCCGAAGGCGGCGGCCTCGGCCAGCGGCACCGGATAGAGGCCGAGCCGCGCCGGCACCGGCAGCGCGTCGGAGAAGAGCCAGACCAGCAGCACCGGCAGCATTGCGCCGATCGCCAGGCCGGCGACGACCCCGGCGGCGGTGAGAAGAAGAATCTGCAGCAGGCAGATACGGAACACCAGCGGCCCCGGCGCGCCGAGGCAGCGCAGGGTTGCGATGCTGCGGCCGCGCGCCTCGATCCAGGCGCGCACGCCGTTCGCCACCCCGATGCCGCCGACGAGCAGCGATGTCAGCCCGACCAGGGCGAGAAAGAGCCCGGTCTGCTCGATGAACCGGGTCACCCCGGGGGCCGCGTTGCGCGCGTCGCGCAGCCGCCAGCCGTGGTCGGGGAAGGCGGCGCGCAGGTCGGCGATGGTCGCGGCGGGAGAGACGCCCGGCGGCAGCACCGCCCGCAACGCGTATTCGACGAGCGAGCCGGGCGCGATCAGCCCGGTGCCCGGCAGCGCCGCGGCCGCAATCAGCACCCGGGCACCGAGCATGGCCGCGCCGGCCACGCGGTCGGGCTCCTCGGTCAGCGGTGCTTGCAGTGTGAACGTAGCGGTGCCGAGCCGCACGGCGTCACCGGGATGCAGGCCCAGCCGGTCGAGCACGATCGGCTCCGCCGCCAGCCCGAACCGGCCGCCGCGCTCGCCCAGCGTCGCCGGCGGAGGCTGCGCGCTGCCGACCAGTGGCCAGGCACGATCGACCGCCCGGAGGGAGACGAGCTGACGCTCGCCGGACGGGGCGACCAGCATGGAGCGCATCGAGGTCACGTCGGACAGGGTGGCGCCGCGCGCCCGCAGCCAGTCGCGCAGCGTGTCGGGGAGCGGCTGGGCACCGCTCTCCACCTCGATGTCGCCGCCCAGGATGCGCCGGCCGTCGGCGTCGAGCCCGCGCTCGATGGCGACCCGCAGGCTCCCGACGCCGGCGATCACGCCGACCCCGAGGGCGAGGCACGCGAGCACGATGCGCAGGCCGCACACGCCGCCGCGCAGGTCGCGCAACGCCAGCCGGATCGCCAGCATCACTTGAGCACCGGCATCAGGCGAGCGCCGGTTCGGCGATGCGGCCATCGGCGAGCGCGATCCGCCGCTCGCAGCGCGCCGCCAGCGCGGGGTCGTGGGTGATCAGCAGCAGCGTCGTGCCGGTGCGCTCGCGCAGGGCGAACAGCAGGTCCATCACCGCCGCCCCGGTGGCGTGATCGAGGTTGCCCGTGGGTTCGTCGGCGAGCAGGAGGCGCGGCTCGGGGGCGAAGGCGCGGGCCAGCGCAACCCGCTGCTGCTCGCCGCCGGAGAGCTGGCCGGGCAGATGGGTGAGGCGATGGCCAAGCCCGACGGCGCGCAGGCTCTCCG
Source organism: uncultured Alphaproteobacteria bacterium (assembly GCA_963719345.1). Taxonomy (GTDB): domain Bacteria; phylum Pseudomonadota; class Alphaproteobacteria; order Acetobacterales; family Acetobacteraceae; genus CAVRCA01. The sequence goes on from CAVRCA010000003.1 coordinate 563,770, forward strand.
TCGCCACCGCACCCGCGTCCCGCCGCCCCGCGAGTTCCAGCGGCACCGCGACGTTCTCGAGCGCCGTCATGGTCGGGATGAGATAGAAGGCCTGGAAGATGATGCCGATGGTGTCGCGCCGGAGCCGGGCCAGCGCGTCCTCGCCCATGCCGGTCAGCTCCCTCCCGGCGACCCGGACCGTGCCGGCCGTCGCCCGCTCCAGCCCGGCGAGCACCATCAGCAGGCTGGTCTTGCCGGACCCGGAGGGTCCGACGATGCCGACCGCCTCGCCGGCGTCCACGTCGAGGTCGATGCCGCGCAGGATGTTGACCGGCCCGGCTGCCGAAGGCAGGGTCAGCCGCAGATCCCGTATCTGTATAAGCGGCCCGTCGGGTTGGCCGACCGGGACCGGAGGCGTGGGGATGACATCCATCGCGGCGTCATATGGTCCTCGCGCTGCGCTGCGGAAGGCTGTGCTGCTCGTCGCCCTCTTGACGGCGACGGTAGCGGCGACGGCCGCCGGCCCGGCGCGTGCGGCACCCCTCCGTTTGCTGGTGCTGGGCGATTCGCTCGCCGCCGGCTACGGCCTCGCGCACCCGGACGGGTTCGAGGCGCAGCTGGAGGCGGCGTTGCGCGCGCACGGCCACCAAGTGCAGGTGATCGACGGCGCGGTATCGGGCGACACCACCGCCGGCGGACGCGCCCGTCTCGACTGGGCTCTGGGAGACGGCGCCGACGCGGCGATCGTCGAATTGGGCGGCAACGACGGACTGCGCGGCATCGATCCGGCCAACACCGAGGCCAATCTCTCGGCGATCCTCGACGGCCTGGCCGCCCGGCACATCCCGGTGCTGCTATCGGGCATGTACGCGCCCCCCAATCTCGGGTCCGATTATGGAAAGGAGTTCCGGGCGGTGTTCGACCGGCTCGGCAAGCGGCCGGGGACCCTCTACGACCCGTTCTTCCTGGAGGGCGTTGCCGCCGACCGGGCGCTGAACCAGGGCGACGGCATCCACCCCGATCCAGAGGGGGTGAAACGGATCGTCGCCCGCCTGTTGCCGATGGTGGAAAAACTGCTGGCCGAGGCGAAGGGGGCGTGAGGCAAAGCACCATCTCCGTGGATGCCCGGAACAAGCCCGGACATGACGTCGAAGAGACTTGTCGCTTACGTGACGGGCGGTTCCGATGAGACTGTTCGTCGCCCTCGACCTGCCCTGGGAGTTGAAGCAGCGGCTGACGATGCTGGCGGGCGGGGTGCCGGGCGCACGCTGGGTGCCGCCGGAGAATTTTCATCTGACTCTGCGCTTCATCGGCGAGACGCCGAAGCACCGCGCCGAGGAGATCGACGCCGCGCTGTTGGCCCTCCGCGCGCCCGTCTTCCCGCTCACCCTCGGCGGCATCGGCACCTTTTCGAAGGCAGGGCGCGCCGTCGCGCTGTGGGCCGGGGTGGAGCGCAGCCCGCCGCTCGACCATCTGCAGAACAAGATCGAGACCGCCCTGCAGCGCGTCGGACTGGAGCCGGAGCGCCGCCGCTTCGCCCCGCACGTGACCCTCGCGCGGCTCGACAACGTCGCGGAGAGCAAGCTGGCCGGCTATGTCCAGTCGCATAACCTGTTCCGGGCCGAGCCCATCGCCGTCCAGCATTTCACGCTGTTCAGCTCACGACGCGGCAAGGAAATGGCCGCCTACACGCCGGAAGTCGAATACGAGCTGACCGAACCGGGAGGGACCACCGATGCCCGTTGACCCGCAGATCCAGGTGCTGCTGGACGCCATGGCCGGCCTGCCGCCGGCGCACACGCTCAGCGTCGAGGACGCACGCCTGCGCATGGAGCAGCGGCCGCGCGAAGGCTTGCGCGTGCCGCCGGTCGCCTCGGTGGTGGACCGCACGATCCCCGGCCCCGGCGGTCCGCTGCGGCTTCGCATCTACACGCCACACGGGATGCTGACCGAGCAGGGTATCGGCCCGTTCCCCCTGCTCATGTTCTTCCATGGCAGCGGGTTCGTGGTGTGCAGCCTCGATACACACGACATCATGGCCCGCAACCTCTGCGCCGGCGCCGGATGCGTGGTGGTGTCGGTGGACTACCGGCTCGCCCCGGAACACAAGTTTCCGGCCGGGATCGACGACTGCCTGCACGCGACGCGCTGGGCGGCCGAGCAGGCGCACGAACTCAACGTGGACCCGCGACGGATCGCGGTCTGCGGCGACAGCGCCGGCGGCAACATGGCGGCGGTGACGGCACTCCGCGTGCGCGACGAGGGCGGGCCGCATCTGTGCGCCCAGGTGCTGATCTATCCGGTGACCGACTACCACGACCCCGGCACGCCGTCCTACGTCGAGAATGCGGAGGGCTACGGCCTGACCGCGCAGGGGATGGCCTGGTATTTCGGCCACTACCTGTCCGATCCGGCGCAGGCGGCGGACCCGCTGGCCTCGCCGCTGCGGGCGGCAAGTTTGCGGGACCTGCCCCCCGCCCTGGTCTACAGCGCCGAATATGACGTGCTGCGCGATGAGGCCGAGCGCTACGCCGAGCGACTGCGCGCCGACGGCGTGCCCGTCACCTTCAAGCGCTGGCACGGCATGAACCACGGTTTTTTCCAATGGGTCGGTCGGGTGGATCGGGCGACCGCCGCCAACGACGAGGCGGCGGCGTGGCTGCGGGACGCGTTTGCGCAGGCTTGACGGACATCCCTCACCCAACCCTCTCCCGCCGGGAGAGGGCCGGGGTGAGGGCGCTCCCTTGGACGCCGCCGCCGCCGAGGTGCGCGCCTGCACCGCCTGCGCCGACCTGCCACTCGGGCCACGGCCGATCCTGCGGGTCTCGACCACGGCACGCCTGCTGATCGCGAGCCAGGCGCCGGGCGCCAAGGCGCACGGGACGGGCGTGCCGTTCAGCGACGCCTCCGGCGACCGGCTGCGCGCCTGGCTCGGCATGGATCTGGCGACGTTCCACGACGCCGCCCGCGTCGCGATCCTGCCGATGGGGTTCTGCTATCCTGGCCGGCTTCCGAACGGCGGCGATGCACCACCGCGCCCGCAATGCGCCCACCTCTGGCGCACACGCCTGCTGTCTCTGATGCCGCAACTCCGCCTCACCCTGCTGATCGGCGGCTACGCGCAGGCATATGTGTTGGGACCCGGCGCGGTCGGCGAGCGCGTGCGGGACTGGCGGGCGCACCTGCCGCGCATGTTTCCCCTCCCGCATCCATCCTGGCGCACGGCCGCCTGGGAAAAACAAAATCCGTGGTTCGGCGCGGACGTGCTGCCAACGCTGCGTCGGCTGGTCGAGCAGACGCTGCAATGAGAAAGGTCAGTCCATCTCCGCCTCGATCGCCTCGATATCGGGATCGCTGAACCCGAAATGATGGGCGATCTCGTGCACCAGCACCGCCCGGACGAGATGGTACAGGTCCTCGTTGGTCTCGACCCACTCGAGCAGGATCGGTTGACGATACAGGAAAATCAGGTTGGGCGGCCGGGCGATGTCGTCGACGCTGCGCTGGGTGAGCGGCGTACCGGAGTACAGCCCCGTCAGGTCCCAGGGCGATTCGATGCCGAGGTCGCGCAGCGTCTCGTCGTCCGGCATCTCCTCCACGGCGAGGCCGACATCGCCAACGTGCCGAGCCAGCCGGGGCGGGATGGCGCTCAACGCGTGCTCGGCAAGGCCGGCGATATCCTCGGCGCTGGGCGGCCGCCCGGGGCCGCGAGGGTTGTCATTCATGAAGGAGGCACCGGATGACTAGCCAACTGACGGACGCGGAACGCGCTGGGCTCGGCGAGGCATTGCCGGATTGGACGCGCCTGCCCGACCGCGACGCGATCGGGCGCAGCTTCCGCTTCGCGGATTTCGGCGCTGCATGGGGTTTCATGAGCCGGGTGGCGCTGCTGGCGGAAAAACACGACCATCATCCCGAGTGGTCCAACGTCTGGAACCGCGTCGAGATCGTGCTGACGACGCATGACGCGGGCGGCCTGAGTGCGAAGGATATCAAGCTGGCCCAGGCGATCGACAAACTGACGAGCTGACGTTCACGCAGCTGTCGCTCCTCAATGCACGAATAGCTGCCCGGCGAGCCGCTCCAGGGTGGTCTGGGCGAGCACGGCGTGCAACGCCTCTTCGGCGCAGCTGAACGCCCTGCCGAGCACCGGCCGAACACCGCGCCCGATGGGGCAGCGCAGATTGGGAGAGCTGTGGATCGGCAGCAATCCCTGCGCGCGGGCGCCGTTCACCGCCTGCCAGATGTCCTCGAGCGTGATGTGACAGGGTTCGCGCGCCAGCTCCGCCCCGCCCACTCCGCGGCGGACCCGGATCAGCCCGGCCCGGGACAGCTGGCCGGCGATCCGCCGCACCACCACCGGATTGGTGTTGACGCTCTCCGCAAGCCGCAGACTGGTGCTCGGGCCAAGACCCTGGTCCGCGGCGAGATACATCAGGATGTGCGTAGCGACGGCGAACCGCGTGGCGACCATCCCGTCATAAGTGCGCGGTCGCTTCCGGGTTCCAGCCTTTCTGCAATCGCGGCATGGCACCCTCGAGTGCATCGCTCTAGGCTGCCGCCGTGGAGATCAGCGTGCCCGACATCGCGCCCATGGACATCGCGCTGATGGTGCGACGCAGCGCGGCGCGGCTGTGCGCGGCGCTGGCCTGGGCGGCGCTGCACGAGGTGCCGCTGCCGAACGGGCGGCGGGCCGACATTCTGGCACTGCGCGGCGACGGCGGTTTTGTCTGCATCGAGGTCAAGTCGGGGCCGCGCGACTTTCTCACCGACCAGAAATGGCCGGCCTACCGCGACTATTGCGATACGCTGTATTTCGCGGTGGACGTTGCCTTCCCACAGGCGCTGCTGCCCGAGACGGTCGGCCTGATCGTCGCCGACCCGACAGGGGCCGAAATCCTGCGCGAGCCCCCCGTCCACGCGCTGGCACCGGCCCGCCGCCGCGCGCTGTTGCAGCGATTCGCCACGCTGGCCGCCGAGCGGCTCACCGCCGTCGAGGACCCGCTGGGCTTCGCGGCGCGCCGGGCGGCGCTGCGGGTGGAATAGCGCGTCAGCCGCGCAGGCGTGCCACCGTGGCGGTGGTGGAGTGGCCCGGCACGAGTTCGGCCAGCATGACCCGGCCGCCCCAGCCCTGTACCAAGTCGGCGCCCACGACGGTCTCCACCGAATAGTCGGCCCCTTTGACCAGCAGCTCCGGCCGGATCGCGCGGATCAGCTCGATCGGGGTCTCCTCGTCGAACACCACGACGAGGTCGACGCAGGCGAGGCTGGCCAGCACCGCCGCCCGCGCCGCCTCCTGCTGGACCGGGCGAGTCGGCCCCTTCAGCCGCCGCACGCTGGCGTCGCTGTTCAGGCCGACCACCAGCCGGTCGCACGCGGCGCGCGCCTGTTCCAGCAGGTGGATGTGGCCCGGATGCAGCAGATCGAAGCAGCCGTTGGTGAACCCGGTGCGGTAGTTCTTGCGCCGCCAGCGCTCCACCTGCTCGGCCGCCGCCTCGCGCGTCATGACCTTGCGCAACGCGCCGCCCTGCGGGCTGATGGCGGCCAGGAGTTCGGTCTCGCGGGCGACCGCGGTGCCGATCTTGCCGACCACCACCCCGGCGGCGACGTTGGCGAGCCGCACCGCGACCGGCAACTCGAGGCCGCCGGCCAGCCCGGCGGCAAGGGTCGCCACCACCGTGTCCCCCGCACCGGAGACGTCGAACACCTCCTTGGCCTCCGCCGGGAAATGGTGGGTGCCGTGCTCGTCGAGCAGGGTCATGCCGTCTTCCGAGCGGGTGACCAGCACGGCGCCAAAGCCGTGCGCCGAGCGCAGCACCCGCGCGGCGGCGTCGATCTCCGCCTCCGTGCCGATCGGCATACCGGTCGCGTCCGCGAGTTCGCGGCGATTCGGGGTGATGATGTCGGCCCCGGCATAGCGCGAGTAGTCGTGCCCCTTGGGGTCGACGATCACCGTCCGGCCCACCCGGTGCGCCGCCTCGATCAACTGTCCGGCCACCGCTCCCGCCAACAGGCCCTTGCCGTAGTCCGACAGCACCGTGACGCTGGTGGCCGCCATGCCGTCGTGGGCGATCCGCAACAGCCGCTCGGCGAGCTTCGGCTGAATGGCCCGCGCGTCCTCCTGGTCGGCCCGCAATAGCTGCTGGCCGGCGGCGACGTAGCGGGTCTTCACGGTCGTTGCGCGACCGCTCTGGACGAGCAACCACGGTTCGACGCCTGGCTGCCCGCCGACCAACCCGGTCAGATCCGACCCGGCCTGGTCGTCGCCGACCACGGCGATGAAGGCGACGGCGGCGCCGAGCGCCGTCAGGTTGCGGACCACGTTGCCCGCCCCGCCGGGCATCGCGGTCTCCCGTTCAACCTTCAGGATCGGCACCGGCGCTTCCGGGCTGATCCGTTCGACCTCGCCGTAGGCGTAACGGTCCAGCATGACATCGCCGACGACCAGCACGCTGGTCCGCGACAGGCGATGGACGGCTGCCACAAGGTCCGACGGGTCCTCTTCGCGCCGGGGGTCGCCGCCGATCGGAATGATGTTCATGAAGTTGCCGTAACCGCTCGCCTGCCTTGTTGCAAGCATCGCCTGCCTCTTGTCCCAGAAGGGTGTTCGATCACGATCTTCGGTTGCAAAAGCGGTCGCCTACGCCCGTCGAGCAGCCCGCTTGCGGAGCAAACGTCACCCGCTTGCCGGAGCAACGATGGCCGGGCCAGGCGCCCGAAGTGTCGCGACGGCAAGCGACGGGTGGCGCCCGAACGACCCCGGCCGCGCGTTTGCCGGCTACCTAGGGTTGCGGCGGGACGCTTTCAGTCGTCAGAATACACAACTTTAACGTGCAGATACTGCAAGGCTGATGGCCTGCTCATGGTCGGTTGCCGCCTTGTCACTAATGTCCGGCCCAAGCCAAATACTTAGATTGCTTGCCGCCGTGTTCCGCCAATTTTCTCAGTATTAATCTTCATAAATTCTCTATTGATTCCGCTGAATAAACCAGGTTGATTGCCCAGCAGCCGCTTGGTCTTGCGCCGTCGGCGCCAATATTGATCGTGGGGATTTGAAAATGGCTGTAGTAACGGTGTCCGGCGCGAACGGAAGCACGGTTGCGCTCACCTACACGTCCGCTGATAACGCAGCTCTCGCCCAGCAACTGGCCGCGGTGATCAACCAAGGGGTGGCGAACGGCACGATCCTGCCGGTCGACGACACCAGCGACACCGTCCCGAACGTCCCGGCCGGCCACACAGGCCAATACGTGCAGACCCTGCCGGGAGTGGCGCCGCCGCTGCCGGCCGGCTACGCCGACATCGTCAACAGCGCGCCGGTGGCGGTGATCTACGGTTCGGGCGCCCAGAACCAGACGGTGCTTGCAGGCGATCGCAACAACCTCGTGTTCGATCCGATGGGCGGGTCGGGGACGGTCGTCGCCGGGAACGGCACCAACGCGATCTTCATCCCGGGCGATGACCCGGGCGCGTGGTCGATCCACGTCGGTGACGGGCGAAACGTCATCGCCGCCGGCGGCAGCGGCAGCGAGACCATCTCAAGCGGCACCGGCCACAACTCCATCCTGCTCGGCAGCGGCCAGTACGATGTGACGCTACGCGGCACCGACAGCGTGACCGCCGCTCAGGGCAGCGAGACGATCCACGCCGGCACGGCGAGCAAGACCCTCGTGCTGGGGGGCGCCAGCCACCTCGATTTCATCGGCGGCAGCGGCAGCGCCACGGTGTTCGGCGGGACCGGCAGCGCCACCCTGCAAGGCGGCAGCGGCACCAGCGTGCTGCACGGCGGCGCGGCCGGCAACAACGTGATCGACGGCGGCAGCGGCTACGCGACCCTGTTTGGCGGCGGCAACAACGACAGCCTGTCGGCCCAGGGATCGCTCGCGCAGACCCTGGTAGCCGGCCCTGGCAACGAAACCCTGTCGGGCGCGGCCTCGACCGGCGCGGACCGGTTCACCTTCACCCATTACGGCGCGCCGCGGGCCGACCTGGTGGTCGGCTTCACGACGACCGACAAGATCACTCTGCAGGGCTACGGCCCGGGCGCCGTGGGCAACGCGCTTGCCTCGGCGGTGGTCACCGGCGGCTCGACGACGATCACCCTGTCGGACAGCACGACGGTCACGTTCGAGAACTTCACCAGCCTCAAGCACAGTAATTTCACCTGATCCGCCAAGTCGCGGACCGATTGTTAGGACATAGCGCATGACCGTCGCCTCCGTTGTCACCGCTCTCAACAACATCGACATCTCGAGCAACGATGTGGCGACTGTCAGCGCCATCCAGATTTCGAGCAGCGTCTGGAAGGTCACCGGCCAGTCGCAGTGGCAAGGGACCCAATCCTCGGCCTGGGCATTCAAGGGCGGCAACAGCACCGCAGGCACGCTGAACGCCTCCAGCGTCAGCTCGACCGGGGTGCAGACCTCCCTCGGCGCCATGACGGTGCTCGCCTACAACGGCACGACGGCACTGCTCGGGGCGGGACAGGCGACCAAGGGCATCTACAGCACCTACTACCTCGTTTCCGATAGCAGCCTGAAGTCGGCGCCAAGCTACCCCGTCACCCTGCCGAGCAGCGGCCCGTACACTGCGCCTTCCAGCGTGACCCCGCCCTGTTTCGTCGCCGGGACGCGCATCCGCACGCAGCGCGGGGACGTCGCCGTCGAGGCGCTGGCGGTCGGTGATCAGGTCGCGGTGCTCGACGCGCCCGGTTTCCGCCCCGTGGTCTGGATCGGCCGGCGCGAGGTCACGCCGGCCTCCCATCCGAACCCCGAGTTGGTGCGACCGATCCGCATCACGCGGGAGGCCATCGGGCCGGGCGCCCCGTCGCGCGACCTGCTCGTCTCGGCCGACCACGCGATCTATGTCGATCGGTCGATCGACGCCGACCCGCCGGGCCGGCCGGACGGCATGCTGGTCCCTGCGCGGATGCTGGTAAACGGCGCCAGCATCGTGCCGGAACCGGTGTCGCGCCCGGTCACCTACTACCATGTCGAGCTCGACGCCCACGCCGTGCTGTTCGCGGACGGGGTGGCCTCGGAAAGCTATCTCGACACGGGCAACCGCGCGAGCTTCGCGGCGGCGAATGGGACGACCCTGCTGCATCCCGCTTTCGATGCGCGCCAGGACGTGCGGGCCGCGGGCTCCTGCGTTCCCTTCGTCACGGCGCCCGAGGCGGTCGAGCCGGTCTGGGCAAGGCTCGCGGCCCGCGCCGAGGCGCTCGGTTGGAGCCGCCCGCAGCCCGGCGTCACTACCGATCCGGCGTTGCGCGTGCGCATCGGCGAGCGGGAGATCCGCCCAACCCTCAGCGAACCGGACCGCGCGATCTTCACACTGCCGCATGATGCCGGCGAGATCCGCCTGCTGTCGCGGGCGAGCACTCCGGCCGAGCTGCGGCCCTGGCTCGATGACCGGCGCACACTCGGGGTCTGCGTCGCCCGCCTGCTGGTCCGCGATGCCACCCTGCTGACCGATATCGCCCTCGACCACCCCGCCCTCGCGCGCGGCTGGTGGGATCGCGAGTTGCGGGGTACCTCCGCATGGCGCTGGACTGACGGCGATGCGACCATCGTTCTGCCGCCGGGGAGCGGGCAGGCGCGCATCCTGGAAATCAGGCTCGCCGCCAGCGGGACCTATCTCGCCGAGGCGCCAGCCACCAGCCTGGCGGCCTACGACGGGCAAGCCGCCTAGCGCGCGGTCCGGTCAGCGCGACCGCTCGTGCTGGCCGGGCCAGGGCGTGCTGGCCGGGCCGGCGACCGTCGCCCTCGGCATGTCGCAGCGCGCATATCGTTGACCGGCTTGGACGGGAACTTCTTGCGGTGATCTTCACCCTGGAGTAAACGACTGCCACGCTATCGTAGGTTCCCTTTGATGCAAGCTGGACTTCCTTCCGACTGTGCCAAGTCTGATTTGGTGCAGTCCGAGTCTCCCGTTTCCGCCGCTGCCGGGAACGGCGCCACGATCGTCCCGTTCCCCGTCCCGTCCTGGGGCCCCCGCCGGCTAAGCCCGCAGGACAGGGCCGAGGCGTTCGCCTGGGAGCGGGTGATGTGTCGGACCGGCTACGCGCAGGTCAGTCTGGAAGAAGCGGAGGGCAGTCGGTCGGCCGATCGGCTGATCGTCTACCACGGCGAGGAACTCTGGATAGCGCAGGGCGTCGCGCGGCCGGCCCGGCGGTTCGGCCTGTGGCACTGCGCCAGCGGCGTGAAGGTCGGTGATTTCGTCTCCGTGTGGACGGCCCTCGAGGCGATCCCGCTCGGCCTCGCCCGCAGCGCGCCCGCCCTGCAAGGGGCGGGCTGGATGCCGCAGCGCGCCGCCTCGTTCTAGCAGCGAGGAAGCCCAACCCCGCCCCTTTCACGCGGCTTGGCGAGGGCGAGCTGCGCTCGTCTGGCGGCCGCGCGATCGTCCTAAAGGGTGCGACCGCGCCGCCGGAAGCGGGTCGTTTGACTTGCGGCGGTGCAGCGGCCAATCATTCCTATTGCCCGGAACCGGCCGCGACAGGTCGTGGCGCGGGGCTTGGGCATTGGACCGTCAAGGATCGCCACAGGCCATGATTTCCGCCCTGATGCCGAACTACAACCGCGCCGAGCTCGCCTTCGAGCACGGCCAAGGCGCCTGGCTGTGGACGGTGGACGGCCGACGATTCCTCGATTTCGGTGCCGGCATCGCGACCTCCTCGGTCGGCCACAACAATCCCCACCTCGTGGGCGCGATCGCCGCGCAGGCTGCCAAGGTCATGCACGTCTCCAACCTCTACCGCATCCCGCAGGCCGAGCGGCTGGCGCAGCGGCTGGTCGAGCGCTCGTTCGCCGACAGCGTGTTCTTCTGCAACTCGGGCGCCGAGGCGAACGAGGGCATGATCAAGATGATCCGCCGCGCCATGGCGATGACCGGCAAGCCGGAGCGGGTGCGCATCATCTGCTTCGAGGGGGCGTTCCACGGCCGCACCCTGGCGACCCTGGCCGCCACCGGCAACGCGCACTACCTCGAAGGCTTCGGCCCGCTGGTCGAAGGCTTCGACCACGTACCGTTCAACAACCTGAACGCCTTGCGTGCCGCGATCGGCCCGACGACCGCCGGCGTCGTCGTCGAGCCGGTGCAGGGCGAGGGCGGCATCCGGCCGGCCGATCCCGACTTCCTGCGCGGCCTGCGCGCCGCCTGCGACGAGTTCGGCATCATCTTCGGGATGGACGAGGTGCAGTCCGGGATGGGGCGCACGGGCAAATTGTTCGCGCATGAGTGGGCGGGCATCGAACCCGACGTGATGTCGGCCGCCAAGGGTATCGGCGGCGGCTTCCCGCTCGGGGCCGTGCTGGCCAAGGAGTCCATCGCGCGTCATCTCGTGCCGGGCACGCACGGCACGACCTATGGCGGCAATCCGCTCGCCTGTGCCGCCGGCAATGCGGTGCTCGACGTGCTGCTGGCGCCCGGTTTTCTCGACTCGCGTCGTCGCGAAGGGCAAGCGGCTGCGCGCCGGGTTGGAGGACGTCGCGCGGGAAAACCCCTCGGTGTTCGCCGAGGTGCGCGGCCAGGGCCTGCTGCTCGGCATGAAGTGCGCGATTCCGGTTGGCGAGGTGCTGTCGGCCGCCATCGCGGAGGGTTTGCTGCCGATCACCGCAGGCGAGAACGTGCTGCGTCTGGCGCCGCCGCTGGTCGTCACCGAGGCCGAGTGCGACGAGGCGGTGGACATGCTGCGCCGCGCCGGCCGCCGCGCCCAGCCGAGTGCGGCCAAGGCCGCCGCGAAATGAGCGCCTCGCTGCGCCGCGCCGATGTCACGGCGGCCGGCGAACCCGAGGCCCTGCGCCACTTTCTTGATCTGCACGACTTCGATGCCCCGACGTTGCGCCACATGCTCGACATCACGGCGGGGCTGAAGCGGGGCCGGGCGCTGCCCGGCCGGCCGCTGGCGGGCAAGACGCTGGCGCTGATCTTCGAGAAGCCGAGCACGCGCACGCGGGTCAGCTTCGAGGTCGCCATGCGCCAGCTCGGCGGCGACGTGATCGTGCTCTCGGCGCGAGAGATGCAGCTCGGCCGAGGCGAAAGCGTGGCCGACACCGCGCGCGTGCTGTCGCGTTATGTCGATGCGATCATGCTGCGCACCGACCGGGTGGCGAAGCTGCGCGAGCTGGTGCAGTACGCCACCGTACCGGTGATCAACGGCCTCACCGAGGCGTCGCATCCCTGCCAGCTGATGGCGGACGTGCTCACCTTCGAGGAGCATCGTGGGCCGATCGCGGGACAGGTCGTGACGTGGTGCGGCGACGGCAACAACGTCGCCTGCAGCTGGATCGAGGCGGCCGCGCGGTTCGGCTTCACCTTGCGGTTGGCGGTGCCGGACGCGCTGCGCCCGCCCGAGGATGTGCTGGCCTGGGCGCGCGCCCAGGGTGCCACGATCGAGGTCACCTCCGACCCGGAAGCGGCGGTCGCCGGCGCGCGCTGCGTCGTCACCGACACCTGGGTCAGCATGGCCGACGACCCGGGCGAGAGCCGGCACAACCTGCTCGCCCCCTATCAGGTGTCCGCGGCACTGATGGCGAAGGCCGCGCCGGACGCCATCTTCATGCACTGCCTGCCCGCCCACCGTGGCGAAGAGGTCGCCGCGGAAGTCATCGACGGCCCGCAATCGGTGGTGTTCGACGAAGCGGAGAACCGCCTGCACGCGCAGAAGGGGGTGCTGGCCTGGGCGCTTGGGGCCGCTCGGTAGCCCCCTAGAAGTGCAGGCCGAGGCGCAGCCCTAAATTGTCCAGACCAGGATTATCGTTGGCAAGGCCGGCGTTGGAGCTGTGCTCGAAATAGGCCGAGATCGACCATTGCGGCGTGATCCGGTAGCCGATTTCCAGCGCCGGATGGAACAGGACATTGGACCCGAGCGCCAGCTTGTTGGGGGCCGTCGTATGCACATGCCCGGTGTTGAAGGCTGGACCGAAGCTGAGCGCCAGGAACACCGCATGGTCCGGCCAGAGCACCCCGCCGTTATCGAGGTCCACCGTCCAGGTTAGCCCGAAATAGAGCTGGCTCGTATCGCCGTTCGTATTGGCCGAAAAGCCGACATTCGGCGCCGGTCGTAGCAGCCACCGCCACGCCGGACCGACATTTGCCAACCAACCGTCCGGCACCGGCGAGGCAAAGATCAGTTCGCCGTTGATGTCGACGCCGCTTTCGCGTCGCTCACCGAGGACCGGCACGTCATGCGCGAGCACCCCGACTCTCACATCGGTCACCAGGTTTTCCGCGTGGACGGCACCCGTGGACAGCAACGCGAGCGCGGATGGGGGAAGCAGCAAGAGGCGCATGGCCGATCGCACGGAGACCTCGCCTCTGTGACGGAGAGTAGATAAGCCCGACCGACGAGTTGGTGTCGTCGACGGCGGCGACAAGCCAGATTGGCGTCAGATGCGCGAGCGGTGCGCCGCGGATTACCGGAACCGCGGAATAACGCGCTCACACAGCAGTCGGAGCGAGTGCATCACCAGCTCGTTCGGGATGCCCCGGCCGCAATTGAGTTCGGCCAGGATCCCGTTCAGTCCAAGCTCCTCGCGCAGCATCGCGAGCTTGTCGGCCACCATCTCGGGAGTGCCGATAATCACCTTGTCGCGCAAGGTGTCGTCGTAGGAGATGCTTTGCAGCACCTGGCCGCGCTCGGCTCGGCGCTCGATCGCGCGAGCCCCGGCGTTGCCGGCGCTCTCGGCCAACTGGCCGCCGAGCCAGCGGTAGAACGACATGATGCTGGCTTCGGGCTCGTCGCGCGCGCGGCGCTCGGTATCGGCGACGTAGACCGGCACCCGCAGGTAGACCGGCCCGTCGCCGGGGTGCCCGGCGGCGCGCCAAGCGGCGCGATATTCCGCAATCTGCGGCCCGAGTTCGCGCAACGTTCCGAGCCGGACGGCGCAGAAAATGCCGTAGCCCATGGCGCCGATCGCCGGGAACGTGTCGGGGCTGGTCGCGGCAATGCGGATTTCCGGATGCGGCTGCTGGAATGGCTTAGGTACCAGGCACACATCATCGAAGCGATGATACTTGCCGGCGAACGAGAAACGCGGTTGCGTCCAGGCTTGCCTGACGATCTCCAGCGTCTCGGCGAAGCGCTCGCGGCTCTCGGCGTACGGCACGCCGTAGGCTTCGTAGGTGCGGGGGAAGCCGCTGCGGCCGACGCCGAAGATCAGCCGTCCCTCGCTGATCTGATCGACCGTCGCGGCCTCCTCGGCGAGGCGCAGCGGATGGCACAACGGCAGCACCTGCACGGCGGGACCGATCTTTATCCGCTTGGTCCGCGCGGCGATCGCGGCGGCAACGGTTAGTGGCGCCGCCAGAACCGATTGCCCGGGTGCGACGTGCAGCTCGGCCAGCCACATCACGTCGAGGCCCCACGCCTCGGCGGCATCGACCTGGGCGAAGGACTCTGCGAACGCACCTCGCTCGGTCTGGCCGGGCGGGCACTGGAACTCGTGAAAAACGCCGAATTCCATTGCCGACGCTCCCCTACTTTCAGTGATGGTGCGCCCCGCTCGCGGCGAGTTCAACGGGGCGGCACCACTTCCTTTTGGAGGCACCATGCTCGATTGGGACGATCTGCGCAGCTTCCTCGCCATCGCGCGCAGCGGCACGCTGTCGGGGGCGGCGCGCGAGCTCGGGGTGCAGCAATCGACGATGAGCCGCCGGCTCGACGCGCTCGAAGAGCGGGCGGGCGTCCGGCTGTTGCAGAGAACCCCCTCCGGCTACCGTCTGACCACGGCGGGCGAGGCGGCGCTGGCGCATGTCGAGCGCATGGAGCAGGAGGCCCTCGCGGTCGAACTGACCGTCGCCGGCCAGGACGAGCGGCTGGAGGGCCTGGTGCGGCTCACCACCGTAGGGTCGCTGGCGGTCAACCTGCTCCCGCCGGTCCTGGCCGCCTTCCGCACGCGCTATCCGGCGATCACGCTCGAAGTGTTCACCGAAAACCATGTGCTGAGCCTGTCGCGTCGAGAGGCGGACCTTTCCCTCTGGCCGGCGCGGCCGGAGGGCAACGAACTTGTCGCCCGCAAGATCCTCGACATTCCCTACGGGCTCTACGCCAGCGCCGACTACTTGGCGACCCACGGCCTGCCGGAGTTGCGGGCGGGCGCGCCCGGCCACAGCGTCATCACCCGCGACGAGAGCGGGCGAGGCTACCCGGAGATGGTCTGGCTCACGTCCATGACGTCGCTGGCCACGATCGCGCTGCGCACGATCAGCACCGGCCTGCAGGTGGCCGCCGCGGTGGCCGGAATGGGGATTGCGGCGCTGCCGATCGCCCTGGCCGAGGACACCGCGCTGGTGCGACTGGCCACGACCGGCCCCGAGCCCAGCCGGGAACTCTGGCTTGCCGTCCACCAGGATACCCGGAGCACGCCGCGGGTGCGCGCTTTGATGGAGGCGCTCGCCAGCGGATTGAAGGCGCTTGTCTGAACTCAGGTGCGCCGAAGCGGGTGGGAGCGCTCGATGATCGTGGTCGCCAGGAACTGCGGACATGGCATGACGCCGACCGTGGATGCCCGCCTCGCCCGCCGCAGGTTTCCCGCTGCGGGCGGCTGAATGGCTCGCGCTTCGTTGATGTGCAGCGCCTCACGCGCTATGTGCCCCGCTTGCGATGGACAGCCTGATCCCCGAGCGGCCTCTGGAAGGCCCCCTGCCCGCCTACCGCGCGCTGGTCGTGCAAGGCCAGCTTGCGTCCGATCCGGCGCAGACCCTCGCCGCCGCACGGCTGCAGGATCTTTGGATCAAGCTGCGCGGCTATGATCCGCCGCCCCGTCCGGTGCAGGCCGGTTTCCTCTCGCGGCTCCTTCGTCTGAAGCCGACCGACGACGCCATGCAGGATGCCCCGAACGGCCTCTACCTCGTGGGCGAAGTCGGCCGCGGCAAGTCGATGCTGATGGATCTGTTCTTCGCCTCGGCCGACGTGTCGCGCAAGCGACGGGTCCATTTCCATCGGTTCATGCAGGATGTCCACGCCCGCATCCACGCCTGGAAGCGTGCCAATCCGGACGGCGATGATCCGATCCCGCCGCTGGCCGACGCCATCGCGTCGGAAGCCGCCCTACTGTGCTTCGACGAGTTCCAGGTCAACGACATCGCCGACGCAATGATCCTCGGCCGGCTGTTCCAGGCGCTGTTCGACCGCGCGGTGGTGGTGGTCGCGACCACGAACACGCTGCCGGACGATCTGTTCAAGGGCCAGCCCGGCCGGGACGCCTTCTTGCCGTTCATCGCCCTCATCAAGCAGAACCTGGACCTGTTGATCCTCGACGGCGGAAGGGATTTCCGGCGCGCACGGATGCGCGGGCTGCCGACCTGGCTCGTGCCGGCCGACGCCCGCGCCGAGCAGGCGCTCGACCACGCCTTCGCAACCCTCACCCGCAACGCCCCGCCGCGCGCCGAGCGGCTGGTGGTGATGGGACGGCAGCTCACGGTGCCGCTCGCCGCCGAGGGGGTGGCACGTTTCGATTTCGAGGCGCTGTGCGGCCAGCCGCTGGGGGCCGGCGATTATCTGGCGCTGGCGACCCACTTCCACACGCTGATCCTCGACGCCATCCCCCGCCTCTCGCCCGACAATTACGACGAGGCGCGGCGGTTCATCGTGCTGATCGACACGCTCTACGACCACCGCGTGAAGCTGCTCGCCTCGGCCGCCGCGTCGCCCGACCAGCTTTATGAACGCGGGGAGAACGCCAAGATGTTCGAGCGCACCGCGTCGCGCCTGGAGGAGATGCAGAGCCAGGACTGGCTGGCGCTCGCGCATCTGACGTGACGGAAAGCCGGTTCGGTGCTAAATGAGCTTCAATCTGGAGCTGATCTGGAACCATGCCGACCAACCTTTCCATCAAGAATGCGCCGGATAATGTCGTCCAGCGACTACGAGAACGGGCCGAGCGCAACCATCGCTCCCTGCAAGGCGAATTGCTGGCGATCATCGAGGCTGCGGCAGGGGTCGCTGGTCGGCCGACGCCGGGCGACGTTCTGGCGGAGGTTCGCCGCCTCGAAGTCCGGACTCCGGCCGAATCAGCCGATCTGATCCGGGCGGATCGTGACGGCCGTTCGGGTCGTTGATGCGTCAGCGCTTGCCGCGCTGCTGTTCGGCGAACCTGAGGCCGAGGACGTTGCGGGACGGCTGAAGGACGCACGGCTAGTGGCACCGGCTTTGCTGGAATTCGAGCTCGCGAACGTCTGTCTTACCAAGATGAGGAGGCACCCTCATTTACGAGAAGCATTGCGCCGCTCCTTCGTGCTTCGAGCGGGCCTTGCTGTGGAAACCATCACGGTAGACCTCGACCAAGTCCTCCGAACCGCCGAGGAGACCGGGCTCACGGTCTACGATGCAAGCTACTTGTGGTTGAGCCGTCAACTTAGTACGGATCTGGTGACGTTGGATCGGCAGTTGGCAAAGGCCGCTGCCGCCCCTTGAGACGCTCAAGCCCTTCCACTGCCGCCCAACCTTGCCGCGCCGCCGCAATCGCTGTTAGCTACAGCGCCTTCCGGGCGGCCGGATGTCCGGTGGGCTGTGTCGCCCCTCCCGCGTCCGCAAGGAACACTTATGGCCCGCAACAAGATCGCCCTGGTCGGCGCCGGTAACATCGGCGGTACCCTTGCTCATCTGATTGGCCTCAAGGAGCTGGGCGATGTCGTGCTGTTCGACGTGTTCGGCGGCGTCGCGGCGGGCAAGGCGCTCGATCTGATGCAGTCGGGCCCGGTCGAGGGGTTTGACGCCATGATGAGCGGCGGCTCCGACTATGCGGCGATCGCCGGCGCCGACGTGGTGATCGTCACCGCCGGTTTTCCGCGAACGCCGGGCATGTCGCGCGACGATTTGATCGGCAAGAACGCCGGCGTGATCGCCGAGGTCGCCAACGGCATCAAGACGCACTGCCCGGAGGCGTTCGTCATCGTCATCACCAACCCGCTCGATGC
The DNA here is from genome assembly GCA_963719345.1 of uncultured Alphaproteobacteria bacterium. Classification (GTDB taxonomy): domain Bacteria; phylum Pseudomonadota; class Alphaproteobacteria; order Acetobacterales; family Acetobacteraceae; genus CAVRCA01. The sequence goes on from CAVRCA010000003.1 coordinate 581,665, forward strand.
GATGGTTTGGGTGATGCAGCAGAAATCCGGCCTGCCCGCGAACAAGGTGGTCGGCATGGCGGGCGTGCTCGACAGCTCGCGCTTCCGGCTGTTCCTCGCCCACGAGTTCGGCGTCTCGGTCGAGGACGTGACGGCGTTCGTGCTAGGCGGCCACGGCGACAGCATGGTGCCGCTGACCCGCTATTCCACGGTGGCGGGCATTCCGGTCCCCGACCTCATCAAGATGGGCTGGACCACGCAGGAGAAGATCGACGCGATCGTCGCGCGCACCGCCAACGGCGGCGGCGAGATCGTGAAGCTGCTGGAGCGCGGCAGCGCGTTCTACGCCCCCGCCGCATCAGCGATCGCGATGGCGGAGAGCTATCTGCGCGACAAGAAGCGTGTTCTCCCGTGTGCGGCGATGCTCACCGGCCAATACGGCGTCAAGGATCTCTACGTGGGCGTGCCGGTGGTAATCGGCGCGGGCGGCGTCGAGCGCATTGTCGAGATCGAGCTGAACGGGACCGAGAAGGCGGCTTTCGAAAAATCCTGCGCCGCCGTGCAGGAGCTGATCGACGCCTCCCGCAAGCTGGTGGGCTGAGCGGTGATGCAGACCGACGTTCCCGCACACTCGTCATGCCCGGACTTGATCCGGGCATCCAAACCGCGGCGAAGCATTGCTGCTGCCATGGATTGCCGGGACAAGCCCGGCAATGACGACGGTTGGGGTGTTCGTCGCCACGCTAACTGCCAAACGAAAGCGCTTACGCGATGAACATCCACGAATACCAAGCCAAAGAGCTGCTGAAGCAATACGGCGTCGCCGTGCCTGAGGGCCATGTCGCGTGGTCCCCCGAGGAGGCCGAAGCGGTTGCGCGCAAGCTGCCCGGCCCGGTCTACGTGGTGAAGTCGCAGATCCACGCCGGCGGTCGGGGCGCCGGCCGTTTTGCCGCTGATCCCGACGGAAAAGGCGGTGTCCGGCTGGCGAAGTCGCCCGAGGAAGCGCGCGACGCCGCCGCGGCGATGATCGGCCACACGCTGGTCACCAAGCAGACCGGCCCCGCCGGGCGGCGCGTCAACCGCGTCTATGTCGAGGCCGGCTGCGACATCAAGCGCGAGCTTTACCTCTCCCTCCTCGTGGATCGCGCGGTGTCGCGCATCACCATCATGGCGTCCACCGAGGGCGGCATGGAGATCGAGGAAGTCGCGGAAAAACATCCGGAAAAAATCCTGCGCGTGTCGGTGGACCCGGCGTCCGGCGTGTCCGGCTTCCACGCCCGCCGCCTCGCCTTCGGGCTGGGGCTGGAAGGCAAGCAGATCGGTGCGTTCACGAGATTCGTGCTGGCGATGTACCAGGCGTTCACCGCGCTCGACTGTGCGATTGTCGAAATCAATCCGCTGGTGGTGACGGGCGCGGGCGACGTGGTGGCGCTCGATGCGAAAGTGAGCTTCGACGACAACGCTCTGTTCCGTCACCCCGAACTGGAACGGCTGCGCGACGAGGCGGAAGAGGACCCGAAGGAGCTGGAAGCCGCCAAGCACGCGCTGAACTACGTCGCCCTCGATGGCGCGATCGGCTGCATGGTCAACGGCGCCGGGCTGGCGATGGCGACGATGGACATCATAAAGCTTTACGGTTCGTCGCCGGCCAATTTCCTCGATGTCGGCGGCGGCGCCACCAAGGAGCGGGTGACGGCGGCGTTCAAGATCATCCTCTCCGACCCGCACGTCGAAGGCATCCTGGTCAACATCTTCGGCGGCATCATGCGCTGCGACGTGATCGCCGATGGCGTGGTCGCCGCCGCCCGCGAAGTGTCGCTCAGCGTGCCCCTGGTGGTGCGGCTGGAAGGCACCAACGTCGATCTCGGCAAGGAGATCATGGCCAAGTCCGGGCTGCCGATCATCTCCGCCGACAACCTCGCCGACGCCGCGCAGAAAGTGGTGAAAGCCGTGCAGGAGGCCGCCTGACATGGCCATTCTCGTCGACGCCAACACGCGCGTCATCACCCAGGGTTTTACCGGGGCGCAGGGCACGTTCCACTCCGAACAGGCGATCGCCTACGGCACCAAGGTGATGGGCGGGGTGACGCCAGGCAAAGGCGGCACGCGACACCTCGACCTGCCGGTGTTCGACACCGTTGCCGAGGCGCGCGAGGCGACCGGTGCGACCGCGAGCGGGATCTACGTGCCGCCCGCTTTCGCCGCCGACGCTATCCTCGAGGCGATCGACGCCGAGATCCCGCTAATCGTGTGCATCACCGAGGGCATCCCGGTGCTCGACATGGTGCGCGTCAAGCGGGCGCTGTCGGACTCGAAGTCGCGGCTGATCGGGCCGAACTGCCCGGGCGTCATCACGCCCGATGCTTGCAAGATCGGCATCATGCCCGGCCACATCCATCGACGCGGCAGCGTCGGCATCGTGTCGCGCTCCGGCACGCTGACCTACGAGGCGGTGGCGCAGACCACGGCCGCCGGGCTCGGGCAAAGCTCGTGCGCCGGGATCGGCGGCGACCCGGTGAAGGGGACCGACTTCATCGAGATCCTGGAAATGTTCCTGGCCGACCCGGAGACCAAGCAGATCATCATGATCGGCGAGATCGGCGGCCAGAGCGAGATCGACGCGGCCGAGTTTCTGGCAAAAAACCCGGTCAAGAAGACCACGGTCGGGTTCATCGCCGGCGCCACGGCGCCCCCGGGGAGGCGGATGGGCCACGCCGGCGCGGTGATCAGCGGCGGACGCGACACCGCCGAGGCCAAGATGGACGCGATGCGCTCGGCCGGCATCCACGTGGCCGAAAGCCCGGCGGCGCTGGGCAGCACGATGGTCAAGGCGCTGCGCGGCTAACCCTCACCCATCCCTCTCCGGAGGGAGAGGGCGTGTTACTCCCTTCCCTGCGGGAGAGGGCCGGGGTGAGGGGTCGAGCATGCGCCGGGGACAACCCTGCGCCGTTTGCCGCGTCATCACCCGTGCAAGTGACAATGACTATCTGAGCCCACTCGTCCATCACCGAGGGAAACAGCAGATGGCAGGCGTCGACATCCTGGCCTCCGCCTTCAATGGCGGCAACGCGGCGTTCATCGCCGACATGTACGCGCGCTGGGTCGCCAATCCCAACTCGGTGGACGAGAGTTTTTCCGATCTGTTCTCCGCCCTGAATGACGAATCCCGCGCGATCCTGACCGACGCGACCGGTGCCTCCTGGGCGCCGCGCAACTTCACCTTCGAGGACGAGACGCCCCCCGCCCGCTCCGCCCGGCCGGCGCCCGCCGCGCCGGGTGCAGTGCCGGCTGACCAGGTGCGTGCCGCCATCCTCAACTCGATCCGCGCCCTGATGCTGGTGCGCGTCTACCGCGTGCGCGGCCATCTCGAGGCCAAGCTCGACCCGCTCGGGCTGCAGGTGCCCAAGCCGCATCCCGAGCTCGACCCGCGCACCTACGGTTTCACCGAAGCCGACATGGATCGGCCGATCTTCATCGACAACGTGCTCGGCCGCGAGACCGCGACGCTGCGCGAGATCGTCGCCATCCTCCGCGAAACGTATTGCGGCCCGCTCGGCGTTGAGTTCATGCACATCCAGGACCCCGATCAAAAAGCCTGGATCCAGCGCAAGGTGGAAGGCGCGCCGTGGCTGACATCGTTCACGCCGGCCGAGAAGGAGACGGTGCTGCGTCAGCTCACCGAGGCCGAGGCGTTCGAGGCGTTCTGCCAACGCCGCTATGTCACCACCAAGCGGTTCGGCCTGGAGGGCGGCGAGATCACCATCCCGGCCCTGCACGCGATCATCGGTGTGGCGGTCGAAGGCGGCGTGAACGAGGTGGCGATCGGCATGCCGCATCGCGGCCGGCTCAACACCCTCGTCAACATCGTGAAAAAGCCGCTGACCGCGGTGTTCAGCGAGTTCGGGGGCGCCAGCTTCAAGCCCGACGACGTGCAGGGCTCGGGTGACGTGAAATACCATCTCGGCACCTCGACCGACCTCGAGATCGCCGGGCGCAAGGTCCACGTCTCGCTGCAGCCCAACCCGTCGCACCTCGAAGCGGTCGATCCGGTGGTGATCGGCAAGGTGCGGGCGCGACAGGACATGGCCGGCGACATGCGAGCGCGGCGCTCGGTCATGGCGGTTCTGATGCACGGCGACGCCGCGTTCGCCGGCCAGGGGCTGGTCTACGAGACGTTGGCGATGAGCCAGCTCATCGGCTATCGCACCGGCGGCACGGTGCATCTCGTGGTCAACAACCAGATCGGTTTTACGACTGTACCGGCGCACGCCTATTCCGGCCTCTACTGCACGGATGTGGCCAAATCGATCCAGGCGCCGATCCTGCACGTCAACGGAGATAATCCCGAGGCGGTTATGTTTGCCGCGCGCATGGCGGCAGAATACCGGATGACGTTCGGCTCCGACGTGGTGCTCGACGTCGTGTGCTACCGCCGGCACGGCCATAACGAGACCGACGAGCCGGCCTTCACCCAGCCGATCATGTACCGCGCCATCAACGGCCTGAAGACGACGCGCGAGCTCTATGCCGGGACGCTGGCCGCGGAGGGCAGCGTGCCAGCCGAGCGCTCGAAGGCGATCCTCGACGAGGTGAACGCCACATTGGAGGCTGCCTATCAGGCGGCCCAGGGCTACCGGCCGAACAAGGCGGACTGGCTGGAGGGCCACTGGTCCGGCCTCCAGCAGGCCGAGCAGCAGACCGAGCACTCCGAGGCTGACACCTTCGTTCCCGAAGCGACCTTGCGCCAGATCGGCCAGGCGTTGGCGACGGTGCCGGACGGGTTCAATCTCAATCCCGAAGATCACGCGCCAACTCGAGGCCAAGAGGGCGATGGTCGACAAGGGCCAGGGCATCGACTGGGCGACCGGCGAGGCGCTGGCCTTCGGTTCCCTGCTGCTCGAAGGCCATCGGGTGCGCCTGTCGGGGGAGGACACCCAGCGGGGCACGTTCAGTCAGCGCCACGCCGTGCTGATCGACCAGACCGATCAGAACGAATACGTGCCACTCAACAACATCGCACCCGGCCAGGCGCGCATCGACATCTACAACTCGCTGCTCTCCGAGGTCGGCGTGCTCGGCTTCGAGTACGGCTACTCGGTGTCGGACCCGCACACTCTGGTACTCTGGGAGGCGCAGTTCGGCGACTTCGCCAACGGCGCGCAGGTCATCATCGACCAGTTTGTCGCCAGCGGCGAGACCAAGTGGCTGCGGATGTCCGGGCTTACCATGCTGCTGCCGCACGGCCACGAGGGCCAGGGACCGGAGCATTCGTCCGCCCGGCTGGAGCGGTACTTGCAATTGTGCGCCGAGCGCAACATGGCAGTGTGCAACCTCACCACCCCGGCGAACTACTTCCACAAGCTGCGGCGGCAGTTGAAGCGCAACTTCCGCAAGCCGCTGGTGCTGATGACACCGAAATCGCTGCTGCGGCACAAGCTCGCGATGTCGCCGCTGGCCGACTTTGCCGAAGGCAGCACGTTCCGCTTCGTCATCCCCGAGATCGACACCCTTGCGCCGGCGGAGCAGGTGCGGCGCGTCGTGCTCTGCACCGGGAAAGTCTACTACGACCTGCTGGCGAGGCGGCGCGAGGTGGGGGCGAACGATGTCGCGATCATGCGGGTCGAGCAGCTTTTTCCGTTCCCGGCAAAGACGCTCACCCGCGAGTTGGCGGCCTTCCGCAACGCCGATCTCGTCTGGTGCCAGGAGGAGCCCGAGAACATGGGCGCCTGGACCTACGTGGACCGCAAGATCGAAAAAGTGCTCGGCGGGATCGACATCGCGGCGAAACGGCCGGTCTATGTCGGGCGGCCGGAGGCGGCGAGCCCGGCGACCGGATTGGCCAAGACCCACGCGGCCGAGCAGGCGGCGCTGGTCAACGCGGCCCTCGGCCTCTGAGGCGGAACGGAGAGAAGGCAGCGCGATGGCGACCGAGATCACAGTCCCGAGCCTGGGCGAGAGCGTTACCACGGCGAGCGTGGCGCGCTGGATGAAGCAGCCCGGCGAGGCGGTCGCCGCCGACGAGCCGCTCGTGGAACTGGAGACCGACAAGGTCACCGTCGAGGTGAACGCCCCGGCAGCCGGCGTGCTCGGCCCCATCGCGGCGGCCGAGGGCGCCGAGGTCGAGGTGGGGGCGCTGCTCGGCAGCATCGAGGCCGGGCAGGCGACCGCCGCCCCTTCGCCGAAACCCGTTACGCCAGCCTCGTCCTCCACCCCCGCCAAGCCGTTGGAAGTGGTGACGGCGGACGAGGCGTCGTCCACGCCGCAATCCCTGCCCTCCGGCGTCAATCCGCCACCTACCCCGCGCGGCCCGGTCTCCCGCCCCGCGACCCCGCCCGCCGATGTCGCCGCGCAGGGAGCGGCGCAGGTCGCGGACCCGATCCCATTCCCTGCCGCTGCCAAGATCATGACCGAACGGCAGGTCGCCCCGGCGGAGATCGGCGCCGGCAGCGGCAAGGATGGGCGCATCACCAAGGGTGACGTGCTCGCCTTCCTAAGCCGCCCGGCCCCTGCTGCGCCGGTTCCGGCTGCCAAGCCGGCGCGCGTTCCCTCGGCCGGGGATGCGCCGCGCGAGGAACGGGTCAGGATGACGCGCCTGCGCCGCACGATCGCGGCGCGGCTGAAGGAGGCGCAGAACACCGCGGCGATGCTCACCACCTTCAACGAGGTGGACATGACGGCGGTGATGGCGCTGCGCTCCGAATACCGGGATGCCTTCGAGAAGAAGCACAAAGGCGTGCGCCTCGGCTTCATGTCGTTCTTCGTGAAAGCCTGCGTTGCCGGCCTGAAGGAGTTTCCGGCGGTCAACGCCGAGATCGACGGCGACGAGATCGTCTACAAGAGCTACGTTCATATGGGCATTGCCGTGGGCGGCTCCTCGGGCCTCGTGGTGCCGGTGATCCGCGACGCCGACCGGCTGGGGTTCGCCGGCATCGAGAGTGCGATCGCCGATTTCGGCCGCCGCGCGAGGGACGGGCAGCTCAAGCTGGACGAGCTGACCGGCGGGTCCTTCAGCATCACCAACGGCGGCATCTACGGCTCGCTGATGTCGACGCCGATCCTGAACCCGCCGCAATCGGCGATCCTCGGGATGCACAAGATCCAGGAGCGGCCAATGGCGGTCGGCGGCAAGGTCGAGGTGCGGCCGATGATGTATCTCGCCGTGTCCTACGACCACCGCATCGTCGACGGGCGGGAGGCGGTTTCTTTTCTGGTGCGGGTGAAGGAGGGCGTAGAGGATCCGCGCCGGCTGCTGCTGGACCTCTGAGCGGAGCCTGACCCGTGGACCAGGTTGCGCCGGATGAGTTCGGTCCCCATGATCCGGGGATGGACGCTCGGGTATCGAAGCTGGAAGAGGAGATGGGTGACGTCCGCGCCATCCTGCGCCGGCTCGAACCGATGATCGTCCGTATGGACGCGCAGCTGCCGTATCTGGCGACCAAGGAGGATGTGGCCGCTCTACGCGGCGACTTCTCGACGCAGTTCGCCACCCTGCGAGGCGAGGTCACCACTGAAATCGCCAACGTGCGCGGCGAGGTGGCAGGCGAGATCGCAAAGGGACGCGGCGAGGTCACGACCGAAATCGCGAAGGTGCGTGGCGAGGTCACGGGCGAAATCGCGAAGGTGCGTGGCGAGATAGTGACCCTGGAGGGCAAGGTTTCCACCGAGTTTGCAAAGGTACGGAGCGAGATTGGGGCATTCGAGGGCAGAGTCTCCACGGAGTTTGCAAAAGTGCGCGGCGAGATCGGGACCTTGCGCGGCGATGTCATGGCCGAATTGGCAACCAAGCCCAGCCGTGGCGCGATGTGGGCCATGGGCATCGCCCTGTTCGGGCTTGTGGCCGCGTCGATGGCGGCGGGTGCTGCCTATCTTCCCTTCATCGCCGAAAGGCTGAACGCGCTGAAATGAGCGATTCCTTCGACGTCATCATCATCGGCTCCGGCCCCGGCGGCTACGTGTGCGCGCTGCGGGCGGCGCAGCTCGGCCTCAAGGTCGCCTGCGTGGAGAAGCGCGCAACCCTCGGCGGCACCTGCCTCAATGTCGGCTGCATCCCGTCGAAGGCGCTGCTGCAATCGTCGGAGAACTACACCGCGCTCACGCACCAATTCGCCGAGCACGGCGTGATCGTCGGCGACGTGAAACTTGATCTCGCGAAAATGCTGGCGCGCAAGGGCGAGGTCGTCACCGCCAACGTCAAGGGCGTCGAGTTCCTGTTCCGCAAGAACAAGGTGACGTGGCTCAAGGGCACCGGCCGCATCACGGCCCCCGGCCAGGTCGAGGTCGACGGCAACACCTATCAGGCCAAGAACATCGTCATCGCCACCGGCAGCGAGAGCGTGCCGCTGCCCGGCGTCGAGGTGGACGAGCAGCATGTCGTCACTTCCACCGGCGGACTCGAACTCGATCGGGTGCCCGAGCATCTGGTGGTGATTGGCGGCGGCTATATCGGGCTCGAACTCGGCAGCGTGTGGCACCGGCTTGGCGCCGAGGTCACGGTCGTGGAGTTTCTCGATCGGCTGGTCCCCTCGATGGACGCCGAGATTTCGCGCGCGTTCGAGCGCGTGCTCGGCAAGCAGGGCCTGAAGTTCCGGCTGGGCACCAAGGTAACGGCGGCGCGCACCGGCAACGACGGCGTTACACTGACGCTCGAGCCGGCCAAGGGCGGCCAGTCGGAAGAAATCACCGCCGACATCGTGCTGCTGGCGATCGGCCGGCGGGCCTATACCGACGGGCTCGGGCTGGCGGAGGCCGGCGTCGCCACCGATGAGCGCGGGCGGGTGCAGACCGACGGCCACTACGCCACCAACGTGCCCGGCATCTACGCGATCGGCGACGTCATCGCCGGACCGATGCTCGCGCACAAGGCCGAAGACGAGGGCATTGCGCTTGCCGAAATCCTGGCTGGACAGGCCGGCCACGTGAATTACGGCGCCATCCCCGGCGTGGTCTATACGTGGCCGGAGGTCGCGTCGGTTGGGCAGACCGAGGAGGAGCTGAAGGCCGCCGGGGTGGCGTACACGGTCGGCAAATTCCCGTTCACCGCCAATGCCCGCGCCCGCGCGATGGGCGACACCGACGGGTTCGTGAAAATCCTCGCCGACAAGACGACGGATCGCGTGCTCGGCGCGCACATCCTCGGCCCGGATGCCGGCACGATGATCGCCGAGCTGGTCACCGCGATCGAGTTCGGCGCGTCCGCCGAGGATGTCGCCCGCATCTGCCACGCCCACCCGACCCTCAACGAAGCGGTCCGGGAAGCCGCCCTCGCGGTCGAAGGCCGTGCGCTGCACATCTGAGCTTCCGCTCGCGCTGACCATGGGCGATCCGGCCGGGATCGGCGGCGAGATCGCGGCCGCCGCGTGGCGGGCGCTGCGCGGCACCGGCCCGTGCTTCATCGCCTTCGATGACCCGGATCGGCTGGCCGCACTCGATGTTCCCGTCCAGGTCGTAGCCGCGCCAGATCAGGCCCTCGATACGTTCACCACTCACCTGCCGGTCATTCCCGTGCCGCTCGCCGTCCCCCCGCGCCCGGCCGCACCCGACCCGGCAAACGCGCCCGCCATCCTCGCCAGCATCGAGCAGGCGACCGCGCTGGCATTGGGGGGAACGGTCGGCGCGGTCGTGACCAATCCGATCAACAAGGCGGCACTGTATCGCGCCGGCTTCCGCCACCCCGGTCATACCGAGTTTCTGGCCGAACTCACCGGCGTGCCCGGGCGCGAGGTGATGATGCTCGCCTGCCCCGGGCTGCGCGTGGTGCCGGTCACGGTGCATCTGGCGCTCCGCGATGCGATCGCCGCGCTGTCGACCGAGGCGATCGTCGCCGCCAGCCGTACCACGGAAGCCGCGTTGCGCCGCGACTTCGGTATCGCCGCGCCACGCTTGGCGGTGGCTGGGCTCAACCCGCACGCCGGCGAGAACGGCGCGCTCGGCAGCGAGGACGACGCCATCGTCGCCCCCGCGATCGCCGCGCTGCGTGCCGAGGGGATCGACGCGACAGGACCGTGGCCGCCCGATACCATGTTCAGCCCGGCGGCCCGACCGCGCTACGACGCGGTCCTCTGCATGTATCACGACCAGGCGCTGATTCCGCTGAAGACGCTCGACATGGATGGCGGGGTCAACATCACGCTCGGGCTGCCGATCGTGCGCACCTCGCCCGATCACGGCACCGCCTATGACATCGCCGGCAAAGGCATTGCCAACCCGGCGAGCCTGATCGCCGCCATCCGCCTCGCCGCCGAACTCGCCGCGCGGCGCGCGAACCATGCGGGAGTTTCGCCATGAGCAGGCTGCGGCTCGGCGTGAACCTCGACCATGTGGCCACCGTGCGCAACGCGCGCGGCGGCACCCACCCGGACCCGCTGGACGCGGCGCGCGTCGCCGCTGCTGCCGGTGCTGACGGCATCACGCTGCATCTGCGCGAGGATCGGCGGCATATCCGTGACGACGACCTCCGCCGCGTCCGCGCCGAGATCGCCCTGCCGCTCAACTTCGAGATGGCGGCGACCGAGGAGATGGTCGGCATCGCCCGCGCCATCCGGCCGCACGCGAGCTGCCTGGTGCCGGAGCGCCGTCAGGAGGTCACGACGGAAGGCGGCCTCGACGTCGCCGGCCAGCAGGCGGCGCTGCGGCCGGTGGTCGCGGCACTCGGTGGCGCGGGGATTCGCGTGTCGCTGTTCATCGATCCCGACCCCGCCCAACTGCGCGCCGCCGCCGCGATCGGCGCGCCGGTGGTGGAGCTCCACACCGGGTCCTATGCCGAGGGCAAGCCGGGCGAACTCGACCGGCTGCGCAAAGCGGCCGCGCTCACCGGAGAACTCGGCCTCGAATGCCACGCCGGCCACGGCCTGACGTTCGACAACGTCGCTCCAGTCGCGGCGCTGCCCGAGGTGGTGGAACTCAACATCGGCCATTTCCTGATCGGCCAAGCGATCCTGGAAGGCGGCCTCGCCGCGGTGATCACTCGCATGAGAACGATCATGCAGGCAGCGCGAAGCTGAGAGAGGTAGCCCGGGCCGCGTAGGCGCAGCTCGCAACGACGTGTCCCGTTGCTGGACCGGTCTGGCCTGCGGCTTGCTCGGTGAGGGCGAAATCAGCGGGAGCAGAATAAAACGGCCTGCCGATCGGCGCGATGCTGGTGGGCAAACACTTCGACGAGAGCACGATCTACGCCGCCGCCGCCGCATTCGAGGGTGCGGGCGACTGGAAAGGGTTCTGACGTTCGCGGTCGCGCCGGCTGTAACCGACCGGCGCAACTTCGGCATGCTGAGCCTAGCCGGCCGGTTTGAGCCCACCCAGGAACTTCGTGCGCTCGGCGGCCCCGGCTAGGAGGTAGCTGTGGTCGCTGCCGGTGAGCACGAACTGCGCACCCATGCCGATGTAGCGCGCCGCGTTGTCCTGATCATAGACCCCGCCGAGCCCCAAGAACTTGCCGTGCTTGCGGCAGGCGTCGCCGACACGCTGGTACGCGGCGACCACCTTCGGATGGCCGATCTCGCCGGAAATGCCCATCTCCGCCGTGAGGTCGGAAGTGCCGATCAGCAGTACGTCGATGCCGTCCACTGCCGCAATGTCCTCGGCGTTGGCCACCGCGTCGGGGCTTTCGATCATGGCGGCGACCAGAATCTCGGCGTTGATCGCCCGCTGCGCCTCGGCGGTTGCTGGAGGTCGGTAGCCATAAATCGCCGGCGGCCCGCCCCAACTGCGATGTCCGTCCGGCGGGTAGTGGAATGCCGCGGCGATGCGGCGCGCCTGCGTCGCCGTGTCCACGTGCGGCACGACGATCCCGAGTGCGCCGTTGTCGAGCGCGCGGGTGCCCTCGTCGAGCGCATCGGCGCAGACCCGTACGATCGGCGTCACGCCATGCGGCAGCGCCGCAATGCAGAGTTGCGTCGCCTCCTGGACGGAGAACGCACCGTGCTCGGTGTCGATGAACAGCCAGTCATGCCCGGTCGCGGCAGCGAGCGCCGGGACCGCCGCGGTGCGCAGATGATGCACGCCGAACCCGAGCGCCACCTCGCCCGCCCGCATCTTCCTCAGCGCCGTGTTCTGCACGATCGGCATTGCCCGCTCCCTTTCCGCCTTGCGCAACAGCGCAGCACGACGCGTGCGTGACGGTCAATCGGCCGCTTGCGACTGGTCCGCCCGGGTCTCAACCAGGTGCATGAGGGTGGACAACCGATCCGCCTCGGCGGCGGGCTTGTCGGTGCGGATGCGAGCGACGCGCGGAAAGCGCAGGGCAACGCCGGATTTGTGGCGGGTCGAGAGCTGGGCGGCGTCGAACGCGATCTCCACCACCAGCGCCTTCTCCACCTCGCGCACCGGCCCGAAACGCGCCGTGGTGTGGTTGCGCACCCATTTGTCGAGCATCGCCAGTTCGGCGTCGGTGAATCCAAAATAGGCTTTTCCCACCGGCACCAGCTCGCCCTCCTCGGTCCACAGGCCGAACGTGTAGTCGGAGTAGAAGCTGCTGCGCTTGCCGTGGCCGCGTTGCGCGTACATCAGTACGGCGTCGATCGTCAGCGGGTCGCGCTTCCATTTCCACCACTGGCCCTTTGGGCGTCCTGGCACGTAGGCGCTGTCGCGGCGCTTCAGCATCAGACCCTCGATCGAGGCGGCGCGGGCGTCGTCGCGAATGGCGGAAAGGTCTTCGATGGTGTCGAAAGCGATCAGCGGGGAAAGCGTCATCCGCTCCGGCCGGAGCCGCGCATACCATGCATCGAGCCGGGCACGGCGCTCGTCGAACGACAGCGGCCGCAGATCCTCCGCGCCGTCGAACAGCATGTCGTAGAGGCGGATGCCGGCGGGAAAGTCGCGCAGCATCTTTGGGTTCACCGCCTTGCGGTTCAGCCGCTGCTGGAGGTCGGCGAACGGCGCCACCTCGCCGTCGCGGATGACCAGCAGCTCGCCGTCCAGCACCGCCTGGAACTGCATCGCGGCAAGGATGTCCGGGAACGCCCCGGACACGTCATCGCCGGTGCGGGAATAGACGCGCTTGCCGCCCGGCGTCGCGACGAGCTGCACGCGGATGCCGTCCCACTTCCACTCGGCCCGGTACTGGCCGGCATCGAGCGACACCCGGTCCTGCGGCTCCAGCGGGTGCGCCAGCATCGGCGGGCGGAACACCGGCGCGTCCTCCGGGTCGGGGCGCGCGCCGCGCCCCTCCAGCCAGGCGAACAGCGGAGCGTAGGGCGGCGACAGCCCATGCCACACTTCCTCGACGTCGTCCGGCGCAATGCGTCCCTCGGTCATCTCGGCCAGCGCGACTTTTGCCAGCCGCGCCGAGACGCCGACCCGCAAGGCCCCGGTGATGAGCTTGAGAAGCGCGAGCCGGACCGAGGGCTCGGACGCGTCGAGCCAGCCGGCGACGAAGCCCGCGAGTTCGGCCTTCGGCGCGGTCTCCAGGGTCTCGACCACTTCGGCCAGCGTGGGAGGAGCGGCGTTGCTCGGCCGGCCGGGCCACATCAGCGCCACCGTCTCGGCCAGATCGCCGACGTAGTCGTACGACCACTCGAACAGCACGGGGTCGGTGCGCTGCGCCGCCAGCTCGCGGATCAGGCCGGGCTTGGCGGCGGTGAACGCCAGCTCGCCGGTGACGGCGGCGAGCCCGATGCCGCGATCGGGGTCGGGCTCGGCCTCGAAGTAGCGCCGCAGCAGCGCGATCTTGGCGTTGCGCGAAGGCGTGAACACCAAGCGCTCAAGCAGGTCGGCAAAGGCGATCATGCGGGCGCCTCGGCGGGAGCGGACTCGGCTGCGGCCTCGGGTTCGACCGGCCCCTCGTCGTCCTCGTCGCTGTAGCCGACCAGGCGCAGCGCCCGGCCGCGCACGCCGCGCTGGCCAACGGAATGGATCAGCGCCTCCTCGCGGCCATGCGTCACCCAGATTTCCGGCGCGCCCACCTCGTCCACCGTCGCGTTCAGCTCGTCCCAGTCCGCGTGGTCGGAGATCACCAGCGGCAGTTCCACGCCGCGCGAGCGGGCGCGCTGGCGCACCCGCATCCAGCCCGAGGCGATGGCGACCACCGGCTCGGATAGCCGGCGTGCCCAGCGATCCGTCACCGCGCCGGGCGGCGCGAGCACGATGGCCCCCTTGAGTTTGTCCCTCTGGGCTGCCGTTGCCGGCCGCAACTCGCCGAGCGCGATACCCTCTCGCTCATAGACGACGCATAGCGGGGCGAGCGCGCCGTGAAGGTAGATCGGATTGTCCCACCCGGCCTCGCGCAATAGCGCAATGAGCCGTTGGCATTTGCCGAGCGCGTAGCAGCCGACGACGTGGGTGCGGTCAGGGAACAGCCGCAGGCTGGCGAGCAGCCGGTCGATCTCGTGCGCCGGCGGCGGATGACGGAACACCGGCAGCGCGAAGGTCGCCTCGGTGACGAACACGTCGCAGGGTACCGGCACGAACGGGTCGCAGGTCGGATCGGGCTGGCGCTTGTAGTCGCCGCTGACCACCGCCCGGCTGCCGCGGTATTCGAGCACCACTTGGGCGCTGCCGAGCACGTGGCCGGCCGGCTCCAGCCAGACCGTGACCTCGCCAAGCCGCAGCCGCTCGCCCCAACCGAGCGCCTGCTGCGTTGCCCCGGCGCGGTCCTCGCCCATTCGGGCGCGCATCAGCGCCAACGTGGCCGGGCTCGCGAGCACGGAGCGATGGCCGGGCCGCGCGTGATCGGAGTGAGCGTGAGTGACGATCGCACGATCGACCGGGCGCACCGGGTCGATGAAGAAGCCGACCGGATGGCAGCAGAGGCCCTCAGGGCAGACCGTCAGCCAGGTTTCGGGATGCGGCGGCATGCGTCGGATGTGGCGCTGCCCGGGACTCGGTGCCAGGGCCAGCGTTCCGCCGATCCGTCAGCGGGCCGGCTCGGGAAGGAAATCCTGGAGCATGGCCGTTCGCTTCTCGGTCAGCCAAGACCGGATGCTTCGCGGCGACGAAGGCGGTCCAGGCATCCCGGTAGCGCAGCCAGGCGCGTTGAGTGGATCGGATACCGTCCTTGGTCACGGTGCCCCAGGGGGACGGGTCCGCCCTCTGCTGGACCTGGCGATAGACCGCGTTCAGTTTCGCATCCGCCGCCTCCAGCTGCTGGGGCGTGAAGGTCGGCGCCTTGTTCTCCGCCAAGCTCCGCAGCATGCCGAGGAAGTCGTCGTCCTGGCCCTGCTTTTCGTCGATCGACATGGCTGCCCGCGCCGTACCGCTCATGTCGACCTCGTTGTCGGCGCGCGTGTCCGCAAAAACCTTCTCCGCCTTTTGCAGGGCCGCGAAGGCGCGCCTGTCGGCCTCGCTCCATCGGGCCGTGAGGCTGGCGAAACTCTGCTGGCGCCTGGCGTCGGCGATGCGTGCCTCATGTGCGGCACAGTATCCTGCGGCGAGCCCGCTGGTGACATCGTCGCAGAAGCTGAAATCCGTCCCGGTCCAGTGCTCCGCCTTCAGCTTGGCGAAGTGCGTGACCCGCCCATCCTGCTCGGCGGGCGCACCGCCGATCTGGCACGCGAGCGCAATCGCGAGGTCGAGGTTCCGCGCCGCGCCGACGCCGTTGGCGTAGATCGTCATCAGCATGGTGTCGCCGGAAAACAAGTTTGAGCTGTCCTGCACCGTTTGCCGCTCCAGCAAAGCGCATTGTCGGGCGCGCGCCGGGTCGGCTGGCCGGCCGATGCCGTAATAGAGATCCTCGGATCGGCATCCCTTCAACGATGCCACCGCCGCGTCGTCCAGCCCAGCCGCGGACGGCAGCGGAACGCGCTTGAGGCCACGGCAGATCGCCTTGGAGCGGGCGTATTCGGGGCCGGTCGTAATCGGGTCCGTCTCGTCGGCCCAGTTTTCCGCCCGCACCGGAAGCGCGAGCAGCAGCGCCGAGGCCAGGACCGCCAAGACCAGTCTCACAGCATGTCTTCCCTGCGGGTGGCGGCGCTGCGATGGGTTCACAGGCCCCCTTGCCACACTCGGACCCGCCGGGCCAAGTGGCCGCGATGGCGCCCCCACTGCTGCACCTGCAAGACATCGGCCTCACCCTCGGGACCCACCCCTTGCTGGATGGGGCCGAACTCGCCGTCTCCGCCGGGGATCGCGTCTGCCTGGTGGGACGCAACGGCTCGGGCAAATCCACGCTGCTGCGCATCGCGGCGGGTCTAATCCAGACCGATTCGGGAACCCGGTTCCTGCAGCCCGGCGCGACCATCCGCTACCTGCCGCAGGAGCCGGACCTGACGGGATTTTCGTCCACCCTCGCCTATGTCGAGGCCGGTCTCGGCCCCGGCGACAACCGGCACCGCGCCCGCACCCTGCTGCAGCAGCTGGGACTCGAGGGCGACGAGACGCCCGAGCTGCTGTCCGGCGGCGAGGCCCGGCGCGCCGCGCTGGCCCGCGTCCTGGCGCCGGCGCCCGACATCCTGCTGCTCGACGAACCGACCAACCACCTCGACCTGCCGGCGATCGAGTGGCTGGAAGGCGTGCTGGGGGGACTGCGCTCCGGCCTCGTGCTGATCAGCCACGACCGCCGGCTGCTCGAGCGGTTTTCGCGCGCGATCGTCTGGCTCGATCGCGGCCGCACCCGCCGGCTCGACCAGGGTTTTTCGCAGTTCGAGACTTGGCGCGACGAGGTGCTCGAGCAGGAGGAGCGGGATCGCCACAAGCTGGGCCGAAAAATCGCCGCCGAGGAGGACTGGCTGCGCTACGGCGTCACCGCCCGGCGCAAGCGCAACCAGAAGCGCCTGGCCGACCTGCACGCCCTCCGCCGCAAGCGGCGCGAGCAGGTCGTCGCCCCGACGACGGCGCGGATGCAGGCGAGCGACGCCGAGCTGTCGGGCAAGCTGGTCATCGTCGCCGAACACGTCAGCAAGGGGTGGGAAGGCCGCCCGGTGGTGCGCGACCTCTCCACCCGCGTCCTGCGCGGCGACCGGATCGGCATCGTCGGCCCGAACGGCGCCGGAAAAACCACGCTGCTCAACCTGCTGACCGGCGTCGTCCCAGCCGATTCGGGTGAGGTTCGGCTCGGCACCAATCTGGCCGCGGTCACGCTCGACCAGCGGCGCGAAAGTCTCGACCCCACGGCCACGTTGGCCGACACCCTGACCGGCGGCGGCGGCGACAAGGTCGTGGTCGGCGGCCAGGCGCGCCACGTCATCGGCTACATGAAGGACTTCCTGTTTGCCCCCGAG
The DNA here is from genome assembly GCA_963719345.1 of uncultured Alphaproteobacteria bacterium. Classification (GTDB taxonomy): domain Bacteria; phylum Pseudomonadota; class Alphaproteobacteria; order Acetobacterales; family Acetobacteraceae; genus CAVRCA01. The sequence continues at coordinate 598,794 of CAVRCA010000003.1, forward strand.
CAGGCGGGTACGCCGGTCGGCGTGCTGTCGGGCGGCGAGCGCGGGCGGCTGATGCTGGCCCGCGCTCTGGCCCGTCCCGCCAACCTCCTCGTGCTCGACGAACCGACCAACGACCTCGACCTGGAGACGCTGGACCTGCTGCAGGAACTGCTGGCCGACTACAACGGCACCGTGCTGCTGGTCAGCCACGACCGCGACTTCCTCGACCGGGTGGTGACTTCGGTGATCGCGTCGGAGGGGGATGGAAGGTGGACCGAATACGCCGGTGGCTACAGCGACATGCTGACCCAGCGACGCAGCGCGCTCGCCGCTCAGCCGACCCGCAAGCGTCCCGAGCCGGCCACGCCCTCGGTTTCGTCACCACCCGACGCAAGGGCCGCCCGGCCGCGCCGGCTTTCATTCAGGGACAAACACGCGCTTGACAGCTTGCCGGGCCGGATCGCCGCCCTCCAGACCGACATCGCCCGACTGCGGTCGGCGCTCTCCGACCCCGACCTCTATGCGCGCGATCCCGCCCGCTTCGGGGTGCAATCGGCCAAGCTCGCCGGCGCGGAACGCGATCTGGCCGAGGCGGAGAACCAGTGGCTCGAACTCGAGTTGTTGCGGGAAGAGCTGGAGGGCTGACGGCTTCGCCGCCGCCGCGCGACTGCTGTCACGCCGATTCCATATTTCCGCCCGGCTGAACGGCTGATAGCTTGTTCCAATAAATCACCGTGGGTCGCTCGGCAGTACGCCAGGCCTGAGAATCGCTCGGAGGATACGGATGGCTCTGACACCGAGTTCGGCTGCGTTGCCCGCCGATGCGGATGGCGGCGCGCTCGAACGCGAAACGATGAAGCGGGTCACACGTCGGCTCATTCCCCTGTTGATGATCTGCTATTTCGCGGCCTACCTGGACCGGGTGAATGTCGGCTTCGCCGCACTGACGATGAACCAGGCGCTCGGTTTCAGCGCCGCCGTGTTCGGCATCGGCAGCGGCATCTTCTTCCTCGGCTATTTCCTGTTCGAAGTGCCGAGCAACCTTCTGCTGGAGAAAGTCGGGGCGCGCCGCTGGATCGCCCGCATCCTGGTCAGCTGGGGCATCATCTCGGGCCTGACCGCCCTCGTCTGGAACGAGTGGTCGTTCTACGGCATTCGCTTCCTGCTGGGCTTTGCCGAGGCGGGGTTCTACCCGGGGATCATCCTCTACCTTACCTGGTGGTTCCCGTCATCCTACCGGTCGCGGATCATCGGCATCTTCATGACGGCGATCCCGATTTCCATCCTCACCGGCTCGATCATTTCCAGCCAGATTTTGGCCCTGCACGGCTGGCTCGGGCTGCAAGGCTGGCAATGGTTGTTCATCCTCGAAGCCGTACCGCCCGTGGTACTGGGCTTCGTGGTCTATTTCTACCTGACCGACACGCCGGCGCAGGCGCGCTGGTTGGAGCCGGACCAGCGCACCTGGCTGTCCGGCCGGCTGGACGCGGAACGGGCGCAGCGCGAAGCCGTCCGTCACTATGCATTGGGCGAGACGTTGCGGAACGGGCGCGTCTGGTTGCTGACCCTGGTGTATTTTGGTCAGAACGTGTCGGGCTACGGGTTCGTGCTGTTCCTGCCGCAGATCGTCAAGCGGTTCGGCGTCTCGATCGCGCAGACCGGACTGATCTCGGCCATCCCTTACGTCTTTGCCGCGATTGCGATGGTATTGTGGGGACTGCATTCCGACCGCACGGGCGAGCGCAACAAGCACGCCGCGGCGGCCTGCTTTCTCGCCTTCGCCGGGCTGGCGGTCTGCGTGTTCCTGGACAACCCCATCCTCCTGATGGTGGCGTTGACGGTGTCGCAGATGGGCCAGTCCGCGATCGCACCGACCTTCTGGACCTTGCCGACTGCGATGCTGTCCGGTACGGCGGCGGCCGGCGGTATCGCGATGATCAACGCGGTCGGCAATCTCGGCGGCTTCCTCGGTCCTTACCTGATGGGCGTGATCCGGGACGGCACCGGCAGCTTCACGCTTGGCCTGCTGGCGATCGCGATGGGGGCCCTGGTGGGGGGCATCGTGCTTCTGGCCCTCGGGCACGACCGGCGACTGGAACGCGTGCCGGCCGATCACCGCGTCGCAGCTGAATAGGAGAGACACCAACCCTCTCTCCGGAAGGAGAGGGTTGGGTGAGGGCGAGTGCGGCCCGGACATTCTCTTGGCTGGCGGCTCCGAGATCGATAGGGTGGCCAGCGATGAAACGAAAGCGCCCTGCCCCGCCCTTGATGATGGCCCAGCTCGCCATTGCCTCATGGGAGACAATCCTTCGGCGTACTCAGCTGATGGCGAGCGGAAACTGCTCCGCCGCCGAGTATCAGCGCATGGTGACGGAAAAACTGGCGGCCACGCAGGCGGCCAGCTTGGCGCTGATGAGCGGTCGGAGCGGGGCCGCAATCATGGCCCCGTATCTCAAGCGGGCGCGGGCCAACGCCAAGCGCTTGCGGCCGAAGAAGTCTTCCTAGAACAGGCTGCCGAAGAAGTGGCCGACATTTTGTGCGGCTCCGGAGGCCCAGTTGCCGACCGCCTCGGTGGCTTTGTCGATCGCTGACGCTCAACCCAGCTCGGGAAAGTCCTCCTCGCGGAACTCCGCCTCGGCGCGGGTGGGGGTGCCGGCTTGGCGTTCCTCCGCCTGGCGCAGCTCCACCCGGCGGATTTTGCCCGAGATCGTTTTCGGCAGATCGGAGAACTCGATGCGGCGCACCCGCTTGAAGGGCGACAGCCGCTCGCGGCAGTGTCGCAGGATTGCCAGCGCCGTCTCGCGGCTCGGCTCGAACCCCTGGGCCAGGATCACGTAGGCTTTCGGGACGGCAAGCCGGATCGGGTCGGGCGCCGGCACCACCGCCGCCTCCGCCACCGCCGCGTGCTCGATCAGCACGCTCTCCAGCTCGAACGGACTGATCCGGTAGTCCGACGCTTTGAACACGTCGTCTGCGCGGCCGACATAGGTGAAATAGCCCTCGGCATCGCGGGAAGCGACGTCGCCGGTGCGATAGAACGCACCGCTCAGGGGCTCGATACTGCCCGCCTCGGTCTGGTAGCCGCGCATCAGCGCCGCCGGCGGCTGGTCGAGCGGGATGCTGATTTGGCCTTCCTCGGCCTCCCGGTCCTCGGGGTCGAGCAGGGTGATGCGGTAGCCCGGCATCGGCCGGCCCATCGAGCCCGGCTTGATTGCCTGTCCCGGCGGGTTGCCGACCTGCAACGTCGTCTCGGTCTGGCCGTAGCCGTCGCGCAGGCTCAGGCCCCAGGCGGCGTGGACCTGGTCGAAAACTTCGGGATTGAGCGGCTCGCCGGCCGAAAGTCCTTCGCGCAGGCTGGTCTGCCAGGCGCGCATGTCCTCCTGGATCACCATGCGCCAGACCGTCGGCGGCGCGCATAGCGTGGTGACACCGTGAGCGACGAGCGCGTCGAGCAGAGCGCGGGCGTTGAACCGCGGCTGGTTCAGCACGAACACCGTCGCGCCGGCGAGCCATGGCGTGAAGAAGGAACTCCAGGCGTGCTTCGCCCAGCCGGGCGACGAGATGTTCAGATGCACATCGCCGGGACGCAGCCCGAGCCAATACATCGTGGACAGATGCCCCGCCGCGTAGCTGCCGTGGCTGTGCAGCACCAGCTTCGGTTTCGCCGTCGTCCCCGACGTGAAATAGAGCAGCAGCGGATCGCTCGCCCGAGTCTCGCCGTCGGGCGCGAACGTGCCGGCTGCCTCGAATAAATCGTCGTAGCGGTGCCACCCGGGCGGCGCGTCGCCGGTCGCGATGCGGGTCACGCTGTCGGCGAGGCCGGCGATTTTCGGCGCGTCGGCGGCCGAGGTGATGAGATGGCGCACCCGGCCGCGCGCGACCCGGTCCTCGAGGTCGGCCGCGGTGAGCAAGGTGGTGGCCGGGATCACGACGGCGCCCAGCTTCATCGCCGCCAGCATCGTCTCCCACAACGGCACCACGTTGCCGAGCATCAGCAGCATTCGGTCGCCCCGCCCGACCCCGAGCGCCCGCAGACCGTTGGCGAGCCGGTTGGAGCGCTCGGACAGCTCGGCAAAAGTGAGGCTCGCCGCGCCATCGCCCACGATGCGCAGCGCGATCCGCTCTGCCGCCTCGCCATGCGCCAATTCCGCCTCGAACCAGTCGAGCGCCCAGTTGAACCGGTCGAGCGTGGGCCAACGGAAGTCGCGGTACGCCGTTTCGTAATCCGAGCGGTGGGCCAGCAGGAAGTCGCGAGCGGCGCGCAGGTTGGCGGTGGACATGATTATGTCTCGACGAGGCCGCTGCGGCTCTGCGCCGCGAGCCAGGGGAAGATGGCGGAAAAATCCTTGCCCGTCTGGCCGGCCTCGGCCAGCAGGCCGTACAGCTTCGCCGCGTGCGCCCCGAGCGGGGTCGGCGCGCCGGTCGCCTCGGCCGCGGCCTGCGACAGCTTGACGTCCTTCAGCATCAACGCGGTCGCGAACCCTGGCGCGTAGTCGCGATTGGACGGCGCGCTCGGCACCAGGCCAGGCGACGGGCAGTAGGTGGTCAGCGCCCAGCTCTGTCCCGACGAGGTGGACGCGATCTCGAACAGCTTCTTGTGGTCGAGCCCGAGCCTGGTCGCCAGCACCAAGCCTTCGGACAGTGCGATCATGTTGATCGCCAGCATCATGTTGTTGCAGATCTTCGCCGCCTGTCCCGCGCCCGAGGCGCCGGCATGCACGATGGTTTTGCCCATCGCCCGGAGGAAAACCTCGCCGCGCGCAAAGCCGGCCTCGGGTCCGCCGACCATGAAGGTGAGCGTGCCGGCCTGCGCGCCCCCGACCCCGCCGGAGACGGGCGCATCCAGCATGTCGAGCCCCTTCGCCCGCGCTTCCTCGGCCACCGCCCGGGCAGTTTCCACGTCGATCGTCGAGCAGTCGATCAGCAACGGCTTTTCTCCCGTGCTCCGCTGCGCCACGTCGATCAAGCCGCCCTGACCGCTCCAGACGCCGCGGACGTGCTCGCCGGCCGGCAGCATGGTGATGATGCAGTCCGCGCCTGCCGCCGCATCGCCGGCACTCGCCGCCTGCTCGCCGCCCGCCGCCACGAGGGCGGCGACGCCGGCCGGATTGAGATCGGCGCCGACGACCCGGTGGCCGGCGCGAACCAGGTTGGCGGCCATTGGCCCGCCCATGTTGCCGAGGCCGATGAAGGCGATCGTGCTCATGTCACAGGATCTCGAACACGTCGTAGACCGGCCCGGCGGCGGTTCGATGGCCGGTGCCGACGGCGATCGTTTTGGTGAGCCAGTCGTATTTGGCGGCGCCGGTGGCGAACACGACGGACGTGCGGAAGTAGTACGATCCCGAATCGACCGGTTCGCCGCGCCCGACTTTTTCCAGGATGTCGGCGGGTCCGTGGCGCAGGCCGCGATAGGTCATGCCGATCCGTGCCCCGTCATCCGTCTGCAGCACCAGCCGTACATCGAGCACGAACGTGCCGTCCGGCCGCACCATAATCCAGTCGGACCCACCCTCCAGCACGGTGCCGCGCAGCCGCTCGCCCTCGAAGGTGCCGCCCAACACGGGCACCGGCCGCCCCTCCCCCGCTTGCGTCGCCCCCAGCGGCTGCGGTGCGCCCGCATTCAGCGTGATGGTGAAAATATGCCGCGTCCTGATCTCGGCCATGCGCGCCCTCCCGACAGGTTGAGCAGATGACACCCGATCCCGTGCAAGGGCACAAGCTCGCGGCTCTGATCCGACTATCGCTGCGTTTCGGCCTCCATCTTCTCCCGAAGTATCCGATTGATCTCCGATTGGTAGCGTTCGCTCCGGCGCCGCAGCCAATCCAGCACATCGGCATCCAAGCGAAGGCTGATCGCCTCCTTGCGGGGCTTGAAGAACCGGCGCGCCTGACGCCAGTTCTCGGCCGATGCCTCCGGGATGTCGGATACGTTTGGGTTGCCGTCCAGCGTCCGCAACTGCGCATTCTGCGCATCCGTCAGCACGGGGCGTTCAGTCGAAATCCCCTTCCTCATAGGTTTTCCTTTCATTGGGCGTCGCTTCGCGAAGCCCGATGACACGGACCCATTCATCGTCTTCCGCATCAATGCTGCGGTAAACGCCTATACAATGCCGTATATACAACGTCAAGCATGCTGGGAGTTTCGCTGTTCCACCAAGCGGGTAGGATGAAACCCACAAATACGGAGGCTCCGATGCCGTTCCCCCTCGAACCCGCCGACCCGCAATCGCTCGGCTTCGCGCCCGGCCCGCTCGCCCATCTCGACCGGCTGATCAACCAGCATATCGAGGAGGGCCGCTACCCCGGCGCGCAGATCGCGCTGGCCCGGCACGGCAAGCTCGCGCTGTTCCGCAGCTACGGCAACGCCAGCACGCAGCCGAAGCGGGAGGCGACCGATGACACGCTGTTCCTGCTGTTCTCGAACACGAAGGTCCTGACCACCGCCGCGCTGTGGAGCCTGATGGAGGAAGGGCTTGTGTCGATCACCGACAAGGTGGCCGACCACCTGCCGGACTTTGCCGCACGGGGCAAAGGCGACATCACGCTCTTCCAGGTCGCCACGCACACAGCGGGCTTTCCTTCCGGCAACTGCACACGGGAATCCTGGGCGGACCACGCTCTGATGCGCCGCGAGGTGTGCGACTTCTCGCTTGAATGGACGCCCGGGACGCGGCTGCAGTACCATCCACGCAGCGCGCACCTGACCATCGCGATGATCATCGAGGCGATCACCGGCCGCGACTTCCGCGACGTGATCCGCGAGCGGGTGGTCGCGCCGCTTGGATTGGAAAACGACATCTTCGTCGGCGTGCCGCGCACCGTGCAGCACCGGTGCGCCGATGTGTACGCGCCCGAGGGCGACCTGCGCGACAACAGCCCCGAGTTCCGCGAGGCCGGCCTGCCGCATGGCGGCGGGTTCGCCACCGCGCGCGGCATGGTGGCCTTCTATCAGGCGTTGGCGAACAAGGGCCGGCTCGGGGCGGTGCGCCTGTTCTCGCCGCGACTGGTAGAGTTCGTCAGCCGCGACTTTACCGGCGAGATGCCCGACACCTACATGTCCGACATCCCGATGCACCGGGGCATCGGCCCGCACGTGCGCGGGCTCGGCCCACGCATCCGCGGTCTCGGCAGCCTCGCCTTCCCCGGCACGTTCGGTCACGGCGGAGTGGGTTCGTCCTATTGCTGGGCCGATCCGCAGAGCGGCGTGTCGTTCGCGTACATTTCCAACTATGTCGCGCCTGACCCCTGGCATTCGACCCGCATGGACCGGGTCAGCAACCTCATACACGCCAGCATCGATTAGCGCGCACGGCCGAATGGTTGGAGCAATGGTCCGTCGCCCGCCGAGCCTGCTCGTGGTGTCGAACAAGAGGTACGCGACCGATTTTCGCAAGTACCTCATGCAGGCCGCGGAGCGCGCCGGCGGCCGCTCGATGCACGTCTATTGCGGGGATCGGGTTGTCGTGTCGCAGGACGGCGGCGAGCGCTGCTTCTTCCCACCGGACGTGAGCGAGGCGGCGTTGCTGCCGCTGGTGCGCGACGGCCTTGGGGAAGGCCCGCTCATCGCCCTCACCGGGCTCGGCTGCAACGAGGCCTCTGCCGCCAATGCTCTGCAACGCAGCTTGCCGGACGGCATCTTCGTCTACGACGTGTACGACGACCTGATGTTCGGGGCGACCGGCACCGAGCGGCTGGACCGCATGCGGCTGGACGCATTGTGGCGCAGCCGTTGCCCGCAAGCCATCGTGCTCGACGGCGCCCTTCGGGACCGCTACCCGGACGCGCACCACATCGACAATGCCTCGCACCTCCGCCCCATAGCGGCCGTCGCGCAGGCGGACCCTTGCCGCATCGTGTATATCGGCTCGATAGACGATCGGGTGGATTTCGCCTGGCTGGACGCGCTCGCCGGGCAGGACGTGACGATCGGCGTCTACGGCCGCCTCCACGAACACGCAACCAGGGCTCCGGCCGAGCTCGATGATCTGCTGCGCCGCCGCTCCAACGTCGAGTTCCGCGGCGGCTACGACAACGACGATCTTTGGGAGATCCTGGCCCGCTACCGCGTCGGCGTCGTCCCGTACCACGTCGATCATCCGATGACGCGGCACGTCAATCCGGACAAGCTTTTTCACTGTCTCAACGCCGGGCTGGAGGTGCTCGCCCCCCCCTTCCCGCAGGCACGCCGGCACGCGCGTCACATCCATCTGGTCGAGACGGAGGGGCCCTGGGCGACGGTGCTGGCCGCCGTGGTCAACGCGCCGCGGGGCGGCACCTGGTCGGCGCGCGACAACGGCTGGGACCGGCGCTGGTCCCAGCTGTTGCGCGCCGTCCTTGGCTGATTTCAGCTTACCTTGCGGAACTTCTGCAGGCAGCGGATGTCCTCGTCCGGCCGTGGCCGGGTGGGGAAACTGGTTGTCCAATTGGTCCACGCCACCTCGCCCACATAGATGTCGCCGTGGCGGTCCACGCAGATGCCGTGCGGCGCCAGGAACGCGCCGGACTCGAGGCCGGCCGGCAGATTGCCGATGCGCGCCAAGCGCTTGCCGGTGTTGTCGACGATGGTCAGCCGCGGCCCGAGATTGGGCATCGCGAGGTTGACCGGCATGCCCGGACCGAGCTCGCCGATGTAGCACACCGGGCATTTGCCCGGCGGCATGAACAGCCCGCACGGGCGGTGCAGGTTGTTCCATTGCGTCTCGTAGCGGCCTTTGCCGTCGAACACCTGCACCCGGTGGTTCTCGCGGTCGGCGACGTACACCCAGCCGTCGGCGTCGCACGTGATGTTGTGCGCGATGTTGAACTCGCCGGGATCGGTGCCGGGGCCGCCCCACGATGTCAGCAACCGGCCGTCGGGCGAGAATTTATGCACCCGCGAGTTGCCGTACCCGTCGGAGACGTAGATGTCGCCCTCCGGCGACAGCGCCGTGTGGGTGCAGCGATGGAACGGCTCGCCGCTCATGTAGGGCGCCGGCCGGCCCGGCACGCCCAGGGTGAGCAGCACCTTGCCGTCCAGCGTGCACTGCCGGACCGAGGAGTCGCCGTCATCGGTCAGCCACACCGTGTCGTCCGGACCCATCTGCAGCCCGTGCGCGCGCGGGAACACCCCCTCGCCCCAAGACCGCAGGTAATTGCCCTCGCGGTCGAACACGATCATCGGGTGTTCGCCGCGATTGAACACGTAGACGTTGTCGTGGCGATCGACGCCGACCGCACCGACCTCCTTGAAGGACCAGCCGGGCGGGAGCCTGGCCCAGTTCTCCACCAGCTCGTAGCGATACTCGCCACTGCCGAACACGCCATTGCCGAGTACGCTCTGGCCGCTACCCGTTTCCGACATCTGTTCCCCCCATTTTTTGCGCGCGTGACCACTCGGGACAGTCCCACGAAGCGGCCGGCGGTGCCACTTCCGCCGAAGAAGGGCCGGCTTGCCCCCTCAGCCGACGCCGCGTAACGATAGGCGCCGACCGGCAGAAGGGATATCAGCATGAAACTCGTCAGTTTCCGCCGCCCCGACGGGCGGGCGAGTTGGGGCATCGTCAGCGGCTCGGGCATCGTCGATTGCGGCAGCCGCGCGCCCAGCCTGCGTCAGGCGCTGACGAACCTTGGCAGCCTGCGATCCGAGGCGGAGAAGCAGCCCGATGTCCAGCTCGACGCGGTGACCATCCTGCCGCCCATCCCGGACCCGGAAAAGATCCTCTGCGTCGGGCTGAACTATCTGACGCACATCGCCGAGGGCGGCCGCGAGCCGCCGGAGAAGCCGATCATCTTCGTCCGGTTCCCGAACAGCCAGGTCGGCCAGGGTCAGCCCCTGATCGCCCCGAAAACGTCGGACAATTTCGACTACGAGGGCGAGCTTGCCGTGGTCATCGGCAAGACCTGCCGCCACGTCGCGAAATCCGACTGGCAGAGCGTCATTGCCGGCTATTCCTGCTACAACGACGGCTCGATCCGCGACTGGCAGCGCCATTCCGGCCAGTTCACGCCAGGCAAGAACTTCTTCCAGTCCGGCGCCTTCGGCCCCTATCTGGTGACGCCTGACGAGGTGCCGGACATCCGCAGCTGCACGCTGCTGACCCGGGTGAACGGCGAGGAACGCCAGCGCGCGCCGATCAGCGATCTCTGCTTCGACATTCCGACCCTGATCGAATACTGCTCGACGTTCACGCAGCTGGAGCCGGGCGACGTGATCGTGACCGGGACGACCGGCGGTGTCGGCGCCTACTTCAAGCCGCCGAAATGGCTGAAGCCGGGCGACACGGTCGAGGTCGAGGTGACCGGCGTCGGCCTGCTGCGCAACCCGGTCGCCGCCGAGGGCTGAGCCGCTTGGCCGAGAAGGAGCACGCGGTCGCCCGGCTCGACGAGCTGGCGGATGGCGCAATGCGGAAGGTCGAGGCCGACGGCACCGCCATCCTGCTGGTCCGTCGCGGCGACACGGTCCACGCCGTAGGAGCCACCTGCCCGCACGCCGGCGGCGACCTCTCGCAGGGCGCGCTGTGCGGCGACTTCGTCGTCTGTCCTTGGCACAAGGCGCGGTTTTCGGTGCAGACGGGCGCCCTGCTCGATCCCCCCGCGGTGGACCGGCTGCCGCGTTTCGCCACGCGCGTCGCCGACGGGCAGGTGTTCGTCACCCTTCCCGGCGAGGCCGCACCCGTGCCGCCCCGGACGCCCGGAGATGCGCGCATTTTCGTCATCGTGGGCGCGGGTGCCGCGGGTGCGCTCGCCGCGCAGACCCTGCGCGACGAGGGGTTCGGCGGCCGGATCGTCATGCTCGATCGAGCCAACCGGGTGCCGTACGACCGGACCTTGCTGAGCAAGTATTTCCTGTCGGGAGAAGAGGGCGGCGAGAAGTCGCCGCTGCAGTCGCAGTCGTTCTACCGCGAACACGACATCGAGCGCGTCACCGCCGACGTCGTGACGCTCGACGCCGGCACCCGCCGCATCACCTGCGCCGACGGCACCGTTCTTTCCTATGACGCCGCGCTGGTCGCTCCCGGCGGCGAGCCGGCGCCGCCGCCCGCCAATGGCGGGGCATTCGACAATGTTTTCCTGCTGCGCAGTCGGGCAGACGCCGACCGTCTGCTGGCTGCCGCCGAGCGCAGCACGCGGGCCGTCGTTGTGGGCGTCGGTTTCATCGGCGTCGAGGTCGCCGCCAGCCTGCGCGAGCGCGGGCTGGACGTCACCGTCGTGGCACCGCAGCAGGAACCGTTCGAGAAGCAGCTCGGCGCGGAAATCGGCGCCGTGTTCCGCCACCTGCACGAAGGCAAGGGTGTGCGGTTCCGGATGGGCCGACAGGTGGCGGAGTTCGAGGGCAGCGGGCGGACCGCCCGCGCCGTCCGGCTCGACGACGGCTCGGTGCTGGAGGCCGACCTGTTCGTGGCCGAACTCGGCGTCAAGCCGGCGACCGGCTTCCTGCACGGTGTCGCGCGCGGCGATGACGGCGGGGTGGAGGTGGACGCGCAGCTGCGCGCCGTCGACGGCCTCTATGTCGCCGGCGACAGCGCCGCGTTCCCGCTGCGCGGCGACGGCCCAAGAATCCGGGTCGAGCACTGGCGGGTGGCCGAGCAGCACGGCCGGGTAGCGGCGCTGAACATGCTCGGCCGCGCCGTGCCCTATGACGCCGTGCCGGTGTTCTGGACCATCCAGTATCTCAAGCGCCTCGACTATATCGGGCACGCGGGCCAATGGGACGACATCGTGGTCCACGGCGACCTCGAAAAACCCGAGTTCATCGCCTACTACGTGCGTGAGGGCCAAGTCGCGGCGGCGATCGGCTGGGATCGTGACACCGACACGGCCGCCCTGGTTGCGCTGATGACCGAGCGCCGCGACTGGACCCCAGACGCGCTCGGCCCCTCGCCATCGAAGCTGCTGGCACGGTAATTCTCCCCTCTCCCGTCGCGGGAGTGGGCCGGGGTGAGGGTTGAGGGGTAAGCAGCAATGCTGGACACGGTGCCTTGGGCCAGCGACCTGCAAGCCACCGTGAACGCCCACGCCGACCGGATCGCGGTGCATGACGGCGAGCGCTGCATCACCTTTCGCGAGATGGCCGGGCGCGCCGCCCGCGTCGCGCACGCGCTGAGGGATCGCGGCGTATCGGCCGGGCAGCCGGTTGCGACCTCGCTGCGCAACTCCATCGAAGCCGTCTGGACCGGGGTCGGGCTGCGCCTTGTCGGGGCGGCGGAGACCGGGCTGAGCGCCGGCTACACCGAGGCCGAGCGCCGCCACGCCCTCATGCTGTCCGGCGCCCGCCTCGTCATCACCACCGAAAGCCAGGAAGCTGCGTTCCGCGACCTCGGCTGCGACGTGCTCACCATCGAAGCCATGCCTGACACGCCGGGCGATCTCGCCGCGCTGCCGCCGGTGCCGGGCGCGGCGTGGGGGCGGATCGGCTTCACCTCGGGCACCACGGGCGCGCCGAAGGCGATCATCACCACGCACGCTGCCCGTTTCATCGGCAACATTTTGCAAGGTGCGAGCTGGAACGACATGCCCGGCCCGGGCAGCCGTATTCTCTTGATGACGCCGTTTGTCCACGGCGCCGGTTTGCTGACGCAGGCATTCAACGATCGCGGCGCCACGGCGGTGCTGCTCGACGGCGTGGACATTCCGCGCATCACGCGCCTGCTGGACGAGGGCGGGATCAGCCACATCTTCGCGCCGCCCACCGTGCTGGCCAAGCTGGTCGCGACCTTCGAGGGGCGCCGGATCGAGGGTGTGCGGACGGTGTTCTGCGGCACCGCCCCGCTGACGCCTGCGCTCTACGCCAAGGCGCGCGCGATGTTCGGCCCGGTGGTGCGCGTGACGTACGGCAAGTCGGAGATCACCAACCCGATCACGTCCCTCTCGGCCGCCGAGTGCGACGCCTACTACATGCAGGAGCCCCGGCAGGACGGCGTTTGCGTCGGCTTTCCCGGTGCCGGCGTCGAGGTGCAGATACGCGACGACGCCGGCGCGCGGTGCGGCCCGGATACGGTGGGCGAAGTGCATCTGCGCGGCCGACACATGTCGGTCGGCCACGTGGACGCTGGCGGCTTCCGCCCGCTGCCGCCCGACGGCTTCCATGCCACCGGCGATCTCGGCCGTATCGACGCGCACGGGCGGCTGCACCTGGTCGGGCGCATCGCCGACGTGATCAAGTCCGGCGGCTACAAGATCCATCCCGACGAGATCGAGCACGCGCTGGCGGGGACCGCCGGGGCGGCGGCGATCGCCATCGTGTCACTGCCGTCGGAGTATTGGGGCGAGGTGATCGTCGCGGTGGCGGAGACCGACGATGCAAGCTGGCCGGACCGCGCGCGTGCGGCGCTCGGCGCGCTGTCCCGCCACAAGCATCCGCGCGCGTTCCTCACGCTTCCGGAGCTGCCGCGCAACCCCCAGGGAAAGATCATGCGCCGGCTGATCCGCGCGGCGCTGCTCGAACGCTACATGCTGATCGACGGGCCGCGGCCCAGGCTCGAGGTGCGCTGATGCGGACGGGCGGCAGAAAACGTGCGAGAACGGTCACACTCCCGTCGTCATTGCCGGGCTTGACCCGGCAATCCATGCCGCTGCGTCCACGAACCCTGGAATGGATGCCCGGAACAAGTCCGGGCATGACGGAATAGGGAACAGGAGAGCCCGCCATGTCCGACATGCCGACATTCGTGCAGCTCAACGAGGAGGGACCGCGCGAGGGATTCCAGATCGAGAAAGGCCCGATCCCGACCACCCGCAAGGTGGAACTCATCGACGCGCTGTCGGAGACCGGGCTGGGCCAGATCCAGGTGGTCTCGTTCGTCAATCCGGCGCGCGTGCCGGGCATGGCGGACGCCGACGAGGTCGTGCAGCGGTTCAAGCGCAAGCCGGGCGTGCGCTACACCGGGCTCTGGCTGAACTCGAAGGGGTTGCAGCGCGCCATCTCGACCGGGGTGCTCGACATCAAGGGATCGCTTTCGCTCACCGCCTCGGAGAAATTCCTGGCTCGCAACCAGCAGCGCACGATGGCGGAGAATCTGGCGGCGCAGCACGACCTGATCCGCCTCTATAAGCAGCACGACGTGCCGATCGAGCGCGCGTCGATCATGGCGGCGTTCGGCTGCAATTTCGAGGGGGACGTCCCGCACGCGCGTGTGCTGGAGCTGATCGCCCAGGTGTTCGAGCTTGCCGAGGAGCATGGCCTCAACATCCGGCTGATCTCGCTGGCCGACACGATGGCCTGGGCGACGCCGCTGTCCATCAAGCGGCTGGTCGGCGCTGTGCGCGAGCGCTACCCGGTGCTCCGCCTCGCGCTGCACCTGCACGACACGCGCGGGCTCGGCTGTGCCAATGCCTATGCCGGGCTTGAAATGGGCGTCGACGAGTTCGACTGCACGGTGGCCGGACTAGGCGGGTGCCCGTTCGCGGCGCACCAGGGCGCAGCGGGGAACGTGTGTACGGAAGACCTCGTGTTCATGCTGCAAGAGATGGGGATCGAGACCGGCGTCGATCTTGAGCGATTGATCGAGGTCGCCCGGCTCGCCGAAGACATCGTCGGCCATCCGCTGCCCGGCTCGGTGAAGGTCGGCGGCAGTCTTTCGCCGCTGCGCGCCAGGGCGCACTGAGAAAGTTCGCCAGTTAACGTCGCCGCAGGCCTAACCACGCCCTTTACGGTTCCTTAAGCAAGCGACCGCCAAGCAGGACCGCACAGGAGGGCATTATGCACGATGCCGGCGGCCCGCTGGACGCGAGCGCCATGCTCGATGTGGCCATCCAGCAGTACCAGGCCGGCGAGCGCTCGGCCGCCGAAGCCACCGGTCAAGCGATCCTGGCACAGGTTCCTCACGCCGGAGGTGCGCTCCACCTGCTGGCCGTGATCGCGTGCGATCGCGGCGACCCTGGGCCGAGCCTTGCACCTGCTGGACGTGGCGGCCGGCGAGATCGGGGCGCAGGCGTACTTCCACAATACGCGCGCCCGGGCATTGCTGGGGCTTGGCCTGACGGACAAGGCGGAAGCCGTCTACCGGCTGGCCTGGTCGCTGCGGCCCGGCGACGCGGCGATCGCCAACAATCTCGCCTGCCTGCTCCGCGAGTGCGGCGACCTGGCCGGCGCCGTGACCTGGTTTCGCACCGCCAGCGGGTTGCAGCCCACATCGGCCGACATCGCCTGCAATCTGGCCGACGCCGTGGCCGCGCAGGGCAATTACCCCGAAGCGCTTGAGCATTTCCGCCGGGCCTTGTCCCTTTTCCCGGAGTGTCCGGACATCCACGGCAAGTGCGGCGCGATGTTCCTCGCCTGGGGGCGGGCGGAGGAGGCGGAGCACAATTGCCGGACGGCGCTGCAACTCCGGCCGGGGCACGCAGCCGGTCTCAACAATCTCGGCCTCGCCTTGCAGGCCCAGGGCCGCACCGAAGAGGCGTTGCGGAGTTTTGCCGAAGCGATCCGCGCCGACCCGGATTGCGCCGATGCCCACTACAATCTGGGTTGCCTGCTGCTGCTGGAAAACCGTCAGGACGAGGCGCGCTCGTGCCACGACCGGGCGCTCGCGGCCGCTCCGCTGCACGGCCCGGCCTTGTGGGCGCGATGCATGGTCGAGTTGCCGGTTCTTTACGACACGCCAGACCAAGTAGGGATGCAGCGGGGGCGCTACACGCACGAGCTCGGCAGGCTGGAGTCCCTCGCCGCGGATAATCCGGCGGCGGCGAAGGCGCTCGCCGACGCCGTCGGCGCGAGCCAACCTTTTTTCCTTCCCTATCAGGGGCATTGCGACCGCGACTTGCAGGCGCGTTACGGCACTCTGATGGCACGGGTGCTGCACCAGACGACACCGCCTCTGGCGGCGCCGCCGAGCCGGGGCGAAAGGATTCGGATCGGCATCGTCAGCGGCTTCTTTTGCGAGCACACGGTGTGGCGGCTCATGCTGAAAGGCTGGCTGAGGCATCTCGACCGCGACCGCTTCGACGTGACCGCGTATCACACGGCCGCTGCCGAGGACGCGCAGACCAGGGTCGCGCAACGCCTCTGTCCGCGCTTCGTGACGGGACCGGCCACCGCACTGCGGCAGGCGATCCTGCAACGACGGCCGCACGTGCTGCTGTATCCGGAGATCGGCATGGATCGCGGCGCCGCGCGTCTCGCCGCCGAGAGGCTGGCACCCGCCCAATGTGTCGCCTGGGGGCAGCCGGAGACCACGGGGCTGCCGACCATGGACATCTTCTTCTCGAGCGAGCTGATGGAGCCGGAGGGCGCCGGTGCGCACTACGCCGAGCGCCTGGTGCCGCTACCCAACCTCGGCATCCATTATGAGCCGGACGAGCGTGCCGCCGAACCTTGCACCCGCGCGGAACTCGGCGTGCGGGACGGAGCCGTGCTGTTCTGGTGCGGCCAGGCGCTCTACAAATACCTGCCGCAGCACGACGAAGTTTTCGCCCGCATCGCCGCTTCCACCGGCGATTGCCAATTCCTGTTCATCGGCTTCGCCAGGAGCCAGGCCGTGACCGAGCAGTTCCGCTCCCGGCTGCATCGGGCGTTTGCCTCGCATGGGCTGGATGCCGACCGCCACGTCCTGATCGCCGCGCCGATGTCGCAGGAGCGCTTTCTAGGCAGCGTCCGTCTCGCGGACGTCGTGCTCGACAGCATCGGCTGGTCCGGCGGCAAATCGACGCTCGACATCCTCGCGGAGGCGCCCGTCATCGTCACGCACGCGGGACCGATGCTTCGCGGCCGGCATACCGCGGGCATCCTCACCGGCATCGGCGTTACCGAGACGATCGCGGCGACGCTCGACAGCTTCGTCGACCTTGCCGTGCGCTTCGGCCGCGATCCGGGCGAGCGCTCCGCCGTGCGACGACGCATGGCGGCGAACCGGCACCGCATCGTCGCCGACTTGGCGCCGATGCGGGCGATGGAAGCGATCCTGGCCGGGCTTGCGTCCGTTCGGGACTAGCCCGGCTTGAACCCCATCGCCGCGCCGTTCATGCAGTAGCGCATCCCGGTCGGGCGCGGCCCGTCCGGAAAGACGTGGCCGAGATGGCCGCCGCACTTGGCGCAATGCACCTCGGTGCGCGTCATGAACAGGCTGCGGTCCTCCGAGGTCGCGACGTTACCCTCGACCGGCGCATAGAAGCTCGGCCAGCCGGTGCCACTCTCGAACTTGGTGGCGGCATCGAACACCGGCGTCCCGCATCCGGCGCAGACGAACGTGCCGTCGCGCTTCTCCTGGTTGAGCGGGCTTGTCCCGGCGCGCTCGGTGCCGTGCTTGCGCAGCACATTATAGGCCGACGGGCTCAGCTCGCGCCGCCACTCCTCGTCCGGCTTTTCGATCTGATAATGCTCGTCGGCCGCCGTCTTGGTCGAACTAAACAGGCCCATCATTCGCTCCTGATGCTTTGCATCGATATGGGGTCGCGGCCGCCGGGATGAACCCCGCGCCGCCGCTCCGGCTCAACTCAGCACCGCCTCGGTCTTGCGCCGGATCAGCTCGAAGTCGATGTCCGCGCCGAGTCCCGGTCCGGTCGGCGCGTGCATCAGGCCGTGCGCGTCGATAGCAAGCTCCGTCGCCAACCCGTATTTGTGCGCCTCGTCGGGCAGCAGCACCTCGAAAAACTCGCAATTGCGCAGCGCCATCGCGAGATGCAGGTTCGCCAGGTTGTTCAGCGAATTGCTGCTGTGGTGGATCTCGTAGTTCATGCCGAACGCCTCCGCGAGATGCGCGGTCTTCAGCATGGTGGTGAGCCCGCCCTTGTTGGGGATGTCGCCGCGCAGGTAGTCGGTGGCGCGTTCGGTGATCCAGATCGGGTAGGTGTCCAGGCCGCCGGCGGGAAACTCGGTCGCCATGATCGGGATATCGAGTTTCTGGCGCAGCTTGACGTAGCTGTAGATGTCCTCGTCGGCCAGCGGGTCCTCGTACCAAAGGAAATCAAGTTCCTCGATCGCGTAGCCGACGCGCAGCGCGTCGGCGTAACGATAGCTCCATGTCGAATCGAGCATCAGCGTATAGGCGTCGCCGACGCCCCGTCGCACCGCCTCGCACACCTTGATGTCGGTCGCGGGTTGCTGCGGTGGATGGATCTTGTAGGCGCGCCAGTGGTTGGCCTTGAACCACTGCGCCTGCTCGACATAGGCCTCGACGCTCGGCAGCACCTGCGAACTGGCATAGGCCGGAATGGACGTCTTGTAGGTGCCCATCACGGCGTGGACGGGCAGGTTGGCGATCTTGCCGGCCAGGTCCCATAGCGCGACGTCGACCGCGCCGATCGTGCGGTAGGAGATCGAGCGCGACAGCGCCAGCATCTGCCGGTGCAGCCGCTCGCGGTCGAGCGGATTCTGCCCGATCAGCAGCGGCTTGAGCCAGCGCATGAGCTGCGGCCCGTCCATGCTGGCGGGGTTGCCGGCCGAGCCAAGGAAGGCGTGTCCTTCCAGCCCTTCATCGGTACGGAGGCGCAGCAGCCCGAGATTGCTGGTGGTCCAGACGAACGAGCCGCTGTGATAGCGCGTCGCGGGTATGTCGTCCCAGGTGAAGATGGTGAGCGTCACATCCTCGATCTTCATGGCGCGTTTTCCCTTCCGCAGTCCGGCCGTTGCTGCCGTGTTGTTGCCGCCGCAGAGCGGCCGCTACGAAGCGTAGGTCACCAGCGCCTCGCAGGGAACGTCCAGCCGCGCCCGGCCGTGCAGGAACGCGAGCTCGATCAGGGCGGCGGCGGCCGGCACCTCGGCGCCGGCCCGCCGGAGCAGCCCGATCCCGGCCGCCATCGTGCCGCCGGTGGCCAGCAGATCATCCACCACGACCACCCGCTGCCCCGGCTGCACCGCGTCGGCCTGCAGCTCGATCCGGTCCATTCCGTACTCGAGCGCATAGTCGAAGCCGATCGTCTCGCCGGGCAGCTTGCCCGGCTTGCGCAGCATGATGAAGCCGCAGCCCAGCTTGAGCGCGAGCGGCGCCGCGATCAGGAAGCCGCGACTCTCGACCCCGGCCAGGATGTCGGGATGGTAGCCGCGAACGGCGCGCGCCATCCGCCCCATCGCGACCTGCCACGCGTCGGCATGACGCAGCAACGTCGAGATGTCGTAGAACAGGATGCCGGGCTTCGGAAAGTCCGGGATCTCCCTGATATGCTCCTTGAGATCCATTCCGACGCTCCGTGCTGCACCGCAACGGGTTTAGAGCCGAGCCGCGCGGGCAGCAACCGACCGGCCGTTGTCCTGTCTCGCTGCCCCGGTTTGTCGATGGCCCAAGCCAACGGTCCCGGGGTAGGCTGACCTCACCGTAAGCCGCCCCGTCCAGGAACCGTCCCCGATGAAGCGTCGCACGCTCCTTGCCGGCACCGCCGGGCTGGCCGCCCCACTCGCCGCCGGCCGACTGGCCCGTCCGGCGCTGGCGCAGGCGCGCACCAGGATCGTCTTCTGGCACGCGATGACCGCCGCACTCGGCGACGAGGTGACCCGCCTTGCGGACGCGTTCAATCAGCAACAGTCCGAGGTGGAGCTGGCCCCCGTCTACAAGGGCAGCTACCCCGATACCATGACGGCGACGATCGCCGCCTACCGGGCAGGACAGGCGCCTCACCTCGTGCAGATCTTCGAGGTGGGCACCGCCTCCATGCTGGCCGCCGGCCGCGCCGTCAAGCAGGTCTGGGATCTCGCGCGGGAGACCGGCGCCGCCATCGACCCCGCCGCCTTCATCCCGGCGGTCCGCGGCTACTACAGCCTGGCGGACGGGCGGATGGCGTCGATGCCGTTCAACACCTCGACCGCCATCATGTGGCTCAACAAGGATGCGTTCCGCCGCGCCGACCTCGACCCTGACAAGCCGCCCGCGACGTGGTCGGACGTGCATGCGGCGGCCCGGGCGATCAAGGCCAAGGGGGCGGCGGAGATCGCCGTGACGACCTCCTGGCCGTGCTGGATCCAGTTCGAGCAGTACAGCGCCCTGCACGACCTGCCGTTCGCGACCCGGGCCAATGGGTTCGAGGGCCTCGACGCGGAGCTGACCATCAACCGCCCCGAACATGTCAAGCATGTCCAACGCCTGCTCACCATGGCGAAGGAAGGCACGTTCAAATATGCCGGCCGCGACGCCGCCCCCGACCCGGTCATGGTCTCCGGTCAGGCGGCGATCTCGTTCGCCTCCTCCGGGCTGCGCGCCGATCTGGTGAAAAGCGCCAAGTTCGGCTGGGCGCCGGCGATGCTGCCCTATGACCCCGCCATCATAACCGCGCCGCGCAACTCGATCATCGGCGGCGCCAGTCTGTGGCCGATGACCGCGCCGGACCGCACGGCCGCCGAGTACAAAGGGGTCGCCGCGTTCCTGGTGTTCCTGGCGCGGCCGGACACCGTCGCGTCGTGGCACCAGAACACCGGCTACGTGCCGGTGACGCAGGCCGGCTTCGAGCGCTCCCGGCAGCAGGGTTTCTATGACAAGAACCCGGGGGCGGACCTGCCGATCGACCAGCTCACCCGCCTGACGCCGACCAAGAACTCGAAGGGGTTGCGGCTCGGCCGCCTGCCGGAGATCCGCACCATCATCCAGGAGGAGTTCGAGCGGGCGTTGGCCGGCGACCAGGGGGCGCAGGTGGCGATGGACAACGCGGTGGCGCGCGGCAATCGGGTGTTGCGCGAGTTCGAGCGGACGGCGCGGACCTGACGCCGGCGGTCCGCAATGGACCGCCGCACCATCTTCCCTCAACGCGGACTGCCGGCCTTGCTGGTGGCGCCCCAGCTTCTCCTCACCCTGGTGTTCTTCCTCTGGCCGGCGGCGCAGGCGATCCGGTCGAGCCTCACCCTGCAGGACCCGTTCGGCGAACGCCTGGTATTCGTCGGGCTCGACAATTTTGCCGCCCTGTTCGCCGATCCGCTCTATCGCCTCTCGGTGCTGCGCACCCTGATCTTCTGCGCCAGCGTCACCGCCCTCGCGATGGGCGTCGCATTGGCCCTGGCGGTGGCCGCCGATCGCGGCATCCGCGGCCGCGCCGCCTACCGGACCTTGCTGATCTGGCCCTATGCGGTGGCGCCGCCGATCGCCGCCGCGCTGTGGCTGTTCATCCTCAGCCCGCGCGTCGGCGTCCTCGGCCGCTGGCTGAACGCGAAGGGCATCGACTGGAACACCTATGTCGACGGCACGCAGGCGATGCTGCTCGTCGTGCTGGCGAGCGCCTGGAAGCAGGTCAGCTACAATTTCCTGTTTTTTGTGGCGGGACTGCAGTCGATCCCGCGCGCGGTGATCGAGGCGGCGCGGCTCGACGGCGCGCGCGGCTGGCGCCGGTTCCGCACCATCAGCCTGCCGCTGCTCGCTCCCACCATGCTGTTCCTGCTGGTCGTGAACCTGGCCTACGCCGCGTTCGACACGTTCGGCACGATCTGGGCGCTGACCCAGGGCGGCCCGGGCAAGGCGACCGAGACCTTGGTCGTGAAAGTGTATCGCGACGGCTACCTGAACGGCGACATCGGCGGCTCGGCGGCGCAGTCGGTGGTGCTGATGACTGCCGTTATCGGCCTGGTGGCGCTGCAGGTCCGCGTGCTGGGACGGCGCGACCGCCGATGAGGGGAAAACCGGACTGGCTGGCGCATGGCGTGCTGCTGCTCGGCGTGGCGCTGTTCGCCTTGCCGGTCTGGCTCGCCTTCGCCGGTTCGACCCAAAACCCCGACGCGCTCGCCCGCGGCGAGGTGTCGCTGCTGCCGCAGCCGGGCGGCCTCGGCGTCTATGCGCGGGTGCTGGAAGCGGGCGGCTCGGGCGCGCCGCCGGTCTGGCACATGCTGCTGGTCTCGCTCGGCATGGCGCTCGCCATCGCGGCCGGCAAGATCCTGGTGTCGCTGCTGGCCGCCTTCGCGATCGCCTTCTTCCGGTTCCCGTGCCGGATGGCCGCCTATTGGATCATCTTGATTACGTTGATGCTGCCGGTGGAGGTGCGCATCATCCCGACCTACGCCGTCATGGCCGACCTTCACCTGATCAACACGTTCGCCGGCCTGACCCTGCCGCTGACCGCCTCGGCCACCGCGACCCTGCTGTTCCGCCAGGTGTTTCTCGCCGTTCCCGACGAATTGGTGGAGGCGGCGCGGATGGACGGAGCGGGGCCGTGGCGGTTCCTGCGGGATATGTTGATTCCCGCCTCCGCCGCCAATCTCGCCGCCTTGTTCGTCATCCTGTTCGTCTACGGGTGGAACCAGTATCTCTGGCCGTTGCTGGTCGCCACCGATCCGTCGCTCGACACGATCAACATCGGCCTGGTGCGGATGATCGGGGTCGAGACGCAGACCGAGTGGAACATGGTGATGGCGACCGCCGTGCTCGCGCTGCTGCCGCCGGTCGCGGTGGTGCTGGCGATGCAGCGCTGGTTCGTCGCCGGCCTCACCGAAGGAGGCCATTGATGGCCCGGCTCGAACTCGTCGGGCTCGGCAAGAGTTTTGGCCCGACGCCGGTACTGCACCGCATCGACCTCGCGCTCGATGACGGCGAGCTGCTGGTGGTCGTCGGCGCGTCCGGCTGCGGCAAGTCCACCCTGCTCCGGCTGGTTGCCGGGCTGGAGACGCCGAGCGCCGGGCGGGTGGTGCTGGACGGGCGCGACATCACCGGCCTCGACCCGGCTGCGCGGGACATCGCCATGGTGTTCCAGAACTATGCGCTGTACCCGCACATGAGCGTGTTCGACAACATGGCCTACGGACTGAGGGTGCGTGGCCTCGGCCGCGAGGAAATCCGGCGCCGGGTGGGCGAGGCGGCGGCGACGCTGGGGCTTGAGGCGCTGCTCGCCCGCCGGCCGGCACAGCTCTCCGGTGGCCAGCGGCAACGGGTGGCGATGGGCCGCGCCATCGTGCGCGAGCCGAAACTGTTCCTGTTCGACGAGCCGCTGTCCAACCTCGACGCCAAGCTGCGGGTGCAGATGCGGGCCGAGATCCTTCGCCTACAGCGCCGGATGGGGGTGACGAGCCTCTATGTCACGCACGACCAGGTGGAGGCGATGACGCTGGGCGACCGGCTGCTGGTGCTCAACGAGGGCCGCCCGGCGCAGCTCGCGCCGCCCATGGAGGTGTTCGCCCGCCCGGCCGACACCTACGTGGCCAGCTTCATCGGCGCGCCGTCGATGAACCTCATCCCCACCACCCTGGCCAGCAACGGGACCGCGATCGTCCTGACGGGAGGCATCACGCTGCCGCTGGCCGGCCGCTACCCGGGCGGCGACGGCCGGCCGGTGACGGCGGGCATCCGCCCCGACCATCTCCGGCACGCGACCCGGGGCGACGACGACGGGGTACCGCTGACCGTGGAGCTGGTCGAGCGGCTCGGCTCGGAGTCGCTGGTGCATGGCAGTATCCCTGGAAACGAAAACCTGGTGGCGCGCCTGCCGGGCCTGCCGGCGCCGCAGCGGACGATCCGCCTCGGCATACCGCCCGAGCATCTGCACCTGTTCGACGCCGGAACGGGGCAGCGGATCGAGCCGATCGAGCCGGCAACCGACGCCAAACATCTTGCTGGGGTCCAGCTCGGCCGATAGGGTTCGGCCGCGTTCCTAAAAGGGTGGTTGGTCCTGATGGGCGTGCGTCCGGTCGTTTCCCTCCCACAGATCAGCCCGGCCGAGATGGAGCAGATGGTCTCGCGCGCCGGGCTGGTGCTCAACTCCGGCCAGATGGGCGATCTCGTGCTGGCGTGGCGCCAGGTCGTGCAGCTCGTTGCCCTGATCCCACGCGACCGGCCGCTCGCCGACGATTTCGCCGTCGTCTTCCGCCTGCCGCCGCCGCGCGCCAAGAAGAGCGTTCCCCGCAAGCCGGCTCCCGCCGCGAAGCGCAAGCCGCCTCCAGCCCCGAAGCGTGCCCGGCTCGCCGCCCGCGCCGCGCCGCCCAAACGACGCAAGGCCGTTGCGGGAAGGCGATGAGAGGAACCGTTCCCGCGTTTCCTGGCCCCGCCTTCCCGACGATCGCCCAAGCCTCCCGGCTTATCGCCTCCAAGCGTCTCTCTCCGGTGGAGCTGACCAAAACGCTGCTCGAGCGCATCGCGGCGCTCGATCCGCAGCTCAATGCCTTCATCACCGTGACCGCGGAGCAGGCGCTGGCGGCGGCGCGGGCCGCCGAGCGGGCGCTGCGCGGGGGGCGGCGCGGACGGCTGCTCGGCATCCCGCTCGCGTACAAGGACATTTTCGATACCGCCGGCGTGCGGACGACGGCGCACTCGCGGCTGCTGGCCGACAACGTGCCCGAACACGATGCGGCCGCCGTCCGGCTTTTGTCCGAGGCAGGTGCGACGATGCTGGGCAAGCTGGCGACGCACGAGTTCGCCATCGGCGGCCCGGCCTTCGACCTGCCCTGGCCGCCGGCCCGCAATCCCTGGGACGTGCGGCGCTTCACCGGCGGATCAAGCTCGGGCTCGGCTGCCGCAGTGGCGGCCGGGCTGTGCCTCGGCGCGCTCGGCTCCGACACCGGCGGCTCGATCCGGCTGCCGGCGGCCTATTGCGGCATCGCCGGCCTCAAGCCGACACCGGGGCTGGTCTCCCGCCGGGGCGTGATCCCGCTCTCTCCGAGCCTCGACACGGTCGGCCCGATGGCCTGGACCGCGGAGGATTGCGCCATCCTGCTCGACGCGCTGGCAGGCTACGATCCGGCGGACCCGGCCTCGGTCGTGGGTCCCGACGTGGGCTACGCGGCGGCCATCTCACGCCCAGTCAAGGGCATGCGGGTCGGGGTGCTGCGCCATTTCTACGAACGTGACGTGCCCGCCTCGCCCGACGTGCAGCGGATGATGAGCCGCGCGCGGGCGACGTTGCGCGAACTCGGCTGCCGGGTGGAGGACGCGGCGCTGCCGCCGGTGCAGGAGTATAATGCCGTCGGCCGCATCATCATCTCGGCCGAGGCGTACGCGATGCACGAGGCCAACCTGAAGCGGCGCCTGTCCGACTTCTCCCGGGTGTTCCGAGTGCGCGTCCTGGCGGGCGGTCTGCTGCGCGCCGCCGACTACATCGCGGCGCAACGGCGGCGCACCGACCTCATCGCGATCACCGCGCGGATTTTCGACCGGTTCGATGCGCTGGTGTTCCCGGCCGCCGCCGGCGCGGCGCCGCTGCTGACCGAGCAGCGGCCGGATGACGGGTTCGCGCGCCCGTTGCTGACCACGGTCGCCAACGTCGCCGCGATCCCCTCCCTGGTGGTGTGCGGCGGCCGCACGGTGCCCGGATTGCCGCTCGGCCTCGAGATCGTCGGCCCGGCCTGGGGCGACGCGACGGTGCTGCGCCTCGGCCACCATTTTGAGCGCGCCACCGGAAATCGCGCGGAGCGGCCGGCACTCGAACCCGCGGCGTCGAAGGCCTCGGTCGCATAGCGCCGAACGGTTCGACCCGGCTGGTCTTTCGCCGACGAGCGCTTCTCCTGGGGGATGCGAGGTCTGGTCGGAGTGAGAGGATTCGAACCTCCGGCCCCTGCGTCCCGAACACAGTGCTCTACCAGGCTGAGCTACACTCCGACCGAGCGGCGCCATATAGCCCCGTGCGCCGCATCGGGCAAGCCGAGGCGGACGGCGGGGCTCCGTCCACGGCATCCCGCAACGCCGCCGCCAAGTCTTCGAAACCGGTTTGGCGTGCGGACGCGCGGGCGGCGTGGCGCATGGCGGCGCGGTCGGACGGCGACATGGCGCAGGCATGCTCCAGCGCCGCTTGCAACCCGCCCTCCCTCTTGGCCGGATAGACAATCGCCTCCCGCCCCGGGCGCACGGTTTCCAGCAGAACCGGCAAGTCCGGGACGACGAGCGGCCGGCCGAACCCCAGCGCCAGCGCGGCGGCACCGGAGGTCAGGATGCGGCGATACGGCAGCACCACGAAATCGGCCGCGCGGAGCACGTACTGCACCGTCGCATCCTCGACGTGCCGCGGCACAAGCAGCGTCTGCGGTGCGAGAGTGAGATAGCGCGCCTCGCTCACCATCGCCTGCCGCCCGGCGACGATCAGGCGCGCCTCGGGCCGGCTGGGGCGCAGTCGCTCGAAGGCTTGGAGCAGGACGTCCGCTCCCTTGTAGCCGCGCAACGCGCCCAGAAAGGCAAACACGGTATGGGTCGGGTCGAGGCGGAAGTAGCGGCGCGCCGCCTCGTCGGTGATGTCGTCCGGATAGGCGGGCGAGAGATCCGGGTGCGGCACGACCAGGACGCGCGCCTCGGCCGCCCCGAGTGCGGTCGCGAGCCCGGCGGCAGTCGCGCCGTGCACGTGCAGCACGTCGGCGCGCCCGGCCAGCGCGGTGCGCAGCGCATGGGTCAGCACAGGGTCGCGTTCCTCGTGCGGGCCGGCGTTGTGCATCGTCCACACCAGCTTGCCGCCACCGGCCCGGAAGGCATCGAGTTCGGCCAGGAAGATCGTGACCGCGTCGCGCGCCGCATCGCGCGAGGCGGCGGCCGCCATCACCGCATCCTCCCAGTGCAGGTGGAACACCGCCGGCCCCGAGGCGCCGGCTTCCAGCGCGTCGGTGACGCTGCCGGGTGCCGCCGTCGCCGCCCAGCGATCGAGTTCCCGCGCCAGCAAATCCTGGTAGGGATTGGAGCCGCGGTAGTCGGGAAAGAAGAACCACGGGCGCCGACCCGCGCGAGCGGCGTTCACGCGGTGGCGCCCTGGTCCCGGCACCATTGCCGCCAGGCGTGCCGCAGAGCGTTCCCCAGCCCCCGACCGAACCGCGGGGCGTCGCACAACGGGCTGTTCCTGGTCCGCTCCCGCAGTCCGGCCCGCAACGCGGCGAGCGCCGGCAGGTCGGCCGCCTTGCCCAATGCGAGGGCGGCGTAATGATCCGGGTCGTCGGCAACCCAGTCGTCGAGCCCGACATTGCACATATGGCTCATGCTGTGGCGGGAGGCGAACGTCTCGCCCGGAAGCGTGAGGGTCGGCACCCCCATCCACAGCGCCTCGCAGGTGGTCAGGCCGCCCGAATACGGGAACGGGTCGAGCACCAGATCGACCCGGTTGTATTCCGCAAGGAATTGCGGGTGCGCGGAGGGACCCTGAAGCTCGATCCGCGACGGCGCGACGCCGTGGCCGGCAAAGGTCGCCAGCACCTCCTCGCGCATCTCCGTCCGGGCGAATTGATGCGTTTTCAGCACCAAGCGGGAGGTCGGCAGCGCGCGCAGCACGCGGGCCCAGGTCGCGACCACCAATGGGGTCACTTTCGCCAGGTTGTTGAAGCAGCCGAACGTGACGGTGCCGTTCGCCAGCGCCGGCAGCGGGGCAACCTCCGGCGCATGGGCGGGCGGCGTATAGCAGACATAGCCGTCGGGAAGTCGCAGCAGCCGCTCGCTATACAGCGGCTCGAACCCGGGCGGCGTCTCCCAGCGGTCGGTGATGAACCAGTCCATCTCCGGCAGCCCGGAGCTGTGGTTCTGCATCCCAACCCACTTCACCTGCACCGGAGCGGCGCGGTGCCGGCACACCGTCATACGAGCGGCGTCGCCGTAGCCGCCGAGATCGATCAGGATGTCGACCGAAAGCTCCCGCGCCAGGCTGGCGACCGCCCGGTCATCGAGGCCGCCGATCGCGTGCCAGGACTCGGCCAGGGCGCGGAACCGGCGCGCGAACGGATCATCGGCCGTTTCGTGCGCCAGGCAGGTGACGGCAAACTCGCCGGGGTCGAGCGCCTCCAGTCCAGCCAGGGTCAGCCAGCCGACGGGATGGACGCGCAACGTGCCGGACAGCAGCGCGAGACGGAGCCTCCGGTTCGGATCGGGCCGCACCGTCCAGGCCGGCGCCGGCTCGTGCGGCAGGCGGGCGGCGCAGGCCTGGGCCGCCGCCAGCAGTTCGCCGCTGAGGGCGCCCTGGCGATAGGGCAGGATGTTGCACAGCGTGCGGCGGGGCAGCGCCTCGTCCGGCGCGAGTGCGACCGCCTCCTCGGCCAGCCGGGCGGCTTCGTCCTGATCGCCGAGCGCGAGCTTGGCGCTGGCAAGGTTGCACAGCACCGTCGGCGTCCGTCCATGCGTCTCGACCAGCGCCAGCAGGATCTCGCGCGCCTCGACGTGCCGTTGCAGGCGCATCAGCATCGCCGCCCGGTCGTTGCGCGGCTGCGGGTTCCCCGGATCGAGCGCGATCGCTCGTTCGAGCGCCACCTCGGCCTCGGCGGCCCGCCCGAGCTTGGCGAGCAATCGCCCGAGCAGGCCGGTGGGGAGGGGATCGTCCGGCGCCAGTGCGGAAGCTGCCTCGAGCACGTCGACCGCCTCGGCGCCCCGCCCGAGACGGTCGAGCAGCACACCGCGGGCGCAGAGCAGGGGGACGTCGAGCGGGTCCCGCTCGGTCGCCAGCTCCGCCCGCGCCAATTCGGCGTCGGCGGTGCCGGCGGCCGCGGCTGCCTCGATCCGGTGCAGCGCGTAGTCGATCACGTCGGGGGCGAGGCGCTGCGCCTCGGCGAAAGCGGTCTCCGCGGCTGCCGCGTCGCCGGTCAGCGTGAGCGAGACGCCCAGCGCGTCCCATGTCTCGGCGAGGTCCGGCGCCAATCCGCAGCAGCGCACCAGCAGCGACTGCGCGCGCACCGCCTCGCCCCGCTGCATGAGCAGTGCGGCGAGCCCGAGCAGCGCTTCCGGACGCCGCGGGTTGGTCTCCAGGACCGTCTCATAGGCCGCCTCGGCGGCCGCGCCCTCGCCGGCTTGGCGCAGATGCAACGCCAGTTGCAGCCGCGGCTCGTCCCAGTCGGGGGCACGGTCGGCCAGCACCCGCAGCGCCGCCCGGGCGCCCGCCTTGTCCCCCGCCCGCCCCAGCGCGAGGGCGGCGCGCAGCGATGCCTCCGGCGGCGCTCCGCCACGGCTTGGCTCGACCGACCGGGGCGTGGCCGCCCGCAAGGCCGTCACCGCGGGCGGGAGAGCACGACGAGCAGCCCGGGTACCGGCGCGCCGGCTTCATGCCGCAGCGTCTCGCGCCGAACCGAGCATACCGTCAGCCCCGCCCCGCGCGCCGCGGTGGCGACGTAGGCTTGGTCGTGCGCATAGCGGCCCTGGACGCCGATCGTCCAACCGGGCGAGCTTGCGCCCCGTCCGTCGTCGGCCGCCGCGCGCTCCTCGACGGAGAACAGAAAAATGCCGCCCGGCGCCAATCGCGCAACGACCCGCTCGAAGGCGGTCTGGAGGGCACCGAAATAGCAGAGCACGTCGCCGGCCAGGATCACCGGCCACTCGGCGCTATCGGCCGCGAGCGCGTCGAGCAAGTCGGCTTCCCGCAGCTCGGCGTAGAGCGCCTTGGCGCGGGCCTCGTCCAGCATGCGGCCGGAGAGGTCGACCCCCGTCCACGGCCCGAGCGGCAGGTCCATGGCAACCAGCGCCAGCAATCCGGTGCCGCAGCCGAGGTCCAGCACCGGGCCGGCCGGCCGGCCGCCGGCGAGGCCGGGCAGATGGTCGAGCAGAGCCGCCCGAAGGAGGCCCGGCACGCGGTAGCCGAGGCCGAGCAGGTGGTGCTCGAAGCGGCTTGCATAGCCGTCGAACACCGCGCGCAGATACGCCGGCGGCGCCCGTTCGGCACTGGGCAGCAAGCCCGACGCGGCGACGAGATGGCGCACGTAGGGATCGTCCGGCGCCAGCCGCAGCGCATCACGATACACCTCGGCCGCCTCCTCGCCCCGGCCGAGAGAGGAGAGCGCATGGCCTTCGAGGCCCAGCACGCAGGCGTCGATCGCGCCGACCGCCCGCGCCGCGACTGCCAGCGCGTGGGCACCCGCGAAATCGCGGTGGCGCATGCGCTGCTGGATGGCGGCGCTGCGCAGGTCGGCCGACCGTGGCGCGGCCGCGATGCCGGCCTGCAGGGTGGCCTCGGCGCCCATCGCGTCGCCGCCGGCCTCGAGTGCGACGGCCAAGCCCCTGCAGAACGACGGATTCTCCGGCTGCTGCCGCAGCGCCTCCGCCAGGCACACGGCCGACTCGCCGGTGCGGCCGAGCCCAAGCAGGGCCATGCCGAGCAAGGCTTTGGCGACCGGGTCGGCCGGGTCGAGGTGGACCGCCTCGGCCGCATCGCTCGCCGCGCCCTCCGGATCGCCGGTCTGCGCCCGCGCCTCGGCGCGCAGCTTGTGCAGTCCGGCATCCCCGGGCGACAGGCTGAGTGCTGCGTCGAGGTCGCCGACGGCGTCGTGCATGCGCTCCTCCCGCATCGCCAGCCGCGCCGACAACCCGGCGATGCGGGCGGAAGGCGGTGCAACCTTCCGGATGGCGGCCAGCAGCGGCCGCGCCGCGCCGGTCCGGCCGGCCTCGATCAAGGCGTCGACGCGGCGGCTCAGCACATCGGAGTCGACGACAGCTTCGGAAGCGGACATGGCGGGCTCCTTTTGAGCCGGGGAGGAAGAGGCCGGCGCTACACGACCAGGCCGGCCGATTGCACGGCCAGCGCGGTGATGTCGGGGGTGGTCGAGCTCGTGCTTGAGGACGCGGCCGCCAGCAGGTAGCGCTGGGTGAAGGTCTCGACGAAATGCGGGTCCTGCAGCTGCGTAATGTCGAGCCGGTCCGTGATCGCCTTCTCTTGCGCGCCGATATCCTGGAAGGCGATCTGCTGGGGAATTCCGAGCGCCGTGGTGACCACCGTGCGCAGCGTCGGATCGCCAAGGATGTCGTCGACCGATTTCACGGTGGAGGCTTGGGCACGGAACGTCAGCGCGTTCGACAGGCCGGGCGTGGTGGCGTCGAGCGACTGCCGCCAGGTCACCTCGGCATAGGCGTTGGCGATGGTGTCCAGCACCTGCGGGTTCTGGATGGTCGAGAGCCCCGCGGTGGCGAAGTTGTAGGTCTGGGCGACCGTCTTCCAGCGGGTGTCGGTCAGCTGGTTGGCAAGCGACGAGCTGTTGCTGGTGTCCGACAGCAAGGCCTTCTGGGCAAGCGCGGTATACTGGATCTGGTCGGACAGCCCGTTCGCCGTCAGCAGCACCTTCATCACCGTCGGGTTGCTCAGCAGCGAGGCGGGGTCTTTGGCGGCCGCGACGGCGTTGCGGAACGCCGTGACGTCGCGCTGCACGGCAGGCTCCACCGCCGTCGTGGCAATGTCCTTGGTCTGGTTCGTCTCGGCCGATTGCAGTGCGGTGATCGGGTTGCCGCTGGCCGTGCTGGCCGATGGGCCGTAGCCGTACAACGTGGCTATCAGGTTGCTACTGCCCGAGGTGGCGGTCGTCCCATACAGGAGTGACAAGTAGCTGGTCGTGGTTCCCATGACCGCGGCCGTCGATCAGGGCGAACCGGACAAGCCGGCCGCGATGTTCTCGTTCACGCCGATCAGGAAATCGAAATCGGGCTGCTCGTGATCCATCTCACGCTGCACCGCCATGCCGACCGAGACCATCGACGCGCGCAGCTCCTGCGGTAGCGCGTTCGTGGGATCGCGCACCAGGTCGACCACCGCGCTCCAGAGGCGCCGGTTGTCGGCGATTGCGCGCACGCGCGGGATCGCGCCAGCGTTGCGGGCCGCGCGCAGCGCACCGGTGGCACGCCGGAACACGTCGGCCTCCTGTTCGCGCGGGCTGCGATGGCCCGACGAGACCTCGTAGGCGCGAGCCGCACGAGACATGTCGTTCATGACACTCTCTGCTCCTCATACGATGTGATCGGTCTGGTGGGCGGTGCGACGCGACCGAGCACGATGTCCTCGTGCCGCATGATCCGGCGCGCAAGCTTCAGAGCCTGGTAGCAATCATCGGATTCGGCGCACGCCAGCGCCCGATCGAGGATCTCGCCAGCCAACGCGGACGTCGTGGCCGCCTTGAACGCAGCGACGAGCTGGCGCGCGGAGTCGAGCCCACGCGGCCGCTCCTCGTCCGAGCCGATATAGGCCAGTTGCAGCGCGAAATAGATCCGACGGGCCGGGCTGTCGGCCTGATCGGGTGCCATGATCTGTTTGCCGAACAGGAAGCGGGCCTTGGCGGTCAGCTCGATGCGCGATTTCGTGCGGAAGCGGATCGGGGCGCCGTTGACGATCATCATTTCGCCCGGGCGGAGTTCCAGAACCAGATTAGACATACGCCCCTTCCTGAATGGCACCCGGTGCGGTGCGCCCGGCTGCGAACGTGCCGGCACAAGCCGGCACCGCGTCACGTGCCGGCCGCGGGTTCATCGCCCGCGGCCGGAAGCACTTACTTGAAGAGGCTCAGCAGCGACTGCGGCGCCTGGTTGGCGATCGAGAGCGACTGCGTGCCGAGCTGCTGACGGATCTGCAACGCTTGCAGCTGC
Source organism: uncultured Alphaproteobacteria bacterium (assembly GCA_963719345.1). Lineage (GTDB taxonomy): Bacteria > Pseudomonadota > Alphaproteobacteria > Acetobacterales > Acetobacteraceae > CAVRCA01. The sequence continues at coordinate 630,869 of CAVRCA010000003.1, forward strand.
GCCAACTCCTTGGCGAGATCGGCGTCGACGAGCGCACCGAGGCCGGAGTTCAGCGCATCGATCTTGTCGTTGTTGTAGCTGACCTGGCTGTCGACGTAGTTCGACGCCGAGCCGTAGGTGTTGAGCTGCGAGGTCACGTTGCTGAACTGGGTCAGGAACGTGCCGCCAGTGGTGATCAGCGCCTGCGCCGCCCCGGCCGTGATGCTCGACGAGATCGTCAGGGCGGCGTAGAGCGCCGAGCCGCTGAAGGTCCCGATGTTGTACGTCGAGCCGACCTCGTTGCGCACCACGTTGACCGCACCGAAGCCGGAGGCGCTCGAACCGATGTCGCCGATCAGCGTCTTGCCCATGTAGGCGGCGTCGCTGAGGTCGGTCTTCAGCTGGGCGCGCAGCGAGTTGTAGTTCGAGATGTCCTGGGTGCGCGAGTCGCCCACCGTGTTGCCGTTGGCCAGGTTGACCAGCTGATCGCGCATCTGGGTCATCACGTTCGACACGTCGGTCAGGCCGGAGACCGTCGTGGACAGCAACCCCTTCACGCCGCCGAGCTGCTGGTTGGCGCTGGTCAGGGCGCCGACATCGGAGCGCACCCGCTGCGCGATCGCATAGGCGGCGCCGTCATCGGTGGCGTCGGCGACGCGATAGCCGGTCGAGATCTGCTTCTGGACGCCCGCGAGCTGGCTGTTGGTGGAGTTCAGCGACTGGAGCGCAATCATCGCGCCCATGTTGGTATTGACGGAATTGAGGGACATGGTTTCTTACCTATCTGTCCAAGAGTTTCGACTTTCCGCTTTTTTGGCGGCGCTGACCTCATCCTGGGGCGGAAAGATTGACGGAGCGTGAAAGGGCGGGAACCCGCTCAGCCCGTCGTCAGATATTTCGCCAGCGACAGGCCGTTCATTCCGGAAATCAGTTGGTAGGAGGCCTGCAACTGGGTCTGCACCAGCGTGATCTTGGACAGCGTGGCCGCCATATCGACGTCCTGGGCCGAGGAGACCTGGCCGGTCAGCGCCGTCGACGTGTCGGACAACTCGGTCTTCGTAGCCGCGAGCTGGGTCTGCGTGTTGCCCAGGGCGCCGGCGTCGTCGGCCATGGCGGAAATCGCCCCGCTCAGGCTAGTGCGCGTGTCCTGCACCAAATCCTGGAAGCCGCCGGCGCTGGTCTGGCTGCCGCTGAGCGAGCCGACGGTCGCCAGCGCCCGCATCAGGTCGCGCATGTAGGAACCGGTGGTCGAACTGCCGCTCGACGCCACGAACGTGTTGGCGCTGGCCAGCAGCCCGACTGTCGTGCGCTGGGACGGGCCGACCACGGCGGTGGCGAGCGGGATGGACGAAGCGGACTGCGACTGCTGGGAGGAGAACGGCGAGGTGCCCGGCGCATTCGACGACGCCACGCTCAGCGTCGCCGCGGTGACGGTGCTGGCGTTGGCGCCGAGACCCGACACCGCCGTGTTGATCTGGGTATAGAAGCCGCTCGACAGGATCTGGTCCGAGTTCGGCACCGGCGGGTTGCCTGTGTCCTGGCCGGCGAAAACGTAGGCCCCGCTGCCGTCGCTGGTGTCGAGCAGCCCCGCGACTTGCTGCAATGCTTGCCGGGCCGATGCCGCCGTCGTGTCGACACTGCTGGAGTCGAGCCCGTTCAGGCTGTTGAGTTGCGCATAGAAATTCGAAGCGATGCTCTGGATCTGCGTCATCGCGGTTTGCGTGACCTGCATCCGCGTGGTCGCGGTGTCGATGTTGTTCTGCCAGGTCTGCTGGTGCGCGATGACCGGGTTCAGGTCGAGCGAGACCTGCGCACCCGCCCCGAGCCCGGCGTAGGTGTCGGCGATGCGTCCGCTCGACGCCTGCTCGGTCAAGATGTTCAGCTGGTTCCGCACGCCGGCGCTGTCGCCGATCAGCCGCCCCAGCGCGCCATAGTCCGCAATGCTGCCGATCGTACCGCTCATCACTGCACCGAGTTCAGGAGTTGTGTCCACATCGCTTGCGCGGTGGTGATGATCCGGGCGTTGGCCCCATAGGCATTCTGCAACTGCACCATCGTCGACATCTCGGTGTCGATGCTCACGCCGCTCTCCGACGAAAGCTTGTTCTGCAGGGTGCTCTGCATGGCCTGCTCGGTGCCGAGGTTGGTGGTCGCGTTGGCGCTGTCCTGCGACTGGGCGGCGACCATGGCGGTGGCAAACGCGCTCGGGGTGGTGGGAGCCGCGTAGGGCGCCGACAGGGTGCCGGTGGCGCCAAGCCCGATGGTATTGGCGGCCGGCTGCGCCACGCCGGCCTGCACGTCCGTACCGAGCGCATAGTCCAGCACCCGCGTGATCATGTCCGAGAACCCGGCGGGGCCGCCGGCGGGGTTTGGCGTGAACGCGCTGGCGCCGGCCGGACTGCCGGCAACCGCCTGCGTGCCGTCCCGCACCAAAGACGGGGTGGCCTGCACCGCGGGGTTGACCGTGATCGCCGCCGAAAAGCCCACATAGCCGGACTGCGCGGGGGAGCCGGTGCTGCTCGGCACCTGGCCTGACGGGTCGCTGAACAGCCGCAGCCCCTGTGCATCGAACCGGCTGGCGAGGTTCTGCGAAAACTCGTCGAGCTCCGCCTCGTACGTCGGCATGGTGGTGTCGCGCAGCGTGACGTTCGCGCCGAGCGAGCCGCCGGTGAGCTGCGCGGTCACGTCGGCGCCTCCCATCGTGATGCCCGGCAATCCGCCATCGGGATAGTAAGCGCTTGCCCCGGCCGTTGCGGCACTGGTGGAGAATGGATTGGCCTGTTGCGTCGGCAGACTGAGCCCCGAACTGGTGACCAGCAGAAGGTTGCCGTTCGCCTGCTGGAGGGTCTTCACGCCGACGACCTGGGAGATGGTCTGCACAGCCGCATCGCGCTGGCTTTCAAGATCGGCCGTGCTCTGGCCGGCCGCCTTGAGGTTGATGATCTGCTGGTTGAGCGATCCGACGGTGCCGAGCGCCGTGTTGAGTGCGTCCACGTTCGACACGATCCCGTCCTGCGCCGCTTGGCGCTGGGTGGAATAGGCGTCGCTCAGCGCGTTGATGCCGCTCGCAAGGGTGCCCGCCGCGGTCACCACGGCTTGCTGCTGCGTCGGGTCCTCGGGGGCACTCGACAGGCTGGTGAACGCATCCTGCAGCTTGCCGAGCAGGCTCGGGAGATCGCTGCCCTGCCCCGGCGTGCCCTGCGCGGCGTCGATCGCCTGCAGCGCTGCCTGCCGGGTCTGCAGGCCCGAGACCGCGGCGTTCTGATCCCACACGCCCTGTTGCAGCACGGTGTCGACGTCGCGCTGCGCGGGGCCGGACCGCACGCCCATGCCGGTGCCGTCCGCGCTCACGCTGGTCTGAGTCGAGACCTCGCGCACGTAGCCCGGCGTCGACGCGTTGGCGACGTTCTGCGACACCAGCGCGAGCTGCCGGTTGATGTTCGCCAGGCTGCCGGAAGCGATCGACAGCGATGCATCAATACTCATGGGACATGACCCAGTCTAGAGCATGATCCGCGCGACCGTGCTCCAACTTCCTTAATGACAAGTAATCGGCGACGTCTTTAACGCTTCATGTCGATCGTTTGCTGCAACATGTCGTCGGCGGTGGTCACCATCTTGGTATTTGCCGAATAAGCGCGTTGCGCGACGATGAGCTTGCTGAACTCGCTGGCGATGTCGACGTTCGAGCTTTCCACCGAACCGGTGACCAGATTGCCGGCGCCGTTCGTGCCGGCATCGTCGGCCAGCGGGGTACCGGATGCGGTATCCGCGGTGAACGCCTGGCCGTCCTGCCGTTGCAGCGCGTCCGGATTGCTGAACGTCACCACCGGTACTCGGGCGATTACCCGCGATTGGCCGTTGTCGTAGTTGACCGAGATGTCGCCGGTCGAGCTGGTCGAGACGCTGCTGAAGCTGCCGGGCGGCACGCCGTTCTGCGTCAGTCCGCGCAGCGAGTAGGTGGTACCCGAATACTGGGTCAGACCCGACGCCTGACCGTAGGTCCCGAGATTGAGCGAGATCGTCTGGGGTCCCGAGCCGAAATTGGCGGTGAACGTCATGGTCGCCGCGCCGCCCGCCGAATAGCCGGAGCTGGTCACCGTGCCCGACGTGTTCTTGACCGCGCCCACGGTTCCTTCCGGCACATTGTTGCCGCTGGCCGCCCCGAACATCACCTCCGCCCCGCCGAGCGCCGCGTTCGACGTGTCGTCGGGCGCGTTCACCGCGACGGTCCAGTCATTCGCCGAGTTCTGCGTCCAGTTCAGCGATACCTCGTGCGCGGTGCCGAGCGCGTCGTAGACCTGGATCTGCGACGAGATCGGGGTGTTGGCCGCCGGCGTTGCCGGAAGGTTGGCGGACAAGGTCATTTGCGTGCTGGCGACCGGATTGAACGACGTCTGGCTCACCTGGATCGGCGTCATCGAGTTGCGGTTCACGGCGCCGGTGTTCTGGTCCACCGACCAGCCGTTCAGGTAGTTGCCGGCGCTGTTCACGAGATAGCCGTTGTTGTTCATCGTGAAGTCGCCCGCCCGGGAGTAGTATTGGTCTGAACTGAAGGTGGGCTGGCCGTTGACCTCGCCATCCTGCTGGCTCACCGGAAAGAAGCCCTGGCCGGCGATCGCCAGACCCAGTGGATTGTCGGTCTGCGTGACGGTGCCCTGGACATTGTTGACGTAATCCGGCCGAGCGACGACCGCGCCCGAGTCGTTGAGGGTCGCCGTGCTCGTGGTCAGGTAATCGATGAAGCTCGTGTCGGTACGTTTGAAACCGACCGTCTGGCTGTTGGCGACGTTGTCGCTGATGTTGCTGAACGCACTGGACTGCGCGGACAGGCCGCTGATCGCGGTACTCATGGCGCCGAACAGGGACATCGGTCTCTCCTGTGGATTTGCCGGCAGCAAGGCATGAACCATGCCAAGGCCGCGCGCGTCGGCAAGACGGCGCTGGCGCGCACGAACGGTGGGACAGTGCCGCCGGGCGGCATTTCCCGCCCGGCACTTCCTGCCCGGTCGGAGGCTCGATCGGAGCACGCCCGACCTGCCCAACGGTAGGCTGCCGCGTGGCCCATGACTTGCAGACGAGCCCCGGGGCCGAGGGATAGCGAGATGCTTGCAACGTTGCCGATCAGCGCCGCGCCGCCGCCGCAACCACCCGGGACCGCGTCGGCCACCGCGATTCCGGGTGCAGCCGCGACGCCGCTCGCCGCGTCGGCGATTTCAGGCGAGGGGGCCGTCGGGCTCGGCTTCCAGCAGCAACTAGCGGCCGTCCTGGCACAAGCTTCCGGTGGTGCGGCCGACCCGTCATCCAAGATGACGACGCGGCAGAGTGCCGGGGCCACGCCGGGCAGAAATGCCATTGCGCAGAAAGCGTCGCCCGCGCCGACCGGCGAGCTGCCCGATACTGCCGATGCGAGCGCCGCACAGTCGCCTCAATTACAGGTGCAACCGCAGCCTGCCGGCGCCAATCTTCCGGTGCTGCCCGATGGCCTGGACGACGCGCCGGACAAGGCGACGGTCGTTACGGGACCACGCGCGCGCTCCGCCGAGAAGGGCAGCCCGGCGACGATCAGGACGAAAGCGAACCGGGGTGCCGCGCCGTCCCCCGAGGTCGGGCAAGCGAGCGGCCCGACGGTGGCGCCGCAGGCGGATTTGTCCGGTGTCTTGGGCGGCATGACTGCTTCCGGCACGGTGGCCGCTTCCGGTGTCGCCATCGCGGTCCAGCGTTCTCGCCCGGACCAGGGTCTTTCCCGGACCGGCGTGACGCTCCGCGCCGAAGCGCCACAGGCGGGCGCACGGGATCACCTCGACAAGTCCGCTTCGGACAGCGCCTCGAACGCGACGCAAGCCACGGTGAACCCGAACACACCGGCTCCTGCGTCCGGCATCCCGGCGGCAGCCGACGCCGCGCAGACCGGCTCGCCGCAGCCCCCGCAGCCGGCCCATTTCCAAGCGGCCGCCACGCTCGCACTCGGGGCGCCGCTTGCAGCCGAGGCGCCGCGGAGCGCCGTGGCCGCGCCGCCCGCGGTCGCCGAGTCCTCCCCCGCCACGCCCGCCTCTGCGTCGCCGGCGGAGCAGCTCGCCGCGCCGATGGTGGCGCTTTCGCAGGGGCCGGCCGGCCGCCAGAGCGTCACGGTGCGGCTCGATCCGGCAGCACTCGGCTCCGTGCAGGTGCGGATCGACCGCACGAAGGACGGCACCGCCACCGTCGCCGTCACGGTCGAGCGACCGGAGACCCTGGCTCTCCTGTTGCGGGACCAACCGCAGCTGCATCGCGCGCTCGATCAGGCCGGTCTGCCGGCCGACGGCCGCACCGTCGCATTCCACATGTCCGGTGCCTCAGGGTCGGAGCCGGGCACTTTCACCGACGACAGGCAGGGCGCTCAGACCCAGTCACAGTCCGGCGGTGGGGCAGCCGGAGCCCGGCGCGGCGGCCGGTCGGACGACGACGTGACGCCGGCCGCCGCATCAGCCTCGCCGGTGCGCTGGCAGCGCGCCGGTCTCGACATCACGGCTTGAGGAGTTCCACCCAATGAGCCTCGCTTCCGTCACTTCCCAGCAGAACAGCGCCGTGGCCGCCGCCAACGCCGCAGCATCGGGAACCTCGATATCGACCGCCGCATCGACGTCCACGACGTCGAGTGCTTCGACCACCGGGACGAACGACCCGAACAACCCGCTCGGCTCGCTGTCCGGCAACTTCAGCGACTTTCTCAACCTGCTGATGACGCAGCTGCAGAACCAGGACCCGACCAGTCCGCTGGACACCAACACGTTCACCACCCAGCTCGTGCAGTTCGCCAGCGTCGAGCAGCAGATCAACACCAACACCAGCCTGACGCAGCTCATCCAGCTCACTCAGGGAACCGAGCTGACACAAGCCTCGTCGATGGTCGGCAAGCAGGTGTCCGTGCAGTCGGATCACATCCCGCTGCAGAACGGCAGCGGCACGGTCACGTTCACCTCGCCGGCGACCGAACCCGCCGCCATCGCGATCTACAACGACACCGGCACGAAGATCCGCGACGCCTCGCTGACGGCCACGAAGGGGCAGAACAGCTGGACCTGGGACGGCACCGACAACAACGGCAACTCGGTGGCGGACGGCTCCTACCGGATCGCGGTGATCGGGGTCGGCGCCGACGGCACCACCGCGGCCCTGCCGTTCCAGGTAGTCGGCACCGCGACCGGGGTGCAGAAGTCGGGCAACGCCGTCGACCTCGAGATCGGCGCTCTGAACACCGATTTCAGCACGATCCAGTCGGTCGCCAACCAGTAGGGGCGAAACGTCAGCAGGCCGGAATTAACGCGGCAGTAAGTCTGCTCGCGGCAACGTGTCCGCACGACAGGACGTCGTGCCAAGGACCCGGCCACGCATGCAGGACAGAGCCCCGCACCAACGAGAGTCCGGCCCTTGAAAGCGGTGCTGGAGGGCATCAAGGCGCTGGGTCCGGCGCGCCTGGCCGCGATGGCCGCCGTTGCCCTCGGCATGCTCGGCCTGTTCGCGTTCCTCGCCCTGCGCGCCGGCACCGAGCAGATGGCGCTGCTCTACGGCGAACTCGACCTGCGCGACGCCGCGCAAGTGACCGAACAGCTCGGCCGCCAGCACATCGCCTACCGCATCGCCGGCCAGGGCACGCAGGTCCTGGTGCCGGTCGACCAAGTGCCGCGCGCCCGGCTGCTGCTCGCCAAGGAGGGTCTGCCGACCGGCGGCTCGATCGGTTACGAGATCTTCGACCGTGGCGACGCGCTCGCCACCACGCAGTTCCAGCAATCGATCAACGAGACGCGCGCCCTGGAAGGCGAGCTTGCCCGCACCATCCGGGCGATCAACGGCATCCGCGCGGTGCGCGTGCATCTCGTGCTGCCGCGCCGCGAACCGTTCTCCCGCGATCAGCAGGACGCGCGCGCGAGCGTCATGCTGACGATGATCGGCGCCGCGCGGCTGGACCGCGAGGGCGTGCAGGCGATCCTCAATCTCGTCGCCGCCGCGGTCCCCGGCCTCAAGCCGCAGAACGTCGCGATCATCGACAATCGCGGCGGGATGTTGGCGCGCGCCGGGCAGCCGGTGGACCAGTTCGGCACCGCCCTGAACGGCGACGAGCTCCGGCACGCGACCGAGTTGCGCCTGTCGCGCGCGGTGGAGGAAATGCTTGAGCGCAGCCTAGGTCCCGGCCGGGTGCGCGCGGAGGCCGCGGTCGAGATGGATTTCGACCGCATCAACGAGACGCAGGAGCGCTACGATCCCGACGGCCAGGTGGTGCGCAGCCAGCAGAGCGTCACCAACAACAGCAAGACGACCGAGGCCAGCAATACGGTCTCGGTGCAGAACAACCTGCCGAACGCCGATGCCGCCGCAGGGGCCGGCGCCGGCAGCCAGGAGGGCCGCCAGGAGGAGACGACCAACTACGAGATCGGCCGCACGGTGCGGACGCTGATCCGCGAGCAGCCGCAGATCCACCGGATCAGCCTCGCCGTCATGGTGGACGGCGCGGAAGCGAGGGGTCCCGACGGCAAGACGACCTGGCAGGCCCGGCCGGCCGACGAGCTGACCCGCATTGCCACCCTGGTGCGCAGCGCGATCGGCTACGACGAGAAGCGGGGCGACCATGTCGAGGTGGTCAGCATGCGTTTCGCCGGCGACGAGGAGCCGCAATCGCCCGAGCAGGGCGGTCTGCTCGGCGTCAAGCTCGAGAAGGCCGACGTGATGCGACTGGCCGAGAACCTGCTGTTCGGGGTCATGGCCCTGCTCGGACTGCTGCTTGTGCTCCGCCCGATGGTAATGCGGCTGACCGCGATCCACCCCGCCCTGGCGACCGCCGGGGCAAGCCTTGGCGGGCCGGCCGGCTCGAGCGTCGCGTTCAATAGCGGCGGCCCCGGCGCCGCCGGAGCACTCACCGGGTCCGGGCTCGCGCCGACGCTGGGCGCCCCCGGATCGGTCGGGCTCCTCGAGGACGATAGCATGCTGCACATCGCCAACGTCGAAGGGCAGATGCGCGCCTCGTCAGTGCGCCGGATCATCGGGCTCGCCGAGAAGCATCCCGAGGAGACGCTGGCCATCGTGCGCGGCTGGATGGCCGAGGAGGCGAGCTGAGATGGCCGTCACCGACGACTACCGGGGGCTGCGCGGCCCGCACAAGGCGGCCATCCTCATGCTGGCGCTCGGCGAGGAGCTCTGCGGCAACCTGTTCGGCATGATGCACGAGGACGAGATCCGCGAGATCTCGACCGCGATGGCGCAGCTTGGCACCGTCCGCTCGGACGTCGTGGAACGGCTGTGCACCGATTTTGCGGAAACCATGGGCAGCATCGGCACCCTGGTCGGATCGTACGAAAGCACCGAACGCCTGCTGCAACGGGCGCTGCCGCGCGAGCGTGCTGCGCAGATCATGGAGGAGATCCGCGGGCCGGCCGGCCGGACGATGTGGGACAAGCTCGGCAACGTCAACGAGGCGGTGCTCGCCAACTACCTGAAGAACGAATATCCGCAGACCGTTGCCGTGGTGCTCTCGAAGATCCGGTCCGAGCACGCCGCCCGCGTACTGGCGCTGCTGCCGGAAAGCTTCGCGATGGAAGTCGTGATGCGGATGCTGCGCATGGAGAGCGTGCAGAAGGACGTGCTGGACGGCGTCGAGCGGACATTGCGCGCCGAATTCATGTCCAACCTCGCCCGCAGCACCCGGCGCGACGCCCACGAGATGATGGCCGAGATCTTCAACAACCTGGATCGCCAGGCGGAGACGCGGTTCATCGCGGCGCTCGAGGAGCGCAACCGGGAGGCGGCCGAGCGGATCAAGTCGCTGATGTTCACCTTCGACGACCTGCAGCGCCTGTCAGGCGAAGCGGTCCAGATGCTGATGCGCGCCGTCCCGAAAGAAAAGCTGCCGGTGGCGCTGAAGGGCGCCTCGGAGAAGGTGCGCGACCTGTTCCTGCAGAACCTGTCGGAGCGCGCGAAGAAGATGCTGCGCGACGAGATCGAATCGCTGGGGCCGGTGAAGCTGCGCGACGTCGACGACGCGCAGGCAGCCATCGTGGTGCAGGCGAAGGAGCTGGCGGCGCAGGGCCAGATCGAGATCGGCGGCAGTGCGGACGAGGAGCTGGTGTACTGATATGCGATCGTTGCTCGCAGCGCGGCCATCGGGTGGCAGCCGGGTGCTGTTCGCCGAGGATTTCGACGAACCGTCACCGCCCGAGGTCGCCGTCATCCCCTCGCCGGCCGAGGGGGCGTTCCTCGCCGAGCCGATGTTCACCGTGGCCGACCTCGACGCCGCACGACAGGACGGCTGGGCGGCCGGGCGGGAAGCCGGACTCGCGGCAGCGGCGGCAGCCGAGCGCGCCGCCGTGGCGACGGCAATCGCCAGCATCGCGGCCCAGATGGATGTTGCGACCCACGAGGCGGTGGCGCACGCGGAGCAAGCCGCCGAGGAGATTGCCCGCGTCGTGCTCACGGCACTCAAGTCGGCGTTGCCCGCCTTGTGCGTCCGCCACGGCGAGGCCGAGGTACGCGCGATCATGCGCCACGTGCTGCCACCAATGATGCCGGAGCCGGCGATCACCGTGCGGGTCAATCCCGGGCTCGTGCGCGCGACCGAGGACGAGATCGGCCGCCTCGATCCGGATCTCGCCGAGCGCATCCGGCTGGTGCCGACCGACGCGATGGAGCTGAGCGACGTGCGGATCTCCTGGCAGGACGGCGGCGCCACCCGCGACAGCAAGAAGCTCTGGCGCGAGATCGCGGACGTGCTGTCCATTAACGGCCTGCTGCTGGCTGCGGATGTGAAGGAGGACGCGCTTGCCGGATGACATCGAACTGGCCGAGCTTGCCGAGGGTTCGGCCGCCGAGAGCGCGCCGCTGCGCGCCGCCCGCGAGCTGGAGGCCGTCTACGACATCCCTGTCACCGTCAGCGCGGTGCTCGGCAAGGCGACGATGCAGGTGAACCAGCTGCTCAAGCTGGGCCGCGGCGCGGTGGTCGAACTCGACCGCAAGCTCGGCGAGGCGATCGACATCTACGTCAACAACCGCCTGGTCGCGCGTGGCGAGGTGGTGATGGTGGACGACAGTCGGCTGGGCGTGACGATGACCGAGATCGTCAAGACCGACCGGCCCGGTTGAGCGACCCCCCATGCGCGTGTTGATCATCGGCTCGCTCGCGGGCGAACTCGGCCAGGCGGCCCGGATCGCGATGACGCGCGGCGCCAAGCTCGAGCAGGCGGACGACGCCGAGTTCGGGCTGGTGCGGCTGCGCAGCGACGCGCGGGTCGACGTGGTGCTGTGCGACTTGGCGCACGACGTCGGCGGCCTGGTGCGGGCGATGACGGCCGAACGGATCACCACGCCGGTGGTCGCGTGCGGCACCGGCGAGGACCCCGAGGCCGCCGTGCGCGCGATCCGGGACGGCGCCCGCGAATTTCTGCCGTTGCCGCCCGACCCCGAACTGATCGCCGCGATCCTTGAGGCCGCCGCGGGCGAGAGCCACGCCCTGGTGGTGCGCGATCCGGTGATGCAGGCGACGCTCCGCCGCGTCGAGCAGGTGGCCGCCTCAGAGGCGTCGGTGCTGATCACCGGCGAGTCCGGCACCGGCAAGGAGGTGCTGGCGCGTCAGCTGCATCGTCGCTCGCGCCGCGCCGCCGGTGCGTTCGTCGCGGTGAACTGCGCGGCGATCCCGGAAAACCTGCTCGAATCGGAGTTGTTCGGCCACGAGAAGGGCGCGTTCAGCGGCGCGCTCGCCCGTCGTGTGGGAAAGTTCGAGGCGGCCGACGGCGGCACGCTGCTGCTCGACGAGATCAGCGAGATGGACGTGCGGCTGCAGGCGAAGCTGCTGCGCGCGCTGCAGGAACGCGAGATCGACCGGCTCGGCGGCAGCGCCCCGGTGCGCGTCAACGTGCGTATCCTCGCCACCTCCAACCGCGACCTCGCGGCCGAGGTCGCCCGCGGCACGTTCCGCGAGGACCTGTTCTTCCGGCTCAACGTGATCACCCTGCGCGTCCCCGCCTTGCGCGAACGCCCCGGCGACATCGCCGCGCTCGCCGATCATTTCGCCCGGAAATACGCCGAGCTGAACGGACTGCCGCTGCGCCCGCTCGCTGCCGCCGCTCACCTTCGGCTCGCGGGGCACCCGTGGCGCGGCAACGTGCGCGAGCTGGAGAACACCATCCACCGGGCGGTGCTGCTCGCCGACGGTCGCGAGATCGCCGGCGAGGCGATCGAGCTGGCGCCGGTCGCCGGGGCCGGCCCGGCAGCGCGACCGCAGCAGCAAGTCTCCGGCACGGAAGCCAGTGCGCCGGCCAGCGGCGGCGTCGCCGGTCTGGTCGGCCGCCGCATGGACGACGTGGAACGCGACCTCATCATGGAGACGCTCGGCCACACGCTGGGCAACCGGACGCACGCCGCCGCCATCCTCGGCATCTCCATCCGCGCGCTGCGCAACAAGCTGCGTGACTACGCCACCCAGGGCGTCGCGGTACCGCCGCCTGCGACCGGCGTCGCGGCCTGACGGCAAGCATGCCGGAGCTCGCCCTTCCGGGACCGCTCGGATCGCTTGCCGGCCGCCTGCGCGGCTACGCGCCCGGCACCGACGTGGGTCTGGCGCTCGGCGTCATCGCGCTGCTCTCGGTGCTCATCCTGCCGCTGCCGACCTTGCTGCTCGACATGGGATTGGCGCTGTCGATCACCGCATCGGTGCTCGTGCTCATGGTGGCGCTGTTCCTGCGGCGACCGCTCGACTTCACCAGTTTTCCGACGCTCCTGCTGCTGACCACCCTGCTGCGCCTGTCGCTCAACGTCGCCACCACCCGGCTCATCCTGTCGCACGGCAACGAGGGCGCGACGGCGGCGGGCAACGTCGTCGCCGCGTTCGGCGGCTTCCTGATGGGCGGCGACGTCGTGATCGGCCTGATCCTGTTCGCCATCCTGCTGGTGGTGAACTTCATGGTCATCACCAAGGGTTCCGGCCGCATCGCCGAAGTGGCGGCGCGCTTCAGCCTGGACGCCATGCCGGGCAAGCAGATGGCGATCGACGCCGACCTCTCGGCGGGGCTGATCGAGGAGAAGGTGGCGCGTCGCCGCCGCCGCGAGCTCGAGGAGGAGAGCGGGTTCTACGGCGCCATGGACGGCGCCGCCAAGTTCGTGCGCGGCGACGCCGTCGCCGGCGTCATCATCACGACGATCAACATTTTCGGCGGCCTCGCCATCGGGCTGCTGCGCCACGGCATGGCGTTCGGCGACGCCGCCTCCACCTTCACCACTTTGACCGTCGGCGACGGGCTGGTGTCGCAGATCCCCGCCCTGCTCGTCTCCACCGCCGCCGGCATCGTGGTCACCAAAGGCGGCGTCGAGGGAACGGCCGACACCGCGCTGGTCGCCCAGCTCGGCGGCAGTCCCAAGCCGCTGGCGATGGCGGCCGGGGCGGCCGGCGTGCTCGCCCTCATGCCCGGGCTGCCCACCCTGCCGTTCCTCGCCATGGCCGGACTGGCGGGCGGCGGCGCCTGGCTCCGTTACAAGCACCCTGCCGCGCCGGCACAGGCGGACGAGCCCGCTCCGCTGGTCACGCTGGCCGAGGCGCCGATCACCGACGCCTTGCGCATCGACATGATCCGCCTCGAACTCGGCTATGGATTGCTGACGTTGGCCGGTGGCGACGCGCCACGGCTCACCGAGCAGATCAAGGGCCTGCGCCGGTCGATTGCCGCCGACATGGGCTTCGTGCTGCCGCCGGTGCGCATCCAGGACAACATGGCGATGGGGGCGGACAGCTACTCGATCCGGGTCAAGGAGATCGAGGCCGGGCGCGGCGAACTGCGTCCCACCATGGTGTTGGCGATGGACCCGCGCGGCGGGGTGCCGGACCTGCCCGGCCAGCAGACCACCGAGCCCGCATTCGGCCTGCCGGCGCTGTGGGTCGAGCCCGGCATCAAGGAGGAAGCCATCTTCCGGGGCTGCACCGTCGTCGATCCGCCGAGCGTGCTGACCACCCACCTCACCGAAATCGTGCGGGAGAACATGGCCGAGCTGCTCTCCTATGCGGAGACGCAGAAGCTGCTCGACGACCTGCCGCGCGAGCAGCAGAAGCTGGTGGGCGACCTCATCCCGTCGCAGATTACGGTGGGCGGCGTGCAACGCGTCCTGCAGGCGCTGCTCGCCGAGCGGGTGTCCATCCGCGACCTGCCGACCATCCTCGAAGGCATCCAGGAAGCCTGCGGCGGGACGGCGCGGATCATCCCGGCGATCGTCGCGCATGTGCGCAGTCGGCTGGCCCGCCAGATCAGCGACTCGCACGTGGGCGCTGCCGGCTACATCCCGCTGATCACGTTGTCGCCGGATTGGGAGGCCGCGTTCACCGAGGGGTTGGTCGGGCCGGCCGAGGATCGCCAGCTGGCCATGGCGCCATCCAAGCTGCAGGAGTTCATGCAGCGGCTGCGTGCGGCTTTCGATACCGCCGCTTCTGCCGGCGAGGCTCCGGTGCTGCTGACCAGCGGCGCCATCAGGTTCCACGTGCGGGCGATCGTCGAGCGCATCCGGCCGAGCACGCCGGTACTCGCCCAGGCAGAGATTTCGCCCCGCGCGCGCATCCGGTACAGTCAGCAGCCTTTGACCGCAGCGGTGGCAGACCTGCGGCGAGCGGCCAACGCTAGGCTCGGCCCATGCGGCTGAAGCTTTTTCGCGCCGCAAACATGGCGGAGGCGATGACGCGCATCCGCCGGGAACTCGGCGCCGAGGCGCTGATCCTGTCCACGCGCCGCGTGGCCGACGGCGTCGAGGTGACCGCCGCGCTGCAGCCGGACGAGGATGTGCCGCCGCCGGCGCCGCGCGCGCCCGACCCGGAGCGCATGGCCCGGTTGGCGTTTCACGGTGCGCCCGCCGCCCTGATCGGCCGGTTGCGGGATGGCGAGTTGCCGGCCCAGCTCGCCCAGGCACTCGCATTCGCCAGCCTCCCCCTCTCGCCTGGCGCGCGCCCGCTGCTGTTCGCCGGGCCGCCGGGAGCGGGCAAGACGCTGACCGTGGCGCGACTGGCGACCCGGCTCGTCATGGGCGGGGTCGCGCCGACCGTGGTCACGGCGGACGGCCGCCGGGCCGGTGCCACCGAACAGCTTGCCGCCTACACCCGCCTGCTCGGGATCGATCTGCTGGTGGCGAACCATCCGGTCACGCTCGCTCGCGCCCTGCTGCGCCGGTCCGAACCCGCTCCGGTCCTGATCGACACGCCGGGCACCGACCCATTCGACCCGGCGCAGCGCGACGAGATCGCCGCGCTCGCGGCGGCCACGGAGGCCAGCGTCGTCGCCGTCCTGCCGGCCGGGTTCGATCCCGGCGAGGCCGCCGATCTCGCCGAGCGGTTCGCCGAGGCCGGTGCGACCATGCTGGTCGTCACCCGCTTCGACATCAGCCGCCGGCTTGGCGCGGTGCTGGCCGCCGCCCATGCCGGGGGACTTGCCCTCACCGAGGCCGGGATCGGACCGGGCGCGGCAGATGGCCTGGTGCCGATGACGCCGGGCTTCCTCGCCGAGCGCCTGTTGGCCCAGCCGCCCGTCGCCGCGTCCGTCCCGCCCGCGCCGAGGCCGGTTCATCCGTCTCAAGTTCATCCGGACCTTTCGCCATGACCGCGCTGCCCGCTTCCGTGCTGTCCACTTCCGTATGGCCGACCTCATCCCGGTCGGCGCGCCTCGTCGCGATCGCCTCCGGCAAAGGAGGCGTCGGCAAGACCTGGCTCGGCATCACACTGGCGCATGCACTGAGCCGGCAAGGCTGCGCGGTACTGCTGTTCGACGGCGATCTCGGGTTGGCGAACGTGGACATCCAGCTCGGCCTGACGCCGACGCAGGATCTCGGCGCCGTCGTCGCCGGACGCGTGACACTCGACGCGGCCGTGCTGCGCCACCCCGAGGGCGGGTTCGACATCCTGGCCGGCCGTTCGGGGTCGGGGAGCCTGTCGGCCCTCGACCCGGTGCAGGTCGAGCAACTGCTCGGCGCACTTCGCCGGCAGTCGGCGCGCTATGACGTGGTGCTGCTCGACCTCGGCGCCGGGCTCGACCGCGCGACGCGGCGGATGGCGGCGTTTGCCGATCAGCTATTGGTGGTCGCCACCGACGAGCCGACCAGCCTCACCGACGCCTATGCCGTGCTGAAGCTGCACGCCATGGACCGGAGCGACGCCGACGCCCGCATCTTGGTCAACCAGGCGCCGTCGCGCGCCGGCGGCGAGCGCACCTACGAGACCCTGCGCCGCGCGTGCGCGACATTCCTCGGTCAGACCCCGCCGCTCGCCGGCATCGTCCGGCGCGACGAGCGGGTGCGCGATGCGATCCGCCGCCAGACGTTGCTGATGACCCGCCATCCGAACTCGGTGGCGGCCGGTGACGTCGAGGCGCTTGCCCGCACGTTGCTGCTCCGAACCGAGGCGTGATCGGGCCGCGGGTTGCCGCCGTCTCGGGCTGCTGGTAGCGGGCGACCCATGCGCCTCGCCACGGCCCTCGTTTTGTTGTCGTGCACGCTGCCGGTGCCGGTTCGGGCGGAGGTGCCGACGCCGGAACGCTGTCCCGCGCCGGTCGCTTTGATGATGCCGGATCGACGTCTCGACCGCCTCGCGGCGGCGCTGGCAGCGGACAAGCCCATCGAGATCCTTGCCGTCGGCTCGGCCACCACCAGCGGACAGGACGGCAGCGCCGACAACGCCTACCCGGCTCGCATGCTGCGCGCCTTGCAGAGCACGGAGCCCAGAGCCCGCTTCGAACTGACCGTCCGGGGCGCCAAGGGCCTCACCGCTGCCGACATGCTGCCGTTGATCAAGGAGGAGCTGAAGAGCGCCACGGTCGCGGTGGTCATCTGGCAGACCGGCACCGTCGAGGCCGTGCACGGCTCACCGCCGGCGGAGCTGACCGCGACGCTGGAGACGGCGGCAGCAGCCGTGCGCGCCGCCGGCAGCGATCTCGTGCTGGTCGACCCGCCGTTCAGTCGATTGCTGCGCAGCCGGGCCGACGTCGAGACCTACGAACACGTGCTCGCGGAAGCGGCCAAGCTGCCCGGAACCGTGCTGTTTCACCGCTCGGATCTGATGCGCGACTGGATCAGCGAGGGACGGCTCGACGTCGAGGCCGTCGCCAAGCCGGACCGCCAAGCGACCGTCGAGACGTTGCACGACTGCCTTGGCGCCGCGCTCGCGCGTTTCCTGCTGAACGGCACAGCCCCATCCCAAGCGGATCCCGGACACCGAGGCTGACGCGCAATCAAGTGATGTGACCGCGTATGACCCACGCCGGCAACCCTGGGTGAGAACCTGCATTACCGCTGCATGATGTTGGGCGAGACATACCGGGCGGTGGAGGATCGAGCAATCTCGGACGTGGTGCTCGACGCTTGGTTGAGCGGCACGCTGCGAGAGGCTTACGCCCACGTCGAAGAGGAGCCGCTTCCCGACTCTCTGCTCCGCCTGTTGCGGCCGATCGTCGAGCAGCAGCACTGACACGGGCGGCCGGAGGACAATCTCCCGGGCGGCCATCGCGGTCGCGCGGATCTAGAAAAGCCCCTCGATCTGCCCGTCGGGGCCGAGGCCGATCGCCTCCGCGGCGGGGACCCGCGGCAGGCCGGGCATGGTCAGGATGTCGCCGCATATCACGACCACGAACCCGGCCCCGGCCGACAGCCGGACCTCGCGGACCGGCAGGATATGGCCCTCGGGGGCGCCCAGCAGGGTCGGGTCGGCGCTGAAGCTGTACTGGGTCTTGGCGATGCAGACCGGCAGATTGCCGAAGCCCGCCTGCTCGAACGCTGCCAGGCGGCGGCCGACCGGCGCCGGCAGCGCGATGTCGGACGCCCGGTAGATCTCGCGCGCCACGGTGCGGATCTTCTCGGCCAGCGGCATGGCATCGGGATAGAGCATCACAGGCGGCCGGACCTGGGCGCCGCTCAGCCGGCGCAGCACCGCGTGGGCCAGCGCCTCGGCGCCCGCGGCACCGTCCGCCCAATGGGTGCACAGCACGGCCTCGCTGCCCCGCTCCGCCATCGCGTCGCGGACGACCGCGATTTCGGCATCGGTATCGGAACTGAAGCGGTTCAGCGCGACCACCACGGGCAGGCCGAACCTGCCCATGTTCTCGACGTGACGGGCAAGGTTGGCGATGCCTCGGCCAACGGCGTCGACCGCCTCGACGTCGAGCGCCGACCGGCCCACGCCGCCGTGCATCTTCAAGGCGCGCACCGTCGCGACCACCACCGCGCAAGAGGGCCAGATCCCGGCCGAGCGGCATTTGATGTCGAGGAATTTCTCCGCCCCGAGGTCGGCGCCGAAGCCCGCCTCCGTCACCGCCACATCGGCGAGCTTGAGGCCGAGCCGGGTGGCGACGACCGAGTTGCAGCCATGCGCGATGTTGGCGAACGGCCCGCCATGGACCAGCGCCGGGGAGCCCTCCAAGGTCTGCACCAGGTTGGGCTTCATGGCGTCCCGCAGCAGCACCGCCATCGCGCCATCGGCCTTGAGGTCACGCGCCGTCACCGCCGAACCGTCCCGCCGCTGTCCGACGATCATTCGCCCGAGCCGGTCCTGCAGTTCCGCCAGATCCTTCGACAGGCACAGCACCGCCATCACCTCGGAGGCGACCGTGATGTCGAACCCCGCCTCGCGGGGCGCGCCGCTCACGCCGCCGCCGAGGCCGGTCACGATGCTCCGCAGCGCCCGGTCGTTGATGTCGAGGGCGCGTCGCCAGCTCACCCGGCGCGGGTCAAGCTCCAGCGCGTTGCCCCAGAAGAGGTGGTTGTCCACCATCGCGGCCAGCAGGTTGTTGGCTGCCGTGATGGCGTGGAAGTCGCCGGTGAAATGGAGGTTGATCTCCTCCATCGGCGCGACCTGCGCGCGGCCACCGCCGGCGGCACCCCCCTTCTGGCCGAAGCACGGACCGAGGCTCGGCTCGCGCAGGCAGATCATGGTCTTGCGGCCAAGCGCGTTCAGGGCGTCGCCGAGCCCGATCGTGGTGGTCGTCTTGCCCTCGCCTGCCGCGGTCGGGCTGATGCCCGTCACCAGCACCAGAGTGCCATCCGGCCGGTCCATCGTCGAACGGATGAAGTCGAAGCCGATCTTGGCCTTGGTGTGACCGTAGGGCTCGAGCGCGTCGGCGGGGATACCGGCGCGGGCCGCGATCTCGACGATCGGACGCAGCTTCGTCGCCCGCGCGATGTCCAGGTCGGTTGCCACGCGGTTCCCCCTGTTCAGTCCGCCGCCGGCGCGCCCGCCCGATGGCGCACGCCGATTTCCGTCAGCGCCGCATCCAGCGCGGCAACCGCGGCTGCCATGTCGTCCGGCGTGATCGCGCCGATGCAGCCGATCCGGAAACTCGGCTCGGGCGTGCTGGAAAAATTGCTGATCAGCACGCCGCGTCGCTTCAGGGCATCGACGAAGCATTGCAGGTCCCAAGCCGGGTCGGCCGGCGCATGCACGTTCATCACCACCGGGCCCTGCACTGCCGCCGGCAGCATCGGGTCCAGACCCAGCCGGCGCACGCCGTCATGCAACGTGCGCGCGTTGGCGACATAGCGGGCGAGGCGGGCGGGCTGGCCGCCCTCGGCGTCGAACAGGTCGAGCGCGACCGACAAGGCGGCGAGGATCTGCGGCGGCGGCGTGAAGCGGAAGCTGCCCCACCCGTGGCGCAGCGCGTGATTGTGGATGTCGGCGAGATCGAGCGACCAGCTGCCAGCCTGGCCGGGAACCAACCTGTCGGTGCGGGCCAGCACGAAGGCGACCCCGGCCACGGATTCCAGGCATTTGTTGGCAGTGAACACCACGGCGTCGATTTCCGGCCGCGTCGAGAGATCAAGCGGCAACGCCCCGAACCCCGAGACCGCGTCGAGGAGTACGCGCCGGCCGAGCCGCCCGGCTGCCGCGGCGAGAGCCGGCGCATCATGGGCGATGCCGCTGCCCGTCTCGCTGTAGACGAGGCCGAGGTGGGAGATGGAAGGGTCGGCCGCCAATGCCGCAGAAACCAACGCCGGGTCGACCTTGGAGGCCGGCGGCACCGCCAGTTCCACGACGATGCGACCCGCCTCGCGCGCCAGTCGCGCCAGCCGCTGCGCATACGCCCCGGTCATGGGCAACAGCAGTCGCCCGCCGGGCGGCAGGAAACTCCGGACGGACGCCTCGACGGCAAAATGACCACAGCCCTGCAACGGCAGGGCGGCGTGCAGATCGGGATCGCCCTCGCCGATCGCCAGGACGCGTTCGCGCAAGCCGGCGACCACGGCACGGAAGTCGTTGTCCCAGGGCGCCAAATCCTGGGCCAGTGCGGCCCGGACCTCCGGGCGGGTGGTCACGGGGCCGGGGATCAGCAAGAGCATTCGCCGCACTTCGCACGCTGCGCGGCAGGAATCCAGCGCGCAACCGATCCGGATGCGGATCGGCGTGGATGCGATGCGGACCCTGATGCTAAACGTCGCGCCATGACCCTTCCCGCCCTGCCCGACTGGCTGCCCTGGTGGGTGCCGATCCTGGTCCTGGTGCCGGCGCTGCTGTACGCCCTCGCGTTCCTGTCGATGCCGTTCGCCGTGTTCGGGGTCAAGGGCCGGCTCGAGGCGATGGAGGCGCGCCTCGACGAGATCCAGGGCGAGATCCGCAGCCTGGCGCTCCGCATGCCGGAGCCCGTGCACCACACGCGCTATGACGAGGCGATCTACGCGCCGCCCGCGTCCGCCATGCCACGGCCCCGCTCCGAGCCGGTGATGAGCCGGCCGCCGATCCCACCCGCACCGCACGCCGCCGATCCCGACCAGGACGACCTGCGCACGCCGCGCCGCGCCGACCTCGATCGAGGGTCGCGGTCGCCCCGCGCGGAGCCGCGCCTCGACTGGCCGCGGTGACATGGCTGCCAGGGCGGACCGTTCCGCCCTCGCTTGCCGCAGACGGTGCGACCGTGCTTCATGCGACGAGGTGCCCAGACGCGAGGCGCCGACAGGAGAGCGGTCATGCGCGTGAGCGTCGTGCAAATGAGCCCCGGCCACGACAAGGCGGAGAACATCAGCCAAGCTCGCAAGCTGATCGAGCGCGCCGTCGAGGCCGATCGACCCGACCTCGTCAGCCTGCCGGAAATGTGGACCTGCCTCGGCGGCACGCGCGCGGCGAAGTTCGAGCAGGCGGAGGAACTGCCCGCCAAAGGCTCCAACGAGCCGGGCGGCCCCGCCTACGAGTTCCTGCGCGAGGTCGCCCGCACGCGGCGCATCCACGTTCACGGGGGATCGCTCGGCGAGCGCGGCGGCGACAAGCTGTTCAACACCACGGTGGTGTTCGACCCGGACGGCAGCGAGATCGCGCGCTACCGCAAGATCCACCTGTTCGACATCGTCACCCCGGACGGCAAGGGGTACCGTGAGAGCTCGATGTACGGCGCCGGCGACGAGATCGTCACCTACGAGGCGGACGGCCTGACCGTCGGCTGCGCCATCTGCTACGACGTGCGCTTCCCGGAGATGTTCCTGGCCCTGCGCCGCGCCGGTGCCGACCTGGTCTTCCTGCCCTCCGCCTTCACCGAGCAGACCGGCAAGGACCATTGGGAGGTGCTGATCCGCGCCCGCGCGATCGAGACCCAATGCTGGTTGGCGGCACCCGCCACCTGGGGCAAGCACGAGGACGCGGCGGGCCAGCCACGCTTCACGTACGGTCACTCGCTGCTCTGTGACCCGTGGGGCCACGTGCTCGCCAAGGTCTCCGACGGCCCCGGCTGGGCAACGGCGCGGATCGACCCGAAGATCACCGGGAAAGTCCGGCGCGACATGCCGGTGCTGGAGCACCGGAAGCTCGCTTGAGCCCGCGCCTGCCCGAAGTCGGCGCACCCGCGATCGAACTCCAGGCAGTTCGCGCCGGGCAGGATCGCCTTCGTCTCTGCTCCGACGCAGCTCGCCGCAGAGTGCCGCCAGCGCTTGATCGCGCTCTATGGCACCTGCCCGGTGGCGAGCGCCGGATGCATCGTGGCGCTCGGTGGGGATGGGTTCATGCTGGAGACGCTGCACACCGTGCTCGGCCGGGACACCCCGGTCTACGGCATGAATTGCGGCTCGGTCGGGTTCTTGATGAACCCGCTGGTCGAGGAGGCCTTGCTGCAGCGGCTGCTCAACGCCCAGGCCGCGGTCCTGCACCCGCTCCGGATGAGCACCGTCACCGTGATGGGCGAGATCGGCGAGGCGCTCGCACTCAACGAAGTCAGCCTGCTGCGCCAATTGCGCCAGGCGGCGAAGATCCGGGTCTCGGTCGACGGCCGCATCCGCCTCGCGGAGCTGATCTGCGACGGCATCCTGGTCTCCACGCCGGCCGGGTCGACCGCCTACAATCTCTCGGCGCACGGACCGATCGTGCCCCTCTCGGCCAACCTGCTGCCGCTCACCCCGATCAGCGCGTTCCGGCCCCGGCGCTGGCGGGGTGCGCTGTTGCCGAGTTCCGCCGAGGTTCTGTTCGAGGTGCTGGAAACCGACAAGCGGCCGGTCGCCGCCGTCGCCGACTTCACGGAAGTGCGGGATGTCGTCTCGGTGTCGGTGAGCGAGGATCGCTCGATCGACGTCACGGTCCTGTTCGATCCGGATCAGGGCCTCTCCGAGCGGATCATCGCCGAACAGTTCACCGTGTGATGGGCCGGGTTTGATGAGCCGGCTGCCGCAGGTCGTGATTGCCGGCCGACCGAATGTCGGCAAATCCACCCTGTTCAACCGCCTTGCCGGGCAGCGATCGGCGCTCGTCTCGGACACCCCCGGCGTCACCCGCGACCGCAAGGAAGCGGAGGCGCTGCTGCGCGGCCGCGCGGTTCGGCTGGTCGATACCGCCGGCCTGGAGGAAGCCGCCCCGGAGAGCCTGCCCGGCCGAATGCATGCCTCGTCGGCGGCCGCGCTGTCGCAAGCCGACCTCGTGCTGTTCGTATTCGACGCCCGCGCCGGCATCATGCCGGCCGACGAGCATTTCGCCCGGTGGCTCCGTCGGCTGGACCGCCCGGTGCTGCTGGTCGCCAACAAGGCGGAGGGCCGCTCGGGCGGCTCGGCCGTCCTCGACGCCTATGCGCTCGGGCTCGGCGAGCCCGTCGCGGTCTCCGCCGAGCACGGCGAGGGGATCGCCGACCTGATGTCGCAGATTGCCGAACGGCTGCCGAGCGACCCGGCGGAGGCCGAGGAGGACGCCGCACGGCCGCTGAAGCTTGCCATCGTCGGCCGGCCCAATGCCGGCAAGAGCACCTTGGTCAACCGGCTGTTCGGCGAGGAACGGATGATTACCGGCCCCGAACCCGGCCTGACCCGCGACGCCGTGGCGGTACGCATCGCCGATCCCGCCGGCGCGATCGAGCTGGTGGACACCGCCGGCCTGCGGCGCCGCGCCCGGATCGAGGCCCCGCTCGAGAAGATGTCCGTCAGCGCCGCGATCGAGGCCTTGAAGATGGCCGAGGTCGTGGTGCTCGCGGTGGACGGGACGGAGGGCCTGCACGACCAGGATTTGCAGATCGCCAAGCTGATCGAGCGCGAGGGCCGGGCCTGCATCCTGGTTCTCACCAAGTGGGACGCCGTCGCCGACCGTCAGGCGGCGCGGCGGGCGGTTGCGGACCGGCTCGAGGCCAGCCTGTCGCAGATGAAGGGCATCCCGGTCGTGACGCTGTCCGCCCAGACCGGCGCCGGGCTCGACCGCCTGCTGCCGGCCGTGCGCGAGGTTCATCGGGTGTGGAACACCCGGGTGCCGACCGGCGAGCTCAATCGCTGGTTCGAGGCGACACTGGCGCGGCATCCGCCGCCGCTGGTGTCCGGCCGGCGCCTCAAGTTGCGCTACATCACGCAGGCCAAGGCGCGGCCGCCGACCTTCATCGCGTTCGGCAACCGGACCGAACAGCTGCCCGACGATTACCAGCGCTACTTGGTCAATGCACTGCGCGAGAGCTTCGCGCTGCCCGGCACGCCGATCCGCCTGCAGTTGCGCGGCACCCGCAACCCCTACGTCGACGCTTGAGCGAGGAAGGCTTCCTCGTCCTCCCCACGCACGCCGTCTGGCGGGGTCGCCAAGCGCTCCGCGACATAGCCCGTCAGCGCCAGGATCTTGGCGGAGGCCTGACGTCCGGCGGGAATGATCGCGCTCAGCTCAAGCACCGGCACCTTCCATTCGGGCATCAGGCGGACCAGGCGCCCAGCCGCGAAATCGGGCCCGACCGCAAAATCCGGGATCATGCAAATCCCCGCGCCGGCAAGGGCGGCGTCGCGGAGGAGGAGCACGTTGTTCGCGGTGATGACATATGACAGCCGAGGAGCCACCCGACCCGCCGGTCCGATGAACTGCCAGCCCGCCGGATGCAATAGCTGGTCGAGAAGGCAGCGATGCCCGACGAGATCGACCGGATCTTCCGGCCACTCACGGCCCGACAGGTACTCGGGCGACGCACAGAGGGATTGGGGAAACACCGCGAGACGCCGTACCACCGCGCCCGTCATCGCATCCACGCCGAAGCGGATCGACAGGTCGAACCCGTCCTCCTGCGGGTCGATTGCGCGATCGGTGAGGAAGACCTCGATCGTCAGTTCCGGATTCTCGGCGGTGAAGCCGTGCAGCAAAGCGCCGAACAGCGTGCTGCCGAAGCAGATCGCCACCGCGACCCTGAGGCTGCCGCGCAGCGCGATTTCGCTCTTGCTCGCACGTTTGGCGTCATCGATGTCGGCGAGGATCTGCGTACACTGGGCATAGAAACTCTTGCCGATCTCGGTCATGCCGACCCGCCGGGTGGTGCGGTTGAGGAGGCGCGCGCCGAGCCACTCCTCCAGCATCTGGACATGCTTGCTGGCGGTGGCCTGCGAGATACCGAGCGACCGCGCGGCCCCCGAGAAGCTGCTCGCCTCCACGATCCTGGTGAAAACCGCCATACTGGTCAGTCGGTCCATGCCCTTCGCCCGCCGCTCCCGACCCGCCCGTCCCGCGCCAAATCGTCAATGTTTCGCAAAATTGCTGTCTTTCTCCCGTTTGTCCATGGACCTTGACACTGCCCGGAGCCGGCCCGCCACACATCGGCTCGGGCTCGAATGTCGTTCGTGACGGCCCATCTCCTTCGCAGGGCAGCTCGCACCGCCCGCGCGATCACCTTGGAGCATTGCTCGTGCCGGTCCCGGTCGCCGTCCGCCACCGAACCATCTATGACTACGATCAACTCATCGGTCCTCGGTCCGCAGACGATCCGGTTGCGACCTGCGCCACATGCCCGCACCCCGATCCTCGCCTATGCCCTGACCGTGTTGCCCGAAGCCGAGACCAGAACCGAGTTCCAGGACCCCGCGGGCAATTTCCTCACCCGCGTCACGCTCCCCGGCCCGACGCGCAGGTTCGAGATCGGGGTGGATTTTGTTGCGGATGTCACCGAGTTCCAATCCGTTCAATTTCTTCATCGAGCCGGACGCGGCACGCTGGCCGTTTCGCTACTCCGACCAACTGCGGTGGGAGTTGACCCCTTACCTGGCGGCGGCAACGCCTTCGCCGCCGCTCGCGGCGCTGCTGGCCGAGATCCCGCAGCAGGAGCAATCGTCGCTCGAAATGCTGGTCGGACTGAACAGGGCGGTGCACGGCCGGATCGCCTACACCGCACGGATGGAAGCGGGAGTGCAGTGCAGCGAGACAACTCTCGGCAGCCGCACCGGGTCATGTCGGGACGTCGCCTGGCTCCTGGTGGAGCTGACGCGCGGCCTCGGGTTCGCCGCTAGGTTCGCCTCCGGCTACCTCATCCAGCTGGCCGATGAGAACAGGCCGCTCCCGGGGCTGACGCGGGACACCGCCGACCTCCATGCCTGGGCCGAGATCTATCTGCCAGGGGCGGGCTGGGTCGGCTTCGACGCGACCTCCGGCCTGATGACAGGCGCCGGCCATATCCCGCTGTCGAGCAATGCGATCCCGGCGGCCGCCGCACCGGTCAGCGGCACGCTGCAGGCAAGCGAGACCCGTTTCACGGTCGAGATGTCGGCCCGGCGCTTGCCATGAGGTGCCCGGTCCGCGCACCCTGACCACCGCAGAAAGAGCGGGGGCGAAATTAGCGCGTGCTATTTGGCGGCAGCCCTTCTAGGCTGTTTCGACGGCTGAACTTTTCAGCCGGGGCAAGATCTCGCTACCTGCTCCGCATCCGCGAGGCACCGGTCCCCCCTCTTGAAAAGTGAGTGCGTCCTGCACTTCGCAGGGCGCGGGCCGGGCATGGAGACTTCGCGTCATGGCGTCAGGCACAGTAAAATGGTTCAATCCCCAAAAAGGTTTCGGCTTCATCCAGCCGAATGACGGATCGAAGGATGTATTCGTCCACATCTCGGCCGTCGAGCGTGCCGGTCTCGCAACCCTGAGCGAAGGTCAGAAGGTCAGCTACGACCTCGAGAGCGGCCATCAGGGCAAGACGGCCGCGGCAAACCTTCAGGCCTCTTGACGAAGCGGCCAACCGAGCGACCGGGGCAGCGTGCATGCGCCGCCCCGAGCGTGCCGCAGCACTCCGGGAGATGACCAATGACGCAGCACAAATTCGCCGCTGGTGACCGGGTATCCTTTTCGCCGAGCAAGCTCGACTCGAACGTTCGGGCCGGCGTCTACACGATCGTCCGCACACTTCCAGTGACGAACGCCGGATGCCAGTATCGGGTCAAGAACGCCCTGGACAGTCACGAGCGCGTCCTCGACGAAGCGCAGCTGCGCGCTACGTAGCGCCGACGCGACACCTGGGAGCGACGGAGTACTGGCTGGCTTCTGCGGCGTGTCGATCCTGGATCGAGAGGAACACTTGCCGGCCCCGCAAGCGGAGTTTCCGAGCTACACCAAGCTCGAACACACCGCCGACCGTATCATCCATTTCGTCGGGCTGCCGGCCGCAATGGTCGCAACGGCTTGGCTGCTTGCCCGCATCGGTCCGGACGCAACCGTCAAACAGCTCGTCAGCCTGCTGGTCTACAGCGTCGGCCTGATCGGCATGTTGTTGGCGTCCACCGTTTACCACATGGCGCGTCCGAGCCGCACGAAGGCGCTGCTTCGCCGGCTTGATCACGCGATGATCTTCATCATGATCGCGGGCAGCTACACGCCCGTGGCGCTCAATGCGCTCGACCCAGACCTTGGGGTGCCGCTTTGCACCATTGTGTGGGGCCTCGCAGCCATCGGGGTCGGGCTGAAATTGGCATGTCCGCACCGTTTCGAGACGATTTCTGTCGCGCTCTATCTCGGCATGGGCTGGCTGGTGTTGGGTGTCGCCCGCTCGCTGCTGACCACGCTGCCCGCGGATGTCTCTTTGCTTCTGATCGGCGGCGGCGTGATCTACTCGCTCGGCTCGCTCGTGCACCTGTGGCGGCGCCTGCCGTTTCACAACGCGATCTGGCATGCGATGGTTGTCGTCGCCGCCGGGCTCCATCTGGCCGCACTCGACCGCCTGTTCGTCTGGACGGGATAGGCCGGTGCGGTCCTGGACGCGGTGCCGCAAGACAGCCGCGCCGAGTGCTCCCCGGCGCGGCGCGGGTTCGACCGGTGGTCGGCTCGGTTAGCGAGTGGCCTGGTTCAACGCGGTGACGATCCGGTCGATCCCCTGGGCGTGCCAGCGCTGGACGGCCTTGTGGTCGGCACCCACCGCCACGGCCAGCCGCCGCCACGGAAACAGGTGGCGCTCGGTCATCGGGTTGATCAGGCAGCGCGCGCCGACGATCCGGCGCAGCACGTAGTTCTCGGCCGGGATCAGCGGGATCCATGCGAGGGCTTCGTCCATCCGATCGATCCTCGCCGCGCTCGGCACCGGCGGCCGGATCGCCCTGTCGTTCCAGCCATATGCCTCCGCTGCGCTGCGGACGATGTCGAGCGACGAGTTGCGGAGCTTGGTGCTCCAACCGGTGTCGGGAATTGAGAGCAAGGTCATGCCGGCTTCCTCAAGCCGACCCAAGACCAGTTCGGCATCGTAGCATTCACCGAGTTCGACCGGCTGGGCGGCCTCGCCCGTCCCGCTGGCCGGCCTCGCGCGACGGCCGGTCCGGTGTTCGGGGCTCCCAAGCGCTTGCCCGACCGGGAGGATGGCCGTACGGGCTTTCGGCATCGCGTGGTTCAGATCGATCATCGCGCAATCCTCACTGACAATGAAAAATCGTGCCGCAGCCCCGGCCGGGGCTGCGGATGTAGGCTGTGGCGCGGCGGTCACCGGCTGAATACGGGCAACGGATAGGACGTCGCCTCAAGGACCGTTCCTGCCACCAGCGGCCCCCAGCTGCGTGGGTGACCGGGGGGCAGTGGATCACGGCCCGGGTCCTCGACGACCGGGCGCGGTCCGGGGGGCGGGCGGCGAGCACCGATGCGGCGGCCGCGTTCGATGACGGCGAAGCGGGAAAAGCCAAGCGCTGCGGCAATCTCGTCCCAAGTCGAGCCCTCGGCGCGCAGGCGCCGAAGCTGGGTGTCTTGGGCCACGGTCCAGGAAATCTTTGCTGGCATGAAAGGGATCCAATGGATGCGATGAACACATGTTAGTGATACTTACGGCGACTGTCAACGTGGTTAACACAAATGCGTTACCTTCCCCAACGGCTTGAGACCAGCTTCATCTGCGCGGGACCGGGCGCCGGGCTTACCGAAAGCGTCGCTGGTAATGTTAGTCTTTGTGACGTATAGCGAGGCGATGGGACAGACCGACGAGATTGGCCGGCGCATCTGCGGCGTCCGCAAGGAGCGCGGCTGGACACAGGACGAATTGGCCGCCGCCGTGGGGGTCAGTCGCAGCGCCGTCGCCCAGTGGGAGACCGGCCGATCGGGCCAGCTCTCCGCCAACCTGTCGCGCATCGCCGGCGCGCTGGAGGTCGGGGTGGAGTACCTGCTGCACGGCGCCGACAAGCACGCGGCGTTGCAGCCCGACGGCGGTGACGAGGTGGCCCTGCTTCGTCTCTACCGTGAGTGCCTGCCAGCCGACCGGCAGGTGCTGCTGCGCCTCGCCCGCCGGCTGGCGAATGCGGCCCGCTGATCGGGCTCGGCGCCCGCCCGCTCGTCAGCCCGTGCGTCGCCTGTCAGGATGGACGCGCACAGGGGGGGAGCAATCGATGAGCGGCGTCCTGCATGACCACTCGCGCTGGGGTGCGTCCGACCAGCTCGGCGCGGCCAACTTGCTCACTCCCGAGCGCCGGCTGGCCGCCCTTGGCTCGGTGCGTGGGGGACGCGTCTACGACGTCAGTCACACGATCGACGCCGGCGCCCCCTACATGGCGCCGAACCAGACGCCGTTCCTGCTGTCGATCTTCGCCTCGTGGCGCGACAGCCTGAAGCGCCGCCGCAAGATGGGGATGGTCAACGACGCCGGCTCAAATCTCGAGCGCATCGAGATGACCACCCATGTCGGCACGCACATCGACGCGCTCGGCCATTTCACCAAGGGCAACCGGCTCTATAACGGCTTCGATGCGAACGAAGCGGTGACCGATTGGGGTCTGGACCGGCTCGGCATCGAGCAGGCGCCGCCCATGATCACTCGCGGGGTCCTGCTCGACGTCGCGGGAGTTGACGGCGGCGGGTATCTTGAGCCCGGCCGGGTGGTGACGCCCGACGATCTCGCCCGCGCGCAGGACACCGCCGGGACGGAAGTGGGCGAAGGCGACATCGTGCTGATCCGAACCGGATGGGGCCGCTATTTCGGGACCGACAACGCGCGCTACTTGCAGGGTGAGCCGGGCATCGACCTGCCTGCCGCGCACTGGCTCACCGAGCGCGGCGTCGTCGCGATCGGCGCCGACACCATGGCCGTCGAAGTGCTGCCCAATCCCGACCATGCGCTCGGGCTGCCGGTCCACCAGCATGTGCTGGTGGAGGCGGGCGTCCACCTGATCGAAAATCTCGCGCTGGACGAGCTGGCGCGCGATCGCGTCGGCAGCTTCTGCTTTATCCTGCTGGCGACGAAATACCGCGGCGCCACCGGCTGCCCGGTGCGGCCGGTCGCGCTGGTCTGAGCGGTTCCGCCATGATCGTTCTCTACCACTGCGCCAACGCCCGCTCGTTCCGCCCGCTCTGGACGTTGGAGGAAATGAGCCTCCCGTACGAGCTGCGAATGCTGCCGTTCCCTCCGCGGGCGCGATCCCCCGAGTTCCTGCAGATCAATCCGCTCGGCACCATTCCCTTTTTCACCGATGGTGAGACCGCGATGACCGAGTCCGCGGCGATCTGCCACTACCTAGTGACCCGCTACGGGCAGACGCCGTTCGCAATCACGCCCGAGAACCCTGAATACGGGCGCTACCTGAACTTCCTGCATTTCGGCGAAGCCACGCTGACGTTTCCGCAAACGCTCGTGCTGCGCTATTCGCGCCTCGAGCCGGAGGAACGCCGGATGCCGCAGATCGTGGACGACTACGCCCGCTGGTTCATGAGCCGGTTGCGGGCGATCGAGGCCGCGATGCGGAACGCCGAATTCCTCAGCGGCGGCCGCTTCACCGCGGCCGACATCTCGGTCGGCTATGCGCTCATGTTCGCCGACCGGCTCGGGTTGGCGACCCGCTTCTCGCCCGGCGTGGCGGATTACTGGCAGCGGCTGCAGGCGCGCGACGGCTTCCAACGGGCACTCGCCTCGCAGACGCAGGCAGCGCTCGCCCAAGGCCTGCACGAACCACCGGCGGTGTGACGGCATGACCCAACTCAGCATCCCTCAGCTGCAAACCGATCGGCTGCTGCTACGTGGCTTCCAAGCCGCCGATCTCGACGACTACGCCGCGCTCCGTGCCCTGCCCGAGGTGGCTCGCTACATCGGCGGCCCGCACTCACCCGCGCAGGCCTGGGACCGGATGGCGGTGATGATCGGCAGCTGGACGTTGCGCGGCTACGGCGTGTTCGCCGTGGTGGAGAGAGAGACCGGCCGGGTGATCGGCCACGCCGGCATCCTGCACCAGCCGGACTGGCCCGAACCCGAGATCGCCTACACCGTGCATCCCGACGTCTGGGGCCGGGGATTTGCGCCGGAAGCCGCGCGGGCGGCCCGCGCCTGGGCCTTCGACGGCTACGCATTTCCGCGCCTGGTCAGCTACATCGAGCCCAGCAACGCGCGCTCGATCCGGGTCGCGCAGAAGTTGGGTGCGGTGCGGGACGGGAGGTAACCGGTGCGCGGCATCGACGCCGAGGTGTGGGTACACAGCCGGCCGGCCTGAGACCCCGATCGCCTCCGTCAGACCGGCACGGTGCGGGCGTCGTACTCGTAGGCCCAGTCATACCGGGTGCGCAGTTTCTCGGGCGCCATCTCGCGGCGCATGTAGTCGGGCGCGGCCATCCGATCGGCCAGAACGGCGTTGTGGAAACGGCGCGTGTTCTCGGCCGAGCCCCGCACGACGCGGGCCGTGCGCTCCATCCGGGCACGCTCGAACCGGCGGAAGCCGGCGGCCGGGTTTCCCCGCTCGGCTTCGAGGCAGCGCGCCATCACGAACCCGTCTTCGATCGCCATGTTGGCGCCCTGCGCCAGGAACGGCAGCGTCGGGTGACAGGCATCGCCCAGGAGGCAGACCCGGCCCTCCGCCCAGCGGGTCATCGGCGGCCGGCCGAGCAGCGCCCACTTGAACGGCGTGTCGATGCTCTCGATCATGGTGTGGACGTCCCGGTGCCAGCCCGAAAAGTCGGCGGCGCACTCGGCCGCGGAGCCTTGCTCGGTCCATGAACTCCACGCGCCAGTCGTCGCGTTCGGTCACGCCGACGAAGTTGAGCAGTTCGCCGCGCCGCACCGGGTAGGTGACGACGTGGCCGCCCGGCCCCATCCAGTTGGTGC
Source organism: uncultured Alphaproteobacteria bacterium (assembly GCA_963719345.1). Classification (GTDB taxonomy): domain Bacteria; phylum Pseudomonadota; class Alphaproteobacteria; order Acetobacterales; family Acetobacteraceae; genus CAVRCA01. The sequence goes on from CAVRCA010000003.1 coordinate 662,548, forward strand.
CGACCAGGCGGTTCAGATGGGCCGGCAGCTGCTGCATCGGGATCAGCCCGCGCCACGCCATCAACCCGGTGAACTCGGCCGGCCCGACGCCGAACAGCACTTGGCGCACCGCCGAATGGACCCCGTCGGCGGCGATCAGCGCATCGCCCTCGATCCGCTCGCCGCTGGCCAGCTCGACCTCGACCGAGCCTGCCTCCTGGCGCACGTCGCTCACCCGCGCGCCGAGCCGGATCGCTCCCGGGCAGCGCGCCTCCAAGGCCGCGGCGAGCACCGTCTGCACGTCCCGCCGGTGCGCCGTCCAGTAGGGTGCCCCGAACCGGTCGATGCAGTCCTGGCCGAGGTCGAACAGCCGGAACGTCTCGCCGGTGTCCCACAGCCGAGCCTCCTTGCCGGCGGCTTCACAGACCACCTGCTCGAGCGCGTGGCGCAAGCCAAGCTCGATCAGCACCCGCGCTCCGTTCGGCCCGATCTGCACGCCGGCGCCGAGTTCGCGAAGCTCGCGCGATTGTTCGAGCACCTGCACGTCGAAGCCGCGCGCGATCAGGGACAGAGCCGCGGTCAAACCGCCGACCCCAGCACCCGCGATCAGCAATTTTCCGTCCGCCATCATCATCGGCTCCGCCCCGCCGCAAGCCTATGCCGACGGCTTGAGACGGAGCAACCGGGACCGGGACAGGCTTGCACGGCCACGCTGGCCTTGAGACGGGCGAGCCTCGATGGTCTGATGGGTCAGCGTCCGGCGCCCCGCCGCGCGCGGCGAAACGGCGGACCCATGACCCTTTCGAGTGATCTCCACACCACCCGCGACTTCCGCTTGCGCAGCGGGGTGGTGCTGCCCGAGGCGAGCGTCGCCTACACGACCCAGGGCGAGCTGGCGCCGGACGGACGCAACGCGATCCTGCTGACGCATGGGTTCACCAGCAGCCATCACTTCGCCACCGGCGGAGCCGCCTCCGAGGGCTCGTGGGGCGCCCTGGTCGGCCCCGGGCGGCCGATCGATACCGACCGATACTTCGTCGTGGCACCGAACATGCTCGGCTCATCCTACGGCTCGACCGGTCCGGCCACGACCAATCCGGCCACCGGCCGCCCGTACGGTCCCGATTTTCCGGACATCACCCTCTCCGACATCGTGGCGCAGCAGCACGCGCTGCTGCTCCATCTCGGGGTCACGCACCTCCTGGCGGTGATCGGCCCGTCCTTCGGCGGCTTCCAGGCGTTCCAGTGGGCGGTCGACTACCCGGACTTCATGGACGGAGTGGTGCCGGTCGTCACCGCACCGCACCCGCCAACGGACGGCGGCGGGCTTGACGATCTGGTCGCCGTGCTCGCCAAGGACCCGGCCTGGAACAACGGCCACCATTACGGGCATCTCGGCATCATCCAGACGATGACGCGGCTGCGGATCGGCACCCTCAAGAACTACGGGCTCGACACCGATCTCGCCGAGCGCTTCCCGGACCCCGACGCGCGGGAGGCCGAACTGGAGCGCATCGCGGCGGATTGGGCCCGCGTGTTCGACCCCAACTCGCTGGTGGTGCTGCGCAAGGCGTCGCTGCGCTACGACGTGCGCGACGCCTTTCCCCGTATCAAGGCCCGCGTGCTGTTCGTGCTGTCGCGCACCGACGCCCTGTTCCCGCCGGCGGTCGCGCCGGGCGTGATGGCAGGGCTGCGCGCGGCCGGTGTCGAGGCCTCGTATTTCGAGATCGACAGCAATCGCGGCCACCTCGCCTCCGGTCTGGACGCCGCCAAGTGGGCGCCGACCCTGCACGAATTCCTGGACCGTCTTACGGCGCCAAGCTGAGCGCCGCGACCGGTTCGGTCCTCGCGCGTTTGCTGCCCATGGATGGAGGGCATCATGGGTGAACTGGTGAAGGGCCTGCCGCTCGAGGCGCAGGGCGAGCTGGAAGCGGCCCGTGAGCGGCTGCGGGCCAGCCGCGGTGTCATCATCCGGGGCTCGGAGCTGGTGGCGGGCTTCGTCGGATCGGCGGCCGCCGCGGGTTTGCGGCGGCTCCGCCCGCCGGCGACATTCCGGCGCCAGACGCAAGGCCTGGCCGAGGAAGCGCTGCGCCGCGCGTTCGACGTCGCCGTGCTCGGTCTGCCGCCGGACGGCAGCAGGGGCCGCCTCGCGCGGAGGACCCTTCGGCTAATCGTCACCGCCTCCGGCGCTGCGGGCGGCCTGCTGGGCCTGCCTGGGTTCCTGCCCGACGTGACCGTGACGACGCTCCTGATCATGCGCCGCATCGCTGCCATCGCGGTGGAGGAGGGCGAGTTCCTGGCCGACCCGGAGACCCGCGCCGCATGTCTCGAGGTGTTCGCGTTCGGACGCGGCAGCGTGGACGAGCCGTGGGAGGAAGGCGAGCAACCCGAGCTGGGCTACTGGAGCGCGCGGCTGTTCCTGCAGGGCCGCCCGCTGGTCATGCTGATGTCGGAGGCAGCCGCGACCTACGGGCTGCGGTTGTCGCAGAAGCTCGCGATGCAGGCGGTGCCGCTGGTGGGCGCCGCCGGCGGCGCGCTGGTGAACACCGCGTTCCTGGCGCACTACGAGGCGCTCGCCCGCGCCCACTTCGTCATTCGCCGGCTGGAACGCACCTACGGCGCCGCCGCCGTGCGCGAAACGGCCGGCGGGAGCGCCGAGGCGCGTGCCGGCACGCCCTGATCGCGAGGGTCATTGCCCGGCGAGAATCGCGTCGCTGATTTTCTCGGCCGTCATCAGCACCGGGAAGTTGGTATTTGCGCAGGGCACGACGGGAAATATCGAAGCGTCGACCACCCGCAAGCCCTCCACCCCGCGCACCCGCCCGGCGGGATCGGTGACCGCCATCGGGTCGTCCTCGGCCCCCATCCGGCAGCTGCAGGAGGCGTGCCACACGCCGACCGCGGCGCGGCGGATGAATGCCTCAAGCTGCGCGTCGTCATGCATGACGTCCTCGAGCGCAACGCCGTCCATGATGAAGCGCCGGATGAGCGTGCTGCGCAGCGCCGCGGGACCGTCCAGCAGCTTCGCCATCATGCCGGTGACGATCCGGTTCCGGGTGTTGACGACGCCGACCTGGCGCACCTTGTCGCCGTAGCTTGCCGGGAACGGATCGGTCGTCACCGCCTGCAGCTCCGGCATCGCCGCCAGCCGGCCGAGACGGCGGAACCCGTCCATCAGCCGTTCCAAGTCCCGCTGGTCGGACAGCAGGTTGAACGCGACCTCCGGCTCGTCGCGCCAGTCGGCGCTGCGCAGCTTCACGTAGCCGGTTTCCGAATAGGTCTTGTTGACGAACAGGATCATCGAGCCGATCTGCTCGCCGACCGCGTGCCACGACGATTTCGTTGTGCTGGCGACGAACATGTCGCCCGCCGGCGCCCCGCCGAGGCCCGACGAGTAGCGCCAGGCCACCATCATGTGCCGGCGCGTGTGCTCGTTGAGACGCGCGTGCGGCTTCACGAAAGCGGCGAGCGCGATGGACGGGTGGTCCATCAGCCGCTGTCCGACGCCGGCGACGTGAGCGAGCACCGGGATGCCGAGGTCGCGCAAATGTCCTGCCGGGCCGATACCGGCCCGCAGCAGATGCGCCGGCGAGTGGATGGCGCCGGATGCGAGAATGACCTCGTTGCCGCGGAACTCCTCTTCCCGTCCGGCGACACGCGCGCGGATGCCGACGCAGCGCGCGCCATCGAACATCAGCCCGGTTACGACCGTTTCGGTCGAAATGGTCAGGTTCTCGCGCAGTCGCGTGCCGGGATCGAGATAGCCGATCGCCGCTGACACGCGACGCTCGTACGCATTGGAGATGGTGATCGGAAAATAGCCGTCCTCAAAGGCGCCGTTCTGATCGGGAAGATACGTCATGCCGGAACTTCGCAGCGCCGCGCCGAGCGCCTTGGCGTGCTCGGGCCAGAGATCCGGAAAGATGCGCCGCACGGGGATGCGGCCGTCGGTCCCGTGCCACGGACCGTCGAAGTCCATGTCGCGCTCGACCTTCTTGAAATACGGCAGCACCTGCTCCCAACGCCAGCCCGCCGCCCCGCGCGCCTCCCACTCATCGTAGTCGGTCGGTGCGCCGCGGTTGGCGAGCTGGCCGTTGATCGAGGAGCCGCCGCCGAGCACGCGCGCCTGCTCGTAGGTGCGCAACGGCGGTCGCGTCTCATCGGGGTTGTTGTGCGAGATCACCTCGGTGGTGACTTTGAGGTCGGTCCAGGTGAAGCGCGGGTCGAGATAGGCGGTCCCGGGATAGGAATTGAGAATCTGCTCCGGGACCTTGCCATGCGGTGTGTCTTGTCCCGCTTCGCACAGCAGGACGCGGTTCGCGCTGCGCGCCGACAACCGGTTGGCCAGGACCGATCCGGCGGAGCCGCCACCAACAATGATGAAATCGTAGGTCATTGTTTCCCCCCATCGTTGGCGTAGCATTCTCCTTCCGGCGGCAAGGGAGCAAGCCAACATGCGAGGAATCGCCTGCCTCACGGCAACTCTCGCGTTGGTCGCGGGCCTCGCGCAGGCAGCGCAGGCTCCGCCACCCGATCCGCTGCAAGGCGATGGCCGCACCTCGGCGTTCTACACCTGGACCGACCAGATCCCCGCAACTCCTGGCCGGCTGCTTCGCCAGGAAACGCTGGAGTTGACCCTCGGGCTGGCCAATGCCGGCGCGCAGTTCCGCATTCTCTACACGTCGACCAACGGTGTGGACGGCAAGACGCCGGTCGCGGTGTCCGGCGCCTTCTACGTCCCGAAAGGAACGCCGCCCGCAGGAGGCTGGCCGCTGATCGCCTGGGCGCATGGCACGACCGGTGTCGCGGACATTTGCGCGCCGTCCTGGGCGGCCCGCTCCTATCGCGACGTCAGCTATCTCAACACGTGGCTCGAGCAGGGCTACGCAATTGTCGCGACCGACTACCAGGGTCTCGGAACGCCCGGGCCGCACCCCTATCTCGCCGTGCGTCCGGAAGCCTATGACGTGCTGGACAGCATCCGCGCCGTGCTGCACGGCTTTCCGAATGTCGCCGATCGCATCGTGATCGTCGGCCAGTCGCAGGGCGGCGGGGCGGCCTTTGCCACCGCGGGCATTGCGCCGGCGTACGCGCCGGAACTCGGCATCCGCGGCACCGTCGCGACCGGCGTTCCTTACTTCAAATCAGCGGACGAGTTGCCGACCCGCGACCCGAACCGGCCGGACCCGACGATCGGCTACTCCCTCTACGTCGGTCTGTTGGCGCAACAGGTGAATCCGTCACTCGCTCCGACCGAGATGTTCAGCCCGGCCGCCTTGCCGGTGTTCGAGTTGGCGCGCACGACATGCGTCGGACCGCTGGAAGCGGACGTCGTCGGCGCCGGCCTCATGCACGGCAACACGTTCCGCCCGGGGTTCCGGGCAGCCGTGGCGCCGCTCCTGCCCACGTTCTCCTACACCACCCTCAAGCTGCCGCAGCCGGTGTTCATCGGCACCGGCGAGGAGGATCGTGACGTGGCACCCTCGACGCAGCTCGCTCTCGTCAAGGACGCCTGCGCCGCCGGGTCGGTGGTCGAGGCGCATCTCTATGCCGGGCTCAGCCACAGCCCGACGGTGAATGCCTCGCTTAAAAATTCGCTGCCGTTCGTTCGCAAGGTCTTGGCCGGCGAGCGGATCGATCCGGTCTGCGAGCCGAAGGCCGAATGATTTCAGGCGCCAAGCTGCGTCGCCAAGTCCTCGATGTCCCGCGCCGCCACCGTCCAGTCGCCGTCTGCCGCGGTATCGCGCTGCTGGTGCGGGCCGTACTCGGTCGGCCGCGGAAAGAAGCCGGTCTGCAATCCGACCGCCTGAGCCGCCCGCAGATCCGAATTGTGGGCGGCGCACATCATCACCTGCTCCGGTTGTAGATCGAGCAGGCGGGCGACGCCCAGATACGTCGCTGGGTCGGGCTTGAAGCGCTCGAACAGGTCGGAGCCGAAGATGGTGTCCCACGGGATGCCGGCGTTCTTCGCCATGTTGAGCAGCAGCGAGACGTTGCCGTTGGACAGCGGCCCGATGACATAGCGCCGTTTTAGCCGGGTGAGACCCGGGATGGCGTCGGGCCACGGCTTGAGGCGGTGCCAGCCGAAGTTGAGGTGGCGGAGATCATCCTCGCCGAGGCCGCGCACCCCGAACTCCTGCACCAGCCGATCGAGGGTCTCGCGATGCAACGTGTCGAGCGTCGTCCAGCCGCGCTCGCCCCGGCGAACGCGATCCATGGACGGCTGATACGCGGCCCGCCACGCATCCACCAATCCCGCCCAATCCGCACTCAGGCCGCGGCGCTCGCCGAACGCAGTCAGCTCGGCAATCAGGCTGCCTCGCCAATCCACGACCGTGCCAAACGTGTCGAACACCAGCGCCTTCAGTTCCACGACTTGGTTCTCCCCATTGCCGCGCAGCGAAGCGGTCCTGGAGACCGTGGTCAAGCCTGAGACACGGCGATCGCCTCAAGTCATCGCCGGGCTTGTCCGGGGCGTGACGATTTGGCGACTTGCAGCGTACTTGCGTGGTCGCGCGGCTGGTCGGCTTGGTGAGCCCCAATGCGATTGCCTTGGCTACCGGCGCCGTTTCACCGCCGGTACGGTATCGGCAACAGCGCCCGGATCGGCAGCTTCAGCAGCCCGTCCGAGCCTTTGAGAATCACGCGTGCCGTGGGGCTGTAGTCCATCACCAGCTCACGGCAGGCGCCGCAAGGCGACACCACGGCCAGTTCCCGGTCGATCTCCTCGGGCTTGGGATGGCGCACCGCGACGATGGTGTCGATCGTGCCGTCGCCCTCCAGCACCGCGCGGCCGAACGCGATCGGTTCGGCGCAGACCGAGAGACGGCCCACAGTGGCGCCGAGATGCACGCCGGTCCAGACACGCCCGTCCCGGCTGCGGACCGCGGCAGCGACCGTGTGCCAAAAGGTCCTGTAATGGCGGGCAAGCACGTCGTTGGCCGCCGCCACCAGATCGTGGTCGGCGGCCTCGAGCGGATATTCGTCCCCGTTCAGCGCCAGCAGCGCCGCCGGGGGCAGAAGGTCAGTCAGCCGCTTCGGCCTCCTCGCCCTCGTCCGGCGCGACCAGCATCGCGTTGGCCACCACGCCCGATTGGTCGCGCACCCGCTTCTCGATGGCATCGGCCACGTCCCGGTGGTCGCGCAGGAACTGCTTGGCGTTCTCCCGCCCCTGCCCGATCCGCTGGCTGTCGTAGCTGAACCATGCGCCCGATTTCTCGACCACGCCGGCCTTCACCCCGAGATCGATCAGCTCGCCCACCTTGCTGATGCCTTCGCCATACATGATGTCGAACTCGACCTGGCGGAATGGGGGGGCGAGCTTGTTCTTGACCACCTTCACCCGCGTCTGGTTGCCGACCACTTCGTCGCGGTCCTTGATCTGCCCGATGCGCCGGATCTCCATGCGGACGGAGGCATAGAACTTCAGCGCGTTGCCGCCGGTGGTGGTTTCGGGGTTGCCGAACATCACGCCGATCTTGAGGCGGATCTGGTTGAGGAAGATCATCATCGTGTTGCTGCGCGAGACGCTGCCGGTGAGCTTGCGCAACGCCTGGCTCATCAGCCGCGCGTGCAGCCCGACGTGGCTGTCGCCCATCTCGCCTTCCAGCTCGGCGCGCGGCACCAGGGCGGCGACGCTGTCCACCACCAGCACGTCGATCGCCCCCGAGCGGACCAGCGTATCGGCGATCTCGAGGCCCTGCTCGCCGGTGTCGGGCTGGCTGATCAGCAGGTTGTCGACATCCACCCCCAGCTTGCGCGCATAGACCGGGTCGAGCGCGTGCTCGGCATCGACGAAGGCGCAGATGCCACCGCGCTTCTGCGCCTCGGCGATCGCGTGCAGCGCGAGCGTGGTCTTGCCGGAGCTCTCCGGCCCATAGATCTCGAGCACCCGGCCGCGCGGCAGGCCGCCGATGCCGAGTGCCAGATCAAGGCCAAGCGAACCCGACGGGATCACCTCGATCTGCTCGTCGCCGGGACGCGCGCCCATGCGCATGATCGAGCCTTTGCCGAACGCCCGCTCGATCTGCTGCAGCGCGGAGTCGAGCGCCTTGTTCTTTTCCATGCGGGTCCCGCCCTCAACCGTTCATTGCAGACATTGTGGATCGCTCGCTTGCAGATTTGGATACACGCTGCCCGACTCGGAAAGCAAGAATCTCACGATCGACCCAGCACCCTTCCCCAATTCCAGTCCGGAGGGAAGTGTTCTCATTATGTTCATGCACGCCCCGTCATGCAAGGGCGTTGCTGGTCGAATTGGCCGACTCTTTGCCTTCTTTAATCTGGGCCTCGCTGGGCGCCGTCAATTCGTCGGCTTTGGCCAGGAGCGAACGCAGCGCGTACGGTTTTGAGAGGAACGCGACGCCCGGTCCGGTGACGTCCTGCCGCAGCATCTCCTCGGCATATCCGGAGACCAGGATCGCCGGCAAGTCCGGCAGCAACTGCCGTACCGCGGTCACCAGTTTCGCCCCGTCCATTCCCGGCATCACCATGTCGGAGATCAGGATCGACGGTGGCGCGGTCTCGGCGACACGCTCCCGGTCCAGCAGCGCAAGCGCGGCCTCGGCCGATTCCGCCGACAGCACCGTCCAGCCGCGCTGGACGAACGCCCGCTCGGTCAGGCGACGAACGGCATCCTCGTCGTCGACCAGGATCACGGTGCGCGATCGGCGCGATGCCTCTGGCGGCGAGGGCGCCGGGAGCGGCTCGGGCGCGGGACGCACCGGGACCGGGGTCGGCGCGGCGACCGTCGTCGTGGCCTCGTCATGACGCGGCAAATAGAGCCGCAGGCGCGTTCCCTTGCCGACCTCGCTGTGAACGGACAGATAGCCGTGCGACTGGCGCACGATGCCATGCACGGTCGACAGACCGAGGCCGGATCCGCCACGTTCGCGCCGCGTGGTGAAGAACGGGTCGAAGATGCGGGGCAGCACGTCCGCCGGAATGCCGACGCCCGGTATCCGCCACCTCGATCATCACGTAACGGCCGGGCGGGATGGTCTCCTGGCCCTGCGCCCACGGCCGGTGCAAGGTCATGTGACCGCTGCGCAAGGTGAGCACGCCGCCGTCCGGCATCGCGTCCCGCGCATTCACCGCCAGGTTGACCAGCACCTGGTCGAGCTGCGTCGGGTCGACGCGGACCATCCGCCCCGGCGTCTCGAGGTCGAGCTCCAGCCTGATCTGGCCACCGAGCAGCCGACCGAGCAGCCCGGACAGGTCCTGGATCGCGTCGTTCACCGGGATGATGCGCGACTGCATGGCCTGCCGGCGCCCGAAGGCGAGGAGCTGGCGCACCAGCGCCGCCCCCCGCTCCGCGCTGGCGCGGATCTGGCGAAGGTCGTCGATCGTCGCGGGCTCGGTGCCGTCGCGCTCGAGGGCGAGATCGGCAGCCGCCAGCACGGCGGTGAGGAGGTTGTTGAAGTCGTGGGCGATGCCGCCGGCGAGCTGGCCGACGGCCTGCAGCTTCTGGCTTTGCGCGAGCTGCGCCTCCAGCCGCTTCCGCGCCGTCACGTCGACAATGCGCAACAGCAATCCGGCGATCGTCCGGTCGGTTCCGCGCAGCACGGAGGCGGAGATCTCGACCTGGTGGTCCGGATCGTGGCCGTCGGTCTCAAGCCGCGTCACCAGCTTGTGGCCATCCCCCGCGCCGCCCAGGGCGCGCCGCAGCATCGCCGCCACCGGTTCGCGCTCGGCTTCGAGGAACATCGTCTCCAGCGCCTGCCCCGGCCGCGCATCGACACGGCACGACAGCATCCGCCGCAGCGCCTCGTTGACCCGGACGATGCGGCGGTCGCGGTCGACGATCAGCGCTCCCGTCGGCGACTCGTCGAGCAGCACGCGCAGCAACTCGCTGGGCGGACCGGCCAGCCGGTCCATCAGGGTGCCGTCACGCTCCCCGCGCATCTGCAGGACCCGAGCGAGGGCGCCGAGCCTCACCGCCCCGCCCCTTGGGCGCGCTGACCCAGTCGCCAGACATAGGCGATGATCTCCGCGACCGCCTGGTAGTGCTCGGCCGGGATCTCGGCATCGGTGTCCACCCGGTGCAGCGCGCGCGCCAGAGGCGGGTTGGCGACCAGCGGCACGCGATGGGCAGCGGCAACCTCGCGGATGCGGGCGGCCATCGAATCAACCCCCTTGGCCACCACGCGAGGCGCGGCGTTGGTTGTACGATCGTATGTCAGTGCCACAGCGTAGTGCGTCGGATTGGTGATGACCACCGTCGCGTTCGGCACGGCGGCGAGCATGCGCTTGCGGGCGCGCTGCATCCTGATCTGCTTGAGCTTGCCCTTGATGCGGGGATCGCCCTCGGTGGTCTTGTGCTCCTCGCGGAGTTCCTCGCGGCTCATGCGCAGGCTGCTGGCGTGCCGCATGCGCACCCAGACGACATCGGCGGCGGCGATGACGGCCTGCACGCCGAGCACCGCGAACAACACCCGCAGCACCAGCCGGGTCATCTGCGTCGGCAGCATCCACACCGCGGTGGTCGGCGCCGCGGCGAGGCCGCGCAGGTCGCCCGAGAGCACGAACCAGGCCGCGATGGCCATGGCGGCGAGCTTGGCGACCGATTTCCCGGTCTCCACGGCGCTGTTGAGGCTGAACAGCCGGCCGATGCCGGCCCGGGGACTGATGCGGGCGAGATCGAGGCGAAGCGCGCCCAGATGAAACAATCCGCCGGTCTGCAGCAGGGTCGCCGCACTGCCGATCAGGATGACGGCGGCGACGAACGGCGCCGCCAGACGCACGGCGGCCAAGCCGGCCGCCAGGAAGGCCGCCCGGCCACCGTCGGAGAGATCCCATCGGTACGCCTCGCCCAGGAACAGGCTTAGCCGCTCGACCTGGTCGTGGGCGGCGGTGGGGGCGAACATCATCAGGACGAGGGTGCCGGCGGCGAGGCCGGCCAGCGCGGGGACCTCGCGCGACAAGGGCACATGCCCCTGCTCGCGCGCCTGTTGCCGTCGCCGCGGCGTGGCGGCGTTGGTCCGGTCCTCGGCGTCGCCTCCTTCCGCCATTGCGGCTCAGGGAAGCCCGGGCAAGTGGGCGAAGCCGTCCCGCGTCGCGTCCAGCCACGCCGACGCGAGCGCGCTGGTCAGCAGACCGAGCAGCAGCAGCCCGCCCAGGATCTGCCCCGGCATGGCGGCGAAATAGACCTGCAGGCGCGGGATGAGGCGGGCGACCAGGCCCATGCCGACCTGCCAGACCGTCCCGGCGATGACGAACGGCGCCGCCAGCCGGAGCGCCAGCGCGAACGCCGCGGCGACCCCGCCCACCACCGTTTCGGTGACGTCGCCGGCCGGCAGCAGCGCACCCGGCGCGATCAGCGAAAAGCTGCCGGACAGCGCGGCGAGCGGCAGCGCGTAGAGGCCGGAGACCAGCAGCAGCAACGGCGCGCCCAGGCTGAACAGCCGGGCGATGACGCTCGCCTGGCCGCCGAGCGCGGGATCGGGCTGAAGCACGTTCGCCAGGCCGACCATGTGGGCGATGAGTTGTCCGCCCATCGGCAGCGCCTGCACCATCAGCCGGGCGAGCCAGCCGAGCCACAGGCCGGTCACGGTCTCGGCGCAAACCATCGAGGCGGTGACGATCGGGTCGGCCGGCACATGCGGCAGCAGCGGCGCCAGTTCCGGCAGCAGCAGTACGGTCACGGCGAGCGCCATCCCGGCCCGCACCATGGCCGGCAGTTCCGCCTCGCCCACGCCAGGCAGCAGCATCATGGCCGCACTGACGCGCGCCAGCACCAGGGCGAAACCGAAGCTCCAGCCCGACAGCGCCGCGAGGAGCGCCGCGTCATCCGGGCTCACGAGCCGCCGGCCGCCACCATGGCGTCGAACAGCCGGTGCGTGTAGTCGGTGAGGGTGGCCAGCATGAACGGCCCGAGTACGAACAGGGTCGCGCAGAGGGCCAACACCTTCGGCACGAAGGCGAGCGACGCCTCGCTGATCTGCGTGATCGCCTGCAGCAGCGAGATCACGAGGCCCACCGCCAGTCCGGCCAGCAGCGGCGGGCCGCCGAGTTTCAGAACGACAATCATCGCCTCGCGCATCAGCGCGGCGACCTCCAATTCCGTCATGTCCGCCCTCTTGCCGGATGGAACCCGACGCTCGGTCGTATCAACCGTGCGCCCTTGTTGCGATCGGACGCGCGGGCGTCAGATCGGCATGCGAATGATGTCCTGGTACGCCTGCACGACGCGGTCGCGGATCGCGACCGTCGACTGCAGCGCAAGTTCGGCACGGGAGACGGCGGTGACCACCTCGGTCAGGTTGCCCCCACCGGCGATCGCGGTCATCGATTGCGCGTCCGCCTCGTGCCCGGCCTGCACCACGCCGTCGAGCGCGCGCTGCAGTGCGCCGCCGAACCCGCTGCCGGCCGCCGCATCCTGCTCGCCGCTGTCGACCCGCGCATACGCCCCCGCCGCCGCCGCGGGGCGGACGGTAATGGTGGGGATATCGGTCACTTCAGCATGCCGATGACTCGCGTCAGCATGCCGCGGGTCAACCTCGAGCACCTGCAGGTTGGCGCTATAGGACCGTTGCGCCTCCCGCATGTCCATGACCTCGACGAAGCTGTTCACGTTGGGCGTCTTGACGTAGCCCTTCGCGTCCGCCGCCGGGTGAGACGGGTCGAACCGCTGCGGCAACGCGCCCTTGTCGCGGTCGATCTGCTTGACGTGGACGGTCTCGGTGCCGAGCGCCTTGTCCATGCGGTTCTCGAACGTGACCGTCTTGCGCCGATACGGCTCGCCGCCGGGCGTCGAGGCGGTCGTGTCCTGGTTGGCCAGGTTCTCGGCGATGACGCGCAGCCGCGTGGTCTGCACGTCCATGCCCTGGGCGGAGATCTTGAGCGCCCGTGTGAGATCCATGTGTTCGGTTCCTGGTGTTCGGTGCGAGCCCGGCGCCGCTACGAGCCGCGCCCGAGGGCGAGGCGAAAGAGGCCCAGATATTTCTGGTAGAGATTGGTCACGAGCTGCTGCGAGCTGTCAGCGTCGGCGACCTTCATGAGCTGGTCTTCGACGGAAACGGCGTTGCCGTCGGGCGCTAGAGCGCTCGGTCGGGCGCTCGTGTCGAGGTCGCCGGCCGACGTCGGACCGGTGCCGGCGAGATGGTTGGGGCGCGTCTGCAGCATGGCCGTGCCGCCGGTCTGCGCCAGCGTCGCCTTGAACGGGCGAAGGTCACGCGGTCGCCAGCCCGGCGTGTCGGCGTTGGCGATGTTTTGGGCGAGTACCTGCTGACGCCGCTCGAGATACCCGAGCCGCCTTTCCGCCAGTCCGAACAGGCCGATCTGCGAGGCATCCATGCGCGCCGTTTTCTCCACGCTCCTGCGGGCAGACTAGCGGCGAGCCCTGAACGGCCGGTTAAGCCGGATGGAAACGGTTCGGTAAGGTGAATAGGGTCTAGTGCGCGCATGTCCTCAACGGCACCCCCGATGGATTTCCTTGGCGCCGCGTCGGATCGGACGCCGCTTGGCCGCACCCGGTCGCTGGCGGCCGGCGTCCTCAACACGCTCCGCCTCTCACGGGCACTGGTGCAGGCGCGCCGGCAACTCGATCTCGCCGGACTGGAAACGATCATCGGCATCCTCTGCGCCAAGTCGCTCGACTTGCCGCCGGAGGAAGGGCGCACCCTCCTCGCGGACCTCCACATGGTGCTCGACGAGGTGGACGGGCTGACCCGCGCCATGGCCGGCAAGGCGGGCCTCACCGAACACTGACGCCGCTTCCCTCCGCCCGGCAAAAGGCCGCGCCATGATCCCGTCCCTCCCCTCCATCCTGACCGCGTTCGGCTCGCTCGTCGCCGTGCTCGGGCTCATCTGGCTGGCCAGTCGGGCGACACGGCTGGGCGGCCTCGCGACCCGTCGGACCGGCTCGCGCGTGCTTGGAGTGGAGGAGGCCATCGCGCTCGATCCGCGGCGGCAACTCACCCTGATCCGCTGCGACGGGCGGCGCGTGCTGCTGCTGACCGGCGGCGGACAGGACGTGGTGGTCGGCTGGCTGCCGGATGCGGCGCCATGATCCGGCGCGCGCTCCCGATCGGGCTGTTGCTGCTCCTGCTGCTGACGCTAACGCCGACGCTGGCCGTGGCGCAGTCGCTCAACATCGATCTGGGTGCCGCCGGCCAGGCGGGGGCGACCAGCCGGCTGGTCCAGCTCACCGCGCTCGTCACCGTGCTGTCGCTGGCGCCCAGCCTGCTGGTGATGGTGACGGCATTCACGCGCATCATCATCGTGCTGTCGTTGTTGCGCAGCGCGCTGAGCACGCAGGGCACGCCGCCCAACACCGTGCTGATCGGGCTGGCGCTGTTCCTCACCTTCTTCGTCATGCAGCCGGTGCTCGACCAGGCGTGGACGGCGGGGCTGCTGCCGATGACGGAGGGCCGCGTGAGCGAGATGGACGGGCTGCGGCTGGCGACCGATCCGTTCCGCACCTTCATGGTCGCCAACCTGCGCGGCAGCGACCTGCAGCTCTTCCTCGACATCGCCAAGCTGCCGGACCCGCCGACGCCGGATCAGACGCCTTGGCGCGCGCTGGTGCCGGCCTTCATGGTGGGCGAGCTGCGCCGCGCCTTCGAGATGGGTTTCCTGCTGTTCCTGCCGTTCATGGTGATCGACATGGTGGTCGCCAGCGTGCTGATGAGCCTGGGGATGATGATGCTGCCGCCGAGCGTCGTCGCGCTGCCGTTCAAGCTGATCTTCTTCGTGCTGGTCGACGGCTGGCGGCTGGTCGCCGGCAGTCTCGTGCAGAGTTTTGCCGAGATGCACAAGTAGCGCAGGCCGCCGGCATCAGCCGCCCGGCAGATGCTCGGCGATGTACGGCGGCAGGTTGAATGCGCCGACGTGGATTTCCGGGGTCCAGTAACGCGTGGTGCCGAGGATGCGCGCCGCGTCCGCCCGCGTGCGGATCTCTTCGGCGGCGGCGCGGGTCAGGCCGGGCTGCTTGGCCGCCCAGCCCAACGTCATGAAGCCGCCGACATAGGTCGGCACGGCAGCAACATAGGCGCTGACCTCGGCAAAGAACTTTGCGCGCCGGAGGCTGGTCTCGCGCAATTCGTCGGCCTGCATGAAGGGTACGCCGCACTGGTTCACCACCACGCCGCGTGCCGTCAGCGCCCGGGCGCAGTTGGCGTAGAACTCGTCGGTGAACAGCACCTCGCCGACGCCGATCGGATCGGTGCTGTCGACGATCACCACGTCGAACGAGGCGTCCGGTGCGCGCCGCACGTACTCGATCCCGTCGCCGGCGATCACCTCGGCCCGCGCGTCGTGCCAGGCGCTGCCGGCGATGTTGGGCAGGAACTCCTTCGACAGCCGCATCACCGCCGCGTCGATCTCGACCATCACGGCGCGCTGCACGCCGCGATGCTGCAGCACGCGCCGCAGCACGCCGCCGTCGCCGGCGCCGATGATGAGGACGTTTGCCGCGCTCCCGTGCGCCAGCAACGGCACGTGAGCGAGCATCTCCTGATAGACGAACTCGTCGCGCTCGGTGATCTGGATCACGCCGTCCAGCACCATCACCCGGCCGTGCGTCGCGCTGTCGAAGATGACGATGTCCTGAAAACCGCTCTGCTCGCGCGCCAGCTCGCGCCGGACGAGGAACCGCTGGCCCCACTCGGGGTAGAGCGTCTCGTTGATCCAGCTGTCCGTCACCATCGGAGCCTCCGAGACTGGCGTGAACATGAAACAGCCCGGGGCACGCCCCGGGCCGCCGCTCACGCCAGTGCGGTTGGTTACGCGATCAGCCCGCGTCGCTGCTCGCCCAGATTGACGGAAGCCGGCTTGAACGCCGCCTTCAGGATCGGCAACGAATCGTAGGGGTTGCAGCGGCCGCACATGAAAATGTCGATCGCCGCGAAATCCCGCTCGGGCCAGGTGTGGATCGAGATGTGGCTCTCCGCCAGCACGACCACGCCGGACACGCCGCCGTTCGGGGCGAAGTGGTGGAAGTGGCTGTGCAGGATCGTGGCTCCCGCCGCGATCGCCGCCTCGCGGAGCGCCGCGTCGATCGTCTCGGGAGCGTCAAGGTTGGTTGCACCCCACAGATCGATCAGCAGATGCGTGCCGGCGAACTTCACCCCGTCCTTCTGGACGAAGTAGTCCTTCTGCACCTCGAAGTCGGTTGCTCCTCAGGGGAGCCAAGCGCCTGGTTCTCGCTCGGAAAATCCGAGACCATCCCCAGCGGGCTGAGTGCGTCCATGCGTACCCTCCTACCAGCAGACGGCCTGTTGGGAACGCGCCCCGTGCGCGGACCCCCTGGGGCCAAAGAGCGCGGAACATGGGGAAGACGGGGGGGTCATGCAAGCGAAAATGACCCCCTCGCGAAAGGAAATGCGCATGGCCGAGACGCGCCGCCGTTACGCGGGCGACAAACTTACGGCGATGCGCCGGGCGCCCGGTCCATCGCCTTCAGGTCGGCCGACACGCTGCGTGCCAGCGCGATCTCGCGGCCCGCCCGCGGCAGATCGGTGCTGTGCTGCACCGGGCTGGCCGTCAGCAGGCGGAACATGTCACCCATCGGACCGGCCGCCATCCGCTGGCTCTCGCGCTGGCGCAGCACTTCGAGCGCGGCCACGTCGCCCGCCTGCGCCATGTCACCGGCCAGCCGCAGCAGCGTGCGCCGCTGGGCGTCGTCGAGCGGCCCCTCTTGCGACACGGTCTTGCCGGCATAGTCGGCCAGCGCGTCGGTCGCCTCGCGCCAGTTCTTGGCCTGCTCGAGGATGCCGGCGCGCGCCTCGTCCGCCTCGGCGGTTCCGAGCGCCGCCAGCAGCCTCACGGCCCCTGCCGCGTCGCCGCCCCGGGCGGTGGCGCGCGCCTGCAACAGGGTGCGCGGCTCCCTCGATCTCGGGCGGCAGATTGTCGGCCGAGGACGCCGACAGGGCCGCCAGCGCACCGGCCGCGTCGTCCGCCCGCAGCCGCAGCGTCGCCAGACGGGTGCCGAACTGCGCCCGCGCGGCACCCGTCGAGGTCTGCACCAGCTTGGCAAGCAGCGGCTCGGCGCGCTTGGGGAGATCGAGCGCCAGCAGACGGTCGGCGACCCGGGCCGCGATGTCGCCGCTCGGCGCCCCATCCGGCAGCAGGTCGGCGTTCTCCTCGACCATCGCGACGAGGTCGAGGGGGGCGAGCCGGTCGACGTTGCCCGCGCCGAGCAGCGCCGCGAATGTCTGCGCCAAGCGCGCATGGACCCCGTCCTGGTCATCGGGCCAGAGCGTCTGGGTCTCGCGCAGCAGGGCAAGGGCGCTCCGCCAAGCGCCGGACTGCGCCCGCAACTCCGCCGTGCGCAGTCGCACGGCCAGCTCGCGACCGTCGCCCCGCCAGGCGTAGATCTGCTTGTCGAGCGCGTCGGCGGCCTGTCCGGCGTCGATCATGCCGCTCGCCAGCCGAAGCTCGACCGCGCGTGTCGCGGCCCGCACGCGCGCCAGCCGGTCGGCACCCGCCGCCACTTGGCCGTAGGTCGCGAGCGCCGCGTCCTTGTCGCCCTGGCGCTCCTGCCAGATGCCGCGCGCCAGCAGCAGCCCGGCATCGTCCGGACGCGCGGCCAACAGCTTGGCCGTTCCGTCGGTCTTGTTGAGCGCCATCGTCTCGGCGGCCAGCGGCAGCAGACGGTCGCGCAGCCCCGCCGGGTAGGACAGCAGCAGCGGCGCCGTCGCGGCGAACACCTGGGCGGCTTCCGGCGAGCCCTCCTGCCGCATGGCGCCGCGCACGGCGCGCCACAAGGCGATCTCGTCGCTGCCGGTCAGGCGCGCATCGTCGAGGCCCTTGGCCCCGTCCTGCCGGCCGGAGAGCAAGGCGGCGATCGCGCCGAGGCCGATGGCGTCCGGATTGTCCGCCTCCCGCGGGTCCTCGGCGGCGGCCAGCCGGAGCATGGCTTCCGCCTCGGGGCCGAGCCCGAGTGCCACCATCGTCTGGGCCGCCTCACGCCGCCTCCGGCCGCGGCCGAGCGGCGGGGTGGCCGCCACCCCCTCGACCTCCGCCTGCAGCTGCCGCGCCAGGCTGTCCGACGACAGCGGCGAGAAATCGTAACGCCGGGTCAGAGCCGTCGCTTCGGCGTAGGCGTTTTCCTCGGCGCTGGCCGGGGCGAGCGCGAGCCCGTCCGGCTCCGCCCCAAGCAGAAAGCCATCGTTGCCCGGCCGCAGGAAGATCGTATCGGCCAGCGGCTCCAGCGCCACGCCCTGCCATGTCGGCAGCAGGACATAGGCGTCGGTGCGGCGGCCGACGATCACGGCTTCGCCCGGCCGGCGCTGGGTGCCGACCAGCAGCAGGCCGCCTGAATCGGGGTCCGCGATGGTGACCACCTGGCCCGGCGCGGCCGCCGGCAGGACAAGCTGACGGTTGGTCAGGTTCGGGGCGATCGGCCGGGCGCTGGGCGCGAAGACGCCGATGATCGCGGTCCAGGTGTCCGCGGTGCGCGACAACAGAAGGTCGGTGCCCGGCGGCGGCCGGAACCGGACCACCGTCGCGGTCGGCAGGACCTGGACCGTCGCCGATCCGAACACCGCGTCGTCGCGGAACGCGCCGAGATCGATCGGCCGTCGCTCGTCGAACACCAGCAACACGCTGTCACCACGCCGGAACGCAGCAAGCCCCGTGGTTGGACCGAACGGCAATGAGATCGCCGACCCGGCGACGCCTGGCGGCACCGTCCCACGCGAGGCTGCGAGCGCGACCGGTCCGACTGCTGCGGCCGGCACCGGGCGCGGAGCGTCGGCCGGTGCCGCCGGTGCGGCGGCCGAGGCGGCGGCGATGGGTGGGGTGGAGGTCGGTGCCGGGGAGGCCGGGGCGGCGTCCGCCGCTGCCGGGGCAGCCGGCGCGTCGTCAGCCTTGACCAAGTCTTTGGTCGCGACCGGCGGCGATGGCCGGGAGGGAGTGGCGGCGGGCGTGGTCGGGGGAGGTATCGGCGCGGTCGCGCTGCCCACCCCTGCCAGCACGCCGTCGCTGCCGGCGCCCGGCACGCCGGACGGCGGTGGCAGGTGCGGGAAGTCGCGGTTGAACAGGTCGATGACCAGCCCCGCGGCGGTCCGTCTTGGCTGCACGCGGCTGCCAGGGGCGATCAGGATCGCGGCCTCGTTCTCGCCGCCGACCAGGCCGAGCACGTTGCGCGGGTAGCTCGCCGCGGCGGTCACCGTGCCGCCGTTCTCGAAATGCAGCAGCAGCCGATCGCCGTTGCGCAGCAGCGTGTACTTGACGCTTTTGGGAAACTCGAAGGACACGCGGCCGAAACCGGGATAGCTGTCGGTGCGCAGCCGCACCTGCTGCCCCTCGGCCGCGGCGCTCATCACCGAGGCGCACAGCAACGACATCCCAAGCAGTCCGACGGCGCGCATCAGTCGAAGCTGGCCAGCAGCTTGTCGATGTCCGCCTGGTCCATGGCTGCGGCGGGCAGCTGCGGGCCGTTCAACAGCTCGTCGGGATCATCGGACGGGTCCGATCCGGCCGCCACCGGCCTGCCGCCGCCGAACGTCGCCAGCATGTGCGCCACTTTCGTCTCGATCGTTTTGAGCGTGGCCACCACTTTGGTGATTCGCTGCCCGGTAATGTCCTGGAAGCTGCACGCCTCGTAGATCCGGGTGGTGGCATCCTGAAGCTGGCTGGCGAGTTCGCCGGAGATCTGCGCGCCCACGCGGTCGAGCGTTTCGCAGGTCTCGAGAATCTGGTCCGTTGCCGACGCGGTCTGCGCGACGATGGCATCAAGCTCGTCGGTCGCCGATGGGATATGGCTCGCGTTGATGTCGTCGACCTTGAGCGCGGCGATCTCGCTTTTGGCGGCAGCGATGGTACGGCCAAGCTCGGCCACTTCGGCGATCAGTGATCCCTCGCTCGTCGGCAGTTCGTCCTCGGCCATGCCGAGCACCGTGCGGATCACGTCGGCGACCAGCTCGGGGTCGGCGTCCGGGTGGCGGCCGTGAATGGCGCTGAGCCGATGCGCGACCTCCGACAGCCTGTCCAGCACCGCGTCACGCATGCCCGAGCACCTTCTCGATCTTGTCACGCAGCGTTTCGGCATTGAACGGCTTGACGATGTAGTTGGACACGCCGGCGGCCTTGGCCGCGATCACGTTCTCCGTCTTGCTCTCGGCGGTGATCATGATGAACGGCGTCGGCTTCAGCCTCGTGTCGGCGCGCACCTCCTGCAGCAGCTGCAGGCCGGTCATCGGCGCCATGTTCCAGTCGCTGATGACGAGCCCGAAACTGCCGGCCCGGAGCTTGGCGAGCGCCTCCGTCCCGTCGGTCGCCTCCTCCACGTTGTGGAAGTCGATCTGCTTCAACAGGTTGCGGATGATGCGCAGCATCGTCTTGTAGTCGTCCACGATCATGCACGTTCATGGACTTGTCGATCGTCATGCCGGGTGTCCTCGCAGGTTCGGTCCGGTGGAAGCGGGGGTCAGCTTCCCGAGGACGCGCCCGTCTCGGCGTTTTGCCTCGTGCGCATCTGGGCCAGGTCGGCGGTGACCTGACGGGCCTTGTCGGGCAGCATGGCGGCGAGGATGACGGCCGCTTTCGCCTCCTTCATGCGGTCGAGCACCTGCAGCAGGACCGAGGTTTCGAGCTCGTTGAAGATCGCCGCCGCCTCACGCGGCCGCATGCTCTCATACAGTTTGACCAGTCCGCGCCAATTCGCCTCGTCGCGCGACTTGCGCGCGGTTTCCAGGCCTTCCAGGCGGGCTTGCAGGGACTGCAGTTCGTCGACCCGGGCGGCGAGCTTGTGCTCCGCCGCCGCCAGCACCGCCTCCCTGGTGGCGAGCGCGGCGTCGCGGCCGTCGAGTTCCTGGCGGCGCTGGCGAAGCTCGAGCAGCAGCGCGCGCTCGCTGTCGCTGACCGGGGGCGGCTCGGGCTTGGCCGCGGCCGGCTCCGGGGCGATCGCTGCGAGCGTCGCCGGCGGTTCCTGGGCGGTTCTCGGCGTGCTGCGCTGAACCGGCGGCGGCGGAACGCCCGCCTCGTGGACCGGTGACGCGCCGGCTGCCTGTTCGGCCGCCACCGCCGGCATGATCAGACGGCCGAGATCCACCATCTTCACGGCGAGCAGGATCGCCAGTCCGAAGATCGTGGTCGGCAGCAGCCGCGGCATCGGCACGCGGAGGATCGCTTCCCTTCTCATCGGGCCAGCCTCAATGCCTTCATAAGGTCGCGCTCGGCCTGGCTGCGGACCCGATGATCGGTCGCCAGTTCTGGCTCGGCCACCGGCATCCGTGCCGGCTCGGCGGTAAGCGGACGGGAGGATCGGATCAGCGTATCCATCCGATCGGCGATCTGTTCGCCGCGTTCGGCCAGGAAGGCGAGATCGTCCTTCAGTCCCGACGCGGCCTCGATCTGTCGGGCGATCTGTCGCCCTGCCCCTTCGGCGGCGTTGCGCAGGCGGTCGATCCCGCTCTCGGCCTGTCGCGTGCTGGCATTGAAGCCCGCCACCAGATCCTCCAGTGCGGCGCGGTCGCGCTTGAGGACGCCGAGCGCCCGCTCCAGCCGCAGCGCGTGGAACAGCGTGGCGGCGAGCAGCCCCACCAGCGCCATTTCAAGCAGCCATTCCATGCCGGCCATCCTGGCCTCTCCGAGTTAGGGATCTGTGAACCGGCTCAGCGGTCGCTCGCCGGGGTGCGCGGCAGGTCGCGCTCGATGCGGACCGCCATGCGGCTCTTGCGCCGACCGAGCCGACCCTCGAACAGCGGCACGGCGCCGCACCGCAGCTGCACCGGCGCACTCGGGCCGTTGCTCAGGACGAGGCGCGAGCCCGGCTGGAAGGCGATGACGTCGGAAAGGCGCATGACCTGCTCATCGAGCACGACGTCGAGGTCGACTTCGGTGTTCCACAGCTCCTCGGCGAGATGCGTCTCCCAGATCGAATCGCGGCCGAACTTCTCGCCCATGAACTGCTGCAACAGCAGCTCGCGCACCGGCTCAAGGGTCGCGTAGGGCAGCAACAGTTCCAGCCGGCCGCCGCGATCCTCCATGTCGATGCGCAGCCGCGCCAACACGGCCGCGTTCGACAACCGGTTGATGGTCGCAAAGCGCGGGTTGACCTCGAGGCGCTCGAACCGGAAGGTAACGGGGCACAGCGGGTCGAAGCTGGCCGACAGGTCGGCGAGCACCACGGCGATCAGCCGCTCGACGAGCGTGCGCTCGATGGTGGTGTACGGGCGCCCCTCGATCCGCATCGCCGCGGTACCGCGCCGGCCGCCGAGCAGCACGTCGACGATCGAGTAGATCATCGCGCTGTCGACCACCATCAGCCCGTAATTGTCCCACTCCTCCGCCTTGAACACCGCCAGCATCGCCGGCAGCGGGATCGAGTTGAGGTAGTCGCCGAAACGCAGACTGAGGATGTTGTCGATGCTGACTTCGACGTTGTCGGACGTGAAGTTGCGCAGGCTGGTCGACATGATGCGCACCAGGCGATCGAACGCGATCTCCAGCATCGGCAGGCGCTCGTACGAGACGAGGCCGGATGTGATGATCTTCTGCATGCCGGTGCGGTCTTCGCCGCCCGCACCGTCGTCGCCGAAGCCTAGCAGGCTGTCGATCTCGGCCTGGTTCAGCACGCGCTCGGCTTGCGCGGGCACGCCTCCGTCACCCTCGGTCGCGGCGCCCCAGGCGGCCGCGAGATCCTCGTCGTCGCCGGTCCCGCTCATTGCACCAGCATTTCGGTGAACAGGATGTCGACCACGCGGGCCGGCGAGGCGGCGATGTCGGCGCGCGCGATCAGCTCCTCGCGCAGCCGGTGGATGCCGGCCGAGCCGCGCAGCTCCTCGGGCCGGATCTCCCGCAAATAGGTCTGGAACAGGTCGAGCAGCCGCGGCATGGCCGCCTGCACCCGCGCCACGTCATCCGGCTTGGCGACCTCGATCTTCGGCTTGACCTTGATGTAGTTCGGGCGCCGTGGGTTGCTGTTGAGGTTGGCGATCAGCTCGGGAACCTCGACATAGATCGGCGCGAGCGGCGAAGCACCCTCCTCGCCGGCGGCCGCCTTCGGCGCCTCGTGCGACATGCCCAGCATCTTCGGCAGGATGCCGGTGAACCACAGGCCGGCACCGGCGCCGACAAGCAGCAACGGCAAAGCGATCAGCAGGATCTTCTTCTTGCCGCCCTTGCCCTTGGCGCCAGCGGCTTCGTCCGGCGCGGCTCCCGCGTCCATTGCTGCCGCCGCACTCATGCAAGCTCCTTCTGGGCTTGAACCCCTATCGCGCAGGCTGCCAGCCAGTCCTTAAGGAAGGCTTGCGACCCGTCGTCCCGGCCGTTTCAACCGGGCAGCTTCTTCCGGCGGCCCCGGCAGATTGTGCCCAAGACCGCCCCGCAGATGCGCATCTGCTGGCTGCGACCTCGACGTTCCAAGCGGAAACCAGCGCCGGCCAGGCTGGCACGGAGCTTGCGCCTGCGGTCGGCACGCGCGGCTGTCGCCGTCGACGGAGATCCCGGATGCAACTCGCCACCGACGTCGCCACCTCTCGCCTGATCACGCAGCAGCACGCGATGGACGTGCTCGCGACCAACATCGCCAACGCCGCAACGCCCGGCTACAAGGCCGAACGCGTAATCTTCAGCGACTGGTTGGCCAAGCAGCGCGACACGGATGCGCCGCGCGGCGGGCAGACGATCGCCTACACGCAGGATCGCGCCACCTATCGTGACACTCAGGCAGGTGCGCTCAGCCACACCTCCAACCCGCTCGATTTCGCGACCGCCAGCGACGGTTACTTCACGGTGCAGGCCCCCCAGGGGCCGCGACTGACCCGCGCCGGTCATTTCGGCATGCTGTCGGACGGGACCATCGCGGACGGAAACGGCAATGCGCTGCTCGACGTCAACGGCCAACCGATCCGGTTGGCGACCGCCGACACACAGATCACCGTGACCGGCGACGGCACGATCAGCAGCGAGAACGGCCCGATCGGCCGGATCGGCGTGGTCAAGCCGCAGGACCCGACGCGCCTGCAGAGCGAGGGCGATCGACTGGCGCGCGCCGACACGCCCACCGAGCAGGTCGCCGCGCCCAAGCTGGTGCAGGGGGCGGTGGAGGAGAGCAACGTCCAGCCGGTGATCGAGACGACACGCATGATGACGCTGCTGCGCGAGTTCCAGTTCGTCAGCCAGTTCGTCCAGGCGGAATCCGACCGCCAGCAAAGCGCCATCGACAAGATCGCCAGCCCCCACAGCTGACCAGGCCACCTGAACCGGCCATCCAATCCATTTCGAACCAGGACCAGCCGAATGCGCTCGCTCGATATCGCCGGCACCGGGATGCAGGCACAGCAGACCAACGTCGAAGTGATTTCCAACAACATCGCCAACATGACGACCACGGGCTTCAAGCGGCAGCGGGCGGAGTTCCAGGACCTGATCTACGAAAACCTCCGCCGGGTCGGCTCGAACAGCAGCGACAGCGGCACCATCGTCCCGTCCGGGGCGCAGGTCGGCCTCGGCGTGCGGACCGCGGCGATCTACCGCATCTCCGAACAAGGCAATTTGCAGCAGACCAGCAACAGCCTCGACGTCGCGATCAAGGGCAACGGCTACTTCCAGGTGACATTGCCGAGCGGGGATACAGCATACACGCGTGACGGCACGTTCGGCCTGTCGCCGGACGGCACGATCGTCACGGCGGACGGCTACGTCGTGCAGCCGGGCATCACGGTTCCAAGCAACGCCAAGTCGGTGACGATCAACAACGCCGGCCAAGTCCAGGTCTCGATCGACGGGCAGACCGCTCCGACGACCGTCGGCACGATCCAGCTCGCGGTATTTCCCAACGAGGCCGGCCTCGAGGCACAGGGCGACAACATGTACCTGCAGAGCGCCGCCTCCGGCAATCCGGTGACCGGCACGCCGGCCGCCCCGGGGTTCGGCGCGGTGATGCAGGGGTTCGTGGAAACCTCGAACGTCAACGTGGTGAGCGAGATCACCAACCTGATCACCGCCCAGCGGGCCTACGAGATGAACAGCAAGGTGATCACCAGCAGCGACCAGATGCTGTCCACCCTGACGAACCTGCGGTGATCCGATGCGCGCGGTTGTGTTTTCATTGACTTTGATGGGCCCCCTGGCCGGGTTCGCGCTGCCCGCCGCGTCCGCCACGCTGCGGCCGGTGGCGACGCTGACCAGCGCGCAGGTACGCCTGTCCGATCTGTTCGACGACGCCGGGGCCAATGCGGCGCGCGTGCTCGGCCCTGCCCCGCCGCTGGGCGGACGCATCATCGTGGAGGCGGCCCAGCTCGGCGCCATCGCCCGCCAGTTCGGCGTGGCCTGGCAGCCCGGGTCCCTGGCGGACCGCGCCGTGCTCGACCGACCCGGCCGACCGCTGCCGCGAGAGGACGCGCTGGAAGCCGTCCGCGTCGGGTTGAGAGCCGCAGGAGCGCCCGCCGATTGCGACGCCGAGCTTCCCGGCTTCGCGGCACCCTTGGTGCCGTTCGAGGGCACGGTGCAGCCGGTCGCGAGCCAAGTCGAGTATGACCCGATCTCGGGTCGGTTCGCCGCCATCCTCTCGATCACCGGCGACGGCATGGAGCCGCTGAACACGCGCGTCGTCGGCCGCGTGCAGGAGACCGTGGAGGTCGCCGTCACCACGTCCCGGCTGCCAGCCGGGACGGTGCTGCGGCCGGAAAACGTCGCCGTGTCCCGGGTCCGCGCCTCACAGGTCCAGACCGAGGTCGCGCGCACTCCCGGCCAGGCGGTGGGCATGGCGTTGCGCCATGCCGCCAGTCCCGGCCAGCCGATGCCGCTCGGCGACCTGATCCGCCCGCCGCTGGTGCTGAAGGGGACCGCGGTGCTCATGCGGCTGGAGAACGGCGGCCTGGAGCTGACCGGCCAGGGCCAGGCGCTCGATGCGGGCGCCATGGGCGATCATGTCCGCGTGCTCAACCCGACGTCCCGGGCGGTGCTGGAGGCCGAGGTCACCGGACCCGACCGCGTCAAGGTCCGGCCCGAACTCGATGCCCATGTCGGCAATCGGGCGCACCGCCATGGCCGCCGGCCGATGACGCCGGCGCGCGCCTTTCTAGCGCTGCTCGCCCCGGCCCTGCTGGCCGGATGCGGCAGCCTCGACCGCCTCTCGGACATCGGCCGGGCGCCGGAGATGTCGGCGATCACCGATCCCACCAAGGACCCCGAATGGCGGCCGGTGAGCATGCCGATGCCAAACCCGAAGCCGACGCCCCTGGAGGCCAACAGCCTCTGGCGGCCGGGCTCGCGTGCCTTCTTCAAGGATCAGCGGGCGGCGCAGGTCGGCGACATCGTCACCGTGCTGGTCAACATCGCCGACACCGCGGACATGAAGAACGCCTCGACGGAGGCGCGCGACATGAGCCAGTCGATGGGGGTGCCGGGCCTGTTCGGCTTCCAGAACCTCCTGTCGACAATCCTGCCGAAGCCGATCGATCCGAGCAAACTGGTCTCGGTCAGCAGCAACGGAACTGCCGACGGTACCGGCACGATCAAGCGCAACGAGAACGTCACCCTGCGGCTCGCCGGCGTGATCACCCAGGTTCTGCCGAACGGCAATCTCGTGGTTGCCGCGCGTCAGGAAGTGCGGGTCAACAGCGAACTCCGCAACCTGCAGGTCAGTGGCGTGATCCGCCCGCAGGACATCGCCAGCGACAACACGGTGCAGCACGACCGGCTAGCCGAGGCCCGCATCTCCTACGGCGGCAAGGGCCAGATGAGCGCGGTGCAAAAGCCACGCTGGGGCACCGAGATCGGCGATATCCTGCTGCCGTTCTGAGGCGGCGCGGCCGGCGGAGGCTGGCCGCTGCGCCCTCGCGTGCAACCGGGCCGATCAATCGTCGCGATGGGCGCGCTCCATGCGTTCGTGCCGCTCCTGGGCCTCGATGGAGAGAGTGGCGATCGGGCGCGCCTCGAGCCGGCGCAGGCCGATCGGATCGCCGGTCTCCTCGCAGAAGCCGTAGGTGCCGTTCTCCACCCGCGACAGCGCCTGCTCGATCTTGGAGACCAGTTTGCGGGCCCGATCGCGGGTGCGCAGCTCCAAGGCCCGGTCGGTCTCCACGCTGGCCCGGTCGGTGATATCGGCTTCGTGTATGCCGCCCTCGGACAGGCTGGCCAGGGTGCCATCGGCCTCCCGCAGCAGTTCACCGCGCCAGCGCAACAGTTTCTGGCGGAAATACTCGGTCTGCGCCGGATTCATAAACTCCTCGTTGTCCGATGGGCGGTAATCCGGAGGCAGAGTAACGATCATGCGCGCCGATCCTGCTTTCTGGTCTGAAGCCCGCCTTTTCGTTCCGGGGTCCAGCACCCCTGAGCCGGTGTCGGGTCGAGTTGCGCGGGCTTATAGCGGCGCAAAACTCGTGCGCCAAGTGTATCCGTCAAACCTTCAACGACATGACACAAGATCGTTCCGGATTCGGGATAAGACCAGACGATCAGCGAGCCGGCGCCGGCTCGAGCCGGGCCAGCTCGATGCGGGCGCGCAGCGTGATCGAGCGGACCAGCGCGGCCAGCGGCGGACTGGTGGCCTCCGGCACGGCATCGGCCAGCGCCGCAAGCTCTGTCAGGGTCGCTTCGGGCGCTCCGCCATGACGAAGAAGCGCGCGTTGCAGTGCAGCAAGACCTCGCAGCATCGCTTGGCCGTGCCGCCGCGCCTCACGGTCGCGGACCGTCTCGGTCTCCGCTTCCTGCAACGCGAGCATGGAGGAATGCAACACCGCGCCCGCCGACACCGGGCCTCTGGTAGCGGCGGGCTGGTCGGTCGGAACGGCGAAGCCGCTGCCCGTCCTGGGCCTGCCGACCCCGTTGGCGACGCTGCCGCCGCCGCGAACACCCGATACTTCGACCATCCCGCCCCGGCTCCTGTTGCCGCCCGGCAGATCATGCCGAGGCATTCACGCATGAAACTCCATCGGACCGCCCTGCGCGCGACTGGCAAAGCAGGACTGGCACGACGATTGCGATAACCGCTTCAATTGACCCGGAAATCCTTTCGCCCGTGCTACCGACGTGACCCCAAAATTCCTCCTCGGGCTGGTCTGCCTGCTGATCGCGGTCGCGACGCCCGCCGTGGCGCAGGTGCGGATCAAGGATATTGCCGACGTCGAGGGCGTCCGCGAGAACCAGCTCGTCGGCTATGGTCTCATCGTCGGGCTCAACGGCACCGGCGACCGGCTCGACAGCGCCGTGTTCACCCGCGAGTCGCTGATCGGCATGCTCGAGCGGCTCGGCGTCAACACCAGGGACCAGGCGACCAAGCTGCAGACCAAGAACGTCGCCGCCGTGATGGTCACCGCCGAGCTGCCGGCCTTCGCGCGAAGCGGCAGCCGGATCGACGTCGCCGTCTCGGCCCTTGGCGACGCCACCAACCTGACCGGCGGGACCTTGCTGGTCACCCCGCTGATGGCGGCCGACGGCGAGGTCTACGGGGTGGCGCAAGGCCCCATCAGCACCGGCGCCATCGCCGCCAAGGGCCAGGGGCAGTCCGTGACCCGCGGCGTGCCGACCGCCGGGCGCGTCGCCAATGGGGCGACCGTCGAACGGGAGGTCGCGTTCCGGCTCGACCAGAGCGCCGGCTTGCGGCTCGGCTTGCGCAACCCCGATCTCACCACAGCCAGGCGGATAGCCGAGGCGGTGAACCAAGCGCTCGGCGGCCCGGTCGCGCGGGCGACCGACCCCCGCACGGTGGCGCTCGAACTCAACGGCCGGGACCCGATCGATGCGCTGGCGCGCCTCGAGGACGTCAGGGTGGCGCCGGACAACGCGGCGGTCGTCGTGATCGATGAGGCGAGCGGGACCGTGGTGATGGGGGACAACGTGCGGATCAGCACCGTCGCCATCGCCCAGGGCAACCTGACGATCCGGGTGACCGAGACGCCCGAAGTGAGCCAGCCGAACGAGTTCGCGCGGGGCCGGACCGTGGTCACGCCGCGCACCAACATCCAGATCGACGACCAGCACGATCGCAAGCTCGGCGTCCTGCAGGGGAGCGTGAGCCTGCGGGACTTGGTCGGCAGCCTGAACGCGCTCGGCGTCGGCCCGCGTGACCTCATCAGCATCCTCCAATCGATCAAGGCGGCCGGCGCGCTCCAGGCCGATCTGCAGGTGCGTTGATGGCCGCCACGACCATGACCGCGCCGATGCCGCAAGTCGCTGCCTCCTCCACCCTCTCGCCGGCGCAGGTCGCCAAAGCCTGGACGGCGGCGCAGGATTTCGAGGCGATGGCCCTGGGCCAGATGCTGCAACCGATGTTCAACACCGTCGACACGGCGCATGGCGAGTTCGGCGGCGGTGCGGGCGAGGATGCGTGGAAGCCGATGATGATCGACGCCATCGGCAAGAAGCTGGCCGCGAGCGGCGGCATCGGCCTTGCCGCCCCGGTGTTCCAGGAAATGCTGCGCGCGCAGGAAGCGCGCCGGACCACGGCGGAGACGACCCCATGACCCCTGCCCTCATCGAAGCGGCCGTCCAACTCGCCGACACGCTCGTCCGCGAAAACGAGGCGCTCGCCGCGCTCGATCTCGCCCGCGCTGCCGGCCTGCTCGATGAAAAGCAGCGCGTTGCCGCGGCGTTCAGCGCCGCGCAGATGGCATTTGCGCGGGGTGCCGTCGCGCCTCCGCTGCCCGTGCCGTCCGCCAGGGATGAGCGCGCCGCGCGCAATTTGGCAGCGCGTCTCGGCGACCTCGCCCGCGAGAACCGGCGCTTGCTGGAGCGCGCCGTCAGCGTTCAAGGCCGGGTGATCGAGACCATCGCCAAGGCTGCGCAGCCGCCTGTCTCCCGCTACGGCGCGCAGGGAGCACCGCGGCAGGATAGACCGCTGCGGCCAATGACCCTCTGCTCGCGCGCCTGACGAACGAGGACGACTCCCGCCATCGCCGGGCCCATGATACTGCGGCAACAGGAGAAGCCCGGGCCATGACCCTTGCCGGCGCCGCCGAGGCTGGCGGCTGATGCGGATCGCCTTGATCGCGCCTGCCCCGCCAAACATCGGATCGGGCGGACACGCCTTCAACCGCCGCCTGATCGCCGGTCTCCGCGCCGCCGGCCATCGGATCGACAGCGTCGAGCTCGCCGGCGCTCTCCCGCTCACCGACGAGGCGGCCCGCCTTGCCGCCGCCCGGGCGTGGCGCGCGCTCGACAACGACGCGCACCCGGTGATCGACGGCCTTGCCCTGCCGGCTTTCGCGGCCCTCGCCGATACGCTCGCGGGATCGGCGGCGGTCGGGATCGTGCATCATCCGACGGCGCTCTCGACCGGCTTCACCGAGGAGCAGCGTGTCGCTTTGCGCGCGGCGGAATGTCGCGTCATGCCGCTGCTCGCGCGCGTGGTCGTCACCAGCGATCTCACCGCTCAACGGCTCGTCGCCGATTTCGCCGTCGCGCCCGAGAGGGTCCGCGTCGTCGTCCCCGGCACCGATCCCGCCCCGCGCAGCACCGGATCGGGCGGGCCCGGATGCCACATCCTCTCGGTTGGCGCCCTGGTGCCCCGCAAGGGATACGACGTGTTGCTGCGGGCGTTGGCCCGGCTGTTCGATCTCGATTGGCACCTGACCATCGTCGGTTCGTTGCAGGGCGACCCCGTTCACGCACGAACACTGTCGACCCTGGCGGAGGAACTCGGCATCGCGAACCGAGTCGTGTTCGCGGGCGAACTGGACGACGCCGCGCTCGAGACGGCGTGGCGCTCGGCCGATCTGTTCGCGCTGGCGACGCACTGGGAGAGCTACGGTACGGCGGTGGCCGAAGCGCTGAAGCGCGGCCTGCCGGTCGCGGTCTGCGAGGGCGGCGCGAACGCGGCGAACGTCCCTATCGAGGGTGGCGTGGTCTGCACCCCCGGCGATCATGACGGGCTGTCAAAGGCGCTGCGCCGGTTGATCTTCGGCCAACCCCTCCGCCGCGCAATGGCCGGCGTGGCGTGGGAAGCCGGCCGCTCGCTGCCCTCATGGAGCACGCAGAGCGAGGCATTCGTCAGCGCGCTCACGCAATGACCGCGAGCGGCGACACCGAGTGGCTGGCGTTGCGCGAGCCGTTCGACGCCGCCGCGCGCAGTCTGTCCTTGGCCGGACAGTTCGTCGCCGCGCTGCCGGCCCGTCCGCGGCTGCTCAATCTTGGCGCCGGGATCGGCGGTTCGTTCCGCTTCCTGGCGCCGATGATCGGCCGCGCCCAGGTCTGGACTTTCGTGGAAACCGACGACGGGCTGCTCGGCGAGGCGTTCGACCGCACGGCGACGTGGGCGGAGCGGCAGGGCTGGACGGTGACTTGGCCGGGACGCGCGCTGCTTGTGCACGCGCCGGGCGGAGCGTGGCGGATCGAGGGACGGGTCGAGGACCTCGACGATCCGTTCGCCGCCCTCGCCACCGTACGCCACGACGCGGTGGTCTGCGACGCCCTGTCTGATGGCGCGTCCGGTGCTTGGATCGCCGAGCTGGCGAATGCGATCCGCCATCCTTGTCTCACCACTCTCGTGCGGGACGGGCGAGATGCGTGGCTGCCGCTGCACCCGGCAGACGCCCTGGTGCGCGCCGGCGTGCGCCGCGCGTTGGCTCGCGGGCAAAACTTCGGCCCGATGCTCGGCGTATCGACCCCGTCACACCTGATGCGTCGCTTTGCCACGCGCGGGCACAGCATGCGGTCGGCCCCATCGGACTGGCGCGTGCCGGGTTCGGCAATCTCGATGGCTGTCGCGCTCACAGCGGCGGCGGCGGCAGCCAGCCTCGCGCTGCCGGCGCGGCGCACGGCGATCGACGAGTGGGAACACGCACGCCTGACGCAGGCGCGACGCGGCGGGCTTGCCATCCGCCTCGGCCACCGCGACATTTTGGCGCTGCCGCGCTGAGCGGAGCCTGAGAGGAGCGAGACCATGCCGCTGCTTGGCTGCATCGCCGACGATTTCACCGGCGCCACCGATCTCGCCTCCATGCTGGTCAGGAACGGGATGCGCGCGGTGCAGTTGATCGGTGTGCCCGCATCGGATCAGCCGGCTCCGGATGCCGACGCGATCGTCGTTGCGCTGAAGTCGCGCACCGCCCCGGCGCGGCATGCCGTGACGGACAGCCTCGCGGCGCTCGCGTGGCTGCGCGCCGCCGGCTGCCGGCAGTTCTTCTTCAAGTACTGCTCCACGTTCGACAGCACCGACGAGGGCAACATCGGTCCGGTGGCCGACGCGCTGGTCGCGGCCCTCGATTGCGGCTTCGCCCTCGCCTGCCCCGCCTTTCCCGCCAACGCGCGAACCGTCTACCAGGGACATCTGTTCGTCGGCACCGCCTTGTTGAACGAAAGCGGCATGGAGAAGCATCCGCTCACCCCGATGACGGACGCCAACCTGGTTCGCGTGCTGTCGCGCCAGACCGACGGCGCGGTGGGGCTTGTTCCCTACGCGATCGTCGAACAGGGGGCGGCGGCGATCCGGCGGGCGATGACGGCGCTCAAGGAACAGGGGCGGCGGTATGCGATCGTGGATGCGATCAGCGACCGGCACCTGGTCGCGATTGGCGAGGCGGCGTCGCCGCACGCGCTGATCACCGGCGGATCGGGCGTCGCGATGGGACTGCCGGAGAACTTTCGACGCGCGGGATTGCTGCCGGCGCACGACGATCCTGGTGGGCTGCCCGAGACGGCCGGTGCGGCCGCCATCATCGCCGGCTCCTGCTCGCGCGCCACGCTGTTCCAGATCGGCACGGCACGCGCGCGGCTGCCGACATTCGAGCTCGATCCGCTCGCGACGCCGGATGCCGCCGCACTCGCCGATCAGGCATTGGCATGGGCGAACGACAAGCTCGGCGTCGCTCCTGTGTTGATCGCGGCGTCCGCCTCCCCGGACCGCGTGACGGCGTTGCAGCAGCGCCTGGGACGCGAGCCGGCCGGTGAACTGGTCGAGCAGGCGCTGGCGACGATCGCGGCAGGGCTCGTCGCCGGCGGTGTCCGCCGCATGGTGGTGGCCGGCGGCGAGACATCGGGCGCCGTTGTCTCGCGCCTCGGCGTGCGCAGCCTGCGGATCGGCGCGGAGATCGACCCGGGTGTCCCGTGGACCTATGCGGAAGGCGCCGATGCGGCGCTGTTGCTGGCGCTGAAGTCGGGCAATTTCGGCGCCCCCGACTTCTTCCTGAAGGCATTTTCTTCGTGAAAGCGTCGCGGCCGCGGCGGTGAAGGAGAACGCGATGGACGAGGATGCGACGCGGCAGCTCCTGGTCGAGCTGGCGCAAAGCCTGTTCGCACGCGGATTTTCGGTCGGCAGCGCGGGCAACATCAGCGCGCGTCTTGCGGACGGCTATCTCATGACGCCCACCAACTCGTCGCTCGGTCGGCTCGATCCGGCGCGGCTGTCGAAGCTCGACGCGGGCTTCCGCCATGTCGGCGGCGATCCGCCGTCGAAGGAGGTGTTCATGCACCGCGCCTTCTACGCCGCGCGCACGGACGCCGGCGCCGTCGTTCACCTGCACTCGACCATGGCGACCGCGGTGGCCTGTCTGCCCGACGTCGATCCCGGCAATCCGATCCCGCCGCTGACGCCCTATTTCGTCATGCGGGTCGGTCGTGCCATGCCGGTGCTTCGCTACTACCGGCCGGGAGATGCCGCGATGGAAGCCGCGATCACGGAAGCGGCGAGCGGCGCCCGGGCGGTGCTGCTCGCCAATCACGGCCCAGTGGTGTCGGGGCGGACCCTGACCGACGCCGTGTACGCCGCCGAGGAACTGGAAGAAGCCGCAAAACTGTTCCTGCTGTTGCGCGGCCACACGCCGCGCACTCTGACCCCGCCGCAAGTCGACGACCTGCTGGCAACCTTCGGCTGAACGCGAGCGATCCTAATCCGGGTAACCAAAGCCTGCGCTTTGGCTAGCAGGCGGCCCGATCGCCGGGCCGCCTGTGATAGCTCGTGACCAACGGCGGACGGGTCGAAATACCTGCCGTTGATGTGCGCCGGACTAGCCCATCGAGTTCGGGCTGGGAGACATCCTCCATCGCCTCGGGTGTCGCCACCTCTGGCGTCGACGTCTTGCGCGGGCGTCGCGTGGTGCCCGACGCAGCGCGACGGGTCGGGGTCCGCTTCGCTGCCGCCGGCTTGCTGGCCGATGCGCGCCGGGTCGGCGCGGCCTTGCCGGTCGCGCTGCGACGGGTCCCGGTCGCCTTGGCCGCTGCCGTACGGGGAGTGCTCTTGCGTCCCGCCGTGGCCCGCGGGCCGCTCTTGCGTGTCGCCGGGCCAGTCTTGCGTGTCGCCGTCGTGCGCGCGGCGGTGCGCCCGGTCGTCGTGCGCCCAGTCGTCGTGCGCCCAGTCGTCGCGCGTCCCGTCGTTGTCCGCCCGGTCGTCTTGCGCCCGTTCGTCGCGCGCCCGGCCGTCTTGCGTGCGGTCGCCTTGCGGGCCGCGCTCGCCCGCGTCGCCGTCTTGCGCCCGGTCGCTGGCCGGCCCGCAGTCTTGCGAGCGGCCGGCTTCGCTGCGGTCTTGCGAGCCGCCGTTCCCCGAGTGCTGGTCTTGCGCACGGCGGGCTTCTTGGCGGCCGCAGTACGCTTGGCGGGAGCCTTGCGCGTGGCCGGCGTCTTCTTCGCGGCGGCCGTACGCTTGGTTGCGCCCGCCTTGCGGCCGGCGGCCGTCGATGATCGCGCGGTCGTTCGCGTCGCGGTCTTGCGCGTCCCCGCTCGCATCGCCATCGCCTGGGCGCGCGGCCGGCTGGTTGAGGTTTCGTCGGTTGTCACTGTTGTAAGCTCCTTCTCATGCCCTGGCCGGGTCACGCCCTGACCGGGAATTCGTTGCCGCCAATCGGAACCACGCGATCCCGGAACGGCCAGTCCAGCAGCCGGTTCCAAGCGGTGATCGCCGGCGCGCGCGGCGGCACGCCTGCAGACCGACCTCGGAGTGCCGGCCGGCTGACGCCATCGCGACAATCAGTGCGTCAGAGCAGCAAGATTGTGGCGATCGGCCAAACCGTCCGGCGCGGACGGCGAGTGCATCGCGCGTCGCACCACCGCAGAAGCCGAAGCGTCGAGCCAAACGCAGCCATCCGAGTTGGATACTGCGCCCATCCTCCATTCCCGTTCGGCAGGTCCGAATACCCTTGCGCGATGCAAGGCGGGTTTCGCTTCGACTGAACAAGGCTGCGGTCAAATGGACCGTCCTTCTTACCGTGCATGCAAATGTCAAATTCGACAGCAGACAACTCGAATCGGACATATGCACGCCGGTTCGCTATTCTGCTCATGGCGAGCGCATGTCAACAAAAAGCAACTGAATCGCTGCAATCGGACGCGAAAAAACCGCCGCGACCGGCTGATCGCGGCGGCATCGGTGTGAAACTACGCGGCGGCGAGTCAGCGCCGTTGGTCGAGCGGCACGAATTCCAGGTCTTCGGGACCGACATAATTGGCGGTCGGGCGAATGATCTTGCCGTCGATCCGCTGCTCGATCACGTGCGCGCTCCAGCCCGCGGTGCGGGCGATGACGAACAGCGGCGTGAACATCTCGGTCGGCACGCCCATCATGTGGTAGCTGACCGCGCTGAACCAATCGAGGTTGGCGAACATCTTCTTGGCTTCGCCCATCACCGCCTCGATCCGGTCGGCGATGGCGAACATCGCCGTCGTGCCGGACTCCTCCGACAGTCGGCGGGCAACGTCTTTGATGATCTTGTTGCGCGGATCGGCGATCGTATAGACGGGGTGGCCGAACCCGATCACCACCTCCCTGTTGGCGATGCGCCGGCGGATGTCCGCCTCCGCCTCGTCGGGATCGGCATAGCGCTTCTGGATCTCGAAGGAGACCTCGTTGGCCCCGCCGTGCTTGGGGCCGCGCAAGGCGCCGATCCCGGCGGTAATCGCCGAATACATGTCGGCTCCCGTCCCCGCCACCACGCGGCAGGTGAACGTCGAGGCGTTGAACTCGTGCTCGGCATAAAGGTTCAGCGACGTGTCCATCGCCCGTACCCATTGCTGGCTGGGTCGCTCGCCGTGCAGCAGGTGGAGGAAGTGGCCGCCGATGCTGGGGTCGTCGGTCTCGACCTCGATCTGCCGCCCGTGATGGGCGTGGTGATACCAATAGAGCAGCATGGAGCCGAGCGAGGCCAGGAGCCGGTCGGCGATGTCGCGCGCACCCGAATTGTTGTGATCGTCCTTCTCGGGCAGCACGCAGCCGAGGGCGGAGACACCGGTCCGCATCACGTCCATCGGGTGGGCCGCGGCCGGCAAGGTCTCGAGTGCGCGCTTCACCGCCGCCGGCAGTCCGCGCATGCCGCGCAGCTTGGCCTTGTAGGCCTTCAGCTCGGCCGGGTTCGGCAACGTCTCGTGGATCAGCAGATGGGCGATCTCCTCGAACTCGCATTCTTCGGCGATATCGAGAATGTCGAAGCCCCGATAGTGCAGGTCGTTGCCCGTGCGGCCGACCGTGCAGATCGCGGTGTTGCCGGCTATCACCCCGGACAGCGCTACCGATTTCTTCGGCCGGTTGGCCGGTGCTTGCGTCTCGCTCATTGTCCTCTCACTCCCTTCAGTGGGCGGTGCGGCCGCGGCCGGCGCCGTCCTCGCTGTTCGCAAAAGCCGATCAGAAGATGCCCGGCTTGCCGACTGCCAAGGTCCCGGCCGGCAAGGCGACGTTCAGCAGGTGCAACTCTCCCGCCTGCAGGCGCGGCAGTTCCTGCACCACCTCGAGGAACCGGTTCGCCTCCCGGGTCGAGATTATTCCGTCGGTCAGGGTCTGGAACTTCTGGATGTAATCAGGGCGGCTGAACGGCCTCGCACCGAGCGGATGGGCGTTCGCCACCGCCATCTCGTCCTCGATCTTCGACCCGTCGCGCATGAACACCTCGACACGGGCGCCGAACGCCAGCTCGTTCGGGTCCTCCGAACGATAGCGCCGGGTCCATTCGGGGTCCTCGACGGTCTCGATCTTGTGCCAGAGCTCGACGGTCGACGCCCGCGAGGCCCGCCGGGGCGCGTAGCTGTCGACGTGGTGCCAGCGCCCGTCCTCCAGTGCCACCGCAAAGATGTACATGATCGAGTGGTCGAGGGTTTCGCGGCTCGCCTTCGGGTCCATCTTCTGCGGGTCGTTGGCGCCGGTGCCGATCACGTAGTGCGTGTGGTGCGAGGTATGGATCACGATCCGCTCGACCTGCCTGAGATTGGCGATCTGCTCGCGCAGCCGGAATGCGAGATCGATCAGCGCCTGCGACTGGTACTCGGCGCTATGTTCCTTGGTGTAGCTGTCGAGGATCGCGCGCTTGGGTTCGCCGGGTTCCGGCAGCGGAACCTGGTAGTGCGCCTCCGGCCCATCGAGCATGTAGGCGATCACGCTGTCCTCGCCTTCGTAGATCGGGCTCGGTGCGCCCTCGCCACGCATCACCCGGTCGACCGCTTCGACCGCGAGCTTGCCGGCGTGCGCCGGCGCATACGCTTTCCAGCTGCTGATCTCGCCCTTGCGCGACTGCCTTGTGGTGAACGAGACATGCACCGCCTGCTGCACCGCCTGATAGATTACGTCCTGCTTGAGGCCGAGCAAGGTGCCGATGCCGGCGGCCTGCGCCGGACACAGATGGCCGATGTGGTCGATCTTGTGCTGGTGCAGGCTGATCGCGCGCACCAGGTCGATCTGGATTTCGTAGCCGGTGGCGAGCCCGCGGATCAGCTCGCGCCCGGATTTTTCCAACGTCTGCGCGACCGCCAGGATCGGCGGAATGTTGTCGCCGGGATGCGAGTAGTCGGCGGCGAGGAACGTGTCGTGCATGTCGAGTTCGCGCACCGCGGTGCCGTTCGCCCA
The DNA here is from genome assembly GCA_963719345.1 of uncultured Alphaproteobacteria bacterium. GTDB lineage: Bacteria > Pseudomonadota > Alphaproteobacteria > Acetobacterales > Acetobacteraceae > CAVRCA01. The sequence goes on from CAVRCA010000003.1 coordinate 700,175, forward strand.
TGCCGCCCATTCCGGGCTCGCCCGCTTGTTGGAGCCGACGCCGAACACGGTCGCGCCGTCCTTGCGCGGATGGCCGAGCGCCATGTCGCGCGCCGACACCACCGGCCGCCGGTTGATCGCGGCGATCGCCACTGAGGCATTGTCGATCACGCGATTGATGATCATCGCCGCCACGTCCCGCTCGACGCCGACGCGATCGGCCGCCACGCCGGCGATCTTCCAGGCGAGCTGGTCGTCGCGCGCAAGGTTGGCCTTGGAAGGGGACACCTTCACGTCGTGCAGCTTCATGCGGGTTCTCCAGATGGCGCCGGCGCGATCGTGCGGCCGGGCGAGTTGGTTGGCGGCGAGCCGGCGACCGGATGCGCGTGCGGGCTCGCCTTCAACCTTCGTAAGGTCGCGTCATTGCTACGGCAAGCCGACCTCTCGGCACCCGCGTCCTGCATATATAAGCGTCGGCCCAGCCGGCTTGTCGGCTGCTGTCGAGGATGCTTGCCATGCGCTATTCCTGATCGCCGCCTGCAGCCGTTTCGGGTAAACCGTCCATTCTGGCTGGCCCGGACAGCTTTGCCGCTCTTCCCATGAAGGATGCTCCGCATGGCTCCGATCTCCTGGAAGCCCAATCGCCAGCCGTTGAGCGCGCCCTGGGCGCTGCCCTCGCTCGGCACCGCCATTGGCAGGGGCGTCCTCGGTCGGTGCCCGGGATGTGGCGAGACCCATCTGTTCAACGGCTATCTCCGGGTGGCGCCGGAGTGCCATGACTGCGGCGCCCCACTCGGGCTGGCGCGGGCCGACGACGCGCCGCCCTACTTCACCATCTTCGCGGTCGGGCACATCATCGTCCCGTTGATGTTCCTGATCGATCGGGCGCAGAACCCGCCGATCTGGGTGATGTGCGCGGTCTTCCTGCCGTTGACCCTGTTGCTGAGCCTGGTCCTGTTGCGCCCGATCAAGGGCGGGACGGTCGGCCTGATGTTGAAACTCGGCATGGTGAAGAGCGGGGTCGATGACTGAGAGAGCGGATGACTGAGGCCCGATGACCGCCACCGTGGCGACCGACACCGACGCCCGGCTCGTGCGCGTGGTGCTCGAAGGAGAGGCGCTGACGCGGCTGTCTCCCATTCTGGAAGCCGACCGCGCGCAGGCCGTGGCGGATCTCGAGGCGGAGAACCGCTTTGCCCCGATCGGCGCCAAGATCAAGGCGCGCGGCCCCTACGCGCTGCATCTCTCGATCCAGGAGGGCAGGCTGGTGCTCGACGTACGCCACGAGGACGATGCACCGCTCGCCGCCTTCGTGCTGGCACTCGGGCCGTTCCGTCGGCTGATCAAGGACTACCAGCTCCTGGTGGACAGCCACATCCTGGCTGTCGAGGAAGGCCGCGAGGAACGCATCCAGGCAATCGACATGGGTCGAAGAGGTCTGCACAACGAGGGCGCCGAGTTGATGACGCAACGCCTTGCGGACAAGATCACCATGGATTTCGAAACCGCGCGGCGCCTGTTCACGCTGGTCTGCGTGCTGCATCAGCGCATCTGAAGGGATTGCGGCGATGAGGGTCGACGGCATCCCGTATCGCAGCGTCTGGGTCGAGCCCGACGACGGCTGGTCGGTGCAACTCTTCGATCAGACCAAGCTGCCCTGGCAACTCGATATCCTGCGCCTCGTCGACGTGGGCGGGGTGGCGCACGCGATCCGCACCATGCAGGTGCGCGGGGCGCCGCTGATCGGCGCCGTCGTTGCCTACGGGCTGGCTCTGGCGGTGCGGGCCGACCCGTCGAGCGAGGCAATGGAGCGTGCCGCCGCCATGCTGGCCGCGACGCGGCCGACCGCGGTCAACCTTCGTTGGGCGCTGGAACGCATGCTGACCCGCCTGCGGAACACCGCCGTCGCCGACCGGCCGCGGATCGCCTACGCCGAAGCCGCTGCGATCGCCGACGACGACGCGGCGCAGTGCGAGGCGATCGGCCGGCACGGACGCGCGCTGATCGAGGATGCCGCACGGAGCAAGCCAGACGCGCAGGTCAACGTGCTCACACACTGCAACGCCGGCTGGCTCGCAACCGTCGACTGGGGTACCGCGCTGGCGCCGATCTACCAGGCGCACGATGCCGGCATCGACGTGCACGTGTGGGTCGACGAGACGCGGCCACGCAACCAGGGTGCGGCCCTCACGGCGTGGGAACTCGGCCGGCACGGCGTCCCGCACACCATCGTCGCGGACAATGCCGGCGGCCATCTGATGCAGCACGGGCAGGTCGATCTGGTCATCGTCGGCGCCGACCGGGTCACGCGCGCCGGCGATGTCGCCAACAAGGTCGGCACCTATTTGAAGGCGCTGGCGGCCCATGACAACGGCGTGCCGTTCTGGGTCGCGTTGCCGTCGAGCACGATCGACTGGCGCGTGTCGGACGGCGTCGCCGAGATCCCGATCGAGGAGCGCGACGAGGCGGAGGTGACCGACATCGCCGGACGTGCCGCCGACGGAACCATCGTGACGCTGCGTGTCGCCGCTCCTGGCAGCGCCGCCGCCAACCCCGCCTTCGATGTGACGCCATCCCGGCTGGTCACCGGCCTGATCACCGAACGAGGCCGTTGCGACGCCGATGCGGCGGGTTTGCGCTCGCTGTTTCCCGAGCGGGCCTGAGCCAGCCCGATGCCCCGCCGCTACGATGCGATCGTGCTCGGAGTGGGGGGGATGGGAAGCGCCACCGCCTGGCATCTGGCCCGGCGCGGCCAGCGCGTGCTGGGGCTCGAACGGTTCGACATCCCGCATCGCATGGGGTCGAGCCACGGCCTCACCCGCATCATCCGGCTGGCCTATTACGAGAGCCCGGCCTACGTCCCGCTGCTGCGCCGCTCCTACGAGAACTGGCGCGAGGCGGAGCGGGCGCTCGGCGAGCAGCTGCTGTTCACCACCGGTTCGATCGATGCCGGACCGGCGGCCAGCGAGGTGTTCCGCGGCTCGCTCGCGTCCTGTCACGCGCACGGATTGCCGCACACGGTGCTCACCGGCCGCGAGGTCAATGCGCGCTTTCCGGGCTATGCCCTGCCGCCCTCGCATTGCGCGCTGTATCAGCCGGAGGGCGGCTTCATCGCCTGCGAGCGGGCGGTGGTGGCGCACGTCGTGCTCGCCCAGGCGCACGGCGCCGACATCCGCGCCCGCGAGCGCGTGCTCGGATGGGAGCCGGTTGGCGACGGCGTACAGGTCGTCACCGACCGAGGCCGTTACGAGGCGAGCAAGCTCGTCATCACCGCGGGTGCCTGGCTCGGCAGCCTGGTGCCGTCGCTGGCCGGCAAGACGAGGCCGGAGCGGCAGGTGCTCGGGTGGTTCCAGCCCGGCGATCCTGCCCGGTTCGGCCCGGACCGGTTTCCGGTGTTCAATGCCCTGTTCGACGAGGGCCGTTACTACGGCCTGCCGATCTGGGGCATGCCGGGCCTGAAGATCGGCCGCTATCACCACCGGGGCGAGATCGTCGATCCGGACGCCATGGAGCGGGAGTCCACGGCGGCCGACGAGGCGGTGCTGCGGCCGGCGATCCGGCGCTATTTCCCGGGCGCCGACGGGCCGACGATGGGCTTGGCGACGTGCCTCTTCACCAATACCGAGGACGAGCACTTCCTGATCGACACGCTACCGGAGCACCCGCAGGTAGTCGTCGCCTCGCCCTGTTCCGGCCACGGCTTCAAGTTCTGCAGCGTCATCGGCGAGATCCTCGCCGATCTCGTCATCCACGGACAAACCTCGTTCGACCTCTCACTGTTTCGCTTCTCACGCTTGGCGGCCGCGTGAGCGCGCGATCGCTGGCGCCAGCCTGTTCCCTGCTCGCGCTGGCGGCCTGCGCCACGACGAAGCCGGTACCCGCTCCCCTGCCGGGCGGGGCTCGGCCGGTGGCCATGGATCCGCGCATTCCCCCGTTTGCCAGCAGGCCGTACGAGCCGCTGTCGCGCGACGCCGTGGTGGGGATCGCGCTCGGAGAGTGGCGTCTGTTCGGGCAGCTCGTGGACGACGATCCGCCCGGGTCCCGTCCCCCTCCTCTGCCCGATGCCAAACCGGAGCGATGGCCCGGCCTGTGGCAGCGGGTCGGCGAGTATTGGTGGCTCGGCCTGGACCCGGGTGCCTTGGAGGCTGGCTGGACCGGCAAGCATGACGACAGCGGCACCGAGTTTCCCGCCAGCCAGGACGGCAGCTACGCCTGGTCCGCCGCCTTCATCTCTTATGTGATGCGGATCGCCGGGGCCGGCCCGCGCTTCCTCTACTCGCCGGCGCATTCCGACTACATCAACGCGGCACGTGAGATGGCGACGGCCCCGACCCTGGGCTGGATCGTCACCGCCGAGCGCCCGGAGGCCTACGCGCCACGGCCGGGCGATCTGATCTGCATGGGTCGCGGGCGCTCCGGGTCGCTCCGCTACGACGATCTGCCCGCCGGCAGTTTTCCCGCCCATTGCGACATCGTCGTCCGCGTGGTGCCGAACCAGATCGCGGTAGTCGGCGGCAACGTCGACGATGCCGTGACGATGAAGCACGTGCCGGTCACTCCCGACGGCAAGCTCGCCGACCCCAGCGGCGTCGTGCTCGATCAACGTTATCCCTGGATGGTGGTGCTGCGGGTGCTGGATTACGCGCCGGTCAGCTAGTAGCACCTTCGGCCGGCGCCTCAGGGCCTTCGGTGCCGAACAGCAGGACCCGGCTGTCCGCCCCGAGATCGAGCGTGGCGCGCGCCGCCGGGTCGGCGGCGGCCAGCAACACGGCGGCGACCCCGGCGGCGCCGGACGCGGCTGTCCCGATCCCCCGGTCAGCGAGCATTCCCGTCGCCGCGATCGCGGCCTCGTCCGGTATGGCCATGAAGGCCGCGGCGGCGCGCTCGAGCTCCTGCCAGGCGAGCAGACTCGGCTCGGCGCAGGCGAGCCCGGCCATGACGGTGTCGAGCGCGCCCGGCAGGGCCGTTCGGGTGCCGAGTTCCGCGCTGGCGAGCAGACAGGCGGCGCAGTCCGGTTCAACCACGATCAGCGATGGCGGCGGGTGCAGCCGGGTCCGAAGCTGGACCGAGACCGCTGCGGCAAACGCGCCCACGCCGCCCTGGAGAAAGACATGCGTCGGCGGATCGCCTTGCCACTGATCCAGCGCCTCCGCCGCTACCATCCGGTATGCCTGCATGATCTCGCGCGGGAGTTCGGTGTAGCCCGGCCAGGACGTATCCGCGACGACCAACCATCCCTGCTCGGCCGCCGCCCGGTTCGCCGCGCGCACCGCATCATCGTAGCGGCCGGGCACACGGCGAAGCTCGGCTCCTTGCGCCGCGATGGCGGCGGCGCGGCGCTCGCTGACCCGCTCGTGGACGAAGACGACGGCGCGGCAGCCGAACCGGTGAGCGCCCCATGCGACGGCCCGACCGTGGTTGCCCTCGCTCGCGCATGTCACCGTGATGGCGCGGGTGGCGGCAAGGTAACGGCCGCCCGCCAATTCGTCCGAATTCGGCGAGTGCGCGACGCCCCGCCGGGAGAGTTCCGCCCGCAGCAGGCTGAGGACGGCGTATCCGCCGCCCAGAGCCTTGAAGCTGCCGAGACCGAAGCGACCCGCCTCGTCCTTGTAGCGCAGTGCGGCGAGGCCGGCCGAGCCGGCAAGCTCCGGCAACTCACGCAGCGGGGTCGGTCGATAGCCGGGCCATCGCGTGATCTCCCGCTCCGCCCGCCGCAGGCCGGCGTCCGGCAGCACGGTCACGCCGGGCGTGCCCGCTCGCGGGTTGGGGAACAGGTTGAACGGCAACGGACCGATCATGCGCCACGGTGAACCGCGTTGCGCGCCCCGGCAACGGGGTCTAGTGCTGGCCCAAGGCGAAGGGCGCGGGCGAAGGGAGGCGGATGGTGCGGATCTCCATCCTGGGCGGCGGCGGCTTTCTCGGCCGCAAGATCGCGATGCGGCTGGCGTCGGACAGCACGCTCGGCGGCCGCGCGATCAGCGGCCTGACGTTGTTCGATCTCGCGCCGCCTCCCGCACCGAGCGGCGCCGGCTTCCCGGTCCACGCCGTCGGGGGCGATGTAACCCGGCTGCCCGAGGCCGCGGTTCCTGCCGGCACGGACGTGGTGTTCCACTTGGCAGCGGTGGTCAGCGCGCAGGCCGAGGCGGACTACGATCTCGGACGGCAGGTGAACCTGCGCGGCACCGATGCGGTGATCGACGCGGCCCGCCGCCTCGCCCGGCCGCCCCGGATCGTGTTCACCAGCAGCGTTGCCAGCTTCAGTGGCGGCCAATCCGCCGCGCTGACCGACGACGCGAAGCAGGTTCCGGCGAACAGCTACGGCGCGCAAAAAGCCATCGGCGAACTGCTGCTGGCCGACGCCACGCGACGGGGGTTCCTCGACGCGGTGACGGTCCGGCTACCGACCGTCGTCATCCGTCCGGGCCGGCCGAACCGCGCGGCCAGCGGGTTCGTCTCGGGGATCCTGCGCGAGCCGCTGCTCGGGTTGTCGGCCGAGTTGCCGGTCGCCGACGATTTTGCGGTGTGGATCTGTAGCCCGCGGCGCGCGGTCGACTGGCTGCTGCACGCGGCGACGCTCGACGCCGGCGGCATGGGGCTGGACCGCAGCATCACGCCGCCGGGCATCAGCGTGACCGTTGCCGAGATGCTGCGGGCGCTCGACGCGGTGCGGCCCGGCGCGTCGTCCCTGGTACGACGGGTCGAGGACCGGGCCATCTCCGACATCGTGGGCACCTGGCCTGCCCGTTTCACGCCGGTCCGCGCCCTGGCGCTCGGGTTTTCGGCGCACGAGCCGCTGGTGGAACTCATTCGCGCATTCGTCGCTGACGATCTCGAGTCGACCCGGTCGGAGCGAGCCAACACAACCTAGCCGCGAGTGTACCGTTTATATCGCATCCGTCTCGAAAAATTGCTTGTATGCTGGGGATTTAACCAAACCTGCTTCAACGTAGTTGATTGCGGGCCGGTCAGCGCCCATGAATGGCCCCTGGCGACAGAACAGCCGCCGGATCTGATCCGCTCGCGTGGTCTGGACGGTTGCGATGGATAGTCTCACCGACGATTCAGCTCTCCCGCGTGCGGACGCGGCGAGGCGGACTGGCGCCACGGCCGCCAACCCGCGTCATCGGCGACGGTTCGGCGAGGCGGTCGTCCACGCGCCGCAGACCCTGCGTGCCCTGGTCCGCGCCGACGAGATCTGGCTGGTCGCGGTCGCGGCCGCGGTCGGTGCCCTGGCCGGGCTGATGGTCTCGCTGATGACGTTCACCACATTCGGTATCCACCGGCTGCTGTTCGACCTGCCCGACGGCGAGCGACTGAGCGGCTCGGTCCACGTCGATCCCCTCCGCTGCGTGGTGGTTCCGGCGGTGGGCGGACTGGTACTCGGAGCGTTCGGCCTGGTGATCGCGCGCTACTGGCCGCGCCGCGCGGTCGACCCGATCGAAGCCAATGCGCTCTACGGCGGGCGAATGTCGATCCCCGACAGCCTCATCGTGGTGCTGCAGACGATCCTGTCCAACGGGGTTGGCGCCTCGGTCGGGCTGGAGGCCGGCTACACCCAGATCGGCTCGGCGCTCGCCTCGCGCATCGGCAGGAGCTTCCGGGTCCGACGCAACGACCTGCGGGTGCTGGTGGGCTGCGGCGCCGCCGGCGCCATTGCGGCCGCCTTCAATGCTCCGCTCACCGGCTCCTTCTACGCCTTCGAACTCGTCATCGGCAGCTATTCGCTCGGCATCCTGGCCCCGGTGGTGGTCTCCGCGATCGTCAGCCTCTCGGTCGTGCGCGCCCTGAACGGCAGTCCCGGCGGGCTTGAGGTCGTGGTGCCGGGACAGGTCGAGGTGATCGAGTACCTGCCGCTTGTCCTGCTCGGCGTCATCTGCGCCCTGGTCGGCATCCTGATCATGCGTGGCGTGACCCTGACCGAGACGCTGTTCCGGCGCAGCGGCGTGCCCGTCTGGGCTCGCCCGGCGATCGGCGGCTTGGCGGTCGGCGGGCTGGCGCTCCTGACCCCGCAGGTCCTCTCCTCCGGCCACGCGGCGCTCGCCGGCGGCTTCGACGCGCCCTATCCACTGACCTATATCGGGATGTTGCTGGTGCTCAAGGCGGTGGCCTCGGCGATCTCGCTGGGGTCCGGCTTCCGCGGCGGCCTGTTCTTCGCCTCGCTCTTCCTGGGCGCCATGTTGGGCAAGCTGTTCGCCGGGGTTTTGGCATACGTTTCGACCGTCCATGCCTTGCCCGCCGTCATCTGCGCGATGGTCGGCATGAGCGGCATGGCGGTCGCCATCGTCGGTGGCCCGCTCACCATGGGCTTCCTTGCCCTGGAGACCACCGGCAGCCTGCCGATGACCGCCGCGGTGCTGACCGCCTGCGTGGTCTCGGCGCTCACCGTCCGGCGCACCTTCGGCTACTCCTTCGCAACCTGGCGTTTCCACCTGCGAGGCGAGAGCATCCGTAGCGCGGTGGATATCGGCTGGATGCGCAACCTCACTGTCGGGCGGATGATGCGACGCGAAGTGCGGACGGTGCGCGACGACACCACGCTCACCAAGTTCTGCCGCGACTTCCCGCTGGGGGCCACGCAGCGCGTGGTGGCCGTGGACGAGGCCGACCGCTACGCCGGGATCGTGCTTGTGGCGGAGGCGCACGGCGAGCACCCGGACGCGGTCCAGGTCGGCGACATCCTGCACTATCAGGACACGATGCTGCTGCCGCAGATGACCATCAAGGAAGCCGTGGCGGTTTTCGAGGCGGCCGAAAGCGACGCCCTGGCCGTGGTCGACAGCCCGGACAAGAAGCAGGTCATCGGCCTCTTGGCCGAGCAGTACGCGCTCCGCCGCTACAGCGAGGAACTCGACCGCCGTCGTCGGGAACTCTCCGGGGAATAGGGCGGCTGCATACCCGACACCGGCGCGCCGGGTTTGGTTACTTCAAGAGCATGTAGAGGTCGGTGACCGGCACGGAGGCATCGTTGCCGTAGATCTCCCAGGACAGCCCGGCCGGCTGCAGGCGCTGCCCGGCGACCCAGGCCATGAGTTCGCCCCAGGCACGCGGCAACTGCCCATAGGGCGCTTCAAGCCGCATGTGTGCGGCGCGTCCTGCGGGGATCTCCTGAACCGTCACGCGGTCGGTCGGCATGAAGCCGCCGTCGATCATCGTACCGGGCGCGATCGCGATTTGGTCTCCCGATGGCGAGCGCGAGAAGGTGACCTGCTGGCCGCCGGTCCCGATCCCCTGTTCGGCGAGGACGGCACCGATCCGAGCCCGGGCGTCACGCTGGAACTGCGGAATATCGGCGAAACGCAGGTGCCCCCACTCGACCGCAGCCGAGCGCGCTGCGACCTGCACGATCTCCGGCGTCGCGAATTCACTTGTGGTGTCGGTCGGCATCGTTCCTCCTCGCGTCAGGTGCCCTGCTTCAGCAGGTCGCGGATTTCCTCGAGCAGGATCTCGCTGCGTGCGGGCGGGGTCGCCGCCTCACGCTTGCGCATGAACCGCGAGACCACCTTGACCAGCCAGAATACGCAGACGGCGACGATCAGGAAGTTGATCACGGCGTTGATGAACAGGCCGAGGTTCACCGTCGGGGCGCCAGCCCGCTGGGCCGCATCGAGCGAGTCGTAGTGCTGGCCGTTCAGCGCAAAGAAGATGTTGCTGAAGTCGATCCCGCCCACCGCCATGCCAATGATCGGGTTGAAGACGTCCTTGACCAGACTGTTCACGATACCGGTGAAGGCGGCGCCGATGATGATGCCGACGGCGAGGTCGATGACGTTGCCGCGCGCGATGAAGGCGCGGAACTCGGCGACCCAGCCGGGTACCTTGGGCAGGTGAAGTGACCCAGACATGATGCTCCTGGCGTGCGATTACGGGGTGTGGGGAGGCCGCGGCAGCTGGGCCTGCACCGCCCCGGCCACCTGGTCCGTGGTCGCCCGCCAGACGGCAGGCTGACCGACGATCCGGGCGAGCGCCTCGCCAAGGTAGCGAATGCGATGCGCCTGGCCGGAAATCCACGGGTGCAGGGTCAGGTTGAACACGGCGCCGCCCTCTGCGTGCAGCATGGTGAACGCCTCGGCCGCACCGTCGGCCCATACCGACGGCGGCACCCGGCGCAGCCACATGCATTCGAGGTCATTCCACTCGGGCTGCGGCGGCAACGCGAGCAGGCCCGAGGCGAACCGATAAGGCCGGTCATCGTTCGGCCAGTCGGTCGTGTACGTAAACCCGCCTTCCGCCAGCAACTTCGTTGTGCGGGTCGACTGATTGAAATCCTGCCCGCACCAGCCGACCGGCGCCTCGCCCACCGCCGCCTCGACCGCCGCACGGCTATCGGCGATGAAGGAGCGCTCCTCGGCCTCGGTCATCCGGCTGGTGATCCGCCGCGTCGCATGACTGCCGTGTGCCATGAAGCACGCGCCGCGCCGCATGCACTCGTCCACCAACTCCGGACAGCGCGATGCGGCCGCCGAGCCGAGCGCCACGCTCGGCACCAGGCCGAACCGGTCCAGCATGGCGAGGACGCGGAAGATGCCGACGCGGTTGCCGTATTCGCGCTGGCTCCAGGTGAGCCAGTCCGGGAAGAACGATCCGAGCGGTGAGCCGATCCGCGGATCGCGGCTGGCCTCGGCCGGCGGGTTGACCTCCCAATAGTCGAGCATGAGCGTCACCGTCATCGCGATGCGCGCACCGTCCGGCCACTCGAGGCGCGGTGCGTCCTGCAGCGTTCGGAACGGGTAGAGGTCGTGGTCCATCCCCGGCGCACGGCTTTCCCCGCGCGGCGGCTCGGCGGCGGGCGAGGACGGGTCAGCCATTCGCGGCCTGGCGCGCCGCAAGATGCGCCTCGATCAGCGGCAGGTGGTTGGCGTTGAACCAGTCGGTGATCGCCGCCCCGGTGGTGAGCCAGACGCCCGGGTGGGCCAGGATATACTCCATGACCCGACGGAACGCGCCGATCCGGTGCGGCTGCCCGACCCAAAAGGGATGCAGCGCAATGCACATCACCCGCCCCTGCTCCGCCCCTTCGGCATACACGGTATCGAAGTAGTCGCGGATCTGTTGAGCGAAACCCCCCGCCTCTTCGCCGCGCCGATGGAGGATGACGTCGTTGAGATCGACCGAGTACGGCAGCGATAGCAGCTTGCCGGTCCGCACCTTGAGCGGGAACGGCTGGTCGTCATGGTAGAGATCGGCCGTGTAGTCGTAACCCACCTCGGCGGCGAGGTCGAACGTGTCAAGCGTGTTGGTGATGGCGGGACTGAACCACCCCCTGATCCGACGCCCGGTGAGGCGGAGGTGGATATCGGCCGCCTCGCACATGGCGTCGCGTTCCTCGTCGGCCGAAAAATTCCAGTGGTAGCGGGTGTTGTAGATGCCGTGCGACATCAGCTCCCACCCGCGCGCCTCCATCGCCTCGAGGATCGCGGGGTAGTGCTGGATGACGGCGAGGTTGAGGCTGACGGTGCACTTGATGCCGAGTTGGTCGGTCAGCTGGAACAGTCGCCAGAGCCCGACCCGATTGCCGTAATCGCGTTGGGCGTAGCCGAGCACGTCGGGATAGGGCGAGCGCGGCCACGGGTCCCGCGTGCGCACGAATTTCGGCATGAACTCGTAATGCTCGATGTTCGGCACCACCCAGAGTGCCACTCGGGCGCCGTTGGGCCACCGCAAGGGCGGCCGGTGCAGGATCGGCGAGTAGGCGACCAGCTCAGGCTCCACGCAAACGCCTCCGCGGTGGGCCGGCAAGCCTACCGCGTGTTCTCGCCGGAGGCGAATGCGCTCCTGTCCGACTGCGTGGACGGTTCAGGCGGCTCCGGCAACATACGCCTTGAGGCTGTCGACCTCGTGGTCCTGCTGCATGATGCGGGCCTTGACCACGTCGCCGATGCTGATCAGCCCGATCAGCCTGCCCCCATCAAGCACCGGGAGGTGGCGGACGCGGCTCGCCGTCATCATCGTCATCGCTTCGACCTCGGTCGTCTCCGGCGTGACCGTCTTGAGGGCGCGGGTCATGAGCTGGCCGGCCGTCATCTCCAACGTGCGGGCGCCATTGCTCGATAGGGAGTGAACGATGTCGCGCTCGGAGACGATGCCGAGCAACTGGTCCGACGCATCCATCACCAGGACCGCGCCGATCCGCCGCTCCGCGATCAGGCCGGCGACATCGGCCATGGTGGCGGTCGGGTTGACCGACACGACGTGCTGGCCCTTGTGCTTGAGGATGGCGGCGACCGTCATGGGGGAACCTCCGTCGGATGGCGCGGCAGGCTCCAACAGCGGCCGCATTGCCAGATTGCAACCTTGCGCCTGTCCAACCGTCGCCTGCAAACCCCAGGTGTGCGCCGCACAACAACCTTCCATGCGGCTGGCGGGAGCGCGCTTCGTTGCCGGGGCGGCGCGGCTGACGCTAGAATGCAACCTGAAAAATGCGGAGGAAGCCATGGGCGCCCAGCAGGCAGCGGTCAACGAACGTCCCCGGGACGCGACCGGGCTCTACGACAGGCTTGAGGACCGCATCCTGGCCCGCGATCAGGTTGGCGCGAGCGCCGCCTATTACGATCTGCTGAAGGCCGGGCGTCCGACCCCGGAGATCGTCGCCCAGGCGGTCCGCATCCACGCGCCGTACACGCACGTGCCGTATCACGAGCGCATCGACAACGGCTATCCGAACTTCGTCAACAACGACCATTGCCTGTTGAGCGCCCGCGCCAGCCTCAACCTTCGCAAGCTGCTGCCGGGGTCGCTGGCCGACCTGCCGATGGCGCAGACGATCTGGTACATCCCGACCGGGCTCGACATCTGGAACCAGAAGATCGGGCAGGCTCCGGGCCACTACATGCGGGGGTTCACCGGCAAGGTGCAGAACCCGCCGGCCCCGGCCGTCTACTGGCAGGACCAGGAACCCGCCCCGAGCACCGGCCCGCTGCGCGACCGGCTCGACCAGTGGGTCACCCTGGTCCACCGCGGCGAGGTGATCGCGGCCTACCGCCACTTCCTCGGCCTCATGCAGGATGCGCCGAACCGGCGCGAGGTGCTGGCCGAACTGGTGTTCGCCGGCCTGATCGATGTGCAGGACCGGATGCTCTTCAACCGCTCCTACACGACCGGCCACAAATCCTATCGCGCCCGGGCGACGGTCGAGCTTGGCAATTTCGTCGGCTGGGAGAACGCCCACAACGTCGTCTATGCGGGGGCGCTCGACATCGCGGTCGGCCCCCGCTGGTACTCGACCTACGAGATGGCGTGCAACGCGGTGATGCTGTTCATCGAGGGGCAGAGCCTTCACGCCGTCCCCTATTCCGGCACGACGGAACGCGAGCGCGAGCTGCTAGCCAACACCGGGGCGCTGACGCAGCAGGAGGCCGACGCGCTCGTCGACGTGGTGATCCGCCAGCCGGAGCCCGCCTATGTCGAGCACGTCGCCAAGCTGCTGCTCGCCGGCAAGAGCCCGCGGCGGATCATCGACGCCTTGCAGGTCGCCGCCGCCCAGGTCGTGCTGGAGACCCAGACCGACACCAACTTCTCGATGCCGCAGCATTGCTACGAGTATTGCAACACGCTCGGCTGGTTCTACGACAATTTCGAGCATCCGCAGCGGCTCAAGCTGCTGTGGGTGGCGGCGTCGTTCCTTAACCGCAACGCTTGGCACCAGAGGCAGACGGGCGACCTCAACCCGGTCACCATCCGAGCGCCGGGCAGCGCCGCCAAGATGTCGGCGTCGCAGTTGCTCGACCGGGTCGAGACGTCGGTGGGCGGATTGAACGGACCGGAAGGGGTGGCCTGGACCCAGGCCTATCTCGACAGCGGGGCGGACCGGGCGCCGCTGGTGCAGCGGCTGGCCTTGGTGGCGACGCGGATCGGCAACGACCCGCACAACCAGGAAATCGCCCAGTGCATGCTGGAGGATTTCGGCAAGACCACGTCGCCGGATCGCGACCGACTGCTGCTGGCGGCGGCACAGCACACTGCCGTGCATCGCAAGTACGGCGACCGCTTCGAGGCGAGCCGCCGCTTCGGCGAGGCGTTCGGGATCGCCGAGTTGCAGTAGGGTCCTACTCCACCCTCTCCCGACGGGAGAGGGTCCTAGCGAGCGTGATCCCGCGCAAAAACCCTGTCGGGAGCTGCGTCATTTCCGTCAGACGTTCTTGCCCATGCTCGATTTGACATCAGCCATTCCTCCCGAGGCCAGGACCCCGCCGACACGGGCGCCGCGCAACTTCGGCCTGGATATCGCACGCGTGCTCGCCGTCATGGCGGTGCTTGCAAACCATATGATTCCGACGAACTGGGAGGTCTCGCACGAAATCCGCTTGGTTTGCGACTATATGGGCGTGACCGGGGTCGAGCTCTTCTTTTCACTCAGCGGGTTCCTGATCGGGCAATTGCTCATCGACCTCGCGCGCGAGCCCTCGGCTTCGAATGTCGGCCGTTTCCTGACCCGGCGCTGGATGCGGACCTTGCCCCTGTATTACGTGGCGCTCGTCGGCATGAGTGCCTTGTCCTCGATCTGGGAGGTGCGCCCCTTCTTCTTCCTCCAGAATTTCCAGCCAGCTTTCATTCCCGGCAAGCCAGTGGCGCTCGTCGTTGGCTGGTCGCTGGTGCTGGAAGAGTGGTTCTACCTGGTGTTTCCCTGGTTGCTGCTCGGTTTGTCGCGCTCCGTGCTTCGCCGCCATTCCGCGGTGACCCGCGTCGCGATCACCAGCCTGATTCCGCTGGTGGGGTGTACCCTCCTGCGCGCTCTCCTCCAGGGCACGGCGGTGCCCGATCCCAGCTTCCACGCTCACCCGATCCTGCGGCTCGACTGCGCGGCATACGGCGTGTTGGCCGCCTGCCTTTATCGCGCTCAGAGGCAGCCTGTTCGCGCACTCTCCGGATGGATCCTGGGCGCGGGGTTTCTGGCCGTGCTTGTGATGTTCCTCGGGTGGGGGGCCCTCTTCGTCGCAATCGCCGACGCCCGCTTCCAAGCCTGGAGCGGGATGGCGACCTGGGGCCGCTTCTTCTTTCCCATCCAGTGGTCGGTGCTTGACTTGGTCTTTGCGGGCCTTGTCCTCCTGCTGGCACGCGCGCTCCTGGCGCCGTCAGGCCTGATTGGCTGGACGGTGACCACTGTCAGTCGCCTGTCCTACTCCATCTATCTCGGCCACGCGGCCGTCATGGGCTTCGTACAGTGGCGGGCGATTGCGGCGCTGGGCCACGCTGCCGGTGCCGCTGTCACGCTCGGGATGATCATCGCCGCGGCCTACGTGACATATGCGCTGATCGAGCAGCCGTTCCTGAAGGCACGCGACTACCTCGTGCCCGCCAGTCGCAAGGATCTTGTCCATGCGGGAGGCGCGCAGCGAGAGGTCATGGAGCCCGCCCGGTAGCGATCCCTCACGGAGCCTACAGCGCGATCCCGCGCAAGAACCCGCTCCGGCTGCCGGCGCTTGTCATGACGAAGGCCTGGTCGTTGCCGGACAGGATGAAGCGCGCCCCCATGCCGATGTAGCGCGGCATCAGCGCCTGGTCGTAGACGCCCGCCATCCCCGGATGCTTGCCGTGCAGCTTGGCCGCCGTGATCATCCGCTGATACGCCTCGCCGACCCGGGCGTGCCCGAACTCGCCGGGGATGCCCATCTCGGCGCATAGATCGTTCGTGCCGATCAGCAGCACGTCGATGCCCGGCACCTGTGCGATCTCGTCGGCGTTCTCGATCGCCTTCGGCGTCTCGAGCATGGCGACGATGGTGGTCGCTGCGTTCAGCGCCGCCGCACCCTCGCCCACCGAGGCCGAGCGCAGGCCGTAATGGGGACCCCAGCCGCCCACCGAACGGTGCCCGACAGGCGGGTATTTCAGCTTCTGGACGATCTCGCGCGCCTCCTCGCCGGTCTCGACGTGCGGCACCACGATGCCGAGGGCGCCGTTGTCCAGCATCCGCGTTCCCAGGGCATATTCGCCGTTCGGGATGCGCACGAAGGGCGCGATGCCGGCGTCCAGCGCCGCCACCGCGATCTGCGCCGCGGCGTCGAGCGACATCGTTCCGTGCTCGAGATCGAGGAACAGCCAGTCGAACCCCGCCACCTGCATCGCCTTGGCGATCTCGACGCTGCGGGTGAGCCGGATGCCGACCCCGAGCGACAACTCTCCGCCATCAAGCCGTTGCCTGGCGACGTTCTGGACGGTGGCCATCGCTTCGCTGCTCCCCCCTTTTTTCTACCGGCCGAATCTCGGCCCCCCGGAGCAGGCGGTCAAGCAGCCCGCCGTGTCAGCTCGCCGGCGACCGGCGTCGCGTCGCGGGGCGGCGGGTGATTTCGACCAGTGTCACCGGCCGGAAATCCCATAGGTCGACCCCGACATCGCATTGGCGGGTCAAGGGCGCCAGCCGTCCGTGGCTGTGGCCGTGCAGGTTCAAGGCACCCCGCCCGCTGTCGCGCCAAGTGCGCAGAGCATAGTGGCAGAGCACGAGCAAGGTGCCTTCACACGTGATTTCGGCGTAGTCGCGCACGTCGGCCCAGCCGGCAAGGGTCCGGGTGTCGTCGCCATCATTGTTGCCGGCCACCAGATGCTTGCGGCCGTGCAGGCCGGCGAGCAGCGCGCCCATCGCGGCCGGCGTGCGTCGCAAGGCGAAATCGCCCAAGTGCCAGACCTCGTCCGTTGGTGCGACGCGCTCGTTCCAACGCGCGACCATCGCGGCATCCATCTCGGCCACCGAGGCGAACGGCCGGCGGTAGAGGCCGAGCGCACCGCCGTGTCCGAAATGCGTGTCGGCGGTGAAATACGCCGTCATCACGCGATGGCCCTGACGCGCCTCAAGGCGAAGGGCGTGGCGATCGTATCATTTGGAAGCGGTAACGGTGGTGTGGACCATCCCCTCCGTCGGCAGCAGCCGCACCGAGAAATTGTCGGGTCCGGCATAGCCCGGGTTCGGCGTGTAGTCGATCCGCGTGGCATCGCCCACCGAATGGACCAGCACGCGCCCATGCGCGGGTCGCGCGACCAGCAGGCCGGCGTCGAACGGATGGCCGTTGTTTTCGACCGTGATGCCGCACCACCCGCCGTCATTGCCGACCGTCATGGTCGTCGTCACCTCCTTGCCAGCAGCCGGCGCTGCGACCTTCGGTACCGTGCAGAGCTTTGCGCCGCCGGCGAAGTCGGAGGCGTACAGGCGGGTCGTGCTCGCCGGCTTCGGCGGCTCGGCGCAGCCCTGGAGCAACAGGCCGATGAATGCCGCGCTGGCCAACCCCTTGGTCACTGTGAAGCCCACGTCGTCTCCTCTCGCCCGCTGGATTCGCGCGCTCGTTGCAACGCGCCGCTTCATTGACCGTTCAGAGCCGATCCGCAAGCCTGACGGCGCGACGGGTGTACCCCGTCAGCCGAACCGGTTGGACTTGGGAAAGCCGGAGGGAGGCAGGCGGCCGGCCTGGGCACGCTCGCCGAGCCAGTCGCGCAAGTTGGTCTCGGTGCGCAGCTTGTCGCCAAGCCGCCAGGTCAATCCCTCGGCCAGCCGGAACACTTTCGCGTCGCTGAGCTCGCCCTCGCGATATTTCTGCAGCATCACGCCGGCGCCGCGCGTCAGCTCCGGCACCTGCTCGCGCGGAAACACGAGCAGCTTGCGATTGGTGCCGATCAGCGCGACATGGGTTCCCGCCGCCGGCACGCACAACGCGGCCTCCTCACCGGGACGCAGGTTGAGCACCTGCTTGCCGGTGCGTTTTTCCGCCAGCAGCTCCGCACCCTGCACCACGAAGCCGCGCCCGGACCTGGACGCGACGAGATAGCGCGCATCCTCCCGCGCGACGAACATCGTCACCACGTCATCCTCGTTGGTGAGGTCGGCCAGCAGGCGAACCGGCTGTCCGTCACCCCGCCCCCGCGGCAGCTCGCCCGCCTTCAGCGTATAGGCCCGGCCATTGGTGGCGAAAACGCAGAGCCGGTCGGTCGTCTCGCAGTGCAGCAGCAGCTTCAGGCGGTCGCCTTCCTTGAAGCGCAGCTCGGCCGCGTTATCCACGTGGCCGCGAACGGCGCGAATCCAGCCCTTGTCGGACAGGACCGCGGTGATCGGCTCGCGTTCGATGAACGAGTGCATCGCCACCGCCACGGCGGTCGGCGCCTCGCCGATGACGGTGCGCCGCGCCCCCAACGCGCCGCCGCCGAATTTTTCCCGGGTCGCCTCGATCTCGGCGGCGATCCGCGACCAACGCAGCGTCTCCTTGCCGAGCAGCGCCTGAAGCTCCTTGCGCTCCCTGGTAAGCGCCTTGTGCTCGCGCCGGATCTCCATCTCCTCGAGGCGGCGGAGCGAGCGGAGGCGCATGTTGAGGATGGCTTCGGCCTGCACGTCGGTCAGCGTAAAGCGCTGGATCAGCGCCGGCTTCGGATGGTCCTCCTCGCGGATGATGCGGATCACCTCGTCGAGATTGAGGTAGACGGCGAGATAGCCGTCCAGCACTTCGAGCCGCCGCTCGATGGCGGCCAGCCGATGCCGCGAGCGGCGGATCAGCACGTCGTGGCGATGATCGAGCCACGCACGCAGCACCTCGCGCAGGCTCATAACGCGCGGCGTGCGCGTCGCGTCGAGCACGTTCAGGTTCAGCGGAAAGCGCGCCTCCAGCGCGGTGGCGCGGAACAGCGTCTCCATCAGCACCTCGGGCTCGGTGCCGCGCGATTTCGGCTCGAACACGAGTCGCACCGTCTCGGCGCTCTCGTCGCGCACGTCGGCGAGCAGCGGCAGCTTGCGCTCCTCCATGAGCTGGGCGATCTGCTCGACCAGCCGCGCCTTGGCGACCTGGTAGGGGATCTCGGTGACGACGATCTGCCAAGTGCCGTGCTTGCCGCGCTCGACCTCCCATTTGGCGCGCACGCGAAAGCCGCCCCGCCCGGTCTCGTAGGCCTGCAACACGGCGGCCGGGTCCTCGACCAGAACCCCGCCGGTCGGGAAATCCGGGCCGCACATATGGGCGAGCAGGTCCGCCGTGCTGGCCTCGGGGTTGGCGATCAGGTGCATCGCCGCGGCGCAGACCTCGCCCGCGTTGTGGGGTGGAATCGAGGTCGCCATGCCGACGGCGATGCCGGCCGCGCCGTTGGCGAGCAGGTTGGGGAACGCGCCCGGCAACACCACCGGTTCGCTCTCCTCCCCGTCGTAGTTGGGGCGGAAATCGACCGCATCCTCGTCGATGCCGGCCAGCAGGGCGCGGGCGACCTCGGTCAGCCGCGCCTCGGTGTAGCGCATGGCCGCCGCGTTATCGCCGTCTATGTTGCCGAAATTGCCCTGGCCCTCGACCAGCGGATAGCGGGCGGAAAAATCCTGCGCCAGCCGGACCAGCGCATCATACACCGCCACGTCGCCGTGCGGATGGTACTTGCCGATCACGTCGCCGACGACGCGGGCGCATTTCTTGAACCCGGCGGTCGGATCGAGCCGGAGCTGGTGCATGGCGTAGATCAGCCGTCGATGCACCGGCTTGAGGCCGTCGCGCACGTCCGGCAGCGAGCGCGACATGATGGTCGAAAGCGCGTAGGCGAGATAGCGCTCGCTCAACGCCTCGGCCAGCGGCGTGTCCTCGATGTGGCCGGTCAGGTCGTCAGGCATCGAAACTCCGGTCGTCAGTTCGGCGCCGGCAGCTCGGCGGCCAGCTTCTCGACGCGGTCGTATAGCATCTGCCGCGCCGCCGGCAGCGGACGATGGTGATGGCCGAAGGCGTTGCGGGCGAGAAAGTGTCCGGTCAGCAGCAGGCCATCCCGCACGTCCGCAAGCGTCGCCACCTCGGCGACCGGCGAGGGGTCCGGCGCCAGGAAAGGCGGCAGCCGGAGCAGAGGCGCCCGCCACTCGCCGGCCGCCTCGTCGCTGACCGCCCGCCCCGTCTTGGGCGACACCCAGGCCAACCCGGCGGTGCCCCCGGTCACGGCGCAGCGCGCCAGATCGAGGCCGTAGCCGAGATCGGCCAGCAGCAGCGCTTCCCAGCGGACCAGATCGGGCAGCGCCGTCGGGCCGTGCGCGACGGCGACGACCAGGCGCAGCAGCCCGTCGAAGGCGCGCGGATGCGGCTCGCGCTCCGGCAAGGCGCCCTCCGCCACGGCGCAGGCCGAGGAGAGCATGGCGAGTGCCAGCGGATCATCCATCGCCAGCGCAGCGCCGGCATGGACGAGTTCGCCCGCGAAACTGCCCAACTGGTCGGCGAGCCTGGCCACCCAGCGCACCTGCACGAGGTTGCCGGGCTGCCAGATCGCGGCCCCGGCGCGCGAGAGGCCGCCGCGCGCCAGCCCGCGATGCAGGCCATGCGCCCCGGTCATCACCGTGGCGACCGCACCGCCCTCGCCGTACGGTCGGGCGTCGAGCACGATCGCCGGCGCGTCCCACTCCACCTTGTCCACCGCTCCTCAGCCTGGCAACCAGCTTTGTCGGCGCGCGACGGATTGCAAGCGCCGAGCGGTGGCCGGAACTATGGCCCGCAGAAGCCTCAACCGGCAGAGCTGGAAGTTCGAGCGCGGAGGGTGAATCTCCGAGCGGCGTCACCGACGGCACAATCTCTATTGGGAGAACGATGATGAACGAGGCGATTGGCTCTGCTGCACGCCTTCCGCGATTGGTTGGCTTGAACCATCTGGCGCTCGAGGTCGGCAACGTGGATGAGGCGCTGGCCTTCTACGGGCGTATCTTCAATTTTACGCTGCGCGGCCGAAGCCCCGCCGCGGCTTTCATCGACATGGGGGACCAGTTCATCGCCCTGATGGAGGGACCGGTCCGGGCGGAGCGCAGCCATCGGCATTTCGGCTTGGTCGTGGATGACCGAACCTCGGTCCGACAACTTGCCCTCGAAGCCGGGGCCGAACTGCTGGACGGCCCATTCCTGGACTTCCTCGATCCTTGGGGCAACCGGGTCGAGGTTGTCGACTATGCCGACATCCAGTTCACGAAAGCCCCTCAGATCCTGCGCGGAATGGGACTCGACCTTTCCAAGAGCGAAAAGGCTCGGCGCGAACTTGCCGAGAAGGGCATGGCCAAGGAGGCGTCACCTTGACCCGTGAGCCACTGATCTTCGTCGCCACATGCGATATCTCGGGCCACGTCCGGGGCAAGGGGTTTCCCGGGCGCGAGCTTCCGGCGCGGCTTCGCAAAGGCGTCGGCTGGACGCACAGCAATCTGATGATGTCCGCTTTCGGGCCGATCTGGGACACGCCGTTCGGCACCGCGGGCGATCTGATGATCGTGCCGGACCAGGCGGCCGAGGTTCGGGTCGATTTTGGCGACGGCACCCCGCCCGAGCACTTCTTCCTGGGCGATATCCGCACCACCGACGGCGCGCCCTGGGAGTGCTGCCCGCGCGAGTTCCTCCGCCGCGCCCTCGCCGAACTCGAACGGGTTTCGGGCCTCGGCCTGGTCGCCGCCTTCGAGCACGAGTTCGTCTATACCGGCACCGCCGATCGTCCGGGTGACGCCTACGCGCTGGGCGCCTTCCGCCGTGCGGTGGATTACGGCGAGATGCTGACCGCAGCGCTGCGGACTGCCGGAGTGGAACCCGACAGCTTTCTCGCCGAGTACGGTCCGCGCCAGTTCGAGGTGACGGTCGCCCCCGCCCCGGCCCTGTCGGCCGCCGACCAGGCGGTGATCACCCGCGAGATGGCGCGCGCCACCGCCTACCGCTTGGGGCACCGCGCGATCTTCTCGCCGAAACCGGACCCCGACGGGGTGGGCAACGGCGTGCATATCCATATGAGTTTCCGCGACGCAGCGGGACGCCCGGCCACCCACGCCGCCGGGGAACCGATGGACCTCAGCCGGCCGGCCCGGCAGTTCTGCGCCGGCGTGCTGCACCACCTCCCGGCCATCTGCGCCGTGACCGCGCCGTCGCCGGTCTCCTACCTGCGGCTGGTCCCCAATCGCTGGGCGCCGACCTCCATCGACCTCGTGCAGCAGGATCGTGGCGCCGCCCTGCGCGTCTGCCCGATTTTCGCCGCCGCAAGCCCGGACGAGGTCGCCGGCCAGTTCAACGTCGAGTTCCGCCCGACCGACGCGACGGCGAGCCCATATCTCGCACTGGGCGCCATCGTGCGTGCGGGCGCCGACGGCATCGCGCGCGACCTGCCCCTGCCGGCGCCGGGAACGCCGGCACCGCCGCTGCCCCGCTCCCTCGGCGCGGCGCTCGACGGCTTGGCCGCCAGCGAGGCGGCGCGGCGCTGGTTCGGCGCGGTCCATTGCGACGCCTACCTGCGCCACAAGCGGGCGGAGGTCGCGCACGTCGCGGAACTGCGGCCGGCCGAGCTCTGCGCCCGCTACGCCGAAACCTACTGAGCCCGTCGGAAAGCCTTACACGGCTGCAACGCTGTCCAGAAATCAGCTCTGAATATCAATACGTTAAGTTCTGGCACCGGACTTGAATAACACGGTTCGAAGTCGGTGATGCGCCGGCTGCTGGAGCCCAGGATGGGCGTCGCACTGACACCATCATCCAGGAACCACACCAACGTGACCAAGAAATCCTTCTTCGCCGCAGTGGCCGCGCCGCTGGCAATGGCCGCATTCGGCTTTATGACTGCGGCGCATGCCGAGGTGTATGACTTCAGCTACGTCGATAGCGCAACCAGCGGCAAGAATATCGTTGCGTCCGGAACCATCACCACGGGCGCCGACGCCGGCAGCGGCTTTTACGACGTGACCGCCATCACCGGCTTCCGGAACGGTTCAGCGATCACGGGTCTTGTTCCTGTCAACGGCTACGCCGGCAACGACAACCTGTTTTCTCCGACCCCGAGTTACTTCAGCTTCCCGGGGGTATCGTTCAGCGCCGCGGATGGCAATGACTACAACATCGCATCAGATGGGGGTACCGGCTACATCGATCAGAACAGCAAGACCGATCCGGTCGGCTATCCGGAGACCGCAGTCAACCTCACCGTCTCGGCCGTCCCCGAGCCGGCGTCCATGGCCCTCGTCGGGGCCGGTCTGCTGGGGCTCGGCGTGATCCGCCGCAAGCGCGTCTGACACGGCTCGCTCATCGAGCTTGCCGGCCGCATGGCTCGCCGTTGCGCGCGCCATGCGGCTACGGCCGCGCGGAGGATGATCCGGCCGCGATGAGACCGAGCGCCTGCGCCGTCGTCAGCATCCGGCAATAGCCACGGAAGCAGGCGAGCGCCTCGACGTGGCGCAGCTCGGTTTCCGCCATACAGGCGTCGTGGATGCAGGTCGGGTAGAAGCCGCGGTCGGCCGCGTCCTTGACCGTGTGGTCGATGCACTGGTCGGTGAGAAAGCCGGCAACGAACAGGTCCTCGATGCCGATGTTGCGCAGCACGTAGGCGATGGTGGTGGAGTTGAACACCGAGGACGAGGTTTTCGGGAAGACGATCTCGTCCGCTTCTGGCGCGATCTCGTCCAGCACGCGGGCTTCCCGCGAGCCCTTGGCGAAGGACAGGCCGGAGAGCTTGTAGTCGAGGCTGCGGTCACGGCCGTCGGCGGTCAGGCTTTCGATCACCGTGTACATGACCTCGACCCGCGCCGCCCGGCAGGCGCGCACGAGGCGGATCAGGTTCGGGATCACCCGCCCCTGCGCCGCGGCGTAGAACTCGGGCTGGCTGGCCGCCTGGCCGGGGTGGCAGGCGCCGTGCTGGACGTCGACGACCAGCAGGACTGCCCGCCCCGGCACGACGGCGCGTTCGCGGGTCAGGCCGGCCGGATCGCCGCTCAGCGTGCCGGTCCTTCGCCCGCGATCAGCGTCCGCCGGGCCGCCTGCAAAATCTCGTCGGACAGCTCGGCATCGTCCGACACCCGCGCCAGCACCACCGCACCCACCATGCAGGCCAGCCCGGCGAGCGCACGCCGCCGCGCGGTCTGACGGCGGCCGGGCAGACAGGCGGTGAGCGTGTCGATCATCTGGCGGAGCGCCGCGGTGAGGCCAGGCCGGGCAGCCGGCCGACGGGCCAGCTCGGCCCCGAGGGTCGGCACGATGCACCCCGCCCCGCTGGCCCGGACGTGCTCGGCGGAGAGGTAGGCCTCGACGATGCCGGCGAGCCCCTCTTCGGCGCCTTGCTGGTCGCGGATCTCGCCCCACCGCCGGGCCGAGCGGGCGAGCACGTCGGCCGCGACCTCGGCGGCAAGCTCCTCTTTCGAAGCGAAGTGGACGTAGAAGCCGCCATGCGTCAGCCCGGCCTCGCGCATGATCGCATCGACGCCCACCCCGTCGATGCCGTCGCGGCGGAACAGCGAGGCGGCGGCCGCCATGATCCGCTGCCGCGTCTCGGCCTTGCGCTGGCTGGTGTCGCGCATCGCATTTTCTCCCGTCATCCCGATGACGCTCGTCATTTGAAATCTTGACTTTCACATGACGACCGTCATGCTAACTCACGTCCCGCACGCAAGGAAGAGTTCCTATGGGCCCGAAACGAATTGCCGCGTTCCTGCAGGGTCGGGTTCATTACGCCTGGGTGATGGTGGCCCTCGTCTTCGTCGTCGTCTTATCGGTGGTCGGGGTGCGCGCCGCGCCGAGCGTGCTGATCGTGCCGCTCGAACACGCCTTTGGGTGGAGCCGGGCCACCATCTCGGCGGCGATCTCGCTCAACATCCTCCTGCTGGGCCTGGTCGGCCCCTTCAGCACCGCGCTGCTGCAGACGATCGGCATCAAGCGGACCATCGTGCTCACCCTGACGGTCCTGGTCGTGGCGACCACGCTGAGCGGCTTCATCTCGCAGCCGTGGCAGCTGTTCGCCACCTGGGGCTTGCTGGTCGGCCTGGCCTCCGGCACCGGCGGCGCCGGGCTCGCCGCCACCATCGCCAATCGCTGGTTCGTCGAGCGGCGCGGCCTCGTCGTCGGCCTGCTGATGGCGGCGAATGCGAGCGGGCAGCTCATCTTCCTGCCGATCATGGCGAGCCTGGCCGAGAGCGGGTCGTGGCGCATGGTCTCCTTCGTGCTCGCCGGGGTCATCGCGGCGCTGATCCCGCTGGTGCTGCTGCTGATGGCGGAATCGCCGGCCGAGGTGCAGCTCGCGCCGTTCGGCAGCAAGCCGGGCCAGTCGCCCGCAGCGAGCCTGGCGCCGACGGCCGGCAACCCGCTGTCGGTGGCATTCGGCGGCTTGGCGCGTGGCGTGCGGTCGCGCGATTTCTGGCTGCTGTCCTCGAGCTTCTTCATCTGCGGCGTCAGCGCCAACGGGCTGGTGGGCACCCACCTGATCTCCTACTGCATGGACCAGGGCATCCCGGAGGTGACCGCGGCGGGGCTGCTGGCCGCGATGGGCGTGTTCGACCTCATCGGCACCACCGGGTCCGGCTGGCTGACCGACCGGTTCAACTCGCGCGTGCTGCTGTTCTGGTACTACGGCCTGCGCGGACTGTCGCTCCTGGCCCTGCCGTTCACCGATTTCAGCTTTTTGAGCCTCAGCGTGTTCGCCGTGTTCTACGGGCTCGACTTCATAGCCACTATTCCGCCCACCGTGGCACTGGCGAACCAGGCGTTCGGGCGCACCGCCGCGCCGGTGATCGTCTCCTGGATTTTTTGCGGCCACCAGTTGGGCGCGGCACTTGCCGCCCTGGTCGCGGGCACGGTGCGCAGCGCGACCGGCAGCTATTTCGACGCCTTCTTCGGCGCCGGTCTCGCCTGCTTGCTGGCCGCCTTGCTGGCGCTCGGGATCGGGCGCGGCCGACGCCCGGCGGTCGCCGTCGCCTGATCGCGGGGCGCGGCGCTTGCATCCGGCGCGCGCGCCAGCGGATGGTGCGCCTCGACCAGAGTCTGCAATCGGTCCGCCAGCACGTGGGTGTAGATCTGCGTGGTGGCGATGTCGGCGTGGCCGAGCAGCAATTGCAGGCTACGCAGGTCGGCGCCGCGTGCGAGCAGGTGCGAGGCGAAGGAGTGCCGCAGCACGTGCGGCGAGACCCGCGCCGGGTCCAGCCCCGCCTGCAGGGCGACCTGCTTGAGCAGCAGCGCGAATCCCTGCCGCGTCATCGGCCGGCTCGCCGCCCGGCCCGGAAACAGCCATCTTCCCTCGCTCGGCTGCGCCGCGGCCAGCGCCTCGGCGGCCCGTCGGGCCGGCGCGGAGAGCGGCACCATCCGCTCCTTGCCGCCCTTGCCGCGCACGATCAGCATCGGCGCTTCGCCGGCGAGCGCGGCGCGCGGCAACGCCAGCAGCTCGGAGACACGCAGCCCCGTTGCGTAGAGGATTTCGAGGGCGGCCTCGGCGACCGCGCCGGATAGGCCGCCGCGTTCCGAAGCGGCGGCGAGCAGCGCGTCCACCTCCGGCTCGGTCAGGTATTTGGGCAGCGGCGCGGGCAGCCGGGGAGCGTCGAGCAGCTGCGTCGGATCGTCCCGCCGCACGTCCTCGCGCAGCAGGAACCGGAAGAATTGCCGCAGCGCGGAGAGCCGCCGCGCCGCGGTCCGCGCGGCGTGCCCGGCTCGCCGCAGCTCCCCCAAGTAGGATTGCAGCAACCCGGCATCGGCGGCGCCGCACGGCACGCCGCGCGCGGCCGCAAAACGGCAAAAATCGGCCAGATCGGCGGCATAGGCCGCCCGCGTGTTGCGCGCCGCCCCCCGCTCGGCCGACAGCATCTCCAGGAACGCCTCGACATGTCGGTCGAGCGCCGGGCGAACGTGACGATCAGTGCGTCTGGAACTTGTCGTTCGGCAGGACCTTCTGCACCGGATGCGGATTGATGGCGGGCGGAAACGCGCCCAGCACCAGCATGCCGACGGCGATCACCAGAACGCCAACCGCAAGGACGATCAGGAAGATACGGCTCATCGGCGTCATACGGGTCCGAATCGGGGGAGGGCGGCTTGGCCTCGGTGCTGGGGCGTGTGCTACCTTTGAAGCTTATGATGCGCAACACTGCCTTGAGGGAACCTGTCCTTAAAGAGACGAACACGCTGCCTCCCGCGCTGGTGGGCCGCAGCATCGTGCTCGTCGGCATGATGGGCGCCGGCAAGACCTCGATCGGACGGCGGCTGGCGGCGCGGCTCGGACTGCCGTTCCGCGACGCCGACGCCGAGATCGAGCTGGCGGCCGGCTGCACGGTGCCCGAGCTGTTCGCCCGCTACGGCGAGCGCGAGTTCCGCGACGGCGAGCGGCGGGTGATCCGGCGTCTGCTCGCCGGTGAGCCGCTGGTGCTGGCGACCGGCGGCGGCGCGTTCATGGCCGAGGAGACCCGCGCCGCGGTGCGTCAGGAGGCCGTCTCGGTCTGGCTGCGCTGCAAGCTGCCGACCTTGCTGCGCCGGGTCGCCGGGCGCGAAAGCCGGCCGCTGCTCAGCGGCGGCGACCCCGCCGAAATCCTGCAGCGCCTTCTGGACATCCGTCAGCCGGTCTACGCCGAGGCCGATCTGGCGGTCGATTGCGGTGACGAAACCCCCGACGCGACGACCAGCCGCGTGCTCGGTGCGCTGCTGGCCTGGCACCCGCCCCGGCGCTTGGCGGTGCGTCTCGCCACCAGCTCCTATGACGTGGTGATCGGGGAACACCTGCTCGATCGGGCCGGCGCGCTGCTCGCCCCTGTTCTGGCCCAGAAGCGGGCGGTCGTGGTGACCGATGCCAGCGTGGCACGCCTGCACCTTCCCTCGCTGCTGGAGGGCTTGGCGCGGACCGCCGTGACCACCAGCCAGATCATCGTGCCGGCAGGGGAGACTTCCAAGACGCTCGACACCTATGGCCGGGTCGTGGACGGGCTGCTCGAAGCCGGCGTCGAGCGGGGCACCACGGTGATCGCGCTCGGCGGCGGGGTGGTCGGCGATCTCGCCGGGTTCGCGGCGGCGACCACGCTGCGCGGGCTGCCCTTCGTGCAGGCGCCCACCACCCTGCTGGCGCAGGTCGATTCCAGCGTCGGCGGCAAGACCGGCGTCAACACCGGGCGGGGGAAAAACCTGGTCGGCGCGTTCCACCAGCCGCGTATGGTGCTGGCCGACACCGCCACCCTCGCGACGCTGCCGGTCCGCGAGCTGCGGGCCGGCTACGCCGAGATCGCCAAGGCCGGCCTGATCGGCGATGCGGCCTTCTTTGCCTGGTGCGAGCAGCACGGCACTCGGCTGATCGGCGGCGACCGGGACCTGCAGGGCGAGGCGATCCGCCGCGCCTGCGCCTTCAAGGCGGCGGTCGTCGGGGACGACGAGCGCGAAGAAAAGCCGAATGACGGTCGCGCCCTGCTCAACCTCGGCCATACGTTCGGGCACGCGTTGGAAGCGGAGGT
The DNA here is from genome assembly GCA_963719345.1 of uncultured Alphaproteobacteria bacterium. GTDB lineage: Bacteria > Pseudomonadota > Alphaproteobacteria > Acetobacterales > Acetobacteraceae > CAVRCA01. The sequence continues at coordinate 728,274 of CAVRCA010000003.1, forward strand.
CGGCTACGGCGGCGGCCTGCTGCATGGCGAAGCGGTGGCGGTCGGGCTCGGGCTGGCGTTCCGCCTCTCGGCGCGGCTTGGGCTGTGCCCCGAGGCAGACGCCGACCGCGTGACCGCCCATCTCGCCGCGACCGGCCTTGCCGCCGAGCTCAGGATGCTGAACCGGCGCTTCTCGGCGGCGACGCTGATCGGGCACATGCGGCGGGACAAGAAGGTACGCGACGGGCGGCTCAAGTTCGTGCTGGTGCGCGGCATCGGGGCGGCGTTCACCTCGAGCGACGTGCCGACCGAGGCCGTGCTCGAGCTGCTCCGCGACGAGGGCTGCGCGCCCTAAATGCGCCGGGGACGGGCCGAACTCCGCGAGGGCTGGCGGCAGTCCGCCCAGACGCCAGGCCGCGAGCAGACCAGCGGCGGCGACGGGAAGCGCCACTACGAACACCGATACGCCGGCCGACCGTGCGGTTCCGCTCGTGAGGCCATGGGAAACCCCTGCCAAGTTAGCCGCCGCTGCTGCAACGGCGGCGCCGGCCGCATATCCGGTCAGCCGCACCGTGTTCATGCCCGCCGCGCCGATCGCCCGGTCCTGATCGGTCAACGAGCCCAAGATGCGCTGGCTCATGAAAGACCAGGAGAGGCCGAGGCCCGTACCCGGCCGTGGCCCAGCCGAAATAGGCGTAGCCGCCGAGCGCACGCCCGACGCTTGGCATGATGGTGGCGGTGACCAACGAGTCGGCCGCACTCAGCCAGACGCCGAGGCATATAAGAATGAAACGTGGCGTGCGCCCCTCGCCCAGCACGTCCGCCCAGCGGCTGGCTGGAGGCATCTCTTTTGCCGGCAATGTCGGACCCTCCCGGCCGAGCATCTCCGACCATCAAGGTGTCGGTCGTCAAATGCCCATGGTCGGCCAGGCTGGAGCCCCCGCGTGGGTTGGCAGGGGGTCAGCCAACAGGCTGCGCGTCAGCAGGGGCGGGTAAGGACCGCGAGCGGAGCGACCTGGCTCAATTGGCATTGAAGCCATGCTCGCAAGCAAGTTGCGCCCAGGACCGTCGACGCCATATTGCAATGTTGCATTGCAGCAAACGGAGCCGTTCGATGCCGCTGAGCAAGCCTGTGGAACGTGAGCCGCTCCATACGCGCCGCATCGTTATCGAGGGATATCGGCGACGGGACGGGCTCTACGACATCGAGGCCCACCTCACCGATACCAAGGCAAAAGGTTTCGCCAACCCCCATCGCGGCTTTGTCGAAGCAGGCGAGCCGTTGCACGGGATGTCGATGCGGATGACGGTGGACGACCGGCTTCTGATCGTGGCGTGCGAGGCAGCCAGCGATCACACGCCGTATGCCGTCTGCCCGGCAGCGGCGCCGAATTTCACCCGCTTGGCCGGGCTGCGGATCAAGCCGGGGTTCCTGCGCGAGGCGGCGGCGCGGATCGGCGGTACGGCTGGATGCACGCATTTGCGCGAATTGCTGCAGCAAATGGGTACGACGGCGCACCAGACCGTGTTTTCCGCCCGCGCCGACCGGGAAGCGGCGGCGATCCGGGCGGAAACCGGGGTTGCTCTCACGACGGATGAACTGGATACCAGAATCGCCGCCAAGTTCGGCGGCGGCAGCACGATCGTCAACACCTGCATCGCGTACGACGAGGCCGGCCCGGTGGTGCGACAGCGCTGGCCGCATCTCGCCAAGCCCGTCCCGGTGAACCGGGCAATGTCGGTTGGACCCGACAGGAAGCCGACCACGGCCTAATGACTGTCGCCCGCGATCGAGGTTCCGTCGGCGACGCTCACTGCGTGCATTCAGACAGCTCGACGTCCGCGATGGGGTTGCGCGAGCCGTGCCCGGCCTGGGCATGCCCCTGTTCCGTAGCGGCTTCACGGAAATACTGCAGCACGAAGACGCGCACGGCGCTGGTACGGCCGCCAGAGTGATGCTTCGCCTCTGCCTGGCGAACCACTTCACCGATCGGCGTCTGCTGCCGCTGGCAAATCTCGTATAACGCGTCCCAGAGTTCAGGCTCCAGACGCATACTGGTGCGTCCTCTCCCTGCGACAACGTTACGGTTAACCAGACGGCTTGCCATTTTTCTTCTCCGACGTGAGTGTCGGAAATGATTAGAGCAAAGTCTAGTTAATTAAGTCTTGTTCCTGAAATGATCCCGTGGCGAGACGTGTTGTCGGGCGAAACTTGGCTGTCTGTGACTACGCCGGCAACCTGGCGCCTGCCTAAGTTGCCCTATCGCGGCCCCGCCTGCTCGGCGGGCGTGCGCAAGGTCAGAGCCAGGGCGTGCAAGCCGGCGTCGAATTCGGCGTGCAGAACGTCGTTCACCGCGCGGTGGCGCGCGAGGCGCCCCACTCCTTCGAACGCCGCCGAGACCACGAGCACGCTGTAATGGGTCTCTCCTTGCGGACGCGCGCCGCTATGGCCGGCGTGACGGGCGCTGTCGTCGACGATGCGCAGCTCGGTCGGCGCGAACGCCAAGCGGAGCGCGGCCTCAAGCCGCTGGGCACGGGACTGCATGCCGGTCATATCGGATAATTCCGCGCAGTCGCCAAGCCGCTGTTGCCAACGTTCGAGCGGGGCCGCACATATGGGTCGATGACCCGACGCAGCACGAGACCTCGGGCCTACGCGCCCGACCCGGCTGCCCCGGGCCGTCCCTGTGACATGCCAGATTGCTGCGCGACCGGCGAGTACCCGGGCCCCCAAGTCGCGAACCACGCTCAACGACTACTGGTGGTTCTGCCTCGAGCACGTGCGCGCGTACAACGCCTCCTGGGACTACTACAAAGGCATGAGCCCGGGTGAGATCGAGGCGCAGCTGCGGGCGGACACGGCGTGGCAGCGGCCAAGCTGGCCGCTCGGCCGACTGGGCGCGGCGACCTGGGAGGACGAGCTGCTGCAACGCGACCCGCTGCACCTGCTCGAGAAGGGTCGCGCGCGGGCCGGAGCGAGGCGGGCGGCCGAACAGGCGCCGGCCGATCTTCGCGAGCCGCTGGCCACCTTCGGGCTGTCCTGGCCGACGACGCTCGACGAGGTGAAGACGCGCTACAAGGAGCTTGCCAAGCGTCACCATCCGGACGCCAACGGCGGCGACCTCGGGGCCGAAGAGCAGTTCAAGTCAATCAATCTTGCCTACGCCGCGCTGCGGTCCAGATTGGCGAACGAGCCCCGCTACGCCGCGGCCGGGTGACGCCAGACAGCAAGGCGCGGAAGGGCGGGGCCGCTCCCTTCCGCAGGGTGGCTGCGCGGCCTATGATTTTGCCAGAACACACGGGACAGGCTGGTCTATGAACAAGGTTTCCCCGCTCACCGAAGTCCGCCCCACCTCGGCGATCGATCTGCCGGACACCACGGTGAAGGCGCGCGAGGCGTTCGGCATCGATGCCGACATGGAAGTGCCGGCCTTCTCGGTGCGGACCGAGCACGTGCCCGACATCGACACCGCCTACCAGTTCGACCGTGAGACGACGCTCGCCATCATGGCTGGTCTCGCGTTCAACCGGCGGGTGATGATCCAGGGCTATCACGGCACCGGCAAGTCGACCCACATCGAGCAGGTGTGCGCCCGGATCAACTGGCCCTGCATCCGGGTCAATCTCGACAGCCATATCAGCCGCATCGACCTGATCGGCAAGGACGCGATCGTCCTCAAGGACGGCAAGCAGATCACCGAGTTCCGCGAGGGCATCCTGCCCTGGGCGTTGCAGCACGCCTGCTCCCTGGTGTTCGACGAATACGACGCCGGCCGGCCCGACGTGATGTTCGTCATCCAGCGGGTGCTCGAAGTGGAGGGCAAGCTCACCCTGCTCGACCAGAACCGGGTGATCCGCCCGCACCCCTCGTTCCGCTTGTTTTCCACCGCGAACACGGTCGGGCTCGGCGACACCACCGGCCTCTATCACGGCACCCAGCAGATCAACCAGGGCCAGATGGACCGCTGGAACATCGTCGCCACCCTCAACTATCTGCCGCACGGTCAAGAGACGGCGATCGTGCTCGCCAAGATGGGCATCCCGGCCAACGACGCGCCGACCAAGAAGCGGGTCGAGAGCATGGTGGCCCTGGCCGACCTGACGCGCGCCGGCTTCATCAACGGCGACATCTCCACCGTCATGTCGCCGCGGACCGTGATCACCTGGGCGGAGAACGCGCGCATCTTCGGCGACGTCGGCTTCGCCTTCCGCGTGACGTTCCTCAACAAGTGCGACGAGGCCGAGCGGTCGACCGTCGCCGAGTACTATCAGCGCTGCTTCAACGAGGACATCCCGACCGGCGCGCTGGCCCGCAAGGCGAGCTGATCCGGAGGCGCCGATGAGCGGGTCGAAGGACAACACTCGGGCGGAAGAATTCAAGCGGGCCACGGCGGGGGTGCTGCGCGCCATCGCCGAGGTGCCGGACGTGCAGGTCAACTTCCAGCCCGGGCCGTCCGGGCTGGCCGGCAAGCGCGCCCGCCTGCCGCTGCCGACGCGCGCGCTGCCGGCGGCCGAGATGGCCAAGCTGCGCGGCGCCTCGGACGCCATCGCGCTGCGGCTGCGCCACCACGACGATGCGGTTCACGCCGCGCGCAGTCCGGCCCGGCGAGAGGCGCGCGACGCCTACGATGCGCTGGAGCAGGCACGCGTCGAGACCATCGGCGCGCGCCACATGGCCGGGGTATCGGCCAATCTGCGGGCCCGGCTGGAGGAGGAGTGCGAGGCCGAGGGTTTCGACCGCATGACGCGGAAGGATCAGTTGCCCATCCAGCACGCCCTGGCGCTGCTGGCGCGCGAGCGGATGTCGGGCATTCCGGCGCCCGCCCCGGCGCAGCGGGTGCTGGACCTCTGGCGCGACACGCTCGGCGAGGGCGCGGACAGCGCACTCGATGAACTCGGCCGCAACCAGGAGAACCAGACCGCGTTCGCGCGCGCCGCCCGCAAGCTGCTGGCCGCCCTCGATCTCGCCGAGGCCGAGGCGGACGCCGAGCCCGACAACCAGGACGAGGAGGGCGAGGAGAGCGGCGAGCAGTCGGGTGCGCAGGACAATGCGCAGGATGGTTCGAGCGACTCACAGTCGGACTCGGAAAGCATGCTCGGGGCGCAGCCCGAGGAGATGGAGGGTGAGGCTGCCGACGACGACAGCGCGGAGGACGCCGACGAGGATGCCGCCGCGGCCGAGGGTGACGACCGGCCGGGCGGTCCGCAGCCGCGGCGGGACCGCGCCATGCCGGATTCCGAGGCCACCTATCGTCCTTATACCCGACTGTTCGACGAGGAGGTCGGGGCCGAGGATCTCTGCGATCCGGACGAATTGAGCCGGCTGCGCCAGCAGCTCGACCAGCAGCTGCAGCATCTGCAGGGCGTCATCTCGAAGCTCGCCAACCGCTTGCAGCGGCGGCTGCTCGCCCAGCAGACGCGCGCCTGGGAGTTCGACCTCGAGGAGGGGCTGCTTGACGCCGGGCGGTTGTCCCGCGTGGTGGTCAATCCGATGCAGGCGCTGTCCTACAAGCGCGAGCTCGATACCGAGTTCCGCGACACCGTGGTGACCTTGCTGATCGACAATTCCGGCTCGATGCGCGGCCGGCCGATCACGGTCGCCGCGATGTGTGGCGACATCCTCGCCCGCACGCTCGAGCGCTGCGCCGTCAAGGTGGAAGTGCTGGGCTTCACCACCCGCGCCTGGAAGGGCGGGCAAAGCCGGGAGAAATGGGTGCAGGACGGCAAGCCGCGAGCGCCCGGGCGGCTGAACGACCTGCGGCACATCGTCTACAAGGCGGCCGATGCTCCCTGGCGCCGCGCCCGCAAGAACCTCGGCCTCATGCTGCGCGAAGGCCTGCTCAAGGAGAACATCGACGGCGAGGCCCTGCTATGGGCGTATCGGCGGCTGCTCCTGCGCTCGGAGCACCGGCGTATCCTGATGGTGATCAGTGACGGCGCGCCCGTGGACGACTCCACCCTCTCGGTCAATCCCGGCAACTATCTCGAGAAGCATCTGCGCGAGGTGATCCGCGACATCGAGGGCCGCGATCTGGTGGAGCTGATCGCCATCGGCATCGGTCACGACGTGACGCGCTACTACCGCCGCGCCGTGACCATCGTCGATGCCGAGGAACTCGGCGGCACGATGATGAAGAAGCTGACCGAGCTGTTCGACGAGGATGCCGACTTGGCGTGGCGGATGGCGGCCGCCGAACGGGCCGCGCTGGTGCTCTGACGCAACTCTATGAGGCCGGCTCGCATCCGGCAGCCTGGAGCACGCCTGCCGTGCTCCCCTTCGTCCTTATCCCATCCAGCCGCGACCGAAAAAGAACCGCTCCCACCTGTCGTGCGCACGGCCTAGTTCGGCGGCCATGTTGATGCCGCCGATCGAGTTCAGGTATTGCCGCACTCGGTCGGCCCACGCCGCGCTTATCTCATCGCGCTGGATGGCGAGAGTGGCGGCGCTGTCGGTGCCCCCCGATCGGTAGCCGCATGGCGCGCCGCCGAGATGGCTGATTAAGTCGTTCAACGTGGATGGAATGTCACGAAAGAAATCCTCGTAATGGATGACTTACGGCTTGATGTCGTTGGTTTCAAAATACGTTTGCCAAGCAATGTCGCAGACGCAAACGATCATCAGCCGCGACAGGATGTGATGATAGTCGAACGCGGGTTCCGGCGGGCGTGGAGCCGCGCCGGAGCGCGCCAACCAAACTCCCGATTGCTCGGCGCGCGTGAGCGATACCGCCTGGGCGATCTTGTCGCGACGGATGAGCCAAATCCAGCGATGATCGGGCAGCAAATCACCGATCGTATGATAGTTCTTGAGGCTTTGGCTGAGGATTCGATCGACACGCGCCCGATGATCGTGCGCCATTTTCGAACCGAATACGCCGTTGCACGTATGTTTTTCGATTGTCGACAGGATTCGAGCGGCCGCAGCAGGATCGCTGGTTTCACCTTCGTCGTTGGACGAAACCTGGAAGAACTCGGACGGCGAACCCAGTCCGTTCCTGGCGAGCAGATTGCACAGCTCGTTGCTGCCTGAACGAGGGGCGAACGCAACCGTGAAGCTTCGGCTGACGGACGGCAGCAGCGCGGTGTTCCGATCGTCGCTCACCGCAGCACCCTGCGATTCGTGTCCGGCGTGCTGACGGTCCCGGTCGGGGGCAGTCCAAGGCATATCGGCATCGGAATCCGCATAACCGAAAAGTCTGCGGGCGACCAGCGTCGGTTGCGCCGACGCTGCCGAGCGGTCGGGGGAATGTCGGCGGCGCAGCGGCCAGCCATCGCCGCCGGAAGCTGTCGTGTTGCCGGCCCTGAGAGGGATCGGCGACGTGCTACACCGGGCAACGTTGACCGGTTTTGCCGACCGACTAAAACACGCCCGTAACGTGCCCCCGCCCCCGAACAAAGCGCTCATACCGATGCTTCGCGCCCTCTCCACTCCTGCTCGTCTGATGGTCCGGCCGGTCTGGCGCCGGGCTTGGGCCAAGCTGGAGACGCGGCTCAGCGTGGAGGATGCCCGGCTGGCGGCGCTGAAGACCAACGTGGACGCCCGGCTGGACGATGCGGTCGCCATAGCGAGCGGCGCGGCTTCCACTGCCGAGGCGACGCAGACGCAGCTTTCCACCCTGGATCAGGCGTGGCGGCAACATGTGCCGGCCTTCCTCAACGCGGCTGCGAGCGTTCGGGCTTTCGGGTTCGCGTTGTCGGAGCAGAAGAAGGCGCTTGCCGAGACCCGAGTGGCGCACGAGGCCAAGCTTGCGGCGCAGGCGGCCAAGCTCGCCGAGGCGACGCAAGCGCAAGCTGAGGTGACCCAGGCGCAAACTGCGAAGCTGGAGGGGCTGCTGACCGAGGTTCAACAGGTCGTCACGGCCGCGCGGGAGGACGCCCTGCGGGCCGTTCAGGACCGGCTCGAATTCGTCCGCCGTGAGATCCTTTTTGAAACCCTGCACAATGCCCCACGGGAGCGGCAGCCGGCGGTCGAGCCCCGCATTGCCTCGCCGGAAAAGCTGGCGGCGGCCGGCAACGCGCTGCGGCTGAACCTCGGTTGCGGCCACATCCCGCTCGACGGCTACATCAACGTCGACCAGCGGGACCTGCCCGGGGTGGACATCGTGGCTGAGGCCGGCGTGATCCCGATCCAGCCCGGCACCGTTCACGAGGTCTTTTCCTCGCACCTCCTCGAGCACTTCCCCCAGGAGACGCTGCGCCGTCGGCTGCTGCCCTATTGGCACAGCCTGCTGGTTCCCGGCGGGACTTTCCGCGCCATCGTTCCGGATGGAGAGGCGATGCTGGCTGGTGCCGGTGCCGGTGAATACCCGTTCGACGAGTTCCGCGAAGTGCTGTTCGGCGCCCAGGACTATGAGGGCGACTTCCATTTCAACCTCTTCACGCCCGACAGTCTCGCCGCCCTGCTCCGGGAAGCGCGGTTCGAAGACGTCAACATAGCCACCCGTGGACGACGCAACGGCAAATGCTTCGAGTTTGAAGTCACGGCGACCCGGGGCAGTTGACTCCGTTCGGGACCGAACCTGGCGTGAACCGCGGTGCCGACACCCCATGAGGTCTTCGGTCGTCATCGCGACGGACGGCCGCGCGGCCAGCTTGGCGGCAACGCTGCAGGGTCTGCGCCGGCTGGACCGGGCGGACTACGAAGTGATCGTCGTGCAGGGGCCGACACCGGACGGAACGGACGACGTGCTGTCGGCCTGGCTCGGTCGGATCAAGCACGTGCGCTGCCCGGAGCGAAATCTGTCCTGCGCGCGCAACATGGGCGTGGCGGCTGCCGCCGGCGAGGTGATCGCGTTCCTCGACGATGACGCGATCCCGGAGCCTGAGTGGCTGGAGCAGCTCACGGCGCCGTTTGCCGACCCGCGCACGGGCGTCGCCGGCGGCTTCGTGCTCGACCACACGGGCGGGCGATATCAGTACCGCTACGCCGTCGTCGATCGGCTGGCCAAGCCGGATCCGAGCTGGGATCGGGCGGCACCGGAACTGTGCTTTCCCAACACCGCGCGGTTCCCCCATCCTCTCGGGGCGAACTCGGCGTTCCGTCGGTCGGCATTGACCGAGCAGCAGGGCTTCGACCAGGAGTTCGACTATTATCTGGACGAGACGGATATGTGCTGCCGGCTCGTCGATGCCGGCTGGCACATCGCCCAGGTCGCCGGCGCACATGTCCACCACAAGTTCCAGGCGAGCGCCTTGCGGACCGAGAAACGGGTGCTGAGCAGTTGGTTCAGCGTCGTCAAGAACAAGGCGTATTTTGGCCTGGTCAACGGTCGCGCGCACCACAGCATGACGGACATCCTGGCTGCCGTCAGCCAGTTCGTGGAGGAGTTGCGGGGCAGCATGGAATGGGCGGTGAGCGGTGGATACCTCCATGCGGCGGATCGCGAACGGTTCGAGCAGGAGGCGGACGCGGCGCTCGCGGAGGGACTGCGCCGCGGCCTTTCAGGTGAGCGGCGGCTGGTGCCGGCGGATGATTTTGCGTCTCCGCCGGCATTCCTGCCGTTCGGCGAGGTCCCGCTTTCGGGGGGGCGGCGCACCTACGTGTTCGTCAGCCAGGAGTATCCGCCCGCCGTCGTCGGCGGCGTCGGCCGCTACGTCCACCAGCTCGCGCGCAGCATGGCCGAACTCGGCGAGCACGCGCATGTCGTGACCAAGGGAGCGGAGATGCTGACCGTGGATCTCGAGGACGGAGTGTGGGTCCATCGCGTCCCGCCGCCGCACCCGCGAGCGCACGGAGGCTTGCCGCCGCATATCCAGGCGCACGCCGAGGCGGTGCGCGACACCGTCCGGAGCATCCAGGCCCGCCGGCCGATTGCCTGCGCCTACGCGCCGATCTGGGACGTGGAAGGCAGCGCGCTGCTCGACACGAGCGGGGTGCCACTTGTCACGGGATTGCAGACCACGCTGCGTTTCTGGCTGGACAGCAATCCGGCCTACGCCAACGACCCGACGTTCCGCGCCGATTTCGTCGAACCGATGCTGGCGGGCGAGATCGCGCTGCTGACGCGCTCGGATGCGCTGCATGCCATCAGCTCGGCCATCGTGGACGAGATCGAGACCGCCTACGGCCTGACCCTGCGACCACTCTCCCGCGTCGTGCCGCTGGGACTGGCGGATTTCACGCAAGCGCCGTCGACACCGACCAATCTGCCCGGCAGGCCGCGCATCCTTTTTGTCGGCCGGCTGGAGTCCCGCAAGGGCGTCGATGTGCTGCTGCGCGCCGTTCGCACGATCCTCGACCGCTATCCGGAAGCAACGCTCGATCTCGTCGGGGACGATACCATTCCCGGACCCGATGGGCGCACCTACCGCACCGCCTTCGCATCGGAGCCCGCGCCTGCCGCGCTGCGCTCGCGCGTCCGCTTCCACGGCCCGGTCGACGAAGCGCGGCTGCGGGGTTTCTATGCCGAGTGCGACCTGCTCGTGGCGCCCTCGCGCTTCGAGTCGTTCGGCCTCGTGCTCCTGGAGGGCATGATCTTCGGCAAGCCTGTGGTGGGATGCCGGGCCGGCGGCATGGTGGAGGTCGTCGAGGATGGCGTCACCGGCCTGCTCACCGAGCCCGGCGACGCCAACTCGCTCGCCGCCTGCATCGACCGGCTTGTCGCGGACCCGCTGCTGCGCCGGCGGCTGGGCGAGGCCGGGCGGCAGCGGTACGAGACCCATTTCACCCCCGAGGCGATGGCGCGGGGCGTGCGCGAGATCATGCTGGACGTCACACGGTGACGACGCGCGTCGCGATCGTTGCCCCGATCGTCGTGCAGCACGATGCGATTTCGACGGCCGTGCGCAATCTGTGGCGGATGCTCGCGGCCGAGCCGGGCTTTGACGTATCGGTCCTGACGCATGTGAACGAACATCCCGAATTGCCCGCCCGCATCATTGGCGGCGTCGCGGAGCTTTTGCAGGACCGGGCTTTCTGCGCCGCCGACGTGCTGATCTATGCGTTCGGCATCTACAATCCGCTGTTTGACGCCCTGCTGGTCGGCAACGGGCACGCGCGCCAGATCGTCCGCTTCCATAACATCACCCCGCCCGAACTGCTGGGTCCCGAAGCCGGTCCGGTCATTGCCAAAAGCTTTGCCCAGCTCCACGTTCTGTCCTGCGCCGACCGGATCTGGGCCGACAGCGAGGAGAACGCCGCGATGCTCGCGCGTCATGGCGTCGGCGTCGGCAAGACCGAGGTGTTGCCGCTCGCCGTCGACTGGCCGCCGCCGGCAACGCTGGCGAGCAAGCCGAAAACTCCGGTCAAGGCGCTGTATGTCGGAAGGATCGTGCCCTCGAAAGGGCTCGCCGACCTGATCGACGCACTCCGCCCGGAGGACGGGATTGCCTTGAGCGTGGTCGGCAATCTGCGTTTCAGCGACGCGCCCTACCTCGAACGGTGCCGAACCTCGGCTCGCTCACGCGGACTGAATGATTGCGTCCGCTTCCTTGGCACGGTCGACAGCGAGGAGTTGCAGGAGCTCTATTATGCCAGCCACATCCTCGCGATCCCGTCCTATCATGAGGGGTTCTGCAAACCGGTCATCGAGGCCCTGCGGACAGGATGCGTCCCCGTGGGCTACGCCAGTTCCAACCTCCCCGCCATCACCGGAGGGCTCGGACGCCTGGTGCCGGAACGCGACGTCGCGGCTCTCGGCTCCGCCTTGCGGGAGCTGGCGACGGCCCTGCGGTCCGGCAGTGAGCTGCCGCTCGATGTTGGTCCGCTCGGCGCGGCGGATCTGGACGCGGCGGCCCGCCGCCATGTCGAGACGTTCGCGTTCGACCGGCTGGCCGCCATGACCGTGTTCCGGGTGCGGGCCGTCGCGGGCCATCCCGGTCGGGTGCGACCGCAATTTCTCGTCCTCCCCGACGCCGAGATGCGCGAGCGGCCCCGAGACAGCCTGAACCGATTGCCTGACCTCGGCGACTGGGAACCCGGCGGCGTGCTGTCCGACATCATGCGCGACCTGCGCCAGCCGGTCTGCATCCACCGCAAGAGCTGGGAGTATGCGCTGGCCATTCAGGGCTTGTCGCAGCTCGGCGTCACGCGGCCGGACAGCATCGGCCTCGCGGTGGGCGCCGGCTCGGAGTCTCCGCTGTTCCACTATGCCAACTCCGTCGCGCGCATGGTCGCGACCGACCTCTACGACAACCCGCAACACGAGGGCACGCCCGCGATGCTGCGCAATCCGCAAAGCTTCGCGCCGTTCCCTTACCGCGAGGATCGAACTCGAGGTCCTCCGCATGTCGGGCGACGAGCTGCATTTCCCGGACCGGACCTTCGACTTCGTGTTCTGCCTGTCGTCGATCGAACATTTCGGCAGCCGGGCCACGCAACGGCGCAGCCTCGATGAGATGGCGCGGGTCCTCAAGCCCGGCGGCGTCGCGGCAATCATGACGGAGCTGATCCTGACGCCGGACACGGACCGCGAATACTATTCCTGGGAGGAGCTTGAAGCGCTGTTCCTGCGCCATCCCGTGCTGCGGCTGGTGGGGGGCGCGCCGGATCTCTCGATTTCCGCCAGCTTGGTGGAGAATCCGGTGGATCTCCAGCATTCCCGCAACATCGCCCGCAGCCCGCATATCGTGCTGAAGCGTGGCCCGATGCTGTGGACGTCGTTCAGCATGTTCCTGCAACGGCCCGTTTAGCCACCTGGAACCGTCAGGCTTCGGGACGCTCCGACGTAACGCGCGCCGCCGGAAAGGCGAGCGAAACCCGGGTGCCGACCCGCGCGGCCGCCTCAAGGGTCAATGTTCCGCCGTGCGCCTCGATCAGGGCGCGGGCCAGCGACAGGCCTGGACCCAGGCCGCGCCAGTCGTCACGCCCGACCGAGGTCGATCCGGCGACCGCCGCGGGACCCGCTCCCTCGTCCGCAATCACCAAAGTCGCCCCGCCGGCATGGCGCTCCAGCCCCACGTCGATCCAGTCCCCGTCCCGGGTGAAGCGGGCCGCATTGCTCAGGACCCGAAGGAAAACCTGTGCCAGGCCCCGACGGTCGGCCGTCAGGCTCACCCCGCTCAGCTCTGGCGCAATGCGCCAGTTCCGGCACCCCGGCCCGAGATTTGCCGCCACGGCCGCCACCGCCTCGTGCAGCATGGTGCCGGCGCAAAGTGCTTCGTCGGTGATCACCCGCGCACGCGGCGCTGGAAAGGCGCCATCCTGCAGGCGGTCGGCAACTTCGAGGATTTGCGCGCTGGCCGCACTCACCGCGCGGGCGTGGACGGTCGCCCCGACCCGTTCCGATCGCAACGTGTCGCTCAGACCGAGCAACCCGAGCGCCAGTTCCCGCAACTCGGCCGCCGAAACCTGCATGATGCGCGCGCTAGCGGCCTGCGCAGCAAGCGCCCGATCCTGCTGCCCGGAGAGGGCGTCCAGCGCCCGCCTGGCCGACACTACCTCACGCAGCGCGAAGACCAGACCGGCAGCACACGCAAGGAGCAAAACGACTGAGAGGGAAGAACCAGTGTCCATGCGGGGGAGACTGGAACAAAAAGGGGAAATTCAAGTTAACGAGACAAGTCCCAAAAAACGATCCCTTGCCCGGCGAGCTATTGCCCAGGCGACGCCTGGGTCCGCTTGGCCTGTGCCCGCACGAGCCGCCGCTTGATGACCCGGGCCTCCGCCGGTAGCCGCCGGTTCGGCGTCGACAGCAGGAAGCGGTCGATGCCGCCCTTGTGCTCGACGGTGCGGATCGCGCGTGTGGACAGCCGCAGGTGGATGTCGGCCCCGAGCACATCGGACAGCAGCGAGGCTTCCTGCAGGTTGGGCAGGAAGCGGCGGCGGGTCTTGTTGTTGGCGTGGCTGACGTTGTTGCCCGTCAGGACACCCTTGCCGGTAAGCTCGCAGCGGCGGGACATCGGAGAGAAAACCTCAGACTCAAGGGATCGCGCCCGCAGAGCACGATCCCGGTTGCATCGAAGGCGCGGGTTATGGCGGAGCGGGGTCGGCCCGTCAACCGGGCCCGCCGGGGCGGCGGTCTAGTTCGCCGGCGCGCACGCTGGCAATGGCGTTCTGCAGGATGTTCACGATCGCCGCGTCGTCCATGCTGCGCGCGAGGAGCGCGAGCGAGCCGCCCAGCAAAGCCGAAGCGATGGCAAGCGGCCCGATCCCTTGGCCCGCCATGTACTCGATCGCCTTGTCGATCACCGCGCCGGCATGGCTCAGATCAGCCGGCGGCGCGGCCTCCTGGGGGTCGGTGGTCATTCTGCTTCTCCCGGCTCAGTTTGCGGCAAGCTCGCTCTCCTCGCTCTCCCGAGCCTCCTCGGCCTGATGTGTCCACATCCGGGCATAGCGGCCACGACGGGCGAGCAAGGCGAAGTGACTGCCGCGCTCGGCCACCTGCCCGTCCTCAAGGACGATGATCTCGTCGGCATCCACCACGGTCGACAGCCGATGCGCAATTACCAGCGTGGTCCGGTGCCGGGCGACGGCGCGCAACGCCGCCTGGATGTCCTGCTCGGTGCGGGTGTCGAGTGCACTGGTCGCTTCGTCGAGGATCAGGATGCGCGGGTCCTTCAGCAGGGTGCGCGCAATCGCCACCCGCTGCTTTTCGCCGCCCGAAAGCTTCAGCCCGCGTTCGCCGACCCGAGTGTCGTAGCCCTCGGGCAGCCGCACGACGAAATCATGGACCTGCGCCGCGCGCGCGGCGCGCTCGATATCCTCCTGCGAGGCGCCGGGTCGGCCGTAGGCGATGTTGTAGCGGATGGTGTCGTTGAACAGCACCGTGTCCTGCGGCACCACGCCGATCGCCGCGCGCAGGCTGTCCTGTGTGATGTCGCGGATGTCCTGGCCGTCGACCACGATCCGTCCTTCGGTCACGTCGTAGAAACGGAACAGCAGCCGGGCGATGGTCGACTTGCCGGCCCCGGTCGGGCCGACGATCGCCAGCTTGCGCCCGGCCGGGACCGTAAAGCTCACCCCTTTGAGGATCTCCCGGTCGGGGCGGTAGCCGAAATGCACGTCCTCGAACGCGACCGAGCCGGCCGGTCCGTCGGAGAGATGGGCCGCCAGGGCCGGAGCGCCGGGCCGGTCGGCGATCTCCTCCTGCACCTGCATGAGCTGGAACATGGATTCCATGTCGATCAGGCTCTGCTTCATCTCCCGATAGACGAAGCCGAGGAAGTTCAGCGGCTGATAGAGCTGCATGAGGTAGGTGTTGACCAGCACGAACTTGCCGACCGTCATCGCGCCGCTCCGCACGCCGTCGGCCGCCATCAGCATCACCCCCGCGAGCCCGACCGCGATGATCGCCGCCTGGCCGAGATTGAGCATGTTGAGCGACACCTGCGAGCGTACCGCCGCCCGCTCGTAGCGGGCCAGCGCACTGTCGAAACGCTCGGCCTCGTGCCCCTCGTTGCCGAAATACTTCACCGTCTCGTAGTTGAGCAGGCTGTCGATGGCCTTGGTCTGCGCCTCGGTGTCCATCTCGTTCATCGTGCGGCGGAAGCGGACCCGCAGGTTGCTGAAGGCGATGGTGAAGGCGAGATAGAGCGCGACGGCGAAGAAGGTGGCCCCGGCGAACCGCCAATCGAACATCCGCCAGACGACGGCCGTCACCATCAGGAGTTCGAGCATAGTCGGGATGACGTTGAAGACCGCCAGCCGCAGGACGTTCTGAATGCCGTTCTGACCGCGCTCGATCACCCGCGACAGGCCGCCGGTCTGGCGGTCGAGGTGGAACCGGAGCGACAGGCGGTGCAGGTGCTGAAACGTCTGCAGCGCCAGCCGCCGGGCGGTCCGCTGCTGCACGGCAGCGAACACCGCGTCCCGCAATTCGGCGAAGGCCGACGAGGCGACGCGGAGCAGGCCGTAGGCGATGATCAGCGCTGCCGGGATGACGACGGCGGCAGCGCCCTTCGGCGACAGCGCATCGACCGCCCGGCTGTAGACCACCGGGACATAGACCGTCGCCACCTTGGCCAGGATCAGGAGAAGGACGGCGACCAGCAGCCGCGCGCGTGCGCCGCGGTCGGCGTTGGACCAGAGATAGGGCAGCAGCGCCGCGACGGTACGCAAGCCCGACCGTTGCCGACCCGCGCGCGCCGGCGCATGAACGGGGGGAGAAGATGGCATCCCGTCCATGTGGCGCGTCTACCGCCGGTTGGAAGGCAAGGAGGTCCGCTTGGCGACCGGGTTCATGCGGCACGTGCAGACTTGTCACAATGCGAGGCTGCCTGGAGAGCGCCTAGCGTTCCGGATCGGTGACGCGCAGGTCGGCTGGGTCGGGCGGAATCTGGCCGCGGCGCTCGAAACTCTCCCCGCGATCACATCGGCGCCGCAAGCGGTCACTCTAACCGAACCCGCCGCGCTCGATACAATCGCCGCCGAGACGGCGGCGCGCGGCTTCGGCCGGCGGCGCGGCGAGTTGTTCGACGTGCGGGCGGCGGCCAACGGGCCGGTGCTGGCGAGGATCGACCGGGGCGCCCTGCCCGCCTTCGGGATCGCCGCCGAGGGCGTCCACGTCAACGGCCTGGTCCGGCGCGCCGGCGCCCTGCACCTCTGGGTCGCGCGCCGGGCCGCCGACAAGGCGCTCGATCCGGGCAAGCTCGACCACATCACCGCCGGCGGCGTGCCGGCCGGGCTCACGCCCTGGGACACGCTGATCAAGGAAGCTGGCGAGGAGGCCGCCATCCCGGCCGCGCTGGCAGCGCGCGCCACGCTCACCGGCCAGCTCGCCTACGCGATGGAGCGCGAGGAGGGCCTACGGCGGGACCGGCTGCACTGTTACGACCTGCTGCTGCCCGAGGAGTTCGTGCCGCGGGCGGCCGACGGCGAGGTCGAGGCGTTCGAGCTGTGGCCGATCCGCCGCGCGCTGGAAGCGGTGCGCGACACCGACGCGTTCAAGTTCAACGTCAACATCGTGTTGATCGACCTCTTCCTCCGCACCGGCCTGATCGCTGGGACGGAAGCCAAGGCGCTTCGATCCGCCCTGGCCGAACCGGAGGCGGAGCCCCGCCCCTAACCTTCGGGCGGCGCCGCGGCGATCGGGATGTCGCGGGCGTCCGGTTGGTCGCCGACGCCCGGCGCGCCGGTCTCCTCGCGCTCCTCGCCGTTGCCGACGGATTGACCGTCCTCGGCGTTCGGGAACGGCCGGCGCTGGTGCTGGCCGTTCTGCTGCTGCGCCTGGGCCGCCTGGTTCATCGCGTTCAGGATGCGGAAATAGTGCTCCGCGTGCTGGAAATAGCCTTCCGCCATAACGCGGTCGCCGCCGCTGGTCGCGTCCCGACCGAGCTGGAGGTATTTCTCGAACAGTTGCTGCGACGTGCCGCGAAGCCGCACATCCGGCCCGTTGCTGTCAAAGACGTGGTTTCGGTTCAGCGGGATGTTGCCGGAGTGATGGCGAACGCCGCCCCCTCCGCCGCCACCGCCGGGATTGCGATGGTTCCGTCCACGCATGCGTTTCATGTTCATCAGTTGCCGTGGCGCTTTCCTGTTTGCGACCCTCTCTCGGAGGCGGGCGCGGCTGTGCCCCGCGAGGTCTCCGCAGTTCGGCTCGTCATACCGACGTTGCTGCTGGCGTGCGCTCGGCCTTGTCGATCATCGGACATCCGGTCAGTGGGCCGGCATGCAGTTCGAGTCGACCTGAGCGCTCGGGCCGCGCCCATCCTGGCGACCGCCCCTTGCCGAATAAAACCTAACCGCACCGTGCCGCGCTGCCAAACGTTTTTTCGGCTCGCCGCCCGCGGAGGACGAGGGCGCGGGGAATGCCGGCGAGATCCAGCCGGGTCCTCGCCTGCAATCCGGAGCGGGCGGCCAGAGTGATAACCGGCTCGTGCATACCAGCTCCGATCTCCAGGATTGCAAGTCCTTCCGGGCTCATCAGCCGGGGTAGATCGGGGATCAGGCGTTCATAGGCGTCGAGCCCATCCGTGCCGCCATCGAGTGCGCTGGCCGGCTCGTAATGGGCAACCTCGGGCATCAGGGTGGCGATCGCCTTGCTCGGGATGTAGGGCGGATTGCACAGGATCAGGCCGAACGTCGCCCCGATAGCGGCGGCCCAGTCGCCGACCAGAAAACCAGCGCGCCCGGCGAGGCGGAGGGAGCGCGCGTTCGTCCGCGCCAGGGCGACGGCCTCTGGCGAGAGGTCGACGCCCACTCCGAAAGCAAGCGGAAACTCGGTCAAGGCGGCGAGCAGCAAGCATCCGGTGCCGGTCCCGAGATCGAGGACGGAGGCGACCCGGTGCCGGTCGGGGAGTTCCGCCAGGGCTGCCTCCAGCAGGGTCTCGGTGTCCGGCCGAGGGATCAGGGTGGCGTTGGACACCTGCAGCGGCAGGCTCCAGAACTCACGCTGCCCGGTGATGAACGCGAGCGGCTCGCGCGCCAGCCGGCGGGCCAGCAGGACCGCGAACGGCGCCCATTCGACCGGCTGTTCGAGGTCGTGCAGCAGGGTTTCGGTGGACAGACCGAGCAGATGCGCGAGCAGCAGCCGAGCCTCCCGCCGCGGCTGCTCGATGCCCGCCGCAGCCAGCCGCTCGGACGCCTGCCGAAGGGCGGCGGCACGGGAACAAATCATGGCCTCGATCGTTGATTCCTCCATGAGCACGAACCCGAAAACCCAGCACCCCGACGGCCCCTCCAACCTCGAGAAGGATCCGGACGACTGGACCACCGGTGACGATCCGATGACCGGTGCGCAGGCGTCCTACCTCAAGACGCTGAGCGAGGAAGCCGGCGAGGAGTTCGACGACGTCGCTGAACAAGGCCGAGGCCTCGAAGCGCATCGACGCGCTTCGCGAGAAGACCGGCAAGGGCAGCAAGGGCGGCAGTGGCTAGCCGACTGGCGCTCGGCCGATAACCGGCCCGGAACTCGTCATCGGCGCGGCATGACGGTGAACTGATCGCTACTCCTCCGCCGCGAGCCGGGCCGCCTGATCCTCCGCGGTCAGCCGGTCGATGAACTCGTCAAGCTCGCCCTGCATCACGCGGTCGATCTTGTAGAGCGTCAGGTTGATCCGGTGGTCCGACACCCGGCCCTGGGGAAAATTGTAGGTGCGGATGCGCTCGCTGCGGTCGCCGGTGCCGACCTGCGACTTGCGGTCCGCGGCGCGCGTGGCGTGCAAGGTGGCACGTTGCTGCTCGTAGAGGCGGGCGCGCAAAATCTTCATCGCCTTGGCGCGGTTCTTGTGCTGGCTCTTCTCCTCCTGCATGGCCACCACGATGCCGGACGGCAGGTGGGTGATGCGCACCGCGCTCTCGGTCTTGTTGACGTGCTGGCCGCCGGCGCCCGAGGCGCGATAGACGTCGATACGCAGGTCGGCCTCGTCCACCTGCACGTCCACCTCCTCGGCTTCCGGCAACACTGCCACCGTCACGGTCGAGGTGTGGATGCGGCCCTGGCTTTCGGTCGCCGGCACGCGCTGGACCCGGTGAACTCCGGATTCGTATTTCAGCCGGGCGAACACGTTGCGGCCGGTTATTTCGGCGATGCCTTCCTTCAAGCCGCCGAGGCCGGTGTCGCCGTATTCCAGGATCTCGAAGCGCCAGCCGCGGAGGGCGGCGTATTTCTGGTACATGGCGAACAGCTCGGCGGCGAACAGCGCGGCCTCGTCGCCGCCGGCGGCGGGGCGCAGCTCGAGGATGGCGGAGCGTTCGTCCGCCTCGTCGCGCGGCAACAGGGCGACGCGGATCTCGTGCTGCAGGCCGGGGATGCGCTCCCTGAGCGCGTGCAGCTCGGCCTCCGCCAGCTCGCGCATCTCGGGGTCGGCCATCAGGGTCTCGGCCTCGGCCTGCGCGCGCTCGGCGTCGCGCAGCTCGGCGATGCGCGCGACCACCGGCTCGATCTCCGACAATTCCCTCGACGCCTTGCCGAAAACCTCGCCCGACACGTTCTCGCTGAGCATGGCGCGCAGCTCGTCGGCACGGGCGGCGATGCGGTCGAGCTTGAACGCGAGGCTCATCGCAGATGCGCGGCCAGCTCCGCGATCGGCACCTCCTGCTGAGCCCCGGACGCCAAGTCCTTCACCTGGGCGACGCCGCGCGCAAGCTCCGCGTCGCCGAGGATGATGGCGGCGCGTGCGCCGGTCTTGTTGGCGCGCTCCATGCGGCGCTTGAGATTGCCGCGGTAGCCGATCTCGGCGCGGACGCCGGCACGGCGCAGCGCCTGGACGATTTCGATGCCGGCCGCTTCGGCGGCCTCGCCGACCGGGATCACCGCGACCGAAGCCGCCGGCGCGGGCGGCTCGGTCGAGCAGCATGGCCAGCCGCTCGACGCCCGCGGCCCAGCCGACGGCCGGGGTCGGCGGCCCGCCCATCTCGGCCACCAGCCCGTCATAGCGGCCGCCGGCCAGAACGGTCCCCTGCGCGCCCAGTTCCGTGGTGACGAACTCGAACGCGGTGTGGCCGTAATAGTCGAGCCCCCGCACGATGCGCGGGTTCTCGCGGAACGGCACGCCGAAGCGGCCAAGGTGAGCCTGTAGCTGGGCGTAGAACGCGGCGGCGGGCGGGGTCAGGAAATCCTGGATCAGCGGCGCATCGGCGATGACGCGGCGATCGCCCTCGTCCTTGCTGTCGAGCACGCGCATCGGGTTGCGTTCGAGGCGGACAAGGCTGTCCTCGGACAGCGCAGCGCGATGCGCGCCGAGATAGCCGACCAGCGCCTCGCGGTAGGCGGCGCGGCTCTCCTTGTCGCCGAGCGTGTTGAGTTCCAGCACCGTGTCCTCGGCCACCCCGAGCGCCTGCAGGATGTCCCAGCCGCAGGCGATCACTTCCGCGTCGGCCAGCGGCTCGGCCGGGCCGATCAGCTCCACGTCGATCTGATGGAACTGCCGGTAGCGGCCTTTTTGCGGCCGCTCGTAGCGGAACATCGGGCCGGCGCAGAACACCTTTTGCGGCAGCGACTGGGTCAGTCCGTTGCTCACCAGCGCACGACAGACGCCCGCGGTCGCCTCGGGACGCAAGGTCAACGAATCGCCGCTGCGGTCCTCGAAGGTGTACATCTCCTTCATCACCACGTCGGAGGTCTCGCCGAGGCTGCGGGCAAACACCCGCGTGTCCTCGAAGATCGGCGTGATCCATTCCTCGAAGCCGTAGGTGGCGGCGATCCGGCGCGCCGTGTCGATGACGTGCTGGTGCCGACGCTGATCCTCGCCGATCAGGTCGCGCGTGCCGCGGACAGGCTGCAGTTCACTCAAGATCGCTCGTCCCGCTCCGTCCGGAGCCGCTCCAACGCCCGTCGGGCTTCGGCCCGCAGCGCCGGCAGCCGCACCCGCGCGGTGTTCCACACTATGTCGAGATCGACTCGATCGTAGGCGTGCCGCAGCCAGTTGCCCATCCCGCGGATGTCGTCCCAGGGCTGGCCCGGCATCAACTCGACCGCGTGCTCACCCAACCGATAAGCCGCCTCGCAGACCCGCTCCAGGCAACGCTCGACCGCATCGCGTGTGAGGCCGTCGGAAGCGAAGGCGTCCCGGTCCATGCCGTCGATGTAGCCTTCTATCCGCTCGGCGTTCTCGACAATGTCGGCCAAGCTGCCCGCTGGATTATGCTTAGAAGGCACGCCGCCGATCCCGGTCGATATTGGCCTGCAAGCGCTGCTTTTCGACCGGCTCGGGCAGCAGGTCCACGGCACGGTCGAGCAGCTCGGCGATGCGTCGCTCCAGAGCCACCAGCCGGAACAGGTCCATGCAAGCAGCTGGGTCCAGCTCAGCGGCCAGATCCACGTCGCTCCCTTCCTCGGCGTCGCCACGGGCAACGGAACCGAAGACGGACAAGCTGGCGATCCCGGCCGCGCGCAGCTCCGTCTGGTGCGCCCGCAAGGTGGCGATCACGCGGTCGGCCAATTCGGTCGTGGTTGTAGCGTCCATCGCGAAACGGCTCCTTGGCCTAACCTTAGCACGATCGGGCAGCGCATGGATTTTGGATGGCGCGAGCAGGCCGTAGTCCGCCATCCAGCCGTATAATGCCGGATCAAGTCCGCACGGGACGAGAGAAGAAAGCTACTCCGCGGCGACCTTCTGGGCGGCGGCGTCGGACTTCAGCGCGGCGGCCTTGGCTTCCACCAGTTCGACGATGTGGTCGACCATGCCGGCGGTGTCGATCGTGTGGTCGGTCTTGCCGGCGTGATAGACCATGTGTTTTCCGCTGCCACCCCCGGTCAGGCCGATATCGGTCATCAGCGCCTCGCCCGGCCCGTTCACCACGCAGCCGATGATCGACAGGGTCAACGGCACCTCGATATGCGCCAGCCGGTCCTCCAGAGTCTGCACCGTCTCGATCACGTTGTAGCCCTGCCGCGCGCAGGACGGGCACGAGATGATCTTCACCCCGCGATGGCGGATGCCGAGGGATTTGAGCAAGTCCCAGCCGACCCGTACTTCTTCCTCGGGCTCGTCCGACAGCGACACCCGCAAGGTGTCGCCGACGCCGGCCCACAGCAGCGATCCGAGGCCGACGGCGGACTTCACCGTGCCCATGCGCCGGCCGCCGGCCTCGGTGATGCCGATGTGCAGCGGATGGTCGCAGACCTCGGCGAGCTGCTGATAGGCGGCCACGGCGAGAAAGACGTCCGACGCTTTCACGCTGATCTTGAACTCGTGGAAATCGTGGTCCTGCAAAATTTTGGCGTGTTCGAGGGCGGACTTCGACCAGCGCCTCGGGATTCGGCTCGCCGTATTTTTCCAGAAGATGCCGTTCCAGCGAACCGGCGTTGACGCCGATGCGCATCGAGCAGCCATGGTCGCGCGCGGCGTTGACCACCTCGCGCACCCGCTGCTGGCTACCGATGTTGCCCGGGTTGATGCGCAGGCATGCCGCGCCGCTCTGCGCCGCCTCGATGGCGCGCCGGTAGTGGAAATGGATATCCGCGACGATCGGCACGTTGACCTCGCGCACGATGTCCTTCAGCGCCAGCGCGCTCTCCTGGTCGGGGCAGGAGACCCGCACGATGTCGACCCCGGCGAGTTCCGCCCGCCTGATCTGGGCGATGGTGCCGGCGACGTCGGTGGTCAGCGTATTGGTCATCGTCTGTACGGTGATCGGCGCGTCGCCGCCGACCGGGACCGACCCGACGCGGATCTGGCGCGAGCGCCTTCGGGTGATCTGCTGATAGGGACGGTAGTTCATGCGGAGTTGCTCCGTGCGTGCGACGAGAAGCCTGGGCGCGTTCTACGCCAGAGCGCCGCTACTGCGAAGCACCGCTGCGCGGTAGGGTGAGCTTGCCGTCCCGGAGGAGGTCGGGGTCGAGCGGCACGTCGCGCCGGACCGCGCCAGAGTTGCCGAGCGCCGGGGCGAGCACGCCGTCGACCAGCAGCTCGGTCCCCCCGGCATTGCCGGTGGTCAGCACGAGGTTGGGTTTTTGGGGCGGCACCGGCCATGTCTCGCCGGTCTTGAGGGTCCGGTTCAGCAGCACCGGCCCGCTGCGATCGCGCACTTGCAGCCAGGTATCGGCGCGCGCACGCAGCACGATGCGGGGCTCGTCCGGGGCCGCCGGGATCGTCTGCGGCGCCGGCGCGACCGGCAAGGCGGCGGCGGCGGCCGAGCTTGGCGGCACCGACGGCATCGGAGCCGGCGGCGCGGGCTGGTCGATCGCGGCCGTCTCCGCCGGCGGGGCGACCGGCTCAGGGCTGAAGCGCGGCGTGGGCGGGATGGCCTGCATGGCCAGCGGCGCCAGCCGCTCTGGAATCGGACGGACCACTTCGGCCGGCAGGCGGCCTTCCCCGGACAGGCGGTACCACCCCGCGTAGACGATGACGGCCAGAACCAGGGTGAGCAGCAGTACGGCCCCGGTCGGCACGCCGCGTTCGGGCATGGGCACCGGAAAGTTGAGTTCGATCCGTTGCTGAAGATCGCCACTCAAGCTCTTAAATCGCCGCACCTGTTCGCGCGGATCGAGGCCGAGCGCGGCAGCATAGGCTCTCAGGTAGCCCAGCGCGTAAGCCGGTGCGGGGAGCTGCCCGATGCGGCCGGCCTCGAGCGCCTCTAGATAGTCAAGGCCGATGCGAAGGGTCTTAGCCACCTCGGGGAGTTCCCAGCCGAGCCGCTCCCTGGCGGCTCTCAGGGCCTGGCCGACGCGCTCCGGTCCCGGGGGTTCGGCATGGCCCGCATCCGGACGCACGCCTCCGGTGCGACCTTGCCCGCGTCGAAAAATACGCTTGTGCAGCACGGTGTCGCCGCCCCGCAAACCATCGAATGTCGAATTTCAAATCGTGCCGAGCCCCGGCGACGGCCTGCGACCGACGCCCGGGCACTCACCAACAGCAGGAGTTTTCGCCGTTTTGCGCCCGCGAATCCAGCAGTTTCGTAGAGGTTGGTAGCGCCTTGATTCTACCGTAAGTTGACGATGAAAAGTGCGTCGGAGCTAGAACGGCAGGGCGTGTTCCCTCGCCCAGGTGATGAGGGGCTCACGCAAGCTCGCCTCTCCGGCGCCGTAGCGCCGGGCGGCAGCCAGCACGGCGCGGAACTCGCCAAGATCGAGCTGCGCCAGCGTTGCCTTGACCGGCAGGACGCCGGGAGCCGGCATCGACAGGGTGGTGAACCCGAGCGCGGCCAACACCATCGCCTCCAACGGCCGTGACGCGGCCTCGCCGCACAGCGACACCGGCACCCCCGCCGCCTGCGCCGCGATCACCAACTGCTCGAGCATGTCGAGCACCGGCGGCGACAGCAGATCATACCGTCCGGACAGAGCCGGGTTGCTGCGATCGGCAGCGAACAGGAACTGCAACAGGTCGTTGGAACCGACCGAGACGAAATCGGCCTCGCCCAGCAGCGCCGGCAGCTGCCACATCAGCGCCGGGACTTCCAGCATGGTGCCGACCTCGACCCGCTCCGGTGCCGGGCGGACGCGTCGCGCCTCCGCTTCGAAAAGCGCCCGAGCGGCGCGGAACTCAGCCACCGTCGCAACCATCGGGAACATCACCGACAGCGGCCGGCCGGCCGCCGCCA
Organism: uncultured Alphaproteobacteria bacterium; assembly: GCA_963719345.1. GTDB lineage: Bacteria > Pseudomonadota > Alphaproteobacteria > Acetobacterales > Acetobacteraceae > CAVRCA01. The sequence continues at coordinate 753,115 of CAVRCA010000003.1, forward strand.
GCAGCAGCGCCCGTATCTGCCGCCGCAGCAGCACCGGGCGATCCAGCCCGATCCGCAGGCTGCGCCAGCCCATCGCCGGGTTCTCCTCCTCGGTCGGGGTGAAGCCCGGCAGCAACTTGTCCCCGCCGAGGTCGAGCGTGCGGAACAATACGGGCCGCTCGCCGGCGGCATCGAGCACGCGGGAATAGATCAGGGCCTGTTCAGCGGTATCGACGATCGCCCCGCGGGCCAGCATCGCGATCTCGGTGCGGAACAGCCCGATGCCCTCGGCCCCCGTGATGTCAAGCTGATCCAGCTCCAGGCTCAACCCGACATTAAGCATGAGCCGCAGCCGCACGCCGTCCGCGGTCAGTGCCGGCTTGTGACGCAGCGCCTCCCAGCCGGCGGCCCGCAGGGAGCGTGCCTCGAGGGCGCGCGCATAGATCTGTAGAACGTCGTTCTCGGGCCGCAGGAACAGCTGGCTCTCATCGGCATCCAGCACCCCGTCATCCCCCGGCTCGGCCGCGTCGACCGCGCCGCGGGCACCTCCGAGCATCGGCAGGCCGAGTGCCCGCGCCATGATGGCGGCGTGTCCGCCCGCGCTGCCCTCCTCGACCACTACCCCGGCGACCCCGCGGGCATGCCAGTCCAGCAGTTCGGCCGGCCCGAGCCGCCGGGCCAGCAGGATGGCGCCGGGACGGCAGGGCGACACCGCCGTCGCGCCGTCGAGCTCGGCGAGCACCCGGCCGGCAAGATCCTCGATGTCGGCCAGCCGCTCGCGGAGGTATGGATCGGCGAGCCGCCGCATCCGGCTCTGCAACTCGGTGGCGACGCGCTGCACCGCCGCCTCCGCCGTGAGGCCGCCGCGGATGGCGCCCCCGACGCGCCGCAGCCAGCCGGTATCGGCCGCTAGCAGCCGATACGCTTCCAGCACCTCGCGAGGGCCGTCGCCATCGGGCAGCCGGTCGGCGATCAGCTCATCGAGCCGGTGCTGCATGCGCTCGGCGGCAATGCGGAGGCGTTCGAGTTCGGCCTTGGGATCATCGGCCAGCAGGCGGCGCGCAACGAAGCGGGGCGCATGGAGGACCACGGGACCGATCACGATGCCGGCGGCCAGCGTCTTGCCGGTGAACACGCGCGGCAGGGTGGAGGCAACCCCCTCCTCCGCGCCGTCCGACGCGCCCGCCGAGGCGAGCACCTCGGCAAGCAGCATCGCCACCGTCTCCAGCACCTCCACCTCGATGTCGGTGTAGGTGCGGGGCGACCGGTTCTGCACCACCAGTACCCCATGCGTGTGGCCGGCGCGGCGGATCGGGATGGCGAGCAGCGAGGTGTAGGGCTCCTCGCCGGTTTCGGGTCGGTAGGCGAAACCGGGATGGTTCTGGGCGTCCGGCAGGTTCATCACCTCCCCGGTCGCCGCGCACAGGCCGACGATCCCCTCCCCGACCCGCAGCCGTGTGTGACCCACCGCGTCCCGCCGCAGACCGAACGTCGCGGTCAGCTCCAGCAGGTCGCCGGGACGCATCGCGTAGATCGAGCAGACCTCGGCGCCAAGCTCGGCCGCGATCATGCTGGCGAGGTCCGACAGCCGGGCGGCGCCGCTGGCCATCGTTTCGCGCAGGCGGGCCAGCAGCCGGCGGGGCGACGACACCCGGTCAGCCGTCGCGGCTGACGGACCCCGCGGCGGAGCCCGCCAGCCCGTCCCGGCGGGCCAGGGCGGCGGTCGCCTGGTCCAAGAGTTCCGCGATGATGGCGGCGACCGGCTGCTCGGCCGTCACCATGCCGACCGACTGGCCGGCCATCACGGAGCCGTTCTCGACGTCGCCCTCGATCACCGCTCGACGCAGCGCGCCCGCCCAAAAATGCTCGATCTCCAGCTGCGCCGCCTCCTTCGAGAGCTCGCCTGACTGGAACCGCTCCCGCGTCGCCGCCTGGTGCTCGACGAACCGCCTCGTCCCGGCGTTCACCAAGCCGCGCACCGGGATGACCGGAAACCGCTCATCGAGCTGCACCGAGGGCAGCGCGTCGCGCGCGGCGGCGCGGACGAACGCCTGCTTGAAGCGCGCATGGGCGATCGACTCGGTCGCCGCGGCGAAGCGGGTGCCGAGCTGAGCGCCCGACGCCCCCATTTCGAGGAAGGCGAGGATGGCCTCGCCGCGCCCAAGGCCGCCGGCGACGAACACCGGGACTTCGCGGATCGCCGGCAGGATCTCCTGGGCCAGCACGGTCAGGCTCACCGGCCCGATATGGCCGCCGGCTTCGGACCCCTCGATCACCAGCGCATCGGCGCCGGACCGGATCAGCCGTTTCGCCAGCACCAGCGCGGGGGCGAAGGCAATCAGCTTCGCACCGCCGTCCTTGACCGCGCGCACCGCGCCCCCCGGCGGGATGCCGCCGGCCAGCACGATATGGCCAACCCCGGCGTCGAGGCAGACCTGGACCAGGACGTCCAGCGCCGGGTGCAGGGTGATCAGGTTGACGCCGAAAGGCCGGTCGGTGAGCGCCTGCGTCGCCGCGATCTCGGCGGCGAGCAGGTCCGGTCCCATCGCTCCGCAGGCGATCACCCCGAACCCGCCCGCGTCGGAGATCGCGGCGACCAGGTGGCGTTCGCTGACCCAGCTCATGGCGCCGCCGAGGATGGCCACCTCGCAGCCGAGAAATTGCGTGCCGCGTTCCCACAGCGCGTCGAGGCTCGCCCGGGCCGCGTGGCGCGCCAGGGCCGGCGGCGTGGTGTCAGGCGGCATCGAGACCGTAGGCGCTGTGCAGGGCGCGAACCGCCAGTTCGGTGTATTCGGCGGCAATCAGCACGCTGATCTTGATTTCGCTGGTCGAGATCACCTGGATGTTGATCGCCTTGTCGGCGAGGGCGCGGAACATGGTGTTGGCCACCCCGGCATGGCTGCGCATGCCGACGCCGACCACGCTGAGCTTGGCGACATCGGGGTCGGTGACGACCTCGGCCCAGCCGATCTGGGGGGCCACTTCGGCCAGGGTGGCTTCGGCCCGCGGCAGGTCGGCGCGGCCGACCGTGAAGGTAAGGTCGGTCATGCCGTCGGCCGAGATGTTCTGCACGATCATGTCGACATTGACGTTCTGGGTCGACAGCGCCCCGAACATCGCCGCCGCGATCCCCGGCCGGTCGGGGACGCTTCGCAGCGTAATCTTCGCCTCGTCGCGGGAATACGCGATCCCGGACACGATTTCCTTTTCCACGATCTCGTCCTCGTCCACCACGAGATACCCGGGCATGTCCGTAAAGCTGGACAGCACCTGCAAGCGCACCCTCTCGTTCATCGCCAATTCGACGCTGCGGGTCTGCAGCACCTTGGCGCCCACCGAGGCGAGCTCCAGCATCTCCTCGTAGCTGATCTTAGCGAGCTTGCGGGCCTTCGCAACGATGCGGGGGTCCGTGGTGTAGACGCCGTCGACATCGGTGTAGATGTCGCAGCGGTCGGCGCCGAGTGCCGCGGCGAGCGCCACCGCCGAGGTGTCGGAGCCGCCGCGTCCCAGCGTTGTGATCCGGTTGTCCGGGCCGAGCCCCTGGAAGCCGGCGACCACCGGCACCTGCCGCGCCTGCATGCGGCGGCTCAGCTCCTCCCCCTGGACCGACTGGATGCGCGCCTTGCCGTGCGCGCCGTCGGTGCGGATCGGGATCTGCCAGCCCTGCCAGGAGCGGGCGTCCACGCCCTGCTCCTGCAAGGCGATCGCCAGCAGGCCGGTGGTGACCTGCTCGCCGGTCGCCACGACGGCGTCGTACTCGCGCGCGTCGTGAAGCGGCGCGAGCGACTGGCACCAGCCGACGAGCTGGTTCGTGGTGCCCGCCATGGCGGACACGACGACCGCGACCTCGTGCCCCGCCTCGACCTCGCGCTTGATCCGGGCGGCAACGGTTCTGATGCGGTCGAGATCGGCCACCGAGGTGCCGCCGAACTTCATCACAATCCGTGCCATGCGCTTGGCGGTGCTTCCTGTGGTTGCAGTCCGACGCCCGACTCGATGGTGGATTGCACGCCGGTCGAAGCGGCACACATACTGTCCTGATCCCTGAACCGCAAATGAAGCGAGCGGCACCGATGCACGCGGCCGAAGCGAACGAGACGGGTCTCCCGAACGCCTCGCCGGCCGAGCTGGCCCGGTTCGACGCGTTGGCCGCGCGCTGGTGGGACCCGGACGGCCCGATGCGGCCGTTGCACCGCATGAACGGGCTGCGCGTCGGCTGGATCGCCGAGCGGATCGCCCTCCACCATGCCGATCCGGCTCGGGTGCGGCTGCTCGACATCGGCTGCGGCGCCGGCATCGCCGCCGAGGCGCTGGCCGGGCACGGCTACGACGTGCTGGGGGTGGACGCGGCCGGCGAGGCGATCGAGGCGGCCCGCATCCACGCCGCCGGCACCGACCTGCGGCTCGCCTACCGCACCGGCGTCGCCGAGGATTTTTCGGGCGAGCGGTTCGACGTGGTGACGGCGCTCGAGGTGATCGAGCACGTGCCGGACCCGGCGGCGTTCGTCGCCACGCTCGGCGGCCTGCTCGCGCCGGGCGGGCTGCTGTTCCTGTCGACCCTGAACCGGACGTCGCGCGCGTTCCTCGTCGCCAAGCTCGGCGCCGAATACGTGCTGCGCTGGCTGCCGCGCGGCACGCATGATTGGGGCAAGTTCATCAAGCCCGCCGAGCTCGGTGCGATGCTGCGCGGCGCCGGGCTGCGCGTCACGGACCTGTCCGGCATGACGTTCGACCCGGGCGGCGGCCAGTGGCGCGCCAGCCGCGATCTCGGCGTCAACTACATCGTCGCCGCCGAGGCGGCGTGACCGCGCGGCTGTAGGCTGGCAGGTCGCCTGGTTCCTTCCTAGCCTGCCGGTCTGGCCTGGCGTACCAGTCCGCTCAAGCCGGACCGGACCACACGGGAGAGCCGCGAATGCCCGAGATCATCCTGCACCATTATGCCTTGTCGCCTTACTCGGAGAAGGTGCGCCTCGCCTTCGGCCTGAAACGGCTTGCCTGGCGCTCCGTCCACATTTCGCCGGTGACGCCCCGGCCCGAGCTGATGCCGATGACCGGCGGCTACCGGCGCACCCCGGTCATGCAAGTCGGCGCCGACATCTACTGCGACACCCAGCTGATCCTGCGCGCGCTCGACCGGATGCACCCCGAGCCGAGCCTGTTCCCCGGCGGAACGCAGGGCGTCGCAACCGCGCTCGCGTGGTGGTGGGACCGATCGACCTTCCTGCCCGCCGTCGGCGTCGTTGCCGGGCTGAACCCGGACCGGTTCACCCCGGATTTCGTCGCGGAGCGAAGGGGTTTCCTCGGCTTCGATCTGACCGAAATGGCGCCGGACCTGCCGCTGTTCGTCCAGCGCGTGAGCGCCCATCTCGGCTGGCTCACCTGGATGCTCGAGGACGGGCGGCCGTTCTTGCTGGGAGCCGACCCGAGTGCCGCCGACATCACCGCCTATCATACGATCTGGTTCATGCGCCAGAACGGCGGCGCCAGGGCCGAAGCGATGCTGCCGCTCGCCAGTGTCGGGGCCTGGTTCGACCGTGTGGCAGCACTTGGGCACGGCACGGAGCAGGCGATGTCGGCGGGCGAGGCGCTTGCCGTCGCCAAAGCGGCCGAGCCGGCCGCGGCGGGCATCCCGGCCGACGGTGACCCCTCGGGACTGAAGCCGGGTCAGCGCGTGAGCGTGACGCCGGACGACACGGGCCGCGATCCGGTCATCGGGACATTGGTCGCCGCCGACGCGCAGGAGATCGTCGTACGGCGCGACGACCCGCTTGTCGGCGCGGTCCAGGTGCATTTCCCGCGGGCCGGGTTCGACGCGCTGCCGGCATAGCCGGCGCGGTCGAGCCGGCGGAGCCGACCCTCAGCCGTCGGCGCGCGGGACCCAGGGGACGCGGTTGACGTCGATCCCCTCGTCGGCCAGTGCCTCCGCCTGCTCCTCGGTGGCCTCGCCGTAGATGCCGCGGGGGTCGCTCTCGCCGCGATGGATCTTGCGCGCCTCGTCGGCGAATTGTTCCCCAACGTAGTCGCAGTTCTTCTCGATCTCGGCCCGAACCCGCTGGAGCATGGCGAACACCTGCGCCGGCATCGGTGGACCGGACGGCGCCGGCTTGGCCACCGGCGCGGGAGCCTCGGCGGGGGCGGCAGGCGCGGGCGGCGGCTCCGGGGCGGCGGGACGCGGCCCCTTCTTCGGCACCGCCGGCGTCATCAGCGCCCGCTCGACCTTGGTGTCGCCGCACTCCGGGCAGTCGACCAGGCCGGAAGCCGCCTGCTGCTCGAACGCGGCGCTGTCGCGGAACCAGCCGTCGAACGAATGGGCGTGGCTGCAACGGAGTTGATAGTGGATCACGCGACTATGCCATCAACCGAAAAGGGCAAATCAACGTATCAAGCCGCCCGCAGCAGCGGGTCGAGCTTGCCGGCGCGGTCGAGCGCCTCGAGATCGTCGCAGCCGCCGATGTGCCGGCCGGCGATGAAGATCTGCGGCACCGAGGTCCGGCCGCCCGAACGCTGCACCGACTCGCGCCGCTCGGCCGAACCCTGGGGTGCGTGGATCTCGCGGAAGGCAGCCTGCTTGCCGTCGAGGATGCGCTTGGCGCGGGCGCAGGTACGGGCACCAGTCCTGGGTGTAGATCTCGATTTCGGGCATCTCTGTCTCCTTGCCGTAAAGATCGGGAGTTTTGTCGCTCGCCACAAGGGCCGCTTGCCGGCCACCGCCGTCCCGGCAAGAGTGCGGCTGACGCGAGGGGGGACCCATGCTGCAACCGCCGCCGGCCCAACCGGGGATGCGCGAGGACGAGATCGACACACCCGCCCTGCTGATCGATCTCGACGCGCTGGAGACCAACCTCGACACCATGGCGGGCCTGCTGGCGCCGACCGGGGCGCGGCTGCGGGCGCACGCCAAAACGCACAAATCGCCGGTGATCGCGCATCTGCAGATGGTGCGGGGGGCGGTCGGGCAATGCGTGCAGAAGGTCGCCGAGGCGGAAGCGCTGGCCTGGAGCGGCGTGCCGGACATCCTGGTCAGCAACGAGGTGGTCGGCGCGCCCAAGCTCGCCCGCTTCGCGGCACTGAGCGGGATTTCCCGGGTCGCGATCTGCGCCGATGACGCGGCCCAGATCGGCGCGATCGAGGCGGCGGCGCGGGAGGCCGGGGTACGGTTGACCGTGCTGGTGGAGATCGACGTCGGCGCCGGCCGCTGCGGCGTGGCGCCCGGCCCGGAGGCGGTGGCGCTGGCCGAAAAAATCGCCGGATCGCGCCACCTCGCGTTCGGCGGGCTGCAAGCCTACCAGGGCAGCGCGCAACACAAGCGCACGCACGAGGAGCGCACGGCGTTGATCGCGACCGCCGCCGAGGGCGCCCGCCGGACCGTGGAGCAGTTGCGCCAGCAGGGGCTCGCCTTGCCCCATCGTCGGCGGCGGCGGCACCGGGACGTTCGGGCTTGAGGCGGGCTCGGGCGTCTACACCGAAATCCAGGCCGGCAGTTACGTGTTCATGGATGCAGACTACGCCCGCAACCGGGACGTCACTGGTGCGCCCGTCAGCCAGTTCCGCCAGGCGCTGTTCGTGCTCTCCACCGTGATGAGCGCGGCGCGTCCCGGCCTCGCGGTGCTCGATGCCGGGCTGAAGGCGCTGGCGTTCGACTTCGGCATGCCCGAGATCTGGCACCGCCCGGATATTTCTTACGTCAGCGCCTCGGACGAGCACGGCAAGCTCAACTTCGGGCCGGAGACGACGGCGCCGAAGCTCGGCGAGAAACTGCGGCTGGTTCCCGGCCATTGCGACCCGACGGTGGACCGCTACGACTGGTATGTCGGCGTGCGCGCCGGCCGGGTCGAATGCCTGTGGCCGATCGCCGCGCGCGGCGGCCTGAGCTGACCGGCGCGGCGAAAGAACCGCTCGCTTCTGAACTTCTAGGATCAGGGTAGAACAGCGACGGCGTCGGGAGTGGGTCCCGACGCCGCCTACGCGGCCGAGGCTGGCCGGCCGCCCTGGGAGACCAACCATGATGCAACATGGATGGCTGCCGCTGACCATGATCACCTTGGTCGTTCGGATCAAGGTGCGCGTGAAGAGGTAGGCGATGCCCCCGGTTCGGGCAACCGGGCCGGGGGTCCCGGGTATGCCGGATCACGCGGCGGCGGCCCGCAGCGTGGGAGTGGTACGCGTGGCCGGCGCCAGCCCATAGACGCCGCGTTCGCCGGGCAGCGGCACGAAACGGTCGGTGATCCCGAGCACGGTTTCCGAGCCGCCGAGATAGAGCAGGCCGTCAGCCGGCATCTGGCGCGCGATCGCCTCCAGCACGCGGGCCTTGGTCGGCTGGTCGAAGTAGATCAGCACGTTGCGGCAGAACACGATGTCGAATTGCCCCAACGGGCGCAGATCCGACAGCAGGTTCCACTCGCGGAACTGCACCATGCCGCGCAGCGCCTCGACGGCCCGCCAGCCGGCGGCATCCTTGCGGAAATACCTGACCAGCATCTGCATCGGCAGGCCGCGCTGGATCTCGAACTGGGAGTAGAGACCCTCGGCGGCGCGGGCCAGTTGCTCGCGGGCGAGATCGGTGCCGACGATCTCCACCCGGCGCTGCCCGGCGGCGGCGCGCATATCCGAGACGATCATGGCCAGCGAGTAGGCTTCCTGGCCGGACGAACTCGCTGCCGACCAGATCCGGACGGGCGCGCCCGGCGGCCGGCTGGCGAACAGGGTCGGCAGGGCGTGCGCCCGGACATGGGCGAACGGCTTGTCGTCGCGGAAGAAGAAACTCTCGTTGGTGGTCATCGCCTCGACCACGGCCCGAACCAGGGGCTCGGCCGCGGAGGCGCGCAGCCTGTCCGCCAATGCATCGAGATCGCGCAGGCCCTCGCGCTTGAGGATCGGGCCAAGCCGGACCTCCAGCAGGTAGAGCTTGTCCGGCCCGATCACCAGCCCGGAACGGGCGCGCAACAGCGCGGCGACGAAGTCGAACGAGGCGGGTGTCATGCAGCGGCCATGGGTAGAAGTTCCAGCAGGCGCGGCGCGATCCGGTCGAGTGGCAGCACGGCGTGGCACAATCCGGCCTGAGCGACGGCGCCCGGCATGCCCCACACGACGCTGGTCGGCTCGTCCTGCGCGATAGCGGTGCCGCCGGCCTCGACGATGTGTCGGGTACCGGCGAGGCCGTCCTGGCCCATTCCAGTCAGGATCACGGTCAGCACCCGGCCGGCGCACGCCAGGGCGGCGCTGCGCAGCATCGGGTCCACGCGCGGGGCGGCAAGAATTCTCCGGCGGCGCGGCTGAGAGGCGCGCCCGCAACCCGCCGCCGGCCTGCTCGATCAGCAGGTGGCGGTCGCCGGGCGCTAAATAGATCCGGCCGGCGCGCAGCATCTCCCCCTCCTGTGCCTCGGCGCAGGGCATCCCGCCGAGCTTGGTGATGTGCTCGGCCAGAATGGGCATGAACGTCGCCGGCATGTGCTGGGTTATCACGACCGGCAGCCGGACCGACGTGCCGAGCGCGCGCAGCACCGTGAACAACGCCTGCGGTCCGCCGGTCGAGCTGCCGATAGCGAGGAGCTGCGGCGCAAGACGCGCGGCCGGGCGCGCCACCGGAACGGTCGGGCGCGGCCCAGGCAAGCCTGATGGGCCGTGAGCGGGCCGTCGGCGCAGCCTGGCGAGGCCCTTCACCTTGGCCAGCAGCTCGCGGCGAAATGTGTCGTCGGCCAATGCCGCCGTGTCCGGCTTGGGCACGTAGTCGGCCGCGCCCAGCCGCAGCGCCCGGATCGCGATGTCGCCGCCGCGCGTCGTCAGTGTGGACGCCATCACCACGCGCAGCCCGGGATCGGCCTGCAGCAGCAGCGGCAGGGCGGTCAGTCCATCCATCACCGGCATCTCGATGTCGAGCACGACCACGTCGACGCTCTGCCGCCGCACTTCATCGACCGCGAGCTTGCCGTTCGCCACCCGGCCGACGACGCGGATAGCGGGATCGGCCTGCAGCATCCGCGACAGCGCCATCCGGATCACCGCGGAATTGTCACAGATCAGCACCCGCGCGGCATCGGCCATTCCGGCTCAGCCCCGTTCCGTGATGGCGAGCAGCCGGGCGACGTTGAGCACGATCAGCAGCCTGCCCTCCAGCCGATAGATGCCGGTGCTGAACTCGGCCCAGGCCGGCGGCAGGGTCGGCGGGCTGGGCTCAAATGAAGCGGCCTGCAGGGTCATCACCTCGGCGACCTGGTCAACCAGCAGCGCATAAAGCTCGCCGCCCTGCTCGGCGACCACGGACATGCGGGCGCTCCCGGGTGCCGCGGGCGGCAAGCCCAGCCGGCAGCGCAGGTCGATCGCGGTGACGATGCGGCCGCGCAGGTTGAGGCTGCCGGCGATCTCGGGCGGCGCGAGGGGGATGCGGGTGGTCGGCTGCTGGCCCAGCACGTCGCGGACCCCGAGCACCGGGATGCCACAGAGCTGGTCGGCGACGGTCAGCGTGACCAGCACCTGTTCGTCAACGGCGGCGCCCGACCGTTCGAGCAAATCGGCTTCCATCGTCTATGCCTTCGCCTCGAGAGGGGTTGCGTCGGAGAGGCAGGCCAGAAGCGCCGCCGTCAGCACCGCAAGGTGGGATCTCGGCGACAAGCCGCGGAACCCCATGCGGCACAGCGTCTGCTCATCCGCCGCCACGTCATCGGCGGCGATCGCCAGCACCGGCAGGTCGGACCAGCCCTCGCCGTCGCGCAGGGTCGCGATCAGGTCCCGTGCAGGAGGCTCAGCCGCCCCGACATCGGCCACCAGGGCGTCGAACGCGGCGCCGGCGTCGCGTAGCCGCACCGCCGCGGCGGCACTCCCCACCGCGGTCACCCGCCAACCGGCGGCGGAGAGCCCGGGGACGAGGAGCTGGCGCTGGAAATCGTCGGGCTCGATCAGCAGCACTCGATTTCCGGCAGGCTGGCCCCGCTGGCCGCAAAACCAGTCGGGCCGGGCCTGGGTGAGCCAGTATGCGGTGTCGATCACCCCCGTCGCCCGCCCGGCGATGACGGCGCTGCCGAGCAACCCCGGCCGCGCCGCCGACAGCTCGATCCGCAACTGGTCCTCGACCACGTCGAGGATCTCGTCCACCACCAGGCCCATGCTACGATCCCCGTCGGCGAACACGAGAACCGGATGGTTTGCCCGCTCCGGGTCGATCGCGCCGGCCATGGGCACGAGCGGCATCAGCCTGCCGCGATACTGCGTCACCAGCGCGTCGGCGGCGGTCTCGATCCGCTCGCGCGGGATGTCCTCAAGACGGGCCACCAAGCCGAGCGGCACCGCCAGCGGCTGCTGGCCGCCGGCGCGAAACACCAGGATGGCCGAGCGATCCGCCGCGGCGCGCATCGCCGGGCTGGGGAGTTGTGCGGCCCTCGCCCCCTCGCCGGCCGCGGTCATGGTCCGTGCGATCCCGTTCGGGTCGAGGATCATGATCACCGAACCGTCGCCCAAGATGGTGTTGCCGCTGAACATCGTGATGTGGCGCAGGATCGGCGCCACCGGCTTGACCACGATCTCCTCGGTGTCGAACACCTGGTCGACCATGATGCCGAGCGTCGTCGGACCGACCTGCGCCACCACGACGTAGCTCGCCTCCCGCTCGGCATCGTCCGAGCGCAGCCGCAGCAGCTTGTTGAGGTCGACCAGCGGCAGCAGCCGCTCGCGCAGCCGCAGCACCGGCGTGCCGTTGATGCGGTCGATCGTCGCCCCCGAGCCGCCGCCGGCGCGCACCAGTTCCACCACGCTGATCTGCGGAATGGCGAAGCGTTCGCCGCCCGCCTCGACGATCAGCGCCGCGACGATCGCCAGGGTCAGCGGGATTTTGATGGTGAAGGTGGTGCCGACGCCGGCCCGGCTCTTGAGGTCGATCGTGCCGCCGATGCGCTCGATGTTGGTCTTCACCACGTCCATCCCGACGCCGCGGCCGGAAACCGCGGTGACCTCGGCGGCGGTCGAAAGACCGGCGCGGAAGATGAAGCGCTGGATCTGGTTGTCGCCCATGCCGGCCAGCTCGGCTTCGGTGGCGAGCCCGCTCGCAACGACCTTCGCGCGGATGCGGTCCACCGCCAGCCCGCGCCCGTCATCGGCGACGTCGATGATGATGTGGCCGCCCTCGTGATACGCCTTCAGCGTGATGCGGCCGGTCTCCGGCTTGCCGGCGGCCCGACGCTCGGCGGGCGGCTCGAGCCCGTGGTCGCCGCTGTTGCGCACCATATGCGTCAGCGGGTCCTTGATGAGTTCGAGCACCTGTCGGTCGAGCTCGGTCTCCTGACCGATCATGGTCAGCTCGATCTTCTTGTGCAGCTCGTGCGACAGGTCGCGCACCAGGCGGGGCAGCTTGTTCCAGGCGCTGCCGATCGGCTGCATGCGGGTCTTCATCACCCCTTCCTGCAGGTCGGAGGTGATCTGCGACAGCCGCTGCAGCGGCACGGTCAAGGCGCTGCTCTCCTGGGTGCGGGCAAGCTGCAGAAGTTGGTTGCGGGTCAGCACCAACTCGCTGACCAACGTCATCAGGTTCTCCAGGTCGTCGACCGTGACCCGGATGGTCTGCGCCGCCACCGCTTCCGACGCGGCCGGAGGTTCCGGGGCCGGCACGGCGGCGGCCGCGGAGTCGGGAAAGAAAGCGGGCGTGGCGATTCGGCCCTCGAACACGGCGTCAAGCTCGGCGATAAGCTCCTTGTCGTCGCCCTCCGGCTCGGTGCCGGTCGCCGTCAAAGTGGCAAGGATCTGTCGCACACGGTCGAGCGAGCGCAGGATGATGCCGACGATGTCCGGCGTGACGACGAGGGCACCGTCGCGCACCTTGCCGAGCACATTCTCGGCGGCGTGCGCCACGCGTTCGAGACGCGGCAGGCCCAGGAAGCCGCAGGTTCCCTTGATCGTGTGGACCAGCCGGAAAATGAGCGACAGCGTCTCGCCGTCCTGCGGGGTGCGCTCGAGCTTGACCAGCGCGACGTCGAGATCAGCCAGGCTCTCGTTGGTTTCGGCAAGGAACTCGCCGAGCAGATCGTCCATCGCGGGCTCCGAGCGCCCGCCGGATGGACGGGTCCGGCCCGACCATCCGTTGTTCTGGCGAAGAAAGGGTAAAATGCCTCAGGCGGACGCCGCCAGCGACATCAGCAGCGGCGCCGGCGTTCCCGGATTGGCGCCCGCCGGCAGCAGCAGCGACAGGCGCAGGCCGGACCGGCGGGCCAGCAGCGCGGTAAGCGGCCCCTGCAAGGTGCGCGCGCCGGTCATCGCCTGCCAGGCCGCGTGCTCGTCAACCAGACAGCGGGCAAGGCCCGCCGGCCAGGCGGCGCGGGGGCCGTCGAGCGTGACCAGCACGTCGGCGTCGGCCGACCCCGTCATCGTCACCCGCCCGTTGCTGGCGAGCGCTTCCACCGCCAGCAAGACGACGTTCAACGCCAGCCGGGCTGCCGACGGCGCGAACGCGCAGGCGGGGTCGAGCCCGGCGAGGTCGACCTCGACCCGGCGGCCCAAGGTCAGCCCTTCCGCGAGTTCCCGAAACCGGGGCACGTCGAGCGGCCCGGTGTCCGCGGCCCATGCCGACCGCATCCATTGCAGCCGTGCCCCGAGCGCCGCCGCCAACTCGGCCGCCACCGTCTGCGCTTCGCTCATCACGGCGGCTTCCTCGGCGGCCAACTCGGTCGCTGCCAGCAAGGCGCCGAGCGGACCGCTCAGATCGTGGCAGATGCGGGCGCAGAGAAGTTCGGCCAAGTGCAGCGGGTCTTGCATGGTCGGAAGCGACCTTCATCTGCCGGGAGGGTCCGAGTGCCTTATACAGGACCAATACTTTATACGGGATCGGCCCATGCCTGCATTCATCGAGCCCGGTCAGTTCGTGAAGCATCCCACCCGCCCCGACTGGGGCGTCGGCCAGGTGCAATCGGCGATCGGCGACCGGGTGACGGTCAATTTCGAGAATGCCGGCAAAGTTCTGGTTAACGCCGCCGTCATCCAGCTCGAAGTGATGGATGACCCCCGGGAATAGGGTCAGCGCCGGCGCGGCACCCCCGCCTCGCCGAGGTCCCACCAGAGACCGGCAAAGGCGGCGATGCCCTCGCGGCCGATGCTCGGCAGGAAATGTTCGTCCGGGCCGTGCTGCTTGCACCCGTTGTAGCTGTGCGGGACCCACACCAGCGGCAAGCCGAGATGGTCGACGAACACGTCGCCGGGCAGGCCGCCCGAAGAGTTCGGGAATGACCTGGACGCACTTGCCGAGGGATCGTTCCATGCTCGCTGACCGCCCAGCGCACCCACGGGTCGTCGGGATCGGTGCGGCTGGCCGGCATGCGCACCCCGGCGTTCTCGATGCGCACCTCGGGAGAAGCCGTGCATGTCGAGGTGCCGGCGCAGCGCCGGCTCGAACCCGGCGGGATCGGTGTCGACGGTGTAGCGGATCTGGCAGTGCGCGCGGGCGTTCGGGGCGACGGCGTTGACCGGGTTCTCGGGCCGGCCGGAAACCATCGCGAGGACGATGAAACTGTTCCAGCCATAGATTTTTTCCGCCGGCGCTCAGCCCGGGTTCGCCCCAATCGGGGTCGATCGTCGCCGCCTCGCCGCCGCCGCCGACCGGGCAGCCTGCCAGCACCGCCCGCACACTGCGCCGGCACGCCGTCGGCCGGCAGCCAGTCCCGCACCAGGATTTTGCCCTGTCGGTCGCAGATCGTGCCGAGCGCGTTGGCGAGCACGATGGCGGGATCGGTGGTCAGCCCGCCCCAATGGCCCGAATGCACGCCGCCGGGCCGCAGGTCGACGCACGAGGTCGAAATGAAGGTGCCGCGGGTGCCGGTGGCGATGGTGGGCAATTCGGGCATCACGCGCGGCCCGTCGCTGGCGATCAGCACGTCGGCGGCGAGGCGGTCACGGCCTGCTGCGACGAACTCGCGCAAGCCCGGTGGAGCCGCGTTCCTCGCTGGTTTCCAGCACGATCTTCAGGTTGAACCCGAGTTTGCCCCCGGCGCGCTCATCCAGCACCGCTTCCAGCGCGGCCAGATTGACCGCGTGCTGGCCCTTGTTGTCGGCGCTGCCGCGGCCGTACCAGCGATCCGCCTCGGCGATCAGCGTCCAGGCGACAGGCCGGGCCGCCACTGATCGTCGAGCCCGCGCACCGTATCGCCGTGCCCGTAGGTGAGGACCGTGGGCGCCGCCGCGTCCTCGATGCGGGCGGCGGTGAGGATCGGCCCGAAGCCGTCGAGCGGGTTCGGGATGGATGGCGATGGCCTCGAAACCGAGCCGGCCAAGCCAGGGGCGGATCGCCTGGTCGAGATAGCGCGCAAGATCGTCCTCGTGACCGGGGTCCTGCGACGTGCTCGGGATGGCGACGAGGCCGGCGAGCCGGTCGCGGAAATCCTGGTCGAAGAGGGTGCGGGCGCGGGCGATGGCGCTGTCTCGGGAGGGCATCTGCCCAGAGTGTCAGCCAAGGCGGCGGCGGTCCAGACATCGCGCGGCAACCTGGACCACGGCGGCAAAGCGGGGCTAAGTGGCCAGGACAGATCGAGGGAGGTTGCGATGCGCCGGATGGTCCTGGTCGGCTTTCTGCAGGCGCAGAACTGCACCCAGCTCGCCAGCTCCTGGCGCCATCCGGAGGCGCGGCTCGACTTCCTCGGCGCCGATTACTTCAAGCACATCGGCCGCGTTCTGGAAGCGGGAAAATTCCAGCTCGGCTTCTTCGACGACCGGCTGGCGATGCCGGACATGTACGGCCTCGACCACGGCCTGATCGTCGAGAACGGCATCCGCTGCGTGAAGATGGACCCGGTGACGATCCTGATGGCGATGGGAATGGCGACCGAACGGCTCGGCCTCGGCGCCACCTACTCCACGACCTACTATGAGCCGTTCCACGTCGCGCGGGTGTTCGCGACCCTCGACCTCATGACGGCGGGACGCGCGGCGTGGAACGTCGTGACCTCGGTCAACGACGGCGAGGCGATGAACATGGGACAGGTGCAGCACCTCGACCACGACATCCGATACGATCGCGCCGACGAGTTCATGGAAGTCGTGCTCGGCCACTGGGACACCTGGGAGGACGGCGCGATCGTCGCCGACCGCGAGCGCGACGTGTTCGCGGTCCGCGAAAAGGTCCATCGGCTTGGACACGAGGGAAACTTCTTTCGCTCGCGCGGGCCGTTCACCGTGCCGCGCTCGGCGCAGGGACATCCGGTGGTGATCCAGGCGGGATCGAGCGGCCGCGGCAAGCGGTTCGCCGCGCGCTGGGCGGAACTGGTATTTGTCGCTTATCCCAATCTTGCCGCAGGCCGCCAGCAATACGCCGAGCTGAAGCGGGAAATCTCCCGCCACGGGCGCGCCTCCGACGAGGTGAAGATCGCCACCCTGATCTGGCCGGTGACGGCGGCGACGCGCGCGGAGGCGGAGGACAAGATGGCGGTGATCGAGGCGGGCTACCGCGACGTGGACGGGCTGTCGCTGCTCTCCGAAGCGCTCAACTTCGACTTTGCGACAAAACAGCTCGACGAGCCGTTCACCGCCGACGAACTGGCGAGCATGACCGGGATGCACGCGATGCGCGACCGGGTGCTGGCGGTGAGCGGCAAGCCGAACCCGACGGTGCGCGATTTCCTCGACGTCACGCAGCGCGGCAAGCCGAGCCATGCCGTGGTCGGCGGGCCGAAGGAGATCGCCGACAATCTGGAAGAATGGTTCACCGCCGAGGCCTGCGACGGGTTCGTGGTCTCCGCCACGCACATCCCGGGCAGCTATGAGGATTTCGTGCGGTTCGTGGTGCCCGAGTTGCAGCGGCGCGGCCTGTTCCACACCGAGTACAGGGCACAACCCTGCGCGAAAACCTCGGCCTGGCGCGCCCGGAAGTCGGTGCGCTGCTGTCCGCGCAGGCGCGATAGGAGCGACGGTCATGTCCGGCGAAACGATCAGCTTTTTCAGCGAAGGCACCAAGCTTGTCGGCGATCTGTTCCGGCCGGCCGGCCTCGGCGGCAGCGAGCGGCGCGCCGGCATCGTATTGTGCCACGGCTACACCGGCGTCCGCGCGCTCTACCTCGCCGACATCGCACGGGTGCTGACCGATGCGGGCTACGTGGTGCTGACGTTTGACTACAAGGGCTGGGGCGACAGCGACGGCCCAAAAAACCGGCTTGCGCCATACAGCCGGGTGGCCGACGTGCAGGCCGCCATCACCTTTCTCCAGATGCAGCCATCGGTCGACCCGGCGCGCATCGGCATCTACGGCACCAGCTACGGCGGTGCCACCGTGGTCTGGGTCGGCGCCGTCGACCCGCGGGTGAAATGCGTGGTGTCGGTCGTCGGTGTCGGCAACGGCCAACGCTGGATGCGCAGCGTTCGCCGTCCGGACGAATACCGCGACCTGCTGGAGCGATCGGCTGCCGACCGGGTGAGACGAACCACCACCGGACAATCCGAGTTCGTGGCGCGCGAGGAAATCCTGCTGCCGGACCGGCAATCGGCGGAACTGGCGGCGGCGGCGCGCCGTGACACGCCGGGCGCGGTCGGTCAGATCCCGCTGGAGTTCATCGACGACACGCTCGGCTTCCACCCCGAATGGGTGGTGGACAAGATCGCGCCGCGGCCCGTGCTGTTCATCACCACCGATGACGACCGGCTGGTGCCGCCGGAGGAGAGCGAGGCGCTGTACCGCCACGCCGGCGAGCCCAAGAAACTGGTCGTGCTATCGGGTTGGGGTCACTACGAAGTCTACACCGGCGAGTGTTTCCGGCAGGTGATGGCGCCGACCCTGGCCTGGTTCCAACAGCATCTGCCGGCGCGAGCCGGCTGATGGCGTAAGGAGGGGATCATGCAGGAACTCGCCGGCAAGACAGCATTCGTGACCGGCGGGGCGAGCGGCATCGGACTGGCACTCGGCCGCGCGTTTGCGGCTTCAGGCATGAAGGTGATGCTCGCCGACATCGAAACGGACGCGCTGGCCGCCGCCGTCGAGAGCCTGCGCCATGTCGGGCCTGAGGTGCGCGGCGTCCTCTGCGACGTTGCCGATCCGGCCAGCGTCGAGAGTGCGGCGAACGCGTCGTACGCGAGCTTTCGGCAAGGTCCATGTCGTCTGCAACAACGCCGGTGTCGGCGGCGGCAGCGGCATCGACGCCATCTCGCTCGACACCTGGCGATGGGTGCTTGACGTCAATCTGTTCGGAGTGCTGCACGGCATCCACGCCTTTCTCCCGCATATCCGCGCCCACGGCGAGGGCGGCCACATCGTCAACACCGCCTCGATGGCCGGGATGAACAGCGGGCTCGGGTTCAGTCCCTACTCGGCGAGCAAGTTCGCGGTGGTCAACATGTCGGAGGGGCTGGCGCGACAGCTCGCGCCGCTCGGCATCGGCGTGACCGTGCTCTGTCCCGGGTTCGTCCGCACCCGCATCAGCGAGAGCCGGCGCAATCGGCCACAGCGCTACGGTCCGGCGCAGACGCCCGACCCGGCCAGTCCGGCGGCCGCGCTGGCCGCCCACCTCGCCGCAGGCTCACGCTCAGGGCTCGACCCCATGGACGTCGCCGCGCAAGTCCTTGCGGCGATCCGCGGGAACGAACTCTATGTCTTTACCCATGCCGGCGCGAGTTGGCGCGCCGAGTTGCAGGAGCGGTTCGATGCTATCCTGGCCGCGATGGACAAAGCGGCAGCCGGCTGAAGCCGGTGGACATGCCGCCGCGCCCGAAGACGCGGCGGCTCGATCCGCTCAGGCCGGCGACAACACGTGGATGACGCGGCTCGCGATCAGGTCCTTCGTCTTGGCGGCGTAGGCTGCCATGTGCGGCGCCGAAGCGTGCGCCTTCAGCGCGTCCGGGCTCTCCCATTTTTCGAGCACCAGAAACGTGTCCGGGCCGAACTTCGTCTGGAAACCGCCCATCCCCTCGGCGTCCGTCGCCGGACCGTACTCGATGCAGCCCTTCTCGGCGTGGACGGCGGGAACATTGGCGCGGAACGCCTCGAGGATTTCGTCCCGCTTGCCAGGCTTGGCGGTGATGATGGCGACGACGTGGATCATGGTGGCTGCCTCCCGTTTGGGGTCCCGAAAGCGGACCGGATCGGGGAAGTCTAGCGCCCAGGTCGGGATGAGCAATTCCTGGCGCGCGCGCCAGGTCGAACGCGAAGAGGAGGCAAGCGGCATCCGCTTGCCTCCCCGAACCTATCTCTGCCGCGGGAAAACGACCGCAGTTACGCGACGTCGACCCCCTGCTCCGGCGGGGCGCTGCGGCGCCGGCGCTCGGCCATGAACTGGTCGAACTCGGCCTTGTCCTTCGCCTGACGCAGGCGCTCCAGGTACTCGACGAACTCCTTCTGCTCCTCCTCCAGCCGGCGGAGCGTCTCGGCCCGATACTCGTCGAATGCGTGGTTGCCGCTCGGCCGGGCGCGGGCGGACCCATGACCGCTCCAGCCCCAGGCGCATCCGCCGGCGCGCGACGAGCCCTGGTTGTACCAGCGGCCGGGTCCCTCGAGCCGCCAGGCCCGGAACCGGCCGCTGAAGACCAGATAGAGAAGCACCGCCAGCCCGATCGGCCAGTAGAGGACGAAGCCGAGGATCGTCGCCGCGATCCAGCCCCCCTTCCCGCCGAACTCGTCCATCCTCGCCGCAAGGGCCACTGTCAGCCTCCGTGAATGTAAATCACATTCACATAGATTAAAGCGGTCTCAGCCTTGTTCAAGCCCGAGGGACTGCAAATAGATCAGCATCCCGGCTTCCAGCAGGTCCTCGGGCGTCATCGGTAGCTTGTGCCGCGCGGCGTCGGCGCGACCGACGAACAGCGAGGCGATGCCGTGTGCCAGCGCCCAGAGGTGCAGGGCCACCATCAGCGCCGGCGGGCGCACGCCTTTGACCTGCAGGCTGCAGGCACGCTCGGCCGCCTCGCGCAGCACGGCGAAGGCGCGGTCGGAGGCGGCGCGGAGTTGCAGGTCGTCGAGCGGCAGCTCGGGGTCGAACATTGCCGCATAGGAGGCCGGCTCTCGCCGGGCGAACCCGAGATAGGCCTTGCCGCAATTCTCGATGGCGGTCACCGGGTCGGGCCTGCCCTGGTTCCAGCCCCTCGCAAGCTCCGCCTCGAACCGCTCGAACCCGCGGCGGGCGATTTCGGCCAGCAGCGCGTTCCGGTCGCGGAAGTGCCGGTACGGGGCGGCCGGGCTGACCCCGGCTTCACGGGCCAGCTCGGCGAAGGCGAAGCCGGCCGGACCGCGCTCGGCGATCAGACGCAGGGCGGTTTCGATCAGCGCCTCGCGCAGATTGCCGTGGTGATAGCTGTCGCGCCCGAAACCGCGCTGGCGTCCTTCAAAGGCCATTGCAGCACGTCGATTAGATCATCGCCCGCCGATGGCGAGTGTTCCGCGGGAGCGGTTCCGGCGCGGCAGCTACGTCCGAGCGGCGCGAGCGCGACGATACCGTTCAATCAAGGCATTGGTCGAACTGTCATGCGTCAGCGTCGGTTCGCCGGCGTCGCGCAGCTCCGGGATGATACGGTTCGCCAGCACCTTGCCGAGTTCCACGCCCCACTGGTCGAACGAGTCGATGTCCCAGATCACGCCTTGCGTGAACACGCTGTGCTCATACAAGCGCGACCAGCACCCCGACGGTCTTGGGGTCGAGGCGGTCGGCCAGGATCATGTTGGTCGGGCGGTTGCCCTCGGTGACCCGGAACGGCGTCTGGAAATCCGGCGAACCTTCCGCGCGCAGTTCCTCCGCCGTCTTGCCGAACGCCAAAGCCTCGGCCTGCGCAAACAGATTGGCCATCAGCAGGTCATGGTGGTCGGCATAGGGGCTGAGCGGCTGCAGGAAGCCGATCAGGTCGCAGGGGATCAGCTTCGTGCCCTGGTGGATGAGCTGATAGAAGGAGTGCTGCCCGTCGGTGCCCGGCTCGCCCCAGATGATCGGCCCGGTCTGCCACGACACCTCGGCGCCGTTGAGGGCGACGTGCTTGCCGTTGCTCTCCATCTGCAATTGCTGAAGGTAGGCCGGGAAAGCGCGCGAGATGGGCGGCGTAGGGCATCACCCCCAGCGTCTGCGCCCCGAAGAAATTGTTGTACCAGACGGTGAGCAGCCCCATCAGCGCCGGCAGGTTGCGCTCCAGCGGGGCGGTGCGGAAATGCTCGTCCATGGCGTGGAAGCCAGCGAGCATCGCACGGAAATTCTCCGGTCCCATCGCGATCATCGTCGACAGGCCGATCGCGGAGTCCATCGAGTAGCGGCCGCCGACCCAGTCCCAGAAGCCGAACGTGTTGGCCGGGTCGATGCCGAATTTCTCCACCGCCGGGATGTTGGTGGAGACGGCGACGAAGTGCTTGGCCACCGCCGCCTCGCTGCCCAGCTTGTCGACCAGCCATTCGCGGGCGGTTGCGGCGTTGGTCATCGTCTCCAGGGTGGTGAACGTCTTCGACGAGATGATGAACAGGGTTTCCGCCGCGATCGATCCCCTGCGTCGCCTCGGCGAAGTTGGCGCCGTCGACGTTGGAGACGAAGCGGAGCGTCAGCGTCCGGTCGCTGTATGGACGCAGCGCCAGATACGCCATCTCCGGCCCGAGATAGGAGCCGCCGATGCCGATGTTGACGACGGTGCGGATGCGCTTGCCGGTGTGGCCGGGCCACGATCCGTCGCGCACTTGGTCGGCGAACGCGGCCATGCGGTCCAGCACCTCGTGGACCTCGGGCACCACGTCCTTGCCGATCGACCTCGATCCGACTGCCGCGCGGGGCGCGCAAGGCGACGTGCAGCACGGCACGCCGCTCGGTCGCGTTGATCTTCTCGCCCCGGAACATGGCGTCGCGGCGGGCCGGCGACGCCGCGCTCTTCGGCGAGCTGCACCAGCAGGCGCATCGTCTCATCGATGATGCGGTGCTTGGAGATAGTCGAGCGATGAGGCCGCGCGCCTCGACGGTGAACCGCTCGGCGCGGCCCGGAGTCCTCGGCGAAGAGCGGCGCAGGTGCGGTCCTTGATTTGCGCGTAGTGGTCGCGCAAGACGCCTCCACGCCGTCGAACTCGCCGTTCGTCGCGGGCCGCTCATGGCCTGCTCTCCTCGTCTATGTCATGCCGGGCTCTTGTCCTCGATCGCCTTGCAGCAGTTCCTGCCAGGATTTCACGAAGGACTTCGCGCCGTCCTCCTGCAATTGCGAGGCAGAGCGCCGCCGGTCGACGCCGGCCTTGACGATGTCGCCCAGGATCCATGCGCGCATCGCCGCCGTCCCGCGGCAGCACGGCGTCGATCTCGACCGTGGTCGGCCAAGGCCCGCAGGGTGGCATCCGGCATCGTGTCGACGGTATTGGGCGCGGCCAGGGATTTCACGTAGAGCGTGTCGGGCGCCTTCGGGTCCTTCATGCTGGTGCTGGCGAACAGCAGCCGCTGCGGCCGAGCGCCGAGATTGGCGAGCCGCTGCCAGCGGTCGCTGTCCAGCAGATCGCGATACGCCTTGTAGGTCTGCTGCCCGACGGCAACGCCGAGCTTGTTCTGCAGCGACGCCGGCAGCTTCTCGTTGGCGCCGCGATCCCAGCGACTGATGAAGATCGACGCGACGGAATGCACGTCGAGGCTCAGCCCTTCCTGCACGCGACGCTCCAGTCCGCACATGTAGGCGTGCGCGGCCGCCACGATAGTGGTCGAGCGCGAGAACAGCAGGGTGACGTTGATGCTGGATGCCGGCTGAAGATCGCCTCCTCGATCGCCGGCAGACCCTCGGGCGTGCCGGGAATCTTTATAAACAGGTTGGGCAGATTGGCTTTCTTGGACAACTCCGCCGCCTGCGTCACCGTCGCCTTGGTGTCGTAGGCAAAAAGGGGAGAGACTTCGAGCGAGACCCAGCCGTCGACCCCGGAGGTCTTGCGGTGCGTCGGCAGGAACAGCTCGGCGGCGCGCGAGAGGTCCTCGATCGCCAGCTCGAAGAACAGGTCCTCGCCCTTCCGGCCTTGGTCGAGCAGGCCGCTGATCTCGTCGTCGTACGCCTTGCTGCTGTGCTGATCGCGGCCTGGAAGATCGACGGGTTCGACGTCAGGCCGGTCACCGCCATCTCGTCGATGTACCGCTTCAGCGTGCCGTTATCGAGCATGTCGCGCGTGATGTCGTCGAGCCAGATGCTCTGGCCGAGACTGTGCAGCTTCGTATTTGCGTTTGCCATTGATGGTCTCCCGCCGCTATCGCGTCTGGAACGCGGATATGTCCAAGTTCACCAAGTCGCCGATCCGGTCGAGCTGGATGTCGGCCGGCGGATGCGCCGCCAGCTCCTTCGGGTCGTGCGCGTAGTGGCCCTGCCGGGGAAACACCGTCGTCACCCGATCACCCCAGATCTGCTTGACCGCATCGAGGATGCGGATCTTGTCGTCGATCAGCACGTAGCGCCGGGCCGGGTAGAGGCGCTCCACATCGTCGAGCTCCTGCTCTTTGTGGATGTAGATCAGCACGCGGTCCTCGAACGCGCTCCCAGAAGCCGGATTGTCGACCTTGCGCGGCTGGAACACGGCGTCACCGTCGGAAAGCATCACCGCCGGACCCCACTGCATGGGCATGTGCGCACCGCTTCCGAGCGCCGCGGGTAGAGCCGGCTCGCGAACGGATAGTCGACGAGCCAGCTCGACATCCTGAGCACGTGGGATCGTGGATCTGCTCCACCCGGTAGCGCTCGAGCGCGCCGAGATAGTCGGCGTAGCCCAGCTCGCCGCGCAGCTCCTCGAAGATCGCCCAGTAGCGGTCGCGCGCGAGCGGGCCGTATTCCTCCTCGATATGCTGGCGCAGATCGTCCTGCACGCTGGTCGTTGTCGAGCAGGTGTTATCGACGTCGAACAGGAAAACGGTGTCGTTGGTGCCGCTCATGCCTTCGGCTTCTCGACATGGCCGCCGAACTCGAAGCGGAGCGCGGAAAGCAGCTTGTCGGCAAACTCCGTCTGTCCGCGCGAGGCGAACCGCGGAGAAAGCGCCGCACTGATGACCGGCGCGGGGATGGCCTCGTCGATCGCCGCCAGCAAGGTCCAGCGCCCCTCGCCCGAGTCGGAAACCCGGCCGGCGAAGTGCTCGAGGTCGGGGCTTTTGCGAAGCGCGCTGGCGGTCAGGTCGAGCAGCCACGACCCAACCACGCTGCCGCGGCGCCAGACTTCCGCCACCTGTGCGACGTCGATGTCGTAGCTGTAAAGGTCGGGATGGCGCAGCGGCGTGGTTTCCGCGTCAGTTTCCTGTTGGTGCACATCCGACATTGGCATGCTTGATGATGTTCAGCCCTTCGGCGTAGGCCGCCATCAGCCCGTACTCGATCCCGTTGTGCACCATCTTGACGAAGTGGCCGGCGCCGTTCGGGCCGCAATGAAGGTAGCCTTGCTCGGCCTGGGTCGGCCGCACCTTCGGCACCCGTGGTGCGAGGCGCGGAATCGACGCCCGGCGCCGAGGCGGCAAAAACCGGGTCGAGCCGCTGCACCGCCTCCTTATCGCCGCCGATCATCAGGCAATAGCCGCGCTCGAGCCCCCAAACGCCGCCGCTCACGCCGACATCGACGTAGTGCAGCCCTTTCTCCTTCAGCTCGCGGGCCCGGCGCACGTCGTCATGGTAGTACGAGTTGCCGCCGTCGATGACGGTGTCGCCCGGCTCCAGCAACGGCGATCATTGTGCCAACACGCCATCGACCACACCCGCCGGCACCATCAGCCACACCGCGCGCGGCTTGCCAGGCCCTTGATGAAGTCGGTCAGGCTCGTGCTGCCGGTGGCGCCCTTGCCGACCAGCGCCTGCACCGGCTCGTGATGGGCATCGTAGACATGCAGGTCGTGCCCCGCCTTGATCAGGCGGGCGACCATGTTGGCCCCCATCCGCCCAAGACCGATCATGCCGAGTTGCATCCTGTGCTTCCCCTGCCAATCCGTTCCGCGCTCCACGTCTCTGTACGAGACGGGCTCCGCTCGGTTCGCGTCAATCGGTCAAGGCCGTATAGGGCTGCCCCGAGCAGCGCGGCACCGGCGGTGACCACGTTGACGGGAATGCCGGCCAGCAAGCCGGCAAAGCGGCCCTTACCGGTGAAAGCCTGCCATGAAGCCCGCCATCCAGGCGGCCGCGGACGCGGAGCCGGCATGCCGCCCGCCAGGTAGACTCCGCCCGTCGCCAGCACCTTCAACGCCAGATTGCCCGCTTCCGCGCCGAGGATGGCGGCGAACAGGTCGAGGGCCGCGGCGCCAGCGGGTCGGCGGCTCCGCCTGTGCCGGCCTGCACGATCAGCGGCGTGCGGTCCGCCGTCTTGGCCAGTTGCCCGGCCAAGACGGGCCGCTCAACCGCCCGGCCGGCGTCTCGCAGGAAATCGTAGATGTTCGGGATTCCGCTGCCCGAGCAGACCCGCTCGTAGGAGACGTGCCCGAAACGTGCCGACATGGTATTGCCACAACGGCGGCCTGCATCGCGTTCGGCCGGGGCGAAATCGGCGTGGCCGCCCTCCGACGAGCCGGCAACGTACTCGCTGCCACCCCAGATCAGGAAGGCTTCGCCGAGCCCGGTTCCGGGCGCGACCACGGCGATCGGTCCCGTGCGGTTCGGCACTGCCCTCATTGATCGCGTGCAGTTCCGCCTTCGCGCAGCGGGGACCGCGTAGGCCACGGCTTTGAGATCGTTGAGCAGGATGCCGATTGCAGGCCGAGCGCCTCGGCAGAGGGCCGTTTCCTCAAGCAGCCAAGGTAGGTTGGTCAGCTTCGCCCGCCCGCCCATCACCGGACCCGCGACATCGAAGCAGGCGGCCTCGGCGGAGGCACGTTCGATAAGGAAGGCCGGACGATTTCGGCCAGGCCCGGGATAGGCCGCGCTGGGATAGCTCTTCTCGCGAGCGGCGCACGAGCGCCTGCTTCGGGCGTGTATAGCCCGAGCAGCGTCTTCGTTCCACCGACATCGCCGGCGATCAACATTCAGCCACTCCA
Organism: uncultured Alphaproteobacteria bacterium; assembly: GCA_963719345.1. GTDB lineage: Bacteria > Pseudomonadota > Alphaproteobacteria > Acetobacterales > Acetobacteraceae > CAVRCA01. The sequence goes on from CAVRCA010000003.1 coordinate 778,959, forward strand.
GCGGTCAAGCCCACCGCGCCCGAGAGGAATGCCGCGCAATGGTCGCGGACGAGGCTGTGCGCCTTGCCGTCGATCTGGAAGCAGGGCCGCAGCGTAGGGCTTCCGGTCGCACTTGCCTAGTTTTGTCCTCAGGCCGCCACCTTGCCGATCAGCTTGACGGCGGCGAGCCACCCATCCAGCTCACGCTCCATCGGCTCGAGCAGTACGTGCTGGACGCCGGCATCGGCGAGGTTCGCCAGCCGGTCGCGCATCGCGCCGACGTCCTTGTCCCAGCGCGCCCGCATCGAGATCGTGAAGGCGGCTTCCGGCCGGGCGTGCCGGAGCCGGGCGACGATGCCCCGCAGCGCCGTATCGTCGGTCCGGCTGGTGCCATGCCAGCCGTCGAGCTTCTCCGCCCGCGCGAGTGCCGGTTCGGAAGAACCGCCGATCCAGATCGGGATGGGCGCGCAGGGCGGCGGCAGCATCCGCATGTCCTCGATCCTGGCCGGGATGTGGCGGGAAGCGAAGCTGACCGGGTCCTCGTTCCACACCGCCCGCATCATGGCGATGCCCTCGTCCATGCGTCGGCCCCGCTCGCGGAACGGCACGCCGAGGGCGGCGAACTCCGCCTCCAGCCATCCCACCCCGGCGCCCAGGATGAGCCGCCCTTGCGACAGGTTCTGCAACGTCGCGAGTTCCTTGGCCAGCGGCAGCGGATGCCGCATCGGCAGCACCAACACGCTGGTCCCCAGCCGGACGCGGCGGGTGAACGCCGCCGCCCAGGTCAGCGTCAGCACCGGATCGTAGAATGCCGCCGAGGGCGGATAGGGCGCATCCCGCGGCAGAATGATGTGCTCGCTGACCCAGACGTCGGCGAGGCCGAGTTGCTCGGCCTGCTCGGCAGCCCGGCGGATCGCGTCAGGTCCGGCCTTGCGACCGATATGGGGGAGATGAACACCGATCTGCATGACGGAGACTCCCGCTGCGTATCTTCAGCGTAGAGCCAATCCAGGGCGCGATGCCACGCCTTCGTCAGCGACGCCGCAACCTGCGCTCCAGGTCAGCCTTGCTCATCCGCGAGCAGCCGGTGAGGCCTCGGCGCCACGCCTCGGCATAGAGCTCCGCCCTGGTGGGTCCGTCACCGCCGGCGCGGCCTTTTGGGGCGGGAGACTTGGCGCGCTTTGCCGGGGTCGCCTTGGCGGCCGACCTGCGCGCGCCCGCTCCCTCCTTGACCTGCCGCGCCGTCTGCCCCTTGCGCTCCTCCTCTTCGGTCCGCGCACGGCTCCGCTTGTTCTGCGCCTTGCTCTGGGTCCGCGAAGCACCCGCCTCGCTCAGCCCGATTGCGATCGCCTGGCGCGGATTGCGCACCTTGCGCCCCTGCGTCTCAAGCTCGCCGTGCTTGAACTCGTGCATGACGCGGCCGACGATCTCCTTCTGCCGCTTGCCCTGCTTTGCCATCGGCCCGGTCTCCGTAACGGTGTCCTATGGACAGACATGTTCGGCCAGCCACGCCGTCAACAGCGTGCTGGCACTCAGGAAATCGTCGATCTCCATCGCTTCGCGCGGGTTGTGGCTACCGTTGCGGTTGCGGACGAACAGCATTCCGGTCGGCACGCCGCAGGCGGCGAACGCCGCCGCATCGTGCGAGGCGGGGCTGCCCAGGGAAAGGATGGGAATGCCGAGCCGTGCCGCGCTTTGCTCGAACGCCGCCTGTATGCCGGGGTCCATCGGCCCCACCGCCGCGCGGGCCTCCTTGCCAGGGATGGAAACGCACCCCGCGCCGCTGCTCGATTTCGGCGATGATCGCCTGCACCCGTGCTTCCAGGGCTTGCAGCACCGCAGCATCGTAGGCGCGCAGGTCGAGCGAAAGGCGAAAATTCCCCCGGGATGATCGTCAGCCCGTGCGCCGTCGGGTCGGTGTGGAAGCGGCCGACGGTGCAGGCCATCGGAATGCCCTGGCGGTCGTACTCATCCCACACGCGGTCGAGGGCGCAGAAAAAGTCGGCGCCCGCCAGCGCCGCGTCCCGCCGGAACCGACGGGGCAGCCCGACATGATCATAGGCGCCCTCGATGCAGATGTCGGGCAAGCGGAACGTGCCGGGGATGCCGGTGCAGATGCCCACCGGGCAGCCGGCCTCGACGAGGCTGGGCGCCTGCTCGATATGCACCTCGAGGAAGGCCCGCAGTGTCGCGGGGTCGAGATGACGGGCGCCGGACGCCAGACGATCGGGATCGCCGCCGCAGTCGGCGATGTGCGCCCAGAGCGGGCGGTGCGTGTCGCGCCGAGATGCCTGCAATGCGCTTCTTGGCAAGCTGCCGAGCGCCGCCCGGCTGCCGATGTAGGACACCTCGAACCACACGCTCTCTTCGGCGCGGATAGCCATGACGGCGAGATCGCAGGAGGGCGAGACACCCATCCGCTTCAGGGCGTCGATCGCGACCAGTCCGGCGATCACGCCGGCGGCGCCGTCGAAATTGCCACCATGCGGCACCGAATCGAGGTGCGACCCCACGATCACCCGCTTGGCGTCGCGGTCCCGGCCGGGCCATGTCATGTAGAGGTTGGCCGCCGCATCGCGGCTGACGCGCAGGTCCAGCCGGCGGGCCGCCTGCTCGATGGTCAGGTGGGCCCGCTGTTCGCCCGGGCCGTACGGGTCGCGGGTCACGCCGTCGCCGTCGAGACTGTCACGGCGGAGCGTATCGAAGAGCCCCGACGCCAAGGGGCGGCTTGCGGCGACCGATGCTGCGATCTGCATGGGAGCGCTGTTTCCTCTCTGCCCAGCGGTGCTAGCCTCCCTCAGCGCACCGCGACGAGAAGGTTACAGTGATGGACTCCACCAGCACCATGCTGAGCGAGACCGCCTCCCGTGTGTTTGAGGAGCATTGCGCGCCGGCGGCCTTGCGTTCGGCGGAACAGGGCGACTGGCCGGCGGCCGCGTGGGCGGCGCTGGAAGCCGCCGGGTTGCATCGCGCGCTCGTGCCCGAGGAGGCGGGCGGCTTCGGGGTGCCCGTTGCCGACGCCCTGAGCCTGCTGCGCGTCGCCGGCGAGCACGCGCTGCCGCTGCCGCTCGCCGAGACGATGCTGGCGAGCTGGCTCCTCGCCGGCGCCGGGCTGGCGATACCGGACGGGCCGCTTACGGTGGCCCCGGTTGCCACCGGCGAGCAGCTGGCCTTGTCGCGTCCGGACGGCGTGTGGCGTCTCGACGGAACGGCCACCCGCGTTCCCTGGGGAGGCGCGCCGAACATCGGAGTGGTCGTGCTCGCCGAGCACGAGGGCACCGCGCATGTGGCGCTGGTGCCGGCCGAGATGCGCCAAAGCACGAGGGAGGCGAACCTGGCGCGCGAGCCGCGCGACGTGCTGCGCTTCGCCGGCACGCTTCCGGCCGATGCGGTGCGGCCCGCCGGGGCCGGCTTGATGCAGCTCCGTGCGGTGGGGGCGGCGATGCGCAGCATGCAGATTGCCGGCGCGCTGATGCGGATCACCGACCTCTCGACGCAGTATGCCCAGGATCGCGTCCAGTTCGGCCGGCCGATCGGCAAGTTGCAGGCGGTGCAACACAACCTGGCGATCCTCGCGACCCAGACCGCCGCCGCCGTGGCCGCGTCCGACCTCGCCGCCGAAGCGGTGGCCGACGGAGTGCGGCTGCTGCCGATCGCGGCGGCCAAGGCACGCGCCGGCGAGGCCGCCGGGATCGGCGCCGGCATCGCCCATCAGGTCCACGGCGCGATCGGCTTCACCTACGAGCACACGCTGCACTTCTTCACCAAGCGCCTGTGGTCCTGGCGCGACGAGTTCGGCAACGAGGCGGCCTGGAACCTGCTGCTCGGCCGCCACATGGCCGCCGCCGGGGCGGACCATCTCTGGGAGGAGATCACGGCCGCCTGAACCTCGTCGCCCCCGCGTTCCACAGCTATCCACAGGCCGCGACGGCTGCAGGGTGGCGGCCAAGCGGCGTATCATTGCAGCCAGATGAACACGATCGATTCTCCCCTCCTCGGCCTGTCGCAGCGGCTGCCGCCGTCGAACCTGCAAGCCGAGCAGGCGCTGCTCGGCGCGCTGCTCGCCAACAACCGGGCCTACGAGCGGGTCAGCGAGTTCCTGATCCCGGAGCATTTCGCCGACCCGATCCACGGCCGGATCTTTCAGGCCATCGCGCGGCGGATCGAGGCAGGGCAACTCGCTGACGCGGTGACCCTGAAGACGGAGTTCGAGCACTCCGGCATCCTCGAGGAGGTCGGCGGCACGGCCTACCTGGCGCAGTTGCTCACCGCCATGGTCGGCATCATCAATGCCGGCGAATATGGTCGCGCGGTCTACGACGCCTGGCTCCGCCGCCAGCTCATCGATGTCGGCGAGACGGTCGTCAACAACGCGTTCGGCGCCGACCCGGAGCTTGACGGACCCAAGCAGATCGAGGCGGCGGAGCAATCCCTGTTCGAGCTCTCCAACGATGGCGGCTCGAGCGGCGGCTTCGTCACCTTCAAGGACGCGCTCACCGAGGCCATTCTCGGGGCCGAGCGGGCGTTCCGCCGCGCTGGTCACGTCTCCGGCCTGACCACCGGGCTGCGCGATCTCGACAAGAAGATGGGCGGCATGCATCCGTCCGACCTGCTGATCCTCGCCGGCCGTCCCGGCATGGGCAAGACCGCGCTGGCGACGAAGATCGCCTACGGCGCCGCCCGCGCGCTGCTCGACGATGCCCGGCTCGACAACCCCGACGCCGTGCCCAAGGGCAGCGTCGCCGTGTTCTCGCTGGAGATGAGCGCCGAGCAGCTTGCCACCCGGTTGCTCAGCGAGGAGGCGCGGATCTCCGGCGACCGCATCCGTCGCGGCGACATCGGTCAGCGCGAGTTCGACAAGTTCGTCCAGGTAAGCCGGGACATCGCGTCGCTTCCCATTCAGATCGACGACACGCCCGCCCTGACGCTTTCGGCGATGCGCACGCGCTGCCGGAGACTGAAGCGCACGCGGGGGCTCAACCTCGTCATCGTCGACTACCTGCAACTGATGCGGCCGTCGGCGGGCACGCGGCCCGAGAACCGGGTGCTGGAAATCAGCCAGATCACCCAGGGGTTGAAGGCGATCGCCAAGGAACTGGCGGTGCCGGTGCTCGCCCTGTCGCAGCTCTCCCGCGCCGTCGAGAGCCGGGAGGACAAGCGGCCGCAGCTCGCGGACCTCCGCGAATCGGGGACGATCGAGCAGGACGCCGACGCGGTGATGTTCGTCTATCGCGACGAGTATTATCTGGAGCAGCGGATGCCCAAGGAGGTCGCCTTCGAGGGCGGCGGCGAAAAATTCCACACCGCGATGGACGAGTGGCACCAGAAGATCGCCAAGGTCCACAACCAGGCGGACCTGATCATCGCCAAGCAGCGGCACGGCCCGACCGGCACGATCTCGCTGTTCTTCGAGGCCGAGTTCACCCGCTTCGCCGATCTCGACACCCATCACGAGGCGGATTGAGCCGCGTCATCACCCCTCCCCCAACCCCCTCCCGCACGGGAAGCGGGCCTGCCTCTCCTCCTCCCCTCGTGGGAGGAGGCCGGGAGGAGGGGGTTGCCGCAATCCTCGACATCGACCTCGGCGCGATCGCCGCCAACTGGCGTCTGCTGTGCGCCCGCCATCCGTCCGGCCCGGTCGGCGGCGTGGTGAAAGCCGACGGCTACGGGCTGGACGCCCGAAAAGTGGCCGCCACCTTGCACGCGGCAGGCTGCCGTCACTTCTTCGTCGCCCATCTCGACGAGGCCCTGGCGATCCGGGACTTGGTGCCGGGCGCGATGCTGGCGGTGCTCAACGGCCCGATCCCGGGCAGCGAGCCGGAATACGCCGCCCGCGGCATCCTGCCCGTGCTCGGCTCGCTCGCGGCGCTCGCCGCCTGGCGCGGACAGGCCGGGCGAGTCGGCCAAAAACTGCCGGCATTGCTGCACGTCGACACCGGCATGTCCCGTCTCGGGTTCGATGCAGGCGAGCTGGCGTGCCTGCAGGCGGATCACGCCCGCCTGGCGGGTATTGCTCCGCGTTTCGTCATGACCCATCTGGTGGCGGCGGAGGTGCCGGACGATCCGGTGAACGAGGCGCAGCGTCGTCGCTTCGCCGAGGCGTGCGACCGGCTGCCGCCGCTGCCGCGCAGCCTCGCCAACTCGTCCGGGATTTTTCTCGGGCCGGCATTCGGCTCGGACCTCGCCCGGCCCGGCGCCGCGCTCTACGGCATCAATCCGACGCCCGGGCGGCCGAACCCGATGCAGGGCGTGGTCCGGCTCCGTGCGCGCGTGCTGCAAGTCCGCGACATCCCGGCGGGCGAGACCGTCGGCTACAACGCCACTTGGCGCGCACCGCGCCCAAGCCGCATCGCCACCGTGGGGGTCGGCTACGCCGATGGCTGGCACCGCAGCCGCTCCGGGCGCAGCTTCGCCTTCTTTGACGGCAGGCCCGTCCCGCTGGTAGGCCGTATCTCCATGGACCTCACGACCTACGACGTCACCGACCGGCCGGAGATCGGCCCGGACGACTGGCTCGACCTGATCGGCCCCGACGTTCCCGTGGACACCGTCGCCGCCGACGCCGGCACCAACGGCTACGAAGTACTCACCGGGCTCGGGCGCCGTTTCGCCAGGGTCTACCGCCCGGCGTGAACCTCCTGCTCGACCTGCTGGCCGGCCTCGGCCGCGCATGCCTGGACGCTTGCCGCGCCACCGGCGCGCTGACCCAGTTCGCGCTCTCCGGCCTGTCCCACCTGGTGCGCCCGCCGTTCTACTGGCGCATGTTCGGCCGCGCCCTCGTGGAGATCGGCTTCTTCAGCCTGCCCGTGGTCGCACTCACGGCGCTGTTCACCGGCATGGTGCTGGCGCTGCAATCCTATACCGGCTTCGCCCGCTTCTCGGCCGAGGGCGCGATCGCGAGCATCGTCGTGCTCTCGGTCACGCGCGAGCTGGGGCCGGTGCTGGCAGGGCTGATGGTCGCAGGCCGCATCGGCGCCGCGATGGCGGCCGAGATCGGCACCATGCGGGTGACCGACCAGATCGACGCGCTCTCCACCCTCTCCACCAACCCGATGAAATATCTCGTGGCGCCCCGCCTGCTGGCCGGGACGATCGCGCTGCCCCTCCTGGTGGTGGTGGCCGACATCCTCGGCGTGCTCGGCGGCACCATCATCGCCACCCTCAAGCTCGGGTTCAATTCGGCCAACTACTTCGCGCGCACGCTGGAGTTCGTGCAGACCATCGACGTGGTGTCCGGCTTGGCCAAGGCGGCGGTGTTCGGCTTCCTCATCACGCTGCTCGGCTGCTTCCAGGGCTACCACAGCCGGGGCGGCGCGCAGGGTGTCGGCGCCGCGACGACATCCGCCGTGGTCGCCGCTTCCATCCTCATCCTGAGCTTCGACTACGTGTTGACGGAAATGTTCTTCGCCCGATGAGCGGCGCCGTCCCGAAAATCCGCATCCGCGGCCTCCGCAAATCGTTCGGCGACAAGCTGGTGCTGGACGGCATCGACCTCGACGTGATGCCGCAGACCTCGATGGTGGTGATCGGCGGCTCCGGCTCGGGCAAGTCGGTGCTGCTGAAATGCGTGATCGGGCTGCTGGAGCCCGACGCCGGCGTCATCGAGATCGACGGACGCGACGTGCTGCGGATGAGCCGGAGCGAAGCCGAGGCGGTGCGCGCCCGGATCGGCATGCTGTTCCAGAACGGGGCGTTGTTCGACAGCTTGCCGGTCTGGGAGAACGTGGCATTCGGCTTGCTCGCCGAGCACAAGACGACGCGCGCCGCGGCAAGGGAGCGGGCGAGCGAGTTTCTGGCGCAGGTCGGGCTGGCTTCGAGCGTGGGCGCGCTTTCTCCGGCGGAACTCTCGGGCGGGATGCAGAAGCGGGTGGCACTCGCCCGCGCTATTGCCGCGCAGCCCGACATCATGTTCTTCGACGAACCGACGACCGGGCTCGACCCGATCATGGGGGCAGTGATCGATGGCCTCATCGTCGATTGCGTCAAGCGCCTCGGCAGCACGGCGGTCGCGATCACGCACGACATGGCCTCGGCCCGGCGGATCGGCGACACGATCGCGATGATCCATCGCGGCCGGATCATCTGGAGCGGCTCGCCGGCCGCGCTGGAAGACAGCGGCAACCCCGAGGTCGACCAGTTCGTCCGCGGCCGACGCGACGGCCCGATCCAGATGGAGCTGCGCCGCTAGCTTGCCCAGAGCCGCCAATCGTCCCGATCATGTCGGGACGAGGGAGGATGACCCGCGATGAAGACATTGATTGCGATGGCGCTGGTGTTCGCCAGCGGCCTCGCTTCGGCGACCGCCCGGGCGCAGGACCCGCTGGCGGCCGCCGAGGCCAGCAACATGGCGATCATCGGCCGCAGCGATCTCGGCGGCGTCGGCAAGGGAGGCGAGGGATTGGCCCTGCAGACCTATGCGGGTGGCCGCCGGGTGCTGTTCCTCGCCCACGAATCCGGGCCTGCCTGCTTCAGCGTGCTCGACGTGACGCGGCCGGAGGCGCCGACCCTCATCACCCAGGTCCCGGTGGAAGCGGACTACGTGCGCTGCAACTCGCTCGGCCTGACCGGGACGACGCTGGTGGTGGCGCACCAGACGGCGAAGGTCGGGCAGGACCATGCCGGGCTCGACGTCTACGACGTCGCCGACCCCGCCAAGCCGGCCAAGCTGTCCCATTTCGACACCTCCGGTCCGCACTCGCGGGGCGCGCATTTCGTCTGGTTCACCGACGGCCGCTACGCCTATGCGTCCACCGGGGCGCGGGACTTCACGCCGCGGAACCCGGAGGACGACCAGTTCCTGATGATCGTCGACCTCTCCGATCCGCGCGCACCGCAAGAGGTCGGTCGCTGGTGGCTGCCCGGAACGCGGGAGGGTGACGCCGCCGAAACGCCGCCGAGGGTAGACGGGGTGCAGAACGGCATCCGGATGCACTCGTTGGTGATCGCGCCCGACCGTCCGGATCGCGCCTATGTCGGGTGGATCGACGGCGGCTGGGTGATCCTCGACATCGCGGACAAGGCGCATCCGAAGGCGATCGCGCGGCGCTCGTGGCAGTCGCTCGGCAACGGGTTTGCGCACACGGTGCTGCCCATCCCGAGCCGCAACCTCGCGATCCAGACCGAGGAAGCCACGCTCGACAACTGTCGCGACTGGCCGAAACGGAACTGGGTGTGGGACATCGGCAACGAGCGCGCGCCGATCCCGCTGGCGCCGTTCCCGCCGGCGCCCGACCAGTCGGCACTATGCGAGGCGGGCGGGCGGTTCGGCGCCCACAACATTCACATGAACCGGCCGATCGCCACCTCGCGCACCCTGTCGCAGACGGTCGTCGGCAGCTATTTCAACGGCGGCGTGCGTGCCTATTCGATCGCCGACCCGAACCGGCCGGTGGAGATCGGCTACCTGATCCCGCAAGCGCCGGCCGGGAATCCGACGCACACCATCCAGATCAACGACGTGTACGTGGACGAGAACGGGCTGATCTACGCCAACGACCGCGCCGGCGGCGGACTCTACATCATCCGCTACACCGGACCCGTGCCGCTGCAGTGAAATACGGGCTCGTCGTGTTGGCCCTGCTTGCCGCCTCGCCGGCGCGGGCCGGGGGTGCGGAGCAGGCGGTCGGCCTGTTCATGCAGGCCTGCCTCCGGTTTGCCGGCGATCCGGCTGGCTTGCGCAAATGGACGGCGGACGCCGGCTTGCACGCGCTACCGTCCATCGGTCAGCGGGCGTTTCTCCAGCAGCAGCCCGGCATCGCGTTCGATGCGACGAACGGGGTGGAAAAATTCGTGCTGGTGTCGGGCGACGACGGCTCCTGCTCGACCGTCGCCCAGCATGCCGAGACGGCGGATCTGCTCGCCGATCTGGGACGTGCCCTGGAGCAGGCCGGGATCGGCTTCACTTATACTGATAGGAACGATCCGCAGGAGACGGCGCTGCACCACCGTGAGTATCAGGCCCGTAAAGGACGGCGGAGCTGGCGACTCGTCGTCAGCACGGGCGGGCCGCAGGCGGCAGCGCACCCGATGCTGACCGCCATCGCCGAGTGATTGCCAGCATGGCGAAACCAACGTCCCGCTACGTCTGCCAGGCCTGCGGCGCCGTCACCACGAAATGGGCCGGACGCTGCGAGACCTGCGGCGAGTGGAACACGATTCTCGAGGAGCCGGTCGAGGCCCGCCCGGGCGTCGGCGGCAAGCCCGCGACCCGTCGCAAGCTGGATTTCGTCGGTCTGGCCGGGAGCGCCGAGCCGGCGCCGCGCTGCCCCGTCGGCATCGAGGAGCTTGATCGCGTCCTCGGTGGCGGCTTGGTGCCGGCGTCGGCGGTGCTGGTCGGCGGCGATCCCGGCATCGGCAAGTCGACCTTGTTGCTGCAGGCCGCCGCCTCGCTGGCACGGCGCGGCGAGCGGGTCCTGTACGTCTCGGGCGAGGAAGCGATCGAGCAGATCAGGATGCGGGCGCGCCGGCTGGGCGTGACCGACGCCCGGCTCGATCTCGCCGCGGCGATCAACGTCCGCGAAATCACCGCCGCCCTCGAACACGAGGCCGGGCTGACGATGGTCGTGATCGACAGCATCCAGACGATGTGGCTGGACGCCATCGAGAGCGCGCCGGGCACGGTCGCGCAGGTCCGGGCCTGCAGCTTCGAGCTGATCCGGCTGGCAAAGGCGCGCGGTTTCGCCGTGGTGCTGGTCGGCCACGTGACCAAGGAAGGTGCGATTGCGGGACCGCGCGTGCTCGAGCACATGGTCGACGCCGTGCTCTACTTCGAGGGCGATCGGGGGCACCAGTTCCGCATCCTGCGGGCGGTAAAAAACCGGTTCGGCGCCACCGACGAGATCGGCGTGTTCGAGATGACCGAGGAGGGATTGGCGGAGGTGCCCAATCCCTCGGCCCTGTTCCTGGCCGAGCGGCGCGGCAACATCTCGGGCAGCGCGGTGTTCGCCGGGCTGGAGGGAACCCGGCCGGTCCTGGTCGAGGTGCAGGCCCTGCTGGCGCCCAATCCGGGCGGCGCGCCGCGACGCTCGGTGGTCGGCTGGGACGGCGGCCGGCTGGCGATGCTGCTGGCGGTGCTGGAAACCCGGTGCGGCCTGCGGCTCGCCGCCAGCGACATCTACCTCAACATCGCGGGCGGGCTGCGGGTGAGCGAGCCGGCCGCCGATCTCGCGGTCGCCGCCGCCTTGGCCTCGGCGGTGTCGGACCGGCCGACCAACCCCGGCATGGTCTATTTCGGCGAGATCGGTCTGTCGGGCGAGGTGCGGCAGGTCGCCCAGTCGGAGGCGCGGCTCAAGGAAGCGGCCAAGCTCGGCTTCGACGCGGCCTGCCTGCCTCGCCGGGTCGCGCGCGGCAACCGCCCGCTTGCCGCGCCGGCCGGTTTGCGGCTCGACGAGGTGGGTCATCTGTCAGACCTGGTCGCGCGGTTCGCGCCGGAGCGCGGTGCGGCGCCGCCATGAAGCTTGGCGGTTCCCCCGATCCGGCCGATATAGCGGCCTGCTTCCCTCGTATGGCGGTTCGATGACCTGGGTGGACCTCGCTGTCCTCGGCGTGCTGGCGGTCTCCGCCCTGCTCGCCTTCGTCCGCGGCTTCGTGCGCGAGGTGCTGGGCATCGGCGCCTGGGTCGCCGCGGCCCTGGTGGCCGCCTGGGCGTTCCCGTTCGCGCGGCCCAGGTTCCGCGACTGGCTGGGCGCGCCGGACCTCGTCGATCCGGTCACGTTCGCCAGCGTCTTCGTCGTTACCCTGCTCGTCCTGCTGCTGATCTCGCATTGGATCGGCACGCTCGTGCGCGGGTCGGCGCTCGGCGGCCTGGACCGGACGTTGGGTCTGGTATTCGGTATCGTGAGGGGTGCGGCGCTGGTGGTGTTCGCCTATATCGCAGTCGGACTGGTGATCCCCGCCGATCACTGGCCGGACCCGGTGGCGCGGGCACGATCCCTTCCCCTCGCCTATGCCGGAGCCGCGTGGGCCGTCGCGCGTCTCCCCCCAGATTACCGGCCCAAACTACAGGCGCCCCCCAGCGGTAGGCAGGCGACCGCGGAGGAACTGTTGCGCGCTAATCCGCAAGGCCGGGCCACGAACCGGCCGGTCGCGCGGAACTAGTCTGGTATGGGTACGGGCGTCACGGCCGTGCTCAAGGAGAGCAGCAATGGCGAGCCCCTTCCCCGGTGACGCCGGGACGGACGACAAGCTGCACGAGGAGTGCGGCGTCATCGGCCTGTGGAACGTGCCCGATGCCTCGGCGGTGACGGCGCTCGGGCTGCATGCGCTGCAGCATCGCGGGCAGGAGGCGACCGGGATCGTTTCATTCGACGGGGCGCGGTTCCACTCGCACCGGGGCCTCGGGTTGGTCGGCGACAACTTCGGCGATGCCAAGGTGATTGCCTCCCTGCCCGGCCTCAATGCCGTCGGACACAATCGCTACGCCACGACCGGCGACACCATCCTGCGCAACGTGCAGCCGCTCTATGCCGATTTCGAGTTCGGCGGTTTTGCGGTGGCGCATAACGGCAACCTGACCAACGCCCACCTGCTGCGGCGCGCGCTGGTGCGGCGCGGCTGCCTGTTCCAGTCCACCACCGACAGCGAGGTGTTCGTCCACCTCATCGCGATCAGCCTCTATTCGACGGTGGTGGACCGGCTGATCGACGCGCTCAAGCAGGTAGTCGGCGCCTACTCGCTGGTGGCGCTGTCGCAGGAGCAGCTCATGGGCGTGCGCGATCCGCTCGGCGTCCGGCCGCTGATCCTCGGGCGCCTCGGCACCGGCTGGGTGCTGGTCAGCGAGAGCTGCGCTCTCGACATCGTCGGCGCCGAGTTCGTGCGCGACATCGAGCCCGGTGAGATCGTCATCATCAACGACCAGGGGGTCCACAGCGTCAAGCCGTTCAGCCGGCATGCCGAGCGGTTCTGCGTGTTCGAGTACATCTACTTCGCCCGTCCGGACTCCATCATGGAGGGGATGCCGGTCTATCAGGCGCGTCAGCGCATCGGTGCCGAACTTGCCCGCGAGTTGAGCGTCCCGGCCGACGTCGTCGTACCGGTGCCCGATTCGGGCGTGCCCGCCGCCATGGGGTTCGCGACCGAGAGCGGCATCCCGTTCGAGCTCGGCATCATTCGCAATCACTATGTCGGCCGCACCTTCATCGAACCGACCGACACCATCCGCAATCTCGGGGTCAAGTTGAAGCACTCGGCCAATCGGGCGGTGCTGAAGGGCAAGCGCGTGGTCCTGGTCGACAATTCGATCGTGCGCGGCACGACGAGCCGCAAGATCGTCGAGATGGTGCGCCAGGCCGGGGCGGCGGAAGTCCACATGCGGATCTCGTCGCCGCCGACGACGCATTCCTGCTTCTACGGCATCGACACGCCGGAGCGCGGCAAGCTGCTTGCCGCGCTGCACGACGTGGACGAGATGGCGAAGCTGATCGGCGCCGATACGCTGGCGTTCGTCTCGATCGACGGCCTCTATCGCGCGCTGGGCAAGCCAGGCCGCGATGCCGACCGGCCGCACTATTGCGACGCCTGTTTCACCGGCGACTATCCAATCCCGTTGCCGGACACGGCGGACAACTCCGATCGCCAGCTCACGTTCTTGATCGAAAGCCACTGACCTGCCCGGCCCGCTCGCGGAACGGATCGTCCTCGTCACCGGTGCCAGCCGCGGCATCGGTGCCGCCGCCGCGGTCGCGCTGGCTCGGCTCGGCGCGCATCTGGTGATCACCGCACGCACCGAAGGCGGGTTGGAGGAAACCGACGACGCGATCCGGCAGGCCGGCGGCACCGCGACCCTGCTGCCGCTCGACCTCGCGGAAGGCGATCAGCTCGATGCGCTCGGGCCAAGCCTGTTCCGGCGCTTCGGCCGGTTGGACGTGTTGGTCCATGCCGCGGCGACGCTCGGGCGATTGACGCCGGTGCCGCACGTCTACCCTGCGGACTGGCAAGACGTGGTCGCCGTGAACGTCAGTGCCGGGTGGCGGCTGATCCGCACCTGCGCCCCGCTGCTGCAAGTCGCCGAAGCCGGCCGCGCCGTGTTCGTCACCGACGCGCTTGCCCGCGACCCGCGCGCCTATTGGGGGGCTTATGGCGCCACCAAGGCCGCCCTCGAACATCTCGTGCTCACCTGGGCGGCGGAGACCAGGACGAGCCGGCTCCGGGTGAACCTGTTCGATCCGGGGGTCGTGGCGACCCAACTCCGCCGCCAGGCCTTTCCGGGCGAAGATCCGTCCGCGCTCGCGCAACCCGAAGCGGTCACGCCGGCGCTGGCCGCGTTGTGCCTGCCCGGCGAGAGCCGCCACGGGACGGTGATCCGGGCCGGCTGAACGAACCGTTACCCTCCCAGCGCCCAGGCGCGAGAGGGCGCGTAACCTTGCATCAACGAAATCGTGGCAAGGGTGGCGAGCATCCGGGATCATCGCCGTGCCATCGGAGCTGCGTCACATCCTGTTCCCGCCCGCGGAGGTCGTGCTGGCGGTAAAACACTATCACCGGCGCACCGGAACCCCGTTGCCCGCCGGCTCCGTCGTACGATGTGGCCCGGAATGCGATCCGGCGGACGGCATCGTGCGGTTCCGCATCACCATCGCGCTCGACCCCGGCGATCGCCGCGCCGCTCCCGACGCTAGCGGAGACGGGCAGAGAGATATCCTCATTGAGGACTCGGCGCTCGCCGCGTCCCTGATCCTGTTCTGCCGGGAGCGCCGCATCCCCTTGCCCGCCACAGCCGGCAAATCGCTGCAGCTGTTCGGCGAACAAGTTTGCCTGCTTGCCACGATCAATCCCAAACGGACCGAGTTGCCGCCAGCGGAGCAGATCCGGCTGTAGCGCTGCGGCCGGGAGCAGGCTGCCCGGCGGAACGCAGTCAGCCGCCATCGTCCTTGCGCCGCTTGCGGGCGGCGGTGGCGTACTGGCCGCGCGGACGGTTCTCCTGAACATTCGGCCGGACCACTGTGTCGTAGAAGTCGTCCCAATCCTCCGGCATGAGGCCGGCCATGTCCGCGACTGCCGTGTAGTTGTTCAGCAGCGCGTCATCATAGACGTCGCGCGGGATCGGTTGGACCTGGAACATCGGGTAGTCGGCGCGGAACTCGATCGGAGTATCGGTCTTGGTCAGGCGCATGTTGGTGAACAGCGGCCCGAACCAGCGGTCGGTCTCGACGATGCCCTCGAACAGCTCGTAATTCTGGCTGCGGGGAAGGTTGGCCAACGGGCGGATCAGAAGGCTCCAGCCGGGCGCGGTGCGGGCGACCAGCCCACTCCACATCTGCACGATCCCCGCCTCTTGCATGGCCCCCAGGAAAGGCGGCGAGAAGTCCCGGATCTCCTCCGGCACTGCAGCATTGAACGTCTCGCTGAAGCCAGGAAACTGCGCCACGTGCAGCGGATACCAGTCCGATTGCCCTTCCCACGTCCAGATGACGCCGGTGCCGTCCCACATCAGGCTGAAAGTGATTGGGGGAAATATGTAGTAGCCGAAGGCGGAGGCGGTGACGATTGCCTCGCAGTACCGGAACGCACGAGTCGGCATGGTGCCGATCGCTGACCGGTCGGCGCGTTGCGGGATCTGCGCTTGCGGGATGAACCGGTGGAACGTGACGAGTGGGCCGGAGGGCCGACGGTCGAAGGGGCTGGGCTGAGCTGTCACTGACCCTTCCTCGAGATGAACGCCCATTGTTGGCTCCACTTCTAACTCAGCCGAAAGACCGCGCCAAATCACCCCGTGAAAGGCGAGCCTTGGCTCACCGCGCCCCGCGCACCTTGCCGCCATCCGCCACCGTTGCCGGCTTCAGGCTCGGCGCCATGCCGCCAAGCGAACCTTGCCGCCATCCGTCACCGCTGCCGGCTTCAGGCTCGGCGCCATGCCGCCGAGGCGCACCTTGCCGCCGTCCGTCACCGTCGCCGGCTTCAGGCTCGGCGCCATGCCGCCCAGCCGCACCTTGCCGCCATCCGTCACCGCTGCCGGCTTCAGGCTCGGCGCCATGCCGCCCAACCGCACCTTGCCGCCATCCGTCACCGCTGCCGGCTTCAGGCTCGGCGCCATGCCGCCCAGCCGCACCTTGCCGCCGTCCGTCACCGCTGCCGGCTTCAGGCTCGGCGCCATGCCGCCCAACCGCACCTTGCCGCCGTCCGTCACCGTCGCCGGCTTCAGGCTCGGCGCCATGCCGCCCAGCCGCACCTTGCCGCCATCCGCCACCGTCGCCGGCTTCAGGCTCGGCGCCATGCCGCCCAGCCGCACCTTGCCGCCGTCCGTCACCGTCGCCGGCTTCAGGCTCGGCGCCATGCCGCCCAACCGCACCTTGCCGCTGTCCGTCACCGCTCGCCGGCTTCAGGCTCGGCGCCATGCCGCCCAACCGCACCTTGCCGCCATCCGTCACCGTCGCCGGCTTCAGGCTCGGCGCCATGCCGCCGAGGCGCACCTTGCCGCCATCCGTCACCGTCGCCGGCTTCAGGCTCGGCGCCATGCCGCCCAGCCGCACCTTGCCGCTGTCCGTCACCGCTGCCGGCTTCAGGCTCGGCGCCATGCCCCCCAACCGCACCTTGCCGCCATCCGTCACCGCTGCCGGCTTCAGGCTCGGCGCCATGCCGCCGAGGCGCACCTTGCCGCCGTCCGTCACCGTCGCCGGCTTCAGGCTCGGCGCCATGCCGCCCAACCGCACCTTGCCGCCATCCGTCACCGCTGCCGGCTTCAGGCTCGGCGCCATGCCGCCCAGCCGCACCTTGCCGCCATCCGTCACCGCTGCCGGCTTCAGGCTCGGCGCCATGCCGCCCAACCGCACCTTGCCGCCATCCGTCACCGCTGCCGGCTTCAGGCTCGGCGCCATGCCGCCGAGGCGCACCTTGCCGCCATCCGTCACCGCTGCCGGCTTCAGGCTCGGCGCCATGCCGCCCAACCGCACCTTGCCGCCATCCGTCACCGTCGCCGGCTTCAGGCTCGGCGCCATGCCGCCCAGCCGAACCGCGCCAGTATCTCTGATCTGGCTGGACAGCGTCGGACGGAATTCGTCGCTCACAGACGCCACTTCGGCATCGCGGGCTGAAGCAATGAGGGCGATCTGGTTTGAAGAGAACATCGTTTCGGACCTTTCGTGTCAATTTTGATTGAAGCTCATCTGCAATCAGCGTCTCGTCTCTGATTGCGGTGAGGAAAAGTTCTCACATTAAGGATTTCTTGTCGTTCTTTTGACGTTATCGAGGCGTTAAAACGTCAGGTCACAGAAATTAGTTCGGTTCGCACTATATGAACTCAAGTAATGGGCGCATTTCTTCCATCAAGTACAACCATACGTATATTTTGTTTACTGATTTACCGGAACGGTGCTTTTCAAGAACGGAAAAATTATTCCGGTAAGATTTCATCTGTACTTCCATGACAATGTAAATTATTGAAAAGGCTTGATGATTTGACATGAAATCGGCTCAGACCATTAGACAACCGGACGCAACAGGTATTGTGTTCTCCATATGCCTGGCCGGTTCTAGGCTTGGCTTCGGCAGCAACCGACGGTTCTAAGGCCGGCAAAGGGGATCACCACTCCGGGCGAGCGAGTGTGTCAGAAGCGGGCCATTCCCGTGTCATTTCACCGACACTCATTGCCGCAAAGGTTGATACGCTTCACGGGAACTCACGTGAATCTTATGCACTGCCTGAGTTCAGGCGCCCTCTTAGCGTTAAAAGAGAATTCCAATGGCGCTTATTCGCGCCAAGGTTGGGTCGCGCTAGTCACGGCACCATTACTTAGCAAGGGCGCAAAAAAAAGCGCCCCGACCCGGGGCGCGTCATGATGGAATGGTGGAGGAAGTCTTAGGCCGCGGTGCCGCCAACCGTCAGTCCGGCAAGCTTCAAGGTGGGCTGGCCCACCCCGACCGGAACCCCCTGGCCATTCTTGCCGCAGGTCCCGATTCCCGGGTCGAGCGCCATGTCGTCGCCGACCATGCTGACCTTCGTCAGCGCATCCGGCCCGTTGCCGATCAAGGTGGCGCCCTTGACCGGGGCCGTAACCTTGCCGTCCTCGATCAGATAAGCCTCGCTGGCCGAGAACACGAATTTTCCCGAGGTGATGTCGACTTGGCCGCCGCCGAAGTTCACGGCGTAGAGGCCGCGGCGGACGGAACGGATCATCTCGTCGGGACGATGCGCGCCGCCCAGCATCACGGTGTTGGTCATCCGCGGCATCGGCGCATGCGCAAAGGATTGGCGCCGACCATTGCCGGTTGCCCGCACGCCCATCAGGCGCGCGTTCAGCCGGTCCTGCAGGAAGCCGGTCAGCACGCCGTCCTCGATCAGCACCGTACGGCTGGTCGGCGTGCCCTCGTCGTCCACCGACAGACTCCCGCGCCGGTCCGCCAAGGTGCCGTCATCCACCACGGTGACGCCCGGGGCGGCGATCCGTTGCCCGAGCAGGCCGGCAAAAGCCGAGGTCTTCTTGCGGTTGAAGTCGCCTTCGAGCCCGTGGCCGATCGCCTCGTGCAACAGGATGCCGGGCCAGCCGGGACCGAGCACCACCTCCATCTCACCGGCCGGCGCGGGGCGGCTGTCCAGATTGACCAGGGCCTGACGCAGCGCCTCGTCGACCGCGCCGCGCCACACGGTCTCGCCGGTCAGACGGTCATAGGCGAAGCGGCCGCCCATGCCATAGCTGCCCGTCTCGCGCCGGCCGTTCGCCTCGACCACGAGGGTGACGTTCAGTCGCACCAGAGGCCGCAGGTCGGCCACGCGAGTCCCGTCCGGTCGCAGGATCTGCACGGCCTGCCATTCGCCCGCGAGCGACGCCATGACCTGTTTGACCCTTGTGTCCTTGCCGCGGGCGTAAGCGTCGATTTCGGCCAACAAGGCGGTCCGGCCAGGGAAATCGGTGGCCGCCAGCGGGTTGGCATCCGAATAGAGCCGCGCATTGGTGGCGCGGGGCGGCTCGGCAAAGACGCCCGAGTGGCCCGACGCGACCGCGCCAACGCTGGCAGCCGCCCGCCGGAGCGCCGCTTCCGACAGCTCGGCCGCGTGTGCGTAGCCGGTGGCCTCGCCCGCGACGGCGCGCAGGCCGAAGCCGAGCGCGGTGTCGAAGCCGGCGCTGCGGATGCGCCCGTCGTCAAGACTGATCTGCTCGCTCTCGCGATACTCAAGAAACAGCTCCCCGTCATCGGCGCCGGCGAGCGCGGTCCCGACCACCTGTTCGGCGGCGGCCCGATCCAGCGCGGCCTCGGCACGGTCGAAGAAGAGCTGGTCGGTGACGACGATCGGGTTCATGCGACATCCTTGTTCACAACGGCGTCGTCCCAGATCAGGCGCGACATGGGCAGGGCTATCTCGGCCGTGGTACCGACCCCGACCTTGCTGCGCAACCTGAGCTGGCCACCATGCGCCTGGACGAGCGAGCGCGACACATATAGGCCGAGTCCGGCGCCCTGAAAGCGGCGGGCCAGAGTGGCGTCAAGCTGCGTGAACGGCTCAAAGACCCGATCGAGGTCGGCCTCGGCGATCCCGATGCCGGTATCGGCCACGCGCACCAGCAGCTCGCCCTCGGGCACCACCGTGGCGCTGATCGTCACGCTTCCCGCTGGGGTGAACTTGACCGCATTGGACAGCAGGTTGTTGAGCACCTGTCGCAGCCGCCGTTCATCGGCGCGAGCGGCCGGCAGACTCGCCGGCAACTCGACCCGTAGGTTCAGCTCGCTGGCCAGGGCCGCCGGCTCGACATGACGGGCGCAGGTCTGCACCAGGCGGGCAAGGTCGACCCGGTCGCTCGACATCTCGAACCGGCCCGCCTCGATCCGGGCGACATCCAGGATCGTGTTGATGAGGCCGAGCAGCTGGCGGCCGGAGTCGTTGATCGCCGTGGCGAACTCGGCGGCTCGCCCGGGATCGGCGCCTTCCATGTCGCGCAGCAGGGCCTCGGAAAAGCCGATCACCGCGTTGAGGGGCGTGCGCAGTTCGTGGCTCATGGTAGCCAGGAACCGCGACTTGGCCTGATTGGCGGCCTCGGCCGCTTCCTTGGCCCGACGCAGCTCCTCCTGCGCGTTCTCCGACGCGGTCACGTCCGAGTAGGTCAACACGAAACCGCCCCCGGCGGCTGGATCGGAACGGACCTCGATCACCCGACCGGTCCTGGTCCTCCGCCGATACAATCTCGATCTCGCGCGATCAAACCCTACCAAGGCTGCCGCGGAGATCCTGGCGTCTTCCCCTTCGCCGAACTCACCAAATGACCGCAGGTCTTCCAGAATGTCGGCGAAAGCCCGGCCCGGGGTCAGCACGGAGGCGGGCAAGTCCAGCAACTCGCTCGCCTCGCGGTTCGACGCCACCAGCCGGTGTTCGACATCATACAAGATGATCCCGTGCCGGATGTTGGCCAGCATGACATCCATCTCGGCAGCCCGGCGCAGCAACTCGCTCTCCGCCTGCGTAAGCGACGTCACGTCCGTCACGACGCTGATATGGCCGCCGTCCGGCAGCGGCGCCGTCCGCACGTCCATCGTCGTGCCGTTCGGACGCTGGCGGCGGCGCAACTGTGGACGGCCGATATCGTGTGCCATCTGCTCGGCGAAGACGGCGACGGGCTGTCCCGGGCCGTATTCCCCGGCCTGGGCGCGGCGGCGGATCACGGTCGCCAGGTCGTCCCCGACGGTCAGCGGCGCTCCCTCCATGATCTCGACATAGGCCCGGTTGAACATCGTGACGCGGCGATCCGGGCCTGGGCCATAGACGCAGACGCCGTGCGGGATGTTTTCCAGGATGCTGTCGAGCATGAAGGCGCGCCGCGTCGACTCATGCTCGGCCTGCGCGAGCGGGGTGACGTCGGCCACGGTCGTGGTCCACCCGCCGTCCGGCAACGGCTCGGAAGCGATATCGATCACCTGCCCATTGGGACGCAATCTCTGTCCGACCCACCGTCGGGTGCGGTCCAGCGCCGTTTCGGCGGCCAGGAACTCCGCTCCCTCGGCGCCGGCATACTCGTGGCTCGCCCGCATCAACGCCAGCATGTCTGCGAAGGGCAGTCCCTCGCGGAGCTGATCCGGCGGCAGGCCAAGCATTTCCGCAAAGCAGGGATTGTGCAGCAGCAGCGTGCGATCGGCCGCGAAGGTGGCCAGACCGGTTCGCATGGTGGCCAGCGCGGTCGCCACCCGGGTGACGGCGCGATCAGCCTCCTCCTGGGCGGTCACCAGCTTCGTGGTCTCGACCGCGCAGATCAGCAGCCCGCCATCGTTCAGCGCAGCTGTCTGCAGGTCGAAGGTCCGGCCGCCCAGCGCTCGCGGCAGCCGGACGCCGGGCTGCGCGCGGATCCGCGCCAGATCGACCAGACCGGGGCTATTCGGATCGGGGCTGTTCGGATCGGGGCTGTCCGGGCCGGGTCGCCCTTGCTGACCGGCATCGAGGCCGATGCGCAGCACCGTCTCGAGCGGCAGCCCGGTGCGCAACCCGGGCGGCGGCAGATCGACCAGGGAAGCAAAAAGTCGGTTGCTCAGGACCAGGCGCTCGTCACCGTCGAACAGTGCAATCCCGATTGGCAACGCCTCCAGCACCGCATCGAGCTGCGGATGCCGAAGCGTCGGGCTCACGTCGGGCGGACCGAGGTCGGCAAGCGCTTGCCCGTTGCGTGCAGCGCGTTCAGCGCGGCCGTCAGCGCCACCACGGCGACGACCTGGTGGGCGACCGCCAAATCGACCGGCACCACGGCGAGGAGGGTGGCCACGCCGAGTGCGTATTGCAGGCCGATCGCCAGTGCCAAAAACAGGAGCGCACGCTTGATGCTGGTCGGCCCGCCGGCACGCAGTCCAACTACCACGGCGGCGCACGCGACCAGCGCGGTCAAGGTGGCAAGCAGGCGATGGTCGAACTGCACCGCGGCGATGTTCTCGGTGAGATTGCGCAGCAGCGGGTGGAGCCGCGCATAGCCGTCCGGGACCAGTCGGCCGTCCATTAAGGGAAAGGTGTTGTAGTCGAGTCCGGCGTGGGTGCCGGCCACGAAGCCGCCGGCAACGATGGTCAGCGGCAGCAGGATGCAGACGGCGCCGATCAGGCCGCGGGTTGCGCGGCCGGTCGCTACCCCGGGAGGCGAAGTGGGACGAAGAACGCTGAGGCCGGTCCAGAAGATCGCCCCATACAAGGCCAGAGCCAGCGCGAGATGGACAACGAGGCGATAGGGGGAAACCGAACTTGTGTCGGGCAGGAAGCCTGACGCCACCATGAACCAGCCGACCGCGCCTTGCAGACCGCCCAACAGGAATATCAGAGCAAGCCGCGGGGCAAGTCGGCGCTCCAGCCGGCCGGTGACCCAGAACCAGATCAGCGGACCCAGAAAGGCGAGGCCGAGCAGCCGGCCCCACAGGCGGTGGACCCACTCGAGCCAGAAGATCCGCTTGAAGCCCTCGATGCCGAAGCCCGCATGAAGCAGGTGATACTGGGGGATCTGCTGATAGAGGTTATACAGGCGCTCCCAGCCCTGGTCGGTCATCGGCGGCAGCGCCCCGGTGATCGGCGCCCATTCCATGATCGACAGGCCCGATCCGGTAAGGCGGGTCGCGCCTCCCAGGCCCACCATGATGATCAGCATCGCGCAGACGGCGAACAGCCAGCCCGCAACGAGTCTCCGATGCGGCCGGCTGGTCGACCGCTCCTCTGGCACAGCGCCTGAAAAGTCGCGCACATCGAAGGGCATGGTGGCGGACCCTATCACGCTAGATCGCAGCCACCTACTGTATCAAAAGGACAATTCGGTGGTCGCGGGCCTTCCCCGGTCGGCCAATTCCCCGGCTTTCGCCCGCCGATCCTCCATGGCGTTCGGCGACACCCGGTGCTAGGCACCAGCCATGCCTGCGCCGACCTTCGATCGCCGCCCGCCGCCGGTGGCGGGAACTGCCGGCGCTGTGCGTCGCCCCGGCCGATCGGCCCGCTTGGTCCCCTGGCGGCCCGTGCTGAAAGCCGGGGCGCTGCTCGCCGGTCTGCTCGCGCTGGGGTTCGTGCTGCGTGAGCTGCCGCCTCTGCTCCACACGGCAACGCTCGACCGACTGGTGAGCGGGGGTGGCGTGTATGGGGAGGTCGTGTTCACATTGATCGCGACGGCGGCGTGTGCCGCAGGTCTGCCGCGACAGGCAACGGCGTTCCTCGGCGGCTACGCGTTTGGGACCGGGTTGGGGACCGGCCTCGCCCTGCTGGCGCAGAGCTTGGCCTGCCTCGCCACGTTTGCGTGGGCCCGGTTCGTCGCGCGCCAGTGGATCGCCCAACGGCGCTCAAGCCGGCTCCGCCGGATCGACGCGGTCCTCGCCGCTCACCCGTTCCGCGCGACCCTGACGTTGCGGCTGCTGCCGATCGGCAACAATCTGCTGCTCAATCTGCTCGCCGGCGTCTCAAGCGTGCCGAGCCGGCCGTTCCTGCTCGCCTCGATCGTCGGCTATGCGCCGCAAACCGTCGTCTTCGCGCTGCTCGGGGCGGGCGTGCGGGTGTCCAAGGGCGTGCAACTGGCTTTGGGAGTCGCCCTGTTCGCCGCTTCCATGGGCTTGGGACTGATGCTGCTGCGCCGCGCGCGGGACGGCGTCAGTGAAGTTCCATGAAAGCGCCGGGCGCCCGGAACTGCGGGGATTTGAACAGGTTCGCCGAGGCGACGCGGACCGAGTACAGCTTGCCGTCCAGCTCGCGTTCCCAAAAATCGAGGAACTTGTGCAAGACGGGGAACCGTGGGGCGAGATCAAGGCCCTGCCAGACATAGCTTTGCAGAAGCTCGGGATGGTCCGGCATCCGGTAGAGGATCTCGGCCGTGGTCAGTCGATAGTCGCCGGGCATTCGCACGCTCATGCGCTCTCCTGTCGCGACGGCCAGCACCATCGCCGACCGCGGCGGCAGCTTCGTTCGCCAGACCGCCGAAGAGGATGATGCGGAAGACGCCGGTCCGCTTCAACAACAAATCAAAACAAGAGCTTAGCACTCGGACGGCCAAATTGCTGCCGACGGGTTGACAGTGGCGAGGCCGCCCTCTAGATCCCTTGGCACTCCCAGAGAGGGAGTGCTAACAGCGAGGCCGCCCAGCGTGCCTTGCCGGTTTGGCAACCTTCCACCATCCCTGTCGCATCATTCAGGAGCGTACCGCATGCAATTCCGTCCTCTGCACGACCGCGTTGTGGTCCGTCGGCTGGACGCCGAGGAGAAGACCGCGGGCGGCATCATCATCCCCGACACGGCCAAGGAAAAGCCGATGGAGGGCGAGGTCATCGCAGTCGGGCCGGGCGCCCGCAACGAGCAAGGCCAGATCGTCGCCCTCGACGTGAAGGCGGGCGACCGCATCCTGTTCGGCAAGTGGTCGGGCACCGAAGTCAAGATCGACAGCGAGGAGCTGCTGATCATGAAGGAGTCCGACATCATGGGCATCATCGAGGGCGGGGTCGCCGCCAAGAAGGCCGCCTGAGCCGAGCGGCCGCAGCGCAACGCCCATCGCAGCGCAACGCCCATCCCTGAACATCCATCAGAGCGAATCAAAGGAAGTAGCAGATAATGCCAGCTAAAGACGTCCGGTTTGGCGGTGACGCGCGTCAGCGCATGCTGCGCGGCGTGGACATCCTCGCCGATGCCGTGAAGGTGACGCTCGGCCCCAAGGGCCGCAACGTGGTGCTCGACAAGAGTTTCGGCGCGCCCCGGATTACCAAGGACGGCGTGACGGTCGCGAAAGAGATCGAGCTCGCCGACAAGTTCGAGAACATGGGCGCCCAGATGGTGCGCGAGGTCGCCAGCAAGACCAATGACGTCGCCGGCGACGGCACCACGACGGCGACCGTGCTGGCGCAGGCGATCGTCCGCGAGGGCGCCAAGGCGGTGGCCGCCGGCATGAACCCGATGGACCTCAAGCGCGGCGTCGATCGGGCGGTCAACGCGGTGGTCGAGGAGCTGCAGCAGCGCACCAAGCGGATCACCACCCCGGCGGAGACCGCGCAGGTCGGCACCGTGTCGGCCAACGGCGAGAGCGACATCGGCCGGATGATTTCCGAGGCGATGCAGAAGGTCGGCAACGAGGGCGTCATCACGGTCGAGGAGGCCAAGGGCGTCCAGACCGAGCTCGACGTCGTCGAGGGCATGCAGTTCGACCGCGGCTACATCTCCCCGTACTTCATCACCAATGCGGAGAAGATGGTCACCGAGCTCGACCAGCCGTACATCCTGATCCACGAGAAGAAGCTGTCCGGCCTGCAGCCGATGCTGCCGCTGCTGGAGAGCGTGGTGCAGTCCGGCCGGCCGCTGCTGATCATCGCCGAGGACATCGAGGGCGAGGCGCTGGCCACCTTGGTGGTCAACAAGCTGCGCGGCGGCCTCAAGGTGGCGGCGGTGAAGGCGCCGGGCTTCGGCGACCGCCGCAAGGCGATGCTCGAGGACATCGCCATCCTGACCGGTGGCCAAGTGATCAGCGAGGATCTCGGCATCAAGCTCGAGACCGTCACCCTGCAGATGCTGGGCCGCGCCAAGCGGGTTCTCATCGAGAAGGAGAACACGACGATCGTCGAGGGGGCCGGCCAGAAATCCGACATCCAGGGCCGCTGCAGTCAGATCCGGGCGCAGATCGAGGAGACCACCTCGGACTACGACCGCGAGAAGCTGCAGGAGCGGTTGGCCAAGCTCGCCGGCGGCGTCGCGGTGATCCGGGTCGGCGGCTCGACCGAGGTCGAGGTGAAGGAGCGCAAGGACCGCGTCGATGACGCGCTGCACGCGACCCGCGCGGCGGTCGAGGAGGGGATCGTCCCCGGCGGCGGCGTCGCCCTCGCCCGGGCCAGCCTGGTGCTGTCCAAGCTGCACGCCGAGAACGACGACCAGCGCTTTGGCATCGAGATCGTCCGCAAGGCGGTGCAGACCCCGCTGCGCCAGATCGCCGAGAACGCCGGCGAGGACGGCGCGGTGATTGCCGGCAAGACGCTCGACAGGGATGAGTACGCCTGGGGCTTCGACGCGCAGACCGCTGAGTTCAAGGATCTTGTCTCCGCGGGCATCATCGACCCGACCAAGGTCGTGCGCACGGCGCTGCAGGATGCGGCATCCGTCGCCGGCCTGCTCGTCACCACCGAGGCGATGGTCGCCGAGAAGCCCGAAAAGCGCGCTCCGGCCGGCGGCCCTCCGGGCGGCGGCATGGGCGGCATGGGCGACATGGACTTCTAAGCTCGCCTGCAGACGGAACAAAAGAGGGGCGGACGCAAGTCCGCCCCTCTTCGTATTGGGCCGGTGATACCGCAGCTTGCGTTGGGACGGTTATCTTCTTGCCGTAATTGACAGGCTAGGCTGTTTCTGTGCCAACTGGTCGCTGCAATCGCATTTTGGCTTGCCTTGCTGCGCCTCCGGCTGATCGGATGCTCCCAAGACTTCCAAAGGCTCGGTTGTCCATTCGCCTCGCCACCGGGCGGGCAACGACGGAGAGAGTGACGCAGCAATGGCTATCGGTACGGTCAAGTGGTTCAACACCACAAAGGGCTTTGGGTTCATCATGCCTCAGGATGGCGGCAAGGACGTGTTCGTGCATATCACGGCGGTCCAGGCTGCCGGGCTGCGCGGCCTGAACGAAGGCCAGAAGGTGAGCTACGAAGTGGCGATGGAACGCGGCAAGGCCGCCGCCACCAACCTCAAGCTCGCCTGAACCCGCGAGACCCCTCTTCATGACTTCACGTCCGGCGTCGTAACCGGATGTCACCCACCGGGCATGATCCGGTGCAAGACGGCCGTCCGGCGGCATCGTAGCCGATCCGGAACACGGCACGAAACTCAGCAGCCACCACCAGACAGCATCGCAAGGAGCAGCCCGTCATGGCGATCGGGACCGTGAAATGGTTTAATGAGACCAAGGGCTATGGGTTCATCATGCCCCAGGACGGCGGAAAGGACGTGTTCGTCCACATCACTGCCGTCCAGGCGGCGGGACTGAACGGCCTGAACGACGGCCAGAAGGTCTCCTACGAGGTCGCGATGGAGCGCGGCAAGGCAGCCGCCACCAACCTCAAGCTTGCCTGATTCCCATCATCTGATTTCCGTTCTCGGCTGACGGGCCGGCCGTGGAGGGCGCTGGCGGCGCGCTCCACGTTGCGGCTTGGATCAGCCGGCGGAGGAAGTGATGATGCGTGCGACCGGCTCGATGGCTGTCGCGCCGGCTTCGCGCATCGCCTGCTCGGCCACTTGACGCCGCGCGCCATCCCGCAGCCGCACCGAGAGCAGAAGATCACCCCGGGCGGCGGCATCCTGGCGCTCGTCGTGCTGGACCTTGTCGCTGGCGGCTGCGACGCCTTCCACCGCGCCGCCGAGTCCCAAACCGCCGGCGACCGCCGCCGCGACCGCCGGCAGGGCCGCGCCCCCGGTCGCAACCACTACTCCCGCCGCGGCCAGCGCTCCCACGGACGCGGCAAGGCTCGTGTGCAGCGTCCGGGCCTGCCGCGAGTTATCCTCCGCATTCGGGTTGGCCGCTGTCTCCGGCGTTGCCTGGTGCGGCGCGAGCTGCGCATCCGGCAGGCTGATCTCGGAGCGGTCGAAACCGGCCACGGTCAACCGGCTGATCGCCTGCTGCACGGCCGCGTCGCTCGGGAAAGAGCCCCGCAGTTCCTCGACCGTATCGTCCAGTGCCGGGCCAGGCTTGTTCGGGTTGAGCTCACTTCCGCTCATCGCCACCTCCACGAATATGGCCAGAACGTATGGTCGCGCTCGCCGTTCCGTCGGCTCGTTCGTGGCGCTGCGCATTGTCCTTCGCGTCGACGCTGCCGTAGAGGGCGATTTTCTTCCGCGTGTTCTAGCTAGGGACCGATCATGGCTGAGAGTTCGCACGACCGATGAGGCTGCGGGTGACGACCTGGAACATCAACTCGCTGCGGCTGCGGCTGCCCCTGTTAAGGGAGCTGATCGCGGCGCTCGATCCCGACGTGATCTGCCTGCAGGAGACCAAGGTCCCGGACGCCCTGTTTCCGGACGCGGCGCCGGCCGAGCTTGGCTATCCCTATGCCGCCTTCCGCGGGATGAAGGGCTACAACGGCGTCGCCATCCTCTCGCGCCTGCCATTCGTGGTCGATGAGGGCGCGCCGGACTGGTGTGCCAAGGGCGACTGCCGGCACCTCGCGGTCGCTGCTCGACACTTCCCGGCGGTCCGGCCGAGCTGCATAATTTCTACGTGCCGGCGGGCGGCGACATCCCCGACCCCGAGCAGAACGCAAAGTTCGCCCACAAGCTCGCCTTTGTCGACCAGGCCGCCGAATGGTTCGCCGCTCGCCCCTTGCTGGGCCGGACCATTCTGACGGGCGACCTCAACATCGCGCCCCTGGAGCACGACGTCTGGAGCCACCGCCAACTGCTCGGCGTGGTCAGCCACACGCCGGCCGAAGTGGAGCGGCTGACCGCGTGGCAGAACACCGGCTTCACCGACGCGGTGCGCCATTTCGTGCCGGCGACGGAGAAGCTGTTCACCTGGTGGAGCTACCGCAATCGCGACTGGCGCGCCTCGAACCGCGGGCGCCGCCTCGATCATGTCTGGGTGACACCCGATCTCGCCGGACGCCTGTCCCGTCATGCCGTGTTGACCGAGGCGCGCGACTGGCCGCGCACGTCCGACCACGTCCCGGTCTGCGTCGAGCTAGAACGGCTGAACCTGGGCCGTCGAGGGTCAGGCGGCGCGCCAGATCGGCCGCCATCGGCGGCACGCCCTCGGGGTCGAGCCGATAGCCGCCGCCTTCCGTGACCAGCAGCCGCGCGTTGGAGGGGTCCGGCTCGATCTTCTGCCGTAGCCGATAGATGTGCGTCTCCAGCGTGTGGGTGGTCACCGCCGCGTTGTAGCCCCAGACCTCGTTCAGCAGCACCTGGCGGGCGACCGGGCGGGTGCCGGCGCGGTAGAGGAATTTGAGGATCGCCGCCTCTTTCTCGGTCAGCCGGATGCGGCGGTTCTTGCCGGCTCCTGCAGCAGCTTGGCCGAGGGACGGAACATGTAGGGCCCGATGCTGAAGACGGCGTCCTCGCTGTTCTCGAAGATCCGCAGCTGCGCCCGCAGGCGCGCCAGCAGCTCCGCCAGGCGGAACGGTTTCGCGATGTAGTCGTTGGCGCCCAAATCGAGGCCGCGCACGACGTCCGACTCCTCGTCGGAGCCGGTGAGCATGACGATCGGCACTTTCACGCCTTGCCGCCGCAAGCGGGCGCAGAGATCGCGCCCATCGCCGTCCGGAAGTCCCACATCAAGGATGATGGCGTCGAAACGGGCATCCCGGCCGCCGAGTTTCTGCTCGGCTTCTGCGACGTCCGACGCCTCGACGGCCGTGAACTCCCCGTCGACGGCGAGCTGTTCGGCAAGGGTCGCCCGCAGAGCCGTATCGTCGTCCACAACCAAGATGGGCCGTTCGCCCGACATGCGATCCATACCTCTCGTGCCTTTTTACGTCCGGCGGGCCTCGACGAAGTCGAGCCACGCTCTGCCCCGATAGCGGAATCGGCGCCTACCGCTCGCGCCCGTTCGCTATTATGAGACGTAACGCCGCGAGGAGGCCATAATCTCGTTGCGGCAAGCATCCGAGCACTCACTTTATTGTGATCGATACGGGGACGGGAGCCAACTGCCGCCATATACAGGCTCGTGAGCAGGGGTGCACGGCTCTCGACAGCCTCCCTCGTCGCGGTCCAACTGGGATGCGAAACAGATGACGGACTTGGCGTGACCTGATGACCCGCGTGGCGTTTCCCGGATCGTTCCCCTTGCGGGCGGATGAAGACCTTGCCTCGGCGGGAACTCGACCGTCCTCCGCATCCGTGCCGTCCACCGCGCAATCGCGGAGTTGCGACGTGGTATTCCCGTGCTGCTCGTCGGCGAGCACCCGCTCGTCCTGGTCGCCGCCGAGACCGTCGGCGCGACCGGCCTGACCGAGTTCGCCTCGCTCGCCGGTGATACGGCAGTATTGCTGCTCGCACCGGTGCGGGCCTCCTCGGTCCTGCACCAGCCGGTGCCCCGGTCGTCGCAGGCGATGGCGGTCCGGCTGCCCAATTTCCCGTTCGATCCGGTGGTCCTCCGGAGCCTGGCTGATCCGACCGCCGAGCAGCTGCTGCCCGAGCCACCGGTCGCCGCCACGCCACCGCCGCTGGCCGGGGTCGCCTTGGCGCTGGTCAAGCTCGGTCGGCTGCTTCCCGCCGTGCTGGCGGCCCCCGCCCGCCTGGATGCGCCGCAGGTCGCGGCGCAGCTCCGCCTGCTGTCGCTGCCGGCCGGTGACGTCGCCGCCTATCCGGGAGCGCTGGCGGCCAGC
The DNA here is from genome assembly GCA_963719345.1 of uncultured Alphaproteobacteria bacterium. Lineage (GTDB taxonomy): Bacteria > Pseudomonadota > Alphaproteobacteria > Acetobacterales > Acetobacteraceae > CAVRCA01. Next base: position 809,142 of record CAVRCA010000003.1, read on the forward strand.
CTGCGACGGGTTTCGGAAGCTCCCGTCCCGCTCGAAAACGCGCCCGACGCGCGCGTCGTCGCCTTCCGCGGCCATGATGCCGGGATCGAGCACCTCGCGATCGTGATCGGCGCCCCCGAGCTCGAAGAGGCGCCGCTGGTGCGCATCCACTCGGAATGCTTCACCGGCGATCTGCTCGGCAGCCTGCGCTGCGACTGCGGCGCACAGCTGCGCGGTGCGATCAGTCGGATCGCCGAGGAGGGCGCCGGCGTGCTGCTCTATCTCGCGCAGGAGGGCCGCGGCATCGGCCTGGTCAACAAGCTGCGGGCCTATACGCTGCAGGACGGGGACTGGACACGCTCGATGCCAACCGGGCGCTCGGCTGGGACGCCGACGAGCGCAATTTCCTCTTTGCCGCCACGATGCTGCGCGAGCTGGGGGTGCCGCGGGTCCGGCTGTTGACCAACAACCCGGAGAAGATGACCGGGCTCGCCGCCTGTGGCGTGGAGGTCATCGGGCGCGAGAAGCACGCTTTCGCCCCCAACGGGGTCAACGACCAGTATCTCGCGACCAAGGCGGAACGGTTCGGCCACCTGCTCGGGTGAACCCGCACAGGATGACGCCGCGATGACCGAAGCTCTGGTCGAGGCCGACGGACGGCTGACTTTTCACGGCCGAACGTTCCGCGCCGCCCTCGGCCGAGGCGGCGTTCGGGCGGACAAGCAGGAGGGCGACGGCGCGACGCCATCCGGCTTGCTGCCGCTCGGCGCGTCCTCTACCGGGCCGATCGCGGCGCGCCCCAGCCAGCCAGCTTGTCGATCGAGCCGCTGGGTCCGAGCGACGGCTGGTGCGACGATCCCTCCCACCCGGACTACAATCGTCCGGTCCGTCTGCCGCACGCCGCGCGTTGCGAGGCCTTATGGCGCAGCGACGGCGTCTACGACGTTATCGCGATCCTGGGCTGGAACGATGCGCCCGTCGTGCGCGGGCGCGGGTCGGCGATCTTCCTGCACGTGGGCCGCCCCGACTTGGCGCCGACCGAGGGATGCGTTGCCCTCCCGCTTCTCGAACTTCGCGCGCTGCTGGCGGTGGGCCTGACGGCGCTGCGGGTCCAGGCCTGACCGCACCCAAACCGGCTGATTGGATAACGATCAGGGCGCCGGCAAGGCCTGTTGCTCGACCGGTGCCGGCGGGCCGGTCGTCGGGTTGACGATCCAGTCACCGAGGTGATGCCGCATCTGGTACTCGAGCTCGACATTGAGCTGGTCCATCAGCTGCTTGGTCAGCTCGTAGCGGGCGCGCCGGTCGCCACCGACATTGCTGCGGTGGGCGGTGACACGCGCTTCGACGAACGCGACCCGCTCGTCAGCCGGGGTGTAGATGTCGAGTTCGACCGCTGCCGCGCCCTGGTAGCCGTCCCCAACCCGCGAAATGCTGGCGTCGTCGATGGCAAGCACCGCGCGACCGGTCGTCCCGACCGCCCTGAGCCGGTCCTCCGCCATCGCCCGGATTGCCGCGTCAAGCGTCGTCGGCTCGCTGGCCTCGGCGGGCGGGGTGCTCGCGGGCGCTCGCCGCCGCTCGACCGTCACGGCGCCGACGTTCAACCCGATCGGCGTCAGGTAATCGTAGCGCAGGGGCTCGAACCGCTCGGCGACGGCTGGCGCCTCGTCGGCGCCGCTGCCGCCGGTGCCGACGCAGGCGGACACCGGCAGCAGCGCGGACAAGACGAGGATGCCGACCGAGCGACGGCCGAGCGTCATTCGGGCGACGATCCCTCGCCCGGCGGCTGGCCGGCGGGGGCGAGCGTTCCGCGCACTTCGTCGCGGCGGAACCGGAAGTCGAAATTGCAGAACTCGCAGGTCATCACGATGTCGCCGTCCACCGCCATGTGGTCGAGGTCGTCCGGCGGGAAGCCCTCCAGGATGCCGGACAGGCGCTGGCGGGAACACCGGCAGCCGTAGGAGAGCGCGCGGGCGCGATCGAGCGCCACGCCCTCGGTGTGGAACAGCCGGTACAGCAGGCGGTCGGGCGGCAGCTCGTCGTCGAGCAGCTCGCCGTCGGTCAGGGTCGCTCCGAGGGCGACCGCGGCGCGCCAGCTCTCCTCCTGATCGCGGGCGTCGAGGGCGGGATCAACGCCTCCCTCGCCGGCGACCTTTTCCAGGATCAGGCCGCCGGCCCGCCAGCCGGAAACGGTCTCGGCGCAGGCCAACTGGACGAAGCAGCTAATCTGCTCGCTGGTCTGGAAGTAATGCAGCGCCATGTCGGCGAGACCGGCGCCCTCGATGCTGACGATGCCCTGGTGGCGGTCGGTATCGGGCCCCTGATCGACGGTGAAGGCGAGATAGCCTTTGCCCAACAGGTCCTCCGCCGAGGGTTTGGGGTGGCGCGCCATCAGCCCCGCGAGCTTGGCCTCGTCGGCGCGGGCATAGCCGCGCAGCGCCCCGGTATCGGTGCAGTCGGCCAGCAGCATCGGCACGGCGCCGTCGCCCTTGACCTGCAGGCTGAACGAGCCACGGAATTTCAGGGCGGTGGACAGGCCGGCCGCGAGGGCCAGCGCCTCGCCCATGAGCCGCCGCAGCACGGGTGGATTGGCGTGGCGGGTGAGCAGCGCGTCAGCCAGCGGCCCGAGCCGGATCAACCGGCCACGAACCGGCCGGCGCGGCAGGTAGAAGCGCGTCACGCCGCGCGGCACGACGATGTCGGGGACGGCCGGTCGCAGGCTGTCGAGGAAGGCGGGAGTTTCAGGCATGTCGCCAAGATAAGCGCGCGACGGCGTTCGGGCTACCGCACGCCGGTCAGGGTTGCGCCGAGACAGTCCTGTCGTCGATAGGCGGCCGGACTCGCCTGCGATAGCGTCGGCCTCGCTGCGCCGGTGCGGTCGACGCGGGAAGGAACCAACACCACCATGGGCGGGCGGGCTTGGAGCATTCTGATCGCCATCGCGCTCGCCCGGGTCGCGTTCGGCTACCAGTATCAGACCGTCGCCAGCCTGGCGCCCGACCTGATCGCGGCGTACCGGCTCGACTACACGGCCCTTGGCAGCCTGATCGGCGTGTTCGTCGCCCCCGGAATCGCCCTCGCCCTGCCGCTGGGCTTGCTCGGTCGGCGCTACGGCGATGGATTAATCGTCGGGACGGGACTGACGCTGATGACCCTCGGGCCGGCGGTCTCGGCGCTGTACGGCGGCCCGTCCGGCATCGCCGTCGGGCGCGTGATCGCCGGCTGCGGCGCGGTGGGGATGATCGTGCTGCAGAGCAAGATCATCGCCGACTGGTTCACGGGCCGCTGGTTCATGGTGGGGATCAGCGTGTCGGTCGCCGCCTATCCGATCGGGGTATCGGTGGCCCAGATCACGCTGCCGCCGGTCGCGGCACGGGGCGGATTGACGGCCGGCCTGCTCTCCGCCTGCGTCATCGCCGGCATCACGACGGTGCTGTTCCTCGCCTCCTACCGCCCGGCGCCGCATGCCGCCCCGGCGCCGCGCCGCTTCTCGCTGCCAAGTCGGCACGAATGCGTGCTGGTCACGGTCGCCGGGCTGATCTGGACCGCCTACACCGGCAGCTTCGCCGGCTTCGTCTCCTACGTGCCGTCGCTGCTCGCCGCCCGCGGGCAACCGGAATGGCTGGCAGCCACGGTGATTGCCGTCGTGACCTGGGGCAGCGTCGGCGCGACGCTCGCGGGTGGCGGCCTCGCCGCCCGGTTCGGCGGGTTTGCCACCTTGGCACTGGGCACGGCCGTCGCGACGACAGCCTGCTTCGGCATTGCCCTCACGGACTGGCCGTTGCTGTGCGCGGCGCTGTTCGGCGTCTTCGGCTCGCTGCCGGCCTCGACGGTGATGGCGGCCGGCACCTTATCCGCCCGTCCGGAGAACCGCGCCGTCGGGATGGGCCTGTTCTACACTATCTACTATCTCGGCAACGCGCTGGCCCCTGCGCTGTGCGGCCGGGCCGCGGATCTGACCGGCGGCCCCGCCGGCGCGCTGTACGCGGCCGGCGTGATCGGCTTGCTGGCCATCCCGATGTGGCTGCTGCACGCACGGCTGCGCGCCGCGCCGGAGCGCCGCTCGCGGCGGCAATTCGCTGACCCGCACGCACCCCGGCTAGATTAGCCGCACACCGCCAAGGACCTCGGATGACCGCATCGCCGCCCGCCAGCGAACGCCTCGGCTCGTTCGTCGCCACGCTCGAGTACCGGGATATTCCCGCCGAGGCGGTGGCACAGGCCCGTCGCATGTTCCTCGACGCCACCGGCTGCGCCCTCGCGGCGTGGCGCGAGGATAGCCGCAAGGCAGAGATCGCGCGCACCCTGGTCGCGGAGTTCGCCGCCCATGGCCGGTCGAGCATCGTCGGCGGCGGCCGCAGCCATCCGGCGCTGGCGGCGCTGGCGAACGGCATCTTGGTCAACGCGGCTGACAATGACGACACCCACAAGCGCGCCCTGATCCATGTCGGCTCGGTCGTGGTGCCGGCGGCACTCGCGGTCTGCGAGGATCGCGGGCTCACCGGACGCGATCTGATCGTCGCGATGGTCGGCGGCTACGAGGTGACGGCCCGCGTCGGCTTGGCGGTAATGCCGACGCACTACCGGTTCTGGCATTCGACGGCGACCAACGGCACGTTCGGCGCGGCGGCCGCGGCGGCCAAGGCGATGGGGCTCGACGCCGCTCAGGTGCAGACGGCGCTCGGCTTCGCCGGCACCCAGGCGGCCGGGCTGAACGCCTTCTTCGAAACCGGGGACGATACGAAAAGCCTTCACCCCGGCAAGGCGGCCATGCACGGCGTGCTGTCGGCCCGGCTGGCCGCCCTGGGCGCTTCCAGCCCGCCGGACATTTTCGGTCACCCGAAAGGTTATCTTGCGGCGTACAGCGCCAAGCCCGACGCGGACGCGCTGACCCGCGGGTTGGGGCAGGTCTGGGAGGTGTCGCAGAACGGCTACAAGCCATATCCGTCCATCCTCGCCAGCCACTCGCCGATCGGAGCGGCGCTGGAGATCGTGCGACGACATGCGCCCGATCCCGCCCGGATCGACAGCATCGCCGTCAGCACCTACTCCACCGTGAAATCGCATTTTTCCAGCAAGCTGGTCGACAGCGCCATGGCTGCGCGCCTGTCGGTACCCTATTGCGTCGCCATCGCCTGTGTGGATGGCGCGGCCGGCCAGCCCCAGTTCCAGCCGGACCGCTTCCGGGACAAGCTGGTGCGCCGCGTGCTGGAGCGAACCGAAGTGATCGCCGATCCCGAGCTGACGAAACTGTACCCGGAGAAATTCCCGGCCCGCGTCGTGGTGACGATGGCGGATGGCGAGGTGGTGCAGGCCGAGATGATGTACCCCAAGGGAGACCCGCAAAACCCGTTGTCCGACGATGAGCTGGGACAGAAATTCCGCGACAACGCGCGCGACGTCATCCCGGCGGATGCGGCCGAGCGGTTCATCGCCGCCGCCATGCGGCTCGACGACCTGACCGATCTCGCCGACCTCATGTCGCCGCTGCGCCAACAGGGATGAGCCGCGTGGCCAAAACGATCCGGCTGAACGCCTTCGACATGAACTGCATCGTCCACCAGTCGCCGGGACTGTGGACGCATCCGCGCGACCGCGCCGACACCTACAACACGCTCGAATACTGGACCGATCTGGCGCGCACGCTGGAGCGCGGCAAGTTCGACGCGCTGTTCCTCGCCGACGTGCTCGGCATCTACGACGTCTACCAGGGCTCGCCGCGCACCGCGCTCGAGCACGCCGTGCAGGTGCCGGTGAACGACCCGCTGATGGTCATCCCGGCGATGGCGACGGTGACGCGAAACCTCGGTTTCGGCGTGACCTGCGCGCTGACCTACGAGCACCCCTATCCGTTCGCCCGCCGCATGTCGACGCTCGACCACCTCACGAAGGGGCAAATCGGCTGGAACATCGTGACCGGCTACCTGAACAGCGCCGCCCAGGGCATGGGGCTTACCGAGCAGCATGACCACGACACGCGGTACGAGATCGCCGAGGAGTACATGCAGGCGGTCTACAAGCTGTGGGAAGGGAGCTGGGAGGATGGTGCCGTGCTGCGCGACCGCGCCGGCCGCCGGTTTGCCGATCCCGACAAGATCCATCGTATCCATCACGAGGGCACCTATCTGCGAATGGACGCGATCCACCTGTGCGAACCGTCGCCGCAGCGCACGCCGTTGCTGTATCAGGCGGGCGCGTCGGGGCGCGGGCGGCAGTTCGCCGCGCAGCACGCCGAGTGCGTGTTCATCAACGGCCCCTCCAAGCAGGTGATCGCCCCGATCGTCGCCGACATCCGCAAGCGGGCCGCCGCGCTCGGGCGCAATCCCGCGGAAATCCTGATCTTCACAATGATGACGGTCATCACCGGCGAGACCGGGGCGGCGGCACGGGCCAAGCTTGAGGACTATCGCGCGCATGTCAGCGAGGATGGCGCGCTTGCGCTGATGTCGGGCTGGACCGGCCTTGATTTCTCCACATTGCCGCTCGACGAGCCGCTGCGCTTCGACAACCGCGGCGCGATGACGTCGGCGCTGGAAGCGTTCACCATCGCCGACCCGGAGCGCGTCTGGACCGTGCGCGAGATCGCCAAGCACGCCGCGATCGGCGGTCGCGGCCCGGTGGTCGTCGGCTCGCCGCAGGAGGTCGCGGACGAGATGCAGGCATGGGTCGCCGACACCGACATCGACGGGTTCAATCTCGCCTACGCGGTCACGCCGGAGACGTTCGAGGATTTCGTCGACCTGGTGGTCCCCGAGCTGCAGCGCCGGGGCGTCTACAAGCGGGACTACCCGCCCGGCACGTTGCGCGAAAAACTCTATGGCGAAGGTCGAGCGAGGCTCACGTCCGAACATCCGGCTGCCGGTTATCGGGTCAGCTCAAAGGGAAATCCATGAACGCCGACGAACTCCGCGCCGTGCAGGCGCCGCTCAAGCTTCGCTATCGCGACACCCCGGAGGCGGCGCGCATCCCCGCCCACGCCGAGGCCGCGCTGGCCACCGACGACGTCGCCGCCACTGTTCCCTCGTGGCACGGCAGCGTGACCGCCGGCCTGCATCAGTCGGCCGGCGGATCGGGAGAGCTCGCGTGTTCCGCCGACATGCTGTTGCAGGCGCTCGTTGCGTGCGCCGGCGTGACGTTGCGCGCCGTCGCCACCGCCTACGGCGTCCAGATCCGCCACGGTCGGGTGATCGCCGACGGGGTGTGGGACGTGCGCGGCACCCTCGGCATCGACAAGGCGACGCCGGTCGGCATGACCGACATCACTGTCCGTTTCGAGATCGACAGCGATGCCGACGATGCCAGGCTGCAGCGGATGATCGAGACCACCGAGCGCTACTGCGTCATCTTCCAGACCTTGAAGAACCCGCCGCGGCTCTCGGTCAGTCGCGCGGGCTGACGATATGTCGGCCGACACCCGGCCGTCCCGGCTCAGGCGCGCGATCCAGGCCGAGCGCTGGTCGCAGCTTTGGGCCGGCGTCGTGTGCATGGTGCTGATCGCCAATCTGCAATACGCCTGGACGCTGTTCGTTGATCCGATGCATCGGGCGCGAAGCTGGACCCTGGCCGAAATCCAGTTCGCTTTCAGCATCTTCATCGCCACCGAGACCTGGATCACCCCGCTTGTCGGCTGGATCGTCGACCGGCTTGGACCCCGGCGCGGCCCCCCGATGATGATCGCCGCCGGCGGCCTGCTCGTGGCAGCGGCCTGGGTGCTGAACGCCTACGCGGCAGAGCGATCGAAACGCTCTATGTCGGGGCCGCGATCGCCGGCATCGGCGCGGGCGCGATCTACGCGACCTGCGTCGGGAACGCGGTTAAGTGGTTTCCTGACAAGCGCGGGCTGGCGGTCGGGCTGCACGGCGGCCGGGTTCGGCGCGGGTGCCGCGCTCACGGTGGTGCCGATCAGCCTGCTGATCCAGCACGCAGGATACCAGGCGGCGTTCTTCTGGTTCGGCCTGGGCCAGGGAGCCGTGCTGCTGCTCGTGGCGCCGATCGTGCGGGCGCCGCTCGCCCGGCGAAGTGACCGCCGATGCCGCCTCGCGCGCGTGCAACAGACCGCCGTGTCCTCCTCGCCTGGTCAGGTGCTGCGTTCGCCGCTCTTCTGGCTGCTCTACGTCATGCTTACGGTCGTGTCCGCCAGCGGGCTGATGGCGACGGCGCAGATCGCCCCGATCGCCAGGGATTTCGGGCTGGATCGGACCGCGCTCTTCCTGGGCGCGAGCGCGCTCAACGTGGCTCTCGTGGTCGACAGCGTGATGAACGGATTGGCGCGGCCCTTCTTCGGCTGGGTGTCCGACCAGATCGGGCGCGAATACACCATGGCGATCGCGTTCACGCTCGGTGGGATCGGCTATTGGCTGCTGGCGAGCTTCGGCACGAGTCCTTGGAGCTTCGTGATCTTTGCCGCGCTGATCTTCTTCACCTGGGGGAAATCTTCAGCCTGTTCCCGTCCACCTGCACGGACCTATTCGGCACGCGCTATGCAACCACGAACGCCAGCCTGCTCTACACCGCCAAGGGACGTCGGCCTTCCTCGTGCCGCTCGCGAACGTGCTGAAGGATGCGACCGGCGGCTGGTACGCCGTGTTGGTGGCCTGCGCGGTTGCCAATTTGGCGGTGGTCGCGCTGGCGCTGTTCGTGCTGCGACCGCTGCGCGGCATGCATCATGCGCGGATCGTGGCGCAAGCGCGCGCGGGATGACCACAACGGCGATCGCCTCTGGCCGCCGGCCTGCTACAGCAAGTCGTCCACCGCTGCGATGAAGCGCTTCATGGCCGCGAGGTGATCGGCCATCGAACGGCCCGCGATCCGCTGATGCCCGCGGCGATTGAACGTGGTGGTCAGGCAGAAGCGGGTGACGCCGAGTTGCTTCCAGGCGGTCACCTCGCGGCGCCAGTCGGCCTCGGCGCCGTCGCCCATCGAGACCCACGGCTCAAGGCCGATCGCCGCCGGGTCGCGCCCGGCTTGCTCGGTGTAGCGCCGCAGGGTGTCGAACACGGCCCGCGCCGCGTCGTCCGGCCTATAGGAATTCGGCATCCAGCCATCGCCGAATTTGGCAATGCGGCGCAGCGTCACGTCCTGATCGCCGCCATACCATACCGGAACCCGGCCGTGGGCTGGGCGGGGATTGATGCCGGCGTCCTCGATCGTGTGCCAGTGCCCCTTGTAGGAGACGTGCGGCGCGGCCCAAAGGGCCTGCATGACCTCGACCTGCTCCGCCGACCGGCGACCGCGGTTATGGAAATCCTCGTTCAGACCGACGAACTCGACCTCGTTCCAGCCCACCCCGACGCCCAGCCGGAAGCGGCCGCCGCACAGCACGTCGAGGCACGCGGCCTGCTTGGCGACCAGCGCCGTCTGGCGCTGCGGCAGGATCAACACCTGCGTCGAGAAACCGATCCGTTGGGTCACTCCGCTCAGAAAGCCGAACAACACGAAGGGGTCGTGGAACATGTCCCGGGAGGTGTTGCGCGCCCCCCAGTCGGGCCGGTTCTCCACATTGACCCCCAAAACGTGATCAGGGGCGGCGAGATCGCCGTAGCCCAGTTCCTCCGCCGCCTGGGCGAAGTCGCGCACCGTCGCCGGGTCGCCGCCGATATCGCCGAGCGGCAGCAATATGCCGAGCTTCATCCTGTCCGCCATCCAAAAGCCTCCTGTTCGCACGCGCGCCGCCGATCGGGCATCTTTCGCCGTCGGAGCCGGAAGATGCAAACGCCCGGCGCTGGCAGGGATGGCCGAAGCCGATGGCCGGCGTCTCAAAAATCTGTCTGGTTGCTTGCTTTGCGGCGCCGATCAGAGCATTATTGAACCCGGTGCCGCTGCGCGCCGGAACTGACTGGGAAGATCGATGAGCCGACAAGGTCACCTGCGGAGCGGGCTGGCGGAACTGACCTATGCCGGCTGACGTGGTCGCCGAAGCGCCTTTCGCCGTCGCTTCGGGCAGGCGAGCCGCCCGTGCCCGAAGCCGGCGAATGGCTTGGGCCATGCGCGAAGGCTTCATGTTCATGGCGCTCTCGGTCTACGCGGGCGGACTGCTGCCGCCGCTGCGGGTGCTGAGCGGCCAGGGGATCATGCCCGCGCCGGGGAGCACGGATCCGCCGACCACGTTGTGCCTCATGGTCATCCTTGGCGTCGTCGTGATCTACTTCCTGCGCAATTGGGACCGGGTTCGACCGGCGCTACGTCCGCTCTGGCTCTACCTGCCCATCCTGGCCCTGTGCGCCCTGTCTGCCCTCTGGTCCGAGTTCTCGTTCGCGACTATCAGGCGTCCTGTCACTCTCGCGAACTGCCTCGGATTTGGCCTATTGTGCCATCTCGAATTCGGGCTCTACGGCACAATCCGCCGTGTCGCCCGGACCATGGCGATCCTGTGCGTTCTCTCCTTCCTCGTTTGGGTCCTGGTGCCCTCCATCGGGATGGAAAAGGACCTCTACGCGGGCGCGCTCCGGGGCGTGTTCACCCAGAAGAACGAGACCGGGATTGCCGCCGCGATTGCGGTTTCCTGTTACGTTCATATGGCGCTGCGGGAGCGTCGCAGAGCAAAGCCGGTGCTGATCGTGCTCCTGCTGGTGCCGTTCCTGGTCCTGACCCGCTCCAGCACGTCGCTGCTGATTGCGCTCATCATGATCATGCTCGGCGGGTTGATCTTCACGTGGCGCAGCCGGATGGTCGTGCTGTTGCTGTTTATCGCGATCTCGGTGTGGACGGCTTTCATCGTGGGAAGCATCGTAAACCCGGATCTTCCGCTGACCCTGCTCGGGCGTGACGCGAGCCTTACCGGACGGGTCCCGCTTTGGGGGCTCAGCATCGATGCGGCGATGCAGCGACCCTGGCTAGGCTACGGGTACTCCGGCTTCTGGAACGTCAGTTCGCGGGAGGTGCAGTACATCCAGGAGGTCGTCGGCTGGAAGGCCCCCTCGGCGCACAACGGCTACATCGACACCGTGCTGCAGATCGGACTGATCGGCCTCGGGCTGTTCCTGTGGCTTTGGGGCAAGATCATCTACGACACGGTCGCCGCTTTGCGGCGTCGCGGTGTGCCGGAAGCGAGCTGGATCCTGATGTTCATGC